>NZ_JASISU010000009.1 GCF_030063285.1 Pseudarthrobacter sp. PS3-L1 | reverse complement strand
ACCAATTCATATAAAAAATTGGTATCAATAAACTTGGCACACTATTGAGTTCTCAAACAACAGACACACCCGGCACCACCCAAACAAACGTTCAGGATCGCTCCGGAGCAACTTTTCAAACTTACCCGCTGGACTCTCCGGTGTCAAACCGAGATTCTCAACCCGATTCAGTACAGAACTGGCGGATCTTTTTCTCTTCTGACTCCGTGGAGCAGCGCGGAAATAAACTGTACCACCGGTTTTGCCAGATGCCAACTCAGCCTGTTGGTGCACCCTTCCCCAGGCATCAGCTCCAGCCAAACAGCAAGGCCCCAACCACAAGAATGCGGTTGGGGCCTTGCCTGGAAACGGGTTCGCCTAGGACTTCGTCGGCCGGAAGTAAGCTCCGCCCAGTGGCGGCAGCGAAACTGTCACGGACGCTGGCTGCCCGTTGATGCCCTTGCCTTCAGCAGTCAATTCCGCTGGATTTAGCACACCTGAGCCGCCATAATCCGGGTGGTCCGTGTTGAGTACTTCCTCCCAGGCACCGGATGTTGGAACACCAAGCTCGAAGCCGTGGTGTGGGGAGCCAGAGAAATTGATCGCACAGACCAGGGGACTGCCATCTGTTCCCCACCGGATGAAAGTGAAGACGTTGCGGTCAGCGTCTCCTCCGTTGATCCATTCGAATCCCTTGGAGTCATTGTCCTGCGTATACAGGGCGGGCGTCTCTTTGTAGGCCGCATTAAGATCTTTGGTAAGCAGCTGAATTCCACGGTGCGCAGGGATGTCGGCAAGCCACCAGTCCAGCCCATACTGCTCCGACCATTCGGCTTCCTGCCCAAACTCCGTGCCCATGAAGATGAGCTGCTTGCCTGGGTGCGCCCACTGGTAGGCAAAATACGCACGCAGGTTAGCAAGCTGCTGCCACCTGTCACCAGGCATTTTGCGCAGTAGCGAACCCTTGCCGTGCACTACCTCATCGTGGCTGATGGGAAGCAGGAAACTTTCGGTGAATGCATACACCAGGGAAAAGGTCAGCGAACCGTGATGCCACTTGCGGTTGATGGATTCCTCGGCGGCATACGCCAGGGAATCGTGCATCCAGCCCATATTCCACTTGATGCCAAAGCCCAGTCCGCCCTGGTCCGTGGGAGCGGTGACCCCGGGGAAGGCCGTCGACTCCTCGGCGATCATGACAGCGCCTGGATGTGACTTGTACACAGTGGCATTGACTTCCTGAAGGAAGGAAATAGCTTCCAGATTCTCCCGGCCGCCAAATCGGTTGGGGCTCCACTCCCCCTCATTGCGTGAATAGTCCAGGTACAGCATGGACGCCACCGCATCCACACGAAGTCCATCGATGTGGAATTCCTCGAACCAGTACAGCGCATTGGCCACCAGGAAGTTACGCACCTCGCGACGGCCAAAGTCGAAGATCAGCGTTCCCCAGTCCGGGTGTTCGCCAAGGTTCGGGTCACCGTGTTCGTAGAGTGTTTCACCATCGAAGCGGGCCAGCGCCCACTCATCCTTGGGGAAGTGCGCCGGAACCCAGTCCAGCAGCACACCAATCCCGGCCTGGTGCAGTGCATCTACCAGGTAGCGAAACTCGTCAGGGTGGCCGAATCGCGAGGTTGGCGCAAAGTAGGACGTGACCTGGTAGCCCCATGAGCCACCAAATGGGTGTTCGGCCACCGGCATGAACTCAACGTGGGTGAAGCCGAGCCACTGCGCATACTCCACCAGCTCCTTGGCAAGTTCCCGGTAGCCAAGGCCTAGCCGCCACGATCCCAGGTGGACCTCATAGACGCTCATGGCCGAGTTGTGCGGATCCCGGCCGGCCCGGGCCGTCATCCATTCCTTGTCCTTGAAGGCATACCGTGGATCCACCACGCGCGAGGCAGTCAGCGGTGGAACCTCTGTCCCAAAGGCCATGGGGTCAGCTTTCTGCACCCATTCCCCGGATTTAGTCCGGATCTCAAATTTGTAGCACGCACCTGCCACAACTCCGGGCAGGAATACTTCCCAGACCCCGGAAGAGCCCAATGAACGCATCGAGTTGGCACGGCCATCCCAGCCATTGAAGTCGCCAATAATGCGCACGGATTCCGCGTTGGGAGCCCACACTGCGAAAGAGACACCATCAACATTGCCCAGGGACGACGCATAGTGCTGCATGTGCGCACCCAGGACAGTCCAGAGTTTTTCGTGCCGGCCCTCTCCGATGAGGTGCAGGTCCATTTCGCGCACAGTCGGAAGGTAGCGGTAGGGGTCATCCACGGTTACCGGGTCCGACTCCGGGTATGTGACCTCCAGGCGATAGTCCGGGACATGGCCAGCATCCAGCGCCTTCGCGACCCCTGTCCACACGCCGTGCGCCTCATGGGCAAGCGGGTATGAATGCTCTGCTGTCACAACATTCACTGCCGAAGCAAGGTGCTTCACTGTCCGGAAGGTCACGTAGCCGTCATCATCCAGGTGTGCGCCAAGGATGGAGTGCGGCGCGTGATGCTCACCGTTGGCCACTCGGCCCAGTACGTCGGGATCCACCTTGATGGGTGCGGGCACATTGTCCGCCGAAACTGAGCTGGTCATATCTTCACCTTCCACTGCCGCTGCCGGCTGGGCGCCGGAGCGGGTACTGCTGAGAATATTTCGGGCCGCGTTGACCGGGATGTCCAGCCAACTAGGCCTGTTGCGCAGCTCATAGACAACCTCGTAGAGGGCCTTATCAAGCCATAGGGCTGCAAAGAGGGGCGATTTCCTGTCCACCGTATCCGGGCTGAGAGAGGCATATCCGTCCAGGAATGCCTCGGCGCACTGGTTTACCCAGCCGTCCGGAACCACGGTCCCGGGGTTTTCGCGGATTGCAGCTCCCGCGGCGTAGTCGAAGGAGCGGAGCATTCCGACGACATCCCGCAGTGGCGCATCCGGGACGTTGCGCTCGGCAACGGGACGCAGTGGCTCTCCCTCAAAGTCAAGGATTGCCCAACGTCCGCCTGGGTTCGCTGGGCTTGCGACCCAGAGGATCTGGCCGAGGTGCAGGTCGCCATGGATACGCTGAAGCGGGCCGGCTGCCTGGCCAACAAGATGAACCAGGAGCTCATCAAGTTCATCCTGGAACGGACCCACGGCATCTGCCGCTTCCGTCCATGCCTGCCGGACACGCTGGCCGACTGCTGGAGCAACATCGGCACCGGGCCGGCTTTCCTCTGACCGGCCAAGGGCCTTAGCCAGCAGGTGGTGGACAGTTGCCGTGGCAGCTCCGAGCGCCCTGGCTTCCTCGCTGAAATCTGTTCCGGCAACAGCCGCGGCAACGGCCAGCCGCCAAGCGTCACGCCCACCCGCCAGGAACTCATGGGCCACTGCCAGTTCACCGTTGACGACGCCGGACGCAGCGGTAGCCCCGGAGTTCCACTCCGCACGCACCCAACCTAGGGTCGCGGGAACCTCGGTGCTGCCGGCGAAGGTAAGTGCGGCGCCGATTTCAACCTCGGGATTCTCGCCAGCAGAGAGCACCCGGAAGAATTTTACGATCGCTGGCAACCCGCCGTCGTCCACTATTACTGAACTGTTGGACTGCTCGCTGGTGAGGACCCGCACGGTGCCACTTGCCGATGGCAGGCGGTGCCCGCCAGGACCGGGGTGGCCCGTCATTCCGGAAGGGACCGCGGAGCCCGGCCGCATCAGGTCCAGCCAGGCGCTGACAAACTCCGGATCGTGGACTGCGTCATACATCCACAGGGGGCCACCGTCCGGAGCAATTGCCTCGCCCACCAATGCCCGTTCCAGGCCAGGGACCGCAATCTGGTGGAAGCTCAGCGGAACCTGGAGGACATCCGTGCGCTCCGCACCATCGGTGCCCCTTGAGGTGATGGCGAGGATGGATACCGAAAGCGTGACTCCCGGTGCGTTGCCGGCCAACGTGAATCCACCGGCCTCCACCAGATCAAAACCACCCGATTTCACGGGGAACCAGCGTTGCCTAGGAAGCCACTCGCGCAGAAGGTCGGTTGCCACCGCTGTCAGTGAGAAGGTCATGTCAGCCCTCGATGGACAGGACAGGCATGGCCTGCGTGTAGGGCGAGGACGGATTGGAGGCGGCATTACGGACCCGCAGCCAGAAGAAATCGTGGCTGCCCAGCGTCAGGGTGAGTGTGCCGTCCTCCTTGATGCTGGGGAACGGCTGGCCACCAAAGACGTCGCGCAGTCCACGGCCCGCAAACTCGGGAATCTGCAGCGTTGCCGCAACCGGGTGCTGCGAGAGGTTGAAGGCGCAGAGGATTGTTTCGCCGTCTTCACCGGCAATATTGTCCTCGGGCAGGTCGCGCAGGTAGGACAGCACAGCGTCATGGTCCGCGGGGACGTGTCGGAATGCGCCCAGCCCGAATGCGGGGTGGTTCTTGCGGACGCTGAGGATCTGGCGCGTCCACCTGAGGAGAGATCCTGAGTGCGCCGCCTCTGACTCAACATTGGCCATGTTGTAGTTGTAGACAAGCGACTGGATCACCGGCAGGTACAGCTTGCCAGGATCAGCACTGGAGAACCCGGCGTTGCGGTCCGGATTCCACTGCATGGGCGTCCGGACAGCGTCACGATCGTCAAGCCAGATGTTGTCTCCCATGCCGATTTCATCCCCGTAGTACAGGAACGGACTCCCGGGCAGGGACAGGAGCAGGGCGTTGATGAGCTCGATTTCCGCGCGGGAGTTATCCAGCAGCGTCGCCAGCCGACGGCGGATGCCAATGTTGGCACGCATGCGGGGGTCCGGGGCGTACCAGCCCAGCATGGCGGCCCTTTCGTCGGGGGTCACCATCTCCAGCGTCAGTTCGTCGTGGTTACGAAGAAAGGTCCCCCACTGCGCCCCGGCCGGGATCTCTGGGGTTTCCTTCATGGTTTCAATGATCGGCGCTGCTTTCTGGTCGCGCAGTGCGTAGTAGAGGCGCGGCATGATCGGAAAGTGGAACGCCATGTGGCATTCGGGTTCCTCTTCGGTGCCGAAGTACTCGACCACTTCCTCCGGCGGCTGGTTTGCCTCGGCGATGATGACGCGGCCCGGGTAGTTGTCATCCACCATTTTGCGAAGGTCGCGCAGGAAGCCGTGCGTCGCGGGAAGGTTCTCGCAGTTGGTCCCCTCCTCCTCGAAAAGGTACGGGATGGCATCCGCGCGGAAGCCGTCAATACCCTGGTCCAGCCAGAACTTCACGACGTCGAAGATTGCGTCAACAACCTTGGGGTTTTCGAAGTTCAGGTCCGGCTGGTGTCCAAAGAACCGGTGCCAGAAGAACTGCCGGCGGATGGGATCGAAGGTCCAGTTGGACTCTTCGGTGTCCACGAAGATGATTCTCGCGTCGTCATACTTCTCATCGGTATCGCTCCACACGTAGAAGTCTCCGTAGGGACCCTCTGGGTCCTTGCGGGATTCCTGGAACCAGGGGTGCTGGTCCGAAGTATGGTTAAGCGGCAGGTCGATGATGACGCGCATGCCGCGGGCATGGGCCTCTGCGACCAGGCGCCGGAAGTCACTGATGGTGCCAAATTCGTCGAGGACGGAGTTGTAGTCCGAGATGTCGTAGCCACCATCGCGCAGCGGCGACTGGAAGAAGGGCGGCAGCCACAGGCAATCGATGCCAAGCCACTGCAGGTAGTCCAGCTTGCCGATCAGGCCGCTGAAGTCACCGGATCCATCGCCGTTGGCATCGGAGAAGGCACGGACCAGGACTTCGTAGAACACGGCCTTCCGGTACCAGTGTGGATCGTGCTGCAACCCGGGACCATTGAGGTCAAAGTTGTTCTGCGTGGAGTAGTGGTGGCTTGCGCCTTGGGTGTTGAAGCTCACGGGCGGCTTCTCCTCACGCTCAGGATATGGGCAGGTTCATAGTGCGGGTCGAGGCGGACGTAGTTGCTGTCCCCCCACTCCCAGCTGTCACCGGTGATCAGGTCATCAACCCTGAAGCCACCGCTGGCAGTGAGATCCTGCGGATCGAGGTCCAGTGCGGCCAGGTCAAGGCCTACTGTGCTCTCGCGGGTGCCGTGCGGGTCCACGTTCACCACAACGATGATGGTGTCCTTTGACCCGTCGGCGAGGGTCTTGTGTTTTGAGTAGACCACTGTGGAGTTATCGGTACTGGTATGCACTGTCAGGTTCTGCAGGTCCAGGAGCGCCGGGTGGTCCCGGCGGATCTCATTAAGGCGCTTCAGGTAGGGGGCCAAAGTGCGGCCAGACTGCGCTGCCGCCTCCCAGTTGCGGGACTTGTACTCGAACTTTTCGTTGTCGATGTTCTCCTCGGCACCAGGCCGGGCAACGTGTTCGTAGAGCTCGAATCCCGCGTAGACGCCCCACAGCGGGCTGGCAGTAGCTGCGAGTGCGGCACGGATGCGGAAGGCGGCCGGTCCACCAAACTGCAGATATTGACTGAGGATGTCCGGGGTGTTGACAAAGAAGTTGGGCCGGAAGAACGCCGGTGACTCGTGGCTGACCTCCTGGAAGTACTCCTCCAGTTCTTCCTTGGTGTTCCGCCAGGTGAAGTAGCTATAGGACTGCTGGAAACCGGCTCGTCCGAGGGCATGCATCATGGCTGGGCGGGTAAAGGCCTCGGCCAGGAACACGACGCCCGGGGTAGCCGCCTCAACCTTGGCAATCAGCCACTCCCAGAACCACACAGGCTTTGTGTGCGGGTTGTCCACACGGAAAATCCTGACCCCGTGACTGACCCACAGCTGCACAATGCGCAGGATCTCCTCGGAGATGCCAGCCGGATCGTTGTCGAAGTTCAGCGGGTAGATGTCCTGGTATTTCTTGGGCGGGTTCTCGGCATAGGCAATGCTGCCGTCCACGCGGGTGGTGAACCATTCCGGGTTGGTCTGCACCCAGGGGTGGTCCGGGGCTGCCTGCAGGGCAAGGTCCAGGGCTACTTCCAGGCCGAGTTCATTGGCCCGGGACACGAAGGCATCGAAGTCCTCAAACGTGCCCAGGTCCGGGTGGATAGCGTCGTGGCCGCCTTCTTTGGCCCCAATCGCCCAGGGCGAACCGGGATCGTGCGGGCCCGCTACCAGGGTGTTGTTGGGTCCCTTCCGGTGCTGCACGCCGATGGGATGAATGGGCGGCATGTACAGGACGTCGAAGCCCATGTCGGCAACGGCATCGAGCCTGAGTGCCGCCGTACGGAAGTTTCCGGACGTCCAGGCGCCGGTCTCAGGGTCACGGGTTGCGCCCTCGGAGCGCGGGAAGAACTCGTACCAGGAGCCGCGTCCGGCGCGTTCACGCTCCACCAGCAGCGGATAGGGCTGGGACGTAGTGGCCAGTTCGCTGATGGGCTGGCGGACGACGGCGGCACGGACGTCTGCGCCGAACCCGGCGGTCAGACGTGCCTCAACAGTGAGGGAGGTATTGGAGAGCGTCTCTGCGGCCTCTCCGAAAATGCTGCGGTCGGAATCAGTTCGCGTCACATCAGCGGCGGCATCCCACAGGAGGGCCGCGCCCTCTGCAAGCATGAGCTCCTCGTCGATGCCCGCAGCGATCTTTACCTCGGCGTTGTGGTGCCAGGTACCGTACCTGTCGTGCCAGGCCTCAATCACGAAGGTCCAGTTGCCAGGTTCGCCAGGGGTCAGGATTCCTTCCCAGCGGTCGGTGCCCATCCCGCGCTCTCCACGCGGTGGTTCAAGGCGTACGCGCTGGGTTTGCCTGCCCTGGGGATCAAGCAGGATGGCACTGACGCCTAGCTGGTCGTGGCCCTCGCGAAAGGACGTGGCTCCCACCACTATCCCTTCACCCGTTACAGCTTTGGCGGGGAACCTTCCACCCTCCACCACTGGCTCTACGGCGGTGATCGGGAACCGGCCAAAACGCAGCCCGTCCGTGATGTGGCCTTTCGGCGCCGGCTTGGGGGTGGCTTTGCTCACTCGATTTTTGGTCACATGCTCGACGTTAGCGAGAATCTGGGCAGAATGCTAAGCCTGCGATCTTTTTCCTGCTCTACGACGCCGCATTCATCCATTTTGGGCACTGGGCCAGCGCTGCAGTTGAACTGCGCCTGTCATTTAGCACAAAGATCGGTAAACCTGTTCCGGCGCTCAATGTTGTCCGTTATTGTGGCGCTGGTGAAGGCAATCCGAAGGTTTACAGTCCGCAGTGTCCTCCCCGAGCCCCTCAGGCCGCTGGCCGGAATTGCGGCCAACCTCCGCTGGTCCTGGCATCATCCCACGCGTGAGCTGTTCGCGAGCCTGCACCCCGGTGTGTGGTCTGAGTCGGGGCACGATCCCATTAAGTTCCTGGGCCAGATCGGCCGCGGGGACCTCCACGCGCTAGCTGCGGACCCTGAGGTAGTTGCTCGAATCACCACTGCAGCCGATGACCTGAAGCGCTATCTGGAGAATCCGCGCTGGTATCAGGGGCTTGGCGACGATGCACCACAGGCCATTGCCTATTTTTCTCCGGAATTCGGCATCACAGAGGTTCTGCCGCAGTACTCTGGTGGACTCGGCATCCTGGCTGGCGACCACCTCAAGGCAGCTTCTGACCTGGGAGTACCGCTGATCGGGGTAGGACTTCTCTACCAGGCTGGCTACTTCAAGCAGTCGCTCTCCCGCGATGCCTGGCAGCAGGAGACCTATCCCGTCCTTGATCCCGACGGCCTGCCCCTGACGCTGCTGCGTGAACCGTCTGGGGACGGCAACGGCGCGGAAGTGCAGATCGCGCTGCCACTGCCCAACGGCAGGCGGCTGCTGGCGCGGATCTGGCGAGCCGACGTCGGACGCGTTCCCCTGTTGCTGCTCGATTCCAACGTTCCAGGCAACGACGACGCCGCACGCGGCATCACGGACAGGCTTTACGGTGGCGGTGGTGACCACCGCCTGCAGCAGGAATTGCTCCTGGGCATGGGTGGGGTAAAGGCACTGCGGGTCTACCAGCGCCTTACCGGTTCCCCCGCGCCCGAGGTCTTCCACACCAACGAGGGACACGCTGGTTTCCTGGGGGTGGAAAGGATCCAGGAACTCATGGCCGGCGAGTCCCTAAGCTTTGAGGAGGCCTTGGCCGCGGGCCGTGCGTCTACCGTTTTCACCACCCATACCCCGGTACCTGCCGGGATTGACAGATTCGAGATCGCCCAGATCCAGCACTTCTTCCAGGCTGGGCTGGCACCTGCGGTCCCGGTGGACAGGATCCTGGGACTGGGCCGGGAAAATTTCCAGGACGGCAACCCCTCCGTGTTTAACATGGCAGTCATGGGGTTGCGGCTGGCCCAGCGGGCCAATGGTGTGGCCAAGCTGCATGGTGAAGTATCGCGCGGCATGTTTGCAGCACTCTGGCCAGGCTTTGACCACGCCGACGTGCCCATCACGTCCGTGACCAACGGCGTGCATGTGCCCAGTTGGGTGGATGGCAGGGTCTCTGCCCTGGCGCGCCAGCAGTTTGGCAGCGACGCGGAGAGCCAGGGCCGCTGGGACCTGGCGTACAACGTCAGCGACGAGGACCTCTGGGCAGTCAGAAGGGAAATGCGCTCGGCTCTTGTGGATGACGTCCGACGGCGGCTACGCGCGTCGTGGAAAAAGCGCGGCGCTGCGGACGCCGAATTGGCCTGGACGGACAGCGTCCTGGACCCCGATGTCCTGACAATCGGATTCGCACGGCGGGTGCCCACGTATAAGCGGCTCACCCTGATGCTGCGCGACCCCGCGCGGCTGAAAGCACTGCTGCTTCACCCGAACCATCCGCTGCAGCTGGTGATTGCCGGAAAGTCCCATCCGGCAGATGACGCTGGCAAGAAGATGATCCAGGAGCTGGTGCGCTTTACCGATGATCCAGAGGTCCGCCACCGGATTGTTTTCCTGCCCAACTACGACATCGCCATGGCCCGGACGCTGTTCCCGGGGTGTGACGTGTGGCTGAACAACCCGCTGCGTCCGCTGGAAGCCTGCGGTACCTCTGGAATGAAGGCCGCCATCAACGGCTCCCTCAACCTCTCGGTCATGGATGGCTGGTGGGACGAAATGTATGACGGCGAAAACGGCTGGGCCATTCCAACAGCAAACAATGACGCCTCCACGGAGGAGCGCGACAACATCGAGGCCGCAGCACTCTATGAGCTGTTGGAAAACCAGGTAGCACCAAAATTCTACGGAACCACGGTATCCAGTGGTGCTGGTGCTGCAGGGCCTTCGGAGCCAGGCGCGGAGCAGGTTCCCACACACTGGGTGTCGATGATCAAGCACACGCTCGCCACCCTCGGACCAGCTGTATCGGCCGAGAGAATGCTGCACGACTACGTCAATACGCTGTACCGGCCAGCAGCAGTGGCTGGCCGTGACGCCGTCGCCGATTCCTTCGCCCAGGCCAAAGGTTTGGCTGCGTGGATCTCGAAAGTCCGGAGCTCGTGGCCCGGAGTCCATGTGGAGCATGTGGATTCCATGGGCGTTTCCGAGGAACCGCAGATTGGCGACGTCCTGCGTGTTAATGCCTACGTGTCACTGCAGGCCCTGGGCTCGGCGGATGTCTCTGTTGACGTTGCGTTTGGGCGAGCTGGCGAGTCCGACGAGCTCAGCGACGTAACAATCCTGGAGCTCGCCCCGGCCGAGGATCTGGGCAGCGGCAGGCATCTGTTCAGCGGAGACCTGGTGATCGACCGTTCGGGCCCCTTCGGCTACACAGTGCGGATCCTGCCACAACACCAGGCTTTGGCATCCAAGGCTGAATTGGGCCTCATAGTTAATGCCTGACCACCGGGTGTGAAGGGTGGTGCCGTGGCACCATCCAAGCACCACCCTTGTGAAGCGTTCCGGCGTCCGGCTGCGGTGGTCTTGCCTACAGGCAGACGGCAATGATGGCCAGGTCCTGGCCGGCGTATGACTCGGCGTCCTGGAGCGTTTCGCAAACCAGGCCGAAGGCACGGCGGGTCCGGAACTCTGCGGAGACCTCCCAGATGATGGTCACTGGCGCATCCTCAGCAGCGTCACCGAGGTCATGCAGGGCATCATTCAAGCCATCCAAATCTGCCTCAGCATCAGCTGGGAACTCCAGTACGGTGCCAAAGGCGGCGATGACCTCACTCTTCGAATCGGCTGCGGACACCACCAAGCTCCGGCGATCCGCACCGTGGATCTGCTCTTTGAGTTCATCGTGGGTCCAGGTCTCGGCGGCAAAAATTCTCATGGGCTGGTTCCTTTGGATTGGGGAAAGTCGTGCTCACAGTTTGCCCTGTGACTGCACTTGGGTATGAATCGGCGTGATCCTCAGGCCATGGACGTGGGCGGACTCCATGAATTAGCGCAATCCAGTCCACCGGGCTAATTTGAAGCATGACCAACAGCAGTGACACCACGTTCTTCGCAGAGCTCGACGATCTTGTGCTGGGTGCTGACACGGTTGCTGACTTCCTCACCGAACTTTCAATTGTCGCGGCACGGGCGCTCAGCGCGGACGTCGGATCAGAGGTTTCCTGCGGCGTGACCCTCAAGCGCGTGCGCTCCACGCGGACTGTTGGCGGCAGCAGTCCGCGCGCTGTACACCTGGACAGGATTGAGCATCGCATTGGCGACGGTCCATGCATTGCCGCTATCCGGGTTGGTGAAACTATCCTGATGGATGACGTCGAAACGGACTCCCGCTGGCCCGAATACCAGAAGGCCTTGGTCTCCGAAAACTGCCTTAGTGCGCTGGGGGTTCCGCTTTACCTCGACGGCGAGGCCTCTGCAGCGCTCAACTTCTTTGCTGAACCACGGCGTGCATTCACGCCTGACGTTATTTCCGCAGCAGAAGGTTTTGGCATCATCGCCTCACGGGCGCTGCGCCTCATGGTGAAGATTGGCACGTCACAAGATGCCGCAGCCAATCTTTCAGCAGCCATGGCCAACCGCACGGCCATTGACCTGGCCTGCGGAATCGTTGTGGCACAAAACAACTGCACCCAGGCGGAAGCCATGGAAATCCTTCGCAAGGCCTCCAGTAACCGCAATCAAAAACTCCGTGACCTCGCGGAAGAAATGGTTTTTACCGTGACAGGCGAGAAACCGGTCACGCACTTCACCTGATTTTTTGATCTGGAACTTACTGAAGAGTAAAGTTCTGTCCCTAGGGTTTCCCTTCGCGCCTCCCGGCTTCCTGGCCAAGTCCCTCCGGATGTTTCCAGGAATTGCGGGCCGTGACGTGCGCGCTGCTGTAGCAAAACGGCAGTATTTTTCCCGCATGTAGAGAAAGCTGGCCTCCGTGCAAGCTGCAGATTTTGATCTCTTCCTCCGAGAATCCACCATTGAAAGCCCCCAGGCCCAGACAACCCTTGGCCGCGAGTCCCTGTACGGGCTGTACCTGAGCTGGTGCTCCATCACGGGAAATATCGCTGGAAGCGAGCGGACGTTCTGGGCAGCCATGAAGACCAGGATCAGCTCCACCCGGAACAACAATCTGCGCATGACGGGCCCCGCGGCCATTGACTACCTCTTGATGTCCCGGAGCGCACTCGTCTGAAAAATCCGGGCCCTGTGGGTGCGCTGGCCCTTGTCGCCCCGCCCGGGCTGGCCGAAGCCGGGCTCCAAGCTGGCCCGTATCCGGTCCACCCACTCCATCAGTCATTCAGTGAGTCAGGAGCGTCCTTGAGACCCCATATACCGAACACCATCGATAAAAAATTGCTGGGCATTTATCTTGCCGATCACGCAGCAGGAGCCACAGCTGGCCGGAATCGAACCCGCAGCATGGCAAAGGCACTTGCCGGAAGCCCCGTAGGACCGCAACTCATGGTCATTGCCGAGGAAATCCACAATGAACTCCGGAACCTCGAATTCCTGATGAGTGATCTTGGGCTCCCCCGCAAACTGTCCCTTTCGTTGGGTGCGGCACTTGGGGAACGTCTTGGCCGGCTGAAGCTCAACGGACGTGTCACCGAGGCATCGCCCCTGACGCCAGTGGTGGAAAGCGAATTCATGCGCTCGGCAGTCCTGGGCAAGATCGGGCTATGGCGGACCCTTCGCGACCTGTCGCCCTACCTGGGCCTGGAACCCGCGAACTTCGAGAACCTGGAAGCACAGGCAGAGGCTCAGTTGGCGGTGTTCAATGACCTGCACGCCATATCCACAGTGAACGGTTTCCTCCGTGAAGAGACTGTGTCCCCCCGCAAAGATTAACACCATAACGATCAGTATGCTTATCATTATGGAGTGTGATTCGTCCGTACCTGCACGGCAGATGCGTTCGTTTCGCCATCGGGGATTGCCGGTGTGACCATCCGCTGCACAACCATCAGGGCTGCAGGGTCACGCGGACCTAAGGAGTGTCATGAAGGCCGTAGTTTACGAAGGAACCAAGAGCGTCAGCGTCAAGGATGTCCCTGATGCAAAAATCGAGCGCCCCACAGACATTTTGGTCAGGGTGACCACCACCAACATTTGTGGGTCCGACCTTCACATGTATGAGGGACGCACCGACTTTGAAGTAGGACGGACCTTTGGCCACGAGAACATGGGCGAGGTCGTGGAGGTGGGCAACGGCGTGGACAAGGTGAAGATCGGTGACCGCGTTGTCCTGCCCTTTAACATCTCCTGCGGCTTCTGCCAGAACTGCGAGCGTGGGTTCACAAGTTACTGCCTGACCAACCAACCTGATCCCCAGAAGGCTGGGGCCGCCTATGGCTTCGCCGGTATGGGCGACTTTGGTGGCGGCCAGGCAGAACTGCTCCGTGTTCCATATGGCGACCACAATGCCCTACGCCTGGGCGAGGATGCCGTGGAGAAGGAAAATGACTATGTCATGCTTTCTGACATCTTCCCCACCGGATACCACGCCACAGAAATGGCAGGGGTCCTTCCCGGCGAGACAGTCGTCATTTATGGAGCCGGCCCAGTGGGCTTGATGGCCGCTCTTTCAGCGCAAATCAAGGGTGCCGCAAAAATCATGGTGGTGGACAGGCATCCAGACCGCCTCCGCCTGGCAGAACAAATTGGCGCCATCGCCATTGATGACTCAAAGGTCGATCCTGTGGAATTTGTCCTGCAGGAAACCAAGGGACTAGGGGCGGACCGGGGCTGTGAGTGCGTGGGCTACCAAGCTCATGACCACCAGGGTGTCGAGGACCCTGCCCTGACCATGAATCGATTGATTCAATCCGTGAAGTTCACTGGCGGCATCGGCTCCGTGGGTGTTTTCCTACCTGCTGACCCCGGCGGCCCCACCGAGGACGCCAAGCAGGGCAGGATCGCATTGGACTACGGTATGCACTGGCTCAAAGGTCAGACGCTCGGTAGCGGCCAGGCTCCGGTCAAGAAATACAACCGCCAGCTCCGGGACCTGATCTCAGCTGGCAAGGCCAATCCGTCCTGGATCATTTCCCATGAAATCTCGCTGGACGAGGCCGCCGACGCGTACCGCCACTTTGACGATCGTGATAACGGCTGGACAAAGGTTGTTATCAAGCCAGGCATGACCAAGAAGTAAGGAACTTCCCAGCCAAGCCCGCTGCCATCCCCGAAGCCCCTGCCGATTCATCAGCAGGGGCTTTGGTTTTGACGGCAACTATCGGTGTGTCGCTATGCACCTCACCTGCATCAGCTACCTTGCCCGCGGCCTTCTTCCGCGTGGACCGCCGACGCCGGAGCGCCGTCGTCAATGTCTTGGTCTGCAGGTGCTTCTGCAGGGTGTTCAGCCTCTTGGGACTCCTTGAGGTGTTGGGCGAGTTTTGATTCGGCGTCGGCCCGGCGCGACCCCATGGCCCGGACCTGCGTTGCCGTTGGGTGGCGGTGCTCGCATTCCCATACATGGTCATTGCCGCCTGTGCGCAGGCTCTCGCTGGTGCTTCCGTCTGACGTGGTGTTGCCCATAGTGGACATCCCCTCTCCATCGATTCGAGCTTCAAGGCGCTCGAGGTCACCAAACGGCAAGGATACGTTGAACAGTGCAGTGCCGTACAGGGCCGGGCGGTCTCTCCGACGCGGAACAAGTTATGGCGCGGTGGCCGAGTGGCCCCTCGACCCTGCAGATCAGGAAAGGGAGAGCAACACCCTGAGCGTCTGGCCCAGAGGTTCCACCAGGTCTGCGTAGACGGCTGAGCCGATGGCGTCGCAGAAGCGTCCCGGCCCACGCGAATCCCCTCGACGGACGCAGCGGCGCCAGTGCCGCCGTCGGACTCTTCTCTTGCTTCACAGGTGTGCACTTGAACCTCTCCAGCGTCCACCCTCAGTCACCACTGAACACTCCGGGCACCCCTCCGGTGCACCGTTGATCGCCAGCAGCGATGCCAGCTGGGTCCTAACGGCATACCTCCTGGCGGCAGCCGTCCTCACCCCCCTCCTTGGGCCCCTGGGGGACAGGGTGGGCAAGCGGAAGATCCTGATCGTTGTCCTCGTTCTGCTGCTGGCTGGCACCGTCTCCGCCGCTCTGCCACCGAACCTCATCGTGCTGATTATTGCCCGCGTACTCCATGGCGCCGCCGGCTGGTGGATGTCCGGCTGTTCCGTTGTCGGGCGGTCTGGACCTCACACACGGTGGCCTTCGCTTTCGGGTTTGCCATGTTCGGCACTTTCATCCTCATTCCTACGCTCCTGTAACTGCCATCGGCTCTTGGCTACGGCTTTGGTAGATCTGTCTCCAAGTCAGGACTCTTCCTCCTGCCGACCATTGGCGCCATGGTCGTTTCAGGTCTGGTCGCTGGGGCGCTCATCCGCAAAATGGGTCCCAGAATTCCCTTGATTGTCGGCGCCGCGGCCGTCGCTGCATCCTTCACTATCCTGGACCTGGGTCATTCGGAAGGGTGGCAGATCATTGTTTCCGGGCTGCTGACCGGTGTGGGTATCGGCATGGCACTGGCAGCAACGCGTCCAACGCCATTGTTGAAAACGTTCCGGCAGCACAGACAGGCGAGGCAATCGGCGCCAATACCGTCCTGACGGCGGGCCCACACCTCGTTCGGTGGGACCGCCGTCGGGAACAACTCCGTGCAGACAACCGTTGGCATAGCCACACACTACTTCGGGCGCACGATGCCGGAACTGACAGGACGGATGATCATGGTCAAGGCAATCTGGAATGGAAAAGTCATTGCTGACTCCACAGACACGGTCATGGTGGAGGGCAACCACTACTTCCCGCGCAACTCGGTCAATGCCGATTACCTGCGTGACGGTGACATGCACACCACGTGCCCGTGGAAGGGAAAAGCGGATTACCACACCCTGGAAGTCGACGGGAAGGTGAATCCGGATGCAGCCTGGTACTACCCCACTCCCAAAGAGAAGGCCCTGAACATCACGGACCGGATCGCATTCTGGCGCGGGGTAACCATCGAGGAGTAACGGCGACGCAAGCCATCATGCCGGGGCCTCCCGTGCGGCGGCCAGCACCATCAATCTGCCAGACGGCCGTAGGCTTGCAGGGACTGCACCAGGCTGTGGTGTGGTCCCTGACTCAGGGGGACATTCGTGGACGTGTTGGGAATTGACATTGCTCCGGACCTGCTCCGACAACAAGCATCCTGGTTTGCACCTCCCCGCCAGCCGTTCCTGGTCCCACGGGAGTCCGCAATCACGTTTCCCCGGATCACTGCCGAACACCTCCCGCCAGAATCGCGGGATACCTTCGAGATCTACCGTCTTCCAGATCACCTGGACTGCGTTGTGCTCTCCGAAGCCGAGTTCGCCGCGCTGGAAGGGCCTGAACGTTCGGCGCTGGTCCGCGACCAGGTAACACTAGGCCGAGCGAACGTACCCTCGGTCCGCAGCGCACCTCCCACACTGCGTCCCCATGCCGCGGCACAGGCCGATGGGCACCGCTTTGTCTGGTGGCCTTCACTCCTGGATGGCTGTGGGGACCTGGTCCTGAACGAGTATCTTCGCCTGGGCCGCCGCGCCAGTAGGCATGCCCAGGTGCCAGAACATGTCTGGGCCAGGGCGCATGCCCTGGTACCAGACGCCCGCGAACTCGCTGGCGCTTTTCCCCATGCCAGCGGCCCCAATTGTTTCGGTACCGTCATGGCAGCAGCCGGGGTGACAGACGCTGCCGGAGTGTGGATGCAACAGGCGCCCTTTGAGTCATGGGTGGCGGCCTCGGCCACTACGGGCGGCGACGACGGCCTTCCGGGGACGGTGATGGTTTGGCGGACTCCGGACGGACTCGCCCAGCACGCCGCCATCACCATTGGTGGTGGCTACGCGCTGCACAAACCGTCTCAGGGGTGGATGAGTCCGCAAAAAATCCTCACTGTCCAGGAGGTTATCGCCAGCGCCCGTCAACCCGGCAGGCGTCTTCACCGCTATACGCTGGCACGCTGACTAGCCCTCGAGGGCATTATTCGCAGTGCGGTCGGTGGCAGATTCCGAGCCCGCAGGCGCGGCCTCGGCTGGAGCCTTGGCCTTGGGCGTCGCAGGCATAGCGAGTACCGCAACAACAGTAAGTGCTGCACCGATCAGGACCGCGATGAACACCGCGCCCGACGCCGCCACAACAGTCTGCGGATCGGTATTGCCGCCTGGTGTACCGGCGTAGATGGCATTGGCGACTGCCCCAAAGATGGCAACGCCTATGGCGCTGCCGATCGAGCGGGCAAACAGGTTGGTACCAGTGACAACCCCGCGCTCATTCCACTCCACGCTTGACTGGGCGGCAATCAGGCTTGGGGTCGCCACGAGCCCCAAACCGAGGCCGACAATGAAACAACTGACAGCTGTCAGCGCAATGTTGGGCGTCGAGGAGGTAAGGGCCAATACCGCCGTGCCCAGAACGGTGATGGAGATGCCGATCATGGCGGTCCTCCGGAACCCGATTCGCAGATAGATCCGACCGGACTGCGATGCTGAGATGGGCCAGCCAATGGTCAGGGCCGCCAACGCCAGTCCCGCGAGGATCGGCGACGTGGACAGGGCCCCCTCGAGGAACGTGGGTACGTAGGACGTCAGTCCCAGCATGATGGCGCCCACCCCAAAAGAAACCAGTGCCGTTGTCGCCAGCAACCGGCGCGACACCACCCACGGCGGCAGGACAGGCTCCACTGCCCGACGTTCCACAAGGACAAACGCCGCGAACAGAACGGCGCCCGCAGCAAACACGCCGATACTGATACCCGAACCCCAAGCCCAGGCCTGGCCACCCTCCAGGGCCCCGAGGATAATCAGGCTGAGCGAAAGCGTCAGGAGCCCCGCACCGACATAATCCACCTTGTGCTTTACGCGCTCTATGTCTTCGTGGAAGGACCGGAGCAACATCCACCCGGCCAGGAGGCACAGCGGAATGTTGACCAGGAAGATCCCACGCCAGATGCCGAGGGAAGAAAAGACGCCACCCAGTGTGGGCCCCACCACTGAGGAAATAGCCCAAACACTGGCCAGATAGCCCTGGACCTTGGCCCTTTCCTTCAATGTATAGATGTCCCCGGCGATGGTGATTGCCATGGGCTGCACGGCCCCGGCGCCCAGGCCCTGCAGGACACGGAACGCAATGAGGGCGGGCATGCTCCACGCAATGCCGCACAGGATGGAGCCGAGCAGGAACAGCCCGATACCGATCAGGATAAGTGGTTTGCGGCCCACGATGTCGGAGAGCTTGGCATATACCGGTACCGAGACCGCTTGAGCCAGCAGGTAGGCGGAAAACAGCCACGGGAAGGATGAGAATCCGCCCACGTCGTTCACAATCGACGGCACCGCGGTGGCAACAATCGTCGAATCGATGGCTACCAGGCCAGTTGAGAGCATCAGGGCGATCAGGATGGGTCCGCGTTTTGAGCGGAAGCCCACTCCTTCTGCAATTGTTGTGGTCACGTAGTTGTCTTTTCCCGTCCGCGCTGCAGCGCGTAGCACCCGGAACCGGTTGCGGCTCCTGCTCCATAACTCCTTCGGAGCCAGAAATAGTCCCTGGCGCAGGAGCGTGCAGGGATCAGGCCTGGCGGTACACCCGGCGTGTGACGATCAGGCTGCCCGCAGCGATGATTGCGATAGTCACCAAATAGAACCCCGGTACAAGCAGCGAGCCCGTGCTGCCGATCAGCCAGGTCAGGACAAAGGGCGCGAACCCACCAAACACTGTCACGCCAATGTTGTAGCCCAGGGACAGTCCCGTGGACCGGATCCGAGCCGGGAACATGGAAGCCATGATGGCTGGGAGGGGCGCAAAGTAAGTGGTGGCCAGAACGGAAAGCACCAGCTCCACCAGAATCATGGTGGGTAGCACCGGTGCTGCAATCAGCAGCATGAATGCTGGAAGGCCGACGACGATAGTTCCAGCGGCGGCCCAACTCATCACCCGCGCAGGGCCCACTTTGTCCGCCAATTTTCCGATAAAGGGGGAACCTACACTCATCACAATGCCGAAGATTAGGGTGGACAGGAAGGCGACAGTCTTGGGCATGCCCAGGTTCACGATCGCATAAGTGGGCATGAAGAGAGCGATATAGACACCTACGGAGCCCAGGGAAACCACTCCCACGATTGCCCAGAGCCGGCCGCCGTTGCCGATGAAAGTTTCCCGGAGCGGCGACGCGGAACGCTCCGTAGCCAAGAATTCTGGCGTTTCTTCCATTTTGGAGCGGATGTACCAGCCGACTGGTCCGATCGCCAGGGCAAAGATGAACGGCAGTCGCCAGCCCCACGATTCAAGGGACTGGGTACTGAGGTAGGAGTTGAGTACGAAGCCAAAGATCCCGGCCAGCAGGATACCGCCCCCCTGGGTCGCAACCTGCCAGCTACCGTAAAATGCTTTCCGATTGGGCGCGTATTCGATCAGATATGCGGTTGCGGTGCCAAATTCCCCTCCGGTGGCGAAACCCTGCAGCAACCTGGCAACCAGCACCAAGATGCTCGCTGTCACGCCAATCATCGCTGCCGTGGGTGAGACAACAATCAACAGGGTGCCAACAAACATCACCAGAATGGAAACCAGCATGCCCGCTTTGCGGCCCGCCCTGTCGGCGTAGCGGCCAATAATGATGCCGCCCAGCGGACGCATGATGAACGAAACGCCAAAGGAGGCGAAAGTCAACAGCAGGGAAGCTGCTTCATTGCTGGTGGGGAAAAAAAGTTTGGAGATGGTGACGGCGAAGGTGCCGTACACAATCAGGTCAAACCACTCAAGTCCGTTGCCGATTGATGCGGCAACAACAGCCTTGCGGGCGTTCTTTTCTTCCTCTGCCGAGGCGATTTGTGGCCCGTGGTCAGCAACCTTGCTATCCGGGCCGCGGCTGGGGGCTGTTGGTTGGCTCATGGCTGCATGGTCCGTTCTGTCGTGGAAAGGTGGCTGGAAAGTGCCCGCAAGAAGCGTTCGCAGGCGGCAATCTGGGACAGTTCTATGTATTCGTTGGCGGTATGCCCCTGGTCCATGTTTCCGGGGCCGCACACCACAGTGTCGATGCCGGCTTGCTGGAAGAGACCGGCCTCAGTGGCATACACAACCGTTTCTTCCGCTCTGTTGCCGGTGAGTTTCTGGGCTAGGTCCAGGGCGGCACCCGGACCAGCTGGGCTCAGACCTGGGACAGTGCCCAGCTGGATCATCGCAATATCAGCCACCGGATTTTCCTGCTGGATCTCGGCCCGAAGTTGCGCCAGGTGGGCACGGATGCTGGAGATCACCACTGCAGGGTCCTCGCCTGGAATGGTCCGGAATTCAAAATCGAAGTCACACCTTTCGGCCACAGTGTTCACGGCTGCTCCGCCGGCGACCAGGCCTACATTGGCAGTGGTGTACGGGACCACAAAAGTCTCATCGAAAGGACCAGACAGCCTGCGTTCATCAGCAAGGGACCGGATGAAGGCGATGGAACGGGCGGCATACTCGATGGCGTTTACACCAGTTGTGGTCATGGAGGAATGAGCCGCAACGCCGCTGACACTAACTCGGAACAGCTGGCTACTCTTGTGCGCAGAGACAGCCCGCATACTGGTTGGCTCACCAACAAATGCGATCCTGGGGTGAATGCCACGGCCAGCGAGAGCAGCAAGGAGAACCACTGCACCGTGGCAGCCGACTTCCTCGTCGTAGGTCCACGCGAAGTGCAGAGGTTCGCTCATTGTCGTGGACAGAAAGTCAGGCACAAGGCCAAGAATCGCACCACTGAAGGCTTTCATGTCCGTTGTGCCTCGACCATAGAGCCGGTCGTCCCGAATCTCGGGAGTGAACGGATCGCTGTGCCAGTCTTGGCCGTCCACAGGCACAACATCGGTGTGGCCCGCAAGCATGATGCCGCCAGTGATGGTGCCGTCGGCGGCGGGAATCGTGGCAAAAAGGTTCGCTTTGGTGCCGTCTGGGCTGGGAACCAGTTCGCAGGCGACGCCGTGGGCCGCGAGCTCATCCGCCATGCACTGGATCATTGCAAGGTTGGAATTGCGACTCGTTGTGTCGAACGAGATGAGCTTCTGGGTCCATGCCAGTCCAGCAGCGCTGGGTGCAGCAGCCTCAAGAATGGAATCGTTAAGTGCCTGGGCAGCGGTGGATGTCATGCGCATAGTCCTCGCAGTGGGTGACAGGAAGGGTGCAGTGGGTGACTTCGGCCGCTAATCCCCGGCCGGCCGTCTCCACTTTCTTCCCCAAGCTTTGACCCACATGACTGTCATGTCAACACTTTGAGTGTCATTTATTCATTAAATTGAATGAATTCCCATGCTGAGGGCCTGCTTCCGCTAGAAGGATGGCGGTGTCATGGCTCCTATCAACGCCGCATCTTCGGACGTAGAGTTGCGGTACCAATGCGGTAGCGAGGAGTCGTAGGTCAATGAATCACCTTCCTCAAGGTGATAGCCGACACCGTTGACAGAAACAAACAATTGCCCCTGAACCATGGTGACGCACTCTTCCCCAGCATGTTTGAAAGGTGCATCCTCGTTGTTCCAGCCGGGTGCGATCTGTGCGCGAAGCATGCCCAACTGGCCGTTCATGTGTGGAGTGAGAAGTTCATAGATGAGATTGTCCTCGGCGACTTCGAGCCGCCGTCGGTCCTGCCGCTTGACCAGAGCGCCTGCCTGATCCTTGACATCGAAGAAACGGCTTACCGGCACCCGAAGGGCCTGGGAGAGTTTGATCAGCGTAGTGAGGGACGGGTTGCCCTGGCCGCGCTCAATCTGGCTGAGTAGCCCGGGGCTGAGTGCTGCTGCAGCAGCAAGGCTACCGAGGCTTTGGCCAGCCTCGCGTCGCAACTGCAGGACGAGGGCCCCCACGGCAGTCATGGCCCGTTCCGCTTGATCCTCCACGCCGATAAGTTCCTGGACCGCTGCGGGGTGGACGCCGTGATTCTCCATTCAACGATCGTCCGTCATAGTGAAAGTATCGTCAAGATAATGAATCAGGCCGCCAGCTGAAGATCTCCTACTGAGCCCAGTCCGAGTCCCCATAGGGCCGGCCGCGGAAATGCGCACGCAGGTACTCACCCACGACGGCGGCACCCAGGTCATCGGTTTCCGGTGACACCACCCGACCGTCAATCCGCTTGGCCATCCGTTCCACAAAGCGTTCAAGGCCCGGGTCGTCTCCCAGGCGGAAGAACGTCGACTGCGCATGTGCGCGGCCCACCTTGTCCAGCTCATCAACAGTGCGGCGGATAGTCTGCGGGTGTGGCGGCCAGGAGAACACCGATTCGCCGTCGGGGAGCAGGTGTGCGGTTGGTTCGCCGTCGGTTACCACCAGCAGGACTGGCTGCATGGAGGAGTGTTTGCGGAAAAACCGGCTGGCCAACATGAGCCCGTGATGCAGGTTGGTACCTTGCTCCCGCACGGCTGGCATGGACGTGAGCTGCCCAATGTCCATGGATTGGGCATAGCGCCCAAACGTGATCAGTGCCAGCCTGTCACCGCGAAACCTGGTGGAGATCAGGTGGTGCAGTGCCAGCGCTGTACGTTTCATGGGAACCCAGCGGCCCTCTGCCGCCATGGAGTAGGACACGTCCACGAGAAGGACGACGGCGGCCTGGGTCCTGGCCTCGGTCTCCGTCACCTCAATATCATCCACAGCCAGCCGGATTCCGTGGGAGGTATCCCCGCCATCGGCGATGGTCCTGCTGATCGCGTTGGTGATGGTCCGGGTGACGTCCCAGGGGGCAGCGTCACCGAACTCCCACGGGCGGCTGGAGCCGGTGGGCTCCCCCGCGGCCCCCGACTCCCTGGTTTCCCGGCGGCCCTGTCGGCCAGAGAGCTGCTTGGCTGCGTCACGCAACAGCGACCTGCCCAGCCGCCGCATGGCCTGGGGCGAGAGCTGAAGTGTGCCGTCGTCGCCGCGCGTGAGGTAGCCGCCGTCATGCATGGCCTTTTCAATAGCGGCAAGCGTGCGAGCTGAGACTGCCGCATCATCGCCGAGCTGGCGCGCCAGTGCCTTGAGATCAAGGTCATCCATGTGGGTACTGTCGAAGTCCTGCTCCAGCTGCGCGGCCAGGTCATCAAGTTCCGCGAGGTCCTGCAAGACGCCCGTGCCATCGCCCAGGCCCATACCCTCCTGGCCCTCAAACTGTTCAGAACCATCCCAGTCCTCACCGGGACGCAGCGCCTGCAGTGTTTCGTCGAGTTGCCCTAGCTGTGCCATGAGATCAGGCGATCCGAAGGCCTGCGCGGAGAGCTGCATCAGTTCCTCACGCTGTTCCGGCGACATGGACGCCATCAGTCGCTGGGCAGCGGCGGCACGCTTGGCAAGCGCATCCACCAGTTCCGCCACGGTCTGTGGGTTCTCAGGGAAGTGCTGGCCATGCTTGGCCATGAACTGAGCAAAGTCTTCCTGGGTGTCCACACGGCGCCGGTACTTGTCCAGCAGGGTGTTCAGGTCACCCAGCATCTCGCTGATGGCGGCGCGGTCTTCCTCCGTGGCACTCTCCAGCGCCTGTTTCATGCCGGCAAAACGCTGATCAAGGACCTCGCGGCCCAGGAGGTCCTTGATGTGATCGTAGGTTTGCTTGGCAGTGCTCGACTGCCAGTCGTAGGTGGAAAGTTCCTTGACTGCGGCTGCTGTGGACTTGGGCAGGTTCTGCATCTGCATCTCACGGAACGCCCGGTCCGTGTTGTCCATCAAGGCGTCCCGAGCTAGCTGCTTGCGTTCTTCGAGCACAGCCTCATTGAGGAGTTTTTTGACCTCGTTGAGGGTGCCGTCCAGGTTGTGTTTGCCCAGCAGGTCCTTGCGGCGCTGCTGGATGCGGCCGGCAAGGTCATCCAGGCCCTGCTGATCGGGACCGCCGCGCCGCAGGAATTCCTGCAGCGCGCGGCGCGGCGAGTAGCCGGCCATAACGTCCTCAGCAACAGCATCCAGCGCCTCCGTAAGGTCCACCGGCGGTGCCATCGGGTCCGGTCCGCCGGCGTAGCGGCCGTACCTGGACCGGTTGTGAAGGCTCATGGCAAAACCTGTTCCTTAGCCGTAGATGGTGGCTTCATCGTCGGACTCCTTGGAGATCCGGCGGCTGAGGTAGAGCCCTTCAAGGGCCAACTCGACGGCCGCGGCACGCTGGCCGTCGTTTTCGGCACCCAATCGGGCGGCAATGTCGTCGTAAAGGGTGGATTCTTCCAACGCCGGGAGGTTCTCAAGGAACTCCTTCGCCGTAACCAGCTCACCCGTGGTGACAGTGGAGCTGCCATCCAGTGCGGTGACCAGAGGATCCAGGTTCAGGCCGAGGAAGTGCTCGCGGACCGCATCAAACACTGCGGTGCGCAGAAGGTGGTCCAGGATGTCCTGTTCGCGGCCTTCCTCGCCGGATTCGAATTCGATCTTGCCACTGAGGACTTCAACGGCGGCGTCGAGGTCAATGATCCGTGCCACAGCACTGTCCTCCGCACGGATACTCGCCCTGCGACGGGCCGCGGCGGCCACTGTTTCGGCGCCGGCAATCGCAAACCGCGCTGACACTCCGGAGGTCTGATTAATGGCGGGCGATTCGCGCAACGCACGGGTATAACGGGCCAGAATCTCCAGGATGACCGGCGGCACGCTGGCCACCAGGTCTCCCTCCTGGGCAATCACTGCCACCTCGTCCTCAAGTTCCAGAGGGTAGTGCGTGCGGATCTCGGCGCCAAAGCGGTCCTTGAGCGGGGTGATAATCCGGCCACGGTTCGTGTAATCCTCCGGGTTGGCCGAGGCTACCACCAGCACATCCAAGGGCAGGCGCAGCACATAGCCGCGGATCTGGATGTCACGTTCTTCCATGACATTGAGCATTGAGACCTGAATGCGCTCGGCAAGGTCGGGGAGTTCATTGATAGCAACAATTCCGCGGTTTGAACGTGGAATCAGGCCATAGTGAATAGTTTCTGGATCGCCCAGGCGGCGGCCCTCGGCAACGCGCATGGGGTCGACGTCGCCAATCAGGTCAGCTACTGACGTATCTGGTGTTGCGAGCTTCTCCACATAGCGTTCGGCACGGTGCCGCCAGGCCACACGCAGCCTGTCGCCCTCGGCCTGGACCAAGGCGCGGGAGTGTGCGGTGATGGGTTCGAATGGGTGCTCGTTAAGCTCGGAACCTTCGATGATCGGCGACCATTCGTCCAGCAATCCAGCCAGGGTGCGCAGCAGGCGGGTCTTGCCCTGGCCGCGCTCACCCAGAAGCACAATGTCATGCCCGGCAATGAGTGCGCGTTCGAGTTGGGGCAGCACGGTGCGGCCAAAGCCGAAGATTCCGGGCCACGGATCGCGACCCTCTGCCAGCGCTTCCAGCAGATTGTCACGGAGTTCCTGGCGCAAGTCCTTGAGGACATGGCCGGAGGCACGCAGTTCACCAACAGTAAAGATCTCAGGGCGTTCAGTCACTTCTCCACCGTAGACCTGTTCGGTCTGCTGGTCAGCGCTTTAATTCAGCTTCAAGCGGACCGGCTAAAGTCCGGGACAATTGCCAGGTGATGGGCCTAGGCTGGTACTGATGACTGCTGCAGCCCAGCCGGCACCGCCGGCTTCCCCGTCAGAATCCGCCCCGATGCCGCCCAGCACGCTCCTGCTCCTGGTGCGCCACGGTGAGACTCCCACCACTGGTACAGTGCTGCCGGGCCGTGCCCCGGACCTGCACCTCTCGGACCGTGGCCGCACACAGGCCGAGCGCGTTGCCGAGCGGCTCACCGGGCTGCCCGTGACTGCCATCTATTCCTCCCCACTGGAGCGCGCGTGCGAAACGGCGGGTCCGACGTCGGCCGCCACGGGACTGGAGATCATCCGGGAACCGGGACTGCTGGAGTGCGATTTTGGCGAGTGGACCGGGCGGCGGATCGCTGATCTGGCGGCGCTCCCAGAGTGGAAGACAGTGCAGTCCAGCCCGTCGACGTTCCGTTTTCCGGGCGGGGAGAGTTTCACCGAGATGCAGGACCGCATGGTAGGCGCCCTCCAGGGGCTCTGCGCAGCGCATCCGGGTGGCGTTGTGGTGTGCTTCTCCCACGCAGACACCATCAAGGCTGCGGTGGCACATGCGCTGGGGACCACGCTGGACCTGTTTCAGCGGATCATGATCAGCCCCGGATCAGTATCTGCTGTGACGTTTGTGGACGGTCAGGCCGCATCGGTACCGATGGTGAACTCGCATTCGGAGCCGCTGAGCAAGCTGAAGCCATAGTGAGCTCATCGCGTGGGTAGCACGCCTGAGCGTGAGTTGCGGCTGTTGACTGAGGGCGGTCTAGAGTTGGTTGGCCAGATTGTGCGCAGCAGCAATGAAACGTTCCTGGTGAACCTGAGCCTCGGCGAGCAAACAGGGCAGGCTGTGTACAAGCCGGTTGCTGGCGAGCGTCCGCTCTCTGATTTTCCGCCGGGCCTGCACCGGCGTGAACGCGCGGCATACCTGCTGAGCGAGGAATTGGGGTGGGGCCTGGTGCCACCTACAGTAATTCGGGAGGATGCGCCGCTGGGTGAGGGCTCGCTGCAGTGGTTTGTGGACTGCGACTTCCGGGAACATTACTTCACCATCTCCTCCGAGGATCCGTCAACGCATCCGGACATGGCCCGGATGGCGCTCTTTGACTACCTTGCCAACAACACCGACCGCAAAAGTGGGCATGTGCTGCGCGGAAATGACAAACGGATCTGGGGCATTGACCACGGGCTGTGCTTCTCCGCAATTTTTAAGCTGCGGACCGTGATCTGGGACTTTGCTGGAGAGCCAATCCCTGAGGCCCTGCTGGCTGACATTGCGCCCCTGGCTTCTGCCGTTCCGGCCGCCCTCGCGGAATTGCTAGACGGGGACGAGGTGTCCGCTTTACAGCGGAGAACCCAACGGATGCTGGACGGGGCGATCCTGCCAGTGGATCTGACAGGGTCGCGGTACCCGTGGCCGCTCGTTTAGCATCCGCACCGACGTGAGGAGCCACAGCGATTCGATGAGCACCCGACGCCGCGGCTAAACCTGCCCCAGCTCTGCCCCACCGGTAACGGCTACCGCCTTTCGATCAGCGTTTAACCAGGTCCGCGTGGTGCGCTGCAACAACGTTGGGGTGCGCGCGGAAACGGTACCGCAGGGCGTTATCACCGTAGGTCTGCAGGATGGGGCTGTTGGTCGGATCGACCGACAGGCCCCGGGCCTTGGCGGAAAATTGCGGGGCCACGGCAAGCTGCGGCATCGTCGCGTCCAGAGCCGGGTTAAAGAAGAACGGCAGCGAAATCCGGTCCGTCCCGCGCAGCGGCGAGATCACGCGGTGGAGCGTTGCTTTCAGGTACCCATCCGTAGCCAGTTCGAGCATCTCGCCGATATTGACCACAAACGTTCCCGGAACCTGGGGGGCGTCGATCCACTCCCCCTTGTAATCCACCTGCAGTCCACCCTTTTCCGGTTCGACCAGCAGGAGCGTCAATACCCCGCCGTCACGGTGTGATCCCACGCCCTGTACCGGATCGGGGTCCGACTCCCCCGGATAGCGCACCACCTTGAGCAACGGGAACGCCTGAGCAGCAAACGCCTCATCAAACGTATCTTCCGGCGCACCAAGGGACACGGCAAGGGCTCGCAGGAGCGTCAAGGAAATCTCGCTCAATTTCGCAGTCCACTCCGCTGCGATCTTCTGCATTTCCGGGAGCTCGGCGGGAAAAAGGTTAGGGCCCTCCAGGCGCCAATAGTCAGCAACACCGGCTCCAGGCTCTACGGCAGGACGTTCGACGCCAATATCGATCTGTTCACGCCAGTCAACGGCATTGTCTGTAAGTTCGCCACCCACGCGCGTGTAGCCGCGAAACTGGGGACTATGGATGTTTTCTACAGCAAGTTTCTGTTCCTCGGGGAGGTCGAAGAACCGGCGCGACACGCCAAGCATGGAATCTGTGAGCTCCGGCGGAATTCCGTGCCCGGCCAAGTA
Organism: Pseudarthrobacter sp. PS3-L1; assembly: GCF_030063285.1. GTDB lineage: Bacteria > Actinomycetota > Actinomycetes > Actinomycetales > Micrococcaceae > Arthrobacter. Next base: position 19,665 of record NZ_JASISU010000009.1, on the reverse strand, counting down.
CAAAAACCCAACCTCGTGCATCGCATCACGCAGGTCGTTCCGGAACTGGGCAGCTTCATCCGGACCTGCACTCAGGCGGGAGAAGTCCAGGATAGGAAGCGATTCGAGTGACATGTTCTATAGCCCTTCATTGCGATCCAAGCAAGCCGAAGCCTGTACTTTCTCCAATGTTACGTACGCAGGGTTCAAGAGGGATCATTTTCATGACGTAGTAAGACGGCCCCGCCGGGGTTGTGCGCGCCGACACCGAGGTGCCGGGCTAGACCTCGGCCACGGGGGCTGCGAACTGCGCCGCGTAAAGAGCCGCATAGGCTCCGCCCGACGAGAGCAGCCCAGCATGATTACCCTGTTCCACGATCCGCCCGGCCTCCATGACCAGGATGAGGTCTGCATCGCGGATGGTGGAAAGGCGGTGCGCAATGACAAACGAGGTCCGGTCGGAGCGCAGCGCGCTCATGGCCTTCTGTACCAAAACCTCGGTCCGCGTGTCCACCGAGGACGTCGCCTCATCCAGGATCAGCACCGACGGCCGCGCCAGGAACGCCCGCGCAATGGTCAGCAACTGCTTCTCACCCGTGGAAACGTTGGCCCCCTCATCATCAAGGACTGTGTCGTAGCCTTCCGGAAGGGACCGTACGAACCGATCCACGTAGGTGGCTTTCGCTGCCTCCATGATCTCGGATTCAGACGCTGAGGGCCGCCCGTAGGCAATGTTGTCCCGGATGGTCCCGCCAAAGAGCCACGTGTCCTGAAGTACCATCCCCATCCGCGAGCGCAGTCCATCCCTGGTCATCGCTGTGATGTCCACCCCGTCCAGGGTGATCCTGCCGCCATCGAGCTCGTAGAAGCGCATCATCAGGTTCACGAGCGTTGTCTTGCCCGCGCCTGTGGGCCCAACAATCGCCACAGTCTGCCCTGGTTCGGCCACCAGATTCAGGTTGGCAATGAGGGGCTTATCCGCCGAGTATGCGAAGGACACATCCTCAAAGACCAGCTTCCCCCGCGTAGACTCCGGCTCCAGCGCGACATCAGGATCAGCCAGCTGTTCCTCCGTATCCAGCAATTCGAAGACCCGCTCGGCAGAAGCCACGCCTGACTGCAGGAGGTTTGCCATGGATCCCAGCTGGGCCAGCGGCTGCGTGAACTGCCGCGAATACTGGATGAAAGCCTGCACGTCGCCAAGCTGCATGGCTCCGGAAGCAACTTGCAACCCACCCACCACAGCGATCCCCACGTAGACCAGGTTCCCAATAAACGTCATGGCCGGCATGATCAGTCCGGAAATGAACTGTGCACCGAAACTGGCCTGGTACAGCTCCGCATTTTTCTCCCGGAACCGGCCCTCCACCTCGCGCTGCCTACCGAAGACCTTCACCAGCGCGTGCCCGGTGTATGTTTCTTCGATCTGCCCGTTCAGCTCCCCCGTGTGCTTCCACTGCGCCACAAAGAGACGCTGCGAACGCTTGGCAATAAGCGCCGTTGTCACCAGCGTCAGCGGGACGGTGACCAGCGCAATCAACGCCAGGGTGGGCGAGAGGATGAACATCATCACCAGCACACCCACCAGTGTCAGTAGCGAGGTGACCGCCTGGCTGATGGATTGTTGCAGGCTCTGCGAAATATTGTCGACGTCGTTTGTCACCCGGCTGAGCAGCTCACCACGCTGCACAGAATCAAAGTAGCGCAGGGGCAGCCTGTTGATTTTGGCTTCGATCCGTCGCCGCAGCCGGAACACGGTGCGCTGCACAATCCCGTTGAGCACATAGGCCTGAACCCAGCTGAACGCCGAGGCCAGCACATAGAGCGCCAGTGCCCACAGCAGCACATAGGAGAGGGCTGCAAAGTCGATCCCCATGCCCGGGGTCAGCGACATGGCACTGAGCATGTCCGCTTTCTGGTTGTCCCCCGCTGCCCTGAGCTGGGCAATGAGCTGCGCCTGGCTTACCCCCGCAGGCAAATCCTTGGACACCACGCCGGCGAATATCAGGTTGGTCCCTTCGCCGAGCAGCCGCGGCCCAATGACGGAAAAGGCAACACTTACGACGGCGAGACCAAGGACCAGCATCAGCCAGGACCGCTCGGGGCGCAGCTGGCCCACCAGCCGTTTGGCCGAGGGCCAGAAATTCAGCGCTTTCTCCGCAGGTACGTTCATTCCTGCAAAAGGACCACCGCGGCCGGGGCCGCCTTGCGGCCTGGGGATACGGGCACCTTCGACTGGTTCTCCCGGTGCGCCGGGTCCTGCGGCTGACGTTTCTGCGCCTGCCAGCCCCCGGCCGCCGCCATCGGCCGCCCGGCTGCCCTTCATGTCGCTCATGCTGATTCCGCTGCTGCGAGTTGGGAGTTTACAATTTCCTGGTACGTCCCAGAACTTTCCAGCAGTTGCTCATGCGTGCCGTCGGCGACGATCCTGCCGTCGTCGAGCACCAGGATCTGGTCCGCATCCACAATGCTGGAGACCCGCTGGGCGATGATCACCAGAGTGGCGCCAGCGGTGTGTTCCTTGAGCGCCTGGCGCAGCCGGGCATCGGTGGCTGTGTCCAGGGATGAGAACGAATCGTCAAAAATATACAGTTCGGGCCGCTTCACGAGTGCCCTGGCAATGGCGATGCGTTGACGCTGCCCACCGGAAACGTTGGTGCCGCCCTGGGAAATAGTGGCGCCGAGTCCACCGTCCATGTTCCGGACAAAGTCCTCTGCCTGCGCAATGGACAAGGCCAGCCACATCTCATCTTCCGTAGCATCCGGTTTGCCATAGAGCAGGTTGCTCCGAATAGTTCCGGAGAACAGGTAAGGCTTCTGCGGAACCAGGCCAATGTGGCCCCAGAGCAGGTCCGGATCGAGTTCGCGCACATCCACGCCGTCAATCCGTACGACGCCGGACGTGGCATCAAAAAGTCGCGGCATCAGGTTCACCAGGGTCGTTTTCCCTGACCCGGTTGCACCGATGATCGCCGTCGTAGCCCCGGCCGGGGCAGTGAAACTGATGCCTGAGAGCACTGGCCGCTCGGCACCTGGGTAGGCGAATCCGACGTCGCGCATCTGAAGCTCCCCACGCCCCTTCCTGCCGGCGTCAAAACCCACGGGGTGTTCCGGTGGCCGGACACTGGACTCGGTTCCCAGCACCTGCCCAATCCGGTCTGCGGAAACAGCGGCGCGCGGGATCATGATGGCCATGAACGTGGCCATCATGACGGACATCAGGATCTGCAGGAGGTAGCTCAGGAACGCGATCAGCGTTCCCACCTGCATAGAGCCGTCCTGGATCCGGAAAGACCCGAACCAGATCACGGCCACGGAGGAGACATTCAGGACCAGCATGACAAGGGGGAAGGCCAGCGCCATCAGGCGGCCAGCCCGCAATGCCGTATCAGTGACGTCCTCATTGGCCTTTCCGAAACGCTCGGTTTCCAGATCCTCCCGGACAAAGGCGCGGATCACCCGGATTCCGGTGAGCTGTTCGCGGAGTACCCGGTTCACAGTGTCTATGCGGGTTTGCATGAGCCGGAATAGCGGCACCATCCGGATGATGATGAGTCCCACGGCCACCAACAGCACCGGCACGCTGACGGCGATCAGCCAGGACAGCTGTAGGTCCTGGCGCATGGCCATGATCACTCCACCAATGCTGAGCATGGGCGCGGTGACCATGAGCGTGGCGGACATCAGCACCAGTTGCTGGACCTGCTGGACGTCATTGGTGGACCGCGTGATCAGGCTCGGCGCACCAAAGTGCGTGACCTCCTGCTCAGAGAACGCCGCTACCTTGCTAAAAATGGCCCCACGGACATCCCGGCCCATCCCCATCGCCGCTTTGGCACCAAAGTAGACGGCAGCCACGGCACAGACAATCTGCAGCAGCGTCACCAACAGCATCACCCCACCGATGCGCAGAATGTAGTCCGTGTCCCCCTTGGCTACGCCCTCGTCAATGATGTCCGCGTTCAGTGTCGGCAGGTACAGGGACGCGATGGACTGCGCCAGCTGGAAGACAACGACGGCAAGCAACAGCCGCTGATGCGGGCGAAGGTATTCAACAAGTAATTTCCAAAGCATCCGAGCTCCAAGCCGTGTGTCACAAAGAGTGAACCGAATGCCAGCATACGTCCGGAATCAGAGCGCGTGGACACTTCGGGGGCTGGCAGTTTCCTGGCTTAGTTTTGCTCCACGCGAATGATGGAGCTGGGCACGAAAGCCCCTTTTTGTCCGTTGGAAGGAGTGAGATGGGTCGAGTTGACGTCCATCCTCTCCAAGAACATGGGTGGAGTATCCACGTGAAAAAGAACCGCATGACAATCCTTCTGGTGGGCGGCCTCGTGGCACTGGGGACTGCATCCTGCGCGGCACCCGCCACGACGTTGGATGCCAGCGACGCCGCTCCCAACGCCGCACCTGCGGGCCAGCCGACGTCGGACGGTTCTTCCGGAAGTGCAGCCGTGGATGGCGGTAGCTCCGCTACATCCACGCCCGGCAGCTTCACGGACTACACACCCGAAGCGGTTTCCGCCGCAACCGCAGACGAGGACGTGATCCTGTTTTTCCATGCCTCCTGGTGCGCGACCTGCAAGCTCCTTGCCAGCGACATCGAGGCCAACGTCGGGGCTATTCCCGCTGGCGTTAAGATCCTCAAGGTGGACTACGACTCCCAGACTGAACTAAAGCAAAAATACGGCGTGACATTCCAGCACACCCTGGTCCAGGTCCAGCCCGACGGAACCCAGATCGCGAAGTGGAGCCTGAGCCGAGACCTTGACGCACTGGTCAAGGAAATCCGCTAAGCGCCGGCTCAGGCACAGTGGAACTCTTACCGCTTGCGTTCCTGGCGGGCATCCTCACCGTCCTTTCGCCCTGCGTGCTGCCACTTCTTCCTGTGGTCTTGGCCGGATCCGCTGCGGAACAGAACCGTAAGGCGCCGTTCATCATCATCACGAGCCTGGCAGTGTCCGTCTTCGTATTTACCCTTCTGATCAAGGCCACCACCTTGCTGCTGGGAGTTCCCAGCAACGTGTGGCTGATCATTTCCGGCTCATTGGTGGTCCTCATTGGCGCCACTCTGGCATTCCCCCGCGTGTGGGAGTGGATTTCGGACCAGACCAGGCTCCAGGCGGCATCCAGCAGGATCTCAGCAGGATCCACGAACCGGACAGGAACGTCCCGTAGTGTCCTGCTGGGTCTTTCGCTGGGGCCTGCGTTCACCAGCTGCAGTCCCACCTATGGGCTGATCCTTGCCGTGGTGCTGCCTGCAAATCTCGCTGTGGGACTGAGTAACCTGGCAGCGTACACGTTGGGCCTGTCGGCAGTGCTGCTGGTGGTGGCCCTGGGCGGGAGGCGCGTGACAAGGAAACTGGGTTGGGCCAGCAACCCGAAAGGAACGTTCCGCCGCGGGTTGGGAATTTTCCTGGTGCTCGTGGGCCTGCTCATTGCTTCAGGCCAGATACGCCACGTTGAGACATGGCTGGTGGAGCGCGGTTTCTTGGGTACCGTATCCCTGGAAGACGGATTCATCGAAGAGGTGCAGGCACCCGGCGGCCCGGCAAACAATGGGGCACCGGCAATCGAGCAGCCACGACATAAACCCGCCGCGGCACCGTCCGAGGTGGCCTCCCCGTCCGATATCACAGCGCTGCTGGCCGGGTGACTCCCACCAGCAAGACTGTGGAAAAGTAGAGCGGACTCAGGACTGCGGCGGTGCACTCACAATGGTGTCCCGACCCCTGTCCTTTGCTTCATACAGCGCAGTATCCGCGTCCTTGATCAAGTCGGGGAGCGCTACGTCCGTTCCCGTGGACCGGGAGATTCCATAGCTCACCGTCGGAAGGGCAACACCGCCGGGTTTCTCCATGGCTTTCAGGCGCACGCTGATCTCCCTGGAAATCGCCGTAGCTTGATCCGGCAGCACACCCGAAAGGAAAATGACGAACTCCTCGCCGCCGTAGCGGCCAACAAGGTCCGTCCGGCGCACAGCCGCCTGGCAAGCGTCAGCGAATGCTTTGATGGCGACATCGCCTGCAGCATGCCCGTGGGTGTCATTGATACTTTTGAAATGATCCAGGTCTGCCATGATCACCGTGGCACTGACCCTCCGGAGCTGACTTTCCTTCAGTTCCACTTCGGCCAGTTCAGTAAAAGCTGCACGGTTCAGGAGCCCCGTCAGGTCATCCCTGGTTGCTTTCTCGCGCAGCGAGCTGATGAGCTGGTCATTGCTCAGGGCCGTCATGCTGAACGCGACAATCACCAGCAGGACTGTGAGGAACGATGCGGTGATCGCTGGGCCGAGAAACATCCGGAAGAGATCGCTTCCCGGGCCTGACACGACATACACCACCGCCCGGACAGCGAAGTAACAACCAAGGCTGAGGGCCGTAAGCAGCAAGGGTACATGGGCCTTCGTATTGACTGTTTTCAGAAGGAACAGCTCCCAGGCGGCGAGTGCCATCCCGGTGCCCATCAGGAGCAGGTACAAAAGTCCAACGGGAGCTGAGGCAATTTCCGTCTGATCGAATGCCGTACCTATTGCTGCCGCAGCCCCCGCAGCCGGCGCAAACCAGGCATGCATCACCCTTCGTCGCAGGGACCTGGTGGCACCCCAGACACAAAACGAGCCAGTAACAAGAAGTGCGTTGCCCAAGGGAATTGCCCACCACTGGGCAGACGCGCCGGGCCAGGACAGTGCGAGGTTGGAGGCCAGCCAAAGGCCCAGGGCCACACACCACCAACCGTTATAGGCTGACCGGGTCTTCCGGTAGGAGCCAAGAAACAACAAGCACAGGGTCAGCGTCACTAACCCCAAAACAAATTTCACGCTGACCGGATCGAGCATTTTTCCCCTATTGACGACAATTCACCCTAAGGCAACTCGGCTCAAGTGACTCAATCGGCTACTGAGCAGGGCAAACGCCTCCAACCCGAGCCGTTCTCCGATAGATCTGAAACTACAGACCCACCCACCCTGCCGTCATGGACGTCACGCGGTTCCCAGTGACGTCGGCTAGCTTGTTCGCGACGAAGTCCCTGGCCCACTCCGAGGTCTGGATCCGGAAGTCTGGGCTGCTGTCCTCAAGGCTGCGCAGAATCGTCTCGGCAACCGGCTCGGGGGCCTGCGCGCTGGTGGTGTCGAACTGCTGCGCACTGCGGCCCAGGTACGAGGAAAGCGCAGGTCCGTAACTACCGGATTGCCTGACCATGGCCGGGGCATCGATCCCGGCGTTGGCAACAAACTCCGTGGAAACGGCGCCTGGCTCGATGATGTGCACACCTACGCCTACCGTCTTGGCCACCGGCTGCAGGCTCTCCAGGAAGCCTTCGACGGCGAACTTGGCAGCGCAGTACGCCTCGTTGAAAGGCTGACCCACGGCGCCACCCACCGAGCTAACAGTGATTACCCGGCCGCCGCTTGCCCGCAGGTGCGGCATGGCTGCGCGGGTCAGTGCCACTACCCCGAAGAAGTTGACCTCCATCGCGGAGCGGAAGTCCGCCAGGGCCAGCACCTCCACCGTTCCGACGGCCGCACTACCAGCGTTGTTCACCACGGCGTCGAGCCTGCCGTAGCGCTCCACGCAGTACTGCACCTCTCGTTCAACATCCGCTTCCTTTGTCACATCCAGTTCCCGGATTTCCAGGGCCACGCCGGCTGCTGCGGCTGCGGACTCCAGCGGGCCGGACTTGGCAAGGTCCCGCATGGTGGCGATGGTGGTCCACCCCGCACGGGCTGTGGCCACCGCGGTGGCGAGGCCAATCCCGGACGAGGTCCCGGTGATCAAAACTGTGCGCGAGTCAATGTCTGTGGTGTTCATGGGATGCCAATCAGGTCAGGCGGCTAATGGGGTGTTCCGGCGGAGCACTCTGGACTGTAGCGCACCAACCGGTGCTGGCAACCCAGGATCGCAGCAGGCTCGAGGGTGCACCCACGGCGGTCCTGCCCAATCTGTTCGCTCATGCGGTGAGACTACAAGTGCACGTTGATGGGGTAAAGGCCAGGAGCCCACCGGTTCCAGTCTGCTCTTTACCTCGGGCCCGGATCCTGGAGCGTTCCCGAGACGTACCTGCGGCATTTCCCACCCTTTGTGGACCCACCGGCCGCATTTCACGGCCTAACCTCATCGCCACCGCACCGAGGTCGCGGGAACGGGTCCTGTTCGCGGGAACGTTCCCGCGAACACGACCCGTTCCCGCGAACACGAGACAAACCAGCGAACTCGAAACCCGGAGCGGCTGGCGCGCATGGGGTTTCTACGTCCGGTAGGTGCTGATGGAGTAGCCTTCCACCAGATCCGGTCCGCCCGCCTCGATCAGCGTTCCCCGACGTTTGTCCTGCAGGTCCGCGGTGGCAAGGCGGAGTTCAAAGTCCCGGTAGCCCACGCCGTCGTCATTGGAGACCTTGGGCACGGAAATGGTGATGTCCTCAGAACTACCATTGACCACCACCAGCCCAGCCACCATCCCATTTTCTGCGCCCAGGAGAAGCTGGACTACCCGGTGCTGCGGATCGTTCCACTGCTCCATGGACATGGGCTCGCCCTGGGCGTCAAACCAGTGCATGTAGGACAGCCCTGTCCGCTGCGGATAATCGCGCGGCTGGCCTGCAAGGAATTCCTTGCGAAGCCTAATGAAACGCTTGGTATGGCGCAGCATGTGCTGGGTTTCTGGAGTGCGGGTCCAGTCCAGCCACGCAATGGCGTTGTCCTGGCAATAGGCATTGTTGTTGCCCTGCTGGGAGCGGCCCATCTCATCCCCGGCCGTAATCATGGGAACGCCCAGGGAGATCATCAGCGAAGCCATCATGTTCCGGCTGGTCCGCGCCCGGTGCCGGAGGATTTCCTCATCCTCCGTACGGCCTTCGAAGCCGTGGTTGTAGCTGTGGTTATCGCTGGATCCGTCGCGGTTCTGCTCGCCGTTGGCCTCATTGTGCTTACGGTCATAGGACACCAGATCCGCGAGCGTGAAACCATCATGGGCAGTGATCAGGTTGACGGAGGCCAACCGCGAGCGGCCAGACTCCTCAAAGAGCCCAGCGGATCCGGACAGGACGTCAGCCAGCCGCGCAACGGAGGCACCTTGGCCGCCGTTTTCAATGGCACCCCGGTCAGAAACCCAGAAATTACGCACCGCATCGCGGAAATGATCGTTCCAGTCCACCCAGCCTGAGGGGAAACGGCCCGTCTGCCACCCGCCATATCCAATGTCCCATGGCTCCGCAATCAGCTTTACGTCCGACAGCACAGGATCTGCTGCGACGGCCACCAGGAACGGATGCCGAGGGTCAAACTCGTTGTTGGCGTTGCGGGCCAGCGTCACAGCCAAGTCAAAGCGGAAGCCATCAATGTGGAATTCATCTACCCAATACCGCAGCGAGTCGAGGACCAGCTGCACCACGCGCGGCTGGCCAAAGTTCATGCTGTTTCCGCAACCGGTAGTGTCCTCGTAGCGTCCGTTGCCGTCGGTGCGGTAATACGTGTCCTCACCCAGCCCGCGGAAGCTCAATGCCGTCTGGCCCGGCCCACCCTCGGCAGTGTGGTTGTAGACCACGTCAAGGATGACCTCGAGGCCTGCAGCGTGCAGCAGCTTGACCATGCCCTTGAACTCATCCTGGACGGCATGCGGTCCCGCTTCCTGCGCTGCCTTGGTGGCGTAGTCCTGATGCAGGGCAAAGAATGCAGCCGTGTTGTAGCCCCAGTAGTTGGTGAGGCCGAGGTCCTGCAGATGGGGTTCATCAAGGTGGTAGTGCACCGGCAGCAACTGGATGGACGTGACGCCCAATGCGAGAAGGTGGTCGATGATGGCTGGGTGCGCCATGCCCGCGTACGTTCCCCGGAGTTCTTCGGGAACGTCCGGATGGAGCATGCTCTGCCCACGGACGTGGGCCTCGTAGACAATGGTGTTGCGCCAGTGCAGCCGCGGCCGGTCATCGTCGCCCCAGTCGAAGTCCCCTGCCATCCGGACGCTCGTCAGGAATCCCTCATGCTCATCCACTGCCCTGCCGTAGGGGTCCAGCAGGAGCGGTTGGCCGCCGTCGTTGTCCACATCTGCCGTGGGGGACGCAAAGGGCAGCGCGTCCTCGGCTGACGCCGCACGGAAGCCATACCTGGATCCAAACGGGAAGTCATCGACGAGTCCATGATGGACACCGTCCGTCACTGTTGCCAGTTCCTGGACTTTCCAGTCAGTACCCGGCGCACGGTAAACCACCTCGACGTTGGCCAGGCCAGGCGCGTACACGGCCACGTTGGCAAGGTGTTCAGGACCGGCATTTCGGCCAGACGGGGTTCGCGGCGCACTGACCCCCAGTGGCAGTGGCTTTGAGAAATCAGTGACGAAAGCAGTGTCGTCGACGGGCATAACCATCCTCAAATCCTATCTGCCAGTGTCCTTGTGCCCTTGCCAGCAAAAATATTACGTGCTTGTGGTGCATCACTGGGCGCGTTCCGCGGCGGCAGTTTTCGCCCGAATGAAGGACCCACGCATACTGGAGGGAGACAATTTTCTTGGAGGAACTGTGCGCATTGCCCTTGCCCAGATCATCACTGGCCCCGACGTCACAGCCAATGGCGACCTTCTGGAATCTGCCGCGCGGGAAGCGCACAAAGGCGGTGCTGACTTGGTCATTTTTCCGGAGGCGGCCATGCGCGCTTTCGGGTACTCACTGGTGGACATCGCCGAACCGCTGGATGGTCCGTGGGCCACACGGGTCCGCGAGCTTGCGGCATCACTGGACCTGGTCATTGTGGCTGGTATGTTCACGCCGGGAGCGCCCAGCAACGGACGAGCCCGCGTCCGCAATACGCTGCTGGCCACCGGTCCGGGCGTGGATGTCAGCTACGACAAGATCCATCTTTTTGATGCGTTTGGATTCCTTGAATCCAGCACTGTGGAACCAGGCGGCACGGCTGTAACGTTCGACGCCGGCGGGCTGACTTTTGGCCTGACCACCTGCTACGACCTTCGATTTCCCGCCCTCTTCACGGAAAATGCGACCCTCGGCGCGCAGGTGAACATCGTGGCTGCTTCGTGGGGCGCCGGGCCGGGCAAAGTGGAGCAGTGGAACCTTCTGGCACGTGCACGCGCACTGGATTCGACGACGTTCCTTCTCGCGTGCGGGCAGGGAGACCCCGCCTCCCAGGGCACGGAAAGTTCGCCGGGCGCACCCACGGGGGTGGGACACTCGGCTGTTATTTCCCCCTTGGGTGAGGTCCTTGACCAACTCGACGGCGCACCCGGGCTGCTCTTCGCAGACCTCGATGCCGCCGTCGTGGACGCTGCCCGGGAAACACTCCCCGTGTTGGCGAACCGCCACATTTTCTGAGACTCACGCCAGGTCAGGCCTCGTAACGGCAACCTGACCTGGCGAGGGACGTAAGAAGTGCTACTTGGACGTGGCGCGCTGCCTGGAAACCTCGTACAGCGAGATGCCCACGGCCATGGACGCGTTGAGGGACTCCATGGCCGAGTTGATCGGGATGGAGACAATCTGGTCGCAGTTTTCGCGGACCAGGCGGCTCAGGCCCTTGCCCTCGGAGCCCACCACAATACAGATCGGCTCTGATGCCAGGGACAGATCCGGCAGCGAGACGTCGCCGTCACCATCGAGCCCCAGAACGTAGATACCCATGTTCTTGAACTGCTTGAGGGCACTGTTCAGGTTTGCTGCGCGGGCCACCGGCACCCGCACTGCGGCTCCAGCGCTGGTCTTCCAGGCCGACGCCGTCACACCCACCGAGCGACGCTCCGGAACAATGACACCGTGGCCGTTGAAGGCTGAGACCGAACGGATGATCGCACCCAGGTTGCGGGGGTCCGTGATGCCATCAAGGGCAACAAACAACGGTGCGTTCGGGACGTGGCCCTTCTTCCACTTGGCCACTGTCTCCTCTGCGAGGTCGTAGGCATCCTGGTACTCATACGGCGGGATCTGCAGGACCAGGCCCTGGTGGATCGCATCGTCTGTCATCCGGTCAAGTTCCGGCTTACCCGTTTCCAGCAGCGGGATGCCACGTTCTGCGGCAAGCTTCAGGGATTCCTTGACGCGGTCATCCATTTCAATGCGGATGGCAATGTGCAGGGCCTTCGCGGGGATGCCTGCGCGCAAGGCTTCCACCACAGAGTTACGGCCGGTCACGACCTCTTCGGTGGCACGGCCCTTGGGCCCTGTGCGGGATGCCCCGGCACTGCGCGCGCCGGGAGAACGCTTGGCAGCGGAGCGCTCCGCAAGCTGCTTGCTCTTGTGCGCTTTGTGATAGGGGCGGTCCTCGGCTTTGGGTGTGGGACCCTTACCTTCGAGACCCTTGCGACCGTGGCCACCCGTTCCGATTGTGGGACCCTTCTTTGCCTTGACCGCTCGGCGACCGTTGTTGGCCATGTGTTCCACCCTTGATTGTTTCGACTGAATCTGCTTACCAGTCTACTGACTCAGGTGAAATCGGCATTTCAGTCCCGCGCCAAGCTCCAGGTAGCGCCGTCGGCACCGTCTTCAACGACGACGCCGGCCGCCTTCAGTGTGTCGCGGATGGCATCCGAAGCAGCCCAGTCCTTCGCCGCACGGGCCTCGGTGCGCGCAGCCAGTTGGGACTTGACCATGACATCCAGTGCAGCGGCCGCTTTGCCGCCAGAGACCTGCTGTTGGGTCGCATCGAGGCCCAACACTCCAGTCATCGTAAACACTGCGTTCCTGGCATGGCGGGCATTCTCGTCGTCGCCGGCAGCCAGGGCCGAGTTCCCGATACGGACTGTGTCGTGGAGCGCAGCCAACGCCCGTGGAACGTTGAGGTCGTCGTCCATGGCAGCAGCAAAGGACGCTGCGGATTCTGTTGACGTACCGAAGTCACCTGCAATAAAACCAAAGTCTGAACCGAAACGGGCAGCTGCCTTGGCCAGGAAACCGTCAATGCGTTCAAGCGCTGCTGCCGCTTCCTGCAGGGACGCTGGCTGGTAGTCAAGGATGGACCGGTAGTGCGCCTGGCCCAGGTAATAACGGACCACCCGCGCTGGAACCTGTTCCAGCATCTGGGCCGGGCTGATGGTATTCCCCAAGGATTTGGACATTTTTTCGCCCTGGTAGGTCACCATCCCGTTGTGCATCCAGAAGTTCGCGAATCCGTGGCCAGCAGCCTGCGACTGTGCCATCTCGTTCTCGTGGTGCGGGAAACGCAGGTCCAACCCGCCGCCGTGGATATCAAATTCGGTGCCCAGATACTTGGTGACCATGGCTGAGCATTCCAGGTGCCACCCCGGCCGCCCGGTCCCCCACGGTGATGCCCACCCCGCCGTCGTCGGGTCACTGTCCTTGCTGCCCTTCCACAGGGCGAAATCCCGGGGGTCCTTCTTGCCGCGCGGGTCAGCGTCGGGCGCTCCCTGCATGTCGTCAATGTTCTGCCTGGTCAGGCTGCCATAGGCGGGCCAGGAGCGGACATCGAAGTAGACATCGCCGGAATCATCGGTGGCGGGGTAGGCGTGGCCGCGGTCCATGAGCTGCTGGATCAGGGCCTGCATCTCGGGGATGTGACCCGTAGCGCGGGGCTCATACGTGGGGCGCTGGACACCCAGGGCGTCGTAGGACTTCAGGAACTCCTGCTCGAAGCGGTAGGCCAGGGCCCACCACTGTTCCTCGCGAACGGAATTCGGGCCACCCTCGAAGCCAGCCGCAAAAGAATCGGCCGATTTTGCCAGGATCTTGTCGTCGATGTCCGTGACGTTTCGAACCACCGTTACCGTGAAGTTCCGGTACCGGAGCCACCGCGTGAGCTGATCAAAGGCGATGGCGGAGCGCATGTGGCCTACGTGGGGCATGCCCTGGACGGTGGCGCCACAGTAGTAAAGGCTGGCCTTGCCCGGGGTCAGGGGGATGAAGTCGCGGACTTCGGCGGAAGCGGTGTCATAAAAGCGCAGGGTCACGGGTCAACGTTAGCCGATCCGGTTCCCCATGACGCAGCGGACGCCACGGCTGAGCTAGACCTGCGCCGGATAAACCAGGGCAGTGGCAATGGCGGAGATCCCCTCACCCCTGCCCGTGAAGCCCAAGCCGTCGCTGGTGGTGGCCGTGACACTGACGGATGCGCCTGCCGCCGCAGTCAGTACCCGCTGGGATTCCTCGCGGCGTGGCCCAAATTTAGGTTTATTGGCCACAAACTGCACGGCCACGTTGCCTATTTCGAAGCCCGCAGCCCGCACAATACGCGCCGCCTCGGACAACAGCACCACTCCTGACGCACCTGCAAGTTCGGGACGGTCGGTACCGAAGTGGGTGCCTAGATCGCCGATCCCGCAGGCGGAGAAGAGGGCATCCGCTGCGGCGTGGGCTACGGGGTCGCCGTCGGAGTGACCAGCCAGTCCCCGTTCGCCGTCCCAGAACAAACCGCCTAACCACAGCGGCTGCGGCTGATCGGCGGGAGCGTAGGCGTGGACGTCAACGCCAATACCGGTACGGGGAACAATCATGGGCAGGTTCATCCTTCGCTCCAGCGTGCGCCGAGGGGGCCCTCTAGCAACCCCTCCGCAATAACAAGGTCAAGTGGGGTAGTGATTTTCAGGGACTGGGTGGAACCCACCACAACGTGGACCGGAAGCCCCAGGAATTCCACCAGCATGGCGTCATCGGTGATCGAAGCTGCTGTCTCAACGTCAAAGTCGACGGCGGTTGCGTGGGCCCGGAGCAGGGTGTCTACGTCAAATCCCTGCGGTGTCTGGACAGCACGGAGCTGGCCACGAACCGCAGTACCCGTCACCACTTCGGGGGCCATCGTAGCGGCACTACCTTCTGTGGGCGCCACCATTTTGATGGTATCCACCACCGGGATCGCGGGAATTACGGCGACAGCGCCAGCCTTGAGGGCGCCAACCACCCTTCGGAAGACGCTGGCAGGCGTCAGTGCACGGGCGGCGTCGTGGACCAGGACCTTCTCGGTGCCCTCAAGGAGGCCAGCCAGTGCGGACTGGACGGAATCCTGGCGGGTAGCGCCGCCGTCGACGGTTGTCACAGCGGGGTGTGCAGCGGTCCCGCGCACACCGGCACTGGAGCGGGCAAGTTCCGCGACGAACGTGGCACAGATGTCTGCTAGCTGCCGGTCACCCGCGGGCAGGGCCACGCAGATCTGACGGGCTACGCCAGCGGCAGCTACTCCGCGCAGGGCGTGCAGCAGGATGCTCTCTCCGCTGAGCGGAACTGCGGCCTTGGGAATACCAAAGCCGAGGCGTTGCCCGGAGCCGGCCGCGACAACAATCACCGCAAGGGATGGCGTGGGGGGCTGGGTATTCATGGAAGCAAGCCTACGTGCCTCCCCCACCGGGCAAAAAGAAACCCCGGCTGCACCTGTGTGCGGCCGGGGTTCGATTTTCAGGAAGCTAGGACCTCGTCCAGAACAGTTGCTGCCTGTTCTTCGTCGGTCTTCTCTGCCAGTGCCAACTCTGAGATCAGAATCTGCCGCGCCTTGGCCAGCATTCTCTTCTCGCCTGCGGAAAGGCCCCGGTCGTGATCCCGGCGCCAGAGGTCGCGGACAACCTCGGCTACCTTGATGACGTCACCGGATGCAAGCTTCTCCAGGTTGGCCTTGTAACGACGTGACCAGTTGGTGGGCTCTTCTGTGAACTCGGCACGGAGAACGTCAAAAACGTGTTCCAGGCCTTCTTTGCCCACTACATCGCGCACACCCACCAGATCAACATTCTCTGCTGGAACTTCAATGGTCAGATCACCCTGGGCCACCTTGAGCTTGAGATACATTTTCTCTTCGCCCTTGACGGTGCGCATTTTGATTTCTTCAATCTTCGCAGCGCCGTGGTGAGGGTAAACTACTGTCTCGCCGACCTCAAATACCATGTGAACATAACCCCTTTCCCGGAGATAAGTTTATCACGTTTAAGGCATATGACCGTCCGCTTTGTAGCGTCAGAACCGCTTGAAACCGGGGAAAACAGGGGTGATCCAGCTCCTGCGACCCCTTGACGAACGCAGATAATAGTGCATTGGTGGACCTCTGCCAAGGCCAATCCGACAGTCCCGAATCCGCGTTTAAGCTGGTTTGCCGATAGGCTAGGGGCGAATAATGTTTCAAGACTCTCAAGGAGTACGTGACGTGCGTTTCACTGCAAACAAAAGGGCTGGACGCGGCAAAGTTGTGCTGGCATCCGCTGCCCTGGCCATCAGCCTCCTGACCGTGAGCGGCTGCGGCTACATCACACCCCAGCAGACCACTGCCAGGTACGCCGCTTCTGATGGAATCCAGGCCGACCTCGGACCACTGCAGCTCCGGAACATGCTTATCGTCTCCGCGGGCGAGAACGAGCCTGGCCGCGTACTCGGTGCCGTGTACAACTCCTCCTCCAAGGACATCACGCTTACCATCAGCGGCGCAGAGGGCTCGGAGACCCAGATCCCGGTCAAGGCGCAGTCCTCGACAATGCTCACCGATATGACCGATCCGGCAATCCTGAGCACCACCGGCGCACCCGCTGGTTCTGTCCTGAATGCCCGGATCTTCGAAAATGGAACCAACCTGGCGAATGACCTGACGCTCCCTGTCCTGGACTCCACCCTTGCGGAGTACCGGAAGTACATCCCGGAGGGGGCAGAGTCCGCCAATCCCACCGAGTCTGCCGGGTCCTCCAGTTCGCCGACGCCTTCTGCCACTTCGACACCAACGACTGGCGGCTGACCAGCCAAGCTTGCAACAACAGATTTTCAAGCTACAAAAGAGGGGCTCCCACGGGAGCCCCTCTTTTTTCTATCCACAATCATCATTCCCGGCCACTGACCCGGGCGAAACTTTCGGCTCAGGGTTCGAACTTGTAGCCCAGTCCGCGCACAGTAACCAGGTACCGCGGCAGGGACGGGTCCGGCTCAATTTTGCTGCGCAGCCGCTTGACGTGTACATCAAGGGTTTTGGTGTCTCCCACATAATCGGAGCCCCACACCCTGTCGATGAGTTGACCGCGCGTGAGGACCCTGCCTGAATTACGGAGCAGCATTTCGAGCAGCTCAAATTCCTTCAGCGGAAGCGAGACTTGCTGCCCATCTACGCTGACGACATGCCGCTCGATGTCCATCCGGACAGGGCCTGCCTGGACGGTGGCGGAAATGAGCTCTTCGGGTTCGCCCTGGCGCCGCAGCACTGCGCGTACGCGGGCCACCAGTTCGCGGGAAGAGTATGGCTTGGTGACGTAGTCATCGGCGCCAAGCTCCAGGCCCACCACCTTGTCGATTTCCGAGTCCTTGGCCGTCAGCATGATCACCGGGACGCTGGAGCGCTGGCGCAGTTGCCGGCAGACTTCCGTTCCCGACTGGCCAGGCAGCTGCAGGTCCAGGAGGACAAGGTCAGCGCCGTTCCTGTCGAACTCGGTAATGGCATCCAATCCGTTGTCCACCACCTCGACGTCGAATCCTTCCTTACCCAGCAGGTAAGACAGCGGATCACTGAACGATTCTTCGTCTTCGACAATGAGAATCCTGCTCAAGCGGTGGCTCCTTGTTCATGGACGCCAGGGGCGTCGGGTCGGATACTGGCCCCGGCAAGGCGGGGAAGGGACGTTGGATCGCTGTCTTCGACTTCCAGTTCGGGTAGCCGGAGCGTGAAGGTTGAACCCTGGCCAGGCTGGGACCAGAGGGTCACCTCGCCACCATGGTTGGAGGCGACATGTTTGACAATGCTCAGGCCCAGGCCGGTGCCACCGGTCTGTCGGGAACGTGCGGCGTCCACGCGGTAAAACCGTTCAAAGACGCGCTCCTGGTCCTCTGCAGTAAGGCCGTCGCCCTGGTCAGTGACCGAAACGGAGATGAGGCCCTCGCGGGAACGTACTCCGATTCCTACAGTGGTGTTTTCCGGCGAGTAGCGAATGGCGTTGTCGATCAGGTTCCGCAGGGCGGTAACCAACAGATCTTGATCACCGTAGACCTGCGCTGCGACCCGGCTGCCAATCATGATCTCAATGTTTTTGGTCTCCGCAGTGAGCAGCGACCTGTCCACGGCCTCGGAAATCACCGTGTTGATGTCAACCGGGTGCGCCTTTTGGTTGATGCTGGCGCCCTGCAGTCGGGAGAGCTCAATGATGTCCTGCACCAGAGCCGCCAACCGTCCTGATTCCTTGTGCATCCGCTTCGCGAACCGGCGGACCGCCTCTTCGTCATCCGCCGAGGATTCGAGTGCCTCGGCCAGCAGGGAGATGGCACCCACTGGCGTTTTGAGCTCGTGGGAAACGTTGGCCACAAAGTCGTTGCGGATTTCCTCGGTGCGGGTGATCTCTGTCCTGTCATCGGCCAGGAGGACAATATATTCCTCACCCAGCATGGCTGCACGGACCTGGACGATGATGGTTCCCTGCCCCAGCGGTCCCCGTGGGAGTTCGAGCTGGCGTTCCAGGATCACACCGTCCCGGCGCACTTTGGCCGTCATGTCGAGAAGTTCGCTGTGGACCACCGTGTGCCCGCGGACCAGGCCGAAGGCATAGGCGGCGGGACTGGCCCGGACCACGCCATCGATCGCGTCCACCACAACAAAGGCGCGGCCTACAACGGCCAGGACCTCGGCAGAGCCGGCCGGCAGGACAGGCTCGTCGCTGGCAATGTCGACAATGCTGCGCTGCCTTTCACTGGTCCGGAACGCGAGCACGCCAAAGGTGCCTAGCGCCAGGCCAACAAGGCCGGCTATGACACCGATAAGCATGGGATCCACGGGACCAGCTTATGCTCTTGCCCGCGCCGTCTTGGCCCATTCGGCGCAATACTGTGCCGGTTCAGCTAACGTTCATGTTCCGATGCCCAGACGTTCACCAGCGGCTGGAAGTATATGGAGTTGGACTGCCGAAGGGCGAGATTGAAATCCGGCGCTGCGCCAAGGGTTTCCAAAGAAAGGACGCCTCCGTGCGTAAGGTTTTTCAGGAAGAGCTCACCCAGGTGGGCGAAGATCTCATCGAAATTTCACAGCTGGTCACCGAAGCCATCAAGAAGGCAACTACCTCCTTTGATGGCGCCGACGTGGACCTCGCCCAAGACGTCATTGCCGCTGATGCCCGGATCGATTTCCTGCAGAACAGCCTGGACGAACGCGCCATCGATATCCTTGCACTGCAGGGCCCCGTGGCCAGTGATCTGCGCATGATTGTGGGGTCGCTGCGGATGAGCGCTTCGCTGGAACGCATGGGTGACCTGGCCCGGCACATTGCCCAGCTGGCCCGCCTGCGTTTCCCTGCCACCGTCATTCCCGTCCAGCTGGCCGCAACGTTCCACAGTTTCGCGGAACAGGACATCATCATTGCCACCAAGCTCACCGAACTCCTGGAAACCCGTGACCTGGAAGTTGCACGGGATATTTTCAAGGCAAACTCAGTGGTGAACGACCTTCACCTGAGCGTTTTTAAGGCTATTGCCCACAGTGACTGGAAAGAAGCGCCAGCGACCACCGTGGACGTGGCTCTGGCGAGCCGCTACTTCGAACGCTTCGCCGACCATGGCGTGTCCGTGGCCCAGAAGGTCACCTACCTGGTCACCGGCGACTGGCAGCCGAACACCTCCCAGCCCGTCTGACCTGCACGCCAGCGAGCACGGCGGCACCACGGAACGTACGACGGCGGCTGCAGTTCACGACGACGCTAGGCTTAAGCGGTGGTACAGAAAGCGGAGCGGGTGGCGGGAGTCACGGGAGAGGCCCAGGCGATGGCCGGGCCAGCGGGTCCGCTCCGCGCTACCCG
>NZ_JASISU010000008.1 GCF_030063285.1 Pseudarthrobacter sp. PS3-L1 | reverse complement strand
ACCCACAGCGCCGATGGTACTGCACCCGGGAGGGTGTGGGAGAGTAGGACACCGCCGGACAACACTTCAGAAAAAAGGTCGAGGGGCCCCACCACTGGTGGGGCCCCTCACCCGTTAACACCACAACACCACAACCAACCACACAACCCCGCCAACCCCGGCACCCGCTAGCAAGAACGCAGCCAGGGCCCCGTGCAGCTTCTGCTGAGGGCGCAATGCTTGCCGAAAATACGCTGTAGAGCGTGATTTTTGTCAAAAAATGCCTGAAACACGCGGAATTTGCAGGCTGTGGACGCCCAAGCTGATAGGTTTTCGAACAGTGGCTTGCACACAGACCGTTGCAGGCTCCCGCATCATGACAGTCCAGGAGGACATCAATGGCTAAGAACCGTAGTGAACTTGTTGCAGAGGTAGCTGGCAAGGCCGGCACCAGCCAGGCAGCCGTCAACTCAGTCCTCGACGCACTGTTCGAGGTATTCGAAACTTCTGTCGCCGCTGGCGAGAAGATCACCATCCCGGGCTGGCTTGCAGTCGAGCGCACCGACCGTGCGGCACGTACCGGCCGTAACCCGCAGACGGGCGAAACAATCCAGATCGCGGCAGGCCACAGCGTCAAGCTGACTGCAGGCTCCAAGCTGAAAGCTGCAGTGGCCAAGAAGAAGTAACTTCTTCCCCACGCTTTGACAGGAGCGGCAACCTTCGGGTTGCCGCTCCTGTCGTTTAACATGGATTCGTCCGGTAGGCATGCGTAGCGGACAATGGAAGGGTGCCAACCGCAGCGAAAACCCGTGCCACATCTCCAGAGCCCCTGCCGGCCAAGGGCCCTCCGATCACGCCTGTGCTCGGTATTGCGGGACGTTGGCAGGTAGCAGCAGCGGTTGTTGCCTTCCTGGCCCTTGTAGTGGCCCTTCTGTACTCTGGCGCGGCTGCGTCACGATCCGTCTCCGATCCCGGTGCCCTTGTGCGCTGGGGCCTTCCTGTCAGCAAGGTGGTCCACAATATTGCTGTGTCGACAGTGATCGGTGGACTGATCTTTGCTGTTGCAATTCTTCCGCGAAAGATCGGTGGACGCGGTAAGGACAGCGGGGACGAGCATCCGCTGTTTGCACGCGCCGTCATGGTCACGGCCATCGCTGGAGCGTTCTGGACGCTTAGCGCTGTTGCCGTCCTGGTGCTGACCTATGCAGATGTTGCAGGCCAGGGAATTTCAAGTGATACCGAGTTCACGCAGGCGCTTGTGTACTTTGTGACAGGAATTGAAACCGGCCAGGCCTGGCTGGCTGTTGTCATCATTGCCGCACTGGTGACAACTGTACTTTTTGGCGTGCGTTCGCTGATGGGGTTGGCTCTGACCTTGATCCTGGCCATGGGTGGCCTCATTCCCCCGGCTTTGATTGGGCACTCCTCGAGTTCTTCAGACCATGAGGGTGCCATCAACTCGTTGGCTCTGCACCTCTTGGGTGTGAGCGTGTGGGTGGGTGGCATCGTGATGCTGGCGCTGCTGTCCGGGATCCTGGCAGGGCGGCACGGAAAAGTGGCTGACAGCAAGGCCGGCCGTCCGGGCGATGCCACGGAACGTACGCTTCGTCGGTTCTCCATGCTGGCCGGGTTCGCGTTTTTTACGGTTCTTGCCTCCGGCGTCATCAACGCAAGCATCCGGGTGACGTCGTGGGCAGATCTGTTGGGGTCTCCCTATGGTCAGTTGATCGTCATCAAGACAGCGGCAACCCTGGTTCTTGGTGCTATTGGATTCATGCATCGCCAATGGGTGATCCCCCAGCTCAGCCGTAAAGGATCCCTTCTGTCCGCCAGGCGCGTCCTGTGGCAGTTGATTCTGGTGGAACTCATCGTCATGGGAGCTACCTCCGGTATTGCCGTCGCGTTGGGCAGATCTGCGCCACCACAGGTAACCACCTACGCTCCGGATGTAACACCAGCCTTTATCCTGAGCGGCTACGATCTTCCGCCAGAACTGACTCCGGAACGCTGGCTTACGGAGTGGCGCCTCGACTGGCTCGGTATTGCCGTGGCGCTGGTTGGACTGGTGGCCTACATCCTTGGTGTGGTCAAGCTCCGCCGCCGTGGGGATAAATGGCAGTGGTTCCGCACCGTGAACTGGGTTGTCGGACTCATTGTTCTGACCTTCATCACGTCCGGACCGCCAGCAGTGTACGGCCGGATCCTCTTCTCTGCGCACATGGTGGACCATATGGCGCTGACAATGGTCGCGCCGATCTTCCTGGTGTTGGGAGCGCCCATGACGCTGGCCCTGCGCGCACTGACTCCCAGGGGTGACGGTTCGCGAGGCCTGCGCGAGTGGATCCTGATTTTCATTCAGTCAAAGTTCTCCCAACTGGTGACCCACCCGCTGTTCGCGGCGGCCAACTTCGCCGGCTCGATCATCATCTTCTACTACTCAGACATCTTCGGTTTTGCCATGCGGGAGCATGTGGGGCATGTCCTGATGAATGTCCACTTCACCCTCACGGGATATATTTTCATCCTCACCATGATCGGAACGGATCCACTGCCCCGGCGTGCACCGTACCCCATGCGACTTCTGCTCCTGCTGGCCACCATGGGGTTCCATGCCTTCTTTGGTGTGGCCATCATGGGCGGGACGGGCCTTCTTGCCGCTGACTACTTCGGCAACCTGGGCAGGGATTGGGGGCAGTCTGCCCTCATGGACCAGCAGGTTGGTGGGGCCGTGGCCTGGGGTGTGGGTGAAGTTCCGACCCTTCTGGTGGCCATTGGCGTGGCAATCATGTGGTCGCGCTCTGATGAGAAGGAGAAGCGGCGCGTTGATCGGGCAGCTGACAGGAATAACGACGCCGACCTGACCGCTTACAACAATATGTTTGCCAAGCTGGCGGAGCGCGACGCCCGCCAGCCCGGCCGTGAATAGAACCTTGGAAGGACGCTGATGAGCGAAACTGTACGCACCCAACACCGGGTACGCGCTTCTGAACTGACGGGCCGCAACTGGCTCAACACCGGTGGGAAGTCGCTGGACCTTGAGGCACTGCGCGGAAAAATTGTACTCCTCGATTTCTGGACATTCTGCTGCATCAACTGCCTGCACGTCCTTGACGAGCTGCGTCCCCTTGAGGAACAGTACTCGGATGTCCTGGTGACCGTTGGCGTGCATTCGCCCAAGTTCGAACACGAGGCTGATCCCGTAGCCCTGGCGGCTGCCGTGGAGCGTTACGACATCCAGCACCCTGTGTTGGATGATCCGGAACTGGAAACCTGGAAGGCCTATACGGCCCGGGCGTGGCCGACGCTTGTGGTGGTTGATCCTGAGGGATACATCGTTGCGCACCTCTCTGGTGAAGGTCACGCTGATGGTCTGGCTGTCCTGATCCCTGAGCTGATCGCCGAGCACGAGGCCAAGGGGACACTGCATCGCGGAGATGGCCCCTACGTGGCACCTCCAGCAACTTCGGGCACGCTCCGTTTCCCGGGCAAGGCCCTCTACCTGCCAGCCGGGCGCGGAAGCGCCGGAGCAACAGCAGGAACGGACGACGCCGGGTCCTGGCTGGTCACAGACACCGGGCATCACCGGGTCGTGGAGCTGGGGACAGATTTCGAATCGGTGCTGGCCACTTTCGGTACCGGGACCAAGGGATTCAGCGACGGGAGTGCGGTGGGGGACACCGCCGTCGCGCAGTTCAACGAACCGCAGGGCCTGGTGCTGCTCCCTGGTGAGGTGGCCGCTACCGTGGGGTACGACGTCGTGATTGCCGACTCCGTCAACCACCGCCTTCGTGGGTTGTCACTAAGCACCGGTACAGTAACCACGTTGGCTGGCAACGGCGTGCAGCGGTTGCTCGAAACCGGCCCTGCCCGCGTGGATGACGACGGAGCAGGCCTTGTTGGCGCCCTGGGCGCGGACCCGTTGGCCGTCTCCTTGAGCTCGCCGTGGGACGTTGTCTGGTCCAGCACGCTCGACGCCGTAGTTGTGGCTATGGCCGGGGTCCACCAGATTTTCAGCTTCAGCCCCACCACCGGTGCTGTCCAGATCATTGCCGGCAACGGACTGGAAGGACTCCTGGACGGGCCTGCCCACGAATCGTGGTTCGCCCAGTCCTCAGGGCTTGCTGAAGGCACGGACGGCAGCATCTGGGTTGCTGACTCTGAGACGTCGTCCCTTCGCAAGCTTGTTTTTGACGCTGAGGGTGTCATCTCAGTGGAGACGGCCGTAGGCCAGGGACTATTCGACTTCGGCTTCCGGGACGGTCCGGCAGCGGAAGCGCGCCTGCAGCACCCTTTGGGTGTCACTGTATTGCCGGACGGCTCCGTTGCGATTGCCGACACCTACAACGGTGCTGTCCGCCGCTATGACCCTGCAACGCAGAGCGTCTCCACGTTGGCGCGTGGATTGGCTGAGCCCTCTGACGTCATCGTGGACCACACGCACGTGGCGGGTGCGGAGCCGTTGCTGGTGGTGGTGGAAGCCAACCGTCACCAACTGACGTACGTCCCGATCCCCAAGGAAGCCCAGCAGGTGGATGAAGGAGCGTCCCAGACGCAACGGCCCAAGAGTCCCATGGCTGCTGGTCCGCTGGAGCTTACGGTGCGCTTCAGCGCACCTACGGGGCAGAAGCTGGACAACCGCTGGGGTGACCCAACGCAGCTGAAGATCTCCTCCACTCCGCCCGAGCTGCTGGTTTCCGGCGGCGGCACATCGGTGGGCCTGCAGCGAACCCTCGAGCTCTCCGGCGATGTCCCGGAAGGAATCCTGCACATTACCGCGCGTGCTGCGGCCTGCGATGGGCCAGAGACCGAGGACGGCGAGATCCCCGATCACGCGGCCTGCCATCTGTACCAACAGGATTGGGGCATCCCGGTGTCGATTCAGGCAGACGGAGAATCCGAGCTGGTCCTGGATCTTCGCGGGATGGACTGACCTCTCAGAAGTTAACGATGGGGGTGACGGTGATGGTATTTCCCGCAACATCGAGGCGCGTGGTGAAGCTGAAAGGCACTGCTTCGTCGAGCGGGAACTCGACGCCCGTGAAGAGGTCGACTTGCCGGCCCGTCACCGTTGCCTTTCCATCCAGGGGTGCCACCACCCATCGTCCGTCGAAGGGGTCAACACTGATCTCCGGGTAGGTGGTGACGGCCCACTTGATGCTTCCCGGGATAACGCTGTTGTTGTTGACCTGATAGAAGGGGCAATTGGGCTGCAGCCGCTGGTCCTCGGTGGCCTTGGCTGCGCAGTCGTCGAGGAAGCCATTGACCTTGCCGCTGACTTCTTTGCGTAGGGCCTCCGTGGCTGTCGTAAGGAGGTTCAGGGCCGCCGCTGGTGCCGCCCTGTCAGTGACTGCGGCTTTGCTGGGGGTGGCAGAGAAGTATTTCCCCTTGAGCGCAGCCTCGTACTCGCCAGGGTAAAAAACTGCGAAGGTGTTTTTTCCCTGGGGCATGTTGACTGGGACGCCGTTGACTGTGGCTTCCACCGCGTTGACGACGCTCACGTCCACTGTGGGAAGCGCGGCTGGAACAAAGGCCCACGTATTAAAGAAGAGCCACTCTGTCCCCGTCTTCTCCAGGAGGAACTCAGTTCTGAGCTGGGTGCCGTTAATGGTGTAGTCGACCGGGACCATCACCTGGTTTTCGGGGCGGTCCTCGGCGTCGCCCACAGTGACGTCTGACACCCTGTTGGCGGCGGTCTGCAGCGCGGTTCCGTCCAGCATGGAGGCGTCGGACTCCGGCACTGACGCGCGGAGGATGCCCAGCGCCTTGCCGCCCTCACCGTTCTGCAGTGCCGCGAGGTATTCGCGCACAGGCTGCTGTGGACTGGCCATAGATCCGTTGACCACGTTCACCGCCACGACGGCTGCTGCCACGGCAAGCATCAGCCCGAGGAGCCATCCGGCCGCGATTTTGACCAATACCTGACTTTTCTGCACGTCCCTTACGTTACCTGCAAGCATGCTTATTACCGCTGTTGAGTCGTTCTGATGGTCAGCGTCGGCGTCGGGACGAGGTGCCGAAGACTCCGCGGAGGAGTTCGCGTCCCAACTGTGTTCCCATGGAGCGGACCATGGATTTCAGGCCACCACCCAGGGCTCCACCGAGGGCGTCGGCGATGTCCCCTGCTACGCCGCCGCCCTGCTGAGGACGCGCCTGGGTTGGGGGCTGCGCTGGTGTGCGCTTGGCTGGAGGCTGGGGACTGCCCGCAGGGTTTCCAGATTCCACTTGCTGCTCCGGCAGGGGAGCGGGCAGGGGGCGGCTGCTGGGACGGCCCAGAATCTCTTCCTCGATCCGACGGGCTTCGGCGTCGATGGTGTTACCGGGCGTTTGTGCCTGGCCGGTGGGAACCGTCGGCGCTCCCGGCGCGGGAGCGCCAGTGGTTGGCGCGCCCTTGCCGGTAAGTTTCTCGTAGGCGGAAATGTTGTCCACTGCCGTGCCGTACTTTGCCAGGAGTTCCGAGGCTGCAATGGTTTTTTCCATGGTTGTCTGTTCGCTGGGCCCCATGACTGACTGCGGTGCGCGGAGCCGGGTCAAGGCAACAGGCGTTGGAGCGCCCTTTTCATTCATGACAGTGATGACGGCCTCGCCAATGCCTGCGGAGGTGAGTGTTTCCTCAAGGTCGTAGTCGCTGACCGGAAACGTGGACACTGTTGCTTTGAGCGCTTTGGCATCTTCAGGGGTAAAGGCGCGTAGCGCGTGTTGAATCCTGTTGGCCAGCTGGCCCAGCACGTCGGCTGGAACATCTTTGGGGGTCTGCGTGACGAAGAAGATGCCGACGCCCTTGGACCGGATGAGCCGGACTGTGGTGGTGATGGCGGACAGGAATGCCTTGGATGCTCCGTTGAACAGCAGGTGCGCCTCGTCCAGGAAAAATACCAGCTTGGGTTTCTCAAGGTCACCGGCTTCCGGGAGGTCCTCAAAGAGGTCTGCCAGGAGCCACATCAAAAAGGTGGAAAACAGCATCGGTTTGGTCTGCAGGGTGGGTAGCTCCAGGCACGAAATGACGCCCCGGCCGTCCGGTGCGGTACGGAGCAGTTCCGCTGTGTCGAACTCGGGTTCACCAAAGAACTTCTCCAATCCCTGGGCTTCCAGGTTGACCAGTTCGCGCAGGATTACGCCCGCGGTGGCCTTGGAGAGCCCGCCGAGTTCCGCAAGCGCTTCTTTTCCCTCAGCGGAGGTGAGAAAGGAGATAACTGCCCGAAGGTCCTTGAGGTCGATCAGTTCAAGGTTGTTTTTGTCGGCAAAGTGGAACACCAGCTGCAGGCTGGACTCTTGGGTGTCGTTGAGTTCCATCACACGGGAGAGCAGGATGGGCCCAAAGGACGTCACGGTGGCACGCACGGGGATGCCGTTGCCGTCGCCACCGAGGGCCAGGAATTCTACGGGGAAGGCCGACGACGACCAGTTCTGGCCCAGTGCCTCGGTGCGGGCTGTCAGTTTCTCGCTGCCGGCAGCTGCCGTAGCCAACCCGGAAAGGTCGCCTTTAATATCAGCAAGGAAGACCGGAACGCCGGCTGTTGACAGTTGTTCGGCCATCATGTGCAGTGTCACTGTCTTGCCGGTACCAGTGGCCCCGGCAACCAATCCATGCCTGTTCATCATGGCCAGCGGAAGCCGGACCTGGGCTTCCTTATGGATTTGTCCGTCGATGATGGCGGCACCCAGCTCAATCGTGGCACCCTCGAGGGTGTACCCGTCTTTGATGGTGGCGAGCTTCTCTGCAGGGGTTTTCTTGACCATGCACGCCAGCTTAGTGCTGAACGCCACGATTTTTGGAGAGCCCTGGGTGTTTAGGGATTGGACGCCTGCCGCTGCCCTGCCCTGCCGGGGATCTTGTGGGCAGGGACGGCTTCAGAGTAGAGGAAGCCCTGGAGGTAGTCGCAGCCCATGTCGTAGAGATATTGAGCCTGCAGCTCCGTTTCTACCCCCTCTGCTGTCACAGTGAGACCGAGATTGTGGGCCATGACGATCATGGATTCCAGGACGGGTGACCTGTCTGAGGCCTGTTGGATGACGCTGATGAACGATTTGTCCAGCTTTACCGTGTCAACCGGCAGGGTCTGCAGCCTGGCGAAGGAAGAGTAGCCGATCCCAAAATCGTCAAGGGAAATCCGGACGCCCTCGGACCGGAGGGATTGTAGTTGATGGATGACCTCCGCACTTTCGTCAAGGAAGAGGCTTTCCGTGACCTCCAGGACAAGCTGCCGCGGGGAAACGCCGTTGAGTTTCACGGCCGACAGGACGCGTTCCGCAAACAAGCGTTCCCGGATCTGGATGCCGGAAACGTTGACAGCGATACTTCGGGCCGGATCATCCTGCAGCCAGGGTGCCATCTCCCGGCACGCCCGATCCAGGATATGGGCCCCGAGGTCAATGATGAACCCACTGGCTTCAGCTTCTGCAATGAAGATATCGGGCGGGCAGTATGCGTCCCCTTTTTTCCACCGGGCAAGCGCCTCGTACTGGCGGACAGGTCCATCGCGGTGGTGGACTGACTGGAAGTAGGGTGAGATTTCCCGGTTGCGGACCGCTGAGCGGAGCGTCTCCTGGAGTTCTGTCCGGGCCACGAGTTTTTCCATCATGGCGGCCTGGAACCTGATGAATTGGTTCTTGCCCGCCATTTTTGCCGCATACATGGCGATGTCGGCGCGGCGCAACAGGTCTGAGGCCGCGTTCTGGGGGTACGAGTCACACTGGGCATCCGCTAGTCCCATGCTGAGGCTCGGCAGGATCACTGTGCCGTCGATGTCAACCGGCTGATGGACTGTCTGCAGAAGGTTCTGCGCAACGGACGTTGAATCGATGCCGGGGGGGAGGAGAATCACAAACTCATCTCCGCCCAAGCGGGCGATGGTCCCCGTTTCAGGAATGCAGCCGCTCAGTTTGTGCGCAATGTCGATCAGGAGGCGATCACCGGCCTGGTGACCGTGGATATCATTGACCTCTTTGAAATCGTCAAGGTCCAAGAGCATGACAGTTGTTCCGGCCCCTTCGCCGTCTGAGTGGGCAGCCGTCAATACCTCGTTAAAAAGAGCCCTGTTACCCAGCCCCGTCAACGGGTCCGTGTAGGCGAGTTGTTTGAGGTCCTCGGCCCTCCTGCGCAGTTTCCGGAGCGCAGATTTGGCTTTCTTTTCGGCCCTGCGCTGTGAGGTGATGTCACGGAAACTCCAGACGCGTCCTACCACGCGATCCGCCACGAGCTGGGGCCTCGAGAATCTTTCGAAGACGCGGCCGTCGTGGAATTTGAGCACATCCAAGCTCTCTGCCAGGGGCTGGGAATAGAGCTCTGTGACTTTTTCCAGGAAGGCGTCGGGACTGATGAGCTGTTCCAGTACCAGGGCCATGACTGCCTGGTCGTCGTGTGCTGCCAGGACGGTCGACGGGATCCCCCACAGGGTGGCGAAGCGTGAGTTGACCCCCGTTATCACGCCGTTGGAAGAGACGACCAGAAGTCCATCAGCTGTCGACTCCAGCGTTGCATTCAGGAGGGAGACCAACTCCTGAAGCTGCGGGCTCCCGGCCTGTGCTGGTGCAGGCGAGGTGTCGTCCGTGAGGAGGCGGACGGTAACCACTCGTTCCGGTGTTTCATCTGGGTCTGAGAGGTGGACTTCCGCGGCGAAGCTATGGCCGCTCAGTTGCTGGCAGCGCGAAAGGAAGGGCGAGGACCCGGCGACGGCGTGGGGATCCCACCCTGCGATGAGCATGCGGATCGATCTGTTGACCAATCCACCGGGTTCGTAGCCGAAAAGCACATCCGCAGCACTGTTGGAAGCCAGGATCCGGTCCGACTCGGTGTGCAACAGCAGGAGCGCGAACGCGCTTTCCTTGGCCATCCGCTCAGCCGCCCCGCGGACCGTAGGGTCGCTCTCAGTGAAGGTGTGCAACGTTTCCCCTAGATCTGGCGCTGCGTCGTTCTTGTCCGGCAGCAATCCCCATAAGATACAGTGCTGCGGCCGTCCCGGGCTCGCGGGAGCGGATCCAGCCAGCTGGTGTGGCGCCGAATCCGCGGGAGCGCTCCAGTGAACGTGGACCGCTCCCGCGGAATGGGCGTGTGGGGCTGCTA
This sequence comes from Pseudarthrobacter sp. PS3-L1, assembly GCF_030063285.1. Lineage (GTDB taxonomy): Bacteria > Actinomycetota > Actinomycetes > Actinomycetales > Micrococcaceae > Arthrobacter. The sequence goes on along the minus strand of NZ_JASISU010000008.1, from coordinate 41,811 downwards.
GGCCAGAGCCTTGATGACTTCCTTGGCCACGTCCTCGCTTGACTGCGGGTTCTGGCCGGTGATGAGGTTACCGTCGCGGACGACGTTGGAGGTCCAGGCTGCACCATTTTCGATGACTGCGCCCTTCTCCTCAAGCGCGTCCTGGACCATCCACGGGGTGTTCTCGCCGGTTCCGCCGTTGAGCTCTTCCTCATTGGTGAAGACGGTGAGCTTGCGTCCAGCGAACGTGTTGGAACCGTCAGCTTCAACTGCGCTCAGCAGCCCGGCAGGTCCGTGGCAGAACGGGGCAATAACCTTGGACTCTGCATTGGCAGCAACCAGAAGTCGGCCCAGGTCTGCGTCCTGGAAAAGGTCAGCCATGGGGCCGTGGCCGCCGGGCATGACAATGGCGTCGTAGGAAGAGCCGTCGACGTCGGCCAGGACCAGTGGGCTAGTCAGCTTGTCACCGAGGGCTGCAATGTAGTCGCGGAAGCCATCTGCCCGCTCCTGTCCGCCTGCAGCTTCGGGAGCAAGGCTGACCTGGTCCACAGTGGGTGCGGCGCCGCCGGGGGTGGCGATATGGACTGTGTGGCCAGCGTCCAGGAGCGTCTTGTGTGACACCACCAGTTCTTCGGCCCAGTAGCCGGTGGGGTGCTCACTACCGTCCTTCATGGTGAGGGAATCGGCGGCTGATACGACCATGAGAATGTTTGACATGGGGTTTCTCCTGTTCTACCGGGATCATCCGGCGGTGTGGTGGGTGAAATTTTTGGAACGAACGCTATTTGGCGGCGGCTTCGAGTTCTTGGTAGGTGGCGTCGTCGAGAACGAGGTCGGCAGCTGCCAGGTTTTCCTCAAGGTGCTTGATGGACCCGGTACCCGGAATGGGCATCATCACGGGAGAGCTGCGCAGGAGCCAGGCCAGTGCCACCTGGGACGTTGTGGCGCCAAGCCGCTTGGCTGCAGCGTCGAGTGGACCGCCTGGCTGGGCGAGCTCACCGGCAGAAATCGGGGCCCACGGGATGAACGCAATACCGTTTTCCGTGGCGTAGTCAAGGACATCTGCTGAGCTGCGGTCCGTGAGGTTGTACCTGTTCTGGACGGTGGCAACAGTGAAGTGCTTACTGGCTGCAATAAGTTCATCCACGCTCACCTGTGAGAGTCCAAGGGCTTTGACCTTGCCTTCGTCCTGGAGTTCGCGGAGCACGCCGAACTGTTCCTCGGCGTCCACCTTGGGGTCAATGCGGTGCAGCTGCAGCAGGTCCAGGCTGTCCACCTTGAGCTTGCGCAGGCTTAGTTCGGTCTGCTGGCGCAGGTACTCAGGGCGCCCCACGGGGATCCAGGTGTCCGGGCCGGTCCTGGTCAGTCCTGCCTTTGTCGCAATCTTCAGGCCGTCCTTGTAGGGGTGCAGGGCCTCGGCAATGATTTCCTCACTGATATTTGGACCGTAGGAGTCGGCCGTATCAATGAAGTCCACACCTAGCTCTACGGCGCGGCGGACCACAGCGATGGCAGCGGCCCTGTCAGCTGGTTCACCCCAGATTCCGTCGCCCACAATGCGCATCGCACCAAAGCCGAGTCGCTGGACAGTGCCCAGGTCCTTGACGTTCAAGGTGGGGGAGAGGTCGTGGGGGCTCTGGGAATCTTTGCTCATGTAGGCGGCAACATCCTCAGTGTGCTGAGTATTCCGCAGGTGGTCTATCTTTTCCTGCTGGCCTGCTGGCCTGCTGGCCTGCTGGCCTGCTGCTGGGGATGTCTGCAGTGGCAGGCTCCAGCTGCTGCAGACGTCCCAACCGCAGACGTGACGTGCAGAACGTCAGTGGCAGAAATATCCTGTGGCCCGGAACCGTTACGTGTAGTGGATGCCATGCAGCCCTGCGGGTGGTGCGTGGCATGTACCAATTCCTCCGATGAAATCCGATGAAAGGCCCTCCGCCGTGACTGTTCCCCTGTCCATCCTTGACCTAGCAACCATTGGCAAGGACCAGACCGCCGCAGAAAGCTTTGCTGGCAGCGTTGCCATGGCGCAGCAGGCGGAAAAGACCGGCTACCGTCGCGTCTGGTACGCGGAGCACCACAACATGTTCTCCATTGCATCCTCGGCCACCAGCGTCCTGATCGCTCACGTTGCCGCGCACACGGAGACCATCCGTCTGGGATCGGGCGGCGTCATGCTGCCCAACCATTCCCCGCTGACCATTGCCGAGCAGTTCGGCACCCTGGAAACCCTTCACCCTGGCCGAATCGATCTTGGTCTGGGCCGGGCACCCGGAAGCGACCAGAACACCATGCGGGCCCTGCGGCGCGATCCGATGTCCGCTGAGAACTTCCCCCAGGACGTGCTGGAGCTGCAGGGCTACCTCACCGGCCCAACCCGCGTCCAGGGTGTTGAAGCGACTCCTGGCAAGGGCACCAACGTGCCGCTGTACATCCTGGGTTCTTCCTTGTTTGGCGCCAAGCTGGCCGCGCAGCTGGGTCTGCCCTACGCGTTTGCCTCACACTTTTCGCCCGCAGCACTCCAGGACGCCGTCGCCATCTACCGTCGCGAATTCCGTCCGTCGGCCCAGCTGGATGCACCGCATGTGATTGCGGCAGTCAACGTGGTGGCGGCAGACACTGCCGCTGAGGCCCAGGAAACGCTGAGGGCGTCCATGCGGGCGCGGGTCTCGCTCTTCTTCGGTGGCGGGCGCACGTTCACTGATGACGAGGCTGACATGATCCTGGATTCTCCGCAGGGCCAGCACGTGAGCCAGATGATGACCTACTCTGCAGTCGGTACCCCCGATGTGGTGTTGGATTACCTGGACGGCTTTGCCAAGCATGCCGATGCCGATGAACTGATTGTCGCGCACCAGAGCAACACGACAGCTGGGCGGTTGCGTTCGCTGGAGCTGCTCGCCGAGGTTGCGGGCCTGGTCCGCGTCTGAGGGCCAGCGGGGCGCTCGCCAGGAGGTGGGGCGCTCCGCAGAAGTAACGCCATGGCAACAGGTGGGATATCCCACCGAAACGCCAGCCCCACAGACTGAAGGAGTCCCCGGGGCGGCTTGCTTGCCGGACCAGGGATCCCATTGGCTGCAGGCGCATCGAATCTCCCTCGAGGCATTCCGCGCAGCCTGAGCCCTGGAGTCTGCCGTGGCAACACCTTTGAATCAGGCAGTGGCCGAATCGGCACTGCTCACCGGATCCCTGCCCCTTGGCCTGCTGTACACCTTCATGCAGAATGGCGCGCCTGACGACGGCGTCAGCCCACAGTTGCTGGAGGAGCTGAAAGTCCTGGCCCGTGTTCCTGGACTCCTGGTGGCCTGCAATTATGGCGGCACCCTCTGTGCTGCCGAGGGAATTTCGACCGAAACGCTTCCCCTGGGCAGCGCGGCCATTGCGCTGCGTGCCCTGGCCGCCCTTCCCAACACCCATGCCGCTGTTATCTCTGGCCGGTCCCTGCGTGACCTGGCAGCTGTCTCCCGGCTCCCTGCCGAAGTTCACCTGGTGGGCTCCCACGGTGCGGAATCGGATATGGGCTATGCGCACGGATTGTCCCTGGCTACCGAGTCGGTACTGCAGATTGTTACCTCCGAACTAACCACTGCCGTGGCGTTTCAGCCTGGAATCTGGCTCGAACGCAAGCCAGTTGCCGTCTCAGTCCATACGCTGTCGGCGACCGCAGAGGTTGCTGCGACAGTGACCGAAACGGCCCGAGAGATTGCCAGCTCCTATGGGTTGTTTTTCGTCATTGATGGTTCCGTTCTGGACCTTTCGGTGGTGGAACCAGCCAAAGCGGAGGCACTGGAGGGCCTGCGCACGCGGCTCGGGGTGAGCGCCGCGCTCTATGCCGGCGACGCGTACAGTGACGAACTTGCCATGGCAACGCTGCGCGGCCCGGATATGGGGTTGCGTGTCGGTTCAGGGGAATCCTCGGCAGCGCACCGGCTGCGTGACCCGGAATCCTTTGCCCGTGTCCTGGCGATCCTGTTCGAACTTCGGCGTGCGTGGCTCTTTGGAGAGGACGCCGTCGGGCTTGAACGGCATTCCATGATCGGCAACGGATCCTCCACCGCACTGGTGACCCCTGACGCAAAAATCTGTTGGATGAGCCATCCACTCCCGGATTCAGGGTCACTGTTTGCGCATATCCTCGGTGGCGATGCAGCGGGCCATTTTTCGGTGGAGCCAGTCAAGGAATCCCAGGTCCTTGGCCAGCGGTACGTGGACAGCACCATGATTGTGGAAACGCGCTGGGCTGACGTGACAGTCACGGATTACCTGGAACCTGCGCCGGAAGGCATCACCAGCCTGGTGCGGGTACTGTCGGGAACCGGTGCCGCCAGGATAGTTTTCGCCCCACGGCCCGGTTACGCCAATGCACCGTTCAGCATGGAGTCCCGGGGTGCCGAACTCCATGTGATGGGGACTTCGGACCCCATCATCCTGACGGCTCCAGGCGTGGCGTTTACCATCACCACCGATGGCCGCCACGCGACTGCCACGGCCCTGGTCAATCTTCAGGATGGGCCCGTGGTCCTCAACATGCGTTGCGGCGACACCGAACCGGAGACCGCCGACCCGGCCAATGAAGCAGAGCGGCGTGCTGCCGTTGTCCGGCATTCCCGGGAATGGGTGCAGGGCCTGGAGGTGCCCGATGTCAAACCCTCGCTGGTCAGGCGGTCCGCGCTGGTGCTGCGGGCGCTGGTCCACGAGCCGACAGGAGCAGTCCTGGCGGCACCCACCACATCGCTACCGGAGGGCATTGGCGGAACCCGGAACTGGGACTACCGCTACTGCTGGCTGCGCGATGGCTCCATGACTGTGGATGCGCTGGTTGACCTGGGTTCCACCAGGGAGGCGGAAGGTTTCCTGTCCTGGTTGGGCCGAATTCTTGAGAGCGCTCCAGGACCGGAATGGTTGCATCCGCTGTATTCGGTCACGGGCGCGCCGCTGTCGACGGAAGCGATCATCGAGAGCCTGCCCGGGTATGCGGGGTCGCGCCCGGTACGCATTGGCAATGCCGCGGACCACCAGGTGCAGTTGGACGTTTTTGGGCCAGTTGCTGGCTTGATCCATAACCTCAGCACGGCGAAGGGGTACGTCAGCGATGCCCATTGGGATTTGTTGGTCCAGATGGCGTCTGCCGTGCTGACGCGTTGGCATGAACCGGATCACGGAATCTGGGAGGCCCGCCGTGCTCCGCGCCATCATGTCTATACGAAGGTCATGTGCTGGGTCACCCTGGACCGGGCCCTGCAAACGGCCGCGGCCCAGGGGCGTGTTCCCGACCCCGAATGGGAAGTCACTGCAGCCACCATCCGGGACGAGGTTCTCCGGGAGGGTTGGGATGAGGCGGCGTCTTCCTACACGGTTGCCTATGACAGCCCTGACCTAGATGCTGCGGTGCTTCACATTGGCCTGTCCGGCCTGCTGGAACCAACGGACCCACGTTTCCTTGACACGGTGACTGCCGTGGAGCGGGAATTGCGGGTGGGGCCCACTGTCTTCCGTTACAGGTACGACGACGGCCTGCCGGGGTTGGAAGGCGGATTCCACATCTGCACCACCTGGCTTATTGAGGCCTATGTCATGGTGGGTCGCATCGAGGAAGCCTGGGACCTTTTTGATCAGCTGGTAACCCTGTTTGGTCCCACTGGACTGCTGCCTGAGGAGTACGATCCCAGCACAGAAACCCACCTGGGGAACCACCCACAGGCGTATTCGCACCTGGGTTTCATTCGGTGCGCAAGGCTGTTGGACGCACACCGCAAATTCACGGCTGCCGGATAGGCCACTGTTACTGTCCGGTCTCCTCAGCGTCCCGCCGCGAAGATCGACGGCGCGGGGCGGTTCCCAGTGGCTAGATCCGCAAGGATCCGACCCACCGCGGGCGTGAACTTGAATCCATGCCCTGCGAATCCTGCGCCAATCACCACCGGCCCCACGCGGTCCAGGATGAAGTCCTCATCCACGGCGCTGGTGTAGGTGCAGCTGATTTCAGTGAAGGATTCGGCATCAACCCCAGGAAGCCACGCCCTGGCGTAGTCCTGCAGGGCTGCCAGCTGCGACGGCTCTGACCGGTAGGAACGTTGGTCAGGATCCGTTTCAGGGCCAGCCCCGTGCCACCCAGCCTTGACGCCCTCGCCAGGGGTGAACATGCCATACACGGGCGAATGCCAGCCAGCGTAAGCGGCGGATGTGCCGCGGAAGTGGTTGAACCCCGGCCACACAGCTGCGGGGTCCGCAACAGCAAAGTGCGCTGGCTGTTCCTGCGTGACCCTCAGGTGGGGAAGGCGGACGACGCCGCCCAGCAGTTTGGTGCTCCAACCGCCGGCTGTGACGATCGCTTGAGCCGCAGTGAGGACTTCCGTGCCGCCAGGGGATTGCACGGTGAGCCGGACGCCGTCGTCCAAGATTGCCAGATCAACCACTGTGACGTAGTGGCGAATGGTGGCGCCGCGGGCCGCAGCGAGCCGCTGCATGATGGGAAGCGCGCGTTCAGGGTTGAGCTGGCCGCCGTCGGGCATGTGCAGGACCTGCTGGTCAAAGCGGATGCCCTGCCACCGTTCTTGGGCCTCTGCCGGATCCAGGAATTCGGCGCGCAGGCCAGCGGCCTGAAGGGCCTCGGCGATTGCTGGCAGCCGCGGGTCCGGACCGTGATTGACAACCCCCGTCCGGGTCAGGAGCTGCTCTCCAGACTCCTGCTCCAGGTCCTCCCACAGTGCCAGGCTTTCGGCCAGCATCGCGACGTACTCGGGCCTTTCGTAGCCCGGGTTGAAGTTGCGGGTGGTCCCATGCGAGGCGCCCGCCTTGTGCCCTGGCCCAAACTGTTCCAGCAGCGTCACGTGCCGCCCCCGGCGAGCCAATGCCCAGGCGGCAGCCGAGCCCATGGCGCCGCCGCCAATAACAACTGTGTCAAGCATTGTTCCCATGAGAGCCTCCAGTGAGGGTGGTACTAGGTGAGCAGGAGCGCGACGCCGATCATCGCGGGGACAGCAACCACTGTGGTGATCAGGACAGTGTCCTTGGCCACGGCAATTCCGGTGTTGTAGCGGCTGGCCGCAACAAAAACATTCTGCGCCGTGGGAAGCGCTGAGGTCACCACAACCGCGAACAGGGCCTGGTCCTCGAATCCGAGGACAAAATGGGCGAACAAGTAGGCTATCGCCGGCTGAATGCCGAGCTTGAAGGTGCTGGCCAGGAGCGTATCCACGCGCCGGCCCTCGGTTTTTTGCAGCGGGCGGCTGCCGCTCAGGCTCATCTTAAACGCGATCAGCATGGCGGGAATGGCTGCGCCGCCAATCAGGTGAATGGGTTCCATCACCAGTTCTGGGATGGTGATGCCAGTGCCAGCAACCACCAGGCCCAACGCGCTGCCTACAATCATGGGATTCTTCAGGATCATCAGCACGAAACGCAGGGGAGTGGTGCGGTGCGCGCTGGTGCTGGCATCCAGGATCATCAGGAACAGGGGCGTGAAGAAGGCCAGTTGAAAAATCAACAGGGGTGCCACGTAGCTTGCGTCGCCCAGGACATAAACGGCGATGGGGATGCCCAGGTTGGCCGAGTTAGCAAGGGAGGCCCCCATGGTAGAGACAAGGCTCTCGGGAAGGGCTCGGCGAAGCCAGAACTTGACGATTCCGAAAAACAAGAGCGCCGAGGCAAGGGCTGCGACGGCTGTTACCAGCAGAGGAGCGGCGAAGACCTGCTCGAGTTCAGCGTTGCTCAGGGTTTCGAAGAGCAGGGCCGGGCTTGCCACGAAGAATGTCAGGGAACTCAGGACCTGCCGGGCGTTGTCGCCCAGGATCCTTCGGTGCCCCACAAACCAGCCCACGAGGATGATGGTCCAGACAACAAAAAATCCCGCCAGTACCCCTAGCACGGCGTATTTGCCTGATCGGCAAGACGCGGCAGGGGATTCACGTGTACCAGCTAATCAGATTTACTCGCTGGAGGCGCGGTGTTGGGCCCGGACGCCCGGCATGCGGACTATTGCCCCCGGCTAAGCTCAGGCAGGAAGCGCGGAGTTATCCAGTGCATGCGGGGGCCGGAGCAGGCCGGGGGTGATGCCTTCGGCGGGGTCGGTGCCCAGCTGGATGATCCTGTTGTCTGCATCCACATGGACAACGCGGGGAGTGTAGGAGCGTGCTTCCTGCGTGGTCATCTGTGAATAGGTGATGAGGATGACAACATCGTGTTCCTGGACCAGATGTGCTGCGGGACCGTTGATGCCCAGGACACCAGAGCCGCGCTCGCCGGCAATGGTGTAGGTCTCCAGCCGGGCGCCATTGGTGACGTCAACGATAGAGACCAGTTCGCCGGGCAGGATGTCCGCGGCGTCCAGGAGGTCCAGGTCCACGGTGACGGATCCGACGTAGTGCAAATCGGCGTGGGTGACGGTGGCGCGGTGGATTTTGGACTTGAACATTGTGCGATTCATAACGCTCCAAGTCTACGCGGTGACCCGCCGCGGCGCAGTGACGGAGGCGACAGCGCGGCTCGCAGGGCTGTGGTCAAGAGCGTCGACTTCCGCTCTATTGCCCCCGTGATTGCAGGGTTCGCCCTGGGTTTCTGGAATTGATCTCAGCTGGCAGGGCAGACCTGGTGGCCGGAGAGGAACTCCCAGTGCCTCATCAATTCTGGATTGATGGGTGCGCGCAACAGGGCATTTGTTGTGGCTGCGACAGAAATCAAATCTGCCGCAGCGGCGTAGAAATCCAGATCAACTGGACCTGAGAGCGCCTCCCTGTACGCGTCCATGAGGATATTGAACCTGTCCAGGGGCGCGAAAGTATCAGCCTGCAGGACAATGCCGTCCACATGCGGTTCGCCGTGGCGGACGGCCAGCGCCAAGGTGCAGGGGCACCATCGCCGTTCGCCCGTGCTGGTCAGTCCGGACAGCTGCAGTGGCGTGCAGCGTAGCGGAGGCTCGGGCGGCCCGGGTTCCTTCGCCGCGTGGTGTGGACGGTGGGGGTTTTCTGCAGGGTCGACGTCGAGACCCACAATCCGCATGTCAGGCCTGATCAGGAACGTCTCAGGCGGTTCCTGTCGAGGCGGTCCCCCAGGGACGCTCTGCGGTCCTGGGGATAGTTCGGAGTGGTTACGGGGGGCATGTTCAGTGGCCATGATCGACCTTTGTCAGCAGCGAGGGGCCGGTGTGCTCCAGCAAAGACGGGGTGAAGGACCCGCCCATTCCTTCTCCTGAATATTGCACGTTCCGCGCGCAGAGTACAGGGCCCTTAGTCACATCCGGGTCTGTGCAGTGAGGAATGTAACACCGGGGTTAACTTTGTGTGTCAGCGCCCTGCATCTGCCCGGAAAAGCCATGAATGCAGCCTGGCGGGAGCTCTCCAGGACCATGTGCCGGGCGGAGGGAGGGCTACCTTGTCCCTTTGAAAATCAGTGATTACGTCGATAGACTGTGTCACCTGGCTGGACCTGTGTGTCCGGCGTGGCTGTGCCCCGAATCTACGTGGGTGCGGTCCGAGGTAGCAAGCCTCCGGCGAAGTCAAAGCCCGGAGGCTGACAGTGAATCAAAAACCCCAAACACATCGATGGCTGGCCCTTGCGGTCCTGTCCCTGACCCAACTTGTTGTGGTCCTCGATGGCACCATCATCAACGTTGCCTTGCCCCAGGCCCAACAGGACCTGGGTCTCTCCGACTCGCAGCGCCAGTGGGTCGTGACGGCATATGTGCTGGCCTTTGGTGCCTTGCTCCTGCTGGGTGGGAGGGTCGCTGATTATTGGGGACGCAAGCGTACCTATCTGGTCGGAATGGTGGGCTTTGGCCTTGCCTCCGTCCTTGGTGGAATCGCAGAATCCGCTGAATTGCTGATTGCTGCCCGTGCCTTGCAGGGAGCCTTTGCGGCATTGCTTGCCCCAGCCGCACTGGCACTGCTGACCGTCACGTTCCCCTCAGGCAAGGAACGCACCACGGCATTTGCAGTATTTGGAACCATCGCTGGCGCCGGATCCGCTGTTGGCCTGGTGATGGGCGGCGTCCTCACGGAATTTGCCAGCTGGCGCTGGTGCCTCTTGGTCAATGTCTTTTTTGTCCTGGTGGCCTTTATCGGTGGAATCCGTATTCTTGCCGAGAGCAAATCCGAGGGCGAAAATCGCTACGACCTCTTCGGCGCGCTCACCGTCACGCTGGGACTGGGTTCGCTGGTTTATGGCTTCAGCCTGGCCGAAGAAGGCTGGTCCTCGGCACGAACACTCATATTCTTGGGCGTGGGAATTGCACTTATGGTGGCCTTCGTGCTGATTGAAAGGCGCGTCAGCCAGCCTCTCCTGCCCCTGCGGATTGTGGTGGACCGGGTTCGCGGAGGTGCCTTTATCATGCAGGCGGTTGTCGGAGTGGTCATGATTGGCGCCTCCCTCTACATTGCGCTTCACCTCCAGATCATCCTGCACTTCGGGCCGCTTCAGGCGGGCCTGGCAACCCTGCCGTTGACGGCATCCATCATGGTCTGCGCACCGCTGGCTGCCAAGCTGCTTCCCGCCGTCGGCCCCCGTCCCCTTCTTGTGGGTGGGCCCCTGATTGTGGCGGTAGGGCTATTCCTCCTGAGCGGGGTCACCCCGGGCGGCACATACGCAGCTGAACTCCTGCCCGGGATGATCGTCATGGGAGTTGGAATGGCAATGATTTTTGTTCCCGTTCAGAACCTGGCCCTCAGCGGCGTTGCTCCCTCGGATGCTGGAGCCGCTTCGGCGACGGCCAATGCCACCATGCAGATCGGCGGTTCAATCGGTCTCTCGGTCTTCACTGCCCTGTACGCCAGCGGGATGGAATCCTCGCTGAAGGATGGTCTCGATCCATTTGCCGCAATGGTCGACGGATACGGCCAGGTGTTCCTTGCCTCGGCCATTGCGATGCTTTTTGCCGCAGTGGTTTCGGCGGTCATGATCCGGGGCAAGAAGGAAGACCTCATGCCCCAGGCCGGCGCAGACAACGTTCTGGTCAGCCACTGATCCAGCCGCCGCGCTCCCTAGCTGGGGGAGGGGGCGTGGTGGCTGACGGGTCCGGTTTCTGGAGCGCCGCCCTGCACTGCAATCTTGGCCACTGCCTCGGCTGTGGCGCTCAGTGCTTCCCGTGCCGCCAGGATGGCAGGCCGGGTGGCACTGGAATGACGCACGGAGGTGAAAACCGTGCGGCGGGGGTTGCCCGGCAATGCCAGGAGTCGTGCGGTGGTTCCGCGTCCGGTCCACACCAGATCCGGCATCAGGGCTACTGCGTTGCCGGATTCGATCAAGCGGATCTGCGCCTGTAGGTCCGCGGTTTCAAAGCGAACATCGGGTTCAAATCCTGCGCTCCGGCAGGCCTGTTCGGCCCAGTGCCGGGACGCTGCACCGCGTGGTTCCATAACCCATGGCAAGTCGGCGGTATCTGCTATTCCGCCGATTCCACTGCCGATTCCGGCTGCCGGGGGCACGGCCAGTTGGATCGCATCCGTGGTGAGCCGGACCCGGTCCAGTTCCGGGTAGCGTGGCGCTGCGTGTCCTGGATACTGCTCGGCAATGACCAGGTCGAAGTCCCGAGCCCACGTTTCGTGGAGGGCCGTCTCTGGTTCCCGCTGCACCATTTCAAGGCGGACTTCGGGGAAGTCCGCCTTCATTCGCGTCAGGGTCTCGGGCATGAGGGCCAGCGCTGCGGACTGGAAGACAGCAATCCGTACGGTTCCGGTGACGGTGGTCAGGGACGCTGCGAGGTCCGATTCCGCCAACTCAAGTGTCTCCAGCAAGTGTGCTGTATGGGCTACCAGGACTTCGGCCTGGGGCGTCAGCTGCACACGGCGTCCCGTTTTGCGAAGAAGTTCCACGCCGGCCTCTTTTTCCAGGAGGGCCAGTTGCTGAGAGACGGATGATGGACTGTATTGCAGCGCCTCCGCGACCTCGGCCAACGTTCCACGGATCTTTAATTCCCGCAACAGGCGAAGCCTGCGTACATCGAGCATGGCGACCTCCCGGGGCGAAATGGCCAGCCGCCGGAAAATCCCGCCCGATAATTTGGCCAATCTAACGAGTACTGATTAGAAGTAGTCACTTTATCTAACGCAAAGCTGATTGCATACTAGTCAAACTCAGTGTTGCGCGTCATAGGTGGGATGGCGTCGAGCACGTCGCACTTTCACGTAGGAGGCCCCCATGGGCACAGAACGATCCAACCAGTCTGTCTTCAGGCGATTGCCGATTGAAAACATGGACGAAGAGAGCAAGCACGGGGGGCTCTCCAAATCCCTCGGCCTCTACCAGCTCACGGCCATTGGCGTAGGCGGCATTATTGGGGTTGGCATCTTTTCGCTGGCCGGACTCGTGGCAGCAGGCAGTGAGGGCAACCCCGGCGTTGGCCCCGCGGTGTTGATTTCATTCCTTATTGCAGGGCTTGCATCCGCCGCTGCCGCCCTGTCCTACGCCGAATTTGCCGGCATGATTCCCAGGGCGGGTTCTGCCTATACCTACGGCTACGTTGCCCTCGGTGAGGTCATTGGCTGGTTTATCGGCTGGGATCTTCTCCTGGAGTACATCGCCATCGTGGCTGTGGTGGCGATCGGTATCTCCGGTTACCTGGAGGCGTTCTTCGCCGGCATTGGGATTGACCTTCCTACGTCCCTGACCTCTACCTTTGATGAGGGCAAGGGAGGGATCGTCAATCTTCCGGCCATCCTTGTCTGCCTGCTGGTGACGTGGATCCTTTCCCGCGGTACCAAGGCGTTTGGCCGTTTTGAACTGGTAGCGGTGGCCATCAAGGTAATCCTGATTCTCTTCATCATTGGCCTGGGCGTCTTCTACATCGACACCAACAATTACAACCCCTTCATGCCCAGTGGGTTCGGCCCGGTCCTGGCCGGATCGGCCACCGTCTTCTTCGCGGTCTTCGGCTACGACGCCATGAGCACTGCCGCTGAGGAAGCCAAGGATGGCAAGAAGCACATGCCCAAGGCCATCATCCTGTCGCTGATTGTCGCGATGCTCCTCTATGTTGCCGCAACGCTGGTGCTGACCGGAATGCAGAACTACAAGGACATTGACCCCAAGGCAGGCTTTGCTTCGGCGTTCAACAGCGTAGGCCTGCCGGTCATCGCCACCATCATCTCTGTCTTCGCCGTGCTGTCCATCCTCACCGTGATGCTGACGTTCCTGCTTGGCGTCACGCGTGTCTGGTTCTCCATGAGCCGCGATGGATTGCTGCCGGGCTGGTTCGCCAAGACAGACCGCAATGGCACCCCCCAGAGGGTGACCTGGATTGCCGGTATAGCGTCGGCATTCCTGGCTGGCGTCTTTCCCATCAAGGAAGTCGCGGACCTGACCAACATTGGCATCCTTGCGGCCTTTGTGGTGGTCTGCCTCTCTGTGATCATCTTCCGCTACACCAAGCCAGAGGCGCCCCGGACGTTCCGCCTGCCCCTGATGCCGGTAGTGCCAGCGTTTGGCGTCCTGGCGTCCGCGTTCCTGATGCTGCAGCTGCATTGGGAAACCTGGGTACGGTTTGGCGTGTGGCTGGTCATTGGGCTGGTCATCTACTTCTTCTACGGGAAGAAGAATTCCCTGATGAACCCGGAGAGCCCGCGGCACCAAGAGAATCTGGCGGCCCCGCGCCACTGAACTGGCTCGTGACGTCCGACGGCGGGACCCGCGCGGGTGCCGCCGTCGTGCGTTGAGGGGGAGTGTTGGAGGGCGCGCTAGAAGGGTCCCGCCAGAACGTCCGGTCAGGAAAAATAATGCATCAGTTTTTCTGATCGGTATTACTTAGAAAGCGTCACTTTATCTCGTCTTATTCCGGGTTCATACTGAGAGGGAACCCCTTCCCCACCCACGGAAAGCACGAGTCTCAGCCATGACCAACACAGCAATGGAACCCAGCGCAATCTCCGCACCGGCACCCGTGACGGACGCCGATGTCCGCCAGGCCAAAGCCCTGGCGCAGGAGAGTGTTGCCCTGGTCCGCCATTGGCTGGGCGAAGCTGCAAAGGTCCCCGTTGATTCGTCAGCAACCCAGCTTGCCGGAGTCCTGAAAGACCCCAGCGGCCTGGACTTCACTGTTGGATTTGTGGACGGTGTGATCCGTCCCGAAGACCTCTCCGTTGCGGCACGGAACCTTGCCTCGCTGGCCCCGCAGGTTCCTTCATTTCTTCCCTGGTATATGCGCGGAGCGGTACGCGTGGGCGGCACCGTGGCCCCGATCCTGCCGCAGGTGGTCATTCCCATTGCCAGAAGGGTCCTCCGGGAAATGGTGGGACACCTTATTGTTGACGCCACCGACGCCAAGCTGGGACCGGCCATTGCGAAGATCCGCAAGGACGATGTCCGCCTGAACATCAACCTCCTGGGCGAGGCGGTCCTGGGTGAACACGAGGCGGCCCGGCGGCTTGAGGGCACACACAAGCTGCTGGCGCGCCCCGACGTGGATTATGTCTCCATCAAGGTTTCCTCCACGGTGGCTCCACACTCACCCTGGGCCTTCGAAACGGCCGTGGAGCACGTGGTGGATAAGCTCACACCGCTCTTTGCCCGGGCTGCAGGTTTCGCCGCCAACGGCAAGAAGGCCAAGTTCATCAACCTCGACATGGAGGAATACAAGGACCTGGACATGACCATTGCGGTGTTCACCAGGATCCTGGACAAGCCTGAATTCAAGAACCTGGAAGCGGGAATTGTGCTCCAGGCCTACCTGCCGGATGCGCTGTCCGCCATGATCCGGCTGCAGGACTGGTCAGCTGGCCGGAGGGCTCGCGGTGGAGCTGCCGTCAAGGTCCGTGTGGTCAAGGGCGCGAACTTGCCCATGGAACAGGTGGAAGCGTCAGTTCACGACTGGCCGCTGGCCACCTGGGGGACCAAGCAGGACTCCGACACCAGCTACAAGCGCGTGATCAACTACGCCCTGCACCCGGAGCGGATCCAGAACGTACGGGTGGGTGTTGCCGGCCATAACCTTTTCGACATTGCGTTCGCCTGGCTGCTGGCCAAGCAGCGCGGCGTCGAGTCCGGTATCGATTTCGAAATGCTCCTGGGCATGGCACAGGGCCAGGCTGAGGCTGTCAAGAAGGACGTCGGTTCACTCCTGCTCTACACACCAGTGGTGCACCCGGCCGAGTTCGACGTCGCCATCGCCTACCTGATCCGACGCCTTGAAGAAGGCGCCAGCCAGGACAACTTCATGTCTGCCGTCTTTGAGCTCAGCGAAAACGAGCAGCTTTTCACCCGCGAGGAACAGCGTTTCCTGGCATCCCTGGCTGACCTGGATGCAAGCGTTCCGGCAGCAAACCGGCAGCAGAACCGGGCCCTTCCTGCGGAGCAGATGCCCTTGGACAGCTTTGTCAATACTCCCGACACTGATCCGGCACTGCCAGCCAACCGCGCTTGGGGAATGGACATCCTTGACCGGGTCCAGTCCTCCACGCTGGGTAATGACGCCGTTGCTGCCGCGACGATCACCGACGAGGCTGGCCTGCGCGATGCGATTGCCACCGCCGTGGAAGAAGGCAAGGCCTGGAGTGCCCTGACCGGGGCCCAGCGGGCAGAGATCCTGCACCGGGCCGGCGACATCCTTGAAACGCACCGTGCCGAACTCCTCGAAGTCATGGCCAGCGAGACGGGGAAGACCCTTGACCAGGGGGATCCTGAAGTCAGTGAAGCCGTGGACTTTGCGCACTACTACGCCGAGTCCGCCCGCCGGCTCGATGCCATGGACGGCGCAATATTTGTGCCGGCGAAGCTGACCGTTGTCACGCCGCCGTGGAACTTCCCCGTGGCCATCCCTGCCGGCTCCACCCTCGCGGCCCTCGCCGCGGGCTCCGCCGTTGTGATCAAGCCCGCGCGTCAGGCATGTCGCAGTGGCGCCGTCATGGTTGAGGCCCTGTGGGAAGCGGGCGTTCCGCGCGGTGTGCTGACCATGGTGCAGCTGGGGGAGCGGGAGCTGGGCCAGCAGCTGATCTCGCACCCCGACGTGGACCGCGTGATCCTCACCGGAGGATATGAGACCGCCGAACTGTTCAGGTCCTTCCGCAAGGACCTCCCGCTGCTGGCCGAAACCAGTGGCAAAAACGCCATCATCGTCACCCCCAGTGCCGACCTGGATCTTGCTGCCAAGGACGTGGCCTATTCGGCCTTCGGGCACGCCGGCCAGAAGTGTTCGGCAGCGTCGTTGGTGATCCTGGTGGGTTCCGTGGCTACGTCCAAGCGTTTCCATAACCAGTTGATTGACGCCGTATCCTCCCTGAAGGTGGGATATCCGCAGGATCCTGCGAGCCAGATGGGGCCCATCATTGAACCTGCCAGTGGCAAGCTCCTTGATGCGCTGACCACCCTGGGCGCCGGCGAATCATGGGCAGTGGAGCCGCGTAGGCTTGATTCCTCAGGAAAGCTGTGGAGCCCTGGCGTCCGCGCCGGTGTGCGCCGCGGCTCCTACTTCCACCTGACGGAATTCTTTGGTCCTGTCCTGGGCGTCATGACTGCTGCCACGCTGGAGGACGCCCTGGAAATCCAGAATCAGATTGAGTACGGCCTCACCTCCGGCCTGCATTCCCTGGATGCGGCAGAGATGGAACTCTGGCTTGATAACGTCCAGGCCGGCAACCTGTATGTCAACCGTGGCATCACCGGCGCCATTGTGCAGCGGCAGCCGTTTGGGGGTTGGAAAAAGTCAGCTGTGGGAGCTGGTACCAAGGCCGGTGGACCCAACTACCTGGTGGGCCTGGGAACGTGGGAATCTGCCACGTCCACTGCCACTGACCGTCCCGTCCATGCAGGCGTGCGCCGGTTGGCTGAAGCCGCGTCGTCATTGCTGACAGTTGATGAGATTGGGGTGCTGGAACGTTCCCTGGCCTCTGATGCCAAGGCCTGGGCTGAGGAATTTGGTGTTGCCAGGGACGTATCCAACCTGAGCGCAGAGCGGAACATCTTCCGGTACCGGAACCTGTCTGTGGGGATTCGCCTCTCCGAAGGTGCGCCGCTTGCTGACCTGATCCGGACCGTGGCGGCTGGTGTCCTGGCGGGGTCGGCGCTCAAGGTTTCCTCCGCCGTCGATCTTCCGCCGGTGGTGCGTTCGGTGCTCTCCGGACTGGATATTGCCTTTACCGTGGCGGACGACGCCGACTGGCTGGCCACCGCGGGCCGGCTCGCCTCGGCGGACATGCTCTCCGGAGCCCGGGTGAGGTTGCTCGGTGGTGATGCCAGCGCGCTGGCAGAAGCAACGGGTGGACGTCCCGACATCGCAATCTACGCCAACCCGGTGACCGAGGCTGGCCACGTGGACCTCCTGCCGTTCCTGCATGAGCAGGCCATCAGCATTACGGCCCACCGGTTCGGTACGCCAAACCACCTTTCGGATGAACTGATCTAGACCCGTTCTTCACTGCCCCCTGCGAAGTCCGCCTGGCCGAAAGGTCAGGTGGACTTTTTCAGGTTCCGGCCCATAATGGCCTGCGTGAGGGCGTCGATCACCTCGGCGTTGGCGAGCGGGTTGCGGATCAGCGTGAAATCCACGTCACCTACAGGCGGCAGTTCGAAGCGTCGGGTGATGATCTTCAGGTCCTCAGGGACCAGCGACGACGGCATGACAGCCACGCCTATTCCAGCCCGGACGGCAGCAAGGACTCCACTGATCTGGCGGGTGGTGCAGGTGATGCGCCAGGTCCGGCCGTGGGATTCGAGGGCGTCAATGGCGAGTTTCCGGCTCAGGCTGGGCGCGGGGTAGGCGATGAGGGGTACTGGTTGGCCAGGGTCCAGCGATGTTTGCTCCAGGCCCACCCAAGAGAAAGAATCGTGCTGGACTACCGTGCCATCCTTGGCCCCGGCCACCCACTTCACAAACACCAGATCGAGCTGCCCGGCGTTGAGCCGGCGGTACAGATGATCGCTCTGCCCCACGGTGAGCTCAAGCTGGATCTGTGGGTAGATCTGACGGAACTCGCGCAGAATGCGGGGCAGGCCGGTGATCGCGAGGTCATCTGCCGTGCCAAATCGCAGCTTTCCGCGCATTGCCGAGCCGGAGAAATAGCGCGCTGCTGAGTCGTGGGCGGCCAGAATTGTCCGGGCGAACCCAGCCATGGCGTCGCCGTTGTCGGTGAGGCGGACGTCCCGGGTGTCCCGCGCCACCAGGACGCGCTTGGCGGCGGCTTCGAGCTTGCGCACGTGCTGGCTGACGGTGGGCTGGGCGAGACCAAGGCGCTCGGCCGCCTTGGTGAAACTCAATGTTTCCGCGACAGCCACAAAGGACCTCAGCTGGGCTGGTTCAAACATGGGACTCCCGGGTCTGTGGCTGGTAGTTGGGCGCGGACGGTATTGGTGCTCCCTGGCAACCCCTTGGAAGTATTGCATTTCATTATGCGAGTTATATCTCCGATAGGTTCCCATAATCCATTGGCTCAGCCTAGCGTTGAAGGCAACCAAGCCAAACCCCTTCCCAAGGAATTACTGTGGCACCCCCTTCGCCGTCAGCGGCACACGTCAGCCAGCCCGTCATCGATTCGGCCGCCGCGGCAACGCAGCTTCCTGGCCAGACACTCCCCGCACCCACTACACCTGCCGGACCCAGCGCGCCACACCCCGACAGCGTGACGCAACCGATCGCCGTCGTCCATGAAAAACTCCCCTGGCGGCACACATTCATCTCGCTGAGTGTGCCGAATTTCCGGATCTTCGCCATTGGCCACTTCATCGCCGTCATTGCCCTGTGGATGCAGCGCATTGCCCAGGACTGGCTGGTCCTGGAACTCTCCGGCTCGGTGACTGCGGTGGGGATTACCGTGGCGCTGCAATTTTTGCCGTCTCTGCTGCTGGGGCCGTGGGGCGGCATGATTGCCGATCGATTCCCCAAGCGGAAAATTCTGATGCTGTGCCAATCCGTGGCTGCCGGCCTGGCTGCAACACTGGCTGTCCTGTCCCTCACGGGAGCCATTGAAGTGTGGTACGTATATGGGATCGCGTTGATCCTGGGCCTCGTGACAGTGCTGGACCAGCCGGCACGGCAGGTTTTTGTCAACGAACTGGTGGGTCCCAAGTATCTGCGAAATGCCATCAGCGTCAACTCCACCACATTCCAGCTGGGCGGCCTGATTGGACCGGCACTGGCGGGGATCCTGTTGACTGCCGTGGGCGCAGGGTGGGCCTTCGCTGCAAATGCGGCGGCGTGCTGCTCCACCGTTGCCATGCTCCTGATCCTCCGTAAAGACAGATTGATCATCAGTGCCCCCACGCCCAAGAGCAAAGGAATGCTGAAAGCCGGGCTCCACTATGCATTGAGCAAGCCGACAATCTACTGGCCGTGGTTGATGGCCGGGTTCATCGCGGTGTTTGCCATGAGCTTGCCGGTATTGCTCGCGGCTTTTGCTGACCACGTCTACGACATTGGCGCGGGAGGCTACGGATTCCTCAACTCCATGGTGGCGGTGGGCGCACTGGTAGGCGCCGTTGCTTCGACCCGACGCCGGCAACTCCGGCTTCGTTCGGTCATTGTCCCCGCCGGCATGTATGGCGTGTTGCTGTGCCTGTCTGCCTTTGCCCCATCCATTGTCTGGTTCAGTATTGCGATGGTGTTCTCCGGCTTCTGGTGCCTGATGTTCCTGACGGCCTCCAACCAGATGGTGCAGACCAGTTCAAACATGAGCATCAGGGGCCGGGTCATGAGCCTCTACCTGGTGGTCCTCATCGGCGGCCAGGCGATCGGCGGGCCGATGATGGGGTGGATCGCAGAGCATCTGAGTCCGCAGACTGCACTGCTGGTGGCTGGTGCCGTCCCCGCTGCTGCTGCTCTGACAGTAGGTATCATCCTGGCGAGGAAGGGTTCGTTGCTGCTTCGCGTGGATCTGAGCGACAGGCGGCGGCCCGTGCGGATTGTCAGCAGTCCTTCGGCGGCATAGCGGAATAGGGCTTCGCGCTGCGGTGTTCTTCAGATAGAACCCACAACGGAAAGAAGGACCAGAATCATGCGCGCTATTCGTCAGCACAGCTTCGGCGAACCCTGGGATGTCCTGCAGGTTGATGACATTGCCACCCCGGAGCCCGGCGTCGGTCAAGTGCGGGTCCGCACCCTCATGTCGCCGATCCACAACCATGACCTCTGGACGGTCAGGGGAACCTACGGCTTTAAGCCCGAGCTTCCCGCTCTGGCCGGGACCGAGGCGGTTGGCGTCATTGACGCACTGGGTGAAGGCGTTGAGCACCTGACTCTGGGCCAGCGCGTGGCAACGGGTGGCACTTTCGGCGTTTGGGCAGAGTACTTTATTGCCCAGGCAGCAGGCCTGATCCCGGTTGACGAGAGCGCCACTGACGAAGTTTCCTCGCAGCTCGTCTCCATGCCTTTTTCGGCGCTTGCCCTTCTTGACTGGCTTGGCCTCAAACAGGGCGACTGGATCATTCAGAATGCCGCCAACGGGGCCGTGGGCCGGCTCCTGGCTCAGCTCGCTCCGACCCGCGGAGTGAACGTCATTGGATTGGTCCGGCGTGATGCTGGGGTGGCCGAGCTCGCCGCACAGGGAATCGAGCGCATTGTTTCCACCGAGAACGAAGGGTGGCAGGATCGGGTAGCCGAACTCACCGGTGGAGCGACTATTGTCGCTGGCGTTGACTCGGTGGGCGCAGAGTCCAGTAACGACGTCCTTTCACAGATTGGTGAGAACGGCACCCTGGTGGTGTTTGGCGCCATGGGCGCCACCACCATGACCCTGAGTTCTGGATCGATTATCTTCAAGAATCTCTCCGTCAAGGGCTTCTGGGGCAGCAGCGTCATGGGTGCCATGTCGGCAGAACGTCGTGGTGAACTCTTTGGCGAACTGCTTGCGCGGGTCAACGATGGAACCATCTCCTTCCCAACGGAGGCGGTTTACCCCTTCGCTGAGGTTCAGGATGCCGCGCGGGCCAACTTTGTTGCGGGCCGCAAGGGCAAGGTCATGCTCCGCCCGTAGCTCTCAGGCGAGCTGCCCTTGAGGTCAGCGGACTGTCGGCTGAACCGACTCTGCTGCGGTGGTTCCCACCCACTCAAGGGCAGCTACCACCAGCGCCGAGATGCCGGCGTCGAGCGTTGGACGAATCACCGGCGCGAACAGTGGCGAGTGATTGGACGGTATGGTTGCTGCGACAGAGCCGTTCTGGACTGCTGTTGCGTAGGTTTGTGGGTCTGTCCCGCCCAGGAGCCAGTAAACCAAAGGCGCCCCGGCGGCGGTGGCGAAAGTTCCCACGTCTTCGCTGCCGGTTACTGCTCCGGGGTCGACGGCGCCGCCCAAGTGTGAGGTGAAAGCTGCCCGCACGCGGGCTGTCGCGTCAGTGTCGTTGACGACAACGGGAAAGTATTCTTCTGCGTTGATCTGTGGCGGTGTGGGTGCACCGGAGGCTTCCGCCTCAGCGTTGATGACGCGTGTCATGCCGGCGATCAGGCGTTTCCGGACGGCCGGATCAGCCGTGCGCATGCTGATCCCCAATGTCGCGTCCGCCGCAATGATGTTGTTCTTGGTGCCCGAGTGCACCTGGCCCACTGTGAGGACTCCTGTTTCGTTGCCGCCAATTTCCCGGGACACCAGCGTCTGGAGCCGGAGGATGGTGGCGGCGGCGAGGACCACTGGGTCCACAGTGGTTTCCGGGCGGGAGCCATGCCCGCTCCGGCCGTACAGGGTGACGGCAAAACTGTCGGAGCCCGCAAAGGCTGGGCCCGCGTGGACACCCAGCGCTCCAGCGGGGAAGGGTGCAACATGTTGGCCCAGGACGACGTCGGGGCGTGGCACACGGTCAAAAAGTCCATCCGCCACCATGTCCCGGGCGCCAGCGCCGGTCTCCTCGGCAGGCTGGAAGACGAGCACCACTGTTCCGGACCAGGCTGAACGATGCGTGGCGAAAAGCCGCGCGGCACCCAGCAGGCAGGTGACGTGCATGTCGTGGCCGCAGGCGTGCATGACGGGAACATCGGCTCCGGAGGGGCTGGTTCCATGGGCCGTGCTTGCGTAGTCCAGTCCCGTTGCTTCCAGGACAGGAAGGCCGTCCATGTCAGCCCGCAGCATCACGGTGGCCCCGCTGCCATTTCGAAGAATGCCAACGACGCCGGTCCCACCAATTCCTGACTCAACCGCCCAGCCCATGGTGGTGAGGAGTTCTGCAATGATCCGGGCGGTGCGAACTTCTGCTCCGGAGAGCTCCGGGTTCTGGTGGAGATCACGGTAGACATCGCTGAGCTCCTCTGCCACCTCTGCGACGTCCTTTAATACGTTGGTCATGACAGTCCTCTCTTCGTTTCCCTGCTTTTCGACACTACGCCCGGCGCCGCAGCAATCGTGATTCATACTGATGTATGAGACGTGGGTCACACTACCCATCCACGGCGGTATCACTGCCGAACTGCTGAAGTACTTTAGTGTTCAACAAACGAAAATACTGGGAGCTCCGTTGACGGACAGTGCGCCGACAGATGACATGGGGGCGGTTCACGAGCCGCCCAGAAAAGCGACAGGTGCTGCGTCCGGTGCAGCGATCCCGTCGCATCGGTTGCACCTTTGGCCGCCGCACGTTTCCGGAACGCAGCCCGGGGCGGACTCCGATGTTCCCTAGGTCCTGCCGCCAGCAAGGCCCCAAGCGCGGTGGTGCGGGCCTTGACGGCAGGTCGCTGGAATCAGCCATGGTGGGCTGCCTGGGTTTTGTGGATGCGTTTGGCTAGAACGTGTTGCGCCATGTTGTGATTGTGCTGGCGACGTGATCCAGGTCGGATTCAAGGAGGAAATGTCCGCCGTCGACCAGTTCGATCTGGGCGTGTGGGGCATCGCGGCTGAAGGCCTCAGCGCCGGGGGAGGCGAAGATCTCATCATTTCGGCCCCAGATTGCCAATACCGGCACCTTGGATGACCGCAGCCACTCGTGGACTGCGGGGTAGAGCAGGCGATTGGTTGCGTAGTCGCGAAAGAGCGAAAGCTGCACGAGGTCCTGTCCGGGGCGGGCCAGGAGGGAGAGGTCATGCTCCCACGCGTCCGGGTCGATGGTGCTGGGGTCCGGGACGCCATGGAGGTATTGCCACTGGACTGCATCGCGTCCGAGCGCTGGACGGAGGGCGTCTCGTCGTTCCGCAGTCCGTTCATCAGCGTCCGCCCAGATTGGGTCCCAGAAGGTTGGGACAAAACCCTCTTCGTAAGCGTTTCCATTCTGCGAAATTAGGCCCTCCACGGCTGCGGGATCAGCGAGGGCCAGGCGCCAGCCAATCGGGGCGCCATAGTCCTGCACATACATCGTGTACTTCCCAACGCCAATGGCTTCCAGGAAGCGTTGTGTCATGCCGGTGAGTGCGTCAAAGGTGTAGTCAAAGTTGTCGACAGATGGTGCTGATGAGCGCCCAAACCCGATGAGGTCGGGAGCTATGACCCTGTAGCGTTCGGCTAGCTTTGGGATCAGGTGGCGGAACATATGCGAACTTGTCGGGTAGCCGTGCAGCAGGAGAATCACCGGGGCTGTGGCTGGACCAGCTTCGCGCCAGAAGACAGAGAGCCCCTCAACCGAGACTGTGTTGTGATGGACAGTGACCATGAATAACCCCTTTGGATTGTTTTAGTGGTTATTCAGAATGTAGCATGGAAGTCCGCAGTGAGCAGGATGGACAATGGGGGAGTGATCTTGACCGACGAAGAGCTGTTATTGGCAGTACTGAACAGTGCGCCAGTTATCGATGGGGCGGTCACGGACGAGCTCAGCGGTGGTGGCGGTAGTACTTTCGCACTTCGCTTGGGAGGTTCAGGTTCCGCCACTGAGGTTAATCAGCTTCGCCGAACTCGCGCGGCGCTCCAGGCAGCCATCCGGAATCCTGCCGAGACCAACGTTGCAGGCCTGGCATCTGTGCTTGCTCACGCCGTCCGCACGCCCGAGGTCACGCCTGCGGGGGTGAGTTGGCACGTACGAGCAGCGGTGGATGACCTCCTTGCGGTCCGTCTGGTCATGGCATGGTCGGATGTTCTTGAGCAATATCCTGGGCGCTTGCGGGCCTGCGCCAATGCAGACTGCAACCTTTTCCTGGTGGACCATAGCCGTCCCGGAACGGCCAAATGGTGCTCGATGGCCACGTGCGGGAACCGAATGAAAGCGCGTGCTTACGCAGTCCGCGCGCGCGGCTGACCTGAGCGCGCGGGGGTCAAGGCCTGCCGCTGAGCCGCCCGCGGAGCTATCGTTTTGCCTGAAAGATGATGCTGTTCGAATTCTAGGATCTGGGCCCATGTCCTGAGTGCCGTCGCCCTCCTGCGCGGTTTCGGGTCAGGGCCTCATGGTGGTTTGTTCATCGATGGCGTGGTTGATCGCGTTGGCCAGCCGGGTGCGTTCCTTGCGAATCCAGCTTCCACCGGCGTAGTTCTCGAGGAACGTTTCCGCGAAATCTGCTGGGTTGTCTCCGACCAGGGAACGGATGGGGACGTCGTCGGCAGCGCTCTGTTCAAGCAGATCGGCCAAATCGGAGAACATGGCCGTCAGCGCCTTGCTGTCGTCGCTGGGGCCCATGTACATCAGATAGCGCTCAAGGGCTTTGGCTGTTTCCCGGTATCCCGACGGGAGTTTCTTCACCCTGGTCTTGTATTCGAGGTATTTCTTCTTGCCGCTGAGATCTCTAACAAGCTCGTCGATCCACATGGTCATTTCCTTTCCTGTCGGAGCAGTTCTAGTCGTTCTGTGAGGAAGCTCCAGGTCCTCCAGAAGTCATCGAGGTACTCGATGCCTGATGTGTTGAGTGAATAGACCTTGCGGGGTGGGCCCTTCTCTGAGGGCACTTTTGACACATCTACGAGGCCGCGTTGTTCAATCCGGACGAGGAGGGCGTAGACGGTGCCTTCGGCGATGTCGGTGAAGCCCTGATCGCGTAGTCGCGCCGTGATGTCGTAGCCGTAGGCTGGCTGGCTGGCCAGAATTGCCAGAACAATACCTTCCAGAGTGCCTTTGAGCATCTCTGTCATTTGTTTTGCCATGACGTCCCCTTCAACTACTCGGTGTTGCTGACTACCACTAGATAGTATCACCGAATAGCGCGTGGGAAGCAGGAAGAATCGTTGATTGTCTTCAGTCGCGGCAGTAAAAGACGGTGTAGTCCTCGACGTGGGTCTGGGCGAGGAGAGAACTGTCTTGTATCAGCGCGTCTTCGGCGATCGCCAGGTCACGTCCCCGTGGGACAGGGGCAGTGGCGGCAGCAGTGTCAGCCACATCTGGATCAGCGCGGCACTTGCCAATACGCTCACTGTCATTCCTGGCGTCACTGTCTTTCACCGTCTACCTGATTGACCCCAACGGCTCCTATTGGTCCAAGCTGTCCCTGGGGTGGACGCAGCAGCAGAACGGGCGGTACGGCATCGGCCCGAAAGCACACTTCAGCTACAACCATGAAGGCCTCGCCGACGGGGCCCGGCGCTTCAGGACCCTCCCCGGGATCCGGCAGGTGATTCCAATACTGGGCTTGAATGTCACCCGCTACCAGGCGTTGATTCCAGCCGCAATCCGCCGATCACCCCCTAAGTCCGGTGGTCTCCCCA
Source organism: Pseudarthrobacter sp. PS3-L1 (assembly GCF_030063285.1). GTDB lineage: Bacteria > Actinomycetota > Actinomycetes > Actinomycetales > Micrococcaceae > Arthrobacter. Next base: position 16,381 of record NZ_JASISU010000008.1, on the reverse strand, counting down.
GGGCGTGGGACTATTCACGATCAACGAGATGACGGACTTCATCAGCTCCAGCATCACCGCTGCTTTGCCAGCCTGGCAGGATAATCCCCAGCTCCGGACCGCCATGATTGACCTGCAGGAACGGACTCTCTTCACGTTCACCTGATTATCACCGGCTGGCCCGCAAGAGGCACGGTTGCTTTAAGAGCGTCGTGAAATTGCTTTTTCTGTTTTTGGGCAGGCTTAGGTGAACGTGCCGAAGGGTCCGGCATGGTCGGAGGGGATCTGCTCTCCTCGGGTTGTCAGTGAGATGGCCAGAAATACGATTCCGGCCAGCAGCACAAACCCGCCTGCTAATCCTGCGAGTGGGGGTCTGGTTCTCATCGGGTCGAAGGTGTTGTTCTTCGATAACGGCAAGACTCTTACTGGTGTGGTTGCTTTTTGGCTGCGCGCCAACGCTTGGGTAGCGAGTGAAGGGACCGGTATGCAAGAACGCTCGCGAGAGATAGGAAAATGACGCCAGAAACGTAGTCAGCTGTCCACCATTTCAGCGGCAGGGCGGCCTTGTTGGCCGCAGCCAGGTTTCCGACGGCCCGTTCAAGCCCGGACAGATCGTCGCAGGGCTCAAAGCAGTCAGCGTCTCACAGCTCCACCGATGCCGTGTCCAGCGAGTCCCGCTGACGTCGCATATGGTGCAGTTCCACGTTTCCGGACGTAGCGGACGAAGATCAAAAATTGACTTTGCACAATGATTCCATGAAGTCCGGCTAGCGGATTCTCATACGGGACGGCCCGGCCGACTTTACTCCAGAAAAGGCCTTTGCCGGCCACGACGCCGCCGCGGATGTTGCGGTCGCTGAACGGTCCCCCGCCCAGATGCGTGGCCTCCCGGCTGGGATCAGCGTTTTGCGGGAGATTGGGTTGCACCTGCCGTAGCGTCATGTGCTCTGCTTGAAGCACGTCCCGTCCCCGCGCAGAGAGGTCCGCCATGCACCCGTTCCCGACCCCGCCCCGTCAGGTCCCGATCGGCGACGCCGCGGCGTTCGTCGGCATCACTCCCCGGGCGATTCGCCATTACCACCAGGTCGGCGTGCTCCCCGAGGGCGAGCGGGGCAGCGACGGTCGCCGCCGATACGGCTATGCGGAAATCATCCGGCTGCTCTGGATCCGCCGCATGGCCGACGCCGGAATCGCTCTCGACGACATCCGTGACGGCTTCGACGGTGCCGCACCAGGCAGCGCCGACGGAGAGGACGAGGTCGACGGCGTTCTCGCGCGGCTGGAGGACACCCTCGCCGCGCAGGTAGCCGAGCTGCACCGGAAGCAGGCTTCGGTGCAGCGCATGCGGACCCTTGGCAGTCGGTTGGGTTTGCTCGACGATCTCGTCTCCGGCCGCCTTGAGGGCGCGCCCGAAGGTTCGCTGCGGCAGGGCGACCTGGACGTCCTGCTGGTGACCGAGCGGATCTTCGGTCCGCTCGGTGCTGCAGTCCAGGCCGGCCGCTTCCTCGCCCTGGCAACCGATCCGGCACTGCGGGCGGAGTCTGACCGCGTTGACGCGGCCGAGGAGGCACTGGACCACACGGTCGCCGTCGACGATCCCCGGGTAGCGCAGGTGGCGGCCGAGCGGCACGCTTTCGAAATCGCACTGATGCGCGTCATCGAGGAGTCTGGTCAGTTGGAGGAGGACGATGCTCTCTTCGACGCCTGGGACGAGGTGCACCCGCCTGAGGAGGCCGACGCGGCGCCCAGCCCCAACCCGGCAGAGGGCACTCGCGCCAGGAGTGCGGGGGAGATCATCGGGAGAATGCCCTACGACTTTTCACCGGCCCGCCTGCGGTGCATGGAGTTGACGGTGCGACTTGGCGCGACGGCGGTGCCAGCGCCCTAAGTGAGGCATCCAGCCTCGGCAAAGTCCGCGCCAGACGTGCCGCGGGCTCGGAGAAGCCAGTCGCATCACTTGATGGCGTGCTTTTCCAGGAAGTTCATGCCCTCGGGCTGGGCCGGGGTGCGGCGTCATGATGTGTATGTGGACTAGGGGGTCTCGGGTACACGGGTGTCGAGGTCTACGTTCGACTGGGCGCTGAAGGCGTTGGTTCAGGGGGACACTCCACACAGAACATGCTTGCTTTTGCTAATGAGTTGCATGGGCACGAGCTTGGGCTTGGTGCTGGGTTGCGGGTTTTTGAATCTTGGGGAGGGGACATGGAGTCAACAACCCCGATGGGCTCGATGGTGTTCACGATCAGGGCGGCCCTGGCTCAGACGGAACATGAGATCAAAAGCGAACTCGTCACCGATTCCATCAGCAAACGCAGAGCGGCAGGGAAGAATCTGGGCGGCCGGCCGGCCGGCATGGGTAACGGATAGCCAGAATCGTAACGCGATGCATCTGGTGGATAGCGGGGAACATGGCGCTCATGCCGTGGGCCAACGTTTATAGACGCTCACGAGGGCCTGTCCGTCTGATCAGCACATCACGATGACAGGGGGTGACGTACTTTCGGTGACTGAGTATTTTGGCTTGGAGCTAGAGACAACCAGTGCTGCGCCGGACAATGCGATGGTCAATGAGGCTGCGAGAAGCCATCCCAGGAGATCAGGGCCAGCCGACACAAGGATCACATTGGTCAGACCGCGCAGCCGGGATGCTACGGCTAGTGCAGTTCCCGCAGCGAAAAGCCCTGACAAGACGAAAAACGGACGATCAGCCCTTGTTCCTTGAAGATTGTTGCTCTTTGCCGAAACGAAGCTGAACACAGCTGTCAGCAACGAGAGTGCAATGGAGATTGCCATAGCAGCGATGTACAACCAAGGAACCTGGATTATCAAGATCCCAAATGCCCGACGTTACCCGACGGTGTGGCGTCACCGACAATTAGAAGGAGCGGTGCGCGTCCTCCGGGTCCTTGGGTGAGACATCGCGCCGTTTCTTCACGAGCTTGCTGGCGCTCACCAGCCGTAGTGCGGTCACCAGTAAGATCCCGCCAAGGACATTAAAGACCACTGCGTACGAAAACCAGCCGAGCCATTCGATGTAACTGATGTCAGCGCCCGTGTGGATGGCACCGAAGATCAGGAGCGAGTCCAGGATCGAGTGGAAGAGTTGCAGCCCGTAGAGCAGGAAAGCGCCAATGATGGCGGCTACTATTTTTCCGGTGACGCTGTCTGTGCCGTGCTGCATACGGGTCATCAACGTGATGGTAGTGCCCGCTAATACGGCCAGACACACAGATTTCCAGTTAAACCCGGCGTCGATGTAGTGAGTGGCTTCTTTGGTGATGGTCTCGCTCCATTGCGGGAACGCTGTCATGATCAATGCCATGAACAACCAGCCGCCAGCCAGGTTGGCAATGAGCGTTCCTCCCCAGAGCTTCCCGAGCTGCGCGTAGCTTGCCTCCCGTGCGACGACGGCGGCAATCGGCACTAGAAAGCCTTCTGTGAACAACTCGCTCTTGGCCAGTAGGAGGGCGATGAGGCCTGCGCTGAACGCTAGTCCCGCGAGAAGGTGGTTTCCTGTTTCATAGAGAACGCCCAGATAAGCCATGATGCCAATGCCGATTTCAAACCCGCCGAACAGGCCGGTGATGAGCACGTCTCGAAGGGAGCGGTTTAGCCGCTGTGCGCCCTCCTCGACCGTGCGATCGAAGAATTCCTCCACCTCCTCCTCGACCGGCCCTGAATTATTGCCGAGTTCTCGCCTTCGTGCATCGCCGTCGGTGTCGCTCATTTGTGTCGCCTATCCGCCTGAAAATATGTGGCTACTATACGCTGACGCTGCTGCTGGTCGGCGTCCTCGGTGTCTCCCATCGGCGCGCCTGTCAGCTCGTACGATGCCCGCGTCCCTCGCCGATAGAACGTACGACTGTATGAGTCGCGACGTACCGCACTCCGGTCCCTCAGATTCGATTGACTTCGCTGTACTTGTTGCTCATTTCGTGGCCGCAGCGCTGCCCGCCTATCGGTTCCCTGGGGATTCCTTTGAGATGACGACCGGCGAGGAATGCCTGAACGCGCGGTGTCCTTGGATGCCTCACTGGCGCTCATTCGGGAACGGATCGAAGACCGTTCACGGATTGAGTGGAATTTGCCTCAGTGGTCCAACGCTGTTGGTACCAAGGTATTAGTGGCACAGGAGTGTGCCGGTTAAAATGCTGGTTCGGTATCGAACGTCGTCAAAAGGTGCGGGGGACCGATATTGAACGCCTAGTTGGGGTGTACCCCAACCTGATGTCAGGGCTGACTTATGGTCCCGTGTCAGAGTAGGGCCGGATATCGTTTTTGGTGACAGCTGTTTCTCTGGGTCTTGGATTTCAATCGGACACAAGGGGGAGGGGTGCGGTTATGGCATGCTGTGAGCGTTGGCCGCTATCCAACAACACAGTAGAAAGGGAGCGTTCTGGTCCGTACCAGGGCGCTCCCTTTGCTATCTACGATGGGTTTTCCTTTGGGGGCCGTGTTCATATTTGTTGTTGACGTGGACTTCGGGGAGGCACCTTTTCCGTGCTCGGAGAGTGCAAGTGCGCGTATGGATTCAGTGTTGGTCCGATGGTGAGGATTCGCCGTTGCCTGGGATCATCCCGCATGTGGGTTGTTTTAGTTGGCGTCCGGATGCAGTGCGAGGATGGCATCGATTTCACGGTGGACTCGGTCGTGGTCGAAGGGCTGATAACTGAGGGCGTCGGTGATGCGGGTGCTGAGGGCAGCGAATAGAGCGATGGAGGCGCGCAGGGCCTTGGTTGAGTCCGTTGCGTTGAAATGTCCCCAGCATTGTTCGAGGGCTTGTTGGATGTCGGGGTCCATCCATTGCCGCATGTGGGAGCCCAGGAAACGCACGTCGTAATCAAGTCCGTGACGCACCTGATGATCCCACTCAATAATCGTCAGCAGCGCGGCTTTCAGGTCTAGGTCGCGGATCTTGGTTGACCAGGGCTCGTCTCGGACGATTGCTTTTGCGCACATCAGCGCGGCCGCGTACCCCCAGTTGACTTGCTCTTCGACTGTGGCTTCCGCGGGTAGCGACGCGACCGCCGTGAGGTGCCGTGATTCCACAAGGCCGTCTTTGTCCACAAGAACAGTGAAAGGCCGCTCGTAGCGGATGATTGGCAGCGTGTCAGCCCTGATCACAGTCAGGTCCAGTTTGCCTCCGATGTAGTACACCAAACGTGCTGGATGCCAGTTAGGGGTTTCCAAGCGTTCGACAACGAGTACATCCCCGAGCTGATCCCACCAAGAATCATCTGCAAGGAGCGGTGCCGGGTCGGTAGCATAGATTTCGATATCGCGATCCGAGAGGGGGTGTGTCTCGTGGGCGGCGGCGGACCCGGTCAGCACCAGGGCGCGTACATTGTCGTTGTTCTGCGCCCATTTGGTCAGGACGTCGATTACCTTCTCGTAGTCCACCCATCAAGCTTTCCATAGAAGCAGCATGCGCAAGCCGTTGCACCACGGAAGCGTGCGCATTCAGCCCGGTTCCCCAGGCAACACATTCCCTCATACCCCTTGTGGTTTCACGTGCAATGCCGGCCGTGTGCGATGCAACTCCGTGTAGTTGTGTTTTATCGCATGTGTTTCGAGGCACTTGGGTTATGCGACACCAAATGTTTGCGGAGAGATGGTTCATCTGCCCGGTTGGGGACCCTGATCGCCACGAGACCCACTTTTTCACGTGCTTAGGGGCTGGGAATTGTGGGCTGAGCAAGCCGCCGCAAGGCCGTGACATGAATTGGCGAAGTGGGGCCACCAAATAAGAGCGCGTGCGATACGCTCTCACGATGATCGATTACAGCACCCTGCCCTTGTGCGAATTCGCTTTCCCCGGTCCTGTCCGGGACCAGCTGGTGGCAGCCGTTCTGGATGGCTCCAAGACCTCCACGACCTCCATGCTCATTGAGTACGAGATTGAACAGCAGGATTTGCCCTTGGCTGGCTTGCAGGAAGTTGTCATCGATTCCGCCGGAACGCCCATTGCCGTTATTGAGATGACGGAAATACGCCAGGCCCGGCTGAGCGAGGTGGATTTGCAGCATGCTATCGACGAGGGTGAGGGCTTCACTACCGTCGCCCAGTGGAGAGCTGGTCACGAGGAGTTCTGGCATTCGCAGGACATGCGCGATGAAATGAACGACCCCCACTTCTCGGTCGACGACGACACCGTGCTGGTGCTCCAGCGGTTCAAAGTCGTTGCGCGCCTGCCCTAGTGCCTCGACATTCAATCGGAGTGTTCTACAACCTGTGGCAGCCACACACCAACAACGGCAGTCACTCACCAGCCACAGCAATGGCAGATTTTAGATCAAATAACAGCCACGACCTGAGGCCGAAAACCTAACCAGCTATCTCCTATCCTTAAACCCTCACAAACCGGCTGCAGCTGTGTTGTATCGCATGGATTTCGAGGCGCTTCGGTTATGCGGCACCATGCTTCTGTGGTGGGAGTGTTCGTGTACCCCATGGGGAGCCTAGCTGGGCGGTGGGGGTTGTCACTGACACGTCAGGGCTGAGACTCTGATCTACATGCGTCATTATCTGATCGTCATCTTGAGTGTCCTTGCCGTACTCGCAGCCAATGTTGTCTTGGACGTTTATACAGACGTCCCGATGCTCATTCGGTGGGCTTTTTCGATTGGGATTGGGCTGCTCATCACCGCGGTGTTGAGTCGGATTTCCCAACATCGCCAGGCGCGAAACAGGCCCAATGAAGCGGGTGGCCTGTAGGATTTTTCTTCACCGGTCGAGTGAACTGCTGTGGTAAACACAGGCAGCAAAAAATCACCCCGCGCGTCTAGTGAGGGAACTTTCGACGTCGTTTTGAGGCTGGTTTCTATCGATAAGGAGTTCACCGGTGATTCTCCCGGAGATCCGCGATCCTCGTTTTATTACACTCCGTCGGGGAGGGACCCTGACTGATTCTGATCACCGTCTCCTTACTCTTTGGGCATCCTTATGCGCAGAGCATGTTCTTGATCTCTTCGAGTCCGCACGGCCAGGGGATCTCCGTCCGCGTCAGGCAGTGGAGGGTTCCCGCGCCTGGGTGCGTGGCGAGGTGAAAATGATGGAGACCCGGGCCCTGGGCGGGCATGCGATGGGCGCGGCCAGAGACCTAGGTGGGGCCGCACGCTACGCCGCGTATGCGTGCGGTCAGGCGGGGGTCGTCCCGCATGTAGCTGCTCATGAGCTTGGGGCGGCCGCGTACGCGATCAAGGCCGTGCGAGCTGCAGCCCCGAAAGGCCAGGATGTCGCTGCCGGGCAACGGGAGTGTCAATGGCAGCGTGATCAGCTCCCGGAGGGTATTCGAGAGCTTGTCCTTGATGACCAGCGGTTACGCAATGACATTTGCTGGTCCGTTTTCGATCCACGTTAGCTTGCCGGAAAAACCTTCGAATATCCCTGTTCAAGACGTGTGTGCATGGTTGCGCGAAACTCTCTATCACCGGGCAAAGAGAGAGCCGCCGAACCAGAAAATCCCGATCACGATATAGAAGAACCCCATGGCTTTAATCGAGCCGACGTCAGCGAATGTGAAATGTTCTGGGGAGATTCCGCGGCTTTCCTTGTAGAGGCGAGACCAGGTCGTAGCTGCCCCGTTGACGTCCCTGTAGACACAGAAGCCGAGAAGAACGAGAGCTACTCCCGCCATTGCAACGCAAATTCGAATAGTCCACGGTTCACCTGTAAGGGCGACTAGCAGGAACCCCAGAAGAAACATCGACGAAGCCACCCACGAGAGTCCTCGCGCGGGCTGCGGCATTTCCCGTCCAAATCTCTTGATCAGGCGAATCGTTTTGATAAATCCTCCAAAAACAACGGTTTGCAGTAATTTCGCGATCTTTCCGATAAGTGCTCGCGTCAACTCTAGACGGGTCAGCACCGAACTCACGTTGCTCCTGTCTGCCGTTTTTGGACTGATTTAAACGTTGGTAGCAGAGCCAGTTGATGACAGCAGTACTGCCTGGCATGAGTTGATCGCGCCGGCCGTCAGCTGGTCTGCCACCGGCCGCGGTCCCTCCCTTTGCGATTCCGGGCCCGTGTAGGTGTTGGGATGCCCGGTTACCCCGCTCAGCAGAAATGTCCCTTTCGTTGCAGCGCAAGGTATGGCATACATTCCTGAGGAGGCGAGGCTGCGTATCGACTGCGTGCACTACGACCAGCAGTCGGTGTGTTGCATCGTATGGGTTACGAGGCACTAAGGTTACGAGACACCATTTGTTTGCGGAGAGACGGTTTATCTGCCCGGTTGGGAACCTCCAGTGAAACGGAGGGAGGGGTAGTCTCACCGTCATCTGTGCCAAGACGAAGATAAGAGCTATTTTTTCTCATATTTGCGATAAATCCAGAACGCAGTGCCGATCGCGATGAGAAAAGTTACACCAATAGGAATGAAAAATATCGGATCCATAATTTCAGTATATTAAATTTTTCATTCGAAGGTACATCCGCGTTGCCGCACAGGTCGTTAATACCGGAGTGCTCTACCTGATGAGTAGGTCGTTATCCCGTAAGTGAGACGGTGGACAGTTCACTTCGAGAGTTGAAGTATTCATCGTGCAGCGGACGTCGATGCGTGTCACAGGGGAACCTCTACCGGGCTGCATGGCGGATACGGACCGGTGAGTGTGGGTGAAAGCCTGAGAGGGTGGAACTCTAGTGCGCCGGTCAGAGTATTGCGGTCAGTACTCCGCCGTCAGCGCGCACGGCAGTTCCGTTTGTCGCGGAGGAAAGGGGACTTGAGAGATACACGGCGAGGTTCGCGATTTCGGCGGGCTCAATGAAGCGCTCAAGGAGAGATGTCTGGTTGCCACCAATGATCATTGCTTTCATCTCATCCGCTGACATTTGCTGCGCCTCAGCGATGTCATGGATGGTACCGGCAACACCGTCAGAGTAGGTCGGGCCGCCGAGGATCGTGTTGACCGTCACGCCGGTCCCGCGGGTGAGCTTGGCGAGGCCGTTGCTCAAGGCGAGCATCCCTGATTTCGTCACGCCGTAGTGCATCATGTCAGCGGGTACGTTTACACCTGATTCGCTGCCTACGAAAATGATCCGACCCCAGCCAGCATCGATCATCCCGGGTAGTAGCTCTCTGGAGAGCCGGACTCCGCTCATCACGTTTACCGCGAAATAACGAGACCATTCATCGTCAGATATTTCAGTGAAGGGCTTTAGCCCGAAGAGACCGACGTTATTGACAAGGATGTCGACGGCCCCGAGCGAGCTGAGCAGGCTCTGCACCGCCGAGGCGTCTGTGAAGTCCGCCGCAATGCCGGCAACGACCCCGCCGGGCACTTCGGCTTGAAGGTTCTTCACCGATTGCTGGAGGTGGCTGGCATCGCGGCCGTTGATTACCACCTCGGCCCCCTCTTGGAGGAGCGCCTTCGCGATCGAGTACCCAATCCCTTGCGTTGACCCGCTTATGAAGGCGCGTTTGGTTGACAGCTGCATGTCCATGGTTGTTTTAGCCTCTCATTATTGCTTGCTCAGTCAAGTAAAGATATTCAAAACTGTTTGCCCAGTCAAGTAAACAGGTAACCTGTATGCATGACTGATTCCAGCGTCCCAAACCTCCTCAAGGGAGATAACCTCACGTCGTGGGCAGCTCTTGCGACGGTATTGGAATGGCTGCCTGCCGCACTCGATGCGCCTTTGGTTCGTAATTTCGACCTCACGCACTTCGAGTACGGCATCCTCTTTGCCTTGGCTGACGCGCCGAACCAGACGCTGGGGATGACTGTCCTGGCCGGCTATGCCAATAGCTCGCTTTCTAGGCTCTCTCGAGCAGTATCGCGGATTGAGGGTCGCGGTTGGGTACGGCGCAGTCGTGACCCTTTGGATGCGCGGTCGACCTTGGCCTCCCTGACCGAAGCCGGGCTTGCGATGGTCGAAAAGTCCACTCCCGTGCATTCTCGGACCGTCACGAAATTAGTCCTGGAGCCTCTCACGACCGCCCAACGGGGTCAGCTGCGCGATATCAGTCTTCGGATCCAACACGCGATTCGGGAGCAGGAGAGTTGGCGGGCAACAAGTACCCACTCTTCCGACACTGACTAACCTCGATATTTCATTGGCACGGGCAAGGGTCGCTGGATATCGAAAATAGAAGTAAGTTCCGCCGGAACGCCAATGCATTACGGCTTGATGCTGGTGCCCCACAGCCGTCCCGTATTACGGTCGGCCACCGGGCGCCTCACCTCCGATCATGATGCAGTGCCCTGTCGATACTTGGATTCCCGTTACCCCGCCCGGTGAAGTTGACCGCACGGGTGCCCTATCTGCAACACGACTTGGCGTCTTGTATCCCATGGGTTTAGAGGCATGTAGGTTATGCGACACCGTCCTTCCACGGTGAGAAAGTTCATCTGCCCGGTTGGGAACGTTCAGTGGGCCTGCTTTTGGCCGGTGGAATAGTATCGCTGGATAAGTCGTCGAGTATGAAATGCCGCGAGCAGCCCGGAGACTGTGGCGAAGCTGGCTCCGAATCCTGCCAGCGCCAACCCGGTTTCTCCCAGGGCATGGAAAGCGACGACGGTGTAAACGGCCGTCACCGCGGCTGCTCCCAATCCAGCGGTAAGCGCGCCTGGCAGCACAACTGATAAGGAGGTACTGGCGTCAATCCACAGCGCCGCTACCGAACCGGCACCCGTTGCCAGCCCGGCACCGGCTCCGAGAACGAGCCCAAGGACGGCCATGAAGAATATCTGGCCACCATTCATGCCCCAGAGCCCAAACTGCTCCGGATACAGGGCTGCCTGAACGATCGAAAATGCTGAGATGCCCGCGCTGATACACGCGCCCAGCAGGGCACCAGTGGAAACAGCCCGGACCAGGAGAGGCAACGCTACTGTCTTCACATTTCGTATCGCTGCCGGACCCATATTCGACACCTTAGCGGACGGCGTAGAAGAGGTAGCGCCACCTGCACTGTTGAGGGCGGTTATTGGAATCAGTCAAAAACGACCGGTATTGAAATTCGCGTGCGGCATAGCTGGGAGCCGATGAGTTTTGACGTGTTGGGTCCGGTTCGGCCCGCTGACGGATCCTTGTCCGCTGACTTAGCTGTAGTCAGCGGTGACTGTCTTGGTGGCACCGTCGAGGCGGATCAGGCCACCGTGCGGAAGAACCCACTGGGGTCGGGTGTGGCCGAAGGGCACTCCGACACAGACGACAGCGTCCGGGTTGTAGGTACTTACCTGCTCGGTGATTGCCTCGCTTTGTTCCGCGCGTAGCCGGGCCCGGACGTCGGCTGCCGGAACAGGGGCGCCCAAACGACTGACTGGCGGCCTGGCAACCAATATGCCAGTGGCGGCTTCGAGGATTCCTCTTTCACCCAGGGCCCGCACCCACCCTTTCACTTCGTCCGCGGGCGGCAGTTCCTCGCTGGTCTCAAATAGCAGGACTGCCCCTTGGAGGTCTTCCACCGCAGGCATCCGATCTGCCATTGCGATCTGGTCGATTACCTCGAGGCAACCGCCCCACGATCGTCCTTCCACGATCGTCCTCGGACCAGTCCAGGCCCACGGTTCTGTCGGCTCTCGGAAACCAAACTCGGTCAGGGCGCGAGGCTCGGTCCAGGTGATTCCGTAGTCCTCTGACTCTCCAGGATCGGTTAGTTCGATTGTTCCGCCGTCAATCAGTGCGGCGCGAAGCGAGAGGAGGTGCGACGTGTCAATGCGTGGACCTGCTCCCAGGTGTACCTGTGTGGAACCACCGTAGTAGCTGGGGATTCCGAGGCCCCACAGGAAGTTATGCAGGTTTGTGTTGTCGCTGTAGCCGAGGAAGGGCTTCGGATTGCCGGCTACGACGTCGGCATCAATATGTCTAATCACCGTGATTTGGTCGTTGCCTCCGATTGTCGCAAGCACACCTCGGATACTGGGGTCGGCGAATGCGGCATTAATGTCAGCTGCCCGAGCACGGGCGCTTGCGCCCAGTTGTCTTGTCGTGGGGTACTCAACTGGAACTAAACCCGTAGATTCTGCCAGACGCCTCATAGCCTGCTCGTGAACGTCTTCCGATACAGCAGGAGCGGCAAATGCTGGAGAAAGGACCGCAATCCGATCACCAGCGTGAGCCTTGGCCATGGCAGCAAATTGTTTTGACGTCATCTCATCATTAGATCAGTCATGGAATTAATTCCACGGTTTCCACACCGGCCCGTCCGCCGCGGCTTAGGGAAAGACAATGACCTCTAGCGGTCCCTCTTCAGCTGTTGGGACTTCGAAATGGTCAAAATACTCGGCAGCCAGTTCCAGCACGGTGCTTCCCTTTGCATCTGGCCATCGTCTCCGCGCAGTCTTTTATCAGTTCCAGCATGCCTATATGAGGTGTACTCCAGACTGACGTCAGCTGCTAGCTATAGCCGCATGTGGGATGCTCAGCGCAAATGGCAACTACTGTCCATGTTGTCCACGAAGTTCACCCCACCCGAAGCGGCTTTCGGCGATGAAGTCTTGAAGGTCACTGTGCACGAAAGAAATGAGGGCGTTCGATCCGCCGTCGAGCCGGAGGCTGCCGGATCCGCCGGCCTCGCCAAGCACCTCCCACCTGACCCAGGCTTCATTCGGTGCGATGAGTGCATCATCGGGAAGCTCAACTTCGTTGGAGTAATCAGAAACCCTCTCGATTCGCCACACCAAGGTGCCGAGCTCCGTGGAACTTAGCATCGCCTCAAACATGGGTTCGAGGAGCAGCTTCACTTCTCGGACACACATGAGTTCGGTCATACGCTCATAGTAGAGACGTCCGAAGCCGCAACGCGTGATTCACTGCCCGTTGGGATTGGCTTCTGGGCAGCGGCTCACGTTGTCGCGTATGTCGGTATGGTAGCGGCATGACGATCGACCTGCGCACCATGTCCGCCGACGACTGGCGATCTTGGCGGTCGGTGAGGCTTGCTGCGTTGACCGACGCGCCGGGTGCTTTCGGCTCAAGCCTTCATGAGTGGGCAGAAGCGCCGGAGGAACGCTGGCGTGCGCGACTGTCTATTCCTGGAGCGATCGATTTGATGGCCTTCGATGCCGACGAGAACGCTCCAGTAGGCATGGCTACTGGCACCCTCGGGGATGACAACGACAGCCGCGCCCAGCTGACCTCTATGTGGGTTGACCCTACCGTTCGCGGTCGTGGCGTCGCCACCGTGCTCATCACTGCGATCGCTCGCTGGGCGGTGAGCATTGGCGCAGCGACGCTCGCCTTGACCGTAATGCCGGACAATCTCACAGCCCGACGCGCCTACGAAAGGAACGGCTTTGTCGTGTCTGGTGAACCGGGCGCTCTGCTACCTGGTGGCCAGCGCGAGTTAGTCATGCTCCGCGACCTCGGTCTTCAGGGCCCCGTCTGTGACTAGCGGTAGGCCGGAAGAAGAAACCGCGCCAGCTACCAATCACTAGAATCTGGCTCTGATTCGCCAAGATCTCGGCGACGGTCGCGCAGCTCATGTTTGTCCTGATCGGCCACTAAGCGCTGCGGAAAACACGCCAAGTATCGTTCAGACCCACACAATGATGCAGTTCAGCGCTTTGTGCGACCGGTTGAGGAACGGCGGATTGCAATGACCGCTGGAATCCGCCGATCCTCTAACGGTCACTCCGCGGCCGTGGTGGGGTGGTGACTGCGCCTAGGAACCAAGGGAGGCTAATCATGAAGCCGATGAGTCCCGCCCCGAATGGGACCCATAGGAAAGGCGTGAAGCTTGTCGTCAAGTTATTCTCGTCCGCAACTATCCCGGCATGCCAGGGCGCGATTCCGCCGCTTACCAGGAGGGTAAGGCTCACCGCCAGCGCGAGCATCGACATCGCTACCGATTTTCTGATCATGCTGGCCCCCAGGTCCCTGTAGATACAAGCGCAAGTTTTCATGCTAGTCGTCCGGATGCTCGTTTAGACGTGTGTAAGCCGGTCCTTGACCGGACGAATTATGCGCAACGAGGTCTCGTTTCATGAGAGTGCGGGCAGGTGCCATAGGTTCATGGGCATCGCTAGGTTTCCGAGTTGTGAATGATCTGTTCAAGGCATGCCACGTGGGAGAGGAAGGCTTTTCGGCCCGTCTCCGTGAGCGAGGCCCAGCCGTGCGGGCGGGTGTTGACCGTACGAGAGGAGAGTCGTATGTAGCCGGCGTCCTCTAGCCGCTTGAGGTGTTTGCTGAGAACTGAGGGGCTGACGTCCAGGCTGTCCCGCAGGAGTTGGTATTCCGTATCGCCGAGCCGGTGCAGGAGGCTGCAGATGCGCAGGCGGTATGGGCTGTGAATTACGTCGTCCGAGGCTGGCAGCGGCGATTCTTGTGTAGGCATTATCGGTTCTCGCGGATCGAATTGGCGAGTGCATTCTCCATCCGGGCGCTTGACCAAAGGCATGCGGCGCCTGCGAGAACGGATCCGAGCCAAAGTACCCATTCCTCGTTTGTAACGGTAAAGAGGAAAATACCGGCTGCCCCGAATGCTAATACGGCCCCCGTTTGCAGCAGCCCCCATCGAAGGGCAGGGCCGTCGGCCCAGGGATCGGCCTGGGTTTTGGTGACCCAAGGGCGGACAAGGCCCAGTCCTACCGCAGCTGCGGCGCTGATGGAGATGACCAGGATGAATGCGCTACCTTCCAAACCGAAAGCCCGGATAAATGCAACCACCGCCAGTGCGAACGCGAAGCGGTACCAGAATGGAGCACGAACTCTCGGGGCGATCCTCGATGTGTCCTCCCGGAGCGTTCTAAGGGCTTTGCGAGCTGCGGTTGCTTCAGTTTTCCCGTTGTCATTTTCCATATTAGAAAACTATCTATTTCCGATACGGAAAGTCACGAGCCAATGTATTGGGTTGAGTCGATTCCAGCGCCCGTAAGCCGGTCGGCCAACGGGCGCCTCACCTCTGATCATGATGCAGTGCCCTGTCGATACTGGGATGTCCGTTTACCCCGCCCGGTGAAATTGACCGCAAGGGTGCCCTATCTGCGACACGGCTTGGCGTCTTGTATCTCTAGGGTTACGAGGCGTCTCACGGGTCCAGAAATCGGAAGCGGGGGAGTGGCTCGTTTCCCCCGGGTTTCTGCGGTATTGTCGATCCTCAAAAATTCTCGTATCTATGTGTTGTAAGTGTCTGGTTGAATTGATGCACACACTGTTAGTTATGAGACATGTTGGAGGTTGTTGTGGGGAAGTTGATTGGTTACGCAAGAGTATCGACGCGGCAGCAGTCCACGGATCGGCAGGAGCAAGATCTTCTGGCCGCTGGTGTGCGCCGTGATGATCTGTATGTCGATCACGGGGTTTCCGGTGCCCGGGCCTCGAGGCCGGAGTTCGACCGGGCCCTGGAAGCATTGGTGGAGGGGGACACCTTGGTGATTACGACACTGGATCGTCTGGGACGCTCTACCCAGAACATGTTGGCGTTTGCTAATGAGTTACGTGACCGGGGTGCTGGGTTGCGGGTGTTGAACCTTGGGGGAGGGGATGTGGATACAACGACCCCTATGGGCTCGATGTTGTTCACGATCATGGCTGCCCTGGCTCAAATGGAGCACGAGATCAAAAGCGAACGCGTCACCGACTCCATCAGCAAACGCAGGGCAGCAGGGAAGAACCTGGGCGGCCGGCCAGTACGGGTAACGGATAGTCAGATCAGAACGGCCGTGCGCCTGGTGGATGGTGGGGAACCCGCCGCCCAGGTCGCGCGGGATCTTGGCATGTCGAGAGCGACGTTCTACAGACGCTCGCGAGGACTTGATGCCTAGGTCAAGGAGTCAAGAAGGCCCGGGGGAAATCCCTCAGAATCTATTTTTGATCCGGTCTTGTTAGGTATTTCACCCAAGGCAACACGATGAAACCCACTGCGATTGCCATAGGAGTAAAAACAAATACGCTGCCGGGTTCAGTGAGGAAACGAGAAAGGATAAATGTTGCTCCGAGACCACCCAGAAAGAGACATACCGTCATAAGCCATAATTTGCGACGCGATGAATTAGTTTTCATTTGCCGTTTGTTCTCCCGATACTTCACTCAAAGTTAGTTTCTTGCTGACTGTTTTTTCTCTTATCAGATAGCGCTCTGAAGTAGCGGAGCAAAACCTCCGGTCAAACCAGCACCACAGCTAGCACCAATGTCACCTAAGGATGTTTTTGCTTGATCAAACGCATTTGCTGACCCAACACCTACTGCTCCTGCAACGCAACCACCCACTGCTACTCCTATGACCGCAGCACCCACAGGCGATACGAACGGTGCCACAGCTACGCCTACAACCACTCCAGCTGCCGCTCCAATTAGTCCACCCACAATTCCGCCGAACAGTAATCCTCCTGGGGACTATCTCATTAACGGTGTATCCGGCAGTTTTCTTTAGTAGTTTTCAGCTGCCGGGAATCGGTCGCTGAAGGTGATGGCGAAGGCGTTCAAAGCGGGTTTCCAACGCACGGCCCACCGGGTT
>NZ_JASISU010000007.1 GCF_030063285.1 Pseudarthrobacter sp. PS3-L1 | reverse complement strand
CTGTTGCTGCTAACTGCCATGTAGGAAATATACGCCCAAGGCTGTTGATGCCTAGTGCAAAGCTCGTTCAAAGCAGAAGACAAACATGCCCCATGTGCCCGTAAGGCGGTCCTGCGCCGGAACGTACATTCAGTTTCGGAACTTTGGATACTGGCCCGCCTGGCAAGGATATACATTTCCGCCTATCGCGCCGCCTGAAAGCCCGATGAAAGTGCCTCCCCCACAGCCCCCTACCTGTCTTGTATCCCTAGGGTTACGAGGCGTCTCGCGGACCCAGGAATCAGAAGCGGGGGAGTGGCTTGGTTTCAGCGAGTTTCTGCGGTTTTGGTCTCAGCCGATTTTTCTCGTATCTATGTATCGTAAGTTTCTGGTTGAATTGATGCACACACTGTTAGTTATGAGACATGTCGGAGGCCGTTGTGGCGAAGTTGATTGGTTACGCAAGAGTATCGACGCGGCAGCAGTCCACGGACCGGCAGGAAACGGATCTTCTTGCGGCCGGTGTGCGGCGTGATGATCTGTATGTCGATCACGGTGTTTCTGGTGCGCGGGCGTCGAGGCCTGAGTTTGATCGGGCGCTGGAGGCTTTGGTGGAGGGGGACACCTTGGTGATTACGACACTTGATCGTCTTGGGCGCTCTACCCAGAACATGTTGGCGTTTGCTAATGAGTTACGTGACCGGGGTGCTGGGTTGCGTGTGTTGAACCTTGGGGGAGGGGACGTGGACACGACGACGCCTATGGGGTCGATGTTGTTCACGATCATGGCTGCCCTGGCCCAGATGGAGCACGAGATCAAAAGCGAACGCGTCACCGACTCCATCAGCAAACGCAGGGCAGCTGGGAAGAACCTGGGCGGCCGGCCAGTAAGGGTTACGGATAGTCAGATCCGAACAGCTATGCGCCTGGTCGATGCTGGGGAACCTGCTGCCCGGGTCGTGCGGGATCTTGGAATGTCGCGGGCCACGTTCTACAGGCGTTCACGGGCCCTCGTCGCTTAGGTCAAGGAGTCAACAAAACCGAGGGCAACGCCCAGCCCGTCATCACCGGCTGAAAAGATTTGGGCTTTACCCTGAAGTACGAACGCTACGATGGCGGCATACAGGCCCAGAAAGGCCCGATGACCGAGGAACAGAAAGCCGAGAGGAAGACCCTGATAGCCAATAACCGCGAGATGGAAAGTGCCACCAAGGTCAGGCGTGAGTTCGTGAAGACCCTGCTCTCGCGGAAGACCGCGCCGAAGGGCTGGCAGTACTTCACCGTCCACGCCATCACCCACGACCCGGAAACCGCTAGCGGCTATGACGGCAAGGTCGCCACCGAGATGATCGGTGCCAGGACCGGGGAGGATACCGACCGGTGGGGCTGGAACCCGTTGCGGGACCACACCGCAAAAACCACCGCCCGGCCCGAGTTCTCCCTGATCGGCCTGATCTGCCTGATCTGCGCAGGGTACGAGAAAACCATCCAGAAAGACTCATGACGGTCCGCCGAGAAGCGGCACTTCCACTACCTGAACCAGCTCACCGCATGGGGTTACACCGCAAGTGCCGTGGAGAAAATCATCCTCGACATGCACACCACCGACACCGATTAACCGGACAGTGAGCCGGGCGGATGATTCCCCAATACAGCCGCCCGGCCCACTCACCCCAGCAGGGCCAGGAACCCTCCAGAAGTGGGGCGGTCCGCCGCCCAGGGCGAACCACAACGGCCAATCACCAGCGACGGACCGCCATTAACCGCGACCACGCAGCCGACCAGCCACCACCCGCGGGACCAGGAACAACGAGGTACCAGGGCGCGGCAGCACCACAACCGTTCAGCTAAGCTGAACCACAGATTTCTTTTGCAGAGGGAAGGCCAGGAAGGGCCGGACTACGATGGCCGGCCCTTGCTGTTGGTTCTAGAAACTGACGCCGATTGCGCCGTGCGGCTCCGTGTCGAGTACTGTCCGCACAATTCCGCTGCTGAACCAAGCCTCGTGGCGCACGTCATCCGGGATGTCGTTGCTGTTGATTGTGCATATGTATTGGCCGCGGGTAGCCTCGACCATTTCTTGAGCGAAGTGCAAGGTTCCTGCGCGTTGACGAGGGTCGACGCCGTCGAACACGGTTGAGTCGTGGATCAAGAAGTCAGGGTGGTGTGCCGTCTGGATCCCTTCTTCGAGCATCGTTAGATCAAAGCAAAACATGGTGGCACGGTTGACCCCTGTGCTGCCTGCGCCAGTGACCTTCAATCCGAATTTGAAGCCTCCGTCATCTACAGCGACGGTAAGCACGGCATCTTTGCCGTAGAGCCTTTTCATCTTCGAGCCGAAACGCTCACCTATGTCGTCCAGTTTGCTACGGGACTTCGACAGGACTTCGCCGGCGGCGGCTCTTTCTTGAGCCTTCTCGAGCTTCAGTTCGTCTCGCTTGGATTCCAATTCCCTCGCTTGTTCGATCTGCTCGTCGACTGCAGCGACCCTACTTTCGATGTCGGCAAGCTCCGATTGCATGGCGAGCAACTCTTCCAGAGCCCCTCCAGCACGAAGCGCCTGCATAGCCGATTCTCTCCGCTGGGACAGTAACAGCAACCGGACGTTCCGTTCGGCGGAGCGTTCATCGATTTCTCCAATTTCCGCCGCCAAGAAGGCTCGCCTGTTGGAGAGGAGGGAGGAATGAAAAGCTTCTACTTCGTCCATTCGGCGCTTAAAACCGTCAGCAAGAATGAGTCCTGAGACCTCGAAGAGGGTCGCCACGACAGTCCCCGAGTCTATTTCTTCAGTACCGTCGTCGGCGAGAGACGAATCGTATAGGTCCTTCATTTGGTGGTCGGTTACAGCCTCGTCGCGAAGGGATGAGATCTCCCTAGTTAGCGTGTTGGCTCTCTCAACTAGTCCTTGCGGATCTTCCAGGACGCTGAAGCCACCTATCCGGGTGTGCCCTTCATCGGCTTCACCTCGTAGCGATGCTCGTTCGAGCAGAAGCTCACTTTCCGGCCGCAAGCTAGTGATGAGGCCATCGCGTGTGGCAGCCGAGATCGCAGAAAGTTGATCGAGTCCAGTTTTGATCCGCGCCAACTCGCGCACTGGCCTCCAGTCCAGACCCATAAGAAATGAGACGTGCATCCTGCTGCTAGTCGCAGACTGTTGACTAAAAGTCCTTAGCGGGTCATTCGGAGTGTCAGTGCGGACCACATAAGACAGGAGTGTGCGGACTGAAAGGCCCCCAGTAGTTTCGAGCTCCGGCTCGAGTCGGAAGAGGGCAAGGCCAAGGACCTCTTTCCAATCCTCCAGGCTTATTGTGCCCTCCCTGAGGTACGGCCAGAGTGCCGCCGATGACGCCTCGTCGGCCACAATCTGCAGTCTGGATCCTCCGCGGAGGTCGCGGGTTGCCTTTACTCGGCCCCCAAACATTTCCAGCGTCAGAGAGATTGACCAGCCGTCTTCGGCCAGGGGGACGAGGCTGGCCGGCCGATTTCCGGCGAGAACCCAGTTGATGAACTTGAGGATGGTTGACTTGCCCCGCGCGTTTCGGCTGTCTTGCTCCGTTGCTTCGGCGTCTCGGTCTGCGACGATGGCGTTGAACCCAGGTTTGAAATCGATGGGCTTGAACTCGGGCCGATTTGCTTCTAGTCGTATTAGCATTCTCAGCTCACTCCCAAGATTCCGTCGTTGTGGTCGATCAAATCGGCGGCGTAAAGGAAAGCAAGCGACGCTGCGAACGTTTCGAAGGTAATAGGGCTCATACGCTCTTTTGCGGCAACGAACAGGCCACCTACCGTGTAGCTCTTCTCAGAAACCAAATCAAGGAGGATGGCACTCCGCCCAACCAGTGTTTGTTCGATCGGCGTGAACTTATCAGGGAGAATTTCAATCACGATCGAATATCTCGCATACTTCGAAGAGGTAGGCGATCACGGCTAAGGCCGCGGCGCGAAGTTCGGGAGATTCTCGAGGTCCGGCATTCTCGCTCGCGGTCTCGACAAGATAGTCAAAGACTTGGTCGGGCGTCAGACCTTCGGACAAGGCGGTGTAGTAGTCAGCCTTTACTCCGGCCACAAGGGACCGTCCGAAACCCGGATCAAACTGGCTTTGATAGCCTACGAAGCTTGAAACTCTGAAGGCCTGGGATAGTCCATCCTTTATTCGGTCAGAGACGACCTCACTCAGGCTGTTGAGATCGATCTTTTCCTGTAGAGGAAGAGCCAGTTCGATAGACTCCAGCGACGTGGCAGGAGTTGTACCGACAACCTGGCAAACGAGACGCAACTGGGAGTAAGTCACCGACCCCATTGCCTGTCGCATCGCCCTGGCGACTGTTCGCTCGTGATCCGCCTTGGCTTCAATGAGGGAATCCCGGGTGTGCCCATTGGTTTGAGAATCAATCGCATCGTGATGTGATCCACACAAGTAGATGAGATTGTCAGCAGACCCGCGTTGCGCCTCTGTCATCGTCGCGTCGTAGCGAGGACCACCGGGACTCGCTGCAGCTATGTGAGCAACTTTTCCCACTGCCTTGGGACGGTCCTCGGGATGATCAGCGGGAATGACCAGCTCGACGCCACAGCTGGGGTAAGCGCAGCGGTTTCCACTACGGGCGATCAGAACTTTTTCTTGTGCCGGAGGCACAGTACCTCTAGTGCTCGTCCGGCTCGCCATAGGGGAAATGATAGCCGCCAAGCACATGAGGAGTGGATCCGGCACGAATTGTTGGGCTGCTGAGGCTTTCAGTAATGGGCAGCAATGTAGGCGTAGGCGCGGTCAAAGAGTTCCCCGGAAGCCGTCAGGCCGTATTTGACTAGAGCCTTACGAACTTCGACCCGTACGAGTCGGTCTCCCTGTTGCGTTGCTGACCAGCCGTCGTACCTGACTTCTTTCACTATGGAGTCAATGTCCGCCACAACGTGGCCGACGATGATAGGGGTGTCCTTTGGGACGAATTCTTCGAAGATTTGAGTGAGTGCCCCAACGTTCGGGTCGGGCAGCAGGTCCAGTCCGTGCGTTCGGTCGGCGTCTTCGGCGTGCTCTGCCACGGTGACGTCCTTGGCCAGCTGAAAGATGTCTCGCAGGAGGTCGATGGAGTCTTCGGAGCGCCCCATGGTACGTTCCCGGAGTTGGTCGAGGCGTTCGGCAAGGGACTTGTAGACGGTGTGGTTGCCGTTAGGGCCTTGCAGCCGTCGGCGGATCCTGTCGGCGATGGTATTCATAACCTGTTCGGCTGTTTTGGTGGGGGTCACCGTGTCGTCGGGAGCCAAGAGCCCCTCGTCGATGAGCTTTTTGATCGTCTCAGCGTCGGCGATCACTGCTACCATAGCGCTGTCGCGCACTCGTACGTCGGTGATGTACCCATGAACCAGCTGGAGGGTCTTGGCCCCGAGGCGGTGCCAGAGCATTTCGTTGGACGTGTCGGTCGGCATGACGGCTTGGTAGACCTTGCCCAGCCACCGGTAGTCATCCCGGTGGGTGTCCAGCTGCATGTCCGGATAGCAGGCCTCCCAGATCCCTTGGACGATCTGGAAGCGGGCAGCAAAACGGTCCCGAGATTTGTCGGTCGGGATCCGCTGCCGCGCTGCCTGCAATGACTCGAATCCGGCCTGTGTCCGGTCGATCCCCTCGAAGCGTTCGAGGACCTCCTCAAGCTCTTCGACGAACTGGTCAATCAGAGCGTCGACTTCAATTTCACGCTGTTGCTTTTCCGGGTTCGCCGGCGACATAGCCCGTGCGAATCCGTCGCCCAGTCCGACGTAGTCGACAATAAGCCCGTAGCGTTTCTCTTGGCCGGTTTCCGGGTTCTTCCACCTCCGGTTAGTGCGCGTGATCGTCTGGTACAGCGTGTGCAGCTTCATCGGCTTGTCCAGGTACATTACGCCTTCGTTGTCGGCGTTGAACCCGGTGCCCAGCTTGGAGGTCACGATAAGAAATTTGAGTGGATCGTTGAGTGCCCTAAAACGGTCGAGCAGGTCCTCTTCCTGCTGCTCGCTTAGCTTGTAACCCTGCCAG
Organism: Pseudarthrobacter sp. PS3-L1; assembly: GCF_030063285.1. GTDB lineage: Bacteria > Actinomycetota > Actinomycetes > Actinomycetales > Micrococcaceae > Arthrobacter. The sequence continues at coordinate 58,948 of NZ_JASISU010000007.1, read as the reverse complement.
TCCCCGTCATCCTTGGACCGAACAGACATTACGACCGCCGTCCCGTCCAATGAATGCCCCTCAGCGGCGCGTTTCGCGAGCAGAGAACGCAGCTCCTGGTCGTAGGCGACGCAGAGGGCACGGTCGTAGACGACGACCTGTGCTTTCATACCTAGTGGGTCCACCGTCGAGTAGAAATGATCGACGATATCCTGGCAAACCTTGCGGATGCGCTCCGGATTGGAGAAAAACGTAGAAACGCTGGAGACCTTGGCGGAGAGGTATTCGCGCTGGGTCTCGTCCAGGCCTTCCTCTTCGACCATCTCCCCGAATGCTTTTTCGAGGCGGTCTTTGTCGATGTGGAACTCCACTAGACGAGGCTGGACATGAATGGGCACCGTCGTCCCATCGGCGATGGACCTGTCCGAGTCATAGGTGTTCAGGGCGTGCCCGGGGTCGCTAGGGTCGCCGAACAGGGCGAACGTGTTCCGGTCTGTGTCTGCGATTGGGGTGCCGGTGAAGCCGAAGAATCGGGCCTTCGGCAGCGCCGCGCGCAGGTGGTTTCCGAGCTGGCCTTCCTGTGTGCGGTGCGCTTCATCAACGAGGACTATGATGTTTTCCCGGTCGTTGAGCAGGCCGGCGTCGCGGAACTTGTGCACAGTGGTGAAGACAACGCCTCGTTTGTCGGCGGACAAGGCGGCCCGAAGTTCGGCTGAGGTCTCCGGAGTCTCCAGACGAGGCATGTCCACGGTACGGAACTGGTCGTAGGTCTGGCGCACCAACTGCTTGCGGTCAGCGATCATCACGACCGTCGGGTTTTTCAGCCGCGGATCTTTCAACATCCGAGCGGCCGCGAATACCATGGCAAGGGTCTTACCGGAGCCTTGGGTGTGGAAGATCAACCCTTGATGCCGGTCCGGGTCCAAGGCGCGCCGGTGCAGGGCCGTCACGGCCTCGTACTGCGGGTAACGGCAGACTATCTTTTTGAGCTGTGGTGACGCCGAGTGCCGGCGAGTGAGTTCATAGACGGTGTATCCGGCGAGGACGTCAAGAACCGTCTCTGGTGTGAGCAACAGTTCGACACAGCGCTTTACACGCGGCCAGCCCGACAGGGTGGCTTCGTCAGAAGTGGAGCCCCACATCTGCCAGGATTCGATGCTCTGCCCCACGGCGCCATAGTGGAATTCTCGACCCTCAGTGGCGAAGGAAAACACTCCGGGGGCAAAGAACTGTGGCCACTGCTTCTCATAAATGTCGTGGATATCTTTTGCGGCCTTTATCCACGACACTTTGGAATCCACGGAGGTCTTCGTCTCTCCCACGACTAAGGGGATGCCGTTCACCCACAGGACGATGTCGAGCCGGCACGAATGCCCGGGCACCCCGAATGTCACTTCATCCGAAACCACGAGTGTGTTAGCGGCGGGGTTTTCGAAATCGATCAGATGCACCGGCTCGTGAAATGCCGTACCGATGTATTGATGGTTTTCGTGTCCCCGCAGCCAGGACGTAAAAGTTTCATTCGTGTGCACGAGCCCGTCATCGGCCACCGCAAGTGGCAGCATCCGCAGCTGTGACAGAATTTCCTGCACGCGCGTAGTGTCCTCAGCGATCCTCGGGTTCAGCCGGATCAGCGCAGCGGTCAGGTCGTCTTCGATCAGTACTGATTCGGGAGCTCGATCCAGGCTCGTCCCTGAACGATACGTCCATCCGGCGGCCTCGAGCAGTCCCACAATCGGAGCCTGCACAGAATTTGCCTCATTGAATACAGCCGCCACTCGCAACGCTCCCCAGCTTCGTCAGAACCGCAGCTAGACGGCCGCGGACATGATCTCATCATATGTGGACGGAATCTCATGCCCTCCCGCCAGCAGCGCGGTCAGAAGCTCGGAACGAAGGTGGCGGAGCGAATCAGCATAGGCTGATGCGGCCTCCGCTTGGACAAGGAGAGTGCCGAAAAATGAGCCGACGTTTTGTTGAACGGTAAGACCCGGGTTTGGAATGCGAATCGATTTGATGGCTGATTGAGTTATGTTCCTCATATCGGACCCGGTCGTCAAGGCTTCAATTTGTGAGCGGGCCTCAGAGGACCTGAGATATCCGACCAGCCATTCAGCGTCAAGTTTGTCCCGGTTAGGAACGAGTCGCAACGTTTTGTCGCAAAGATAGTAGTTAGCTGGCGCCTCGGTGACCTGACAGACAGCTCCCACACGCGACAGAACGCCATTGGCGCGAACCATCAAAACGTCGCCAGCTTGCACTCGAGTTCGTTCGTCGAGAACCGTCGCCTTCGATACTGTCTTAACTTTGGCGACATCGAATCCCCATGTTCCTACCGCGCTGACCTTTAGTACGGCTCGTTCATTCCCTTCTGGCACCCGCTCCTCACCTTTCGGGCTTTTGCCTGCATCTATAGCAAGGAGTAGTTCGCTCAGCGGAGCAGCGTCCCCGGGCAACGATTGAATTTTTGCTGAATAGGCAGAACGCTGCACAGCTGCGGCGTGGTCAGCGGCCTCGATCGTGTCATCCAATGAAGCGGCTAGGTCCACGATGCGCCGCTGCTCATCGAACGACGGTACAACTACACTCAACGCTGCAAACGTCTTCCAGGGCAGGCTCCGGCGACGATCGATGCTTCCCTGTGCGTTGTCTGCGTACCGATGCAGCATCTCCGTACTGCGGAGCAGTAATTCGAAATAGAGGGGATTGTGCCCTTCTCCGATCCACCGCATGACCGTGTACATCGGGCTGACAACGCCGGCCCGTCCAGACCCATTTCGAGCGATTGAGCCTTCATCGATATGGATTGTTGAGTAAGCCCAGTCGGTCTCGTCAACAACCTTGTACTTGTCTAACTCTGCGGAAGCAATTCTCCGCCCGTGATATTCATCGGCAGGGACGAATCCGTCATACTTCGAGATGGAGAAGACGGTTGGTTCGCTCGTGTAACGCCCAAGTCGTTGAGCAGATGGCTCGAAGACCTCGGACAGTAGAATTTCCCGCCAGGCATCACACATTGAAACCCGCTGCTTTCAGTTTTTCGTCCAAGACAGCTTGGGTGGCGGCGAGCCGCTCTTGGGCTTCACGCATGAGGATGAGGGCTTCCTCCACGTTGGCTTCGGCGGCGGTTTCGCCCTGGATGTACCTTCCTAGGTTTAGGTCGTAATTGTTCTCGATGATCTCGGTAATCGGTACCAGCCGCAAGCTGAGGCCGCTTTCGCCGTCGATGACTTCGCCTCGTTTGTAGGCGGCGTTGACGACTTCGATGTCCTCTTCGGACATGGTGTTTTGGTTCTTGCCGGCCACGAACCGTCTGGTCGCGTCGATGAACAAGACGTGGTCCTTACGGCTGGCGGGTTTCGCGGCGCGGAAGATCAACAGGCACACAGGGATGGACGTGGAGTAAAACAAGTTGTTGGGCAGTCCAATGACCGCTTCAAGACGGTCCTGGTTGAGGATGCACTCGCGGATGCCGGCTTCTTTGCCGCCGCGGAACAAGACGCCGTGCGGCATAACGACGCCGACCCGTCCTGTCCCAGGCTTCATTGTGGCTAGCATGTGCTGGATCCACGCAAAGTCCCCGTTCTTGGCTGGGGGGACGCCGTATGAGGCCCTGTTGTAGGGGTCCTTTGCCCAGGCATCGGCTCCCCAGTTCTGCAGGCTGAACGGCGGGTTAGCCAAGGTGATATCAAACAGCTGAAGACCGTCGTCGTCGAGAAGAAGTTTAGGTTCGCGGAAGGTGTCTCCACGGACGATCCGGAAGTCTTCCAGCCCGTGAAGGTATAGGTTCATTTTCGCGATAGCGGATGTGGTCAGGTTGATTTCCTGGCCAAACAGGCGCAGTGTCCGCGGGTCTCCTCCGGCCACGCGGACAGCCGCAACCGTCTCGACAAGCATGCCGCCGGAGCCACATGCTGGGTCGGCGATCGAGTCGCCGGGCTTGGGATCCAGGATCTTCACCAGCAGGTGAACGACATGACGCGGGGTGAAGAATTCCCCGGCCTTCTTGCCGGACCCTTCAGCGAACTCCCGCAGCAGGTACTCGTAAGCAGAGCCGAGCATGTCACCCTTAACGGAATCCGCATCAAGTCGGACAGGGTGGAAGACGTCCAAAAGTTTGGTTAGAGCCGATTCCGGAAGGCGTTCTTTGTTGGCCCAATTTACGTCGCCGAACACTCCTGAAAGGGTGTCCGGATTTGCCAGCTGAATGCGCTGAAGAGCTTCACTGAGTTTCGCCCCGATCTGCTGCGCGGTCTGGTGCACGTCCGCCCAGTGGCACCCGTCCGGAATGACGAACGCGTGGTAATCCGCTTCAATCTCTTGTGTGAGCGAATCCCCGAAGTCCGCAACTGCCCGGGTGTGCTCGTGGTCCCAGCTGTCCGAAATCCATTTGAAGAACATGACTGGGAAGACGTAAGCCTTGAAGTCCCCCGGGTCCACAGGCCCCCGGAGGGCATTCGCTGCAGCCAACATTGCGGCTTCAAGCTGACGCTGCGTCAGATGCTGCGGCTCGGTGGAGCTAAGGGTCACTGGTTGTTCTCCATGTCTCATTGATCGTGGCAGCGCAAGCCCGCTGATTCTATTGGCTACTATGCCGCACTCGGCCCTCAGCGAGTGAACACGGCACCGTGCTCAAGGCCATCGCGGAACCTAGGGTGGCAACTGCTCCGAGAATATGGCGGTCTTCCTTAGTCCATGCAGTCAATAACGACCGTTTTTGAGGGTGCGAATGTTCTGCTTTCGATGTTTCTTGACACTCCTTTGTTTTCGGCAACTTTCCAGATGCTAGACTCATGCATAACTCGACTACGAAAACTAATTATTGGGTGTTAGTCAAAACATGTGGGGAGATGGTTTTTGATGGGTGCTGGGGTGCCGTCAGTTCTTCAAGTGGTGTTGGGGCTGGGTGCGTTGATAACTGCCTTGTTTGGTCTTTACAAGCACTTCAACGTGAGATCGAGTTCCTATACCCATGCGCTGAACGCTCTAGCGCTGGCTGAGGCGTATGAGAAAGCCCCGGTTCAGGGGGATGATCCTGTGGATGTAGAGCATAGGAAGTTGTTGCAACGGCGCTTGGCTGATGTTGCTTACTATCAGACCGGAATATTTTTGCGAGCTGCATCGCCCACAGTCACCGACTTCTGGCAGCCCGCAATCTTCTTTATTATCGGCATCGGAACTTTCATCGTGTACGCGATAAAGCCCGTTACCGGCGGCGAGCTCGATACAGCATCCTTCGTTGCGACAGCTGTATTGGCCCTGGGGATGCTGGCTTCTGGAGCTATCTTGCTGGAAAGGGTCGAACGGCACAAGATGCTGATGCGCTTGGCAGAGAGTGACCGAAAGAAGGCATTAACGAAAATACTCGGCATAGCTGAAGAAGAATCCAGTGCGGGCGGCCTGATACGAAAGATCTTGGGTATGGATAGCAAGAGAGTTGGTCTTTAGATGGCAACCTTGTTGGGTTACTCCCGGGTCAGTACCACTGATCAATCCGTTGATTTGCAGCATGATGCTTTGCGCGAGGCCGGATGTTTTCGGATATGGACGGACTTTGCCTCAGGTGCCACGGCCGACCGGCCCGAGTGGCAGGACTGCCTTGACCACCTACAGCCAGGCAACGTTTTGGTGGTCAACGACCTTTCAAGGCTGGGCAGGAACACAGCTGACCTAGCAAACATCGTGAAAGCTCTAGATGAGCGGAATGTTGGCTTGCGGTCCTTGACTGAGACGTGGCTGGATACAACGACGTCCCAGGGCTTACTCATGTTCCATTTCTTTTCAGCGATCGCTGAGTACGAACGGAATCGCTTGAGGGAACGAACGATGGCAGGTCTGGTGGCAGCTAAGGCTCGCGGGCGAGTTGGCGGGCGGCCTACGAAGATGACCCCGGACAAGGCCGATGTTGCCCGGAGCATGAGGGCGAAGAAGAAAACCATCGGCGATATTGCCAAGGCCATTGACGTTAGCGAGGCCACTGTGGTCCGTGAGCTTGCAAGGCAGCGTAAAGATCTACAAATTCCCCCTGTTTAGTATGTGTGACTGTTAATCCACCAGCTTTCGTTGTCCAGGAATGAGCGACGCCTTCGATAAGTTCGGCGCAGTCCTGGAACCTGATCCACGCACGAACACCGATCCCATGGACGTCCGTCTCGGAAGGGTTGTTCGCGAAGTCCAGTTCCTCGGGGGTAAGCCCGATAGGTTGGGCACGACGGGCATACCGGGCCTGTAATGCAGGTCTTTGCTCCGCATTCACCGCCCACACCTTTAGAACATATATACCCACAGCAAAAATTCATTACGAACACCAGTTCTAACCGGCGGCCTCTTCAAGTATGAACCCCAGGTCTGACAGTCACAGAAGTTCACGAAACCAAGAACGTAAAAATCCTGGCAAGCGGTAGGAAAACACCCGCCACATAACGACACGCCGCCGGGCACGACACGCGGGTAGCAAAAAATGTGGGGAACTCCTCCACAGGGTGTGGATGAACACACCTTAAACTGCGGAAATCCGGTGCTTTAAGGACCCCGGCCCTGTGGGTTAAAACTGCACAGAATGACATACTTGTAATACATCATCTAGGGGTCGCGGTGCATGTCAGCCCCTACATGTAGGCTTTTTGTTGGAAGATCCACTACATGGTGGATCTCACAAAAAAGCGCCCCAACGGTGTCTAGACCGTTAGAGCGCTTCGGACAAAAAATTAGAGGATCTGCACCACGCACTCAGAGTGAATGCGGTACGGACCACGGCTAAGTTTCTGACCATTCATCGTAGAAGAGGAATGTAAGAACAGGTTACGAGCGCTCTGAGCGACTGTCAAAGTCGCTGCTCACCGTGTTCCCGGTGATCCCGGAAAGGACGTCCAATCATGGCAACTCGTGTTGTGCGGATCCGCATCAAGCGGACCATTCGCATCATCCCCGTCCGACGCTAGGCGTTGAGTATGAGGTGTGCTCTCCGAGTGCTCGGCTCGGAGGGCACACCCAGCCCCTTTCCAATCATCATGAATCCGAGGCACATCATGGCTAAAAATAGCCGACAGACCAGCTCCACCGCAGCAAAAGCTGCCAGTAAAGTCCTGCGCAGCCCAAGTTCGTCAAAGGCCGCAAAAACCGCCGCTGGCAGCGCACTGTCCCAGAAAGGCAAGGGTACCAAGTGATCAAGACATCAGAAGATCACGACGAGTCCTTCTCCTGGGGATCACCTGATCACCCACACCCCTTCACGAAACATGTGGTCTCCGCTAAGTAGCGGAAAGTAATTCGTAGCTGTGGCCCTGCAGTAACTACTGCAGGGCCACAGCTACGCCTCCAACATTGTCCCCACCTCAGCGATGGTCTTCGACGCCTGAAAAGAGCGTCCACGTCGTCGACGCATCATAGAAAAACCCAACAACTACGGCGTCCCGCTGGCGCAGTCCGGCTCTTGGGTAGTGCCGGTCCGTCGCAGAGCTCCTGCCCGCCCCCACCAGTTTCTTTACGTCTTCGACGTTTTGTGGTTGCTGTACCTGAGGGTGATGTACCCACCACCGGTAGCGGGCGGGGGGTACCTGACTGGGATCGGTCAAATCATCTGGCACTCTGTGAGTTATGGGTAGAACACAAATAGCTGCGCAGCAGTCCGGTGAAGGTGCCAGCCTCCCCGAGCTCGCCATGAGCTTTGCGCGGGAAGGACTTCAACCACCTGGGCCGCTGCCGTCATGGCATGGTCCGCGGCGATGGTGGGGTGGACCCTTGGACGTCGAGGGTCTCGCCTTGGCTTCTGTCGCCGTCAGCGCGGCCGCCATTGAGCAATTTACGGGTCCGTCTCTAGCTGTCACTATTGATTCCAGCCGGGTGGCAGCTGCCTTCAACTCACTGGGGCACTTGAGGATTGACGGCAGGCAACCCGAAGGTTTCGCGGCCCTGTCCGGATTCTTTCCAACGTCTGACGGCTGGGTGCGGACTCATGCTAACTATCCTCACCATGCGCACCGCCTCAGCCTGGCTCTGGGAGCCAGAACCGTCGATGGAGTGGCTGGAGCATTGTTGGAAATGCCGGCGTTCGAGGCTGAGGAGCGTATCTGTGCCGCCGGAGGGATAGCAGCCGCCGTCAGGACACGAGAAGGCTGGGTAAGTTCATCCATGGCTACCCCCACGGAATCAGTGCAAAACTGGGCAACGTTCGATCTCTCACCCGCCGGAGGACGGAAGGTCCGTGGCGGGTGCTGGTCACCGACGGACGGTGCAGAGAGGCCTTTGGCTGGGCTTCGGGTACTGGACTTCACCAGGGTCGTCGCCGGGCCGACCTCATCGCGAACGCTCGCGGCCTGGGGCGCCGACGTTCTGCGTGTCGATCCGCCCGGAATGCCGGAGCTGTTGAGCCAACATGTGGACACGGGGTTTGGCAAAAGGTCAGCCATCATTGATCTCACCAACGCCGAGGAAGCCTCTAGGACCCACGCTTTGCTCGAAGCCGCCGATGTCGTCTTGATCGGCTATCGCAACGGCAGTCTGGACCGTTTCGGGCTCTCACCGCTGGAGCTGCGTGAACGCTATCCCCGATTGGTGATCGTGACGCTGGACGCCTGGGGCCAGACCGGCCCGTGGGCGAACAGGCGCGGGTTCGACAGCATCGTCCAGGCGGCTGTAGGGATCGCCGACCTGTATCGCGACGAGGACGGCCGGCCCGGTGCGTTGCCGGTGCAAGCCCTGGACCATGCGACGGGATACGGGATGGCCGCGGCGGCCGTCGCCCTGGTGGCCGCACGCGCCAGAGAAGGAGTCACCGGAACGGCGCGTCTATCCCTGCTCCGGACGTCCGACTCACTGTTTGCCACCCCGATTCCAGACGCACCTGTCGAGAACCTGGGGGATCCGGGTCTGGCGAGAGTCCCGAGTGCTTATGGTGAACTGGTTTACGCCCAGCCGCCGTTCGACCTGAACGGGAAAGCGGTGACCTACCCTTGGCCCCCGCGCAGGTACGGCTCGGACATTCCCATCTGGAGATGACGATCCTGCCTCTCCGAGGCGCATCGTTCATACCTGGCATTAGACATCGACGTCAGTCCACCCTCGGAGAGGGAGCGAATCCGCCGTCCACGCGAACCGCTCCGGCGAGTGTCCCACCGGAGCCGGATACGGGCCTCGCTGCGCTCGGGCAGTAGAAGCATTTTCTCTCTTTTGCTGCTGTCCGTTGGATCCCACGTGCCCGCTCCACCGGCTCAACCGTCCTGCGAACCGGCCACGCAACCGATGGGTTGTGGTCGGCGCTGCGCTGATTGCCTCCCGCAAACCATCCGCTGCTGGCCCTGCGGGTTGCCCCGGCTCCGTCGGGCACAGCTACGCGGTGCTCCGCCAGCAGGCAAAAAACATGGTGGGGGAGAGGGAAGCCGGTACTCAAGGCACCCGCCCTGCCCGAGCGAAACTGAGCCCCACCTCATGACCACACAAACCATGACCCGGACGGTCACAGCCGATATTGCGGAACCGGTCACCGCCCCGGCTCTTCCGGCCGATGACCGGGCCGGGGACGGGTACGACTGGATGGACACCCTCGAAGGCACCTCCTGATCCGTGCTGCCGAACTGGGGCAGCCAGGGCTGGGACGCCGGATCCTGGCTCTACATCATCTTCGCCGTCGCCCGCACCCGGAACGAGGAGCTGTTCAGCTATGGAACCTACGACGAAGGCGACACCGCCACGCATTGGTTCCGGTCCCAGGACGTCTGCTTCGAAGCCATTACCACGGAGGTGTTCTTCCACTGGGCATCCGGCCAATCCGACGGCCCGGACAACCTCCCCGCCACGGCCGCCGGGCTCCCGGCGCGGGACCGCAAACCTTACCCCGGCTGGACGGCCTAGAAACACCTCGGGTGCCCCGGCTGCGAACCGGCCGGAACACCCGAAAGGCCAGCATCCGTTGACAACATCATTGAGATTCCTCGGGATTCTAGGCGTCCGCTCTGCCGTGCCAAGCCAATATCCATTCCAGCACCGTACCGAAAACATGTTCCGCGCAGAGTTTTGCGACGAGTGTTGTGGAATAGATTTTGGGACGGTCGTATGACGCGGAATCTAGCGGTTTTGCCAGCGGTGGAGTGGTGCCGTGGGGGGAGTGTTCCAATTCCAAGGAACTGGAACGGTGTTGGTGGCCGTGTGGGCATCGGCTTTCAGCTAGTTGGTATCCCCGCAGGCCTTAATTGGTAAGGGGCGGGCAAGGAGAGCAAAAAACGCTCTCTACCTGCCCGCCCCGCGATACTGATAGTGCACTGGTCATCTCAAGCTGTCGTATGACCAGGTGTTACTGATGGTGCGCTGGTCATCTCAAGCTGTCGAATGACCAGGTGTTACTGATGGTGCGCTGGTCATCTCAAGCTGTCGTATGACCAGGTGTTACTGGATGGTGCGTGTTACTGATGGTGCGCTGGTCATCTCAAGCTGTCGAATGACCAGGTGTTACTGGATGGTGCTGTGTCCGTCTCCTCGTGCTTGACGGCCTGGTATTGCTGGTACTGCTTTGGTCATCTGTTGTGCTCTGATGACCGGTTGTAGTGCAACGGTTCTTCCCCCTCTGGACAAACAATTAGAGGTACTTCTTGCGGGGGAACATCCGTTCTCTTTTTCTTACGAGAAAAAATATAGTGACTCTCTGAAGACTCGTCAAGTCGCTTCTGGGGTGTGTCTGGAAACGGTTTTTTGAGCGGTTTGCTGGGGTCCACATACCCCTTGTAGGGGTGGGTTCTACAGCCTTCGCCCGTGGAGCCAGATCATTCCTGGCAGCTTCTGAGGTCCTTGTCGGATGGTCTCATTTTTCGGAGACGTTAGGACCGTGTGAGCTAGTGATCTTGGTCAGGCCACTGAAGCTTGGCCTCGTGTCTTATGTCATCTGATGTTGTGTATTTCACGATGATTTCTACGCAGTGATCAGCGGGTGTGAGGAGGCCTAGCTTCACGTGGTGTGATGCGCGGATCCGTGCAAAGTTTCGATCACGTTTGGTTGCTGAGTCCCATTGGTTTACCCGTGCGCGGACGTCGTACGCAGTGGAGCTTCCACTGTTGGTCAGGATTAGGAATCGCTTCGATGCGCGCTGGTGAGTAGGCCTTAGCCCATGGGGTGTTACAGAAGCAGGTATCGGGGTGGGGAGCTTTTCGAGAGATCGTTCAAGCTGGAGTATTGGCTCGTGCTCTAAACGTGTTTTCTGGTTGTTCCGTCGTCTGCTTCTTGAGAAAAACCAGACTCCGCTCAGTAGCAGTAGCGAGGCAGCTATTAGCTCGATAAAGCCCATAAGAGAACCATCTTCGTTGGTGTTCTCGGCAGCGAACGCGATCGCGGCTACGTGTGGGGCCTTCACCAGCTGACTCTATAACTTGCTGGGGAAGAGTTGAGGTTCAACGCTGTCTTGGTGTGGGGCGCCTTGACCGCTGAACAGCCGGCCTTTTTCTTAGAAGGCGGTTCCTGTCCATGGCAGCAGAAAGCCCCAACTGTCAGGGGGGAGAGTTGGGGCTTTCTATGTACTGTCCGAGGAGGATGTACAGGGCAAGAGTAGCCACAGCGACAGGCGTTCTCATAGTTCGTCTCGTCTTTCACGCCCACGCCACCGGCTAATCCTTCTCCCTCACACGGCGTCATTGATGGAGGTCAGCACCCAGCTAGGGGAGTGTGGGCGGCGGCGTATTTCCATGGTCCGCAGCGGGGAGGCTGTGTTGATGCGTACTTGTACGCGCCAGACTTTGACGTTGACGACGTCCACGCCGATGGGTGCCCGTGTCTGTGTGTGCCACCATGGTTCGCGCTCGAACCAGCGCAGCGGGTCTGCTGCCACGGCCCAGATGCGCCCGTCGTGGCGGATGGCCAGGGGAGTGCCGTCGAGAGTGAACCGCACGTCTACTGGTGTTTCTAGGGTTGTTTCGTCGTGTACTGCTGTCATGGCTTGCGTGTCCTTTCACCCAATGTTGTTTGCTTGAGTGTTTCCCTGGTGACGGCTGAGGCCCATACCCACGTCCGGTAGATCACGGGCCCGTCGTACCAGGTGACGTGCACAGCCTTGGAAGTCCAGGAGTGCGCCTCACCCTGCACGAGTTCGGCACAGTCGCTAAACCTGATCCACGCCTTGACGGGAATCCCGTAAATATCGGTCTGGGCAGGGTCGTTGGCGAGGTCCAGTTCCTCAGGGGTGAGTTCTATAGGCAGGGAGCGGCGGGAGTACCGCGCTTGCAGTGCCTTGATTTGATCCCGATCCACCTGAGAGATAACCCTTGTTAGAACTGGTGTACCTATAACACCGGAAAGCAAAGAACATAGTTTCGATTTTCTTACAGTCGTTCACTATGCCCGCAGGCTCTGACATCCGAGGCCGCCGAACGGTTCGGGCACCGCGCGCATGCTCAAGGGCACGCTTCAGACAAGGATCGGCAAGGGGGCCGGAACGGAAATTTTAGGCAGAAATATCGTTCATTCCTACGCTTAGCAAAACGCCGATAACCTATCTTATGTAAGGTAAGCCCCTCTGTACTGCTTCAGATGCATCGTCAGGTGTGCCCTTGGACGCCGTGGCGGGTCGTCGTGATGCGCTCCCGCGCCGTGTCACCCTCGCCGCTTTGAACTTAGTGGTTGAATTGGGCCGGCACGGTCGCCAGTGGACGAATTGGCCAATTCATCCAAGGCGAACGACGATGGTGTCGACATGTTCGGCCGTAGCAGTTGAATTACATTGGGTGCCTGAATGGGATTGGCCCCACCTGTAAGCGCGGCACAACTATGCTGGATAGGTCGGCCGCTTACTGATTGGGGAAACCGCTTGAGCCTGAATCCGCCTCCTCGTGTGATGCAACCCTTCGCCGCTGGCTACGACATCATTTCTTGCAAGGAGTGGGAGGATGCCCCCCGGGCGGAACCCTTCGATCTCGTTGCCGAACAGCGACACATAATCGCGGCTTCGACGAAGGAACTGACCGAAATCCGGTTCCAGGACTACGTGGCCTTTGTGAAGCGCATGACTGCCGGGACTCTCCTGCATGAAGATGACCAGCGAGATGTCTTCCCTGTCAACGGCGGACATGGGGAGATTTGGGAGACAAAGCCATTCGGCGAAGAGGACCTAGCTCGTCAATATCACGGCGAGCCTATCGAAAACGTTCTTCAAGTTGTTTTGTTGCTGTGCCATATGAAGGAGATCCAGGAGGATCACCAACAGACTCTCGACGCTCAGACAAGCTTGATCCAAGAAGCCGATGAGCGCTTCACCAGAGGCCGAAACTTCCAATGGGGTAACCGGCCCATCGACAACATGCGGCGGGAAGCGGCTTCTAGAGAACCGACTGGTTGACCCACACGTTCTTCAAACATAAGCTGGAGCTTATGTTTGAAGAACTGGCCGACAGCCTAGGACTAGACATCGAATCACCTTCGATGCGGCGCGCCGAGTATCTTGCCGAGCAACATCTTGAACTTCTGAGCTCGCTGGTTCGCGTGCGCAAGGAAGCCGGCTTGACACAGCAACAGGTCGCGGATCGTTTGGGGGTCACTCAGGCAAACATTGCCTCGTTCGAACGTCATGGTAATGATCCGAAACTCTCGACGATCAGGAAATATGCACATGCAGTAGGTGCTTTGATCTCGCACAAAGTTGAAGCTGATAGTGGACAGTTGACGGATCACCGCCGTTCAGAGTGGATTCCGCTTCTCAAAACTGAGAATGCTTTCCGAGTCACGGAATTGAACTTTGGAAATGGACGGTCAGGTCGCCAGATGTTCTTGGCTGCTGAATCACTCCGTAGTGATTTTGCGCTCGGCGCATGATGCCGACGTTCTCCAAGCCAGACGTAAGGGAACTGGTGTCCAATGTCGAATTGGTGGGTGTCAAGTACCTCCAGATATCGGGCCAGGCAAAGCCACAAGGGGAGGATTCTCGTTCAGCCAACGAGGATATTTCCTCTGCTGACGTCAACTTCAGCGTTCAAGAATCCCATGGCCCGTCAGCGATCGAGGTGCGCTTCAGGGTGCATGTAGATCACCCCCAGGCGCAGTACGACGTTGAGCTAGCGACCCGCTACACGTCGAATGTCGAGTATGACCTAGAGCAGGAAGTCGTACGCGATTTCATTGAGAAGGTCGCTGTTATGGCCGCCTTTCCATATGTACGCGAGGCGATTAGTTCTATGGCTGCGCGACTTGAGCTGGAGGTCCCTATCCTTGGGGTTCTTCGTCAGGGAGAGTTTTCATTGGGCCCGGTTGACAGTTCTTCTTAAATTTTCCCTGGGTGCGCGGATCAACTTAAGGTCCGACATTCTCTGTAGCTCATCCCCACCCAAAGCCTTAAAAACTCGTGCACTCAACGTTGATTTTGAAGCTTGAGGGTATGGGCCTGTCCTGACGAGCTCCTAGCGGGTGTGCCTCCAATCTGTGTCGCATTAGGCATCGTTGAAGCTTATATTGCCATCCGCCAATTCCTCCGGGCAGGCTTTCGACGGTTTGCCACCCCGTTCCATGAACGGGGTGGGTACCGGGCCGTTGGCAGAAGCAGCCCCTCCAGAGTTTGATCCCCATATTCGTCAACGTCCACGTGGAGGCAACTCTCCCGGCTGGACATTTTTGGCCGATAGCGAACGTTATGACAATCTAGGACTTTGGAGGATACGCTGCGACTTCTGTGCGGTCCGTAATCGAGGAGCCCCTATCCGGCAGTCGCTGGACAGCCGGTTTCGAGGGTGGAGCCTAGAAAATAGGTCATTCACCGTCGGGTAGACCGTCGTTAGCACGCTGTTCGAGGGCGGCTGTGATTGCTTCAGGTGAGGGGAGAGCTTCTCGTTCTTTCTGCGGCAAGGTCTCATAGGTATATGACGCCACGGCCACAGGTTGTGAGGATCCATCAAGTGCGTAGCGCACTGTTGGTTCGTGTTTGGACCCGCAGACAAGGATTCCCACGGTAGGCGCCATGCCTGGGAACTTCACGAGGTCGTTCACGGCGGCTACATAAAAGTTCAGCTGGCCGAGATGCTCGGGTTTGAATCTGCCGGTTTTGAGTTCGACAACGACGAACCTGTTAGTGGGAACATGGACCAGCAGGAGGTCGATGTAGAAGTCTTCGCCTTTTACATCGAGGTGGTACTGGCGGCCGTAGAACGCGAACCCTTTGCCGAATTCAGCTAGGGTTTGGGACATTCGCAGCGTCATGGCCTGCTCGATGGCGAATTCCTCGGCCTCTTCTGTGAGGCCCAGGAAGTCGAGCACTAGCGGATCTTTTGCTACCTCACGTGCCAAGGCAGTCCCTTCGCCTGGCAATCGCGCTTCAAGATTGTTTGGCGCAGCCCCTTCGCGGGTGTGGAGTTGGGTGAGTAGTTGATGTTCGAGGACAGCAACTGACCAGCCGTGTTCGAGGGTCTTGTTGGCATACCATCGACGGAGTTCGTGGTCGGTGAGCTTGTTCAGGAGTGCAACGTTGTGGCTCCAACTCAATTGTCCAGACGGTGTCTGGACAATTGGTTCCGCGTTGTTCCATGCAGCTGCGAAGGCCCGCATGTTGTAGAGGTTGGTGCGGGAAAAACCCCTCATATGCGGAAACTCTGAGCGCAGATCGCGGGCAAGCCGTTCGAGGACCTTACTCCCCCATTGCTCGGACTGCTGTCTGGCCAGAATAGTGTGACCGATGTTCCAGTAAAGCTCGATCATGGCTGTATTAACGACCCGTTGAGCCCGATGCTGGGCATCCCGTACGAGGCTTTTCAACGCCGTCAAAGCCTCGGCGTAGTCTCCGGGGAGTTTGGGTTCAATGTCAGGCATGGCTCCCACAGTAGCCGCAGGCCTTGACTGATTCCCGCATCCGCTTCCACCCGAGAAATGGGCGTCCCGGTGGCGCGGTCCGGCTGTGGGCCGGGGTTGTCGCAGAGCTCCGCCCATGTCCGGCCTGTTCACTTTGGCCTTACATCGGGCTGGGTTCTTCTCCGTACAAGGTCCCTGATCCTAGCGGGGCGGGGGCCCGAGCGTTCAACCCACGCGAGGACACGACCCCCACGCGGTCGCTTCGCTCCCTTATTTCGCGGGGATCGTGAGCTCACTCTTCGGGGTTGAGCGCCCACCCTCGACCGGCTGACTCAGGGGGCCTCGAACGAAAGGGGCGGGAAAGAGGTTGCTACATGAGCACTGATGAGCTGTTCAAGTTCACGACATCGGTCGTCAACGTGATCACAGCAGTCATCGCTCTACTTTCCACGCGGAACGCGCTCTTAACGAGCAAACGCCCCCGGGTTGCACCCCGGAAGCGTAAGCGTAAAGCAAGGAAGGTGTACCTACTCATCCGGTGGTCATAGCCACAAGGGCTATGGCCGCCGGTCTCCTTCCAAGTTTCGCGTCACCTCACCGAAGAGGAAACAGTCATGGACCCGTTCACCATCATCAGTTTCACCTGCTCACTCATCGACCTGGCCGCGACAACCGCGACCTATAGGATCCTGCACACGTCCACCCACAGGCAGGACTAAACGCCCCCGGCTGGGCCTACCCACCAGGTAGGCCCAGCCCCAGCGACCGCGACCAAAATACCCACTTCCGCATCACCCAAGCCTGCCCACGTCCTCGCTCTCGGAATCCCCATCCGAGACGTGCAGAGGACCGCTGCGCTTCGCCCGCCGATTCAGCCACTGCTCACGATACTGCTCAATTTCCTTAGCCCGCTTGTTGCCCCACCTCACGCCAAGCCACGCACCTAGCCCGGTACCTGAACCCAAAAGAACACCGGCGACCCACTCCCACCCAACAACAACCCCCACAATCACTGCGACAACAACGCCCAGGGCGATAACCGCGACTTTTCTCTTATCCACCACGTGACGCTCCGTATAAATAGATCATGACCTCACCCTAAGCTGCTCACCAATTCAGTGCATCGACCGCAAGAATCAGCCATAAACGCTGCGTCCACGTCGTCAACGCATCATGGGAAAACTCAACAACTACGGCGTCCCGCTGGCGCGGTCCGGCTCTTGGGTGGTGTCGGTCCGTCGCAGAGCTCCTGCCCGCCCCCACCTGTTTCTTTACGTCTTCGACGTTTTGTGGTTGCTGTCCTCCGGATTCTAGGGGTCCGCTCCACCCCGTCTAGCCCCGTTCGTTCCTCCGGGGCCTGCGGTGTGGACGATCAGCTACGGCGCTCCTACGTCGCTTATTTCCTCCGCAAATCCCCCACACCTTGCCACAGGTAGACAGGGCTCCGTCGGACCCCGAGCAAGCAAGCTTGCCAGCAACCAAAAAACAACGGGGGGAAGAAAGGCAGTAGCTGGCACAGTGACGCTGCCCCCTCACCTCATTCCTCAGCAAAGGACACAACACTATGACTGCTTCACTGCGCGCTACCGGCCCGGCCGATATTCTCAGCTTCGTTCCTCATACTCTGGGTAAAGTCCCGTCCGAGTCGTTTGTTTTCCTGAGTCTTCAGGGAACCAAGCTCGGCGCCACCCTACGGGTGGACGCCCCGAGCACTTCGGAGCCATTCGCTTTCGCCCATGCCATGCGCGACTACCTCGGCGTTGATACGGCCGCGACAGGTGCCCTGCTGGTGATCTACACAGAACAGACAGGCCAGGACGCGCCGCGCCCGTTCCACGGATTCGTTGAAGCGATCATCGAGGTATTCGAGAGCGCAGGCACACCCGTAAAAGATGGGTGGCTGGTCACTCCCACCCACTGGCAGAACCTGCTCTGTGATGACGAGGCCGCATGCTGTGAACCACACCCTCTGGAGACCATTACCGACAGCGCGCTGAACTCCGAACTGATCTACCGCGGCAGCTCCTACAACCAGAACACCCCCATCACCTACCCGCCGTACGCTGGGGATGAAGAAAGGGGAAACCTCATCGACATCACCACATGGCTGGACGTCGGGGACTTCACCAAGGCCCGTTCACTCTGGGCCACTGCGCTCACTACAGAGGAAGCAGTGAGTGAGGTTGACGCGGTGAGCTTGCTGGCAGCGTTCCAGATCCCGGCACTACGGGATGCGTTGATGGTGAACATCATCGACCCGGACCTTGAAAACGCTGAGGACTCAGGGAACCTGCTTATCGGTACAGGAATCGCACCGGACTGGTCACGCGTGGACAAAGCCCAAGCCCGCGCACAAGAACTAATCCCCCTGGCACCGCACGGATACCGTGCACCGCTGCTGAGCCTGATCGGCTGGATCAACTACCTCAAAGGAAGCTCATCGGTAGCAGCTGAACACTTCAACCTTGCCACCACCGACGCGGGCAGCTACCGCCTCGCGGAACTCCTGAGCGAGCTCATCAACCGGGGAACCGTCGCGCAGGTAGCGACGAACCCAGCCACCGCCTACCAGCGCCTGAACTAACCAGCACAGACGCGACGGGACCGGGCCAACAGGTTCGGTCCCGCCGCGGACGTGGGTGGCGGCGGCCTCCCCCGCAAGCTCCTCCGGCCGCCGGTAACGCTCGCGCGGGCGCAGCACCACCCCACAAGAAACCTCACCACCTGCCGGGTTAGAGTGGAAACACCACCAACCAGGCAGGAACACCATGAGCCACGGATTCATCCTCACGGTCGCCGACGCCGCACCCGAAAGCATCACTGCCATCGAGGAACACCTCGAAATTGCGCTCATGGACAACGACCCCAAAAAGGTCCCGGTGGATCTGACCTGGAAAAACGCAGGACAGCCCTACTAACCCCCAAACTCACCGCGCAGCAGCACTACTGCCCGGGAAAAGATTTCCTTTTGCTGAGGGAAAAACTGTAAGAGCCGACACCTACCAAGGTGCCGGCTCTTACTTTTTGGTCCAATGTTTGTAGTGCATCCACGTGGCCCACACCATGCCAACGAGGCCGATAACAGCAAAGACGATCATTGCAAATAGCTCTTTTGAATCGCTCACGTCAGTTCCCCCGGCATCATCGGATCCTTACACTCAGGAAAGTATAGCTATCTGCGCGGATCTGCTTCGGTCGCTCCATGTATTTCACGCCAACCGCTGATAGAGACTACTGCGGCATAAGCGGCACCCATGAGGATAAGCACCGCATTACCGATGAGCACCCAGCTTCCGTCGGCTATGAGAGCAGTACCGACACCCACAACAGACAAAACGACTGATGCCAGCGCACCAATCACCACCTGCTTCTTCTTACGTTCCATACGATTCAGCCTAGGCCAGGGACGATGATCGCAGGGGTGTTCACGCAGCTCGGTGCCACTCGCCCTGGTCTGCGGATCGGTTTCAACAAGGAAGAACGGGCGTCCCGCTGGCGCGGTCCGGCTCTTGGGTGGTGTCGGTCCGTCGCAGAGCTCCTGCCCGTCCCCACCTTTTTCTTACGTCTTCGACGTTTTGTGGTTGCTGTCCTCCGGATTTTAGGGGTCCGCTCCACCCCGTCTAGCCCCGTTCGTTCCTCCGGGGCCTGCGGTGCGGACGATCAGCTCCGGCGCTCCTGCGTCGCTTATTTCCTCCGCGAATCCCCCCGCACCTTGCCACAGGTAGACAGGGCTCCGTCGGACCCCGAGCAAGCAAGCTTGCCAGCAACCAAAAAACAACGGGGAGGGGCCAAGTAGCTGGCATGGGTTCGCACCGTCCCCTCACCCGTATCGATGAAACAAGGAGAAACAGACATGAGCGCAATCGCAGAAAAGCAGAGCACCACAACCGCTACCGCACCGGTGCTGGAATGGATCGATCCGACCACATTGAGCGTGGACGTCAACGTCCGCAAGGACGCAGCCCTGACGACCTCGTTCATTGCCAGCATCAAGGAACACGGCGTGCTGGAACCGGTGATCGCCCATCGTAAGGACGATGGCACCGTGCACGTGCTGATGGGACAGCGCCGCACCCGCGCTGCCGTCGAAGCCGGACGGAACCTGATCCCGGTCATGGTGATGGACTCCCCGGAAGAAGCGACACGGATCATCACGCAGGTAGTGGAGAACATCCAGCGTTCGGCCCTGACCGACGCTGATGAAGCGGACGCCTATCACCAACTTTCCCTGATCGGCGTGACAGCCGGGCAGATCGCCAAGAAAACCGGACGGACCAAGACCGCAGTCGAGGGTGCTTTGAAGGCCAAAGCATCCGATGCCGGGACCGCCGCGCTGGGCAAGGGATGCACCATCGAAGAAGCACTCATACTCGCTGAGTTCGAAGGAGATACGGACGCTACCGAGGAAATCGAGTCCGTTATCGCTGATGAACCCGAGCAGCTCGCCCACGTCGCCCAACAATTCAGGGACCGCAGGGCACAGGCCGCAGCACTTACTGCACTGATCGCGGAAATTGAAGCGACCGGCAAAACCATTGTTCAGGACGCAAGCTATTACGCAGGAGAGGACAACATCTATCCCACCCACGCACTGCGTGCTGATGGGCAAGACGCGAGTGAGGACGATGCGAACGCGGTCATCATCACCACCGACTACCAAGGCAACCACCGCGTCACAGCAGTCATTGCAGGATTTGAAGCACTTGGCTTTACCGCCAAGCGGGAGCGCTACACCGGGGAAACCACGGCAGCGAAAGGACCAATGACCGATGAAGAAAAAGAGACACGTAGGACCCTGATCGAGAACAACAAGCTCATGGTCTCAGCAACGACCGTCCGCCGAGAATGGGTCACCAGCCTGTTGGCGAAGAAGCAAGCCCCCAAAGGCTGGCAGTACTTCACCATCCACGCCATCACCCACCACAGCGAAGTAGCCAGCGGCTACGACGGCGAGGTGGCCGCAACCATGGCCGGAGCCAAGATGGAGGGAGAGAAGTCGTGGGCGTGGAACCCGCTGCGGGAGCACGTAGCGAAAACCACGACCCGGCCCGAGTTCTCACTGATCGCCCTGATCTGCGCAGGATATGAAAAGACCATCGCCAAAGACTCATGGCGGTCCCCCCACCAGAGCCACCGGGACTACCTCAACCAGCTCGTTCTCTGGGGATACACCGCCTCCGAGACTGAGCAGATCATCATCGACAGCGACAAGTAACACCCACCGGGCATAGAAAAAGCCCGGACCCTAGATATTCGAACTATCTAGGCTCCGGGCTTTTTTCTCCCACTATTCTAACCGAACATCCCCGATGCCCCCCAACAAAACACCGGGCCGGGAAAACAGGGCACAGGAACCGCTGAAAACGCGGGCGGTCCGCCGCACCAGGGCCCACCTCACGTGCGGACTCACCAGCGACGGACCGCCAATAAACCGCGACACATCCTTAGCCTCACCCTGGGTACAGCGCAGCAGTTACCGCCACAGAGTCGTGTACGCGTAACCGTTCCCATTAGGAACACAGCCCTCAACCAGGCGCACGAAAGAACCAAAACCTGGGCGCGCAGCATTCAATCCTGCTTCACACTGAGCCTTTGAACCATGCCAGTACACGTGCCGCTCAGCAGCCTGAGCTGGCAGAGCGACAGCGATTCCTCCTCCAACGAGCATTGATGTAGCAACAGCAGCGGACGCAAGCTTCCTCTTCAGATTCATCATTTCGTTAGAATAATTGCCGACGAAGAGAAGATCAATGGGCACCACTCCCCACCACGGCGCCAACCCCTCGCCCACCTGGGCACGGCAAAAGCTCACCCCTACGGGCTTTTCCCGCACACACCTGGACGACGGGACCCAAAAGTCCGGCTGACCACAACCACCAGGTCACTACCATCGAAGGACCTCACCACAGGTCTGCCGGCGATCATGGACAGCCTCTCAAAATGCTCGGGTACAAACCCCAAACCTCAAAGATCCAACGATCAAAAGATGCCTGGACCATCCACCGGAGCCGCCATGGCCACGAACGCGCCAACGGTCAGGTTTGGGTGCGCGGTGCGGTCTTCACGATGCTCTCTTTTCGAGGACCACGAACAGGGCGGCTCACGCCACAAAAACGACGGACCCACCACCCCAAATAGGCACCTAGAAATGGGATTAAACCGTCTAGAATAAAGGCTAAAACCCTGTTTATTCAGGTCAATAATTGCTAGAATAGAAGTATCAAGTCAAGCAGTCGAACGCAACTAAAACTCATACGAAACCAGGTACTGACAATGACTTCTCCAACCACCGATTACACGGTCTACACCAAGCCGGCCTGCCCCAACTGCGAGAAGACCCGCGCGTACTTCGAGGCCAAGGGCATCACCTACACGGCTATCGACATCACCGAGAACCCTGCCGCCCTTGAATACATCACCGCTGAACTTGGATATTCACAGGCCCCTGTCGTGGTCAGTGCTGCCGATGCCCAGGATCACTGGGCAGGGCTACGTCGGGACAAGTTGGTTCAGGCTGTCATGAACCACGCAACGGCTGCGTGAGTGTCATGGTTGAGTACCAGCGCAGCGCTGACCGGTTTGCCCTGTCTCCGCGAAGGATTACAGATGCTGACTGGTTTGGCTTGGAAGCCAACCAGTCAGGAACCATCCATGTCCCCATCATTAACCACTACACGGTCCAGCCGGCCCAGGGCACTGTCAGGGGCAACGAGAATGATGACGGGCACTGCCGCCGGCCTGCACGCCGACACTGATACCGAACCACTACGGGGGAGAACCTGCCATGACTGACTTTCACGACGAGCTCCGCGCCCGTGTCTACGGTAGCTACACCCTGGAAGCGGGAACTGAAATGCTGATCCGTGCCTTCGAGGGCCGGTTCGCTGAACCTGGCAACCCGTGGGTGGATGAGGATCCGATGAGCCGGAAAGTCTGGATCGACTTCGGGGAAATCCCCAACCACGTCGGCGCGCTCTCCGGTGGGGAACGGCGGTTCCTGATGCTGGCCGCCTCCGTGGCCACGAATGTCCCGGTGGGCATTGGGGAACTCATGGATGGCCTGGACCGGGACCTGATGGACCTTGCGCTGGCCGCGTTCGCGCATGCCTCCGGCTCCCACGAGGTGTGGTTCATGGACAATGGCCGTTCCATCGTCCACGGACAGTGGCCCGGGACCTTGCACCCTTGGCCGGAAACCGAATCCAAGGACTGATCATGGCGACGAAACCGACTTCACATATCACCCCGTACTTCACCCAGGACCAGGCGGACCAGGTGCGGGCAGCCCTGCAGGCCGTCGGTCATGCCGAGAGGTACGCGTCCCTGTCGGATCTGGTAGTCGCCGCGACCATGCGCGAAATCAAAAGACTCCAGCGCAAACACAACGACGGCAAACCCTGGGATCCCGTCCCCGCCGGAACGGCCCGCCCTGGCCGGCGGACTCGCGCCGAAACCGCAGCGAGCGAGGACCGTAAATAGGTTGCTGAGCGTGGTCTGTAGATTCGCTCGCCAGGTCACCATTGGCAGTGATCTTTCCACGGCTGACCGGCGAGAAGTTACCAACCGCTGCTCAGGTACGTGGGCGGCTGAAATTCGAGACAAAACAGTCACATGACTATGTGCCGATATTGTCTGTTGGCCCTCCCGTCCACAGGTGCACGGCGGGACCCATTGGACCGGCTGCACACAATCGCCAGGGAACCAGGGGAGCGCACGCTGCGGGAGGTGGCCGGCGATCATGCACAGCCTCACAGATGCCGGGCCTCTAAGGCCGAAACTGCGCATACCTTTTGTGGAGCTGAGTGTTTGAAAACGCAGAGGGCCACACCTTAGAGTGTGGCCCTCTTTTGTCTGCTGTCATCCCTGCTGAAAAGACGTAAGTAGTATTTGTGGTTTCCCGGCTGGGGCGTGTCTTGGTCCATGAGGAACTGGTCCGTGTTTGTTGCCGCGCTGGGTGGAGACTGTGCACAGCCACGGCTTCGCAACGGTGAGCTGTACTGCCCACGGTGAGGTGGTGGTTGTGTGCAGTCGGTTAGTTGGGTCCCGTCGTCCCCATGTGTGCGGGAAAAGCCCGAAGGTTTAGCTTTTGCCGTGCCCATGGGCGTCGAGGGGCAACGTAAACCCCTTCTCAGCTCACACCTAGTTTTCGTATGTTACCTGTGTAGCTTCGGATGCCTTGCGTGTGGTTTTGGTGCCGCGTGGACGCCCGCCACTCTTGCGTGTCGGTGAGGCGATGCCGAACCCGCGTAGGTCAGCTTCGCTCCACTCTGCACGCAGCGCCGCTGCATGGTCTTTGGCGTACTGCTGTTCGGCAACAGCAAGGGCTTCGGCTGCCTCGGTGACGCGCACGCCCGAGGCGGCGACTGTTTTGACGGCCTGAACTTTCAGGTCGCGGGCGGCGTCGATCTTCGCGGCCGCTTGTGCGGCAATGTCGTTGATGTCCATACCCCGAGCCTACCGAGGGTTTCGGACCCAAGGGAACCCGAGTTTTTCCGGTCGCCCGCAGAGGGCGCGAAAACACCAAAAGCAGACCGTGCGGAGCAAGCTATACATTTACACGGGTGTAAGTGGCTTGTCGCTCTCGACACTGCGTTCTGTTTGCGGCACACTTGTCAGTGTGGTCCCCGGGTTTCGGGGTCGCTGCGCTGGGCCTTTGAGGGAGGTTTCGAGGATGAGTGAAGTGGAAGGCTCTGGCCGTTCCAAGCTTTTTCGCCGTCGTCGTGAGAACACTCCGGCAGGTTCCAAGAAGCGTCGCGACGTGTGGGTCACGGTGGAGGAAGAGGCGGCTCTCGTTGCGAGAGCTGAACGCGAGAAGGTCACTGTCCCGAATCTTTTGATTTCGTCGGCACTGTCTGAGAAGAATGATTCTCCGACGGAGCGCAGGGCGATCATCGCGGAGCTGATGAGGCTTCATTTGTTGCTGGCTCGTTCTTCGAACAACATCAACCAGCTCGCTCGCCAGGCGAACGCGACGGGGGAGTTTCCGGCAGAAGCTTCTGAGGGTTTGCGCCACATTCGTTCTGTGGCGATGCGCATTGACGAAGCCATTGACGGGCTGACGCCGTAATGATTCCGAACATCACACGCGGTTCGCGCATGGGTGGTCTGATGATCTACCTGACGACGACGGACGCAGACCGGACAAAGAACGCGCACACGGACCCGCACCTTGTTGCCGGGGATTCTGCGCTTATGGCGTGGTACGACGATTCAACGCTTGACCGCGAGGATGCGCTGGCGATTGCCAAGCACCTTGACCGGCCCCGCAAGGCTTACGGCGTTGCAGTTCAGGTCAAGGATTTTGACTGGGACCCCGTGAAGAAGGAACGCATTGCGGTCGGCCATAAGGATGCGCATGTGTGGCATTGCTCGCTGAGTCTGCGCGCCGAAGAAGGTGCGCTGACAGATCAGCAGTGGGGCGATATTGCCAATGACTTTGTGGACTCCATGGGCTTCACGGAGACCAGCGGAAAAGCACAGTGCCGGTGGGCTGCGATCAACCACGGAACCTCTGAGAACGGTAACCACCACATCCACTTAGCTGTCTCTCTCGTGCGCGAGGACGGCACGAAAGCCTCCACCCATGGGGACTACAAGAAGGCCCAGCAAACGTGCCGCGAGCTGGAAGTAAAGTACGGCCTGGAACAGCTCTCCACGATCCACGCCACACGCGGCTACGGGCAGGCCGAAAAGGGCGCAGCGGTCCGGGATGAACGCGAAATGCACCGTTCTTCCCTGGCCCGTAAAGTGCGTGCTTGTTCATCGGCTGCTGTCTCCGAGGCAGAGTTTGTGCGCCGTGCCCGCGACACCGGAATGCTGCTTCGTCCGAGGTACGCGAAGAACACCACCGACGTCATCATTGGCTACTCGGTAGCCGAACGCCCCACCCATGGAGAGCGCCCCGTATGGTTTGGTGGCGGCACGCTCGCATCGGATTTGAAGCTGGGTGCCTTGCGTGAGGGATGGCACGATCTTGGCTCCGAAGCGATAGATGCCGCAGCGGAATGGAACGCCGCCGCACGGAACAAACGCACCGTGAAAAGGAACGGTGCCGAGCACTACGTTCCGCGTGAGGGCGACTGGGTTGAGTTCACCCGCAACGCCAACGCGCTGGTGGACAAACTCCGCGCCCATCCACGTGATGATCACGCCACCTGGGCGAAAGCCGCACGGGAGGTTTCCGGTGCGTTCGCCGCATGGTCCTACCGGCTTGAAGCAACACCAGGACCGCTTGCTGCTACCGCTGCTGAACTCTCCCGCACAGCACAACTTCGTGCGCCCAAGGATCACAGCAAACCCGTAGCAATGCCGTCGATCACCGGTACGGCAATGATGTTTATGGCCGCGTCGAGTAAGAGCAAAACAGCGGCCCAGGCCGCGCTGATGATCCAGCTGATCAACACCGCGTTCGCCGTTTATGAAATGCACGAACAGTCCGGACGGACCCGTGAAGCCCAACGCATCCGTTCAGTGATCAAGGACCAGCTTGGCCCGTTCACAGCGACGATGCCTAAGAGTGCTGTGGCGGTTGCTGAGAAGCCTCTGACTGCTGAGGAAAAAGCCGCAGCTGAGTCCAGGAGCCGTCGGCAGACGAGCTTCCCGCAACCACGTTCGGGGATTGTCGTTCCGGGCACGGTGACAAAAGCTTCACCGGCCAAGACTTACCAGCCGAGCCGGGATAGTTCCGGCCCGGGCATGGACAGATAAGAGACCAAGCGCACCACCAATTGCTAAGGGGAACACCATGAGTGAAACCGATGGAATGGACGAGTTCCTGGACGGAGGAATGCGTCAGACATTGATGATGGCCTCCCGCATTGCCGAGACCATTGCGCGCCGACGCCAGGAATCCGCCCGCCAGCAAGAACACCAGGACGCCCAAGCCGCACACGAAGCCCAGGCGCAGCTTGCAGCCCAGCGCACAGCGGCACAGGCAGCACTAGCCCCGGTGGAAAAAGATCAGTGGTGGGACAAAGCAGGGCCACACGATATTGCCACCGCGCACACCATCGCTGAGAGCTGGAAAGAGAACGACCCCATGGCGTTGGCCACGTCGGAGAAGATCCGTGAAGAAGTCCTGACACGCTACGGGATCGACACCCACGACGTCGGCAACGACAGCGAATACCTCGCCTCAGGAATCGAAGCAAGAACCACTGAAAAGACCAGGCAAGATGCCCTGGCACTCAGTGACCAGGAGAAGCGCAAAGCTGCCGCTGAACACGACAAGGCCATGGCACTTCTTGGGGCAGCTCGTGCCGAAGACCTCCGTGCCCAGACAGAGAAGTTCGCCCCTGAGATGGAACGCAATGGAGTCCCCGCTGAGTACCTGGCAAATCCCGATATGGTGACCGCTCTGGAACGGGCGCAGTCGGCCAAGACACCTAAGGCCCTGGCCGCAGCGGACGCGACCGTGCAGGAACGTAAGTACCTGATCGGTAAGGACGGGATCAACGGACCCGACATTGACCAGCTCCGCAAAGAAACAGAGCAGAACGTCGGCAGCGCCGACGCGTTGCACTTCAACGACGCCGATTTCGTTCACGCGGCCAAGAACATGCACGAAGCGAAAATCCTGGCCGAGGGTGGATTCAAGGGCAACGAGTTCTCTTCGATGGAACAACGCTACGAACGCGCTGAGAAGGAACTCTTCGCCCGCATGGAAGGCGTAGGCCGGGAAATCGAGAACCGCGTCACCGGCAACGACAACGCCCGGCTCAAAGACCAAGGACTCAAAACAGAGACCGAATCAGCGGCTAGTTACGGCTCCGCCGAACACAACGAACAGTTCGCAGAATCCCTCAAAGACAGTGGTGCCACCGAAGCGCAGATACACGGACGGGTAATCGCGGCCCGCAGCCAGGGCGCACACCCCGCCGAAGCTGTGGCACTGGGCAAGAACGCAAAGAAAGCACGCAAGAGCAGCACAGGCAAGTCTGTAGGCGCTGAGCGCGCACAGAGCGGTCGAAGCCGCTAACCGGGGGTCGGGGACCAATCGTCTGGAAACTGGCGCTAAGGACATCAGAATCATCCAAATAGAACGATCCCTCGACCTCCGAGCGCTCAAGAACCTCAGAACCAAACCGCCCGATCCCGAACGTCATCGCTGTCTCTGACACAGCACGACCGGAACCGATGACCGCATCCACCAGTGTCTCCCGAAGCCTGCGCGTGGATCGTGCCCGCCGCGGGACCTGGGGTGTCGGTTCGCAAAACGTTTTCCGCTCACACAGACGCTCATCACAGAACCAGCGCCGCTTGTCCCACAGGAGCACCACCGCACCGGCGACCGGAATGTCACGCAGCTTCTGGCACCGGCGCTCCTTGACCCGCGAAGCGATCATTCCGCATCTCGGGCACCCCGGCGGGAGCGTGGACTCCACAGTGACGTGGCGGATCCCGTCAGGGAGCAGGACAGTGCCGGCGACACGGTAATCGGGCAGGTTGAAGATCATGCTGGCAGCGTCATGGCCAGCCCCAGTAGGCTCTAACAAGGCTCGTGGTTCCTGTTCAGGTTGAATGCGTAGTAACACTCATCCCAGCAGGACCACGAGTCCTCTACTAGCTACAACACGAACCAATTTCCCCGGGAACCTTGAAGAGCCTGATTACCGTGATTTTCAGTTTCGTACAGTGTTACCTGGCAAATAATGCCAGGTTGGCCTCAACCTTATTAGGAGACGCATGCGGATTGGGCTGCCTGACCGGGCATATCTAGCTGACATAGAACGGTTCTTGTCCATGGTCGAAGAAGACGGATCACCGGACCTCACGTTCGCTCCTAAACAAGGACTTTTCTCACTTCACCCACTAGTTCTAAGCATGATCGTTTCGATGGCTGATCACTGCCGATTCAAGGGTGGCTCTGTAAAATTGGATGGCCTTGTTTTAAACAGCAGTACTCGTTACCTCGAGCGCATGGGGCTTTTCAAGCTTATGGAACAGGAAACTGGCCTTCCTGTTGTTGAGCACGACCCAGCAGGCAGATTC
Source organism: Pseudarthrobacter sp. PS3-L1 (assembly GCF_030063285.1). Taxonomy (GTDB): domain Bacteria; phylum Actinomycetota; class Actinomycetes; order Actinomycetales; family Micrococcaceae; genus Arthrobacter. The sequence continues at coordinate 30,234 of NZ_JASISU010000007.1, read as the reverse complement.
ATACCCCTCACTCGAATTACAAACAATCAGGAATTGACCAAGTTCGTAACAGACTTTGTTCCGCTGCTTCACGCCACTCCGACCGAGGCGGACTCCGTGAAGTATGTACTTTACGAATTGATTAGGAACGTGCTTGAGCACGCCGGAGCAGTTGATCGAGGAGCCATTGCCGCCGCGCAAGTGACCTCAACCGGCCGGCTACTCATCGGGGTAGCAGACTCCGGAATCGGTGTCTGTAAATCTCTGAGTCGTTCACATCCTGTGACGGACCACAAGTCGGCTATCGAACTCGCGTTTCAACCCGGCGTGACCGGGACAACAGCGCGCTTTGGTGGTAACGAAACCAACGGTGGAGCTGGATTGTTCTTTATGAAGGCTATGAGTACCCTCGCTCGGCACCACATGGTCATGGTGACCGGAGATCAGATGATGAAACTGTTGACGCAACCTAAGCATAAGAATGGCAGCACGCCAGCCATCAAGTCGAAACTCGAGGATGACCGTGTGCGGTGGCGAGAAATGCCGTTCATGTACAGCGGGACAGCAGTGGGTGTTGACATCACTGTCAAAGAGACACTTGCTTTCAGTGATCTATTGAAAGAAATCCGGGAGGTTTACCATGTCAATGTTCGTAAATCGACTCGCCAGAGAAATAAAGCGAGATTTGTATGAAAATCGCAGAGCACACAGGTGCTTTTGCCGGGGATAAGGACGCCGCCGCTTCAATACGAGACGAATATATTAAACCGACTCTCGAAAATGGGAAGGATATTCTGTTAGATTTTGAAGGAGTTGACTTAGCAACACAGTCTTTTATACATGCTCTAATTGCAGCAGTAGTGCGAGAAAAATCTGAAAATCTCGATCACATTTCTTTTAAGAACTGCAATGAGAATGTCCAATCACTTATTGAGATTGTCGTGGAGTACGCACAGGATGAATTTGAATAAATATTAGCAGGGACGTTAGAGCAGCAAAATTGGGACCCCTGTCAGTGGTTTCACCCTCGAGCCCAACGCCTCCAGAGTGATTTCTTGCGTGCTGGTTCTGCAGTCTCCGCATGATTCTCATCTGCGCTGGATCGTGGCATAGGGGGTCAGGGACCAACCCTCTAACCCCCCCAGTCCAAAGAGAACGAGAAAGGGAGACCGCCTCATGGCGGTCTCCCTTTGCGTGATCTGTCTTTATGGTTGGTCGAGGCGGGCATCAACAAACCAACCTGGTGGAGCTTTCGCCAGCTCCAGCAGCTCCGGTTCCCTGTGGGTGGCCTTATCGCAGTTATGGAACGGGCCGCGTGGGTTCATCAAGATAGCCATGTGGTGGTCCGCATGATCCTTGTACCAAATGCTCAATCCCGTCGCGGCATCTAGCCGTAGGTTTTCCCAAGCCCGCCACATGGACTCAATCCGCTCGATGGCTTCTGGATGGTAGTACCACTGGGCACACCATGTCAGAGCGCGTCCGTCTATCTCGCGCACATAGTTGGGAAGCAGCTGCTCATGCAGGAACTCCTCAGCGGAGCCGTAGACCAGCTTTGCTGGCTTCTCCTGGCCCTCCTCGGGCACCATGGAGGACGACTGTGGGACGTCAGGGAAGGACTCGTTGAAGAGGCCGGTTTCTTCCTGCATCTTTAGATTCTCCTATTCCGTGACCCAAGGATTTGCCGCAGCGGGGGTTCCTACCGCTAGGGCTGGTTCTTCTGGCCGTGGGCTGTACTTCTTTATTGAAGCGGCAACCGCCTCCTTGTGTGGCCCGTTGTACCAGGGCATGGTTCGGACCAGCGTTGCTGGCGCACCGGAGGCGAGAACGACGGCGCGGCCACGATCCAGCTCCGCGAGGTTGGAGACGTCAAAGATACGTTCCTTACCCTCCTGGCGAGAGCGGGAGGACCCGGACTTACCGGAGGAAACAGAGACGTTGCTGTAGCTGTAGTCGCCAATGAGGTCCGAGAGCGCCCGCAGGAAACCTTCCTCGGCTACGCCGCCTCCGTAGACCTTGACGTTCGCAGCTGACCAGATTTTCCGCATGTTCGCCTCGCCCCAGAGTTCGACGCCTTGGGACCAGGACTGCAAGATGCCCATGACGATCAGGCCCTTGGAGCCGTAGTGGCTGAACTGATCCGGCAGAGCTGCCCACCGGACGACGTTCGCCAATTCATCGAGGGCGAAGAGTGCTGGTTTGGGGAGGCGCCCACCGCTGCGTTCGGCCCGTTCTTCCATGGCCTCAGCAATGGCCACAGTTAGTGCTGTGGTCAGTGGAGATGCCGTGCCAGCACCTTCCTTGGAAAGGATGTAGATCGTTTCCTGGGAGGCGGCGAAATCGTGCGGGTTGAACTGACGGCGGCTATCGGTGGCCACCGATGCCCCACCCGTGGGAGCAACCCAGCGCAGCGTGTTTCTGGATTTGAGGCACTGGATCATCTTCTCTGCGGTGCCGAAGATACCGTCACGCTGCTTGTCAGCGAGCTTCAACGTGGACTCCAGGCCCTTGTACTGGAGTTCGTAGTCATGGTCCCGAAGAATCGCAATCGGCTCTTTACTGACTTGTTCTGTCACCCACAAATAGACCTGGGTGATGGGCAGGTCACCGAGCGCGGCCGCGAGGAAGTACGAGGAAAGAACGTCCTCAGCTTTCGGATCAAAATACGCGTCCGGCTTGGACCCTGGCACACGGGAGCCTACGGAAAAGTGCTGAGTAAGTTTGTAGGCTTTTTCTTCGTCCGTGACGTAGGAGAGGGGGTTCCACCACCAGTGAGGTTCCTCCTGAGCGATCTTCTGAGGATCGAACACCCACACAGGAGCCACGAGCTCCCGGACTCCACGGGTGCCGTCCACGACGTCGCGCTTGTTCGAGGTCGAGACGACAGCGCCGGGAGCGTCCAGGATGGCGGGCATGACCCGGGAGGTGGACTTACCCGTTCGAGGCCCCCAAATATCCAGGGACAAATCCTCCCAGGACTGGAGGAACTTCTGACCCGTGGAGACGACTTTGCCGACAACGATGCCGGGAGTATCCGTCACACCGAGACGGTCAGCGGTGGCTTTTGCTCCCTTTTCGGAGAACGCGGCCAAGGACTTGCCCCGGCCAAGGTAGCGGGCTGCTTTGTCCACGCGGGCACGCTTGGAGGCACCCTTCCGCCACGCAACCAGAACAACAACAGCAAGAACAATAATCACCCCAGCCATGACACAGGCCGCGACCGTAGCCTGTGTTGGCCACGGCACTTCGCCTTTGATCAGACCTGCAATCAGATCAATTGGGTGCGCGGGCGGCGCTGGGAGGCCAGCGGCCCACGAACCCAAGTGCAGCGCAGCGTAGGTCCCGCCACCGAAGACGACGATAAAACCAATCGCCAACCAGACCAGCAGCGCATCGCCTAGGCCAACGCCCTTACGGTTCGGTGCGCTCATGGTGTGCCCTCTTCGATGGAGAGTTCAGAGGTTCCGCTATCAAGGACGGAGACCGGTACGGGTGCGTGCCATTTCTCTTCGGTGTCATTGACCCCGGCATCTCCTGTCTCCAGGGACGTCAGACCGATGACGACGGGGATACCAGGACGGCCGCCGACTTTGATCAAAAACTTTCCCCGTCCGGGAGGTTCAATGTCGGTCCCGCGTGAGTCCCAGGCTGGCGGGTCTTGCCAGGAGATGAGCTTTTTCTGTTCCTTATTTGAGAGCGGCACAGCCGCCGTGAGTAGGGGCATTTCTGAGGCGGGAAGTCCGCCGCAGATAACCATCCCGGAGCGTTCAACGAAGCCGCGAGCCTTCATCCTGTCTTCTTCTGCTGGCAGTGCCAGCAAGTCAGACATCGTGTGAGAAATCATGATCTGCCCGACGCCCACAGAGCGGTTCAGCCTGGTCAATGCATCCACCCGGTCCACCATGCCTTTACCAGCACGCAGGGCACGCCAGAGTTCATCCAGGACAACGAAGTAGTTCCGGCGCGGTTCAAGACCCACGTCCGCGAGAGCGTTGGCAACGTTGATTGTCCCGAACCCGTAAGACCAGCACGCCAGGAGAACCGCTGCTTGAAGCTCCATATCTGTTGGATCAATAGATGAGACGTCAAAGACCACAGCCCGGTCACGCATCATCGGTTCGGTGGTGTGCTGGGAGAATATTTCCCCGAGCTTGCCGCCACCTGTCAGACCCAGCAGGGTTGCTTCCAGAGCGCGGGTTTCCTGGAGGTAGACGTTAATGTCTCCCCTATCGAGTGCGACCTGTCGCAACTCATCTGGGGCCGAAACGATCACATCGAGAAGGTCTTTCAACACCGGAATACCCTCAAACTTTTCATCAAGGACGCGCAGGGCACGGTCCAAGATGGTCTGTTCCTGATCCGTGGGCGGGTTGTTTCGACTGATCGTGATCAGGGAGACGATCATCGCCAAACGACGACTGTGAGCATCCGCCCGGACCCGGGCAGCGTCTTTGTGGTGACCGCCCTCTTCTAGAAGCTTGGCTACTTCCACAGCCTGGCCGGGGTCCAGGATGTTCAAGTAGCCAACGCCACTGCCAACGCTAATGACTTGCCCGCCGAGGGCGCGAACGGCTTTGACGTGCTCGCCTTTAAGGTCCCCCAGGATCAACGGATTCACGCCCTGGGCAGAGAGGCCAATGAACATCCGCCGCACGACCGTGGACTTACCCAGGCCAGGCCTGCCGAGAATGAACGCAGACGGGTTAGAGATCAGCCGGGCACGCTGGAACCAGCTAATCGGATCACAGCAGACCGTGGCCTGTGTTTCCTCATGCCTACCCAGCGGCACCCCAATCATGGGCGAGGACGCGCCCGAAGAGAACGGCCACAACCCGCAGACCTGGACGGTGGTCCCCCGGTATTCCTTGACCGAGGGAACCAACTGGGCCATGCCCCCGCCCCTACCTGACCAACCACGCGGGCCAGGCCCAACCACACGGACAGGCTTCTTTGCTGCGGACTTCTTGGGAGTTGGCTTGGACTCTGTGACGGTTTTGGCGCGTCGGGTGGTGATCTTCATCCATGCCATTAGAGAGCGTCCTTAATCTCAGAGGGAAGCATCGAGTGTTTAGGCAACACCAAACCCAGCGGCAGGGACGCAGCAAACGCGGTGTCCTGTGCCCCGTAGGCTCGGCGCAGCAGCAACCGTGAAGTTCCTGAAGTTTGCTCAACAGCAGCCACGGCGTCCGCGAGGCGTTCCTTATCTGTGACCGTGGCGGTCACGACGAGACCGAAGTTCACCAACCCTGCCCCTTGGGCTTCTTCTTGTGCTGTCTGGACCGCTGAGCGTGCATCAACCAGGGCACGGGCCGAGGGCCTGTTCCCTGAGGTGATGCGGACGTTGGCGTTGTTCTGATCGCGTTCAACGACAGCAGCAGCCCGGGCGGAATCCATGGGCCGGTAGAGCAGGGAAATGCGTTTACGGTCGATGTCCCCGTGCGGGGCCAGAAGCCTGGACAACACAGCAGAGTTCACGGACCCGCGAGGGGCGCTGGTCATCGTCCATGACACGGACACAGCACTATCGTGCCGGTACGTATCCCAGGAGGCTTGTGTTGCGGACGGGCCTACTTCGCCCCAGCTCAAGGAGACAGGGGTTCCGGCTGCGTGGGCTTCGTCAATGATCAGCGCCGCTGGCGGATCATAGGCAACCCGGACAACCTCACAGAGTTCCTGAGCATCCATGGGGCGGGCAATACCGGCCCCGGTGGCCTGCAACCTGGCTGACAAGCCAGGAATGCGGGAGGCCAGATCGCGTGCAACGTCTTCTGCTTCGCGTTTCTTCGTCCCCGTGCGCAGTGAGGCATTGAACGTCAACGACACCCAGGCCCGCACTGTCGCCGAACCTTCCGGGTAGGTACGAACGACCTCGTGCAGAACTTCTTGGGCGAAGGCAGGCGCGTTCGGGTCAATGTTCATCTGGACCTCATTGCGGAGCCGGTACCCAGAATCAGGTGCTGTTTCCACGGTCACCGCCGCAGCGTCAAGGCCCGCTTCATCCCCAAGATCGGCGAGCCAGCCGCCCCAGTTCGCCACCCACGCATCGACCTGTTCAGGATCAACCAACGAGGCCCCATCAGGTTCAGTGGAGAAGATGACGGTGAAGTGGTTCGTCGTTGGAACATGGAGCAGCGCGAACGGACGGTTATAGGAGTCCTTGAACTCATACAGCCTGGACTGTGCTGCCAGTCCTGGGAGCTGATACGTGCCCCACTGGGTGACGCCCAACGGACCAGAGCGATACAGGTTCGTGCCCGATGACTTCGAGACACGGAAACTGAGGCGGGTTCCCAGGCGGTCAACGATGGATTGACCGTGCTTGTCTTTGACGGTCAGCAACAACGCACTCACACCGGCTACGGCGAGGACGCCAAGGCCCGCGAACAGGCCCCAGATAGCGAAGCTGATGATGCCCAGCAAAAGGCCGGCCATGACGATGCCCGTGCCGATAGCGCCAAGATTTCCCAGCCCTGCCGAGCGCGGTACGCGCCAGTTTCCATAGGACGGTTCTTTGTAATCGGTGCTAATTGCTGCCACTGGGTCCCTCCCCGGTTGATTCTTCTGCCGTGCTCTTGACTGCGTCGTGAGCCTTCTTTGCGCCCTGGACTCCTGCGCTTACTGCCATACCAGCCGGACCCGCAGCCGCCGCTGCTCCACCGGCTGCGGCACCACCAGCGGCTGCTGCTCCACCACCGGCTGCTGCTGCGCCGCTGGTTCCGGCTGCACCACTGGTTGCTGCTGCGGCTCCCGTGCTGGCACCGGCTGCACCAGCAGATCCAGCAACTCCAGAGCCTCCAGGTCCCCCTGGTGTTGGTGTGCCTGTTCCGCCCTGCGGGCCAGGAGTTCCACCACTGCCCTGCGGAGAGCTAGAGGAACCCGTTGTAGAGGACGACTGCGTTTTCGACGTTGAATGAGAGGCCGGTGTGGGTGAGGCGTTGCCCCTACCGCTACCGCCACGACCCATGCTGACCGCTCCCGTGGCCACGGCCCCCACTGCGGCCCCAGCAGCTCCCCCGCCGCCTCCGCCAGAAGCCAGCGCACCCACCATGGGGGTCACGAACTTCATCAACGCAGGCAAGGCGAACAACGCCACGATCATCAGAGCGAAGCCCGTGATCGAGGTGATGAGTTGTTCCTGGCCTTCGTTGTTTCCCATCAGCAAAAACGCGACTGAGTACACGATTGCTGCCGCTGGTTTGTAGAGAATGAACGCGATCGTCCAGCCAACAGCTTTCTGGAACCACTGCTTACCCATTTCCGTGTTCGTGAATGCAGCAGTCGTGGGAAGAATCCCGGCAAGAATCACGAGCATCCCGCTACGGACGACCATCAGCACAACCTGGAAGATCGAAGCGAGCAGACCAACAAGGCCCAGGATGATCAGAATGAACACCCCAACACCTGTTTGACCGGTCATCGTCAGCACTTGCAAGGACTCAGCGAATCCTTTGCCGTTCGTGGAACGGGCAATGATCGCCGAGGAGAACGCATCGGCTGCGATCACGAGAATAGAAATAACTCCCAGGCCAAGACCAGAGACGAGAACGAGCGTTATCAGTGAGCGCAGAATGTCCTTTAGCGGTGCCCCGCGCTGTTCCCAGACCATGCGAGTTCCGCCAAGGATGACGGCAAAAACGGCCAGCGTCATCGTCCACGGCAACAACTCGGAATTCACCGTGGCGACCACCGGGCTAGGCCCGGTCCCGTCCGCGCTGGCAAGGTTCACCGTCGGCATCGAAACCCAGAAGGTCGACAGAGTCGTGACCATCTGACTCAGGGCTTCCATGATCGCTTTGGCCATATTGCCCATCGCGTCATCTGCCAATCCAGAAAGCCAGTCCCCGGCTGGATTCCAAACTGTTGGTCTCATGCCCCGCTCCAGGGAATAACGGTCGAGAGGTCACGGACTTGGCGCGGTTCTTCAAGCGGTGCGCCGTTGTCTGCAACGACTCCCTTCCAATCTCCGTCTTCCCAAATGAGGGTTGTTCGGACAGTGGCAAGGGCACCTGTATCAGCTTTAAAGGCCAGTTCTACAACAGCTTGTTTTGCAGTGTAGGAAACATTGAATCCAGCTACCTGGATCTTCGCTGAACTTACTGGAGTCGTTGTCTTTGGTGCATTCATTCCAGCATCGCGGCCAGAGCCTTTTGCTGCGAGCTGATCCGCGACGGAACGTTCCTTAGCTGGATCGCTACCGAGAGCCCAGAGGTTCACTGCGGCGTAGAGGGACCCAGTAGGTGTGTGAGCGAAACATGACCTAATCCCCTCTTCGTCTGTTTTTCCCGGGCCGATTTCTGGATCAGTAGGAGCGGCCATCGTTCCAACTAGCTCCCACGTTGTCTGTGGTGCTGCACCTAACCCCGAATCTGAAGACCCTGGCAATCCGCAGATGCTCTTATCTGCTGAGGCTGGCGCGGACGAGGTTGGTTTTGCTGCCGCAGTGGTACCAGCCGGGGCTGGTGCCGGGTCTGCCGTGTTCTCGCCCTTGGGAAGGAGGAAGATCACGACGGCCCCTGCGATCAGGGCTAGGACCAAGATTGCGGCGATGATGAATCCTGGTTTGGTGAATGGATTGGACTCGTTGGTGTTCTCTGTTGACTCGCTCATAGTGAACCTCCGAAGTTGGTGGTGCTGGTTTAGACGAAGGCCCGGACGATGCCCGCAGCGCCGGTGATGATGATGCAGCCGAGCAGGACCCAGCCGAGCTTGGCAAGGGATTGGCCTCCCTCGCCGCGCTGGAGCTGGATGACCATGGTGATGCCGACGATGATGACGCCCAGGACGCCGAGAACAAGACCGATACCTGAGGCCCAGTTAAGGACGGTGAGCAGACCGCGTGCTTCGTCCGGGACCGTGGGAGTCGGGTTGGGGATGACGGATGCTGTGAGTGTGGAGAAGTAGTTCATGGTGAGAGACCTTTCAGAGTGTGGTGCGTGGTGTGGTGGTGACCAAGGTGGTCACGTCGGTGATGAAGCGTTGATAGTCGCGGTTCAGGGGTGCTGTTGTGTCCCCGTGCCGCCATGGTTCTACCCATGGCAGGAGCCAGAGCCGGGGCGCTCCCCCGCCGATGATGGAGGCGAAGTCCCGCAGCGCTTTGGGAGTCTTGCCGGGTGCGTCCGCGAGGACAGCCAGGCCAAGAAGATCAACCTCTGGCGTGGCTCCCGAAGCCCATTGCGTGAGAGCACGTTGGGCGGCTGTCAGCCCGCGCATATCGGAGCGGCAGACCAGCAGCACGCGGGCCTTGGCGCCTGAGGGTGCCACGGGCCAGCAATGCCCTGTTGGTGCGGCACCGTCGAGAAGATCAGCCAGGCGGCTCTCCCCAGCTCCCCCGTGAACGCCGAGGACCCACACGCTCGCAGCTCCGTTGACGGTGCGGTGTTCGAGGCGGTCAGCGGTGTCTGGTTCGACCATGCCGCGCAATGGCGCACTGATCACAGCAGCGGCGGGCACATCAGTGGCAAGGGTGTCTGATTCTTGCGTTTCTGGTGTGGGAGCGGTGATCCAGGGGTTTGGGAATAGTTCCATGAGCTGTTTCCTCCTTTCGTTATTTCGTCGTGGTGGTGGTTTAGAAGCCCGTGGCGACCGCTGCGGCTGCGGCCAGCCAAGCCCGCTGTGTTGCGGGCTGCAGGGCCTCGTAACGGATGGGTCCGTTGACCATGGCCGGGTCATACGGGATACGCACGACGGCGCGAACGAAAGGCTCAAAGCCCTCAGCAATGCGCCGGGCTTCGTCTTTGGCCCGCTTGAGAGCGTCCCCGCTCATGCTTCGTTTGGCGTCCGTGGACTCGGAGACGATCACCACGGCGTTACGGGCCAGCTCGGCGTCGTGGCCACCACGAGATTCCAAGGTCTGGAGCGTCAGCCGTGCTGCTTCGGCCCGGTCTTCGATGGCCGTGACGGGAACGACGAGCTGGTTGGTGTGATCAATCATTCGACGCCAGTTCGCAGCCCGTGCAGTATTGCCTGAGTCCATGACCACGAGCCGGTAATACCGGGTCAAGACCTGGTGGGCAATGTCCACTTCCTCAGCAGTAACCTCGTGATCGCCTTCCTCGTTCTCGTCCGAGCGCAGCACATCGAACTTGTCCGCTGTCTGGTGGTGAACGAACTTCGCGATTTCGGCGGCGTTCGTTGAGGGTGAGAGCAGTTCGGTGGAGGAATCAATCAAGTCCAGGACGCTACGGTCATGCGCTCCTTTTTCGGTGCGCCAGCCCAAGGTGCCTTGGGATTCGTTGTTGTCCCAGGCGACGGTTGCAGCGCCACTGTAGCGGGCAAGGATTGCTGAGAGCATCACGACCGTGGGGGTCTTGTTCGCTCCGCCCTTACGGTTTACGACGGCGATGGTGCGCGGGCCGGGCCAATGCTGACTGACCGTGCGCACGTCCTCACGCTCGGTGAGTTCCTCCGGTGAGGGGTCCATTCGGAACCCCAACCGAGTCAAGGACCCGCGCCAGCCCTTCGTCGCTGGCTCCAGCACAGGAGCACTGACCAGGAACGAGGTTTCCTTCAAGCTACGCCGCGTCAACGGAGCCTCCACAGCTTCACCCTGAGGTTCCCCAGGTTTCCCCGCAACCACCACAGGAGTCTCTTGTGCGGCTGCTGGTGGCCACGGCTGCGCCGCAGCTACCTCCACCGCATCCTCTTCCACTGCATCTGCTTTCACGACAGCGGCTTGTTCTACAACCGGTTCCTCTGGAGCTGGAGCTGGTACTGGTGTCGTGTGTGTCTCTTCGGGCACGGGCGTTGGTTCTACCGGCGCTGGTGCGGCAAGCGGCACCGTTTGGATGAGCGCCGGTGCCACTGTTTCTGGCGTGGTGGTCGGAGCTTCGGCGCGGCGGCGCGTGGTCCGTGCCTCATAGGCCACGGATTCGATGTTTCCCTGCGGGTGCACGATCAGTTCCCCGCGCCCCTCAGGGTCTTCTATCTCCGCCCGGACCGGGCGCTGGAGCGTCTTCGCCTCAGTGATGATCAACGCCAAGGCATTGTTGCGTAGAGCTTGAAGGGAGTCCCCTTCTGGGACGATGCGGGAGTTACCGGCCACGATGACTTCGGCGGTGCCGTTATCGCGGACGATGGCCTGAATACTGGGGAAAGCCAGAACCTCAACGGATGTGGTGCTCATGTGCCGTACTTCCTTGTTGTGAGTGTGAATGGGGCAGGTGCAGTCTTTTTACTCAGGCGGGGTGAGCCTGTTGACCTTCCACGGCGCGTCTGGGCCGGTGCGTAGGAGTTGGAGTGAATACGCTCCGGCGTTGGTCGGAACAGAAGCGGTGACCCCGTAACCGTTCTCTTCATCAACTGCCAGAGTCGATGCTCCGGTGACGCGGCTGGCAGGAATGTTCGCCGGGTCCACCGATGAGTAATCCGCTGTGGCTTGTGGGGTTAGCCAGCGGGCAAGGTCGTTGGCCCACTGCTTCTCTTCAACCTCAGGCCGGGCAAAGTCGGCCATGGCCTTTTCCGCAACATCACCAGCGGACTTTTTGCTTGCCTCATCCCAGGGAATCCCGATGGTGGCAGGGATGGTCCCACCAGGTGCTTGTGGGCCACTGTTGGCGCTCAGGGAGACCGGGGCGGTGGGTGTGGCCGTCGTGGTTGCTGACGGAGTGGACACGGTGGCTGTGTTCTCTGCTGCTGGCGTGCAGGCCGCGCAGAGAAACGCCACTGCCAGCAGTGCAATAGGCTTTTTCACTTTGTCTCCTCTTGGGTAGGCAGATACAGGAAAGCTGAGGGAACGGAGCTTGAGACGCTCCGGGTGTAGTAGTTGTGATCGTCCGGTGCCGGGTTGCCGTTGTAGCCCTCTTCGACGTAGGTCCCGTCGTCCTTGACTTCCTTGACCACGGCAACGTGACCGAAGCTAGGGTCAGAGCCGCCAGCGCCAGGGGCGTACCAGACAACGGAACCGACGCGGGGAGTTTTCCCGGTGGGCCAGCCCTTGGCGTCCCACCCTGCCTTCCACGTCAACGCCGAGCCAAGGCTCTGTCCGTCGGGGCGGAAGGTGCCGTTGAGAAACTTGAACGGTGCACTGGTGGACCCCATCTGCTGGTTCACCCGCCACAGGGCGAAGTCCACGCACTCGCGGTAATACAGGTTCAGTGGGGACGTGCTGGCCGAGTTTGCGCCCACCTGCAGCCAGGTAGGTGCGTCTTTCCACGGGTAGTCATTACCCTCACCCGAAGCGCCGGTAGCGGAGCATTCACTGCCAGCAAGATCGAACTTTGCGTCCGTGAGTCCCTGGACGATCTTCACGGCCTCAGGCCAGTACTTCGCGTAGTGGTACGGATCAGCGTTGCGCTGGACCTTGTTGGCCGCGATGGTCGGCTCCATCAGCTCCCACCCGGGCACGCCCTGCAAGACCTTGATGAAGCTCGTAGCGCTGCGGGCAGGGTCCATGCGGTCCTCATACGTGCCCCACGCGCCGTTATCCCGCTGCTGGAACAACCCCCGAGAGTCAGGACCAGGACCATCGCCATAGTCCAGGACACGCAACCCCGACTCCCCCAGAGCAACCATCACACTGAGCGTCTGACCCTTAGCCGAAAGATCAAGAGCCTTACCAGCGCCCATGATCGCGGCCGCGTTCTTCAACTGCTCCGCCGAATACCCATCGACCTTCGTGTTCGCATCAATGGCCACAGAAATCGTCGGCCCACAATCAGCAACAGCAGGCTTCGTAGGAGCCAGCAGCAAAAGCATTCCAAAGATCAAGCCGAGTAGCACGACTGGAATCGCTACCCAGCCAGCTGCAGCGGCCGGTGACTTTTGGTTAGTCATGAAAAACCTCGGATAAGTAAGCCCTTGCTCCCCTGCTCGTCGCGCCCAGCGTCAGGCGATCCGTGCCAAACGGTAAAACGTTGCTCATCGTGTCCTCCCCAGACATGAAATCCAAGACCTATCAATGACTACTGACAGCCCCTGAAACCGAACCAACCCGATATTGTCCACACCTTTGCGAAGAAATGCTTGTCATATCGACCTTTGGCGACATAGCCGTGATCGGCATCGAGAGACTATCTATCAATGATATTTAACTCTCTATGAATGGTAGTCTAGGACCAATGGTTTCACATACGAAGGGATCCAAGTGAAAATGGCTTTATGGTTACCCCGATACGCGTTGTCCAGACATGGCCCGAAGAGGTCGATGTGGCTCTGAGCGCGTTCGGAAACCCCGCACGACTTGAAGTCCTTTGTTTTCTCCACGACCAAGGTCCGTCTTACTTTGGAGACATCCTCGATGGCGTTGGATCATCCGCGTCGAGCCTGGCTCGGACACTGAAGTATCTCGAACAAGAGATTGGTGTCATCAGAGGCGACGTTCCCCTGGGCGACCGCAAGGGGAGAGCCCCTAGATACTCTCTGGAGCGCAAAAGGGTTGGCGCGGCCATCGATGCACTTCAGGCCAGATTGCTGGGATAAACCTTGACATGGCCGAAAGCGACACGCCGGGAAGCCAAATCCCACTTAAGGCAATCAGATTGCTATTGGCTGGTCCTCAGTACCTAACAGAGGAGGACTAATGGCACAGCCATACAAAGGCGATCGCCAGACTGTGACAGCCAAGATCCCGCGCGCTGATGCTGAAAAGCTCAACCGCGTTGTCGAGGCGACCTCTGAAAGCCGTTCCGAGCTCTTGGCGCGGCTTCTGCACGCTCACTTGGAAACAGTGGACCTTGATTCTTTCGCCCAGGAGGCATTGCCTATAGCGCGCGCTAGTTAAAAGCAGAAGGCCCGCACTAGGCGGGCCTTCAGAGCTTATGTAGTTCAGATCCTCATCTGCCAGGATCCCGATCTGAACTTTATGAAACACCCACCCTGTGGGTGGCCATTTGCGTACCCTCGGTGAGGAAGGAATGAACCCATCGTACCGCACGTCCTTAATGCGTCAACATCGTCAATGCGGAGTGTCGACTGTCAAGTCACACCCGAGCAGGCGTGGGCTCTTGCTCCGCTGATCGCTGGAGAACCGTCGTTCCGGTTTGGTCGGTGGATTGGTGGCCGGTTCCAGTACCCACGCCCGGCTACTCCCCCAAAGATCACTAGGACCTTGCCTGTCCGTCCTGCTGCGGTGATGATTCACGGCCCTGACGGTTCCGTGGCCACGCTGTGTCTTGACCTGGATACCTCCAAGGCATTGCAGGGTGTTGTTGATGCTGACGCGGCGGCGCTGAGAACGCTTCTGAGTGATTCTGGTGTGGTGTTCGTGGAGGATTTCTCTCCGAGTGGTGGCCGGCACCTGTATATCCCGATCCAGGAGCGTTTGAGCGCGCCGGAGGCCCGTGAGCTTGTTGAGGCGTTGGCGTTGGGTGCGCCGAGTTTGGATGCGAGTCCGCATCAGAACATCACCGATGGGTGTATCCGTGTCCCAGGATCGGTCCACAAATCCGGTGGGCACCAGAGTCTGATCACTCCCCTTTCCCAGGCTTATGAGATCCTGCGCCGGCGGAACACACCGGCAGCTATTGGATCTCTCCGTAGCGCCCTCGCCCCTGAGTTGGCGAGGAACAGGGTCCTCAAAGCCCGCTTGATCAAAGCCGCAGCCACGGCATCAGTGCTGAGGCCGACAGCTGCTCTGGTGCCTTTGACGGGTGCAGGGAGTGAGTCTCCGTTGCGCCGTCTGGCTCGTACTGGGTTGTATGAGGCCACCCGGTATGGGAGTGCTTCTGAGGCCCGGATGGCGGTGTTGAATCACTTCGCCGCGTGCGGGTGGTCCCTGGCTCAGGTGAGGGGTGAGCTCACCGGACAATTCCCGGGCCTTGGCGCCCTGTATGGCACAGAGGCTAAGAGGGCCCGGTTGTTGGAGAAGGAGTGGGCCAAAGCCCAAACCTTCACCAACACGGCACCTAAGAAACCAATCCCCTCAGAACGACGGGGAAAAGATGCCTTTATTAACGACACAAGCCCTACTTACCTCACAGGGGGGGCAACCAAACCAAGCCCAGCTGCAATCCACCAGCTCGTGAACGATCTAGAAAATGTCCTTTACGCAGTCCTTGACCACAGGTTCAAAGAACGCGGCCGAGAAGGCCTGAGCCTTCGCCTCCTGATCAGGGGTCTCCTGGGCTACATGAGGACCAAGGAAACAAACCTGGTGGACGTAGGGTGCCGCACACTCGCAGTCGCACTAGGAAAACATCACGCCACTATCGCTAGGCTCCTTTCCCTTCTTGTACAAGGGTCTGACGGCATCGTCAGCAAAGTCTTCGAAGCGCGCCATAAAGCAGCCGACGTGTACTTGATTCAACTTCCTGAGCAGTACCAACAGCTTGCTCGGGAGCTGACGTGGCGAAAGGGCAAAACCCACGCCGTCAGGCCCGTCTTCCGGTCCCTGGGAGATACTGCAGCACTGGTCTATGAGGCTATTGAACGAGGCCGCCAGTCCCCCACCACAGCAGAAATCATCCGCACCACAGGAATCAGCCGCTCGGCAACAGATACCGCCCTGGCAACAATGGAAAGCCTGGCCATGATCCACCGTGACGGCCGTACTTGGCACATGAAAGCCACAACAAACCTCACTACTCTCGCAACCCGTTTAGGCGTACTTGAGGACTACCAAGCCCAGATCAACCGAAACCGCCGAGAACGAGCCCAATGGCACGCCTATCTCGACAGATTGATTACTTCAACGCTTACAGAAGCAGACTTCTACGAGGCCGAACGAGAACAGCATTGGATCCCACCTGAACAGAACGAGCTGTGGGCCGCCTAGACAGGACATACCCGCATAAAGCTGTCATTGCTCTCATTAAAAGTAATGACAGTAATGACTTTTTTGACAGGATTGCAAGTAAAAAAGTTTATAGTAGTATTACTAGTAATAGAGTCATTGACAGTGATACTAGTAAGGTGTGCTTATGACGACAAGCGAAATTTTCGATCGAACTGGACTGGATAGAGTCTGTGCTTTTGTGAACGGTAAAGGAGGTGTCCTCAAGACAACACTCACTGCCAACCTCGGTGGGCTGCTTGCCGTTGCCGGATGGCGAGTCCTTCTTGTGGACTTTGACCCACAAGGAAATTTGGGTCTCGACTTGGGGTACCGTCACCAGGCTGAAGATGACGATGGACTGGGCATGGCCCAAAGCTTGATGTTTGGAGCCCCTTTGAATCCATTGAAAGGTGTTCGTCCTAATTTGGACGTTGTTCCTGGGGGAGCACACTTGGACCAAGCAGCAGCTGGACTCGTCTCTCTGGCTGGTAAAGACAGTCGAAAAGCTAAATTGGCCCTTGCCTCGGCGCTGGCGCCAGTGGCCACTCAGTACGACATCATTTTCATAGACTGTCCTCCTGGAAACGAGCCCTTGCAGCTAGCTGCGCTTGGTGCCGCTTCTCAGATCATTGTTCCGACAAAAACGGATCGTGGAGGCAGAGAAGGATTATTGGGAGTTGCTAAGCGACTCGACTCAGTCATTGATGTGAACCCTGGAATAGATCTTTTGGGCGTCATCATTGCTGCAACTTCATCGTCAGCGAAGTCAGTCCAACGCACTGTCCGAGAAGCGATCATTGAGGCATTTGGAACAGCCGACGTTCTCTTTGAAAATATGGTCCGTCACGCAGAGTCGCCAGCCCAAGCAGTTCGTGAGCGAGGTGTTCTCGTTCACGAGTTAGAAGAACAAGTAAATTCAGGACCTAAGTGGTACGAGGTTCTAAGAGGCACCGCAAAGGCAGGGCCAAGTCAACCCAGATCGGCAGGAAACGTTGCTGAAGATCTCCACAATGTGGCTCAGGAACTCGTAACCAGGCTAGAAGCAGCTGAGAAGAGGAATGCATCATGAATCAGAAGCGCGAACCGATCGGACCACCGCCTAGCCGGCCTACTTCAGGGGTTCAGAATTTACTCAAAGCCAACAGGACTCAGGTGGTAGAACCATCGACAGCGGACGCCGGTGGCACACCAGAACGTCCACTAGAGCGGAAGCAGGTCACTTTTTATATGTCCGCCGAGGATCGGAGGAGGGCTAAGGCAACATTTCAAGGCACTAGTAATCAAGAAATGGATGCATCATGGTCTGAATTTGTTACTCGCGCCGTAATGACCGAGGTCTTGCGTCGCGAACGTGTTCATAACAATGGAGATCAATTTTCGGGCGGGACGAGGAACCTTACGCCGGGTAGGAAGCTCTCCCCTTAACCGAACTTACTGTCAATGACTGCAATGACAGTAATGACCCTTTTCCTCACTCTCGATCAGTGCAAACGTTTCTTGCCGTCACGAAGAAACCCTGTGACAGGTAAGACCGGGACTTTTCGGTTACGGTAGCGCCCGGATCGTCGAGGTGGGAGAGAAGTCATGGCCGGCAGCAAAAAACAGATCGATGGTCAGATGAGCTTTGATGCTCTCTGGGGGGCACCTGAGGAGGAGCGCGATGAACAAGTACGGCAGGCAGGCTCAGGAGGCTTGGAAGGAAGCAAGCCCGACGCGGTACAGCGAGATTCAGAATCCGGAGGAGTTCTTCACGAACTTGGGGGAGCAAGCCCAGGAACGGATGGACGTGATCTGGCCTCAGATCGCGGGACCGGACCCGAAAGGCGAGGGCTACCTGGAGAAAGTCGGACGGCTGAACGCGTCCCGGAACCAGGCCGAGGAGATGGTGGGGGAAGAACTCCTTTCACCACCGGAGATAGAGGACGAGGACGACTACGTGAGCCCGTCGATCAAGGAGCATCTGAGGTTTATGGCCGAAATGCAGCAGCTCCGCGAAGAGATGTAGAGACTCCGGAGGACAGTTTTCGTCCTGTCTCTCAGGAGGACTTGGCACCATCTGGTGCTAGGAGCAGGATCAGGGCCAACGTGGCGGCTCTGGAAACTCTGCAGAGCTTGCAGCGGGAGAACCGACCGGCCACGGATGCTGAAAAAGCTGTGTTGGCGCGGTGGGGGAGTTGGGGCGCGCAGGGCGTATTCCAAATCTTCGATGAGGCACGCGAGGACTACGCAGCCGATCGTGAGCGTCTTCAGTCGCTGTTGACTGATAAGGAATACACCGAGGCCCGGCGCACTACGGTCAACGCCCACTACACGGACGCAGCCTACGTCCAGGCCATGTGGACTGCTGTGCAGGACCTTGGCTTTACCGGGGGATCAGTGTTGGAGCCTGGCTCCGGTGTGGGCACCTTTATGGGTTTCGCCCCTGAGGGTGCTCAGATGACAGGCGTGGAGCTGGACTCCACGACAGCGGCTATCTCCCAGGCCCTCTATCCGGATGCGGAGATTCGGGCAGAGTCTTTCGCTACAACGAGATTGCCCTCAGGGCACTTTGACGCAACTATCGGCAATGTCCCGTTTGCCCCTGTAGCGCTCCACGATCCACGCCACAACGCTAAAAAGCATTCGATCCACAACCACTTCATTGTGAAGTCTTTGGGGCTGACAAGGCCCGGTGGCATGGTGGCTGTCTTGACGTCCAGCTTCACGCTGGATGCCTCGAACCCCACAGCTCGGCGTGAGATGAACCAGCTCGGGGACCTTGTGGGAGCCGTCAGACTCCCTACTGGTTCGCACCGCAAAGCAGCCGGAACAGACGCTATGACTGACCTGTTGATCTTCCGCCGTCGAGAGCCAGGCAAAGAGCCGGCCTCTACCCTCTGGGAGACCGTTAGCGCCCGGGAAGTCGACGGGACGATCACCCGGCTGAACTCTTATTTTGATGAACACCCAGAGCGGCTACTGGGGGAGCTGCACGTTGGCAACGGCATGTATGGGGCAGAAACACTGCAACTAAGAACCGATGATCTTTCGGCCGTTCCGGCCCGCCTTGAAACAGTTTTGGCCCAGATTGTCACTGAGGCCAAGGCGGACGGACTGGTCCAGAGCGAACGCACCGCAGAGCAAGAACAGCAACGCGCGGCCTACGTCCCGGCAGCAGCTCACGAATGGGACGGGCATATCAGCGCCACGGAGACCGGCTTCACCGTGGTCAGCAACGGTTCCTACACGGATCTTGCAGTCCCTAAAACCCAGGCCGTGGAATTACGGACTTTGTTGGGCTTGCGGGACGCGGCCAGGAAAGTCCTGGTGGCAGAAGCAGACAGCCTGGACGACACTCCTGAAATTGATGACCTCCGGGAACAGCTCCACAGCGCCTACAGCGACTACGCGGCCACCTACGGACCCATCAACCGCTACACCCTCAGAGACACCGGGCGAGTGGACGAAGAAACCCAGGAACCGATCCATGCACGGATGACACCGAAGGCTGTTTCCCTCGTTGCCCGTGACCCGTTCGGGCCACTGGTCACGGCGCTGGAAAACTTCGATGACCCAACACAAAGCGCTTTCCCCGCAGCTCTACTCTCCAGCCGACAAGTACAGCCCCGGCGCCCCGTCCTGGGAGTGGACACGGCAGTTGAAGCTCTCACGGTCACCTTGGACACTGTGGGAGAAGTAGACCTGGACTACGCCGCATCCTTATTGGGCCTTGACCGGGACGAAACCCGTCAAGCCCTGGGCGAGAGCATCTACCAGGTCCCTGGCACGGAGGAACTTTTCCAGCCCCGGGCCGAATACCTGTCTGGGAACGTGAGAGAAAAACTCGACGTCGCCCAGGCCGCTGCACTAACGGATGATACTTACGCCGTGAACGTCCAGGCATTGAAAGCTGTCATCCCGGAACCGCTGCGGATGGACGAAGTAGAAGCCCGCCTTGGTGCCGTGTGGATCGACGCGGCCACCCACCAGGCATTCGCCCAAGAAATACTGACCGACCCTTACGCCACAGTTTCCAACGCGGCCGGGTCCATGTGGGATGTCAAAGCCAACCGGCACACGCTGGCGGCCACGAGTAAATGGGGCACCCAACGGATGCCAGCTTCTGACATTCTCAAACAAGTCCTCGAACAACGCCCCGTGCGTGTCACGGACGAAGGCGAAGACAAACGCCGCGTGCTGAACCCCACCGAAACCGCAGTGGCCCAAGAAAAAGCGCAGCTACTACAGGAGCGATTCAGCGAATGGGTGTGGGAGGAACCAGAACGCGCCACACGTCTGATTGAGGAGTACAACAGACGGTTCAATTCCATTGTTCTCCGGGACTACAAAACCGAGGGCGAGAAGCTGACTTTCCCCGGCAAAGCTAAAGACTGGAATCCGCGCCCACACCAGCGTGAAGCTGTGGCACGGATGCTCTCCGAACCAGCCGTGGGACTCTTCCACCAGGTCGGTGCAGGAAAGACCGGCGAAATGGTCCTAGGCGTGATGGAACTCAAACGCCTAGGAATGGTGAACAAACCAGCCGTGGTCCTCCCGAACCACATGCTTGAACAGTTCTCCCGCGAATGGCTCCAAATCTACCCACAGGCACGGATTCTCGCAGCGTCATCGAAAGACCTGGCAGGGGATAAGCGCCGTCAGTTCGTCGCCCGTGCAGCAGCGAACGACTGGGACGCTGTGGTCATGACACGCACCGCGTTCCAACGCGTGAGCCTTAGCCCAGAAGCCGAAGCAGCCTACATGGCAGAGGAAGTCGCACAGTCTCGCGCCGAACTAGAAGCCTTGCGGGAATCGAGTGCGGAAAAAGGCCAAGCAAACTCAAGTCTCGTAAAACGGATGGAAAAGGCTGTCATGGCTCGGGAAGAGAGTTTGAAAGCCAAACTCGATACCCCAACTGACCCTGGCATCACCTTTGAAGAGACTGGCATTGATTACCTTGTCGTGGACGAGCTGCACGACTTCAAGAACCTGGAAACCCCGAGCAACATCCCAGGGGCAGCAATTCTTGGGTCGGCGCGTGCCTCTGATCTGCACATGAAAACCGAGTTCCTACGCCAACGTGAAGGTAAGCGCGTGATCACCGGAGCCACGGCAACACCGATTGCGAACTCCGTGACGGAAATGTACGTCATGCAGCGCTACCTGCGCCCGGACCTACTCAAAGACGCAGGAATCCAGGACTTCAACACGTGGGCGGCAACGTTCGGGCAAGTCGTGGAAGAAATGGAACTCTCCGTCGCTGGTGGGGACCGCTTCAAACTCAAGAGCAGGTTCACTAAGTTCCAGAACGTGCCCGAGCTGCTGAAAATGTTCCACACGTTCGCGGACGTCAAAACAGCCGAAGACCTGAAACTCCCCGTCCCGGACGTTGCAGCCAGGGCAGAAGATGGACTACGCCAACCAAGCATGATCACCGTTGAACCCAGCGAAGAACTACGCGCCTACATCCAAGACATAGGCAAACGCGTAGAAGCCATCGAACAACGTCTAGTTCCCGCAGAAGAAGACAACATGCTCAAAGTCTCCTCCGACGGGCGTAAAGCGGCCCTCGATATGAGACTCGTTGATCCTTCACTGTTCCAGTCCGGGCCAACGAAGATCACCGCGACCGCTGACCTGCTGGCGAGCGTCTACCAAGAACACAAAAACACCGTCTACACCGACCCCAAGACAGGGGAAGCGAACCCCGTCCCAGGTGGACTGCAACTAGTGTTCTGCGACTTCGGTACGCCGTCCCAGAAGTGGAACGTCTACGGCGAACTCAAAGACCAGCTCCGACGTCGTGGAGTCCCTGAACACATGGTCAGGTTCATCCACGAAGCCAAAAACGACACCGAAAAAGGGCGGATTTTCGCCGCAGCTAGGTCTGGGCAGATTGCCGTTCTCGTTGGCTCAACCTCAAAGATGGGGGTAGGGACAAACATTCAGGACCGCGCCGTGCACCTGGTTGATATGGATGCGCCCTGGCGACCATCGGATGTTGAACAACGCCACGGGCGCGTTATCCGCCAGGGAAACCTGAACCCGGAGGTGCGTATCTCCCAGATCGTCACCAAGGAATCGTTCGATTCCTTCATGTGGCAAGGACTGGAACGAAAGTCGAAGTTCATCAACCAGATCATGCGCGGGAAACTTGATGTCCGCGAGATCGAAGATATAGGGGATAACACCCTGAACTTCGCCCAGGCCAAGGCCATTACCAGTGGCAACCCGCTGGTGCTGGAAAAGGCCGTAGCGGATCAGGAACTTGCCCGCCTGTCCCGGCTCGACAGGGCCTATAACCGCAACATGGTTGCCGTCGCGCACACCAAACGAGGCGAACAAGCCGCCGTCGATACAGCAACCCAGGATCTGCCACTGATCCAAGCAGCAGTAGCCCGCAGCGTGGACACGACAGCGGACGCGTTTAGGGCCACTGTTAACGGCACAACCCTGGAGACCAGGGCAGAAGCAGGGGAAGCCGTAAAAGCATGGGCCGGGCGGCGTGCGCACCAGCTCATGAATATGTACGGCAACGATGACCTCGGGGTCATAGCTACCGTTGGTGGTCACGAACTCCGAGCCAAGCTGGTGCCGGGCCGTGATCTTGACCAGGCAACCGTAGAAGTCCGTATCGACGGAGTGCCAAGGGCAACAACACAGATCAATCGCAGGGCACTACTGAACGCTGACGTGGGGACCATACGGCAACTCGAGAACAGGGTGTCCTCCCTGCCCCGACTCGCCAGTGACGTTGAGGCCCGCAGGCAAGAAGCCCTGAGCCGTATCAGCCAAGCTGACACGGCACTAACGGAACCTTTCAAACACGCTGAATCCCTCAAAGCTGCACAGGTCGATACCGCACGGATCAGTCAGCTCATGGCCGACACTGCGAAACCGGAAGAAGCAGCCAAGGAGGAGGCCGAGATAGAAGTGGACCCGCGGCTGGCACGACAGCAACGACTCCACCAAGCATCCTTCCCACAGAAAGCATCTCCAGGTACAGCGCCAACAGCGAGCAGCTCTCCAGGGAAACCCGTCAACGTGTATGGCTCAAACCGGGACTCTGATTACGGAATGTGAAAAGTGAGCTCGTTAGTCGTCGGGGTGAACTAAAAAGCTGGATCCGTCCGATGCTGGATGCTATGGCCTGCAAAACGAAAAGATTGTGTGCGGGGACTTTTAGTCTTCTCATACGCGCTAAGTGACGTTGTCCGGGCTGGGGACGACTTCAGTTTCAACAGCTCAGGTAGTTTTCCCCGGAGGTGTTGCCGGTAGTGTTGGGATGATTTTGTGTGCTTTGTACGGCTACGAGAGGGAGTCATGGCGGTAGCTGTTCTTGGTGATATTGAATACGGTGATGTCTTTACTCGCCGATGGGTAGTTGAGGCCATTCTCGATCTCGTTGGTTATACAGATGATCGAGATCTTGCGCTCATGAAGCTGGTAGAGCCCTCTATTGGATCGGGGGCCTTTCTCGTACCTGTAGTTGAACGTCTGCTTACCTCCGCCCAAGCTTACGGACGGGGTTGGACTGAAATCAGCTCCGCAGTTTTTGGACTCGACCTTCAAGCGGAGCACGTTAAAACCTGCAGGGAGAAAGTTTCCAAGCTACTCAAGGAGGCTGGTGCGAACGCCGATGAGGTGAAGATGATCACTGATTGTTGGCTGCGCACTGGAGATTTCCTTCTCGATGAAGTGCCCGGTCCCGTTGATTTCGTTGTTGGCAATCCACCGTACATTCGTACAGAAGACCTCGACGACAAAGTTGAAGCGGCATACCGCAATAGGTGGAAAACTATGCGTGGCCGAGCTGACATTTACGTCGGTTTCTATGAGCGTTCACTCGGTCTTCTAGCCTCTGGTGGGCGACTTGGATTCATCTGTGCCGATCGCTGGATGAGAAATGCCTATGGAAAAAATCTTCGGGGTCTAGTGGTCTCGGGATATGCTGTCGAATCCGTCTGGCAGATGCACGATGTCGATGCATTCGAGGCAGAAGTTTCTGCGTACCCAGCCATCACCGTCCTGGCGAATATCCCGCAAGGGAGCGCAACGTTTGTTGACACGACCAAAATCTTCGATGGTCAATCAGCGCGTGAGGTACTGGATTTTTGCAACGACGCACGTACCGAAGCTACCGGGACAGGGTGGGAGGGGGCAAAACTTCCGAGTTGGTTCGAAACTGATGACTTTTGGCCAACGGGTTCACCCCACACCATCAAGTTACTCGAGCGCCTACAAGAGGACTTCCCGACACTGGAATCGGATGGCACAACACGGATTAGCATTGGCGTCGCTACAGGCGCAGACAAGGCCTACATTTTCGACAAGGATCTCGGAATCAACGTAGAAGAAGGACGACTTCTCCCGATTGTCATGGCGAACGATATTCGGGGAGGAACCCTGAAGTCTCCCTCGAAGGTCATGCTGAACCCTTGGGACAGTGATGGTCGGCTGATTGAAATCAGTGATTACCCTCGCTTCGCCGCGGTGCTTGGCTCGCATGAGGCCGTTAGGAAAAGGTTCGTTGCAGTTAAGAACCCGGCCACATGGCATAGAACTATCGACAAAATCAATCCGGGAATAGCGGAGCGGCCTAAGCTCCTCCTCCAAGATATGAAGGCACAGATCACACCTGTACTAGAACCAGGTGGGTTCTATCCGCACCACAACTTGTACTACGTTGTCTCATCGAGCTGGGACCTAGAGGTCCTGGGAGGATTGTTACTTTCGAGAATCGCGGAAGCTTTCATCAGCGCATATGGAGTGAAGATGCAGGGAGGAACCCTCAGGTTCCAAGCCCAGTATCTGCGAAAAATAACAGTGCCGCGTCCCGAAAATATTCCAGAAAATATCTCTGAAAAACTTCGTCAGGCGTTCCGGGATAGAGATCGTGATGCCGCCACACGAGCAGCAGAACAAGCATATGGATTGCCTGCCGGCACCATCTAAGAAAAGAGCGCGATGAAAGATCTGACACCAACTTCCACATGGCAAGCCGCTGTCCTTGGCTACTGGGAAGGCCTCGACCTACAACAAGCAAAACAGGGAGAAGCGACAGGCATCAAAGACACTGGCAATCGTGCTGCTGTAACCGGCGGAAAACAGATGGACGCGATGCAAGAAGTCGTCGCTGGACTCTGGCGGGACGATCCTGAGATCACACTTGAAGTACGCACGACCGGGCACAACAACCTCCCTGCGTACTTCCGCCCAGCAAAGAACTGGGATCTATTGGTCCTCTATCGAGGCTCACTCATCGCTGCAATGGAGTTCAAATCGCAGCGGGGACCTTCCTTCGGTAACAACTACAACAACCGAACCGAGGAAGCCTTAGGGTTAGCAGCTGACTCACAAATGGCGGTAGAGCGAGGACTGTTCGGCCGTCTCAAGCCGTGGTTCGGATTCATCATGATCGTTGAGCGGGCGCAAGGATCGCTAAGCCCAGTCAAGATCCCCAAAAATATGCCTTTCCCAGCAGATGAGATCTTTGAAGGTGCCTCATATATTGGTCGCTACAGCATCTTCTTCGAACGCATGGTTGTAGAAGGAAATTACGATGCAGTCGCACTACTCACTGCCGAAGCTGGCGGCCGCGAATTCGTCGAACCCTCAGTAGGACTGTCACTGGCAAACCTTGAAGCTGCCATCCGATCCCGTATTTCCTACATCAAATCACTGCCAGACAACGTCTTTGACCAGCTGACTGAGTAGAGACAAGATAGCCCGCACCAAAGTGATGGGAACAGATCCCGCCACGAGCGATGCCTGCTCTGCAGAGGAGCCTCCAACTTTCTCGGACGCGTCTTAGGTTACGTCTCGAATTTCCTTGTTGTGGAGATCGTCATTGCAAACTTCTGGGAACGCCCGATATGCGGGGTGGACTCTGAATCGAATTTCCAATTGGGACCGGCTAGCAAATCGTTCTGCCACTTTGAGCTGACGGCGTGCATCTATCCCTCCTTCCGCATAGACGAACTCTCCCGATTTAACCTCCACGCCCAGGAAGGAAGTACAAATTGGCCAGCAGCGAATTTCGGGGACGTTTTCATATGGCTGCAGGAGCTCCTCGAGCTGCTCAAAGGTCATCGTTGAGTCCACTCCAGCAAACTCATAGAGAGCTTCTTCGCGGTCAAAGCCTTCGGCTTCACTTTCAACGAGCAAAGCATCAATTGCAAACCGCGAGTACTACCTCGTGCCTTTCACTTTTCAGCTGCCCTTACTGACATAATCCATACATGTCAGTAGACTCGGGAAATACGTCAGTAGATATTAGCGACCAACAGCGACTTGCGCTTCGTAGAGCAGCTCGAAATGGTGACTACCACCTCATGCTGGGAGCTGGTTCGAGTCTCGACTCCACAGGACCTCAGGGCGCTCCACTTCCAAATAGCGGACAGCTGATCGAAAAGCTTTGTCGCAGGTTCGGTGTTTTGGCAGAGGATGACGATCGTCTTTGGCGCGTCTATGACAGAGCAGTTGAAAGTGCTGGGGAGGCTGCCGTCTATGAATGGTTTAGACAGAATTTTTGGAATGTAGTGCCGCCTTATTGGATGGCGTACTACGCTCGTAGCCCCTGGAGCTCGGTTTGGACTTTGAACGTCGACGACACATTCGAAGCAGCTCATCGATCAATTGTTTCAGACACGAAGCGGACTATTCAGAGTCTCAACTGGGACGATTCCTACCGTCATGGTCGTCAACTAAATGTTATCCATCTGCACGGAATTGTTGATCATATTGAGCCCAGAAAGCTTATATTTTCACTCACCGAGTATACAAGTGCAGGTAAGCAAGATGCTGCATGGCCAGTTAATTTTCGTGACTCGTATGGAAACTCGCCATTCGTGATTCTCGGAGCTAGAATGCGCGATGAACCGGACATAGAAGCAGTCATTTCACGTCGGAGACCAACTCATTTAGCACCAAGTTTTTATGTGGCAAGCACGATTTCTCCGGCCACTCGAGCGGATTTGATTCGCTGGGGACTTGTCCCCATAGAAATGACAGCAGAAGATTTTGTGTTGGAATGGGCCGAGCTGACCGGGCTTGATCTCGAAAAAGGAATTTCCAGTGACATGGAACTTGGAATGCGAGTAACACAAGAGTTTTCGGAACTTCGGTCTGATATCACATCAAAGGCTATGCCGAATCATGATTTCCTCGGTGGAGATGAACCGTTGTGGGAAGATATCCAGAATGGATTGGCCGCCGACCTTCAGTGGGTTTCGGCTGCGAAGACGGACTGCAACCAGATTGGGCAGACAATCGCCAAATCTGCGGTTCTGGCATATGCAGGTCGGCGGCTGTCAGGTCGTTCGACCGGGCTATTGATGTTAGCAAGGCACCTCCGTTCTGCTTCCTGGCGTACATTTCTTTTTCGCGAAAATGGACGGCTCGATATAGAGGCGATCCTAGGTTTCGCATCTAGCGGTGCGCCGGTGGCCTTATTTTTTGACGGCATGTCGGCCGTAGCCGACGACATTGACAAGCTGATTTCGGGGGCTCGAGGTGCTGGACTCAGCATTGTGTGCGTAGCAGTTGATGATGCTGACAGGGAAGCAACTATCCTCGGTCGTATTCGGGCAAACCATTTGGCGCATTCACGCATTGCAAAAATCAACGGGCGACTGACTGGTGTTGATGCATCTCGACTGGTAGACACGCTTGGCCGAGTCGGCAGGCTAGGAATCTTGGAGAGCATGCCGGATCGTCGTCGGCTGGAACATTTCAAGCGTCAGGATCTTTTCGTTTCCATGGCACAACTTGAGAATGCGCCAGGGTTCGGACAACGAGTTGGTGATTTGATAAGTGGAGTTACTGACCAGCAAACGCTGAGCCTTGTCCTGATAGCTGCCTTCGCATCGCAGGCGGGAGGGCACCTCTTGGTTATTGACGCGGCCCGTATGGTGGGCATGGAAAGCGATGAACTAGTCAGACGGGTAGCTTCGGACCCACAACTGTCAGCTCTGCTCTTGACGGACACAAGCCGAGTGAAAACGCGCCATCGGTGGATGGCACTGCAACCTGTGGTCGACCTTTTAGGTCCTGCTCGGGCTGCGGACATTGTCCGGGATGCAATCCGTCGCGTCTCAGTCCGATTGAGTCGGAGAAGTCTCCAGGAACGAAATCCAACCTCATTGCTGGTTGGTTTATTTATGTCTCACCGAAGACTGAATGACGCTTTTCCCGATGTTGACCTCGATAGCTGGTATGAATCCTTGCTCCCCGTTTTTGGTACTTGGAGCGGCAGGTACTGGGAGCAGCGGGCAATCCTTGCACGCAAGTCAGATCCATCTCAGCTGGCCAAGGCAGAATCCTTCGCGCTTCGAGCGGCAGAAATTGTCCCGGACACCTACAGCCTTACCACCCTCGGGACTGTCCTCTTGGAGAAAGCAGCTCGTGCGCAGGTGGATGTAGAAAAATACTATGAACGTGGAAATGCCGCTTTTGAAAGAGCTGTGCGTTTGGATTCGTCAACCAACAGTCTCGTTACTTGGATAGCTTTCTTGCGCTTTTCACTTAAAGTGTTGCAGCGACTATCCGAGTCCAGCGATTCTGATCCAGTTTCTGAAGAGACTCGTGATTTGATGGGGCGAATAAAAAGTGATTGGTCGCGCACATACAGTCAGATTGGTATTTTACGCGACTCGGGTGAAGAAGTTTCAGGCGAGCTGGCGGCTCTTCGACGTAGTTTTGAAACTTTTAACTAGCATGTTTTATTTTTCTCAGCGATGGAATCTTCGTTGGGTGTGCTCTGGTAAAAGTATCTTTTTTGAATCGTCAGAATGGGCCTGACTCGGACGACTAATGCATGCCAGGCGATTGGCCGAGAGTAGTGTCCTGCCTGACGCCCGAGATGGGTAGGCACTCTTGGCTTGCATCGGGAAATTCGTACAAACACCCAGGCGCCGTTCGAATGTATGACAAGAATATTCACGTCTGCTACATGCGGAACGGAAATATTCCACGCGCGAAAGACCATAGCTGGAAAGACTTCTCGCTGTTGCTGCTTCCCGCAATCCGTCATGATTTGGCTAACCAGATGGATCAGTGGCTAGAGATAGCAGCATTGGCTTCGGGCCCAGCTATCACTCTGCTGCGGGCATTGGACGTCATTGGGTGGCACTTGGGCGTGCAAAATCAGAGGACGACGTGAGCCAAGGCCTATCGGATTAGTACAAGGTGCCCCTATTGCCGAGCATGAAGCTATCTGCGCGGACAACTCTGTTTAGTCGTACTTCATCTCGGGCCGACTTTCGACGTAGCGGAAATAAAATGGATTCTTATTCTGCTGCAGAGCTGACCAACCGAAACCGGGCATTTAAGCGGTTAACGGCTTCACTACCGTGAGGGCGCCGATCCGAGGTGTTCCTCTCACTTCAATCCCCGCAATGGCGGTGGCTTTTCGTCCAGGCATTTTGGCGGGGTCTTCTTGCCATCCATCCAACCAGGTTCCGACCCCCTTGGTTGCGAAGATGGCAAACGAGGCTGCATTCCTCGCCGGGTCAAACCTCGGCCGGTAGTAGATGCCGCCATGTCGTGAGTCCGCAAACTGTTGAGCCCAATTTTGGGACAAATCGTAAGGAGCTCCCGCAGTTAGCTCATTTGTCACCCCGAAGGCTGCCGATTTTCCCTCCTCATCGTTGAGGTCTGCAAGTTTGGTCACGGCGGGGAGATGGAGCCGCGAAACACACATTTTGCCCGCATCTTCGTCGTGGATGAATCCGGCCCCGGCCAGAGATTTGCCTATGTGCTCCCTAATGGCGGTGCGAATGTTGTTCGCAAGATAGCAAGTGCCTCCGGATCCGGTCGTGAGGTCGAATCTTCCTCCACCGGAAGACGAGAACCACCAGGCTGACTTGCCTTGGGCGTGCGCCCTATATAGAACATCCGTCGGGGAAACCTCGATCTTGGGGAAATCGTGGAGAGGCTGAGTCGGGTTCCCCTGTGCTGGGGAATCTCTTCGAACCATTGGGGTGCTCAACGGCGCCACCTTAAGATGTCACGCCTAATACAAACTACGACCGCCTGCACAGGGTTTCCCTCCGCGAGCCAACTAATCGGAGTCTTGGAGGCGAGGTCAGGATTTTTGGCAACGAGCCAAATAGCTCGCGTCCATTCGTTGAACGGAACGTCCTCGAAAGCTTGCAACACGGTTTTCAGGCCGGGCACAGCACCGCCGTCTGGGATGAACTGGAAAGCGGGGAACACGGTGAAGCCATCCTCCGTGCGCAGCATAAGAAGCTCCCGTAGCGTGGCTTTTGAACGGACCACCCCCGCAGGGATTTCGAGAAGCTCAGCGACTGACTCTGTGTCGTAGAACGGGCCGAGCAGTGCGTCAAAGTCGTGTGGTTCGTCCGCACGGTTCCTCCGCGCTGCCTCGTGGGCGCGCATGCGTGGAACCGACTTGGAGACGTCTGTCTTGCTCGGCGGACTGTTGCTGCTAACTGCCATGTAGGAAATATACGCCCAAGGCTGTTGATGCCTAGTGCAAAGCTCGTTCAAAGCAGAAGACAAACATGCCCCATGTGCCCGTAAGGCGGTCCTGCGCCGGAACGTAC
>NZ_JASISU010000006.1 GCF_030063285.1 Pseudarthrobacter sp. PS3-L1 | reverse complement strand
AAACCAGCCAAAAAATAACCAGACCGCACCACAGGGGCGGCACAACCTGGCATAATTCAACCAATTCATATAAAAAATTGGTATCAATAAACTTGGCACACTATTGAGTTCTCAAACAACAGACACATTCGAATATTTACGAAACAATTATTTTAGTAACTAATTGTTTTTCTCGCTTTTTCTTCGCTGCGATGTTTCAATCTTATTTCATTCATTTGAACTTTGCAAATCCATGTTTTCATCTGGATTTCATCGTTCAAAAGAATTTCCCCACGATAATTCACCGTAATTCTTCATTTTATGTGCCTTGCACATGAAGTATTACTGCTCATTTTGTGGGGGTTTGTCGCCACTCTGCGGCGGCGACTCGAATGACATTACACGTTCGCCACCGGCCGTGCAAATCGGGCGGTGGCGAACGGTTGGCGGGCGTTGAGAGCGCCCTAGGGCGCTGACACCTTAACTTTCGCCAGATTTTTTTTGCCGCGCCTCAGGACCAGGATCTGGCCGTAGAGGAGATCGGATTCGGCAACAATTGCCTCAGGGTCCGAAATCTTGGAGTTGTTGACGTAGGCCCCGCCTTCGCCGACTG
Organism: Pseudarthrobacter sp. PS3-L1; assembly: GCF_030063285.1. GTDB lineage: Bacteria > Actinomycetota > Actinomycetes > Actinomycetales > Micrococcaceae > Arthrobacter. The sequence goes on along the minus strand of NZ_JASISU010000006.1, from coordinate 106,347 downwards.
TGCGGCGTGCCGCCGAACGACTTTCGGAAAGGCCTGATGCGACCAGGAGGTCGACGATACCCAGCCCTTCCCGCGCGACACTGACCGAGGGCAATTCAGTGGTAGCGGCCGTCAGCGTGGCTTCATCAAGGTCTGAAAGATTGCCGTTACCGAAGAGCGCGGCCGACGCGGCAATGACCTTCTCTGTCGCGTCGACTCCATGCACCAGCGACGTGACCTCGTAAGCAAGCCGGCGCTGTCCGGTCCGGGCAAAGGGACGGTCAGCTGTTTCTGTTGCGATTTCCTCAATCTCGCTGCGACTCAGGAACGTGAAAACCTTGAGCCGGTCAACAACATCACTGTCAGCTGTGTTCAACCAGAATTGGTAGAACGCGTACGGGCTACACATCTGTGGGTCCAGCCAGATGGCATTACCCTCGCTCTTGCCAAACTTAGTGCCATCGGCATTGGTGATCAGCGGCGTGCCCAGGGCGTGCACGTGGCTCCCCTCAACTTTTCGGATCAGGTCCGTCCCGCTCGTGAGGTTGCCCCACTGATCTGAACCACCGGTCTGTAGAACGCAGTTGTAGTCTCGGAACAACTGCAGGTAATCCATCCCCTGGAGCACCTGGTAGCTGAATTCGGTGTAGCTGATACCTTCGTCGGAATTCAGACGGGTTGCAACGATGTCTTTTTTCACCATGGTGCCGACGCGGAAGTATTTGCCGATGCCACGCAGGAAATCGATGGCGCTCATGGGGCCGGTCCAGTCAAGATTGTTAACCATCCGGGCTGCGTTGACCCCCTCGAAGGAAAGGAAACGCTGAACCTGGACCTGGAGGCTGCCCACCCACTCGGCAACAGTTTCAGGGGTGTTGAGGACTCGTTCAGCCGTCTGGCGCGGATCTCCGATGAGCCCGGTAGATCCGCCGACGAGGCCAAGCGGCTTATGCCCCGCAAGCTGGATGCGCCGCATCAACAGCAGCTGGACAAGGTTCCCAAGGTGCAGGCTCGGCGCTGTCGGGTCAAAGCCGCAGTAATAGGTGATGGGATCCCCACCGAGAAGTGTCTCCAGAGCTGCTTCGTCAGTGGATACGTGGACCAGGCCACGCCACCTCAGCTCCTGCCACACGTTGTCAAAGCTGGAATCATTCTGTTGCGTCTTGAGTGAGTCGATGTCAGGCACGACTCTAAGTTAGCAGCTACGACTGTCCGCGTGGCGCAGGACGCAGCGCCACGCGGACACATCCATCAGGGTTCAATTCCGGCTGGGACCGGACCGGAAGCAATCAGGTGGAGCTTCTGGGTTGCGCGGGTCATCGCGACATAGAGGTCTCCCACACGACCGTGCTTCTGGCTCAGCATGTCCCCCGGCTCCAAAATCACCACGCCGTCAAATTCGAGACCCTTGGCATCCCGGGGGCTGATGACAACGATGTCCTGTTCGTAGCTCCCTGCACCATTGCCAATGCGTTTACCGTAGACACTACGCAGGGCTGCCGTTGCCTCAGGCAGCAGGTCACCGTCGGCAATCACGGCCAGCAATCCGCCGTCGAGCGCTTCCAGCTCATGGGGGACGACGTCCAGAAGCCTGTCAATCACGCCGCCAACGGGGACTCGATCAACCTCAGGGAACCATTTACCTTCCCGGACTGCCTTGGGTGCTGAGACCACCAGGCCAGCCGCATTGGCCATGCGGACCGCCGCCTCGGCAATTTGGGCGGGCGTGCGGTAATTGACAGTGAGTTCCTCAAGTTGCCACCTGTCACCAAAGAGCGGCGACAGTGCTGACTGCCAGGAGTTGGCCCCAGCAATGGAGCTTGTCTGGGCAATATCGCCCACAATGGTGAATGACTTCAGCGGGCACCGCCGAACGAGGAGTCGCCATTGCATGGGTGAGAGTTCCTGCGCCTCATCAACCACAATGTGACCAAACGCCCAGGTCCGGTCCGTCGTGGCGCGCTCGGCAGCGGTCAGTCTGGTCTCGCGCTCCTGGTTGCCGTCCATCAATTCCTCAGCCGAGACAAGGACATCCACACCTGCAGCCTCCATGTTGACAAGTGTCTGCTTGGCATTGGCCAAGTCCCGAGCTCTGTCATTTTCCTGCTGCGCCATGGCGCGTCCCGCAAGTGGGTCCAACTCCCCCAGCAGTTCCGCCGCCTCGTCCAGCAGCGGTACATCGGATTCAGTCCAGGGCGCATCAACGGGCCGCCGCAGGGCATCACGCTCCACGGCCGTCAGTCCCGGAGCACAGGCGTCAAGAATTGCAGGCTTGCTGAAGAGCTCGGAAATCAGCTTCTCCGGAGTCATGGGCATCCAGCACAGGTTCAGGACCGTGCGGACATCACGTGCACTGCGGACATCTTCCGCAAGATAGGAACGGTCGGCGTTGTTGCCGAGGTTGTTCTCCTCAACCAGCTCCGTCATCTGTTCCGTCAGCTCACGGAGCATGATCTTGATGAAGGTCAGGCGCGCCTCGTTATGCGGCTTTCCGGTGTTGCGAGCCCGGTCAAGGGCGCGCCGGACTTGGCGCGGTGTCAACAGAAGCTTGCGACCATCCACCTCGAGGTATCGCGTGGCAGCCGGGATACGTTGCCTGTTGGCTACGGCATTGGCCACTACCTTCGCCATGCTGAGGCGTCCCTTGATGGCAGCGACGTCGGATTCGGCCTCCGGGATGGCCGTGATGCCGGGCATCAGGCGGCCAACGCTGGCCATGACCACGCCCGTCTCACCGAGCGAAGGAAGGACCCGTTCGATGTACCTCATGAACGATGACGATGGACCCACCAACAGCACACCGGCCGTCTTGAGTCGCTCTCGATGCGAGTAAAGAAGGTATGCGGCACGGTGCAGCGCCACGGCCGTCTTGCCTGTACCGGGACCACCCTGCACCACCAGTGCCCCTGACATGGGTGACCTGATGATACGGTCCTGCTCCGACTGGATGGTGCCTACAATGTCAGACATGCGACCGGTGCGCCGCGAATTCAGCGCCGCCAGCAGCGCACCTTCACCCTGCAGCGCTTCCTGGTCGAGCAGCAGCTCCGAATCAAGGACGTCGTCTTCGATTGCCTTGACGTCCCTACCCTGCAGGATCAGGTGCCGGCGCCGGCGCACGCCCTGCCTGTCGAAAGCGGTCGCCTGGTAGAAGTGGCCTGCTTCCGGAGCGCGCCAGTCGATCATGAGGCGCTGCAGGTCCTCGGTACTGAGCCCAATTCGCCCAATGTATTGGGCCTCGCCGGAGTCCAGATCAAGCCGGCCAAAAACCAGCCTGTCATCCACGGCATCAAGCTGCGCAAGGCGGTCCTCGTATAGCGCAGCAAAAGCGTCACGTTCGGAAACGTTCTGCATGGTGCCCACGGCACCAGAACGTCGGACCTGCGCAAGCTGGAAGCGCTTTTCGGCGCGCAGCTCATCCAATCGGGTGTATAGGCCCGCAACATAGTCCTGCTCTTGGGCCAGATCGGCATCGTGCATCGAGGCGTTCCCCTATCGCAATTTACGGACCGTTTATTCTACTCCCAATTCGGTGAACGTGGCCCAAACTCCGGGTTCAGCGGGCAGTACTACCCCTCTCCGATCTCGTTCTGTCTTTCGCGGCGCGGTAAGCGGACACTGTTGGGTCCGCGGCAATCCAGAAACGCCAGGGATAGGCCCCCGATCCACCAGGACCCGAAACTCCCGTTCTGGGTCCGGAATGGACGGAAATGTCCGACGGCGGCGCCAGCTCCAACGAGTAGCGGCCGGACAGTGCGTCCTTACCGCTGTCCTCGGTGGTCAGTGCCAACGCTTGCGCAAGGCGGGCGGGTCCCCGCGCCAGATCGCGGTCAGTACGTGCGGCCAATCGTCGGCTGCGGGCGAGGTGGTGACCGGTGACCACCTCGCCCGCACGTAGAAGGACTGCCGCTGCCTGCCCCTCCGGGCCGCACGCAATATTGGCGCAGTGGTGCAAACCATAGGTGAAGTAGACGTACAGCATGCCAGGGGGACCGTACATCGGAAGGTTGCGGGTGGTTGACCCTCGAAATGCGTGGGACCCAGGATCCGGCGCTGCGGAATCTCGTTCACCTAGGTAGACCTCAAGTTCAGTCAGCCGGACGCTCACGCGGCCAGCAGGGGTCTCATGGCTGAACACCGCACCCAGGAGCCGCGGGGCCGTCACCAGTGGATTCTGCGACAGTAGCGAACGCAACCCTTCGGCTGGCGATTCGGCGTGGGGGAACTGTTCCTCGGTAGCCATGGCCCCGACACTACGTGGCCGCGGTGGAATCAGCGGTTCCCAAGAGGGATCCATGCTGCCACGGTCATGTCCGATTTCCGCTAGCGGAGGCCTTGCCGGGCTGCAAGGATGGCTACATGGACTTCCTGCAGCGCTACCGGGCGATCGACACGCGTGATCCCCGATTTGACGGCCAGTTCTTTACGGCAGTGCGCACGACGGGGATCTACTGCAGGCCGTCCTGCCCGGCCCGAACGCCCAAGGCCTCGAATGTTAGGTTCTACGAAACATCAGCCGCCGCCCACGATGCTGGCTACCGGGCCTGCAAACGCTGCCTCCCGGAGGCCGTACCGGGAACCCCCGCCTGGAATCTTCGATCCGACACCGCCGCACGTGCCATGCGGCTGATCAGCGACGGTGCACTGAACCATGAGGGAGTCGGCACACTGGCGAAGACCCTGGGGTATTCGGCCAGGCAACTGAACCGGATCCTGACCGCGGAGCTCGGCGCCGGGCCCTTATCCCTGGCACGTGCCGCCCGCGCCCAAACGGCGCGGACACTGCTGGTGTCCACCCAGCTACGCTTTGCCGACGTGGCCTTCGCCGCGGGCTTCAGCAGCGTCCGACAGTTCAACGACACCATGCAGGAAGTTTTTGCGCTGACGCCCACGGCACTTCGGGCTACAACACGGGACCGTGGTGGGACCACCGGAACCGCGCTGCGCCTCGCCCTGCCATTTCGGGCACCCTTTGATCCCGGAATCTTCAGCTTCCTCGCGGCACGGTGCGTCCCCGGCATCGAAGTAGGGACATCAACCTCCTACTCCCGGGCACTGGGAATGCGCAATGGACCCGCAGCATTCACCGTCAGCCTTGATCCGCAGCGGGCCAGCGCACCACTGCAGCTTGCCATTCACACAGTGGATCTTCGCGATCTTTCGTCCCTGCTGAGCCGGGTCCGACGGCTGCTGGACCTCGATGCCGACCCCGTCGCCATTGACGCTGCGCTCAGCATAGACGCCCGCTTGGCCGGGACAGTCGGGGGCACTCCCGGTATTCGCATGCCCGGTGCCGTGGATCCCGCTGAGCTGTTGGTGCGTGCCATGATCGGGCAGCAGATCACCGTCGCTGCCGCCCGAACATCCCTGACGGCGGTGGCAGTCTGTGGTCAGTCCATCAAGGAGGCGGCCCCGGGGTTGGACAGGCTGTTCCCGACACCGCACCAGATCGCCGAGACCGGGTGGGAGGCAATCCGCGGCCCCCAACGTCGGATTGACTCGATCAGGAATGCCGCAGCCATGATGGCTTCCGGCGATCTGGCATTCGGCTATGGCGACACTGTTGAGACCCTGGAACAGAAGCTCCTGCCGCTGCCTGGCGTGGGGCCTTGGACTGTGGGGTACGCCGCCATGCGGATCCTGGGCGCACCGGACGTATTCTTGGCCAACGATGCCGCCGTCCGCAACGGCATCAAGGCACTCTCCACCGAGGTGACTTCTGGCAGGCCAGCAGGCGCCGATCCAGAATTCAGGCTCGTGAGCCCGTGGCGATCCTATGCCACCCTGCATCTGTGGCGGGCAGCAGCAGCCCCCTGCGCGCCAAGCGCACCGCCACAACCCGCAACCACGCGAACCCGAGAGAAAGCAGCACAGTGACTGCACATGTCATGACCATGTCTACCCCTGACGGTCCGTTCACCATCATTGCGGAAAATCAGGCTGTTCTGGCTTCCGGCTGGACTGCCGACCCCGCTGACCTGACCGGACAGATTCACCGGGTATTACTGCCGGCCCAGCTGATCTTTGTGGAGGAGCTGGGACCCATTTCCACAGCAGTCGAACGCTTTTATGACGGCGATCCCTCACCTGCCATGATGGTTCCCGTCCGGCAGTATTCAGGACCGTTTCGGGTTGCTGCATGGGACGCACTCAGGATGGTGCCACCAGGTCAGCCCGTGACCTACACTCAATACGCGGCTCTGGCGGGCCGTCCCGCTGCAGTGCGCGCGGCAGCCAGCGCCTGCGCTTTTAACGCCGCAGCACTCTTCGTTCCGTGTCATCGCGTGATCAGGACAGATGGGACACTGGGCGGTTTCCGGTGGGGCCTGCGAATCAAGGAAAGTCTTCTTGCACGCGAACGCGCGTGATGAAAGCCGGCGTTATTAACCCTAGTGAACTACCAATGCCTGTTCACCTGGGAACCTCGCTTAGGTTGCGGCGCCGTAGCGGTGCCGGATGTGATGCCTGTCATGGCTTGCCTGCCAGAATTCGATCTCGGCCGGGATCACGGCGTAGACCTGCCACTGCGGGTTGGTCTTGCCGTCTGCGCCGGGCCGCTGCGCCCAATCCTCTGCAGAGGCTTCGGCTGAGAGTTCCGCCACAGAGCCAACAACGCGCACTTGGCGTCCCTGCGAGGGCCAATAGAAGTTCAGTGCGCCGCAAGGCGTGGCACTCAGTTCCCTACCCTTGCGCGACGTACGGGCAGATGCCACCTGCCAACCGGACTCATCGATGTCCTTCAAGATCAGCATCCTTGACGACGGCTGGCTGTCCGGCCCCACCGTGGCAAAGCTACACGCGTGCGGCTGCCGCTCCCCCGCGGCGAGAGCCTCATCCAGCCAGGACCTGAAAAGTTCGGCAGGATCCGCTGGCGCGCTGCCGGGATCAAAGGTAGGAAGGTCTGCGGGAAAATCGGGGAGGGCACGGAGTCGCTGGCGGAACGTTTCACTCATGGCACCACCCTAGGGCACCCGCACATGCTTCTGGTGCCCAGGCCTTCGAGGCGGACACAGTGAAGACGCAAAAACCCCGCAACTGCCCTGGAGGACAGCTGCGGGGTCCGCGAAAGTCTGGTCAGCCGGCGTACCCGCGCACTTCCGCCAGCTCAGCTTCCAATGCGGCAAACTGACGGACGACGGCGGCTGGAGCAGTACCACCCTGGGAGTTCCGGCTGTTCAGGGAACCCTCAGTGGAGAGGACCGTCCGAACGTCCGGCGTCAGGTGCGGGGAAATTGCCGCGTACTCCGCATCCGTCAGGTCCCACAGTTCAACACCTCGGGATTCGGCCTGCTTGACTGCTGCACCGGAGAGCTCATGTGCGTCACGGAACGGCACACCCTGGCGGACCAGCCACTCGGCAACGTCCGTCGCCAGCGCGAAGCCCTGCGGCGCAAGTGCGGCCATCCGCTCAGTATTGAAGGTGAGGGTGGCAATCATCCCTGATACGGCGGGCAGGAGCACCTCAAGGGTGTCCGCAGCATCAAAAACTGGCTCTTTGTCTTCCTGGAGGTCGCGGTTGTAGGCCAGCGGAAGGCCTTTCAGGGTCGCCAGCAGTCCTGTGAGATTTCCGATCAGTCGACCAGCCTTGCCGCGGGCCAGTTCAGCAACGTCCGGGTTTTTCTTTTGCGGCATGATCGATGAACCCGTGGAGTAGGAATCGTGCAGGGTAACAAAGGAGAATTCCTTGGTGGCCCACAGGATCACTTCCTCCGACACCCTGGAAAGGTCCACGCCAATCATCGAGCAGACCCACGCGAACTCGGCAAAAACATCACGCGATGCCGTGCCGTCAATCGAGTTGTGCGTCGCGGAAAAGAACCCAAGTTCAGCAGCCACGGCCTCCGGGTCCAGTCCCAACGAGGAGCCGGCAAGGGCTCCCGAACCGTAGGGCGAGACACCTGCGCGCTTGTCCCAGTCCTGGAGCCGCTGGACATCTCGCAGCAGGGCCCAGGCGTGGGCCAAAAGGTGATGGCTCAGCAGGACCGGCTGGGCGTGCTGCAGGTGGGTGCGGCCAGGCATGGCGACACCCTGGTGGGCCCTGGCTTGGTCCACCAGTGCATCAATTGTCGCAAGGACGCCGCGGGCCACAATTCGGGCATGGTCGCGGAGGAACATGCGGCCCAGTGTTGCCACCTGATCATTGCGGGACCTGCCAGCACGGAGCCGCCCGCCCAATTCGGACCCGGCCCGCTCAATCAGGCCGCGTTCAAGGGAGCCGTGGACATCCTCATCGGATTCAGCTGGCAGGTAGGCGCCGGAGGCCACGTCCTGGTCCAACGCGGACAAGGCGGCCAGCATACCTTCCAGCTCACCGGCGTCCAGCAGACCTGCGGTGTGGAGGACCCGCGCGTGGGCCTTGGAGCCAGCGATGTCGTAGCGTGCCAGACGCCAGTCGAAGTGCGTTGACTTGCTCAGGGCGGCAAGGGCGTCGGCAGGTGCACCGGCAAACCGGGCACCCCACAGCGCGCCCTGGTTGGTTCCCTTGTGGTCAGCCATGGGGCTACTGTCCCGCGACGCGGATATCGCGACCGGACGCTACCTTGGCGGACATGCCCCACAGTTCAATGAATCCCTTGGCCATTGACTGGTCGAAGGTGTCGCCGGTGTCGTAGGTTGCCAGGTCGAAGTCGTACAGCGAGGTACCGGAGCGGCGGCCGGAGACGACTGCCTGACCGCCGTGGAGGGTCATCCGGATATCTCCCGTGACGTACTTCTGGGTTTCGTCAATGAAGGCATCCAGCGAACGCTTGAGCGGCGAGAACCACTGTCCGTCATAGACGAGTTCGGACCAGCGCTGGCCCACAGTGGCCTTGAAGCGTGCCTGTTCGCGCTCAACGGTGATGTCTTCAAGGTGCTTGTGTGCGGTGATCAGGGCCATGGCGCCGGGAGCTTCGTAAATCTCGCGGGACTTGATCCCCACCAGACGGTCTTCCACAACGTCGATCCGGCCTACACCCTGGGCGCCGGCCCGTCGGTTCAGTTCCTGAATTGCCTGCAGCGGGGTGACCTTGACGCCGTCGAGCGCAACCGGGATGCCAGCCTCAAAGGAGATGATGACTTCATCCGGCGCAGGCGGGAATTCCGGTGTAGCTGTGTAATCGTAAATATCCTTGGTGGGACCGTTCCAGATGTCTTCTAGGTAGCCGGTCTCTACTGCGCGGCCCCAGACGTTCTGGTCGATGGAGTACGGGTTCTTCTTGGTGGTTTCAATGGGAAGTCCCTTCTCCTCGGCGTAGGCAATGGCCTTGTCGCGGGTCAGGGCGAGGTCGCGAACGGGGGCGATGCACTTGAGGTCCGGCCCGAGTGTCTGGATGCCCACCTCGAAACGGACCTGGTCGTTCCCCTTTCCCGTGCATCCGTGGGCCACGGTGGTGGCGCCGAACTCGCGGGCAGCCTTGACCAGGTGCTTGACAATTACCGGTCGGGAAATAGCGGAGACCAGCGGGTAGTGGCCCATGTAGAGGCCGTTGGCCTTCAAGGTCGGCATGCAGTAGTCGTTGGCGAACTCGTCGCTGGCATCCGCAACGTAGGCCTCGACGGCGCCGCATCCAAGTGCGCGCTGGCGGATGGTCTCCAAGGACTCGCCGCCCTGCCCGACATCGACGGCGACAGCAATGACTTCTGCCCCTGTTGCCTCGGCAATCCAACCGATGGCTACGGACGTATCAAGGCCACCGGAGTAGGCCAGAACAATGCGTTCAGTCATGGAAAATCTCCTCGATCTGGGCCGCGTCGCAATGACGCACACCGTTTACTAATTATTATTCATAAGTCTACATAGATATACATACAGTGCAAGGCCAGAATCCTAGGTAGCTGCGAGCCTCCACAGCGACGTAACCTCTGCGGACCTGGCAGCAAAGAGTGGGTCATTGGGGTCCGACGCCTTGGCGTGCGTGGGCTTGGTATCCAGCCTGTCCAGAACGGTGAGCCCGGCCGCACTGATGGCTTCGAGGAGTTCCAGGCGCGTCCGCAGGCCAAGATGCTCCGCCAGGTCCGAGAGCACCAGCCAGCCTTCACCCCCGGGATCCAGGTGGTCCGGTAGCTCGCTCAGGAAACGGTGCAGCATCCGGCTCCCTGGATCATAAACGGCGCTGTCCAGTGACGAGTGGGGCGTGGCTGGAATCCAGGGCGGGTTGCAGACCACCAGCGGCGCGCGGCCAGCTGGAAACATATCACCAAGGATCGCTTCTGCCTGCTCCTGAACACCCAGCGTGGTGAAGTTCGCGGCAGCGCAGGAAATTGCCCTGGGCTCATTGTCGGTTGCTATCACCCGCTGCACGCCACGGCGGGCCAATACGGCTGCCAGCACGCCGGTTCCGGTGCCAATGTCGAACGCCACTGTGGTTGCCGGCAGCGGCGCAAGGGCCACAAGATCCACATACTCGCTACGGGTGGGGAAAAAAGTCCCGTAGTGCGGATGGATCCGGGCTTGCAGTGCCGCAACAGGAACACCGTTCCTGCGCCATTCGTGTGCACCAATAGCCCCCACCAGCTCGTGGAGCGAAACCACTGACGGTTCGCTGATCTCACCGTACGCTTCCTGCGCGGCTGCGCGGAGGTCCGGAGAACGCCGCAGCGGCACTACTGGGCCGGGGTTCAGCGGAACAAGCAGCATCCCCAGGATTCGCGCCCGGTGTGAACGCGATTGCCGGTGACGGTAGAACCCATCCGCAGGAGACGCAGCAGTTTTCCGTTTTCCGCCACCAAGCCTGCGGTCCAGTGCGTTGAGGATCTGGCGGGCATTGTGGAAGTCACCGAGCCAGAGCATGGCAACTCCCTGGGAAGCCATCCGGTTGGCGTCATCTGCTGTCAGGGAATCGTCAACAACCTCCACACGGACAGGCATTGGCCGCTCGTTGGCCGTACGCCACCGGGCAGAACGGCTCTCCCCATCCACGGCCCAGGTCACAAGCGGCCCCGCAGCGGCAGGCTGTGTCATGTCCGCCCGGGTGGATGGAGCTGTGAAATCTTCCGTGGCTTCGGTGGACACGGCTGACAGCCCGGAGCAGTCCGGTTCGTGGCCTGTGGGGGTGTTGATGAGGATTCCTATCCCAGGATCTGATGCGTCGATCAGGGACCGAGCGCTGAGCTGCCGGGCGCGTGGGGCCGACATCTCATTCTAGACAGTGCAGCCAGATCCCCCGTGCCCGAGCCTCCAGCGAGTAGCGCCTTTTCGGACTAGCCCAGCGTAGTCTCGGCCATGGACAGGAACTTGGCGGCAAGCGCCGTTCCACCATCAGGATCGCGTGCCACCAGCACAATGGTGTCATCGCCCGCAATGGTGCCGAGCACCGAAGGAATGACCGAGTGGTCAATGGCTAGGGCAAGGAAGTTGGCGGCTCCAGGCGGCGTCCTGAGGACAACAAGGTTTGCCGATGCTTCGGCGCTGACCAGCAATTCACCACACAGCCGTTCCAGCCTGGCGTCGAGGATCTCCTGGCCCACACCGCTTCTGGCCCCCCGTTCACCGCCCTCACCAGGAACGGCATAAACAAGTACACCTTCCGTGCCGCGCACCCGTACCGCACCAAGTTCCACCAGGTCACGGGAGAGCGTTGCCTGGGTGACCTGCACGCCGTCGTCCGCCAGCCTCGCCGCCAGCTCAGCCTGCGAACGAACGGATTCCCCGGTCAGGATGGCCGTGATGCGCGCCTGCCTGGCCGTCTTGGTGGCCGGGCTGATGCCTGTGCCGGAAGGGGTAACGCTCACGCCTGAGCCGCCTCCGTCGCGGCGCCAAGGGCGGGAAGACCAGCCACTACGGCAAGGCCGGACTGATGCAGCAGCCAGGCCATAAGAGCCTTCTGCGCATGCAGCCGGTTCTCCGCCTCGTCCCAGACCACTGACTGCGGACCGTCAATAACTGAGGCGGAAATCTCGTAGCCCCGGTACGCCGGAAGGCAATGCAGCACAACGGCACCCTGGGATGCTTTGGCCATGGCGGAATCGTCCACCGAATACTCCTGGAACAGCCGCATACGCTGTTCCTTTTCCGCCTCCTGCCCCATGGAGACCCACGTGTCAGTGGCAACAACGTCCGCCCCGGTAAGCGCTTCGGTGGCGTCTGTGGTGATGAGGACCGAGCCGCCGGTTTCAGCGGCGCGCTCTTCGGCAGCGGCAACTATTGCTGGGTCAGGAAGATACCCTTCAGGCCCGGCAATCCGGACGTGCATTCCTGCAGTGACCCCAGCCAGCAGGTAGGAGTTGGCCATGTTGTTGGCCGCATCCCCCAGATAGACCATGGTCAAGCCCTTGAGCTCACCCTTGTGTTCACGAACCGTGAGGAGATCGGCCAGGAGTTGGCACGGGTGGTAGTCATCGCAGAGGGCGTTGATGACCGGAACAGCGGCGTTCTCCGCCATCTCCACCAATCCTGCATGAGCTCCAGTACGCCATACAATGCTGGTGACCATGCGCTCCAAGACCTTGGCGGTATCCGTGACGGATTCCTTATGCCCAATCTGCGCTTCGCCGGGGTTGATGATCAAGGCGTTGCCACCCATGTCTGCGATGCCGGTGGCAAAAGAAACCCTGGTGCGGGTGGAGGTCTTGTCGAAGATGACCGCCACTGTTTTTCGGCCAGCTCCCTCCGCGGCGAACGGCTGGACACTGTACGGGGCAGCCTTCATGCGCAGCGCAAGGTCCAGGACTTCCGCCTGCTCCGCACCCGTGAGATCAGTGTCCTTGAGAAAGTGGCGTGTTGCTGTTGTGGTCACAGGGTGTCCTTCGCGCTCTGGAGAATGGCAGGGAATGCAGTGAGGAATTGGTCCGCCTGGTCCGTGGTGAGGATCAGGGGCGGGGCCAGCCGGATGGTGTGCGGGGCGGGACTGTTAACAATGAATCCAGCCTCCAGCGCGGCAACAACAACGGCGGGCGCGACGGCGGCAGCCAAGTCGAAACCAATCAGAAGTCCCGCGCCGCGCACCTCCGTCACCCCATCGATGGCAGCGAGCCCGGCACGCAGATAATCGCCAACGTGGCGGGCCTCACGGAGGATTCCCTGGGATTCCAGGACATGCAGGGTGGCCAGTGCTGCGGCTGTGGCTACCGGGTTTCCGCCAAAAGTGGTGCCGTGCTGTCCAGCAGACATCAGCGATGATGCATGCTCACCGAAGGTGATCATCGCACCGATCGGGAAGCCGCCGCCAAGCCCCTTGGCCAGGGTCACGGCATCCGGGGTAATTCCCGCAGCGGAACTGGCAAGCCAGGATCCGGTGCGGCCCATGCCGCTCTGGACCTCGTCAAGAATCAGCAGGGCCCCGGCCTCACGAGTGATCTGGCGTGCAGCCTGCAAGTATTCGGCGCTCAGTGGCCGGACCCCGGCCTCGCCCTGGATCGGTTCGAGGAAGACCGCAGCGACGCTGGTGTCCACCGCCGAACGGAGCGCGTTGATGTCTCCGAATGCAACGTGCTCGACACCGCCGGGCATGGGCTCGAAGGGTTCCCTGTACGCTTTTTTTGCTGTCAGGGCCAGGGCGCCCATGGTGCGTCCGTGAAAAGCGCCTTCCAGTGCCACAATGCGGGTTCGCGATGTGCCCTCGCCCGGGGAGCTGTTCAGCCGTGCCAGCTTAAAAGCTGCCTCGTTGGCCTCCGCTCCGGAATTGCTGAAAAAGACCTTGGACCCCGTTGGCGCGCCCGTCAGCTCGAGAAGCTTTTCTGCGAGGGCCACCTGGGTGGGGCTGGTGAAAAAGTTTGACACATGGCCCAGCGTCGCCAACTGGCTGGAGATCACGGATGTGACAAACGGGTGCGCGTGGCCCAGCGCATTAACGGCGATTCCGCCCAGCAGGTCCAGGTACTGACGTCCGTCAGCGTCCCAGACCAACGCGCCAGCCCCGCGGACCAGCACACGCTGCGGCGTGCCAAATACCCCGAGAAGGGACCCCGAGTAGCGTTCCAGCCATTCGGAGCCGCTGGTGGGGTGGCTGCCGTCGACCAATTCCGTGACGGGCGTTTTGTCGATCTCGCTCATGCCATTGACTCCTGGTCGGGGACTACCTGGGTACCGATGCCCGCGGTGGTGAAAGTTTCCAAAAGCATGGAGTGGGCAAGGCGGCCATCAACAATATGCGCGCGCTCCACACCCCCGTCCACAGCTTTGAGGCAGGCCTGCATCTTGGGGATCATTCCCGATTCCAGCGAGGGAAGCAGCGTCCGCAGCTCGGAGGCAGTCAGCGAGGAAACCAGCGATGATCGGTCTGGCCAATTGGCGAAGAGACCCTCGACGTCGGTAAGTATTACCAGCTTGGAGGCACCGAGCGCTTCTGCCAGCGCAGCAGCTGCCGTATCGGCGTTGACGTTGAGGACCTGGCCGGTGGTCTGGTGGCGCGTTGCTTCCGGATCGCCCACAGCCGGAGCAATCTCTGGAGCCACTGTGGAGATGACGGGGATGCGGCCAGCGGCGAGGATATCGAGTATTCCCGCCGGGTTGACGCCCACCACTTCACCGACCAGGCCCAGGTCTATCTCTTCGCCGTTGACAGTGGTTCCGGTCCGGACTGCACGCAGCAGCCCGCCGTCTTCGCCTGACATGCCCACGGCGTAGGGACCGTGGGAATTAATGAGCCCCACCAGCTCGCGGCCTACCTGGCCCGTGAGCACCATGCGGACCACATCCATTGCCTCCGGCGTTGTAACCCGCAGGCCGCCCTTGAACTCGGACTCGATGCCCAAGCGGCTGAGCATGGCGTTGATCTGCGGGCCGCCTCCGTGCACCACCACTGGTCGGATTCCCACATGGTGCAAGAACACGATGTCCTCGGCAAAAGCCCTTCGGAGGTCGTCGTTGACCATGGCGTTGCCGCCATATTTGATCACCATGGTGGTCCCCGCGAATCGCTGAATCCAAGGCAGTGCCTCGATCAGCGTTGCAGCCTTGTTCTGGGCCGCACGCATGGACGTGCTCTCGCGGGCTTGCGCGGTCATGGGTGGATATCCTCTCAGGAGTTGTACGGCTGGGCATGCTCAGCTGGAGTAGGCGCTGTTTTCATGGACGTAGTCGTGCGTGAGGTCATTGGTCCATATCGTCGCTTCGGCGGTTCCAGCCTGCAGATCAATCTCTACCGTGACCTCACGGGATTCCAGGTCCACCAGGGACCTGTCATCGCCAATGCAGCCATTCCGGCAGATCTGGACGCCGTTCATGGCCACGTTGAGCTGGTCTGGGTCGAAGGCTGCATCGGTGGTGCCCACGGCGGACAGCACCCGGCCCCAGTTTGGATCTTTCCCGAAGATTGCGGCCTTGAACAGGTTGGACCGTGCTACGGAACGGCTGACGGTTTCCGCATCCTTCTCCGAGGCGGCGTTGACTGTTCGGATAGCTATGTCGTGGCTGGCGCCCTCGGCGTCGCCAATGAGCTTGCGTGCCAGATCGGCGCAGACTTGGGTCAGTCCCGCACCAAAAATGTCAGCGGACGGAACAGCACCGGACGCACCGGAGGCAAGCAGCACCACTGTGTCGTTGGTGGACATGCAACCATCAGAATCGGTCCGGTCAAAAGTCACCCGTGTGGCATCGCGCAGGGCAACCTCCAGCAGGTCCGGTCCCACGTCCGCATCCGTGGTCAGGACCACCAGCATGGTGGCCAGTCCGGGTGCGAGCATTCCGGCGCCCTTGGCCATGCCACCGATGCTGAATTCTCGACCTGACGCATCAGTGCCGATGTAGAGCGCCTCCTTGGCCACAGTGTCGGTGGTCATAATGGCAGCGGCCGCGTCCGGGCCACCCGTAACGGCGAGCGCTGCCGTGGCGGCCTCAACACCAGGAAGGACCTTGTCCATGGGCAGCTGTTCACCAATCAAGCCCGTAGAGCAGACAAAAACATCCGTAGCGGAGATCCCCAGGGCCGCGGCTACCTTTTCTGCAGTGCTGTGCGTGTTCTGGAAGCCCTGCGGCCCGGTGCATGCGTTGGCACCACCGGAGTTCAGGACCACCGCGTCAACGCGTCCATCCGATACCACCTGGCGTGACCAGTGCACGGGGGCGGCTGCCACCCGGTTGGCTGTAAACACGGCAGCAGCGGCCTTTGCGGGACCATCATTGACCACCAACGCCATGTCGGGCTTGCCTGAGGCCTTGAGGCCGGCTGTTATTCCTGAGGCTCGGAAGCCCCGAGGTGCTGTGATACTCATGGTGCTACTCCCTGCAGGTGGAGGCCAGCCGATTCAGGCAGGCCTAGTGCTATGTTCATGGACTGGACGGCGCCGCCGGCAGTTCCCTTGGTGAGGTTGTCGATAGCGCAGCTGACAATGACACGTCCCACATGTGGGTCAAAGACCAGCTGGAGTACCGCATGGTTGGACCCTTGGACCGACTTCGTCGCTGGCCACTGCCCCTCGGGGAGCAGATGGATGAAGGGTTCCTCGCCGTAGGCGTCACTCCAGGCCTGCCGAAGATCCTCTGCACTCACCCCAGCCTTGACCTTTGCCGTCGCAGTGGTGAGGATTCCCCGGCTCATGGGAGCGAGGGTGGGTGTGAAGGAGATGGTCACGGGTGCTCCAGCGGCGGCGCTGAGGCCCTGCTCGATTTCCGGCGTATGCCGATGCCCCCCGCCTACCCCATAGGGACTCATGGACCCCATGACCTCGGAACCGATCAGGTTCACTTTCGCGGCCTTGCCCGCGCCGGAGGTGCCGGACGCCGCAACGACCACGACGTCGTCGTGCTCCAGTAGCCCTGCGGTAAAACCCGGGGCGAGGGCCAGCAGCGTCGATGTCGGGTAGCAGCCAGGGACTGCGATGCGGCGTGCACCACGAAGTTGCTCGCGATGCCCTGGGAGCTCCGGAAGGCCATAGGGCCAGGTCCCGGCGTGCGGGGAACCGTAGAACTTCTCCCAGGCTGCAGGGTCCTGCAACCGGTGGTCTGCTCCAGCGTCAATCACCAGTGTCCCGGCGGGCAACTGCGCAGCAATCGCCGCGGAGGCTCCGTGTGGCAGCGCCAGGAAGACGACGTCGTGGCCTGCCAAATTCTCAACAGTGGTCTCTTCAAGGATCCGGTCTGCGAGGTCGTGGAGGTGTGGCTGCAGCTCTCCCAGCCTGGAGCCTGCGCTACTGTGGGCGGTGATGGCGCCGATTGTCACGTCGGGGTGTCCAACCAGCAGGCGGAGGACTTCGCCCCCGGCATAGCCACTGGCACCGGAGACGGCTACAGAAATAGTCATTGCCTCATCGTACAGCAAACATATTCACTTGTCCCGATATTTATGCACTCGCGGCATGGAATCCGGGCCCGTCGCAACCTGTCACACTCAAGGCCTCGGACGCCCGTCGCTTCACGAGCGGTCCATCCCTACCTAGGATTGCTGGAGAACGCGAGCGCAGCCAGCAACCTGTCCAGCGAAGGAGAACCCCATGATGCAAGCACTACGCGCGGCACAGGCCGGTGGCCCGGATGTCCTGAAGTCTGTTGAAACTGAGCGCCCCAGCCCCGGACCGGGCCAACTCCTGGTGAAAGTAGCCGCGGCCGGAGTGAACTTCATTGACACGTACCAGCGCAGCGGCGTCTACACCGTGCAGTACCCGTTCATCCCCGGCTCGGAAATGGCTGGAACCGTGGAGGCGGTTGGACCCGGCGTCAAGGACTACTCACCTGGCGACCGGGTGGCAACGGCCGAGGGCACAAACTGCTACGCCGAGTACACGCTCCTGGACCAGGACAAAGCACTTCCGGTCCCGGACGGGCTGGACGACGCATCAGCAGCCGCACTCCCCCTCCAGGGCATGACGGCCCACTACCTCATCAAC
Organism: Pseudarthrobacter sp. PS3-L1; assembly: GCF_030063285.1. GTDB lineage: Bacteria > Actinomycetota > Actinomycetes > Actinomycetales > Micrococcaceae > Arthrobacter. The sequence goes on along the minus strand of NZ_JASISU010000006.1, from coordinate 88,626 downwards.
TCCACCTACCGCGTGGAGCCTGGTCAGACAGTCCTGACACACGCCGGTGCCGGCGGTGTGGGCCTGCTCTTGATTCAGCTGCTCAAGACGCGCGGCGCCCGGGTCCTTACCACCGTATCCACCGATGTTAAGGAAACCCTGGCCCGTTCCGCAGGCGCTGACGAGGTGCTCCGCTACACCAATTTTGCAACGACTGTGCTGGACATTACCGATGGGGTGGGCGTTGATGTGGTGTACGACGGCGTCGGCAAAGACACGTTCGACGATTCACTGAAAAGCCTTCGCACCAGGGGAACAATGGTTCTCTTTGGTGGCGCTTCAGGACCCGTCCCTCCCTTCGATCCACAGCGGCTCAATACCGGCGGCAGTCTCTTCCTGACCCGTCCCACGCTGGCCGATCACCTACTTAATGCCCAGGAACGACGCTGGCGTTCTGCGGAAATTTTCGCCGCGGCCGCAGAGGGCAGCCTGGCAGTGCGGATTGGTGGGAGCTACCCACTGTCCGATGCCGCGCAGGCCCATGAGGACCTGGCCGCCCGCCGGACCACCGGCAAACTCCTGCTGGTACCGGCCCATGAAAACTAAGCTCCGGCACGCTGATGCTCCATTGCCCTCCGACACTTTCCGTTCATGTTCCCGGGGAACACTGCATCAGTGACTGAGAAAATTCAGGCTGTCCAGCCGTCGCAACGGGAGCGCCATTTCCCGCAGCTGCCAGGGGCCGTTGCCGCCCCGCCCGTCCGAACGCTGATCGACATCCTGGACGAGACACTCAGGCTCCACCCCGATGCCTCAGCACTCGATGACGGCACCGCCTCGCTCAGTTATGCGCAATTGATGGCAGCCGTCAAAGCCAAGGGACGGCGCCTGCACCACGCAGGCCTCGGGGCCGGGGACCGTATTGGCATCCGGATCCCGTCCGGAAGCAACGAACTGTATGTCTCGATTTTGGCTGTCCTGCTGATTGGCGGCGCCTACGTACCAGTGGATGCCGACGACCCCGAGGAACGCGCGCGCCTGGTCTTCGGTGAGGCGCAGGTGGCAGCCGTCCTCGGCGCAGACGGAGCCATCAGCAGGGTGGGAACCAGACCTACTCCTTTTCCGACACCCCGACCTGCAGAGCCGGACGACGATGCCTGGGTCATCTTCACCTCCGGCTCTACCGGGACTCCCAAGGGGGTTGCGGTTCCACATAGGTCCTCCGCTGCCTTTGTTGATGCCGAGGCCCGGCTCTTCCTGCAGGAAGAACCAATTGGCGTCCACGACCGCGTCCTTGCCGGACTCTCGGTAGCTTTTGATGCTTCCTGCGAAGAAATGTGGCTTGCCTGGCGGCACGGCGCCTGCCTGGTGCCTGCACCCCGCGCACTGGTCCGTACCGGGATGGATCTCGGTCCCTGGCTCATCAGCCACGGCATCACCGTGGTGTCGACGGTGCCAACCCTGGCGGCGTTGTGGCCTGCCGAGGCCTTGGAGAACGTGCGCCTGCTGATTTTTGGCGGAGAAGCCTGCCCGCCCGAACTTGCAGCACGCCTCGCAGTGGAGGGCCGCGAAGTGTGGAACACATACGGACCTACGGAGGCAACTGTCGTGGCCTGCGCAGCACCGCTCACAGGCATGGACCCCGTGAGGATCGGGCTACCACTGGACGGCTGGGACCTGGCCATTGTGAACGGGGACGGTATACCCGTGGCTGAGGGAGAGATCGGCGAGCTGATTATCGGTGGCGTGGGACTTGCCAGATATCTTGATCCCGCCAAGGATGCGGAGAAGTATGCGCCCATGGAGACCCTGGGGTGGGACCGGGCGTACCGGTCCGGTGACCTGGTCCGGTTTGAGGCACTGGGCCTGATCTTCATGGGCCGGGCAGACGAACAGGTCAAGCTTGGTGGTCGCCGGATTGAACTTGGCGAAGTCGACGCAGCGCTCCAGTCGTTGCCCGGGGTCCGGGGAGCTGCAGCGGCCGTACAGACCACAGCTGCCGGAAATCAGATACTGGTGGGTTACCTTGCTGCAGAAACGGCCGTCCCACCGGATCTGTCCCACCTGCGGACGTTGCTGGGTGAGGCACTGCCAGCTGCATTGATCCCCCTCCTGACGCTGGTGGATTCGCTTCCCACGAAAACCAGCGGCAAAGTCGACCGCCATGCGCTGCCCTGGCCACTGGCCGGTGCACGTGGCGCCGACGTCGATGCTGCCCCCCTGAACCTGCCCGATGATTCCCAGTGGATAACCGAGCAGTGGTCAGCCGTACTGGGCAGCCCCGTAGCAACCCTCGACGCCGATTTTTTCGCTTTCGGCGGCGGCTCCCTCGCGGCGGCGCAACTGGTATCCGCCCTCCGCGTACGCTACCCAAGCATCACAGTCGCTGACATTTACGCGACCCCACGCATTGGCGCCCTGATCGACGTCGCCCGGCTGTCCCTGCCCGGCGGCGTGGCAGCCGTTCCGGCGGCAATCCGCCGAGTACGTCCCACTACTCTGAAGTCCCAAATTTTCCAGACCCTGATGGGCATCCCACTGCACGTCCTGGTGGGTATGCGGTGGCTGACCTATTTGATGGCTGGCAACAATCTCCTCGCCACGTTTGCGGGTTTCAGTGCAGCGGCAACCGTTTCTTGGTGGTGGGTCATTGCCTCATGGCTCGTCTTTGTTAGCCCAGCTGGCCGGATGGCCATTGCCGTGGTGGCTGCCAGGGTCCTGCTGCGCGGAGTTGCACCCGGACGGTATCCACGGTCCGGCCGCGTCCACCTGCGCCTTTGGCTGGCCGAGCAGATCCAGGACCTTGCAGGGGCCGTCAGCCTCGCCAGCGCTCCCTGGGTTCCCTACTATGCCAGGGCCCTGGGTGCCAGCATTGGCCGCGATGTCCACCTGCACTCCCTCCCGCCCGTGACCGGAATGCTCGCACTGGGCAGCGGGGCTAATGTGGAGCCCGAAGTTGATCTATCCGGCTGGTGGATCGACGGGGATTCTGTCCTGATCGGTTCTGTCCGGATTGGCGCGGGTGCCACAGTGGGCGCCCGAAGCACCCTGATGCCGGGCGCCAGAGTCGGTGCGGGCGCTCGCGTGGAGGCAGGATCGGCGGTCCTGGGCAAGGTCAAGGCGGGTCAGAGCGTGGCGGGATCCCCTGCCCGCCGGACAGGAAAGGCCAAAAATGATTGGCCAGAGCATTCCACAGAGGGCCCGTTGCACAGCTGGTTATGGTCTGCCGCCTTCGCTGCAGCCTCAGCTTTCTTGGCATTGATCCCCATCGTGGCAGCGTTGGCTGCCGCTTCAGTTGTCCTCCCGTTCCTGCGGAACAGCACCTCACTCAGCTCGGCCTGGCCACAGGTATTCGCCGCACTCCCCTTGGCTGCACTGGTCTGGTTCATGGGAACACTGTTGCTGATCCTGGCCGTCACCAGGCTGCTCGGACTTGGACTGACCGAAGGCCGCTACCGGGTACGGAGCCGGATCGGGTGGCAGGTGTGGGCCACGGAACGGGTTCTAGACCTGGCCCGCGAGCTCCTCTTCCCGATTTACGCCAGCTTGTTCACGCCGGTATGGCTCAGGCTGCTGGGGGCAAAAATCGGCAAAAATGTGGAGGCCTCCACGGTTCTGCTGCTCCCGAAGATGACCACCGTGGGCGAGGGCGCGTTCCTGGCCGACGACACCATGGTGGCCTCCTACGAACTAGGTGGTGGCTGGCTGAGGATTGCACCGGCCAAAATAGGGAAGCGATCGTTTTTGGGCAACTCAGGCATGACGGCTGCTGGGCGCAGCGTCCCCAAGAACTCACTGGTGGCTGTCCTCTCCGCAACTCCCGCCAAGGCAAAATCGGGTACCTCCTGGCTCGGTAGCCCCCCGGTGCGCCTCCGCCGGACGGCCATTGCCTCGGACGATTCCGTTACCTATACGCCCACCCGAAAGCTCAAGGTTGCACGCGCCTGCTGGGAACTGTGCCGGTTCATCCCAGTAATCCTCACTGTGGGCATTGCCGCAGGCGTGCTGCTGGCCTTCGACGCCCTTTCGCAGTGGCTTGGATATGGCGCAGCAGCTGCCCTGGGTGGGTTGGTGATGCTGGCCGCTGGTGCTGTGGCCGCACTTTCGGCGCTGGTGGCCAAGTGGGTTCTGGTGGGCCGGATCGACCCTGGTGAGCATGCCCTCTGGAGCTCCTTCATCTGGCGCAACGAGGTAGTTGATACTTTCGTTGAGCTTGTCACTGCACCCTGGTTTGCCCGCGCAGCTTCCGGAACGCCTGCCCTGGTTTGGTGGCTGCGGGGCCTCGGGGCAAAAATTGGCAGCGGTGTGTGGTGCGAGAGCTATTGGTTGCCCGAGGCGGATCTTGTGACCCTCGGGGCGAATTCCACCGTCAACCGGGGCTGTGTGGTCCAGACCCACCTCTTCCACGACAGAATCATGAGCATCGACACTGTTACGCTTCAGGACGGGGCAACGATGGGCCCGCATGGAGTCATCCTGCCCCAGGCAGCCATTGGCGCCGGCGGTACCGTGGGACCAGCATCGCTGGTGATGCGCGGTGAACACATTCCTGCCGGAACCTACTGGATGGGCAACCCGGTCAGTCCGTGGACCGGCCCATCCGCCGCGTCAGCAGAAAAAGCAACCCGCCCAGAACACTAAGGCTTCCATGAGTTCTTCCAACGTTTCCCTCGCACCAGCGGATCCCTACATGCCAGATCAGGGCACCGAGGCGTACCGTGTCCTTCACTACGATCTTGAGCTGGACTACAAGCTCGCCAGCAACCGCCTCTCCGGTCGCGCTGTCCTGGACGTGACGGCGCAATGCGAGATGGCCGCCGTCGTCCTTGACCTTGCTGGGCTACGCGTTGTGAAAGTCCTGCTGGACGGCAAGAAAGTCCGTCGATTCAACCAGCGGGCCGAACAGCTGGTTGTAACCCCGGAAACCGCGTTGGTCCCCGGTAAGACGTCCAGGCTGGAGATCCGCTACGAAGGAAACCCGGAGCCACGCAGGGGGCTGTGGGGCGACGTGGGGTGGGAGGAACTGACTGACGGTGTGCTGGTTGCCGGGCAGCCTAACGGCGCGCCGTCGTGGTTTCCCTGCAATGACCACCCCCGCCACAAGTCCAGTTACCGGATCGCTGTGACCACCGACGCCGACTACCGTGCTGTCAGCAATGGTCGCCTCACCAGCCACACGCGAAAGTCCAGCCGTGAGACCTGGGTGTACGAACAGGACGAACCGATGGCCACCTACCTGGCCACGGTCCAGATTGGCCGCTACGCCCTGATCAGCATGTCCGACAACGGGCCAGGAGTTCCACAGAAGGTAGCCGTCAGTGCTGAACTCTCGACGGCGGCGCTTGCGGGACTGCGTCGCCAGCCTGAAATGATGCGCCTCTTTGTGCGCAGCTTCGGTCCCTATCCCTTTGAGGACTACACGGTGGTGGTGGCAGACGACGATCTGGAAATCCCGTTGGAAGCGCAATCCCTGTCAATCATTGGACGGAACCACCTCACACCTGATTGGGAATCGCAGCGACTCATTGCCCACGAACTCTCGCACCAATGGTTCGGCAACTCCCTGACCCTGGCTGCATGGCGAGATATCTGGCTCCATGAAGGTTTCGCCTGCTACGCGGAATGGCTGTGGTCAGAGGAAAGTGGATCCCACAGCGTTGTCCAGCGTGCACGGTCTGCCTGGAAGGGCCTGGCCGAAGACGAGGAAGACCTGATAATCGGAGACCCCGGACCGGAACTGATGTTTGACGACCGGGTCTACAAGCGCGGTGCGCTTGCGCTCCACGTGCTCAGGCAGGCCTGTGGGGATATCGCTTTTTTTGCGCTCCTCCACGAGTGGACGCGGACACGGTCGCACGGTTCCGTTTCGACGGCTGAATTCCTGCTGACGGGTAAGCGCGTCACCGGGCTTGACGTCGAAGCGCTGCTGCACCCGTGGTTGTTCCAGGAGGAACTGCCTGCACTGCCATGAAGAGACCCCTGGACTAAGCGGTTGCGTGGCCCCCTGTTCCGGTGGTGAGCATTGCTGCGCCAGATCCATGGACCATTCAGGTCCAATGCCCCTATCGTCCCGGCCGCCCCCGCACCCTATAGTCGGCGTGGCGGGCACCGCGGAAAAAGGGGCAGTGCAATGGCAGAGAAACAGAGGTCTGTCGTCAGGTTCATGAGCACGACGGACCGTCTGAGAGCTATTTTCGGGCCGGGGCCTGGGCTGGGCATCCCGAGGCTCCACGGGCTCGCAGGCACCGCCCTCCAGCGGACGATGTTGATGTCATGGCTCGCATCGCTTTCCATGTCCTGCGCCGATGCCGATTAGAGTGATTCTGTCGCATCAAGCAGTAATTTCTTGTTGATCCACGATCGAACCAGAAAGAAATCGAGTGACAGGCCCGCCATGCCAATGACGACAAAAAACCATGGGGAGGTGCCCACGAGAATGCTACCGACGGCTACAGCGAGAACAATGATCGCCGAAACGTAACCGTAGATGCGACGTCCCACCGTGGAATCCTTGACCTCCAGTGCTTCACGAAAAAAGTACAGCAACGTAATTCTCCAAGGCGTCAGCAGCGAGTTCCATGACGGTGCAGACTACCAGGATCGCGGATTCACCAACAGTCAAGCGTGGACATCGAAGGAAATGTGTCCATGATCCTGGGACACCTCGCCTCTCGCGCGGCTGCTGCGGTACTGTCCCGTGCTGGCATGTCCTGAGGCGTGTTCTACAGAACCTACTGCTGCACCGCGACGGAAAAACGTCTGTCTCAACCAGGCACGCTCCAGCACCTAGTGGCGCCGCCGTACAGCACAGGTCCCCCGGAGAAGACTGCTGCTGGAATCCTCAACGATGCCCAGGACGTGGTTAACGTCGTTTCTGCCGACGGCGATGGTCACTTCATCCTTGGATCGTAGGTGGGATCGAAGTACGTGGCTGGACACCCCTCGACTGGCGCGTCGGACCGTAGTTCAAAGTGCCAGGCCTCGTTGTCGTAGATCTGGCACAAGCCGTATTTCGCCCCATGTGTGGCGAGCCAGGCGCTCGCGTCCCAGGACCCAATATCAACCGCTTCGCCAGACACATGAGCGGATGTTTTTGCGGTTGCCACCCAACGGGAAGCTTCTTCTTTGGAACCATAGGTGGCGACAGCTTCCTGGAGAAGTTTGCGCTGGAAATCCGCCGAACGCCACCCACTTGTGATGTAAAGCGTAATTCCGGCCCTAGATGCTTCAGTAGAGGCCCGGCCCAGGGCAGCGCGCAGGGCCGGGTCCAGGTTGGAAACTGCCGGGACATCGGAGACGACAGTTGTTTCCGTTGGAACGTCGCCGCCAGAGAAGAATCTTCCTCCCCCGATTACTGAATGGACAGCCACCAGAGCAGCGATGGCAGTCAAGATGGTGAAGATCGTCAAGAGATTCCGTCGGCGTTTTGTTCTTAGTGGTTCGTGATGTGACATGCCGCCAGTCAAGTCTTTGCGGTGATGCCAGAGCGTATGAGGTTTTCCATACGCCAACGACATGTCACACCTCATAGCATGGGAGCATGCGTGTGTTAATCGTCGAAGACGAGCCCTATATGGCAGAAGCTATTCGCGACGGGCTAAGGCTGGAAGCGATTGCGGCCGACATCGCCAGCGATGGACATATCGCCCAAGAACTACTGAGCGTCACCAGCTACGACATCGCGATCCTCGACCGCGACATCCCGGGGCCATCGGGGGACGAGATTGCCCGCGGCATTGTGGCTTCAGGCAGTGGTATGCCCATCCTCATGCTCACTGCCGCGGACCGCCTTGATGAGAAAGCATCCGGATTCGGACTCGGCGCCGATGACTACCTCACCAAGCCATTCGAACTTCAAGAACTAGTCCTCAGGCTCCGCGCCCTGAACCGTCGGCGGGCACACCACAGACCGCCCGTCCAGGAAATTGCCGGGCTTCGGCTGGATCCCTTCCGTCGTGAAGTGTACCGAGACGGTAGCTATGTTGGCCTCACAAGGAAGCAGTTCGCTGTCCTGGAAGTACTTGTCGCAGCCGGAGGCGGTATTGTCAGCGCCGAAGAACTCCTAGAACGAGCCTGGGACGAGAATGCCGATCCCTTCACCAATGCCGTCCGCATCACTGTCTCGGCACTGCGCAAACGCCTCGGCGAGCCCTGGGTCATCGCTACGGTTTCGGGTGTCGGGTACCGCATCGACACCGGCGCCGGGAATGAACGGGCACTGACGTGCATAGAGCCCCAGGGATGAGCGTTCGGCTCAAACTCACCCTTAGTTACGTCGGATTCCTCATGGTCGCGGGCGGTTTGCTGCTCACTGTCGTCTGGGTCTTCCTTTTGCGATACGTCCCTGCCGGTGCGATTGACAGCCCTCTTGGCTTCGTCCCCAACCGCTCTGACCTTCAACGCGCCTTCGGGCCAGCAGCTGTCACCGTACTGGCCGTCCTGCTCATTTTCGGATTTCTGGGAGGCTGGCTCCTCGCCGGCCGCATGCTCGCGCCACTGTCCAGAATCACCAGTGCAACCCGTATCGCCGCGAGGGGGTCGCTTTCTCACCGGATCAGATTGGAAGGCCGCAGGGACGAGTTCCGCGAACTTGCAGATTCTTTCGACGCGATGCTGGAACAGCTTGAAGTGCAAGTGGCCGAACAACAGCGGTTCGCGGCCAATGCTTCCCACGAACTCCGTACACCGCTGGCAATAACACAGGCTTTGCTCAACGTGGCAGCAAACGACCCCCACCGCGACGCCACCGAACTCATCGCACGTCTCGGGACCGTCAACGCCCGTGCCATCGACCTCACTGAAGCACTTCTGCTCCTGACGCGGGCGGACCAAAAAACCTTTGCGAGAGAACAGGTGGACCTTTCCCTACTCGTGGAAGAAGCCATCGAAACACTCTTTCCTCTTGCGGAAAAACGCGGTGTCGCCATAAAAACTGCCATCACCTTTACCCCAACGTTTGGCTCACACCCACTCCTGCTTCACATGGTGACAAATCTCCTACACAACGCAATCGTGCACAACATCCCGCTGCACGGAGTGATGTGGTTGAGCACCACGAACAGCGCCGATACCACCACCCTCATTGTCGAGAACACAGGTGAGATAGTCACAGAAAAACTGGCTGCGACTCTCACCGAAAGATTTCGGCGCGGCTCGGACCGCACGCGGACCGGTGACCATCCCGGCGTCGGTCTCGGGTTGGCAATTGTGAAGAGTATTGCCCATGCACACAACGGGACGCTCACTCTCTCACCCCGTCCCGCCGGCGGCCTGCGCATCAAAATCCATCTGCCAACCGCGACAGGAACACCGGGAGACAGGAAGCGGACCGCACCGTAGGGCACAACGGTGGCGAAAAGAAGGGCACACCAACACCCAGCAATATGGTTACCGATCCATCGCCCGCACATTTTCTCGATATGCTCATGGACATCTGTTGCTGGGTTAAGGCAGGGAGACTTCCGATCAGGGGGCGTTGTGGGCTACAAGCTTCGCAAAGCAGACTTCTTTTCCGAGTCAGCGGTGTACGGGCTGATCATGGTCTCGGCACTGTTGATGGTCACGGACCGCTACGACGTGACGTCCCGGGATGTGTTCATCAAAGTTCTCATCACGGTTGCAGTTTTTTGGCTTGCCCACCTTTTTGCTACTGGTGTTGCGCGCCTGAGCCACGTGCCCGACAGGAAATCCCCGATCCACGAATCGATGCAGTACGCACTGGTGCATTCCCTAGGGATGCTTATTGCAGCGGTGCTTCCCCTGGCCATCGTGTTGCTCGGAGTAATCAACCTGATTGGCGATGAGATAGCCCTGTGGACCGCGCTCTGGGTGGACGTGGTTCTGCTGGGAGTGCTCGGATACGTGTCCGCCGGCTCCTGGACCCAAAAACTCTCGCAGCGTCTGACCATGGGGAGCGCGACGGCGTTGCTGGGCGTGGGCATCGTCCTGCTCAAGGCCCTCATCCACTAGCCCGATGTTGGCCACACTGCTTTTCCTGTCAGGGCGCCCACGCGAATGGGCATTTCGGCCAGGCAAGGGAGAATCCCTGCAACCACTGGGGTTACAAGGATTCTCCGGCCGTCACCGGAACACCAGCAAACGGACATTTAGCGCTGGACAGCACCACAGCGTTCCGCAGCCAGGGCAACAGCACCCTCACGGGCCGCTGATGCCTCATCCGCCGTGAGGGTCCGGTCAGGGGCCCGGAACCGAAGACCGAACGCCAGGGATTTCAGGCCCTCCCCAATGCGCTCCCCCGCATACACATCAAAGAGCGCAACATCTTCTAGCAATTCCCCAGCACCTTCGCGGAGCGCAGCCAACACCTCATCAGCAGGAATCTCCTGCGCCACCACAAGCGCTACGTCCTGAGTTGCCACCGGGAAAGTAGAAAGTGGTTTGGCCACAATCACGTCAGCAGTGGCTGCGAACAACTGATCGGCGTCGAACTCCACGGCCACACTTCGGGCTGGCATGTCGGACGATGCCAGCAGCTTCGGGTGCAGCTCCCCCGCATAGCCAACGACCTCGCCGCTACGCAGCGACAGCTGCGCTGTCCGGCCAGGGTGGAACGCCTGGTGGGCACCCTGGGTAACGACCAGTTCCACACCGAGAATGTCGGCAGCAAGACGGGCGACGTCGACGCCGTCAGCCCAGTCCCAGGGACGGGGCTGGTGCCCGGCACCAGCGGGCGAGTCGACGCCAGTGAGAACTGCGGCAACATGCAGCGGCTGGTGCGGAACGCCGTCGTACAGCCCGTCAAGGACCTCTTCCTCCGGCCTGATCCCCAGCGGCGGGATCGCGGCGGTGCCCAAGCGGGCGCCGGGCAGGAACACTGCGCCAGCTTCGAAGAGTGCAAGGTCACGGAATCCACGGGAGTGGTTGCGACGCGCAACCTCCAACAAGCCTGGCAGCAGGGAGGTCCGCAGCCAGCCCTGTTCCTCGCTGATGGGATTCGCGAGTTTCAGGGCACGCGGAGCCTCACCCGCAGCAGTGCCAAACGTTGCATTGGCCGCGCTGGAGACAAAGGGGTACGCAAGAATTTCCGTCAGCCCAGAATCGGCCAGGGCCTGCAAAAGCCTCCGCTTCTGCTGCTGGGTGCGGGATAGGCCACGCCCTGGAGGAGCAACTGGCAGAGTCGCCGGAATCTGGTCGTAGCCCACCAACCGGGCAATTTCCTCAGAGAGATCCTCACGAGTCTCCAGGTCGTGCCGCCAGGAAGGCGCCGTGACGGAATATCCCGTGGCGGTCCGCTCAACCTGGGCTCCGATGTCTTCAAGCGCCTGTGTGATCTGCTGTTCGGTGAACTCGATACCAATCCGGGCAGCTGCGAAAGCCTCCGGAAGGTCGATCACGACTGGCTCAGGAGCCTTTCCAACATCAGTTCCTGTCGCCTCGGCGGTAGCACCGGCCAACTCGACGAGCAGGTCAACGACGCGCTGAGCGGCAATACCGGCCAGGTTCCAGTCAACGCCCCGCTCGAAGCGTTTGGATGCCTCGGAGGGGAGCTTGTGGCGACGACGCGACCGGGCCACCGAAACGGCGTCGAAATGGGCAGCCTCGATCAGGATGGACGTGGTCCCACCAGAGACTTCAGTGTGGGCACCGCCCATGACGCCAGCAATTCCAATAGCGCCTGAGGCATCGGTGATCAGCAGGTCTTCTGTGTTGAGTGTCCGTTCCCTGCCGTCAAGGGTGGTGAGTTTCTCGCCAGCTGTTGCTCGACGTACCACGATTGAGCCTGTGAGCCTGTCCAGGTCATAACAGTGATTGGGCTGTCCCAACTCCAGCATGACGTAGTTGGAGATGTCCACAGGAAGGGAAATGGACCTGATACCTGCAAGCCGCAGCCGGGACACCATCCACTGCGGGGTGGGACGCGTCGCGTCCACTCCCGTTACTGTGCGGGCAACGAACCTGTCGCAGCCAGGGATTCCGTAGATCGGTGCATCATCATGGAGCTCAACGTCGAAGCCGCCAGTGAGGGTACTGGGAGCAGAGACCAACGACGCCGGATCCGTGAACGAGGTGCCGGTCGCGTGCGCATACTCGCGTGCGACGCCCCGCAGGGAAAATGCGTAGCTGCGATCAGGCGTGACATTGATTTCGGCAGCCTGATCGTAGAGGCCCAGCAGTTCCAGAGCGTCGGATCCGATCTCAGGGTCCAGTCCGATTCGGGAGAGCACCAAAATGCCGTCGTGGTCATCGCCGATCCCCAGTTCCCGGACCGAAGCAATCATGCCGGCGGAGAGATGGCCATAGGTCTTTCGGGCAGAAATCCTAAAATCCCCTGGCAGGACAGCTCCGGGCAGGGTCACCACCACCTTGTCGCCCTCCACAAAATTGTGGGCTCCACAGATGATGCCCTGAACGCCAGAAGGGTCAATGCCATCGCCAGTGAGGCTCTGCTCCTGGCCCTCTGGAACAACCCGGACCTGGCACCAGTTAATGGTCTTTCCATTGGTCTGGGGTTCCTTGACCAGGCTGAGAACCTGCCCCACAACTACGGGGCCCTGCAGCGTATCTGTGGGACGGTGGACGTCTTCTTCCTCGAAGCCCACCTTGACCAGTTCTTCCATGACGTCTTCGGCCGATGAACCGGCCGGTACCTGGGCAAATTCGCGCAGCCAGGAAAGGGGAATACGCACTGTTAGATCTCCATCCCGAAGTGCTCGCTGAAACGTACGTCGCCTTCGATCATGTCGCGCATGTCCGCGACCTCGTTGCGGAACATGAGCGTCCGCTCAATTCCCATGCCGAAGGCAAAACCTGAATAGATGTCTGGATCGATGCCCGCAGCGCGGAGCACATTGGGATTGACCATGCCGCAGCCGCCCCATTCGATCCAGCGTGGGCCCCCCTTTGCACCGGGGTGCCAGATATCCAGCTCTGCGGAGGGTTCCGTGAAAGGGAAGTAGTTGGGCCGCAGACGGATCTGAGCAGCCTCGCCGAACATCTGACGGGCGAAGTGCTCCAGCGTTCCGCGGAGGTCGGCCATGCTCAGGTTCCTGTCGATGGCCAGGCCCTCGAACTGGTGGAACACCGGCGTGTGGGTAGAGTCGAGCTCATCGGTGCGAAACACCTTGCCCGGGCAGAGCACGTAGATCGGTACCGCGCGCTCAAGCATGGACCGTACCTGCACGGGTGACGTGTGGGTCCGCATCAGCAGGTGGGCCTCGGGGGGCTCGACAAAAAAGGTGTCCTGCATTTCTCGGGCCGGGTGGTCAGGCTTGAAGTTCAGGGCATCGAAGTTGAACCATTCGGATTCGACTTCTGGACCTTCCGCAATTTCCCAACCCATCCCGACAAAAATGTCACTTACGCGGTCCTGCAGCGTGGAGAGTGGGTGTCTGGCGCCAGCCCTACGACGGCAAGGGGCTGCCGTGACGTCCACTGTTTCCTCGACCAGGATCCGCGCGTCATTTTCTGCCTCAAGGACAACAGTCCGCGCGGCGAGCGCCTTATTGATCCGGCCGCGTGAACTTCCCATGAGCTTTCCGGCGGCCGCTTTGTCTGCTTTGTCCAGCTTGCCGATCTCACGGTTGGCCAGGCTCAGCGGGGACTTCTCCCCCGCGTGGGCCAGTCTGACAGCCTTGAGTTCATCAAGTGTTGAGGCGCCGTCAATCGCGGCAACGGCTGTATCGACGGCAGCGGTGATGGCGGCTTCGTCCAGTGGGTTCGGGACGTCAGCGCCCGGCAAAGTTTCAGTCATCTACTGTTCTTAGCTGTGAGTTGGTGGAGCTCCCGTTCCGACGCGGCGGACATCTGCGGCGCAAACGTCCATCGTTGACGGAACTGGGGGCGCTCTGGTGCCTGAATCTATCGGTGAACTACCGCAGAGTCTGGCGAAGAGCATGGTCCGAGCCCGCCAGGGTGACCGGCGGGCGTTGCCTACCAGTCTAGGTGAAATCACCCGCCGCACCTCACCTGTGACTAGCATGTTCCTATGACAGGGCATCGCGGAACGGCAAGCAACACCCCGGACCTTACAGCGGGCCAGCAACTCCGTCGCGTGGCCAACCTGGTCAATGGTTCCACCCTCTTGGGTCTTGGGCTGGCCCGCTGGGCAGGAACAAAGATTGTCAGTGGACCAGAAGGTTTGCTCCTTGCCGCGGGATGGTCATTGAAACTGCCTGTCGCCGGCGCTTTCACCGTGGGTAACGTCGTGGTATTCCGATCCCAGACGGGACGGCCGCTGCCAGACCCGCGGAACGCCACACCGGCACTCCTGTTCCACGAGGGCAGGCATGCCACCCAGTACGCCCTATGTTTGGGGCTTCCCTTCCTGCCACTCTATTTCGCTGCGGCAGGCTGGTCTCTGCTGCGCACTGGGGATCCGGCGTCAGCGAATTTTTTTGAAGTGTCGGCAGGTTTGGAAGCTGGGGGTTACCGGCAGGCGCCAACCCGTCCCTTTTCCCTGCGGCGACGCCGTACAGTCGCCAGGACAAACCCTCTCCAGGAAAGCGAGGCATGACCGTGAGCGAACACATCAGTGTCACAGGAACAGGAACAGCAGAGGCAGTGCCGGATCTGCTGACCATGAGCATCGGAGTTGAATGCCGCCGTGATGACGTTGCTGCAGCGTATGCCGCGGCCGGAGAGAGATCTGGCGCAATATCCTCTGCGCTCCGGGAACACGGCGCGCAGAACGAGGACATGAGGACGTCCGGCCTCAACGTGCGTGCCGACGTCCTCTGGCAGGACGGAGTGGGACAAAAAGTCACCGGCTATGTCGCCTCCGCCACGGTCACCGTCCAACTGCGGAACCTTGACGGTTCGTCGGCGGCGCTTGCAGCTGCCGTCCAGGCAGGTGGGAACGATGTCCGGCTGAATGGACTGGACCTGGGATTTGCCGATCCGGCCGCACTCCGGGCGCGGGCCAGGGCGCTGGCGTGGGAGGACGCACTTTCCGCCGCCCAGCAGTTGGCCCAGCTTGCAGGTGTGAGCTTGGGACCTGTCACATCCCTGTCTGAAGTTGAGCGCGGCAACGCCCCGGGCCCTATGGCCACAATGCAGCGCGCGGCCGCCATCGAACCACTCTCCATCGAGGCTGGATCTGTCGGCATTACCTGCAGCCTCGCTGCCTCCTGGGGCGTGGATCCGGCCGCTGCCTGACTCAGGTTGCAGGCCATCCCTGCCACTTGCTAATGCGTTGCACCTGCCGATATCCGAACATCCACAGTCGTCCCCAGAGTGGTCAATGCGATGATCACGAGCGCATCCGAAGCCATATCAACGGTCATCGTGGGGACTGTGCTGCCCGCGGCCACATGACCCGGGTCACTGGGTATATGGATGAAGCCACCACGGACGCCATCCCTGGCTGCAAGAAGATGCATCAGGGAGTAAAAAATGTGGTTACAGACGAATGTCCCGGCTGTCTGCGAGATCTCCACGGCTATGCCGGCCTGCTTTACCGATCCTAGGGCAGCCTTGATGGGCAGGGAACTGAAGTAGGCAGTCGGTCCGCCGTTCACCACAGGGCTGTCTACTGGGCTATTTCCCCTGTTGTCAGCAATTCGTGCGTCGTCACAGTTGATGGCCACGCGCTCCAAGGACACGGCACTCCTGCCCGAGGCCTGGCCAACGCATAGGACCACGTCCGGCTCGTACTCATCCACCGCGGCATACAGTGCCGCCTGGGATTCACCGAAAACGCAGGGAAGCTCCACGGCTATGGCCTCGATTCCCTTGGCCCGCAGGGCGCGTGCAGCCTGCCGGGCCGCAGGCCAGCTGGGATTCGTCGATTGGCCGCCAAATGGTTCAAAACCTGTGAGGAGGATCATCGAGCCATCCTATCGGCCCGGTCTGGCACCTTGACTTTTAGTCGAACATATATTCGAATGAAGCTATGAGATGGGATGCCCAGTCGCTCACAGCCGACGTTCCGCAGGACACACCAGCGGGTGCCAACACTGCTGCGGCTTCCGGGCCAGCCCCAAGACCGGCAGTCCCCGCGCTCCTACCCATAGCAGGACTTCTCCGCTCGGTGAGTACCCCAGAGTTCTCCGGTGTCACTTTTCACGAGGTCACCGCAAAATCGGTGCTCAACAAAGTGCCACCGGGGTCAAAAATGCCCTTCGGATGGACCATCAACCCCTACCGTGGATGCAGCCACGCGTGCGTTTACTGTTTTGCCCGCAAGAGCCATACCTATCTCGACTTTGACGCAGGCCTCGACTTCGACAGCCAAGTGGTGGTCAAGGTCAACATCGCCGAAGTCCTGCGGAAGGAGCTGGCAAAGCCAAGCTGGACAAGGCCTCCTGTGGCACTAGGAACCAACACGGACCCGTACCAGCGAGCAGAAGGCCGCTACGCACTGATGCCTGGCATCATCAACGCCTTGGCTGAATCGGGAACTCCACTCTCCATCCTGACCAAGGGAACACTGCTGGCCCGCGACATTCCCCTGCTCAAACGTGCTGCTACCCAGGTCCCGGTGGGCGTCGGGATTTCCTTGGCCATGACCAACGAAGAACTCGCGGCCGCGGTGGAGCCTGGTACACCCAGCCCCCGTGCCCGCCTTCGACTCATCAGCCGGCTGCGGGAGGCCGGCCTCCCCTGCGGTGTCATGGCGATGCCGATCCTGCCGTGGCTCTCCGACAGCGACGAAGACCTAGACGCACTGTTCGGCGCACTCGCCGCTGCTGGGGCAACAGGTGTCAGTGCCGGGGCGCTGTACCTGAAGCCGGGAACAAAAGACTGGTTCATGGGCTGGTTGGCCGCTCACCACCCTCACCTGGCAGGAAAATATCGACGGCTTTACGGCGATGGTCACTACGCATCACGTGATTACAGGGAGTGGCTAGCGAGCCGTATCAGGTTTTTCAAAGCACGGCACGGCTTTCAGGACACACATGGCTTCAGCCATCGACGGATTGCCGAGGACCCAAGGGCTGAAGAGGCGGAGTATCCCCCCGGGATCATGCCGACGGCTAGGCCCACACAGCAAACTGGTTCCGCAAAAGGCCCCCGCGGAGCAGTGCGTCAAAGCCAGCCGACCCTCTTCTGACACGGCCTATGCTTGCCCACATGATCCATGGCTGACGCTGCTACCAGGGCTTCCAGGGGACCGCAATCCGGTTTTTTCCAAGAGCGCGTGGACAATGGGTACGTCGGCTGGGATCCAGGCAAGGGCGAGCACGCTGCTTCGCTCGTCCAATGGCATCCATTCAAGCACGTCGTGGTCTTCCAGCGGTTCGGGAGCCCCTGCTGAAATCTCCGCGAACCAGACCCGCATGTCAGCTTTGCCGTCAAGCGGCCATCCGTTGTGACTGGGCCCTGCCAGTTCCGCTCCCAGAACCACTTCAACACCCAGTTCTTCTCTAAGTTCACGATGCAGGGCGTCCTGGGCCCTCTCCCCGATCTCAACTTTGCCACCGGGAAATTCCCAAAGCCCAGCAAACTTCTCGGGCGCTGTCCTCCGCGCCACCAGTAAGAATGTCGGTCGTTCCAGATCGTCCACTACCGCGGCGCCCACAACCAGTATTCGATCAGTCATTGGTTCAGTGTAGTAGTGGACCAAACCTCGAGGGCCCGTAAAGTGGACGTGAGAATGAGCATGAAGGAATACAGCAGATCTGCTGTCCGTTTGACTCCATAGTCCTCCCCCACCCCCGGGCAGTGCTCCAGGTCGCATTGCCGGGCCAATCCATCCATTTCCAGCGGCGCCGCTGTTCCGCTCTTTTTGGGTTCGGATACTGCAGTGTGGCTGGAGCAAGAGAACGAAATGCGGGAACATGTCGAGCCACACCCCCACTGTCACTGCCCCAGCGCTGCCTGTACCCTCTTCCGTCCTGGCATGGGCAATCATTGCGCTTGCCACCGGCGGCGTCGGCATCGGTGTCACCGAATTCACCATGATGGGACTTCTCAAGGAAGTTGAGGTGGGGCTGGGTATTAGCACACCCGAGGCAGGACACCTGATTTCTGCTTACGCACTGGGCGTCGTGGTGGGCGCCCCGCTGCTTGCTGCGGTCGGAGCAAAGTTGCCCCGCAAGTGGTTGGCGCTGGGCCTCATGGCGTTTTTCGTTCTCGCTAATCTCTCTTCCTATGTCGCGCCCGATTACGCCAGCATGCTGGTCTCGCGCTTTGCCGCCGGCCTGCCGCACGGTGCCTTTTTCGGAGTAACAGCAGTCATTGCCGCGTCGCTTGTTCCGGCTACCAAGCGCGGTTGGGCCATCTCCATGGTGATGGTTGGCCTGTCTGTCTCCAACGTGGTGGGCGTACCGGCTGCAACGTGGGTTGGCCAAAACTTCGGCTGGCGGCTGCTGTTCGTCATAGTGGGCGGCATCGGCATCATCACTTTGATCATGATCTGGAAGTTTGTGCCCTTCCAGGCTGCACACCCGGATGCGAGCATCCGCCGCGAGCTCGGCGCCCTCAAGCGTCTGCAGGTCTGGCTGGCGATCCTAATTGGAATCGTGGGTTTTGGCGGATTTTTCGCCACCTACACCTATATCTCCTACACCATGACCTCCGTAACAGGACTCTCACCCGCCGTTCTGCCGGTAGTGGTGGCCCTCTATGGACTCGGCATGGTCGCAGGCAACATCTTTGGGGGACGCCTTGCTGACAGATCGGTCATGGGAACCATCTATTGGGTGCTGCCAGGGATTGCTGCAGCATTGGTCATCTATGCTGTGGCCGTGAACTGGGCCTGGTCTGCTCTCCTGATGGTCTTCGTCGTGGGCGCTGCCGGGTCCTTGCTGATCCCTGCCCTGCAGACGCGCCTCCTGGACGCTTCACCCGATGCGCCGTCCCTTGCCTCGTCGCTGAATCATGCGGCCCTCAACGTCGCGAACGCCCTGGGTGCCTTTCTAGGCGGCCTCGTCATAGCCTGGGGATGGGGGTACGTCGCACCGGCGCTTGTGGGAGCCGTCCTTGCACTTCTGGGGCTTGGGGTTGCGATCATCAGCGGACTGGTGGAACGCAAAAAGCCGTTGGTGTCCTGACCCACGGGGGGGGCAGGACGCCAACGGCTCAGGACTCCAACGGCTCAGGACTTCATGACTCCTGCGCGAGTTCCTAAGGCAAAGGCGGGGCTACTGCCGGGGCCCGCTTCAGGTCCGGCTCCAGGTAGATGACCCGGGCGATCGGTACCGCACCCCTGATCCTCTGCTCGGCGTCGTCAATTGCAGCAGCAATTTCCGCTCCCGATTCCGCTTCACCCACACTGATCTTGGCGGCCACAAGAAGTTCCTCCGGGCCAAGATGAAGGGTCTTAAGGTGGATGATCTGCGGACCTCCAGTCTCGATGGCCTTCCGGATCGCAAGCACGTCGGCCTTGGTAGCGGACTCGCCCAGCAGGAGCGACTTTGTTTCAAGGGCGAGAATGATGGCAATAGCCACCAGCAAGATTCCGATCATGGCAGTCCCCAGAGCATCCCAGACACCATTTTCGGTTACCAGGGTCATACTGACCCCGAACAGTGCAAAGGCAAGTCCCACCAGCGCACCTAAGTCTTCGAGCAGAATCACTGGAAGTTCAGGTTGCTTGGCTGTTCGGACAAAACTGACCCAGCTCTGCTTGCCTCGAGTGTGGTTGGATTCTCGGATGGCTGTCCGCAGCGAGAACGATTCGGCGATAATTGCACCAAAGAGAACAGCAAGCGGTACCCACCAGAACGCACCCTCAATGGGGTGCGGATCCTTGAATTTCTCCCATGCCTCGTACAGAGCGAACAGCCCACCGACGCTGAAAAGAACTATAGAGACAATGAACGCGTAGATGTAGCGCTCCCGTCCAAACCCAAAAGGGTGCTCCTCGTCGGCCGCTTTCTTGGACTTTTTGCCCCCGATCAGGAGCAGGACCTGGTTCCCAGAGTCTGCCAAAGAGTGAATTGCTTCCGCCAGCATCGAGGACGACGCCGTCAGCAGAAAAGCCACAAACTTGAGAACAGCGATGGTGATGTTCGCGGTCAGTGCCGCCACGATCGCTTTGGTACCGCCATTAGCAGCCACTGATGACTCCTTCTTCTTGTGGTGGGAATAGTGCAGGACAACCAGGAAAAGGGTGCATCACCCAGTGGTCAGCTTCCTTGATACGCAAAATTTTGCCAAAAACAGGCCCGGCAACCGTCAATGAAAGAACAATTCACTAAGGGTACTGACAGTTTCTTTGCACCGTGCTAGTTTGAAGCCACCATCGGGAGATTATCCCGACGAATAACTAGGAGGAGACATGGGTTTTCTTGCTTGGATTATTCTTGGCCTGATCGTAGGGGCCATCGTCAAAAACATCATGCCCGGCAAAGTCGGTGGAGGCTGGGTTACCAGCCTGGTGCTTGGCGTCGTTGGCGCGATAGTCGGCGGCTGGATTGGCAGCCTACTGTTCAACAGCGGTGACATGGGCTTTTTCAATATCGGCACGTGGATTTTGGCCATTGTCGGCGGCCTCGTTGTAGCCGGTGCCTATGGCGCCATTACCGGTCGGAGCAAGTCGTCCGCCTGAAGCATCTGCGGTTTCGCACCGCGCTGCCCGCGCAACACAAGGCCAGCCCCCACTGCTAAACCCAGCGGAGGTTGGCTTTGTCTTCCCGCATACGCCCGGCCTGCCTGCGCGTTCCAGCCCACATCCCCGGCGGAGCTACAGTTCACAATGGGCTACAGCCGACGCGCAGCCGATGCGCGTCAGACACGCCGTTGCGCGCGGGCACTTGCGTAGAGGCAGACAGTGGCTGCAGTCCCGAGGTTCAGGCTTTCAGCAGCTCCGTACACGGGTACGGCTACACCGTGATCCGCCAGAGCCAACTCGTCGTCCGTGAGTCCCTTGGCTTCGTTGCCGAACAGCCAGGCAGTGGGCTTCTCGAGGGAGAATGCGGCAACCACGTCAGCATCAGAGAGCCTCCGGCGCGCACTCTGGTCCTGCAGTTGATCGAGATCAAGTTGCCCCTGACCATCAGCTGCCAGGACACCAATGCCCCGCGACCGACATGCGGCGGCGACAGCTTCTACATCAGCGTTCAGGACTACGGGCAGGTGAAACAGTGAACCCGCGGTGGAACGAACAGCTTTGGGGTTGTAGATGTCAACGCTCGCTCCCGTGAGGATCACTGCATCGGCTCCTGCTGCGTCAGCCGCACGAAGGACTGTTCCCGCGTTTCCAGGATCACGCACTTGGCAGAGAACAGCGATTAGAGTTGGTCCTGCGTCAAGAACTGACTCGAGCGATACATCAACGAATTCACAGACGGCGACGATTCCCTGCGGGGTCACAGTGTCGGACATGGCTGCAAGAACTTCATTGGTGGCAATACGGGCGTCGGTGTCGGCGGCCAGATCCTCAAACTCAGGATGTTTTTCAAGGCATCCCTCGCTCGCGTAGACCTCGTGGACAACACCGGGAAGCCCCGCATCAAGGCGTTGCTGATGAAGCCGGAGTGCCTCGCGCACGGCCTGGGGGCCTTCAGCCAGGAACCGGCCCTGCCTTAAACGGGATGGGCGCCCGGTAAGACTTGCCACATCCCTTACTCGATCAGCTCGAGGGTTGGTGAGTGGAAAGTCTTGCGGGCGCCCGGTTTCGTTCATATAAGAACCTTAGTGGCTCAAGGCCCAGGTTCCAGAACGGAAGTCCTACTCAGCGGCGTCGGCAGCAGGCTTCTTGGCGGCCTTGGCCTTGGGAGCCTTAGCAGCGGGAGCTTTTTCAGCAGCAGCCTTGGGGGCCTTTGTTGCCTTTGCCTTGGGGGCGGCAACCGGAGCTGCAGCCACTGCGGGCGCAGATGTGTCCGACGGCAGCGAATCCTTGGCGATCTTAACCAGCGCAGCGAAGGCATTGGCATCAGAAACGGCCAATTCAGCGAGCATGCGGCGGTCAACCTCAACCTCAGCGGCCTTCAAGCCCTGGATCAGACGGTTGTAGGTGAGGCCGTTGGCGCGGGATGCAGCGTTGATGCGCTGGATCCAAAGACGACGGAAGTCACCCTTCTTCTTCTTGCGGTCACCATAGCTGTACACAAACGAGTGCAGCAGCTGCTCTTTGGCCTTGCGGTAGAGACGTGACCGCTGTCCGCGGTAACCCTTTGCCCGCTCGAGAATAACCCGGCGCTTCTTGTGGGCGTTTACCGCCCTCTTCACACGTGCCACGTGCGTACTCCTTCAAAATTCTTATCCCAGGCTGCGTGGACTGTTTCCCGGCCTGCCTGAGAAGGGTGGTGAGGTGACGGCTGCCGATCAGCAGCCCATCAGGAACGTGGAATCAGATGCCGAGCATCTTGCGGATGACCTTGGCGTCACCCTTGAAGACGATCTTGTCGCCAGCGAGACGGCGGGTCAGTCGGCTCGACTTGTGTTCCAGGTAGTGACGACGGTTTGCCTGCTGGCGACGCAGCTTGCCGCTGCCTGTCAGCTTAAACCGCTTCTTGGCACCACTGTGGGTCTTCATCTTCGGCATGGGAACCGATCTCCTTACATGTCCGCAGGCGTTGCCTGCAGTTCTATCGCGCATACTGCCCCTGGAGGCAGACACGCTGGTTTCATGCCGGACGGGGAAGGCCCCCTCCGGCTGTGAGCTAGGTGGTCTTCTTCGCCGCCGGCTTGGGCGCCGCAGGCTTACCCATGGGCTTCGGCGCAGCTGGACGCGGCACCGGCTTGGGAGTTGCTGCAGGCTTGGGTGCTGCAGCCGGAGCTTCAGCTGACTTAGGTGCAGCAGCTTTTGGGGCAGCCGGCGAGGCAGCAACCCTCGGTGCAGCCGCCTTGGGCGCGGCGGCCTTGGGTGCACCCGTTTTTGCGGCTGCAGCCTTGGGAGCTGCCGCCTTGGGAGCGACCGTTGCCTTGGGAGCGACTTTCGCAGTCTCCGGCTTCGGCTTTTCTTCCGTGGCCGCAGCAGCGCCCTCTTCAGCGGGGACGGACTCGGCAGCCGGAGCTGGCGTTTCCTTCACGGGAGGAGCAACCGGAGCAGGCTCAGTGTTGACCTCGTAGCCTTCAGGAAGAAGGTCGGCAAGAGACTGGGTAAACGGCGCATTATCCGAGCCGCTAGTGTCCACCCGACCAGAAGACTTGGTTTCGTTCTCAGCCTTGGCTTCGGCACGCTGGGTGGCGCGACGAGCCTCTGCCTTTGCTTCGGCCTTGTTTTTCAACGGTCCTACAACCATGACCATGTTGCGGCCATCAATGCGGGGACTTGACTCAACAACGCCTACTTCAGCAACGTCGTCCGCGAAGCGCTGGAGCAGGCGGATGCCCATCTCTGGACGCTGCTGCTCACGGCCACGGAACTGGATCATTGCCTTGACCTTGTCTCCTGCTCCGAGGAAGCGAAGGGCATGACCGCGCTTGGTCTCGTAGTCGTGAGTGTCAATCTTGAGTCGGAAGCGGATTTCCTTCAGGACCGTGTTGGTCTGGTTCTTCCGGGCTTCACGTGCCTTGACAGCGGCCTCGTACTTGTACTTGCCGAAGTCCATCAGCTTGCACACCGGAGGCTTCGCCTGCGGGGCAACTTCAACGAGATCAAGATCGGACTCGGCAGCCAAGCGCAGGGCATCATCGATTCGGACGATTCCTACCTGTTCACCTGCAGGACCGACCAGCCGCACCTCGGGGACGCGGATACGCTCATTGATTCTTGGCTCGCTAATGTTAAAGCTCCTGTGTTCGTTGTGGGTATCCCACCGGAAATAAGAGAAGGCCCCCTATTGCCGGAGCAATAGAAGGCCTCGAAGATCGGGAACGCGGCAAGAGTACTGCGCGTAGACCAGTTCACAATGAACCGATGCCCGACCGTACCCGGCAACCTTGCTTCCTGGACTCCAGGTAAATCGGTTGACGCGGGTGGGAGAGAACTCCGCTTGCTAACTGAAAAACGTTTCCCTGGCCCCTGTCCAGCAGCCACACTTGTGGGCGAGGAAGCAAGAGCGCGAAGTAACGACATTCAGTCGGTCTGTGACAAGCTTACCAGTATGAGTAGCCAAGACAGCAATTCGCATGTGTACCAGCCAGCAGAAGAGCAGACCGTTGCTTCCCAGATCCGCGATATCGCCGAGGTTCCGGCCATCGAGGTCATCACAACCGCAGCCGTTCACCTGATGAGCGCTGCTGCGGTTAAGTTGGGCCTGGCCGATGACGTCAATGCAGCTGAGCTGAAGGACCTCGACGAGGCCCGCAAACTGATCACTGCACTGGCAGGCCTCGTCACAGCAGCTGCACCGGAAATTGGCTCACAGCACGCCGGTCCTTTGCGCGACGGGCTCCGTTCACTCCAGCTCGCCTTCCGCGAGGAGTCCAGCATCCAGGATGCTCCGGGCAAGGGTCCGGGCGAAAAGTTCACCGGAGCAGTCAACTAGGGATCGTCCAGGGCCCGACTGCTAGCCGCTGTGTGGCAAGGTGGCCCTCCGGCGCCGCCTCGCCTGGAGGGCCAACCCGACCAGACACAGCAGGACACCGGCAACACCTACTGAATAGAACCCCCCGCCAGGGCCGATCCAGTCGATGAAGATGCCAGCCAGGGGCGCTCCGAAAGCCACCCCGCCAGTGAGTGCGGAACCATACCAGCCCATCGCTTCACCCCGTCGATCCTCTGCCACCAGGTCAGCCACTTTTTCCGAGGCCGCGGAGAGGACTGGCGCGCAGAGCAGGCCTGGAAGTATCGCCAAGAGTGCCAGCGTCCACGTGTCCTGCGCAAGCCCCATGGGAATGGTGAATCCCGCCATTCCCAGGAGGAGGAGAATGGGGGGCAGCGGACGGTGCATGGCACCGTACAGCAGCCCGCCTACCACTGAAGCAGCGCACCAGAAGAGGAAAACAATTCCAATTTCACCCTGATGCCCCCCTAGCTCCAGTGCGGCAACAATCCCAACGTCACTTCCACTGAGGACCATTCCCGTGCCAGCCGCCACGGTGAACACCACGGCCACTGCTGAGGTAAACCAGGAGAAGTTTCCAACGACCCGAGAGCGCAGCCGTGCTCTGCGACCCACCGGCCCGAACTCCGCGGCAGCTTCCTGTGGATGCGCCGGAGAAGAAACAACTGCGAGCTCAGCGGCCGCGAGCTCCTCACGTTCGCTGAGGCCGACGTCTTTCATTCCTGCAGGGCGAACTGACCGAGTGGGTGGGTTGAACCACATAAGAAAGATTCCTGCCAGCGATGTCGAAACCCCAACCACAGTGAGCCCCACGACTGTCAGTCCGCTCGTAGCCACGACGGCTCCAACTGCTGGGCCCACCATGAAAACCAATTCCGTGCTGATGGAGTCCAGCGTAAAAGCTGTCCGGCGTTGATCACCTGTGGCGAGAACGCCCAGTGACTGACGGACCACACTGAAGATGGGAAGCGTCAGCAACCCACCGACGAAGACCAGGGGCAGTAACACCTGGTATGAGACGTGCGGAACGATCGACCAGATGACGGCTTCGGAGACAACCGAAGGAATCAGCGCCCTCCGCAACCCCACCGTATCGACGCGGCGTCCACGCCATGGCGCACCCACGGCGATTCCGATTGTCATCACTGCAGCCGCGGCGCCTGCCGCGGCATAACCTTGGCCGAGGGCCAAAACAATGTGCAGCGTCAGCATGACCCCTGCCGCCGAATGGGGAATACGCGCAATCATGCCAACGGTGATCAACCGTCGGATGGGCTTGATGGACAGGATGTCGCGGTAGAGGGCAAAATTCACGGATGGTCCTTTATATCCGCCGCCCCCGGTGGCAGATCGCCCGATCCGGTGGGCAGCTACGGGGCTGCGCGCCTGAGCTTGAGGTCAATCGAGTCCACACGCTCACCAAACATTACATTCTCTGACCACGCTGTGTTCAGCCCAGCCACGAGCGCCTGGACCGCGGATGCGTCCAGTCCTTCCTCAAGGTAGAGAACGATCGAGAGCTCCGGGCCCGCTCCCCCACCACCCACGGAAATCCCGGACTTCGTCTGCGCGGCGATTCCATTGCCGGGCCGCAACTCCATCCGACGGACGGCCCTGGCCTGGGAAAGTCCCTCTTCCATTATGGTGGCCAGGTTCGGATCCTCGTAGGCAGGCACCCATGGATGCTGCTGGGCCAGAGCCCACACTGCCGGCCGACGGACCACGAAAGTCAGTTCGGCTCCTGGATCTACGACCAGCAACTCGGCTCCCTCAGCAACGGCCGAGAGGGCTGCCCGCGCCGCGTAGACAGCTACCGGCCTAGCCTCAGAAGACCACGCTGCCAAGGCCGCCGTTGATGTAAAGACCGGCAGGGCCCGCCGGCCATCGGCGGCAGTCAGGGTCACGAGCGCCATATCTGCCTGCTTGTCCACGCTCAGATGGTGTTGGCCAACTGCTTCTTCGGCCAACTGCGCCACGATAGGGACAAACACGCGAGCCGTGGACAAGGCCTCCACCACTTTCGATTCCGATCCCGTTCCGGCGATCAGCGAAGCTACGGCCGTGGAGTATCCCGGATCCGGGGTGCCGTCGTCGTCCTCAAAATTATGGATGGCGCCGTCGGAACCCTCAAGACTTCGACCAGCCCAGGGCTGGCCTGCTGAATCAGTGCGGCCGCCTGCTCCGGCGAGTGCCGCTGCGATGTGGCCGGGCAGATGCCTGCCACTGCTCCCCTGGCCTGGGGGAAATTCAGATGGCATCGATGTCACGGTCTCCGGACTCTCAACGGCGTCCGGCAACATCTAGGGCCTGTGGCAGCGTGAACGCGCCGGAGTAGAGGGCCTTGCCCACAATTGCACCTTCCACGCCCAGGGGCACAAGGGCCCGGAGTGCC
This sequence comes from Pseudarthrobacter sp. PS3-L1, assembly GCF_030063285.1. Classification (GTDB taxonomy): domain Bacteria; phylum Actinomycetota; class Actinomycetes; order Actinomycetales; family Micrococcaceae; genus Arthrobacter. The sequence goes on along the minus strand of NZ_JASISU010000006.1, from coordinate 61,959 downwards.
ACCAGGTCGGCAAGGCTGGAGATACCTCCCGACGCAACGACAGGCTTGCCCGTCTTCTCCACCATCTGGCGCAACAGGTCCACGTTCGGACCTTTCAGGGTGCCATCCTTGGTGACGTCAGTGACTACATACCGTGCGCACCCAGCATCTTCTAGGCGTGCCAGAACGTCCCAGAGGTCACCGCCTTCCCGGGTCCAGCCACGCCCCGCGAGCGTGGTTCCCCGAACATCAAGTCCGACGGCGATCCTGTCACCGAATTTTGTGATGACCCGGGCGGTCCACTCCGGGTCCTCAAGGGCTGCGGTCCCAAGGTTTACCCGCTCCACCCCCAACTCAAGGGCAGCTTCAAGGCTGGCATCATCCCGCAGACCGCCGGAGAGCTCTACCTTTATGTCAAGGCTATTGACTACGTCCCGCAGGAGTTCTGAGTTGGAACCACGGCCAAAGGCTGCATCCAGGTCCACCAGGTGGACCCATTCTGCGCCCTGGCGCTGCCAGTTGAGCGCGGCGTCGAGGGGCGTTCCATAGGATGTTTCACTACCGGCCTCGCCTTGGACAAGTCGGACGGCCTGACCGTCAACGACGTCGACGGCGGGCAGGAGCTCAAGAACCGGGAGTTCGGTGGGGGTACTCATTGGGTACGTCCTCTCATCTTGGGGAAATGGTCGTTCTGCCCTCATGCGGCGGGCAGCGTCAGGAGGTAGGCAGCCAACAGCGCCATTCCTGCCAACACAAAAAAAGAAACCTGCGTCCACAGGGGGCGTGCCTGCTGTCGGAACGACAGCGCCCCTCCTACCAGGAGGCCTGCAAGTCCCATGAGGACGATCGACCACATTCAGGAATCACCCTTTGCGGACGCAGTGGGGCGTTGCAGCGACTCCACCCAGTTGCGCAGGAGTCGGGCACCAGCATCACCGGACTTTTCCGGGTGGAACTGAGTGGCACACAGCGGGCCATTTTCGACGGCCGCGATGAAGGGCGCGCCATGCTCGGACCACGTCACAAGGGGAGGTGCCATAGAAGGAGCTATCACGTCGAAATCCCACGTCTGTACTCCATAGGAGTGGACAAAGTAGAACCGCTCATCTTCCACACCGGCGAAAAGTCGCGATCCTTCCGGGACCGAGACGGTATTCCAGCCCATGTGCGGAACCACCTCCGCAGGAAGATGTTCCACCTTCCCTGGCCATTCGCCAAAACCGGGAACCTCAGTACCATGTTCCACGCCGGCCTCAAAGAGAACCTGAAGACCAACGCATATTGCCAGTACAGGGCGGCCACCTGCCACCCTTCGCCCAATGAGCCTGATTGCGTCCACTGAGGTGAGCTCGTTCATGACTGTTTCAAAGGCACCGACGCCCGGCACAACCAGACCGTCTGCGCTGAGAACATCCTCTGCCCGCGAGCTCAGGAGTACCTGTGCACCAGCGCGTTCCAGTGCCCGGACAGCTGAACGAACATTGCCGGAGCCGTAGTCCAGAACTGTCACAGTCGGTTTTCCGTCTGGAGATACCTGCCGCACTGTCGCACTAGGATCAAGGATTGCGCCGTCTTGGAGAATTTTGCCGGTCACAGTGCACCCTTTGTTGAAGGAATTCCGTCCACCCGTGGGTCGGATTCCACAGCAGCCCGGAGGGCACGGGCAAATGCCTTGAACTGAGCCTCCACAATGTGGTGCGGATCCCGGCCAGCCAGGACTTTCATGTGGAGGCAGATGCCGGCGTGGAGTGTAATGGCTTCAAAAACGTGTCGCGTCAGGGACCCGGTGAAGTGGCCACCGATCAGGTGGTACTCCTGCCCCGCTGGTTCCCCACCGTGCACTAGGTAGGGGCGTCCCGAGACGTCCACGACCGCATGGGCCAAGGCTTCGTCGAGCGGCACGGTTGCTTCACCAAAACGACGAATCCCCGCCTTGTTTCCCAACGCCGTCCGCAGTACTTCCCCCAGCGTGATGGCGACGTCCTCGACGGTGTGGTGGACGTCGATGTGGGTATCGCCTGTCGCCCTGACCGTCAGATCAATCAATGAGTGCTTGCAGAGGGCCGTCAGCATGTGATCGTAAAACGGGACCGACGTATTGATGTCGGAGATCCCCGATCCGTCGAGGTTGATCTCCACAAGTACCGAAGATTCACTGGTGCTTCGTTCCAGGCGCGCCGAACGCGCTGCGGCCTGACCATTGTTGCTCATGGCGGGTTGTCCTTTAGCGGGAGGGGGAAAGCTGGTGGGCGTGGGCGGTACCTTCAAGTCTAGGACCGAAGCTCCGGGGCGTGGTCCAAAATCTCAGCCAGTGCGGCAAGGAACGCCGTCGTCTCGGGCTCCGTGCCTGCAGTTACTCGCAGATGACCTGGAATACCTACGTCGCGGATGAGCACTCCGGCGTCCAATAGCTGCTGCCAGACGGTCCCGGGGTCCGCAAGTCCACCGAAGAACACGTAGTTGGAGTCAGAGGCTGCAGGCTTCAGCCCGAGCCTGGTCAACTCTGAAACAATTCTGTCCCGCTGAACTTTGATGTCTTCGACATCAGCCATCAGGGCCTCACGATGGGTGAGTGCAGCTATCGCCGTTGCCTGCGTAATTGCTGACAGGTGATACGGGAGCCGGACAAGGCGGAGGGCGTCAGTGACTTCAGGAGCGGCCGCCATGTAACCCACACGTGCACCGGCTAGGGCGAAAGCCTTGCTCATGGTACGGCTGACAATCAAACGTTCCCGGCCCTCTAGGAGCGTGAGCGCACTGGGCGTTCCGTCGTGGGCGAACTCATGGTAGGCCTCATCGACAATAACTATTGTCTGGCTTTCTGCACCAGCGGCGTAGACCTGTTCGACAACATCGAGGCCAAGCCCAGTCCCGGTGGGATTGTTTGGCGAACAGAGGAAGACAATGTTGGGCTTGAGCTCGCGGACCTGACGGGCAGCGTCTTCTGCACTGAGCCCGTAGTCATCCGCACGGACCCCGCGCAGGTACTCCGTGTCCGTGCCACTCGCTAGGAGGGGGTACATGGAATACGTCGGCGGGAACCCAAGGACGCTTCTGCCGGGACCACCAAATGCCTGGAGGATCTGCTGAAGCACTTCGTTGGAGCCATTGGCTGCCCAGATATTCTCCGCGCCTAGACCGTGTCCCAGGTAGTCTGCGAGATCCTGGCGAAGCGTTGTGAATTCCCGGTCCGGGTAACGGTTGAGGCCAGTGGCCGCTTCAGTGACTGCAGCCGTGATTGCTTCCCTGACGTTGAGGGGCACTCCGTGGGTGTTCTCGTTGACGTTGAGCAGGATGGGAACGTCGAGCTGGGGAGCCCCGTAAGGGCTGATACCCCGGAGATTGGCACGAAGTGGAAGTCGATTGAGTCGTTCAAGCTGGTCATTCACTTACTTAGTTTAAGACAGCATGACCGCCCGCAGGAAACCAGCTGCCGGAACGATGCCTAATTCGCTGGGACGAAGAGTTCCTGCCCCGGGTGAACATCGGCAGCTGACAGGTTATTGAGCTGGACAATGTCAGCTATCACGTCACGGGTATCCCGCTCTGGAACAACTGCCGCGGCAATGCTCCACAGAGACTGACCGGACTGGACCGTAACCGGAACTGTTGCAGTGACGCCGAGGTCGCTAACACTGCTCGATGCCTGAGCCGGTGCGTTGAGAAATACGGCCAGCATCATCATGCCAGCAGCGAGGAGCATCAGGGGCAGGCCGATGAAGACCAGCCTTCCTCGCCGGGTAAGCCGCAATGCGGCAGTGGCCCGCCCCGGGCGGTGCGCGCCAAAGCTCAGTGATGTGCTCGCCTGACTGAACGAATGGTGCCGCGCTGACAATGGAGAGCCGGATCGGTGGATCACTGTTACTACTGACATGTTCTGAGTCCTCCTGGACCGTAGGTGCTGCCCGATGTGTTCAGTAGGATGACGGAGTTGCCCTTTCCGGCAGCATCACGTGCTGATGCACTTGGACGTCCGCTTGCCCGCGCGTTCAAATCGGTGACGTTGGCCTGCGATCTTAGAACACCGGGACGAACACCTTCGATCAGTCCACACTCAATCATTCGAACACATATTCGAACCTTGCATACTTATTTTTAGCATCTATAGACGAACATTGTCGAGACTCGCTAGAACAAATGTTTGAAAACAGCTGCTACCTGACCTACGTTGGGAGTCAAGAACAACCGCAACAGCAGTTGATCACCGGGGTATGACATTTTGACTGGGGCCCGCGGGCCCCAGCGTCACCTCCGGCCAGATAACTTCCTGTTGTGGACCAGACGCAAGAAAGGGCACTGGCCAGATGGCAGCAGCACAGTCCACCGGCGGACGCCCGGCAGCTCGAGGCCCGGAGGGCCCCCGGCCGTCCAAAGGCCTGACTCCCCGGCAGAAGAAAATCCTGGAGACAATCCAACGATCCGTCAATGACAATGGCTACCCACCGTCTATGCGCGAAATCGGTGACACTGTGGGTCTTGCCAGCCTCTCCAGCGTCACGCATCAACTCTCACAATTGGAGAAGCTCGGCTACCTTCGCCGGGATCCCAAACGGCCTCGGGCCATGGAAATCCTGATGCCACTGACCCTCGAATCGATTGCTGGAGGCGTAACGGACGCGGCAGCCGGGGCTGAGAAGGGACATGCCGCCTCAGTGACACAGTTGCCAAGCTCCTTTGATACGGCCATGGTGCCGCTGGTTGGACGCATCGCCGCCGGTGGGCCCATCTTGGCGGAACAATCCGTGGAGGACGTTATGGCACTTCCACGTCAGCTCGTTGGCCAGGGCGAATTGTTCATGCTCCGCGTTGCTGGTGACTCGATGGTGGACGCGGCTATCTGCGACGGCGACTGGGTTGTGGTCCGACGTCAGAGCGACGCCATCAACGGCGATATTGTCGCGGCCCTCTTGGATGATGAGGCCACTGTAAAAACGTTCCGCCAGCGCGATGGACACACCTGGCTGCTGCCACAGAACACCCAGTACGAACCCATCCTCGGCGACCACGCCAGCATTATGGGGAAAGTTGTCTCGGTACTTCGTTCACTCTAGAAACTGGGGCTCTTCGGGCCAAAGTCCTCAGGTGCGGCAGCACGCAAGATGCACAGCCCACCGCCAACGCCCAGGCAGGGCCGTAGGGTCGTGCTAGGGCTTTGGTGCATCTTTGGAATCAGACAACCGCGCCAAGGCAGAGTACGCCGTTTCGGGGTCTGTGGTGCTCCAGAACGGCGGAAGTGCAGCTCGCAGGAATGCACCGTAGCGTTCGGTGGAGAGCCGCGGGTCCAACACTGCCACGACTCCCCTGTCTCCTGTTGATCGAATCAGTCGACCAGCCCCCTGGGCCAGCCGCACCGCGGCGTGCGTTGCAGAAACTGCCATGAAGCCGTTACCGCCGGCTTGTGCCACGGAACGCGACCTCGCTGTCATGAGGGGATCATCCGGCCGCGGGAAGGGAATTCGGTCAATCACCACTAGGCGGCACGAGACTCCTGGGACGTCCACACCCTGCCATAGGGACATGGTGCCGAACAGGCAGGTGTCGTCCTCGTCAGCGAATTGCTTGACCAGTGCAGCCATGGAGGTCTCGCCCTGACAGAGAATCTTGACCTTGAGCCGGAGCCTGATTTCCTCGGCAGCCTCCTCCGCTGCACGGCGTGATGAGAACAGGCAAAGCGCCCCGCCGTTGGATGCTCGGATGAGTGCCTCCAACTCATCAAGTGCCTCTGGGGACGTGCCCCGCCCAGGTTTGGGAAGGTGACCCGCGACGTAGAGTATCCCCTGGCGAGGATAGTCGAAGGGGGAACCGACATCTATTCCTGTCCATGACGGTGCGCCGGAACCGACCAGTCCAAGCCCACCTGCTGCTGGTTCAAAGGCTGAGCCAATTGCCAGGGTTGCGGATGTCAGCACCACTGTGTGATCAGCAAAGAGTCCTTCCCTGAGCCTGCCGGCCACGCTAAGGGGCGCCACGTTGACCAGCGCCGGAGCTGAATCGTCGGGCTGTGCATACCCTTGCTGGGGCTCAAAACTTGAGGCCCTGGACAACCAAACCACCTCACGGTTCTCCACTGCGGCAAGCAACCGTTCGCAAAGTTCGAGGATAACCATCAAACGGGAACGGGCCAGCTGCCTGCCACCGTCAGCAGTGACCGAGCTGTCTCCCTTGGAGTCAGAGAGTGCAGCCCTTGTTGCATCACGAAGCTGGTCAACTGCATCCAGCTGTTCCGAATTAAGGCCATTGGGTAGAAGGCCGTTGGGGGCGCCGGCAAGTGCCAGCTCCAGCTGAAGGGCTGTCGCGTTGAGGGCATCAACGGTAATGGCCGTGTGTTTCCGGGCCCCTGAGGCTGCGGCATGGACCATCGCAACAGAGAGCTGACCTGTGACGGCGCCGGTAACGCGGTCCTGAAGTTCGTGGGCCTCATCGACTACCACGACATCGTATTCCGGCAGCACGGCCAAGCCTTCGAAGGCACTCACAGCCAACATGGCATGGTTGGTCACGACGACGTCGGCCTCTGCTGCATCCTGGCGGGCTATCTCGCTGAAACATTCGGCCGCGAGAGGGCACTTCTGTGCGCCTAGACACTCCATGGAGGTCACGGACACCTGCCGCCAGGCCTTGTCCGTCACACCAGGCAAAAGCTCGTCCCGATCCCCCGTGGGACTTTTCTGGGCCCATTCGCGCAGCCGAGCCACTTCCTTGCCAAGTTGGGAAGCGGGACCGCTCGCTGCGGCAGCAAAATGTGGAACGCTGGTGTCTTCACCGAGCGAAAAAAGCTGCCCCTCGGCAGGTTCTTCGGAGGGAAATCCACCCTCCAGCTTGTGCCGGCAGGCATAGTTGGCACGTCCCTTAACCAGGGCAACCTTGACGGGCCGCTCAAGCGCTGGGGTGATGGCCTTGAGTAGCCGTGGAAGATCCCGTCCCACGATCTGCGTCTGCAGGGCCAGCGTAGCTGTGGAAACGAGTGTTGGCTTGCTGCTGACCAGCGAGTGGGCAATGAGGGGAATCAAGTACGCAAGAGATTTCCCTGTCCCTGTCCCGGCCTGGACCAACAGGTGATCCCCAGTGTTGATAGACCTGGCCACCTGCCGTGCCATCTCGTGCTGGCCAGGGCGGCTCTGGCCCCCCATCGCCTCGACAGCCCGGTCGAGAAGATCAAGAACGACTTTCTCGCCGGGTGTCGGAGATGACGTCATTGCGGATTCAGGCATGGGTAGCAAAAGAGTCGAGCTCCGCTGCCAACCCCTCACGCACCATGACAAGGACGTGAGTTCCGGCCTCGATGTGATCAATGCTGAGAATCTCAGCATCCGCCACGTGGAGTTTACTGATCAGGTCTCCCCGGTCATAGGGAATGAGGAGATCCATCCGGACGGTGGGCCGCGGAATCGACTCACTGATGAGCTGCAGCAGCTCGGCAATACCCTCTCCAGTACGTGCAGAAACCACGACATGGCGCGGCTCACGCTGCTTCATGCGTTCCACCACAAACGGATCTGCCGCGTCCGCTTTGTTCAGGACAATGATCTCCTGGACCTTGCGGGCATCCACTTCGCTAAAGACAGCGCGAACTGCCGCCACCTGGCCTTCCGGATCTGGGTGCGAGACATCAACAACGTGCAGGATCAGGTCTGAGTCGGCAACTTCCTCAAGGGTGGAACGGAACGCTTCGACCAGCTGCGTGGGGAGGGAGCGGACAAAACCCACTGTGTCAGCCAGTGTGTAGTTCAGGCCGTCAGCAGTTTCAGCCTTGCGGACAGTGGGGTCAAGTGTTGCAAACAGCGCATTTTCCACCAGTACCCCGGCATCGGTCAGCCTGTTCAGAAGCGACGATTTACCGGCGTTGGTGTAACCGGCGATTGCAACGGAGGGAACAGCATTGCGACGGCGGTTGGCGCGCTTGGTCTCGCGGGCCGGCTTCATCGCGGTGATTTCCCGCCGAAGTTTGGCCATCCGGGTGCGGATCCGCCGACGGTCTAGTTCGATCTTTGTCTCACCCGGACCACGCGAGCCCATACCAGCACCGGCGCCGCCCACCTGCCCGCCCGCTTGCCGAGACATTGAATCTCCCCAGCCACGGAGTCGCGGCAGGAGGTATTCGAGCTGGGCCAGCTCAACCTGGGCCTTGCCCTCACGGCTCTTGGCGTGCTGCGCGAAAATGTCTAGGATCAGTGCTGTCCGGTCAATGACCTTGACCTTGACAATGTCCTCAAGTCCGCGGCGCTGAGATGGTGCAAGCTCGGCATCAACGACCACGGTATCGGCACCAGTTGCCATGACGACGTCCTTGAGTTCCTGCGCCTTGCCCGAGCCCAGGAAGGTCCCCGGATCGGGCTTTGCGCGACGCTGCACCAACCCATCAAGGACCTCGGAGCCCGCAGTTTCTGCGAGGGCTGCGAGTTCCCGGAGCGAATTTTCCGCATCCGCAAGGGTGCCTTCAGTCCACAGTCCAGCTAGCACCACGCGCTCCAGGCGAAGTTGGCGGTACTCAACCTCCGTGACGTCCTCAAGCTCCGTGGAGAGCCCGGCGGTTCGTCGAAGGGCTCGACGCTCGTCGCGATCCTGCTGGTCGCCGTCGTATTCGTTATGGCCGTCGCCACGGTGCGATATGGCCTGGGCCTTACCCAGGAGACCTTCCCGTCCGTCAACTGATCGCGTCACTGCGGCCGCTGGCGTGTCTTTGGACAGGATCCGGTCAATGACTTCCTGGATCTCCTGCGGACTCATGTCCTGATCGGAGGAATCGGACCCGGTGTTGTTCTGACTGCTCATGGTCTCCTTAGAAGGGTTAGCTATTCCAGAATAGTGCGCTTTTGGTTCATGCGAGGCAGAATTCGCGCTGGGCTGAGGACGAGGGGGCATGGAACTCCCTTGGAGTAACTCCTGTCTGGGGACGTAGGCCACGCAGATGCAGGAACACGGCGAATTGGAGGACTCAGCATCGGGTCCAGCGGAAGCGGATGCGAGGAAGGCTGAGAGCGATTCAGCAAAGGACGCGTCAGGTGTCCTAGAGGCTTGGTGGCCCTGAGGGGAGGGGTTCTTCAATGTGGCTGCGGAAGGCGTCTGCCTGCGTCGCTACTGGAGGGCAGGGCCCACGTCAGCTATACAAGAATGATGAACATGATGCCCAGCCTAGCAGACGTGGCGAATGTCACCTTGGTGCCTGGCGTTTCCCAAGGGGGTCGTGGGCAAACTATTCTGACCAATTATGGAGTCAGCACATTATTTTACAAGCTCGCCAGCCGGTCCCTTCACCCGTAAACCCCTGACAGTTGAACTCGGCGGCAAACCACGATCGTTGCAGACCTCTGGAGGTATCTTCAGCCCGGACGCGATCGACAAGGGAACAGCCATTCTTTTGGCTGATGTACCCGCGCCGGCCCCGTCAGGGAATCTTCTCGACATTGGCTGCGGGTGGGGGCCCCTAGCGCTGACCATGGCCTTGCACTCGCCCGAAAGCCGGGTCTATGCGGTCGACGTCAACGAACGCTGCCTCACCTTGACGAAGGACAACGCCGCGGCGCTGGGATTGCCCAATGTCATCACCGGGACCCCCGAATCGATCGACCCGACCCTGACGTTTGACACGATCTGGTCCAACCCACCCATTCGGATTGGCAAGGAAGGCCTCCATGAACTATTGCTCATGTGGTTGCCGCGACTGAGCCCGGGCGGGAATGCTTGGCTGGTTGTCCAAAAGAACCTCGGCGCAGATTCCCTGCAGAAGTGGCTCGCCCAGACGCTGGGCTCCGGCTACGGCGTTACACGCGATAGCACAGCAAAATCGTTCAGGATCCTGCGTGTCAGGAAAGAGTTCCCCGAGCAACAATAACGGCTGGGCCACTGAGCTCCACGTGCTCGTGGCCCCCAGGGCCAGCAAAGAACTTCACACCGACCTGACCGCCGGGTACCGCCACCGTCCAAGCCTCGGGTGCGCCTGGCCCGGCCCAGTGCCGGATTGCGACAGCTGCAGCACACGCGCCGGTTCCGCAGGACTGCGTCTCTCCAACGCCGCGTTCGTGCACACGCATGGTGATCGCCCCGACACCGTGTTCCACCAGAGGGTCCGCCGGCACTACGAACTCCACGTTCGTGCCGTCTACAGGCAACGGATCCACCATCGGTGCAGTAAACAGTTTGGTTGCCTCCAGCTCGGCGAGTTCAGCCAAAGCCACGACCGTATGTGGATTGCCCATGCTGATCGACAGCGCCGGACGGGCAACGTCGAGACCTTCTGCACTCACCGTTGAATCCATGGCCTTGGCCGCGGCGTCACCGGGAAAAATGAATTCCCACGGCCCCATGTCCACCGCGTAGTGGTCCCCGGTCCGCACCACTGTCTTGGCACCACCGCGTGTTCCAATCACCAGTGAATCCCCATCCTCCAGCGTGATGAGTCCTTCCTCGCGCAGGAAATGGACAAATACACGCACACCATTGCCGCACATCTCTGACAGGGAGCCATCACCGTTGCGATAGTCCATAAACCATTCAGCTTCCGGAGTAGACTCCAGCAGGCCCCGGCCCTCGGGCAGCAACGCGGATGGCACGGCGCGGATCAGGCCATCGGCACCTATCCCGCGGTGCCTGTCACAGATCACTGCGACGTGCTCGGGCTGAAGAGCCTGGATCCCCTCGGGATCGGCTATCAGGACAAAATCATTGCCGGTTCCGTGGCCCTTGGAGAAGGCGAGCCCGGAGAGTCCTGCGGTGGAATGATTGAGTGTGGAAGTGGCGATCGAATCCATGGCCCAAGCCTACAAGCACAGAGCTGCCGCTTGATCCACTACATCGTCCTCACGGGGATCCAACCACCGGATGCGAGGATCTGCCCGGAACCAGGTGGACTGCCTGCGGGCAAACTGTCGCGTGGCGATGATTGTCTCCTCAGCGGCTGCTGCGACGGTAGCCTCACCGTCGAGCACCCGCAGGAACTGTGCATAACCTAGCGCACGTCCAGCCGTCTTTCCCGTCCTCAGGCCCCTTTGGTCCAGCCGCTCCACCTCGTCGGCAAGACCTTGGTCCACCATCTGGTTTACCCGGGTAGACAGCCTCTCGTGCAGGACAGGCCGCGGAATATCCAGCCCTATCTGGACTGTGGGCTGGATGTACTCCCGGACCGGCATGAAGGAACTGAATGGCTTGCCTGTCACCTCATGGACTTCAAGGGCGCGGATCACACGCCTGTCATCTGCCACGCGCTCCGCAGACGCGGGGTCCACTCTTTGTAGCCTCGCACGCAATTCAGCCATTCCATGAGCCTCTGCCTCGACCTCCAGCCGCTGCCGAATACGTGGATCCGTGCCTGGGAATTCCAGGACATCCAACACTGCACGAACATACAGACCAGAGCCGCCCACGAGGATGGCCCGTTTACCCCGCCCTTGTATTTCTGCAATGGCCTGGCGTGCCTGGCGCTGGAAGTCCGACACGCTGGCTTCTTCCGTGACGTCAAGGATATCCAGGAGGTGATGAGCTATGCCCCTGCGTTCAGCAACGCTGACCTTGGCTGTACCAATATCCATTCCGCGGTAGAACTGCATGGAGTCCGCGTTGACGATTTCCCCGTCAAGGATCTCAGCCAATGACAGTGCCAATGCTGACTTACCGGTTCCCGTGGGCCCGACGACCGATATCACCGATGCCGAATTCATTGGCGCTGCGCCCTTCACTCAGCCTGCGCGGGGAGGCAGCGTTGGCATTCCTAGGGATACTCCCCCTGCAGAAGCGGACTGTCCAGGGGCAGGTGCGCCGCAGGAATCGGCCTGGGACCGATCCCAGGCGTCCCCAGCCCTTGACTTCCGCAGGGAATAGTCTGCAAGCTCCGGATCCGCCACTAGGTGGAACGCTGCTGCACCTGTGATCGTCACGCTGACCAAGTCTCCAGGACGCGGAACCGTGGCACCACGAGGAACGGAGAAATGCACCAGCCTCTGATCCCGGGAACGGCCGGAGAGCCGGTGGGTTTCTTCGGCCTTCCGGCCCTGCTGGGCAGTGACCATGACCTCTACGCGTTGACCCACCTGCTTGGCATTCTCCTCCGCAGCGATGCGATCCTGGAGAGCTGTCAGTCGTTCGAAACGTTCCTGGACCACTTCTTTTGTGATCTGGTCTGGAAGGTCTGCTGCGGGAGTACCAGCCCTCTTGGAGTACTGGAAGGTAAACGCCGTGGCAAACCGGGATGCCTCCACCACGTCAAGTGTTGCCTGGAAATCCTCCTCCGTTTCACCGGGGAATCCCACAATAATGTCGGTGGAGATAGCTGCATGTGGAATCTGTTCACGGACCCTGTCCAAGATGCCAAGGAACTTCGTGGATCGATAGGACCGCTTCATGGCTTTGAGAACCGAGTCCGATCCGGATTGGAGCGGCATGTGAAGCTGGGGCATGACATTAGGTGTATCAGCCATCGCGCTGATGACGTCATCCGTGAATGCCGCTGGGTGAGGGCTGGTGAAGCGGACTCGCTCCAATCCCTCAATTTGTCCGCAGGCCCGCAGGAGTTTAGAAAAAGCTTGCCGATCGCCAAACTCCACGCCGTAGGAATTCACGTTCTGGCCCAGTAGCGTTACTTCAATGGCGCCGTCAGCCACCAGAGCCTCAATTTCGGCGAGGATATCGCCAGGCCTGCGGTCTTTTTCCTTGCCACGCAGCGCCGGGACAATACAGAAGGTACAGGTATTGTTGCACCCCACCGAGATCGAGACCCACCCGGCGTAAACCGAGTCCCGTTTGGTGGGCAGTGTCGAGGGAAAGACATCCAGGCTTTCAAGAATCTCAAGCTGCGCCTCGTTGTTGTGTCGCGCACGTTCCAGGAGTGCGGGCAACGCCCCCACATTATGGGTCCCGAACACAGCATCGACGTATGGGGCCTTCCGAAGGATGGTCTCCCTGTCCTTTTGCGCCAGGCACCCGCCAACGGCAATCTGCATACCGGGATTGGCTTCTTTGACGGAGGAAAGCATTCCGAGGTTGCCGTAGAGCTTGTTGTCGGCGTTTTCACGGACAGCACAGGTGTTGAAGACGACGACATCGGCGAATCCGTCACCCGCCGGCACATACCCTGCTTCTTCCAACAGTCCGGACATCCGCTCCGAATCATGGACGTTCATTTGACAGCCGAACGTTCGGACCTGGTACGTCCGGGGCGGTTCACCAGTTTCTGTAGAAAGCGGGAATGTATTGTCAACTGGGGCAGGAATGGTCAAACTCACCTATCTAGGTTACCGGGTGAAGCTGATGGACCGGGCACGGGCGGGGGCAACCCCCGGCACCACTGTTAAGCAGTGCCAGCATGGTTGACCACACCCAGGACAGTCACGGGCGCTCCGTACGCCCGCAAGCCAGCACCCCTGGTGACGTTTCGGCACAAGGGCGCAGAGACCGGCGTCCTATACTAAGCGACTCGTCCCAGCTGCTTCTCTTCAGGTTTCGGGATTCTCCGCGTCGGTGACAGCAGCAATGGATTCATTCACAATCCGAAATCCCATGGACGGGCTGTACCCTTTGCGCGCCAGCATGGCAACTAGCCGTCGCGTGACTTTCTCCCGCTCCGCCCGGTCATCGGGGACCGGGACCTTGAGCTTGCGGCCTACCAATATCCTGGCGGCAGCGTCTTCATCAACATCCGATACCTGCTCAAGCGCGGCTGCTGCGGTGTCTTCAGCGATCCCCTTCTCCTGCAACTCCCGCTGGAGCGCACTCCGAGCCAATTTACGTCCAGCAAACCGGCTGCGCACCCAGGTTTCGGCAAAGTCGGCATCATCGACGAGCCGAACTTCCTCAAACCTGTCAAGGACAGCTTCAACGACATCCTCAGGGATTTCACGTTCAAGCAGCTTGCGTGTCAGCTGCTGCCTGCTTTTGGCTGACGCTGTGAGCTGCCGGAGAACAATGGCGCGCGCCGTGGCTGCGGGGTCTGGATCCATCGCCGTGGCTCCTGACCCCGCACGCTCTACGCCCCCGCGCCTAGAAGCCGTCAACTGCCTTCAGCTTCGGTGATTCTTCTACCTCGGCCGCTTTGGTGCCAACGCCGAGCTTCTCCTTGATGAGACGTTCCAGCTCATCGGCAAGCTCGGGGTTGTCTCGCAGGAAACGACGAGAGTTTTCCATGCCCTGGCCCAGCTGATCTCCGTCGTAGGTGAACCACGAACCGGACTTCTTGATGATGCCGTGTTCCACGCCCATGTCGATGATGCCACCCTCACGGGAAATGCCCTGACCGTAGATGATGTCGAATTCGGCGATCTTGAAGGGCGGCGCCATTTTGTTCTTGACGATCTTGGCTTTCGTCCGGTTGCCAACAGAGTCCGTCCCCTCCTTGAGGGTCTGGATGCGACGAACGTCGATCCGGATGGACGCATAAAACTTCAGCGCCTTGCCACCCGTGGTTGTCTCTGGAGATCCGAAAAAGACGCCGATTTTCTCGCGGAGCTGGTTGATAAAGATCGCAGTCGTCTTCGTCTGGCTCAGACGGCCAGTGATTTTACGGAGCGCCTGGCTCATAAGCCGTGCCTGGAGGCCGACGTGACTGTCGCCCATGTCGCCTTCGATTTCCGCACGGGGAACAAGTGCTGCAACCGAGTCAATGACGACGATGTCAATGGAGCCAGAGCCCACCAGCATGTCCATGATCTCCAACGCCTGCTCACCGGTGTCCGGCTGGGAGACCAGGAGTGCGTCAGTATCAACGCCGAGCTTGGCTGCATATTCGGGGTCGAGCGCGTGCTCGGCATCGATGAAGGCCGCGATTCCACCGAGCCGCTGGGCACTGGCTACCGCGTGCAGTGCAACAGTCGTCTTACCTGAGGACTCCGGGCCATAGATTTCCACGACACGACCGCGGGGCAGCCCACCGATGCCCAGAGCAATGTCCAGGGCGATCGAGCCGGTCGGGATGACCTCGATGGGTGCACGCACCTCGTCACCGAGGCGCATTACCGACCCCTTGCCAAACTGCTTGTCGATCTGGGCCAGTGCGGCGTCCAGCGCTTTCTGACGATCCGGGGCTGCGGCCATGGTTGGCACCTCTCATGCTGTATCGCTGTGGAGCGGCCATTTCGGCCTGCTTCTTGGTTACCTACGACGGTACTGCCAGGGTCCGACAGTCTGGACCCGGTCTAATCCGCGTGTGGATAACCCGTGTTAAAAGAATAGCTTTATCCGAACAAATATTCGAACAGATTTGCGGCGTGTCTGCCCGGCGGCTGGCAGGACATGGACGCTCGGTCAGGACGAGCTCGGCCTAACGTCCCGGCCCAACCGACGTTCCGCTGGAACATCCTGGACATCGCATACGGCAAGCCAGATGGACCTGGGACTTACTCCAGCAGACAACGCTTGCTGCGCTGTGCGGCCGCCCACTCCAGCAAGTACAAGGGAGCCGCCAAGCACGCGGGAGTACGCCGGCCCGAATTCGTCATCCATCAGACGCCAGAAGTCACTGATTTTCACCTGATGAGTCTCTCACGAGCGGCCGACTCTAGACTGGTTGCCATGAGCAACCCTTCTGACAACGCCCCTCTGCCAGCTCCTGGGTCCGCGCAGGACGCCGTAGACGGTGCAGTGAACTCTGTGGAACATCAACTCAGCGTGCTCTGGCGCAGGGCCCGTGCAGTCTCACAGCAACTATCACGCCAAGTCCATCCCGACATGGAACCCGCCGCCTACGGACTGCTCGCTGTGCTCCGCCGGGAGGGTCCCATGCGCCTGACGGACTTGGCCCAGTTCATCGGCGTCGGAAAGCCCTCCGTGAGCCGTCAGATTGCGTTCCTCGAACAGATTGGACTCATCGCCAAGGAAGCCGATCCCAAGGACGGTCGCGCCCAGATCCTTACACTGACCACAGAAGGCGAGGCCAAGATGCATGATGTCCAAGATGCTCGGCAACAAGTCTTCAGGGAACGCCTGCACGAGTGGCCGCTGGCTGAGCTCAGGGACTTTGCTGAGGCGATGGCCAAGCTCAATGCAACCTACGAGCGCGATGGTTTTCCGAGCGATTCGCCCAACTGACGCGGTGCGAAGAGCCATAAGGACCAACGGGGTACTCAGCAAAAAGGCCTCCAGCCAGTAACCAAGGGTTACTAAGTGGAGGCCTCCGCGCAAGGAGCTGATTCGGAACTAGTGTGCTCCCGAGAGCATTTCCTTTGAAAATTCGGTGTCGAGGTCCTGGCCGTAGCGCTGAGAGAATTCCTGGGGAACGGTGTCCGGCACTGCAACGCCCTCTGCAACGGCCACACGGTCGCTTACCTCACGCAACATGTGCGACAGCGGGATCTCGAGAGCCGTGCAGATCGAGGACAGCAGCTCAGACGATGCCTCCTTCTGACCACGCTCCACCTCGCTCAGGTAGCCCAGCGAAACCCTGGCGCTGTGCGAGACTTCACGAAGAGTGCGTCCCTGACGTTGGCGTACATCGCGCAGTACATCACCAATTTCGTGGCGAAGGACAACCATCTTGCGCTCCTTGGGTTCAGTCTTGCCATGATCGGCGAGGCCCACATCCTTCCAGCGGACAACGCCGTTAACGGATACGGGCTGCTTTACCATTTGTATGCCTTTGCTCCCTCATAGGTCCGGCTCACCATATGGTGGGCCGGGCAATTAACATCCTAGGCGCCTTCGGTGCTCCGAGGCGACACAATATAACAACTACCGGTCACCGGGATTTGTTCCCGCCTTCTGGTCTGCGCTGAGCTGGTCCTTCAGGAAATCCACAACCAGTTCCAAAGCGACCTGCACTGACTGTTCCCTGATCTGATGCCGGTCGCCTGAAAAATTGAACTCTCGGGCTGTTGTTTTTTTGGGTGTGGCGATGCCAATAAAGACGGTACCTACAGGCTTCCCGTCGTGCGGCTCAGGGCCCGCGACACCCGTAGCCGAAACGCCGATATTCGCCGCGCAGGCGCTGCGGGCACCGTCCGCCATGGAACGGGCCACCGCTGCATCCACCGAACCGACCCGGTCCAACAGGTCCTGTGGCACTCCGAGCAGGGCAGCTTTGACGGTGCTGGCATAGGAAATAACTCCGCCGGTAAGGACCGCCGATGAGCCAGGAACGTTGGCGATGGTCGCAGCGATCAGCCCAGCAGTGAGGGATTCGGCAGTGGCAAGAGTGAGATGCGCTGTTGCAGCACGTCGAACCAGCACCGCCTCAAGGGTTTCGCCCTGCCCACCGTCCTGACGCTCCGGCTTCACTGGCTGATTCATTCGGGTGTTGCCGACGGCGCGCGGCGACCTTCCCGCCGCAACTTTAATGCCGCTACTACGTATTCCATGCCGGTCCAAAGAGTAATAGCCAAGGCAATCATCATGATGGCAAAGGCCACCCAGACTAGCCACGGGGCAAACGACCCTAGGGGAAGCAGGTAGAAGAAAATAGCTGCAGTCTGAACGACCGTCTTGAGCTTCCCGCCCCTGGAAGCAGGCATTACCCCGTAGCGGATCACGAAGAACCGCAGTGCCGTAATGCCCCACTCACGGACCAGGATGGCAACTGTCACCCACCAGGGCAACTCACCCAGAACCGAGAGCATGACCAGTGCCGAACCGATCAGGAGCTTGTCAGCGATGGGATCGGCGATCTTACCAAAGTCCGTGACCAGTCCGCGGCTCCTGGCGATGTCGCCGTCGAGCTTGTCCGTGTAGATCGCAACCATGAACGCCGCGACCGCAATCCATCGCCATGGCCCCGACTGTGGAGCGAGGTCAGGAGCATCCAGAAGCAGGAACCAGACAAAAAACGGCACCATAACGATGCGGACCATCGTCAGAATGTTCGGAAGGTTCCAGATGTTGGAGCTGCTCGATCCTGCGGGAGCTTCAGTGCTAGTCACTGTTCAAGGCTACCGCCCGGTCAGCGACCAAGCATCTTCCTGACCATCGTCGTTTTCGCTGCTGGAATCAGCGCCGTCAAAATACTCAACAGATTGGGATCGATTATCTAGATCCGCGGCCACGAGATCCTCTGCGTAGCCGCCTCTGGCAATGTTGGCGTTGGCGTTCTCGCTGAGAGCGGCTGTGGTGGAATCTGCCGCTACCGGACCAGACTGCCCCTTCATGGCCGCAAGGACCGCTGCGAGGTCATCGGGTTTAACCAATACATCCCTGGCCTTGGACCCTTCGGATGGGCCCACCACTCCCCTGGATTCCAGCAGGTCCATGAGGCGGCCAGCCTTCGCAAAACCCACCCGCAATTTACGCTGCAGCATGGATGTCGAGCCGAACTGCGTGGTGACCACAAGCTCAGTGGCCTGCAGCAGGACCTCAAGGTCATCCCCGATGTCATCATCAATCTGCTTCTTTGGCGCTTCTGCTGCAACGTCGGTCCGGTACGTAGCCGCCAGCTGGCCCTTGACGTGTTCCACTACCCGATGGATCTCGGATTCAGTAACCCAGGCACCCTGCACTCGCATGGCCTTTGATGCGCCCATGGGAAGGAAGAGTGCGTCACCCTGGCCGATCAGCTTCTCGGCGCCAGGCTGGTCGAGGACAACACGGGAGTCTGTGACGGAGGATGTCGCAAAGGCCATCCTGGACGGCACGTTCGCCTTGATCAGACCCGTTACGACGTCTACGGAAGGTCGCTGCGTTGCCAGGACCAGGTGGATGCCAGCGGCGCGGGCAAGCTGGGTGATTCGCACAATGGAATCCTCCACATCGCGCGGTGCAACCATCATCAGGTCCGCAAGCTCGTCCACAATGACGAGCAGGTAGGGGTAGGGCTTGATGACACGTTTGGAGTCTAACGGGGGCACCACTTTGCCCGCGCGGACCGCTTTGTTGAAGTCGTCAATGTGCTTGAAGCCGTAGTTGGCGAGGTCGTCGTACCGGGCATCCATTTCACGGACCACCCACTGCAGTGCTTCCGCAGCCTTCTTGGGATTCGTGATGATGGGGGTGATCAGGTGCGGAACACCCTCGTAGGCAGTAAGTTCCACCCGTTTGGGGTCAACCATGACCATCCGCACTTCGTCCGGGGTGGATCGCATCAGGATGGACGTGATCATGGAGTTAACGAAGCTGGATTTACCGGCTCCCGTGGCACCCGCCACCAACAGGTGCGGCATCTTGGCTAGGTTTGCGACCACGTAGCCGCCTTCAACGTCCTTGCCCACACCCATCACCATGGGGTGCTCCGTGCGGCGCGCATTATGGCTGCGCAGCACGTCTCCGAGTGACACAGTTTCGCGATCCGTGTTGGGGATCTCGATACCGATGGCTGACTTGCCGGGAATGGGGCTCAGGATGCGGACGTCACTTGATGCAACGGCATAGGAAATATTCTTGGAGAGGGCCGTGACGCGCTCCACCTTGGTCCCTGGCGAGAGCTCGATTTCATAGCGGGTTACGGTAGGCCCGCGGCTGAAACCTGTGACAGTGGCATCAACATTGAACTGCTGCAGGGTGTCAGTGAGGGCAGCCACAATGGCGTCATTGGCTTCCGTACGTTCCTTGGGAATCGATCCTGGAGTCAAGAAGTCCGACGCCGGCAGCGTGTACGTCACGTCGCCGGCAAGGGAAAGCTGCTCAGTACGCTGTGGAATGGGAGTGGGGGGAGGCGCTGGCGAGACCGGGTTGGCTGGAACGGGAGCAGCCGGGGCCGGAGCCAGAGCCGCCTGGCGAACCAAGGGGATCGCTTCGGTGGCACCTTCTGCAACACCCGCGGCGCTTCCCAGACCCTGTGCAGCCTTGATCTTCTCCACCGCAATCTCGGCCTGAGTGGGACGCTTGACTCCTGGAGCCAGTGCTGCCGCGGCTGCTGCTTTGGCCTCGTCCTCCACGAGGGCACGTTCAAAGGCTTCGTCCCCTACGTATCCATCAAGTTCTGCTTCGGAACTGTCATCCTTGGCAAAGAGCCTGCGGCGCTTCTTCTTTACCGCAGCCTGACCAGCTTCCTCTTCAAGATAGCTGCGGTCATGGCCGGAACTGGCGTCCATGGGGTCCTGGAGGTCGAGTCCCATCAGGTGCTCGTAGCCCTCGCGGATTCGGCGCGGTATAGACCCGAACGGTGTTGCGGTCAGGACCAGGAGAGACACAAAAGCGAGTGCTGAATACACCAGGACTGCGACAGCAGGATGGATTGCGGCCAGGGGCGAGGCAGCCAGGAAACCCAGCATTCCCCCTGCCTGCCGGAGGCCGTCAAAACCATCTACGGCGGAAGGCTGGCCGCCGATGATGTGGGCCAGCCCGGTTCCCGCGAACGCCATCATAAGGAAGCCGATGCCTACCCTGTTGTTCGACCGGCCATCCACGGGCTGGCGGAACAGGCGCACTGCGCAGATTGCCAGCATGAGGGGCAGGAGAAGGGAGATCCATCCGAAAGTTCCGTTGACCACGCTGTAGACCGCGTCAGGGAACCAGCCAGTCAATCCCCACCAGGCAAACGTGGCGATAAATACAGCCAAGACCAGGTTGAAGAGAGCGGCCCCATCCCGGCGTTCCTCGGGAGGCAGCCCACTGACGTCATGGCCAATCCGCCGGACTCCCCCGCCCACCAGATGGGCCAAGCCCTGCCAGGCGCCACCGATCACCCGGATGGGCCACGGTTGGCGTTCCACGGTGACCGGCAACGCTTTGGTTCGTGAGGTGCCACCCGTTCCTCCGCTGCGGGGGGAACGCGAGGGGCCAGAGCTACGGCCCGCGCCGCCGGATTTACTGCTTGTGCTGCCCTTGGGCGCGGGGGTGGTACGAGTTGCCATACCTCCCACGGTACCGGAGGAGGGTAGAGGATTGTCGGATTGAGGCCCCGGGGCTGGCGTTGCGACAGCCCCGGGAATTCCTCAGTTGCTTCCTAGGCTTCCAGAACGACCGGGATGATCATGGGCTTGCGGCGCAACTTGCGGTTGACCCATGTGCCCATGACGCGACGGACTACCTGCTGCAGCTGGGTGGCCGTGTGATCGGGGCTGCTCAGCACTGCCTCTTCGAGGGCCGCGTTGATCTTCGGAATGATCTCGTCAAAGACTGCATCGTCCTCAGCAACACCGCGGGCGTGGATCTCCGGTCCGGAGACCACCTTGCCGGTGGTGCGGTTGATAACGGTGATGATGGAAATGAACCCTTCATCACCCAGGATGCGACGATCCTTGAGGTCAGCGTCAGTGACCTCACCAACACTTGAC
This sequence comes from Pseudarthrobacter sp. PS3-L1, assembly GCF_030063285.1. Taxonomy (GTDB): domain Bacteria; phylum Actinomycetota; class Actinomycetes; order Actinomycetales; family Micrococcaceae; genus Arthrobacter. The sequence goes on along the minus strand of NZ_JASISU010000006.1, from coordinate 40,858 downwards.
CCATCCACGTAGACGAAGCCAACTTCAACCTGGCCCACAATGTCGGCCTGGTGGTCACGGAGATCAATGACTGTTCCATTGTCCGCAAGGATCACACTTGCTTCCGGAACCCCGGATTCAATGGCGATCTTGCCGTTGGCGATAAGGTGCCGAGTCTCTCCGTGCACGGGCATGGCGTTGAGCGGTTCGAGAATGTTGTAGCAGTACAGGAGTTCGCCTGCGGCTGCGTGTCCCGAGACGTGCACTTTCGCATTGCCCTTGTGAATGACGTCTGCACCGAGCTTCAGCAATCCGTTGATGATGCGGTACACAGCATTTTCGTTGCCCGGAATCAGGCTCGAAGCCAGGATGACTGTGTCGCCTTCGCCGACAACAACACGGTGATCGCCGTTGGCCATGCGTGAGAGCGCAGCCATCGGTTCGCCCTGTGAACCGGTAGACATCATGACAATGCGGTTGTCCGGAAGGTTGTCGATGTTTTTGATGTCGACGACGAGCCCCTGCGGCACATCGAGATAACCAAGTTTCTCTGCAATGGCCATGTTGCGGACCATCGAGCGGCCCACGAAGGCCACTTTTCGGTTGTGCTTGACGGCGGCGTCGAGGACCTGCTGCACGCGGTGTACATGGGAAGAGAAGGACGCAACGATGATGCGCTTACTGGCCTGTCCGAAAAGGCGTTCCAGCGTGGGGCCAATTTCCTTCTCAGCAGTGGTGAAGCCAGGAACATCGGCGTTAGTGGAGTCAGACATGAAGAGATCCACGCCTTCCTCTCCCAGCTTCGAGAAGTGACGAAGATCGGTGATCCGGCCATCCAGTGGCAACTGGTCCATCTTGAAGTCACCGGTGTGCAGAACAGTTCCACCCGCCGTGCGGATGAACACTGCAAGCGCATCGGGGATGGAGTGGTTGACTGCAACGAATTCACACTCAAACGGACCGAACTTCTCCACCTGGCCCTCGACGACAACCTGCGTCACGGGTCGGATCCGGTGTTCCTGTAGCTTGGCTTCAATCAGCGCCAGCGTCAGCTGCGAACCAATGAGCGGGATATTCGCACGGCGGCGCAGCAAATAAGGAACCGCCCCGATGTGGTCTTCGTGGCCGTGTGTGAGAACCACAGCAACGATGTCATCCATACGATCTTCAATGTAAGAAAAATCAGGGAGGATCAGATCGACACCCGGCTGGGTCTCCTCCGGAAAGAGGACGCCGCAGTCGACAATTAGAAGCTTGCCATCGATCTCAAAGACCGCCATGTTGCGGCCGATTTCACCGAGGCCGCCAAGCGGGACAATCCTCAGCGTTCCCTTGGGCAGTCGCGGCGGAGTGGTGAGGCCTGGGAGGGCTGTTTGGGTCATAGTGTTCTACTTTCTCGGCCGAACGGTGCCAATGCTTCCTTCAGGGGAACACCAGCCCGGCTTCAGCCAAATCCTCGCGGATGATTGTGATCTCGGTTTCATCCGGCTCCACGAGGGGCAAACGGACAATCGAGTTGGGCAGGACTCCCTGCCATTTAAGAATCTGTTTTGCTGCGACGGCGCCCTGGACCCGGGTCATGGTTGCCCGGACCACGGGCAGCAGCTCCGCGTTGATCTTCCGTGCAAGGTCAAAATCGTTGGCGTTAACGGCGTCAATCAGGTCCCGGAAGCGGCGCGTTGCTACGTGGGTGGTTACGCCAACCAGGCCAACGGCACCAAGAGCCATCCAGGGTAACGTCAGCCCGTCGTCTCCTGAGTAAAAAGCAAGATCGGTTTCGGCCATGACACGGGCTGCGGAAACGAAGTCAGCCTTGGCGTCTTTGACCGCAATGATGTTTGGGTGCTGCGCCAGGCGAATCATGGTATCCGGCGCTATCTCGATCGAGGATCGACCGGGAATGTCGTACAGCATGACGGGAACGTCCACAGCCGAGGCCACGGTGTTGAAGTGGGCGTAAAGACCAGCCTGGCTTGGCTTGTTGTAATAGGGGGTGACCAGCAAGAGTCCGTCCACGCCCAGTGCCGCAGCCTTCTGCGATAGCTGGACAGAGTGGGCGGTGTCATTCGTGCCCGTTCCGGCAATAATGGCCGCGCGGTCGCCCACCGCTTCCTTGACGGCCCGGAACATTCCCACATTTTCCTGGTCAGTCAGCGTAGACGTCTCGCCGGTGGTACCTGTCACGACCAGACCGTCGCAGCCATCGTCGACCAGCTTGTTGGCAAGCTCTGCGGCCTGGTTGTAGTCCACTTCGCCAGCGTCAGTGAAGGGGGTAACCATCGCAGTTACGAGGGTGCCAAGGGCGTGCGTGCGAAGGTCAGTGTCAGCCATGTGAAAAACGTTACCCTGTCCGTGGCTGGTTAGGACAATGGGCACACAGTGAGAAGGATCAATCTACAGCCCTGCCCCACAGTCTCCCCACCTACCGAAGGTCCTGTGAGCTAGCGCCGGGTTCTGCCGGCTGGGCACAGTATCGGAGCTGCGCCGCGGCACGCAGGGACGCTGACCAGTCCGCAAGACGCTGTGCCGCCCTGACATAGATGAAGAGTTCCGTGGGCGTGAGCGCTTCAACGTCCGTCTCCGCGAGCCGCCTGGCCAGCTCGGGACCGGGCTGCTGTGAATCCAGCGACGATCCCTCCTCAAGCCACACAGAGTCTTCCTCAGTTCCGCCACCGATGAGCTGACGGAAAAGGAAGTCCACAACGCCAGGACTCATGGCATGCAACAAGCCACCCTCTCGTTCCCGGGACCTCTCTTGGCCATTCGGAGCCACCACCCGACGCGTGGGTGGCGCACCTTGCGCGGGGTGAACATCCCGCCTGGCACCATATTCCCCTGAACCGTGCGAGTCACGGACCTGCCGCCTGTAAGCTTCCATGCCCCCAGTGTATTCGAACATATATTCGAATACCAGCTGCCGGTCGATCTTTTTTCGGCCAGGACGCACCACCATATGAACCGAGGCAGCTGTGTGTGAGAGCATCACCTCATGACTGCCAGAAGCACTCCCCGCAAACCCAAAGCCACGTCCGGCAGTTCTTCTGGCGGACGCCTGCACGGAGTGGACGCTGCACGTGGGCTTGCGCTGCTGGGAATGATGGCCACCCATCTCCTCCCTATCTTCGAATCGGACAGTACCCTGACTCCTACATGGATAGGTCTTGTGTTCTCGGGCCGGGCATCGGCGCTCTTTGCGGTTCTTGCCGGCGTGGGACTGGCGCTATCCACGGGTCGGGAGATACCCAGGCAGGGATCCGCTCTCGGCACTGCGCGCCGTGGCGTTGCCATGCGGGCCCTCGTCATCGCTGTCATCGGCCTGACGCTGGGGTCGCTGGAGGTGAACCTCGCCATTATTCTGGTCAACTACGCTTTTCTGTTCCTCTGTGCCTTGCCCTTCCTTGGACTGCGCGCCAAGCCGCTCTTCGGGTGGGCCCTCGGCTGGATCCTGGTGTCCCCCGTCCTGGCCTATCTGACAAGGCCCTGGCTGCTCGCCGCTGACCCTCCCCTGCAACTCGGACATAACCCGGTGTGGGATGACCTGGCGACTCCCGGAGCACTGCTGGCAGACGTCTTCTTCACCGGCTACTACCCGGTGCTGCAGTGGATCAGCTATTTCTTGGTGGGTCTGGCAGTAGGAAGGCTCTCCCTGGCCAGCAAGGCGATGCCCGTGATTCTGCTGGCATCAGGAGCCGTCGTAGCCATCGCTGCCAAAGCGTTGGGTACGTTCCTGATGGAGGATGCAGGCGGGCGGCAGGCGGTGGAAGCCGTCCTCGCCGATCCCCGCTACCCGGTCGAAAGCTTGCTGCAGGTCAATATGACGGGGGTAGATCAGCAGGGCTCGTGGTGGTGGCTTGCCTCAGCGGCGCCGCACTCCGGAACAACCCTTGATCTGCTCCATACAGCTTCTACAGCCGTAGCCGTCCTCGGAGTGTTTCTGCTGATTGGCGTTCTGGCCCGCTGGCTCAACCTGGACCTTCTGCTGCCCTTGCGTGGCGCTGGTGCCATGACGCTGACCCTCTATACCGCCCACGTATGGGCAGCGGCAGCCGCCTACCGGCAGCCGCTGCCACCGGGCTGGACCGACGATGGGGTGTACTTTGCCCACGCAGCAACAGCAGTCCTGGTGGGAATGATATTTATTGCACTCAATTGGCGGGGCCCCCTGGAATGGCTGGCCCACGCAGCCCGCAACCTTGGCGGGCAGGAACCCGCGGCAGTCCGCAAGTAGCAGGTGCGGCAAGGCCCAGTAACTTCGGAACAGGAACGCCTAGCGCTTCGCAGCAAACATCCTGCCCGCGTCACGCATGGCGGCCCTTGCCCGTTTCCGGTCACCGGCGACGTCGTAGGCGCAGCTCAGGCGGAACCACGAACGCCAGTCCTCCGGCGCAGCCTCGGCTTCCTCGCGGTATTTCCCGAAAGCCGCATCGGCAGCCTCTCGAACAATGCGCCCAGCCGGGGTGCGCGGTAGATCATCCACCGGCAAACCGCCTTCGGCTTCTAGGATTTTCGCCATGCGTTCTGTCCGGGCCCCGAACAGGAGTTCGCGAATCAGAGCCCAGGCGCCGATGACGGGCAATACCAGGTATGCCGCACCGATTGCCCTGGCTGCCGGTTCAGGGTCCCACAGCAGAAGAACTGCACGCTGGAGTGTCACCACCAGATAGAACACCAGGAGCAGGGTGACGGCACCAACCCAGATCTTGGTCCGGTTGGCAACAAAAATGTCCCGGAAGTTTGCCACCCCTAGAGCCCCAGATCCAGATAGCCGTCGAGCCCAACGGTCAGCCCTGGATTCGCCATGACCTGCCGAACGCCCAGGAGGACACCAGGCATGAAGGAAGCCCGGTCAAAAGAGTCATGGCGGATGGTCAACTGCTCGCCAGCGGAGCCAAGGAGGACTTCCTGGTGGGCCACAAGGCCGCGCAGCCTGACGCTGTGCACCCTGACGCCATCAACATCGCTTCCACGGGCACCATCAAGTGCTGTCTGGGTGCCGTCAGGACCTGCCGGGATGTTGGCAGCCGATCGAGCGGCTGCGATCAGCTGCGCCGTACGGACAGCTGTGCCCGACGGCGCGTCCACCTTCTTCGGGTGGTGCAACTCAATGATCTCTACCGACTCAAAGTATTCGGCTGCTTTCGCGGCAAAAGCCGAAGCCAAGACCGATCCAAGCGCAAAATTGGGGGCAATGAGGACACCGATTCCAGGATGATCCGCGAGTAGGGCGTCCAGCCGCCCCAACCTATGGGTATCCCATCCTGTAGTTCCGACAACTGCGTGGATCCCATGTTCCACGGCAAAGCGCACATTCTCCTCGGTGCTGTCCGGAACGGTAAGATCCACGACGACGGCGGCCCCTGAGTCAGCTAGCATCTGCAGGGAGTCTCCCCTGCCCAGTGCCGCTACGAGCCGAAGATCCGCTGCGGCTTCGACGGCCTTTGCGGCCTCGGTCCCCATGCGGCCTCCGGCACCGAGGATGGCTACGGGAAGTTGTTCAGTCATGCCATCAACCCTACCGGGCGCACGTCTGAGTCCTGCACTGGCCATGCGCAGATCCATGCCGGCTGAACCCATGCCGAGCGCGCAGTGAACCCCAAGCCGAGCGGGCCGGGGAGCTCTTACCCGGCGCCAACCCATTCGACGGAGCCGTCAGTGAAAAACTGCTCCTTCCAGATGGGAACCCGCTCCTTGATCAGATCCACCAGCTCGGAGCAGACAGCAAAGGCCTGGCCACGATGGGCAGCAGATACCGCACACACCAGTGCGGCATCGCCAATCTGCAGCGGACCGACCCGGTGGGCGGCCCAAATGCGGATCTTCCCACCTGCCCCGGATGGTGAGCCGGCCGCACCGGAGCTGTCGCTGTGGCGTGCCACAACCTCAGCCACAACCTCGGCAAGGACATGCTCCGCCGAGGGATGTGCCGTGTAGCTGAGGCGCTCCACCGACCTGCCGCCGTCGTGATTGCGCACAACACCGCTGAAACTGACCACCGCACCCGCAGTGGCGGAATCGACAGCTTCAGTGGCAGTCTGAACGGAAATTTCAGTTGCGCTCAACACAGCGTGCAGGACGCTGATGGGCTGCTCAGTGCCCATGTCCACCCCGCAGTTGACCGCAGAGGTGGTCAATGATGGGGTCCAGGACCGCGAGACCATCCATGACCCCCTTGGGCGAACCGGGAAGGTTGATGATGAACGTCGTACCTGCCGCTCCGGCATGGCCACGGCTCAGCACGGCCGTGGGAGTTTTGGTAGCCCCTACCCGCCGGATTTCCTCCATGATCCCCGGGATCTCCCGATCCAAGAAAGGCGCTGTCATTTCAGGTGTGGCATCGTCAGGACTAAGGCCCGTTCCGCCGCTGGTGATGATGACAGCTGGGTCCAGCATCAGCAGGCCCCGGATCGCGGCGCCGACAGCACCTCCGTCGGGCACAACAACAACCGGCTGCGGGTCAAAGCCGTGCTCCGTCAACCAGTCCTCGATGACGGGCCCCGTTTCGTCAGGGTAGATCCCTGCGGCGGCCCGGGTGGACGCAATGACAATGCCTGCCCTGCCACCGACGGGGCCGTGCGAATGCCCAGCGGCTTTGTGCGCGCCTGGCGCATGGACTGCGGCAGTCGCCGCACCGCCGTCGTCAGTAAATTCCTTGTCCGCCGCTTTCTTGCCGGCATCTGCTGATGGGGTGGAATCGTGCTGGTGGCTCACAGTGCCCAGTCTCCGCTCTTGCCGCCGCTCTTGGCCACGACCTTGATATCTGTAATAACTGCATGCTTGTCAACAGCTTTGATCATGTCGTAAACACTCAGGGCAGCAACGCTCACAGCTGTCAGCGCCTCCATCTCCACACCTGTGACACCGCGCGTGCGGACGGTTGCCAAAACCGTGACGGAATCGCCAGCCACATCGAAGTCGATACTGACTTTCGAAAGCGGGAGGGGGTGGCACAGAGGTATCAGCTCAGGAGTTTTTTTTGCCGCCATGATGCCTGCTACGCGGGCAACAGCCAACGCGTCACCCTTGGGTAGGTCTCCCGATCCAAGGAGGGACACGACTTCTACCGTACTGCGGACCGTGGCCACAGCAGAAGCCTCCCGCGACGTCTCAGCTTTCCCCGAGACATCGACCATATGGGCCGTCCCGTCGGTCCGTAGGTGGGTCAAGCCATGAAAATTCTCCTCAGTCGTCACAGCATCCATACTTCCACCTCCTCGCCACGGCGCAGGACAGCAGTCCCAACCGGGATATGGACCAGGGCGTTGGATCTGGCGAGGGCACTGACCAGGTGTGATTCCTGGCCACCCTCAAGGGCTATGGTTCCGTCCGAGCTGAGAATGCCCCGCCTGATTTGATGCTTGGCGTCTGGCGAGACCAGGTCCTCTGAGAGTGTGGCCCGCAGGCTGGTCCTGGGCTGGGGAGACCCGAAAAGGTCGGCAAGGACAGGGCGGAGGAGCATTTCAAATGAAATCAGGCAGCTGACGGGATTTCCGGGAAAACCAAGGAACGGCAGTCCGTACACCGTTCCAACACCCTGGGGACCGCCCGGCTGCATGGCAACGTGCAGGAATTCCACGGGCTCATCTGCAAGCGCTTGCCTGACAACCTCGTAGGCTCCCTTGCTGACACCGCCGGTGGTCACCACCAGGTCAACGTCGTCCTGGTGGCTCCTCAACAGATGCGCCAGGTGTTCCGGATTATCGCTAGAAATCCCGGTGGAGAGCACATCGAGCCCCGCCTCCCGCATAGCTGCAGCGAGGAGCGTGGCGTTGGCGTCATAGATCTTCCCCGGCGGCAAGATGTCTCCTGGGGCCACAACTTCATCCCCCGTCGTGACCAAAAGAACCCTGACCCGCCGGTGCACTGGGACGCTCGGTATTCCAAGGGCTGCCAGAAGTCCGAGTTGGCGGGCCCCCAGGAACGTACCGGATACCAGCCCTGTGGCCCCCTCTGGAATATCGCTGCCCGCATGACGGACGTACATGCCCACCGGCGTAGCCGGAAGCCTGACTGTCACAGCACTGCCAGGGGCAGGGAAGGAATCCGGGGTAGCGCGTTCAATCGGGACGACGGCGTCAGCACCTTCCGGAAGCACCGCGCCTGTCATGATGGGCGCCGCAGTCCCGGCCAGTAGCCTCGCTGGCATGGCACCCGCCGGGATCGGCGCGGCCACCTCCAGTTCCGCACCGCCGTCTGCCAGGTCAGCGCTCCGTACGGCAAACCCATCCATCTGCGAGTTGGCAAACGGCGGCAGGCTCAGCGGCGCTTGGACGTCTTCAGCTAGCCCACGACCCAGCGCATCAGTGAGGGAAACCGTCTCGGGTTGTCGTCTGAGGAGCGGCTCCAGCATGGCCCTCACTCGGGCTCGGTGGTCCACCACGGCCGCTGCCGATGCGTGCTGGTGAGAGTGCTGCGCCATGGTGGCCTTCCGTCAGTGGGCTACTGCTGTACGTCCACTGTAATGGTGTGGAATCCAGTGGAGCCGTCCGGAACCACAGGCGCTGTTTCCTCCACCTGTTGGACTCCGTTGCGGTCCGTGGCGCGCACCTGCAGCTCGTAGCTGCCGGGCGAGAGGTCGAGGGACGCCTGCCACTGAACCCACGTGTCTTTGGAAATCGCCGGAGCCAGCTCTGCCGGCTGCCAGTCTCCTCGATTGATCCGCACGTCCACGGCACTGACGCCCGTGTGCTGTGACCAGGCCACGCCCGCCACGGCCACAGTCCCGGCGGAGACACTCTTGCGGAGTGCTGGAACGTCAATCCTGGACGAGAGCTTGACCGGGCCGCGCTCGGACCAGCCTCGGGTGGTCCAGTAGGCGACATCGTCACTGAACCTGGTGACTTTGAGTTCCACAACCCATTTGGTAGCGGACACGTAACCAAACAGCCCTGGCACAATGAGGCGTGCAGGGAACCCATGCTCCAGTGGCAACGGCTCGCCGTTCATGCCCACGGCCAGGAGGGCATCGCGGTCATCTGTGAGCGAGCTCAGCGGCGTGCCAGCGGTCCAGCCGTCGGAACTACGGGAAAGCACCATGTCAGCGCCGTCCAGTGGTCCGGCTTCGGCCAGCAATTCCCTGATGGGCCAGCCCAACCACTTGGCATTGCCAATCAGGTCACCACCGACGTTGTTGGACACGCAGGCTATAGTGACATGGCGTTCCAGCAGGGGCTTGGCGAGAATGGTCGCCAGATCCACTTCCACCTCACGTTCAACCATGCCTGTCACCCGGAGCCGCCACGTATCGGGGTCGAGCGCCGGAACAGAGAGCGCCGTGTCAATCCGGTAAAAATCATCGTTTGGCACCACAAGCGGGGTGATACCGGGCACAGTGAGCGCTGCACCCGTCGGGATTGCGGGGGCGGGTGACGCCGGTACAGGGAGCGTGATGCCCGCACGACGTTCGGCGACGGCTGCTGAGGCTCCGCGCCAGAGGGCAGCGAACGTTCCACCAACGGCAGTGACAGCGGTGGTAATCCAGAAAGCCTGCAGGAACCGTCGCCGGGACGCTGGTGGACGGACAGCATCGACCGCGACCTGTGCGTCCGCCGCACGTGCAGGAGCAGCGGCGTCGGCCTCCTTTTTCTTCAGCAGCAAAAGGAGCATCCGCAGGATGGCAATGCCCACGGCGGCGGCCATCAGCGGAACAAAGGTGGCACCGACCGTCATCTGTGCCCGGGTGAGGACACTGAAGAACCCAATCAGCCCCATGGCCGCAAAAATGGCGAACCCGACAAACCGGCGCCGATATTCCAGAACACCGGCACTCGCTGCCACGGCAGCCATGACAAGTCCCATGCTCACCAACAGCGCAGCCTTGTCGCCGGTGCCGAACAAGGAGATTGCCCAGTCTTTGACGGGCCCGGGGACAGCATCGATCACCGCCCCGCCCACAGCTGTCACGGGCGAAACGGATGGGCTGACGATCCCGGCGAGGAGTTCCCCTGCGCCTGCAGCGAAACCCGCCGCGACAATACCTGAAGCCGCCGCCCATCTTTGCCCGCGACCTGGCCTGTCCTGCTGCGCTATATTCACCCCTCAAGCATAGGTTCGTTGTCTGGGAAGAGTCCGGCCACCGCTGTTTGCCGAGGTGGGGTGGCGTAGCCTGAGGGTATGAGCGTTGAATTGGGCATGCCCAAACCCCGGGACACCGCGGGGGCTGCTGAAGCGGCCACCACACCAGGAGTTCCACCAGCACGACCATCGTATGCGCCTGCCGGGCTGGCTGACAGGTACGGCCGCCGCGCCACGGACATGCGACTCTCCCTGACTGACAAGTGCAACCTCCGCTGTACCTACTGCATGCCTGCAGAAGGACTTGAATGGCTTTCAAAGCAGGCCGTGATGAATGCTGCAGAGATTGAGCGAATAGTCAGGATCGGCGTTGACCACCTTGGGGTGCGGGAACTTCGACTCACGGGTGGCGAACCCCTTGTGCGTGCGGACCTCCTGGACATCGTTGGTGCCATTCGCCGCAACCATCCTGACCTCCCGATCTCCATGACCACCAACGGTGTAGGACTCGACAAGAAAGCGGCAGCGCTCAAGGCCGCCGGCCTGACACGGATCAATGTCTCACTCGACTCGCTGCACGAAGAAACCTTTACCAAGCTGACCCGGCGCCCGTTCCTCAACCGGGTCCTGACCGGAATTGATGCTGCGTGGGATGCCGGGCTGGGACCAGTAAAAATCAACGCTGTCCTGATGCGAGGAATCAACGACACCTCCGCCGTCGACCTCCTGACGTGGGCGCTGTCAAAAAGCTATGAACTGCGGTTCATTGAACAGATGCCGCTCGACGCCGATCACGGTTGGACGCGTAGCGACATGATCACTGCAGCAGACATTAGAAAGCTCCTCAGCACCGAATACGTCCTAAGCTCCGACCCGCGGGCGCGCGACGGAGCACCCGCTGAACGGTTTGAGGTTCGCCGCCGGGTGGCAGGAACAACGGGGCACGGAACGGAATCCGCCACGGGCGAACTGCTGGGTACCGTCGGGATTATCGCCTCCGTGACGGAACCGTTCTGTGCCGATTGCCGGCGCACCCGCATCACGGCAGAGGGAAAAATCATGAGCTGCCTTTTCTCCCGCGAAGAGTTTGACCTCCTGGGCCTCCTGCGCTCCGGCGCAAGCGACGAGGAGCTGGCAGGTCGGTGGCAGGATGCGATGTGGATCAAGCCGAAAGCGCACGGCATGGACCACGTGGGCCTGGATGCGCCGGACTTCGTGCAGCCAGAGCGCAGCATGAGCGCGATTGGCGGCTGAGCAATGATGGTGCGTTACTTCGCTGCCGCGAAGGCTGCAGCTGGTTCCGAGGAAGAAACCCTCACGCTCGCTGAACCCGCCACCCTAGCCGATGTGATCTCCGCGGCCCTGTCGGTGTCGCGCTCGGCGGTTCCAGCCGGCACTCCGCCGCTAGAGCGCGTCTTTTCAAGGAGCAGCTTCCTGCTCAATGGCGTGGCAATCAGAGATCACTCAGCCCTTGTTGGCCCCGCTGACGTAGTGGACGTGCTGCCGCCCTTCGCCGGCGGCTGAGCCACGCAGTCCCGGACAGCCACCGGCGTTGGGACCACCGGCCGCCGGCTGTCCGGTAGGAATGCCTTAGAGGGCGAACGTCTCAGTCTCGTCGAACGGCCCAACCACCGTTACCGTGCGCGGTGCCGCAGCGAGCTCCCGGGCGAGCTCTTGAACCTCGGCGGCCGTCACAGCGTTGATGAGGCGAAGCGTCTCATCGATGTCCTGGTACTCCCCCGCAACGAGCTCCGCCCGGCCCAGTCGGGACATGCGCGACCCGGTGTCCTCCAGCGCCAGGACTATTCCACCACTGAGCTGACCAACAGCTTTCCGCAGTTCCTCGTCGCTGATTCCCTGGTCGGCAAGCTTGTCCAGCTCGGCACCCAGCAGCGCTAGGACCTGGGGAACCTTTGACGGTGAGCAGCCAGCGTACATTCCAAAGTACCCGGCGTCAGCATAGGAAGAGGCGAAAGAGTAGGTCGAATACACGAGGCCGCGCTTTTCCCGAATCTCCTGGAAGAGCCGGGAGGACATGCCACCGCCAAGGACCGCATTCAGGACGCTCATGACAAAACGCCTGCCGTCGGTGGCAACGATTGATGGGCAGCCCATAATGATGTTGGCCTGCTCCACTGCTCGCTTCACGACGTGCAGGCCGGCGGTACCAGTGATGACAGCAGGGTCGGTGGAACGGCGTGGTACCGGAGCGGCCTCGGGCGAAAGTTCCCAGCCGGCGGCCTGCAGGGCATTCATGACAAGGCCACAGACAACGTTGTGGTCGAGGCCACCAGCCGCGGTGACGACCAATTCCTCGGGGCGATAGTAGCGCCGGTAATGGTCCTGCACAGACTCGCGCGACACGGCCATGATGGCATCCGGCGTACCGCCGATGGGACGTCCCAGGGGGTGACGGCCCAGGACCGATGCGACAAAGTGCTCATGGGCTACATCCGTGGGGTCATCGCTGTCCATTGCGATTTCCTCGAGGATCACATCACGTTCCTGCTCCAGCTCCTCCTGATCGAGGACAGCACCGGAGACCATGTCGGCAATGACGTCGATTGCCATAGGGAGATCTGTGTCGAGGACCCGGGCGAAGTAGCACGTGCTCTCTTTCGCTGTAGCCGCATTGGACTCACCACCGACCTCGTCAAAGGCTGACGCAATGTCGAGTGCTGTTCGCTTTTGGGTGCCCTTAAAAAGCAGATGTTCCAGGAAGTGTGTTGAACCGTGCTGACCATCCGCCTCGTCGCGGGAACCTACTCCCACCCAAAAACCGATCGTCGCCGAGCGTTGCCCGGGCATTGATTCAGTCAAAACACGCACGCCGCCGGGGAGGACGGAACGCCTCACCTGGGCGCCGCCGTCAACACCGTGGACCAGCGTTTCGTCAGTCCGGGTTTGCGCGAGGGGCAGGGGCACGACAGTCATTGGGGCCTTTCAGAGCGGCAGCCGGTGACGGATGCCTTGGTGACAGCGGCGGGACCGGTGGATGATCCACCGGTCCCGCCATTTCAGAGGGCAGCGATAGTCACTGTCCCGGTGCGACTCCTAGGAATCAGCACCTTCAGCCGGCGCGGCGGCGTCGGAAGCGCCATCCTCGTCAGCAACCACTGGCGAAAGCGAGAGCTTTCCGCGGTCATCGATCTTGGTGATCTCGACCTGGACCTTCTGGCCCACCGAGACAACATCATCAACGTTGTCCACGCGCTTACCATTGGCGAGCTTGCGCAGCTCCGAGATGTGCAGGAGGCCGTCCTTGCCCGGGGTCAACGACACAAACGCACCGAACGTAGTGGTCTTGACGACCGTACCAAGGTAACGCTCGCCGATTTCCGGAACCTGCGGGTTCGCTATGGCGTTGATGGCGGACCGGGCTGCGTCGGCAGATGGTCCGTTGGTTGCACCAATGTAGACAGTGCCGTCATCTTCGATGGAGATGTCAGCACCTGTGTCTTCCTGGATCTGGTTGATCATTTTGCCCTTTGGCCCAATGACCTCGCCGATCTTGTCTACGGGGATCTTCACGGCAATGACCCGCGGGGCGAACTCTGAGAGCTCGTCCGGTGTATCGATTGCAGAGTTGAGAACCTCGAGGATATGCAGGCGGGCTTCGCGCGCCTGCTTCAGTGCTGCTGCCAGGACTGAAGCCGGAATCCCATCGAGCTTGGTGTCCAGCTGGATGGCTGTGACGAACTCAGAAGTACCTGCAACCTTGAAGTCCATGTCACCAAAAGCGTCTTCGGCTCCAAGGATATCGGTGAGGGCCGCGTAGCGGGTCTGGCCGTCTACCTCATCGGAAACGAGGCCCATGGCGATACCCGCGACGGGCGCCTTGAGCGGAACGCCAGCGTTGAGCATCGACAGCGTCGATGCGCAGACTGAACCCATCGACGTGGAACCGTTCGAGCTGAGTGCCTCAGATACCTGACGGATGGCGTAGGGGAATTCCTCGCGTGAGGGCAACACGGGCACGAGTGCACGTTCTGCCAGGGCGCCGTGGCCAATTTCACGGCGCTTGGGCGAACCGACGCGACCGGTCTCACCGGTTGAGTAGGGCGGGAAATTGTAGTTGTGCATGTAGCGCTTGCGCGTGACGGGTGACAGCGAGTCGATCTGCTGTTCCATCTTGAGCATGTTCAGCGTGGTGACACCCATGATCTGGGTCTCGCCGCGCTCGAAGATCGCCGATCCGTGGACGCGAGGAAGAACCTCGACCTCGGCGGTGAGCTGGCGGATGTCGGTCAGGCCGCGGCCGTCAATGCGGACCTGGTCCTTCAGGATGCGCTGGCGCACGACGTGCTTGGTGACCGCGCGGAAAGCAGCAGAAAGTTCCTTTTCGCGGCCTTCAAACTGCCCGGCCAGTGATGAGGTGACCTCATCCTTGAGCTGGTCAGAAGCGTTGTCACGGTCCTGCTTGTCCGAGATCTGGAAGACCGCGGCCAGCTTGTCAGCTGCGGCGGACTCAACGGCCGAGTAGACGTCGTCCTGGTAGTCAAGGAAGACGGGGAACTCGACAGTGGGCTTTGCAGCCCGTGCAGCCAAGTCAGCCTGCGCGTCGCAGAGTGCCTTGATGAACGGCTTGGCAGCTTCCAGGCCCTCAGAAACAACTTCTTCCGTGGGAGCGGTGGCGCCCTGCTCCTTGATGAGGTTCCAGGAGTTGTCAGTCGCTTCCGCCTCAACCATCATGATGGCGACGTCATCGCCTGCAACGCGGCCGGCAACGACCATGTTGAACACGGAGTTTTCCAGCTGTGAGTGCTTCGGGAAAGCAACCCACTGGGAACCGTGCTCATCTGCGACCAGTGCCACGCGCACGCCACCGATGGGGCCGGAGAACGGGAGGCCGGAGAGCTGGGTGGACATGGACGAAGCATTGATTGCCACAACGTCGTAGAGCTCGTCAGGATTGATGGCGAGAACTGTCACCACAATCTGGACTTCGTTGCGCAGGCCCTTGACAAAGGCTGGGCGCAGCGGGCGGTCCATGAGGCGGCAGGCAAGGATTGCTTCGGTGGAGGGACGGCCCTCGCGACGGAAGAACGAGCCCGGGATACGGCCTGCGGCGTACATGCGCTCTTCAACATCCACCGTCAGGGGGAAGAAGTCGAAGCCTTCGCGCGGGTGCTTGCCTGCGGTGGTGGCGGAGAGAAGTGCTGTGTCATCGTCAATGTAGACCATGGCGGCGCCGGCTGCCTGCTTGGCAAGACGGCCTGTTTCAAAGCGGATTACACGCTTGCCGAAGCGGCCATTGTCAATGACGGCTTCTGAGAACTGGATTTCGGGACCCTCCAAGAGAGTCACCTCCGTTTCCTTTGGGTAACGGGAGTCCAGCCGCATCAACCCAGGCCAGCATCTGTCTACTGTCCTGCACTGCACCCGGTCATCGATCGAGACCCACGGGCCGGCGTGCACGGTCCTCGAAGACCGTCGACACCGTTCCCGGGAATCACTACCGAGGACCGCGAATGCGTGATGCGGTTGATCCTCCTATGGAATTTTCAGTACAGGAAACGACCCGGCCCCAGAGAGGACGGGCCGTTTCCGAAAGTCTGACTAGCGGCGCAGGCCGAGGCGCTCGATGAGCGCACGGTAGCGGGCAATGTCAGTGTTCTTGAGGTAGCCAAGCATGCGCTTACGACGACCAACCATGCCCAGCAGACCGCGCTGGGTGTGGTAATCGTGCTTG
This sequence comes from Pseudarthrobacter sp. PS3-L1, assembly GCF_030063285.1. Lineage (GTDB taxonomy): Bacteria > Actinomycetota > Actinomycetes > Actinomycetales > Micrococcaceae > Arthrobacter. Next base: position 25,176 of record NZ_JASISU010000006.1, on the reverse strand, counting down.
TGCTCCTTCATGTGCTCAGTCAGATCCTTGATCCGCTGGGTCAGGACTGCAACCTGGACCTCGGGTGAACCAGTGTCGCCCTCGGATGTTGCGAAATCCTTGATGATGGACTGCTTTACAGCGGCGTCAAGTGCCACAATAACTCCTTGAGATGTGCCGTGAGGCCCGATTCAGTAGGTCACTGCCGGGTGCGTTGGCTGCCAAATCATCGGATTCGTGCTGCACAACAGGAACCAGCCACCACGGACTGCAGCCGATTCCACTCCCGAGCTTACCGGCACGCCCGTGATCTTGTCGAAACACGCCCTGCCAGTGTGATCGGACCCTCAGCCCGTCAAGCCAGGGAGTTGAGTCGCGTCGAGAAGCGCTTAGGTCGCTGCAGTGAGCAACAACTCGCGCGTTTGTGCCACATCAAGTCTCATCTGCTCAATCAACGCCTCGGGACCGGTGTAGGCAACCATGCCTCGGAGCCGTGCCACGAACTCCACCAACACGTTCTGCCCATAGAGGTCAAACTCCTCCACGGCCTCGTCCGGCCTGTCAATCACATGGGCTTCGACCTGTCGACTGACGCCCTCAAACGTGGGATTCGATCCAACGGATATCGCAGCAGGCCAGCGTGTACCCGCCTGGTCTACAAGCCAGCCGGCATAGATACCATCAGCTGGGATCAGCCCGGTAGCACCGGCCGATAGGTTCGCCGTAGGAAAGCCCAGTTCCCGGCCGCGTGCCGCACCGTGGACGACTTCCCCGCGCATGTGATGGGACCTGCCAAGGACAGACGCGGCAGTGGCAACGTCGCCGTCTTGCAAGGCTTCACGGATCCAGGTGGAGGAACATCGACGACTATCCCCACCCCCGGCGTGCAGCGGGTACCCCTCTGAACCAAACTCGCTGATCACCTGGACTTCGAATCCGAGGCGCAGTCCTAGCTCTTTCATGGTGTCGAGGTCGCCGCTATTGTTCCGACCGAACCGCGCATCATGGCCCACCACGACATGCTCGGCATGCAGGGAACCAACAAGGATACTGTCAACAAATTCCTCAGGGGTGAGCTGCGCCAGATCCAGCGAATATCTGAGCACCAAGATGCCGTCGATACCCAGGGCCGACATTGCCTGGAGCTTATCCTGCTGGCCCATGATGAGTTCCGGAGCCGAGTCCGGTCGATGAATCACTGACGGATGCGGATCGAATGTCACTGCCACGGCTTTGGCGCGGTTGCGTTTGGCAGTCCGGATGACTTGGGAAAGCACCTGCTGGTGTCCCCTGTGGACACCATCGAAGTTTCCGAATGTCACAACCGATGGCCCAAAGTCCACTGGGACCTCAGACGGATCGTTCCAGATGTGGACCATCACCCTCGCCTCTAACGACTTTTTTGACGTGCCCCTGGAAGCCAACCGGTTCCGGGACTATCTAAGGTTACCCGCATTCACGCAGCAGCCAGAATTGTCTACGGCGCAGTGTCCTGGGTTCCTGCGGGCGCCCGGTGGACGGCACTGGGACGACGCCGGTAGAGCCAAATCAGTCCCAGGATGGGAAGCAGCAGTGGAATGAAACCGTAGCCTCGCCCGAACAGTGACCAGACGGTTTGGTGCGGGAAGTTCACCGCATCGAACACACTGAGGGCACCCACCACCAGTACGCCAACAAGTTCCACCACGAGTGCCGCTACGGAGACTTTGAACCAGGTAACGCCAGGTTTGGACAGTGAGACCGTCGCAATAATGTAGACCACAGCGGCGAAGGCCGAAAGGGTATACGCCAGCGGCGCCTCGCCGAACTTGGTAAGGATCTGGTACCCGGCGCGTGCTGTGGCGGAAATCGCAAAAACGGCATAGACGGCGATGAGAAGCCTGCCGGGGCCCGTATTGCGGGTGTTACGAGGCTTGTCAGCGGTAGCGTCGCTGGCCGGATCAATGGGCCGTGGGCTCATGCGAGGACCTTCTTCCACTTCAGTACCAGATTTGATTCATCCGCGCGGCCATGACCACAGCGGTAACCCCGACGGCGGCCAGGACAAAATTGCTCCACCGTGTCCGTTCCAGAATGGACCAGTACACAGCAATGGGAGGCAGCAGCAAAGCTGTTGCCAAGTAACCCCAGAACTCCCATGCCTCCCCCGCAATATTCTCACCAGCAATGACACGGATAACTGACCCCACAAGATAAACAAGCAGAGCAACTTCCACCGCCGCAACGGAGAGGATTGTGGTGTCATTGGGAGCTTTTTTCAGCAGCCCAGCAGTAAGGCAGATGATCGTCGAGAGCAGCCCAACACCAAGGATGATGTAAAAATATGCGTCCATACCTAGCTGGTGCGCCGTTCGTTGTCGGGTGCGAAGACCAGCACGGGCTTTGCGGAGTTACCGCTGTCAGCAAGGAGTGCCACCAGGTTCCCATCGGGACCAAAGGCTGCTGCCGGCGCCTCCGCGGTGGCCTGAACCTCGGTAGGGCCAGCAGCAATCCGCCTCCCAAAGGAAATTTCCGTGGATTCCTCCTCCGTCAGTTCGCGGTTTGGCATCAGGGCACGGGCAGCGTCGGAGATATCAAGGACAGTGAGTTCCTCGGCCAACTGCTCCAGCGTTCGGGCCTGATCAAGGGAATAGGGTCCCACCCGGGTCCGGCGGAGCGCAGTTAGATGACCCCCTACGCCAAGTGCCGTCCCAAGATCACGGGCAAGCGCGCGGATATAGGTTCCTGAGGAGCACTCGACTGTGACATCAAGATCGACCACATCCAGGCCAGCGTCGCGGCGGATGTCATGCACGTCGAAGCGATGGATCGTGACGGGGCGCGGCGCCAACTTAACGTCCTCACCCGATCGCACGCGGGCGTAGGCGCGTTCACCGTTGACTTTTATAGCGCTGACGCTGCTGGGCACCTGCAAGATGGGGCCCCGGAGGACTGCGACACCATCGTGGATTGCCTTGTCCAGCACTCCCCCCACACTCAGGGTTGAGGTGACCTCACCCTCAGCGTCATCGGTAATGGTGGACTGGCCAAGGCGAATCGTGGCCGTGTAGGTCTTGGAGGTACCCACAATATAGGTCAGGAGGCGTGTGGCCTTGTTGATACCAATGACCAGGACACCGGTTGCCATGGGATCCAACGTCCCTGCATGACCCACTTTTCGGGTGCCCGAGAGCCGCCGCATCCGACCCACCACATCATGGCTGGTCCATCCTTGCGGTTTGTCCACTATCACCAGTCCAGAAAGCACGCTTCCGAGTATATCTGGAGAGCTCAGGTAGTTGAGACGGTGACAGTTAGGATGGCTGTCATGCCAGAGCTCGCCGCACATATCAGTTCAGTTCCCGCGAATCAGATCCGGGAGATCACCGAAGCAGCCTGGAATACCCCTGGTGCCATCGTCCTGTCGATTGGCGAACCGGGCTTCCCGCTCCCCCGGCACATCCTGGATGCCGGAATTGCGTGCCTGGACCGCGATGAGACGAACTACACGCCCAACGCCGGACTACCTGCCCTGCGGGAGGCCTTCGCAGCGAGGCAGCGGGAGCGCAGCGGTCCGGGGGCGCCCGCTGTGGCTGCGGACAGGGTCCATATTGTTGCTGGAGCCCAACAGGGACTGCATCTGGCCATGAGCCTGCTGCTCGGGCCAGGCGACGAAATCCTGATCCCCAATCCGGGGTACCCGACCTTTGCCATGACTGGGCGACTGCTGCAGGCAGTTCCGGTGGAGTATCCGCTCTACCCGGAACAGGACTTCGAGCCCCAGATAGAGGATGTGGAGAGACTCATCGGCGACCGCACCCGAGTGCTGGTGCTGAACTCCCCATCCAATCCCCTGGGTGCGGTCCTCAGCGCACAACGAACTGAGGAACTGGTAGATCTTGCGCGTCGTCATGACCTCTGGATCATCGCGGATGACTGCTATGAAGCTTTCACGTTTGATGTGCCCCATGTAAGCCCAGCCGCGTTCGACAGCGACGTACCCGGGGAAGCCCGGGTATTCACCTCACTGACGCTGTCGAAGACCTACGGACTGACAGGCCTTCGTATTGGTGCCCTGATCTGTCCGCCAGGACTGGAACAACTGACCAACAACATCATGGAGGCAACAGTGTCCTGCGTCGCGTCTCCCTCGCAGTACGCTGCACTGGCAGCCCTGACGGGTTCCCAGGACTACGTCGTCCAGGCGCGTGAACACTACCGCACCAACCGGGACGCTGCTTCGGCAGTCCTGCGTTCTTTGGGCATCCAGTTCCTCGATGCCCAGGGAGCCTTCTATCTCTGGGCGGACGTCTCCCATGTCAGCGGTGGCGATGTCCGGACCTGGACCAGGACTTTCCTTGCGGAATCGAAGGTCGCGCTCGCCCCGGGAACTGCTTTCGGTTCCATTGGCGAAGGCTGGGTCCGGATTGCCTTGTGCGGTCCCACCCGGGACCTTCTCGAGGGTCTTTCCCGCCTGCCACAACGCCTACCCGCGAGCTGACGGGCTGAACGCTGGTGGGTTGAAAAGTCAGGCTGGACATAAGGCAAAGCCCGGATGGCCAGAAAATCTTCTGGCCATCCGGGCTTCCCTCCCAGCGGACGTCCTATTTCTCGTCGTCTTCTTCGTCAGCGCTCTTGTATGGGTCGGCGTCACCCGCGTGCTTGGCTGTTTCGGCCAGGGCGGCTACTTCCGCATCCCGACGTCGGGCCTCACGGAGCAGTTCCTCAAGGTTGGACGCAACTTCAGGGATCCGGTCAGCGACGAACTCCAGGGTCGGAGTGAGGCGGACAGTCACGTTGCGGCCCACTTCCTGACGCAGCACGCCCTTGGCCTTCTCAAGCCCCTTGGCAGCATCGTCCTGGAGCTCCTGGTCGCCCAGCACCGTGTAGTACAGCGTGGCGTGCTGGAGGTCGTTCGTCACGCGGGCATCAGTGATGGTGATTCCCTCGAGCCGGGGATCCTTGACCCTCCGGCCTAGGGCTTCGGCAACAACAACCTTGATACGCTGCGCCAACTTGGCAGCCCGTGCGGGATCAGCCATTTCCACTCCTAAAAATTTGGATGTACGACGGCGCCTGGTGGGCGGGGTCGATCGTTTCAGTTTTCTGCCACGCACTACGGGGAGTCAACGACGGACTCCACTGGGATTTCGCCGGCGGCCTGGGAGTGGCATCGGGCCTGCCGAAGCCGGGCGGCACTGGATCCAAGATCCATTGCCGCCCGGCGTAGGGGCGGGACCGCCGAAAAATCCGACGGCCCCGCCCCTGGACAACACCTTAGACGCGCGGCTTTTCGCGCATCTCGAAGGTCTCGATGGTGTCACCCTCGTTGATGTCGTTGAACGAACCAAGGCCGATACCACACTCGAAGTCCGTCCGGACCTCGGTTGCGTCGTCCTTGAAACGCTTGAGCGTCTCAACGGTGAGGTTCTCGCCGATGATCTTGCCGTCTCGGCTGATGCGTGCCTTCGCGTTACGCCGGATGATACCGGAGCGAACGATCGAGCCAGCAATGTTGCCGAACTTGGAAGACCTGAACACTTCACGGACCTCTGCGGTGCCCAGCTGGACTTCCTCGTACTCCGGCTTGAGCATGCCCTTGAGGGCCAGCTCAATGTCATCAATTGCTGCGTAGATGACGGAGTAGAAGCGCATGTCCACGCCTTCGCGGTCTGCCAGTTCAGCAACTCGCTCGGCGGGCTTGACGTTGAAGCCGATGATGACGGCGCTGTCCACTGTTGCCAGGTTGACGTCGTTCTGGGTGATGGCACCCACGCCGCGGTGGATGACCCGCAACTGCACGCCTTCACCGACGTCGATCTTGAGGAGTGCATCCTCAAGAGCTTCCACGGCACCTGATACATCACCCTTGAGGATGAGGTTAAGGGTGTCGATCTTGCCGTCGGCAACGGCCTGGTCGAAGTCTTCCAGGCTGATGCGCTTGCGTCGCTTGGCCAGCGCAGCGTTGCGGTCTGCTGCTTCGCGCTTCTCGGCGATCTGGCGGGCTGTGCGCTCGTCAGCCGTCACGAAGAACGTATCGCCTGCACGTGGGACGTTGGAAAGACCCAGCACCTGGACGGGGCGGGACGGGCCAGCCTCGGTCAGCGCGCTGCCGTCGTCGTCGAACATTGCACGGACGCGGCCGTGCGCCGTGCCAGCGACGATGGTATCGCCCACCCGCAGGGAGCCGGACTGTACCAGGACCGTGGCCACGGAACCGCGGCCCTTGTCCAGGTTTGCTTCGATGGCGATACCGCGGGCGTCCTTGTTCGGGTTGGCACGCATGTCGAGGGCAGCGTCTGCGGTGAGCAGAACAGCCTCAAGTAGTTCATCGATGTTGAGGTTCTGGCGGGCAGAAACCTCGACAAACATTGTGTCGCCGCCGTATTCCTCAGGAACAAGGCCGTACTCAGTGAGCTGGCCGCGAACCTTTTCAGGATTGGCGCCTTCCTTGTCGATCTTGTTCACTGCAACGACGATCGGGACATTGGCTGCCTGTGCGTGGTTGAGCGCCTCAACGGTCTGGGGCATAACCCCGTCATCTGCTGCGACAACCAGGATGGCGATGTCAGTGACCTTCGCACCACGTGCACGCATGGCGGTGAACGCCTCGTGACCCGGGGTATCAATGAAGGTAATCTTCCGGTCAATGTCTTCGTGCATGTGCGAGACCTGGTACGCACCAATGTGCTGCGTGATGCCACCGTGTTCGCCAGCCATGACATCCGACTTGCGGATGGCATCAAGGAGGCGGGTTTTACCGTGGTCCACGTGGCCCATGACAGTGACAACTGGAGGCCGGGCCTCAAGGTCGTCGTCGCCTTCGGCCTCAAGTTCTGCATCGAAGTCAATATCGAAGGTGGAGAGCAGTTCACGCTCTTCATCCTCGGGGGAAACAACCTGGAGCTTGTATCCCAGCTCTTCGCCAAGTAGTGCGAACGTTTCTTCATCCAAGGACTGGGTGGCAGTCGCCATCTCACCGAGGTGGAAGAGAACTGTCACAAGCGCTGCCGGGTTCGCCTCGATCTTGTCGGCGAAGTCCGTGATGGATGAACCGCGACGGAGTCGCACAATGGTGTTGCCATCACCGCGGGGTACGCTAACGCCACCCAACGACGGAGCACTCATCTGCTCGAGTTCCTGACGCTTTGCGCGCTTGGACTTTCGCTGCTTTCCGCGGCCTGCACCGCCCTTACCGAAGGCACCCTGGGTGCCACCGCGACCGCGGCCACCCTTGCCGAACCCGCCGCCTGCGGGAGCGCCGCCACCGGCACCTGGTCCGCCGGTTCCGGGAGCACCTGGGCGCCCTGGCCCACGTGCGCCGCCACCCGGACGCCCAGCGCTTGCAGGCGCGGGACGCTCAGTACGGTTTGGCATCATTCCTGGCGTGGGGCGGTTGCCGCCAGCACCTGCCGGGCGAGGCCCTGCGGGGCGAGGAGCGCCAGGACGGGGTCCACCGGCTCCTGCAGCGGCCGGACGGGGTGCGCCTGGACGCGGCCCGCCAGTGCCTGCTGCCGGACGGGGGCCACCTGGACGATCCCCTTCGGGACGTCCGCCGGAGCGGGGCATGCCCTGGGAAGGTGCAAACGGGTTATTTCCAGGGCGGGAAGCGCGGTCGCCATCGCCCCCACGGCCACGGGGCATGCCCTGTGACGTAGCAAAGGGATTGTTGCCGGGGCGGGGGCCGCCCGGTCGGGGTGCCGACGCGCCGGAGCGCGCCGGAGCAGCAGGCGTTTCAGCCTTGGGTGCCGGACGTGCGCCTGGCTTGGCACCTGGTGAGGGTGCAGCTGGGGCAGCCGGTGCCTCGGCCTGGGGGGTGGTAGCAGCCGGCGCTACCGGAGCAGCAGGGGCTTCTGCCTTAGCAGCGGGAGCCGGTGCCTTGGGCGCCGCCGGACCGGGTGCGGGTGCACGCTTGGTCTCTGATGCGGGCGCTGGAGCCTTGGGCGCGGCGGCCGGGGCTGCCTTCGCTGGGGCTGCATCTGGATAGGCGTTGCGCAGCTTGCGCACAACGGGCGCCTCAATTGTTGAGGACGCGGAACGAACGAATTCGCCCAGTTCCTGCAGTTTGGACACTGCATCTTTGGAAGTGATACCGAGCTCTTTGGCGAGCTCGTGTACGCGGACCTTGGCCACATTTCTCCTGTCTCGGTCCGCACCGAGCCAGGCACGAACCGTCTACTTCTTGATACGGGCCCCCGCTGCGGATGCAGCGTACAGGCCCATTGCAGAGCGCAACAAAGTTGTCATCGTTACGCGCTCATCGGTGGGAACTCATCGGGTTTCCATCAGATTTCTGACCCGCTTTCAGGTTGGACGATTGTGAACCGCGGGCGTCGAAACGTCCGCAGAGTCGATGCCTGCCACGAAATGGCGTTCAACGTCGGTGATCTCAGAGGCACCCCGCAGGGCCCTTCCGAAAGCGCGACGCTTTACCGCCAGCGACAGACACGATGCGTTGAGGTGCAGCCATGCACCCCTGCCGGCCATCCGGCGACGTGTGTCCACCAGTACAGTGTGCAAATCACTGCCTGAGGCCACCAGCCGGACCAGCTCTGACCGGTACCCCTGCTTACGGCATCCGATGCAGGTGCGCTGGGGCTGATGGGCATCCGCACTCAGTGGGACCACGTTCATCAACTTCCTACGTACACAGCGGGTGCATGCCACCATCTGAACCACGGTAGTCACACCCTGGACGACGTGCGGCAGGCACGCGGACACCGGCCCGGGGGCACGGTCATATTCCATTCTAGCCCCTGGGGGGCGGTGTGGCCGAACCATGGAGCGTGGCACGGCCGGTTGCGGAAGGTTCCGCAACCGGCCGTGAACAGGATGGACTCCAGCGGCTGTCAGGACTCGCGAGCCGGTGCGGCATCCGAGACAATGTCGATTCGCCAGCCGGTCAGCTTTGCGGCAAGCCGGGCGTTCTGGCCCTCTTTTCCGATGGCCAGTGACAGCTGGTAGTCGGGAACAACAACGCGGGCGGAGCGTGCGGCTTCGTCGACAATCGTGACTGAGTTCACGCGTGAGGGCGAGAGCGCGCTGGCAATAAACGCCGCTGGATCCTCGCTGAAATCAACGATGTCGATCTTCTCGTCGTTCAGCTCGGTCATGACGGCGCGCACACGGCTGCCCATCTCGCCGATGCAGGCACCCTTGGCATTGACCCCGGGGATGTTTGCCTTGACTGCCATCTTGGTGCGGTGTCCGGCCTCACGGGCCAGCGCCACAATTTCGACGGAGTTATCGGCAATTTCTGGAACCTCCAGTTCGAAGAGTTTCCGGACCAGCCCGGGGTGCGACCTAGACAGTGTGATGGACGGGCCCTTGGTACCGCGGCGGACATCCACGACGAATGCGCGAAGGCGGTGTCCGTGAAGGTACTTTTCGCCCGGAACCTGTTCGGGCGGCGGCAGGAGTGCCTCCACGGCTCCCAGGTTTACCTGGATCATGTAGGGGTTGGTGCCCTGTTGGATCTGACCCGCGACAAGCTCACCCTCGCGACCTTTGAACTCGCCAATGACGTTGTCGTCCTCAACATCGCGGAGGCGCTGCAGGATGATCTGGCGTGCCGTGCTTGCCGCAATGCGCCCAAATCCTGTGGGCGTGTCCTCGAACTCACCGATCGGGGCGCCGTCGTCGTCAATCTCGACTGCCCAGATGGTCACATGACCTGTCTTGCGGTCCAGTTCGGCGCGCGCGCTCTCGAAGGCACCGGGCGACTTGTGGTACGCCACCAACAAGGCCTGCTCGATGGCCGGAATCAGGAGATCCAGTGGAATCTCGCGTTCGCGCTCCAGAATTCTCAGCGCGCTCATGTCAATATCCATCAGGCCTCCTCAGAGGGTCCGTTGTGCTCATTTTCCAGACCGGCCTCAGGGAGGTGGCTGAATTCGATCTCGACTTTTCCATTACGGATCCCGCCGAAGGGGAGTGTGACAGGGCTGCCCTGCTTGGGCTTCATGCCTTTTTTAACCGGAATCTCAGGGGTCAGCGTGACGCTGGTGTCCGTGACATCGGTAAGCCGCCCTGTGAATTTTTCGCCCTCCATGACATTGACCCTGACCATGCGCCCCCGTGCCCGGTACCAGTGCCGAGGCTCGGTCAGGAGTCGAGAGACTCCCGGGGAGGAGACCTCAAGGTCGTAGGGTTGACTGGCCGAGACCGGATCCTCGTCCAGGACGTCACCCAGGACGCGCGAGATCTCGGCAATTTGATCGAGGCTTACGCCGCCTGTTTCTTCCTGGGGAAGGTCCACCACGACGTGGACGACCTTGCTGCTGCCAGAAACGTGAAGGCTGATGTCCTCGAGGTATAGCCCGTTGGCACTGACTGGGGGCTCAAGGAGTGACCGGAGCCGTAAGGCATTCTGGGTATCAGCGGGTGCGGCGTCTGCCCCACCCGTTCCGGTAGGTTCCGATGAAGCCGTGGCTTCTGCATTGTTCACGATGCCGGCCGCCTTCCGCTAGATGTTGTTGTAGCTACTAGCGTAACGATTTTCCTGGCCACCTGGTGCACAAAACGGGCCGTTGTGCATGGCAGCATGGTGTGTTGTGAATGACAAGCGCGGAGGAGATCGGGGTTCGGTGGCAATTTTTCGGGGCGTCAGCGCCGCTCTGCTTACCGTTTCGGTGCTGCTCTTGGGCGCCACAGTAACTGTGCGGAATCCCCCGCCGCCGCCCGTGCCAACAGGTTCCGAGCTGGCCAGACTCGATGCCGCCACAGACGCACAGGACCTTTTGGAATTGGCCATCCGGGTGCAGGGCGCCAAGCACGGAGATGACGCTGAGAACGGCCGGGCAGAAGCCCTTGTGACGTTGCTGACTCTCCACGTTGGCGCGCTGCGACGCGACGGAGAACCTGCGCCGGTTACTACCGCCAGTGTCCCGGTGCCCACTGGCCCGTCGGGGGCGCCAACAGCTACTGCCGCGCCGTCCGGTCCCGTACCGCTGGCTGATGCTCCCGGGGCGGTCACTGCTGCCGATTCGGGTGCTAGCACTGAGTCGCTGGTGACGGCACTCACCCAAAGTGCCAACAGGAGACTGGACGATGCTGTTCGCGCAGATCCCGGAACTGCCAGAATGCTCGCAGCAGCCGGGGTGGCCCAGCAGCTGGCTGCGGAATCGCTGGCTCGAAGCTCCGGAGCGACTGCTCCCGGACGCCCCGCTGCTGTCTCGCCAGCAGCATCTCCTATCGGCCAGGAACTCGATAGCCCTAGTTCCTGCCCTGCATCCGGGGAATCCAGCGCCAGTTCGGCAGCGGAGGAGACTGCCGATGGCGCCGCCCCCGGAGCGACGCTGAGCACCTCCCTGGCCGCCGTTGTGGAACAGGCTCAGGCCGCTGTCTACACCTATCAGGTCGCCTTGCCACGTCTGCCGGTTCCCATCGCTGCTATTGCCGAAAGCTATCTGGGCAGTCATGAGGCATTGCTTCAGGATGCCACCGGCCTGGGATCAGCGCACTGTGTATCCCTGCCGGCCCCAAGGGCCGGATATGCCCTGGACCCGAGCGCCATTGCCGTTCCCGCGGCAAGCCTTGGTGCAATGGAAAATGCGGGCTTGCCTGCACTGGGGGATCTGATCGGAACAAGTGAGGCTCCATTGCGTCAATGGGCCACCGCGGCGCTCTTCGCCGCTGCAGACAGGGCGCAGTCCTGGGGTTCGACACCTGAGGAACTTCCCGGTTTTACCGGCGACGCTCAGGATTCCATCCGCCGCGATGTGGGGCGCAAATGAGGTCCTGCGGGAGGGTTTTGTCAGCGTTGCCACCGGCCGCCAAGCGGACCGGGCGCCTGCTATGCAGTGGATCGTCCGACGTCGGGTTGCTGACCACATGAGGGCGGGGCTCCGGGTGCCAATCCCAGCCGCGTTCCGTCATCGTTACTCACGAACGGCACCACACCGAGCCTGGTTGGATTCCCTCCCGGCGCTACTCTCTGTCGCTATGGACCGCTGGTCACTCGACCTAGATCTTCCCCGCGGCGCTGAACCCTGGAGCGGGCACTGCGCCCTGGTCTTTCCGGTGCTGCACAACGGAATCCGAACAGCGCTCAAGATCGCCTACCCCTACCCGGAGGTCCTTCTTGAACATCACGCCCTGGCGCTCTGGGACGGCCTCGGAGCAGTCCGGCTGCTTGCTGCTGATCCACAATCGGCAACGCTACTGCTGGAACGACTCGACGGAGATCGGTCCCTGCAGGAGGCGCCATTCCCTACTGCCATAGAGGTGTGGGGCTCAGTAGTGCGCCGGATCAGCATTGAACAAGGCGAACGTCCCGAATGGGCGGACTTTGAACATATTGCGGCCCGGGCCGAACAATGGACCGATGAGTTACCAGCATCGTGGGAGGACTTGGGACGCCCGTTCCCGCGGTGGCTCCTGGAGGCGGCGCTGGAGGTCTGCCAGACACGCGGAGCCGTCGGGAGGCGTTCGGGTCGGGACGTTCTGGTGCATACGGACCTGCACTTCCGCAACATTGTTGCGCCCTTGGGCGATGGTTGGGATAAAGCGCTTGCAATAGATCCGCAGCCCATGATTGGTGAGGCTGAATTCGCTGTCGCCCCCGTGCTGTGGAACAGGCTCCAGGACTACCCGGCGCGGAATCCGGAGCGTGCCGTCCTCGACCGCGTGACCGTTTTCTGTGCCGCGGCAGGACTCGATGCGGATCGTGCCCGGGCCTGGTCAATAGTTCGGGAAGTGGACAACGCACTCAGCTACGCAGCCGATCCCGCTTTGTCGTCGGATTTGCAGCGTTCACTCTGGGTTGCCAGCACGCTGGCCGGGCGGGCGCTTCCCGGGCTCCCCCACCCTCATCAGCTGTCGGCACCCGGCTCGTCGACCGCACGCCGCTGAGGCGCTCACAACGGCCGTGGGTGCTGACGCTGCGGGTGGATGGGTCGGGCTCCGGCGACCCGCGCGCCAGTGCTACCTGAAGTTCTCTGACCAGACGTCATACCCGAGTTTGATGATCAGCGCTCCCACCACAATGAGGAACACCACCCGAATGAATCCACTGCCCTGTTTTACCGCTGTCCTTGCGCCGAGATAGCCGCCGGCCATGTTGGCACCGCCGAGGATAAGTCCCAGTCCCCACAACAGGGAACCGTTCGGGAGGAAGAACAGCAGGGCACCAACGTTGGTTGCCATGTTGACAATCTTCGCCTTTGCACTGGCCTCCAGGAACGCATAACCCATCGCCGACACGAGGGCGATGATAAGAAATGATCCCGTCCCCGGCCCGATCAGCCCATCGTAAAACCCGATAATTCCACCAATCAGACACGCCACGACATAGTGACGACGGCCTTCATGGCGCAGGGCTGTAAGACCCCCGATATTCGGCTTAACGGCAGTGAAGATTGCCACGGCGACGAGTGCAACCACGATGATCGGTTTAAAGACACTGGAGGGCAACTGTGCTGCCAGGATTGCGCCCCCAAAGCTTCCCGCCAGGGCAATGATCGCCATGGGCAGCGCGGTCGTGAGGTCCGGTTTGACCCGACGGTAAAACGTGACGGCACTGGTGGTCGTCCCGAAAATAGATCCCATCTTATTCGTCGCAAGAGCCTGCAGGGGCGTAATCCCGGGCACCAAGAGCAAGGCAGGCAGCTGCAACAGCCCTCCGCCACCCACCACCGCGTCAATCCAGCCCGCAGCAAATCCCGCGACGACAATAAGGACCAGCGTTCCGGGCTCGACGAGCTCGAGCCCGGAGATCACTGTGAGCGGCTCGCCGTCACCACATAAGTGACAGCAGCATCAACGGCGACATTCTCTGCGACACCGCTGCGGCGATCCTTGATCTCGACAACACCGTCCACCAGTCCGCGACCAACAGCAACAATGGTCGGGACACCAAGGAGCTCCGCATCTCCAAACTTGACGCCTGGAGAAACCTTGGGCCGGTCATCAAGGATGACATCCAGACCAGCAGCTTCCAGTTCAGCGGCAATCCTCTCCGCCGTCTCGAAGATCTCCTCGCCGCGCCCTACTGCCACGACATGGACATCTGCTGGCGCCACTGTCCGCGGCCAGATAAGGCCCTTGTCATCGTGGTTCGACTCAGCCAAGGCAGCCACAGCACGCGTTACCCCAACGCCGTACGAACCCATTGTCACAACAACCTGCTTGCCGTTCTGGTCCAAGACTTTCAGGTCAAGGGCAGCAGCGTATTTGCGGCCAAGGGCAAAAATGTGCCCCATCTCGATACCCCGTGCAGTTTCCAGCGGCCCTGACCCGTCAGGGGCGGGGTCGCCTGCTCGTACCTCGGTGCTCTCGATGACGCCGTCCCAGCCAAAGTCACGGCCAGCTACCAAGCCGAAAACGTGCTTTCCGGCCGTGTTTGCGCCGGTGATCCAGCTACTGCCAGCCACGACGCGGGGATCTACCAGGTACATCAGCTTCGTGGACCCCTCAAGGCCCAAAACAGCGTGCTCGGTCGTGAGGCCCGGACCAATATAGCCTTTAACCAGAAGCGGGTGCTTGGCCAGGTCGGATTCGCCTGCAGCCTCAATCCGGAGTTCACCGCCGATGGGCAAAAATTCACCGATGGTGGCCTCGACACGCTTCAGGTCGATAGCCCTGTCGCCTGGGACGCCGATGACAACCACCTGCCGCTCAAGGGTGGGCAGGGTGACAACAAGAACAACATTCTTGAGCGTGTCAGACGCAGTCCAGGGCCCGCCGTCGGCCTCTCCACGGGCTGCAACGGCATTCGCTGCGGCAACCAGCGTATCGATCGTGGGAGTGTCGGGGGTGTCCAGCACACGCGCTGGCGGTGCGTCAGTGAAGTCGATGTCTGCAGGAACCACAGTGGTGACCGCTTCCACGTTGGCGGCATAGCCGCCCGCTGAACGGACAAAGGTGTCCTCACCAATGTCAGTAGGGTGCAGGAACTCCTCGCTGCGGGAACCGCCCATTGCCCCGGCTGTCGCCGAGACAGGGACCACTTCAAGACCCAATCGCGCAAAGATCTTGAGGTAGGCGGCCCGGTGCGCGGCGTAGCTGGCTTCCAGGCCGGCATCGTCGACGTCGAACGAGTAGGAGTCCTTCATGATGAATTCCCGGCCGCGGAGCAATCCAGCCCGGGGACGTGCCTCATCGCGGTACTTGTTCTGGATCTGGTAAAGGCTCAGGGGCAGGTCCTTGTAGGACGAAAAAAGATCCTTGACCAGCAGGGTAAACATTTCCTCGTGCGTGGGGGCAAGCAGATAGTCCGCGCCTTTGCGGTCCTGCAGCCGGAAAAGCCCCTCGCCGTATTCGGTCCACCGGTTGGTTGCCTCGTAGGGTTCGCGTGGCAGCAATGCGGGAAAATGAACTTCCTGGGCGCCCATGGCATCCATTTCTTCCCGAATGATCCCCTCGACTTTGCGCAGGACCTTGAGGCCCAGCGGCAACCAGGTGTAAATTCCTGGCGCCGCACGGCGGATATACCCGGCGCGGACCAGCAACCGGTGACTGGCCACCTCTGCATCGACGGGGTCTTCGCGCAGAGTGCGCAGGAAAAGCTTGGACATTCTTGTGACCACGGGTAGGAATCCGTTCCTGGTAAAAAGGCCGCCGGAAAGCGGCGCCGGTAATTCTGCTCATACCAATCTACCGGCTGGGTGACCAACTTCCGTGACGGGCCAGGAGTTGGAAGAAGCCGCGCCCCCCGCACCGAGCCCCTGGCCCCTGAAGGCTGGTCATGGTGTGGCAGGCACGGCTCCCAGCCGGCTCAATGATGAAGAGCATCCGTTCTTCGAGGTTCACCCGGATCCAGTCGAGGCCAAGACCTCAGCGCTCCCCAGCTGAGGACAGTAACGATGCCCACGTTTCAGCTTCCACATCGCCCGCATGCGCGAACGCTCTGGAAGCAAAACTCTGAATCGCTGACTTCTCGTCGAATTTCTTTCACGATGCTCTGACAAGGTCATTGCCGACGGCCAGGGGATCTTTCCTTTCCGTGCATGCGCCGCCCCAACGGCGCAGCTTATTGCAATATATGCGCTTGATTTCATGCTGGCTAGAGGTGAAGAAAAATCCTCATGCCATTCCACAGTTATGGCCCAGGTTTTCGCCCAGTTTCCAGGACTGGAATCAAAGCCCAGCGCCTAACTTTGCTCCGGAGGGTCCCCCCAGACCACTGGGCTGCGCCTTCGCGGTGCAGCTGCCAGCCGTCGAGACGACCAGGACGCTTCACATCCCGATGCAATGCTGATCACGTCCCCATCCCGTGCCGAACTGTGCAGCTAAAAAAGCACTGTGGCGAACGTGTTCACCGTTGTGAAACCTACTCGCTCATAGCTGGCTTTGGCCCTGGTGTTGTACGAATTGACGTACAGGCTGGTGATGGGTGCAAATGCTTGGGCATGGCGGACAACGCCCGCCATGTAGCCGGCGCTGAGCCCGAGTCCGCGATGCTCCGGGTTCATCCAGACACCCTGGACCTGCGTGACACACTGCGTCACGGCACCCAATTCAGCTTTGAAGATGACGTCGCCCGCTTCCGTGACATAGGCCAATGAGTGGCCCTCACGGATGAGCCCCTCGACCCTGCGGTTGTAGAATTCCCGCCCCCCAAGATACGGCGAGTAGCCAACTTCTTCCTCGAACATCGCAACGCAGGCCGGCAATATCTGGTTGAAATCCGCCATCCTGCCCGTGGCAAGCAACGCATTGGCCTCGATCAGCGGCGGGCCACTGATCGTCATCAGTGGCTGGTCCTCCCGGACTTCGTGTGCCTGGTGGCCCAGTCGCTCAAGGTGGCCATACAGCGCCAGGACAGTATCTGCCGGCCCAAAGGCCGATGCATAACGGCGCCCGGAAGCGTGGATGGCTCCGGCTACCATTCCCGTGAGCTCGGGCGGCAGCTGGACCGGCACAAGATTGGCACCGCACCAGCAGGCAGCAATGAGGGTGGCATTGTCAAAAATACCAAACACCCCAGCGCCCGCAGACGTCACGGCAGCCGATCCGGTAGCTTCCAGATGAGCCAGGATAAACACGTTTGTCACTGGATCCTGGTGAGCCAGTTCCGTCAGTGCTTTGGTGTCCGCCCCGCCAAGGACCCGGACCGAGATGCCCGACGTAGCCGTCCCTTCCTTATGAGACGCTAACCACGGGGCCACCCTTGACAGCATCTTCGCCATCGGCCTCCCCCATCTCCTCGGCTATGCGCATTGCTTCTTCGATCAGTGTCTCAACGATCTGATCCTCGGGCACGGTCTTGATGACTTCACCGCGCACAAAAATCTGGCCCTTGCCATTTCCGGAAGCTACTCCGAGGTCCGCCTCACGAGCCTCACCCGGACCATTAACAACGCAGCCCATGACTGCCACGCGAAGCGGCACTTCCATACCTTCAAGGCCTGCCGTGACCTGCTCTGCGAGCGTGTACACGTCAACCTGGGCACGGCCACAGGAAGGACAGGAAACGATTTCCAGTTTGCGTGGGCGCAGGTTCAGCGACTGCAGAATCTGGTTGCCCACCTTGACCTCCTCAATGGGAGGAGCCGAGAGGGACACGCGGATGGTGTCACCGATGCCACGGGAAAGAAGAGCGCCGAAGGCCGTTGCAGATTTGATTGTGCCCTGGAATGCGGGGCCAGCCTCGGTGACGCCAAGGTGCAAGGGCCAGTCGCCCTTTTCGGCGAGCATCTCGTAGGCCGCCACCATGATCACCGGGTCATTGTGCTTGACGGAGATCTTGAAGTCATGGAAACCATGCTCTTCGAACAGCGAAGCTTCCCAGACTGCCGACTCCACCAGCGCTTCAGGCGTCGCCTTTCCGTACTTTTTCAGGATGGAGGGTTCCAGCGAGCCAGCATTGACGCCGATCCGTATGGAGGTGCCATGATCGCGCGCTGCTGCAGCGATTTCCTTGATCTGGTCATCGAATTTCCGGATGTTGCCCGGGTTCACGCGGACCGCAGCACAACCGGCTTCAATGGCCGCGAAAACATACTTGGGCTGGAAGTGGATATCTGCGATCACAGGAATCTGTGACTTGCGGGCAATGATGGGGAGAACGTCTGCGTCATCGGATGTGGGACATGCCACCCGCACAATATCGCAGCCTGTCGCGGTCAGTTCGGCGATCTGCTGCAGAGTTGCGTTGATGTCCGTGGTGGGCGTTGTTGTCATCGACTGGATGCTGATGGGCGAATCCGAGCCGACACCCACGGAGCCCACCTTGATCTGCCGGGTTTTGCGGCGCGGAGCCAAGACGGGGGGTGGGGCTGACGGCATTCCCAGGCTGATCGAGGTCACTT
Source organism: Pseudarthrobacter sp. PS3-L1 (assembly GCF_030063285.1). Classification (GTDB taxonomy): domain Bacteria; phylum Actinomycetota; class Actinomycetes; order Actinomycetales; family Micrococcaceae; genus Arthrobacter. The sequence continues at coordinate 6,967 of NZ_JASISU010000006.1, read as the reverse complement.
AGGACTCCTTGGTAGAAATGAGAAGGTTGAGTTCCTGAAATTCAGGATGCATGCGCCGCAAGGGCACCGGAGATAGGCGTCCATTCAGTACTCCGAATGCCTGCAATGACGCCCTCGATAGCGAAGGGGTCCTGTTTGAGGAGTTCATTGAGGGCGGTTTCATCCGTCGCGCGGAAGATCAGCAGCGCACCCGTTCCATCTCCGTAGGGACCGCTGGCGAGCAGGGCGCCCTCCGCGACGAGGTTCGCCGTCCATTCACGGTGCCGGAGACGGTGTTCGTCTCTGGCGGCAGTGGAATCGGCTACGTAGACGTACTCAACAGCAAAAACAATCATACGAATACCCTAACCCCCGTACCATCCCATAGCGGTCCCGTGCGCTCCGCTACGCCCACGGCGGAGAGCTATTTTCACGTGAGGAAGAGCACTCTGATGAGTGCTGCCGTACCTGCAGCCCAGAGCATGGAAGCCAGGGTTCCTATGATGAAACGTTCCGCGGCCGCGGGTGTTTCCTTCAGCTCGGCGAACCGGCCAAGACCCTTGATGGCCACAATGTAGGCAATAGCCACCGGCTGGCCGGTCAGGATGGCCAGGCAGACGCCCAATCGCTCAAGGATGCCAATGATGGCACCTCCGCGAAGGATTCTTGTGGTGGTTATGCGCACTCCTGAAGGAGAAGCAGGCTCACTGTCCACGTGCCCCGGGATGACACGGCCGTCAGCCCGTGGCGGCAGGTCCACCGTAACGTCCGCCGCTGGATCGGTGATGTCCTCACCCGCGACCTGGCCGGCGTCGTCCTTGTCATCGATGCTTCGGGCAATGTGCAGAACCATGCTGGTGACCGGCCATCCGACGCCACCAGACACAACCAGGGCCAGGAAAATCCACAGGGTTTGAATCATGAATTCCCCTCCAGGTGTGCAGCTGCGCCGCCGAGGACCTGCTGGTCCGTGATGTTCAACAGCTGTGCCGCTGCGGGCCGCCCGGCTGCCTCATCCGGCCATCCGGACCGGCTGATGGACCGACTGATGCTTTGTTCCGTGACGCCCAGTTCCACCGCAGCCATCTTTTGTGTTCCGTGGACCGCCAGCATGCTGGTCGCTGAGCCAGACGGCAAGGGTATCTCTGGAGCCAACGCTTCTTTTTGGAGTGCAAGCAGGGTGTCCACCACTTTCCATTGTGATTGGGTACGTTCCTGGACCAACCGCCCAAGCAGGCGGAGGACCGCCTGCGCGTTGGCGCCTGATACTGTCGCAGCGCTCGGCGTTTTTACCGTGGGATCCAGTGTTCCAGCGACCACCGACAGTGGAACGTTTCCACTCGCCGTCTTCGCTGACTCGACTGCCTTGCGGGCAGCAAGGAAGGCAGTGCCAGAGCCTTCTCGGGGGCTTTGCCCTTCGGTGAGGTCGACGGACCCGACCCCAATTCCCACGTACCAATTCCCCGTCCGGAGAACGGCCAGCGAGATATCCACGACCTGATCCGCCCTGCTGATGACACCCTGGACTTCATCCCCGACGGAACGTTCGAATCCTGGCGCTCCAAGCGCCGCACATGCCCGCAGGAGATCGGGGACACGGTCAATGTCGTTTGTACTGCCTCTTTGGTCAATCGTGAGAACAAACATGGGTCAACCATAAGTGGCAGATGATCAATAATCAATCGTTTATGGCTGACTTTGGAAAATCAGCCATAAACGGTTTCCCCATCAGAAGAGATTAACCGGCTTGACAATGTCAGCGTAGATCAGCAGTACGCTCATGCTCAGCAGGAGGACCGCCATGGCATATGTCAGGGGCAGCAGCTTAGCAATGTCGAAGGCACCAGGATCAGGCCTGCCGAAGAGTCTGGCGATCCGGCGCCGAACGGCCTCGTAGAGCGCCCCCGCAACATGCCCCCCATCAAGGGGAAGCAATGGGATCAGGTTGAACACAGCCAGCGCGAAGTTCAGTCCAGCCAGCAGGCCCACCAGGGCCGAGATCCTCGACGCAACGGGCACCTGCTCCATGGCGGCCACCTCGCCTGCCACCCGCCCCACACCGACAACGCTAATCGGACCGTTGGGATCGCGCGGCTCGTCACTGAAGGCCGCCTGGGCAACACCCACCACGCGGGCTGGCAGGTTCAGCACCACGCCAGCTACCTGGCGGATATTATCGCCAGCCGCAGGCAGCACGGCCGACGCCGGCTGTGGTTCCAGTGCGGTCTGCGCACCAATGCCGAGGAAACCGACGTCCTGGTAGAGGAGCGACCCGGTATCGTCGCTCGCCTGGCGACCATCCGGACCAATGACCGGACGCGAAGTCAGGACCGGGGTGACGCTGGTGCTCACCTCAGCACCGTTGCGTTCCACAGTGATACCAACTTCACGGCCCGCGGACTCCCTGATCCGCTGGCTCAGGTAATCCCATTGCGTGACACCCGTACCATCGAAGGACACGATGGTATCCCCCGGCTGCAGGCCGGCGGCGGCCGCGGGCGTGAGCTGGCAATCAGCTGAGTTGGGATCCACTGTCTCACCTGCCGCCACCTGGCATTTGGAAACGTCCGCCAGCGTGGTGGTTGAGGTAGCCACCCCAAAACCCATCAGCAGGACTGCCGTCAGAATCAGGCCTATCAACAAGTTCATGGCGGGACCGCCCAACATGATGATGATTTTTTTCCAGGCAGCAAGCCGGTAGAAGACCCGGTCCTTATCCTCAGGCCGGACTTCCTCATGGGCCATTGACCGCGCATCACTGGCCAGCGTCTGGAACATTCCCGTACTTGAGGCCCGGACTGTCCCGCCTTCAGCATTGGGCGGGTACATGCCGATCATGGCAACGTAGCCGCCCAGGGGAATGGCTTTCACACCATATTCTGTCTCACCCTTACGGCGGGACCAGAGCGTCGGACCGAAACCCACCATGTATTTGGTGACCCGGACCCGGAAGAGCTTTGCGGGCAACAGGTGCCCTACCTCGTGCAGGGCAATGGAAACAGCAACACCAATGGCGACAAAAACGACGCCTAGGATAAAGAGGACAACGGGGCTCATGGACGATGCGCTGCTTTCTGCGCGCTGTTGGCCAAACATTCCTGGGCCCGCGCGCGTGCCCACTGTTCAGCATCCAACACTGACTCTATGCTCAGCTCCGAGGAGCCTGGGTGTTCACTGAGAACTGACTCGATGGTCTCCACAATCGCAGTGAAACCGATCCGCCCGGCATGGAAGGCATGGACGGCTTCTTCGTTGGCAGCGTTAAACACTGCTGGGAACGTGCTGCCCTGCTTGGCTGCATCCTTGGCGAGCCCCACGGCCGGGAATGCGGACGAATCCAGCGGTTCGAAGGTCCAGCTCACAGCAGAACTCCAGTCGCAGGGATCCGCAGCCTGCGCCACCCTGTCCGGCCAACCCAGCCCCAGTGCAATAGGCAGCTTCATATCCGGCGGCGACGCCTGCGCAATAATCGAGCCGTCCACAAACTGCACCATGGAGTGCACCACCGACTGCGGATGCACCACCACGTCGATCTGGTCCAGTGGAACATCAAAAAGCAGATGCGCCTCTATGACTTCAAGGCCCTTATTGACCAATGTGGCCGAGTTCGTCGTGACCATGGGACCCATGGCCCAGGTCGGATGGGCCAGTGCTTGTGCGGGCGTCACGTGTGCAAGTTCCGCGAGGGTCCGGCCACGGAACGGCCCACCAGAGGCCGTCAAAATAAGTTTCTGGACCTCACTGCGGGATCCCGCGCGCAGGCACTGGGCAATAGCCGAATGCTCCGAATCCACGGGTACCAGCTGGCCCGGTGCTGCCGCAGCTTTCACGAGGGAACCGCCCACAATCAGGGATTCCTTGTTCGCCAGCGCCAGCACGGAACCAGATGCGAGTGCTGCGAGGGTCGGGGCCAGGCCAATGGAGCCAGTGATGCCATTGAGGACAACGTCGGCGGGAATACTGGCGATCGCGGTGGCGGCATCCGGCCCTGCAAAAAGCTGCGGATCATAGCCAGCCACTCCAGCTGCCGACGCTGCATCGCGGATGAGTTCCCGGAGCAGGGAGGCATCCCCCTCGGCTGTGCCCACGGCAAGTGCCCGCGTATGCACAGCCTGTTGCGCCAGCAGACCCAGGTTCCCACCCCCTGCACTCAGGGCCACGACCTCGAACAGGTGCGGGGCGCCGTCGACGACGTCCAGCGCCTGGGTGCCGATAGAGCCGGTGGAGCCAAGAAGAACGATTTTCCGTTGCTGCATTCCTCAAGTATCCCGCACTCCAGGCGCAGCCGCGTCCGTCCTACTGCCCCTGGTTGCCTGGGGACAGCTAGGGCTGGCCTGCCCTGCGGAGCAGCTCTTCCGCATGGCGCAGGATGGGTCCGTCAATCATTTTCCCGCGATGCCTAAACACCCCAGAACCGGATGATTCCGCAGCGGCCAGCACCTCGCGGGCATGGGCCACCTCTTCCTGCGAGGGCGCAAACGCTGCGCGGACAGCGGCGACCTGACCGGGGTGGATACAGGCCTTGGCCACAAAACCGGATGCTACGGCGTCGAGCGCTTCCTCGCCCAGCCCGTCCAAATCCGCAATGTCCACGTAGACGGAGTCAATGGACTTTTTCCCCGCGGCGCCAGCCGCCAGGAGAACAGTGGACCGGGCGTGGCTGGCCACTGCGCGGTAGGAACCATCCGGTCTCCTGCTGGAGGTACCGCCCAACGACGCAAGCAGATCCTCGGCACCCCACATGAGTGCACTCACGTTGGGTTCGGCGGCGATGGCTGCGGCATTAACGACGCCAGCTGCCGTCTCGCACAGGGCAATCACCGAAAAATCCGCCAGTGACCGGACATGATCCGCGTGCCCTGCCTTCGCGAGCATCACAGTTCGATACGGGGTCTGGGCGAGGAGACGCAGGTCCTGTTCGTAATCCGATGTGCCGGGCGGGTTGATGCGGATGATCGTCCGGGCTGGGTCAAGGGTTGGCACCGCTGGCGCCCCATCCAGTTGCGCCAGGATTGCGTCCCTGGCCCGCTGCTTGTTTTCTGCAGCCACAGCGTCTTCCAGGTCAAGGATCACTGCATCAGCGCGCTCGGCAGCTTTTGCAAAACGATCCGGACGGTCGGCAGGACAGAAAAGGAGCGCAGGGCCCAGGGCGAAGGTCATGATTCCATTCTGCCTTTCCCAAGACCGGAGGAGTCAGCCAACCGGTGATCTCCGTTGTGGCCATGTTCGGCGGAATGGGCCTCACGGGTCCACATCAGGGCACTTCTCTGTGCCAGGGCCACCACCACGCCATCCTGGTTGCGGCCGGTATGCGTCATGGTCACCACGCCCTGGCCGGGGCGGCTGGCGGAAAGTCGCAGGTCGGTAATAACTGTCTCCGTATAGAGCGTGTCGCCATGGAACATCGGGTGCGGAAACGACACACCAGTAAGGCCCAGCTGGGCCACGATCGTCCCTTGCGTGAGCTGGGCGACAGACTGTCCCACCATGGTGGCGAGGGTCAGCATTGAATTGACCAGGCGTTGCCCAAAGGGCTGGCCAGAGCTCCACGCAGCGTCCAGGTGCAAGGCCTGGGTATTCATTGTCATGGTGGTGAAAAGGACGTTGTCCGCTTCGGTGATGGTCCGACCCGGGCGGTGGGCATACGTGACCTGCTTTTCGAGTTCATCAAAGTAAAGCCCGCGCTGCTCCACCACTCGCGTCCTGCCCTGGTCACCCTCCGGCCTACCATCTTTCATGCTTCGCTCACCCCGTCCGCCCTGTTGGCCAGCAGATCGACATGAAGTTCGACGCCGGTGGCCGCCACCACATCCGCTGTGCTGACGCCGGGTGCCAACTCCCGAAGCACCAGGCCTGCGGGGGTGACGTCGATCACTGCCAGATCTGTGATGATCCGGTCCACGCAGGCTTTTCCCGTGAGGGGCAGCGTACAGTCCGCCACGATCTTTGGCCGCCCATTGCGGTCCACATGGTCCATCATGACAATCACCCGCCGGGCGCCAAAAACCAGGTCCATGGCACCGCCCATACCCTTGACCATCTTCCCTGGGATCATCCAGTTGGCGAGGTCGCCGTTGGCAGCAACCTCCATGGCGCCCAGGACTGCGACGTCAACGTGCCCGCCACGGATCATCCCGAAGGACAGTGCTGAGTCGAAGAATGCAGCGCCAGTGGCGATCGTGACGGTTTCCTTACCGGCGTTGATCACGTCCGGATCGACCTCGTCTTCATGCGGGTAGGGACCCACGCCGAGCATTCCATTCTCGGAGTGAAGGACCACTTCCACGCCAGCAGGAATGTGATTGGGAATCAACGTTGGCATGCCAATACCAAGATTCACGTACTGGCCGTTCTCCAGCTCGCGGGCCACCCTCGCAGCCAACCGGTTCCTGTCCCATCCCTGGCTCATGGCCGCCCTCCCATGTTTTCGCGCAGCCCAGGCCCACCAGAATCCGCGCCCACCGCCGACACTGTCCGTTTCTCGATCCGTTTCTCCACTGTGTCAACAAGAACGACGCGTTGGACAAAAATCCCTGGTACATGGATGTGGTTGGGATCAAGATCGCCAGGTTCCACCAGTTCCTCAACTTCTGCGATGGTGATGCCGCCGGCCATGGCGCACAGCGGATTAAAGTTCATAGCTGTGGCGTGGAAGACCAGGTTGCCGTGTCTGTCCCCCTTCCAAGCATGCACAAGCCCGTAGTCGGGAGCTATTGCTTCTTCCAGGACGTAGTCGACTCCAGCAAATGACCGGATTTCCTTGGCCGCAGAGGCGATCTGCACCGTCCCGTCGCTGGCATGTTTCTGCGGCAGCCCGCCGTCGGCCACCTGGGTACCAACGCCCGCGGGAGTATAAAAAGCCGGGATTCCTGCTCCCCCGGCCCTGAGCTTTTCCGCGAGTGTCCCCTGCGGGGTAAGGACCACTTCAAGCTCGCCGGAAAGGTACTGCCGTGCAAATTCCTTGTTTTCGCCCACGTAGGAACTGACA
>NZ_JASISU010000005.1 GCF_030063285.1 Pseudarthrobacter sp. PS3-L1 | reverse complement strand
TCCACGAAGGCCACTGCTGCATGGAACGCGCCGGACTCATGTGCCACCAAGTATCTGGCATGGCAGCACTCGAAGCCACCCAATCCCCTGCCGGCTGATTTTTGCCGGTCAACCACGAACGACTGAGGAACCACATGAAAGCAACAGAAAAATGCGGGTGCGGCGCAGCACTCGAAGTCGAGTCAGGAACCGCCCCAGAGGTAAGGGCCTCCCTAGAACAATGGCGAACAGGCCACCACCACAACCCACCAAACACCCCAGCAAAGCCCGAAGCAGACAAAGAACCACACCCCGAAGGCAACAATTTTTCCTCCACTGAACGCAAAGGGAACTCACTGGAACCCTACGAAATGCACTCAGGCTGGCGTCCCGGACCCTACGGCCACATCAGCCTCAAATGGCACCCGAAGGAGCCCTAATGAAAGCATCAGAACTCTGCTGGGGACACATAGGCGAACGAGTCACACTCAAAACCCCAAGAACAGAAATCAGCGACCGCCTCATCGGCATCAAATCCGAAACAGACGTCGTCGAAGAACGCGCACTCATTGAGGCCGTACCGAGGCGGGTTATGGGCCGCTCCAGCCTCTCCCTAGCGTTCCTCCACGCCGGCGAAATCCGCGTACACCCAGACGATGAGGTAACCATCCATGACTAACACACCTCGCACCGTTGAGGTCTGCTACAACAACCCCGACATCCAATGGCCCAACAGCCACTACGTCTGCTACGGACAAGGAACCACGGGCTGGCACATCAGACAAGCGACCATAACTGAAGCGCCACGCGACGAAGCCGACCGGCAATGGATCAGAGAATCACTCGAAACGCGCATCACCCCTGACGGGCACATCATCCACGCATACAAGGAGGACCAGTGAACATAGACTTGCGCCTACCAGGCAACACGGCAGTCAGCACAATCACCGGCAATACCCACATGTCCGACCAGATGATGACCGCGATGGCAACGTTCGCCCTAGCTGAAGAGACCCGCAACGTAGCCCTAGTGGCCCTACTGGGCGAAGACCCCGACACCTTGCGAACCTACGGGATCGACAAAGCTCTCCTCGCTAAGGAAGTCACCGGAAGGCTCGGACTCAATGGCAACTGACCCACGGTACGCGGCGGGGCAGGTAGTGGGCGGGAAGCTGATCTGCGGGGCGAAAAAGAAAGACGGAACTCCCTGCAAAATGCTGCCAATGGCCGGTGCCACCCGTTGCAGGCGTCACGGCGGCGCATCCCCACGCTCCAAAATTGCAGCAGCCAAACGTGTGGCCGAAACAGAAGCCCGCGAACAACTCACCAAAGGCGTCCGCACCCTCGGACTCCCCCAAGACATCGACCCCGGCAAAGCACTCCTCAACGAAATCCACCACACCGCCGGCCACGTCGCCTGGCTACGCGACAAAGTCCAAGAACTCAAAGCCGACGACCTCGTCTGGGGTGTCACCCAGAAAGATGAAGGCATCGGCCCACAAGGCATGGTCGACATGACCACGCAGAAAGCCGCACCATCCATCTGGTACGAGCTCTACCTCAAAGAACGCGACCACCTCGCGAAGGTCTGCGCACTCGCCCTCCGCGCCGGGATCGAAGAACGCAAGATCAAACTCGCAGAAGACCAAGGAGCCCTCGTTGCGGACGTCATCAAACGCATCCTCGCCGCGCTCGGCCTCACCCCAGAACAGCAAGCCCTAGTACCCACCATCGTCCCCCAACAGCTACGCCTACTCGCAGGAGGCAACGACTCATGACCATCACCGAATTCTTGGAAGCCAGGATCGCGGAAGACGAAGAGCTTGCAAAACTTGCCTCGTTTGGATGGGGGGCAATCTGGACGGCCGTATCAAATCATGAAGATGAGTGGTACACAATTAGAGCTGAGGGCAAGCGTGAAGTTGTTGGCGGGGAGGACAGTGATGTGATTGCACACATTGCCCGCCATGACTCTGCCCGTGTCCTTGCCGAGTGCGCCGCGAAACGGAAGCTCATTGACTCCCAGTTCTACTACGCAGTTGAAATAGACAGCGAGTGGGGATGCGGATGCTCGGAAGGCGAGATCAGGGCCAACAAGTGCGAGAACTTCAACCTGACAGATGGCGGAAAACTCGGCATGCCGATCCTCGAAGCCCTCTCCTCCGTGTACTCCTCGCACCCGGATTACCGTCAGGAATGGGCGCTGTGATACCCAGCAAAACGCCTCTCATTTGCTAGAATAAGTACTAGTACGCGTCGCAAACAGTAGGGGAAAACACATGGCAGAGCAGCACCAGTGCACCGGCGGGGAACACCCCACCAACGCACCAGGAATCACCCTCTGCCACACCTGCACAGACAAACTACGCGGACTCCTACGCGACGTCCCCGACGTATGGGCAAACCTCGCCGTCACAGCCGCCCGCCTCGACGTCGGCACCAGCACCCTCGGCACCACCGGGCACTCCACCCCATCAGAACCCTGCAACTTCGACGCCCTCGAAAACGCCGACCAACTCGCCGCAGTACTCCAAGGTTGGCTAGACCACATGCAGCCCACCAAAAAGACACAAACCCCAGCAGCCACCGCCGCAAACCTCTTCACCCTCATGCCACAAATCCGCACCCAAGACTGGGCCGGTGACCTCATGCGGGAACTAAGAGAATCCCTCAACGCCTGCCGCCGCGCCACAGACAGAACCACCGAACGCATAACACTCGGACCCTGCATGCACACCGAATGCCCCGGAACACTCACCGCCAGACTCGGTGACCACACCGGCAAATGCGACTGGTGCCGAAGCCCATTCAATGTCAAGGCATACCAGCTATGGCTCATCAGCGAATCATGGCACGTAGCAACATTCCTCCCCCGCATCATCCGGGCACTCAAAGCCGGTGGCCACGCGAAAGTCAACACCAGCAAAGTTGACCAATGGGTCTACCGGGGGAAACTAGAACCCGTAGCATGCGACGTCGGCTCCAAGCGGTCCCTCTACACCGCAGCCGATGTCCTTCGTGTGTACCTCGAAACACCCACCGGTAAGCGTGAAGTATCTACCCCGGAACAAATGGGAATGGTTGCTTGACCAAATCAGGTTTGTAGGGATATTCTTTTCATGATGTGAGTTTTGTCTGGGAAGACGAACGCGCAGTGGCCCGTCACAACCCCCATAGTGGCGGGCCATATTCATGACTTGCGGGCACGGGTCAACACATGGTTTCCGCGTGCACCCAGTGAAGGCCGGCCGGGGACCTATCCTTTCGTCCCTGCCATGGACGGACCTGCCCACCCCCGCAACACACAAAACTGAATAGGCCGTGCAATGCGGCAGGGCTGAACGAATACGGCCGACAAGGCCGGGCAGGAATACACCGGGTTCAAGTCCCGGCAGCCCACAGGGTGATGACCTACATCCGGTAAGGGGAAGCCGTCAAACCCCGCGCAAGTCCCTGAAAGTCGATACGCACACTTCCACACTCGTCACCGCGGACCGCAATGCAGGGCAATCCCACCGGCCACCGTCTCAGGCAAACCGGCAGCACAACAAGAGACAAAACTTCCCTAGGAGCGTCCCGTGAGCTTGAGCATGTTTGAGGCCGCGGCCCGCATGTTTGAGCCAGCACCACCACCCAAGTGGGCGACGCCCGGCGAAATGGCAGTCGAGCTTGACGCAAAGACCAAGCAGACAGACACCATGCGCCTCTTCGACGAAGCCCTCGTATGGGCCTGGAACACGCCAGATGCGCGTCTCATCATCTCCTGCCCACCGCAGGCTGGTAAGTCGCAGCGAGCCGTCCGCAGATTTGCTGCATGGGCTCTCACGCAGAACCCAGAAACCCGCATAACGGTCTGCTCCTACAACACGGACACCGCCCGACGTTGGGGCCGCGTCATCCGCGACGACATCACGGAACACGGTAAAACCATGGGCGGCTTGTCAGTCCGCAATGACGTGTCTTCCCAGTCAGAGTGGCTACTCGATGGCCACCAAGGCGGAGTGTTCACTGCGGGTGTGGGGGCGTCTCTCACGGGCCGCCCCTCAGAGCTGATGATCGTGGACGACCCTGTGAAGGGGCGTGAAGACGCGGACAGTGAACGCTACCAGCAACGCAACTGGGACTGGTGGCGTGAAGTAGCCATGACCCGCCTCGCCCCAGGCGCACCGGCCGTGATCATCATGACCAGGTGGAATACTTCCGATCTTGGCGGGATGGTACTCAAGGCCGAGAACGGCGGCGGGGAATGGCGTGTAGTCAACGTCCCGGCGCAAGCAGACCACCGCCCCGAGCTTGGCGAGACTGACCCTTTAGGCCGCGAACCCGGCGAGTATATGGTCACCACCCGTGGAATGACCACAGCCCAATGGGAGCGCCGCAAACGAGACACAGGGCCACGCTCATGGGCTGCCCTCTACCAAGGGAACCCATCACCCGATGAGGGCGGGATCTTCCCACGCGACTGGGCAACCTACGACGAACCCCTCTGGACTGTCCGAGACGACGGCGCACACATGGTCCCCGGCATCGGCCGAGACGACCACGAACTCGTGCAATCTTGGGACCTCACCTTTGGCGATACCAAGAACAGTGACTTCGTCGTCGGGCAAGTCTGGTTGCGAGTCGGGAACACCGCCTACTTGCTGGATCAGGTCAGGGCGCGGATGAACTTCAACGCGACATGCGCGGCGATCAAAGCCATGACGGCGAAATGGCCGCAAGCGATCCAGAAGATGGTCGAGGCGAAGGCCAACGGCCCTGCCGTGATCAACGCCCTACAGCAGCAAATCTTCGGGCTTATCCCCATCGAACCTGAGGGATCAAAAACTGCCCGGGCCTCGGCTATTTCCCCTCTGGTGTTTTCCAAGAATGTTGTCCTACCCACCGCGAAACTCCTCCCGAACGTCGAGGAGCTACGCGAAGAGGCAGCAAACTTCCCGGCATCAAAGCACGACGACACTATCGACGCAATGTCACAGGCAATCAACCGGCTCCTCCTCATGCCGATCCTCAACGAGGGCCGCGTGGTGGAACCGGACATTTACGACGACTACGACGCCCAAGGCTGGGCTATATCTGAGCATTAGAAGGAGGCGGCATGGGATTGCTTGAGTCATTGGGCCTACGCCGCGACGTCGTTGAGGCCGCACCCGTCGATGACGGGACGGTCGCTTCGTTGGAGTTCCAGTTGGAGCGTGTGCAGGAACGTTTGGCAGCCCTCGCCCGCGAAGATATCGGCTGGGATTCCCTCACTGGTCAAGGCGGGGCGATCTTCACCCGCGAGGTGCTGGCACGTAACGCCGACCTTGTACGCATCACGTCGATCATGAACCCGCTCATGAAGCGCGGCAAGCAGATCCGCTCCTCGTACGTGTTTGGGCAGGGCGTGCAGGTTGCTGCGCGTGCGAGCGAGGGTGGGCAGGACCTCAACGCCCTTGTGACCGCTTATCTCACGGATGAGGGCAATGAGGCGGCAGTGTTTGGCGCCCAGGCACGTCAGGGTATTGAGCATGACTTGTTCGATGATGGTAACGAGTTCGTGGCCCACTTCGTTGACCCGCTCACGGGCCGTGTGCAGGCCCGGCCGTTCGCGTTCGATGAGATCGTCGAGGTTGTCACCGCGCCCGGGGATAAGTTCACCCCATGGTTTTACAAGCGCGTCTGGACTGAGGTCCTACCCACTGAATCGCTCGGTGCGCTGACGCGGCAGATGACGGCCTACTACCCGGCACTGACGTACCAGCCGCTCACGAAAATGAAGACCTACAACGGACACCCCGTCATGTGGCCGGGCACTGTCGGCGGCGCAGCTGTCTACCACATCAAGGTCAACCCTGTCGGGCGGGACCGCATCTGGGGTGTAGGTGACGGGTACTCCGCACTCCCATGGTCCAAGGCTTACAAAGAGTTCCTAGAGGCATGGGCTGTCCTCATGCAGGCCCTGTCCCGCATCGCCGGTGTGATCAAGGACAAGAACTCCAAAGCGCAGGGCATGCGGGCCGCAGCGAACCAGATCCAATCCGGCCCGGCAGGTCAGATGGTCGCCACCGGAACCGGCGACGTCGAGTTCCCCTCCAAGTCCGGGGCAACACTGGACTCGGAGTCAGGCCGGCCACTCGCCGCAATGGTCGCAGCTGCGCTTGGCATCCCCGTCACGATCCTCCTCGCTGACCCCGGCGTAACAGGGTCACGGGCGACCGCGGAAACCCTCGACCTCCCCACACGCCTTGAAATGATGGGCCGTCAGGAAGTCCACGCACAGTTCTACCGCGCCTCAGTCGGGTACGCGATAGAACAAGCCGTCATGGCCCCCCGCGGGCCACTCAAGGGCACTGTGCTGCGCGACGGTGACAGGCTACTCATCGCTTTGGCCGCCGATCAGGAAGCGACGGTCGAGGTCAACTTCCCCGACCTCGAAGAGATCGACATCAAAACGTTGATGGACGCGATTGTCATGGCTGACGGTACGGGCAAGGTCCCGCCGTTGGAGATCTTGAAGCTCATCCTCCACGCGCTGCGCATCCGTGACATTGAGGAGATCTTGGATCAGGTCACGGACGATAACGACCAGTACATAGAACCCGGCGTGACGGCTGGCGCTGCTGCTGCTGATGCTTTCAAACGCGGCGAAGACCCCGCAACAGTCGTATAGGGAGAGGGGGCCAGGGTGACGATCACACCGGAAACGCTGGCCCTCGCAGCCGACACCCGCAACCAGATCCGGTCACTCTCAGACCAGCAAGTCCGAGACTTGGTTGGGGCATGGGTGAACGCCTGGCAAGGACTGGAACCGGAGTACGTCGCATCCATTGATGACGTCCTCACCGAGCAGGCCAACGGGTACGTGTCTCAGGCGAAGGTCAGGGCCAACACCCGGTTGCGGCAGTCCCTCGAAGTCACGTTGGATGAGCTGCAGGGCCTCGCTGATCAGGCGAACATCACGATCAGCGCGGCTATCCCCCAGGCTGTGACCCTTGGCGGGGTTGGGGCTACGGCGATCATTGGTTCGCAGCTCCCCCCGGGCGGCTCCCCACTCCTGACGACATGGGACAGGGTTGATTCGAAGGCGTTGGCGGCGATTGTGAAACGCTCCACCCAGCAGATCACCTCCACAACGCGGCCGCTCGCGGCGGACGCCCAAAGGGTTATGCGCTCGAACCTGATCCGCGGTATCGCTGTCGGAGCTAACCCGAACGTCACGGCCCGCCGGATTGTGAAGCAGGCCGAGAACGGTTTCAACGGCGGTCTGACACGGGCGCTCGTGCTGGCGAGGACCGAAACGCTTGACGCGCACCGCGAAGGGTCCCGGACAGCGGCCCTGCAGAACACGGACATCCTCACCAAATGGGTTTGGTCCGCGTCCCTAGATGCCCGGACCTGTCCTAGCTGCCTCGCAAACCACGGCAGCGAACACGAGATCGACGAACCCGGCCCCGACGACCACCAAAACGGGCGGTGCGCGAGGATCGACAAAACCAAAACGTGGGCTGAGCTCGGATTCACCGGCATCGAAGAACCCGAAGACGCTTTCCCTGACGCCCGGGCATGGTTCGACAACCTCACCGACGACACGCAACTCAAGATCATGGGCCCAGAACGCCTCAACCTGCTGCAGTCCGGTCAAATCGGCTGGGACGACCTCACCACGAAGAAGTCAACGGACGGTTGGCGGGACGCGATGCACGTAACCCCTGTGAAGGACCTCAAGTCCCTGGCTGCTCCACGCTGACGGTCCAGCACCACTTACACGCCGAGTAGATGAACCCGCCGTGACTGTTCAAGTCCACATGGGTCATCACGAACGCATGACCCGGGCATTCTCCCGGCCCGCCCACGTTCTCATCGTCTTTCCCCACCCGCCCATTGTAGGAGCCCCATGTCCCAGAAACCCAGTGTCGGCCGGATCGTCCACCTGACAGGTGCAGACGGTAACCCCATCGCCGCGATAGTCACCGCGGTCATGCCAAACGGAGCAATCAAAGCCCACCCGTTTATCCCGAACGAAAACGACATCACTTGGGATGAATGCCAAGAACCAGGACAGGCCGGATGGTCCTGGCCCCCACGAGCCTAGGAAACTGCCATGCCTACACTGATCCGCGAAGCGGGGACCACGACCCGCACCGGCCCCGGCCGCATACTCCTCACCCTCATCACACCCGGGCAAGGATCATCCGGCGCTTACACTGCCGAGGTTCTGGAAGCTGCAGCAGCCGACGTGGTGTTCCCCCGAGGAACGCAGGGACACATCAACCACGACACTGAGTTTCAGCGCATGGAACGCCCTGAGGGTGACCTCCGGAACCTTGCAGTTGTCCTCTTGGAAGACGCCCGCGTGGCCGAAAACGGGGCGCTTGTAGCTGAGGCTCGTGTGGCTTCCGCGTGGCGGGACTTCGTTGAGGAGTTTCAGGAGTTCATTGGCGCGTCCATTGCTGCTCAGGCTCAGGTCAAGAAAACCGCTGACGGCCCTGTCGTGGAGAAGCTGATCCCCCACCCGTTCAACCGGGTGGACCTCGTAACTGTTGCAGGACGTGGTGGTGCGATTACCGAAGTGTTGGAGGCCGCGCACGTCATCGAGTCCCGCTCCATTGTCAAAGAGGCGACAGCGAACGAGACCGGCGAACTCCTCCGCGAAGCACTCCGCGCCACCTACGGGGCTCAAGAGACTTGGGTCTGGATGCGCGACTACGACGACACCAAGGTCTGGTTCGACGTTGAGGACACCGATTCGTCCGCAACCTACCAGCAGGGCTACACGATGACCGACACCGCCGTGACCCTCGCCGGTGAACGCGTCGAGGTCCGCCCCACCACCACATACCTGCCCGTCGAGGCACCCAATGATTCCGCTCCGAACCCGGCAGCGGTAACCGAAAATCAGGAGGAAGCCACCATGGCAACCATTGATGACAAGGAACTCGCCGCACTGCGCGAGTCCGCCAGCCGGGCCACCACGGCCGAGGCTGAACTGAAGAAAGAACGCGAAGATCGCGCCATCGAGTCGGCCACAGCACGGCAGGCAACAGCGGCGTCCATTGTTCGTGAAGCATTCGGGGAAGACGCACCCGCGTTCGTTACCGAGTCCGCTACCCGCGCCGCATCCGCTGAAGACTTCGACGCCGAGAAGTTCACGACTTCCGTCGCCGAAGCCGCCGCATCGTTCCAGTCCCTCGCTGGGGCTGGCCGACCCAACGGCAACGGCGCCCAGCCCATCAAGGAATCCGCCGAAGTTGCCGACTCCGACGTCCTCACCGCACTGAAGGGAGCCTAACCATGGCTAAGAACCAGCGATACACCAACGGTGCTCTGCACATCAAGGTCACAGCACCCCGCGACGTGAAATCAGGTGATCCAGTCCGCGTCGGAGCAATCAATGGCGTCGCCCAGATCGACGCAAAAGCCGGTGAGGAAGTAACCATCTGGCTTGACCAGTCGTGGGACATCCCCGTCGCTGGCGCAGTCTCCCAGGGAGGGCTCGTGCACATCACGGGCGCTGGAGCACTCACCGCCACGGCCACAGGCAACTTCGCTTGGGGTGTAGCCCTGGCAACCAAGGGCACCGGAACCGCCGACCTCGAAGTACGCCCCCTCGGATACAGCACACAGACCGCCGCAGGCGCGTAAGGAGAACGACCATGACCATTCTCAACACTGGCGACATCATCGCCAAGGAGGGCTACCGTGTAGCTCCCTCCGTGAAGGCACGCGTCCTTGAAGCGGCCAAGCTTTTCAACGAGGGAGCACGCGGACTCACGAACGCAGCTGAGTACCGCTTGAAGGAAGCGTTCAGCACTTCCGACTTCCCCGTCCTACTCGGTAAGGCCTTCGATATCGAAGTCCAGTCCACATACAAGGCCGTAGATCCGGAGTGGAAGTCCCTCGCAAGGGAGACGCGACTCAAGGACTTCCGGCCTAAGAAGATCATTGATCTGAACGGTGGCCAGGACACGTTTGAGGACGTGAAGGAAGGCGAAGAGTACAAGGCTGGGAAGCTCTCCGAGTTCGAATACGAAATCGGCATCGGAAAGACGGGCCGCACCTACGGCCTCACCTTTGAGCTTCGGAAGAACAACGACTACTCGGACCTGATGGACTTCCCGGCCCGGCTGGCCACGGCAGCCCGTAATACCGAGGACGCCAAGGTCTTTGGTTCGTTCGTTACTGCATCGGGTCCGAACACGGCGTTCTTCAAAACAGCGAACGGCAACGCACCTACTGCGTTGCCTCTCACCCGCGAAAACGTGGAGACCGCCGTCAAGGCGATCTGGAAGCGGAAGAACCGTGAGGGCATCCCTTTCCGCGCCCTCGGCACCAAGCTCTGGCTGGTCGTAGCGCCAACTCTGCAGTTTGAGGCTGAGCGTGCCGTGACCGCAACAATCCCGGACCCCGCAGGCGGCACCAACCCCATCCCGAACCCGCTGTTCGGAAAGGTTGCAGTGAAGGTTTCTGAGCGCCTCAGCATGATCGACGCCTCCGCGAAGGCTGACACCACCTGGTACATCATGCCTGACCCGGCTTCGGCGAACCCTGCCTTGTACAAGGCGACGATGCTGGGCGAGGAACAGCCTGACATCCGCGTCAAGCGAGATCAGGGCGAGCGTGTTGGCGGCGGGGCTATCCCCGTTGACGAGGGCAGCTTCGGTGATGACACCATCCACTACCGTGGGCGGCACATCACCGGCGGCGCGGCCACGGACCCGATTGGCACATACGTGTCGACCGGCTCTTAGTGGACAGGCCCGTCCGAGGTCAGTTCCGAAGCGGCGAATCAACCGCGTTCTGAATCTCGGACGGGCCTACACGGTCCACCAGGTTGTTCGTGTGCAGGCTATTGCGCAGGGCAATAGCCGCCGCCTCTGCTGCCTGCAGGTCGCGAAAGTAACCGCCTAGATAGCGCTTACCAGCGTGTCCGACGCGCACAACCCACAGCTTGTGCGTCGGGTTCCAGTTGACCCCGCGGATGCCTGACTTTGTCCCCTGTTGGGAACCAGAACGGTTTTCCGAGTTCGCTTTTGCGGTGACCTCCTGAAGATGTTGAGGGTTCACGCAGAGGGTGACATGGCATTTGTGATCGATAAACGCACCGGGCTTGATCTGTCTGCCGTTGGCGATGACAAATGCGACCCGATGAGTGTAGTGGGCCTTGCCGGCTACCTGGATGCGCCCATAGCGGCCATCGACTCCCTTCCCTGCAGTCCAGAGCCTGCACCCATTGTTGTTTGGGCCTGCGACTTTTTTCCAGAACCGAGCGACGTCTTTGTCTTTCAAATCAACTGGTTTCATGACAATCACGATACCACTCTAGGAGCGTCCATGGCCATCGACTACACGACACCGTTGGGTCAGGTCAGGCTCCTTATAGCGGAAGCGTCCGAGACCGGCGGGCAAGTCCTCTCTGATGAGCAGGTCATGGCGTTCCTCACTCTCCGCGGGGATAACGTTTACCGGGCCGCTGCTGCTGCGCTGCGTTCCATCGCCGTATCTGAGGCGCTGACCAGTAAGGTCATCAGCGCGCAGGACGTATCGGTGGACGGTGCGAAGCTCGCCACAGAACTGCGGGCCCTCGCGAAAACGTATGACGATCAGGCCGCCGCCGATCACCTACTTGAAGACAACGGCTCATTCTTCAGCGTCCACCCGCTCACCTGTAACGACAGGGCTGAGGGCGAAGAAGCACGGATCTAGTAGTCTGCGTCGTCATGCGTGAAGAGTTCAGCCCGTTTAGCCCTTGCAGCTGAATCAGCTTCTTCGATGCTGTCGTACCTGCCGAGATAGATAGTCTTCCTGTTATGCCGCACCTGCGCGACATATCGGCAATTCTTCTTGTCCCAATGCACACCGCGGACACCGGTTGCTGAGTTCCGAAGGGCGCCGCTTAGGTGCTCCTGGTTCTGCTTGTCGGTCGCCGGACGTAAATGGGCGGGCCGGACACAGTTGTGAACAAAGCATCGGTGATCGATTTGAAGACCCTCTGGAATTGGGCCAACCAGTAGCTCATAGGCAAAGCGATGCGCGTAGACATTCACACCATTAACCCAGACGCGGGCGTACCCATCGTGGGTGAGTTTGGAGTTCGACAGCCAGCAGGATTGAGTCTTCTCGACTGAGTTCCAGAGGCGCTGTTCCGGTGACAAAGACCGGTCAATAACGGGGCGGAGTTCCTGGCCCCTCCACTGCTGCCGGTGATGCGGTTTGCAAAGTCCTAAACCGTAGTGCGGTCGCTCGCATCCGGGGTATGAGCAGGTACGCTTGTTCATGTGATCGTCCTTCCCGACGATTGCCAAGGCCCCGGACTGTTACCAGCAGTCGCGGGGTTTTCTTATGCCCCAATTCTACCAATTGGAGGCAAAAATGCCGTTACCCAACACCAGAGTTATACCGCCTAATTGGGCTGAACGCCACCGGCCCACGATCACCGGGACCATGACAGTGCCCTGCATCTTCTACCGGGTCAGCACGGAACCGCCACCGTACCCGGTGCCGCCCGGGTGGACTGGTGAGGAAGTCATCCACGAAACGGTGTGCCGACTCCAAGAGCGCAAACTCTCCAATACCCCCACCCCGACCGAGCAGCCCACGAGTGTCCGCGACTACCTCGTCACAGTCCCCCATGTCTCCCCCGAAGGCGTCAGGCTCCCGGAGCTTCGAGCAGGGGAACGTGGCGATCAAGTCCAGGTCATGGGCCGCCGCCTCGCCGTCACGTCCATCATGTACGGCTCCCTTGAGTTCTCTAGGGACCTTGACTGCACGGACAACCTCACCCAGCAAAACCCGTAGGAGGCTACCCGTGGGCGCTGACGCATCTTCCATCCGCAACATAGCCGCCAGTATCGGTCAAGCCGGTGCACGTGCCACTCGCCTCGGCCCGGTCGTCGTCATGAAAACCGCCAAAGACATTGAAGGTACGGCGAAGACCATGGCCCCGGTCGACACGGGCAACCTGAAGAACAGCATCGGTGTTGAACGTACCGGCGACTTCTCCGCCGAGATCGGCCCGACAGCGAACTACGGGATCTACCTGGAACTTGGCACGTCCCGTATGGCCCCGCAACCGTTCATGGCCCCGGCGTTCGACAAGCACCTCCCCGCGTTCGAGCAGGCCGTGGCGCAACTCGGTGAGGACGCCCTCAATGGCTGACATCCTCACCGCTAAATCACTCCTACTGGCCCGCCTCCGCACCGACACGGGCAGGACAGTCTACGACGGCTACGTCCCCGAAAAAGTCCCCCAAAACGGTGTCTACATCAAGCCGTACACGATCCTCTGGGCCGGGCTAGGCGAAGCACCCAACGAACTCACCTCAGACGGTGTCGAATCCCAATCAACGCTCATATGGGACTTCCAAACCACCGCAGTCGGCCCCGACGCGAACAGTTGCCTGCAACTCGCCGCAGCCGACAAAGCACTCCTCACCAACCACCGGGCAGGCCGCGGAATCATCCGCCCCAACCCGGACGGCTACAACCAGCAAACCCCCATCCTCGACGCCAGCATCACCCCGGCCCGCTTCATGCTCCCCCTGCAGTGGCGGCTCATCACCAACTAGGAGAACACCATGTCTGACGGCTTTGTAACCGCAGTACCCCCGGACGGTGGGGAAAAGCGCCGCGTCCCAGTCCATTACTTGGACGAACCGTTCAACTTCAAACTTCCCCCGTCCGCACGGGCAGGAGAACCGGCCACACCGGCCACCACACGAATCACAGAACCGGCCCGACCGGACAACACCAAGGAGGTCCGACCGTGAAAGTATCCGCAGACGGAAAAAAGAAATGGGCGCTCCTGCTGGCAAAACCAGCAGCAGCGTCAGGCATCCCATCCCTGACTGAATTGAATGCGGGCACGGACTTTTCCTGCGCCGTACTCGAATCGGACATTAACTGGTCCCGCGCCGCATCTGACCGGATCAACGAAAAGGTCTCTTGCCAGGTCGGAAACTCCGAGGCGCTCGGCGCAGCGAACTACGACCTTGCGCTGACGTTCGTCCGGGAGTTCCTGACCGCCGAGGGCGGACCGGACATTACCGCCGGCGACAAGGCTTACCAGGCGTTGAAAAAGTCCGGTACAGAGGCGTGGATCTATCTGCGTGAGTCGGCGAAGTATTCAACGGCGGCGTGGGCTGCTACGGACGTCATTGAGCTTGGCGGGCGCGTCGTCACCGATGGTCCTATGCGGGTGAACAACGACGGCAATATCAAACGCCGTATCGCGTTCCTCGCGCAGGAAATGGTCACTGAAGTGACGGTCGGCGCTGGCGTCTAGCCATTAGACCGGGTTGGCTGCGCGTGTTTTCAGGCTCCGCGCAGCCAACCCTCCACACATTTTTTAGAGCCCGAATCCCACAACCATTGGAGCCTGAACTCTCATGCGTGAAATCGAAGTAAACCAGGAAGTAAATCCCCAGGCTGGGCCATGGCTGGAGGCAAACCAGATCAATCCTCGCTCATGCCTCGCCTACCCAAAACCAGTCGTTGGCCGCGGACTCATTGCCTACGTCGAACTGGTCCTTTTTGAGGATGGCAGGCCCCGCTTGATCAACCCAGAAATCGAGCACCTTGGTTCCCACAAACGCCTCGTCGTCGTGCCTCTCATGGCCGCGCCCGAAGATTACAAACTCTAGGAGCCTGAACTCTCATGACCGAAACAAAGACCCCTGAAGAAGTAGCCACTGACTTTGATGTTGAGGCGTGGCTTGTTGACGCTCACCTCCCGGAAGAGTCCGCGGACGTTTTCAAACGCCCCGACGTTATCAGTGAGCTCACCCGCGTCAAGGTCCGCCTAAAGGAGGCATCCGCTATCAATTCTGCGGAGCGGACTTCTGCGGACAAGAGCGAGATCGGCTTCCTTGAGGCCGAGTACACGCAGCTGCTGGAAAAGTTCGCCGCGTCCCGCCTGACCGTGTACGTCCGGGCGATCACGCAGGAACGCCTCTGGGATCTCCGCAAAGAACACGATGAAGCCGTCAAGGATGTTGAGTCGAAGGATGAGCAGAACCGCTTGTTCGGTTACGTGCTCCTAGCCGCCGCGATCGTGGCCATGCGCGCCGAGGGCAGCGAACGGAAGCCCGTCACCCTCACCCCCGAACAGGTCCGCAAGTTCGAGCAGGCCATTGGCGCCGTGCAGATGCCCGCCATCCTCACAGCCCGGCAGCGAGCACAGAATAGCGTCCCCACTGTGGATGCAGATTTTTTGTCCAGGCTCTCTGGCGCGGAAGCTGGCCAGGAGTAGTCGAAGTCCTCCGCACAGCACGAGTGACAGGGAAACCCCCGTCCCACTGGTTCACCGGCAACCGGGGCGAATGGACAGACCGGGACTACATCCTGCAGCTCGCCCTCACCAAGTACGAGGGCGGGCTCTGCTCCTGCGGCCAACCCATGATCCTCGCGCACGACAAGGACAACGAGGGCTGGTACGAGCCCCACAAAACGTACTGCTACTCCTGCGCGGCACGCGAAACAGCAACACAGGGCGACGGGAAAAACCCGTACAAACCCGAACCCGGGGAACGCGTATACACGGCACTCGACCCGGTCGCAAAGACCACGGCTCTGAAGCGCAGGGCATCACGCCATAACTAAATAACGCCCAAGGAGGCCCCGTTGACTACACGGTCCGCAAGAGTCGTCCTTGAACTCATAGCCCAGAAATTCATCAGCGAGAGCCGCCGGGCAGAACAGGCACAGGAAGCCGTCGCTGAGGCGGCTGAGGCTGCCGGGCGCGCCGCTGACAGGGCCGCTGAGCAGGCCGCGCAGATGGCCAGTGTTACTGCTGATGCGGCTGAGGGTAGCGCGCAGGCCATGGCTGACGCTGCCAAGGCTTCCGCTGAGGCCGCTGAGGGCAACAAAGTGCTGGCACGTTCACACCAGGACGCCGCGACCGCTGCAGGGCTCCAGTACGACCAGACCGGGCGACTGATCGACAGCAATGGGCGGGTACTCTCCTCCGCTCAGGCGTCAGCTCACGGGCTGGAGTCATTCAGTCAGGCCGTGTACCTGTCCGGTGAAGAAGCTGTCAGGGCGGCCGAAGCGGCAACCCAGGCAGCAGATTCCACGGCAGCAGCATCAGCGGCCGCGACCGCTGCGGCAGAAGAGTACGCGGACTCCCAAAAAGAGGCGATGGAGACCGCCGGCGAAGCGGCACTCGCGTTCGGTGCGATCTCTGTAGGTGCCCTCGGCGCGGCCACCAAGGCCGCCATGGACTGGGAGACCGCCTGGACCGGTGTCACAAAAACTGTTGACGGTTCCCCTGAGCAGATGGCAGAGCTTGAATCCGGCCTCCGTGACATGGCCAAGACCCTCCCCCTCTCCCACGACGGCATCGCTGCTGTGGCCGAGGCTGCAGGCCAGCTTGGTGTGAAGCGTGAGGACGTCCTCAAATTCACGAAGACCATGATCGACCTCGGCGAAACCACAAACCTCACCGCCGACGAAGCAGCAACAGATATCGCCCAGATCGCGAACGTCATGGGCACCACGGGCGATGAGATCGACAATTTCGGCGCGACCCTTGTGGCCTTGGGTAACGATGGTGCTTCCACGGAGAAGGACATCCTTTCCATGGCGCAGCGTATCGCTGGTGCCGGTAACCTCGTGGGCGCCACAGAATCCGACGTGCTGGCCTTGTCGAACACGCTGGCGTCCATGGGCGTCAAAGCTGAGCTTGGCGGCGGTGTGGCGTCTCGTGCGCTCCTGAAAATGTATGCAGCTGTGAAGTCCGGCGGCGGGGAACTAGACGCGTTCGCCAAAGCAGCAGGCACTAGTGCTGAGGAATTCGCTACCAAGTTCGCAGGCTCCCCGGTCCAGGCGCTCGACGCAGTAACGCAGGGCCTTGGCCGGACAAAGGCTGAGGGCGGCAACGTCGTCGAAATGCTCAAGGACATGGGCCTGAAGGGCACCGAGGAAATGCAGGTCATGCTTGCACTCTCCGGCGCCGGAACCCTCCTTGCCGAATCCTTGGAACTCGGTAATAAGGCGTGGGCTGAGAACACGGCGCTGCTCAATGAGGCGGCCAAGCGGTACGACACGACAGAGTCGAAAGTCACTGTTGCGTGGAACAACATCAAAGACGCATCCATTGACGCCGGTGCCGTCATGCTCCCCGTTGTGGCGAACATTGCCGAGAGCATCACCGGCCTAGCCCAAGGGTTCGGGGATCTCCCTACTCCGTTGCAGGGTGCGATTACTGGTTTTGTCGGTTTCACTGGAACCGCTGCGCTTGTTACGGGCGGTGTATTGACGATGATCCCGAAAATCAAGGATGCCCGAGAAGCTTTTCGGACTCTGAACACCGACGCTGAGGGTGGCAGTCGAGGACTGGGGAAGTTTGTAAAGGCAGCAGTGGGTATTGGTGCAGCCGTTGTGGCCTTTGAGGCCTTCAAGGGTTGGTACAACGATATGCAGCCCGCGCAGCAGACCACGGAAGACTTCACCGCTGCGCTCCTTGGTCTGGAGAAGCAGGGCAACTCCGTTGACGAGGCGTTCGCGAGCATCAAGTTTGGGGACGACGACAACCTGCAGGGCAAGATCGGCAACGTCGGTCAGGCATTGAAGACCGTTGAGGATATGGACTTCTCACGGTCCCTCGCTTCCTTTGGTGCCACGTCACTTGGCGTCGAAAACGGCATGTCGAAGATCATCAAGGCCTTCGAGAACCAGGACAAGGCCATTGCCGGGTCAGTGTCATCAGGCAACATCCAATTGGCACAAAAGGGCTTCAAGGCCATTGCTGACAGTGCGGCAGAGCAGGGTGTGAGCCTTGAGGATACCGGCAAGCGCTTCCCCCTCTACATCGAAGCGCTAAAAAAGCTCTCAAACGATGCTGGTGCACCAGTTACGGACCAGATGGAGCTCCTGAACTGGGCAATGGGCAAAACCCCCAAGGCTATGGAGGAAGCCGCTGCAGGGTCCAAGGACGTTGCTGACGCCATGGGTGGAATGTCCCCCCAGGCGCAGGCCGCCGCTGCTTCTGCGGCTGAGGTAGACGAGGCCCTGGCTGATGTCGGGTTGTCCGCTGATGGTGCCGTCACTGACCTGTCAAAATTCACGGATGCGTTGTTCGCTGCAGGGCTGATACAGCTTTCGGCACGTGACGCTGCCCGCGGGTTCGAGGAAGCCATCGACGCAGTCGGTGCCTCTGCCGCAGCTAACGGGACGTCCATGGATATCTCAACCGAGAAGGGCCGCGCCAACCAAGCAGCCCTCGACGGCATTGCCTCTTCCGGCTACAAGCTAATTGAGGCGAACGCCAAGAACAATGCCAGCCAAGAAGAGCTGCAGGGCAACCTCAGCACCACCTATCAGTCGCTAATCGACAATGCCGGTCAGTTCGGCATTGTTGGGGACGCTGCCATTGATCTGGCAAGGGAGATCCTGAAAGTCCCCGAGGGCGTCAACATCGACACGTGGATGTCTGACCAGGCAAAGTCAATGGCCCAAGACACCACGGGTGCCGTTGCAGATCTCGATCAGGGAATCCTTGACCTCCACAGGTCAATCCAGGAAACCCCGGATAAAACAATCACGATCACCGAACCCATGTCCCCCGAGGTCATCGCGAAACTGGAGAACCTTGGGTACGTGGTCACGACTCTTCCTGACGGAACGATCCAGGTCGGTGAAGAGGGAACGGACGCTACCGGCCAGAAGATCGACAACACCGCGGGCAAGGAACGAATCGCGCTTATCAACGCGGTGGCCCTGACTGGTGTTGCTGATGCTGAACTGGAACGCCTCACGCGTCCCCGGTCAGCTTCGTTGACGTTGATTGTGGGCGAGACTCCCGCGGCCCCTGCTGGTATCGCAGCGCCCGGGCGTGCTGGCGGCGGTGACTTGGACAGCGCACCCGGCCCGGTCGGGCAGGACTCCAAGCTGTTTTACGGGGCCAAGGGTGAGCACGTCCTCACCGCCCGGGAGGTAGCCGCAATGGGTGGCCAGCGTGCCGTGTACAGCTTCCGGTCAGATGTTAGGGCCGGAAGGTTCCAGCACCTCGCCGGCGGCGGCACAATCGGCACCCAAGCCGCCTCAGCACAGGTCATGCAATTCAGTGCCACCCCGTCAGCGGGCGCGGCGGGGGACATGTTTGACATGTCAGGGGCCGTTTTCCAGGCGCTCGATCCTGCCGCACTCCAACGCTCCGTAGTTGACGAAGTAATCCACACATTGAACCGAAAGGCAGGGATGAGAATTGCCTGAGATTCAGTGGGCCGGTCGGACTCTTTCCGGGTCAGACCGGCACGGGGTATGGACTTCTGAGGTGCCGGACGGGTGGTGGGACTCACCCGACACGAAGGGTGAGATTGTCTCCCGGACAAACAAGGACGGAGACTACATTCTCCCGATCTACAACCAAGCACGGCTAGTGACATTCAATGGCCTCCTACGGGCCAAAAGCCATGAGAAGTTGCACCAGGCGGGGATATTCCTCACTGGGGCAATGACTGGCCGGGCGCAGGTCACGGACCACGGGCCAACACAGTGGGCTGATGCGGTACGCGCAGGGAAGATCCGATTTACACCCATCACTGACACGCTGGCCTCTTGGCAGGTACCGCTTCGCTGCCCGGACCCGCGGAAGTACGGCGAGGAGAGCAAATTCACCATTCCATCGCTGGTGAGCGTTACGGCCTACCATCGCGGGAATGCCCCGGCCTACCCAAGTTTTGTTGTCGCCGGTTCAATGCCGGGCGGATACACGCTAACGGTGGGCGGGTCACAGTTCAAAGTAACCGAGCCTCTTATCAGCGGGGTGTCCCATGGAATTACTTTCGCGGATGGCCGTCTCCGCATACGTGGGGCCGTTGTTCACGGTGGGGTAGGCACTGCAGAGACCCCAGGCATTGCCGCCGGTACAATGCCGACCGTTTACCTCGAACCCGCTGCGGGTTCTACGGGGACCGCTACAGCGTTCATGACTCTCACCGACACCTACATATAGGGGGCCTGCATGACGTACAAAGTATGGGCCGTCAACGCAGTCACATGGTCCGACAAGGTACTCATGGAACCCACGTCGATGCCATGGGCTGAGACGATGAATGACGGGCAGGGGGGTACCGCTACTTTCAACCTCGGGGACCCTTCCGTGGCTGAGGTCGCGGGGCCTTTCAGCCTCTCCCCCATCGACCACCTGCTGGTCGTCGAGGAAGCCGGAAAACCCACCTACGCGGGGTTCATCACAGACCACGACTACGACATGGACACGCAGACCCTCACAGTCCAGCACAACGATTTGTGGTGGCTACTGAAGCGTAGGCTACTCACCGCAATGGTCGCCCCGAAGCAAGCACCCGTTGGGCTTGGCCTGTCCGGATCGTTGGCGAACATTGCCAAGTACATCGTTGCCGAGGGTTTGAACGACCTTCCCCAGTCCCGCTACCGGGTACCCATGGTCTTCCCGCAGGATCAGGCCGGGCCACATTCTCGCCAGTACCAGGGTCACAACTTCCCGATGATGGTGGACGCGCTCACGGACATCATCAACACCGCCGGCGGGCCTAACGTCGCGTTCCGACCTCAGTGGACAAACAACGGCCAAGACCTTGAATGGCTGTTACGCATTGGTGACCTGAAAACGAACACGTGGCAGTGGAACATCGGCGCCGACCAGTCACCCGCCAGGAAGATGCGGATGCGCCGCTCAGCGGAAAAGCTTGTCACTAAGATCGTCGCCGCCGGCGAGGGTACAGGGACGGACACGCTCGTCCAAGTTGTCAACAACTTCCCGGTAACGACGTACCCCGCCCTTGATCTTGTGGAGTCCTTCAAGGACGAGAAGAGCATGGCTAATCTGCTGTCCCGCACACAGGGCGCGCTCTCCGCCCGGACAATCCCAACATGGCAAGGAAGCTTCGAGGTACCTCACGATGGTGAGCCCAGCGCATCGCAGATCCTCGTTGGTGATGAGGTGATCTGGTCGGTAGTCGGTGACCCTTACATCAACCCGGGCCTGCACCGCTGGCGGATCATCGAAATCAGCGGTGACCTCGGCCCCTACATCACCCTCAACATTCAACCCTTGACGTAGGAGGCCCACATGGCTGAGATCGACAACCTCAACTCCGGACGGATCACGGAACTGGAGCGTCGCCTCCGCTCCCTAGAGGGCGCATCCCCGCTTGATAACGCCTCAATAGGCTCTAATGGCCTGCGGGTATATGGCGGCGGCGGGATCACGATTGAGAACGGCGGCCTGTCCGTCACGGGTTCGGCCACGATCAGCGGAACCCTGAACGCTGATGGGACGATCAACATGACCGGACTCTTCATCGCATCTGGTGATGTCCGCCTGAACGGGACCGTGATCGCAACTGGCGACTTCAACATTGACGGGCCGCTACTCGTGGACGGCAACACCAGTTTCAACGGGACGCTGAACGTCAACGGGCTAACAACCATCGCCGGGGACACCACCGTGACTGGAAAGTTCGTGACGAACGGACCAGTGAATATCAACGGGCTGACGAAGATCACGGGCGACACTACAGTGACCGGGAAGATGGACGTCAACGGTCCCTTGAACATCAATGGCGTAACAACCGTGAAGGGCGACTTCCGGCTTCAGGGGAACATGAACGTCACCGGGGCCGGCAAGATCACGGTCGGTAACACAGTCATTGACCCATCCGCCGCGAACGGTGGCCTCACATTTAGTTCGGGTGGAGGAATCGGCGGTAATGGTGGGGCGGTCCTCATGCGTGGAACTTCGAACGCCGGCGTCCTCGCTGAAAGCTTTGCGTCACTGTTCGCCGGGGCATACTCAGTCGATGCGAAGCCTGACGGGGTCTACATATCGAACCTGCCAACCACGACGCAGAAACCTAACCTATGGGCGGACCCTGCAAACGGGAAGCTGTACAGGTCAACCGCAACCCTTACTTAGGGGCAGATGTGTTTCTTGGCGGCCGCGGCGACCATGAGATGGTCCATTGCGAGTTCGACGTTCTTGTACTTCTTCAGCACAGCTTTTCTGTAGGCGTCTTTGTCCTGATCTAAAAGGGCTGAGCAAGCTTCGTAGGCTTCCTGATAGATGGATGAGTCGCGGTCTTTCAACTTGGTCAGTAAGGGCCGCAACTCTTCAATCATGGTTTCCTGCTTGTCTGCACCGATGTCCACGACCGGCACTATCTCCGCAATAGGCGGCTCGGCTACCTGGATGGGAGCTGAGCAGCCGGTGAGCATGATGGCGCAGAGCAGCGCTAGTCCCCCAAGTAACTTCATGTCGCGAGTGTATCCGACGACAAACTCTGATCAAGATCCAGCCCCTTTCCTGGGGCTATTTTTTTGCCCGAAAGGCGGTACCTGATGCCAGTCATCACGGGAGAACTAAAAGACATTGTTGGGGCGACTCTTGCTTCAAGGGTTGGTCGGCTCAGGTTTCGCCTGGTGGAGCCATCCATTGTGGCAAGCGGTTCAAGTAGGGGCCGGATCATCCCCACCGCGGATCAAGTCGTAACTCCCGCCTCGGATGACTCCTGGTCAATCAACCTTTCCTCCACTACTTCCCTAGCCAACGACGCCTACTACCTGCTCTTCATCGACTGGATCGAACCAGGCATCCCCTTGACGGATGACCCGGGATGGAAGATCCGGATCGGGAACCAGGGAGGCCCGCTCAGTAGCTTCGTCACGTTCACGGAAAGCCGCGGCGGCTACAACTTCTCCCAAGTAATCCTCAGCCTGACTGAACCACCAAACCTTCTACCCGGGCAGCTCTGGTGGCAGACAAACCCCGATGACCCTGCGGACCCCCTCAACACGGGCCGAATCTACCGAGGAGTATAAGAATGGCGTCTGAATTTATTGCAGACATTACCGGCCGCGCCGGGGAAGCAGTAGGTAACTCCCTCCGTATCCGCCCGATTTCGGACCTGCCGTCCCTGAACGTCGCTGACTGGGTGGGGCTGAACCTGATCGGCATTTACCCTCTCGCGACTGCCACCGTGGCGCAAACGATCATTGGCCGCCCGCTCGGTTGCGATGGCCCTGCGTTCGTGGCTATCGAACCGATTGCTTCTGGCGGTTCCTTGGTGAAGTGGGTGGAGTACACCGAGCCGCGTCGGTCGTTGGAGAAGATCATTTCCTTGACCTCTGCGAACCGGACGGATTGGAAGCGCACCGACGCGGCCAAGCGCAGGGTATTCCACCAGCTCTCGATGCCAGGAAATGGCGCTCTGGTAGATACTGAGCTGACGCGGCACGTACGGCTGCCGGTGAAGCTGTTCGCCGCGGTTGATTCGTGGGAGCTGGTCTTCAAGAACTTCAACGATATTTCCAGCACCAACCGCGGTGCCATCGACATGGTTGATGTTTGGATCGCCAAGCGGGCCTCTGATGGGAACGGCGGATTCACGCAGAACTTTGCCGAGCCGCCTACGAAACTTGGCGTGCCGTTTCGTTACAGCGTGGGCGAAAGCTCTGAACGCTATGCGATTACGGATATTCATTTCCAGTTGGAAGCGAACGTCGAATACCTGATTTCTTACGCATACACCACCCCTGGTGGTGGTCCTAACCACATGGGTATTGGTGGCTCATACCTGGGCACTGTGCCCAGCGGTGTTGCCTCGATGAGCGTGACGAACACCTGGAGCCCGTACACGCCCCTTGATGTGTATATCAAGGCCAAGGCATCCCCTGACGTTCCTTTCTACATGTATCCGGGGTCCTCCTCGGAGACTGGCCTGAACACGGATTACCCGCTGCGGGATTGTTGGGGCTGGCGTCACGCCGAAGCGAACGGGGCCATCCCGGCCTTGCTGGGGCAGTCCGGGGCGAGCCTGGACTCTTACGTGTCCGGGAGCAACTACTACCGTCAGAAGCTGTCCACGACTGATCCGGCTGACAAGGTTATCGGTCACCCTGGTTCGAATGACATCTATGGTGGCGCGTCGTTGACGCAGGTCAAGACGAGCCTGGGGCAGTTCGGGCTCTTCGTGCGCCGCTTCATGGGGCAGACATTCGAGCTTACTGAGGTGTTCCCACGCCGGACCGAGACTGCGGCCATCAAGGCCGTCCGCGAGGGATTCAATGACTACCTACGGACGCTGCCCCTAAATGCGCTTGTCTGTCACAACCGGGCCAGCGCCGTCACCGGCACGGATGGTCTCATGCGCGCCGAGTTCGATTCCGGTGACGGAATTCACCTGAACACGGCCGGGCAGCATGCTATGGCCGCGGCCATCATCAACTCCGCCCCTAACTTGTCAGCCCAGGATTCGCGCCTCACGAAACTTGAGGCGGAGAAGTTCGTCAGGACCGGCATCACGACCCTGGCCGAGGCGGATGCGCTCAGGGGTGCTGCAGCGGTCGCACGCTACCCGGTGAACAGCACAGCAGTCTTCGGCGCCCTGGGCAACCTGGACGTCTACTACAACGCAGCTGATGGGCGCACCAAGCACATATTCATGCCTTCGGCTCCGGGCCTGCTTCAGGACCTTTACCGGAACTACTCCGGCGGCGCTTGGAGTGCGATGCTCCCAGCGACCCGGGCAGCTCTCCTGCCCTCCGGGGTGGACTTCAGGACCTTGACTTCACCGGCGACGTACTCGATCCAGTTCACGAACCACCCAAACATGCCACCCAGCCCAACACCTGGAACTTTGGAGGTACTTCCAGCCTCGGGTGGCGTCACGCACCGGTTCACGGAGCTCAGAAGCCCTCAGAAAGTGATCACTTGCTCTCTGAACGGTGCAACGTGGTCGGTGTGGTCTACGCCAACGTCAACAGGCGGTGGAGGGGGCGGTACCCCGCCGACCATGAACGGTTTCTCCATTCCCATGCGGGCGGAGCTGGCGGCTAACGCTTTCACGATCCAGTCGAAGATCCCGAATAACATCATGTCAACCCTTTCGGATGACCGAACGCGGGGGTGGAATTCGGGGTCCGCGGACTTCGCCGAAACGCTGGATGAGGGCAAGACCTGGGCGCTGGTTGTGGATAAGAACGGCAGTAACGTCTTCGCGGGCGCAACAGTCGAGTCTGTGATCACGATGGACAACGGAGAAATCCTGGTTACCTGCCTGCGGGGAAATCCGGGGCTTCGGGAGATCTGGACCAGCAAGAACATTGCGAACCAGCCAACTAGGACTTTCTCTCGCCGGTATGTCGCTCGTGCCCCGTATATCAAATTCACGGCGGCTTGGTCCCAGTCAGATCGCGGGCCAATTGTCCTGATCAACGAATACGGGCCTAAGACCCCGACGTGGGATGGTCAGCCTGTTGCTGCAGGAGAAAATGCCTGCAAGGTTCTGGCCTCGTTCGACTATGGAGACAACTTCACGGAAGTCTTCGACCTCAACGACTACCTGCGAACAGTCCAAGGTCGCACGAGCACGGATAACCAGCACCTCCACGGGGTTGCGTGGGACCCGTACTGGGACCGAATCTGGGTCACTTTTGGTGACAACTCAGGTGGTAACGGTTCCAACGGGATCATCTACTCTGATGATCTCTTCGAGACGGTTGCCACCGCCCAGTTCTACAGCGGCACCACCCCGCCCTACCAGTGCGTCGGTATCCTCCCGATGCCAACGTGCGTGCTGTTCTTCACCGACAACGTGCCGGTGGGAAGCCCAGACGTAGTGAGGTTGAACCGCTCCGAGGGTAAGACCAAGACCGGCTTCTACACTCCTGTTGCGGCATTTGAATCAACGGCGGCAGGCAAGCACCTTTGCCAGTCATTCACACGGCAGAACCGGCCAGGGGATGACGGCGTGGCCATGGCTGCATTCAGCGCGGAGGGCGAAGCTGCCCCGTCGTTCGCGGTCGCAACACTGGACGGCTACGTGTTCAAGGAATTTTGGCGAGACACAGTAAACAACCCCTCCGGTTTTGGATCCCGGTCAATTGTCGGCCCGACACTGCGCGGAAAGGCCATCCTGAAGCTCAACGACCAGAAGAACCCTGGGCTATGGACGCAGGTAACAATCGACGCCCCAGGCTACTAAGCAAAAATCCAGACCAGACCAAGCACCCAAGAATGGGTGCCTTTTTTATGCCCACGAAGGAGGCACCCATGCCAACCCATGTTTACAAGCCGTTACGGAACCCGCCGTCGTGGTGGGACCGGATGATGGTTCACCCGATGGATACCGTCGTCGCTGCGGTTGCGGTGATGTTCGGTGTCCTTGTCGCTCTATCTCTGCTCACTCCGCTGGGGTTCATTCCGTCCAAGTCGATGGACAAGATGCCGTGGGCGATTGTTGTCCTTGTGTCTGGGTTCCTCGGGACTGGTGGCTTGCTGGCGCTTGTGGGGTTGAACTTCAGTGGCGATAACGTTTCCAAGGGGTGGGCCATCGAACGCCTCGGATGGCTCCTTTCTTCTGGCGGCTTCGTCACGTACGCCATTACGGTGTCGTGGCACTATCCCGGCAGTATCTTCTCTTGGAGTGTCCCGCTCGCGCTCGGCATGGCCTCGGCACTACGTTGTCTATCCATCGCTCTCATTGAAAAATCCACAAGGCGGACGATAGCGGAAGTGAAAGGTGGCCGGGGTGAGTGAAGGCGCAATCGTCGCGATCATTGTGGCCATCTTCGGGGTGGTCGGCGGCGGCGGCTTCTGGACCTACCGGCAGTCCCGCAAGGACGCGCCGGTCAGGCAGCGAGACGCGGACATCGCCGCCGCCAGCACATCCCAGCAGATGGCCTTGGTGATCGCCGCTGAGTTGCGCTTGGACGTAGACCGCATACGTTCGGACTTGAAAGCATCTGACGCCCGCGGCGACAAGCTTGAGGTCCGCGGTGACGGCCTCGAAATTCGGATAGAAGACCTAGAGAAAAAGGTCCGGCGCCAGTCTCGGATGATCACCGCATGGGAACACTTCTACGCGGACCTCACAGGCCGCTGGCATATCCACCGGCAAGCTGAATCCGCACCAAACGGGCCACAAGCAACAACCGAATAGCAGCAACATAAACCACCAGGGCACCGCAGACGCGGGGCCCTTTTTTGATGCCCGGAAAGGGGCCGTCATGGTCTATTACCTTGAAGACAACCCGAACCCGAACACCGCACAGTATGGGTGGCCACGCACATGGGTCTCCGGTGTCGTCGGCGTGCACACCGCAGAGTCCGGCGTCGTTCCGGGCGGTCCCGATGCGGGCGCCGAGAACACGGCCGGTTTCATCAGCCGACGCAGTGACTACGGCTCATATCATTCACTCGCTGACTACGACTCACGGATCCGGCTCACGCGCCCAACGTTCGCGGCATGGGCCGACACAACAAACAACGTCCACGCGCTCAGTGTCTCAGGAGCAATGGACGCGGCACGGTGGCGCGACCTGACTGATGAGCGCGCAGCGGGGATCGTCCGCAACATGGGCATCGCCGCTGCTGAGCTCGTCCAAGACGCCATCGCACACGGCGTCCTCGCATCACCCCCACCAGCGCGGCGGATCACCGCAGCCGAAGCCATAGCAGGCACACGCGCCGGGTTCTACGGCCACGGCGAAACGAACCCCGGCACACGCTACGACCCCGGAACCAACTTCGACTGGGACCTCTTCCTCAGCACCTACGCCGCAGCAATCGGCGGCACACTCACCACCCTCAACAGCAGCATCACACCCATCCTGGAGGATGAAATGTCAGCAGCAGACGTACAGGCAATCCGTGGCGACCTTGCCACAGTCCACAAAACAATCATCAACGACGTGGGCTCCCAGCTTGGCGGGATCAAGGCAGATATTGCCACAGTCCACAACACCATCATCAAGGATGTTGGTTCGCAGCTTGGCGGCCTCCGTGAGGCCCTCAAGCAGGTTGCTGCGGGTCAGGGTGTCAACCTCGACATGGACGCCATCCAGGAAGCCGCACGCAAGGGCGCAGAGGATGCCCTCAAGTCCGGCGTCGTGACCGTTGACGTGAACGTTGCGGGTGGTAAGTAATGGCTGATCATCGCGCCGAGGTTTCCACTCAGGCCACTTACCCCGGCCGCGCCGTTGTGCGGACCATTGTGCAGGTTGGCTTGCCCGCGTTCATTGGGCTGCTGTTGATCCTCCCACCGATCATTCAGACGGTTCTAGACGGCTTCGGACGGCACCTGCCCACGGAAGTCTACGCATACCTTGCCGGGGCCGCCGTGGTCATCACAGCAGTCTCCGCAACCCTCGCAAGGGTCATGGCAGTACCCGGCGTCATTGAGTGGACACGAACGTACTTGCCATTCCTCACGCCGGATAAAACCGACGCACAGTAAGAACACCCGCCCCACCTCATTGCGAGGTGGGGCGTCTTTCTGCGTTAAGTCGGTCCCTGGTGGTTTAGTGGCGGCATGCGCTTTGACTATGACCCGACGTTCCTGCAGGACGGCAAGACCTACGAGCACGAGAACCCTGCCTTGGTCCATGCGGTTGGGAGCGTGACGCACTTCTATCACCGCCAGTACCCGACAGTGATTGTGCAGATGCCACTCACTGACGGGACTACTGTCGATGTCCACGCCCATGCCGCGGGCTACACGGAGGAGTGGGTTCATATCCAGTGGCATGATGACCGGGCCAAGTACTCCCACTGCTGGGTGCCGGTCGGTGCGGTTCGTCGCGCTGCGGCTCCGGAGTGGCGCGGTAGCTTCCTGCACTGAGAGTGAATCTCAGGGGCAATCTAGGGGCAAAAGGGTCCACCAAGTACGCTCAAATAGAACCAAATAGAGCCAAGCGCAATGCCCCTACAAGCCCTAGATCTAGGCGAATATGCCCAAATTTGGGGCCAGTGCTGGTAAGTATGTGGATGGGTTGACCGATACGCCGGGTTCTGTTCCCCCGCGTCCCGTTTCCGGTTGCGGGTTTGGCAGCCATCCATCTACGAACGCCGTTACCGACGCCCTCCAGCGGCCTACCCGAACGCTCAGGCGGACAGCCTTCAAACGCGTTCTGTCTGACCTTGCTCCGGGTGGGGTTTACCTAGCCTTCCCGGTCACCCGGGAAGCTGGTGGTCTCTTACACCACCGTTTCACCCTTACCTGAGGCTCTTCATCAAAAGACGAAGTACCCAGGCGGTCTGTTCTCTGTGGCACTGTCCTGCGGGTTGCCCCGAGTGGGCGTTACCCACCACCCTGTCCTGCGGAGCCCGGACGTTCCTCGAGCCACTTGCGTGGCGCGCGACTGCCTGGTCAACCCATCCACACACCAGTCTACCGGCGTCGAACCTCGGCACCTGACGCCGGTAGGATCTACGGGTGCTGATCCTCCTGCCTCCTTCCGAAGGAAAAACTCCCGCCATCACGGGTGCTCCACTGAACTGGTCCGGTCTGAGCTTTCCGGACCTCAATGCTGGACGCGCAAAAGTGCTTGAAGCCCTGGGAACGGTCAGCGCCCACGAAGACGCCATGGCGCTTCTTGGTGTGGGCGCCTCGCTCACCGAGGACGTGGCTCGCAACACCCGGCTACTCTCCGAACCGGCAGCACCCGCGCACAGCGTCTATTCTGGTGTCCTCTACGATGCCCTGGGTTACCGGACGCTTACCGCCACCCAGCGACGCAAAGCAAACGACGCCATCGTGGTCATCTCGGCCCTGTGGGGAGCCCTCCGCTTTGGCGACGCCGTGCCGGCGTACCGGCTGTCGATGGGCACTGTGCTGTCCGACGTCGGACGGCTGGCAACGTTCTGGAAACCCCAGCTGAGCGCAGCCCTGGACGCCGAGACAGAAGGCCACCTGCTGGTGGATTGCCGTTCCAGTACGTATGCTGCCGCGTGGGCGCCGCCACCGGAACAAACAGTTTCAGTCAATGTTTTCACAGAGACCAACGGCGTGCGGAAGGTGGTTAGCCACTTCGCCAAGCACACCCGGGGCGAACTGGCACGGCATCTGCTGTGCAGGCGCGGCTCGATGCCTGCCACTCCAGCGCACCTCCTGGCGGCCACCCTGGAGCGGTGGGAAGCAGAGCTGGTGCCAAGTTCGGCACGGAAGCCTTCTGCACTGAACATCATCCTGCCGCCCGCCGTCTAGGTAGCTGGCGGCTGATCACGTACCTAGCGGCTCAGGCCCACTCGCTGGAGCGCACCAGGATGCAGCCGGAGTCCGGGCAGAAAACGATGTCGTCCGGGGCCGCAGCCTTGATCTCAGCGCGATCACCGGCACTGAGCTGCATGCCGGAGCCCTCCGACGTTCCGTGGAAGAACCGGGCAGCTCCTACACCTCGCTTGGCCAGGGTCTTCTCGTAGATGGCCAGCATCCCAGGGTCAAGGTCCGCTGCGAAGTCGTCCCGGCGGGACCTGACATCGATGGAATCGGCGGCAACAGCCTGGAGTTCCTCGTCGAGTTCACCTCGGATACCGCCGAACGATCCCTGAATTCCATCAACGATTTCCTGCTGTGTTGCCTGCTTCAGGCGCAGGGCCTCAAGGCGCTCCATGACCTCAAGCTCAACATCCTCCAGATCCGAACGACGGCGATTCAGGGACACAAGATCCTTCTGCAGGGCCACCAGATCCTTTGACAGGCCGGTCCCGCTGTTGAGCCGCGCATCGTCTCGCGTGATCCGTGCAGTGACCTGTTCGACGTCGGCCTCTGCTTTTTTTAGGTCCGCTTCAGCGTCGTGGACGGCAACCTTCGCAGCGCCCAGGGCTCCATTGGCAACCGACAGTGCGGCCGTGAGGTCCACAATGCGGGGATCCGATTCCAGGGAACGGCGTCGGTTGGCAAGGGCTGTCAGACGGGCGTCCAGTGCCTGCAGATCGAGTAGCTTCATCTGTTCTGCCGGTGCTGCCTTGGCCAATGTAACCTCCGTGTTGTTCCCTTGCCGGCCTGCGCCGGGCACCGTGGAGGTGCAGGTTAGATTCTAGTCGCCACCAGGAGTCAGGATGAAGTCCCACGGGTCAGTGTTGGTGCTACTGACTCGGATTTCGACCTCATGACCCTGATCAGCCACAACATTGCCCAGCGCGGCGGCGGCAGCAGGAAGCCACAACCACTCACTGGCAAAGTGCGAAACATCGATCAGGAATGGACGGCCATCGGCAGCCGCTTCAACGGCCTCGGATGCCGGATGGTGTCGAAGATCAGCCGTCACGAAGACGTCTGCGCCACTGGATCGCACCTCGGACAACAGCGAATCGCCTGCTCCACCGCAGACAGCGACCCGACGCACCAGGGCATTGCGGTCCCCCGCAACACGCACCCCGCCGGCAACGGCTGGCAGGATGCCAAAAACCTTCGCAGCAAAGTCCCCCAGGGTGGTGGCGGAGGCGAGGTCCCCGACGCGGCCAATCCCTTCTTCTGGAAGGCCCTCAGCGGCAACAGTCAACGGCGTTGCATCAAGGATTCCCAGTGCGTCGGCCAAGACATCCGAAACGCCCCCCACCGCGGAATCGCCATTCGTGTGAACAGTCAAGAGCGCCGTCCCTGACTCTATGAGGAGGTGAACGGCCTTGCCCTTCGCCGTCGTGGCAGCAACGGTATTCACGCCACGCAGCAGCAGTGGGTGGTGGGTAATCAGCAGGTCAGCGCCCCAATCGATGGCTTCCTGGATGACATCGAGGGTGGGGTCCACAGCAAACATGATCCGTTTAATGGCGGCATCGGGATGGCCAGCCACAAGGCCAACCTCGTCCCACTCCTCCGCAAGCGATTCTGGCCACAGTTCCTCAACCGCAAGCAGGACCTCACCGAGGGTCGGCACCGCGGTTGACTCGGCGTCGTCGACTTCCTCATGCCCGGCACCGGTCCAGTCTGCATCGGGCACCGCATCGTCAGCGGATGCGGCAACCACTGCACGCGCTTCGGACGTGACTTTTATCTCCTTGTTGCCGTCCATGGTTTGGGTCGCTGCAGGCGTGATCTGGGCCACCCCAGCGACGTCAGCGGTGGGGACTTCCGGCAGCACGGGGGATTTTCCGCCGGTTTCTTCGCGTTCCATAGCCTCTTTTTTACCTTATGTTGAGCCTGGAGCCACCCATACGGCGCACCGATCTGCTCCGTCGGGAATCTTCCTGGGCCACGAAGCATTGAACAGGACATGAAAACTTTTGTGTTGGGCGGAGGCTGCTTCTGGTGCCTCGACGCTGTTTACCAGAGGACCAAGGGCGTTGAATCGGTGGTGTCCGGCTACACCGGTGGCCACGATCCACATCCCGACTACTACTCAGTCTGCAATGGAACGACCGGCCATGCAGAAGTCGTGGCAGTGACTTTCGACGAGGACATAGTTCCCGCCGAGGTCATCCTCGACATGTTCTTTGCGCTCCACGATCCCACCACCCTGAATCGTCAGGGCTATGACGTAGGAACCCAGTACCGTTCCTCAATGTTCTACGAGACCACGGAGGAGAAAATCCTCTTCACCGAGGCCATCGAACGGAACCAGCAACTGTGGAACGATCCGATTGTGACTGAAGTGACGCGACTGCCCACCTTCTACGTTGCCGAGGATTTCCACCAGGACTACTACGCCCAGAATCCAGAGCAGGGCTACTGCCAGGTCATCATCAATCCAAAGCTGGCCAAAGCGCGGAAATATTACTCGGCATGGCTTAATGCCTAGTAGCGTGAATCGGGCGTTCACTAGGCTGACCCAAGCATTTACCCTCCAGAGATAGGCGTATTCACATGGCACGGATCTACGACGACGTAACGCAACTGGTTGGTGGGACCCCGCTGGTCCGCCTTAATCGGCTTACCGAAGGCCTGAACGCGACCGTTGCCGTCAAACTTGAGTTCTACAACCCCGCCAACAGCGTCAAGGACCGGATCGGCGTCGCGATCGTTGACGCCGCAGAAAAGGCGGGTGCGTTGCGCCCGGGCGGAACCATCGTTGAAGGTACCTCTGGAAACACGGGGATTGCCCTGGCAATGGTAGGGGCGGCCCGTGGGTACAAGGTCATCCTGACCATGCCTGAGACCATGTCTACAGAACGCCGCGTCATGCTCCGTGCCTACGGTGCCGAGATTGTCCTGACGCCAGGCTCCGAAGGAATGCGCGGCGCTGTCGAGCGTGCCCAGGAGATCGTTGCCAGCACGGACAACGCCATCTGGGCCAAGCAGTTCGCTAACGAGGCCAACCCGGAGGTCCACCGTCGGACGACAGCAGAAGAAGTCTGGGAAGACACCGACGGCGCAGTGGACATCTTCATTGCCGGCGTAGGTACCGGTGGGACCGTGACTGGCGTCGGACAGGTCCTCAAGGCGCGCAAGCCCGGTGTGCAGATTATCGCCGTTGAGCCCAAGGACTCCGCAATCCTTAACGGTGGCGCTCCAGGCCCCCATAAAATCCAGGGCCTCGGGGCCAACTTTGTTCCCGAAATCCTGGACACCACCATCTATGACGAGGTCATCGACGCCAGCCTTGAGGACTCAGTCCGGGTTGCCCGCGACCTGGGCGCACGCGAAGGTATCCTCGGCGGCATCTCCTCTGGAGCGATCGTCTGGGCTGCCCTTGAGCTCGCCAAACGCCCGGAGAACGCCGGTAAGCTCATTGTTGCCATCGTCTGTGACTTCGGTGAGCGCTACATTTCCACCGTCCTGTACGACGATATCCGGGGCTGAGCACCAGCTCCCTCCGATTTAACCCAGAAAGGTCTTTGTGA
The DNA here is from genome assembly GCF_030063285.1 of Pseudarthrobacter sp. PS3-L1. Lineage (GTDB taxonomy): Bacteria > Actinomycetota > Actinomycetes > Actinomycetales > Micrococcaceae > Arthrobacter. Next base: position 153,491 of record NZ_JASISU010000005.1, on the reverse strand, counting down.
GCTTTTTCGCAAGACTCAAGGAAGACCTCGACGCCGCCCGGTCCCACGACCCGGCGGCTCGAGGTTCGTTAGAGAACTTTTTTATCTATTCCGGCCTGCATGCAATCTGGATCCACCGCGTGACGCATCGTCTTTGGCAGGAGCCGGCACTGCGCTTTCCTGCCAGGGTGCTCTCCCAAGTGGGAAAGACGCTCACTGGTATCGAGATCCATCCCGGCGCCACAGTGGGCCGCCGGTTCTTCATTGACCACGGTATGGGAGTGGTCATCGGCGAAACTGCGGAAATCGGGGAGGACGTCATGATCTACCATGGCGTCACCCTGGGTGGCCGTTCGCTCGCCAAGGTCAAGCGGCACCCCACCATTGGCGATCGGGTGACCATTGGCGCTGGCGCCAAGATCCTCGGGCCTATCACCATTGGGGCCGATAGCGCCGTGGGGGCCAACGCCGTGGTGGTCAAGGACGCACCGCCGTCGTCCATCATTACCGGCGTCCCGGCCAGGTCGCGGCCCCGAGATGCCAAACGGGAGTCCAAACCTGCTGTTGACCCGGCCGAATACGACATCGAATACCGCATCTAGGACGGTCCACAACAGCGCAGGGCCCACCGGCGCGCAGCCTGCTGGCCAACAACTGGCGCCGTGCACAGCGACCTCGAAAGAAATGCAGGAAGGCCCTGTCCCACGTGGGACAGGGCCTTCAGTGCGCGTCTGTTCAGGTGTCAGTGCGTGTCGACTGCTTCAATCTCAGATTTGTCCTCGCCCCACAGGGTGTGGAAGGTACCCTCGGTATCTGTGCGGCCGTAGGTGTGGGCGCCAAACAGATCCCGCTGGCCCTGGATGAGTGCGGCCGGGAGGCGCTTGCGGCGCAGGCCATCGTAGTAGGCCAGCGATGAGGAGAACACCGGAACCGGGATGCCCAGCTGTACTGCGGTTGACACAACACGGCGCCATGCAGGCAGGACCTCGGCAATAGCCTTGGTAAAGGCGGGGGCGAAGAGCAGGTTGGCAGGCTTTTCCTCAGCTGCGTAGGCCTTGGTGATGTCCTTGAGGAGCTCGGCCCGGATGATGCAGCCACCACGCCACAGGGAGGCAATCTCATCCAGCTTGAGGTCCCAGTTGTACTCCGTCGCAGCAGAGGTCAGCATGTCCAGGCCCTGTGCGTAGGAAACCAGCTTGGATGCGTACAGGGCCTGGCGAACGTCATCAACAAACGTTTCGGGGATTTCCACCGAGGCTTCCTCGCCTACCAGGAGTTCCTGGGCAAGTTTGCGCTGGCCCGCCTGGGATGAAAGCGCGCGCGCAAAAACAGACTCTGCAATGCCAGAGGTTGGTGACCCAAGTTCGAGGGCGGACATTACCGTCCAGCGTCCGGTGCCCTTCTGCCCTGCGGCGTCAATGACGACGTCAACAAACGGCTTGCCGGTCTTGGCGTCCACGTGGCTCAGGACCTCTGCGGAGATCTCGATCAGGAAGGAGGCGAGGTCGCCCTTGTTCCACTCTTCGAAAATTTTGGCCTGGTCAGCCGGCTCGATCCCAGCGCCTGAACGCAGCAGGTCGAAGGCCTCACCAATGACCTGCATGTCGGCATACTCAATGCCGTTGTGGACCATTTTCACGAAGTGACCGGCGCCGTCAGTGCCGATCCAGGCGCAGCAGGGCTGACCGTCGACGTGGGCCGAGATCTTTTCCAGCAGCGGTCCGAGCGCCTTATAGGACTCTTTGGAGCCGCCGGGCATGATGGAAGGCCCATTCAGGGCGCCTTCTTCACCACCAGAGACACCAATGCCCACGAAGTGCAGGTCCTTCTCAGAAAGAGCGGCTTCACGACGGCGAGTGTCCTCATAGTGCGAGTTGCCAGCATCAATAACAATGTCGCCGGCTTCGAGCAGGGGCACCAATTGATCGATCACGGAGTCCACAGGCTTGCCAGCCTTGACCATGATCAGGACGCGGCGGGGTTTCTCCAGGGAGTCCACCAGTTCCTGCAGGGTTTCGGTGCGGACGAAGTCGCCGTCCGTGCCGTGCTTTTCGAGCAGCGCGTCAGTTTTTTCAACTGACCGGTTGTGCAGTGCAACGGTGAAGCCGTTGCGGGCCAGGTTTCGGGCCAGGTTGGCTCCCATCACGGCAAGGCCGGTGACGCCGATGTGTGCAGACATCAAAACTCCCATTCGTTTCTCTACCATTCGCCAGCGTGCCTGCTGCGGTATTCGCACCAGTGGCACACGTACGTGGCTGTAATAAATCATACGTATTCGGGTCGCGCGACAAAAACACCATCTTCGTTTCTGGACGGTTTCGCGTCTTCTCCAGTCTATGCGCGGCTCATGGACCACGGCATCCCGGCGCTACCGCAAACCTCCAGCACCCCGAGAACAGTGGAAGCACGGTGGCGCTGGACCACTATGATGGCGGCTATGCCCCTCAGCCTTCATGACCATGCCGTCGAACATCTGGGCACCCAGATCGTCTCTGGAGCGTATCCATCCGGACACGTAATGCTGGCGGAACAGCTGGCCCGTGAACTGAACGTTTCCCGCTCTGTTGTGCGCGAAGCAACCCGCGTCCTTGCCTCACTTGGCCTGATCGAGACCGTCAGGCGGTTGGGAATCCGAGTTTTACCCGCCGCACACTGGAATCCCTTCGATCCCATGGTCATCCGGTGGCGGCTGGCAGGAACCGGGCGCGGCGCCCAACTTCGTTCCCTCGCGGAGCTGCGGACCGCCGTCGAACCTGCCGCGGCGGAACTCGCGGCCCAATTCGCTCCCCCGGAACGGCGGCGGGAACTCTTTGATGTTGCCCTGGCGATGAAGGAGTCCGGGCAGTCAGGAGACGTTGATGTGTTCCTGGCCCTGGATATCAGGTTCCACTCCCTTTTGTTGACCGGTTCCGGGAACGAGATGTTCGCCACCATGGTGGGCCAGGTCGCAGAAACGCTTACGGGGAGGACGGTGGCCGGACTGATGCCTGACAGGCCAACAGACGCGCCGCTGCAGTGGCACATTGAGATGGCACAGGCCATCTTGGTGGGCAACGGCCACCTGGCCCGCGAAGCATCAGAGAAAATAATGCGCCGCAGCCTGTCGGAAATGAGCCAGGCCTGGCAGGGCCAGCCGCGCTCCTTCCGCCCGGTGCCCGCCCTGGCGTAGGGAGATGCAGCTGCACGTAGGGCGACCGGTACACGGAGAACCGTGATACCTAGGAGCGCACAAACATCTGCCAGGTCCTTGTTGAACCGTGAACGTTCACTGTATGTTTATTTTAGGCCCCTCACCGTGACGTCCCCCAATAGTCGCGGCGAGGGGCTTTCCACTGCCCAGAATTGACCACATCGTTCACCATGCGCTTTTGTCCGTGTTCACAATGGACCCTGGGTGGCTCTCTCAGGCGGCCAGGGACGTCTGATGACGCAGCTGCCAGCCTCCACCCACTCCGCTGCGGACCAGTTCCATGGTGACCAACTCGGAATGTGGATCACGCTCTGGCCGGGCCTGCACACGCAGGACCTCAACATCCGCCCTTCCCACTCCGCGGGGCATGCGGCGGGCGGTTTCCCACCAGTTGATCCTTTCAAACCAGCGAAGCGACTCTGCCCCGACCAGCCACAGCACTCCGCCACAGTCCAGGGAGTGTGGCTGGCCATCTGATCCTGTATTCACTTCAACGTCTTCCATGTCCGCCACTCTAGGGAGGGGCGCTGACAATGCGGCTGGCGGCTTACAGCCCGGTTCGCCGGAAAACCTCGTCAGCAACCGTTTGAAGGGCACGCTCAAAAACTGTCAGGTCCTCAAGGGACAAGGCGGTGGTGGAGTCCGCAATCATCGTATTGAACTCATTGTGGATATCTGCCATAACGGCGTGCCCCTCTCCGGTGAGCACAAGGTAGAGGCTGCGGCGATCGTTGGGGTGCGCTACGCGTTCTAGCCAGCCCAGATCAACGAGGCGCGTGGAAATCGCAGTAATGGCTCCTGTGCTCAACTCCATATGTTCCGCGAGCTGCTTGGGAGTGACGCTGGCGTGCTCGGCAATCCAGAAGATTGCCCGAAGCTCGCTTGGGGAGAGCCCCCGGTCCGTAGCAATTTTCTCGCGGTTGCGTTCAAGTGCCCGGACAAATCGGGTTGCCGCCTGGGGGAATCCAGCAAGGACATGCTTCTTGCGTTCGTTTTCCGTACCCACGGGACCTCCGAGTTCCAGCTTTTTCTGACTTCACGAGTCTAGTTCAAACTAGAACCGGAAATATATAACTTAGCTATTTACTTACTTAGTAAGTGAACTAGACTGCAAGTCCGAGGCTCATCCAAAGGACGCTGGGCCCGGACAAAATAACCTTGGAGGATTCGTGATTCCTGACTCTCTCACCCAGGGCCAATTCGATACCGTCTACAACTTCCTGTCGCTGGTCATCGCGTCACAGCTGTTTACGGCACTGTTCATGCTGATCGCACTGCCGCGAATCCTGCCCCGCTACCGGCAGGCCATCACAGTGGCCATCGTGGTCTGTGGCATCGCGGCATACCACTACTTCAGGATCTTCGATTCCTTCAAGGCATCGTTTGTCACTGATTCGGTGGGCGGCACGGGAACGTACTCACAGGCCGTTGGCCAGTCGTTTAATGAGGGCTACCGCTACGTGGACTGGCTTCTGACAGTACCCCTGCTACTGCTGGAACTCATTGCAGTGCTCGCCCTGGCCCGAGCCATACAAAAGCGGCTGATCATCCAGCTCATCCCTGCGGCTGCCCTGATGATCATCCTCGGCTACCCTGGCGAGATCAGTACCGACAATACGGTCCGGGTAGTTTTCGGCCTTCTGTCGCTCATCCCGTTCGCTTACATTCTTTACGTACTTTTTGTACAACTCACCAAGTCGCTCCAGAAGCAGCCATCATCGGTACGGGGCACCCTCAGCAAGCTTCGCTACCTGATCCTGGTCAGCTGGCTCGTCTATCCGCTCGCCTATGCGCTTCCGCTCCTGAGTATCTCCGGTTCCGACGCCTGGGTGCTGAAACAAGCCGGTTACTCGATCGCTGACATCGTGGCCAAAGCCGTTTATGCGCTCATCATCTTCTCCGTGGCGCGGCAGAAGTCCTTTGAAGATGATCCAGAGTTCGCCCGTCGTGAGATGTCGGAGGAGGACCGGGTTTCACTGGACGGTTGATTCCGAGGCCGGCTTCACCCCACCACAAAGGTGCGACACAAGCCCTTAAACAGTAAAAAACCGCGTCGCTGCAGGCACATTGCCTGCAGCGACGCGGTTTTACGTGGTGGGTCCTACCGGGATCGAACCGATGACATCCACGGTGTAAACGTGGCGCTCTACCAGCTGAGCTAAAGACCCAAACTATGGAAGACGAACTGTTTCCCGTCAACCAACGAACATAGACTGTACCTGATATGCGCCACTCTGCGCCAATTGGAGAATTACCCTAGAGCTCAGGCAGCCTATCAGCGAGCCAGCTCAGCGATTCCGTAACTCCAGAGTGGAGCTTGAGCGTCGCCCGATCGTCCCCGCGGGTCTCACCCCGGTTGATGATCACCACGGGCTTTTGCTCCTTGGCAGCGTGCCGCACAAAGCGCAGGCCGCTCATGACAGTCAGGGACGAGCCCGCTACAAGCATGGCCTCGGCCTCGTCCACCATGGCATAGGAACGCTCCACCCGGTCTTTGGGAACATTCTCCCCGAAGTAGACAAAATCCGGCTTCAGTACTCCCCCGCATGCCGGGCAGACGGCGACAACAAAAGTGCTGATCAGTCCGTCATCCTCCACTGTGGCGTCAGCGTCAGGAGCGATCTCCACGACGTCGGCGGCCAGGGCTTTTTCCAGGAACGTGGGGTTTAGTTCCGTCAGCATGCCAGCAAGGAGGGTCCTGGTGTACTCACGGTGGCAATCAAGGCACACTACCCGGTCGTAACGTCCGTGCAGGTCAACAACATTGATGCTGCCAGCGTCCTCGTGCAGCCGATCCACGTTCTGGGTGATCAGCCCGGTCAGCAGGCCCCGCTGCTCCATGCGCGCAATTGCCGCATGGCCCTCATTGGGGTCCGCGTGGCGTAGGTGCGACCATCCGATATGGTTCCGGGCCCAGTACCGCTGCCTGTTGCTGGCGTCCCGCGTAAATTCCTGGTAAGTCATGGGTTTCCGGGGTGGGGAACCGGGACCGCGATAGTCGGGGATGCCGGAGTCCGTACTCAATCCAGCACCAGTCAGCACGGCCAGCCGCAAACCGGACAACAAGTCGAGCGCTCTCCCAAGGTCCGGGACGTCCGACGCCGACGGGCCGGCATTGGGAACAGGCGGCCGACTGGCGAACCCCGTCAGTCCGATCCGTGGCCGCGGTTCAGGCACGGGATCCGCTGAGTCACGCGCTCTTGGCATGGGCTCGCTCATGTCACGCAGCGCGCAGTCCATGGAGCGCAGCCCGGTACTCGCCCAGCTCACGGGCCTGCCCGCGCGGATTCACGACGGTGTACCTGATGATGCCCCCGGCATCGATGATAAAAGTCCCTCGAGCGGCCATGCCGCGGTCCTTATCAAAGACTCCGTAGAGTCGGGCCACCTCACCGTGGGGCCAGAAATCAGACAGGAGACCGAAGGCGAGACTTTCAGCTTGACCGTAGGCTCGCAGGGTGAACTTGCTGTCCACAGACACAGCTAGGACTACCGCGCCCTCCGCTGTGAAATCAGGAAGGTTGTCTTGGAGTTCGCGCATCTCGCTGGTGCAGATGCCGGAAAAGGCGAAGGGGAAAAAAACTAGTATCACGGCACTGCCGCGCAGTGCTGAGAGATTGACTGGCTCGCCGTGCTGATTCGAGAGAACAAAATCCGGCGCGGTGCTGCCTACCCTGGGTATCCCGGTGGCAGCGCTGGCTTCCGCGCCGGATTGCGTCACTTGTTCTTCCTGGTCACCAACCGGGTTGCGCTCCAGTCCTTGGAAACACCAGCTGATGTTGTCGGGTGCAGCCCCGCTGTTGGTGCTGCTTCCTGGATATCCGCGGGCGACACATAGCCGTCACGGCCGGACTTGGGAGTCAGGATCCACACTTCCCCGCCTTCGGAAAGGGTTGTCAGGGAGTCAACCAGTGCATCCACGAGGTCTCCGTCGCCTTCGCGCCACCACAGAATGACTGAATCCGCGACGTCGTGATCGTCTTCATCAAGGAGCTCTGCTCCCGTGAAATCTTCGATGTCGTCACGCAAGTCGAAATCGACGTCGTCGTCGTAACCGAATTCCTGAATCAGATCCCCATTTTTGAAACCCAATTTTTCCGCCACACTTACCGAAGTGGCGGCGTCGGCCTCGCTCACGTGTTTCCTCCAATGCTGATTGACTGCTACTGAGAACTGCATTTTGCAGTGATACTACTGAACACTGACCGCCTGTGCAGCTTTCCTGCACAAGGTTGGGTGACGTCCATTACTACCAGCCAACACCCTTTGGGCGTGCTGTTCAAGCTACGGGCCCCGTCCGCGGCATATTCTGCATCACACAGGGGTTGCGCAAACCAAGTGGAGCGTCGCTTTTCACTGCACACCAAGTATGACTGCCATTTCTTCACCCTTGCTCCTGCCCGGCTACGCATCACGCATCTGGCCCGGCTAGAGTGAGATTAGGACAGCACTCTACTGCGGGGCAACAGCCCGGGATCCACACGCAGTCGGCGTTGTCCATGGACCCTGCCCGGCACACATGACCGGGCTGTTGTAACCGATATGACGCACACGTCGCCCCTAGGCCAGGCAGTTACCCTGCTCGGCCAAAAGAGCGCCGATGACTGCGCGCAAAGAGAGGTTGGACGTGGCTGCAGGAGAAGATACCTCCCATATCCTCAGCGGGTTAACTAACCAGCTGCCTGATCGTGATCCTGAAGAGACCGCCGAATGGGTTGAGTCCCTCGATTCACTGATCAAGGAACAGGGCACGGAACGTGCCCAATACATCATGCGTAGCCTGCTGCAGCGCGCTGGCGCTCAAAGCGTTGGCGTGCCGATGGTGACCACCACTGACTACGTGAATACCATTCCCGTTGACCAGGAAGCGGAATTCCCGGGCAATGAGGAATACGAACGCCGCTACCGCGCCTACATGCGCTGGAACGCGGCAGTCATGGTGCACCGCTCGCAGCGGCCCAACATCGGTGTTGGCGGACACATCTCCACCTACGCCGGTGCGGCCACCCTGTACGAGGTCGGCTTCAACCACTTCTTCCGCGGCAAGGACCACGCCGGCGGCGGCGACCAGGTCTTTTTCCAGGGCCACGCCTCCCCCGGCATGTATGCCCGCGCCTTCATGGAGGGCCGGCTCTCCGAGGAAGACATGGACGGATTCCGCCAGGAGAAGTCCAAGGAAGGGCACGCACTGTCCTCCTATCCGCACCCTCGCCTGATGCCCGAGTTCTGGGAATTCCCCACGGTCTCGATGGGCATCGGCCCCATGAACGCCATCTACCAGGCTCAGTCCAACAGGTACCTGCACAACCGCGGCCTGAAAGACACCTCGGACCAGCAGGTCTGGGCCTTCCTGGGTGACGGCGAAATGGACGAACCAGAATCCCGTGGCCTGCTTCAGCTTGCAGCGAACGAGAACCTGGACAACCTGAACTTTGTCATCAACTGCAACCTCCAGCGCCTCGATGGCCCGGTGCGTGGCAATGGCAAGATCATGCAGGAACTTGAAGCGTTCTTCCGCGGTGCGGGCTGGAACGTCATCAAGGTTGTCTGGGGCCGCGAGTGGGATGATCTGCTGACGAAGGATCAGGACGGTTCGCTCGTCAAGATCATGAATGAGACTCCCGACGGCGATTACCAGACGTACAAGGCAGAGTCCGGCGCGTTTGTCCGCGAACACTTCTTCGGCAAGACCCCGGAGACCAAGGAACTCGTCTCGGATCTCTCCGATGACCAGATCTGGAACCTCAAGCGCGGCGGCCACGATTACCGCAAGGTCTACGCCGCGTACAAGGCAGCCACTGAATTCAAGGGCAAGCCCACAGTCATCCTTGCCAAGACCGTCAAGGGCTACGGCCTCGGGCCGCACTTCGAGGGCCGCAACGCGACCCACCAGATGAAGAAGCTCACCATGGAGGACCTCAAGTCCTTCCGTGACCACCTGCGGATCCCCATCACTGACGAACAGCTTGACGAGAACCTCTACGGCGCCCCGTACTACCACCCGGGCGCTGACGCTCCCGAGATCAAGTACATGATGGAACGCAGGGCCGCCCTGGGCGGTTCAGTACCCCAGCGCCGGTCCAAGCACGCTGAAATCACCCTTCCGGAAGCCAAGACCTACGAGGTTGCCAAGCGTGGTTCCGGCAAGCAGCAGGCGGCGACGACCATGGCCTTTGTCCGCCTCCTCAAGGACCTGATGCGGGACAAGGAGTTCGGCAAGCACATTGCCCCGATCATCCCTGACGAGGCCCGCACCTTTGGCATGGATGCGTTCTTCCCGACCTCCAAGATCTACAACCCCAAGGGCCAGAACTACCTGTCTGTGGACCGGGACCTGATCCTGGCCTACAAGGAATCTCCCCAGGGCCAGCTGATCCACCCCGGCATCAACGAGGCTGGCGCCGTTGCGGCATTCACTGCTGCCGGCACCGCCTATGCAACCCACGGCGTGCCGCTGATCCCGATCTACGTGTTCTACTCGATGTTCGGTTTCCAGCGCACGGGCGATGCTTTCTGGGCTGCTGCGGATCAGATGACCCGTGGATTCATCATTGGTGCCACAGCAGGACGGACCACCCTGACCGGTGAGGGCCTGCAGCACGCTGACGGCCACTCGCCACTGTTGGCCTCCACGAACCCTGCGGTTGTTACCTACGACCCGGCCTATGGGTATGAGATGGGCCACATTGTTCGCGATGGCCTGGAGCGCATGTATGGTCCAGAGAGCACGGACCGGAACCTGATGTACTACATCACCGTGTACAACGAGCCGATCGTGCAGCCTGCAGAGCCTGAGGATCTTGACATTGAAGGTGTCATCAAGGGCATCTATCTCGCGGCGCCAGCCAAGATCGATGGACCCCGCACCCAGATCCTTGCCTCCGGAGTCTCCGTTCCGTGGGCCCTGGATGCACAGAGGATCCTGGCCGAGGACTGGGGCGTTTCTGCCGATGTCTGGTCGGTGACGTCCTGGACGGAACTCCGTCGCGACGGCATGGCTGCTGAAGAAGAAGCGTTCCTGAACCCTGGCGAGCAGGCCCGCGTGCCATTTGTGACGTCCCAGCTGGCCGGTGCAACCGGCCCCGTCGTTGCCGTTACGGATTACATGAAGGCTGTTCCGGACCAGATCCGCCAGTTCGTTCCCAATGAATTCGCATCTTTGGGTGCGGACGGCTTCGGATTCTCCGATACCCGCGCAGCAGCGCGTCGCTTCTTCAAGAACGACACACACTCTGTTGTGGTGCGTGCCCTGGAGATGCTGGCCCGCCGCGGTGAGGTTGATGCCGAAGCTCCGGCAAAGGCCATCGAGAAGTACAAGCTGCACAACGTCAACGCTGGAACCACCGGCAACGCTGGCGGCGAGTCCTGACCCTCCGCACCTGATACGCCCAGCGGCGTTGATGGACGCACGACGGCGGCCCGCACCTCATGGTGCGGGCCGTTGTTGTTTTGTTTGCCAAAAGTTCCAGCTACGCCCCGCTTGTGGGGTCACCCGCGTGGCGTTCGCGCAGACTGGCATGCTGGAGTGATCTTGCGTAAGGACAGTTGTAGCCTTCGCACAAAATGGAGCTTCGGCTCGGGGCACCGTATGCTCGGATAATGCCTGTTTCCCCGCGCGAGCCAAAAAAGTCTCCTCCCGCCAAGAGGGGACTCTCGGTGGAGAAGATGGAAACCCTCAAAAAACTTCGTGCCAATGTGGGGCAGCTCTCCACCATCACCATGCGCAGGCTGGAGCAGTCACTGCCCTGGTACCGACGTCTCAGCTCCGATGAACGCTCGGCTCTGGGGCTCGTAGCGCAAAACGGCATTGCAGCCTTCGTCAGCTGGTACGAGAAGCCGAGCTCGCCGTCGTGGATCCTCTCTGATGTGTTTGGTACGGCCCCTGCGGAACTGACCCGTTCCATCAGCCTGCAAAAAGCGCTCCAGCTCATCCGTGTTGTGGTGGAAGTGGTCGAGGACCAGGCGCCGGTGATCGCGCCGGAAGCAAACCAGCCTGAACTCCGCGAAGCGGTCCTACGCTATTCACGCGAAGTCGCCTTTGCAGCGGCTGATGTCTATGCGCGCGCGGCGGAATCCCGCGGGTCCTGGGACACCCGCATGGAGGCGTTGATTGTGGATGCCATTCTGCGGGGCGAAAATACTGATGCATTACGCTCCCGTATTGCAGCCCTCGGCTGGAAAGCCCAGGAGCGATTCACTGTCATGGTGGGAAACTCCCCCTCAGAACCCAGCGCAAGCTATGTCAGCGAAATGCGCCGCCTGGCTGGCCGCTTTGCCGATGACGCCCTGGTAGGCATCCAGGGTGACAGGCTGATCCTGATCCTGGGAGGCGTGCAGGACCGGGACACTGCCTACATCAAGCTCAGCGAAATGTTCGCGCCCGGCCCCGTAGTCTACGGCCCGGAAGCAGGCTCCCTCCTGGAAGCAAGCAGTTCGGCCCAATCGGCATTCGCCGGGCTGACTGCAGCAAAAGCCTGGCCCGCAGCACCGCGCCCGGTGGCAGCAGATGATCTCCTCCCGGAACGTGTCATCTCAGGCGACGACGCGGCACGGCGGTCCCTGGTCAAGAACATCTACCGACCGCTCGTTGCCGCTTCCAATGGCCTGGTGGAGACTCTTGGAACCTACCTGGAACTAGGCCACTCCTTGGAAGCCACAGCCCGCGAATTGTTTGTCCACGCCAATACCGTGAGATATCGACTCAAGCGGGTCTGTGACGTCACGGGGTGGGATCCCCTGTTGCCGCGTGAGGCATTTGTGCTGCACGCAGCGATGGTTGTGGGGCGCCTGTCGGCTCCGCCACGGGCTGCCGCAGAGCGCCATCAGTCAAGATCAACACCCTGAACCCTTGTAGACTTCCTACAATCTGACCCGCTGAGCTTGGTACACCCAAACACCAGGAATCGCGCCATAATTTGGAAAGCTGGATACGTGCTTGCAATAGTTTGCCCTGGACAGGGCTCCCAGACCCCCGGATTCCTGGCCCCTTGGCTGGAATTACCGGCCGTAGCAGGCCAAGTGGATGCCCTCAGCGACATAGCCGGGATCGATCTGGCCGCCCATGGCACCACCTCGGATGAAGAAACGATCAAGGACACAGCTGTTGCCCAGCCCCTGATTGTCGCTGCCGGACTCATAGCAGCCAAGGCGTTGTTTGACGTCGAGCTCAGATCACTGCCGGTTGTTCTGGCAGGACACTCCGTAGGCGAGATCACCGCAGCCGCTTTGGCCGGTGTCCTCAGTGACGCGGAGGCCATGACGTTTGTGCGGGAGCGGGCAAACAGCATGGCAGCCGCAGCGGCCGCCATGCCAACCGGCATGTCCGCCGTCGTCGGCGGTGATCCCGCGGAAGTAGTCGCCGCCATCGAGGCGGCAGGTGCCACAGCGGCAAACGTCAACGGAGCAGGCCAGATTGTCGCTGCCGGAACATTGGACCAGCTCAAGGCCCTGGCGGAAAACCCACCAGCCAAAGCGCGTGTCATCGCCCTGAAAGTTGCAGGTGCCTTCCACACATCGCATATGTCACCTGCCGTTGAGGCACTGCGCACCATGGCACCCTCGCTGCACCCCAATGATCCCGTGGTCCCGCTGCTGTCCAACTTTGACGGCCGCGAGGTGGCCTCCGGTGCCACCGCAGTCGAGAGCCTCATTGCCCAGGTCTCCCGCCCCGTTCGCTGGGACCTCTGCATGGAAACGCTGCAACAGCGTGGCGTCAAGGGAATCATCGAACTTGCCCCGGCTGGGACCCTTGCGGGCCTGGCTAAGCGTGGCATGCCCGGAGTCAAGACCGTCGCCGTGAAGACCCCTGCTGACCTCAGCTCGGCTTTGGAACTATTTGCAGAATTGGAGGGAGAGGCATGAGCACTCCCACACTCAGGCAGGCGCCCGTCAACCAGTATTCGCGCATCCAGGGAATCGGCGCTTTCCGCCCCGACGTGATCGTCACCAACGAAGACGTTTGCCAATGGATCGACTCATCCGATGAATGGATCCGCCAGCGCACTGGAATCATCACCCGGCACCGGGCCGCAGCGGACGTCAGTGTTATTGACATGGCCGAGGGCGCAGCCCGGGAAGCACTCGAACACGCTGGAATTGAAGCCTCACAGCTGGGGGCAGTCATTGTGTCCACTGTGACGCACCCTTACGCCACCCCGTCGGCCGCTGCGGCCCTGGCGGACCGCCTGGGCGCCACTCCGGCTCCAGCTTTCGATATCTCCGCTGCGTGTGCCGGCTACTGCTATGGCATCGCCCAGGCCGATGCGCTGGTCCGTTCCGGCACAGCCACCTACGTGCTGGTGGTCGGTGCTGAAAAGCTCTCCGACGTGATCGATAACCGCGAACGCACCATTTCCTTCCTGTTGGGTGACGGAGCCGGTGCCGTGGTGATCGGGCCTTCCGAAACTCCAGGCATCTCTCCCTCGGTGTGGGGATCCGACGGCAGCAAGTGGGACGCCATCGGCATGACGCGCTCCCAGCTTGACGCCCGTGATCTCAGCCTGGCTGCCCGCCAGTCTGATGCGTCCGGCGACCTTGCGCTGTTGGAGGAGGCCCAGGAGCTTTACCCCACCATCCGCCAGGACGGCCAGACAGTCTTCCGCTGGGCTGTGTGGGAAATGGCCAAGGTAGCCCAGCAGGCCCTTGAGGACGCCGGCATCACCGCAGAAGACCTTGTCGCTTTTGTCCCCCACCAGGCCAACATGCGAATCATCGACGAAATGGTCAAGAAGCTCAAGCTTCCGGAATCAGTGACCATCGCACGGGATATCGCAGACGCCGGCAACACCTCGGCAGCGTCCATCCCCCTGGCCACACACCGACTGCTGAAGGAGAACCCTTCGCTTAGCGGCGGGCTGGCCCTGCAGATCGGCTTCGGCGCCGGCCTCGTTTTCGGCGCCCAGGTAGTTGTCCTGCCCTAAATACTTCCCACTCCAAGCCGCAACCCGCGGGTTGATTCATTTCCGGCAGCAATGCCGGTACAAAAGAAAAGGAGCCATCAATGGCTAGCAACGAAGAAATCCTGGCCGGTCTGGCTGAAATCGTCAACGAGGAAACAGGACTCGCCCCCGAGGCAGTCGAAATGGACAAGTCCTTCACTGAGGACCTGGACATCGACTCCATATCCATGATGACCATCGTGGTCAACGCCGAAGAGAAGTTCGGCGTGCGCATCCCGGACGAAGAGGTCAAGAACCTCAAGACCGTTGGCGACGCCGTCAACTTCATCTCCGGCGCACAGGCCTAGCAGTACCTCCGGTCCTTCCGGACCAAAACGGCCGGCTTGGCGGGGTTTCCCGCGGGCCGGCCGTTGCATCATTTGCACACCTGCAGATCAAGACCAGTGCCCGCAGCAGCGGCGTGACTGGCAATGGTCTGCGCACTGACAGAGAGTGATCCCATGACACGCAAAGTAGTCATCACCGGTCTGGGTGCCACCACACCCATCGGCGGCGATGTCCCCACCCTGTGGAAGAACGCGCTGAAGGGGGTCTCGGGTGTGCGCACTCTTGAAGACGATTGGGTTGCCAAATTTGAACTCCCCGTTCACTTCGCAGCCCGCTGCACGGTTCCAGCCCTGGATGTCCTGGGTCGCGTTGAAGCCAAGCGGATGGACCCCTCCACCCAGTTCGGCGTCATTGCCGCCCGTGAAGCCTGGGCTGATTCAGGCATCACCGACATTGACCACGACCGGCTGGCCGTAGCCTTCGCCACGGGCATCGGAGGAGTATGGACCTTGCTTGACGCGTGGGACACGCTTCGCGAAAAGGGCCCCCGCCGTGTTCTGCCCATGACCGTACCCATGCTGATGCCCAATGGCGTTGCAGCAGCTGTGAGCCTTGACCTTGGTGCGCGCGCTGGTGCGCACACCCCTGTTTCCGCCTGCGCCTCTGGCACCGAGGCCATGCACCTGGGCCTGGAATTGATCAGGTCCGGTAAAGCCGACGTTGTCATGTGCGGCGGCGCTGAAGCTGCCATCCACCCGATGCCGATGGCTGCGTTTGCTTCCATGAAGGCGCTCTCAACACGGAACGATGACCCACAGGCAGCGTCGCGGCCTTATGATTTGCACCGTGACGGTTTCGTCATGGGAGAAGGTGCCGGTGCACTGGTTCTTGAAGCCGAAGAACACGCCATTGCCCGCGGTGCCAAAATCTACGCGGAGCTGGCTGGCACTTCCGTCACAGCGGACGCTTACCACATCACTGCCCCGGACCCAGAAGGCCTCGGCGCCACCCGTGCGCTCAAGGCCGCCATGTTTGATGGACGTATCCAGGCGGACGACGTCGTTCACGTCAACGCCCACGCGACCTCAACGCCTGTAGGTGACAAGCCGGAATATACCGCCCTCAAGGCCGCCCTCGGTAAACACCTGGACCACGTCGCCGTGTCGGCCACGAAGTCGCAGATGGGCCACCTGCTCGGGGCCTCCGGTGCTGTTGAGGCCGTCCTGACGGTCCTGGCTGTCCACGAACGCAAAACTCCCGTGACCATCAACCTTGATGACCAGGATCCTGAGATTCCGCTCGACGTCGTCACCTCGGTGCGAGACCTGCCGGAAGGCCACATTGTTGCACTGAGCAACTCGTTCGGTTTCGGTGGACACAACGCCGTTATCGCTGTGCGAAGCCTGTAGCCCACGTCACTGCCGCTGCCCTGTTGAGCCGGCGGCTAGGTGAACAAAGGGCAATGGCGGCACCACCCTTGAGGGGTGGTGCCGCCATTGCCCTTTGGCCTTTGACCCTTGCCTTGGGTTTGTTACTCATGGGGTCGTTACTTTGGGGCCGGCAGTGGGTCACCGGCAACGTTTCGCCCGTGGCAGGCGTTGTTATGGAATTGGCCGTGCCACGTATTTTTTCTAGCCGACTTGGTGGAGCCAGCGCACTGGAGCACCCTCGGCAGCGTGCCGGAACGGTTCAAGTTCTTCATCCCAGGCTTCTCCCAGCGCGAGCGAAAGCTCCAGGTAGACAGCAGAAGGATCACCAGCACCAGACTCGTAGGCGTAGCGGATACGGTCCTCAGAAACCATGATGTTGCCATGGACATCTGTCACGGCATGGAAGATTCCAAGTTCGGGCGTGTGCGACCAACGGCCACCATCCACGCCCTGGCTGGGTTCCTCGGTGACCTCAAACCGCAAATGCGCCCACCCCCGCAGTGCGGAGGCCAGCTGCGAGCCTGTGCCTTGCGGACCCATCCAGGACAGCTCTGCCCGAAACATTCCAGGCGCGGCAGGCTGAGCGGTCCAGTCCAGGTCCGTGCGCTTGTCCACGACGGATCCGATGGCCCACTCGATATGAGGGCACAGTGCGGTCGGGGCCGAGTGAACGAACAGCACCCCACGGGTAGTTACAACAGACATTCCATCCTCCATAGCTAGGTACGTCTTCCCCAACGACCTGTGCCTGAATGGTGTGAACTGCGTAGTGTTCCGGGTGGTGCTTACCCCGCGATATTAAAGTTTACGGCCACATTGGGCTGAGCGGACCCCCCATGTTCTCGGAGGACCAACAAGCTCAACACGAAAGTTGCCGTAATGATCCTTATTGTGCCGTACGTCGCATCATTACGCCAGCGACGGGATAATTCTCCGTCATAGAGCGCACGTTCTGGCTGCTCGTCACACCTTCAGGCTCGCGGATGCGCCTGCTGGTAACTTTTTCGCAGCCTGTCCACGGACACATGCGTGTAAATCTGCGTTGTTGAGAGGCTGCTGTGGCCGAGGATTTCCTGGACAGCCCGCAGATCAGCTCCACCGTCCAGCAAGTGAGTGGCAGCAGAGTGCCGCAGGGCGTGGGGGCCTGTGGCCGCGGTATCGCCCAGCGCCTCAAGGGCATTCTTGACGACCGTACGGACCTGGCGTTGGTCAACCCGATTACCGCGGGCCCCCAGGAAGAGGGCAGGACCGCTAAAGCCAGTGGACAGGAGCGGCCGGCCGCGCCGAAGCCAGTCGTCCAGGGCATGGGCTGCCGGGACACCGTAAGGAATCGTCCGTTCCTTGTCTCCCTTGCCAACGACCCGCAGGGTGCGCCGATCAGGGTCCAGGTCATCAACGTCCATCCCGGCGAGTTCACCCACGCGCATTCCCGTGGCGTAGAGAATCTCCGCCATGGCGCGGTCGCGCAGCGCCATGGGCGCACCTTCATCAGCTGCCACATCCAGGGATTCCATCATCCGGGTGGTCTGTTGCTGCTGCAGGACCCCGGGCAACGTCTTCTCACGTTGTGGAGCTTTCAGCCGCAGGGCTGGATCCGTCTCAAGAAGTTCCTCCCGAACTGCCCAAGACATAAAAGACCGTGCTGTCGCTGCCCGACGCGCAAGGGTTGACCGGGCCATTCCAGCGTCGCTCTGCGCCCCGAGCCAGCGACGAAGAGTTCCAAGCTCGAGGTCAGGCAACGACTGGACGCCATCCTGCTGGGCGGCGAACTCCAGGAGGCTCCGGATATCCGCCAGGTATGCGCGCAGGGTATGTGGAGATCGGGCCCGTTCAGCTAGCAGGTATCTGCCAAATCCAGCCATGGCAGTATCCAGAAGCTGCGGCAACGGGGCGGAGTCCATGGTCTCAGTCTCCCAGCAACGGGGGCCGTGCCAAAGGAAGGCACGCACGCGAAAATGATCTCACTCCGAGATCCTGCCGCGCTTCCATCCGCCACGCTCTGCGAATGCCAAACCCAAAAGGCCCAATCTGCCCAGGCCTGCGCGAACAGAGTTAGGGCTCAACCCGGCCACTACACAGAGCTTTTCTACGGATGTCACCGAGCGCAACGGCAGGGCATCAAGCAGGATCAGGTCCTCAAGCGTCAGGCCATCGTGCGGAGAATCGGGGCCATCCGGAGAGTCTGCCAGTCCTGCTCCACTGGGTGATACCAGTTCAACAATCTCCCCCGCATCGGTGACACATACTGCGGCTCCCTCGCGGAGCAGGCGATGACAACCCGCCGAGTTCGCAGAGTGGATGGACCCAGGGACGGCGCCTACGGCCCTGCCCAGATTTTCCGCGTGGTGAGCTGTATTAAGTGCTCCTGAGCGCCACCGTGCCTCCACCACGACCGTGGCCCCTGCAAGGGCGGCGATAAGTCTGTTGCGTTGCAGAAATCTGTACCGGGTAGGCGCCGAACCGGGCGGAACCTCAGCCAGGATGGCCCCCTTCCGACTGACGGCCCGCAGGAGATCCTCGTTACCGGAGGGGTAGAAACGGTCTACTCCCCCGGCCATGACCGCAATGGTGGATAGCTGGCCTACACCTCCGGCCAAAGCCGAGCGGTGGGCATGGGCGTCAATGCCGTACGCGCCGCCTGAGACTATGGAGAATCCACGCTGCGCCAGCGAATAGGCCAGGTCACCCGTCACGGTGCCGCCATAGCTGGTGCTGTCCCGTGAGCCTACAAGAGCCACCGCCTTTGTTGGCTCGGGCAGGGCTTCTTCTGGTCCACGCCACCATAAGATGATCGGCTCGTGCAGGTCTAGGTCGGTGAGTTGCCGCGGCCACAGCTCATCACCTGGAATAACAACCCTGCCACCCAGCCTCGCTATGGTTGCCAGATCCCGTTCCGGCGCCAGATCGGTGATCCGCGGACCCCAGCGCTTTTTGGACTCGGTGAGCCCCGCCCAGGCTCCTGTCCCGCCGGCATCCTGGAGTGCAGCGGAGATGTTTTGTTCAAGAGTCGGTCCGGCTTTGAGTTCACCCACGGCGATGCGCAGTGCGTCCACCGCGCCTGCAACACGGATCAGGGCCAACCCGGCAGAATCCTGCGGTTCCATTAGCCTGGAAAGTGCCGCCCGGGCTGTTTGTTCATCACTCATTGTTCTGTCCTCTCACGCCGCGCTGTTGGCTGCTTGGCGCAGCATCAGGGCCTGGCCAAGGTCGTTTGCGTCTGGAGTGCCGTGTCCGGCAAGGTCTGCCAGGGTCCATGACAGACGCAGCACCCTGTCATATCCCCGGGCGGTCAGGACTCCCCGTTCCAGTGAGCGATCCAGAATGCCCGTCACCGGCGCCGGCAGCCGCAGCGTTCCGCGCAGGACCCTGCCGGGAACCTGGGCGTTGTTCGTCCAGCCCAGTTTCTCCAACCGGTCCCGCTGGCATTCCCGCGCTATCAGAACTCTTGATGCCACCGCGGCTGTATCTTCCTCCCGACGTGCGTCGCCAAAGTCCGCGAGGGATACACGGTTCACGCGCAGCTGGATATCCACCCGGTCCAACAGTGGACCTGACATCCGTGCCAGGTACCGGCGCCGCATCATGGGTGTGCACGTGCAGTCCAGGCCTTTGCCTGATGCTTGACCACACGGACAGGGATTTGCCGCAAGGACCAGCTGGAACCTGGCCGGGTAGGCGGCTGTTCCTGCTGAACGGTGGATTACTACCTTGCCGCTCTCGAGCGGCTGGCGCAGGGCGTCCAGGACGCGCCTTTCGTACTCCGGTGCTTCATCGAGGAACAGGACTCCCTGATGCGCCCGCGAGGCCGCACCGGGCCGGGGTACGCCGGACCCGCCGCCAATAATTGCCGCTGCGGTTGCCGTGTGATGGGGGTTCTCAAACGGTGGCCGTCGCATCAACGCCAGGGCAACCGTTGGCAGTCCACACAGGGAGTGAATGGCTGTGACTTCCATGGCCTCTGCATCGGGCAGATCAGGCAAAAGACCCGGGAGCCGCTCGGCCAGCATCGTTTTGCCCGCACCGGGTGGCCCGGTCAGCAGGATGTGATGGGCTCCGGCAGCAGCGACCTCAAGTGCGCGTCGAGCGTCGGCCTGCCCCGAAACATCGCACATATCCGGAACATAGGCTGGCACGGACGTATCTGGGTCAAGGCCTGATTGATCTTCTGGTTCAAAGTCCAGGGCCAACGTCTGCGGATCCGCGCCAAAATCAAAGACGAGACGGGCCAGGGTGCTATAGCCCCGCACGGACGCTCCTGGCACCAGGGCAGCCTCCGCAGCATTGCCCTGCGCCACGACAACGTCCGGGTAGCCTGCCTGCACAGACGCCATCACGGCTGGAAGAATACCGCGCACCGGCCGCAACCTGCCATCCAAACCAAGCTCAGCAATAAAGACAGTGCGATGCGTGGATTTGATGTCATTGGCTGCCCGCAGCACAGCCATAGTCACTGCCAGGTCAAAGCCGGAACCGCTCTTGGGCAGCGATGCAGGTATGAGGTTGGCTGTGATCTTCCGGTGGCTCAGGGGAATCCCTGAATTCTTGGCGGCGGATCGGATACGCTCTTTCGCTTCGTTGAGGCTGGCGTCCGGCAGGCCAAGGATGATGAATGCTGGCAGGGTCTGGCCAATGTCCGCTTCCACCTCCACCATGTACCCGTTCAAGCCCACCAGCGCAACGGAATATGCCCTTCCCAGCACCATTCAGCCCACGCCCCTGAGATGTTCCAGGAGTGGCTCGCTCACGCCGTCATCCAGCACCGAGATGACGTCTACGCGGCGCAGTGGCATCCGCAGTTCACGGTCCCGGCACCAGGCAGCGCCCAATCTGTGCAGCCGGGCGAGCTTAGCTTTGCCTACCGCTTCAAAGGGGTGTCCGTAGGCAAGGTTCTTGCGGGTCTTGACCTCGGCGATGACCAGCGCATCCCCATCCAGGGCGACAATGTCTATCTCACCGTCGGAACAGCGCCAGTTGCGCTCTACCACCAGCATCCCCACCGACTCCAGGTACCTGGCCGCGAGCTCCTCGCCTTTGCGGCCCAACACATCTTTGGCTTTCATCTGCCACCTCCACCACCAGCGTCGCGGATGCAACACGCAGAGCACAGGGAGGGAGGAACCTATGTGGGTAACCCTCCACCAAGAGCCGCAACGGTGGAGGAAGGGTGGGGCCCCAGGACCAAAAGTGTGCGGTCAAGAGGAAGTGGCAGCACTACCGACGAACACTAGTTACCCAGGTCTACGTCCTTGGGCAGGGCAAGCTCCTCGTTTTTTGGAAGCTCCTCGACGTTGACGTCCTTGTAGGTGAGGACCCGGACGCTCTTCACAAACCTGGTGGACCTGTAGACGTCCCACACCCAGGCGTCCTGGAGCGTCAGATCAAAGTACACCTCGCCATCGGCGCTGCGGGCCTGCAGATCAACATGATTGGCCAGATAAAAACGCCGCTCGGTCTCGACAACATAGCTGAACAGGCTCACAACGTCGCGGTACTCGCGGTAGAGCTGCAGCTCCATGTCTGTTTCATAGTTTTCAAGATCCTCGGCACTCATGCATCCATCTTGCACCATGGCACGGATGCCTGCCGCATCACACTCAGACCAGCCGCCAGCTCACCCGGTGGTGTTGGGTGGGCCCCGCAGAAGCGATGACCGAACGGTGGGACGCCGTAGCGTACCCCTTGTTGGCATCCCATCCGTAGTCCGGATAGTCCGCATGCAGCTCACGCATGATCGCGTCGCGGGAAACCTTGGCCAGGACACTGGCCGCCGCCACGCTCAGGCACTGCATGTCAGCTTTGACCTTGGTGTGGACCGGGGCGTCACAACCAGGATCCTCACCAGCGGCATCGTCATCAAACAGTGACGCCTGCGGGACGGGTGAGAGCCAATTGTGGCTGCCGTCCAGCAGGACGACGTCGGGCCTGATGCCGGACGCCAGGACCTGCAGCCAGGCCCGCGTGCCTGCCAGGCGCAGCGCGCCGATGATTCCCACCGCATCGATCTCGGCAGGGCTGGCGTGCCCGACGGAGGACGCTACGCTCCAGGCGCGCACCAGGGGTTCCAGCCGCTCACGTTCGGCGGGGCTGATGAGTTTACTGTCCCGGACGCCACTGAGGGATTTCTGCCCTTCAAGATCAATCACTGACATACCGACACTGACGGGGCCAGCGAGGGCACCCCGGCCCACCTCGTCCACCCCTGCCAGGAAACGGAAGCCCTGGGTCCGGAATGTCCGTTCGTAGCGAAGGGTGGGAGCTGTGGAGTGCGGACCCGTTGCTGCGGGCACGGTCAGGGCGCCGGAACGTTCTCGAAAACTTCTGGATAGTTGCCCAGAATGTTGAGCCGGTTCAGTGGCCAGGCAATGACACTGGCTCTGCCCTCGATGTCGGCCATATCTACAAAGCCTCCGTCGGTATCCAGATGGGCACGGGAATCTGCGGAGTGGTTGCGATTGTCCCCCATGACCCACACCTTGCCCTCTGGGACAACTACGTCAAAAGGTGATACCTGGGGAATCTCGGCAGGGTTGATATACGTCTCATCCAGCGGTTCGCCGTTGACCATCACTTGGCCCTCGGGGCTACAGCACTGGACGTGGTCTCCCGGGAGCCCAATGACCCGCTTCACCAGGTGCTGTTGGGACGTATCCGGCAGGAGCCCCACAAACGCCAAGCCTTCCTGGATGGCTCCCAGAGGGCCGGCAGCGGCCTTGTCCGGGGCGGCAGGAAGCCACCCTTTCGTATCGCGGAAAACCACCACATCACCGTGGGACAGCCCAAAGGGCTCAGGTACCAGGAGGTTGACGAAGATCCTGTCGTCGGTCTCAAGGGTATTGACCATTGATTCAGAGGGAATGTAGAACGCCCGGAACAAAAAAGTCTTGATCAAAAAGGACAGGACTATCGCAATAATGACCACGACGGCGATTTCCTTGAGCCAGCCGAAGACGGGATTGCGTGTCCGTTTGGCGGAGTGGCTGCCGTGGTCTGCACGGGGGGCGGGCGTTGCCCCACGTGCGGGGACCCCACCGAAGCTCTCGTCGTGCGAATCGGGTGTCCGCGGGGTGTTCTCGGGCATCTACTGTCCGTCCTTTGCAGTGAGGTCCGTCGGTTCAGGCCGCGGCACGTCAGTCAATCTATCAAGCGGCCAGATGATCCGGACTGGCCGTCCCAGCACCCGCTCCACGGGGACCAGTCCACCACCCGGAGCTGCGAGCAGGCTCCGAGAGTCTGCGGAAGCGGACCGGTGGTCTCCCAACAGCCATAGGCGGTCCGGCGGAACCACCACGCTGAACTTTTGCTGGCTGGGGACGTCGCCGTCGTAAATGTACGGCTCTTCCAGGGCCCGGCCATTAACTGTCACGGCCCCGTCCAGGTCGCAGCAGACCACTGTATCTCCTGGCAGGCCGATTACCCGCTTGACGTAGGTTGTGTCGTTGCCAACCAGACCCAGCCATTGGCCAGCAGTCGATACGGCATCGGCAATCGGCCCCCTGCCACTGCTGAGTGGGGCGAAGGTACCCCTGCCGTCGAAGACCACCACGTCTCCACGCCGAAGGGGTTCGGCCGCAAAATCTGTTCGGGAGACCAGTATCCGGTCCCCTTCCTGGAAGAGCGGCTCCATAGACCCGGACGGGATGAAGTACACGTCCAGCCACAACGAGCGCACCAGGCCCATAATCAGGGCTGCAAGGACCACCGCCACCAACACAAAACGCCAGCCGAGTTTCCTGGGCTGGCGTTTTGTGGTGTCCATGGTCCGATTCCTGGGGCGTTCGAATAAATCCGGCGCTGACCGGGACGTGACCGATGGTTCCGTGGAACCTGTGGACTACTTGACGGGCTTGAAGTCGCGCTTTTCCTTGATCTTTGCAGCCTTGCCGCGGAGATCTCGCATGTAGTAAAGCTTTGCGCGACGGACGTCGCCCTTGGTGACAACCTCGATCTTGTCGATGATCGGGGAGTGAACCGGGAAGGTACGCTCCACGCCGACGCCGAAGGAGACCTTACGGACGGTGAAGGTTTCGCGCACACCGTCGCCCTGGCGACCAAGGACAAAGCCCTGGAATACCTGGACACGGGAGTTCTTGCCTTCGATGATGTTGACGTGCACCTTGATGTTGTCGCCTGCGCGGAACGCAGGAACATCGGTGCGCAGCGAGGCTGCGTCTACGGAATCGAGAATATGCATAATTCCACTCCTGGGTGAACGCCACAGGTCATTCACTTTGGGTCACGGCGGGAAAGCTTGCGGAAGTCCGCTGGATTTCACTGCCGAAAAGAAAGGTTCGGTTCCTTCACTGATTGACGGAACCGCGGTGTCTCTCTGTTGGTGACGCTCCCCCTGTGGCAGGTTCGCACCCAGTAGACACAAAGACCTATTTTGCCACAGAAGGAGCACGCTGGACTAATTCTCCCCAGCAGCGTCCGCATGGTCGTTGGCTGAGGGCCGCCGGCGGACGACGCCGTCAGCGACGGCGTATCCAAGGTCCCACAAAGCGTTGCGGTCAGCGCGGCTGAGCCGCCCGGCGTCGAACGTCTCCAGGAGATCAGGACGGCGCGCCGCGGTTCGCTCGTATTGCTGATGACGTCGCCACTGCGCGATCTTGCCGTGATTGCCGCTGAGCAGCACTGCAGGCACTTCACGGTCCCGCCACGCCGAGGGCTTTGTGTACACGGGATATTCAAGGAGGCCATCGGAATGGGACTCCTCAATGAGGGATTCGGGATTGCCCACGACGCCGGGCAGCAGCCTGCCCACGGCCTCCACCATGGCCAGGACCGCAACCTCTCCACCGTTGAGCACGTAGTCACCCAGACTGACGGGCATCACGCGGAAGTACTCTTCGGACCATTCCATGACGCGCTCGTCAATGCCTTCATAGCGTCCACAGGCGAAGACGAGGTGCTCCTCGTCAGCGAGTTCATGGGCCAGCGCCTGTGTAAAGCGCTGGCCAGCCGGAGAAGGAACAATCAGGATCGGACGCGCATCGTTGACCGACGAGGTATGGGGCGCCGCGGAGGTAACAGCAGCGCCATCGACAGCAATCCCGGCGACGGCCGCAAGCGCCTGGGCCCACGGCTCGGGCTTCATCACCATGCCGGCCCCACCGCCGTAGGGTGTGTCATCAACGCTTCGGTGCCTGTCCGTGGTGAAGCTTCGAAGATCATGCACCGACAGGTCCAGGAGACCGTCCTGCCGAGCCTTGCCAATGAGGGACAGTTCCAGGGGTGCCAGGTATTCAGGAAAAATACTGACGACGTCGATCCTCATGTCAGGCCTTCGCGTCCGGTTCGGGGACGTCGGCGCCCGTTACCGCTTCATCGCTTACCGTAGCTGTGGAGTCAGCCTCGGAGGAAGCTTCGGCGTTGACCTCGAACAGCCCTGCAGGAGGTGTGATGAGGATGAATCCACCGGCAACATCGACCTCAGGGACAATCTGTTCAACAAAAGGAATAAGGATTTCCTCGCCGGCAGGGGTCTTGACGGTGAGAAGGTCCTGGACCGGAAGGGTCTGCAGCGCCGTTACTGTGCCCACGACCTGCGATCCCACCCGTGCTTCGAGGCCCACCAGCTCGTGCTCGTACCAGCCCTCGTCATCATCGTCATCCGCCAAGCCATCCGTCTCAATGAACAGCTTCGCTCCGCGGACTGTCTCGGCCTGGTTGCGGTCCAGGATTTCCTCGAACGCCAGGAGCAGAATGTCTTTGTTCCACCGCGCACCCTCAATGGTCAGTGGGCCTGCGGAGGCCGGCTCCACAACAAACTGCGTGCCAGGAACAAAACGGTCAGCGGGAGCATCCGTGAGGACCTGCACCGTCACCTCGCCGCGGATTCCGTGGGGCTTACCGATTCGGGCAACCTGCAGTTGCATTTTTTCCTCTGTTTCGTTCTGGGTGTCGCGTTCTGCGTTGCGGGCAGAGCATGGGGAGATAAACAAGTCCGGCCCCTCCACCGTACTGGTGGAGGGGCCGGCCTGAAACTGATAGTGCTGGCGCGCTTAGCGGCGACGGTCGGTGTCGACGACGTCGACCCTTACCTGTTCGCCACCAGCCAACGCAGCCACGACGGTGCGCAATGCGCGAGCCGTGCGGCCCTGCCGGCCAATCACCCGTCCAAGGTCTTCCTGGTGAACGCGAACCTCGAGGGTATCCCCGCGGCGGTTGTTCTTGGAGCTGACCTTGACGTCGTCAGGGGAATCTACGATTCCACGGACGAGGTGTTCCAGCGCATCTGCCAGCAAGTTACTCAGCCTCGGTGGTCTCTGCAGCCTCGGAGTCGGCCGGAGCGTCTTCCTTCTTGGCCTTCTTGGTGATGGCTTCCGGGATGATCACGGAACCCTTTTCGGGAGCAACGAATGCTTCCTTGGGTGCCTTGGTCCGGAGGGTGCCCTCCTGGCCGGGCAGTCCCTTGTACTTCTGCCAGTCACCGGTGATCTTGAGGATCGCGGCAACCTGCTCCGAAGGCTGGGCGCCAACGGACAGCCAGTACTGGGCACGCTCGGAGTTGACCTCAATGAACGAGGGCTCTTCGGTGGGGTGGTACTTGCCGATTTCTTCGATGCTGCGGCCATCACGCTTGGTGCGTGAATCCGCGACGACGATGCGGTAGTACGGTGCGCGCATTTTGCCAAAGCGCTTAAGGCGAATCTTTACGGCCACTTTTGTGGTCACTCCTGTTTCAGAAAGGGGCGAATCCCATCGTTCTGCACCCGTGGGGCGGGCCTTACTCGGGGATTCTAAGGACAGGATCCGGACACGGAGAGAGGGGCCGCGTGGATCGAGTACCTGTCTATTGTGCCAGATGCCAGCAATGTTTTCGACTTAAGCCGCGCGGGAGCCGATTCCCACAGACCGGAACCTCATTTGGGACGCTCAGTCAGACCAGACGTAGAGACCTGTGCGCTCTGCAGGGTTGACAGTTGCGGCCAATTCAGCGAGCTTGCGGACGTGCATGGCTGCGTCTTGGGCACCGAAGGGCATATCCTCTTCAGCAGCCCAGGCAGCAGCAACATCCACCAGGACGTCGGTGTCGCCGTCCGGCTCGTAGGTGAGGAGATCCGCGAGGGCCCGGACCATCGACTCTGGAACGCCCATGAGCGAATCGCTGGAGACATCCACCATGGTGAGCTCAAAGTCGGCACCGGCTGCATGGACTGCAGCCCCGGCGATCCCGCCCAATTGTTCAATCTCGAAATCGCTGATTGCCTCAAGCCGGACATTTCCCGCGCCAGCGCGAGCGCCCGCTTCCAGCTTGCCCGCGTGCACCAGGGCATCCTTGTGGGTGGCAACAAAAACCTCTGAGAATCCCATGAACCTGTCCTTCGTCGTGATGAAAAACTGCCACAGCCGCTGACCGGGCTCCCCCTACCCGCGCGGCCATCCGTGCCAGCCTAACGCACGGCAATGACACCGCGCACAGGCGTTCCCGTACACCCGCAACCACCCACCTTCCGTGCCATTACGATGGACCGGTGACGACGGAAAAGACCGTAAAGCCGGTGCCCTGCTGGACGGACTCGTTGAACGGACAGGGCAGGTATGGCGGGTTGTCCTCATGACCGACGCCGGGGATGCCCAGCGGGCGTTCCATCAATCGCGGGGATTCCTTGAGGGTCACGATGGTGCGCCAGCGGAACTGCGGTCCTTTGCACTCTTTCGCTGAGCGCTCCCACGAATACGAGTGGCAAGATCCTCCTGATTCCCGGAAGATGCGATCCGCCTCGTTACAGAACCGCTACGCGGAGCTTGTTCCGCCACGGATCCTCGAACCGGAGCTCGGCACCTGTGTGGTGGGCGGCGACTCCGGCAACCCTGAGCCGATCGGCCAGCACTCCGACGTCGTCCGTGCCAGGCACGTGCAGCAGCACCTCACCCAGGCCCAACGTGTCCTTTCGGGGACCAGCGCCACTGCTGTTCCAGACGTTCATGGCCATGTGGTGGTGGTAGCCGCCAGCAGAGACAAAAAGGGCCTGGCCATGGAATCCCGCCGTCTTTTCGAATCCGAGGGTGCGGACGTAGAAGTCTTCTGCGGAGTCAACGTCGCCCACCTGAAGATGGACATGTCCAATCTCTGCTGCTGTGGCGAGCTGCTCGGCAAGGACGTCTTCGGTGAGGTGTTCATCGAGGAACCGCTGCGGCGAGAGCGCCAACGTATCCATCACTACGGCGGAACCGTGCCAGTTCCACTCGTCACGCGGGCGGTCCCGGTAGAGCTCAATACCGTTGCCCTCCGGATCGGTGAAGTAGAAGGCCTCACTGACCAGGTGGTCAGCGCTGCCAGCGAAGAGCGAGGCATCAAAGCGTGCAGCTGAGGCAACCGTCGCAGCCAAGGCCCCCTGGTTCTCGAACAACAGGGCCGTGTGGAACAGGCCAGCCTCTCCACGACCCGGCAGAGTGAGCCCCTTGCCCGGGGCAAGGTGGACCAGCGGCTTGCCGAGGCGCCCAAGGTAGACGCCAGCATCCTGTTCGGCCACCACCTGCAGGCCCAGAGCCCGCTGGTAATAGTCGGTCATGACGGCCATGTTCCCCACTTTGAGCATCAGCGTGCCCATGGTCAGGTCTGCAGGAAGGAGGTCGGAGGTGTCGGTGCTGCTCATGGGGTCTCCCGGGCTGGGTGGCCATTGCTTGTCGTTGGCCGTCACACATCTAAACTAGTTGAAGCTTCAACTTATTCCCAATCGGTCGCATCATCTGAACACGTGCCCGCGCAGAACAATATGGCGCAGCGTCCGGAGCGTAGCCACATTCTCCCGGGGATCGCTGGCACACAGCACGACATCAGCGCTGGCACCTTCGCTGATTCCGTCCACCCCGAGCCACTGGCGCGAGGCCCAGCATGCAGCATCGAGCGCATCGACTGCGGGGAGGCCGGCCTCGTGCAGAGCCGTGATCTCATCGACGATTCGGCCGTGGCTGATGACGGACCCAGCGTCCGTTCCGGCATAGATCCGCACTCCGGCAGCAAAAGCATCCCGGATCCGTTCGGCACGGCGCTCCCAGAGAGCTTTCATATGATCCGAGTAGACCGGGAACTTGCCTTTGGCCTGCGCAGCAATGTCCGGAAACGTGGCTATGTTAATCAGCGTGGGAACAATCGGCACGTGCTGTTCCACCAGCCGCGTAACGTGGCGGGGCAAGAGACCCGTTGCGTGTTCCACGCAGTCAATACCCGCATCGAGGACATCATCAAGGCTCTGCTCTCCGAAACAGTGCGCCGTTACCCGGGCACCTTCATCATGTGCAGCCGAAATGGCATCCTTGACGACGGCGGCGGGGAAGGATGGCGCCAGGTCGCCAATACCCCTGTCAATCCAGTCGCCCACCAGCTTGACCCAGCCGTCACCGTCACGGGCCTGCTGCCGCACGGTAGCCACCAGGTTTTCTGGTTCCACCTCTACTGCGAGACCGCGAAGGTAACGCCGTGTCCTTGCAATATGCCGGCCTGCCCGGATGATTAGTGGGGCGTCCAGCGTCTCCTGCAGCCAGCGCGTGTCCAGGGGTGAGCCCGCATCCCGGACCAGGAGCGTGCCGGCCTCGCGATCGGCGTGCGCCTGCGCCACCGCCTGGTCGCGGGGTACTGCTCCCCCGGCACCGAGCCCAATGTGGCAGTGTGCATCCACCAAGCCTGGCAGGACCCAGCCCTGGAGGACACGGTCCGGAGACTGCTTCGGCCTGGCGAAAGTCAGGCGGCCGTCCTCTGCCCACAGTCCCCGACGCTCCGTGGTGCGACCGGTCAAAACGGGCCCGGCGAATTCGATGATGTGACTCATGCTTCGAGCCTCCATACCCTGCCGGTGCAATCATTGACGACATCCCGGCCCAAAGCCCGCATCGGCAGTGCATCCACTCCAGGTTCCAGGGCAGTCAGCACGTCATGTTCTGCGGCATCGGCCGGACGCCCAGGGACAAGACAGGTATTCGTAGTCACGCGCACAGGCTAGCACCGACACGCAGGAGACCGCTTCCATGACCGACGAGACCGCCGCGACCTGCCCCGGCAGAAGATTGGGAGCAATGCTGTTTTCGCCCCTGGACAGCAGCCAGCGGACAGTTAGCCCAGGGCTTCCTGCTGAGCCTGCTCTTGGGCCTGGGCCTGGGCGACGGACGCGATAAACGTCCGGATTGCCTGGCTTCCCTCAGGAGAGTCCTGCGGCCGGTGACCACCTGGAACCACCAGATGCTGGGCACCCGTCTCTCCAAGGTAGCCTGCAATTTCCTCATAAAGCGGCTCCCATCCTCCGGTGATCACCAGGGTGGGGACTCCCGGAACAATGGCCAGCGGCGCTTCCCAGGGCGGAGCCTGGAGCCGGAGCCGGTGCGCGGCACGCCGGTCTGCATCACTGTGCAGCAACGGCATCGAGCTGGAATACACGCGGCGCGAAAATTCCCGCTGGTACTGCTCATCTGTCAGCTCTGCCCGGGCTGCAAACAGCGGCTCCAGCCCCGCCCGGTGCCCGACGGTTGCGGGCAATTCAGAAGTAAGGGAAAGACATGCAGGTTCCACCAGAGTGAGGGAAAAGACAAGGTCGGGGCGTTCAACAGCAGCCATCATGGCCGCAATGGCGCCTTGGTCGTGGGCCACCACATGCCCTCCGGCCCGGCTATGTTCATCACCGGCCAACGCTTCTAGGACGATCTCCGCGTCGCGGGTGAAATCGGAGGCAGCCGGCTCAGCCACGGCGTCATATCCGTGCCGCCTCAGGAACAGCGCGTCATATCCGAGTGCCATCCCGTGCTGCTGTGGCCATGCGGCAGCACCGAACGTCTCCATGCCGTGAACAAAAACCAGCTTCTGCTTGACCATAACCTCAGCTTAGGACGTGGGGAGGACACTTCGACGTCCCTGCCAACGCACTCGCAGAACACATCCGGGACGGGCCCGTTCTCAGCTTTGCGAGCACGTGCGGTTGGCTTACTTTCCCAGGAACTTGTCAAACCCCTTGGGCAAATTCAGGCTGGACGGGTCGAAATCCCCGGTCTGCTGGCCGAAAGATGCGCCTGTGGGGAGGGACTTGGGTCCGGCTGCCCGCTTTGCCTCGGCATCCCTGAGTTCCTGTGCAGCCTTTGCCGGGTTACCGGACTTTGCCTTCTTCTTGGGCGCACTTTTGGCGTTCTTTCGCGATCCACCGCCCTGACCCGGCATGCCGGGCATTCCGGGCATCCCCGGCATGCCTCCGCCCTGGGCCATTTTTTTCATCATCTTCTGGGCTTGGCCGAAGCGCTCCAGCAGACCATTAACCTCCGAGACGTGCACGCCCGAACCCCGCGCAATCCTGGCGCGGCGTGAACCGTTAATGATCTTCGGTGCAACACGCTCATGCGGGGTCATGGAACGGACAATGGCCTCGACGCGGTCAATTTCGCGTTCGTCAAACTGCTCCAGTTGCTGGCGCATATTCTGGGCACCAGGCATCATCATCAGCATTTTCTTCATGGAACCCATGTTGCGGATCTGCTGCATCTGGGAGAGGAAGTCGTCCAGGGTGAAATCTTCCTGGTCAGCGAACTTCTGCGCCATGCGGGCAGCTTCGTCCTTGTCCCAGTTTTTCTCGGCCTGCTCAATGAGGGTCAGGACGTCGCCCATGTCCAGGATGCGGGAGGCCATCCGGTCCGGGTGGAAGAGTTCAAAATCGTCCAGGCCTTCACCGGTGGACGCGAACATGACCGGCTTGCCTGTCACCGAGGCAACGGACAGCGCCGCACCACCGCGGGCGTCGCCGTCGAGCTTGGAGAGCACAATACCTGTGAAGTTGACGCCTTCGTCAAAGGCCATGGCCGTGTTGACGGCGTCCTGGCCAATCATGGAGTCAATAACAAAGAGGACTTCGTTGGGAATGATGGCCTGGCGGATCTGCCTGGCCTGTTCCATCATGGCGGTATCCACGCCCAGACGGCCTGCGGTATCGACGATGACGACGTCGTGCAGTTTCTGGCGGGCTTCCTCCACGCCAGCACGGGCGACGGCGACAGGGTCACCTGCAGGCTGGTCCAGTTCGTCTCCCTGCGCGCCGGGGTGCGGGGCAAAAACGGGAACGTTGGCCCGCTTGCCCACCACCTGGAGCTGGGTGACGGCATTGGGGCGCTGCAGGTCACAGGCAACGAGCATGGGGCTGTGGCCCTGGGCCTTGAGGTACTTGGAAAGCTTGCCAGCCAGGGTGGTCTTGCCCGCACCCTGGAGGCCCGCGAGCATGATGATGGTGGGGCCCGTCTTGGCGAGACGGAGACGGCGCGTCTCACCACCAAGGATCTCCTTGAGTTCCTCGTTGACGATCTTGACGATCTGCTGGCTCGGGTTAAGGGCCGCGGCTACTTCTTCGCCGAGCGCGCGGTCACGCACACGGCCGGTGAACTCCCGGACCACGGACACAGCAACATCCGCATCCAGCAGGGCACGGCGGATCTCCCGCACTGTGGCATCAACGTCGGCCTCGGTGAGCCGACCCTTGCCACGCAGGTTCTTGAATGTTGCTGTCAACCGGTCAGAGAGTGAATTGAACACGCGCCGTGCACTTCTTTCAGTGGATCTGCAACTGACGGCCGGTTCGGCTCGCCAGTGTCTTGGTTGTTGGCGGGGACCAACGCCTCCCACAACGGGACTCGACTACCAAGGGTATCAAGACAGGCCTCCAAGATGGCATGCTGGCAGGGTGACCAGCCAAACCTCTGTCAAAACTTTGCTCATTCTCGGCGCATCCGGTGACCTCACCGGCCGCCTCCTCCTCCCCGGACTCGCCAGACTGGTGACCAGCGGACGAGCCAACGGACTCACCCTGGTGGGCGCCGGCTCGGATGACTGGACCCGTGGGAAGTGGCAGGACCGCATTCGCTCCAGCTTCGCGGACGCCTCGGAGAAGGCGGACGACGCCGGCAAGAAGGCGCTTGCCGGCGTCGCCGACGCAGCGACCTACCATCAGGTCGACGTCACCGCTGATGGCCCGCTCGCCGAACTGTTGGGCTCCCTTGAAGGGCCGGTAGCCGTCTATTTCGCCCTGCCGCCCCATATCAGCCAGAAGGCCTGCGAGACGCTGGATCCGTCAGAGGTTCCGGCGGGTACCCGCCTGGTGATGGAGAAGCCCTTTGGGTCCAGCGCCGCCTCAGCCCATTCCCTCAACGAAACTCTTGCAGCGCTGGTACCCGAGGACCACATTCATCGGGTTGATCACTTCCTGGGTAAGGCGACGGTGCTGAATATCCTGGGGTTGAGGTTTGCGAACAATTTCCTGGAACCTGTCTGGAACCGCGAACACATTGCCCGCGTTGAGATCATTTTTGATGAGGACCTGGCTCTTGAGGGCCGGAGCCGCTACTACGACAACGCAGGTGCCCTGCGAGACATGATCCAGAGCCACCTGCTGCAGATTATGGCGTTTGTCGCCATCGAGCCGCCAGCAACCATCGGCGAACGCGATCTCCGCGACGCAGTCGCCACCTTGCTCCGTGCCTCCAGCATCAAGGCCCCCTTCACTGCTTCGACTCGTCGCGGCCGGTACACCGCGGGCACAGTCGGCGGAAAAGACGTTCCGGACTACGCGCACGAGGATGGAGTTGACCCTGCACGGAATACGGAGACCCTTGCGGAGGTCCAGGTGGAGATCTGTAACTGGCGGTGGAAGGGCGTGCCGTTCATCCTCCGCTCCGGTAAGGCGCTGGGAACCAAACGCAAGGAAGCGATCATCACCTTCCACCCGGTACCGCACCTTCCCGGCGGATTCGCTGGAGTGGACTCCCCCAATCAACTCCGGATCGGATTTGGCCCAGACACGCTGCAACTCGATGTTGACGTTAATGGTCCCGGTGACATCTTCTCCCTCGACAAGGCAACCCTGAACGCCCAGCTCCACGCATCTGACCTGTTGCCGTACGGCGAAGTCCTGGAAGGCGTCCTTACGGGTGATCCGCTGCTGTCGGTTCGCAACGACACAGCGGAGGACTGCTGGCGGATTGTTGAGCCAGTCCTTAAGGCCTGGGCCGCTGGGGAAGTCCCGATGGACGAGTACCAGGCCGGCAGCGCCGGACCGGAGGGGTGGCTGTCGTCACCACCGGCCAAGCCCTCCACGGCATCGGTCACCCAAGGCTCGGCCTCCTGAGCCAGGGGTCCCAATCCTGGCCCGGATTCCTGGCTAAGAAACCAAGCCACACAGCGGTAGGGCACGCTGAATGCAGAAGAACCGGTGACCTGTACTAGGTCACCGGTTCTTCTGCATTCAGGCGCTCTGGCGCCAGCTGCTGGACTAGATTGCTGCGACGCCGCGCTCTCCGGTACGGACTCGGACTGCCTCAAAAACATCCATTGTCCAAACCTTGCCGTCACCGGCACGCCCGGTGTTCGAACTTGCGATGATGACATCAAGGATGTCGTCTGCCTGTTCGTCCGTAGCCAGGACTTCTACCCGAATCTTGGGCAGCAGGTCGACGTTATACTCGGCACCGCGATACACCTCTGTGTAACCGCGCTGCCGGCCATAGCCGCTGGCTGCGCTGACTGTCAGTCCCTGGACTCCATAGGACTCGAGTCCTTCACGGATGGTGTCAAGTTTTTCAGGCCGGACAATTGCGGTGATGAGTTTCATGCGTCTACGCTCTCCGTGCTTGTTGCTGAGGTCTTCTTGCCCGGTGTTGCTTCTGCTTCGACCTTTGGCTTGCCCGTGATCAGTTCATGAAGCGGCTGGAAGCTCCCACCGTGGCCGCCAACACCGAATTCGTAGGCTGTCTCGGCGTGCAGGCTGAGGTCCACGCCCACTGTTTCCTGTTCCTGGGAGACCCGGAAGCCCATGGTCTTGTGGATCGCCAGGGCAATGATCGTCGTCATGATGGCGGAGAAGGCGATAGCGATGCCTGCTGCTGCAAGCTGCGCCCACATCTGTGTCATGCCGCCACCGTAGAACAGTCCGCCGCCAACACCATCTGTGGGGACAGCGATGAAGCCCAGGGCAACAGTACCGATGATGCCGGACACCAGGTGGACTCCCACCACGTCAAGCGAGTCATCGAAGCCCCAGCGGAATTTGAGTCCCACTGCCAGCGCCGACGCGACACCTGCCACGACGCCGAGCCCCAACGCACCAATGGGGCTGACGTTTGCACAGGCCGGGGTAATAGCGACCAGGCCAGCGACGACGCCGGACGCGGCGCCCAGGGAGGTGGGGTGGCCATCACGGATTCGTTCGGTGAGGAGCCATGCCAGCATCGCTGCTGCCGGGGCTGCGAGGGTATTGATCCAGATGAGGCCGCCCTGCTCAGCAGTAGTGGCTGCGCCGCCGTTGAAGCCGAACCAGCCAAACCACAGCAGTGCTGCACCAAGCATGACAAACGGAATGTTGTGCGGGCGGTGGTTTGGATCCTTGCCGAAGCCCCTGCGGTTGCCGACGATGAACACAAGAATCAATGCTGCAACGCCAGCGTTGATGTGGACAACTGTTCCACCGGCGAAGTCAATGGCCGGGCCCAGGGCTTTGCCCAGCGCACCTTCGGGTCCGAACAGGCCGCCACCCCACACCATGTAGGCGAGGGGGCAGTACACCAGGGTCACCCAGACTGGGACAAAAACAGTCCAGGCGCCGAACTTGGCCCGGTCAGCGATAGCACCACTGATCAGCGCAACGGTAATGATGGCGAACGTGGCACCGTAGCCAACCTTGATCAGCCCATCTGGGGTATCGATGCCTTCAAGTCCGAAGGCCGCAAACGGGCTGCCCACGATCTCCAGGAATCCCTCACCGGAGGACATTGAGTACCCCCAGAGGATCCAGATGACTCCGACCATGCCGATGGAGATGAAACTCATCATCATCATGTTCAACGCTGCCTTGGCGCGTGTCATGCCGCCGTAGAAAAATGCCAAGCCCGGTGTCATCAGCAGCACAAGCGCTGCAGACACCATGACCCATACGTGACCTGCGGTAAGTTCCATGGTGCACGTCCTCCCTGTTGTGAATGCCTAATTCGATGCTGCGGAGAGATCCGCGGACAAACGCCTGTCTGCGTTTCTAGGTTTGATTCTGTTCGCACCGTGTTTCACCTGCGGAGGAATTGCATTGCCAACGTGTTACATCAACCTCTTCGAAGTAAATGGTGCGTCTCAGGCTTGTTACGGTTATGTTTCCCGCTACTTTCGATTCGATCTCCAGGACCCGCTTTCCATGACCGCCCATACCCCCGCAGAGGGCAAAAAACCGCGCATTCCCGGTATATTCCGTCGCAGCGGTGAACCGCTTCCCAGTGACATCAGGGTGATGCTCGTTGCCGCGTTCCTCATCGCTCTAGGATTTGGCCTTGTAGCTCCGGTACTTCCCCAATTCGCCACCACGTTTGGTGTCGACGCCACTGCAGCTGCCGTGATCGTCAGTATTTTTGCCTTCATGCGGCTCGTCTTCGCACCAGTGGGGGGCCTTCTGATCGGACGCCTGGGTGAACGGCCCATCTACGTGGCCGGGCTGCTCATTGTGGCGGCTTCCACCGCGGCCTGCGCGTTTGCACAGGACTACTGGCAGCTGCTCATTTTTCGAGGCCTCGGTGGAGTTGGCTCGGTCATGTTCACCGTGGCATCCATGGCGCTGGTGATCCGGCTGGCTCCACCAAAGAGCCGAGGAAGGGTCTCCGGGGCTTATGCGGGCGCCTTCCTGATCGGCAACGTCTGCGGGCCTGTCCTGGGTGGGCTTCTGGCGGGATTCGGACTCCGCGTCCCGTTCCTTGCCTACGCAGCAGCCCTGGTAGTGGCCGCCGTCGTCGTCCAGACCCGGCTCAGCCACGTACCGGCCGGCCAGCGCTCCAAGGACGGCAAGCTGCCGGAACTTACCTTCACTGAAGCCCTGCAGCTGGGACCGTACCGGGCGGTTCTCGCCTCAAGTTTCGCCAACGGCTGGGCAACATTCGGAGTCCGGATGGCAACTGTGCCCCTCTTCGCCACCGCAGCCCTGGGGGCAGGGGCAGGGGCAGCTGGCCTGGCCCTGGCAGTTTTTGCGGCGGGAAATGCTGTTGCCCTCACGTTCTCGGGTCGCCTTACCGACTCGATCGGGCGCAAACCGCTGATCCTAGCCGGGCTGGTCGTCACCGGGCTGGCAACGGGATCAATCGGCCTGACCCACACCCTGCCCTGGTTCCTTGCAGCCTCAATCCTGGCCGGAGTCGGCGCGGGGATGTTGGGACCGGCGCAGCAGGCGGCCACCGCGGACATCATCGGCCAGGACCGTTCCGGCGGAAGGGCCTTGGCAGCTTTCCAGATGACCTCGGACATTGGAGCCATTGTTGGCCCCATCCTCACCGGAATTGTTGCGGTTCAGCTGGGATATGGCTGGGCCTTCGGCATCACCGGTGGAGTCCTGCTCCTCGGCGCCCTGTGCTGGTCCCTGGTGAAAGAACCGCGCCAGGTCTCGGCCTGAGGGTACGTCGCTAGCCTTGTGCCCGGACGCAGCAGCAACCCTCGGAGCACGGTCCGCACCGTGCATTGGTTAGGCTGGAGGCAACACCACCTAAACGTTGGAGAAACCTGCGCATGACAACCCCTGACCCCTTGCCATCCGACGCGCCACCCGGGCGCACCAGAACGCAGCGGCCCACCGGTGCCAAGAAGTGGTGGCCGCTTGCGCTGATCGCCGCTGTAGTGGTGGTTGCCCTTGTACTTTTCCTCACTCCGCTGCTGCAGAATGGCGGCACCCCGGCGGCCACAGAGTCCACCCCGGCCAGCCCTACTGCGACACCCACGCCAACGGTGACACCCACCAAAGAGTTGCCCCCAGCACCCGAGGTGGCCTACTACGACCAGATCGGTACACCGGCAGGTTCTCCGCTGACCCCTGTCGAGCCCATGAGCGTGAAAGTGTCCAAAGAGCTCACCGGCACCACGCTTCCCACAGGTTTGACAGGAATCTCCCTTGAAGCCACTGATCTTGCTGACGAGGATCTCAGCGCGACCAGCCCCACCATGGTCAAACTCCTGAACGACCTGGACAAGCCAGTCCTTCGCTTTGGCGGAAACGCCGTCGACCGTCGGTTTCTCTGGACATCCACAGGTGAGGCGGTTCAGTACTCCGGTGACAAAACCCATCCTGCACGTGCAGTTGGGCCCGCTGACCTGCAGCGAGTCAATACCCTCCTGGATGCAACGGGCGCCAAAATCAGCCTGACAGTTGACCTGGGGCACTACGATCCCGCCCGGGCCGCTGACTTCATGAAGAACGCCACGGCCATCTTCGGCGATAAGTTGCTTGCCGTGACGATCGGCAACGAGCCCAACGGTTACGTGTTCAACGATGTTCGGACCGATGGGTACAGCATCGAGCAGTACGTCACCGAACTGAAGGCCTATGCAACCGCCATCCATGAGGTTGCCCCCGATCTTCCCATCGCTGGCCCAGGCGCCTATGACCAGAAATGGTGGCAACCGTTCATCGATGCCGACATTCCCCAGAAAAAGATCTTCACGTTCCACAACTACCCGCTGTACAGCTGCGATGCGGGCGACCCCAAAGCCTCCCCCACGCTCGCAAACCTCATGACTGAACAGATGCACGCACGGGGCAACGACTACCAAACCGCTGCCCTGGAAGCTGGAAAAGCTGCTGGCCTCGAAACATGGCTTCCAGAAACGGGCATCGCTGCATGCCCGGGTTCCAACGAAACCTCCAAGACCCATGCCTCGGCCCTCTGGACTGCTGACTACGCCCTGAATGCCGCACGCCTTGGCATCACAAAGATGGGCTTCCACAGCTCCATGTTGACCTGCAAGGGCGGACCTCCCATGTCGGTCCTCTGCAGCGCAGGGCCGTATCCCCAGGGCAATGGTGTCATGTCCGGCCGTGCCAACTTCTTCGGCATGTCGATTCTCTCGGGCCTCGCGGGCGGAAAATACCTGGACCTTGAGCAAAAAGGGGGTGGGCTCAGCTTCACCTACGCCCTCCAGAATGACGATGGCAGCACCTCGGTGGTGATTGTCAATGAGAACGACCCCACTGTCTCGGCGCAGTCAGAAATCACCATCACGCTTCCCGACCGCGCACTCACTGGAACCATGAGCCAGATGACAGGTCCCAGCTACGATGCCCAGGATGCGACAGCCATTGATGCCACGGATGCCCGTCCCGTCCCTGTCGCCGAACGCCCCACTGTCCCCGGTTTCGCCTACGGGTCCGCCAAACAGGACATCAAGATCACTCCCGGAACAGTGACGGTTCTCAACTTCACATACTGATCCGTCAGAAGTTCTGACAGCTAAGGCCCCACCTCCTGCTCTCTGGGAAGTGGGGCCTTGGCCTTTAACGCCGCATTGTGCGGCATTGTGATCAGTACGGGATCTAGTTCAGCAGCGCATCCACGAAGGACTCGGCGTCGAAGGGCGCCAGGTCATCGGCTCCCTCACCGAGGCCAATGAGCTTCACCGGGACGCCCAGCGACTTTTGGATGGCGACCACAATGCCGCCCTTTGCAGTGCCATCGAGCTTGGTCAGCACAATGCCCGTGACCTGCACAACTTCGGAGAAGACCCGCGCCTGGTTGAGGCCGTTCTGACCGGTGGTCGCATCCAGGACCAGAAGGACTTCATCCACGGTAGCCAGCTTTTCCACCACACGCTTGACCTTGCCCAGCTCATCCATCAGGCCAGTTTTGTTCTGCAGCCGGCCGGCCGTATCAATCATGACAACGTCGACCTCCTGGTCAATGCCTGCCTTGACTGCCTCATAGGCAACCGATGCTGGATCGGCACCGTCGACGTCGGACTTCACTGTCGGGACGCCCACGCGCTGTCCCCACGTAGCCAGTTGCTCGGCCGCAGCCGCGCGAAAGGTGTCAGCTGCTCCAAGGAGGACGTCCTTGTCCTCGGCCACCAGGACCCGTGCCAGTTTGCCCACGGTTGTTGTTTTACCCACGCCGTTAACACCAACCACCATCATCACAGCGGGTTTGCCATCATGCCTGTCCGTGGCGAGCGTGCGGTCCATCGTAGGGTCCACCAGTTTCACCAGTTCCTCACGCAGCAACTCGCGCACCTGGTCCGGACTCCGGGTCCCCAATACTTTGACGCGTGCACGCAGTGCGTCCATCAGCTGCAGCGTTGGTTCGGTGCCCAGGTCTGCCATCAGGAGGGTCTCTTCAACCTCGTCCCAGACATTTTCATCGATGCGGTCGCCGGAAAGAAGCGTCAGCAGGCCCTTGCCCAGTGCATTGTTCGAACGGCTCAGGCGTTCCCGCAGGCGGACCAGGCGTCCAGCAACGGGAAGTGGCGTATCTGTGGTGATCTTTTCCAGGCCAGCCGCGTCGTCCGGAACGTCGACGCCGGAAAATGTCTCGGTCGGGCCAGCTGCGGTCCCTGGTCCTGTTGGCGGTTCGTCAAGGAGCGTTCCGCCGGGCTGCCCAGCTGGAATTTCAGGGTCGTTGGCATCCCGGGTTCCCGGGTACTGCTTGATATTGCGCCGGGTCTTCATGAGGACCGGAATCAGGGCGCCAACCACTGCAAGGGCAGCAACAATGGACAGGATTAAAGGGAGAAAGTCATTCACTC
Organism: Pseudarthrobacter sp. PS3-L1; assembly: GCF_030063285.1. Classification (GTDB taxonomy): domain Bacteria; phylum Actinomycetota; class Actinomycetes; order Actinomycetales; family Micrococcaceae; genus Arthrobacter. The sequence goes on along the minus strand of NZ_JASISU010000005.1, from coordinate 113,171 downwards.
CCCTAGCTTCTCACAGTCATCCATGACGGCTGGCGGGCCAAATCCACTGCTGGGCAGGCGGAACGCTGTCAGGGAACCGGGTCCAGGCGTTGACTGATGACTGTAGAAACGCCGTCCCCGCGCATGGTGACTCCGTACAGGGCGTCGGCTACTTCCATGGTGCGTTTCTGGTGCGTGATGACGATCAGCTGGCTGGACTGCCGTAGCTCCTCAAAAATGGTGATCAGCCTACCCAGGTTGGTGTCGTCCAGGGCGGCCTCGACCTCATCCATCACGTAGAACGGGGAAGGCCGGGCTTTGAAGATCGCCACGAGCAGCGCGACGGCGGTCAATGACCTCTCGCCGCCCGAGAGTAGCGAAAGGCGCTTGATTTTCTTGCCAGCCGGCCTGGCTTCGACGTCGATTCCGGTGGTCAGCATGTCTGTCGGGTCAGTAAGGACCAGCTTCCCCTCGCCGCCGGGGAACAGCCTGCCGAAGACGCCGACGAACTGGGCTGCGGTATCCTCGAAAGCTTCGGCAAAGACCTTTTGTACCCTGTCATCAACTTCCTTGATGATGGAGAGCAAATCCCTTCGACTGGACTGTAGGTCTTCGAGCTGCGAACTGAGGTACTGGTGGCGTTCTTCGAGGGCGGCAAACTCCTCCAACGCCAAGGGGTTGACCTTTCCCAGCGCAGAAAGATCCCGCTGGGCTTTTTTGAGGCGTTTTTCCTGTTCCGCGCGCACAAAGGGTTTCCCCACCGGCACGGGTGCACCTGATTCATCCACTTCGACGCGAAGCGCTGCCCACTTGTCTGCCTCATCTGCGGCGAAGGGGACGGGAACAGAAGGGCCAAACTCCCTGGCCAGCACATCAGGAGTCAAGCCAAGCTCCTCGATGGACCGGGCTTCCAGCGCCTCAATGCGCAGTTGCTGCTGGGCCCGCGCCAGCTCATCCCGGTGAACTGAATCGGTCAGGTCGGTTAGCTCCCGTGCCAGCTCTGCGGTACTGCTGCGGACCTGTTGCAGTTCTGCGTCACGGACCGTGCGCTGGTGCTCCGCAGCGTCAAGGGCATCCTTGGCTGCCTGGACCGAGACATCTGTCCGTGCGGCAACAATCTCAACGGCAGCGGACACTGCTGCCGCGCGTTTGGCCTGGGCTTGGCGCCGACGGGCCCTATGCGCTGCTTCTTCGCGGGCCCTACGTTCTGTGGCCGCCGCTCGGGCCAGTGATTCGGCGCGGTTGGCCGTAGCTGTGAGCTGCTCTTCGCCACTGCGGAGGGCAAGCCTGGCGTCCATTTCCGCCGCGCGGGCCGCCTGCGCCGCAAGCGCAAGCGCGTCGCGGTGTTCTGTGGACGGTTCTTCCTCGGCAGGTGCTTCCTGCGCCGCCGCCAACCGTGCGGCAATTACTGACAGGGCTGCTTGTTCGGCCTGCACATTGGTCTCGGCAGCTGCCAGTGAGTCCGTGAGTCGCTTGCTCTCGCCCGCAGCACTGCGCACCACGGAGTTCAGATGCCCCAGACGCTCGGCAACCGCAGCCAGCCGGGCGTCCGAATCATGGAGTTTGGCCAGGGCAGTATCGGCACGGATCTGGGCGTCCTTGAGCTGCGAGCGCGCTGCGGAAAGTGCAAACCGGCTACGCTCCAGGTCCGCAGTGAGATCCTTGAGCCGAGCCTCTGCGTCATCGACGGCCGCCTGGACTTCAAGCAGTGATGGAGCAGTGGCGGAACCGCCCGACAACAGGGCGGAGGTGCGAACGTCACCCTCCCTGGTCACCAGTGTCAGCTCAGGGTGGCGTTGCAGCAGGTCAGGTGAGTCGGTCAGGGAGGAAACGATGACAACACCCGCCAGCAGTGGTGCAACTGCCTCACGGAGCCTGGCGGTGCCGTGAATCACGTCCAGCGCCCAGTGTGTATGTGCCGGCAGGTCCACGGTTCTCGGCCCAGAACGAGACACCTCTGGTTCGGCTTTTGACGTCTCGGCTGCGGCGGCCTTTGCTGCTGCGGTCCCCGGCAACAGCAGGTCAGCCCGCCCGGCGTCGTCGTCCTTCAGAACCTGGACAGCGGCGGCAGCCGAGTCTGCATCCTCAACCAGCAGGGCAGAACTGGCTGACCCCAGAGCTGCGCTGATGGCTGTTTCGAATCCGGGCTCGATGGACAGGTCTTCGGAGAGCGGCCCGTGAATTCCCGGCAGATCCAGGGCCTGCAGGTGCGCGGCGCCATCCTTACGGACCAGGCCAACCTGCAGGGCATCGCGGCGTGCCGTCAGGGTGTCGCGTTCCCGGCTTGCGGCAGACTCCGCAGCCGTGAGCTCAGCAATGTGCGCCGTGATCTGATCGAGGGCTTCGCTGGCCGACTCGTAGTCGGCATCCAGCGATTCCTCGCCATCTTCGACACTGGCAACCTGGGATTCTAGGGCTGTGAATTCTTCCTGGGCGGCACGGGTCCGCTCAGCGCCGGAGGCCACCGATGTCCGAAGCCTGCCTACCTCGGCCTGGGCGGATTCCACCCGGGAGCGGACAGAACCAACCTTCCCGGCGAGCATGGCAAGTCCTTCGCGTCGGTCCGCGGCAGCGCGGAGCACAGCCGTGAGACGGCGGTCTTCAGCGGCAGCTTCGCTTTCCGCTTCGCCCTTCACCCGGGATGCCTTTGCCAGCGCAGCCCTGTGGCCATCCACGGCACGAACAAGCCCGGCATGGTCCGTCCGGACCCGTTCTGCCTGGCGGTCCAGCTGATCGGGGTCGCGGCCGGTGTCTGGGACAGGATCCGCGGCACCCAGCAGACGGCTGCGATCCTGGGCCAAGGCTCCCAGGGAGCGGAATCTTTCGCGGACCGCTGTGAGCTGATACCAGGTATCGCGGTCCGCATTGAGCCGGGGCGTGGCTTCTGCTGCCAGCTGCTCCAGCTCAGCCTGGCGACGGCGGCCGGTTTCGAGGTCCTGTTCCACGCTGAGCCGCCGCGCCTTCATGGCTGATTCATCGGCAACATCTTGGCGAAGTGCTTCCTGGAGCGAGACCAGGTCATCAGCCAGGAGCCGGGCCCGGGCGTCACGGACATCTGACTGAACAGTCTGTGCCCGCCGTGCCACCTCAGCCTGTTTTCCCAGGGGCGTGAGCTGCCGGCGGAGTTCTGCGGTCAAGTCGCTCAGACGCTGCAGGTTTGCCTGCATGGCTTCGAGCTTGCGTACCGTTTTTTCTTTGCGCCGCCGGTGTTTGAGGATTCCAGCAGCTTCCTCAATAAAACCACGGCGTTCCTCCGGGGTGGCGTGGAGGACCTTGTCCAGCTGCCCCTGGCCCACAATGACATGCATTTCCCTGCCCAGACCCGAATCAGAGAGGAGCTCCTGGATATCCAGCAGGCGGCACCCTGCACCGTTGATCGCGTACTCCGAGCCGCCGCTCCGGAACAGGGTCCGGGAGATCGTGACCTCGCTGTATTCAATGGGCAAGGCGCCGTCGGCATTATCGATGGTCAGTGATACATGTGCGCGGCCCAGGGGCGGCCGTCCGGATGTCCCGGCGAAAATGACATCCTCCATTTTTCCGCCGCGAAGGGTCTTGGCGCCCTGCTCGCCCATCACCCAGGCAAGAGCATCAACAACGTTGGATTTGCCTGAGCCGTTAGGTCCCACCACTGCAGTGACACCTGGTTCAAAGTCGAAGGTCGTTGCTGACGCAAAAGACTTGAATCCCCTGACGGTGAGGCTCTTTAGGTGCAAAGTACTTCGCTTCTCCTGGGATTGCGGGTGCCGGTAATTCCAGCCACGGCGGGTACCGCACATCAAATCTACTGCCGAGCTCCGACTGTTCCTTGGATTTGTGCCCCTATGTGGACATCCACACACTTTTGCGGATTATGCACTAAGTCCACATCTGCGCTTGCAGCGGTTTTTGAGGGAACCTAGAGTCAGAGCACCAGGTGCCACGCAGCATGTTCTGGTATCGCCCAGCGATACCCCCATCATGCCACGGGCACCTGCAGCGGCCCTGGAACTTCCTGTTGGAAACGTCCTCACCCACCGCGCTAGTGATCCAGGAGCCCTCATGTCTGTCCCGTTCGAGCCCCCACCCCTGAACAACAGATACCGGGGCGGACGCGGGCAGGGCCTGCAACGCGGCCCCTTCCTGGCCAGGTACTTGGCCAGGTGCGTGATGATCACCGTCCTGGCGGTCGTAGCTGGACTCCTGCAGTTTCCCCTTGGCATGGTCTCGGCAGCGAATGCGGCAGATCCGTGCGCTCCAGTAGTCAACGCCATTGCATGCGAGAATTCCAAGCCGGGGACACCTGTGGCCGACTGGGACATCGACGGTGCTGGTGATCCCGCGATCCAGGGCTTTGCCACCCAGATGAGCACCAATGCAGGCAATTCTGTGGATTTTAAGATCGATACCAGTGCAGCGAACTACTCCATCGCTATCTTCCGCACCGGTTGGTATCAGGGCCTGGGGGCCCGCAAGGTGGCGGACGTCGCCCCTACAGTGCTGAAGCAGGTCCAGCCACAGTGCCTCACTGATGTGACCACCGAACTCTACGACTGCGGAACCTGGGGTGTCTCGGCCACCTGGCAGGTCCCGGCAACTGCCGTTTCGGGAGTGTACGTGGCCCTTCTCACGCGAGCTGATACCGGCGGCAAGAGCCACATCACCTTTGTGGTCCGTAACGACGCCAGCCAGTCCGACGTCGTCTTCCAGACCTCCGATGCATCCTGGCAGGCATATAACACCTATGGCGGATCAGACTTTTACCAGGGTGCCGCCAATGGCCGGGCCTACAAGATCAGTTACAACAGGCCCTTTGCCACCCGTGGAGAGTCCGCGGGCCGGGACTTCTACTTCGGCGCCGAATATCCGTTGGTCCGGTTCATGGAGAAGAACGGCTACGACGTCAGCTACATCGCGAGCGCTGACACTGACCGAAGCGGGGCAAAGCTCCTGAACCACAAGGTCTTCCTGTCCGTGGGCCATGACGAGTACTGGTCAGGGGCGCAACGGGCCAATGTTGAGGCAGCACGTGATGCTGGCGTACACCTGCAGTTCCTGTCCGGCAACGAGGTCTACTGGCGCACCAGCTTCGACGCCTCACCGACTGACGGTTCCGCGCATCGAACCATCACGTCCTATAAGGAAACCTGGGCCAACGCCAAGATTGATCCAAGTCCGGGATGGACCGGGACATGGCGGGATCCGCGCTTCGCTGCGCCCGCCAATGGCGGCGGCAAGCCCGAAAACGCATTAACGGGGACAGCCTACGTCTCCAACTTCACCGACCTTCCCATCACAGTGAACTCCGAGGAAGGCAAGACGCGGCTCTGGCGCAACACGCCGCTGGCAAACCTGGCGGCAGGAACCTCCCAGGCTCTTGCGCCGCACACCATCGGCTATGAATCGGACGAGGACCTGGACAACGGCTTCCGCCCCGCTGGCCTGATCAGGCTTTCCACCAGCACCGGTCCCACCCCGCAATACCTCCAGGACTTCGGCAACGTGGTCCAGGCCGGTACCACCACGCACAACGTCACCCTTTATCGAGCCGCCAGTGGTGCACTTGTCTTCGGAGCCGGGACCGTCCAATGGACATGGGGCCTGGACCAGTTCCACGACGGCGATGGCGCACCCGCGGACTCCCGCATGCAGCAGGCACAGGTCAACCTCTTCGCTGACATGGGCGCACAGGCGCGAACCCTTGATCCTTCCTTGACGCAAACCACAGCGAGCACTGACGCTACAGGTCCGACGTCGGCCATTACTTCACCTGCAGAAGGCACCACGGCAGCCCACGGCACCAGCGTTACTGTCACCGGGACTGCCACCGACGTGGGCGGCCAGGTGGCCGGCGTGGAGGTATCCACGGACGGTGGTACCACCTGGCGCGCAGCCGAGGGAAAACAGAACTGGACCTACAACTACCTCCAGAAAGGCCTGGCGACAGCCACCATCAAGGTTCGGGCAACAGATGACAGCGCCAATATTGGTACCGTCGCCACGCGCAATCTGCTCCTGACCGGCCCGTACTCCGTTTTCGGAAATCAAGTGCCCACCGTGGCCGATTCCGGTGACGGCGGCTCGTATGAGTTGGGCCTGCAGGTCACCCCCAGCGTCGATGGCTTCATCAGCGGGGCGAGGTTCTTCAAGAGCGCTGCCAACACCGGAACGCACACAGGGTCCCTGTGGAATGCGGCGGGCGAACGCCTGGCCACAGCAACCTTCACTGCCGAGACGGCATCCGGTTGGCAGAAGGTAAAGTTTCCCGCTTCGGTCCCCGTCACCGCCGGGCAGAAATACACCATTTCCTACACAGCACCCGTGGGCCGCTACGCAGTTCAGTCCTATCAATGGGCGAGCTTCGGATCAGCGCAGCCTCCTTTGACTGTTGCCGGCGGTTTCGGTGCCCAGCCAGCCGGAGTCTACGGTCAGCCCGGAACACTGCCAACGTCGAATTTTGGTGGCGGCAACTATTTCGTTGACGCTCTCTTCGAGACCACGGACAACACACCTCTGTCGGCGACGACTCAATTCCCGCTTCCCGGTTCATCATCGGTCCCCCAGGACACCACCGTGGGTGCCACACTGTCCAAGCCGATCAACACAGCAAGCGTCGTTCTGACACTGAAGAGCTCAGACGGCGCCACAGTCGCCGGCAGCACCACCTACGATGCGGCCACCCGCAAGGCAGTCTTCACGCCCGTTGGGCCGCTCGGAACTGCAACAACCTACTCGGCTACACTCTCGGCGTCGGACACCACCGGCGGAGCCATCACGGCAGGCGGGAATTGGTCGTTTACCACTGTGCAGGCAGCGCCCGTGGCGGGCGTATGCCCCTGCGGACTGTTCTCGGATGCCACAGTTCCCGGAATCCAGGAAATCAAGGATGGGACCGCGCTGTCGCTGGGAGTGCGTTTCGCCAGCGTCGCCGATGGGACTGTGACCGGTCTGCGTTTCTACAAGACAGCGGCCAACACCGGCTCCCACACCGGATACCTGTTCTCCGGGACCGGACAGCAGTTGGCCACCGTAACCTTCGCCAACGAGAGCAGTCAGGGGTGGCAGAGCGCCACATTCGGCCAACCCGTCAGCATGAGCGCCAACACAGAATACGTGGTGGCCTATAAGTCGAGCACCGGAACATACTCGGCAACAGTCAATGGTTTCGGTCCCGGACTCAGTGTGGGCAATCTCCGGGCAAACTCGGACGCTGGCAGCTATTCCTACTCCGCCGACTATCCTGGGAGTCGATCATCCGCCAGCTACCTGGTGGACGTCATGGTCCAGTACCCGCAGCAACCTTTTAGTGCTGGCAACCAATCGCCCCTCGGCGGATCATCCAGTGCGGCCCTCACCAGCATCGTCTCCGCCACGCTGTCTGCCCCTGCCACCGCAGGTTCAGTGACGTTGGGCCTCAAAACGGCCGCTGGCGCAACCATCCCGGGAACCACTGCCTACGACACCGTGAGCAGGAAGGTGACTTTCACTCCTGACGCCGCGTTGCCGCCGGCCGGAACGTTCACTGCCACCCTGGCTGCAATCTCCACGTCAGGACAGCAAGTGAGCGCTGGTGCAACATGGACTTTCAGCACAGTTCCCGAGCCGCGAGTCGAGGGAACGTGCCCGTGTACGCTCTACCAGGACACCGTCACACCCACCACCGCGGAGGTTGCCGACGGCACCGCACTGACCTTGGGCGTTCGGTTCGCGAGCAGTTCCGCCGGCACCATCACCGGTATCCGCTACTACAAATCTGCAGGCAACACCGGGACCCACACGGGATACCTCTTCACCGTCGGTGGCCAGCAACTGGGCACCGTGACTTTTGCCAATGAGTCCACGGCCGGCTGGCAGAGCGCCACATTCGACCAGCCCATTACGGTGGCTGCGGACACGGAGTACATAGCGGCCTATACAACACCCACCGGCACCTACTCCTATACTGCGGGCGGTTTCGATACCGGGTTCACCAGTGGGCCGCTGCGGACAGCGGAGAGTTCAGGCGCCTTCGCCTACCCTGGACCGTTCCCGGGCGCCACATCACGTGCCAGTTACCTGGTGGACGTGGTCTTTGCTACAGCAGGGACCCCAACAGCGACACCAACCCCGACGGCACCACCAACACCCACACCGACACCGACACCCACACCGACGCCGACGCCGACGATTCCAGCGGCGCCACCCGTCTCCGTCGTATCGCAGTCGCCAGCCCCGAACGCCACAGCTGTATCGCGGGACGTCAAACCCAGCCTCACCGTGTCGGAAGCCCTGGCCCCCGGTGGATCTCTGACGTTGTTGGCCGGGTCCGCAGCTGTCTCCGCAACCACGGCGCTGTCAGCGGATGCAAAAACCCTGGTTGTCACGCCAGCGCAATGGTTACCGGCCAATACGGTGGTGACAGTGACGGCATCAAATGTTGTCTCAAGCGCAGGGGCAGCCCTGGCCGCCACGACCTGGAAATTCACCACAGCAAATCCTCCTAATCAGACCCTTCTGGCGAACCGCTTACCTGCTGTTGCCAACTCAATCGAGACACGCGTTTCTGAGCTGGGCGTATCGTTCTCTGCATCGGTAGCCGGCTCCGTTACGGGGATCCGCTTCTATAAGGGCACCCGAAACACGGGGGTTCATGTGGGGTCCCTGTGGAATGCGACTGGAACCCGTCTGGCACAGGTGACATTCAGCAACGAAACCGCCAGCGGCTGGCAGACAGCTGCTCTTTCGACCCCTGTGCAACTGACGCCCGGCGCAAAATACGTCGTGTCCTACACGGCGCCCGTAGGACGTTTCTCCTACACCACGGGGTTCTTCCTCACCACGTTGACAAGCGGAAACCTTACAGCGCCGTCGGGCCAAAATGGCCTTTACCGCTTCGGCGCAGGAACTACGGTGCCAACCCAGTCATCGCTTTCTACAAACTACTTTGTCGATGTGGTGTTCAGCCCGCTCAAGTGAGGTTCCACGCAAAGGTGGTCACAAAAGTGACCTGCAGTGGGGTGCGGTCCCCCGCGTTCGAGCACTAGCCATGGACTGACCGTTTCACTCTCACTACTCAGACGAACTATCTGCGAGTGGGATCCTCGGTAAGGTGCCCATACCGCATCTCGATGAGCTTCTGGAGGTAGCGGGCCAGCACCAGGTATGTTCCCTTTGACCGCACCTGTTGGAATTGCCGGAATCCGCATGCGCGGTCTTGACCGGCCCAACTCCTGCGGCGTGGGCAGTTCAAGCCCAACAGCGCCCTAGTGGACCACCGATGGGGACCAGGCGTGCTCAATAAACAGCTCTGGCGCTGAATCCTGGACTGCAGGGATCTTCCAGATGTCGGAATCGCCTGGCTGATCTGCCCGCGGCAGGCCGTAGAGCAGGAAGTCGTTGTCCAGCCATTCCACTTGGTCGTCCACGGATGCGGTTTCGGCAAGCACCGTTTCCATACCCGATCCAAGGTCGAGTACGGCGATCTTCCAGTGCGGCGCCACCTGGGTTCCCGTGTTTTTCTTGAATCCTATCCGGGTTCCATCCGGCGAAATGGAGGGGCACTCCACACCGTCGTGAACCGCGGTCAGCGTCCGTGCGGAAATGCTGCCACGCACCAACCACAATCGCCCGGAGGACGACGTCGTGGCGTAGAAGGAGTCCGGGTCACCGGGTACAAACGTCACACCCCACATGTTGCGGTCAGTGGCGGTCACGGTTTCACCGTTGACAATAAACGTGAATTTTTCCAGGTTCCCGGGGCTATCCCCGCCGGCAAGTGGGCGGATAACTGTCTCAGTGGAGAAACCGCTCCCCGCGTAAGAGTGTCCTGTAACAAAGACGGTGGAGGACATCATGGTGCCGGTAGGGTCAATCCGGGCCCGGCTGGGAACACCGGGTACGGCTTCGCTGCTCCCCTGCTGGTAGTCGGCGTTATAGACAGCCGCTTCGAAACTGGTCACGAGTCCGCGGTTTGTCCGCAGGCACACCATCGATTGGTGGTTGCCGTAGACCCTGTCGCAAGCCACACCGCTCACGGACCGCGCGCCCTGAACGTCATCAAGCGGCACCGTCGCAGCCTTCCCGTAGCCCTGACCTGCAGCAGTATTTCGGAAGAGGACAAACGGTTCCACTGGCAGGGCAGTGTCGCCGCTTGCTACCTTGACGCTCGATCCGGCCAGCTGGCCCTGCTGGAAACGCTGGAAAGCACTCACTGCATATACCCCCGCACCAGCGAGCACCACCCCGGTTATTACCAGCAGGATGATCCAGCGTGTTCGGGCAGTGACCGGCGTCGAAAGTTCCGGGCTCACGCAGCAGCTTCCTGCTTTGTGGCGCCACGCAGGATCACGGCTGATACCGCAACCGCCACCGCCAGGGCACTGCTCACAATCACCATGGCAGTGGAGGGCCCGACGGCGAACCAGAGGACGCCGAACAGTGCGGATGCTGCCATTCGGCTCAGCGCCACAACGGTCTGGGCGGCCCCGATTCCGGTGGCCAGCAGGTGCGCTGGAGCCAGGCGGCTGGCCAGCGCGGCCAGCACCCCGTCAGTAGCCGCGTAGAAGATTCCGAGCAGGGCCAGGCAGGCCAGCGTGGGACCCAACCCCGTGAGCGGTGCCGCAGCGAGCAGATAGCACACCAGGAGGGCAGCGTGTCCGGCAACAAATACCCTGCCCCGCCCCCACCTGTCCGCCAGCCGACCCATGGGAATCGCAAAAAGCAGGAACGCCACATTGGTTCCGACGTACAGCAGCGGGAACCACTGGACGGCAAAAGCATCCCGATCCTGGAGAACCAGGTAAATGAACCCGTCGCCCACTGTCAGCAATCCCAGAAGTCCTGCCGCCACCAGGAGCCTACCCAGCCCAGGTTCGCGGAAAAGGGACCACCGGAACACCAGGAGTGCCGGTCGGGTCGCTTTCTCAGCACGCTGCGCTGCGGCACCACTGGGCATGTCCGCAGCCACCGCAGCACCACTGGGCATGTCCGCAGCCACCTCGGCACGCTGTCGCCCAGCGTTCCTTCCGGCCCAGGTCCCCGGTCGCAGGTCGGGAACCAGCAGCACCAGGGCAACCACTCCGATCACGGCGAAAGCCAGGGACACAACAAACACTGTTGCGTAACCGTTGGGGATGAGCATCAGGATGAAGAACGCGAGCAACGGCCCAAGTGCCGCGCCAATGTTGTCAAGCATCCGGTGGATTCCAAAATGCCTGGCCAGGTGCTCAGGCTGTGCTGACATGGTGATCAGGGCATCGCGCGGTGCAGTGCGGATTCCTTTGCCAATTCGGTCGCCAGCGATCAGCCCGGCAATGGACCAGAATCCACCGGCGAAGAGGAAGCCCACCCGCGCGAGCATCGAGAGCCCGTATCCGGCAATAGCAATGCGCTTGGGGTGTCCCATCCGGTCCGAGGCCCAGCCTGCCGCAATGCGAACCAGCGCACTGGCACCTTGGTTGATTCCATCAATGATGCCGAAGGCAATGGTGGACAGTCCCAGGAATCCGGTGAGATAGAGCGGAAGGATCGCAGCTACGGATTCGGAAGACACATCGGTGAGCATGCTCACCACCCCCAGGGACAAGATCACCGGGGAGAGTCTGAAGGGCCGAAGGGAACGGCGGGTGGTCGCCTTGACGGGGACAGGCGCCTGGATCCCGGTCCCGGCGGACTCCTCGACGGGCTCGTCAGTTGCGCCGCCCTTTCGGTCGGCCATGGAGAGGTACACGAATCAGGCTTCCGGCTCGGTGTGGAGGTTTGCGAGCAGCGTGAAGCGGGTGCTGCCGGTGCCTGTCACGGAGGTGGTGACGTTGACGGAGTCGTTCCCACGTGTCAGGGCCAGCGCCTGCTGTTCTTGGCCTGACGGCGCTGTTGTCGAGACAAACCCAAGGGGCAGCAGGGACTGCTGGAAGTGTGCCAGCAACTGCTCGGGCGTCACGGCTACGATTCCGTCGGCAGTTGCCTGCAGCACTCCGTCGGAGCTGGCCACGCCTGTTGTAATGACTGTGGTCCCTACTGGCAACACCACCACGTCGGTGGGAAATCCGTCCACAATCTTTCCCTGGCTTACTGCCACGTCCGGCAGCGGACTGCTGACCAGCGCCTTCAGCGGTTCCGGTGCAGGAAGGCTAACTGGCCCCGAGCTGACCGGCTGGGGTACTTCGAGGACCCGGGGCGCTGCTGCGTCGGCTTGCGGGCCAGCGGGGGTGGTGGCTGCCGGGCCCGTTGGTGACGAAGCAGCTTCGTCGGAACCACGGGGCGTGCTGGTGGGACTGCCGCTGGGGGTGGAAGTTCCAGGGACGGACGACGCCGTCGGGCTGGCTTCAGCGGAGACCCCGGGTTTCGCTCCGGCTACTACGTCCGCGGACCCGTTGCTGAGACCGTCCAGGACAAGTGCCCCGCCGGCCAGGACGATGGCCACGCCGGCCCCAACCAGGGCGAGTCTTTTCATCAACATGGCTTCAGTGTGGCACCGCGGATGCCGGAACGCATGCCGTTTTCCCACATCTTTTCCGCTGACTTTCCCGGGGGTTTCCACATGAGCCCGTCAGTAGTGGGCAGACGGTGATGTCGCAGAAGCACCGCGTGTGAGCGTGTCTGCCTACCAATGCCCGTTCCGTGGCTTGGGCTGGCAGACGGGGCAGGTGAACGAGGACCTGTTCATGAATTGCTCACGTTTGATCAGCGAGGTCAGGCCAACAGCAGCACACCGGGGGCACGGCTTGTTTTCCTGCCCGTAGGCGTTGAGCGATCTGTCGAAGTAGCCGGAGGCACCGTTGACGTTGACGTACAAAGCGTCAAAACTGGTCCCGCCCGCAGCCAGTGCGTCACCCATGACATCACGCGCCGTGTCCAGCACGCGCAGGGCATCGGCGCGACGCAGCGTTTCGGTCGGGCGCGCGTAATGCAGCTTGGCCCGCCACAGCGATTCATCAGCGTAGATGTTGCCGATTCCAGAAACGAGGCCCTGATCAAGCAGTGCGCGCTTGAGACCTGTCTTACGTTGCCGCAGCCGCGCATAAAAAGCCTCGAAGGAGAACGCTGGGTCCAGCGGATCGCGGGCAATGTGGGCAGCCTCAGCGGCAATCACCGGCAGCGGCGTCTCGGAGAGCCCGCCAGGGCCGCCGTCGTTCGTGGGAATCAGTGTTGTGACAAACAGCCCACCGAAGATCCGCTGGTCCACAAACCTCAACTGCTCCGGCTTCTCTGCCTCACCACTAAGCCGCAGCCGGACCTTGAGGTGCTTCTCGTCCTGCACGCTGTTGCCCTGCATGAGGAGCTGGCCGCTCATCCCCAGATGCGCCATCAAAGCCACGGTGGGAATGGAATCGGGAGCTGCACCGGGCTCAGCGAGCGGCAGCCAGAGGAACTTGCCGCGGCGCACAACGTCGCGAATGACAGTACCCTCAAGATTGCCGCGGAAATCATGGACTCCCAGTGCGTGGCGTCGGATAGACCGCTGGTCCAGGACATCGACAGCGGTGATGGTGCGCCCCAGCGCCCAGCTCACCAGGCCGCGGCGGACCACCTCAACTTCAGGCAGTTCAGGCACGGAGGCTCACGTGGAGAGTGGGGACACTGACGGGACGGCTCCGGTTGGGTCCGACGTCGGAAGAGCGGCACCGTTGGTCGTCGCCTTTTTGGGTACGGCCTTCGCAGCGGAGAGGACCTGCCAGGCATCAGCCGCAGCTTCCTGCTCGGCTTCTTTTTTGGAGTGGCCAGCGCCTTTTCCGTACGGAACTCCGCCGACATTCAGAACCGCGTTGAAGATCCGCGCGTGGTCCGGGCCGGAGCCCTCCACTACGTACTGGATGGCACCCAGGTGACGGTTTGCTGCAAGCTCCTGGACGTTCGTCTTCCAGTCAGTACCGGCGCCCAGGGACGCGGCGTCGTTCAGCAGGTCTCCCACCAGGCGCATGACAAGCTGCCGGGCGATCTCAATCCCATTGGAGACGTAGGTGGCGCCAATCAGCGCCTCCATGGTGTCTGCAAGGATCGAGGCCTTGTTTTTGCCGTCGGTGATGATCTCACCCTGGCCCAGGTAGATGAACTCGCCAATGCCCAGGCTGCGGCCAATACCGGCAAGTGCGCGGGTACTGACAACTGAAGAGCGGCGTTTGGCCAGTTCTCCCTCGGGCAGGGTCGGGTTATCCCTGTAGAGCGCATCGGTCACGGAGAAACCCAGAATTGAATCGCCCAGGAATTCCAGGCGTTCGTTGGTGGGGATCCCGCCGTTTTCGTATGCGTAGGAACGGTGTGTCAGAGCAAGACGAAGCGTCCCGGCGTCAATGGAGACACCGAGACGCTTCAGAAGCTCTTCAGTTGAAGACGTCATCAGCCGTGTGGCCGATTAGACGTCTGCGACCTTGCGGCCCTTGTACTCAAGGAACAGCGCAGTACCAGCAGAGTCGGTGACGACCTTTGCCTGGTGCGGCAGGCTGTAAGTAACCTGGCCGTTCTCTACGGTCTTCACCAGGTGGGGGGCAGTTGCCTTCCACTGGGAGCGACGGGCGCGGGTATTCGAGCGAGACATTTTCCGCTTCGGGACAGCCACGGCTAACTCATTTCTCTCTAGATCAACACGTACAAATCAGTTTTGCCGGTCAGGCTTAGCCATATCAGCTAGGGCAGCCCAGCGAGGATCCAAGACCTCGTGGTGGTGCCCCGGCTCGTCTTCCAGGCGGGCTCCACATTCGGAGCACAAGCCTTGGCAGTCTTCCCGGCACACCGGCTGGAACGGCAGCATTGTTACAACTGCGTCCCGCAACACCGGTTCAAGATCGATAAGATCGTGATCAACGCGATATTGCTCTTCTTCGCCTTCCTCCGCCTTGGGCACATTGCCCTCGTAGAAGAAAAGTTCCTGTATATCAACCTCAAGGTCGTAGCCAAGGGGATCCAGGCATCGGCCACATTCGCCAACAACGTCGACGGCAGCGGTTCCCGATACCAAAATTCCTTCGTATACGGCCTCAAGCCTCAGGGCGAGCTCGACATCCGAGCCTTCCTGAACACCAATCAGCGCGACACCAAGATCACTCGGCGCAGCAACGTGCTCTTCAAGAACTCGCATGCTACCCGGACTGCGTCCAAGGTCCTTGACATCAATTACCAAGGGCGAACTTGCATTCCGTTTAATGAGAACTCCTGTTGAACATATGACCGACGTATCATCTTAGCCCGAACACCCGGAAGGACTCAAACCGGGAGGTGCCAGCGGACGGATCCGCTACTTTCCAGCCTGGTCCTTGCGGCCATCAGGCCTGCAGGTACCGGTCAACCCTACAGGTCGGGCTGCGGTTGCGGGGACGGCTCGCCCGCAAGGAGCCTCTTCAAGACGGAGCGGGGTACATAGTCGGAGACGTCTCCGCCCAGTCCGGCAACTTCCTTGATCAAGGTGGAGGACAGGTGCAGATAGCGAGATTCGGCAGGCAGGAAGACCGTTTCAACACCACTCAACTGACGGTTCATGGTTGCCATCGGCAGTTCATAGTCAAAGTCCGAGGACGAGCGCAGCCCTTTGACGATTGCCGATGCGCCCCGCGCGCGGCAATATTCGGCGAGCAGGCCGTCACTGGCAGGCTCCACCACGATCCCCCGGAGCGAAGCCAACGTTTCCTGGGCCATGCTGATGCGTTCCGCCAGGGAAAATCTGTACTTCTTGGCGGGATTGGTGGATACAGCCACAATCACTTCATCGAACAGGCCGGAGGCGCGCGCAATAACCTCAAGGTGGCCGTGGTGGATGGGATCAAAGGAGCCTGGGCATACTGCGCGTCGCATAGTCATGAATTTACCGTATGGGAATCAGCAACGGGGTGTCTGCGGGGAATGGTTCTGCGGCCGTCATCCGCGGGCTGCGCCATCAGGAAATCGCCTGCATGCATCCCTGAAGCTTCAGCCGTGGCCCCACCCCCGCAGGCTACGATGACTGGATGCAGCCGGCCGATACTCCTGACCTAACCAGAGCCTCCCAGCAGGATGCCCACCAACACCCGGATCCGGCAGCGCAGACCCCGCCGGAAAGCAGGGATGAACCGTGGCAGCACGCGGCCAGGGGCGCCAACCTCCTCGGTGGAGACGGAACCCTGGCAGTCACCATTTTTGAGGAAATGACCACCCTGGCACTCAGTACCGGCGCAATCAACCTGGGGCAGGGTTTCCCGGACCAGGACGGCCCACAGGTCATGAAGGATGCAGCCCAGGCTGCCATCAATGACGGCGCCAACCAATACGCGCCGGGCAAGGGCCTTCCAGTGCTGCGTCAGGCAATCGCCGCACACCAGGAGCGGTTTTATGGGCTCACCCCGGATCCCGAGGAAGGCGTGATCGTCACCACTGGCGCCACGGAGGCCATAGCCGCGGCGCTGCTGGCATTCACTGGCCCGGGTGACGAGGTCATCACGTTCGAACCTTTCTATGACTCCTACGGCGCCATGATCTCCCTAACCGGCGCCACCCACGTCACCGTTCCACTGCTTGTTCCGGATTTCCTGCCGGACCTTGGAGCGCTGGCTGCGGCGTTCACGGACCGTACCAAAATCATCCTGGTCAATAATCCCCACAACCCCACCGGGACTGTCTTTCCGCGTCATATCCTGGCCGAGGTGGTGCGCCTGGCTGAACTCCACGACGTCGTGATTCTCACCGATGAGGTCTATGAGCACCTCACTTTTGGTGTCCCGCACATCCCCGTGGCCACCCTGCCCGGTGCGCTGGACCGGACCCTGACCATTTCCTCGGCGGGGAAGACGTTCTCTTTCACCGGCTGGAAAATTGGCTGGCTGAGTGGTCCACCGGCACTGGTTGCCGCAGTGCGGACCGTCAAGCAGTTCACCACCTACAGTTCCGGGACCCCGTTCCAGGGTGCTGTGGCGTTGGGCCTGGGCTTGCCGGACGAGTTTTTCACCCGCGCCGCAAACACACTGGCGGCCAAGAAGGACATTCTGGGCGCCGGATTGAAGGCAGCCGGCTTTGACGTGTTCGATTCGCAGGGCACGTACTTCATCACCGTGGATACCGCGCCGTTAGGGATTGACGACGCCGTCACTCTCGCCAGGCGATTACCGCAACTTGTGGGGGTGGCAGCCGTCCCCATTCCTGTGTTTTGTCACCCCGAAGGAGCCGAGCGAACGCGCAGCCTCCTGCGCTTCGCGTTCTGCAAGAAGGTTGACCTGCTCAAGGAAGCCGCACACCGGCTCGCTACCCTGAAGGACAAGCTCTGATGGCCGCACCTCAGCACCCCGGCGAACCCACAACGGCGGACGCAACGCAGTCATCCCCACCACAAGCATCCCCTGTGCAGCGGATCTTCCTGGAGAGCACCGGCCAGGACGCGGCGCTTGAGGCCGATGAGTTCACCGACGGTGGGTTTGTGCTCAGTATTGACGGTGCCGAGCAGTCCCATGTTGATCTGGCGGACCCGGCAGATATTTTTTATGAGTACCTGCGTCGCATTGGCCATGTGGTGGATCTGGCGGCACCGTGGGGTGAACCTATCAGCGCCCTGCACCTGGGGGCCGGCGCTCTGACGCTCGCCAGGTACATCCAGGCAACAAGGCCCGGTTCACACCAGTGGGCTGTGGACCTCTCAGGTGAACTGCTGGACTTTGTGCTGGAGTACCTGCCGCTGCCGGAGGCCACTGTCCTGCACACGGTGGTGGGAGACGCCCGGGCCACTCTCGCCGACCTGCCCACCGGCCAGCGCTTCGATGTGGTGATCCTGGATATCTTCTCTGGGCCGGAAGCACCGGAGCACCTTGCCTGCACCGAGTTCTACCAGGAGGTGGCAGCAACGTTGAGTGAACGGGGCGTGTTGATTGTCAACGTTGGCGACGAGCCAGAGCTGAGCCTGGTCCGCAGCCAGATCACTGCCCTGCGCGGGGCAGTTCAAGATGTTGCTGCGTTTGCCGAAACGGGCATGTTCGCCGGACGCTACCCAGGCAACATCATCCTCACCGGCACCCAGGGGCCGTGGCCGGAACGGTGGACTGCGGCGCTGACGGCGCGCGGCCCGCACCCGGCCACCGTCCTCACGGGAGCAGGGTTGGACAGGCTCGCGGCGGGTTAGTCACCTGCTGGAGCTTGGCCTTCGGTAGCCTCGGCAGTCACTGGCTCCGCGAACCACAGCCGCGTCTCGCCGTACTTTTTCTCGGCAAACCGTTCCATCGCCGTGGGCCACTGTGGCTCCGCTGTGCGTGCTGAGCGTTCCACCACCACCACGGCGCCCTGGGCAAGGTGCGGCGCCAGGCGTTCCAGGACGTCGGCCAGCGTGAGTTGGTCTACCGGGTAGGGCGGGTCCATGAAGACCAGGTCCCAGGTGGTCTCCGGGGCGGCGCGCTCCAGGAATTGCTCCACCTTGGCCCGGTGCACGCGCACAATCCTGCGGCCCAGGACCTTGTCGATGATCGCTGCGTTGAGCTGGCACACGGCACTGGCCTTGCCATCAAATTCCACCAGGTCCACGGTGGCCGCTCCCCGGCTGCCACTCTCCACCCCCAGGGATCCGGAGCCGGAGTACAGGTCAAGGACCCGGGCATCGGCAATGATGTCAAAGGCGTCCAGCCGGGAGAACAGGGCTTCCTTGACGCGGTCCGTGGTGGGCCGAGTCATGGTTCCGGGAACACTTGTCAGTGGGGTTCCGCCTGCAGCACCGGAAATGATCCGGCTCACGCCGGGTGTCCTGCGCTGGTGGACAAAAAGCTAGCCGCGTTCAAGGAAGGCCTCTTTCTCTGGATTCAGATATTCGTTGATGGCTTCCGCCAGGGCCGGGTGACCACTCAGGTTTGGGTCAGCGCCAATGATGCGCTGCGCGTCCTCCCTGGCATCGGCAATGATCGATTCGTGCTTGAGGACCCTCAGCAGGTTCAGGGTGGAGCGGCCACCTGACTGCGAGGCACCCAGGATGTCCCCCTCCCGTCGCATTTCGAGGTCCCTGCGGGACAGTTCGAAGCCATCGGTGGTGGCTGCCACGGCGTCCAGGCGTTGCCGGCTGGGATGCCCCTGTTCCAGCGTGGTGACCAGCAGGCAGGTTCCGGGCAGTCCCCCACGGCCCACGCGGCCACGCAGCTGGTGCAGTTGTGAGATGCCGAAACGGTCAGAGTCCAGGAGCACCATCATGGTGGCATTGGGAACGTCCACCCCCACCTCAATGACGGTGGTGGAGACCAGCAGGTTGATCTTGTTGGCTGCGAAGTCGGCCATGGTCTCGGCCTTCAGGGCAGGGTCCTGCTTGCCGTGCAGGGCAGCCACCCGGACTCCGGCCAGGGCGGGTTCCAGCGCGAGGGCCTCCACGACGGCGGTCACGGAGGCAAGTTCCCGGGCCCCAGTGCTGCCGCCCTCTGGCGGTGGCGCGGCTTCTCCGGGGCTAAAGTCGCCGTCGTCGTCCTCCCCAATCCTGGGGCACACCACATAGACCTGGTGACCTGCGGTGATCTCCTCTTTGGCGCGGGTCCAGATCCGGTCCCACCAGGCGGGGTGCTCGGTCAGGCCCACCACATGGGTGGTGATGGGTGCCCGGCCAGCGGGGAGCTCGTCAAGGACGGAGGTCTCCAGGTCACCAAAAACGGTCATGGCCACTGTGCGCGGGATGGGTGTAGCGGTCATGACCAGCAAATGCGGGGGCTGGCTGGCCTTGGCACGGAGGGCATCACGCTGCTCCACACCGAACCGGTGCTGTTCGTCCACCACAATCAGGCCCAGGTCATAGAAGCTGACGTGCTCACTGAGCAGCGCGTGGGTGCCAATGACAATGCCCGCTGTCCCGGACGCGGCATCAAGCAGCGCCTGCTTCTTCGCGGCGGTACTCATGGATCCGGTCAGCAGCGTGAGGTGGACTCCGTCCTCGCTGAGGCCGCCCAGCATCCCGTCACGTGCCAGGGTGCCCAGGGTCCGGCGGATGGAGATGGCGTGTTGCGCGGCGAGGACTTCCGTGGGTGCAAGGAGGGCGGACTGTCCCCCAGCGTCCACCACCTGGAGCATCGCCCGCAGCGCCACAATGGTTTTTCCGGAGCCCACCTCCCCCTGCAGGAGCCGGTTCATGGGGTGGTGGCGGGCAAGTTCCGCAGCCAGGGTCTTGCCCACTGAGAGTTGCCCGGCCGTGAGTGTGAAGGGCAGCCGCTGGTCAAAGGCGGCCAGAATCCCGTTGCCTGTGGGTTTGCGAGCTGTGGCTTCCTGGCCTGCGTGTTCTGCCCTGCGCCTGGCCAGGGCAGTCTGCAGCACCAGCGCTTCCTGGTAGCGAAACCGCTTCTGTGCCCGCGGCCAGTCGGCGGATGTCTCGGGAGTGTGGATCAACCGGTATGCCTCGGGAAGGGACAGGAATTTCTCCCGCGCCGTAATGTCCCGGGGCAGCGGATCGGTTAGGGTCTCAAGGTCCACCGTCTCAAGCAGCGTTGCAACGACTTTCTGGATGGACCAGCTGCTGAGTTTGGCCGTGGCCGGGTACACCGGAACGGGCATGGCGGCGAGTTCTTCTGGGGTTTTTCCCGTCATCTCGGGATCATCGTCAAAGAGCTGGAAGTCCGGATTGGTCAGGCCCAGCGCCCCGCCAAAACGGGTGACCTTGCCGGAAAACATGGCACGGCGCCCGGGCAGCAACTCTGCCTTGGCGCGGAAGCCGTTGAAGAACGTCACCTTCAGGGTGCTCGCAACCATGTGCGGGGAACTGCTCGAGGTGCCCCCGGATTCGTCGGAAATGACGACGTCGGTCACCTGCAGGGCACGCCGGGCCTGGGTTTTGGCGATGCTGCGCGAGTTGGTGGACAGGACCCTGGCTATCAGGGTTACGTCCTCATCCATGGGCAGGTCCGCAATGGGGGTCAACTCACCGCGGTCCAGGTAGCGCCGGGGCACGTGGTTCAGCAGGCCGCCTACGGTGGTTATGCCCAGGTGTTTTTCAATGACGGCCGCAGAACGCTTTCCGATCCGCCGCTCCAGACCAAGGTCAAACTCAGCGTTCATGCCCGCCGAAGTCCATGGTGTCCACCAGGTCCGTGGCGTGGTCCTGGCCCAGCTGGTGCGCGGTCCCGGGTCCGGCGGATACGTCGCCGGCAGTCCCTGACCCGCTGGGGGCATTGGGGTCCGTGGCTTCCGCGAGCGCGCTGATGGAGATCTCCGTGGGCGTACCCAGGGACCGGATGAGCTCCACGGCTGGTCCTGGCGTGGGGACGTGGACGTGGACCCGCCATCGGTAGGTACCGTCGGGTGCTTCGCCGCCGCCTACCTGGCTCATGATCACTGAATCGCCCATCTCATCCAGGTGCTGGCGCAGCGTGGCGGCATCTAGGGGCGAGAGGCTGATGGTGCACATGACCTCGACGCCGTCATCCACGGGCATTGCCGTGTGGATGTGCGGGGACTGGACGTCGTAACCGCTGAGGCCGTCCAGGAGTTCACCCTGGAGCTCCTCCCCGAGGACCACGGAACGCAGGCAGTCGAAAATCAGCAGCATCCCTACGCCGCCGGCGTCCACCACGCTGGCGGCCTGCAGGGCATCCAGCTGGGCTTCGGTATCCACCACGGCCGCAAGCGCTGCGGCTACCGCAGCGTCGAGGGTGACGCCCAGGGCATGGTTGCTGTCATCGCCCGGGTGCAGGGAGTCGATTTCTGCTGCGGCGACGGCTGCGGCTTCCATGATGGAGAGCATGGTTCCTGGTACGGGGTCGCTGAGCGCTGTCCAGGCGCGGATCTGGGCACGGTGTAGTGCAGTGGCCAGCAGGTTGGCGCTCAGACGCTGGTGTCCGCGCATGGGTTCTGCGGCGGCGCAGAGGAACACGGAGAAGAGCGTGCCGGAGTTTCCGCGCGCCTTTTCCATAGCGGCCTGGCCCGCATGTGCCAGGACTTCCCCAACGTCCGTCACGGCGGCGTCCAGGGTATCCAGCGCTTCTGCGGCTGAGCGGACAGTCAGGTAAAGGTTGGTCCCGGTGTCACCGTCGGCAACGGGAAAGATGTTGATCGCGTTCAGCCTGTCGCTGTGATTTCCCAACGCCGTCTCCGCTTTGCTGAGCCACCGCCTCATCGCCTGCGCATTTGCGGCAATTTTAGTGTGCAAAGTGATCCCATCCCACAGAGTTGGCGGGCAGTCCCCCAACAGCGACGCCCGTACTTTCCGGCGCAAGCGCCGCTACCGAGCCTATAACAGTGAACCCTTGTGGCAGCGGAGCGTTCGCTGGGAACGTAGCGAGGATTCCGTGGTCCTCTCCCCCGCCGAGGACCCATGCCATGGGGTCAGCCCCCAATGCATCGGCAGCAGGGGCCAGGTAGGCGGCAAATTCTTGCAGGACTCCCGCTGCAAGGTTCAGCTGCACGCCACTGGCGTTGGCCAGGCGTTCTCCGTCCCTGACCAGCCCGTCGGAGATGTCCATCATGGCCGTTGCCCCGGCTGTGGCGGCCAACGGGCCGGCATCCAACGGGGGCCGTGGCCTGCTCTGATTCCTTGCCAGGGAAAGCTGTTCGGCACTCAGCGCCGCAACGGGAAGATTGGACTCCAGCAGGGCCAGTCCGGCAGCTGAGCGGCCCAGGGTGCCGGCCACGGCCACGGTGTCCCCCACCTTGGCGCCGGAGCGCAGGACCGGGGCCACGCCGTCGAGCGTTCCCAGGACGGCGACGGTAACGGAAATTTCCGTACCGCGGCCCAAATCCCCGCCAGCTACCGAACACTGGGTGGCACCCAGCTCACGCAGGGCCAGGTTGATGCCGTCTGCGAAGTCTTCCACCCAGTCCACCGGTGTGCTGGGCGTCAGGGTGAGGCTGACCACCAGGGAGGTGGCGGTGGCGCCCATGGCGTTGATGTCAGAGAGGTTTTGGGCGGCGGCTTTCCAGCCGACGTCGGTGCCCGAGCTCTGGTACCCGTTGGGCCACAGGAGGCGGAAGTCCTGGTCCTGGACCTGGGTGTCAATGCTGATGACAGTCCGGCCATCCGGTGCAGTGACCACGGCAGCGTCGTCGCCCGGGCCCAGCAGCGTGGCGGAGTGGTGGTGGGCGGGCAGTTCCAGCCGTGGGAAGATCCGGGCCAGGAGCTGGCCCTCCGTGAGGTCAGAGACAGTCATGTCCCGTGTCTGGTGCGCCGTGGTGGAGGGTTGGGTGTCAGTCACGAAAACCACGGTACCGCGGGGGTGGGACAGTTTGGCAGGGGCCCGCGGCCCGGTGTGCACAAGCGGTATGGTTTCGCCGTGCAAACGCAGCGTGAAAGACTCAACGGCGTGCATCTTTCCCCCCGCGCGGTCCAGACCGCCCTCAAGCGTGCCTTCATTGTGGCGCTGTGTGGCTTTGCGCTGTGGTTGCTGCTGGCGGTCCAACTGTTCGTGAATGTGGAGCCGTTGGCGGTGGATAGGACAGATGCGGTGATCATGCTTGGTGGGGATTCCGAGGAGCGGCTTCCTGCCGCGCGCGCTTTGCAGGCCGAATTCGATGTTCCGGTCCTGGTGCTCGCCACCACGGGACTCAAGGGCAACGTGTCAGCAGACTCCGTCTGCGGCTCACTGCAGCGCCCGGATGATGACCTTCTCTGTTTCCGGCCGGCCCCCAGGAATACGCGTGGTGAGGCGCTGGCTATCTCCCGGATGATCGAGCTTAATGGCTGGAGGTCAGTCTCGGTGGTCACCTCCAACTATCACGTCACGCGCGCCGGGCGGCTGATCAGGCAGTGTACGACGGCGGAGGTACAGATGGTGCCAGCGCCAGCGTCCATGGGACCGGGCGACTGGTTGTGGCGTTTTGTGGTGGAGACCGGTGGGTTGCTCGATGCATCGATGCGGCCCGAGTGCGACGGGCCTCGGCGCTGAATCACTATCTTGTGTCTGCGTCTTCGCTGAGTCTTCTCTGCGTCTTGTCCATGGACTGGAATGGTGGGCTGGGCGCTCGCGCCGCTAGAATCGCCAAAGGCCCGCAAACGCAGGGCTTGGGGTGGAACAGGACGTTATGTCGGAACCGAAGGAGCGTGTGATGGACAGCGAAGAGCAGACATTGCCTGCCGCGCCACGCCACCTCAAATCCGCGGGGCTCTTCCACCCGGTGGACAGCAACGCTTTTTCTGCCCACTACGCGGCAAAAATTCACTTTGAGGCTGTTGAGGGCGCTCCGGTATCCCAGCTAAACGGGAAGCGTCAAAACCCAGCCCAGGACGCCGGTTCTGAGCCAGCGCAAAGCGCAAGAAAATCTAAACGTTCCAAGACCAGTGAGCGGGAGCGGCCCGACGCTCAGACGGTAAAACTTCGGGTGGCACTGTCCTTGTTGATCGCTGCATGCGTGTCTATCCCAGTACTCCTTATCGCGGTCATCCTGCTGTCCTAAGGATGCACAAGGCGCGATTTTGGGGGTTCGTAACGTTACTCGCGTAAAGTTCGTTGGGTTGCATCACTTACTCGCCACTTTCGGGGGACACCTATGCCTGTCATCATGCCTATCTTCGGAACACGTCCGGAAGCCATAAAAATGGCTCCCATCGTCATCGCCCTGCAGGAATCCCCAGATTTTGACTGTTTTGTCACTGTAACCGGCCAACACCGCGAGATGTTGGACCAGGTCAATGATCTCTTCGGCATCGTTCCTGACCACGATCTGAACATTCTCCAGCCAGGTCAGTCGCTCTCGGCGATCATGACGCGCACCATTGATGGACTGGACAAGCTCTTTGCAACCACTAAGCCCGATGCCGTTATCGTGCAGGGCGACACCACCACCTCCACGGCCGGTGCTATTGCAGCCTTCTATCACGGCATCCCAGTAGTACACGTTGAGGCCGGACTTCGCAGTGGGGATCTCTTTTCTCCGTTCCCCGAAGAAGCGAACCGCAAGATCACCAGCCAGATCGCCAGCCTGCACCTTGCTCCTACCAGCGTCAGCAAGGGCAACCTGCTGGCAGAAGGCGTCCGGGAGGAAGACGTCGTGGTCAGTGGCAACTCAGTAATCGATGCGCTCCTGACTACCGTTGGCAAAGAAATCCCCTTTTCTGATCCTCAGCTCGAGGAGCTGGCAGCAAGTGGCCGGCGCATCCTTTTGGTCACAACACACCGCCGCGAGAACCAAGGCGATGCAATGCGTGGAGTGGGCCGTGCCCTTGCGCGTATTGCCGATGCGGACCCGGAACTGGTCATCGTCCTCCCCGCCCACAAAAATCCGATCGTCCGCGAAGCAGTGCTCCCGGCCATTGAGGGCAAGCCCAACGTGATCGTGACCGAACCTCTTGCGTACGGTGAATTCACCCGTATGCTCTCACTGGCCCACATTGTGTTGACTGACTCCGGTGGAGTTCAGGAGGAGGCTCCCAGCCTTGGAAAGCCGGTTCTGGTCATGCGCGATAACACCGAGCGTCCCGAGGCTGTCGATGCAGGAACAGTCACCCTCATTGGTACTGATGAGCACCGCATAGTCACCGAAGTTCAACGTCTCCTCAATGATCAAGATCATTTTGACACCATGGCCAACGCCGTCAACCCCTACGGCGATGGCAGGGCTGCAGAACGAACCGTGGCAGCCATCGCTGAGTTGCTGGGAACGGGAAAACGAATTGGTGAATTCGGTTTAGCATCCAATGAGAAAGTTTTCACTTCCTGATAATGGACTCAATCAATGTCTTTACCTACGGAAGCGGCCCGGCGAAGCAATTAGCAGCCAATTATCCAGACCTGAGACTCAAGTCAGTTGGATCCGTTGAGCGGCAGTCTCTCATTAGTGCAATGTCTGGTGTTGCTTCAGTGCAGCAAGATCTGATCAGAAATTCCAGCGGGGCCGCTTCTCGGAATCTATTTGGGGACATTACCGGCTCCCTCAAGAAATCAATTTCCGAAATTCGGAGCAAAACAGATTATCTTCTTTTTGACCTGTTTGACGAGCGGTTCGGGGTCGATCTTCTTACCACTGGTGGATACATCACGAGAACTCCAGAACGCCTCCAACAGATTGATACAAATGTTGAAGTACAGCGCACCCTTAAGTTTGGAACCGCTGCACATTTTGAGATATGGAAAACGGCGGCGAGATGGTTCATAAATGAACTGGAAAAAAGTAGCTTACTCGATTTAACGATCCTTTTAGATGTTTCTTGGGCCTCGGAAGACGAAAATGCGAAAAGTGTCGAACTTGCCTTTGGCGATTCCTCGGATACCGCAAATAGAAACTTCAAGAAATACACAGACTATATTTGTTCACTTGGAATAAAGAGGATAAAACTCTCCGAAACGCTTGCTGCATCAGATCATCCCTGGGGTCGAGCGCCCTACAACTTTCACGAATCAGTGTACAAAGTTCTAGGACAAAAATTCTTCAACGTGTTGCAAGTACAGAAATCAAATTCGCCAAAGTTTGCGTCTTGGGATTTCAGATATGATTCGCCGATTCAATACTGGAACTCAATAGAAGACACGAGCTTTTTACCGAAGACTCGCACTCACAACATAATCAGACCAAAGTCGCCCGATGAGTCGCTTTCACTTGAATTTCTTCTAATAACAAATCCTTCAGACACCCTGGTCGTAGTGAGTCATGGTGCGCAAACGAGACCAAAACACGTTATTCCACGATTTGAATCGTTTGCAACGCTTCGTGAACGCGAGGAAAATATTATGTTTCTCGCGGATACTGCACTGGAGATCGACGATAAACTAAACCTCGCCTGGTTCACGGGCACAGAGTCAGATGATCTTACGCTCCGCTACTCTCGCCTTATTGAAAACACTGTCAATAAACTCCACATTAAGAAGCTCCTTTTCGTCGGAGGATCAGGTGGAGGTTTCGCATCCCTCCGCCTATCATCATTGGTACCCAACAGCAGGGCCCTTGCTTTTAATCCGCAAACTGATATTTTACGGTATTGGCGGAGTGCAGTTGAATCATATAGGCATGCTCTCTATCCAGAGACAAGTTCCCTCCAGGCTCTCGAAACACTGGGCGCACGAGTAAAAATTACTGGGCACCTAGCGAACGATCACACTCGTCAAGCGATCATTGTACAAAATGATGATGATCCACACCATATCCAACGACATCTGACCCCTTACATCAAGCCGCTTGGACTAGCCCCGGTTTCGGGTAATTCCAAAGACGGAAATACTCGTATAGTGGTTGACCACTTCGCAAGCGGACACAACATGCCTTACCGGCTCGTGATGAACCCTTTTATTGACTCTGCACTAGAAAGCTGGGGGCAAAACCTTAGTGAAATAGTCATTCCGCCTGCCGCCACACTTGGTATCTCCGAAGAACCCGCCGTCACTGAAATTGGACCGGAAAAGGCTCCTGTCTCAATGATATGGCTCGATGTCATAATATGCGATGCTGAAACCGACAATAGAATTGTCAGCAGCTACATCGATAGGTTCAGGACATCCGTTGCTGGTCTATCAGCGCAAAAAGATATCAATAAAACCGATGTCATTTTTACAGTGCACTTGTCTAGAGACAAAAAGCAATTTATCGAGGCTATTAATGAGATTATGGCTCAACTTCCGAAATTGGAGCGATGGAAGAGTCAGATCCACTTCTATGATCATCCGGTTGAAGGGTACGGGGAACTGGCGAGCTCACACCCCGATCTAAGGGTTAACCCAAACAAACAACCTGGGCGACGTGAACTCTTGTTTGAGGATGCTAGCCTTGGATTTTCGTTCGAAAAGTATGACTACGTAATACGCATCTCGATGGACGATGACGATTTCTTCCTTCCAAACCACTTAAATCAAGTAAAGGCTATTGCTGACCAGCTCTACCTCCAGAATCCAGAACAAGTGAGCGCTGCCGGTCTCTACAGGTCCTACATTGTTAGTAGCAACCCAGACCGGGCCACAGCAGAATTTGTTGATTTTCGTCGCGTAATTCCAGGCAATAAGTTTTTTATTATCCCTAGTCAAAGTATAGATGAGATTTCTCAATTTAGCCCTTGGTCGATTCCCGAACGGATTGATGAGGAATCGGTCGAAAGATTCTCACGAAGACGTATACGCCTCAACCTCATAAGAGATAATCAGCCAACATTCGCATATATGCGACGCCAGTCAAATCTATCTGGACAGTCAAAAGATCATTCAATTGATAAGAGATACGAAGGTTTCGCAGCAGAGGGCGAAGCTGCTTTACTTAGGACCCTTATTGAGAAGGACCTTTCTAAGTCGATATCAAAAGCGTATACGTCCAAGCCGCTTTCCCGAGTTTTTGTTGTCAATCTTCGAAGGATTGACCTGCAGTCAGTAAGGGTCAGCAGTAACTTTTCTCGAGTTTATGATGATTCACACAAGATTGCCTACGTCTTGCTGAGGGGATCAACTCAACTCGAAACGAAATGGTATAGCCATTCTGATGTGGTCGAGTTCAAGACTCAAAAAAGAGGTCTTACTGTCCGAGCAATGGTGCGTAGAAATGGAGTCGTTGTTTCAAGGGCAAAATCCAAGGACGTGTCCTAGCGGGGCATCGGCGCTTGTTTTGTCCACGCTAATTATGTGATGAATCCTGTTACGCCCTAAAGTGCGTTCCTAGAAATAGTTATCGGCGTACCAACGCTATCCCACTCCTCCCTTGGGCTGCAGAATGCAAGTCAACATGCTGGCACTGAGTTCAGTGGCACAGCCTCTACTAGCTCCGCAAGCTCTCTCCGTGGCGTGGTCTAACGGGACCTGGTCATGAACGCGCCTAGGCCGCGATGAGCTACTTCTTGGGTTCTGGTCCCGAACAACCATTCTCATCTCAGAACCCAGACTGGCACCGGCGTGTGTCGCTTTACGGGCCAGCCCAGATGGAAGTCCATGCAGTCTGGCCGCCGACGCACCATGGCTCATCATATGCACCAATGGTGGGCCTTCATCTCTGAGTGATGCCTTCACCAGATAGGTCCCGAGAACTAGCTCTCAAGGACAACGGCCAGCGATTTGCTACGAAACTCAGGAAATAGCCCAGGCCTGCAAAGGGAACGATCAGCGCGTACTCAAGACGAAGCGTAAAATCCGCTCCAGGCGCACGTCGCCATTGCGGCGGACCCTAAACCGTGGAGGATATAGTACGAAGCCCCCCTTAGACGAAACGAAATCGCCACCGAAAGATCACCGTAGTGGCTGACGCTGTACTCCCGAGACGAAAAGCTGGTTAACTTCAAGACCGTCCATAGGTGAACCACTGCAGTCAGTGGAAAAACACCCCAAACCATATTCACTTTTAGTAGGGGTCCTGCATACTTTCTGGTAAGCCGTAATTGATAGCGAATACACTTGGTAAAAGGCTGATATCCCCCACCTATACAAAGACTTTCGATGCCAGGATCGAAGAGCATCGGCAAACGTCAACTCTTCGGATGACTTCATGCATCAAGTGGAGTGCCAGATAGCATCAACTAACTCCGAGGAAACGCTCGAACCTAGGATCAGATATAAACGTTCACAAATGCCTCATCGAAGCGATCCTCAACATTCATGAATCACAACAACCGTTCCTAGAAGCTCTCGAGCATTACAAACGAAAACACTTTAGACATTTTCGTACACTCGGTCCCTCATCCAAAGATATGCAGATTCAATATAGTGATAGGGCGCGACGCCCCACTTATGAGATTCAGTTGAAATTGCAAGCTCAACTGGGAGTCTCACGACACGTATACCCAATTCTTCAATAAAAGAATAGTAACGAACATACAGCAATCCTGCCTCGACTGCCGATATGTTCCTGAATAGGGGGACTTCTTCACCTGAATCAGTAAACTCTGCCCACGGAGTGTCAAATACGAGAGTCTTTTCAAGAAGCCCCCGGGACTCTAGAACTCTCGCAAATTTGAGCATCCCACGTCTCCACAAGTGAAAATGTTTATCCGTACCAAACTTTACCAAAGGTGGTTTTAAATCTCCCAAACGCCCGCTCTTTTTCAACTCAACTGAATGAGTTATATAGGTTTTGTCTGGAAGTGCAAAGACACCAAGTCTCTCACTCAAAAGATCGACAAGGACCAGATCGACCTCAGATGACCGACTCCTAACTTTTGAGAATAATACCGAGTCGACATCCCCATTTAGAGATCGACTTTGAAATGGGGAAGCAAGCTCTCCTGCTCCTAACATTTTAGTAGCAGGAGAATTGGCGCTTATCAGAGACTGCCTGGCCACATACTCAAGGAGAGTGTGGCCAACCAAGTGCTCATAAGTGTCACGCGTAACGCAGCCACCGTAGATGAAGATGTTTCCCATACAGCTATTCTACCGTTCCGAAGCACACCTCTCGGTCCGTGACTCCAAGGCCTGGCCCTCAGTGGGCACCCAACCTTGACGAAGCCCCAGCGTACGAAGTACCTCGCTAGTTTCACAAGCTGACAGAACATTGGGGATAGAAATAGAACAGAAGCCTAAAATAATTCCAAGCCATATCAAATTATGCTGATGCGCAAAGTTGAAGATACACCCGAATTAGAGAGAATTAGCTTCGGCGCATACCTAGTTTCTTCGAATTAGGCACCGTACAATCCACCTAACTCACGATTGACCGGATGAGACTCGGAATTATGATGTCCGAACCATAATTCAACTTTACGAAATTCTTGGCAGATTCAGAATTCTGGGCCCAGCTTCTATTCGCGGCAATAATTGACTCTGCTACTTCTGTGGCTGACGCGTGGAGCCAACTCGACGGATATATTTGATCAGCACCCCGCCAAGCAAGACTTGCAGGTACGGCACCAGACGCTGCACCATCGGCAATCGTCAGATGGAAAGACTCGAAATCGCTTGTAGAAATCACATGGCCGATCTTCGAATACCACTCCTCCATATCAGATCCCTGGGCATCAAATGTAACAGAGCCTATCAACAGCGAATCACTCGCTATCCGCTCATACTCATTCTGATAATAGGCCATCTCGTCGGGCCGCTTTGTCATCCAAGCAAATTCTTCCGGTCTTTTTCCCTTCACAAATAGCTTGTACCGATCGTCAACTCGACGAAGCTCCTTCAAAACCTCGAGGGCTAGGTCCAGCCTTTTACGAGCTGGAACCATCCCAACAAATCCGATATTGAATCTTGAATCTACCTTCTTAGCAAGGTCAAGGTCCTTGGTTTTCACTGAGTTGCCGACTACGCGGCATATGGATAACGGTACATTGTGATCACGTACGGCAATATCGAGAATATGCTGACCTACAAATATTATCTCGTCAACAGAAGCAAAATTGATACGCTCGAGAAACGGGAGAGTTATCTCCTGCAAATGAAGTCTTATCACTAGACGCTGATTTGGGGATTTATTGTGAGAGAACCAAACAGCATTACCTAGAGCCCACTCGCAGAAGATCACATCAGCTTGGCCTAGGAGAACCCTACTTTTGACTTCATCATGTTTGTTATGATCTAGCCATTCGTCGATCAGAACAGTATTTCCCACCGATTCCAAGCCCACAATGAGATCCTGTGCGAATTTTAAATCATGTCCTGCAATTAGAATCGCTTTGGAAGGTCGACATTTATGCAGAATACTTGAAGCCTTCTCGCGTCGACGAAGATGTCGCCGGAGAACTAGATCCTTCCCACCCGTAATGAGTCGTACCGATTTCAGAAACGGCAATGTCGAATCATGTGTGGCAAGCTGAGCGAGGCCTAATCCTCTTACTGCAAGATTTTCCTCCGAATAGCCAAGGCTCATCCAATCACCAAAAGATGCCGCACTAAGCAGATCCTCGAAGACAGTCCTATCATCAAGTCCAGGCGCCCAAGTTCCGACGAATTCAACGTTTATAAATCGAGCTTTAGCCAAAGCATCTTCCATACTCGTTGCAAATACGAGAGGAATAGTCGACTCCACTTTTTCTACATCGGGATCACAGGAATATATCGAAACGGGCCTCACCGTTTGTCTGCACAGATCCTCAACATCTGTTGCCGAAAGCTTGTCCAAGTACACTGCATAGCGATGCCGTTCTGGTGCGGCAACACTAAATCCAGCTGTCCTCAACGCATAAGTAATTCGATGCGCTGCAGTGTGCGATCTGTGAACAAGCCGGTACGCCATCCAGGCGTCACGCATTCGTACGGTCTCGTTGGACATCCATTCATCGACGAGGAGTTTTGCATCTTTACCGTTTTCGACCACGGGCACAAGGCCCCCAAAAATTTCCTCGACACCCCTTCCGGCTCCACTTATCGTTCCTGCTCCAGATGCTGCCAGTTCCATAACCCTGCGTGAAAACATTGTCGGAGAATTGTAAACAGAATTTACATTAATGTGAACCGGGTGCGCTTTGTAAGCCTGCACCATTTCCATATAGTCCAGTCCACCCCGCACATAGGACGATAGAGATTCGGGAAAGCGATACGGGCTTTCCGAATTTAGGTGTTGTCGGTCGTATATAACAAGTCCATGACTCTTAGCAGAATCTAGAATTGTCACCAATTCGGATGATCGTTTTGCATACTTTTTTCCATAAAATGAACCTGCAAAACTGACCGAATGTTCATATTGCCTCTCGGAAGGGAGGATGTTGTGCAAGAAAGGCTGCGCATAAAAAGGAAGTGAGGCGACTGTCTTTAGTAGGCCACCAGCGTTTTTCCAGTACGGCCTGATGCAGTCAGAATCTGTAGTAAAAACATGATCGAAGTATTTTGCCGTAACTCTAAACCGGTTAAAGTGAACAGGATCCTCTTTATTCCAGAAAAGTGTAGGAATGGATAGTTTATTGCAGTAGCGCAGTAAAGACCGAAGCACTTCGAATTCGCTATCCCCATAAAAACCAACTTTACCTCTCCAAGCACCATTGGCCCCTTCCCACGCAGACTCTACAAATAGCGCACTAATCGGAGATTCTTCAATCTGTTGCCTCCAGGTGTCAGGATCTAGAACCACGAAGTCAGCTTCTGGTCTCAGACCGGCCATAGTGAAGTCATCAGAAATGATGCCTATCCGAAGGTTCTTTGGGCTCAGCAGGGTTCGGTAGTCTATGAATGCACGATCAGTTTGTAATCGTTCGTGACAAATTGAAGCTATCCGACCGGTTTTCTTCCATGTGCGTTCTTGAATAGTCCATAGTCTTGCTCGCCGGCCCATAGAAAGGCGAAGCTCTTGAGAGTCAACTAAAGTTCGGATGGCCTTAGCCAATGACGCGGGATTGCTTGGTTCACATAGCAAAGCCCGTTCTTGCCCAATTCCAGCCAGATCACGGAGTGGCGCCAGATCCGTAAGAACAACTGCCTTCCCACTCGCCATAGCCTCAAGCGGTTTAAGAGGAGAAACCATTTCTGTCACGGGAAGGGATGTCCGTGGACAGGGCATTATGTCGAATATGCTGATGTAATTGGGAACAGCTGAAGCACTAACGCGTCCAGTGAACGTGACAAAGTCACTAATTCCAAGTTCAGCAACCGACGCCTTTAGTCCAGCGAGATGCTTTCCATCTCCAACAATCACCAGATGGATATTTTCGGAATCTTTGACCATGAGACTCACGGCTACTAGAAGATCGTCCAAACCCTCATAGGCTACAAGGCTTCCTGAGTAGCCTATAACAACAGCCTCTTCGTCAATCTTCAAGGCCGTCTTTAAGCCTGGCAATGACGGCATGGACGTAAAAATATCTGTATCGACGGAATTGGGCAGTAGTTCTATGCTGCTTTCTGGAACTCCACGTCGAACAAGTTCATTTTTTACTTGGCTTGTAATTGCTAGTACCGAGTCTGCTTCCTGAGCGACAAACGATTCCAATTCCGCAGATAACCTGAACCTGTCAGATGAGAACCAATCTGGCCTTGAAGAGAGGTCCGTAATTTCCCATAGACCCCGAACCTCGTAGACAAATGGAATCCCCAATCTACGTGCTGCAATAAGAGCAGGCAAAGCTGTTATGAAGTTCGACGCGGCATGAATGATAGAGGCACGGTTTCTCTGGGCTTCCCTAACATAAACGTCCACCGACTCAGCCAAATAATAATCGAGCCTGTCACCCGTCCAACTCGGTCCTGGATTGAAAACATGAGTAACGCCGCCTATTGACTCTTCAAAACGCCTGTCTTTGAGCGCGGGCTTATCAGTCCTTGCGTCCCAAGGATATCCTGGACGCGCAGCGACAAAGACATCCTCTCCATTCGCAGTTAGTCCGGTAACTAGTCCGGCGGTTCTCGTTGAATATCCATTGCTGTTATAACTTGCAGTACTATGGGCGCAATACATAATGCGTCCGCGTTCCGGTAAAAATCCGTAGTTGGATTGCCGCGGAGGAAGAAACGGTTTACGCCGAAGCAGGAGACTTTGGCCAATTATGTTTTGAATAACAAGAGATTCTTTTTTCGAACTATTCTCAAGAAGTTCGGAATTGAGACTAATTTTGTCGGCCGGGGAAAGTACGCGTCCGAGGGTAAAATACTCATATGATATGAGCCGGAACAGGCTTCCCCTGGAGGGATTCTTGCTGAATTCAGCCTCTAGATCATCGATCGAAATAGACGATGTAGAATCTGGCTTTGTTTCCCTTTTGACCGGCGTAATATTTTCGACTTGTGCCGTGTTGCCTTTTTTGAGCGTGGACGACTCACCGCTATTGGAAACAACTAAGGATTGGGCAATATGGGGCAATGTCCGGATTTTGGATATCGGAGCGGTGACCAACCGGCCAATCTTCATGGTCTTAGATCCACGCAGAGATCTGAGCTTTTCCTTCAGTGTCCGATTTTCCGCCGCAAGAGCTATTTCAGCCGATTTATAGGTATCACGTCCCCGTCTCATTCGTGCAAGTTCACTGGTGAGCCGGGCTGAGGCTTCGGTTAGGGACTTCTCTTCGATAAGGAGCCGCTCATAATCAGCTATCAATGCGTCGATATCCTGTGCATACTGTCGACGTTTAGCCAATTGGACTGCGGAGGTTTGAACTATTTCATCCGGATGCTTCATAAGAAATCCCTAACCAAGCTCATGGTATGACTACAGCGGTATCTTTTGGATCTACTGCCAGACACCGCGAGTGTCGATAATATGTTTACCCTCGAGCAGAGTTCGATCAAACTCTTTGAAATCATCGTGATCCACAAGGAGGAGCACGGCGTCAGCCGAGGATATTGATGACTCCAGCTCAGCGAGAGACACATTTTGCAGGTCGACCAGCTGCTTCGGGAGTTCCTTAACATGGGGTTCGACGACGCTTAGATCTGCGGTGCTGAGCTTCCGACTCAGCTTCTCCACGATCGCAACGGCAGGCGACTCCCGGAGATCATCAATATTGGCTTTGAAGGCCAGGCCAAGGACCGCTATGACTGGGCTATCAATGCCCTCTACCGCGCGCATCGTTCGGTCAACAACCCAGTCAGGCTTCTGATCATTTGTTATTCGGGCCTGCTTAATCAACTGCGATTCTTCTGGAGCTGCAGCAACAATAAACCACGGATCGACAGCGATACAGTGCCCACCGACGCCAGGTCCCGGCTGGAGGATATTGACGCGTGGGTGGTGATTCGCCAAACGAATGAGCTCCCACACGTTGATACCGAGTTTGTCGCTGATGACCGAAAGCT
This sequence comes from Pseudarthrobacter sp. PS3-L1, assembly GCF_030063285.1. Taxonomy (GTDB): domain Bacteria; phylum Actinomycetota; class Actinomycetes; order Actinomycetales; family Micrococcaceae; genus Arthrobacter. The sequence goes on along the minus strand of NZ_JASISU010000005.1, from coordinate 77,784 downwards.
CATTGGCAAATGCGATGTTGACGTCGCGGTACGAATTCTCGACAAGCTTCGCCATCTCGGCAGTTGCAGCGTCCGTGATGAGGATTTCGCCTTGGCAGAACACGGCATACAAGTGCTTTGCAAGTTGGGCAGCTTCCTCCGTCAACCCGCCAACGATGCGGTCGTTTGTCACTAGCTCGATCATGACTCGACCCGGCAGAACACGTTCGGGGCAGTGGGCAACATGAATTGCAGGTTTTCCATCAGCACCGTCAAGGCTCAGGTCAGGACGTAGCGCTATCAAGAAATCACCCATCAACTGGGTCGTTCCAGGAGGAGAGGTCGACTCAAGAATCACTAGCTCTCCACCGGACAGCTTTGGCGCTATGTTCGTTGCGGCTGCCTTGATGTATTTAACATCGACTGTGTAGTCAGGGTTAAAGGGCGTTGGCACCGCCACGATGTACGCCTGTGCTTCGGGAGTGTCCTTCGAGGCAGAGAGCTTGTTCTGACTCACGGCCCCTGCAACGTACGAAGACAAGTCAGGCTCAACAAACGGAACCTCGCCGCGGTTAACCGCTTCGATCGTACGATCGTTGACATCAACTCCCGTCACAGTTATACCGTTGGCCGCCAGAATGGCAGCAGTGGGCAGACCGATGTACCCCAACCCAATAACAGCTACATTTTCGATCGTATTCATATAAAACCCCTATTTAGACCGAGACGTGGTCCCGGTAGTCTCCAATTAATTTGAAATCTCCAGTGGCCAGCAGCTCATCGTCGCTGATCTTCCACGTGTGCCCTTGAGAGTTGCGCTGCTGACAGTAGTTAAACCGATCAGCCGCGTAAATCACTCCGCCTTGCTCGGACACATCCTTGAGGAAGCGTGTGTCTTCGCCAGAGCCAATAGGTGCGAACCCACTACTTGTGAACACACTGCTATAGCCCATCAACGTCGGCCCCATGACGGTTCGAGTGTACCGGTGTTCCCACGAAGGAAATCGAAGGATTGTCGTATTACGGGACTCAAGATGCATGTAGTGGGCTTGCTTACCCACAATGTCAGCCCGCGAGTACTCTAAAGAATAAAGCTGATCACTTAGATAGTCGGGAGCGTAGAAATCGTCATCATCCATCTTTGCCAAAACTTCGCCCTCGGCAGCCTCAATGCAAAGGTTCAAGCATTCCCCAAGAGAAATATGCTTTTCTGCTTTGATAACTGACACTTTTGCTAAACCAAACATTGCTTTTAATTCATCGATTTTTTTAGTTTTGACAGAGAATCCGTGAGTCAGTAGAACTAGTTCAACATTGACATTACGTTGGCTCGCAATCGTCCTAAAGACATGCTCTAGCTGCCAAGGTCGTATGGTTGGAACGAGAGCCGAGATGGACGCACGCCGAGTTGCTTCTCGATGAAATTTGGGTACAGCGGCTTTAATAATCTGTTCACTACGCAGTGCATACGTGTGTTCTTGCCAGATTTTACGTTGTCCACGGTGGAGTTGACGGTCGCCAATATCCTGATTCCGGTGAAGAGCACGCAGCAAGGAATCCGCCTCGCCAGAACTCGAGACTTCAAATATCTCATCCGGTTTGAAATACGTTTCAATGGCGCGGCTGGCGGTCGTGACTACGACAGAGCCGGCCGCAATAATCTCGAAAACTCTCCTGGAACACATGGTCGGCGAATCGACAACGGAGTTCACGTTCAGAAACGTCTTGTACGCCTTGTAAGCCGTAAGCATCTGAGGGTATGTCAGGGACCCAACGACTCTCTCCTCCAGTGCTGGAGGGAAAGAATATCGCGGATCGTCGGAACGCTGCCGAGAAAAAATCTCCAGACCGGTGTCCATCGCTCTTGAAGCCTTAGTGGCTGCGCCCAAGAGCAGGTCCATTTGGTCTTGGCGTTCTGGATATTTTTCAGTAAAGTACATGCCTCCAAACGCAACGTCGCGTTCGTGCCACCCTGCGGCAGGCCGAATCGGGTTGTGAACTAATGGCTGTGCTGCAAAAGCTAGGACGTCTACATTGTTATGACCAAGATCCCGCTGATAGTCAGGTAGCTTATTGGCATCACTTGTATATACGTAGTCAAAAAGACGCGCAGCTGGAAGAAAATCTTCATAGTGAGGTGGATCTTCCTTATTCCAAAAAATAGTTGGAATTTCATGTCGCCTGCACCATTTGGTCAGCTCGGAAAGGATCATGGGATTCGAAGTTCTGGCAATCTTCCCGGCCCAACGACCCTCGCTTCCTCTCCATGCTGATTCGACAAAAACGAAATCTACAGCCTGAGAATCCAATTCTTGCCGCCAATTAGCAGGCGAAAGTGGAATGCAGTTCCATTCAAAGGAGAAACCAATCAGTGAAAATTCATCGAGAATTACACCTACACTTGGCTTGCCTCCACCGATAAGTTCAATGGCATCTAAATTCATAGGCCTAAAAGTAAGTTGCTTATTCTTACCGCGTCCAACCCAAGCGCCTTCAGCCCCCCTGAGTGTTTCTATCTTCCGAAATCCAGCCTGGTGACTTTCTCGTTCTAGCCACACCTTGACCTGTTTGGCACCGCCTGCTCTAAAATGCCAGAGCAGCTTCCTAGTAGATGAAAGTCGAAATTTCATTGCTTTGACCTCCTCAGCTGACTTCGGTCAGTCACGTCAGCAATCTTAAGGTTTCGAACCATTCGACGTCTGAACGCCATCGCACCGGCACGGTCCTTCGCAGCAAGCTTCTTGGCGAACATCCGATAGGACTTTATTACAATTGCAGGTTCACCATCTGCAATGAGTTCACCTTTGTCCAACCAGATCACCCGATTACACAGATCAGCAATGGTAGGCATGCTGTGACTGACTAAAAAAACAGTTCCCGCCTGGTCAAGTAGTTCCAACATCTTTGTCCTAGTGCGGTCCTTGAACTGAGCATCGCCAGTATTCAGCGCCTCATCGATAATGAGAATCTCTGGATCGATAGCCGCCGCAATCGCGAAGCGAAGTCTAGACCCCATACCCGCCGAGTACGATTTCATCGGCATGTGGACTGCATCCTCAAGTCCTGAAAGTTCTACGATCTCGGAATATCGCTTGTTGATTTCTTGGTGTGTCATCCCCATTGCCAAACAGCCTAGGACTATATTCTGATCTCCGGAAAGACCAGGTATCAATGCGGCATTGACACCCAGCATGACAGGCGTAGAGGTCGCATATACAGCGCCGCTGGTCGGTGGTATCTGTCCACCCACCAATTTCAGTAAAGTACTTTTGCCAGAACCGTTGCGTCCGATGATCCCTATTGATTCGCCGTGTTCCACAACTAGCGATGTCGGCTTAAGGGCAAGGATCTCAACGTTACGCGATCGCATTTTGCTTCCGCCGGAGTGTCCTTCTGGCTTAGGTTCAGATTCGGTTTCACGAGGTCTACTTGTTGTCTGGTAAGTCATCGAAACTTTGTCTATAACGACTGCCGGAGTTCCCGGAATGTAGTCCAGATCAGATTTGGCGTCCATATGTTTCCTCACCCTTCCAGAAATAGAAAAGACCAACAGTTATCGCCAACAGTGACCAAAGAGTTAGAATTAGCCAAGCTCGAAGATCACCAACATTCTGGTAGATGATATTTTGTCGAGCTAGGTCTAGCACAATGTACAGAGGATTAAACTCCATGATTGCTCTAGCTGTTGGGAATTTATCGAACCTATCGATCGAGAAAAACATACACGATCCGTACATCCACAATCGCATTGCGTAACCAATGAGCCGACTTGCATCGTTAAAGTTAGATACCACTCGAGCTAGTATCAGTCCGACTCCAAGGTTGAATATAAATTGCAGAATGACAATAGGAATAATCAAAAACCAGCGAAAAGTTATTGACTCAAAAGGAGGTAAGATTACGACAAGTATGAGCATGGTTATTAGTACCGGTATATTGGAAAGTACTTCACGAATATTTGCCGCTAAAACAAGGCTCGCTCGAGGGAAGTGGAATGCCTGTATGACATTTTTGTTTGATCTTATAACTGAAGAAGACTTGCTTACGGCTCTACTTGTCATCTGGAATAGGAAAACGCCAATGATCAAGAACGCGATGAAATTCTCGATTCCACGCCCCGACTGCAATAGCACTCCCATGATGAGGTAGAACATCAGTCCATTAAGTAGGGGACCCAAAACGAGCCAGGCCCTCCCTAACTTATCCTGCTCATTTCCGGTCTGAATTCTCGCTTGCGCATCATAGACAACGAAATGACGGTAATTCCAAAGTGACACCAAGTATTCTAGAAAAGGGGGTCTCGCGCCCACTCTTCGTAATCCACGAAGATTTACAGATGTCGAAACGAATTCAGCCTTATTTCCCCCAACAGGAGGGCCACTGACGGTAGTCACTTAATTTTCTCCGAGATCATTGCGTAAGCGTCACCAATAACGTTCGCATTCTTTTTCCAAGTTCGCGTGGCCAAAACTCTCGTTCTGGCTTCCACTCCGATTTCATTTCTTAAACCAGAGCTCCTGATTAGGATTTCTAATTTACTTGCCAAGTCATGAATATCGCTGGCTTCGAACAATAAACCACTTTTTTGATCCTCGAGAATTTCCTCCAGCGCAGGCAGCCTACTCGCAAGCACCGGTTTCGAAGATGCCATGGCTTCCACAGGTTTGAGTGGTGTCACCGATCTGGTGACAGCCATGTTTTTTCTGGGAACCACAAAAACATCCAGTGCCTGGTGGTATCTTATAGCCCGGCTTCGCTGCACTCTGCCCGTAAAAACGATTCGTGTATTCCAAGGGCTCCGCAGAGCCTGAGCACGAAGTCCAGGTAGAGACACTCCGTCCCCAACAATGAGGAGATGAAGCGCGGGATGGTCCGCGGCGAGCAAATCAAACGCCCTGATCAGATCGTCGATACCTTCATAGTCCACAAGGCTGCTGACAGTTCCGACGAAGAACGCCTCAGTGTCGAGACCAAGTTCTAGACGCGCCTGCGCCATTCCCATTGGAACGCGCTCATAGTCTCCTCCAACCGCGTTAGGCGCAATGATTACGCGTCGAGCCGAAACTCCTTCCGCCACGATTTTGGACCTCATCTCCTGGCCGAGAGTTACCACCACGTCTGCACTCAGCATCACCATGGCTTCCGCTCGTTTAAAAAGTTGGTACTTTTCACTCGCCAAGGCGGAAGAACTACGTGTGGACGCCCACGTGTCAGCGAGCTGCCCGCGAACTTCATAGACCCAGGGGATGCCAAGAGCCTCCGCGACAGCCTTGACCACAATGCCATTGACGAAGTGGGTGGTTGTGTGGAGAACACTGGGGCGGAACGCCATCGCAATCCTGAGTAGCTCTTCTGCTTGCTGCTGGAGACGCTCGGCCAGACTGGATCCAAGCACTGATGGGATGAGACGCTGATATGTGATGCCATCCACCACATCCTGAGGTTTTGCGAAGAATTTCCCCACCTGGACCGGGTAGCCCAGCCGGGTCACGGCATGAACCTCCCACCCCTGGTCGCGTTGTGCAAGCAACATGGAGTGAGTTCGCTGTGCATAGCCGCTGCCAGTGTGCGGCAACGAATTGGTGATGAGGTGAAGCACTTTGTTGGGTAGCGGAGAAAATGATTGCCTGGGCAGCGACGGAACCGCACCCTTGAGCACAGCCAGCTCTCCGCCTAATCTAGTCCTTAGGTTGCGCTGGCGTCTGCTCTGTCCGGAGATGGCGGCTACCGCTGCCGTTAGGTCGCCCGCATGCCAGAGCCGCCGCGCCTTCGCCGCAGATGCGGCATCGCTACTATCACAGAGCTCCAAAGCGCGGTCCGCCAGGTCGAGCCTGTTGATACAAACGGCGAAATCCGCAAGCCGGGCAGCCTGAACAGGAGACATGCCACGCTCCAGAGCAAGTTCGATACGCCTTTCTACCTCTTCGTGCTCACCAAGGTGCATGAAGCTCACCAGCGATGGGGCGAGTACTGTTTCGCCACCGCTCACTGCACGGATTGATTTTGCAAAAGGCCCGACAATTGAATCAGGAAGACGTCGTGAAATTTGTAAGGCAAGGAGTATCGGGTCATCCGTCAGGTGCTGGACTGCGGTTCTGAGCCCTAACCGAAAATTGCGCAAGACGTAGTTCACCGAGTTCTCTTCCGGACCAGGAGATCGGAGATGATGTCCATGTATTTATCGGCCAACAGGTTGTAATCTGCATGGGTTTTGACCCATTGCCTACTTTGATCTGTTCGTATAAGACGTCCCCGGTTGCGGGCAAGTTCGCGCCACAGAGTAGCCAGCGCTTCAGGGCTACTTGGAGTTATGTCGCCAGCATCAGCATCGACAATTATTCGCGCTGCCTCTCCACGCACCACTGCGGTCACGTGGCGGCCCAAGGCAAGAACTTCGTAAGTTTTGGAAGGGACCGTGGTCTCAAATGACTTCCAGTCATCACGGAGCGACACCAGGCATGTATCTGCAGAGGCATACCTTTCAATCATCGCGTGGCCACTTAAGGGAGCGTGGAATGTCACGGGAGCGCCAAGGCTTAGAGCAAGTTCTTCCAGCTGTTGACGCTGCGTCCCATGTCCTACTAGGTGAAGATGCATTTCTTCGCCCACTAGCGCACTGGCCCTTATGGCCACATCTAGGCGCTGGCTTTCACCGTGGTTGCCGAGGTACAGGGCCTCGAAGACTGACTTTTCCAGCGGGGGCGGGCTCAGTACAGGGATGCGGTCAAGGTAGACGCCGTTGCTCACGGTGGCAACGTTACGCACACCCCGTGAACGCAATGTTGCCGCAAAGCCGTCCGTTACGGTGACGACGAGGTCTGCCCGGCGCTGAACGAACTCCACAACGTGCTCAATGAGGCTCTTTACGCTGCCCTGTACCAGCCGGGCGTCCCGCGCAAGATCGGGCCATGCGTCGCGCATCTCTACGATCAGGGGAACCCTACGCAGCTTGGACAGCACGAAGCCTGCCGCCAGGGATGGAAGGCTGGGTGCGGTGACTATGACAACGTCCGGCTTCTTGACCATCAGGCCAGCGGGGATGGAAAACAACGCAGAAAAGGATTGATCCAGGAGCCGTGCAAACCTGGACGTCCCATGCCGAAGGTAGGGAACGGGCATGATCCGTTCGGAATACTGTCCCTTCCGGGTCATGAACGGCCACCCCGCTTCAGTACGGGGCAAATGCCGCTTGCCGAAAGGGTAGTGTGCAATCGGCGTAACCACGTCCACCTGCCAGCCAGCGGCGCTGAACGCTTTGATCATGGCGCTCCACCGTCTTTGCGGCGGACTGTGTTCTGGCCAGTAGGAATGTGTGATGAGCGTTATCCGGAGCTTGTCCTCAGACATCAGCTCCTCGCGGTCGTCACTCGATACTTGGTCAACCACGCGTCAGGACTTGCCAGTCCGAGGGAGGGTATTTTTTTGAGGTCCCAGAAACCGGAAGTAGAGGAACCCTAGGCCGAGAAGAAGCACAACGACGCCGGCCTGCAACGGCAGAGCACTGACCGTTGCAGAAGCAGCAACCGATTCCGGTTTTTTCGGTTCGGGGGACCTAGTGGGTGAACTGCTTGGAACAGCAGCGGCACCTGTCTCAGAGACTACCGGTCTGGGTGTTGGAGCTGGTCTTGTCTCTGGCGGTGCAGATTCCTTGGGCTCCTCTGAAGGAACGTCCACGGGAGTTGGTTCTTCCTCTGGCACATAAGGAACTTCCGGCGCCACAGGCGCCTCGAAATACTGGGGCGCCGGAACGAACATCTCAGCGGGGGCAGGCTGCGGGATGACTTCTGCGGGCTCCTCAGCCGGGGGGGCTTCGGGAGGTGCCTCCGCTGCCGGAGGCAAAGCTGGCTCAGGTTGCGGTTCAATTGTCGGAGCTACGGTAGGCGTAATTGTCGGCACCTCAGATGGCGTAACCGGCTCGCTTGGTCTAGGGCTTTCGGGGGGAGTTGTCGTTGTTGTATCAACTGCAAGCGCTGCAGTCACTGGTCCTGCGGTGAGACTCAACGCCAAGAGGCCGCCGAGCGCAAACCTCGCTGACGCTTGTTTCCAGCCACAAGCAATCATGGTCGGTTCCTCCCCCACGCTAAGTACGATTGATAGTTCCCCTGAGACTTGCGCCAAGCCAAAGTCTGGCCGATGATACGCACAGTTTCTCATTATACTCCACACCAATACACAAGGAGATTGGCCCGGTTGGCCCCCTACGGTGGCATGCCCCCACCACCGTTAGGCTGGACTCATGTTCTTCTCTTCATCCACCATGTTGAAACACCCTCCCCGAGTGGCGGCCTTTACTGCCGCCGGACTTGTAGTCCTCGCACTTGCAGGGTGTGCTCCTACCGTGGATGTGAAGCCCGCCGAGGATGCAGCCAACCCTGCCTGCGCTCCCATGATGGTGGCGCTGCCGGATGCTATTGGGGACGCAAAGCTCCGCCAGACCAACGCGCAGGCAACGGCGGCCTGGGGCGATCCTTCGCTGGTAATTCTCCGGTGCGGCGTCAACGTCCCTGGTCCCACCACCGATCGGTGCGTCACGGTCAACGACGTCGACTGGGTCATCAAGGAAGGCGACCCGGTGTGGACGCTGACCACCTTCGGCCGGAATCCCGCCACGGAAATACTGATTGATCCGGACAAAATCAGCTCGGCCACTGTACTGGCAGACCTTTCGAGCGCAGCCGGCAAAATTTCAGCTGCCCGGAACTGCGTGGGCCAGGAAGACCTTCAGAACCTTCCCACAAGCCCCCAGTAGAGCGGCAAGACTGCGCTGCTGGCCTACCGCAATCCTGTCTTGCGGTTCAGTGCCAAGTGGATCAGCTCGTCAATCAGCGTTGCGTAATCCATCCCTGAAGCGGCCCACATCTGTGGGTACATGCTCTTGGGCGTGAACCCGGGCATGGTGTTGATCTCGTTGATGATGAGCTCGCCCTCGGCCGTGTAGAAAAAATCGACCCTGCTGAGTCCTTCCGCACCAACCGCGTCGAACGCCACCGCAGAGAGCTCCCGCACGCGGGCTATAGCACTTTCAGGAATGTCCGCAGGGCAGCTCAGTGAAGCGGCATTGTCCTCAACGTATTTGGCGTTGAAGTCATAAAACTCGTGATCGCCCTGGGTAACGGCAATTTCACCGGGCATGGAGGTCCTGGGAGCTGTTGTCCCCCGGCCTTCCAGGACGGCGCATTCAATTTCACGGCCGATGATTCCGGCTTCAATCACAAGCTTGGGATCATGGAGCCTGGCCTCCGCAATCGCGGCGTCCAGGGTCATCAGGGAATCTACTTTGGAAATCCCCATGGAGGAACCTGCCCGGGCAGGCTTGACGAAAACGGGAAATCCGAGCTTTTCCACGCGCTGGCGTACCAGCTCGGGATCGTTGAGCCACTGCCTGTCCGTCACTGTCACATACGGACCGACAGTGAGGCCAGCGGACTCAAACACGACTTTCATGAAGTGTTTGTCCATGCCCATGGCAGAAGCGGAAACGCCAGCACCCACGTACCGCGTATCTGAGAGTTCCAGGAGGCCCTGGATGGTGCCGTCCTCACCGAACGGTCCATGGAGGAGGGGAAAGACGACGTCGACAGTTCCCAGTTCCTGGGGCACAGCATTGGGTGCGGCAACAATCAGTTGGTGGGCGCCACCGATCTCAGCAAGAGTTACTGTCTTGGCGGATGCCACCACCTCTGGTAGGGATTCGGCCGTCAGGGACCACTGCTCGATATCCGCCGTTGGCAGGACCCACTGCCCCGATTTGGCAATCCCGATGGGAATCACCTCGTATTTTTCCTGGTCGATAGCGCCGAGGACACCGGCGGCAGTGACGCAACTGACGGCATGTTCGCTGGAGCGTCCACCAAAAAGGACTGCGACGCGAGGTCTGGTCGGCGCTGCCACGGCGGCGGGGGTCACGTCGGGGTGGGTCACGTCGAAGTGGGACATACTAGTGATCGCCTTCGGGTTTCAGGTCCCGGGACAGCAGGAGCGGTCCCAGTTGGTCTACGGACAGCTTGCCAGCAAGGACTGCCACCACGGCTGCAGTGATGGGCATGTCGACGCCGACTTTCTGGGCCAGTTCGTGGACAGCCTGGCTGGATTTTATGCCCTCGGCCGTCTGCCGCATCTCTGCAGTGACCTGGTCCAGGCTCATGCCCGTTCCCAGCAGGCGGCCAGCGGTGTGGTTGCGTGACAGCGGCGAGGAGCACGTTGCCACCAAGTCACCCAGCCCTGCCAGCCCGGCCATGGTTTGTGCTTCACCGCCGAGGGCCAGCGCAAGGCGGGATGTTTCAGCCAGTCCACGCGTAATCACAGATGCCTTGGTGTTGTCACCCATCCGCTTTCCCTCGCAGATCCCCACAGCCAGGGCAATGATGTTCTTGACGATTCCGCCAATTTCCACCCCGGTCACGTCGGACGTTGTGTACGGGCGGAAGTAGGGTGCAGTACAGCTCCTTGCAATCCAGCCGGCTACTGCCGAATCAGAGCATGCCACCACTGAGGCAGTGGGCTCTTCCCGGGCAATCTCCATGGCCAGGTTGGGGCCGGAAACCACGGCAATGCGGTCCGCAGACATACTGAGCTCAGCTGCAACAACCTCACTCATACGTGAGTCAGTGCCAAGCTCCAGCCCTTTCATCAGGGAGACAACCACTGCATCCTCCGGCACCAGGTCTTTCCATTCCCGGAGCTGGAGACGGAGCGTCTGCGCAGGAACAGCAAGGATCACCAGATCGGCCCCGGAGAGGACCTCCGCCACGTCAGTGGACGCAGTGATTGCTGGGGGAAGGATTGTCTCCTTGAGGTACTGACTGTTCAGGTTCCGCTCGTTGATCTGCGCAACGACCTCGGGGCGGCGCCCCCAGATGCGGATGCCACGGTCCACACCGGCCGCAGTGCCGGCGTCGGCCAGTACCTTGGCGAATGTGGTTCCCCACGATCCCGCTCCCAGGACGGCGACTGACCGGGCCGAATCTGCCCAATCGATATTCACTGGTGCTTGTCCCCATTTTCCGTTGTGTCGCGGTCTTCGAATCGGCCATGGGCGCTCTGGCCTTTTTTGCTCGGATCCCAGCGCTCGGCGGGAGCCTGTTCGCCACGGAGTTCTTCCAACAGGCCCGTGATGTCATCCATGATGGCCTCGGTGGCGGCCTTGAGTGTTGCCTTATCCAACGGCTTGCCCAGGTACGCGCTCAGATCCACCGGCGCACCAACCAGCATCCTGGACGTCTTGCGTGGAAAGACGTGGAAGCGCTTGGAGTAACGCGGGAACAGTTCATGGGCTCCCCAGTGCGCCATGGGCACAACAGGCAGACCGCTTTCCAGTGCCAGCCTCGCTGCTCCGGTGTGTCCCTTCATGGGCCACAGGTTTGGGTCACGGGTGAGTGTCCCCTCCGGATAGATGATGATTGATCCACCCTCCGCCACAACCTCCTGGGCGAGCTTCAGGGAGCGGTTGGCTCCCGCCGTCGAGCGTTCCACGGGAATCTGTTTGGTGGCAGTCAGCACCCAGCCAACCACAGGAACCTTAAAAAGGGATCCTTTGGCGAGGAAGTGCGGCATGCGTCCCTGGTTGTAGAGCATGTGCCCTACCACTAGGGGGTCTATCTCGGTGCAGTGGTTGGGGACGGCAATGAATCCGCCTGCGGGAAGGTTTTCCACGCCTGACCACTTTTTGCTCATCATCGCATTGAGCGCAGTGCGGACAATGCCGGCAATCACAACAAAGGTTGCCCTGCTCTTGGCAGTTTCCTTCACGCGCTGACCGATGCGTCGTCGGTGGTGAAATCAAAATCCGCGCCAAGCCCGGCCAACTTGTCGGTGAAACGCTCGTAGCCACGGTTGATGATGTCGATGCCTGTGACGCGGGATGTCCCTGTCGCGGCAAGGGCAGCAATGAGGTGGCTGAAGCCACCGCGCAGGTCAGGCACGTCGATGTCTGCGCCGGTCAGTTGGGCAGGTCCGGAGATCACTGCGGAGTGCAGGAAGTTTCGCTGGCCAAAACGGCACGGGATACTGCCCAGGCATTCGCGGTGGACCTGGATGTTGGCGCCCATGCGGATCAGCGCTTCGGTGAAACCAAAACGGTTCTCGTACACGGTTTCGTGCACAATGGACACACCTTCCGCCTGGGTCAGCGCGACCACCAGGGGCTGCTGCCAGTCCGTCATGAACCCGGGGTGTACATCCGTCTCAAGGACCAACGGATTCAGTTTCCCGCCGGGATGGAAGAAGCGGATACCGTCTTCTTGGATGTCCATCCCGCCACCGATCTTTCGATAGGTGTTCAGGAACGTCATCATGTCGCGCTGCGAAGCACCTTCAACGAAGATGTCGCCCTTGGTCACCAGTGCAGCGGATGCCCACGAGGCGGCTTCATTGCGGTCCGAAAGTGCCTTGTGGTTGTACCCGCCCAGTTCGCGGACACCTTCAATACGGATGGTCCTGTCCGTCTGGATGTTGATGATGGCGCCCATCTTCTGCAGGACGGCGATCAGGTCAACGATTTCAGGTTCGGTAGCCGCGCCGATCAGCTCCGTAATGCCCTCAGCGCGGGTCGCACTGAGCAGGACCTGCTCGGTGGCGCCAACCGACGGGTAGGGCAGGGTGATCTTGGCGCCCTGCAAGCCCTTGGGAGCGGAGATGTGGATGCCGCCCGGGCGCTTCTCCACGACAGCGCCAAACTGGCGGAGGACGTTCAGGTGGTAGTCGATGGGGCGGTCGCCAATTTTGCAGCCACCAAGGTCCGGAATGAACGCCTCGCCGATCGCGTGGATCAGGGGTCCGCAGAGCAGGATCGGAATCCGGGAGTCACCAGCGTGGGCATCAATAGCTGCGCTGGAAGCGGTCTTCGCAGCTTTCGGATCGAGCGTCAGATCCCCTGTCACGGCGTCCTTCACAACTGTCACGCCGTGCAGCTGAAGCAGTGACGTGACAACCTCAACATCCTTGATTTCAGGCACGTTGCGCAGGATGGAGGGCTCGTTACCAAGCAGGGCCGCGACCATCGCCTTTGGAACGAGGTTCTTCGCCCCGCGGACGCTGACGCGTCCCGTCAGCGGTACTCCGCCGCGGATTGTCAGAACACTACTCATTTACCGGTTTCCTTACGATTGCTAGCCCCCAGATCCTTAAAAAGGCCTTCACCCAGCATAGGAGATTGCGTTACTGAACCGAAACACCGGGCCTTGGGCCGCGCCGCGCGCCTGCCCGCAGCGTCCATGAGGCAGAAGCCAGAAATCAACAGTGCCGCCGTCGAAAGTTCGACGGCGGCACTGTTGCCTGTGCGGTTGAATTGGCTCAGGAGAGCTTGGCAGGCAGGGTCTTCGGCTTGAAGGATGGCCTCGTTGATTCGAAGGCAGTGATGTCTTCTTCATGCTGCAGCGTCAGGCTGATGTCATCGAGGCCCTCCAGCAGGCGCCAGCGGGTGTAGTCGTCAATCTCGAACGGCGCAACAATGTTCCCGCACATCACGGTCTTGGACTCAAGGTCCACCGCGATCTCCGTGCCGGGATGCGTTTCCAGCTCTTTCCAGATCAGCTCAATGTCATCCTGGGCAACCTCAGCGGCCAGCAGCCCCTGCTTACCGGAGTTGCCGCGGAAGATATCCGCAAACCGGGAAGCCAGTACTGCCTTGAAGCCGTAGTCCTTGAGCGCCCACACGGCATGCTCCCGTGAGGAACCAGTCCCAAAGTCAGGACCGGCAACCAACACCGATCCGGAAGAAAACGGCTCCTTGTTCAGGATGAATTCCGGATCTTTGCGCCAGGCGGAGAACAACGCGTCCTCAAACCCGGTCCTCGTGATCCTTTTCAGGAAGACTGCCGGAATAATCTGATCGGTGTCGACATTGCTTTGCCTCAGCGGAACGCCGATTCCCGTGTGCTTGATGAATTTTTCCATGGTGTCCTACTCCTAGGCAGCGTCGACGCGGATGGCAGAGGAAGGGGCCGGGTCAAGGTCCGACGGCGAACTCAGGGTTCCGCGGATTGCTGTAGCAGCTGCAACAACAGGCGATACCAGGTGGGTCCTGCCACCCTTGCCCTGGCGTCCCTCGAAGTTACGGTTGGAGGTTGAGGCGCACCGCTCCCCCGGTTCCAGCTGGTCAGGATTCATGCCTAGGCACATGGAACAGCCGGCAAAACGCCACTCAGCGCCGAAGTCCTTGAAGACCTGGTCCAGGCCCTCAGCTTCTGCTTCGAGGCGGACACGGGCAGAACCGGGAACCACCAGCATCCTGATCTGCGGATCCTTCTCGCGTCCACGGATAATGTCAGCCGCAATCCGCAGATCTTCAATGCGGGAGTTGGTACAGGAGCCCAGGAAGACGGTATCTACCCGGATTTCTTTCATGGGCGTTCCGGCCTTGAGGTCCATGTACGCCAGCGCACGCTCGGCGGCGGCTTTGGCGTTTTCGTCACCAAAGTCCTCCGGGGAAGGAACATTGGCGGACAGCGAGACCCCCTGGCCGGGGTTGGTGCCCCAGGTGACAAACGGCTCCAACGTGTCTGCGTCCAGATCCACTTCAGCGTCAAAAATTGCGTCCTGGTCCGTCACAAGGGTGTTCCAGTATTCAACGGCGGCGTCCCACTCTGCTCCTTCTGGAGCATGCGGACGTCCCTTCATGTACGCGTAGGTAGTTTCGTCCGGTGCAACCAGCCCTGCACGGGCACCCGCCTCAATGGACATGTTGCAGATGGTCATCCGGGCGTCCATGGACAGGGCGCGGATTGCCGAGCCACGGTATTCCAGGACATAGCCCTGGCCACCGCCGGTACCAATCTTGGCAATGACGGCCAGGATGATGTCCTTGGCCGTTACGCCCGGACGCAGGGAACCTTCGACGTTGATGGCCATGGTCTTGAAAGGCTTGAGCGACAGCGTTTGCGTCGCCATGACGTGTTCCACCTCAGAGGTTCCAATGCCCATGGCCAGTGCACCGAAGGCACCGTGCGTTGAGGTGTGGGAGTCGCCGCATACAACTGTCATTCCCGGCTGCGTGAGGCCCAACTGGGGACCCACTACGTGGACAATGCCCTGTTCGGCATCGCCCAGGGAGTGCAGCCGGACGCCAAACTCTGCACAGTTATTGCGCAGCGTCTGGATTTGGGTACGGCTGGTGAGGTCGGCAATAGGCTTGTCGATGTCCAACGTGGGCGTGTTGTGATCTTCGGTGGCAATAGTGAGGTCAACGCGCCGGAGCCCGCGGCCAGCCAAGCGCAGTCCTTCAAAGGCCTGCGGGGACGTTACCTCGTGGACCAAATGAAGGTCGATGAAGAGAAGGTCAGGCTGAGCATTGGCACCTTCGCCGTCGCCTTTGCGCACCACGTGCGCGTCCCAAACCTTCTCGGCCAATGTGTTCGCCATGGCCTTCTCCCTTCAATACTGTGGTGTTGTCCTTCAACTGAATCAGCAGAGCAACGTAATATGCCAGCCAACAGATTTGCATCTCAGATAATGAGACGGCAATATCATCACATGGACAATTCTAGCGGCGTTGGCGTCATCGATAAAGCAGCACACGTGCTGGACGCTCTTGAAGCCGGACCCACCACCCTGGCGCAGCTTGTTGCTGCCACCGGACTTGCCCGGCCCACCGTGCACCGGCTGGCTCTGGCGTTGGTTCACCACCGGCTGGTGAGCCGGGACATCCAGGGCCGTTTTGTTTTGGGTAGCCGCCTGGTTGAACTTGCCTCAGCCGCTGGCGAAGACCGGCTGATTGCCTCCGCTGGCCCCGTACTTATGCAACTGCGCGATGCCACAGGTGAAAGCGCCCAAATTTTCCGCCGGCAGGGCGAATGGCGTATCTGCGTAGCCTCGGCCGAGCGTCCCATTGGCCTGCGGGACACCATCCCGGTGGGTACCCAGCTGTCCATGAAGGCAGGATCTGCGGCGCAGGTGCTCCTTGCGTGGGAGGATCACGACAGGCTCCTGGAGGGTTTGCAGTCCGCCCGCTTCACGCCCACCGTCCTGGCAGGAGTGCGACGTCGAGGCTGGGGCCAAAGCCTTGGTGAACGTGAACCGGGAGTCGCCTCTGTTTCGGCGCCCGTAAGGGGACCCTCCGGGCGCGTAATTGCCGCCGTGTCCATCTCGGGCCCGATTGAACGCCTCACACGACAACCTGGACGCCTGCACGCAGAGGTAGTCTGCAACGCAGCCCGGGTCCTGACCGAGGCACTGCGCAAAAACAACGACTGACGTGGGTGGGTTGGCCCCCGGCGTAGGCTGACCCCATGACTAGCTATGCGGTGTTTCTCAGGGGCGTCAACGTCGGCGGCGTTACCATCAAGATGAACGAATTGAAGGACGCCCTGGAGGCAGCCGGATTCGCCAACACGAAGACTCTCCTGGTCAGCGGCAACGTGGTGCTCAGCAGCAACAAAGATGCGGCAGCGGTTAAGGTGTCCGTGGAAGGCTGCCTGAGGAACTCTTTTGGCTACGACGCCTGGGTTGTTGTCCTGACTGCTGAGAGAGTCATCCAGCTCATCGCAGATTGCCCCTACCCTAGCGACGACGCTGAAACCCATACCTACGTCACGCTCTCTTCAGATGCACACGTTCTGACGGAACTCCGCCACGCGGGCGCAACAGGCGGAACTGAGCTCACTTCCTTGGGCCTAGATGCCATCGCTTGGCTCGCCCCAGCAGGCGGAACCCTGGACAGCCCTTTCAGCAAACTGACGTCCAAGGCCCGCTATAAATCGACAACGACCACCCGGAACCTCCGGACCATGATCAAGGTCCGGAACGCTCTAGGCAATCAGGAAAGGTAAGCGTCAGCCCGCTAGCTGCTGGCGAACCTGTAACCCTTCATTAAGAAGGAGTAGCGGAGGGGCGTTCCTATTGAATTTGACGCAACATCTGAGTATTTCAACGCGCCCATAGCATCCACTCCCACAACGCCGTTGAGATCTGGTTTGTGATTGACGACTCCCGTCATGGCGATCATGTCGGAGTATCCGCCGCTGCTTAGCCGAACAGGCGTAGTCGATACCTTGCCGGTCGAAGTCCTGTCGTACCGGAAGAGCGAGCCGGCATCATTCACAATCAACGCAGCAGTAGACGTCCGGGACGGCGCTAGCAAAACCATTTGCCTACGCTTCCATCCGGTTCCGATAGCCGTGGGCGCTCCCAGCAAGCCACTGGACAGCACAGGCCACGCCTGAAGGACTCCTGAAATATTCTCCGACGAAACAACCGTGAGACCTTGCCCCCAGTTGCCGATAGCCAGCTTTCGGTCCAGCCAACCAGACACCCCGATTACAGACCCAGGAGCAAATCCGCCCTTTGGTAGGCCTTTGTGCAACTGCAGGGTCCCGTCACCATGATTAGTCACCACGTCGAAGGTTCCGTCTCCGTTCCAGTCCACAACATGACACGACCGAACCTGTGTGTTGAATCCAGAATCGGCGCGAAGCGGAGCTGCATACTTCCCGCTGCCCAGAGATCTAGCCACGTAAAGCCAACCGCCATCACCAACCGTGACAAGGTCTGCGCTCGAGCGTATGGAAGGCGACTGGACCGTGTCGATCTCAACGACATTTGTGCCGCGTTCGGACGCGTACAACCGGCCCGTATTTGATACAACTACACCAGAATATACACCCCTGAGAATTTCCTTCTTAGTGAAAGTACCAAGGTCAAGCAGTGTTAGTGTACCTCCGCATTCGTGCACTAATGAGTTCAATTTCGGAATATAGGAAATTGAGCTCGTCTTGTAGCCAGCAGCCGCATCTCGATCCAGGAGCCTATACGTTGATACAGTGCTTCCACTGGACTTATTTAATCTAATAACACCGTTACTCGTACTTACGTAAAGTATTCCCTTGACCAACACTGGACTGTTGATTTCAACCTCACCAGGGACCTCGCGACTCCAAACAAGCTTGCTGAGCCTAGCGTTCCAGGCGAATACGTGGGCCGGTTTGGTGTCGTTTACTGAACCATAACCACCCATGACACCAGTTGTTCCGTATACAAGGTCCGCTTCTCCCACAAGGCCAAGAACGGACTGTCCCAGGACGGGTCCCTTGATCACGGAGACATCAGAATCTTTCAACGGGTTGATACTAATTAAGGCTCCAGTATTGAATCCATATTCAGCTACAGTGCCAGCTACTACTCGACCACCTGCAGAAGCCCATGCGAACGGCCGGGACTGAAGGTACTTTTCGCCGAGCTCAATCAGCTTCGTCACGCTCCTGTCCTGCGTATTAAATTTGAAGAGTCGGCCAGCGCCATAGGATCCGACATAAATTGTTGATGAATCGTACTGAAACATGCCTTCAATTTGGGCAATGCCAGTGTCAGTGGAAGATCGCCAGGTTTCGCGCGTACTAACGTCAACAGACCCGATACCATCACCCATAAACGCGCCTACATACACAACACTTCCGGATGTCGATGGCAATAGAGTTTGCACTTTGAAGGGACTCTCAGCGAAAGTTATTACTGTGGCCTTGTTGACAGCTTTAGAGGATACCGAGACTTTGATGTATTTGTAGTCTTTCCCCTGTCCGCAAAGCATGTTCACAGAGACCGCTCCGTTGATTATCTCCACGCTAAGGGCGCACGGCGTATCAGGAACTAGGCACACAAGATCGGCAGCCATTGTCTTGGAGTTTATTCGCATCAATTTGTGCGTTCCAACGGTATTCCAGACGGCATAGATGTCACCACTCTCACCCAAGCCGGCCGACACTCGGCCGGCAGGCGACCAAGCCCAAGGGAGCAACTTCCATGCCTTCGCCACTAGGTCATAGGCTTTGAAAACCACCACACCATCAGCACCATCGAATGAAACAAAAAGCCAGCCACAGTGGGCCGAGATGCTATGGACAAAACCCTTGGTCGCAGCCCCAGGCAGGGGTATCTCCGTTAATTTTGTGGGAGTATCAGTGTGCCAAGTGACGATCCGAGGACTCTGCGTTCCCGTTCCAGCGTAAACATTGTCCTTGATATCAATTGCTAGAGAACGAACGTACTGCGCACCCGCATGCACCTGAGGAGTGTGAACTGTTGCTCCCGTAGCAGGATCGTATCGAGTTGCGCTCCCCGTGGGATAATTGCCGCACCAAACCCTGTTCTTTGAGTCGACGACTCTGGCGAAGGAAACGTTGGTTGTGCCGGGGGCCGCAGCAAATCCACTTGTTACGACCCCAGCTGAGCTAACTTTCTTGATGGTTGACCCGAAGGCAAAATACGAGTTTGACCGTGGCTCGTAACTGACATTCCCCGCACCACCGCCTCCCTCGGGAAATGGAGTTGCCGTAACTTCCAGTTTTCCTGTTTCTGCGTCGAATACCTGCACCTGTGCAGATAGGCCATGACAGCCGGCTGCGATCTTTAAGGCCCCATCGTTGCTTCGGAAGAAACTCGCGCTTGGATCAGGCACACTTTTGAACACATCAGCAAAACGTCGCAGCACCTTCGCAGGCTCGCTTCCAACAGTTGTCAGAGGCCTACTACTTCCTTCAAGGGCTTGCAACGAGTTTCCTGGAACGTACGTCGGCGCAGCCTCAGCCCGTGAGGAAAAAGCCGCCCCTGCACCGATCGCTACCGCCATGGACAAGACGCTTCTTCGTCCAATGATTTTTCTGGAATATGACATGGGTATCCTGTCCTCGTCGATATCCGGAGTCACCATGGATTCCGGGCGCAGGGGAAGGCCCAATCTCAAGCACAGATCCGCCCAGCCGAACCTATACCTGTATGGCATTCATAGCAGAAGAACAACCACTGAGGAAACCTCCGGTCGGAAAGTCGGCAACTGTATTGGTGCCAAGAGGAAAGTGGTCCTCGTTGTCTACCCACCACCTCCGGCACAGTGATTGTGCTCGGGAAGCCTGCCGGGAAGCCTGCCCGTCGTCATGAGCTGGGTTAAGTGACCCAATCCCCCAGTGTCTATCCTGACCTCAGCGTTGAATCGAATGTCCGGTATTTTGGTGCCATGCATGCTAGGAACCGGGATGATGTCGCAGAGTCTCTGGCTGCCGTCGGGCTTGAGGGCCATGCCCGGACCACAACGGCAGACCTCTCCGGTGGCGAGCTCAGCCAGGTATCGCTGGCCTGCGCACTGGTGGCCCGGCCGGCCATGCTCATGATGGACGAACTGACCGTGGGCCTCGACCCTGTCCTCCGCGCGGATCTCTGAATTCGTTTCCGGGCTATTGCCTGGACCTGGAGTACACGTTCCTGATGAGGTTCCTTGTCACCTCGATCACCATGCTGCGGGAACGGACCACCGGGACACTGGAGCGGCTTCTCACCACACCCGCCCACAAGGCAGACCTCCTTTTTGGCTATGGCCTGGCTTACTCCCTCATGGCCGCCGTCCAGTCCTTCGTCGCCATTGGTGCGGCCTATTGGACGTTCGGGCTGGACATCAAGGGCAACCGGGCCTGGTGATGATGTTTGCGATGATCAATGCAGTGTTGGGCGTAGCGCTGGGCCTACGCCGCCGCACCCGTTGAAGCGCGCTCCACCGCCTGGTTGAACGCCGTGCAGCGCACCACCTCAACCTTGACCGGCTCCACCACCAACCGCTCCGACACGTCCGCGACAGCCCGTTCCAGGCGTCGTCGTGCCTGATGTGCGCGTTTTCGGGCGACGCCGGCGGCAATCACGCGTCCAGCGATCGCAAGCACAACACCGAGCAGGACCCCGCCCACAATCATCAGCGTGGGCAACGGCCACCCCTCAACTCGGGGAACCTCAGGGACCGGCAGCTGCAGGTAGCCCAAGGCCGCCAGCACTCCCAGCCAACCGGCACCCACAAGGCCCACCAGCAGCGCCGCCCACTGGATGACGTTGAAAAAACCCCACCACCATGAGGTGCGCCCTGCCTGCAGATCGGTCCCGGCGATGGCGTGGTCAAGTTCATCGGGGAGTTTCTCCCGGCCCTCGCGCGCGGCATCCCTGATGGCAGCGCGCCACGGACCAGACGCCCCGTCACTGGCCACATCGGCGAAGACCCGAACAGCAGAGTCCGTCCTGGCACGCTGGGAGGCCCCTGCCGGCGGCAGCGACGTTCGGTGCACATCCGCCTGCGCCGGGTCACGCCGGAGATTGAGCCTGCGCAGTGGATCAGGACGGAACCGGGCCAGCCACCGGGTGACCGGCCACCCCGTTCGCCTGGCCGCTTCCAGCCTGTAGGAACGTTCAACGGCGTCCACCACCACTGGGACGTTGGCCGCCGTCGCCAATTCCCGGGAGAGTTTTTTGTCGGCACCGGAGCGAACGCCGTTGGGCGTCCCCGCTCCCGATGCGTCCCTCAGGGTGTTGGCTGACTGCCTAATGTCAGCGGCAAGCCGTTGGGACAGGGCTTCACGCTTTAGGACCACGGTACTGATTGCTGCCCTGACCGCATCAATTCCAGTCCCGGTCATGGCAGAAGCCGGCAGGACGGGAACGCTCCCCAGGCCTTCACCGGCGAGGATCAACCGGAGCGATTCCAGCACAGGCTCCAGATCCTGGGCGGGCAGGCGATCCACCTGGTTCAGGACCACCAGGGTGACGGCCCCGTGCGCCGACATGGGTGCCAGGAAGCCCTTGTGGACTGCCGCGTCGGCGTATTTCTGCGGGTCAAGCACCCAGATCAGGACATCCACCATGCCCGCCAGGCGCTGCACAATGTCACGGTTGGCTGCCCTGGTGGAATCAAAATCGGGTAGGTCCAGAAGGATCAACCCACTGGTTTCGCCGGCCAAACCCGCAACAGGTTCTGCCTGGTGGCGCTGGCTGATCTCCAGCCAGTCCAGCAACTCATCGCTGCCCTGCTGCTCCCAGATGCTGGCCAACGGTTCCGACGTGGTGGGCCTGCGGGCTGCTGCCGTGGCGAGAGTCTTTCCCATGACGGCGTTGAACAAGGACGACTTTCCGCTGCCGGTTGCCCCGAAGAAGCCCACCACCGTGTGCTCAGCTGAGAGCGACCGGCGGGCTGTGGCGCGTTCCAGAACATCAAGGACAGGGTCCAGGACGTCATCGGCCAGGACTCCCCCGGCGAGCTCGCGGGCTTCGTTGAGCGCCTCGAGGCGCTGCTGCAGCTTAGAGGCGTCGCGGGCCGCGCCATGCCGACTCATGCGCGGTCCGCCATTCTTGAAAGGACCTTGGCATGGGCTTTGAGGTCATCTGCGGTACTGGAATCTGGCGGAAGGCGGCTCAGGAAACGCTCTTGTTCGGTGGCCAATAACGTCTGGCATCGGGTATGTAGATCATCGCGTGCGTGTTTGGCCATCCGACGCACGGCGTCTTCCCCGAATACAGCTTCTAATAGCTTCTGCCCCACCACGGCCGTGCCTCCAGCCACGCCAACTTCCAGCCCGGTAAGGCCAGCGGTCATGGAGAAGACCACAATCATGAGCGCGGCCCCGAGTCCGTTGATTCCAATGGACAGCCAGCGGGCTTGGGAGCGTTTGCCAGCTCCCTCGGTCCGGATCAACTCCATCAGGCTTGCCTGCCAGGCCCGGATTTCTGCAGCTGCCCGTTCCGGGAAATCTGGGCTGACTCCTGAGAGATCGTCCAGATCCAGGAGTTGGCGGCCGGCTGGATCGTTGCGCCAGCGACGGTCGGAGTTTTCTGCCGCAGTACCAGCCTCGGCAACAATGACGGCCTGCAGCCCCGACTCGATGGCTGTCTCAACCCTGACGGCGGGCGGCGGCTGTCCGCGGAAGAACGCGCCAACCCTGTCCCGGAAGCGGCCTACATTTTGCTCCACAGCCCGAAAGAACTCACCGGTGCCAACAAAATCCTGCCAGCGGGCCAGAACCTCTCCGCGGAGCAGGGTGCCGTCTTTGGTGGACTCGAGAATCGCAGCCACGGCCTGGTGATGTTCGTCAAGGACAGTCTGGCGGAGATCCTTCGCGGCCACGTCCTGCCCAGCCGCGGCGTGGGCCAGAGCCTCCACTGTCGCGGCCAGCCCCCGCACGGCGCCCGCAAGTGTCCGCCGGGCCACCTGGGCACGGTCCGCCGAACTGGCAGCCAACTGCCGGAGCCACAGTTGCAGCGGTGCCACCGACTCAGCAGGAAGCATCCCCAACCCGTCCAGCGGGACTTCGTTGACCACAAACAGCTTCGCTTCGCCAAGGCCCTGGCTGTCCAGGAGCATTCGGAGATCCTGCGATACCTCCTCCTGCACTTCGGCGGGCACGCGGTCAAGGATTATTGCCAACGTGATGTCCCTGGTTGCAGCATCCAGCAGGAGGGTCCATGGCACGGCGTCCGCGTAGCGGTTGGCAGTGGTAACAAAAATCCAAAGGTCAGCAGCGGCCAACAACTGGCCTGCGAGGGCACGGTTGTCATCGGAGATCGAATCGACGTCGGGCGCGTCCAGCAGCGCAATTCCCTGGGGTACGGCCGGGTGACCTACCAGGACCAAAGACGAGATCGACGCCGCGTCAGGAGTGGCACCTGCGCTGTTGGCAGGAACCGGAGTTGCAGCAACGGTTCCCTGGATGCGACGCAGGTTAGGAAGGACACGTCGGTCCTCGAACCAGTGTGCGTCCTCGGGATGGTGCAGCAGGATAGGCTGCCGGGTCGTAGGACGTATGGCACCGGATCGTGTCACAGGAAATCCCACCAGTGCATTAGCCAGCGTTGACTTACCGGCACCGGTGGAGCCACCCACCACAGCCAACAGCGGAGCATCCAGGCTGCGGAAGCGCGGCAGGATGTAGTCATCCAGTTGGGCTTTTGTCTGCGCGGATTCCTTGCGGGCCTGGTCTGCGCCAGGAACAGTAAGGGGCAGGTCGAGCCGGCCAAGATCGTGGTTAAGGCTTTCCAGCACTAGCAGCAGGTGAGCACCATCCCCGCCGAGGGGATCCTGTTGCCTCCGTTGCCGGTCGGGACTGTCATTGCTGGTCACAGGTTCATCATCGCACCTGACGCTCAGCAAAGCGGCGCTATGGTCCCGCATTAATGCGACAATTCCGTGAACTTCTATTTTGAAGTTGTGTACCCTTCGGGGTTGGTGTTTTGCCATCGCCAATGGTCAGCACACATTTGATCTAGGTCTCGAGTTGCAGACCATCCCAGGTCTCTCTTTGCGGCCGACGAATCTGCGAAACTCATCGCTGAGTCTCCTGGCCTCCGGGCTGCAACAGCATAAGGGAGATTCCTGCCAACGGCACGCTCAAATGCCCGAATGACCTCCAGGACGGAGGATCCATTTCCAGTCCCTAGATTCCAGCGAAAGACGCCCTTTTGGGACATTAAGAAATCCAGGGCAGCAAGGTGCCCTTCAGCGAGATCCATAACGTGGATGTAGTCGCGTACGCCGGTACCGTCCGGAGTGTCGTAGTCGTCGCCATAAATGGATACTTTTTCATGCCTGCCTACAGCTACCTGAGCAACGAAAGGAAGCAGATTATTGGGCGTCCCCCTTGGATCTTCTCCAATTCGTCCAGATTCGTGAGCTCCAACTGGGTTGAAGTACCGAAGAATAGCCACACTCATGGCCGGATCGGAGGCAACCAGGTCGGTGAGAATCCCTTCGAGTTGTTCTTTCGTGCGACCGTATGCATTGGTCGCCCCGAGCGGTGTCCCTTCCGTTAGAGGCAAAGCATCCGAATCACCGTAGACGGTGGCTGAAGAGCTGAACACAAACGTCTTCACTCCGGCTTCAATCATCGCGTCCAATAAATTGAGGGTACCCACTACGTTGTTCCGGTAGTACAAGAGCGGTGAAGTGACCGATTCACCCACAGCTTTGAGGCCAGCGAAGTGGACCACCGCATCAAAAATAGTCTCAGTAAAGACCTCGGCCAAGGACTCTACGTCCAACAAATCTAGCTCTCTGAACGTGAGCGTTTTCTTCGAAAGGTCCGAGACACGCCTGAGGGACTCAACGTCAGAATTAGCCAGGCTGTCGACGACTACAACATCGTGTCCGGCTTCCAGTAGGGCAAGAGTCGTGTGCGAACCTATGAAACCCGCACCCCCAGTTACAAGAATCTTCATAGGAACGATTCTAACGACGTAATCCACACCTGTGGAATCTAGCTGGCAGCATAGCGAAGTAACTGTAATGGGGGCTCAATGCCGGATCGGTCGGTGTCTCTGTGCTTTTGGCCAAGTGACTGCGAGCAGGGTCTTCGGTGCTGGGACTTCGTCGAGGTGGCGTCGCGCAGCATCTCGAAGAGATCATCGGAAAGGCTTTATGCGAGCGTGAGAAGGACCTGGCTGTGGCGGTTACCTTCGGCGCGCTTGCATTCGCATACGGCCCTTTGGGGCGGGTGGTGGAGGGGGCGAAGGCACATAGAAGAAGGGGGCGTTTGAGTTCTTTGTTGCCCCACTGGCTGGGATGTTCTCCGCACATTGAGGTCCTGGCTCGGCGGAACGCTGGGGTAACGTCGGCCAGAATTCGTGCGCAGGTCCTGACGCCGTTGCAGGGCATTTAGATGAAGATTCCTTAGATTGGGCACGCCACACGAGGACCTCGATCTTGACTGTGAGCTCGTCGCGCTGCCGGCACAGGGACAAAAGCGACTTGGCCATTTTCGCCACGACAATCCGGCCGCGGTGGCGGGCGATGCTTGGATCTACAGTCTGGCTTTGATGTGCCTGCGGCTGGCGGTTTTCAACTCTCGCGGGTTGAGATAGGGGGTGAGCGGGTCACTCACGACCGAAGGGTCCAGGGGCCTAGGGCTCGCTTCAGGGTGGGGTGATTTTGGGTGAGCAGTAAGCGGGTCCTATTAGACGTTGAGGTGATTTGCCCGGTGAAGTCAGCGTCGATACCGCAGATTACCGCAACTTCGGCCAGTGTTTGAAAGTCTTGTTCCTAGGAGCGCAAGTACGGCGTGGATTGTGCGGCTTCGGCGATGCCTACTGCGTCCCGGCCATCGGTCTTCGCCTGGCCGGGGTGTAGGTCCGCGATCCGGCGCATCGCCAAACTCGACCGGCAGTGCGCTGATGATCGCGGGATGGTCGGTTACATCCAGGACGTTATCGTGGCCAGACAGCTCTGTGATGATTCTCCGTAACTTCATTTCGTCTTGCCTGAGGACCCCGTTGTAATGCTTTTCACCCCAGTTAGGGACCACTGTGTGATGGCGGGTCCTACCAACATCCAGACCCAAGAAAATGTTGATGCAGTCTTGTTCCAGATTAATCGTTGCCCCAATTGCTAGTTGCAAGTGAAGCCGTTGTCCTACATGGTCCGGGCGACAGGAGTCGCATCCACGTTCCGAAGCACCCCGTCGTCTTGCTACCTGTCCAATAAAAGGTAAAACCACAGGAAACGGCAGTGTTTGAAGGGGATGGTGTGCATCCTTGCCGTCACCATGACTTACTCAATAGCAAGTAACTATCCCGAGGGCCACGTACCAGCTAGGCTCAGACGCCAAAACCCAACCGCACGAAGCGCTTTGCGGGCAACAAGATCACAACCAACACTCTGCCCAACTACCGAGATTGCTCCTCATCGATATCGTCGCGCCCATTGCGTTCCGAGACGGCCCGCCGCGTACACGTTTTCGCGTACCATTGGGTAGTTGCCTAAAACGATCCGCCACGCAACATCCATGTTTGGATGTCTGTAGGATTACATAAAATTAAACCCTGGGGAGCTCAATGCTGACTTGGTCACTCGACACACGCGAGGAAGCAGCAATCCTCCGCCAAAATTCTTCTGCATTTCAAGTCACGTCAGCCACGCCGTCTCACTTTTATACGCTGGCTAACCGGACGGTGGGAAATTTCCTAGTCCCCCCAGATGCCTCTGTCATTGAGTTCGTGCCGGGTCAAAAAATTATTTTGCGCGGACAAGTAGAGGCCTCACCCGGAATAGAAACCGCATGGGCATTGATCGGCTATTCGGCTGAGGGCGAACCAACAGTTGCTCTGGAAACCAACGGGAGTATGTCGGTAGAGCTGGAGACCACAGCTGACACTCAGTTCGTGTCAGCTGCCCTGCGCGTCAAGGGCAAGGGGGACGTGAACGCCCGCGAGATCGAGATTCAGGCGATCGATGCATATCCGATCGGAGAAATAAGCCGGGTAATTTCCCTTGAAGACTGCTCGGCGGTCGAGATAAGCATGCTTGCCTACGACTCCAATCCGTTGCAACCTGCATCCGCACTCCTGACGTTTTCGTTCAGGGACGAATCAGGCGCGATCGTACATCCCATTGGAAGTTCTGCTATCAACGGCAAACTTGGAGCCTATACGTACGTAAACCTCGGCAATATACACTCGCCAGCCGAAACTAAAATAACAGTAGATGTACCCCCATCGTCTCAGTTCCTTCACATCTCCGGCGTTCCGTGGAAGCACGGTCGACAAGTAGTTGTTTTGGGGTCTCCCCACGTTCGAAAAATCGAAAAGAATCGATCCGAACTGCAAACCACAGAGGATGGAATTCGAGAATTCATTGATTCAATTCCTGAGGATGGTCACCTTATTGTTTTTTATACGACCGCCCCGCCGCTAGGTCACGAAACACTTGCCTTGAGGCCTAATAGACTGGCAAAGGAATACGAGAAACTAGGTAAATGGATAGTTTTTTTCCCGTTCAGTAAAGTTACACCTGGAACAGAATCCCATTCCGAAAAATCCCACCAGATCTCACGCGAAAATATGGGAATATTTCTCGAGGCTGTCGCGGCACGAACCGGTATGCGTAACGTATTCATATGCAGTTCCTTCCCAGATATTCAGGCGGTAGCGGCCTTCGACTATCTGAAACTTCATAACTGGCAGCTAATTTACGAAGTCAGGGACGACATGGAGGAATTTAACCGTGTGGGATACTCAAAATGGTTCAACCCTTTACTCGAACAGAGAATAGCGAGCCGAGCTGACAAAATCATAACCGTCAGTCCACGACTTGCCTCCAAAATGAACGTCATCAGCGGTCGAAAAGATTCTATTGTAGTCGCCAATGGAGTAGCCTCAGAACTAGTTTCCGATGCGGCCCCACTTCGTGTCAGCAAACTTTATGCAGAAAGAGACGCGTCAACAATTGTTGGCTATATCGGTCATCTCACACCATCATGGTTCGATTGGACCCTCATAATTTCAGCTGCAATCGAACGCCCAAACTGGACGTTCGAGATCATCGGACATGGAATGCCAGACAATTTAGTACTTCCGAAAAATATTACATTTCTTGGACCCAAACCTCATTCGGAGTTTGTGGAAATTGCGGCCAGATGGAAGGTTGGAATTATCCCATTCAAGGCGTCTGCATTGACATACGCAGTAGATCCCAACAAAATTTATGAGTATCTCGCGTTGGGCTTGCGCGTCGTCACGGCTGCCATGGGTAGCGTCGCCCTGTGTCCGGTAACCCATGTTTATGAGCATAGAAGTGAATTTGTTCAAGAACTTTCCGATGCAATGCAGGCTGAAATGGGGACCCACGATCAAGAGGCGATAGAAGAATTCCTGAAACAAGTTACATGGGATGAGCGTGCTTACACTATGCTTTCAATATTTGACGACACAAACAAAAAGCGGCGATGACCGTGACGAATTCTAGAATTCTAACTGTTTACCCCAATTGCAGTATGGGCGGCATGATGACCGTCTATCGCAACAGAGTGGTCAGCGAGCCCGCCAACCATCACCACCTGGTGTTTTTCAAAGACTTTGGTGCCTCGTCAGTGTATGACCAGTTCCCAAACACCCGGGTAGATATAGTCAAAAAAGAGCGACTCGCTCCGTACGTAGAACTTGCCGCATTGGAACAGCACTACGCTGAGATTCGCATCACATCTTTGCCCGAGCTGTCCAATTTGCTCAAGAATCGTGGCTCCAGTCGTTTAGTCTACGAATTTCACTCGTCAGATGAGACCGTGCTGCGGAAAGAACTTGATGTACTTGCTCTTTCCAATATTGACGAAATACGTGTTCCAAGCCAATACTTGGCAGAGGTGGTGAAGTCTCTAGTCCCTCAGGACTTCGCTTTCCTTGTCCAGGTTGAAAAGAACCTGGTCGACTTAACGGTCTTTTCGGCTGAAGGAACCACCGGTACTTGGAATATGAAATCTGGAATAAGGCCGCTTATCTGGGTCGGACGCTTCGATAAAGGTAAGAACTGTAGAGACTTCGTCAGGGCCTTGAGTCTCCTGACACCAGAATTTGTCGGAGTCGTGGTGGTGAGCATGGAAGATTCTCCTGACAGAATGGCAGGATTCCTGGCCGATGCGGCTGCTTACGGGGTCAGTCATCGTCTGGAAGTAATGATGAACCTAGCACCAGCGGACGTGGCATCGCTCTACCGCTATGCGCGGGATCGTTCCGGGTATTTCGTCAGCACAAGTCTGGGCGAATCCTTCGGATATGGTGTAGCCGAATCAATGGCGACAGGGCTACCTGCCATCGCCTACTCAGTTGGCGCTATCGAAGAGAGACTGAGTGACTGGGGATCTCTGGAGCTGGTCCCGGTAGGCGACATCGAGGAATTGGCAAATCGAATTTCTGCTAGTCCGATGATGTGAATTTCGGCACTGGGACTTCTTTCAGTCTAAAACGACTGCGATTATCTTGAATTTGAACGGGCAAACAGAGAAAGTTTCCGTTAAAACCGGGGTTTAGGTATCAAAGAAACATAAATTGATTGTCGAAATTATTATCTATCGGCATAGTCTAATGTGTTAGATGTTTCTATTGCGTTTATAGTGGATTCATAATTATCCGGATTGATGCCGGCTCAGGGAGTACGATAAAATCGTGTATTCGATTAGGAAAGGTTTGGCGTGGATTATTTAAGTCATATCCGAGCTCGTGGCCGAGGTGAGGAACTAAATGTACCTACTCATCTCCATAATAAAATCCTGGGACGCAAATTTGTTGAATCTATAGGCGGACCTGTCCCCAAATTGCTCGCTACATTCTCCTCCCCAGAAGAAATTGATCTGGACATTCTCCCGGATTCATTTGTTCTAAAACCCACTTTCTCATCTTCATCTTTTGGAGTAATGGTACTGGAGCGAAAAGAAAAAGGTTTTTACGACTACTTGCGTCGTCGGGAACTGAGTGCACGTGCAATTCTGGATGAGCAGAAATCCTTGGCCGATAAGCACCCTGCTGTAGAGCACTTCTGGATGGTTGAAGAACGGATTGTGGATGTCGAAAGCAATTTGATTCCAGATGACTATAAGTTTTTTACATTTCAGGGTGAGATCGGCCTTATTCACAGAACAATCCGAGATTCTAAAAAAAATCGTCACGCCTTTTTTGACGGAGATTTTATCCCGATCAATGACCCGAACGATAAACTCATTGCTCCAAATAGAAAGATAATAGAAAAGGTGGTTGAGCAGCGACCCGAGCACTGGGAACGTCTGTTGAACTTAGCCAAAAGAATTTCCGTTGCTGTGCCCTCTCCTTTTGTTCGGGTTGATATGTACAACACCTCTGAAGGACCCATCTTCGGGGAATTTACTCTGGTCCCTGGCACCTTCTATTACGAAGATCGTGAGGTTATGATGCCCGAGTTATCCTTCCGCCTCGGTTATCTTTGGGGGAAAGCACAGGAAAAGCTGGGCATCTCTTAGGAGGGAACCAAGCAGTCCTATGATCCGCGTGTTCGTGCATCCGCTGGGAGGACCCACGATTACCTTCGTCCTATTGGTAAGTGTGGCTCACGGTCTATGACGTCGTTGAACAGAGGGCCTATTGCCGTAGTCAGCTGAGCGATGTGTGCTTATGCGCCTAAAGGGATATATAACTCCTAAATGGGGTTGTCGTCGTTGCCACTGACCCCCTCTGCGACTCTTTTGAGTCTGTCTGACCTGCCGGTCACGCCAATGAGCTTGAGCGCTGATGGTCGCAACCAAGTCATCGTCCTAAATTGTGCAGTTATCAGTTGGGATGTTGGTCCTGTTTGCATGAAGGAGCGCCGCTTCGAGAAAACAAAGGATACGCCGGTACCTGTCGGATAACGTGTCGTGGACGCAACATCGGTTCCTCGGACGAGAAGCTGACCTCTGCGAGGCCATCGTTCGTTGGGCTCCCGGTGCCTGCGGTGATGCGTTCCACCGGCGAACTCGGGCACCATTCATGAAGCCGTCATGCACTTAGTAAGGGCGCTATCAGCGAATCTAGCCGGTTTGGCGGTGTCGCGGCTAAGTGTCCGGACGGCAGTGAATGGCGTTTTCTTGGCTGCTCTAACATAAATTCATCCGATTTGCATACGGATCGTCGGCATCTATGCATAGCGATTCTGATTCATGCGCTCCTTCAAGGACCCAATAACCATGGTGCGAGAAGGTTTTATGAGATGGATTTTTTGCATTGTTGATCTTAGTACTGGTCAGGTTCTTAGTCAGTCAAATAGCCGCGATCGTGCCAGCGTTTGGGTAAGTCTAATTCGACAAATCGAAGAACCGCGCTCTGAGGTGCACATCGTCAAGATTGATCATGACTTGCGTTCCGCGAGTCCCCTTGGATGTCGCCACCACGTGCAGCTGCGTGGTTGAACCAATTCCATCTGGTATCCGGGCGAACCAGGCGATAAACGAAATCCGTGAACTGCTGGCCCATCGTACTTGTGGCAGCCAGGCAGGGTCAGTGGATCCGGGTTGAGGGGACCGAATGCGGCTCCTGCGTGTTGTGATACTGAGCCTGAAACGCCCCTAGGAGTTAGTCAAAACACAGAAGTAACAAAAGACCGCGAGCCTCTGGCGGGTTACTCTGATGCTGGGGGAAGGAAATGACGGACCGCATCTAGACACGTTCAACGACTGGGAAATTCGAGGCCGACAACGCCGGCATCAAACAGGCTAAAAGCACCGCCGGCGGATCCCGCATCGATGACGACGAAAACTCCTACTGTCGTGACAAGTGCTCCCCGGACGATGAAATGACACTCATACGAAAATCCAAATCCCCTCGAATAGTCGACTCTCTCCTAGATCATCGGAATGTAGAGCACTGCACTTCGGGGCAGCCCGCGGTGGTAGCTCGTTCGTTGGTTCTGCTGTGGTCAAAGTTCGAGAAGCGGGAGCGATATGTCCAACAAACTCTTGCTCGCAATCCAGAAGGACACAGTGTCAAACAGCCAGTAGTAACTCCGCTTTAGGTTGGTAGTCGGTTTGAATGAGAGCAGAAGACCGAAGCGTTGGTTGCGGTAAGTAATGCCACATGAAAAACTCGCTAATGCCTTGATTCTGTCGTCCTGCATTATCCGTGGACTGCCGGCCCTTAGTTGCGCATCCCCACAGCTTAGTTGAATTGACGGAGCCAGCCTGGGCACGAATGACAGCGGCCAACGAGAAGGGCCGCCAGGGCCAGCGACTCGCAATCTATTCCTTCGAGCCACTGAGAGAAATCCGCTGTTCCGAACGTCGATTAGTTCACTTCGGAATCCTGATTTTCGGCCGTCACCTCAGCCACGGTACATGTACTCGCTCACAAGTTCCAACGAAGATCCACGCCAGAGGCCGGACAAGACGTCGCAAGTCATTTTCAGTGAATCAATCACCCACACACTTGCCGTTCGCTTCCCAGCGCGGATTGGAGCACGTCAGACCGGGTGGATCTATCCCAGACTATCTTCTATACGCCTTTCCGCATCCAGCCAAGCCTGGCCAAGATCAAGATCATATTTTTCGGTGTACTTGAAATTATTTCCGTAAAAAGCATCACCCGGCGACGGAGTGAGCTCACCGATTACAGGGCCCTGTGGACCAGCGAACATATCGACGCGCATGAATGGAGTCTTAAGTGTCATTGTCAATTCACAGGCTATCTTCAGCATCTCTGCAGAGTCCGCCGGGCGATCGTGACGCCCCAAACTTTTAGTCGCCCAATCGCTGATAATTGTGTCTCCCAGATCGAGTGGAGCAAACTGGCCATCAAAAAACGCGTACTCTAGGACTTTCGGGTTCCGATTGATCTGGTGCACTTGACCCGGCTGGTCGTAGAAGACCGAAACTTTGTAGTCCAAGGGTATGGGCTGGTCGCCGTTTCTGCCCTCAACCTTTTCTTCCATCATGAGTCTGTAGGACCCTTTGTATTTGCAACGCTCATAGGCTGCTAGCTGCTCCGCCTTAACCTGGGCGAAAGTCAAAATGCGGTTCTGGAGCTCGTCGTGGAAAGTACCATCATCGAGCCTCTCAAGCAGCATGACACCCCACGCCGAGAACATGACGGTTGGTTTCAGGACAAATTTTTTTGGTGTGTCGTCAAGGTTCAGTTCGTGAGGTGTCTTCCAGAACTTATATACCTCAGGCATAGGGAACCCATGTTCCTTGCAAAACTTGTGTAACAGGTATTTATCGTTCACCCACCATGGCGTACCAGACTCTTTTCCTGAGTTGCGGTCAGCAATCCTGTTCGTCCATGGTGTAGGCATCGAGACTCCTGTATTCGACTGGTATGGGGTTACGCTTCCGAGAATACCCAATGGGAACTGGGGACCGAAATTGCAGCTAGTCAAATGCGGATTGATCTGAGTGCCATACGAGCGTCAAACCATAAGTCCGCCTATGCTCAAATTTCTATGAACCCCGTCACCTTCCCACACACGCGGATAGGGCATTGAAGCAAGAAGGAAGTGGGTGCGGTCCATTGGTGGATGGAGTCATCCGCCAGAGGATACCTCCCTTAAAGCAATAGCCTCCCAAACTCTATAAAGTTCGGGAGGCTATTTTTGTGACCCCAGCGGGATTCGAACCCGCGTTACCGCCGTGAGAGGGCAGCGTACTAGGCCGCTATACGATGGGGCCCTGCGAATTTCTTACATTCAAGAAATCAATGTAAGTCCTGTATCTGCTACTTGACGAAAAACCACAACAACACCAGGAAATGGAATACTTACCATGTTCTTGGAGCTGGGATACCAGGACTCGAACCTAGAATGTCGGTACCAGAAACCGATGTGTTGCCAATTACACCATATCCCACTGCACACACTGCCTCAGAAGACGGTCAATTTCTGACCGGCAAGCGCCTCAGCACGAGATAACACTCTACTAGGTTTTGGTCGAGCACACAAATCGCCTCCCATGTCACGCTTAAGTGGGCGTCTATTAGCGAAGGAGTCCGGCCTCCTAGGCCCTTGCGACGGCGTCTCATGGCGGGCCACTTTATATACTTGCGCTTACCCTATCGTCGAGCCCAGTGCCGCGTGCAGATCCCGGATGCATGACAGAGACTAGTCGCTGAAGTGGTGAAGCTCCTTGTAATTTCCGTCCGCTACCCTACGGAAACTTGTGTAGTGGCGTCCGGCACATGCACGGTAGAAGCAACAAGACTTGGCGGTCTCAAGCCTGGCGTCAGTCATCCGTACCGACATCTTTTTTGGATCGATGCTGTTCACCCGTGCATACTTCAAGAAGACAGTCTTAGAAACTAAAATGGGAATCTCAATGCGAATTTCGGTAATAGGTTGCGGTTACTTAGGTGCAGTCCATGCCGTGTCTATGGCAAAGCTAGGCCACGACGTAATCGGCATAGACGTAGATGAGTACAAGATCGCCGAGCTACAGGACGGGCGAGCTCCATTCTTTGAGCCAGGGCTGGAGGACCTTTTGGAAGAAGTATTGGAAACTGGCCGGCTAAGGTTCACGACGTCCATGGCCGAAGCACACGGCAGCAAGGTTCACTTTGTTTGTGTGGGGACTCCACAACTCAAGGGAGAGTACGCCGCAAACCTTTCGTATGTAGACGCAGCCTTTAGCGAACTCCTTCCCTTTCTTTCGGCCGGTGACGTTGCAGTGGGCAAATCGACTGTTCCTGTGGGAACAGCTGAACGTCTGAGTGCGCTTATAACAGCTGCCTGTCCTACAGCTACGCTCGCTTGGAACCCAGAATTCCTGCGCGAGGGACACGCAGTAAAAGACACCCTCACGCCGGACCGCTTCGTCTACGGAGTTCCAGCCGGCCCGGCAGGGCTTTCCGCGCAGAATAGTCTCGATGAGGTCTATGCTGTTCCCTTGTCATCAGGAACACCCCGCTTGGTTGTCGATTACGCAACGTCCGAGCTTGTTAAGTCTGCAGCCAATTCTTTTCTCGCTACAAAAATTTCATTCATCAACGCCATGGCTGAAGTGTGCGATGCATCGGGCGCCGATGTAACCGCACTGGCGGATGCGATTGGTCTTGACGACCGCATCGGGCGAAAATTTCTTCACGCTGGCGTGGGTTTTGGCGGTGGCTGTCTTCCCAAGGACATCCGCTCATTCATGGCTCGGGCTGGAGAGCTCGGTGCAGACCAGGCTCTGACCTTCCTCAAAGAAGTTGATAGCATCAACATGCGGCGCAGGACCAAAGTCGTTGAACTTACCAGGGAGCTCTGTAGTGGAGCCCTCTTGGGTAAAAATGTGACGGTATTAGGAGCAGCATTCAAGCCGTCCTCAGACGACGTGAGGGATTCACCCGCACTTTCAGTTGCTGCGCAGCTGCAACTCCAAGGGGCAACGGTAACGGTAACCGATCCCGAAGCCATAGAGAACGCCCGAAGACGCTTTCCAGAATTGAACTACGAGACCAACACGACCAAAGCGATTGCTGGGGCTGACGTGATCCTGCTCGTGACGGAATGGCCCGAGTACGTTGACCTTGATCCTGTTAAAACAGCAGAACTGGTAGCGGATCTAAAAATTCTTGACGGGCGAAATGCCCTTTCTCCGACTGCTTGGCGACAAGCTGGCTGGACCTACAGAGGAATGGGCCGGCCGTAATGAGCCACAGTGCGGCGAGTTGCCCGGTTTGGAACGGACCAGACCGTGAACAAAATTCATAGGGGATGCATGAAACCTGCGGTGATAAAACTCGATGGCTACGCTCGTGAGGCCAGGATTAGTCTCACGTTCGTGGATGGATTCTCCTCTTCGAAGGATTGGTTGCTCGGTATTGAACTGAGAAATTCTGGGAAACAGGTCATACCAAGTGACGTTAATTGGAAATATTCACAGGTTAAAAATACAAGTTATGTATATGTAGAAGACATAGATCCTGTCAATAGATTCACCCCAAATATAGTCATATCAAAGAACACTTTTGATGAAATTTTAATAACTTTGATTCCCTGGTCAAAAGCTGCGCTAACATACTCCCTGAAGGATCAGATCCAAGAAATTAGATACGCTATAAACAAGCTTCAGATAGATGGGGAAAAAGTCAGCTCTAGTGCCCATTCCCTCGGAACGTACTTTTTGAAGGAATATCCGTGAATAACGTAACACTGATCCATTCGTTTGTGAGTGATGACTCAGCTGCCTTGGACGAATTTCGCCAAATAGTCGTAGATGCCGCATCTGAGTATGCGGAGATATCAATCGGACTCGCCACGAACCTTACTGATATCTCTATTCCAAATGTGCGCATCTTCCCGTTCGGAACGCCAAAAGCTGAAATGATGAACCAACTCATCGCCGAGGCGGAGACTTCGATCGTAATAATCGCCGAGAGCACCGCGCACCCCGTACTTACCAAATCACTTTGGAAGCAAATCTCTGGACTACAGGACGGCTCGTTTTTGCGGGTATCTGGAAGACTACCCACCAGCGCCCCAAGACTAAGCGACATGCCGCACTCGGAGATAGACTGGCTAGGGATTGAATTCACAAAATCAATTCACAACGATTCACCGATCATGTACGCCTTAACCAAGAAGGACCTCTTACTGCTTAGAGGCTTCGACGAACGGGCCTCGTTCAACGACTGCCTGACCATGGATCTGCTCACAAGAGCAAAGCGGCTTGGCATAACTCGGGAATCTACGCGCTGTCCACAGTCGTTCGCAATGGATCTCCAGGCAGCATTGCCGTCGTTGACCAGGGATGACACTCCGTATTCCATTCCTGCACGGGAAAGTCAAAAACCACACGTACTCTCGGATTCAAGCATCTTCAGGAACTTAGAGAATTGGTCCGTTCCTGTAGAACTCCGGCCCATACTTGTTTCAGTATCCGTAGCTACCCGCGACCGAGCCCCGTATTTGGCCGACTCGATAAATTCAGTTCTAGCCCAGACCTTTCACGAATTTGAGCTCATCATCGTCGATGACGGCTCGGAAGACAACACTGAGGACATTGTCCGCTCCTTTGATGATCCCAGGATCACCTATGTTCGGCAGTCCCCCACTGGAATCAGCAGTGCACGCAACAGAGCAGCGGACAAGTCGGTCGGCCACTTCACTGCAGTGCATGACGACGATGACCTTATGCTGCCATGGCGCTTGGCAACCAGTCTTGCGACTATTACCGCTACAGAACGAGCATCCTACGGTTCATGGGTGAACTTCGACGACGTTACCGCCGAGATGGAACTCCACATTACCAAGCGTAACTTTGGTCGGGAACTTGTCGCCTTCAGCGGCCAGACCCCGGGCCATGCAACCTGGTTGCTCCCAACGGCTTTGATCAGGTCAATTCGCTACGACGAATCCCTTACGAGTTCTGTCGATCACAATCTGGCCGTCCGGACTGTGCTGAGTGGTCTGCGCTGGAGACACTCTGAGAAAGTCCTGTTTCTCAGGCGCATCCACCCGGCGCAGGTCAGCCAGACTGACACCAAACGTCAACGGGCAGCTGCAGTTCTTACTCGCTACGCAAACAGCTTTGGCGCTGATCACACGTCGCTCCGGACCATGACTGACCAAGGCAAGGCGCTCGGATTTCCCGCTCCCGCAGACAGAACAAAGCTATTCCACTTGTTTGGTGCTTACCTTCCCGATCATCTCGTTGATAGGGACTTGGTTTTCCAGGGACTCGTCGGAAAGAAGGTTCTCTCCTTGGATCTTCATGACCGATTTAGCTTTATTGCCGCAGAGACTGACATGTGGACGGGCAAATCCACTTTAGAGCTTGGTGGCGCAGAGGCTATTACACTTGCTGACATGGTCCAGATTCGGCGCAAGGGAATTGTTGGCTGTAGATTCCGGGCTTCGCCAAAGCTCGTCAAGGACGAAAAAGCGAACCAGATTCCGAAATCTTCGGGAGAAGTATTTCTCGTTGGCGACCGTAAAGCACTCGAGCTCAAACGAATTACGAAGATCCATCCCGCAGGTGTACTTCTCACTGTTAACAGCTTCAACTTGGACGATGTGAATGTAACCGATATTCAAGGCTGCTTCAGCGCAAAGAAAATATCAGTAAATTTTGGCGAAAATCAACGCAAGGAATTGGTCTTGTTGGGTTTCAAAACAATCGGCATGGCGGAAGAATTCAGCAGGCTTTTGGAATACTCCGATCTCACATGGGAAATTCTTGTTCCATCAACATATGATTTTGAAGATCTTTCGAGCCGCTACTTTGGAATCGCCTAAATGAGGGTCGAAGCAGTTTTCAATCACCGCGGCGAAACTGAGTTGAATTTCATGGAGTCCATACTTGGTGTAGAGACTCCTATACTTCCAGCACTCATATTTCATGGCCAACCTAAGTCCTTAACTGGCGATCGGATCGCCGCCGCAACAATTCTGCTCCTAGGGAATCTTGTTACCGGACACCTGCGAGTGGGTCGACCAATATCAAACTCTTTAGGAGTCCAGATTAGAAAATATCTGGACAATGATGAGATTAATCTTCCTGATGGAACGGATATTCCACTTGCCATTCATACAGGCTCTGTGGAAATAGTTATTGGTCCCAATAGTCTCGAAGAAGTAATCTCGCCAAGTCAGGGCGATCGTAGGCGTATTTTATTTCGCGAGCTGCCGACCCATAGCTCGTCCGGTCGACTATTCACGTTTGATAAGTTTATCGTCTCGTCGAATTCGTGGCTTTTTGAAGTAGAATCAAATTATCCGCCAAGCTCGCTTGGCGTCCATCTAGCTGTCCCTGTCCTTATGGCGCAGGATTTGAGCGCATCCCGAATTGATGTACCCAACCGGCTCCTCGCGAAGTGCAGTACGGATGATATCCGGCGAATTGCTGGCATCCTTAACGCAGTAGATATTCTCTTGTCAGTAGATGGGAAACTCATACATGCAAACTAAAATCCTCATGCCAGTTCGAACGGTCGCTGACTGGGGCGGCGTTCACGAATGGGCCCTATCCGCGGTCGAAGACCTATTGTCTCAAGGAATAGACGTAGTTGTTGTCGGCAAAGAGGGATTGTTTCGCGACCGCATTCTGGAGACTGGCGCAGGTTACGCGACTATTCGCTGGGAAGACTGGCTACCTACAGTCAAGGATTTGATTAACAAGGGAGGCTGGGATCTTATCTTCTCCCATGGGCCCATAGCCAGAGATGTGGCCCTAAGAGTGGGACGGCAATTAAGGATTCCTACGTACCATATGATTCACGGCGCCTATCTCGACCAAGTCAACGATTGGTCGCCAGAAGCCGAACTGATTCTGGCTGCCAGCCCCTCGATTCAAGATTTCATTGTTCGCGTCGGGAAAGTCGAACCGTGGAAAGTTGCCGTTGTTCCTAATGGCGTGCCGGACAAAGTTTTTCGTCTTCCATTAATCCCACTTGAAGAAAAGTTGCGCGGTGGCAAAGCTACTGTAGTGACTGCCGCGCGTTTAGCGCCGGATAAGATCCAGCAGATCGATCCGACTATCACGTTGGTCACCGACCTAGCCTCAGAGTTTCCTGGTATTAAGTGGACACTGGACGTGATGGGTGACGGTCCACTTCGGAACAATTTTGAAAGACGTTTTGAACAGGGCTTCGCTTCATTTAACAACATAGAAATTCAATGGTCAGGCTGGGTGGAACCAGATGAAGTGCCCATCCGGATGAATAAGGCTGTCGCTGCTTGCGTTGCCGGTATGGGCGGCGTCCGAGCACTCGCGGCTGGTACTTTGGCCCTCGGTGTGGGCGCCCAAGGGTCTGTAGGAATCCAGTATGGCAAGAATTTGCGCGCTGGTATCTGGAGCAACTTTGGCGACCACGGCTGTCCACGCTTCAATCCATCTGACCAGTCAGTCGACCTGCGAAACATCATCAAATCAGGCACCTACGACGAAATTGTCCAGATAGCGAGAGCATCATGTCAATTGCACCGCAGCGAATTATCTGTCAGGGAAGCGATGTTTGATGCACTCGGTTTGAGAGTGAGCGTATGAGTGAAGAAAAATTTGGTGCGCTTGATTCCTTACACATAAATAAAGATGAGTTCGATTTCGATCCGCGCATCCTCCATCCGAACGCGGTGGATTACGAGGCTCTCCTGACATTAAAATTTCCTCTAGATCAGGCGATATGGTTGCAACTGCCCACCAACAAGGATGATGTCCCCTTTGACGTATTCGTCCTAAATAGGGGCACCGATGAGATCTTGGTCAGCTTCCACGGGGCACTCAACCGTACTACGCAGGAGATTCCGCGTTTCGAGAGACTCAACACCTTGTTGAAACTAAACAAGTCAATAATCTGCTTCTCGGATCCAGCACTATATCTCGCGGGCGACCTTGAACTGGCCTGGTTCACCGGGTGGTCCGACTTCAATGTTCAGGAAGTAGCGGCCGATGTGCTTCGTCGGCTCCTAAAAGCAATTTCGGGAACACACTTAGTCCTGACCGGTTCCTCTGGTGGCGGATTCGCCGCATTGCAAGTCAGCTCACTAATACCCGGCTCCGTGGCTGTCGCCTTCAACGCACAGACAGCAATTCATTACTACATGAACGGCGGAACGTCTCTGGCCGCACAAAAATCTTATGCACGTACTGTTTGGCCCGATCTGATAAGCCCCGACGTCACCGATGAGCAACTCCGCGAGGACTGGACTGGTTCGGTATCCCCTCGTCTTTCTGCCCTTGATCGTTACAGCCACCCGGTAAACAACAAAGTAATCCTGGTCCAGAACATTAACGAGTTTCAGTATGAGCAGCACTACTTACCTATGCTGGCGGCGTGCGCGCGTGGCGGTAACCTTTCTCGAATATCCACACTTGAGTATGCTGGAAGCTTCAACCATGGTCCACCACCGCCGCATATTTTCACTGCTTCGGTTTGCCAGGCTCTGTCTCCGGAGGAGACCTCAACTTGGCTGGGCGAAGGAAAACAGCAAAGTCATCCTGAGCGACTAGACCCCGTAAAAATTGCTTTTCTATCGCCAGAACTGGAGGACGATCCCTCATCCGCGGCAGAAGGTTCCATGCCGGAGACTTTGGGGGAAGAACCTACTGCCACAAACAACTGTGAAGAAGAAACTGAAGCAGTCAGAGAAATAATCCGGCGCGTAGAGCAACTCGAGAAAAGCGTCCTGGCGAGGCCTTCAACGAATCATGTGAATGTTTCGGAAACCGCATGGATCGATCCGACAGTCAGGATGATGGCCAGCCACGCAGAATCTGAAATCATTATTGGAGATCACGTCCAGGTGTATCGCGGTGGAGAATGGGTGGGTCCCATTGAGGTCGGCAATCGTGTCTTCATTAACCGAGACAGCTATATAAGGCCGAATGTGGTGATCGAGGAGGATGTATCTTTGGGACCGTTTGTGAAGCTCATTTCGGATACGCACGAACAAAGCGACAAAGTGAGGAGAACAGGGACACCGGTCAAGTTACCCATCCGCATTGGACGTGGATCATGGATAGGAGCAGGTGCGATGGTGCTCGGAGGCGTGACAGTTGGTGAAGGCTGCATCATCGCTGCTGGAGCGGTTGTGACAGAGGATGTTCCGGCAAATTCACTTGTGGGTGGTGTGCCCGGTCGAGTTCTAAAGTACCTTCCTAAGCTAGAGACCTAGCAGTCAGCAAAAACGATCTCTGCGGTTGGCCTGGGTTTATACGGTGGCGAAAACCTGCGGCTCAGAGCCCGCCCAGCAGCTCCCCTAGGCTCGCGATTTGCGCTCCGGCAAAATCCTCGTCCAGGGCACTTCCCCTGTTCAGCCACACGCCTACAAGGCCCGCAGCCGTTGCCCCCTGTGCATCGAGCAGCAGGTTATCTCCCACATACAGCGTCCGGGCAGCACTGGTGCCCAGGAGACGGACGCCTTCGAGGTAGATCGCAGGATCAGGCTTCGGCACGCCCACGGTATCGGTACCCACCAGATGCGTGATGCGCTGCAGCCCCACCCGGTCCAGCTTGGCCCGCTGGTAGTTGTGGACGTTGTTGCTCACGGCACCGTAAGGCACCCCTGCCGCATCCAGCGCATCCAGGAGCGGCACCACGTCCTCGAATGCGCGCAGGTGTCCATGCTGGGTCTCCGCGTAGGACTCCACCCACTGCTGGGCCGCCTCATCGTCGGGAAAATCCACGCCGACGTACCCAAACGCTGCCCGCCCCCGAAGGATCCGCTGTTCATTGAAGCTCAGCTCACCCGCCAGGTACCTGTCATACAAGTGGGTGGTCCCATGCGTGAAAACCTTTCCCACGCCTTGCCAACCGGCAGCATCCAGCCCCGGCAGCAGATGCTCGCTGACCGCCCGGAAGGCAGTGGACATGGCGTACTCAAGATCCACCAGGGTCTCATCAATATCGAAGAGCACCCCCTGGATATCCCCAAACCGGGGGTCCAGGCCATGACCAGCAGAAACAGAATGAGCAGCCGGGCCGGCGACGGCGGAGTCCTCAGCCATCAGCCGCGGAAAGCACGCAAGCGGGCCAGGGAAGAGTCCTTGCCCAGGATCACCATGGACTCAAACAGAGGCGGGGATATCCGGCGGCCGGAAATTGCCGTCCGCACCGGGCCAAAGGCAAGCCTCGGTTTGATGCCCATGCCCTCCACCAACGCCTGTTTCAGCACTGCCTGGATGCTTTCAGCACTCCACTGGCTGTCCGCTTCAAGTGCAACGAGCGCGGCGTCCAGGACCTCGGTGGTGTTCTCTGGGAGCCCCTTCTTGGCATCCTCTGACACATCAATGGCGTCGTCTGCCTTGAACAGGAATGCGAGCATTTCCGGCGCCTCGCCCAGAAGGGTGATGCGCTCCTGCACGAGCGGCGCAGCTTCTGCCAGGATCTCTTCCTGGCGGGCAGTCAAGGTCTCCCCCACCAGCCCCGCTTCGCGCAGGTACGGCACCAGACGGCCCTGGAAGTCAGCCGGATCCAGCAGCCGCACGTGCGTACCGTTGATAGCCTCAGCCTTTTTGATGTCAAAGCGGGCCGGGTTACCCAGGACATCGTGGATATCGAAGTTCGCCACCAGTTGCTCCACAGTGAAAATATCCTCATCAGCGCTCAGCGACCAGCCCAGCAGCGACAGATAATTCAGCAAGCCCTCCGGGATGAAGCCACGCTCCCGGTGCAGGAACAGGCTGGACTCCGGATCGCGCTTGGAGAGCTTCTTGTTACCCTGGCCCATGACGTAGGGCAGGTGCCCGAACTCGGGCATGTACTTGGCGACGCCCACGGCATGCAACGCACGGTACAGCGCAATCTGGCGGGGCGTGGAGCTGAGCAGATCCTCACCGCGGAGCACGTGGGTGATACCCATCAGAGCGTCATCAACCGGGTTGACCAGCGTGTACAGCGGGGCGCCGTTGGCACGGACCACGGCAAAGTCAGGCACCGATCCTGCACGGAAGGTAATCTCGCCGCGCACGAGGTCCGTGAAGGTCAGGTCCTCGTCAGGCATACGCAACCGCAGGACTGCCTCGCGGCCCTCCGCCTTGAACGCCGCCACCTGCTCTTCGGTTAGCTCGCGGTCAAAACCGTCGTACCCCAGCTTGGGATCGCGGCCAGCTGCCTTGTGCCGGGCCTCAATTTCGGCGGGCGTGGAATAGGACTCGTAAATGAAGCCACCCTCGCGCAGCTTGGCGATGACGTCCTGGTAGAGCTCACCGCGCTGTGACTGCCGGTAAGGTT
Source organism: Pseudarthrobacter sp. PS3-L1 (assembly GCF_030063285.1). Taxonomy (GTDB): domain Bacteria; phylum Actinomycetota; class Actinomycetes; order Actinomycetales; family Micrococcaceae; genus Arthrobacter. The sequence goes on along the minus strand of NZ_JASISU010000005.1, from coordinate 34,167 downwards.
CGTGCGGGCCACCCACCTCCACACCTTCATCCCAGTTGATGCCAAGCCAGCCCATTGCGTCCAGGAGCTGGTGATAGCTCTCTTCGCTGTCCCGCGCCGCATCCGTATCCTCAATTCGGAAAACCATCTTGCCGCCGGTGTGCCGGGCATAGGCCCAGTTGAACAGCGCAGTGCGGATCAGTCCCACGTGCGGGGTCCCCGTAGGTGAGGGACAGAAACGCACGCGGACCGGGGTATTGGCCGTGACGGCAGGAATGGTGGCGGGGGCAGGCACTGGAGCAGTAGTCATAGTGGGTCCAACATTACCGCGTGCCGCCACCGAGCTTCTGGCGCTTCAGGTTTGATGCTTCAGTTCTGGAGTTTCAGTTTTGGCGCTTCCGCGCCTTCTCCTGCATTTCCTCTTGCGGAGTGCCCGCCTGCCGCGCAGCCTGTTTCGCCGCACGACGCAGGTACCAGCCACTGGTACGCACCATCCGTACGCTGTACCAACACAGGAGACCCAGCGCCAGGAGGCCAAAGAGTACCGCCAGCCATGGCGGACCGTTCAGATACCCCACTGCGCGAATGGCAATGATGGCAGTGCCCGCGGAGCCGAGCGCAAACGTCAGAAACGACTTCACAGTGCGCGCCCCTGACTGGCGGCCTCGCGTGGCGCCCCATGCTCCGGCGTCGGACGGTACTCTTCGCAACGGCTAGCGGCGCACGACGGGGTTGGACAACCGGCCGATGCCCTCAATTTCAACTTCGAAGCGATCGCCCGCCTTGACGGAGCCGACACCCGCCGGGGTACCCGTCATAATGACGTCTCCGGGCAGAAGGGTGAACGCCTGGGACACAATGGACACCAATTCACGGACCCCACGGATCATCTGGCTGGTATTGCCGTCCTGGCGCAGTTCACCATTAAGCCGGCCCTGGATCTCCAGGTCCTCGGTATCCAGTTCAGTCTCGATCCACGGTCCCAGCGGCGCCGACGTATCGAAGCCCTTGGCACGCGCCCACTGGAGATCAGATTTCTGGACATCCCTGGCGGTCAGGTCATTGCCACAGGTGTACCCAAAAATCACATCATCAACGCGGCTCTCCGGAACGTCCTTGCAGATCCGGCCAATGACCACACAGAGCTCAGCTTCGAAGGAAATGTCCTCGGAGAACTCGGGAAGGATGATCGGATCGTTGGGACCCACCACTGCCGTGTTCGGTTTCAGGAACAACAATGGCTGTGCCGGGATCTCATTGCCGAGCTCCTTGGCGTGCTCTGCATAGTTACGCCCCACGCCAATGACCTTACTGCGCGGGATGATCGGCGCCAGGAGCCGAACATCCTCCAGCTTGTGGCGCACACCAGTGCGCTCCACGCCATTGAAGAAGGGATCGCCGCTGATGACAGTGATGATTTCAGTGCCGGACTCCCCCTCGACGACGCCATACAAAGGGTCAGAATCTACAACAAACCGTGCAATACGCATGCCAAAAGCCTACAGTCTTGGGCACGGGGTGCCTGTCTCAGGCCTGCCGTGCCGCCTGTGCGCGGAGGTACGCAAGTTGCGCCGCCACAGAAAGCTCAGCGGCCCTCCGGACGGAAGGGTCGACGTCGGCGTACACGGCGTCGGTGACAGTCCCGACGTCGGGCGTTCCGCCAAGGCTTTCAACAGCCATCCTGACCTGTGCCAGCCTCTCGAGACGGTGGGCTTTATAGGCAGCAGTGATCGCTGCGATATCCGGCAGCACCGCGCCGTGCGCCGGGAGCACCATGCTGCCAGCGAACGCCGAGAGCGTTTCGAGGCTGGCAAGGTAATCGGCCAGCGTGCCATCGGGATGATCCAGCACAGTGGTTCCCCGGCCCAGGATGGTATCGCCCGTAAGTACCGAACCCATGCCGGCGTTGTCAGCTGGGAGGTGGAAGGAGGCAGAGTCCGATGTATGGCCGGGCGTGGCAATGACTGTGATGCCCACGCCCCCTGCCTCGATCCTTTCACCGTGGTTCAGGGGTTCCCCGCCATGGCAGTGCAGCGGCTCCACTGCCCGCACCGGCGCCTGGGTGATCTCGTGGAGGCGCCGGGCACCCTCTGTGTGATCAGGATGGCGGTGCGTAATGAGGATCAGGACAACGCGGGCGTGGCTAGCAAGGGCCTGCAGGTGCGCTTCGTCGAGGGGCCCGGGGTCCACCACAACTGCCTCGTGGCTGTCCGGGTGGCTGATCAGGTACGAGTTGGTGCCGTCGAGGGACATCGGGCCTGGATTGGGCGCGAGGATGAACTCGGTCAAGGCCGAGCTGCGCTGCACGGCGGGGGCGTCTGCAGGAGTGGGGCTGGAAAAAGTCACAGTCCCATCCTTGCACCGGTGGGTGCCAGGAATGCGCTGCCGTGTCAGCGGGCCCAGGTTGGACGTATCAGCGGTGCGTGGTTTATCCGGTGGAATAGAACGCCGTCGGCTGCCTGTTGACCATCAGTGAAGACCATCTACTCGCTATCAGGAAGCTGGGACCCCTCCCATGAGCACCAAAGCCCCTACCGTTGCCGATCTCCTCGCCGAGGCGGACGCTGCCGGTCACGACCACGCCCTTACCGAGAAGAACAGCGGGCTGCAGCACATCCATAACCATGCAACAGGCGGAATCGTCTGGTTCCCCACATGGAAGAAGTTCCGCGAGACAGCCGACTGGGACGATGCTGTAGCCGCCGCGTCGAAGGATCTCTCCGCCTCATCCTCCTCCTCTACGGAAGAAGCTGGAGCTGCCCTGGTTGCCGCCGAGTTGGAGGCGCTGCTGAAGCGTGCCGCAGAATCGAGCGACGCCACCATTTTTGTGCAGGAAAACCTCACACCGTACCTGACCCGCACGTGGGCCGTGGGCGATGCCGTTGCGCAGTCGGGCGGAGCTGAACTGCCTGCCGGAGCACCGTCGTCGGCCATCTTCGCTGACTACCCATACGAGGTCTACACGCAGGAGGGCGGCGTTTTTGCCACCACCCTGTGGAACGACATCATCGACGCCCGCCGGAACCACGCGCTCGCCGAAGAAGCCGCACGCAAGGCACTGAAACCCGTTTCGCGGAAAGCACTGAAGAACGCCGCTCGGAAGGCCGCTCGACGGTAGGTCATTCCTTGACGCAATGACCGCCTTCCTTCCTTAAGCGATGGCCGGCACTTTGTGGGTGGAGTTGTCCACATAGCTAAAGTTCTTTGCCGCGGGTAAGGGTGGAGCGCCGGAAAATTGGGGTATGGGAAACATCGGGGATGCGTGGGCCGTGATGGAACCGTCTCTAGGTTCCATCACGGCGTCCGTCGCGCAACTGCAGCTGTTGAAACCGGGCGCCGAAGCTTGGGCGGACTGCCGGGCTGCTGGAATTTCGGACGTCGATGAAGGTGAGCCCAGCCAGTTTGGCGGGGTCCCGGTTGCCCCTTCACCGTCTGGTGGCAGGCCCTCGACTGGTGTGATCTGCAGTGACCCGAGCGCGTTTGAGCGGGATTCGATCAAACAGGGCACGATTGACCAGTCTTCGGTTGATTTGCGTTCGGTTGATCAGCGTTCTGTTGATCAGCGTTCTGTTGATCCCCTGCGAGCTGAGAGCGAAGCGTGCCTGGACGGGCTCGAACTAGCTTGTAGGTTGGAGCACCAGGTTGCTGCGCTGAAGGCAGCGTTGGCGGCCAGGTATGTAGAAGTCGGCGAGTCCCTTGAGCCGCCAGAGGCAACGTTCGCCGATAAGGCAATGAATCTGAGGTCGATGATCGCTGAAGTTGCCTGCGTGATGACCGTCAGCGGACCAGTGGCAGGAGCTTTTCTGGAGGCTGCCCAGCAACTGACGTCCGCGTTGCCTCTAACTCGTGCCGCGCTTGTCTCAGGTGATCTTTCGTGGCAGCATGCCCGCACCATGGTCGAGGAGACAGCGGACCTTGAATGCGCCGCGGCTGGTGCCTTCGAATCGCACTTCCTTGATCCCACCGTGTCCAATCCCGCCCGCGGCTGTCCCATCAGCGAGCTGACCCCGGGCCGATTCCGGGTCAAGGCAAGAATCTTTCGGGAACGGCACCATCCCGAGTCCATTGAAAAGCGGCACGCTAAGTGCATTTCCGACAGGCATGTCGAATACACACCGGCGCGCGACGGTATGGCCTGGTTGTCTCTCTACCTTGGTGCGGACACCGCTTCCGGGATCTGGGAGCACACCACCTCAGCAGCCCGGGCACTGCAGAATCCTGACGAAGTCCGTACGCTCCCGCAGCTCCGGGCAGACATCGCTGCCCACTGGCTGCTGGACTCCTCGACGGGCATAGGTGCTGACGTGCCGGCACCGCGTGCGCAAGTTCTGGTCACTGTTCCCGTCTTCTCGTTGATGGGCCTGACGGAAGAGCCCGCCACGCTGGATGGCTATGGTCCAGTCCCCGCCACCATGGCCCGGCATCTTGTTGCGAACGGCGCGGACAGCTTTCTCCGGGTCTTGGTTGACCCCCGATCCGGTGCACCACTCGAAATCGGCAGGAACAGCTACCGCGTTCCCAAAGCGATGCGCCAGTGGCTACGGATGCGCGACGGTAAGTGCCCATTCCCCGGATGCAGCAGCCCCTCGCTGGATAACGACGCCGATCATCTCCTGGCTTGGCACAACGGAGGTCACACAGGGATTGCCAATTTGGGCCAGCCCTGCCACCAGCATCATCAGCTCAAGCACAACACCACATGGACGCCGACCCCTGCCACCGAGCATGACCCTCCCGGATGGATCTCCCCCGCAGGACGGACATATCGGAGCGAATCCCAGGATTGGGAGCCACCCGAAATACCGCATCCCGATCCCGTGCCGATCTGAGCCAAGACCACTCACGAAGACTCTTCAGCGCCCTAGAAGTCGAGGGTAAGGGGAACGTTAGAAAGGGAAAGCGTTAGAAAGAGAGAGCGCGCGAGCGTGTCGCGAGCACAGTCCACATCACGACGGAAGGCACCCGACAAACGTCAGGTGCCTTCCGTTGTGATGAATTCGCTTGATGACGATGATGTGGGCTGACGCTCCAATCACTCCATCCGGGACAAGACCCGTGCACGAAACCCTCGCGCGAAACCCTTGTACGAAACCCTTGTACGAAACCTTTAGACAGCAAACCTTGGATCGAACCGGTAAACCAAACTACATGCCAGAGGCCGGTACTGAGTTCCGAGACCGACTTCCGAGCCCCGCTGGGTGGCCAGGTTCCTTAATCCCGCTCCCCGGCTGGGTTGGCAGGCATTGTCCTCCCACCAAGATTCTTAGACCAGGCGTGTCAGCCAGCCGTGCGTATCTTCGACGGTCCCTGTCTGGATTCCCAAGAGCTGACCGCGGATGGCCATCGTGGTTTCACCGGCTACAGCATCGGCTGATCCGATGGTGTTGTTGGCGTCGCGGAGCACACCAATCGGGGTGATCACGGCGGCCGTACCGCAAGCGAACACTTCGGCGATCTCACCTGAAGCAACACCGTCGCGCCATTCGTCAACGGTGATTTTGCGCTCGGTGACTTCACGTCCCATGTCGCGCGCAACCTGGATGACGGAGGAGCGGGTCACGCCTTCCAGAATGGTGCCGGAGAGCGCCGGTGTGACCATGGACCCGTCCTTCATCACGAAAAAGACGTTCATTCCACCGAGTTCCTCGACGGCGTCGTCGTTGAACTGATCCAAGAACAGCACCTGCTGGCAGCCGTTGGCTTCCGCCTCCTGCTGGGCGATCAGGGATGCTGCATAGTTGCCGCCACATTTGGCGTTGCCGGTGCCACCGCGACCCGCCCGGGCATACTCGCGGGAGATCCAGATGGAAATGGGCTTAAGTTCGCCGCCGAAGTAGTTGCCGGCGGGTGAAGCGATAACCCTGAAAGAAACCTCGCGTGCTGCACGTACACCCAGGAATGCCTCGGTAGCAATCATGAAGGGGCGCAGGTAGAGCGCCTCGCCGTCGCCGGACGGAACCCATTCCTGGTCCACGGAGACTAGTTCGCGGATGGCGCTCAGGAAGTACTCTGCGGGAAGCTCGGGAAGCGCAAGGCGTCTCGCAGAGTTGTTCAGGCGAGCCGCGTTGGCCTCGGGACGGAAAGTCCAGATCGAGCCGTCTGCGTGGCGGTACGCTTTGAGGCCCTCGAAAATTTCCTGTCCGTAGTGCAGCACGGCTGCAGACGGGTCCAGGCTGATGGGGCCGTAGGCCTCAATCCGAGGATCGTGCCAGCCACCCTCACCCTTGGTATCAACCGAGTAGTCAACAACGGCTGTGTGGTCAGTGAAGTAATTGCCAAAGCCTGGGTTTGCCAGGATGGCAGCACGTTCATCAGCAGACTTGGGGGTCTCCGTGAGTTGCTGGGTGAATTCGACGCCATGGGCGGTCTGAGTCATGGTTCCTCCACGATCGGCTGTCCTTCGATGGGTTCCTCTACGAACTCCACGGGCAGCATTTGGTGATTCGTCACAAGCTTACGCCCCGCGCGGACTCACCACGGGGTCTGGGAGTTGGCGTCAAAATGCCACACCCTGGACAGCTCCACCCCATGACGCTTCCTTCCCGGAACAACTAACGGCGGTGAGTTTCCCGCATCAGAGCCTGGCTGCAATGGCGTCGCCCACATCGCTGGTACTGCGCGGCGAGCCATCCCGGGCTTCGACGTCGGCCGCGGCCGCAGCCTCGATCCGCTCTGCTGCGCCATGGTGGCCAAGGTGGTGCAGCAGCAGCGCTGCCGAAAGAATGGCCGCTGTGGGATCCGCTTTGCCCTGGCCTGCAATGTCGGGGGCTGAACCGTGGACCGGCTCAAACATGGACGGTGCGGTCCTGTCCATGTTGATGTTGCCTGATGCTGCCAATCCAATTCCACCTGTGATGGCAGCGGCCAAGTCGGTAAGAATGTCGCCGAAGAGGTTGTCCGTCACAATTACATCGAAGCGCGAGGGGTCGGTCACCATGAAGATCGTGGCCGCATCGACGTGCAGGTAGTCGTGTGTCACCTCGGGAAATTCCTGGGCGACAGCTTCTACTGTGCGCTTCCACAGGTGTCCGGCGAAGACCAGGACGTTGTGTTTGTGGACAAGCGTAAGGTGCCGGCGAGGACGTTCGCTGGCGCGACGGAATGCGTCTCGCACCACGCGCTCCACACCATGCGCCGTGTTGAGGGAAACCTCGGTGGCAACCTCGTGGGGCGTGCCAGCGCGAAGGCTGCCGCCGTTGCCAACATAGGGCCCCTCTGTCCCTTCGCGGACCACAATGAAGTCAATCTCACCAGGATGAGCCAGCGGACTGCCAACCGAGCCGTAGAGCTTTGATGGACGGAGGTTCACATAGTGGTCCAGGCTGAAGCGCAATTTAAGGAGCAGCTCACGCTCAATCACGCCGGAGGGGATCCTGGTATCACCCGGCGCTGCGCCCACTGCACCAAAAAGAATGGCATCCCTTGTGCGGATATCAGCAAGGACCTCCGCGGGGAGCGTCTCCCCCGTGGCAAGCCAATGCTCGGCGCCCAGGCTGTAGTGAGTCTGAGAAAGTTCGACGCCGTCGGCCGCCACGGCTTTCTCCAGCACCTTGAGTGCCTCGGCGGTGACCTCGGGTCCAATACCGTCGCCGGGAATAACTGCCAGATCAATGGTGGATGCGCTCATGGATCCAGCTTAAACAGGGCATCCACATTGTGGTCAAGTTGTCTCAGGATACGAACCCGTGATGATGGTTTAGAAACGGTGCACCCAAGACCTCAATCTCCACCCTCGGCATGATGTCCCGGACCGCACGGCAAACTAGAGTTTTTAGCGTGAATAGACGGCATGCCCTGTACAGGTGGTTTCGGAACAACCAGTTCAAAGTGGACCTCACCGGGATGGCCTTGCTCTTGCTACTTTTCATCCCACTCTATGTCCTGGCAGGGCAGCCCTGGCAGGCCATTCTCTGTACCGGGCTGGTTGTACCCCTCGCCTGGCGTCGTACCAAACCAGTCCACGCCGCGGCGGCAATCGTCGCGGTCTGCCTGGTGCAGTGGATAGCGGGAACGGAAGCCCTGGCAGGGCAAATCGCTGTTCCGCTGATTGTCTACGCCGTTGCCGCTTACAGCCCTGCCTGGGCAAGCCGTTCGGTGCTGGTCCTGGGACTCGTGGGCGCCGTCATGCTCACCACCCGCACGTACACCAGCAACGCCGAATCAGGAGTGCTGGATCTATCCGTCGCCGCGCTGTATACGGTCCTGATCTGGATGTTGATTACCGTGGTCTGGACTCTAGGTGACCTCACCAGGGTGCGACGGCTCCAACTCCAGGCCCTGCAGGAACAGACGCACCGGATGGAAATCGAACAGCAGCAGGAACGTTCCCTGGCAGCTGCAGATGAGCGCTCCCACATTGCCCGCGAAATGCACGACATCGTCGCCCATTCGCTCTCCGTGATCATCACGCAGGCAGACGGAGCACGGTATGCGGCGGCCGCGGATCCAAACATTGCCCGGCAAACCCTGGAAACCATTGCCGCGACAGGACGCAGTTCGCTGGCGGAAATGCGGCGGCTATTGGGTGTCCTGCGGCAGGACGACCAAGCTTCCCTGCGCCCTCTTCCTGGACTCGCAGACGTGGACGAACTCCTCCTCGGATTCCGCGCCTCCGGGCTCGAACTCCGGTACGAGCTGACCGGCGAACCCCGCAGGCAGCTGCCCTCCGGTGCGGAGTTGACGGCCTACCGCGTGATCCAGGAGGCCTTGACCAACGTCCTTAAGCACGCAGGTCCCAATGCCCAGGCCACCACCAGCCAAGGGTGGACAGCACGCGGCCTGCAGTTGGACATCATCGACAATGGCCGGGGCGCCGCTGCGGACCCACAGTCCGCGGACGGCAACGGGCTGCGCGGCATGGAGGAGCGCATCAGCCTTTACGATGGATCACTGAAGGCCGGACCGGCCACCGGAGGCGGCTGGCACGTCTGCGCATACATCCCCTATACGGAGGCTTGAGCATGTCCGATCACAACGCGCAGGCGCCAGGGGCGGACCCCCACTCGGAGCCATCATCGCGAGCTGGGACGAACGGCCAAGGCACCAGCAGTCATGGAACCAACAGGCACAGCACCAGCACCAGCACCCACAGCCAGGACACTGGCGACAGTAAATCCACTTTGCCTTCCCAGCACGGTTACAACGGACCCATAGAACCGGGCCCTGCGCCTATCCGGGTGGCCTTGGTTGATGACCAGCAACTGGTCCGCTCCGGTTTTGGGATGCTGATTAATTCCCAACCAGATCTCACTGTCGTTGTTGAGGCAGGGACGGGTGCCGACGCGGTGCGGGCCCTCCGGAACCATACGGCCGACGTCGTCCTCATGGATGTGCGCATGCCAGGCATGGACGGCATTGAAGCGACCCGGCAGTTGATGGAGATGGCTGCAGGTGCCCCGGCGGGATCAGCCCGGGCGGAGCAGAAGATCGTTGTGCTGACCACCTTTGACCTGGACGAGTACGCCCTGGCCGCCATCCACGCGGGCGCCAGTGGTTTCCTCCTCAAGGATGCTCCCCCGGAAGAGCTCTTGGAGGCCATCCGCACCGTGCACCGCGGTGACGCGGTCATTGCCCCGTCCACCACGCGCCGGCTCCTGGACCATGTGGCTCCCATGCTGCGCTCCCATGGCGCCGAACAGCCGCAGCATCAGGCCGCCGTCGCCCGCCTGACAGCCCGCGAGCGCGAGGTCTTCGAACTCATTGCCCTCGGACAGTCCAACCCAGAAATCGCCGCCGGGCTCTTCCTGTCCGAAGCCACTGTCAAAACGCATGTGGGACACATCCTGGCAAAACTCGACGCACGCGACAGGGTACAGATTGTGGTCATCGCCTACGAGACAGGCGTTGTCAGTCCCAGGGGTTGAGCCAGGAGGCGGGCTTCTCCCCCCAGGGGATGAGGTCTATACCGCGGAGAACCAACCTGTGGGGCGATCCTTTGGCTGGGCCCAAAACGTAGCGTGGAAGCATGACAAATCCCGCACCCCAGCCGCAGACTCTCCGGCAGAATTCCCACCCGGCGGTCCAGCCGATCCACCCGCATCTCACAGGTCCCAACGCGGCCGTGGAGGCTACCAGCCTCGCCAAGACATATGGCCGCGGAGACACCCGCGTCACAGCCCTTCGCGATGTCAGCCTGAGCTTCGCCGCCGGCAAGTTCACGGCCATCATGGGCCCCTCGGGCTCAGGCAAGTCGACACTGATGCACTGCCTGGCAGGCCTGGATTCAGTCGATGGCGGGCGGATCCGCGTTGGTGGGACAGACATTACTGCCCTCAACGACAAGCAGCTCACCCTGTTGCGCCGTGAGCGCATTGGTTTTGTGTTCCAGGCTTTTAACCTTGTCCCCACGCTCACCGCCGAACAGAACATCACCCTTCCCCTGGCGCTGGCAAACAAGCCTGTAGACAAGGAATGGTTTGACTATGTGGTGAGCACTCTCGGCCTTGGCGACAGGCTCAGGCACCGCCCCCACGAACTTTCCGGCGGGCAGCAGCAGCGTGTCGCCGTCGCACGTGCCCTCCTGACCCGGCCAGATGTGATCTTCGGCGATGAACCCACAGGTAACCTCGATTCCCAGGCTGGCGGTGAAGTCCTATCCCTTCTGCGTCGCAGCAGCCGGGAAATGGGCCAGAGCATCATTATGGTCACGCACGATCCGGTCGCCGCGAGCTACGCGGATCGCGTTGTCTTGATGAGCGACGGCAACCTGGTGGGCGAAATCGAAGATCCCACCACCGAATCGGTCCTCGCTGCTCTTGGAAAGCTGGGGGCGTAACAGTGCTGCAGGTAGCGTTGTCCCAACTCCGGACCCATAGCAGGCGGTTCATAGCCGTTGGCCTTGCCGTCATGCTGGCCGTCGCTTTCCTCGCCACGACCCTGATGGTCAGCTCCAGCACCCAGGCATCCCTTGGCGCCTCCATCGGAGAGGCTTACAAAAAGGCGGACCTGGTTGCCACTCCTGCCAGCGGTGACGGCAGCCAGCGTGCCTCCTTTGGCCAGGCCGCCCTGGACGCCGTCACAGCCGATCCTGCCGTCAGCGAGCTGTACGCCAAGCAGACGGCCTACGCCTCCTTCCTTGGTGGTGGAGCGGACATTTTTGGTCAAATCCGGAACGTGGCGCCCAAGGCGCTGGAACCGTCCACCCTGGACAGCGGCGCCCTTCCCGCGTCGACTGACCAAATTGCCGTGGATCGGACGACGGCGGACCGTTACGGCCTCGCAATAGGTGACAGGCTGGCCCTCTCCCCCGGTGTCGAGGGCATGAAAGTGTCTGTGACCATCTCCGGAATCCTTCGGGCCAGCAACGATCCGTTCTCCAGTTCCATGGCCCAACTGGTGGCGCTCACACCGACTGTTAATACCCTGGCCGCCAACAGCAGTGACGAGGCTGGGGCTCCCGGCGTGGACAGCCTGCAAATTGTCCTGGCACCACAGACCAGTTCGAATACCGCCAAGGCCGCCCTGGTCTCGGCCCTGGCTGGTGCTGGCGCGGACGGCGCCACCCTGCGCACAGCAGACGAAGAGGTAACCCACCAGGTCTCAGGCATGACCGGCGGCCAGGACCAGCTGACCATCATCCTGCTGGTCTTTGCCGCCATTGCCCTGGTGGTGGCGGCCCTGGTGGTCTCCAATACATTTGCTGTACTCGTAGCCCAGCGGACCCGGGAATTAGCCCTACTCCGCTGCCTGGGCGCAGGGCGTCACCAGGTCCGCAACTCGGTCCTGTTGGAAGCACTGATTGTTGGCCTCGTCGCCTCGATCCTGGGCGTGCTGGCGGGAATCGGACTCATGGCGGGCCTGATCGGCTGGGCCAGCAGCCAACCCGACTACACTTTCGCAACCTTGGCCGTGCCGGCGTTGGCCATCATTACTGGAGTCGGCGTGGGCGTTCTGTTGACACTTGTGGCGGCCTCCGTCCCGGCTCGCGCCGCGACAGCTGTTGCCCCACTGGCAGCCCTTCGCCCCACGGACGACGCTTCCCTGAAGAACTCGAAGGGTCGCATCCGGCTGATTCTTGGGCTGGTGTTCCTGGTGGCAGGTACCCCGCTTCTGGTCTTGGGGGCCCTGCAGGTCAACCTGGTTCTCGCATTCGGCGGTGGGTTGCTCAGTTTCGGCGGCGTGCTGCTGGGCTCATCTCTCTTCATTCCCTCGATGGTGTCCCTGGTGGGCAAACTCGCATCCCCCGTAGGTGTGCCCGGGAAGTTGGCCTCGCTCAATGCAGTACGCAACCCAGGCCGTACCTCGATCACCGCCGCTGCCCTGCTGATTGGCGTCACCCTTGTAACACTGATGATGACAGGTGCCGCTACCTCGCGTGGAGCGTTCGACAAAGCCTTGGCACAGAACTACCCGGTCGATATGGCTGTCGCGGTGCAGGGATCTGCAGCCTTCGACGGCAATACCGCCTCCGGCACACCAGGCGCCGCGGATCAGCCAGATGCGCCGAAATTTACGGAAGCCCAACGCGCTGCAGTGGGTTCCATCGACGGTGTAGACACCGCCGCGCTGCTACCGGCTGTGGGCACCATCGAAACCTTTGGCTCTGGCCAGGAAGTTTTGGCACTACCTGCCGATCAGGCCTCGGCTGTTCTGCGAGATGCCAGCCTGGTCCTTGAACCGGGGAAGATCTACCTGCCCGAAGGCTCAACCGCCGGTCCTGTGGCGGTGACCGGCAGCAACGGCACCCGGGAGCTGACAGCCGTCGTCCTGGAAACCCGGAACATGCCGCCTTTGGTGAGCACCGCGACCGCGCAGGACCTGGGTCCCGGGAAAGCTGGGCAAGCCGTCTGGCTGAAGCTGGCGGATTCTTCTGGCACAACCCCCACGAGCACCGACGTGGGAGCAGTCAAAAAGGCAGTGGGCGAAACCCTGGGTACCGCTGAAAGTCTCATCAGCGGAGCCGCCATTGAACGGCTGACCTTCAACCAGATCATCGACGTGCTGCTACTGGTTGTTACAGCCCTCCTGGGTGTGGCTGTGCTGATCGCACTCATCGGCGTTGCCAACACCCTTTCGCTGTCCGTCCTGGAGCGGACCAGGGAGAACTCGCTGCTACGGGCCCTCGGCCTCACCAGGGGGCAGTTGCGCGGCATGTTGGCTCTCGAGGCAGTACTGGTAGCGGCGGTATCAGCGATTCTCGGTTCAGCCCTGGGCGTCGTTTATGGCTGGCTTGGTGCAATGTCAGCACTCGGTGGCCTGGCCGACGTCACGCCGTCCATCCCGTGGCTCCAACTGCTGGGGGTGCTCGCTGTGGCAGTTATCGCCGGCCTGCTCGCCTCTGTGGTTCCGGCCAGGCGTGCCGCGCGGCTCTCTCCGGTGGCGGGACTGGCCACAAGCTAGCGGCACGGCGGCTGGAGCAGACTTCCCGGCAATCCGACCCGGTAATCCACCGGGCACCTCGACTATCCTCCCTGCCCGACATTCCACCCTGCCCACTCCCCCCAATCCGGTAGCGCCAACAGTGGGCCTATGGCCGCACAACAACAGGTGGCGCTACCCAGGTGGTGCTACCCGGGTGGTGCTACCCGGGTGGTGCTACCTAGGTCGCGTGACGCAGTTAGCTGGTCATGCGCCCTAGGCGGCAGGTTCCTCGTACCGTGGGAACACGGGGGCCGGCGCGGGCAGGGGCGTGCCGGCAACAATCGGGGTGGGCAATGCCGCGAAGGTGCGCGCGTCGTCGGCCTGCCCCAGGCTGGTCAGGAGCGCGGAAGTAGCCGTAGGCATGACCGGCTGGGCCAGGATCGCGACAATGCGAAGCACCTCAAGGGTCACATACAGCACCGTGTTCATACGGGCGACGTCGGTCTTCCGCAGGACCCAGGGCGCCTGATCTGCAAAGTAGGCGTTGGTATCGCCCAGCACAGCCCAGATTGCCTCGAGGGCCCGGCTGAACTCCTGCCGGGCGAAAGCCGCACGTGCTGTTTCCAGCAGGGCGTTGGCCTGCCCCAGGATGGCATGGTCCGCCTCGGTGAACTCGCCCGGAGTGGGGACCTGCGCCTCGCAGTTCTTGGCCACCATGGACAGGGAACGCTGAGCCAGGTTCCCGAAGTTATTGGCCAGATCGGCATTCATACGGCCCACAATGGCGTCGTGGCTGTAGCTTCCGTCGGCACCGAACGGCACTTCGCGCAGGAAAAAATAGCGGACCTGGTCCAGTCCGTACTGCTCCACAAAATCAGCCGGCGCCACCACGTTACCCAACGACTTCGACATCTTGACGCCGTTGTTGTTCAGGAACCCGTGGATCATGACCCGCTTGGGCAACTCAATGCCCGCGCTCATCAGGAACGCAGGCCAGTAGATGGCGTGGAAGCGCGAAATGTCCTTGCCAATGACGTGGACATCAGCCGGCCAGAACTTCTGGAACTGAGCTGAGTCGGTGTCTGGATAGCCGACTCCGGTGAGGTAGTTGGTCAGCGCGTCAACCCACACGTACATTACATGCTTGTCGTTGCCCGGAACCGGTACGCCCCAGTCGAAGGTGGTGCGGCTGATGGACAGGTCCTCCAGGCCGCGGCGTACAAAGCTGATGACCTCGTTGAACCGCGACTGCGGAGCCCCAAACTCTGGCTGCTCCTCATACAGGGCCAATAGCCTGTCCTGGTAGGCGGAGAGCCGGAAGAAGTAGCTCTCTTCGGCTGTCCACGTCAGTTCGGTGTCTGTCTCTTTCGAGTACCGCACGCCGTCGTCCTTCAGGACTGTCTCGTCCTCAACGTAGTAGGCCTCATCCCGGACCGAGTACCAACCCTCGTATTTGTCCAGGTAGATGTCCCCGTTCTCCTCCATCTTTTTCCAGATGGCCTGCGACGCGGCGTAGTGGTCGGCGTCGGTGGTCCGCATGAACCTGTCGTACGTGATGCCCAGCGCCGCATGGGCGCCCTGGTAGACCTCCGCGTTCCGGTCCACGAGTTCCTTGGGCGTAATGCCTTCTTTTTCGGCTGCCTGGGCAATTTTCATGCCGTGCTCATCCGTGCCGGTCAGGAACATGACCTCATGCCCGTCCAGGCGCTTGAACCGTGCCATCGCATCCGTGGCGATGTATTCGTAGGCATGGCCAATGTGCGGCACACCGTTGGGGTAGGTGATGGCGGTGGTGATATAGAACGGTGCTTTTTCGGCGGATGTCACGGGTGGGGCTGCCTTCGGTGCGGGGAAACGTACGGGTGAACGTCCGGACTACGGTCCGGCGGAAGAGGTGACGTGAGAAAGGGCGCCTAGATCAGTTCGGTAAGGGTATCGCTCTGACGGACCAGCTCATGGTCGTGGGAGGCCACCAGCACTGCAATGCCATCATTGGAGGTGTCCTTGAGGATACCGATGATCTTATTCGCGGAGGCGCGGTCCAGGCTGGCGGTGGGTTCATCCACCACCAGGACACGCGTGCCAAGGATCAGGGCCCGGGCTATGGCCACACGCTGGCGCTCGCCACCGGACAGCTGCTCGGGACGGTGGCGCATGCGTCGTCCCAGTCCAACCAGGTCCAGCAGGTCCTTGGCCATGCTGCGGCGCTGTTCCACCTCGCCCTCGGGTACGGCGGGCAGCAGGACGTTCTCCAGGGCGCTCATGCCGTCAATCAGCGCACCGCCCTGGTCGACGTAGCCAATAAGGGCCCGACGGCGGTCGGCGATTTCGTCGTCGTCCATGCTCTCGAGCGAATCACCTTCCCAGAAGACACGGCCCGACGTCGGCAGCGTCAGTCCGGCGCCAACAGTGAGGATGCTGGTCTTGCCGGAGCCGCTGCGGCCGGCCACGCAGTGCATCTCACCGGCGTGCAGGGTCAGGTCGAAGTTTTCGACCACGCTGACGGGTTCTGCACCGCTCTTTCCGCCGCCGTAGCGGATGGTAAGGCTGCTCAGTTCCAGCGGCGTGGCGTGGTCCGAGGCCTTGACAATGGTGTTTGCCCTGGTTTGCAGCCCAGCATCAGCCTGGCTGCGGTCCCGGTTCCTTTGGCGTGCGGATTCCTGTGTCATTGGACCACTTTCGTTGCTACGGGTATCCAGATAATAACGGCGATGAGCCCGGCGATTCCTGCCCAAAGCGCGGCGTAGGGTGCCAGCAGCAGGCCAATGCCTAGGGCGCCCAGGACACCGATTGGCAGGGCGAACGCGCCCACCAGGGCGTTCTCAAAAAACCTTACCTGCCGGAGCATGTCCGGGTTCCAGCCCATGGCCTGCAGGATCCCCAGGTACTGTCGCTTGGCCTGCAGTTCGAAGCGGCCCGTTACCAGCGTCAGGATCAGGCCCACTGCCACGCCGGCGACGGCGAGGATGATACTGGGCAGTGCGATGCTGGCCGCTGCGAGGCCACCGAGTGCACTGGCTCCTGCAGCCCGGGGAATGTCGATCAGCAGGGCGATAAGCCCTCCCACTGCTGCCCCGAACACTCCAACCGCAATGGCCAGGGCGACGGTGTTGAACCTGTTGGTGCTGAGCTGGCGGTTCGCAAAGGTCAGCGGCGAGTCCACGGTGATCAGGCGCTCATCATGCTGCGGTTCCTGGTCCACCACCTCGCGGTGCCGAAGCTGCTGGGCGGCAATGAATGCAGCCCCTGCATAGAGCACCAGCACGGACACGGAGACAATGACGGTTGTCAGGCTCCAGCTGAGCAGGCTCAGGACAACTCCGGCTGCGGCCAGCCCTGCTGCACCGATGGCAAACTCCTCAAGGACCCAGGTGCGGATGCGGCCCTGCGTCCAGCCCATGGCACGCAACGTTCCCGCTTCACGGCGGCGTTTGCGGACGTAGCTGACGGTTGAGGCTCCTGTCAGCAGCGCTGCTCCAATCAGGGTAAGGAACAGCAGCGTGGTGTTGGTGCCGGTCAATGACCCGGAGACCGCACCAGCTGCATCCTGGCGGACCCATGACTGGGACACGGTGCCCAGCGGCGATTCCTTGCCGGCGGCGTCCTTGGAATATCCGGGGACAAAGATACTGACGTCCTCGCGGGCGGAGCCTGCCACCACTGTTGCTTCCAGGCCCATGTCCCGGATCTCATCAGCGAGGGTCTCGACGTCGGGCTGGGCCTGCTTCCAGCTGCCTTCAGCTTTTGCCCGCACCCGGACGGCGTCAATGACTTCGGTGTTCGCTTCGAAGCCGCGGGCAGCAGCGAGTCCGTAGTAGTCGGTGATGGCCCCGGCAGACTGGCTGGCCAGCCCTGTCGCGCTCAGGGAGGGCTTGAGGGTGCTGGCTTCCACAGTGTCCCCGGCGGCGTTCTTGACCATGGTCATCGGAGTGGGGTCGTAGCCTCCAAGAGGGAGTCGGTTGACGTCCCCGGCGGCGGCCTGGACTGCTGCGGGATCAAACGTTCCGTAGACCATGGCAAGCGGCGCGGCTACCTTGTCGCCCTCGGCAACGCTGTCGCGGTAGGAGCGTTCATCGACGGGTGCGCGCTGGGTCTGGTCCACCGGGGACCCATCCTGGCTTTTCTCCGGGAGGCGGTTCACGGTGACCCAGTCACGTGGCGTGGCGGACTTCTCGACAGCACCGTTGGCCGCGGTTCCCATGTCCGTGTACTGCGGAGCGGAAGCAAAGTCGTTGCTCCAAGTCGCTGGCGTGTAGAGGCCCTGGTTGAAGTTTCCGGCATTGCCCAGAAGTTCCGAGTGGTCGGTGGACCCTGGCCAGGAAAGCGCAAAGGGTGACTTGGAGACGAACGGGAGGTAGTCACTACCCAGCGAGCGGCTGGCGGTGCCAACATCGCGGACCACTTTGCCGGCGTCGTCGATTTCCTCGATCTTGACGTCATAGCGCAAGTCCAGCGAAGTCCCGGAACGGACAATCAGCGGGATGGCCTGGGAGTCCTCGGTGAGCTCTCCGCTGACCTTTGCCTGCTGGTACTGGGACATCAGCGGTGCCCAGTACTTGAGTTTGACGCCTAGGAAATCTGGGCCTTCTTCGAGCTCCTTGGTGGTGATTCCCTGCGTGAAGAGGCTCTCGAAGTGACGTCCGACGGCGCCAGCATTCCGGGCGTCCGCAGGTGGTGCCTTTTCGAGCGGGGCGAGGAACTCACCGGCGTCACCGAGCAGCGCGCGCTCCGCAACAGGGTCAACAGCCACCACCGATTCCGTGACTTCCGGGGCCATGGGAAGGGCGATGGAGAGGTTGAACAGCGTGTGCTCGGATCCCCCGGCCGGGGACGGGAACTTGATGCCAGTCTCCCCCGCAGCCTTTTCGATCTGCACGCTTGTGCCGCCGTTGGACTTCTCCTCCACCAGCCTGGACTTGCCCAGGGTGCCCTCGGAGCTGGATTTGAACATGGTCTGTTCATTTGCCCCGTCAGAGCTCACGGCGCTGGCCGTGACGCGGTACTTCTTGGGCTCTTCTGTCAAAACGGATTCTGCCGCCGGCCAGTCAGTCGGAGCAACACCGTCAGGCTGATCGGCAGTTGCACTGCCAGCCAGGGCTGGGTTGTAGCCCAGGTAATCCATGGCGTCGAGCCGGGGTACCTCAAGGTTCTGGGTTACGCGGGATACCAGGCTGATGGGAGCGGCAATGGAAGTCCCTGCCAGGTCCCGGATGCCGTTGAGCTGGTCAAAACTGATGCCTCCGGTGCCATTGGCGATTTCCGGCTGCAGCAGTGCGCCAGAGCCTGCCTTGGCCTGGACCAGAATGTCGTAGAGACCACGTGAGTTTTCATCCACGGTCCGGTCCAGCGAGGCCTGCGACTGGCCCTGGACCAGGACAGAGAGTCCCATGGTGACGATCAGAATGGCAGCGGTCAGCAGAAGCACGCGGCTTCTGACGAACCTCTGGAGGGCGTTCATGGGGCTCCCTGAAAGCTGGATGTGGGCACACACCGGACCACTGCAGTACTGCAGGACGGGCAAGACCGTGGGGTGTGGCCGTAGGTGTAAAAGGACTGGCCGGCCTGCGGTGGCTGGCCCCGGTGAGGGACCATGCCAATTTGTGCAGACCGGCCAATCATACGTGCCGTGGAGAAACGAGGTGTGTCACACGGCGACCGCGCGCGGCGGCCTCAGTCCTCGAGGTCTACTTCGCGGACCATGTCAGCACCGATTCCGGCTTTGATGGCGTCCAGGACCTGCTGTGGGACAGAACTGTCGATGGTCAGCAGGGCCAGGACCTTGCCGCCTTCGGCCTGGCGGGCCACCTGCATCCCCGCGATGTTGATGTTGTTCATGCCCAGGATGTGGCCAATAGTGCCGATCACGCCTGGGCGGTCGGAGTAGGCGACAACAACCAGGTGGTCGCTGATGGGGATTTCAACGTCGTAGCCATTGAGTCCCACCAGCTTCTCAACCTGCTTGGGTCCGGTCAACGTGCCGGAAACGGAGATCTGGCTGCCATCGCTCAGGGCCCCCCGGAGCGTCAGGACGTTCCGGTAGTCCTCCGCCTCGGCCGTGGTGATCAGGCGGGTATTGATGCCGCGCTGCTCTGCGATCACGGGGGCATTGACGTAGGAGACCTGTTCGGTCACGACGTCGGCGAAGATACCCTTCAGTGCGGCGAGCTCCAGGACCTTGACATCAAGGGCGGCAATCTCACCCGCCACTTCAATGTCCACCTGGGTGAGTGAGGTGTGGGTCAGTGCGGTGAAGACGCGGCCCAGCTTCTCGATCAACGGGATTCCGGGGCGCACCTCGGGAGCAATGATGCCACCGGCAACGTTGACAGCGTCGGGGACCAGCTCGCCGGACAATGCCAGCCGAACGGACTTGGCCACGGAGACCCCAGCCTTTTCCTGGGCTTCATCGGTCGAGGCGCCAAGGTGCGGGGTGACAATGACGTTGTCCAGCGCAAAGAACGGCAGGTCGGTGCTGGGCTCCTTGACGAAGACGTCCACCGCAGCACCTGCAATCTGCTTGTCTTGCAGCGCCGTGAACAGTGCCTCTTCGTCAACCAGGCCACCACGGGCCACGTTCACCACGTACGCGGTGGGCTTCATCTTCGCGAACGCTTCTGCGCCGAGCATGCCCAGCGTTTCGGGGGTCTTGGGCATGTGGATGGTCACGAAGTCCGCCTGTGCAAGCAGCTCGTCGAGTGTTACCAGCTGGACACCAAGCTGGGCAGCCCGGGCCGAGGTGATGTAGGGGTCATAGGCGAGGATCTGGGTATCGAAACCCTGCAGGCGTGCTGCCACCAGGGCACCGATCCGGCCCAGGCCAATGATGCCAATCTTCTTCTCGAAGAGTTCAATTCCGCTGTACTTGGACCGCTTCCATTCGCCGTTCTTCAGCGCTGAACTGGCCTGCGGGATGTGGCGGGCAAGGGAAAGGATATGGCCCACCGTGAGTTCCGCGGCGGAGACAATGTTCGATGTTGGCGCGTTGACCACCATGACACCGGCCTGCGTTGCGGCTTTGATATCCACGTTGTCCAGGCCAACACCGGCACGGGCAATAACTTTGAGGTTCTTTGCGGCGGCAAGCGCCTCAGCATCCACCTGCGTAGCGGAACGGACCAGGATGGCATCCACATCCACAATCGCGGAGAGCAGCTGGGATCGGTCGGCGCCATCGGTCCGGCGGATTTCGAAGTCGGGGCCCAAGGCCTCGATCGTGGCAGGCGAAAGTTCCTCAGCGAGGAGTACTACAGGCTTGGTGCTTGTCACCGGTGACCTCTTTAGCTCTCTAATGTTCAGGTGGGGATGCTGGCGAATCAGGCTCTACGTGGCAGAAGCCGGACCCAGTTCATTCCGGATCCGGCTTCGGCACCGGGAAAAGCTCTCATTTGAGCCTATCCCGAACGGACATGTCCGTTTAATTGCTACGCGTAATTGCTACGCGCCGTCTTTAGCGAAGGCTTGGCCATCTCCCAGCGAAGGCCTCGGGCAGGGCCCGAAGAACACGTGGGGACAGCGACGCGGCACGTCACAGGGACACGATCTACAGGGACACGAACTACAGGGACTCGGCCCACAGAGAAAAGGCAGGTCAGAGGGAATTCGCTGGGGCGGACCCTGTCCATTGACCCTGTCCCATAGCTCAGCGAGGGGGTGCCGAGGTCCTTGCTGACGCCATCGCTGGATAAGAACGTCCGTGGTGGGACCCAGGCCGTGAACAACCTGGGCCCCACCATGTCGGTGTCCTTAGCGGGCAACCGAGCCCTCGGTGTAGTCATCACTGGTTTTGATCCAGGAGAAGAGCTTGCGCAGTTCGCGGCCGGTCTTCTCGATCGGGTGGTCCTCACCCTTCTTCCTCAGCTCAGCGAACTCCGGCGCACCAGCATCCTGGTCATCGATGAAGCGCTTGGCGAAGTTGCCATTCTGGATGTCCGCGAGGACAGCCTTCATGTTTTCCTTCACCTCGGGAGTGATGACCCGGGGGCCGGAGACGTAATCGCCGTACTCAGCGGTGTCGGAGACGCTCCAGCGCTGCTTGGCAATGCCGCCCTCCACCATGAGGTCAACGATGAGCTTGAGCTCGTGCAGGACCTCGAAGTATGCAACTTCCGGCTTGTAGCCAGCCTCGGTGAGGGTCTCGAAACCGTACTGGATAAGCTGCGACGCACCACCGCAAAGGACGGCCTGCTCGCCGAAGAGGTCCGTTTCGGTTTCCTCTGTGAAGGTGGTTTCGATGACACCGGCGCGGGTGCCACCGATTGCCTTCGCGTAGGACAGTGCCAGGTCGCGGGCCTTGCCGGAGGCGTCCTGCTCCACGGCGATCAGGTCCGGAACGCCGCGGCCAGCTTCGAACTCGCGGCGCACAATGTGGCCCGGGCCCTTGGGGGCGACCAGCGCAACGTCGACGTCGGCCGGAGGCTTGATGTAGCCGTAGCGGATGTTGAAACCGTGGCCGAAGAACAGTGCATCGCCTGCCTGCAGGTACGGTGCAATGTCATCGGCGTAGACGTGGCGCTGGACCTGGTCCGGGGTGAGGACCATGATGAGGTCCGCTTCTGCTACGGCGTCTGCAACAGAAAGGACCCGGAGACCTTCCGCTTCTGCCTTGGCGCGGGACTTCGAGCCTTCCTTGAGGCCAACACGGACGTCAACGCCTGAATCGCGAAGGCTCAGGGCGTGGGCGTGGCCCTGGGAGCCGTAACCGATCACGGCAACGGTGCGGCCCTGGATGATCGACAGGTCGGCGTCGTCGTCGTAGAACATTTCAGTCACTTGGATGTCTCCTTTGGAGTGGATTACTAAGGTAGGAAAAAACTGCTGCGTTACCAACTGCTGTGTCACTAACTGCTGCGTACAAAAGGCTGCTGCGTGCTGAGCCCTACGCGTCGTCCTTCAGTCAGGAAAGGCGCCCTGGCCACTGCCGGGCGCGGTGCCCTGCCCTAGGCTGAGCGCAAGGCCCTGTCACTGATGGAGCGGGATCCCCGTCCAACGGCAAGGGTTCCGGACCTCACGATTTCGCGGACCCCGAAAGGTTCCAGCACCGAAAGCAGCGCAGTGAGTTTTTCAGGGTGGCCGGTAGCTTCAATGACGACTGAGTCGGTGGACACATCCACCACTGAAGCACGGAACAGGTCTGCAGCCTGGGTGACCTGCAGGCGAGTTGCGGCATCCGCACGAACCTTGACCATGATGTGGTCGCGCTGAACGGAAGATTCTGCGGTGAGCTCGACGATCTTGATCACGTTGACCAGCTTGTTCAGCTGTTTGGTGACCTGCTCGATGAGTTCACCGTCGGCGTCGACCACCACGGTCATCCGGGACATTCCGGGGACTTCAGTGGGTCCGACAGCCAAAGAGTTGATGTTGAAGGCACGGCGGGCGAAAAGGCTGGCCACGCGCGTCAGGACGCCTGGCTTGTCCTCAACCAGGACAGAGAGGGTATGGCGGGTCGTCATGATCAGTCCTCTTCTTCCCACACCGGGGTCATGTGGCGTGCTACCTGGATCTGGTCATTGCTGACGCCGGATGGCACCATCGGCCAGACCATGGAGTTGGGGCTGACCACGAAGTCGATGACGACGGGCCGGTCATTGATGGCCAGGGCCTTTTCGATCGTGGCGTCAATATCCTCGTCGCGTTCGCACCGGAACGACGCACAGCCATAGGCATCGGCCAGTTTGACGAAGTCCGGGATGCGGACGGTGTCATGGCCGGTGTTGAGGTCGGTATTGGAGTAACGCCCCTCGTAGAAAAGGGTCTGCCACTGCCGCACCATGCCCAGCGAGGAGTTGTTGATGACTGCCACCTTGATGGGAATCTTGTTGATGGCGCACGTGGCAAGTTCCTGGTTGGTCATCTGGAAGCAACCGTCGCCATCGATAGCCCAGACCACGCGATCCGGGTTGCCCACCTTGGCACCCATGGCGGCAGGCACGGCGTAGCCCATGGTGCCGGCACCACCGGAATTCAGCCAGGAATGGGGGCGCTCGTACTCGATGAACTGGGCTGCCCACATCTGGTGTTGGCCCACGCCTGCAACAAAAACGCCTTCAGGTCCCGTGAGTTCTCCAATGCGCTTGATCACGCGCTGCGGAGCGGAGAGACCGTCCTCCGGCTCCGTCCAGCCCAGCGGGTAGGTTTCCTTGAGGTGGTTCAGGAACGTCCACCAGCCAGTGAGGTCCGGAGCGCCCGTCTGCTCAAACTGCGTGCGCACGGCTTCCGTGAGCTCCGGGATGATCTCCTTGACCGACCCCACAATCGGAACGTCGGCAGTGCGGTTCTTGGAGATCTCCGCAGGGTCGATGTCCGCGTGGATCACCTTTGCGTGTGGGGCAAAGGACTTCAAAACGCCTGTAACCCGGTCATCGAAGCGTGCTCCGAGCGTGATCAGAAGGTCCGACTGCTGCAGTGCAGTAACAGCAGAAACCTTGCCGTGCATGCCCGGCATCCCCATGTGGTGCGGGTGCGAATCAGGGAACGCCCCCTTGGCCATCAGCGTGGTGACGACGGGTGCACCTGTGGCCATGGCCAGTTCCATCAGTTCAGCGGAAGCATGCGCCTTGATGACGCCACCGCCCACATAGAGGACAGGCTTGGTAGCCGCTGCGATGAGCTTTGCTGCTTCACGCACCTGCTTGTTGTGGCCGCGCGTCACTGGGCGGTAGCCGGGCAGGTCAATCTTGGGCGGCCAGGAGAAGGTCATCTGGCCAACTTGGGCATCCTTGGCCACATCCACCAAAACAGGACCGGGGCGGCCGGTGGACGCCAGGTGGAAAGCTTCAGCCATCACGTGCGGAATGTCGTTGGGGTCCGTCACCAGGAATGAATGCTTGGTGATGGGCATGGTGATGCCCACAATGTCGGCTTCCTGGAACGCGTCGGTCCCAATGACACTGCTGGAGACCTGGCCGGTGATGGCCACCAGGGGCACGGAGTCCATGTGGGCATCCATGATGGCGGTAACGAGGTTGGTGGCGCCGGGGCCGGAAGTTGCAATGCAGACTCCCACCCGCCCGGTCACCATGGCGTAGCCTTGCGCGGCGTGGCCAGCTCCCTGTTCGTGACGGACCAGCACGTGGTTCATGCGGGAAGCCATCAAGGGGTCATAGGTGGGCAGGATCGCTCCACCGGGCAAACCAAAAATGTCGTCGACGCCGAGTTCTTCGAGCGATCGGACGATTGCTTGCGAGCCTGACATCACCGTTGGGGGTACCACGGTGTTCGGCCCAAGGACAGGAGAGACAGCAGCGTTTTCGACGACGGAGTTTTCAGCCGTGCGGTCAGCGCGTTCTGGGGCTTTAGGGGCTCCAGCGGACTTGGTAGCCATCAGCGAGGGGCTGATGGGCGATCCTTTGCTCATCGGACTCTTCCTTGTGGATCTCTGGGTGGGGAAACGTACTTGGGGTGGAAGCGCTTGGCTGTGCAACTTCCGGACAATACTTCTGGCAATAAAAAAACCCCTCAGCCGAAAGGCTTTTCGAGGGGTTGCGCGTGACCTGTCGTTACCAGCCGGCTAGAGAGCCACGCGCCCCATAAGGAGGACGACGCCGACGGTTCCGAGAATGATCATGCACTCAGTGTTCCCTCTGGGTGAGACACGTGTCAACGGGGCCTTACCGTGTCTCACTATGTGGACTTCTAGGTCCACTCTGTGGTTCCCTGCCCTACTCGGTCGCGCACATCGTCGTCGTGAGCCTTCATAACGACGGTTAGCACTACCCAGTTGGGAATGGGGCCCACGAACTCGCAGCCGGCGCGCCCTTCCAGGCTTTTAGCGATGCCCGCTGCGAGTCACGTGGCACAGGTGCTACCCGCAGTAGGCACCCGTACTGGCACTGTGAACCAACTTTGCGTACTTTGCCAGGACGCCCTTGGTAAACTTGGCAGGGAGCGGTTCCCAGCCAACCTTGCGGGATTCGAGCTCCGCGGGTTCCACCAGAAGGTCGAAGCTGCGAGCTGCGATGTCGACCCGGATGCGGTCACCGTCCTTGACGAAAGCGATAGGACCGCCATCAGCGGCTTCCGGCGCGACGTGGCCAATGCACAGGCCGGTCGTGCCACCAGAGAATCGGCCATCGGTGAGTAGAAGGACATCCTTGCCAAGTCCTGCACCCTTGATAGCTCCGGTGATGGCAAGCATTTCCCGCATGCCAGGTCCACCCTTGGGGCCCTCGTAGCGGATCACCACGACGTCACCGGCGTGGATGTTGCCGTTGTCCAGCGCCTCCAGCGCACCCTGCTCGCGCTCGAAGACGCGGGCAGTTCCCTCAAAGACATCTGCGTCGAAGCCTGCACTCTTGACGACCGCACCCTCCGGAGCCATGGAGCCGTGGAGGATAGTGATGCCGCCGGTCTTGTGGATGGGGTTGTCCATGGCGCGGAGGATCTTACCGTCAAGGTCCGGCGGGTTGATGGCCGCGAGGTTCTCGGCCACAGTTTTGCCCGTGACGGTGAGGCAGTCACCGTGCAGCAGTCCGGCGTCGAGCAGTGCGCGCATGATGACCGGCACTCCACCGATCTTGTCGACGTCGGTCATCACGTAGCGGCCGAACGGCTTGAGGTCACCCAGGTGCGGGATTTTGTCGCCGATCCGGTTGAAATCTTCGAGATTGAGTTCAACCTCAGCCTCGCGGGCAATGGCCAGGAGGTGCAGGACGGCGTTGGTGGAACCGCCGAAGGCCATGGTGACGGCAATGGCGTTTTCGAAGGCTTTTTTTGTCATGATGTCGCGGGCAGTGATGCCCAGGCGGAGCAGGTTGACCACTGCCTCGCCGGATTTGCGGGCAAATTCATCACGACGGCGGTCTGCCGACGGCGGAGCAGCAGAGCCGGGAAGGGACATTCCCAGCGCCTCGCCAATACAGGCCATGGTGTTGGCCGTGTACATGCCACCGCAGGCGCCTTCGCCCGGGCAGATGGCCTTTTCGATCCGGGTCAGGTCCTCGACGCTCATCTTGCCGGCAGCGCAGGCTCCCACGGCCTCGAAGGCGTCGATCAGGGTGACTTCTTTTTCGGAGCCATCTTCAAGTTTGACCCAGCCGGGCATGATGGAGCCGGCGTAGAGAAAGACGCTGGCAAGATCCAGCCGTGCTGCTGCCATCAGCATCCCCGGCAGCGATTTGTCACACCCGGCCAGCAGGACCGAGCCGTCAATGCGCTCTGCCTGCATGACCGTTTCAACGGAATCGGCAATGACTTCACGCGATACCAGGGAGAAGTGCATTCCCTCGTGGCCCATGGAGATGCCGTCGGAGACGGAGATGGTCCCGAATTGCATGGGGAACCCGCCGCCAGCGTGGACGCCTTCCTTGGCACCCTGAGCAAGGCGGTTCAGCGAAAGGTTGCACGGGGTAATTTCATTCCATGAACTTGCGACGCCAACCTGCGGCTTTGCAAAGTCGTCGTCTCCCATGCCCACTGCACGGAACATTCCGCGCGCGGGTGCGGCGTGAATGCCGTCCGTTACGACGCGGCTACGGGGCTTGATGTCTGGTGTTGCCGGGGTTGCGATCTGCGTGTCCTCACTCATGGCTAAAAGTCTATGACTCCGCAAAGCGGCGAAACGACCAATAGCGGCCGACATCGCAGGATTACGCGAAAATTTAGTTCAAATGATGGACATGAATCCCACATATTGGACATATGGGTAGATCGGAACACAACTGTGCAGGTTGGCTGCCTATTCCAGCGTCCATGCTGGACACTGCACTCACAGCGCACGTAACGTCGAGGGACGGCGGACACGTCACTTTTAACAGGAGGTTCGGCCTTGGAAATCATTATTTTAATCATTGTTGTGGTGTTACTCATAGCTGTTGTCTGGTGGGTACTCAACCGCAGGAAGTCGGCGGGCACTGCCGTGCATGGTGAAAGCCATGCCCGGGGTGAAGAGCAGTCGACGGCGCCCCATTCACACGGAGCCGTCGGCGGCGGCGGCAGCACCGCTTCCTCTGCGGTGGCGGCGGCGACCACCGGAATCCCCGGCGTTGCTGGATTCAATATCCCCGCGGACAAGAATGCGCCCACCACTGCGGATGACAGCACGAGCACTCCGAGTCCCACCACATTCCGGCACGATGAGCTGGCTTCAGACCAGCAGGCGGCACCTGCTACCGGCACGTCACCTTCAGGCACGTCAGAAAATGTGCCGGTGATCTCCTCAGCAGATCAGGGCAGCTTCGAACCATCGACGGATGCCACCGGGCACGCTGACTCGGGCCACACCGGGGCCTCCGCAGCAGAGACCGCAACCCCGGCCGCGGAAAATACAGCCGCGCCAGCGCAGGAAACCACTATCCCTGCGGCAGAGCCAACCCAGGTGGACCACGATCAGTGGCAGACCGACTGGTCCCAAGCAGCCGTTCCCGATGCTGCCGACGAGCCGGGGCATGACGAGTCGGGGCATCATGACAAGCAGGTTGATGAAGCATCGGCACCCCCGGCTGGGTCTTCGGCTGCTCCTGGCGCACACGATGGGACCTACACGGGTGCCCACAATCCAACGCTTCCCGGAGCGGAATCTGCGGCAGCCGAAACTGGGCCCGAAGCGACGCCTGAGTCGGGTTCACCGGATGGCTCACAGGCTGGCTCACAGTCGATGGCTGACGCCGAGATGAAGGATCGAATCACGTCGTCAGCATCCATGGAGGAGAGTGCAACCCATGATGCCGACGTACACGCCGGGACCGTGACGCCAGAGCCCACACCGGTGGTTGAATCCATCTCGGTTGAGCCAATAGTTGTTGATGACATCACAGTCACCGACGCGGAGGCTTCTGGCGGGCAACCTTATGGCGAAGGCTCCGCAACAGCCGCAGCAGACGGCAGTGGACCCGAGGGATACACCGTCAAGGCCGACACCACCACGATGGTTTACCACGACGAGGACCACAACGGATTCGACTCGGCCCACGCCGAGGTGTGGTTCCTCTCCCCCGCGCATGCTGAGGCTGCCGGATTCCGCGAACCGCGCAGGACCCGCAACTAGCCATTCCAGGCACACTTCTGCACCTTGTTCGTTGAAGAGGGTGGAGCACCGGAACCTCCGGCGCTCCACCCTCTTCCGTTTTTTCGAAGAAAGGCCTGCTCGATGCGCCCCATACCTCCAAAGCTCCGCATTCGCCGGGCAGCCAGGCGATCAGTTGTTGCGCTGATCCGCGAACGGGCCGGAAAGTCCGCCCTGGTCCTCGCCACAGTCCTGGGACTGAGTGCCTGCACCGACGTGGCTCCGCCATCAAACAACAGCACCGCTCCAGGGGAAGAGGTTCAGTCGCTCGATGTTGGGTTGGAAATGCCGTGGGCCACTGCGTTCCTTCCCGACGGGACAGCCATCATTTCCGAGCGCGACTCAGCTCGCCTGATCGCCATCCGGGACGGCGTCGACTCATCCCTGGGCACGGTTCCAGGAGTTGTGGCCGGCGGCGAAGGCGGACTCCTGGGCCTTGCGGTGTCCCCCGACTTCGCAACAGACGGCTTTCTGTACGCATATTTCACCGCCGCTGACGACAACCGGGTGGCCCGGTTACCCATGGACGAACAGGGTGGTCAGTGGACGGTCGGTGATCCGGAGGTGGTCTTCAACGGAATCCCAAAATCCGCAACGCACAACGGTGGCCGTCTTCGGTTTGGACCTGACGGAATGCTCTACGTTGGCACCGGAGACGCGCAACGTCGGGAACAGCCCCAGGACCCCACCGCCCTGGGCGGCAAAATCCTTAGACTGACCCCCGACGGCGCCCCAGCCGCCGGAAATCCGTTCGGCGACAAGAACCCTGTCTACAGTTTGGGTCACCGCAATGTGCAGGGACTCGCCTGGGACAGTTCGGGGCAGTTGTGGTCCAGCGAGTTCGGTCCAGACGTCAACGATGAGCTCAACCTGATCGAGGCAGGCGGAAACTATGGCTGGCCTTTGGTGACGGGGGCTCCCGGCAACGCGAAGTACAAGGATGCCAAGACGGTATGGCCCTCGACGGCGGATTCCTCCCCTAGCGGGCTGGAAATCGTTGGGGATACTGCCTATCTCGGTGCCCTGCGGGGTGAACGCCTGTGGGGAGTTCCCCTGGACGGTGCCACGGCCGGTGAACCTGTGGCGTACTTCACGGGGGAATATGGACGGCTGCGGGACGTGGCCCTGGCCCCTAATGGCGATCTGTGGGTGCTGACGAACCGGGAAAACCCTGATTCTGTGCTGACTTTGCAGCCACCGGGGTAGCTTCCCCGCAAGCTCGTGCTTCGATTTCACAGCAGGGGAAAGTTCGTGTAGAGTTTCATGTCGTTGCGGAGATCGCCGCGGAAGAGAAATCCCCCGCAGATTGCCAAAACATCGCCAGCACCTCTAGCTCAATTGGCAGAGCAATTGACTCTTAATCAATGGGTTTCGGGTTCAAGTCCCGAGGGGTGCACGTGCCCAAAACCGCCCCAGTACTGGTCAAAACCCGGTACTGGGGCGGTTTTTTTATTGCCCAAAAGCGGCCCAACTCGTCGTTTAGTCGTCTTTTGGAACGTGTATCAAACGGCAGGATCGTGGACCACAATGACCCTCTGATTCAATTTCTCCAAAATTAGCGACGAGTCGGGCGCATTCCTATCCCGCTCAATGTAGTGCTTCTTTGTTATCGCATCAGAACTGTGCCCAAGCTGCTTAGAGGCGATCAGAGATCCACTCTCACGCTCAATCAGCGTGGCGACGGCCTTACGGAAGGACGACGGCTTTACGGCCTCCCAAACGTCACCACGAGCCTCGCGCCATAGCCTGCGGAAGTTCGCCGGCTCCATCGGATCCCCGTTGCGGTTCGGAAATATCAGATCACCCTTTACGGATGCCTTCCTGCGTCGAATAAGCTCAACCCCAAACAGTGGGAGCGTCAGGACTCGCTTTCCAGATTCCGACTTGGGGAACTTCTGCCGGTGGAGCCCGTTCACCGAGTCCCGCTTGACCGTCCCGGAAATTGTTAGCGTCCCGGCCCTAAAGTCAACATCTGAGAACTGCAAAGCAAGCAGCTCACCAGGACGTAGGCCTGTAGCTAGGAACAGGTCCATCGCGTCAAGCGTTGCGGCCCGCCCAGCCTTCTCATCGGCCCACTGTGCAATGTGGATCCGCAAGGCCTGAACTTCCTCCACAGTCAGCGCGGAGACCTGCTTACGCTCCCCCGCCTGCATCATGACCTCGCGTACCGGATTCATTTCAATAATGTCGTAACGGACGGCAAGGCCCATCATGAGGGACAGCACCACGCGGGACTGTGAAGCCATAGCAGGAGCGGTAGCCTGCAACGACCTTAGGAACGCCTCACAACGGCCCGTAGTGGCCTCCCAGAGCCTCCAAGCACCCATCCCTGGGATTATGTAGCGCACTACCTTCTGGCGGTATGCGTCCTGCGTTGCCTGAGACTGCGTGAGTGTCGGCAGCCAGCGTGCGGATAGCTCCGCAATGGTTGAATCGCGGGTTAGTTCCAGCCCGCCTAGGTGGGTGCGGGATTTCAACTTTTCCTTTAGCGCCGCGTCTGCTGCGGCACGCGACTGCCCCTGCGCCGACACCCTGCGAGTCTGACCGTCAAAGTCCCGGAATCGGGTCAGTGCGACTACCTTACCTTTCGGTCCTGAGTATGAAACCTGCCCACTGGTTCCTATTGGCAGCGGCGCTCTTCCTCGCATTTGGTACCTTCTTCGTGATTGCAAAAAGCCGCCCGCTGTGCGTGTCAGGGGCGGCGTGTATGGTTTTCAATTCGAACAAATCTTCGAACAAACGGGGCAGAACATGAATGCAGATATCGACATCATGGCTATGACGATCCGCGAGCTGGGCAACGTCGCCGCAGCACGGCAGGTCACCGTCGCAAGCCTGATCATTTCAAGCGGTCCTCAGCCCGCTGGATCAACGTGTGAGCGGTAATACCAAAGGCCTGTGCCACCTTGTAAAAGGTTGGCATGGGCATGCTTTGGTGGCCCTTCATGTAGCGGTTCATGGCGGGACGTCCAACGCCCACTGCGGCAGCTAGGTCGGCTTGGGTCATATCTCGCTCTGCCATCTCAACTTTGATCTGGGTTGAGAGTGCAGCATCCATGCGTTCGCCGTAAGTTTCCATATCTGAAACTTTAGTATCGCATCGGGACGTATTGCAACATTTTTGTTAATGACGTATGTCACACGCGCACACGCTTACGCGCGACGATACCCCGAAAAACTAAGTTGCCTTGACACTGATTTAGACTTGCGTGTATCCGATCGGACACATAGAGTACTTATATGAACACCCCAAAGGTCGCCGTGGACCAGCAAGGCACGGACGCTGAAATTGCACAGCGAATCAAGGTTGCACTCGTCCTCGACGGGTCAAACATTCGCTCACTATCCGAAGCATCAGGCATCGGATACCGCCCACTCCTCCGCAGCCTACGCGGAGAGCGACACCTGAACTTCCAAGAAGTTTCGAACATCGCGAATGCACTGAGCATCCGACCCTCGACGCTCGTCCCATCGCATTTTGCGGAGTTGGCATCATGACCGCCGAAGTCGAAAGCGCAGAAACACATTGGCTCACATCGGATGACCTCGCACGACTCTTGCAGGTGAAGCCAGGCACAATCGCCAACTGGCGCACAAGCCACAAGGGTCCGCCATTCGTTCGTATCGGCGGATTTGTCAGGTACCGCTCAGACGCAGTTCGTTCCTGGATCGAAACCCAGCCCACCACATAGCACCAAGCCGCAGCTAATTTAGCCGGCTCCCTGCCCCGTTGAGGGCACCAAACCCCACTTCACCTAAAGTCCGTCGTTTGACGGCAGGCCAAGCGGCCGCAGAGAGGTTATTTGTCATGCCCAAAATCCCGTTTGTGACGATGAAAAACAAGATCCGTTCGATGTATTTGGCGTCTGGTGCGCCTATTTCTTCCCGCGAATCCCACCGCTTGGCTCAGGGTATCGCCCTTACTGAGTTTGCGGCGTTGTTCGCTGCGGCCACGGATGAGGTTTACGACAGGGATTGCTCCGACGTAACGGGCGAGTCGGCTGTTGACAACGTGCTCATTGAGTATCTGCGTAAGTACGGCGCGCTGTCGGCCCCGACTCTTGAGTTGGTATCGGCATGAGGTGGTGGAGCCTTTGGTTTGGCGTGCTGATGCTGGCGGTCATCACACCGGCGTATATCCGGGAGATTTTGACGGCAACACCTGATGTCATTCGGATGCTTTGGTATTCCGCTGGCATTGGTGCCGGTGTCGCGTATGTCCTGACGGCAAGGAATCCCAAGTGTTAGTCCGCACGTACCGTAACGCGTTGTCTCGCGGGGCTAGTTCGGCCCCGGTTGAGAACCCTGTCCCGAGGTCACGCCGGGCAGCCAGGGTGCCGTATGACCCGGATTCGTTGCCGCTCATGTTGGAGCTGGCACGTAAGCAGCGGGCGGAAGAAGACATAGCAGCAGCAAAGAAACTAGCGAAAGAGGCAACAAGGTGAGCGCTTTGGTAACGAGCAGGCCGTCCGGCTGGAAGTCGGAGTGCAAAGAGTGCGGGATTGGGTACAACACCGACAGTTTGGAGAGGGCGTTGGATTGGTCAACCGCGCACAACAGGAAGCACGAGGCCACCAAGTGATCCCGTCGTCTATTTTGGTGTTGTTGTTTGTGGCGGTCATTGTCGTCGCCCCGTTCATTTACCGCCGTGCATACAGCCTGGACGCTGCGGATAGGCGTCTAGCCGAGTTGCGGCGCGTGTCTGAAAAGTCAATGCGTAACCGTGCAATAGATCGGCGGGCGTGATGATTCCAGGGTTCCAGGCCGCTGAGCGTGCCTACGAGAACATGGTCCCGCCTGACGAGCTGGACTGTGACGGTAATTGTGGTTGGTGTGAGCCGTGCCTCGCTGAACAGGCCGAGGACGAGGCTGAGAACTACGCGGATGCTGTGCGTAAGGAGCGGGGCAGGTGAAGCCGTTAGCCCTCGATGACCTTGACTGGTCGGCTGATTGTGCGGCGCTGATTGAGTCGCTGGCCGAGTCTGGTCAACGGTTCTCGGCGGACGATATCAGCCGCGACATGCGCAAACCACCCGTCCCTAACATGACCGGGGCAGCGTTCCAAGCAGCAGCAGCCCAAAACCTCATCCACTGCGTCGGATACAAACTATCCACCAACCCCACCCGCAGACACGGAATCATCCGCATCTGGGAAAAGAAAGGCGAAACATGACCTTCTGGGCGCGCTTCACCCAATGGCTTGGCCTTGACCTACTCGCATGGGAAGAAGAGCAATGAGCTGCATTCGCAAGCCGGGAGAGCCGGGAAGATACCAGCCAATAATGCAGCACCTATGCGGCTTTGACGGCGGAGATAACGGAAATCCGATATGCGGGAAACCGGCCGAACACCACCACTACGCAGGTTCCCCCGAGACTGGACCCAGTGACTACACAATGTTTTCCTGCGCCGAACACTTCACCCAATGCCGAACCCATTCTTGGGATTATCACGACATAGCGGCTGTGTGCGACGTGCCAGGAACTACTTGGATTAGCGCCAGGGTCCAAGGCGAAGGGTTTTGCGTCTGGCCAGAAGCAGAGGCCGTAATGAGCGAGCAGACTTCCATGAATCTCGTAAGCCAGTGACCACCCATGCCACGACGAACAAGGAAAACACCATGAGTGAACGCGACGAACTGGCAGAAATTATCCGGGCAATAGATGGGCCCGCAACGCTCGGAGGGCTTGAAGTGGCCGACGGTCTCCTTGCCGCGGGTTACCGGAAGCCCCGCACCATCACCACCGTCGAGGAACTGGACGCGCTGAAGCCTGACGCTGTAGTTCGATCATTTATGGAAGTCATATATGAGCGGACGTTCTCATTTAGGACCCCGAATAAGCCTTATTGGCAGTCTCCCGGTAACGAGCTTCCAACGGCAAGTAGTC
>NZ_JASISU010000004.1 GCF_030063285.1 Pseudarthrobacter sp. PS3-L1 | reverse complement strand
GTGGTGCCTAGACGACGCGGGCCGCTACTGGATCAAGCGCACCCTTGACGAACTGGCTGCTCGTGCTGCCGGGCTGAGGGGGCAAGGGTGAGTGACATTCCCACGATTGACGACCCAACGCATGGTGCTATCCATTGGTTTAGCGGTGAAGGCCCAAAGCCAGCGGAGTCATATACGGGAGACTGCGACCACTGGGGTCAATCCGTTATTGCCTACGGGTGGGACCTAAAGCACTATGAGCTGGTGGAATGTGGGATTGAAGGCGACGGTTCCAATGGCTGCCAATCCCGTGCGTGGTCTGATGATAAGTCGAGAATCACTACACCTTGGATGCGAATCCTGACCCACACTGCCCATGAGTAAGGACCAACC
This sequence comes from Pseudarthrobacter sp. PS3-L1, assembly GCF_030063285.1. Classification (GTDB taxonomy): domain Bacteria; phylum Actinomycetota; class Actinomycetes; order Actinomycetales; family Micrococcaceae; genus Arthrobacter. Next base: position 621,664 of record NZ_JASISU010000004.1, on the reverse strand, counting down.
CTGTCGGTGCTGGACGGAACCAGCCCGATTCCACGAAGGCCACTGCTGCATGGAACGCGCCGGACTCATGTGCCACCAAGTATCTGGCATGGCAGCACTCGAAGCCACCCAATCCCCTGCCGGCTGATTTTTGCCGGTCAACCACGAACGACTGAGCCGCCTAACACGGGCGGCTTTTTTGCACCCAAAAAGAGAAGGAAAAAGATGAAACCCGGCATATATGACGGACTGAAAAATTCCGAATACCACGCGGACCACACCGCACTGTCATCGTCAGGATCGAAGCTAATCCTGGACAAGTCACCGCTCCACTTCAAGGCACGGCAGTCCATCAAAGAAACGAACGAGGCATTTGAGGTTGGGACACTCACCCACTCCCTCGTCCTCGAAAACGACGAGTCGCAGGCAGTCGTACTTGACTTCGATAGTTGGCGCACGAAAGCGGCAAAAGAGGCGGCGGCGGAGGCCCGGTCAAGCGGACTAATCCCCGTCCTGCCCGCACTTTGGGACGAGATACGCGCCATGAGGGATGCCGTTTGGGCCAACGCGGATGCCGCGCTCTTACTCTCAGGCGGGAAAGCTGAGCAGTCGATCTTCTGGAAGCACGAATCGGGCTCAACGCTCAAATGCAGACCAGATTACTACGTGCCAAATTCACCAATCGGGCCGATCTGCGTTGACCTAAAAAGTTCAGTCTCCGCCGACCCGTGGGAGTTCGACAAGAGCGCATCAGACTTCGGCTACTTCGGTCAGCAGGCATGGTACGAGGACGGCATTGAGGCCGCCGCAGGATCCCGGCCAACATTCGTTTTCATCGTCGTCGAAAAGGGCGGCGTGCCAGCCGTATCACTCCCAGAGCTTGACCCGGAAGACGTTGAACTAGCCCGTGAACGCAACCAGTTGGCAATCAAACTCTGGAACAAGTGCCGAGAAAATAACGAATGGCCAAGCTACCAACCGGCTCCTAAGGCGCGCATGAAGCCATGGACACGAATCAAAATTGAAAGAGAGTTGGAAAGAGCATGAGTAACGAAATCGTCCCGATGGGGACAATGAGTAAAGTCGAATACGCCAAGACGCTGGCGGTTTCCAACCTCCTCCCAAAGGCCTACCAGAACAATCCCGCAAACCTTCTCTTCGCAATCGAGTTTGCCGAAGCCCTAGGAATGAAGCCGATCCACGCAATCACTTCCGTGCACGTCATCAACGGGAAGCCGTCAGCGTCCGCCGACCTAATCGGAACAATGGTTCGCCGCGCAGGTCACCGCCTCCGCGTTGTCGGTGACGACACTTACGCCGAGGCGACGTTGGTACGGCAAGATGATCCAGACTTTGAGTTCAAAGCCAGGTGGGACATTTCAAAAGCCAAGCAGGCAGGGCTCAATACCCCAACATGGAAGAACTACCCGGCCGCGATGCTCCGATCACGTGCCATCACAGAAGTGTGCAGGGCTGGCGCGCCGGATGCAATGCACGGGATTCAGCACTCAACCGAAGAACTCGAATCTCTGGGAGAGTCACCAAGCCAAGCCCCGGCCCAGTCGGTGGCGGACAGGCTCAGGGCAGAAGTCCCAGCGCCCACGGATATCCCCGTTGACGACGACGGTGTTGTGGATGAGCCAACCGACTGGATCGCACTCGCTGACGCAGCCAACGGGAACGAGACAGAACTGCGTCGCATCCACGCAAGCGCCGAAATGGCAGGGGCTCACAGCGCAGACCTCGAATACATCAGAGGATCAGTCAAATGATCGACCCAGTAGCTGGTCAAGTAATCGCCAAATTCCATGCCGCGCCGATCCACATTGCGGACATCAAACAGTGGTGGCCGGTTGGTCATCAGGTTGTCATGAACGAGTGCTTGTACTTCCACATCACCCCCGAAACGGCCCGGCAATGGGTTCAGGTCCTAGAACAAATCGCAACGAAAGAAGATGCATAGCAATGGCGAATGAATGGGATGAAGGGTCAATAAGCCATGCGGACAAGGAAGGGATTGAAGAACTTTTCTTAGGAAGATCAATCACCGCCGCAACCGAAACAACGCTAACGCTCGACAACGGCAAAACACTCACAATCCATGGCAATGAGGGGTGCGGAGGTTGCGGCGAAGGGTGGTACGAAATCAGCAAGCTTGCAACATTCCCGAACATCATCACCGCCGTCGAAGTGAAAGACGAAGAAGAAGAATCCTACTCGGGTAACGTGCGGATGTTCGTTTACTCGGAGGGTATCGGGGCCGAGGTAATCACGGCAGAAGGAAGCGATAACGGCTACTACGGCACCGGGTTCTGGATCGAAATAAACACAACGAAAGAAGAAGGATAAAGATGGCAGATATCAAGGTTACCGGAAATGCTGGCCGCGACGGCGAAATGAAATACACAACGTCAGGTTCGCCGTTCATGAGTTTCAGCCTCGCAGACTCAAAGTCACGCAAACTCGAAAACGGAGAATGGGAGACGCTGGCCGAACAGTGGCTTGAGTGCACAATCTGGGGCAGCCTCGCAGAACACTACGACGGGAAAATCACCAAAGGCTCAAGACTCACGGTCTACGGCGACTTCATGTCCCGCAAATACGAAGCCAGGGACGGATCCAAGGGGACAAGCCTCGACGTGAATGTGAAAGGCGTGGATATCATGCCATCACGCAAGGGTGGTCAGCAGCAAACATCAGCGAACCGGGCTGGCGGGTTCAGTGGCGGCAATGGAGGTATCCATGGCAATAGCAGCCAGCCAGCCCAGGATGACCCGTGGGCGACACCACCAACGTCCGACACGGGCGGCGGATGGGGCAACTTGGCCGACTCGGATCCTGCTTTCTAGCCACCCCACCATCCTGTTACCCGCACATCATGTTGCGGGTTTTTTTATGCCCGAAAAGTGCGGGGAGTAGCCAGTAACGGTTAGTCCCCGCACCCACACCAGAAGGAGACCACAATGACCCTTTACGCAGCCCTGATAGCGGGGCAGGACACAATAACCAGCCACCCAACCATTGAAGGTGCCGCACTCGAAGGAACGCAGGCCGCCAACACGAGCCCCGGCACCGAGTACACCATCATCCAACGATTCCCCAACGGCGAATGGCACGGACTCTACAACGGCAAAAGTGTCCAAGAGATCGTTAGCGGGTGGGCATGACCGCGTGCCGTAGAGGGTGCTGCTGGACGCCAACAACGTGTGCCCGTCAGCGCGCTTGTCCGTGCCACCTGGTACCACTCGCGCAACTACTCGGTGCACCAACCGTGGAAGCACCAGGGCGCACCGCATACCGGGATCCAACAGGCGACACGGCAGTAAGCAACCAGATGCGCGGGAAGGACAAATAGTGGCCTACAAATACGCCGGCACACGAACAATTGAGCCAGCAACAGTGCCAGCGAAACCACGTAAGCGGCGGCAACTGAAACCATGCGGGACAGTCGGGGCGGCACTCAGGCACCGAGACAACCACGAACCGCTTTGTGACCCCTGCGCCGCCGTCCTCTATGAACACCGCCGCAACAAACGCCACGAAAAACTAGGCCACACAACCGAGGCGCGCATCAAAGCAGCACGCGGCACAGCATCAGGCCGAAAAGCACACAACCGCCGCGGCGAAAAAGCATGCGAACCCTGCATGGAAGCAGCCCGCATAGAACAACGAAAAACGAAACGGAAGAGGTGAGTTATGGCTAGAAGCGCCCGCCAGAAAATGCTTAGGGCAGCTGCGAAAAAGGCCGGATATACCGCATTCCGCCCTAACTGCCCAACCCCAGAAAAACGCGCCTACGCAAATGAGGAAGCAGTACGCAAAGCACTGCGTAGCTCAAGCTACATCGGCAAGCCAATCAGCATATATACCTGCACATGCAAAAAGATCCACCTGACCAAAAGGAGGCAAAACACATGGGGTACCACCACGGCGACAGTAAGGCCCGACTCGAAGCACTCCGACACAGACAGCAAGTCGAAGCCGCAGAAGTCGAAAGAGCCGAAAAAGAGTTAGCCGAAATCATGGCGCTCGAAGCTGAACTGGACCGTATGCGGAGGAATCGGGAATACGTCGCGGGAGAACTCAGAAAGCACCGCGAAGGGACCGTCACCCACAAGACCCAACTCCGCCTGCCAGAACCCATATACGGGGGCCGCAAAGGGCTCCTGGCAGCAGTAGCGGAAGCAAAAGAACACGAGTACAAGCTGCAAACATCCAACCGGACAACATAACAACGAAAGGAGGCAGGTATGAGGATCCGTGGCACTAAACCTGAATTTTGGAAATCCCGAAGAATCGCGTCAGTCTCATGGGGCGCAAGGCTGGTCCTAAAGGGGCTCGAATCGTACGTTGACGACAATGGCGTTGGGGTTGATGACATTGAACTTATCGTCACTGATGTGTTTCCTCGCGACATGTTCGCTAACCCTCGCGAGACTGTCGCGAGGGTGTCCGAAGCCATTTCCGAGCTATACCAAGCAGGTTTAGTGCACCGATATGAGGGCAGTGGGGACGGTTTGCTATACATCTCATTCTGGGAGTCTGCACAGCGAATAGACAAGCCGGGTAAGGGTAGAAATCCGCGCCCTGACGGGACTTTTGAATACAAACAGTCCGAAATTCGCGAGAGTGTCGCGAGCCCTCCCGAAGTAGTCGCGCCTGTAACAGGGGAACAGGGGAACAGGGGAACAGGGGAACAGAGTAAGAAGACTAGTCCGGCAAAGCCGAACGTGTCCGACGAATTTATCGACTGGTACCTCGAATACCCAAGGAAAGAATCAAAAGGCGTCGCGGAGAAGGCATACGCCAAAGCGAGGAAGCTCACCGGACACCAAGAGCTAACCGAAGCCGCGATCAGATACCGCGAAGACCCCAACCGTGACCCGTCATTCACGAAACTCCCAGCAACATGGCTCAACGCAAAATGCTGGGAAGACGGACCACTACCCGAACGAGCACCACAAGGCGGGATGCGCCCCACTGGATCCCAGGTGCGTTTACAGGCTGGCCTTGAGCTGATGCAAAGGACACAGGCCAAGCAGGAACGCCAAGCGCAAATATTCGAGATTGAAAGGTGACCCGATGGATTTGATGGAAACAACCCGCCTCATTATCTGGGTCAATCAGTTCGATCCTTTCGTGCAGGCAAATGATGCCGCCGCCGACATTTGGCAGCACTCTATGGGGCCGATCAGTTACGCCGAGGCTGAGGAATCGGTGGTAGCTCATTACCGGCTGAATCCGGGTCAGCAGGCGCAACCGGGCGGCATCTTGAAGCGGGCGTTGAACAACCGCGCATCGAAGGAAGCCGGGCAGCGTGCGATTGAGGTTCCGCAGACCCGCCGCGAACTTGAACAGGGCGACGGGAAACTCATGCGCTATTGGCGGCAACGCAACCCAGACGAATGGGTGCGCCTAATGGAGCAAGGCAAGCAGGACCGCCGCGACGACCTAGACAAGCGCGGCCTCGCATGATCACGACCCCGCATACCCCGGCTGAGACTGCTTACCGACGCGCCTACTACCTGAGGGCATTGGCGGCATTTGAGGCGGAGAAGCTGACACCCGGCCCGTACCACCGCCTCCAATGGCACGTAACGAACGCAGCAAACGAAGCCACACCAGGCGGTGCGGCTTTTTCTATACCCAGGGAGAAATCAAATGCAACTCACCCACCCGAAGTGCCATAAGGAATATCCGAGCGGATCGACTGCCGGGCACTGTGCCGCGTGCTGCGAGACGTTCATTGGGTTGACCGCGTTTGAAGCTCACCGACGAGGCGAGCACGGAACCCCTAGTCGTCGCTGTGAAATTACGTCCGAGCGTTGGGCTGATGATCGCGGCTACTTCCACTACGGCCCGCGCCTCACGGAAGAGCAGAAGAAAAAGAGGTTCGGCACCAAGAACGACGACCCCACCACGGCCTGACACGCAGCACCTAGGACAGCGAAATAGCCCAATTGCGGGCACCTGTTAGGCCGGGCCAATTTGAACCCGGCAAAACCGAGTTATCACAACCAAGAAAGAGGCACCAAATGAGCGAAACACCAGTGCGAGTCCAGCGAAAAAGAACCAAGGGCTGGCGCATGCCGGAGAACACCGTCTACGTCGGGCGCGGTTCCAAGTGGGGAAACCCGTACAAAGTTGGTGCGTGGTCGGCTTACTGGTCTGGCCCAGGCTTCCGTAGTCCAAGCAGACCCACCCCTATCCCGCGCATGGATGCAGAAGAGGTGACTGGCATCTACCGGAACATGGTAAGGGCAAACTGCGCAGCGTTCAATCGCGATGAAGTGCCCACTGAACTCGCCGGGAAGAACCTGGCGTGCTGGTGCCCGCTGGACCAGCCCTGTCACGCGGACGTGCTGCTTGAGATTGCGAATACCAAATGAGTGACACGGATTTGACGGTTGAAGAACTTGACGCAATGGAACCCGGCGATCAGGTGTTGGCGGATGTTCCAATTCGCGGACCTTGGCTAAAAACTGACCGTGGCGGGTGGTCATTTGGGCCATTCCTTGGCGACTCGAATTACCTCATCCGCGTGTGGGGGCCAATCAGCAGAACGCCCAAGCAGGGAGACCAGAAGTGACGAACGAAAAAATCCTAGACATTGCCAACTCGCTCATCGATGCGTGCGCCGCATCCCGGTTTTCCCAGGAGCAGGTTGATAACTGCGAAAGGTTGGCTGCCGAGCATGCCCGGAACCGGAGTGAGCACGAGGCCGAGATTGTGGACCTAATAGACCAACTCCACATTCTGCGGTACCCAGCAACCACTAGCATGCCCACCCCGCCCGCCCCACAGCCCGCAGGAGACGCTACTGGCGGCGAAACGGGTGAGAGTGCCACCGACACCAAACGAGACCTGCACGGGCCATTCCAGGTAGGCGACGTGGTGGTTGTGCGCCTATCCTCATCTTCTTTGAACAAACGTGTTGGCGAGGTTATTCAGATTGAGGGCATGCTCATATCGGTTGAACTGAAAGAGGTGGTCACTTTAGCAACCTCAGCAACACGACTTTGGTTCCACCCTTCAAGCCTCGAATTGTTGGTGGAGGAACTGTGAGGCACGTAACCATCGACATCCCGGCCCCAACTTTTGCCCCAGTCCGCAAACGCAAAACAGGGCTACTCGAAACCGTTGGGCCATTCATCAACAGCAACCAACGCTACAACCGGCACGCCAAAGCCAAAATGATAAAAGCCTGGCGCGAAACCGCAGCTAAAAAAGCAAACGGGATACCACAATTCGGGCACCAAGTCAGGATCCTCGCGCACATCTTCAAGCCAATCGACACCTACAGGTTCGACCCCAACAACCTCGCTGACACCACCAAGGCAATCGTTGACGGGCTAGTAGACGCCGGCCTGTTCATTGACGACTCACGCCAATACGTCCTTGGACCAGATCACCGTTGGGGCGGCAAGGGTGCGGCGGAAATAGTACTCGAAATAACCGAAATAGGAGCACCGGAATGACCTCGAACATGTTCAAGGTGTTTCGTCGGGCAGAGAACCCCAAGCAGGGCATGACGCTGGCAGAACTAAACCAATTCATCCAAACCGCCGATAACGCAGGCATCGACCCCCGCACACCCGTTCGCATAACCGCAGGCTGGACACGGCAACTCCAAATCATCGAAACGAGAGTGGACAAATGACCAGAGAAGGTAAGTGCGATAGGTGCTCAGCTGAGGTAGAAAGCGGTCTACCTCAGCCGGGACTAACAAGACTGTGGGGAAAGGTTGACCGGCACACATGGCTGATCAGGTTCAACTACCTACGTATGGCCCGATGGGAAGATGCCGATACGTCGAGCAGTCTTATCGAGACCTCCTTCCACACGGAAATCAACCTATGCGACGACTGCTGGGGTGATGTTCTGGTTTTTGCCAATAAAAAGATCGAACCTAAGCCAAGAAAGGCAAGAGTGGACAAGTGAGGGCGCGGATCTTGAATCAGAACTACGCGTACCGGGAAGACGGCAACCTGCACCCGGTAAAACCAGCACGCAAACCATGGCACGTCCATCACGCCGGAACCATACGCCAATTCCACACCCACCAAAAAGCAGTTGCATTGGTTGCGAAACAGGTTAGGAAAGGGAAGCTGTGAGTAAGCGCAAGGACAACAAAGGCGGCGGCAAAGTAGGTGTTGCATACCTCAAAATTGCGCCCACATTCCCACCACACATGAACACCAATGGCTACAACCGCACCGTGAAAAAGGGCGACCAGATAGGCACAGCAGGATCAAGTCACCAAGTCGCAGGGATAATCCACCACGCAGAAAGCTACTGGTTCGGTAAGCCACTAACACCATGGCAGGTTGAATGCCTCGAAGCGATCATGGAAGGCAAGGCAGTGCCCGACCCATGGGAGCCTATGGCGAGGTTAGCCAAGCCCGCCATAGATTACGTCATTCAAATCGTGGCAAACACCAACCGCGTCCCCCACGGCAACACACCACTAATCCACAACGGAAAGAAGGCTCGGCAATGCAACCAGAAAAAATGATCGTGGGCCAAGCAATGTTCTATATGGACGGAGAGTGGGTAGATCTAAAAAATGTTTGGGTCGATGGATTCTCAATAGACGATGAGATGCCCGAAGAAGCAACTGCCACAATTCAGCCACGAGAACTATCCATGTCGTTTTCGTGGAACAAGCCGTCATCGCGCAAAGCAAAGAAGCGGTTCAGAAATATTCTCCGGGTCATGTTCGATATCAGGCAGAAGAAAAGTATTAGCCGTCCATCGGTTATACACAACGGAAAGAAGCCGAGATGACCGCCAAGGTAGATATCGCATACAACGGCAAAGACTACCTAGCCCACTGCGAAAGAGACGACCAAATGTACTACGGCGGGCAACGAGAAGCCGAAGAGTGGGCAGAGAAACACAACCGCAAAAAGCACGCATGGGACGTGATGAATGCGGACCAAGCCCACAACAAGGCCGACAGTATGCACGCACTAGCCCGCATACTCCTAGCCTTTTTCATCACAACAACCGCCGTAGCCATGGCCTACGCGATTCAAGATGACCTGCAAGGGATCGACCGGATCGTAAATTTTCTGACCGCAGCGTTATTCGGAGCTTCTTGGGTGCAGGCGGCGGCAGTTGCCACGGAACGACGCACCAAGGCCCGCCATATAGAGCGCAAAGAAATCATCAACCAAATGCGAGGTGACGCATGACGAATGAATGCACCACTGAGGACTGCGAAAACTTCACATCCACATACCTCTGCACACAATGCGTCACCGACCTGCAAGCCTGGATCAACCAAATCCCCGCACTTATCCCAGAACTAGACGTAACCATCGCCAAACAAGACGTAACCCGACCCCAAAACATGGGAGGAAGCGGAGGCGGCAAACCAGGATCCACAGCACCAACCAACCTCGACGCATCACAAATCAAAGAGAACCTACAAAGCGTCTACCCACACGCCGCAAACTACACACAAGACCAACACGCAGCCGGACTCGCATCACTCATTAAAGAATGGGTAACCAAAGCCGAACGACTCATCAGCGGCCCAGAAGCAGAACGCGTCAACCACGCCGCAATCAAAACCCGCGTGAAAGGAATCGCCCCCGCCATGACAACACGCAACCTAATCCCCTGGCTCCGAGAAAAAGCCGGACTCAGCATCACCAGCCAAACCATCCGCCACTACGCCCACAAAGGCTACCTACGCGCCGTCGAACGCGACCCGCTCCCCACCTACTACCCACACGACGTACTCGCTACCTACAGCGAACACGGAAAGGAAACCGCCTAATGCGATACCTCACCCCAAAAAGCAACGACACCGGCATCTGCGAATACGGGACATGCGCCGACCAAGTGCCAGACGGAATCACCATCCAACTCTGCACCCGACACCTCCGCAACGCATACGCCGCGCACATAATCGTTGAAGGCTTGCACGAAACAGCACACATGAGTTAAAGTGTTCCTGAACGGCCTAACAGCCGTACCCACAACCCGCCAAGCCAACAGGCCAGCGGGTTTTTTAGTGCCCGAATCCTTCCACATTCGGAGGTCACTATCTGCCCGCGTCAGGCTCAAGACGCACGCCTACCGCTGAGAAGCAGGCAGGCAACATCCCCCGGCGAGTATGCCGCATCTCCGAACTGATACTAGTCGAGGTCGAAGCGCTGGACAGGTGCAACTCCTGTCAGGGGGGCGCGGGCCGGCCCACAAACAACCGTTGTCTTGGTCGACAGGCTGGGTCCTCATTGCCCACCAAAGGTCAGGCCGGGGCGCTAAGGCACATCTCAACCCTGCAAAGGACAGACCTGCCAGAGACAACGGAACACCGGGTTGCCGATAACGACGGCAACGGGCTCACGACCCGACAACCCACTGAGCAAACCGACCGATGGTCAAGTAATGGACACGAACAACTCCGCACAAGCATCGCGAGTCGGCAAGCTCAACCCGGTACGTGAGGGGCAAACGCATGACAGGCAGCACACGCGACGGCAAAGGACATAGAGCCTACCGACGCAAACAAACCAGACTCAAACGCGAACAACGAGCATGCGCACACTGCGGGAAACCCATCGACTACACACTCCCACCAACAGACCCAATGTCCTTCACCGCCGACCACCCACAAGCAATCAACAACGGCGGACACCTATACAAACAAGACCTGCAACCAATGCACCGCTCATGCAACGCCAAAAAAAGCGACAGTGCACCACCAACAATCAGACCAGCCACATAGACCCGGGGGTACCCCCCTTATACCACACATGCTGCCAGCCTCCCGCCTCTCCGGGCATTTTTTCCTGCGCACTATTTCGTGTGAATCGCACTATTTGGGAGGCCCTTAGGCCTGGGAGGTTCTTTTGCCTAGAGCTAAGGCCCCTTGTGGGTCGTATTCGGCGTATAAGCGTCATTTGCGTGATGGTGAGCCGGTTGATGAGTTGTGTCGTCAGGCGTCCGTGGAGCGTTCACGTGAGCAGGTTCGGGCTAGGTCTGCTGATGAGCCTGATAGGCCGCTTAGGGACGTTCCTGCTGCTCCTGTGGGCAGGTCGCGACTTGATTCTTTGCGGTGGAATATGGATTTGGTTGAGGCGGCCATGGCTGAGGTTGATGCGTCTAAGTTGGCTCCTTTGTCTAAGCGTCATTCTGAGCTGTTGGCGGATATTGCGGCTGTTGAGGGCGCGTCTGTGGTGAGGGAGGTTGATCCGTTCGATGAGTTCTTCAGCGGTGATGTCTCTAACGTTGCCAGGTTCCCAGCGCCCTCGGATAGAGAAGCGTCCTGATGCGGTTGGCACGTTTGGTCCGAAGGTTTCGGAGTTTTGCCGGTTGTGTGGGGTTGTTTTGGATGATTGGCAGTCGTATGTGATTGATGCGTTGTTCGCTGTTGATGAGGCGAACGAGTGGGCTGCTACCGAGTTTGGGGCTTTGGTGGCGCGTCAGAATGGCAAGGGAGAGATCCTGGTTGCCTACGATTTGGCTCATTTGTTTTTGTTTCCTCGGCCGGATAAGCGGCGGAAGTCGATCCTTCATACGGCGCATGAGTTCAAGACGGCCATGGATGGTTATGACCGCTTGCGTGGCGTTGTAGAGTCCGTGCCTCAGTTGAGTGCGCAGGTCGAGAACGTTTATAAGGGCAATACGGCGTCGATCATTTTGAAGCCTAAGCCTGGACAGACGAGCTTGGGGAACCGGATCAAGTTCATTGCCCGGTCTAAGAACTCTGGGCGCGGGTTTTCTGCTGACGTGATTGTGTATGACGAGGCGCAGGAGCTGAGCGTTCCGGCGCGTAACGCGTTGACGTACACGCAGTCTGCTGTGCCGAACCGTCAGGAGTTCTATACGGGCACGGTCCCTGAGGATGGTTTGAATGATTCCGAGGTTTTCGAGGGTGTGCGGGATCGTGGGCGTTCGAATGATGTGAATCGTACTGGTTGGGCTGAGTGGTCGCCGGCTGGTTCTGAGGATCCCGATCTTGCTGAGTTGATTGATCTTGGTGATGAGAAGGTTTGGGCTGATTCGAACCCTGCGAAGGATATCCGCATCCGTACGGAGACTATCGCTGAGCAGCATGACCGCGATAAGAGCCCGAATAGGCAGGACTTTGGGCGTGAGCGGTGCAGCGTGTGGCCCAATCGCCGCCCTGAGCAGGAAGTCATTCATAACGACATCAGCTTGAAGGCTTGGGCCGATAGCTTCATGGAGGGCGCGGCCCTTGGCCCTAACCCGGTTTTGGCGGTTTCGTTGGGCCGTGGTGGCGGGTATGCGACCATTTCGGCCGCTTCCAGGAGCGGTGAACGGATCTTTGTTGAGACTCGGGACACCAGGTTGCAGACTCTCTGGGTTCCTAAGGCTTTGCGGGCGTTGCAGGACGCCCTTTCGCCGTCCCTGGTGGTCCTGGATGAGAAGAACTGCGCACCGATCCTCACTGACCTTTCCATGGCCGGTGTCGGCTACATGGGCGTGAATGCTGGCGAGGTTGCTGGCGCGTTCGGGCTGATGGTCGAGTCTGTGAACGCCGGCATGGTCCTTCAGCGCGGGCAGGATGACCTTCTGCAGTCACTCAAGAACGCGACTACCCGCCCTTTGGTTGGTGGTTTGACGTGGGATCAGACGGACCCTTCCGAGCCCATCACGCAGATCCAGTCAGTGACTCTAGCCCATTGGGGCGTGAAGAAGTCAGAAGCTTCTCCCGCTAGGGAACCAGCCGTTATTACAGGAATCAGGTGATTGTATGGTGCTGAATCAGACTGAATTATCTCAGCTCATAGCCGATGACATTTTGCCTGCCGCTACGAAGGAATGGGCACGCCTTCGCTTTGTCCAGAAGAACATTGACGGCGCTTTGGCTAGGACGTGGATGCCAGAACATGCGGACCTTGAGTACAAGGATCTTTTCCGCAAGGCCGCTTCTCCGTGGCTTCAGTTCGCAAGGGATTGTATCGCTCAGGGGCTCATAGCTGATGGCTATAGTGACGGCAGGGTGTGGAGTGATGCTTGGCAGGCCAATGGGATGGACGGCCGCCAGGGGGCTCTGAACCGTGAGGTTGTTGGCCTTGGCTACAGCTTCCTGATGTCCCTTCCCGCGGATGGTGATGGCGTTGTCATGCGCCCCTTGTCTTCTCACCAGACGTTCCAGACTAAAGCGGAGCCTTGGGATGAGGATCCGGAGTACGTTTTGCATCGCGTCAATGACAAGCTCTGGTATTTCTTTGACGCCGAGGCCCGCTACATCATCAAGGGCACACCGAAGAAGATCGAGAAGCTTGAAGTAATCCCGCATGATCTTGGGTTCACTCCTGTTTCGATGATTGCTTCAGAGTTTGCGATGGAAGGCGTTCCAAGGTCCCCTATGCAGCCGGCGTTCCCGGTGTACAAGCGGATCGTGGATGCGACTTTCACGTTGCAGATGGTTCAGCGTTACGGCGCGTTCCCCCAGATGTGGCAGTCTGGCGGCACTATCGGCAGGGATACTAACGGGAATGCGCTGGTCAGGCCCTCCATTGACACCATGATTCACGGCTCTGGCGAGGGTGAGGTCAGGTTTGGGAACTTCACGGCCGCCGATATTGGGCAGGTCGCTTCCGCGGTTGACACCCACATCAAGCATTTCTCGGCAGTTTTGCAGGTTCCTCCGCATTACATGCTTGGCGCTATCGTCAACATGTCCGCCGAGGGCATTGCGGCCGCCGAATCTGGGTACTTCCGAAACCTTGATGACCTCAAAGTTGTCATGGGCGAAGGTTATGAGCAGGCCATGCGAAATAGCGCGGCGATCCTTGGCATGGAGGCTGCGGCGCAGGACTCTTCCTCGCAACTGCACTGGCAGGACACTTCTTCGAGGTCTCTAGCCCAGATCAGCGACTCCATGGTGAAGCTGAAGACCCTAAACGCTCCCCTCGAAATGCTCTTTGCGATGATCCCTGGCTGGTCTAAGGACGACGCTATTGAAGCTGCTGATTACGCCCGCAAGAACGGCGATCAGGTCATTCCTGAGGCCATACAGGCGAAATCAGGAGATTCGGTGCGCGCTATAGCAGCACTCCCACAAACCCCACCCGTTTAGCGGGGATGCAGTGACGGCAACTGCTCATTTTGCCGGTATATCGACGGATTCACGGAGGAAATATGTCTGAAGCAGCGCCCGAGGGCAACCAGGAAGCGTCCGACGCGGGGCAGATGGAGAGTTCTTACTCTCCTCCGGCTACGCAGGCTGACCTTGACAGGATTATCCAAGACCGGCTTTCCCGGCATGACAAGAAGTATGCCGATTATGAGGACCTCAAGACGAAGGCCGCCGAAGCTGAGAAGCATGCGGAGGCTAATAAGTCTGAGCAGCAGAAAGCAATTGATGCTGCCCGCGAAGAGGGCGCCAACGAGGTGACGGGTAAGTTCACGACGAAACTTGTGAACGCCGATATCCGCGCCACGGCCGCGACTCTTGGTTTCTCTGACCCGAAGGACGCGATTGCGCTTTACGGCGACATCTCGGAGGTCGAGATTGGTGAGGATGGGCCTGATGGTGACGCTATCAAGGCCCGGCTTGAGAAAATCGCCGAGGAAAAACCGTACCTGCTAAAGGCAACCGGTTCCAAGCCTGCCCGCCGGCCTTCGCCGGCGCGAGGCGAAGAGTCCGACGCTGCGCCAACGGGATCCGGTAAGGGCAAGGCCGCATCAGCCCTCCGGCAACTTGGCGCAGCTCGAAAATCCCAGTAAATAGCTACCCAAAACCTTTAGGAGACCACCATGGCTGATATCAGCCGTTCCGACGTTGCCGCCCTTATCCAGGAAGAGTACCGGGATTCCCTGCTCGGCCATGCGTTCAACGCGTCCGCTGCTCTGTCGGCGTTCGAAAATGTGCCCCTTGGCACGAAGATCACCAACCTCCCCGTCCTGGCGTCACTGCCTGAAGCCGGGTGGGTGTCCGAATCTGTCAGTACTTCTGCCGGCACGAAGCCAACGTCCAAGGCAACCTGGTCGAACAAACAGTTCGTGGTTGAGGAAATCGCCGTCATCATCCCGGTGCACGAGGATCTGCTGGAGGACTCGACTGAGAACCTGCTGGAGACCCTGACGAAGCTTGGCGGGCAGGCCATTGGTAAGAAGCTCGATCAGGCCGTGTTCTTCGGTACTGACAAGCCGACCACATGGACCTCGCTGGATCTTTTCGCTGCCGCTACGGCAGCCGGGAACATCTTCCAGCCGACCGCTACAGCCGGTGTCGCTGACTTGGGCGGTTCCATCCTCCAGGCAGCCGGTGCGGTCGCTGATTCTGGCGCCGAGCCAGGCGTGATGTTCTCTGCTTCGGGGTTGCGCTTCCGTCTCGCTAACCTGCGTGCAACCGATGGCTCAACCGTGTTCCTGCCGTCCTTGAACGCCGGTGTTGGCACTGACAGCATCTACGGCCTTGACGCCCAGTACCTGAAGAACGGTGCATGGGATGCCGCGAAGGCAACCGCTATGGTCGCGGATCCTTCCTTGGTGAAGATCGGCGTTCGTCAGGACATCACGGTGAAGTTCCTCGATCAGGCAACTGTCGGCGGGATCAACCTTGCAGAGAAGGACATGGTTGCTCTGCGCTTCAAGGCTCGTTACGCCTATGTCCTCGGCAATGTCCTCCAGTCCAACGGGACGCTTGGCGAGCCTGTAGCGGCTGTCACCAACCCGGCAGCGTAAGGGGATAGTCGTGGCACCAGTGCTTATTCATAGCAAGTCCGGGCGGTCCATTGATGTTGATGATGTGTCCGCAGAGTATTACCAGGTTCATGGCTGGGTGGTAGACGAATCAAAAGCCCAGGAGGCTGCTGAGGCGGAAGCCAAGAAGGGGAGCGACGATGCTGGAACTGACTCTAGCGAAGGTGCAACCACTCCTCGCAAGACCACCAGCCGTAGCGCAACAGCCAAGAATTAATGGCTGGCTCGCCGGCCTTGGGGTAATGCTGAACGGCAGATACGGGGATTCCCTAGTACCTGCCGTTGAGCCTCTTTTCCTCGTCTTTGTAGCCGACGCTATTCAGCGCCGCCTTGATAAGACTAAGCAGATGGTCGATTCAGAAGGGGCTGGTCCGTTCAACGTTCGCTGGAACGCGGCCAGTTCCCTCGGCGGTTGGTTCCTTCAGCCCGAGATCGACGAAATGGACGACCTGATGGGATTCGCCGGCACCCGTTCTTATCGGACAGCGGCCCCAGACGCTATCCGGTACGGGAATCTTTCGAGGCAGTCAATGTTCGATGAGGACCTTGACCTTGGGGAAGAGGCGGGCGTTGATGTTCCCTATGTCTGATGGGCAGACTGTTGATCGGCTGCGGCGAGGCACTGTCATTGACCCGTATTCGCAGGAGCCGACGTTAGCTGATTGGGACTCTGCGACTGTTCTTGAGCTGGAGGGTGTGGCGATTGCCCCATCCTCCAGTAGCGAGACGGTGGCGGATAACCGTGGGCAGGTCATAACGCAGATGAGTATTTACTGCGGTGTCGATCAGGATGTTGCGGAACATGACCGGATCCGCGACAGGAACGTTCTGTGGGAGGTTCAGGGCGAGGTCGCGCAGTGGCGCAACCCGTTCACCGGCTGGGCTCCTGGTGCCGAGTTTTCCATTAGGAAGGTGACCGGGTGATGGGGAAAACGACGTTCAATAACGATTTCTTCGACCGCCTGGGCCATTCTTCTGGTATTACTGCTTTGCTCCTTGAGAAGGGCGAGCAGGTTGCCGCTAATTTTAGGGCCAATGCCCGCGTTGACACTGGCGAATACCGGAACAGTGTTGTCGTTAGCGTGAAAAGCGCGGCCCGTAGGAACGTCGTGCTGGTGACGGCTATGGATGACAAGGCGATGGTTTTGGAGTCTGAGGACGGCGCGTTGGCGAGGGCTCTTAGGTCGGTGGTTTCTGGTGGCTGATGCGGTCATTTTCTCCGATATTGAGATGTTCTTGACGGCCCATATTCGTTCTGAGCTTGTTGCTCATGGCCGTGTTGGTGGGTTCGTTTCTAATGAGTTTTCCCCTTCGGATAGGGCACGTCCACCGTTTCAGGTGATTGTGCGTGATGACAGTGGCACGCGGACTGGTGTTGTTACGCGGTCTACTTCTGTTGGGGTGACGGTTCTTGGTTCTGACAGTCTCAAGAAGGACGCCGCTACTAGTCTGGCGCTCTTAGTCACAGCCATCGTAGAGGGATGCGCCAGCACGGCCCCTGATAACCCTGTGGCTGCCGTTACGGACAGCAACGGGCCTTATAAGGTTGCCGACGATTCTGGCTTCCCTCGGCGTTACATGTCGTTTGTGCTGTCCGTTGTGGGTAGTCCTTTCAGTTAGACCTAAACCAATAATCATCTTGAGCCATCCGCTGTTTGCGGGTGGCTTTTTCTTTGGAGGAAAACATGGCCGCAGACGGCTTTGGCAATGACGTAACAGCGGTTGGCGTACCAGTCACCGGGCACATGGGCATCGCGCCTTTCGGGACTGCGATTCCTTCTGCGGTGGAGGGCGGTGCGGATGACTATGTGCTTCCTGTGGCGTTCAAGCTCCCTGGCCTCTTGACGGAGGATGGCGGGTTTGAGTGGGCTATGGAGGCGGATGGTGACCCGATTGTCTTCTGGCAGGACGGATTCTCGATTCCTTCTGGCCTCGCGAACGTGACGCTGACTGTGAAGTACGCGCAGACGGACGAGACGGTGCGCGGAATTATTCGGGGGAAGACCCCGGACGCAAACGGCTTCATCACCATTGATGGTGGCGGCACGTCGGTCAAGTACGTGGTGTTCACGGAGGAAATCTTCAAGAACGGCCTCATCCGGCGCCGTGTTGCGGCGAACGTGAGTATCGAGTCTGTCTCTGAGGACAAGTCTGAGCGCGGCGCCGTTCTCGGGTATGAGGTTGTCTACAAGATCGACCGTTCCCCGGCGCTGAACAACGACCACCTTGGCGAGTGGCTTATCCCCGCCACCCCTTAATCAGCCATTTTGGGCTCCTAAACCTGCGGCCGGGCGTCTCTTTGATGGGTAGGCGCCCGGTTGCAGTTCCACCCATCTGAAACCCATCAGGAACGAGTTTTGTTATGACCGCACGTAAAGCCCCGGCAAAGGACGACACGGCACCCGTCAAGGCGGGCGAGCCTGGACCTAAGCCACGCCATCAGGTTGTTGAGCACACGCTGAAATGCCAGACGACAGCGGACGGTGAAATCAGCCTGTCCCTCCTGCTTCCCTATGCGCGCATGAAAGTCCTCATGGCAATTGAAGAGCAGGAACTCAGCGAAATACAGATGGTTGACTACATGCTTCAGAACGTCATTCCCGCCCCGGAGGCAACCACTTTGATGGGCCTTCAGGATGGCGGCGACACCCTAAGCTTTGCGATGGCTTGGCTTGAGGCCGTGGGCGCTCGGCTCGGCGGGCAGCAGGGAAAATCTGGGCCTTCCTCAAACTAGCAGCGAACCATTGGCCTGCTGTCCGCTATGACTTCAGGCACCGCCTGGGGATCAGCGCGGACATCATAGGTCGGGATGAGTGCAGTTATGAGGAAGCAGCCGACTTGATTGAGGGCCTGACCCTTGAGCTTGATTCGCATCTGAGTATGTCGATGCTCGGCTGGAAGTATCCGGCAAGTCGCCACGAAATTTACGACGCGATCACGGCCGCCCGTGTCGTTGGCGCGACGCTCGGTAAGAACGAAAAGCCCCTGGTCTTGGACCTCCCATGGGATACGGCGAAAGCAGCCGATTCTGTGACTCCCGAAGAACGAGAAGCCCTCGCTAAGAAGTTGAGGGCACGTAGCGCCTTCGCGCAAAAACGGATGGAGCCCTAACACATGGCTGATCAGGTAGGCGCCGGCGAAGTTGCTATTGCCCCAACATTCGTAGGCTTCCGGGGGAAGGTCAACTCTGAGGTTGAGACTTCCGGTTCCGAGAGCGGGAGGAAGTTCTCTACCGCGTTCGGTTCTGCGGTGAAGGGCATTGGTTCGTTCGTTGGTAAGGGCCTACTTGCTGGCGGTGCTGTAACGGCCGCTATTGGCGCGTTTAGCATCAAGGGCGGCATCAGTAAGGCCCTCCAGATTGAAGACGCCACGGCGAAGATGACGGGCCTTGGTAACAGTACCTCGACTGTCTCTGAGGTCATGGCTAATGCCTTGTCCGCCGTGAAGGGTACAGCGTTTGGGATGGGCGATGCGGCTAACGTCGCTTCCACCGCCCTGGCGTCTGGTATCAAGCCCGGCGAAGAGATGTCAAAGTACCTGACGCTTGTTGCTGATGCTGCTTCCACCGCCCAAGTTCCTTTGGGTGAGATGGGCTCCATCATGGGCAAGGTCACTAACTCGGGCAAGGTCACTAACGATGTCCTGAACCAGTTTGGTGATCGTGGCGTTGGCGTTTTGCAGATGCTCGCTAAAGAGTATGGCGTCACGTCTGAAGAGCTCACCAAGATGGTCTCTGAGGGCAAGGTTGACGCGGCGACGTTCAACAAGGTTCTGACCGAGAATCTGGGCGGTGCTGCGAAGCGTTCTGGTGATACGACGCGTGGCGCTTTCGCGAACATGAAGTCAGCTATGGCTAACTTCGGCGTTGCCCTTATTGGCGGGTTCTTGCCGCTTGTGAAGCCGGTATTCAACCAGATTCAGAAGCTTTTCGAAGGTCTGACGAAGCGTCTGAAGCCGTTCGCTGATGCGTGGGCTGCGGCGTTTTCCGCTAAAGCCGGCCCCGTCATTGAGGGGTTCGCTGATAAGGCGCTCACTGCTTTCGATAAGATCCTCGGCTCTATCAGTGCTTTTGTGTCCGCGTTCCGTGCTGGCGGGGATGAGGTTACTTCTTCTGGGCTGAATGGGTTCATCGAGCGCCTCGGCCTTGTCACTGGGAACGTTTTCCGCGAGATGCGCGGCGGCTTCCTCGCTTTCTCCGCATCCTGGGTTGCCTTCGATGGGGAGGTTACTTCCGTGGGCTTCCCAGGCTTCATGGAGCGTCTTGCTTTCACAACGAAAACCGCCCTGGTGGAGATGCGTGGCGCGGTCACTGCTTTCGGCGCCGCATGGACGGCCAACGATGGCGAGGTTACCAGTTCCGGGCTCCCCGGCTTCATGGAACGCGTCGCGTACGTTGTCCACCAGGTTGTTGACGCTGTAGGGCAGCTTGATTTCAGTTCGTGGACTGCTTTCACGGGTTCGCTCGGGACCGCTGGTGGAACGATTGGTTCCGCACTAGGCCCGGCCCTTGCTTCCATGGGTCAGTCTCTCAGGACGCTCTTGCCAGCTGCGCAGGAGTTCGCTAAGCAGATGCCCAACATTGGCGGGGCTGTCGCTAAGGTCGCCGCTGTTGGGCTTACGGTCCTCACCACGACGCTGGCGTTCCTCGCTGACAACGTGGACACGATCATCGCTTTTATGCCTTTGATCGTGGCGGGGTTCATTGCGTGGAGGATTGCCACTGCCGCTACGGCCGGTGCAATGTTCTCCTTGCAGGCTGCCCAGGTTGCTATGGCTCCGGTGAACTTGGCTAACAACATTCTCAGGGTCACGGCTATTCGCCTTGAGATGCAGCACGCTGCGGCTACGGGCGCAAACACTGCGGCCCAAAACGTTGGCATGTTTGCGACTATCCGGGCTACTGCTGCGATGGTAGCCCAGCGGGTTGCTACGGCTGCTGGCGTTGTTGCTATGGGCATTGCTACTGCTGCCCAGTGGGCTTGGAATGCGGCCTTGAGCGCGAACCCTATTGCCTTGGTTGTTCTAGCTATCGCGGCACTTGTCGCGGGTCTGATCTGGTTCTTTACCCAGACGGAACTTGGTAGGGCGATCTTCCAAAGCGTTTTCCAGTTCATCCAGGACACGGTTAACAACGTCCTGGTCTGGTTCGCTGGCACGCTCGTCCCCACGCTTATGGCCGTCTGGGCTTCCATCCAGGCGGGCCTTGCGGTCTTGGGTTCGTTCTTCTCCGATACGTGGAGCAACGTCACAACGGGCGTTGGGGACTTCATCACTGGTCTTGTGCAGTTCTTCATTGACTTGCCGGGCAAGATCCTAAGCGTTCTCGGGAACCTTGGCACTCTGCTCCTGGATTCGGGCAGGTCTCTGATTCAGGGGTTCATTGACGGTATTTCTGGGATGGTCGGGGCGATTGGTGACGCTGTTGGTGGTGTCCTTGATTTTGCCCGTGACTTCTTCCCGTTCTCGCCGGCTAAGCGTGGCCCGTTCTCCGGTTCTGGGTACACGTCGAACTCGGGTAAGGCAATGGCTGGTGACTTTGCTAAGGGCATCACTTCTCAGCAGGCACAGGTTGGTGCGGCGGCTAGTTCGCTTATGAGCGCCGCAACACTGACGGGTGACGTAAGTGTTGGCGGGGCTGCTGCGGGGGTTGCTGGTGGCGGTTCTGCGGCTCTTGGGAACACGTACAACCTGACGGTTCCAGTTCAGCGTGACATGGACCCTTACGAGTTGGCTCACGCGATGGATAACCGACTCAACCGAGCATTAAGGATGGCCCGATGAGCGATGAGATTTCTATGCGGATCGGGTCGGTGCAGTTTCATGGCCGGCCCGGTCTTGGACCGTTTGTTGTTGCGAAGGATGGGCTGGATGGGTGGTCTGATTCGGTTGCGTTGCGGGGTGAGGATGTTGCCCGGCAGGGCGCTCCTGGGTCTTATGTGTTGCGGAGGTATTCGGGGACGCGGACGGCTACTCTGACTGGTTTCATTTTGCCGAAGTCGCGAGATGAGGGCGAGGCGCTGGCTACACGCCTTACTGGCCTTGGGGCTGGCGTTGACCCTGTGCGCGTCTACGTCAGTAAGGGCGGCGTGACGTTGTGGGCTGATGCGTTCGTTGAGCTCGTGAACGTTGACGAGCGTCATGGGTCGGTTGTGCGTGATGTGCAGATCCAGTTGTTGTGCCCAGACCCTCGGAAGTATGGCGGGGATAACTCGTTTACGATCCCGTCTTCGGTGAGTACGTCTGTTTATCACCGGGGGAATGCGCCTGCGTTCCCGAAGTTTATTGTTGCGGGTTCGATGCCGGGTGGTTACACGATCACGGTGGGCGGTTCGCAGTTCAAGGTGACCGTGCCGCTTGTTAGTGGGGTGTCGCATGGGATCACGTTTTCTGATGGACGTTTGCGTATTCGCGGGGCTGTTGTTCACGGCGGCGTTGGTACTGCCGAGACGCTTGGGATTGCGGCTGGCACTATTCCTACCGTTTTTTTGGAGCCTGTGACTACGGGTTCTGGGACTGCTTTTTTGACGCTTACTGACACGTTCATTTAGGGGGCCGGTTTGGCTTACAAGGTTTGGGCGATGGATACGGCGTCGTGGTCTGGGAAGGTGTTGGTTGAGCCGTCCGCGATTTCGTGGGGCGAGACGATGAATGGCGGGTCGGGTGGTTCGGCTACATTCAACCTTGGGGATCCTGGGGTTGCTGAGGTTGCTGGGCCGTTTAGTTTGTCGGTGCTCGATCATTTGCTGGTTGTTGAGCACGCGGGCGTCCCGGTGTATGCGGGGTTCATCACGGATCACGAGTACGACAGAGACACGAAGGTGTTGACGGTTCAGCACAATGACTTGTGGTGGTTGTTGGCGCGCAGGAACCTTGTGGCGATGATTCAGTCGAAGGTCGCCCCTGTGGTGTTGAACCTGTCGGGTTCGTTGGCGAACATCGCGAAGTACGTTGTGTATGAGGGTCTGAATGATTTGCCGGTGAGCCGCTACAGGGTGCCGATGATCTTCCCCGCTGATCAGTCTGGGCCGTTTAATCGCAAGTACGAGGGCCACCGCTTCCCGATGATGCTGGATGCTTTGAACGACATTATCAACACCGAGGGTGGGCCTAACGTTGCGTTCCGGCCACGGTGGACGAATAACGGCCAGGACATTGAGTGGGTCATGCGTGTTGGTGACCTGAAGTCGAACGTCTGGCAGTGGAACATTGGCGCGGATGAGTCGCCGGCGCGTGGGATGAAGATGCGCCGGTCTGGGCAGAAGCTCGCGACGAAAATCATCGCTACGGGTGAGGGCACGGAGACTGACACGTTGGTGGGGATTGTGAACAACTTCCCCGTGACGACCTACCCTGCCATTGACATGGTTGTTGCATACAAGGACGAGTCGAATACCACTAACCTTCGCAGCAAGGCGTACGGCGACCTTGCTGCGTACACGATCCCAACATGGCAGGGCAGCTTTGAGGTTCCACACGATGGAGACCCAAACGCCGCGCAGATCCTCGTGGGCGATGAAGTCATATGGTCCGTCACTAATGACCCGTACATCAACGCTGGCCTGCATCGCTGGCAGGTCATAGACATTACGGGCGACCTCGGCCAGTTCCTCACCCTCAACATTCAACCGCTCGTATAGGAGGCTGGTATGCGCGTAGACAACCTTGACCGTAGCCAGATAGAGGATTTGTTGCGGCGGATCCGCAACCTTGAGAACGCCTCACCCATGAATAACGCATCCATTGGTGCGAACGGCGTGCGGGTGTATGGCGGTGGCGGGATCACGATTGAGAACGGCGGCTTGAACGTCACGGGCTATGCCACGATCACCGGCACGTTGAACGCTGACGGCACGATCAACATGACTGGCTTATTCATCGCATCCGGTGAGGTTCGCCTGAACGGGACCGTGATCGCTACCGGTGACTTCAACATTGACGGACCGCTACTCGTGGACGGCAACACCGTCTTCAATGGCACACTGAACGTCAACGGCATCACAACCATCGCCGGGGACACAACAGTTACGGGCAAGTTCGTTACTAACGGCCCGGTAGACATCAACGGGCTCACGAAGATCACAGGCGACACCACCGTGACCGGGAAGATGGACGTAAACGGCTCACTGAACATCAACGGCGTAACAACTGTGAAAGGTGACTTCCGGCTCCAGGGAAACATGAACGTCACCGGGGCCGGGAAGATCACGGTAGGTAACACGGTCATTGACCCGTCTGCGGCGAACGGTGGCATCGCGTTCAGTTCGGGCGGTGGCATTGGTGGCAACGGTGGTGCTGTCCTGATGCGCGGATCCTCAAACGCTGGCGTGCTCGCGGATAACTTTGCGTCACTGTTCGCCGGCGCCTATTCGGTCGATGCGAAACCGGACGGTGTTTACATCAACGGCCTGCCGACAACTACGCAGAAACCTAACCTGTGGATCGACCCGGCGAACGGGAAGCTGTATAGGTCAACCGCGACCCTGGCTTAGGGGCAGATGTACTTTTTGGCAGCGGCGGCAACGCTCAGGTGGTCTAGGGCAAGTTCAATGCTCGGGTACTGCTCGATCACTGCTTCCCGGTAGGCGTCTCGATCACGGATGAGCAGGTTAGCGCACGCCTCGTATGCCTCACGGTAAATAGCCGCATCGCTGGCTTCCAGTTCAACAAGGACCGGCCGCAGATCACCGAGCATTGTTTGGCGCTGCTCGGCACTAACATCTCCCACTCGCTCTACCTCAACGACCGGCGCTGCCTGCTGTATCGGTGCTGAACAACCGGCGAGCGCAATGCCAGCGAGTACTGCAAGGGCTGCTATCTGCTTATTCATTTCTCAATCCATTCGGTGAGTAGCTGCCGGGTGACTTCTGAGACTGTTCGATCTTCTGCAGCCGCTTTGGTTCTTGCGGATTCCCAGAGTTTGTCTTCAATCCTGATTGTGTGTGGGGTCGTTCCCTTGCTCATGTGAACAACTTACGGGGTGTATTACACCCTGTCAATAGCCATAGTCCTCGCCCTCCTTGTGGGGCTTTTTTTATGCCCGAAAGGTGGTACTCCATGCCAAATGTGACCGGGGAACTCAAAGACATTGTTGGGTCAACCCTTGTTTCGAGGGTGGGCAGGTTGAGGTTCCGGCTTGTTGAGCCATCCATCGTTGGCTCTGGTGTCTCAGCCGGACGAATCCTCCCCACTGCTGATGTTCTGGTGGCCCCTGATTCTGTCGGCGCTTGGAACGTGAACCTTGCATCCACGGCAACGCTGCTCAACGACGCCTATTACACCCTCTCCATTGAGTGGATCGAACCGGGGATGCCGCTAACGGACTTCCCCGATTGGGAGATACGCGTCGGATCCCGTGGCGGTCCGCTTTCCGACTTTATCGAGTTTGGCGGGGGCCGTCCTTCTGGTGGCCCGAACCTTTCCATGGTGCTTCTTAGCCTCACTGAGCCGCCTGGTTTGCGGCGCGGGCAACTGTGGTGGCAGACCAACCCCGACGACCCTACTGACCCCCGCAACACGGGCCGAATCTACATAGGAGCATAAGAATGGCATCTGCCAGATTTCTTGCCGACATTACCGGCCCCAAGGGCGACAAAGGCGAGGGTGTTGGTAATTCCCTGCGCATCCGGCCGCTTTCCGAGCTCCCTTCACTGAACGTTGCCGACTGGATCGGCAACGATCTGATCGGCATCTACCCGGTGGCGAACTCGTCTACCGCGCTCACTATCGTGGGGCGTCCGCTGGGATCTGACGTGGCGGCGTTCGTGGCCCTTGAACCGCTCGCGTCTGGTGGTTCGCTGGTCAAGTGGGTCGAGTACACGGGGGCCCGCAGGTCGTTTGAGAAAGTCATTTCTACGACTTCCGCGAACCGCACCGAGTGGAAGCGCACAGACGTGACCACCCGGACGGTCCTTCATCAGCTCTCCATGCCGGGCAACAACGCCCTCGTGGACACGGAACCCACACGGCATGTGCGCCTACCGTTGAAGATGTTTGCCGCGGTCGATTCGTGGGAGCTCGTATTCAAGAACTTCAACGACATCTCCAGCACCAACCGTGGCGCCGTGGATTTCGTGGACGTTTACATTGCCAAGCGCGCCTCTGACGGTAATGGCGGGTACACGCAGAACTTCGCTGAGGAACCCACGAAACTGGGAACCCCTGTCCGTTACAGTGTTGGCGCAACGTCGGAACGCTACGTCATCACGGACATTCATTTCCAGTTGGAAGCGAACGTCGAGTACCTGATTTCTTACGCGTACACGACACCGGGCGGCACGCCGAACCATATGGGTATCGGCGGCTCCTACTTGGGGACGCTGCCCATAGGTGTTGCGTCCATGAGCGTGTCGAACACTTGGAGCCCGTACACGCCCCTCGACGTGTATATCAAGCTCCAGGCGGCACCAGAAACGCCGTTCTACATCTACCCAGGCTCATCCTCTGAAACTGGCCTGAACACTGAATACCCTCTCCGGGATTGCTGGGGCTGGCGTCACGCTGAAGCTAACGGTGCTATCCCTGCCCTGCTGGGACAGTCCGGAACAAGCCTCGAATCCTGGGTTGGTGGCTCGAACTACATCCGTTCCAAGCTCTCAACGATTGCCCGCGCTGACAAGGTTGTGGGCATGCCGGGCTCGAACGACATTTACGGCGGGGCAACCCTGTCGCAGATGCAAGCCCGGCTGACAGCGTTCGCTCTTTACGTGCGCCGCTACATGGGACAGTCGTTCGAGGTCGCTGACGTGTTCCCGCGCCGCACCGAAACGGCTGGGGTCAAGGCTGTCCGGCAAGGGTTCAACGACTACCTGCGGACCCTCCCAGAAGGCGCCCTGGTATGCCACAGCCGGGCGTCTGCTGTCGAGGCTGAGGACGGGCTCATGCGCCCAGACTTCGACTCAGGCGATGGTGTGCACCTGAACACGTTCGGGCAGCACATGCTTGCCGCGCACATCATCACCGGAGGCGGCAGCGGCTCGGGGCTTCCCGGCCCTGCTGGTCCTACGGGCGCTGGCGTACCTGCTGGTGGCACGGCTGGGCAGTTCATCCGTAAGAACTCCAGTGGCACTACCACCGAATGGGTTAGCCCCACGGCGGCAGTCGTTGGGCTCGGCAACGTGGACAATACCACCGACGCGGGTAAGCCTCTCAGTACAGCAGCAGTGAACGCACTCGCCGGCAAAGCATCAACCACTGATGTTGCGTTGAAGGCCGACAAGACGGAGTTGGCTACTAAGGCTGACGCGTCTGCCCTCGCTGATAAGGCGAACGTGTCGGATCTTGCGTTGAAGGCTGACGCGTCGGCATTGACACCGCTGCTGCCGAAGACTGAGGCCGCATCAACGTATGCGACTAAAACTGAGGTTACGACGGAGCTTGAGGCCCGTGTTCAGCCGATTGTTCCACCGCTTGTGTCGCAGGCCATCGCAAACGACCCGACCATTGTTAGCTCGGCTGCGAACATGGCCCAGTCGACGGTTGGCCTCGTGCCGGTGTGGAAGGCGAACACTGGTTACACGGCGGGGCAGCGTGTCATCGCACCTAACGGTGACGTGGTGTCCGCTAAGGTCGCGTTCACATCAGCGGCCGCATACTCTGCAACGAACTGGAACGCATCAACACAGGACGCCCGTGTGGGGGCACTGGAGGCTAACAAGTTCCTGCAAGCACCAATAACCACGCTTGCCGAGGCTGACGCGCTCAAGGGCGCAGCATTCGCGGGCAAGCGTTACCCGGTGAACAACACATCCGTGTTCGGCGCTTACGGGAATGTGGATGTTTACTATAACGGCATGGATGGGCGCACCAAGCACATATTCATCCCGTCCGCACCGGGCATCTTCCAGACAAAGTATCGGAACTACTCTGGTGGGGCTTGGAGCGAAATGCTCCCAGTTCCTAACGCTGCGTTGCTTGCGTCGGGTGTGGACTTCCGCACACTAACGTACCCAACCACATGGTCTATCCAGTTCACGAACCACCCAAACCAGGCAAGCGCAACACCAGGAACCCTAGAGGTACTTCCGGCGTCGGGTGGCGTCACGCACCGGTTCACGGAGAGCCGGAGCCCGCAGAAGGTCTTTACCTGTTCCCTGAACGGGTCAACATGGTCCGACTGGGAGACACCACAGACTGGTGGTGGCACTCAACCTCCCGTGAATGGGTTCTCCATCCCGGTACGCGGCGCACTCGACACGGCAATTGTTTCTGTCACATCGAAGCCTGCCAAGGAAATCATGGTTGCGCTATCCAGGGACCGTGTTAGGGGCTGGAATTCTAGCACGTCCGATTTTTCGGAGACGTTGGACGACGGCAAAACATGGACACCAATCAAGGACAAAAACGGTGCGAACGTGTTCGCCGGTGCAACCGTTGAATCAGTCCTGCCATTGGCTAACGGTGAAATCCTCGTGTCATGCCTACGCGGTGGGATCAACCGTCGAGAAATGTGGCTCAGTGAGAACATCGCCACGGAATCAACCCGCTCATTCAGCAGGGTACTTCTAGGTAGGGCCGAGTACGTAAAGTACACGTCGGCGTGGTCCCAGTCAGAACACGGGTCCATGATCTTTGTGAACGAGTACGGACCCAAAACACCCACATGGACCGGGCAGCCGGTCGCTGCTGGTGACAACGCAAGGTACGCGTACATGAGCCTTGACGGTGGCAAAAACCTGAATATCATTTTCGACCTCAACGAATACCTCATCAACACTCTCGGCAGACCAAACACCGACAATCAGCACCTACACGGTATTGCTTGGGATCCTTACTGGGACCGGGTGTGGATCACTTTTGGTGACAACTCGGGCGGCAATGGGTCCAACGGTATCGTCTACTCCGACAACCTTGGGGAAAGCTGGAAAACGGCGCAGACGTACAGCGGAACAACACCGCCGTATCAGTGCGTTGGTATTCAGCCGATGCCTAAGTGCGTGCTGTTCTACACGGATAACGTGCCGGTCGGTAGCCCGGACGTTGTGCGCCTCGACAGGGCAGAAGGCAAGCACAAGGTGGGCACGTACACACCAGTGTCAGCCTTCGAGTCCACAGCATCAGGCAAACACCTTTGCCAAGGCTTCACGCGGCAGGACAGGCCAGGTGACGATGGTGTGGCGATGGCCGCGTTCAGCTCAGAAGGTGAGGCCGCGCCGTCATTCGCAGTCGCAACACTTGACGGGTTCACGTTCAAAGAAATCTGGCGCGACACTGTTGATAACCCTTCCGGGTTCGGCTCACGCTCAATCGTCGGCCCCACACTGCGAGGCAAGACGATCATATCCAGCAATGACCAGAAGGTTGCTGGGATGTTCACTGAGGTTGTGCTAGAGGCGACGGGTTACTAAGTCCCCGGTTTTAGGGTCAACTTTGGTAACGGCTTTGACCATTGGTGGGGTAGCAGGTTCGTTGCCCCACCCTTGGTCATACTCGAAACCACCAACCAATTCTTGGTCTGGCCGTTCGGGTGACGGTTCAATACCGCGTTCGCCTACCTGCTCAACTGTCATACACCGAATATACCCCACCCACTTGGAGGCACTTTTGCAAACATCTGATCAGCGGTACCGGATTGGGCGGCGGGTGATGCTCATATCCGCTGCCTTGTTCGCGTTGTCGAGGGCGCTCTACTACCTGCCGTCAACGTCGAACATGGAAGTCACACCCACGATTCAACTACTCACCCAGTTCACAACGATCTGGTTTTGGGTGGCGCTCTGGGCGGTGACGTTCGGGCTGTGCGTCCGTGACCTATTCCGACCGTCCGGCAGCCTGGGTATCAGCGCACTCGTGGGCCTACTCATGGCATGGGGCGCAACATACCTATTCAGCTACGTCGGGACCGTCATCGTTCACGGCTGGGGATCCCGCGAATGGTTCACGTTCGCTACCTACGCGGGACTGGGCGGGGTGATCTTCGGGCTTCTCATGAAAGTCGGTGCACTCAAAAGCCGGGGTGACAAGGGGTGACACCAGAAGAATTCGACTGGGGGGCAATAGTCACCGTATCGGTGGCGCTCATCGGTTTCGCTGGCGTAGTCGTTACCAAACGAGTCCAGAAAGGCACCCGCGAAAACACGTTGATCGACCAGCTCCAAGAGCAAATCGAATCAATGAAAGCCGAACACGCGGCCGATAAGGAAGCTCGCCGGCTTGAGCGTATCGAGCAAGCCAAGGATCAGGAAACGCGCCGCCTCGAACGCATCGAGGACCACAGGCGCATGAGCAAAATTGAGCAGAGAGACCGGGTTTACATTCCCCACATCCTCAAACTCAACCGGCATATAGATCAAAACCTGGGGCCACCAGCACCGCCCGTCCCCAACCCGGTCCAAGAATATTTGGACGAGGAACAAACCTAAGCCCCCACCTAGGGGCCTTTTTTATGCCCAAAGAGAGGCAGACATGATCCGACCAGTGGACTTTACGCCGTCGCAGGACTACGGCGACAACCCAACCAAATGGCTCCCCTACGACAACTGGCTGATTCAGATGTTTGGGAACTACCAGCCAGACGGGCATACGGGCCGTGACTACCCATGCCCGGCAGGAACACCCGTACGCGCCGTGACAGGCGGTGTAGTCCTGCACGTCGGCTGGTACGCGGGCACCTACGCTGACAATCCCTACTGGATCAGCCCATCATTCGCAGGGTTCGTGTACGTCGTTGATCACGGCTGGTTCATCGGCATCTACGCGCACTGCACTGACGGCGGCCAGAAGGTCAGTGTTGGGCAGCGCGTCAGTGAGGGGCAGATCCTTGGGCTCTCAGGCAACACGGGAGCATCGACCGGCGCACACCTTCACTTCGAGGTACTGCCTGACGGCTTCGTGGTCAATTCCTACATGTTTGGGCGCATTGACCCAGACGTGATCTTCGGATCAGACACCAATACCAGCGGCGAACTATCCCCCGCTGGCACATCAACAACCATCCTGGAGGATGAAATGTCAGCAGCAGACGTACAGGCAATCCGTGGCGACATTGCCACAGTCCACAACACGATCATCCGCGACGTGGGCTCCCAGCTCGGTGGGATCAAGGCAGACATTGGGACCGTGCACAACACCATCATCAAGGACGTTGGCTCGCAGCTTGGCGGGCTCCGTGAAGCACTCAAGCAGGTGGCGGCCGGTCAGGGTGTCAACCTCGACATGGACGCCATCCAGGAGGCCGCACGCAAGGGCGCAGAGGATGCCCTCAGGTCCGGCGTCGTGACCGTTGACGTGAACGTTGCGGGTGGTTCCAAGTGAGTGTGTTCGCCTACGCTAAGGCCATTGCGGCACTCCTGGGATCCATCGTTACGGGGCTGCTGGCCGTACTGCCACCTGATGAGTATCAGTGGCTTGTGATCGTCGGTGTCATCGCCACGACCGTGGCGACGTTCGCCATCCCCAATGCACTCCCGGAAGACGCGCCCGGCAAGCACGAAGCCTGACAGAACCCGCCCCACCTGACCGTCACTGGTTGGGTGGGGCGGTTCTTCTTTGCCCAAAAGTGTCTTGCCAATTGTCTTGACAAGAATTAAACTAAGAACATGCCACCACCAAAGCCACCACGCGAAAAACCGGGGCCAACACGCAGATCCATCCGCATCCCCGACACGCTCTGGCAAGCAGCACTCAAAAAAGCCGCCGAACAAAACACCACCATCAGCGACCACATCCGCGACGAACTCACAGAATGGGTAACAGAATGACCATCACCGAATTTTTGGAAGCCAGGATCGCGGAAGATGAGGCGGTGGCGCGATTTCAGGTCCAGCGAATGACCCAGCCAGCGGACGGCGGTTCGTTTGATCTCGTGGAAAGTGACGAGTATTCAACCATTGATATAACCCCCGCCCGCGTCCTGGCCGAGTGCGCCGCGAAACGGAAGATACTGGCCCTAGAAATTTGCAACGCTTGCGAAGTTGAATACCAACCCTGTGATCACCGGAACGGAACCCTAAGCGCCCTCTCCGCCGTGTACGTCTCGCACCCGGATTACTTGGAAGGGTGGGCGCTGTGAGTCAGTGGGATATCTGGTCCGAGGGTTACAACGACATGGGCAACATCGGACGCGCGCAGAAAATGAACGAAGACCCTATTGAGGCCGAGTCATTTGACGACGCCGTACGCCAGCACGTCGCAGCACAATCAACCACCCGCCCATACCTAGGCGGCCCATCCCCTGCCAGCTACTACCACCGGCACGATGACGGGAGTTGGAGCATGTGGGCATGCCGCCTATACCCCGATGAAGGTTCAGCACGAAAGTTCATGGGGTGACGGGCTGCCCAACCTACTGGGGAACGCACGGCTGCAAACTACCGGGCGGCCACTCAGGCACCCATGAATGCGACTGCTGCGAATGCCCAGACCACGAAGCAACCAAGGGGTACTACACCGACCAGGACGGCACCGAAACACGCTGCGTCGCCAAGGCCCCCTACTACGGACCAGACACAAACTTCTACTAAACCAACACATACCAAGGAGACATAATGAACATCGAGAAATCACCCACCGGACTCCCCGAACTGCCAGAAAACCAGTGGTGGGAAGTCCAAGAAAACTTTAGGTACGAATCCTTTCTTTTTAGCAAAAGGAGGGACGGTTATAAAGTGTGTATCATGACCTCTCTCGAAACGCCGGCAAAAAGAGTTCAAGGCAAGAAATGGTACAACGCGCCAACCATCCAACCAGCAGTGACCGTCACCATGATATTGGACTCACTGCCCATTAATGACCCAGAGAGGGTCAAACGAAACCATGAGGCGTGGGACACGCAAAAACCGGAATATTCATTCCTTGCCTTTGCCGCCGCGAGTGTAACGAAAGAGCACATCACGCCGGAAGACATTAGGGCAACGGCAAACAAGCTACTTGAGCGCTGCCGCAGAACAGAAGAACTCGCCGCCCTCGAGGCAAAGGCTGACGCGTACCTCGGAGCCTACCCACCCAAGCGCCTAGCGTAACCCACCAGCCCCCGTCTAGTCTTCGGACTGGGCGGGGGTTTACTCGCTGTCTGGTCGTCTTTTAATCAGTGGAGTACATGCGAGCAGCTTCGGGTATATGAGGGATGCTGCCACAAAAACACCTAGAATATGCGGGTAAAGCATAAGGCATGGGGGAGAATATGGGATAAAGCTAGGGTATGCAAGAGTCATACTATTCAGGAACAATGGGTTTCGGGTTCAAGTCCCGAGGGGTGCACAGCAAAAAAATTCGGCCCGGCTTCGTTCTCGAAGCCGGGCCGATTTTTTGTTGCCCAGGAATGATTCAAGATTTCCTGTCCGGGCAGCGCTGGGGGCCAGAATGGCCATGGTCATGAAGACGCTCTGTGGATCTTCCACGGAGGCGGCAACCGGCTCTTGCACTCCGCAAATCCGTTTGCTGCATAGAACTTCCGGGCTGGTGCGAAGAACTCCGTGCTCCCTGCCTCAAGGGAGATCCGCAGGATTCCTCGATCCCTGGCGTCAGCAAGGACGCAGCCAAGGAGTCCGGCAGCTATCCCCCGTCCCGGAGTTCCACGCCAGGCCCCCCCAAACTGACGGTCCACGGCCGGACACCCAGCCGCTGCAGTTGCAGCAGGATCAGGGGCGTGCTGGCTCTTAACAGGAGCGTGTGGCGCCATGTCAGAGCGATGGGCCTGCCGGAATTTTGCAAGGTACGGGGAGGAGAAATCCCTTCGGGAAATTTTTTCAGGCATGGCAGGAACCTGGCAAGGCTGCGTCACGTGGAGGTAACCAGCAGGGTGGGGCAATCAGCACAAAAAAGACTCAAGGCGCCAGAATGCCTCCGGCGCCTTGAGTCAAAGAGTGGGGTTCGTCACGTCAGACGGGAGCGGGCCCGTCATCAGGCAGGCCTGCGTCGTCGGTCGATTCTGCCTTGGCACCTGAGTTTGAGTAGCTTCCAGCGAGCTCACGGACCACGGACTGCAGTTCCTGGCGCAGCACATCTGGGTCAACAGATGAAGCAGCCAAAACAGCCCGCTCCATATCTACAGCGGCCGTGGCAGCTTCGCGTCCCTGCTCGGTGAGGGAAACCACATGGCTGCGCCGGTCAGAGTTGCTGCGTACCCGCGTGATGTGCCCATGCGTCTCAAGCCGGCTCAGTGTCTTGCCCATGGTCTGTGCCTGGACACGAACTAGCTGGGCAAGTTGAGCCTGGGTCATGGGGCCGTTGGAGGACAGCACTTCGATCGCAATCACCCCAGCATGCGTAAGGCCTATTGCTCCGAGTTTTTCGTTCCAGGAGTGTTCGACCAGGCGTGCTGCAGTGGACAAGAGTCGGCCTGTAGGCCAGCGATCCATATCAGGCATGCGAACAAGTATAGCGAAAGACAGGCTGCTTTCCATTTGCCGAGCTGGCTAAGCTGAGGTGTCTGATTTTCTACCGAGGAGATAACTGTGGCTGAACGACTGATAACCGGGGCAACGGCCCCGGATTTTTCCCTGCAGGACGCAACAGGGAACACGGTGAGCCTCAGCGCTTACCGGGGGAAGAAAGTGATCCTTTACTTCTACCCCGCAGCGGCGACACCCGGTTGCACACAGCAGGCGTGTGACTTCGAGGAAAGCCTGGCCTCCCTCGAGTCCGCCGGCTACAGCGTGCTGGGTATTTCACCAGACCCCGCGAAAAAACTGGAATCCTTTGCCGCCACAGAGGGACTGAGCTTTCCACTGCTCTCCGACACCGATCACGCCGTGGCGGAGTCCTACGGGGCGTGGGGCGAGAAAAAGAACTATGGAAAGACCTACGAGGGACTGATCCGCTCAACAGTGGTGCTGGACGAAGATGGAACAGTGGTTCTTGCGCAGTACAACGTCAGGGCAAAAGGGCACGTCGCCAAATTGCGCAAGGATCTGAGCCTGTAGACTGGTTTCTGGCTTCGGCCAAAGCGCGAGTGGTGAAATTGGTAGACACGCAGGATTTAGGTTCCTGTGCCTTCGGGCGTAGGGGTTCAAGTCCCCTCTTGCGCACAGTGGGTTCTTTGCCTCCAGCGGCGAACCCAAAGCAGAAATCACGAACAGAGAACCCCCGGATCGGTTGATCCGGGGGTTCTCCTGTTTTAATTTCCATTCCCAAAATTCCCCGAGAACACAGGGGTGTCGGGCCTTCAGGCCGGAGTATTGGCCATCAAGGAAAAAACTTTTAAGACAAGACCCATCCACCTGCCCCGATCTCCCGAATACCCATTGAGACACCAGCCAAGGGCAGGTGCCAAACAGTCGAAAGAAAGCCGGAAGCCGCCGCCAACTGGGGGCAGCAGGCTAAATATCGGCACAAAAAAGGAGATCCAAAATGCAGTCAATCAAGCGCACAACTTTCGCCGTCGCAGGCGTCGCCGCCGCCGCAATGATGAGCCTCACCGCCTGCAGCGGTACCAGCACCACCGCCGAGAGCTCCATGGCAGCACCGTCCTCGGAAGCTACCTCCATGGCAGCAACCCCCTCGGCATCATCCTCAGCAATGGCTTCTTCCGGTGCAATGGATCCGGCAGCCAACCTGGTCGGCACCGGCTGTGCAGCATACGCTGAGCAGGTTCCGGACGGCGCTGGCTCAGTTGCCGGCATGGCACTCGACCCGGTAGCTGTTGCAGCCTCCAACAACCCGATCCTCACCACGCTGACCGCTGCAGTCTCCGGCCAGCTGAACCCGGACGTTGACCTCGTCGACACCCTTAACGGCAGCGAATTCACTGTCTTCGCACCGGTGGATGACGCCTTCGCAAAGATCGATCCCGCCACGATCGAAACCCTGAAGACGGACAGCGCGCTGCTGAGCAAGATCCTGACCTACCACGTAGTCCCCGGCCAGATCACCCCTGACGACATCGTTGGCACCCACGCAACGGTTGAGGGTGGATCCGTAACGGTCACCGGTACCAAGGATGCCCTCAAGGTTGATGACGCCAACGTCATCTGCGGTGGCGTCCAGACCGCCAACGCCACCGTGTACCTGATCGACTCGGTGCTGATGCCCAAGTAACCTCCACCCAACCGGTGAGCCCTATGGCCCATCACATCAGGTGAGATTGCTGCTCCGCCCGGCACGCTGCATAGCGTGCCGGGCGGAGTCATGTCCGGATGGTTCCTGCCTTGGATCTGCTACGGATCTTCACTGCGGCATGCCGATGGCGCTCTGTCAGGATCTGTTCAGTTGTCTCAACTAGACTGTTCCCCAGGCCCACCGACCACGGAGCCGGCCCCGCAGTCCAGAGGTGATAATTCGAGTGCCCAGCAGTCCTTCGCGCCGTACGGTGCTCACCACCGGAGCCGCCTTCCTGGCCCTCGGGCTCGCTGCATGCACCTCCGAGACAACACCGGCGCCTTCGCAGGGTTCAACGTCCGGAGCACCTGGCCCTGAACCTACCGCCGCATTTACCTTCGGCACGGCAGTCGCTCCGCTCGGCCTTGACCCTGCGCTATCAAGCGATATCGAATCTTTCCGCATTACACGCCAAATCCTTGAGGGCCTGGTTGGCGTTGACCAGACAACTGGGCAGCCCACCCCCCTGTTGGCCACCGAGTGGTCAGCCTCAGAGGATGGCAGGTCCTACACCTTCATGCTCCGTAAGGGCGTGACTTTCCACGATGGGACACCCTTCGACGCGGAGGCTGTCCGGGTCAATTTCGACAGGTGGTTCGCCTTTTCCAGCGACATCCTCGCCAAAGCTCCCGGCAGTGCTTTCACGGATGTTTTTAAGGCTCACTCTGACCAGCCCACGCTGTCAGTCTTCAAGTCATGTACGGTCCTGACCCCCGACTCGGTCCGGATTGACCTGACCCAACGTTTCACGGGCCTGCTTCCAGCCCTGACTCTCCCAGGCTTTGGCTTCTCCTCACCCGCGGCCCTGGCTGCCGGAACGGCGGACGTCCTGGATCAGTCTCGGGGCGGGCAGCCCCTCTCCCGTTACGCTTCAGCGCCCGTGGGCACTGGCCCTTTCACCTTTGACACCTGGGAGGATGCCGGAATCACCGTACGCTCCTACCCCGGGTACTGGGGAGACAGGGGCCAGATCGAGACGGTCAGATTTATCGCCTACGATCACCCACAAACCCGCCTGCAGGCGCTCCTTGACGGAAAAATCGACGGGTACGACGCCGTCACTGTCGGCAACTTCGACCAACTGGTCAAGCGAGGCATGCAGATAGTCCAGCGAGACCCGTTCTCCGTGATGTATCTGGGAATGAATCAGGAAATTGAGGTCCTCAAGGACCTGAAGATCCGCCAGGCTGTGGAAATGGCAGTGGACAAGGAAGCCCTGATCCGGAGCTTTTTCATCGACAACACAGCGTCGGCCAGCCAGTTTGTGCCACCCAAGATCAGCGGATTCAACAACAGTGCACCGTCCCTTGGTTACAACCCGGACAAGGCCAAAGAACTCCTCAAGGACTCTGCCTATAAGGGCGAGGAACTGAAGTTCTACTACCCGCTCAATGTCACCAGGCCGTACCTACCCACGCCGGAAAAAATCTACGCAGAACTCAGCCGGCAACTGACCGCCGTGGGTTTCACCATCAAACCGGTCCCCATTGACTGGAGCGAAGGCTACCTGCAAAAAGTCCAGTCCCCGGGCGACCACGCGTTCCACCTGCTGGGTTGGAATGGCTCCTATTCGGATGCCGATAATTTCCTGGGGCCGCTCTTCAGCGAAAAGACCGGCGAGTTCGGATTCCAAGACCCGCAGGTTTTTTCCAAGATTGCCCGTGCCAGGGGCCTCCCCGAGGGCGCCGAGCGCGATGATCTCTATCACGCCATCAACGAACAGCTCGCCGCCTCTGTACCAGCCGTTCCGGTCGCATTCCCCATCTCAGCGCTGGCGCTCTCTGATCGGGTATTGAACTACCCGGCGTCGCCCGTCCTCCATGAGGTTTTCACCAAAGTGGCCCTGAAGTCTTGACGAGCCGCTTCAATTTCAGTATGTGAGCGTCGCGGGGATATTCTGAGGAAGCCAGAGCCGCTGCTATCGGAGACTGATGTGACTTTCATTTCGCCCACCAAACACGCCGACGTCGTCCTGATTGGCGGCGGCATCATGAGTGCCACGCTGGGGGCATTCATCAAGCAGCTGGAACCGAACTGGACGATCTCCATGTTCGAGCGGCTGGACGAACCGGGGCAGGAAAGCTCCGACCCCTGGAACAATGCCGGTACCGGCCACGCTGCGCTATGTGAACTCAACTATTCACCCGCCGCCAAAGACGGCACGGTAGACGCTACCAAGGCGCTGGTCATCAACGAACAATTCCAGCTTTCCCGGCAGTTCTGGTCGCACCTGGTGGATAACTCGCTGATCGGCTCACCCAAGGGCTTCATCAACACCGTCCCGCACATGAGCTTCGTCATTGGCGATTCCCACGCCGATTTCCTCAAGGCACGCCACGAATCCCTGTCCTCCCATACCCTGTTCCGCAGCATGCAGTACTCAGAGGACCACAGCCAGATCGCCAAGTGGGCACCCCTGATCGTCAAGGGCCGTGACCCCCAGCAGCGCGTTGCGGCTACCTATGCCCCGGAGGGCACTGATATTGACTTCGGGTCCCTGACCCGCGAGCTCACCACCTACCTTGGCGACAACGGCGTGGACATCAACTACGGCCACGACGTCTCCGGCATCAAGCGGGCGTCCGACGGCGGCTGGGACCTTTCGATCAAGCATCCCCGCTCCGGTGAGCGCAGCTCCATCCACGCCAAGTTTGTTTTTGTTGGCGCAGGTGGTGGTGCACTGCACCTGCTGCAGGCATCCGGAATCCCGGAGAGCAAAGGCTACGGCGGCTTCCCCGTTTCCGGACAGTTCTTCCGGTGCACTGATGAGGACCTTGCGGCACAGCACACGGCCAAGGTGTATGGCCAGGCCTCCGTGGGTGCTCCGCCCATGTCCGTCCCGCACCTTGATACACGCTATGTCAACGGCAAGCGTTCGCTGCTGTTCGGGCCGTACGCCGGTTTCTCGACCAACTTCCTGAAGAACGGGTCCTACCTGGACCTGCCGCTGTCCATCCGGCCCGGAAACATCATTCCCATGCTTGCCGTCGCCAAGGACAACATGGACCTGACAACGTACCTGATCAAAGAAGTTGCCAAGCGCCACGGCGACAAGGTCGAGGCACTGCGCGAGTATTACCCCGAAGCGCAGGATGGTGACTGGGAACTGATCACCGCAGGCCAGCGGGTTCAGATCATCAAGAAAGATCCCAAAAAGGGTGGCATCCTCCAGTTCGGAACCGAGGTGATTGCTGCACGGGACGGGTCCATCGGCGCGCTTCTTGGCGCTTCGCCTGGCGCTTCCACAGCCGTTCCGATCATGATCGAACTGCTCCAGAAGGCTTTCCCCAAGAACTTCAAGGGCTGGCAGGGCAAGCTGAAGGACATGATGCCCGGGTACGGCGTCAAACTTGATGACAACCTTGATCTTGCTGTTGACATCGAAAAGTCGACTGCCGCATCACTGCAGTTGGAGTCTGTTACCACCAGCCGCTGATCCAGCGGTTCTGCCTGTTGCTACCGTTTTAGCGTTGGCCACTGATCCACTTTCGCCACTGACGATTTCCAGGAGAACCGCATGTTCCGGTTGGCACAACTTTCTTTGGCGAACCGGGCCCTCATTGCCCTGGTGACCATCTTCGCCTCCGTTTTCGGTGTGATCACCATGACCTCGCTGAAGCAGGAACTCATCCCGTCCATTGAGTTCCCGCAGATCACAGTGCTGTCGGCCATGCCCGGGGCGTCCCCGGACGTGGTGGACAAGCAGGTCAGCGAACCGCTGGAGAAAGCGCTCAACGGCGTGGAAGGACTCGAGTCCACGTCGTCCACGTCCCGGACCGGCGTCTCGCAGATTTCATTGACGTTCACCTACGGAGCGGACCTGGACCGGGCCCGGAACCAGATCGACAGGGCCATCTCCAACAGCCGGCAGGCCCTGCCGGACGATGTCCAGCCACAGCCAATTGCTGGCAGCATCAGCGATTTCCCCATCGTTTTCCTTGCCGTCTCATCCGACAAGCCCCTCAGTGAACTCAACGCCGACCTGCTTCGCCTCAGCGTCCCGCGGTTGCAGAAGATTGACGGCGTCCGCAGTGCTGACGTTACTGGCGGCGCCAGCCAGCACATCGAGATCCTGCCCACTCCAGAAGCCATGGCATCCCGCGGTGCCACAGTTCAGGCAATCCGGGATGCACTGTCCAATAACGGTTCCCTGATTCCGGCCGGAACCATCGAAGAACAGGGCAAGTCCCTCTCCCTGCAGGTCGGCAGCCCTGTCGACTCACTGGACGCCATTAAGTCCCTGCCGCTGGCCGGGACTTCCTCGCCCACCACTATCGGCGCCGTAGCCGCCGTGTCCCTCGAAGACGACGCGAGGACCTCAATCACGCGCACGGACGGCAAGGAGACACTTGCCGTTTCAGTGACAAAAAAGCCCGACGGCGACACGGTCGCCATCTCCCATGATGTCCGGGACATGCTGGGTGACCTGCAGACCGAGCTCGGGTCCAACGCCACGTTTACGCCTGTCTTCGACCAGGCGCCCTTTATTGAGAAGTCCATCAAGGACCTCACCACCGAAGGGCTCCTTGGCCTCGGCTTTGCCGTAGCGGTCATCCTGGTGTTCCTGATGTCCGCCCGTTCCACCCTCGTGACAGCCGTCTCCATCCCGCTGTCGCTGCTGGTGACCTTCATTGGCCTCTCCGTCACGGGATACAGCCTGAATATCCTGACCCTGGGCGCGCTGACGATTGCCATTGGCCGGGTGGTGGATGACTCCATTGTGGTCATCGAAAACATCAAGCGGCACTTGAACTATGGCGAGGACAAGGTCACCGCGATCCTTACGGCCATCAGGGAGGTCGCTGGCGCCATTACCGCATCCACGCTGACCACCGTTGCTGTCTTCCTGCCCATCGCCTTTGTGGGGGAACTGGCCGGTGAACTGTTCCGGCCGTTCGCCCTGACCGTGACCATGGCGCTGATCGCATCGCTGCTGGTGTCTCTGACAATCGTGCCGGTCCTGGCGTACTGGTTCCTGAAGTCACCCACCACCGACGGCAGCAAGGAATCCCGGGAAGCCGCTGCAGCAGCACGTGCTGCTGCCCTGGAGAAGGAACAGAAAAGCCCGCTACAGCGCGGCTACCTGCCCGTCTTGAAAAAAACGCAGAAGCACCCCGTCTTCACGTTGGTTGCTGCAGGAATTATCCTGGCCGGCACCGGCGCCCTCACTCCCCTGCTGGCCACGGACCTGCTGGGTTCCTCCGGCCAGAACAGCCTGACAGTAAACCAGGAACTCCCCAATGGGACCAGCCTGGAGGCTACCAACGCAGCAGCCATCACAGTAGAAGACGTGCTCCGCGGAATTGACGGAATCACGACTGTGCAGGTCACCTCTGGCAATGCACAGTCTGGGTTTGCCGCGCTGACATCCACTGGTGCGTCAAACTCGTCGTTCAACGTCGTCACCGATGACAAGGCAGACCAGGACAAGCTACAGGAGACCGTGCGCACCGCTCTGGCCGCGCTGCCCGACGTCGGAACAATCTCCGTGGGGTCCCAACAGGGCGGCTTCGGGACATCATCCACGGTGGATATCACCCTCCGCGCCGCCACGTCACAGGATTTGCGCACTGCCAGCGAGAGCATGGTGGCTGCCATGCAGGATGTTCCGGGAACATCGGAGGTCAGCAGTAACCTGGCAGACAGCCAAAATGTGGTGCAGGTCAAGGTGGATCGCGCCAAGGCGGTTGCTGCCGGACTCAACGAGGAACAGGTAGCAGGGATCCTTGCGTCCACCATCAGCCCCATCCCCGCCGGGACTGTCAGGATCGACACAGACGATTTCCCCGTCCGGATTGGACAGGGCACTACTTTGGAGAGCATCGACGCCGTCCGCAATATCCCGTTGCCGGGCGGCAACGGCGGTGCAACACTGGGCAGCATCGCAACGGTCGAACAGGTAGAGGTTCCGGTGTCCATCACGGCCAGCAATGGCCAGCGGACCGCGCGGGTATCCCTGACCCCCACCGGTGGCAACCTGGGCGCCGTCAGCGCGGAGGTCCAGACCCGGTTGGATGCAGTTGAGCTTCCGGCCGGCGTGACGGCGACCCTGGGTGGTGCCACGACGCAGCAGCAGGACTCATTCGCCCAGCTGGGACTGGCCCTCCTGGCAGCAATCGCCATTGTCTACGTCATCATGGTGGCCACTTTCAAGTCACTGATCCAGCCGCTGATCCTGCTCGTCTCCGTCCCGTTTGCCGCTACCGGTGCTGTCGTGATGCTCCTGATTTCAGGAGTACCGCTGGGATTGCCGTCACTGATTGGCATGCTGATGCTGGTGGGAATCGTGGTCACGAACGCAATCGTGCTGATTGACCTCATCAACCAATACCGGAAGCCAGGCGAGGGCAGGCCCGCCATGAGCGTTGCCGATGCCATCTCGCACGGCGCACGGCAACGCCTGCGTCCCATCCTGATGACGGCATTGGCAACGATCTTCGCCCTGACGCCCATGGCCCTAGGCCTGACGGGCGGCGGCGGCTTCATCTCCCAGCCACTCGCCGTCGTGGTGATCGGTGGGTTGGTGTCTTCCACAGCGCTGACCCTCATCCTGGTGCCTGTGCTGTACCGCCTGGTGGAGGGACGCCGCGAGAAGCGCGACCTCCTCAAGGACCTGCAGCGTCGTCCGGAGCAGGGCACGGCCACAACTGATGGCTCCCACACCACCGGTGACTGGACCACGGGCATGATCCCCAAGGTCAGCGGCCGGCGAGCCGCTCCGGGCAATCCCGCCTGACTCTGCTCGCGTAGGGATGCCCGCGCATCGGGGAATAACTCCGTGGGTGCTGCGTTGTAGAGGTCAGTAGATGCAAATGCATCTATATCGGTTATAGTTGTACCGAGCCAGCAGCCCAGCACCACGGAGGAACAGCATGCAGATCGGTGTCTTCAGCGTCAGCGACATCACCACGGATCCCACCACGGGTCACACGCCCACGGAGAACGAGCGCATTAAGGCTTCCGTGGCCATCGCCAAAAAAGTCGAACAAATCGGCATGGATGTCTACGCCTTGGGCGAGCACCACAACCGGCCCTTCTTCTCCTCCTCCCCCACCACCACACTTGCCTACATCGCGGCCCAGACCGAGCGCATCACGCTGTCCACGGCCACCACGCTGATCACCACCAACGATCCGGTGAAGATCGCGGAGGATTACGCGATGCTCCAGCATCTCGCCGATGGCCGTGTGGACCTGGTGCTTGGCCGGGGGAATACGGCCCCCGTCTACCCCTGGTTCGGCAAGAACATCCAGGACGGTGTGGAGTTGGCCATCGAAAACTACAACCTGTTGCGCCAACTGTGGGACCAGGACAGCGTCAACTGGTCAGGCAAGTTCCGCACCCCGCTGCAGAACTTCACGTCCACACCACGCCCGCTCGACGGCGTCGCCCCCTTCGTATGGCACGGCTCGATCCGCACACCCCAGATCGCCGAAGTGGCCGCCTACTACGGTGACGGGTTCTTCGCGAACAACATCTTCTGGCCCAAGGAGCACTACCAGCAGTTGATCGGCCTCTACCGGGAGCGCTACGAGCACTACGGCCACGGCAGGGCTGACCAGGCCATTGTGGGTCTCGGCGGCCAGTTCTTCATGAGCCGTAAATCCCAGGACGCCGTCCGGCAGTTCCGTCCCTACTTCGACAACGCCCCGGTCTACGGCCACGGCCCCTCACTGGAGGACTTCACCTCGCAGACACCCCTGACAGTGGGCAGCCCGCAGGAAGTCATCGAGAAAACCCTGACCTTCCGCGAGTTCTTCGGCGACTACCAGCGCCAGCTGTTCCTGATCGACCACGCTGGCCTCCCACTGAAGACCGTCCTGGAGCAGCTGGACCTCTTTGGTGAAGAAGTCCTGCCCGTACTCCGCAAGGAATACGCGGACAAGAAGCCAGCCCACGTACCGGAGCCTCCCACCCATGCTGGCCGGGTGGCTGCCAAGCTGGCCCAGGAAGCGGCCCTTCCCGTTCCTGCTGACGCCGCCTGATGGTGTCTGGCGAGGGCCAGTCGCCCGTGCGGCTGGCCTCGGAAACCTGGGAAGCACTCTTCCGGGCGCAGGTGAGCGTCATGCGGAAGCTCCAGGCAGGCCCAGCCTTCAAGGTCCTGCCCCTGAACGAGTACGACGTCCTTTTCACGCTCAGCAGGTGCCCCACCGGGTGGCTCAGGCTCAATGAACTCAACGATCACGTCCTGCTGAGCCAGTCCAGCCTCAGCCGGTTGGTGGAACGGCTGGAGAAGAGGGGCCTGGTGGAACGCCGGCAGGCCCCCAGCGATGGTCGGGGTGTCCTCCTGCGCTTGACCGAGGAAGGCCTGGCCCTGCAGAAAGATGTAGGCCGCAGCCACGTGCGGGACATTGCCGACGTGGTGGGCCCTGCCCTGACGGCCGCCGAACAGCGTGAATTGCGCAGGCTCACGGAGAAACTGCGCACTTCAGTGATCGAGCGCCGGTAGGTCCTCAGCCCAGAACGACAAGGCTTTCGGGTTCCTCCAGCGGGAGGTTTCCGTTGACCACAGCACCAACAACCATCTCGTTCAGGACGAGGCTGCCGCCCACTGTGGAAAGGAAAGCCGTGTCAGCAGCATCACGGCCAGCAGTGATCCGGACCATCGATTCACGTGGCGCCAGAGCCGTTGGGTCAATCACATGCCAAGCGCCTTCTACGAAAGCTTCCGCCACCGCATGGAAGTCCATCGGCGAAAGTCCGGGGGCATAAACGGCTGCGAGCCGCGCCGGGATGTCCTTGGAACGCAGCAGGGCAATGGCCAGATGCGCATAGTCACGGCACACCCCCCTGCGGTTAAGCAG
The DNA here is from genome assembly GCF_030063285.1 of Pseudarthrobacter sp. PS3-L1. GTDB lineage: Bacteria > Actinomycetota > Actinomycetes > Actinomycetales > Micrococcaceae > Arthrobacter. Next base: position 577,157 of record NZ_JASISU010000004.1, on the reverse strand, counting down.
GGTCTCGACGGCGCCATCGGTACCACGGGACGAACCACTGACGTAACGAAGCTCCGTGTTGACCCATGCCCGGACGGCGTTGAGCAGCTCGGCGCCCTGCAGCGAACCGAATTCTGCATACGCCGTGGGGAGCAGCCTGTCGGATTCCGCGTAGCGACTGGGACGGACATATCGGATCAGATCCACCGGCGCGGGAACCTCGGCCGTAGCGCGTCCACGGATGGTGGCCGAGTACTCGACGGTGACAGTGGACGGCTGTGGCGTGTCAAAGTAGTGCAGCCGGCCACCGTGATGATCGGCGATTTCCTCGACGGGAATGTCGTTGCCCTGGGAGCGGACGGTCAGCGACTCCTGGAAGGCGGAAAAACCGGGATTACGGGCCGCGGCAACGGCCAGGGCGATCTTGGTGTTGTTGGTGGTGGTGAACACTAGGCGGGCAGATACTGTGCGTTCCATGGGACTCCGGGATGGCAGCTGATGAAGGTCCCACCGTCACCGGGAGAAAGGCCGGTCGGCGGGATCTGGAAGGGTCTTCGGCGTGGATCCACAGCCCGTAATCTCCCCATCAGGTGACCAGCTGACGATGACCAGAGAGGGATCCGGGAGTGATCTCACAGAGAGACTAGCATCACCGCAGAAGCGGCTAAGGTTGAAGCCATGGCTCATCAGCATGACAGCACCACCGAAGACACCTTGAATTCTATGACACCCCTCGACATTGCCGACTGGCGACTCCGGACTTTCAACCTCTACGAGACAGTCCGGCACGTGGCAGCCGAGAATCCTGCCGAGGCCCACTCACTCTGGCGGCATGAACGCGACAGGATGTTCGCCACCCATCCCGCGTCAGCCCTTTCCGCGGAGGACAAGATGAGCTTCGCTGGACTCAAAACAGCTGACTATGACCCCATCTACCGTTTCCACGTCCCGCTGACCCTTGAGGGAGCCGGGCGGACCATGAGCATGGAGACCGGTACCGACGGGACAGTTGACTTCCTCCGGCTCGGCACCTTTGACCTTCCCGAGCTCGGACAGCTGGCCGTCTGGAAGATCCAGGGGTACGGGGGCGGTATCTTTGTCCCCTTCCGGGATGCCACAGCTGGACAAACAGGTGGCTCCTACGGAGCTGGCCGCTACCTGATCGACACCATAAAGGGCGCATTCCACGGCACCCGCGGGAGCAATGCCGAGATCACCTACGTTCTGGACTTCAACTTTGCGTATAACCCATCGTGCGCCTACAACGAGGCCTGGGCATGCCCTCTGCCGGGACCGTCTAACCGCATGGCAGTTGAGATCCCCGTCGGCGAATTGTACTGACCAGCGCCTTTAACCCCTTCGCCCAGTTTCCTCCGGGAGGGCCTGTCTGCAATTTCACAGCCCAAAAATTTCGAACAGTGCGTCCTGATGTGAAAAAGTGATGGGATGGACTCTACGGCGGCTACCAGCGCGCCGCCGCCCTCACCGGAGCTGCGGCGCGAACCAAGCACCCGCCACTACCGAGGGCCCCTGCGAAAACCAGCCGTCCGCCAACTACTCCGGTTCACGGGCGTGGGCATTGTCTGTACCGCTGCGTCGCTGGCCCTGTACGCGCTTCTTCGTCCCGTCCTCGGAGCCCAGCCAGCCAACGCCGTAGCCCTGATTGCCACATCCTTGCTCAATACCGCCCTGAACCGGCGGCTGACGTTCAAAATCAGCGGACAGCAGCGAATTTTCAGGGATCACCTCAAAGGCTTGCTGGTCATCCTCATGGCACTGATCATCACTGGTGGAAGCCTGGGTATCCTGCACTGGGTTCATCCGGCAGCTACCGTGGCAGAGGAACTCTGGACCACCACGCTCTCTGGATTTGTCGCCACAGCCCTTCGGTTCACGCTGCTGCGACACTGGATCTTCCGCCGGGCCCGCAACCGCTGAGTTTCTGCCGACGAAGCACAGGGGAGCCTCGGTTGGAATCGTGAGCGGTGCCCCCGTCGGATGTCATCCCGGACGTACTGCAGTGCCCGTTCCACGCACGCGGGCGACGGCGGCACCCACAGCCTGTGCCGCCGTCGTCAGTTCTGCGCTGCTGATCGCAGCCGTAAAACTGAACCGTACGGCTGTTTGGGCTACTGCGGGGTCAAGTCCAAGGGCAAGAAGGACTGCTGATGGTTCGTCAGATCCGGCCGCGCATGCTGAACCCGAGGAACATATAACGCCGGTGCGTTCGAGTTCAAGCAGGACAGCTTCCCCGCTGGTCCCTGGGAAACAGAACGATGCCAGAGTCGGTAGCCGCTGGGAGGGGTGGCCTGTCAGCACAGCATTTGGAACCGCCGCCGTAACGGCACGAATAAAAGCGTCCCGGAGCGCCGCAACCTCCGTAGCCTGTTGTGGCGCCTCCCCGCGCGTGCGGGACAGCGCCGCTGCAAGGCCAACAGCACCGGCCACGTTCTCCGTTCCGGAGCGCCTGCCCCGCTCCTGTCCCCCGCCGTGAACCGTTGGCTCCATGGCTAGTCGGCCAGAAGCGACCAGCACGCCTGACCCTTTGGGCGCGCCCAATTTGTGCCCGGAAAAAGTAAGGGCGTCCACCCCCAGATCCTTGAGGTTCAGGGGAAGGTATGCGGCGGCCTGCACTGCGTCCGTGTGGAACGGAATGTGGTTCTTGCGGGCCACTGCAGACAGCTCGCGGATGGGCTGGATGGTTCCCACCTCGTTGTTGGCGTACATGACACTGACCAGGGCCGTCTCCGGCCGTATCGCTGCGGCGAGAGCTGCCGGGGTGACCATTCCATCAGGGTCCACCCCCAGGACATCCACGACGAACCCATGCCGATGCGCCAGGTAGCGGGCGGATTCCAGGACTGCCGGGTGCTCGAGTGCACTGATTAGTATCCGGTGGTGGGTGGGGTTGGCGGCCTGGCGGGCTAGGGCAATCCCCTTGACCGCCAGGTTCGCCGCTTCCGTTCCGCCGGACGTGAAAGTGATGTCGCCCGCACGGCACCCGAAGACTTTGGCTACCGATGCCCTGGCGGCAGCAAGTGCCTGCGCAGCTGTCTCGCCCAGCTGGTGGTGGCTGGACGGGTTTCCGAACTCACCCGTCAGATACGGCCACATTGCCTCAAGCACGTCCCGCCGCACCGGCGTGGTGGCGGCCGCATCAAGGTAGATCACTGCTGCGCTTCCCCCGGGGTCAGTTCAATGTCCAGCCCCAGATCCAGGGCTGCAACCGAATGGGTCAGGGCGCCAATGGAAATGATGTCAACGCCCGTCCCGGCGACATCCGCTACCGTGTCCAGGTTCACGTTGCCACTGGCTTCCACCAGTGCACGGCCAGCGACCTGCCGGACTCCTGCAGCCAGCGCGGCAACACTGAAGTTGTCCAACATGATGGTGTCCACCCCAGCGGCCAGGACCGGCTCGATCTGGTCAGCCCTGTCCACCTCGACTTCAAAGTGCACCGTGTGGCCCAGCTGGGCTTTTGCGGCTGCCAGGAGTGCTGTGAGCCGTGTGGGATCTCCCGCCGTCATCACGGCAAGGTGGTTGTCTTTTGCCATCACAGCATCGGAGAGCCCGGACCTGTGATTGGTTCCACCGCCGCACCTGACGGCGTGGCGCTCCAGGATGCGCAAGCCCGGGGTGGTCTTGCGGGTATCGGTGATCCTGGCCCTGGTCCCTGCCGCCAAGCGCACGTATTCTGCCGTCTGCGTGGCAATTGCAGACATCCGCTGGGTGAGGTTCAGGGCTACCCGTTCGGCCAGCAGGACAGCACGTGCGTTGCCTGTCACACGCGCCAGCGGCGTACCGGGGTCGAACCTGCCGCCGTCAGGGACCAACAGGACCACGACGGCGGACGGATCAGCGAACTGCATCGCGTCCCGGAAGACGGAGCCGCCGCTGAAAACACCCGCCGCCCGTGCGCATAGCACCGCGGTGGCTGTGGCGCCGGAAGGAATTAGCAGTTGCGAGGTGATGTCGCCACCAGGCGCATCCTCGGCAAAAGCGCGGCTCAGAATGTCGTGGACCTGCGCCGCGGGGAGGGTGAACATGCTCATCTCAGGAGGCTCGCTTTCCGTCTTTTGCTCCCATAGTGAGAAGCCTGGGCCGTTCGGTCGTCTACTTGCTCAACTTGCTCAACCTGCTCAACCTGCTCAACCTGCTCAACCTGCTCAACCTGCTCAACCTGCTCAACCTGCTCAACCTGCTCAACACGATGGTGTGCCCCGAGGGAAGCTGAACGGCCCAGTGCCGCATCGACCAACAACGCTGCAGCATGGCGCAGATTATTGTCCTCGTGGACTTCGGGATCCGTGGAACTGGCGACAGTGTCGGCGCTGCGTTGACTCGACCAGGTTGCCAATGTTGCTGCGGCCCGCATAAGTCCCGTGCGGGAGCGAACAATGCCAGCGTTTGTCGTCATGAGCCGCTGCAGCCCCAGCCGCGTGAAATCTTCGGTACTCACTGCATCATCGGCAGCAGTTTTTTTCGAAACGCTGTGGTGGCCACGCAGGGTCACCGGCGAGCGCCGCGAGGCAGGGTTTCCCGCCATCCAGTCACTCACCACACTGCTGCGGCCCCCGTCTGCCGCAGCAAGAAAGTCCGCCACCGCACGGCGTCCAAAAACCAGTCCTTCAAGCAGGGAATTACTGGCCAGCCGATTTGCTCCCTGGACACCCGTGCACGCGACCTCGCCTGCGGCGTACAGGCCAGGAACGCTCGTGCGGCCGGACAGGTCGGTGGCCACACCTCCCATCCAGTAGTGGGCGGCAGGAGCGACAGGCAGGGGTTCCACGGTCCAGTCGAATCCATGGTCGCGGGTCATTCGGCTGAGTGTGGGGAACCTCCTGCCCAGAAAACCGGGGCCACGCCGTCGTTCCACCACTGTGGCGTCAAGGTAGACAGCACCGGCGGGATCGCCGGTAGCCGCCAGGTGTGCTGCGATACTCCGGGCCACCACATCCCGCGGAGCCAGTTCTGCATCGGGGTGGTAGGCAGGCATGAAGCGTGATCCCTTGGCATCCAGCAGATACGCACCTTCACCTCGTACGGCTTCGGATATCAGGAGCGGTACACCGTCCGTCCCAGGGGTTGTGCCCGCAGGTAACGCCAGGCACGTCGGGTGGAACTGGAAAAATTCCAGGTCCGCCAGGTCTGCCCCAGCCCGACCTGCCAGCCCTATTCCGTCCGCCGTCGCGCCAGCGGGGTTGGTGGTGCGCGCAAAGAGCCCACCGGCACCCCCGGTTGCCAGCAGAACGGCGTCGGCACTCAGGTCCGCAAACGCTCCATCCAACAGGTACCTCACCCCGGTCACCCGCCCGTTCTCCTGGAGGAGGGCCGTTGCGTAACTGGAGGTGAGGAGCGTGATCCGGCCCTGTGCCACAGCATCCTGCAGTGACTGCCAGAGGGAATGCACAATTCCTGCGCCGGTAGCATCTCCCCCGGCGTGCAAGATGCGTGGCGCAGAGTGGGCAGCTTCGAGCCCCAGCGCTGGGCCGCCGTCGGCGTCCGTGTCGAAGTGGAGCCCGAAGCGCCGGAGTCCGGAGATATCAAGGCGCGCCTCAGTGCAGAGGATCCGGACAGCTTCTTCATTGCAGTGCCCCGCCCCTGCGGCAAGGGTGTCAGCAATATGCGCGGCAATCGTATCCCCGGCTGCGGGTCGATCCAGGACAGCAGCGATACCACCCTGTGCGTAGAACGTATTGCTGTCGGCCCGTTCCCCCTTGCTCAGGACAGTGACAGTGACCCCGGCCTCTGCGGCCAGGAGCGCAGCGTAGAGTCCGGCAACACCGGTCCCCACAACGGCCAGCCGGGATGCGCTGTCTGGCGACAGCGACGGAATCACCGGGGGCCTGGCTTTGCGGCGAGCATACGCTCCAGGGCGATTTTGGCACTGTCCTGGACTGCCGGGTCCACGCTAATCCGGTTCATGATCCGTCCGGCCACCAGTTCTTCCAGGACCCAGGCAAGGTAGCCGGGGTGGATTCGGTACATGGTCGAGCAGGGACAGATCACGGGATCCAGGCAGAAGATGGTGTGCTGGGGGAATTCAGCAGCCAGCCTGTTGACCATGTTGATCTCAGTGCCGATGGCAAAGGTGGTGGGCTCCGAGGCTGCCTCGATTGCCTTTCGGATGAAGTCCGTGGACCCTGCGGAATCTGCCGCATCCACCACCTCCATGGGGCACTCGGGGTGGACAATGACCTCCACTCCGGGGAAATCGACGCGGGCCTGCTCTATCTGCGCAACGCTGAAGCGCTTGTGGACGGAGCAGAAGCCATGCCAGAGGATCACTCGGGAGTCGAGCAGCACCTGCTCGCTGTTACCTCCACGATCCTGGCGGGGATTCCACATGGGCATCTGCTCCAGCGGGACCCCCATGGCCTTTGCCGTATTCCGGCCCAGGTGCTGGTCTGGGAAGAACAGCACCCGCTGTCCGCGCTCAAAAGCCCATTCAAGGACAGTGGTGGCGTTCGAGGACGTGCACACGATCCCACCGTGCCTGCCGCAGAAGGCCTTGAGTGCGGCGGAGGAATTCATGTACGTCACGGGAATCACCGGAGCCAGGCCCTGGGCATTGGTCTTTGTTCCGAAGGTCTCTTCGAGCTGCTCCCAGCACTCCTCCACTGAGTCGATGTCCGCCATGTCCGCCATGGAACAGCCAGCAGCAAGGTTTGGGAGGATAACTGCCTGATCCGCGGTAGAAAGAATGTCGGCTGTTTCGGCCATGAAGTGGACGCCGCAGAAGATGATTGCCTCGGCATCCGGCCTGGTCAGGGCCGCATTCGCCAGTTGGAACGAGTCCCCCACGAAGTCGGCATGCGCAATGACCTCGTCGCGCTGATAGAAGTGGCCGAGGATCACGGCACGGTCCCCCAGCGTCGCTTTGGCAGCCCGGACACGGTCGGCCAGTTCGTCGTCGTCAGCGTCGGTGTATTCCTTCGGTAGCTGGCCCTGTCGAGGGGTCGACGGCGGCGCGACGTCGTCGCTGGATGCCCCAGGTCCGTACGCCGGAATTCCTGCGGCCGCTTCGGCGAGGTCGAAGTCCCACGGACCCTTTGCAAGGGCAGAACCGCACGTGGATATCGCAGCGGATCTGGCGGTGAGTGCCTGGTCCCGGGTGATCAGCTGGATGGCGGTATTAACGCTGCTCATGGGGTACTCCTGTTGTCGGGGTCGAGGCCTGGGAGGCCAGTGAAGCGATAGAGGCGCGGCGGGCGATGCTTACCGCCCTGGAGGTATTTGTCGGTTTCAACGATTTCCGGACTGGCCTTGAGCTCGCGCCGGAAATTTGCCGGGTCGAGTTCGCGGTCCAGGACAGCCTCGTAGACTTCCCGCACCTGCGCCAGGGTGAAGTATTCGCCCAGAAGGTGGTAGGCAACTGATCCGTAGGCAACTTTGTTACGCAGCCTGCCCAGGGCGTAGTCAATAATGTGCTGGTGGTCAAAGGCAAGATCCCCCAGGCGGTCAGCCCGGAACCACTTCACGTTTTCCGATTCGGCAGCCATCGCAGCTTCCGTGGGTTGGACCAGGGCCCAATAAACGATGGAGACCACCCGCTGGCCGGGTGAACGGTGCAGGCCGCCAAAAGCGTAGAGCTGTTCCAGGTATTCCGGGGCCAATCCGGTAGTTTCCGCAAGGTTCCGCGATGCTGCGTCCTGAAGGGATTCGACGGCGCTGGGTGGGCCTCCGGGGAGCGCCCAGAGGCCCAAAAATGGTTCACGGATCCGGCGAACCAGCGGAATCCACAGCGTAGGCCGGCCCGATGATTCGCTGGGCCGCAGGGCAAATATCACAGTGGAAATGGCCAGCGGCGGCGGGGCGGCCTGCCGTTCAGAAATGTTTGCCGAACTGGCGTACATGGCGCGTCTACCCTTCCGCTCGATGAGTGTCCCTGTGCTGCTTCTCGGGTGCAGTCCTAGTTAGAGTCACTGTGACTATAACTGATTCTACGCTTTCCCTGTGACACAGCACAATATGGCACCACGCCGTGACGCAGGCGCTGAACCCGAAAAGACCACCAAGGTCCAGCGCCCGGTCAGTTCGCGACTAGGGGATGGTGCTCTTTGCAGCATCCTTCTGGAGGTCTCGGGCGTCATAGTCGGTAAGGAAGCCCTGGCGCTCCAGGGACCGCGCACTGTCCTTGACGGCCGTCACGTACTTTCCGTGACTTCGGTACAGGCTCTTCAGCGCATCCTGCGTGAACGGCTTTTCGTAGCCTGCGATAAAGCAAAAGGAGGCGCCAGTGGCAGACCCGTACCAGGTGCTTGTTGGCACATCGAGGAACGGCGAACGAATCCCACCCTGCACATTGCCGAACTTATCAAGGACCGGAGCACCATTGCGCACCAGGATCGGCTCGGCGTGCGGAGGCGCAACGCCAGCCCTGACCCATTGATCCAGGTTTCGGAGCGCAGCATCAAAGAAGATGGAACTGGGGAACCGGCTCCGTGGTCCCTCATTGCAGGATGCCGGCGGCACAGCCCGACCAGCAGCCACAATATCGGCGGACGACGCTGAATACGCCAGCTCATCCGGCGTTGCATGCCCGGCGCCAGCCATTTCGTAGTGGCGGTACTGGTCACCTGGGGCGTCGCTGTCAGCGCGGCGGGATCCAATGCCGCGTAGATAGTCCGACTGGGACATCATCCGCATGATCGGCACGCCCACGTTCGTGAACTGGCGGCGGGCATCGTCGGCAGGCGGAGCCGGTTCGCACTGGTTCATCGGATATGCACCCGCAAAGGCACCACCTGCCACGGCAACAATGTAGGCATCGTAGATCGGCTTGCCATCCGTCTCGACCACCCGCGGGTGGACACCGTTGATGTAGTTGACCAGGAAACCACCCGTCTGGGAATAGCCAAAGCCGTACGCGTACTCAACGCGGGTATCTGCCGAGCCGTAGCGCAGCGGGTTGGTGGTGTCACTGCTCTTCAGCCAGGCGCCAACCTGCGAGTAGATATCCCAGATGAGGCCGTTCTCAGAAGTCCGTGAGGAATCGGCGTCCACGGTGGCGCAGTTGGCGCGGTCACGCAGTGGGAGTGGATTCGCGAAGGACAGCGACGCGTACCGTTTTGCGTCGAAGTTCTTCAAAGCGTCGACGGCGACCGGTTTGGCAGTAACTCCTACCCACGCGTCGCCGTTGGCCACAATCTGCTTCTGGGCCAAGGCCCAGCCGATGTTGAGGTCAAACAGGTTGCTCGGATTAAGCATCTCCACCACAACATTGCCGCTGAACTTCTGGCCTTTGGCGGGCTTACGGACCAACACGCGGGTGGTGTATGGCGCATCTGCGGTGCGGATCTGGGCGGGACCGGGTGCCGGCCACGAATACACGTTGGAGGTGCCACTGACCAGATACTCCTCCTCCACGAAGCCAAGCTTGCCGAGGTCCTGCGGAACCTCCTGGTGGTTGGCGGCCCCGAAAGGATAGGACTGGGCCGTGACAGCAAGTGGACCCTCAACCCTCGGAAGGGGGGTCACTCCGTCGGGTTCGGACGGCTGGAACGGCGTTGCCGGTGACATTGCCAAAGCCGGGGATGCACCGAGGCTGAGACCGGCAAGCGCCATGGAAAGTATCAGCAGTATCGATGTTCGGGAACGGGTGCTCATCAAGGCTCCTTCTCGACTCCGGGCAGCACTGTCCGGATCACTTCACCGCGCACCAGCGTCTTTGCTGTGCGCTCGTACCACTCCGTCAACGGCCAGGTAGTCAACCGGGGAGTTGGGGATTCAAGCACTCCACATGCTAGGAACGGGGTCCACCAGGGTCAACGTTGCTGCACAAACGTGCAACCTGCACTCCCGCTGCATTCACCAGGGTGAGCGGGAGGGCACTCTGCGCCCGCGGCCTAGTCACGGGACCCAGCAGGCACTCACACCTGCGCCGCAGATTCGAGCAGGTCCAGCGTCCGGTTTTGAAAGTGGGTATCGAGCACAATCACTGAGGAAGCACGCTGGACAGTGCGGGTCGCGATCATGGCGTCAATGACACGCTGCAGGTCAGGGTTGGACCGGGCAGCCACGCGGACCAAGACATCCGAGTTCCCTGAGACCGTGTGCACCTCTATGAGTTCCGGAATTCCAGCGAGCGCTTCTGCTACTGCGTTGTGCCCAACATCCTGGTTGATCGTCAGGGAGCAGAACGCCATGACCGGATAACCAAAACGTGCCGGATCAGGCTGCGGCACCCACGCGGCAATCACACCAGATTCGATCATTTTGTCCAAGCGCGCCTGGACGGTGGCCCGGGCAATCCCAAGGCTGCGGGAAGCTTCCAGGACGGAGGCTCGCGGAGTGTCGGTGAAGAATCTGACAATTCGGGCATCCAAGGCGTCAATTTTCACGGCGTCGTTGCCCTCTTCCTGATTTGGTTCGGACAGATCGTTGCAATTCGTCCGTTTCCATTGCCCATACTGTACGGCAGCCTGCCACCGCCAGGGCCCTGCCGTGACAGGCATCGGACCGCAACAGGGTAGATTCGGATGGTCCTCTTTGGACCCGGCACCACAGAAGAAGGATCTACCGCATGACACCGCTGTCCAGCGTCCAGCGCTCTCCCCTGGGTCATTCAATGAAACCCCGCCAGTTGACCATGATGGGTCTCGGTAGTGCCATTGGCGCAGGGCTCTTCCTCGGTTCCGGTGCTGGCATCCAGGCTGCTGGCCCGGCCGTCTTGATCTCCTACCTGGTCGCTGGCACCCTGATCATTCTGGTCATGTGGGCCCTCGGCGAAATGGCAGCAGCCAACCCCACAAGCGGAGCCTTTTCCGTCTATGCCGAACGTGCCATGGGCCCAACAGCGGGGGCAACCATCGGCTGGCTCTGGTGGCTGCAGTTGGTCGTTGTCATCGCAGCTGAGGCCCTTGGCGCAGCTGGCCTGATCGCCAGCCTGTGGCCTGCCCTTCCAGTCTGGGCATTGTCGCTGGTCTTCATGATTATTTTCACGGCCATCAACCTGACCGGCGTCCGCAATTTCGGGGAATTCGAATTTTGGTTCGCCATCCTCAAGATTGTGGCCATTGTGGGATTCCTGCTGGTGGGCGCCGCTCTCCTGCTGGGACTGCTGCCCGACGTCGAATCTCCCGGCTTTGCCAACCTCACCACGGACTTCGCTCCCTCGGGCATGGCAGGAATCGCCACAGCGCTGTTTGTTGTCATTTTCGCCTTCGGTGGAACAGAAATCGTGGCAGTTGCCGCTGCGGAAACGGAGTCTCCTGAACGAAGCGTCGGGAGGGCAATCCGCACTGTCGTCTGGCGCATCCTGCTCTTCTACATCGGCTCGGTGTTTGTGATCGCGGCAGTCCTTCCGGCAACGTCCGACGCTCTGGCCTCACCATTTGCGGGCGTCCTCGATGCCGCACGCATTCCCGGAGCCAGTACGGCGATCACCATCGTGGCCGCCGTTGCCCTGCTCTCGGCCCTGAACGCAAACCTGTACGGAGCCTCACGCATGGCATTTTCCCTCGCCCAGCGCGGCGAGGCGCCACGCATCCTCAGCCGGGTTTCCCGGGCAGGGGTGCCACGGATCGCCGTGGGAATCTCCGTCGCCTTTGGTTTTGTTGCTACGGTCCTGGAGTTGTTGTTTCCCGAGCGGATCCTGCCAGCGCTTTTCCAGTTGGTGGGTTCCACCTGCCTGGTTGTGTGGGGTTCGGCGCTTGTCTCCCAACTGATCCTCCGCCGCCGGGCAGATCGGGATGGAACTGAACTTCCACTGCGGATGCACGCTTTTCCCTTTCTCACCCTCGCCGGACTGGCTATTTTGGCAGCGATCTTCGCCGTTGGATTCAGTGCGGAGGCAAGTAGGATCCAGCTCATCAGCACCCTGGTTCTTATCGCTGCCATTGCGCTGTTCTGTTGGCTAGGCGCCAGGGCTGCAGCCCGAGGCAGGTCAGGAGAAGCTCCCACTGAGCAGCCTGGATAACGACTTTCTTCCGGAGTTTGCAAACTGCACAGTCATTCCAGGGCCTGGAGGCAGTTACCGCGCAGTTTGTGGCCTCGGCGAGGATGCGTTTGCCCTTGCCCCAGAGCGTGACTAGGGTCACAGCCATGACTGTCACCCCTACGCGCTCAACGGCGGCGCCCCCACCCCGATCAGCACCTGGGCCTGGCTCACTTGCGCAGTGCCCTCCTGTGGAGCCATTGCCGGCTGAGGAGCTGCTGGGACTGTATGCCCTCATGACAGAGGTTCGCCACCTTGACCGGGCCGCTGTTGCCTGGCAGCGGCAAGGGATTATTCCCGGCTATGCGCCTCTTTTGGGGCAGGAGGCAGCGCAGGTTGGCAGCGGATTTGCCATGGATCGAACACTCGATTTTGCGTTCCCAACGTACCGGGAAATGGGAGTTGCCAGAGCCCTCGATGTGGACATGACCGGCTACATGGCAACACATAAGGCCAGCTGGCACGGAGGACTCTACAATCCGGTGACATCCCGCCTGGCCCCCATCCAGGCAGTGGTGGCAGGCTCGGTCCTGCACGCTGTGGGGTGGGCCCACGGCCAGACCCTTGCCGGCGAATCCGGCGCCGCCCTCAGCTACTTCGGCGATGGCGCCTCATCCCAGGGCGATGTCCACGAGGCCATGAACTTTGCGGCGATCCTTCGGGCCCCTGTGGTGTTTTTTGTCCAGAACAATGGTTGGGCCATTTCCGTACCAACGGAAAAACAGGTAGCGGGCGGTTCCGTCGCAGCGCGAGGAGCGGGTTATGGAATACCAGGGGTAACCATCGACGGCAATGACATTGAAGCGGTAGTCCACACAACCCGCTGGGCATTGGAGCGCGCAAGAAGTGGCCAGGGACCGGTGCTCATTGAAGCTTTGACATATCGGCGGGGGCCACACTCCACGGCCGACGATCCCGGACGGTACCGAACCCTCGACGAGGAACGCGAAAGTGCCGGACCAGATCCGATGGAGCGCCTGCGTGACCGAATCCTGGGAGCCGGAATAGCCGATATGGAGGCTCTGGCCGGCATGGAACGGGAGGCAGCAGCGGCTGTAGATCAGGTCCGCATCAAGTTGACGGGGCTAGGTACACAGCCCGGCGCTGAAATGTTCAACTTCGTTTTCCAGGAATCAACGGATTCCCTCAATCAGCAGGCAGAGCAGTGGCGTAAGGAATCAGATCATGACTGAAACAACATATGCCCAGTCAGCGACAGGCGCAGAAGTCCACACCACGCATATCCAGGAGCCTCGCGTCCTGTCCATGCAGCAGGCCTTGAACACTGCGCTGGATGAAATCCTGGCGAGCAACACCAAAGCGCTGGTTTTCGGTGAGGACGTTGGCCACCTCGGTGGCGTATTCCGTGTCACGGACGGGCTTCAGGCGAAACACGGAAGCTCAAGGGTCTTCGATACACCCCTTGCAGAATCGGGAATCCTGGGCCTGGCAGCGGGCCTGGCCATGGCTGGCTTCACTCCCCTGCCTGAGGTCCAGTTCGATGGCTTCGCCTATCCGGCGATCAACCAGATTGTCTGTCAGATAGCCCGGCTGAACTATCGCAGCCGCGGCACCATGCCGATGCCGATCACACTGCGCGTTCCCAGCTTTGGCGGTATCAGGGCACCTGAACACCATGGCGAAAGCCTTGAGGCACTTTTTGCCCATGTCCCTGGGCTCAAGGTGGTTTCCCCAGCCGATCCACATCAGGCCTACCACCTGCTGCGGTACGCTGCGGCGAGTCCCGATCCGGTAATCTTCATGGAGCCCAAGGCCCGTTACTGGCAGAAGGCCCCTGTCGAAGCTGCGCCCGGTGATGATCTGGCGGGAGCGCGGATTGCCCGGCACGGCAGGCACCTCACGCTGGTTGCCTGGGGTGCCATGGTGGCGCGATGCCTGCAGGTAGCTGAACTTGCCGCGGAAGATGGAATCGACGTCGAGGTACTGGACCTTCGGTGGCTCTCGCCGATCGACGGCGTCACGCTGGCTGAATCCGTTGGACGGACGCGGCGCGCTGTTGTCGTCCATGAAGCACCTTTGACGTCTGGCCTGGGGGCTGAGGTGGCTCAACTGATCACCGCTTCCTGCTTTGATACGCTGCGGTCCCCCGTGGAACGAGTCACCGGATTCGATGTTCCCTACCCGTCAGGCGATCTCGAGGACGAATATGTCCCCAACGTGGACCGCATTCTCTATGGCATTCAACGTGTATTGGAGTACAAGCGTGGCTGAACTGACTTTTCCGCTGCCAGATCTGGGCGAGGGCCTGATCGAGGCGACAGTGCTTGAATGGCTCGTGGCCCCCGGGGACCAGGTGGAACGCAATCAACCGCTGGTTGAGGTGGAAACCAGCAAGTCCGCCGTCGAACTTCCCAGCCCCCAGGCTGGCAAGGTGCTCCGCATCCACGGCGAGCCCGGTCAGAGCATCAGCGTGGGACAGCCCCTGATTGTCTTTGACGTACCCGACGATTCCGCCGGTATTGTGGGAACTGTTCCGAAAGATGAGGCACCGAAGCGCCGGGTCCGCCTGAGCGCCGTACTTGACGAGGACTGAGGGCCATGAGCGGCAGACATAGCGGAGAAGCACCTACCCACACCGTGGAAGGAACGGACCCCCGGCTGTTTGTCCAGGTCCATGAACCACAGGATGCTGCCATTGGGAACCGCCCCGTTCTCCTGATCCACGGATTTTCCTCGTCATCTGCCCTGAACTGGGAAGCCACGGGCTGGGTTGCCGCTCTGCTGGGTGCTGGCCGCCGGGTCATCACGGTGGACCTTCCCGGACACGGCCGCAGCGCAGCCCCAGATGACTGCGACTCGTATTCCCCAAGCAGAATCCGCGCCGACCTCCTCCAGATTGTCACCGACGCCGGAGCACGTCCCCTGATGAGCGGCGATTCAAGCAGTGGCCTCGACGTGATCGGGTATTCGCTGGGGTCCCGGCTCGCATGGGAGTTTGGCGCAACCCAACCGGAGCTCGTCCATCGGCTTGTTCTGGGCGGTCCCAACAGCGCCGATCCGCTGGCAGATTTTGACCTTTCAGCGGCCCAGCAGCACCTCGCTGACGGGACTCCCATCCAGGATGTGTCCACCGCAGGGCTGTTGCGGATGGCGCAGCTCCTGCCGAGCAACAATATTTTCGCCCTGCTGTCCCTGGTCGAGGCCATCAAGTCCGAGCCCTTCGATGCCGCGGAGGCTGTCCCGCACATGCCCATGCTCCTGGTGGCAGGCGATCAGGACGAGCGCGCAGTTACGCTGCCAGTATTGGCCTCGATAGCCACGGCTGCCGGCACGGCAGTGAAGGAACTGCTGATTCCGGGCAGGAACCACACAAACGTATTGACCAACAGGGCTTTCAAACAGGCAGCTATCGAGTTTCTTGCGCCCTGACCTGCTCCGACGTTGGGAGTACGCTGGAGGAGTGCATCGTCAGGCATTTCTTTCATGAGTTTCCTGTTCAAGGATCGTACCGACGCCGGGGAGCGACTATCCGAACTCCTACCGCACTACCGGGCCCGGCCCAGAACTGTGGTGGTCGGTCTGTCGCGCGGCGGGGTTCCTGTGGCGGCGGCCCTGTCCCGGTCACTGGAACTCCCGTTGGACGCACTGCCGGTCCGGAAGCTGGGAATCCCAGGATTCGACCAGACAGCATTTGGTGCTGTGGCGTGGATCGGCGGAAAGTGCGTTCGGCTGCTGAACAAGCCCCTGCACGCACGAGTCCAGGCCCACGGGGTTACGCGGACGAGCCTGGCGGCCATCGAGGTCCAGGAGAGATCCGAAGTGGCCAGGCGGGCAGCGCTGTACGGTGCGGCTCAGCGTAGCGTCACCGATGCAACAGTCCTCCTCGTGGACGACGGAATGGCCACCGGAGCAACCATGCGTGCCGCCGTGGAGGCAGTCCGCGCCAGCGGTGCCGGAAGCGTTGTGGTGCTGGCGCCGGTCGCTTCTGCCGTGGCCGCCGCCGCGTTGGACCGGGTCAGCGACGCCGTGCTGTACCTGCACCTGCCCGGAAAATTCCACGCGGTGGGGTCTTTTTATACAGAGTTTGAGAAGGTGACGGACGACGACGTCGTCTGTCACCTTCTCGCCCAGCAACCCACGGGTCCGGTATCACGCGGGTAAGGCCACGGGACACTGGCAGTTGCGCGGCCGTCCCTGCATGATGTGCAGGCTCAGGATTCGACTCCCAACGGCCGGCCACGGGTTTCCTTGGCAAGGATGACCCCGATCGAGGAAATGACGCACAACACCATGATGTAGATGCCTACGGAACCGGACCATTTTGTGGCCTGGAGCAGTGCCTCGGCAATGGTCGCCGCAAAGGCGCCACCGAGGATAGCCCCCAGGGCGTAGCCGATCGAAATGCCGGAGTACCGGACCTGGGCCGGGAACATCTCGGCATACATCGCGGACATGGGGCCGTAGGAGAGACCGAGGCCGATGGTAAGGACAAACAGCGCAAGTCCGTACAACCAGATGTTGGCAGTATCGATGAGTGCAAACATGGGAATCATCCAGACAAAGATGATGCCGTAGCCCATCAGGAATGTCCTAACCCGCCCAATCCGGTCCGACACCCACCCGCCCAGCATGGTAAAGATAAGCCAACCAAACGAGGCAAGGGTGGTGGCAAGAAGAATCTGCGGTGTGGGCATCAGCAGGGTTTTGGTTGCATAGGAGATGAAGAACGCGATCAGCAGGTACCCGGCAGCGTTATTGCCGATGAAGATCATTGCGGAGAGGACAACTTCCTTGGTGTTGTTGCGAAACAGTTCGCCCAAGGGAGCCTTGCTCTCCGTTTTGCGCAGCGCCAACTCCTTGAAAACGGGGCTTTCATCAACTTTGCGCCGGATCAGGAATCCGACCACAATCAGCACCACCGAGAGCAGGAACGGGATACGCCAACCCCAAGCTGCGAAGTCTTCCTTGGCCATGGACGTATTCAGGAAGAACAGGAGTCCGGTAGCAAGGATCATGCCAACCGGTACGCCGATCTGCGGGTAGGCACCGAAGAGGCCACGTTTGTTCAGGGGAGCGTGCTCAACGGCCATCAGTGCGGCCCCACCCCATTCGCCACCTGCGGAGAAGCCCTGGATCACGCGGAGCGTGATCAGCAGGATGGGGGCCCAGATTCCGATGCTGCTGTAGGTGGGCAGGACACCAATCAGTGCCGTGGCCGCTCCCATCATCACCAGGGTGAAGACCAGCATAGACTTTCGGCCAAGCCGGTCGCCGAGGTGTCCCGCCACAATGGCGCCGAGTGGGCGGAACAGGAAACTGATGCCAATAAGGGCGAAGGAGAGGATCTGTGCCACGCCCGGCGCGGACTCCTGCAGTGGTGTCAGGAACAGCGGCGATAGCAGCGTGGCTGTCAGCTGGGCAAAAATGAAAAAGTCGTACCACTCGATAGTGGTACCCACCAGGGTTCCTGCCAAAACCTTGCGCTCTTCCCTTCGGGTGCTTGGCCCCGCTTCTGAATCCACGCTCGATACAGTCATCTAAACTCCATTGTTCAGGGCAGCAGGTGCAGCCTCGGGGACACTTTCTGAATTACTGACAGAACGGTCAGTTGGCTAACCCTACAACAGAACTGTGATTCATGACACGGATATGGGAAGTTCCTTGACCCGACTCCGCTCGTGGCGGCCCGCCGCAAACTAGCGCCGACCGACCCTAGGATGGATCAATGATCCCGATGCCAGGCCCCCACAGCGACCATGCCGACGATCTGGCCTCCGCCGGGGCGAAGGGTGGAAACGTGCGCCGGGACGGTCCAGCCCCCTCCCCTGCCCAGACCCTCTCCCGCGGAATACGCGCCCTCGAGATCCTGGCCGAAGCGGCAGTCCCGCTCAGCATCGGCGAACTGACCGCTGCCCTGGGAGTCCACCGATCAGTGGCATACCGGATCCTGCGGACCCTGGAGGACCATTCACTGGTGGTTCGCGACGATGCCGGCCGGGTCCTGCCAGGATCTGGGCTGGCTGTTCTGGCCCGTGGTGTCTCGCGGACCTTGCAGTCGGCGGCCCTGCCTGAGCTCTCGCTCCTCGCTAATTCGCTGACCATGACCGCTTTTGTGGCAATCTGGGACCATCAGGACTGTGTCACTTTGGTTGCAGTGGAACCCCGGCAGTCAGGAGCCGCCCTGGCTCAGGCACCTGGCACCAGGCACCCGCTCACTCGGGGCGCGCCCGGGATCGCGATCCAATCCGCTTTCACGGAAACCCAATGGAACGTGATGGCCACTGGTCTTCCATACCGCCCGGAGGCACGTGCAGCACGAGAACAAGGGTATGCAGCCAGCCACGACGAAGTAATAGCGGGTGTTTCCTCACTGGCCTCGCCCATCAGGATTCCGTCGGGAAAGCCAGCCGCGCTGGCAGTGGTCTACATACGCGCTGCGCACGACCCTGCTGGCATCGGCCAGGACCTCGCAGCCAGTGCCGCCAGGATCGAGGAGCAGCTCCGCTGAGGAACCAGCACGTATCCGCATGCCGAGCAAGCCGTCGACATGGGATGTGCTGACCACCCAGGTCTATACGGTCTTGTCCCGGTCCTTGAGGACAAGAGCCGTCGCACATCCGAGGAGGAACAGGCCTGTGGCAGCGCCCACCGGAACAAGGAATGCTGCAGTGGAATCCAGCTGCTGCGCCAACTGGCCGGCGACAGCCGCGCCCAGCGCCGTACCTGCAACGATGCCGCTGGCCAGCGCCGTCATGACAGTGCCGAGGCTTCCAGGAGGTGCGAGCTTCCCGCCGATGGCGAATACCGTCACCATGACCGGCCCCACGGGCAGCCCCAGGATGAACAGGGTCAGGACCATGGAGCCGGCTCCAGTGGGCAGCAGGAGCAGGAGCGACAGCCCTGCCATCACGGCCGCACAGAGCGGCCAGCGCAGACGCACAGCCACTGACGCTGGCCAGTAGGCCACGGACAAAGCGGCCGCTGCTGAACTGAGGCCCATGACGGAATAGAGAAGTCCTGCGATGTCGGAGGTTGCAAAGCCAGCGGCGAAGGAACTCAGAGCAGTCTGCGTACCACCGAAAAATGTCCCCATGAACACCATGGCAAGAACAGGCAATACCACTGTGGCTGCGGGCCGACGTCGCGGAGTGACGGTAGAGTCCGCCGCCGCGCCATGTCCGGCTGATGGGTTGCCTGAGGCCTCGTTGGGTGGAATTTCAACCTTGCGCCGCTTGGGTACAGCCCGCTCGGTAGGATGCACTGCGAACAGTGGGACCAGCGTAATGGTCAGTGCTGCCGCAATGGCGAGTGGCAACCACGGTGCCACAAGGCTCGCCAGGATTCCCACTAGAGCGGGTCCCATCACGAATGTCAGCTCATCAGCGGTGCTTTCATATGACAGGGCTGTATCCAGGTCGCGCGCGGATCCGTGAGGTCCGGGCCGGGCCGAGGTGAGCGCCATCCACCGCACTCTCGCGAGTGGGCCGACCTGCGGACATGTCGCCCCGGCAACAAGCGCCGCTAACAGGACGGGGAGCGCACTGGTGTAGGAACTTTCCGGTGACAGACCGTAAGCGACCAGAATCAGCACCACAACAGCGACGGTGTTGAGGATGGCTGCGGTCAGCAGGACAGGGCGTTGACCTTTGCGATCCGCCAAGGCGCCCAACAGTGGCGCCCCAAGCGCAGAACCGATACCCACTGCACCTGCGGCTGCACCACCGAGCGCATAGGAGGAGGTTACGGAGGTGGCGAGGGTCAGGGTCCCGACTGTGAGCATGGCCAGCGGCAGCCTGGCAAAGAGACCCAGGGGGATAAATCCAGTGCCGGCCAGCACACCCAACTGAGCGAAGCGACCCGTGCCAGGAGAAGACCTTTGCACAGGCTGGACAGCATCGGTGTCCTGCGGGCTTTCCACGATCTGAGGATCCACTGGAACGCTGGGGTCGGACTCGCGACTGCCGGAGTCGGGCGTGGGATTAAGTGAGGTTGAGAATGTCAACTTTCGGGCTCGTTCTATGCGAGCGCGTCGTCCCTGCCTCCCGATGCGCGAAACCCGGTTACCGTCCCATTATACGTGGTCAGCGACCCCGTGATCCAACCTCCGGACCACGCGTAAATCAGCACTGCAGGGCTTGCCTAGGAGACAAGATTCTCCGAGATTTCGAGAGTGGAACCGTGCCTGCCCTTAATGACCTGCAGCTGGGTACCAATCCGTTGTTTCATTTCTGCGACGTGGCTGACCAGCCCCACCACCCGTCCGCCGTCGCGCAGGTTCTCCAGTGCATCCATGACCTGTTCCAGCGCCTGCTCATCAAGGCTGCCGAATCCCTCGTCAACAAACAGGGTCTCAATTTCCACTCCGCCTGCCTCCTGCTGGACAACATCCGCAAGGCCAAGCGCGAGTGACAGTGCCGCCATGAACGACTCGCCGCCAGAGAGGGTTGAGGTATCGCGCTGGTGGCCAGTCCACTGGTCCACAACCTGCAGCCCCAACCCAGACTTTGCTCCTCGCGCCGCCTTGGCATCTGTGTGTTGCAGCAGATAACGTCCATCGCTCATGGCCACCAGCCGCTCAGAGGCTGCCGTGGCGACCTGCTCCAGGCGAGCAGCAAGAACGTAGCTGTTCAGGCTCATACGAAACGAATTCTCGCCCCTCCCGGCGGCTGCTTCCGCTACTCCGGTGAGCATCTCCGCGTGACGCCTCGGAGCTCCTGCGCTATCGAGAGCCAGCGCCATGTCACGGGCCACGGACTGCAGGACCTCACATCTGCGCACCGCAAGTCCCGCGCCGAGGCTGGCCGCAGAATTTTCCCTAGCAGCCTCAGCGGCCTGGAACCGGGCAAGCTCTATGTCGTGCACAGAGACGTGCAGGCCTTGTTCCTGTTCCGCTACGGCCAGCTGGATGTCGGCACTCTCCCACAGTTCAGCCAGTCGTGCCTGTTCATCGTGGCCTCGCCGGAGGATGTCCTGAAGATCAGCTGGCTCAGGATCGGCAAGCAAAGCCACCCTGGCATCATCCGCATGGGTAAAGCCGCTATCGGGCAAGGCCTGGGTGAGGCGCTCCAGGGCGTGAACGGATTGCGCGGTTGCCTTTTCGGCTTGCATGGTTGCTGTGTGGGCGGCCTCGAGGCTGGTCAGCGAGGAGTTGATGGCACGTATCCTGTGCTCGAGACTGGCATGCCCTGCACGCAGTGGTGCCAACGACTCAACAAGCGCCTGCTGCTGGGTCGTGACCGACATCAGGGACGTCTGAGCCGTCAGGTAATCATCACCATGCGCGGCTAGTGTTGCCTCCGCAGCCTCAAGCTCTTCGCTGAGGCGCTCCTGGTGGTTATCCAGCAGGCCGAGCTCCTGGGCTGCTGCCTGGGCCCCATCAGCTGCTACTTTGGCAGCGGCGGCAGCGGATTCCGCTTCTGCTGGGTCCGCCGTGCCCCCCTGACCGGCGAGGGCGGCACGGTTCTGCTGTGCTTCGGACAGCTCGGCTCCGACGGTTGCCACGATCTTCTCAGCACGTTCCGATGCATCCTGAGCATCCTGTTCCTGCTGCGCGAGATCCAGAACCAGGAAAGCGGAGGTCGGCGGATCGGGATGTTCCAGGCTTCCACACACCGCGCATGCTTGGCCATCCACGAGCTGCCCAGCCAATTCCGCGGCAGCGTTCTGCAGACGCTCCTCGCGCAGGTCAAGCCACCTGGTGCGCGCGCCTAGATAGGTGTCGGTGGCTTGCCGGTGACGCTCCTGGATCTCTTCCGTCAGCACGTTTGCCGCGCGGTACTGACCCACGACCCTCACCAGGTCAGCGGCAGCCGTTGCTTCCTTCAGACGCAATGCGAGATCGGCGGCGGCATCGCGCAACTCCCCGCTTCGGACCGTCACCGCCGCAAGCTCTAGCCGCAGCCGGGCAACAGACGTCTCAAAAGTCACGCGTTTCTCGCTGAGCAATGTCAGCTGAACCCGGTGGGCTTGCTCCTCGCTGCCCAGCGCCACCAAACGATCCTCATCAGGAATCCGCGCTTCGACAACTGCGAGCGTTGAACGGAGCCGTGAGCGTTCAGCAGGAATATCGACATCGCCGGACGAGCTGGCAGCCTCCGCCAATTCTGCGTCGTCCTGAACAGCCATTCGAAGGAGACCCAAAGCGTCGGCCCGATCATCAGCCGCCCGTTCGGCCGCGACCTGCGCGGCATCCACTGCCGAGAGTTCTCCGCTGAGCCGTGCCGCCCTGTGGTGCGCAGCCATCCGCTCTGCTGCCGTGACGAGCATTTCCGCCTGAGCGTCAGCAGCTAACTGACGCTCCCGTAGTGCGAGGAGGTTGTCGTCCCGGGCAGCACGAGCTGTGAGGCGCTCCACCTGGGACTGGAGGTCGCGGTTCCGTTGCTCAGCCATCGTAGAAGCTGCTGCACTCTTGGTCTCCTGCGCATGGGCAGTTGCCAGCAGGAAATCGACCTGCTCGGAAGGATCATCGGGCAACTGGACGTCATCGGTGAGGAGGGATTCACTCTCGGTCCTGGCGCGTGCGCCCAGAAGATCAATCTGGGCGTTGATCCTCTCTACGGCCTGGCGCGCTGCACCTGCGCGCTCAGCGAGTTCGCGTTCCACTGATTCGAAACGCTGGGTGCCGAAGAGTTTCTGCAGAAGGTCTGTGCGTTCAGTGGCCTTGGACCTCAGGAAAGCGGCAAAGTCGCCCTGTGGGAGCATGACCACGCGGGTGAACTGTTCCCGGTCCATCGACAGCAGACCTGTGATCTCGGCCCCGGCTTCGTCATTCCGGCCGGACTTCTCTTCCCAGGAGCCATCAACACGTTCCCGCAGCAGGGTCTTGGCCTGCTGTGTGGTGAAGCCGTTCTTTCCCCTGGCGCTGGGTTTGTCCCAGGCAGGTGACCGAGAGACTTCAAAATAGCGACCCTGGGCCGAAAATTCGCAGGTAACCGACGGTTCCTGACCTGGGTCAGCATGATCGCTGCGAAGCCTCTTGCCGTCCTGCCGGGCACCTGGGACGGAGCCGTAGAGCGCAAAGCAGATGGCATCCAGCACACTGGTTTTACCCGCTCCGGTGGCGCCGTTGAGCAGAAAGAGCCCGTGGCTGCCGAGCCTGTCGAAGTCAACGTCTTCCGTGCCAGCAAACGGACCAAAGGCTGACATCCTCAGGCGATGGATTCTCATAGGGAGCCCTCCTTTAGACGAACGGTATCCAGGGCTTCGGCAAGTGCGGTGCGCTCCACGTCATCCGGCCCCCAGCCGCGGACGTGGTCAAGGAAACCGCTGCAAACAGCGAGCTCATCTGGCGCTTGGGCGATCCGGCTGCTGTAGCTTTGCTGCGCGGACGTGGTTCCGCCCGTGGGATCAAAAGCCAGGACAAGGGTGTCTGGAAACCTGCTGCGCACACGTTCCATGGCCTGGGTGGGCCGGCGCGAGTCAGTCAGTGTCACCTGACACAACGCCCCCTCGGCTTCGACATGGGCGGGATCGGCAAGCAGATCCTCCAGCGTGCCCCGCAGGACTGCCAAATTCCGGGGCGGCGTCCAGTCGATTCCCGTAACGCCTACCACACCTGCTGGCTGGACGTCCACCAGCCAGGCCCCTTTGCGGTGTCCGGCCTCGGAGAACGAGTAGGCCAGCGGTGAGCCGGAATAACGGACAGTCTCCGAAAGCATCTGGCGGCCGTGGAGGTGACCCAGCGCTGCATAGTCGAAGCCGTCAAAGAGATCCAGTGGCACGGCCCCCACTCCCCCGATGCTGAGGTCACGTTCGCTGTCAGAGCTGATGCCTCCGCTGGCGAAGGTGTGCGCCAGAACTACCGAGTGGACAATTCGCTCTGCAGAGCGCGCGGCTAGGTCCTCGCGGACTCGATCCGTGGCCGCTTTGGTGACGTCGAAGTGGCTAGCCGCTGGGGCTGCCAGCTGGTCGGCCACAAGCCGTGGCTCCAACCAGGGAATGCCGTAGATGGCGAGAAGAGGACTGTCCTCGGCGTCGTCAAGGGGAAGCAGGAGCGGGTCCGCCAGAGCATCCAGCGTTGTCCGGATAGAGACTCCACCGTTTTCCAGTAGTCGCGAGCCAAATCCCAGCCTGATGGCAGAGTCGTGGTTGCCGCTTGTAAGGACCACTCGGGCGCCGGCGGCTGTGATAGCCGCCAAGGCATCATCAAGGAGGCGTACAACGTCAACTGCGGGCAGAGCCCTGTCATAAACATCACCGGCAATCAGCACAACATCCACGCTGCGCTCCTGCACGGTACGGACCAGCTGCTGAACGAAATCACGCTGGGCAGCAAGCATCCCGACACCGTGGAAGGAACGGCCAAGGTGCCAGTCTGACGTGTGCAATAACAACATGCCTCAACGCTAGTGGCTGGCACAGACACTGGCGTAACCCGGCACAACTGCCTGGCTGAACGTCTCCCCTGGCACTTCATCTCGTTTACTGCACCTCGTTTAACGGCAGATGCCACCGAAACAACAGTTCCGGTGGCATCCTCGCAGGGCAACGTCAGCGGTTTTTGCCGTCAAAGAAATCGCGGGCATCATCGGTGGCCGACGCTGCCGGAACGGCAGGGGAACTTGCATCAGGCCCGGATGTCGGGGCGCGCTTGCCGGCACCCCTGTCCGTGACAGTGTCCTGGGAGTCTTCCGCTACGGTGCCCTCGGCAGGCTCATCCCCAGCGTCGAACGCCTCCAGGGCGTCGGCGTCGTCCGTTTCCCGAAGGGCGTCCCGTGCTGCTGCCGAGGCACCATAACTTCCCGCGATAAGGCGGGAGATCAGGCCCGCAACAACGGCACCGACCACGGGTGCAGCCCAGAATACCCACAATTCGGCAACTGCCCAGCTTGAGCCGAAAAGCGATGATGCTGTTGCCCTGGCCGGGTTGAACGGTGCGTTACCGGTGGCCTGGCCCAGCTGGAGCAGCGCTGCCATGGTGAACCCCACGGCCAGCGGTGCGAGGAGGCGGTGTCTGTTGTCCCTGGCAGTGGCGGCCAGGAACACGGCAACCAGAATGGCGCTGCCGAGGACCTCCACCAGGAGGACGCCCTCCCATGACATCTGGCTGACGGCGTGTTCACCGTAGCCGGCAGTGACAGTATCAAAGGCTGCGCGCGTGTCCTGAATGCTGGGGACAGTGCGCAGGATTCCGAAAAGGGCGACGGCGGCCAGCACTGAGCCAACCACCTGCGCCACCACATACCCGGCGGCATCCGCAAGACGTATCCGCCCAGCAACAAGGTGCCCCACTGTCACTGCCGGGTTGAAGTGACCCCCGGAAACGTACGCGAAGGCCAGCATGACGGCACTGATCGTCAGGCCGGTGGCCAGCGCCGACGACAGCGGGCTCAGCTGCGGGAGGATGAACAGCGGCAGGCCCAGCCCCAGCAGAACAACAATAAAACTGCCAAAACCCTCGGCGCCAAGCCTGCCCAAGAGGCCAGCGGAATACTGTTCCGTCTGCGTGGCCTTCCCAGCAGGGCCAGTGGGGGCTCCGGATCCAACGGGCGCAGGCCCGGGCAGGGTACTGCTTCCAGTGGTGGGCGCGGGAGTTTTCATGGTGGGCATCCTCTGGTGGTGAGTAGCGTCCGGCACGTTGTTGCCAGGTGAACCGTTTGCCCCGGCTGCGGGGCATGTCTGAACAGAAGTCTGGCAGTTGTGGCTGGATGGTTCCTGAGAGTGCGCTGGATCCGGCCACCGCCACTCCCAACACCACACCCTGTCCCTTCCACCCACGTGGCCAGCCTCCTCCCCGAGCGGCAGGATCTTGGCGGTTCCGGGCGTCCTGGCCGTGGGGCCTGGGCGCAAACGGTAGGTTAGGTGCAATGAGCAACAGTGCCGCCGGCCCAGCCCCTTCCCATTCGTCCCGAATCTATGGATGCCTGCTCGGTGGAGCTCTAGGCGACGCCCTCGGATATCCGGTCGAACAGCGTTCCCTGGCCGATATCAGGCAGCTCTTCGGGGTGGATGGCCTCGCAACCTTGAACGATCTGGCTGTTGACGGTGGCACACCCGGGTTCTCCGATGACACCCAGTTGACGCTCTACACAGTGGATGGCCTGGTGGAGGCGCTTGAGTGGGCCAACGACGGAATCGGCGCAGACGTCAACGCATGCCTGTGGTTGGCGTACCTGCGATGGCTGGCTACCCAGGGTGAGCCAGCACCGGTGCATGCCCCGCACCCGCAGCCTCGCTGGATTGATGGGCAGGCCGTACTGCGCCAGCGTCGGGGTCCCGGCCGTGCCTGCATCAGCGGGCTGGCAACCGGTGAAATGGGAACCGCCTCGCGGCCGGTCAATCCGCAGGCGAAAGGCTGCGGGACGGTCATGCGGTCTGCACCGTTTGGGCTGATCCCCCATATCGACGCCAGCACAGCTGCACGCCTGAGCTCGGATGCCGCTTCCCTCACGCATGGCCACCCGGCGGCACGCCAGGCATCAGCGGCCTTCAGCAACCTGATCCACCAGCTGGCAGCCGGTAACAGCCTTGCGGAGGCTGCCGGGACCGCCGTCGACTACTCCCGTTCGGTGGAAGCTCCGGCACCTGAGGTAGCGGAACGCCTCGAGGCTGCCTTCCGCCTGGCAGCGACCGGGCATCGCGGGCCAGAGGCCATGACAGAGGAACTGGGGTTGGGCTATGTAGCCGAAGAGGCACTGGCGATCGCACTGTACGCGGCCCTGGTCACGGCCAGCGGTCCCGCGGGCCAGCTCGCTCCCGCCGACCACTTTGCAGCAGCGGTGCGCCTCGCAGTTAACCACGACGGCGATAGTGACTCCACCGGGTCACTCACCGGCAACATCCTCGGAGCCCTCTATGGAACGGAGTGCCTGCCAGAGCAGTGGCTGGCCGTCCTGGACGGCCAGGACACAATCCGCGGCGTGGCCCGTCAGCTCGTGTCCGTGACAGTCGGACCGGAACGGAATGAGCCCGAAACTCCCTAGCCCCCACACGAGCTGCGGCTCACCCCCATGCCCACTCAGCCTACGGAGACGCCAGCCACCATCTGCAGGAATTCACCCTCCGAGACAACCTCGATCTGCTGGCCCTTTTCGTGCAGCTCCAGGACACGCCTGGCCTTGCCAGTCAGCCGGCCGGATCTGAGGTCACCGGCATCGAAGCCATCGCCCACCACAAGCACGGTGGTCCGACCCGTGACACGGCTTTCCGGCGTAGCACCAAGACCAGCGGAGAGTTCTTTTGCCTCCGGCCTGCGCATGCTCATTTCGCCGGTAAAGACCACTGTCTGTCCAAAGAGCGGGTGGCCGGGTTCGGCATCCAGGTTGGGGGCAGGATTGGCGCCCTCCTCTGGCCAGCCACTCATGTACGCACGCACTGTGGTTGGCGTATCCAGGGCCGCCAATGCTGTCAGTGTCGCTTTGGAGAGGACATCCCGGCCAGGATCAAAGGCGGGCTGGTGCGGCATTGTCAGGCCCAGGGAGAGGTAAAGTTCCCCAATGCTGTTGGCTCCGTTGCGTGCAGCAATGTCGACAAGAATCCCAGCGCAGGCGCGGGCGTCCTCCGCTGCGTCATGGTGGTTGACGAGGGGCACCCCCGCCTCCCGGGCAGCGAAAGGCAGGGAGTTCGAGACAAGCGAATAACACCTGCGTGAAAGGACCACTGTGCAGACGTAGTCGTACGCCGGGCCTGGAAGCCCGGAAACTTCCAGGGCGGATCTAATCACGCCAAGGTCAAAGGCTGCGTTGTGCGCGGCGAGGATATCGGAACCGATGAACGCGCCAATTTCGGGGAACAGCTCCCCAAACCGGGGGCTGCCAGCAACGCTGGCGGGTGTAATGCCGTGGATCCGGACATTGTGATGGTCAAAACGGTCGTGCCGTTCCGGCGGCATCATCAGCCAGGACGCTTCTTCGACCACAACACCATTGCGGACCTTACTCAATCCAACGGAACAGGGAGATCCACGGAAACCGTTCGCCGTCTCAAAATCGATCGCAGTAAAGTCCAAAGCCACGGTCCAACTTTACCGCCACCGGGATCGCCCCTCTGGACACCGTGCCGTGGCCAAGGGGTCAAGTACCCTTGGAGGGTGAACTCTCCCCTATTGACTGACGTTGCCGTAGCCATGTTCGGAGGTGCCGGTCCAGTAAGCCCACAGCTTGCCTCGTTCCTGCCCGATTGGCTGAATCCCGATGTATTCCTTCGCGATTCACCCTTGGGGCCGTGGGTTGTGCTGGTGGTCTGCGGCATCGTGTTCGCCGAAACGGGCCTCCTGTTCGGCTTCTTCTTGCCGGGCGACTCCATGTTGTTCACCGCTGGCCTCCTGGTCTCCACCGGCGCCATCGAATTCAACCTTTGGGCCATGTGCGCGCTGATTGTTGTTGCTGCCATTCTGGGTAACCAAACCGGGTACCTCATCGGGTCTAAGGCCGGACCCGCAATCTTCAATAAACCGAACTCCAAACTCTTCAAACGCGAGAACGTTGAGAGTGCCCACGCGTTTTTCGAAAAGCACGGTGGCAAAGCTCTGATCCTGGCACGTTTTGTCCCCATCATCCGCACGTTCGTCCCGGTCATTGTGGGAGTTGCGCAGATGGACAAGCGCAAGTTCTTCCTTTTCAACGTCATTGGCGCTGTTCTCTGGGGCGGCGGGGTCACGCTCCTGGGAGCATGGCTAGGCCAGTTCAGCTGGGTGGGCAACAACATTGACATCATCTTCATTGCCATTGTGGTGATCTCGGTGCTTCCCGTGGCGATCGAGGTCCTGCGCGGCATGTCTGCCAAGCGCCAGGCCAAGACCTATGGCACTGAACCCGTGGATGAGTTCATCGAAGAACACCTTCCCAGCGATCAGCACAAGACACCCCGCGATACCACGGGCCACCAGGGCTGAGTCTGCCCATCCCAGCCCTGGGGTATCCTCCCGAACAGACACAACCGCCTGGCAGGTCCTCCTGCCGGGCGGTTGTGTCTGTGGAACCATGGACGTGCCAGGTCCGGGAACTGCCAGGTCCACAACGGGCCAGGTCCACGTCCCGGAGCATCGCTCATGCGTCACATGCGCCGGTACTCACCCTGCGCAATGTGGATATGGAGCGGAAGGGAAAGCTGGATGGGCGCTGTGCCCAGGGATTCGTCCAGGAGATCGCTGATGGACGTCTGTCCCTCCACACCGCGGCCGTCTTCACTTTCCACGTCTGGCCTTTCACTGTCGCTTGGATTGTGTGCTCTGCGCCTGCGGGAAGGACACTCCCGTCAATCTTGGGCCAGGGCCTCCACTATGGCTGGCAGCAATGCCCGGAAAGCCTGTCCTCGGTGGCTGATGGCATTCTTTTCTGCCGCACTTAATTCTGCACAACTGCGCGTTTCGCCTGTGGGTTGCAGGATCGGATCGTAACCGAACCCACCGGCTCCGCGAGGCTCCCTCAACAGTGTTCCAGCCAACTGCCCATACTGGACAACCGTGGGAGTCTCGGCACCATGGCCAGGTTGCGCCAACGCTGCCGCACAGACAAATGCCGCACCACGGTGAGCGTCTGGAATATCACTGAGCTGGGCCAGGAGGAGATCCAGGTTGGCCTGGTCATCGCCATGCCCGCCTGACCACCGGGCAGAGAAAATTCCCGGCGCTCCACCC
Source organism: Pseudarthrobacter sp. PS3-L1 (assembly GCF_030063285.1). GTDB lineage: Bacteria > Actinomycetota > Actinomycetes > Actinomycetales > Micrococcaceae > Arthrobacter. The sequence continues at coordinate 547,704 of NZ_JASISU010000004.1, read as the reverse complement.
AGGACATCCACTGCCAGCCCGGAATCGTCAGCGATAGCCACCAGGCCCGTTGCCTGCGCCACGGCACGGGCTTTGAGCAGGGAGTTCTCGGCAAACGTGACGCCGGTTTCAGCAACGTCGGGGCCACCCACGGCGGCTGCGTCCACCACCTGGGTATCAACATCCAGCCCTGGTACCTGATCCCTCAAAAGCTCACGCAACTCCCGCAGCTTTCCCGCGTTGTGAGTTGCAAGAACCAGGCGCGGTCCGGCAGCCTGGGTTGGGCTCACAGGGTGTCCGCCAGGGTTTCGCGTTGGATGGCGGCGAGCTGGGTTGTTCCCAGCAGTGCAAGGTCCAGGAGCTTGTTCAGCTCGTCTCGGTCAAAGGGTGCACCCTCGGCTGTGCCTTGGACCTCAACAAACTTACCCGTTCCCGTGACAACCACATTCATGTCGGTCTCGGCCCGGACATCTTCCACATAAGGCAGGTCGAGCATAGGCACACCGTCTATGATTCCCACCGAAATCGCTGCGATGGTGTCGGTGAGCGGCTGCGCGTTTTTTGCTATCAGCTTGTTGTCGCGCGCAAAGCGGATGGCGTCCGCGAGCGCCACGTAGGCACCGGTAATGGCTGCGGTGCGCGTACCGCCGTCGGCCTGGAGCACATCGCAGTCCAGCACGATCGTATTCTCACCCAACGCCTTGGTATCAATAATGGAACGCAGCGACCGACCAATCAGGCGGGAGATTTCGTGGGTCCGGCCGCCGATCTTACCCTTGACGGATTCACGGTCGGAGCGGGTATTTGTTGCCCGGGGAAGCATCGCATATTCGGCTGTCACCCAGCCGCGGCCCTCGCCCTTGAGCCACCGGGGCACGCCTGGCGTCAGGGAAGCGGTGCAGAGCACCCTGGTGTTGCCGAATTCGATCAGTGCCGAACCTTCGGCCTGCTTGGACCAGCCGCGGGTGATGCTGATGGGACGGAGCTGGTCTGGGGTGCGGCCATCTGCGCGAACCACTGGTGCTGCTGAATCTGTTGTCATGTTTCCAGCTTATCCACTGGCGGACCCACGCCGTGGACCTGCCCCAGCGCGGCGACAGCGTGCTCAGATCGTGTAGTGCACGCCTGCGACAGCCACTGCCACTCCCCCGGAGAACACTGGCTTGGCTTCTGCAAGCACTGTGGTTTGCGAGGTCCAGACGGGAAGGTGCGTCAGCAGGAGGCGCTTTGCTCCGGCCGCTTCGGCAGCCTCGCCTGCGCGTTTACCTGTCAGGTGAACGTCCTTGACGGCGTCGTCGCGCCCTTCTTCGAAAGCGGCCTCACAGAGAAAGAGGTCTGCATCCCTGGCGGCATCTTCTAGCCCGGAACAGGAGTCCGTGTCCCCGGAATACGTGAGGATTCGACGGACAGCATTGCCGTCGTCGCCAGGCTCAGTGACCTCGACCCGTAGGGCGTAGGCTTCCTCGACTGGATGGTTTACGGCGTAGGGGGTCACTGTGTAGGGCCCCACGGTCACCGCTGACCGCTCTGTCCAGTTCGCGAAGTCAAATTCTTCGTGCATGCCCGGATCCAGTTCCAGGCCATAGGCCGTAGCCATGCGGTCCGCTGTAGCGGCTGGCCCCCACACCGGGATGCGGTCCCGGTTCCAACCACCGGGCTTCCACCGGACAGCAACGTGCAGCCCGCAAAGATCCATGCAGTGATCTGGGTGCAGGTGGGTCAGGAAGATCGCATCAATGTCCTCCAGGTCGGTGTACCGCTGGATCGCACCAAGGGCGCCACTGCCCAGGTCAAGGACAATTTTCCAGGTGCGGTCGCCGTCACTGGCAGTCAGCAGATAGCACGACGCCGGGGAGCCAGGCCCCGGAAATGACCCGGTACAACCCACTATTGTCAGTTTCACGGCCGACGACCCCTTGAACTGCCTCCGGCGTTGCCCACAAAATGGGAGATCCGGGGACGGTCCGACGCAGCCTGTGCAGCAGCGATCATCTCTGGCGTGATCCTGGCCAGGCTCCCCGTGGGATACCGCGCAGCAACGTGGTCAACGTGCCGCACCGACAGGACCTCCGGTCCCAGGAAACGCCGTGCCAGCGTCTCAAACTGCGCGGCATCACCGGTGGCAATGAAGTGGTGTTCCGGGCGCAGTCCGGCAGTGCGCTGGAGATCGTGGCTGACAAGCGCCCGATAAACGTCCTTTGCCGTCTCCTCTGCGCTGGAGACGAGCGTCACGCCGTCGCCCATCACATAGGAGATGACGCCCGTCAGGAGTGGATAGTGCGTACAGCCCAGCACCACTGTGTCAACGTCCGCCGCTTTCAGGGGCGCCAGATATTCCTGGGCAATGGCCAGCAGCTCCGGTCCGGTGGTGATCCCGGCCTCCACATAGGACACGAATTCAGGGCAGGCAGCCGACGTGACTGTCAAATCGGGCGCGGCCGCGAAGGTATCCTCGTAGGCCCGTGACCCTACCGTGGCGGAGGTACCAATGACGCCGATACGCCCCGTCCGGGTGGCAGCCACGGCACGCCGTACCGCTGGCTGGATAACTTCAATCACCGGAATGCCATAACGGGCTGTGTAGCGCTCGCGCGCGTCCCGAAGAACAGCAGCCGACGCCGAATTGCAGGCGATGGTGAGAAGTTTCACGCCGGAATCCACCAGTTCGTCCATAACCCCCAGGGCGTTGGCCCGGACTTCGGCGATGGGCAGGGGACCATACGGCCCATGGGCCGTATCCCCGACGTAGAGGATCGACTCGTTCGGAAGCTGATCAATGATGGACCGGGCAACTGTCAGGCCACCCACGCCGGAATCAAAAACACCGATGGGCCGCAGCGAGGGCTCAGCGTCCATGCCGCTGTCAGGAGCCAAAGCGAGACTCGCCACGTCGCCCACCAGGGCGTCCCCCAACGGCTGCTCCGTCATGGCCGCTCCAGGGTTTCAAGCATGGCCTGCATGAGCGATTCCTGGAGCCAGGTGGTGAAGTTGTACACAAGTGCCAAGTAGCTCTCCACGTCCTCGGCCTGGGACCAGTCCTGCATCTGATGGACGTGGTTAGCGTCTTCCTCGTCCTGGATGTCGAGCCGTTCAGCGAGCACCAGACGGACATCGTTCAGGGCCATGGACCAGTGGCCCGCCCCGGCCTCAGTCAGGACGAGTTCATCCCGGTCCAGGTCGAGGGCGGCCGCGCGCAGCGCCCCAATTTTGGTTTCCCGCAGGGAACGTTCGGTGAGTTGGCGGAACTCCAGTGACGCATCGCCGTCGTCCTTCATGACGTTGGGGAGCAGTCGTTTCAGCGCCCTGTCACCTGGCTCGGTGACGTTCAGGTCCAACCCGATCAGTGCCGCCAAGGGGTCCTCATTGGCCTGCTCGGCAGGTTCCAGCATCGAAATCACGTCATCCAAAAGCCCCCGCAGGAGCTCACGCTCAGCTGGCTCAAGGTGGCCGGTGATCCCTTTGAGACCGTTCCTGAAAGCCTTAGCCACGCTTGCCCCTTCCCCGGCCAGTCCCGTCGCCGGAACCACCCTTGCCGCCATCGGATTTTTCTACAGTCGCCCACAGCCCGAAGCCATGCATGGCGACAGCGTGGCGCTCAACTTGCTCGCGGCTGCCATGGGCAATAATCGAACGGCCCTTCTTGTGGACTTCGAGCATGTGCTTGTTCGCTTTGGACTCCGAATACCCGAAGTAACTCTGGAAGACATAGCTGACATAGCTCATGAGATTCACGGGATCGTTCCAGATCACGAGGTTCCAGGGCACGTCCGGGGCATTCAGGACGTCGGTGGTCGTCTCTGTTCCGGTCCGGGTGCTCTCCTGGGTGTCAGGGCCGAGCGCAACACTTAAGGTCATCTGTCCATTCTATGGGGATGCGCACTAGAGTGAATTTTGTGAGCACATCAGCTGGCTGGGAGCGCCCCCGCACGTCTTTGCATACCGACCACTACGAGCTGACCATGTTGCAGGCCGCACTGCACTCCGGGGCCGCCCACCGGAAATCGGTCTTCGAGGCCTTCGCCCGTCGCCTTCCCGACGGCAGGCGTTACGGGGTTGTCGCAGGGACCGGCCGGATCCTCGAGGGCCTGGCCGACTTCCGGTTCGGCCCGGCCGAGCTGGAGTTCCTTGAACGCACGGGAGTAGTGGACAGCCTGACGCTGGACTACCTGGAAAACTTCTCGTTTAGCGGCGATATCTGGGGGTATCAGGAGGGTGAAACGTACTTCCCCAACTCGCCCCTGCTGATTGTCGAATCCACGTTTGCGGAGGCCTGCATCCTGGAGACGTACATCCTTTCGGTCCTGAACCATGACAGCGCGATCGCCTCAGCTGCCTCCCGGATGGTCAGTGCAGCGGGCAGCCGGCCCTGCATTGAGATGGGTTCGCGCCGGACACACGAGGAAGCAGCAGTTGGCGCAGCCCGCTCCGCGGTCATTGCCGGGTTCAACAGCACCTCAAATCTGGAGGCGGGACTCCGCTACGGGCTGAAAACCGTGGGAACAGCAGCCCACTCCTTCACACTGCTCCACGACTCCGAACGCGAGGCCTTCGCCGCGCAGATTGCCGCCCTGGGTCCGGGTACCTCGCTACTGGTGGACACCTACGACGTCGAAACGGGCGTCCGGACAGCCGTAGACCTCGCCGGGGACGCACTTGGTGCAGTGCGGCTCGACTCCGGTGATCTTGTGGCACAGGCGCAGTGGGTCCGCAGGCTCCTTGATGACCTGGGAAACGTCAACACAAAAATCGTGGTTACCTCAGACCTGGACGAGTTTGCCATCGCTGCGCTCCAATCGGCACCGGTGGACTCCTATGGGGTTGGCACCTCACTGGTCACCGGCTCCGGCGCCCCAACAGCAAGCATGGTCTACAAGCTTGTGAGCCGGCAGGACAAGGACGGCACCTTCATTCCCGTTGCTAAGGCGGCCAAGAACAAGACCAGCATGGGCGGCCGCAAGTACGCACTGCGCAAACTAAACGAGCGCGGTATCGCCACGCACGAGCTGGTGGGTATTGGCCACCGGCCAGAAGATGACGGCAATGACCGCCAGTTGCTGCATCACTTCGTCAAGAACGGGGAGGTACTGCCCGGCTGGACAGGACCGGAAGCCGTCGAGAAGGCACGACGTCGGCACCGGGCCTCGCTGGCTGAGCTTCCCGGGGTCGTCAAGCGCATGCAGCGCGGCGAACCCGCCATCCCCACCGTCTACGAGGAGATCTGATGTCCCGGGCCCTGATCATTGTCGATGTCCAGAATGATTTCTGCGAGGGCGGGAGCCTGGCCGTTGCCGGCGGTTCTGCAGTTGCCGGCGCCATCAGCGAGTACCTCGATGCGCACAGCGGAGAGTTTGATCACGTGGTGGCCACGCAGGACTGGCACATCGATCCCGGCGCGCACTTCTCCGATACTCCAGACTTTGTGGACAGCTGGCCCCGCCACTGCGTAGCGGCTACCTCCGGCGCGGAGCTGCACCACGACCTCGACACCGAGTACATCAATGCTTATTTCCGCAAGGGAGCGTACGCTGCCGCCTACTCCGGCTTCGAGGGATTGCTGGCACCGGAAGACTCCGTCCCCACCGGGGACAGGCAACCGGGCGCCATCCCCATGGCGGATGCGGACGAAGACGAGGCAGATCCCGTGGGGCTGGACGACTGGCTGCAGGAGCACGACGTCGATGAGGTGGTCATTGCTGGGATCGCCACCGACTACTGCGTTCGGGCCACCGCACTGGACGCGGTCCAGGCCGGCTACTCCGTCACAGTCCTCAGGGCCCTGACTGCAGGCATTGCAGAGGACCCCGAGGACGTGTTCGCCGAGCTGGAACTTGGCGGCGTCGATTTAGCCTAGATAGGCGATCTGGCCTAGGCCGGAAATCTGGCGGACCTAGATGACGCCCTGCGCCAGCATCGCATCCGCAACCTTCACAAAGCCGCAGATATTGGCGCCCAAGACATAGTTTCCGGGATCTCCGTACGATTCAGCTGTTGCCGCGCATCGATCATGAATGTCCACCATGATGGTCGCGAGACGCTGTTCGGTGTGGGCAAAAGACCATGAGTCTCGACTGGCGTTCTGCTGCATCTCCAGGGCCGAGGTGGCCACACCGCCCGCATTGGCTGCCTTACCGGGCCCAAACAGGATCCCCGCCTCCTGGAATACGGTGACAGCACGCCTGGTAGACGGCATGTTCGCACCCTCGCCTACGGCAAGAAGACCGTTACGTACCAGGCGCGCCGCGGCGTCGCCATCGAGTTCATTCTGTGTGGCACATGGCAGTGCCACAGTTGCATCCACATCCCATACCGAACCGCCCTGGACGTAGGAGACACGTGCACGCTGGGCCTCATATTCCTTGAGTCGGCCCCGCTCCACTTCCTTGATCTGACGCAACAGGGCCACATCAATTCCGGCTTCGTCAACCACGTACCCCTCAGAGTCGGAACAGGCCACCACCAACGCACCCAGCGCCTGGGCTTTTTCAATGGCATTGATGGCAACGTTGCCGGATCCTGAAACCACCACGCGCTGGCCTTCGATGGATTTTCCCTGGGTCTTGAGCATCTGCTCCGTAAAGATCACCGTGCCGTATCCCGTTGCTTCGGGCCGGACCAGAGAGCCTCCCCAAGAAATGCCCTTCCCAGTGAGGACGCCCGACTCATAACGGTTGGTAATGCGCTTGTACTGCCCAAACAGGTAACCGATTTCGCGGCCTCCCACTCCAATGTCACCAGCAGGCACGTCCGTGTACTCGCCTATATGCCTGTAGAGCTCCGTCATGAAGGACTGGCAGAATCGCATGACCTCTCCGTCGGAACGATCGCGGGGATCAAAATCTGATCCGCCTTTGCCACCCCCCAGTGGCATTCCCGTCAGCGAATTCTTGAAGATCTGCTCGAACCCGAGGAACTTTACGATCCCCAGGTTCACCGACGGGTGGAACCGCAGGCCGCCCTTGAACGGTCCCAGGGCAGAGTTGAACTCCACCCGGAAGCCCCTGTTGATCTGGATGCGGCCCGCGTCGTCCACCCAGGGAACACGGAAGATGATCTGGCGCTCAGGTTCGCAGAGCCGTTCCAGGACAGCAGCATCGAGGAATTCAGGGTGCCTGCGATGGACTGGAGCAAGACTCTGAAAGACCTCATCGACCGCCTGGTGAAACTCCAGCTCGCCAGGGCTCCGGGCGAGCACAGCCTCCTTGATCGCATCAAGGCGTGAATCCATGGCAACTCCCTAACAGTGGTACCCAATCGGCGCATCAATCTGGCAGTGCCATCATTGCACTGGGCTGTCCGGATTTCGCGATGGTGCGCAGTCCTGACGGCTTATGACTGATGCGCGTCAGGACTCTGGGGATGGCGGGCTCCGGCCCTGGCTCTAGGCGCCCAGGGGAGTTTCAAAGAGGTCCCCAGCCAGCGTGAGGAGGCGTGCAGGCACGTCGGTATCCTGGCCATCGCGCCCATGTCCAATAAACACGGCAGTTCCAGCCACTGCCCGATTGCACACCAGACCCATTTCTCGAAGAAGGATTTCAGCACGCATATTTGCAGGTAGCGGAATAACATCAGCTTCGTCATTGAGGAAAACGTGCCAGTCACCGAAACTCAGAGCATCAAAAGTTCCACCCACCAGAATATGCAGCCCGGCAGGAGAGGCTTCGATTCCTTCAAGACTAATTCGCACATTAAGGCACGCAGGAATGATGAGCGCCGTATTCTTTTGACGCATAAACAGTCCTTTCTTTGTATGCATTTACCAGCTTTTCTGTTGGGGCATCGGGCAGCACATCCTGCACTGCCGGAGAAGTTCCAACCAGCAGGAATCCCTACCCCTGCTTCTGAGGGGTAAACGAACCGCCAGAGCCTCCCTGGCTGCCTGAAAGCCCAGAAATTAGCCCACTGTGCGCCTGGGACCGGAGGACCGGTGGCAGCGTTCGGCTATATACCGCAGCCCGGTGGCCGTGGGACGGGGCAACTGCCCCGTGCCACGGCCACGGGTCCGGATCAGCGCTGGTTCTTTCGCGGCTTTACAAAAAGGGTGCTTGACGTATCTGCCCTAGCCCGCTTTTCAGCTCTTTTTTCGAGAAGTGTTTTTCCCGATTTTTTCGAAACATCATTCCTGGGTGATTTTCCTGACACTTTAATTCGTACCTTTCTTCAGTCTCCGTGGCACCAACCATACCTACTTATATTTTTTATGCCAGTCGAATTGAAGAATCCGAGGAAATTCCCACACCCACGGCTGTATTCCGTATTACGTGGGGATGATTGTGCGCTCCGCGTGGACCGGAGCCCCACCAGGCCCCTTTCGGATGATGGCACGAGCGGACACCGACTGGCCGAACCAGGCGTGACTGCAGTCTCCGCCATGCCATGATCCGGACCGCACTTTTTCGCCCAGTCCGGAGCGGGATATAATCGAACATATATTCTAGTATCCGGAGTTCCTCCTCCTCCCTGCAGCGACCACACCTCCAGCGGAACACTGCGCCACCTGGACAAGCTGCGCCACCTGAACGAAAGGGACAGCTCATGGATTTCCTGGCTGACCGAATCCCCCGCGCTCCACACGGCGCCGAGTCCTCCCCTCCCCTTGAATCATTTTTGCCACGTGGTTTCGCATCACCGGCCCAGGACTACTTTTCCGGTCGGATAGACCTCAACAAGCACCTGATCAAGGACATCACCAGCACCTACATCGTTCGGGTCCAGGGCGATGGAATGATGAATGCTGGAATCTGCGATGGCGACGAGCTGATCGTGGACAGATCTCTTGAAGCACGCAGCGGATCAGTGGTGATAGCAGTTCTTGACGGTGAGCTCATGGTCCGCAGGATTCGTCGCTCGGGCACCGAAACGGCACTCGTGGCAGACCACCCAGATTATGCGGACATCAGCATCTCGGCCGACGTCGACATGAGCGTCTGGGGTGTTGTCACAAGGTGCCTGCATCGTGTCTGAACAGGCAGATTACAGCGCGACACCCCCAGCAGGCTCCTGCTTTGCACTGGTGGATGTTAACAACTTCTACGTCTCCGCGGAGCGCGCGTTTGATCCTTCCCTGGAAAACCAGCCTGTGGTGATTCTCTCCAACAACGACGGCTGCGTGATTACGCGCAGTGCCGAAGCCAAAAACCTGGGAATCCCCATGGGTTCACCCTGGTTCAAGATTTCTGCGCAGGCAGAACAGTGGGGCCTGATTGGCCTGTCCAGCAACTACGAGCTCTACGGCGATCTCAGCGCGCGCGTCATGGAGTACCTGAGCCGTCATGGCAAGGCCACGGAGGTCTACAGCATTGATGAGGCCTTCGTCGCGCTGGCTGGAACAACCAGAGAGCAGCTCGCCCAAGGACGCGCCATCCGTGTCGGAGTCCGACAGAACATCGGATTGCCCGTCTGCGTAGGGCTTGCACCCACCAAAACGTTGGCAAAACTTGCCAACCAGTGGGCCAAGAACAACCAGCATTTCCAGGGCGTCTGCCACTGGGACAGCATCAGCGATGCGGATCAGGAGCGTCTCCTGCGAAGGCTACCCGTGCAGAAGGTCTGGGGTGTTGGCCAGCGCAACAGCGCCAAACTCAATGGAATGGGAATCGAGACGGCGTGGGATTTGCAGTGTGCCGATCCTTTGCTGATCCGCAAGCGTTTCTCGGTGGTCCTCATGCGCACCGCGCTGGAACTGCGGGGTACTCCCTGCATAGTCCTGGACGAGACGCGGGGCAACAGCCAGATTCTCTTCTCCCGGTCGTTGACAACGCCGGCAGCCACCGTCCGCGAGGTAGGCCAGGTCCTGAGTGTCTACGCGCAGGGCGCCGCGGCCCGCCTGGCAAGGAAAAAACTCGTCACGGGCAGCCTGCACGCGTTTGCCCGCACGTCGTCTTTCAGCGGCGAGCCCACGGCCCACTCCGTTGATGTGACGTTTCCCTCCCCCACGTCCGACCCACTTGAACTCATTCGCGCAGCGCAGCAGCTTCTGCCGCACATCACCGAGGGCACCCCCTACATGCGCGTGGGAGTAACCGTTCGGGACCTGGTCCCTGCAGGAAACCAGGAGACCCTGATGGACTTCCTGGACACCCCAGACCGGCTCCTCGGCCCCATCATGGATGGGATTGCTGACCGGTTCGGACGGAACACGATCGGCCTGGGCCACGGTGGACTCAAATCAGGTTCCCAATGGGCTACCAAACGCGGAAAACTGACACCGCGTTACACCACAGAGTGGGACGATCTCCCTGTTGTCAAAGCCCGGTAGGTGCCTTCTGCGCTCACATCGTGCTGGATTTTCTTCCTTGTCGCGGGCTACGCCTAGCGTCTGCGGCTTGTGTCCGGACGGCGGCAGTCCGGGCGCCCCGTCGCTTCGAATCACTGGCAAGCCAAAGAAAGGTGCAGTGTCTCTGTGGACAGCGCGTCAGGATCTCCACACGGTCTACCCCAGCCCCTGGTACGCCGTGTTGTGGCAACAAGTCTGGGCCCCTGCGCCGTCAGGACCCAGCCTGGTACGGGCACCGGCCGCGAAGCCACGGAGACGGCAGACCTCTACCTCCATGGCGCCGCCGGCTCATGGACCACTTTTATCGGCATGATTGATAGGCCCCATCGCAGGGATCGTGTTGTGATTGACCTGCCCGGCTGGGGCGAATCCGCTCTGGAGATCCCCATGGAGGACTACAGCATCGAGAAGATGGCCCAGGCGGTGGTGGAAGTCATGGACGCCCTGGGCCATTCGCGCTGGAACGCAGTTGGCCACTCCATGGGCGGGGTCCTGGCCCTTCACCTTGCGGCCAGGTGGCCGGAACGGACAGTGAGCGCAGCGGCTCTTTCGGCCACAACGTTCGGTGTGTCCCGGGCAGCCAAAAAACCGCTGCGCAACCTGACCAAGATTCCGTGGCTTGTTGGAATGATGGTCATCATGCGTTCGCTGGCTGGCCTCGGTGTTGCCGGGGACAAACTGATGCGCGCCATGGCACCCCTGCGCTTGATGCGCGCTGTGGTTGCCCCGGTTTTTGCCAGCGATGCTGTCATTTCGAATGCGGTGAGCCGAGGACTTGGTACTGACGCGCGGCCGGCGTCCTTCACCGCAGCGGTGCGTGAGGTGGGCCGCTACAGCTTCGGGCAATGGGAAGCGATCCTGTGCCCAGTGCTCGCATTGCGCGGAGACCAGGATGCGTTTACTCCGGAGAACGACCTGCGTGAGCTCAAAGCTATTGTCAGCCATGCTCGTCTTGTCACGCTCACCCACTGCGGACACTTCGCCCCCGTGGAACACCCGGCCGAGGTCAATGCGCTGCTGGCGAGCCTGTGGTCAGAGGACGTGGCAGCTACTTCCGGCCGATGAACCAATCCTGAAGTTTCCGCAGGCGCTTCTGCAACTGTTCCTCGTTGGCCTGGGCTACCGGCGGACCTCCGCAGACAGTCCGGAGCTTGGTATGGACAACGCCATGCGGTGTGCCAGTCCGCGCGGACCACGCCGCAACGTTCTTGGCCAGTTCATTCCGGAGGTCCATCAGCATCCGGTGGTCAGGGAGCGCTGGCACAGCAGTCTCTGGCGCAGTCTGCCGGTTCCGCCGGTTCAGCTGATCGTGCTGGCGTTGCCGCAGCAGTGTTCCCACCTGTTCGGCATCAAGCAGCCCGGGGATACCTAGGAAATCGAGCTCGTCCTCCGAGCCCACCTCGCCACCTGTTCCAAACTCGCCACCATCAAAGAGGACTCGATCAAAAGACGCCTGGGAGTCAAGGGCCTCAAACTTGCCCTTCGTCAACGAGTCTGAAGCCTTTTCCTCGCGGTTCGCCTCGTCCATGAGTGGATCGTCCTCAGCGAACAGCCCGTCATCGTCCTTGTCCGGACGGTCCAGTGCATGGTCGCGTTCGGCTTCCATGGAGTTGGCGAGCGCCATCAGCGCCGGAACCGATGGAAGGAAGATGGACGCTGTCTCGCCGCGTTTCCGAGCGCGGACAAAACGTCCAATTGCCTGGGCAAAAAACAGGGGGGTGGAGGTTGACGTGGCATATACGCCCACGGAGAGCCGAGGAACGTCAACGCCTTCGGAAACCATCCGGACAGCAACCATCCACCTCTTGTCACTTGCCGTGAACTCCTCGATCTTGCTTGAGGCTTTGGCATCGTCGGAGAGGATAACGGTGGGAGATTCGCCGGTGATCTGCTTCAGTTGGCCCGCATAGGCCCTGGCGTCGTCGTGATCAGTGGCAATCACCAGTCCACCGGCGTCGGGCACTGTACGGCGCACTTCGCTGAGCCGTTTGTCGGCACCTGCCAGCACTGCAGGAATCCAGGCTCCAGTGGGATTCAGGGCAGTCCGCCACGCCTGCGAGGTAATGTCCTTTGTCACCGCAGCCTCTCCCAGGGACGCAGCCATTTCCTCGCCGCCGCTGGTTCGCCAGCGCATCTGCCCGGAGTACGCCATGAACATCACGGGGCGCACCACGTGGTCACGCAGCGCATTGCCGTAGCCGTAGGTGTAATCCGCTTTGGAGCGGCGGATCCCGTCCTTGTCCTGGACATAGTCCACGAAAGGGATCGGTGAGGTATCGGACCGGAAAGGCGTCCCGGTCAGGGCCAGCCGCCGGGCGGCCGGTTCAAACGCCTCACGGAGGCCGTCGCCCCAGGACAGGGCTTCCCCACCGTGGTGGATCTCATCAAGGATCACCAGGGTGCGGGCGGCCTCCGTCTTTGCACGGTGCAGCATGGGCTTACTGGCTACCTGTGCATAGGTCACGGCTACGCCAATGAAGCCGCGGCCGTGCTGGCCGTCGGAATTCTTGAAGTTGGGATCAATGGCGATCCCCACCTTCGCAGCAGCGTCAGCCCACTGCCGCTTGAGATGATCGGTGGGTGCAACGATCGTCACCCGGTTAACTACCCCGGCCTCAATGAGCATGGATGCAACGCGTAGCGCAAATGTTGTTTTACCGGCACCGGGCGTTGCGACGGCGAGGTAATCCCTGGGGTTCCTGCCGAAGTAGGAATCCAGGGCCTCTTGCTGCCAGGCGCGCAGCTTGGGCGCGGTTCCCCACGCTGCGCGTTCCGGGTACGCCGGAGGAAGAACAGGACCGCCAAAAAGGGTTTCAGTCACTTGTTGCTGTTGCCCGAATCGCCGCCGCCGTCTTTGCCCGGCCGGAGTCCGTCATAGACTTCCTTGCACTCGGGGCAGACCGGGAACTTCTTGGGATCCCTGCCTGGTGTCCACACTTTGCCGCAGAGTGCAATCACGGGATCGCCGCTGAACGCGGACTCCATGATCTTTTCCTTGCGCACATAGTGCGAGAAGCGATCCCTGTCACCGGGCTCAACCTCCTGGCGAAGTTCCTCGCGCTCAATGGTGGCAGTAGACGTTCCGGATCCGGAAAGTTCGCGCATCGGATCATTTTCGAGGGGTTCGGTCGTCATGCTGATCATGCCTTCCATCCTAACTGCTTGTCCCCTACCGCGTCAGCGGTTCACCCCCAGTTGAGCCAGCATCTCGGGTCCCCGGGCGTCCAGCCACCGTCCGCCGAGGCGGACGCCAACACTAAAGAGCACACCACCCAGGATGGCTCCGACAGCGAGGGCGAGCCATCCAAAGAGCACCTGTCCGGTCACAGACTGGGCAATCAACAGGGCAATTTCGGGGATGACCAGCAACAGGAGAACCCCCATGCCAGCGAACTGCACCAGGAGAGTCTGGGCGGTGTTTCCCGGGGGCTTCTTGAAAGGGCTGTCACCCGGAAGCGGCACGGCCACGTTATAGCGGGCCGACACCACGGACGAGAGCCCCAGGCCGGACAGCAGGACCCCGGTTGAGAGGCCAAGGACCATAGGCAGCCACTCCCAGGAGCCGGTAAAGAAGAATGGCCCCACGGCAAAGATGACGACCACGGGCGCTGAGAGGATCAGGCAGGCCCATGCCCGGCCCAGCCGGTCGGCGCGCCCACTGACGCCTGTGGACAGGTGCAGGGCGAATGCGGTGTTGTCGTAGGAAATATCAGCGGAAATGGACCAGGCCATGAGGAATGCCGTCAGTGGTCCAAGAATGGCGAGAATCTCAAAGTTTCCGCTCTGGCTTGCCTGGAAAACCAGGAGGACGGCCAGCAGCGGAATGACCACAAGGGAACCGCCGTAACGGGGGTCACGGAACCAGTAGGTCAGTGCACGCGCAGCAACAGCACCGGTAGGTGTTCCCGGGAACACCCCAAACAAGCCTAGCTTTTTGCTGCTCTTGCTGGAACCACCGCTATACGCCGGCGTCACTAAGGCCCTGGCCAACAGGACCTTCCACGCCCAGGTAAGGAGCGCCAGCGTGGCAAGGGCAACCACAAGCTTGACGACGGCGGCACCTACGTTTCCGGCGGCAAGGTCACCACCAACGGACCAGGTGGCTCCCAAGGGGGTCCAGGAAAGAATCCTCGCAAAATCGGGCAGGAACGCAGCGGAGTCCTGAAGGCCCTGGCTGACGAAAAAGAAGATGGGGCCCAGGAGCATGAGTGGAATGAAGGCGATAATACCGCTGGCGTCCTTGAACTTCCGTGACGAAGACAGGCTGACAGTCGCCGAAGTAACAACTTTGGAAAGGACAATGCAGGTGAAAACTGCAATGCTGGCGCCAAGCAGTGCCCCGAGGGCTGAGAGTACTGTCTGCGACCACGTAGCCACTGTTGCAAGGGCAGCTATGGCCGTGGCTGCGCCTGGGATTCCCAACAAACCGCCAATAGCCAGGCCGGTCAGCAGCTGCGGCATGGGAATCGCCGAAGTGGTAAACCGTGCCGGGTCAAGAGTCAGATCGGCAGCCGAAAGAACGATGGGCAGAATGGCCCAGCCGATCAGGGCAGCCACGCCGCCAAGCACAATGATGGTCTGTGCCAGCTCGGCCTCAGCACCCCGCAGGGCAATCAGGCCAGCAACAAGAAAACCTAGGATTCCCAGGGCATACAGGCCGCCAAAAATGAGCCCAACCAGCTGCCACGGGCTCCGTTTGAGGCCGTTGCGCAGGAGGGTGAGTTTGAGCCTTACGAGGTGCGCAACCATTCCAGCCCCTCCGTTTCGTTGCGGCCGCCGACGAGCTCCACGAACTTGTCTTCGAGGGACATTGCACCCCGGACCTCATCAACCGTTCCGGCGGCCAGCAGCCTGCCACCGGAAACAACTGCAACGTGGTCACACATTCGCTGGACGAGGTCCATGACGTGGCTGGAAACAATGACCGTGCCCCCGGAAGCCACATAGCTGTCCAGGATGGAGCGGATATTTGCTGCCGACACTGGATCGACTGATTCAAACGGTTCGTCAAGGATCAGCACTTTGGGTGCATGGATGAGGGCCGAGGCCAGGGCGATCTTTTTTGTCATGCCAGCCGAGTAGTCCACCACCAGCGTCCCGGTGTCCTTTCCGAGGTCAAGGGCGCGGAGGAGGTCTCCCACGCGGGATGCCACCACATCCCTGTCCATCCCACGAAGCAGGCCGGCATAGGTGACCAACTGTTCACCGGTGAGCCTGTCGAACAGCCGGACGCCATCAGGGAGGATCCCCATCATTTTTTTGGCCTCAAGCGGGTTGGCCCACACGTCCACGCCATGGACCAGGGCCGTCCCGAAATCCGGGCGCAACAGGCCGGTGGCCATGGACAGCGTGGTGGTTTTACCGGCACCGTTGGGCCCTACCATCCCGTAAAACGATCCCGCCGGGACATCCAGGGAAATGCCGTCGACGGCGATCTTGCCACCGAAGGCTTTCGCTAGCCCCTGGATGGACAGGGCCGGGTGGTCGCCAGCTGACGGCACAGGCACCACGGGAAGCCGCGTAGGCGCTTGATCAGCCAAAACACCGTCCAACGGCGTGGTTGTGGGGTACCTCCCGTCGTCGTGAACGGTTGCGGGCAGGTCCTGATCGGGGCGCTCGGCTGTCATGGTCCCACCCTAGTCACCGACCGGCTCCCGGGGGATCGTCCGGAAGGAGTAACCACACAGGACTAGAACCGGTGAGAGGACTTTCCGCGCTGGTACTGCGGCGTCCAAGCAAGATCATGTCCCAGGTCAGCGGCGGCTCGCAGCCACCAGTGCGGGTCACGAAGCGCAGCACGGGCAATCAGGACAGCGTCAGCCTGGCCGGAGACGAGGACATGATCGGCCTGGACAGACGTGGAAATCATTCCTACGGCGGCGGTCGGCACCTGCACCTGCTCCCGGATTTCCTGCGCGAACCGGGTCTGGTAGCCAGGACCCACCGTAATGTCCTGATGCGCCACTGCCCCACCACTTGAAACATCCACCAGGTCAACACCACGGCGAGTTGCCTCGGTACAAAGCCGCACCGATTCTGCAATGTCGACACCGCCCTCGGCCCAGTCAGAAGCCGAGATCCTCAACAGGAGGGGCATGTCCACGGGAATCATCGCACGGACGGCGTCCACTACCTCAAGGATCAGTCGGTGTCGCCCAGCTTCGCTGCCACCCCAGGAATCCGTTCGGTGGTTGACCAGCGCGCTTTGGAACTGGTGCAGCAGGTAACCGTGGGCTGCATGGATCTCGACCGTATCGAACCCCGCACGCACGGCACGTTGCGCGGCTGCTGCAAAGTCGTCAATGACTCCCCTGATCTCAGCTTCGGTCATTTCGCGAGGCGCAGCGTAGCCAGCAAATGCGCCGGTGGAAGGGCCGGCAGTCGCCCACCCGCCGTCGGACGCCGGAACGCTACCCTGGTGGCTCGCAAACGGCCAGTAGGTAGAAGCCTTGCGCCCTGCGTGACCAAGCTGGACGCCAATTTTGGCGTCTGCGGCACCATGCTCATGCACAAATGAAATGATGCGTTTCCAACCCTCAACCTGTGCCTCGTTATAAAGGCCAGCATCACGCGGACTGATCCTGCCATCCGCACTGACGGCAGCGGCTTCGGTGATGATGAGAGCTGCGCCACCTGTGGCAAAGGCACCAAGGTGTGCCAGGTGCCACTCTGTGGGGACGCCTTCGCCAGGGCCATCCGGTGCACAACTGTACTGGCACATGGGCGAGACCCAGCCGCGGTGGCTCAGGTGCAGGGAACGCAACTCCAGGGGCCTGAACAGTGCCGGGACGCTCATCAGAACAGCACCCGGGCCAGTCCCTGACGGGCTTTGGCCACCCGATCGTCAGTTACCCCCACCACATCAAAAAGCTCAAGGAGGCGGAGGCGCGCTGTCTCCCGTTCAGGGCCGAAGTTGCGGCCAATGAAGGCCACAAGCCTGTTGAGGGCATCCTCGACATGTCCGCCAGAAACGTCGAGGTCGGCCACGGAGAGCTGAACGTCGAGGTTGTCAGGCTCATCGGCTCCCTGCTGCCGCAGAGCCTCAGTATCTTGGGCAGTCAGCGGCTGCACTCGTGCCATCAGGCCAACTTGGGCAAGGCCTTCTTTGGCCAACGTGTCGGCTGGAGCTTCCAGCAGGGCCTGACGATACGCCGCCGCGGCAGCCTCATAATCGCCTGTTTCGATCGCGTCATAGGCTGCCTGGTGAAGTGGCGGCAGCGGAGCTTCCTCCTGGGAGTCATCCTGGCTTGCGCCGCCAACAGCGCCCGTGACGCCATTCGCTGCCGCGACCTTCAGGAGCTCATCAAGCAGGGGGGGAAGCTGGTTTTCATCTGCACCACCCTGGAAAAGAGGAACCGGCTGCCCTTTGACAACAGCCACAGCTGTTGGCACAGCCTCAACCTGGAATGCCTGCGCGAGCTGTGGGAAAGCCTCCACATCTGCTGTGCCGAGGACCAGGCGGCCGCCGTAGCCGTTGATAACGCGCTCTAGGACCTCTAGCATGGCAGCGGATTCGGGCGAGTAGCCGGCCCAGAGGGCAAAGACCACCGGGACCTGGGCTGAGAGCTCAACAAGTTCCTGGAAGTTCTTCTCCGTCACCTCCACACGCAGTGAAGGGTTTGCTGCCGCATCGGTGCCCTGGTGGGCTGGGACAGAACCTGGCGGACCTGCGGTCGCACCCGCAGGAGGACCCGGTCGCTGTTTGAATGCGGAAAGATCGACAGCGCCGCGCAGATTAAGCGCGCTGGCGCCGACGGGAGGGACAGGGCGGGAAGCAGGCAAACTCATGCCTGCCACTCTATCCATTCCACGCGCCGTCGGCGCCATTGGCGGCTTACTTGAAGCTGGCTCCCACCAGGCCGCGGGTTGCCGCAACCACCTTCACGGGATCAGTGGACCCCGCAGGCGGGATAAAAACTGCAACGGTTTCCGCAGAGGTCAGCACCATGCCAGTGGTGGTTTCCTTGCCACCGGCAAGAACAGCTGCATCGTCGCCGATGGTGAGTTTGTCACCCGGCTCCTTGGGAGTGCCATCAAGGGTAAAGTCCAAGCGACCCAGCGCCAGCGCGCCGCCGTCGGCCGTCCTGAAGACCTGCACGGTCTCAGTCTTCAATGCGTGGCTGAAAACGTAGGTTGCCTGAGCGCCCGTGGTGACGGTATCCGCCTGGTAGGACAGGGTGTCCGCAATGTACGGCGAGGAGCCGCCCTCCACGACTTTGTCCTTGAGCGTTGAATCAGGATTGGACAGCCTGTCACTGAGTGCATTCAGCGCATCTTTTGCACTGTACGCAAGGCCTGATGAATCGTCAGCGGCCTGTGTTCCCACCCCATCCGTTCCCAGAGTTGGCAACGTGCTTCCTGGCTGGAGGAGCGTTGTGGCCATCAGCATGTAGTTGTCGCGAGGCGATTCCTGAACAAAAGTCAACAGCTGCGGAACAACATTCCCCTCACCCTTGCTGACAGCCATGACCGAACGCGGCCAGGTTGGGTCGGTGGTGACGGCTGTGGTCAGCAATTCCTCGGCACGAACCGGGACCCGGGCCTCGTAGGTGCCCACCTGCGAGCGAATTTTGTAGTTCTGCGTGCGGACCTCAAGCTCGGTACCAGCAACACGTGGCGTGAGCTTGCTGGCATCCTTGGCCGCATCGCCTGCTTCGGTGGCACTGGCAACCTGCTCAAGGATGCGTCGGAACTGCGCGTCCAAGAGCACTGGAGCTTCCGCCTGGGCAGCCGGCTCTGCTGACGGCGAATCGGTGGGAGCAGGAGTAGCGGCGTAGGCAGCAGTTCCGGAACCCACAACAACCAGTGCCGCCAGTGTCGCAACAGCCATTGTCAGGCGGGGGGCAGTACCGGACCCAGTTTCTGTTTGCGCATCGGTTGCCGCATCTCCGGGTGCCGTGGACGCGTCACTGCCGGCCGGACGTCGGCGGGCACCGTGACGACCAAGGACCATAAGGACAACTCCTATCAGCACCACCACTGCTCCCAGGATCATGAGTGGAACTGCCCACGGCGTGCTCATGTCGTTGGGGAAGGTCATCGATAGTGAACCGGGGGCAGGCTGGGTTCCGTCGCTGGCCAGGAGCAGCGACCACTCACCATCCGCAGGCGGCGTCCATGTGTACTCGAGTGAGCCGCTTGCCTTTTCCGTGGACGTCCACAGATCGGAACCCGCGGGACTCGGCGCCGTAGCTTCACCGTCAACTGTCTGGACCTGCAATGACGTCCCATCCTCGGAAACACCATCGATGACGTTGTGCCGCGTTTGCCCAACCCATGCCGCAACGTCGCCTGGACGGCCCACCGCCAACAAGAAGTTGCCGTCTCCAGCAACATCGATCTTCACAGTTCCACCGTGCAGAGTCCGCAACTTTTGGTCAATGACCGTCAGGGGCGCCGTGGCCGCGTCGGACGGGACGGAGGCAGTGAATGTCTCCGACGGCGCCCAGATGGTTTTCTGGCCAATACCGGCGAGAAGTGTGAGGAGGCCGAGCAGCACAAGCGCCACTCCAGTCTTGAAACGCAAAGGGTTCACCAATCATCAGTGGGGGTTTGGGATCAATAGTATCCGTTCCGTTACCATTCGGGCATGCTGGGCCATGGAATGACACGGGACGTGGCGGTGTGGAGGCACCCTCCGGGCGGACGCGACAATCCGGCTGGTAGTCTTTGCGATGATCATCAGCCCTGGCCCGGTTCCTCCGTGCCACCTACGGACAGGCCCCAAAGCGAGTGACTGAAGAGACAAACTCCTCCGGAAACCAACCCGGGAAAACATCTTCGGCAGACCGTTCCCCGGATGATTCTCGACGTACATCCGCAAAGGCCAACGTCCCGGCAACGTGGTTTGGTTCCCTGCTCTCACGCCTTCGCCGGCCTATTCCTGGCGCCCAGCCCCGCATTCGCTTTGAAATGCCGCCTGAGGAACAAGAGGAAAACACCAGGGCAGAGGACAGTGGCCTGGGCAGTGGGCCGGGCAATTCAAAGTTTGGTTACCCTGGGCCACGGATCTCCACCCAGCACCCCATTTACACAGGATTCATGGCGACGGTCGGCATTGGGATTGCGCTGGGCGTGTACTGGATTGGGTCCAATGTCACCCAGCTCCTGCTGTGGATCGTCACGGCCCTGTTCATCTCCCTCGGACTCGACCCGGTAGTACGGTGGCTGGAAAAGCGGAAAGTACCCCGGATCGCGGGCATTCTCATTTCCTTGGCCATTCTGTGTTCCGCTGTGGCAGGTTTTTTCGCCACGCTGATCCCCACCATCGTGGTCCAGGTGACGCAGATTGTGAACCAGGCTCCACGGTGGACCCAGGACTTCCTCGATTCCGACTTCTTCAAAAGCATCGATGACCAGTTCGGCATCCGGGACCGCATCAACGAGGAACTCCAGAAATTCGTTAACAATCCGGAGATCATGGGCGGCATTGCAGGCGGCGTCGTCGGCTTTGGAACGTTCCTGGGCAACAGTCTCTTCGGGACCCTGGTGGTCCTTGTCCTGAGCCTCTACTTCCTTGCTGCGCTTCCAGCCATGAAGAAGTGGGGCTACCGGTTGGCACCCCGCTCGCGGCGCCACCGCGTGGAGGCCCTGTCGGAGGAAATAACCCGTTCAGTTGGCAACTACGTCATTGGTCAAGTATGCGTAGCCCTTCTCAACGCGGCATTTGCCTTCATCATGATGTCAATCCTCGGGGTGCCCTTCGCCGTCCTCTTGACGTTCGTCGTGGCGCTCTTGGCGTTCGTTCCCCTGGTGGGGGGCGTGGTTGCGGCGTTCGCCGTGATCCTTATCTCCCTGACTGTGGGCTGGCAAACAAGCGTCATCTACGCCATCTTCTACTTCGCCTACCTCCAGTTCGAGGCGTATTTCATCTCCCCGCGGATCATGCAGAAGGCTGTTGCAGTTCCTGGTGCCGTGGCGGTCATCTCGGTGATTGCCGGCGGCAGCCTGCTTGGCGTCCTGGGTGCCTTGATTGCCATCCCAACGGCAGCGGCGGTCCTGCTCATCATGAAGGAAGTCTTCATAGTCCGGCAGGACAAGCGGTAACCACAGGCAGGACAAGCGGTAACCACAGGCAGGGCTGGCCGGACGATAGCGCCGCAGCACCGGCCCACTAAAGGGTCAGGTTCCCGCTGCTGCAGTGGGCCCGGCAAAGGCCTGCGGAAGCGCAGTACCAGGTGATCCCGTCACAATTCCGGTCACCTCGTTTAACGCCCGTGATGCGTATTTTTCGCCTACCCAGAGGTGCTTGGCTCCGTCCACTCCCACCACATGGGCCTGGGGAACGCGGCTAAACCGCTTTATGGCCTCCGCCGGTTGCAGGAAGTCGTCATGCTCGGGGACCAGCACTGCTAAGGGTTTGCCAGCTTCCGCCCATGTGTCGAGGTCGGCATCGTCTGCGCGGTGCAGTGGCGGTGAAAGAAGGACAGCACCTGCTATGGATGAGCGTACCGGCTCACGTGCACCGTATTTGAGCGCAAGTTCCGTGCCAAAGGACCAGCCCACCAACCACCGGTTTGGCAGCCCCCGCTCTACGGCAAAAGCAACTGCAGCCTCCACGTCATACCGTTCGCTGATGCCTTCGCCAAAAGCACCGTCACTGGTGCCACGGGCAGATGAGGTGCCGCGGGTATTGAACCGCAGAACCGCAATGTCGGCCAACGCAGGAAGCCGATAGGAAGCTTTCCGGTAGACGTGCGAGTCCATGAATCCCCCGTGTGTGGGCAACGGGTGCAGCGTAATCAACGTCGCAGCGATATGTCCGGACTCCGGCAGGGCTAGCTCACCTACCAGCGTCAGGCCATCTTCTGTCTGGATCTCGATATTCTCCCGGCATGCCGGGAGTACTGTGGTGGCGCGGATTGCGGCAGGCTCGGCGCCCTGGCTAAAAACGTACGACGACGGGTCAAAAGTCATGCGTTCCAGCTTAGCCAGTGGATCCGGGTCCCGTGCTACCGGGGCGTCAGCGGTAGCGGTACGTCCGGCCACGCCAGCAGTTGGTGTGCCAGTGCCGGCGTTCTGCGAGTCCCACAGCCGACCCGAAGAGATGGTCGTCCTGCCAGACCACAAGGTGTGCCGTGCCGGGCTCCACCGGGCGCCGGCATCCTGGGCAGACGTAGGCCTTCTCGGCATTGCGGGCGGTCATGCTGCGCACTATCCATTCGCCATCGGGAGCACTCTCCCGTCGGGCGATTCCAGCCCGTGCCCTTTCGAGATCGTTGTCAGGGGGGCCGAGACCACCGGAGAACCCACCGGTGGGGCCAGAGGTGGCCCGGCGGCGGGGGCGATTGGAACGCGGCATAACCCTATTCTGCCTCAGCCGGGTACCCCGTTTCATATGCCTGCGGGAGAAGGACCTGACCGCTGCTGCCACAGCCGGTAGGGTGGGTGGGTGCGTTTAGTAATAGCTCGTTGTTCAGTTGATTACGTCGGCCGCCTCAAGGCCCACCTCCCGCTTGCTACCCGCTTGCTGCTGGTCAAAGCCGACGGTTCCGTTCTGGTCCATTCAGATGGCGGCTCCTACAAACCCCTTAACTGGATGAGCCCGCCTGCCACCCTTCGCGTCGCGAGCCCTGCCGATCTTGAGCTTGAGACAGGTGTGATCGAACAGTGGACGGTCCAGTCAGCAAAGGCGGATGACCGTCTGATCATTAATATCCACGAGCAGCTGCACGACTCGGCCCATGACCTGGGAGTTGATCCCGGTCTCATCAAGGACGGTGTGGAGGCTGACCTGCAACGCCTCCTCGCTGAACAGATCGAGACGCTTGGGACAGGTTTTTCCCTGATCCGTCGGGAATATTTCACGGCCATTGGCCCTGTCGACATCCTCGCCCGTGATGCAATGGGCGCCACAGTAGCGATCGAGCTTAAGCGCAGGGGCGACATTGATGGTGTGGAACAACTCACCCGGTACCTTGAGCTGCTGAACCGAGATCCTCTGCTGGCCCCCGTCCGCGGTATCTTCGCCGCACAGCAGATCAAGCCACAGGCACGTGTGCTAGCCACAGATCGGGGCATTGACTGCGTCACGCTCGACTACGATGCCATGCGTGGCGTGGACGATGTCGAGTCCCGGCTCTTCTGAGCAGGCATGACAGTGATCGTTACCTTGATTTAATGCAAAATTTATCATTTTCAGCCCCGCACCCGTTGACCTCTACCAGTGCTCGTGAAAGTCTTTGATCAGTCTTTGTGTAGGTGTTATTCATGCTCGCAAGACATGTTGCGAGCGTGGGGCTCCTGCAATTCGGATTGTTAAAATCCAGCATTCAGGATTCTCCCCGTGGAGTGACCAGGTGCAGTGCGGAGTGTACTGAACCTGAACTGTTTCCATAATGAGGAGAAATAAATGGCACAGGGAACTGTGAAATGGTTCAACGCGGAAAAGGGCTTCGGCTTCATTACTCCGGACGACTCTGATGGTGATGTCTTTGTGCACTACTCTGAAATCCAGACTGGTGGTTTCAAGACCCTCGAAGAGAACGCCCGCGTTCAGTTCGAGATTGGCCAGGGCGCCAAGGGCCCCCAGGCTACCGGCGTGACGCTGGTCTGATCCCCAGAAGTTGAGGATCACCCTTGTTGATCCTCAAAGAATGGCCTCCGGCTTGGCCGGGGGCCATTCGTCGTTTTCGCCATCTAATATGGCAATCCAGCAGCCAGAAAATGCATCGGCTAATTGACCAGGTGGCCCAGGAGTTTTGCGCTCTGCGCCAGTGAGAGACCAGGAAGATACGCGCGCGTCAGCGCTCCGGCAATCGCCGCAAGTTGCAGCGGGTCCTGGTAGTAGAGGTACAGCGTGCGGTACTCGGGCTGGAACCGTGATTTGAAGGCGGCAAGGGAACGGAACCCATAGAGGGGCTCCAACGCGTGCCCCACCACATCCAAGATGGCCACAAGGGCGCCCGCGCCACTCGATGACAGTGGATCGGCTTCATTCTCGGGTATGGACCTCGACAGCGGAGATCCGGAGAGCGAGATAATATCCACGCTGGCCCGCAGTTCCTGCACCGCTGACGCGATCAGGAATTCCATGACGCCAGGAAAACCAGCACCTCGACGTCGCATGACATCCAATGTCCTGCTGACCAACACTCCGTCTTCGTAGACGGGCAGCCAGCTCGTCACACCCTGTACCTGCCCCTGCGGATCAACAGCGAGGCACGTCAGGACGTCATCATCCATGAGATCGTCGATTCCACCGAGGGTGAACCCCATCTCCGGCACAGCCTTGCCGGCAGCCCAGTCCTCGGAGAGCTCACTGAGCTGGCTGCGCAACGACGCGGAAAAGTCTCGGTATGTTCCCCATACGGCTGTAACGCCACTCTTGCGGGCTCGGTTGATTGCTGTCCGGACGTTCTGCCACTCCTTTCCCTTGAACTCAAGCTCCTTGATGGCCAGTCTGGTCTCCTGCGCAACGCTGACCCGGTGGTAGCCACGCGTTTGCAGCAGGGGCCACAGTGCGTCGTCACAGGAATAGAACGCCGGCACAAGTGCCTGGCTGGAGCAGAAATCAAGGAATCCCGCTGCAGCACGGTCCATACCTGCAGCCTCTCCAAACGGTCCGGCCAATGTCAGCGCTACCTGTCCATGTTGCTGGAAGGCCACGGCGCCGGTCCGATCCGAAGTAAACCAATATCTGTTCGGCTCCCAGAGTGCCATCCAAGACAGCGACTGCCCACCTTTTCGAAGCAGCGTCCGCGCCTCGTCGCGATCCTTCGCCGCGGCATCGACTAGCGGCCTTCTTCCCAGGAGGACAATCCACACGGCCGTCAGTGCGACAGTCCAGAAGATGATGCCGGAATACGAAAAAAGCCAGTATTCGACGGCAAACCGATTCGCAAAAATAGTCCTGTAGTAATGCGGGATGGGAAGAGGCAGGTACTGCCGTGCCAGTTCAGAAACGAGGCCCAGCAAGCCACCGTCACGATCCACGCCGCCCGCAATGAACCACAGGACCGTATAGGTTCCGGCAAGGAGGGCCAGGGTGCCGCCTACCGTACGCAGAAGCAGGCGTCGCGCCGTCGGATCCGGGTCGACTCTAAACTGGCGCCTGTTGCCCCAGAGAAGGCCGGCCAGAACCAGCGGAACAATCACCAGCGGCAGAACGTGAACAAACCCCGAACCCAAAGCCGCCGCGTGCAGGTGTAACGGGTGCTGCGGCATGATGGCAAACAGCGCAAGGTAGACGGATGCCAGTGCAGCAACCATCAACTGGACCAGGACGGCTATGTGCAGTGCCATTCTGCGACCACGGCGGATACCGTCCGCGCAAATCAACAGAAGAACGACAGGTACTACTGCGAGGAAGATGGCGAGTGGCCCGGCAAGGCCCTTGTTGCCAGCCTCCAGGCATGCCTGGCCAACAGTAGATCCGCAGTCTGCCTCCAACTGTCCCAGCGTGGGCAACGGATTCAGGATCACGTCACGCAGCAGAGCAAGCGGCCCGGTTGGTGTCCGCGTAACGGCAGCCAGGATAGGCCCGAGGGCAAAGATCGCCGTGATCACAGCCAGGAGGTTCCGACGCTCCCGTCCCGTGGACCGGTGACGGGCTGACCGCCCATCCACTGTGTCCTGCCATGCTGAGGCCACTAGGCCCACCACAGCCCCCAACAGGCCGATCACCGATTCGGGATGGCCCACGTAAAGAACAAGGAGCAATGCCAGTGCAAGCACGGCTGTACGAAGCCGTCGACGCCACAGGAGCGAGAGTTGCCCGCTTGCAGCAAGGGAGACCCCGAGGATTGCCCCGTAGGGACCGATCAATTTCTGGTCCGTCATTGAACCGAGCCAGGTGTCGCCCACATAGGCGGCCAATTGGGTGATCAGCAGGAAGAGGGTGACGGCCGCGAACTGGGAACCAGCGAAGAAAATCAACGTTCGTAGACTGCCAAACGTACGCTCAGCCATGCCCATCAGAAACACCAGCATGAGCGCCGCGGTGAGGAACGCCACGGGATTGGTCGTGAAGAACATGGACGTGAAAAGGGCCCACCACTGACCGCTGCGCAACGTCGCTTCGCTGACACTTGCTATCCCAAGGATCTCCTCCGGGGGCCCTGCTGCAAAGCTACCCGTCGCGATAGCCAGGACCACCAGGATGGCAAGGATAAGGAGACTGAGCGGGATGCTCGCAAGGTACGCGGGAAGACGCGCGATACCGGGGCGCA
Source organism: Pseudarthrobacter sp. PS3-L1 (assembly GCF_030063285.1). GTDB lineage: Bacteria > Actinomycetota > Actinomycetes > Actinomycetales > Micrococcaceae > Arthrobacter. Next base: position 521,283 of record NZ_JASISU010000004.1, on the reverse strand, counting down.
CCAGACTTGTCCAGATGCGGCTGCCCAGGCCATCAGCGGCTACAGAACTACTCATTGGGTCCAGCCCCATTGCTGGGAGAGCATAGCTAACGCGTTGGGCATTCCCACGTTCAGTTCATCCCACGAATGGCCAACACCCGCAACGACGTCGGATCTCACGCTGAAGCCGGCAGACTGGGCAGCTGCAACCAACTCATTCAAGGACGCCACAAATTGCGGGTCTTCGGCTCCTGCAGCGAAGTACGCAGCTTGTCCCGGGAAGGTCCTTGTCGACATGACAGTCAGCGGTACCAGGGCATCAAAGGCAGCTGTGTCACCTCCGAAGGCTGCATCTACGGTTTTCTGCCGTTCCTTGGCCAGCGCGGGTTCGCGCTCACTGGAGAAAGCGATCATGTCTGCATAAACTTCCGGGTGCCGGGTGACCATTTGCAAGGCGCACGTGGCACCGTAGGAAAATCCACCCACAGCCCACCGTGCGTGGTCCAGATCGACGTCCAAAGTGCTTGAGATCCAGGCTGGGACGTCACGGGCAAGATAGGTATCAGCACGCGCAATACTGCTGTCCATGCAGAGATTGTTGCCCTGTTGGCTTCCCGTGGAGTCAACCACCACAACCACCGGAGCCGCTCCCCCGTGCTGGGCGGCAAAGCTGTCCATGCGTGGGCGCAGCGATCCTCCCGTGAGCCAGTCGGCCGGACCTCCTGGTTGGCCTGCCATCAGCACCAACACCGGCAATGCTGGCCGGTTTGCCGCGAAGTAGGCCGGGGGGAAGTAAATGTATGCGTTACGCGTTGCCAGTCCCGACTCCGTCCCGGGAATCTGGGCGGTGCGGAGTCCGCCGTCGGCCGGAATATCACCTGCGGGCTTCCATCCCGTGAGTGGTACCGGATCTTTCCCAGGCTGGTGGGTCATCCCGCTTTCCAGAGCCATAATCTCCGATACCGCAACGCCCGTCAGGTCAGCAACCGTCCGATTAGGTCCAAAATATGCATTGACCTGGACCGCTGAGAGTGCCGCAACCAGGACGACAGGCAGCAGCTTCAGAAGCCTGGCACGCCACGTTGCGTGCCGAAACGCTGTCAGCCAAAGCAGGAGCGCAAGCACCGGGGGGACAATCCATACAAGAACCGCCACAGGGACTTCGTCCGGGAAAAAGGATATGACGTAAACAAGGAGCCAATGGGTACCGACAACCAGGCCGATGGAGAAAGCTACCGCCACAAGGCAAAACACCAACCAGCGGACAAACCTCATTCCACCTGGCTTCCGGAACAGGAAGATCATTGCCAGCACCCCCGCAATCCAGGCGACCCACAGGACCGGACCATCAACCAGCCTGATATTTGAGATCAACTGCACAGGTTCATCGCCAAGTGCCCACGCCGATAACCGGGCCGGCCTCAATCCAAGAGGACAACCCTGTGTACGCGTCAAAATTCATCGCTAGGCGAATATCACGGCCTTCGTACTGCAACTCTACGATCACCACGTCAGGCTGCACCCGAACAGCCTCAACTTCCGATGGCGCCCGACGGCCAAGAAGCTCCAATGAACTTCGCTTGAACGTGTGCTTTGGACCCACACTGAGCGAAATCAGGCGGAACCACTCGAGGTCCTTGTCCTGATAACGACAAACCCCCATCTGCCAGCTGTTTCCAGTAAGGCAGATGGAGGCGTCCACTGTGCCCAAGGCACGCCGCAACCTGATGCGGCGTACCCCGGAAAAACCCAGTGCAATGATAAGCAGTCCCAACAGGACTGCGATCACGATGAACGAAATAACGGGCGCGTCCATCAAGGTCGTGCTAGCGGATCCCTGCAGCAGCCGAATCGCCCAATTGGGCGTTATCAGCAACAATCACCACACGGTTGTCATCGACGGAGAAGAATCCTCCGTCAACCGCCACGACTATACGGTCACCAGAAACCGGCTCAATGGCCAGCTCGCCTTCGGCCAGGATCGCCAGCAGAGGCGAGTGGCCCGGAAGGACGCCGATCTCACCGTCACTGGTACGGGCCTTGACCATGGTGGCCGCACCGGACCACACAAAGTGGTCCGCTGCGACAATCTCAACCTCAAGCTCAGCCATATTACTTGGTCTGTTCCTGGATTTTTGCCCACTGACGCTCAACATCATCGAGGCCACCGACGTTGAAGAACGCCTGCTCCGCAATGTGGTCGAGGTCGCCGTCGCAGATGGCCGTAAAGCCTTCAATGGTGTCCTTGATGGCTACGGTTGAGCCTTCGACGCCGGTGAACTGCTTGGCAGTGTAGGTGTTCTGGGACAAGAACTGCTGGATACGGCGTGCACGGGACACGACGATCTTGTCCTCTTCCGAGAGTTCGTCAACGCCAAGGATGGCGATGATGTCCTGGAGTTCCTTGTTCTTCTGCAGGATCTGCTTTACACGGACAGCCGTGTTGTAGTGGTCCCTGCCGATGTACTGGGGATCCAGGATTCGGGATGTCGACGTCAACGGGTCAACGGCCGGGTACAGACCACGCGAAGCAATTTCGCGGGACAGTTCAGTGGTTGCGTCGAGGTGCGCGAAGGTCGTGGCAGGGGCCGGGTCCGTGTAGTCATCCGCGGGCACGTAGATAGCCTGCATGGACGTGATGGAGTGACCCTTGGTGGAGGTAATGCGCTCCTGGAGCAGACCCATCTCATCAGCAAGGTTGGGCTGGTAGCCCACGGCCGAAGGCATACGACCCAGAAGGGTCGAGACCTCGGAACCGGCCTGCGTGAAGCGGAAGATGTTGTCGATGAACAACAGCACGTCCTGGTTCTGGACGTCACGGAAGTACTCCGCCATGGTCAGCGCGGAGAGTGCAACGCGAAGGCGCGTTCCCGGTGGCTCATCCATCTGGCCGAAAACAAGGGCGGTGTCCTTGAGGACGTTAGCCTCTTCCATTTCGACCCAGAGGTCATTACCCTCACGCGTACGCTCGCCAACACCAGCGAACACTGAAGTTCCACCGAAGTTACGTGCCACACGGGTGATCATTTCCTGGATCAGCACCGTCTTACCCACTCCAGCACCACCGAAGAGGCCGATCTTCCCACCCTTGATGTACGGGGTGAGAAGGTCAATCACCTTGATGCCGGTTTCAAGCATCTCGGTGGAGCCCTCAAGCGTCGCGAAGGCGGGCGCCTTGCGGTGGATAGGCCAACGCTCAGTGGTCGTCAACTCTGCTTCGGTGACATCGAGGGGCTCACCCAGGACGTTGAAGATGTGACCCTTGACGCCGTCACCAACGGGAACGGAGATAGGGGCACCGGTGTCGTTCACTGACGTACCGCGGACCAGTCCGTCGGTTGCCTGCAGCGAAATGGCGCGTACGAGGTTGTCACCCAGGTGCTGGGAGGTCTCGAACGTAATGGTCTTGGTCTCACCGTTGAGAGTTATCTCGGTGGTGAGGGCGTTGTAGATCGACGGGATTGCGTCAGCCGGGAATTCGACGTCGACAACCGGGCCGATAACACGTGCAATACGACCGGTGGCACCGGACGTGGCGGCTACGTGCTCGGTAGCAGTGGCAGTCATCTCTCTCACTTCACTCAGTAGATGGCGTGGGGTTAAGTCTAGCTTTTGGTGCAGGTATTACGGCCGAGAAGCAAAGGATTAGGACGCTAGGGCGTCCGCACCCGCCACAATCTCGGAGAGCTCCTGCGTAATCTCAGCCTGGCGGGCAGTGTTGCGCAGACGCGTGTATTTCTTGATGAGGTCTGTGGCATTGTCCCCAGCGGACTTCATGGCACGCTGGCGGGCTGCAAGCTCGGAAGCTGCCGCCTGCAACATCGCTGCGAAAAGCCTGGACTCGATGTAACGCGGCAACAGGGCATCAAGTACCTGCTCTGTCTCCGGCTCGAACTCATACAGCGGCAACAGATCAGTCTCGGCTGCTGCCTGCTCCTCGACAACCTCAAGAGGAAGCAGTCGAATGACTGTGGGCTCCTGGGTCACCATGGACTTGAAGCGGGTGTAGACGACATGGATTTCGTCCACGCCACCATCTTCGTAGTCTTTCGCAAATTCGGCGAGCAGTGCTTTGCCGATCTCACGGGCAGTGGAGAATTCCGGAGCATCTGTTCCGCCGGTCCACACCTGTTCGTACTGGCGGCTGCGGAAATCGTAGTAGGCCTGCGCCTTCCGCCCCACGAGGTAGGTCTTGACTTCCTTGCCTTCGGCCTGGAGCAGCTCATTGAGACCTTCCGCCTGCTTGAGCACACTGGCAGAGTATGATCCGGCGAGGCCACGGTCCGAGGTAATTACCAGGACTGCGGCACGGCGGATCTGCTCGGGCTCAGTGGTCAAAGGGTGGTCGATCTCGCTCTGGCTGGCCACAGCAGAAACGGCGCGCGTGATGGCGTTCGCGTAAGGCAGTGAAGCTGACACCCGTGCACGGGCCTTGCCGATGCGCGAGGTGGCGATCAGTTCCATCGCCTTGAAGATCTTGCGCATCGACGTGGTCGAGCTGATCTTCTGGCGGTAGACCCGAATCTGGGCTCCCATACTTATCCTTTCCTATGATCCCGGTGACAGGGTCCGCGGGAACCCGAAAGCTCCCACGGACCCGTCAACGAAACTAGCGCTTCTGCTTGACGATCTTTTCCTGGTCAACGTCGCCTTCGGAGATCGCGTGATGCGCCTCGTGGCCGGCTCCTACCAGGTGGCTGTCGCCGTCGCCGAAGAAACCCTTCTTGAAGTCGATGATGCTGGACTTCAGGGCTGCGGCGGTGTCATCATCCATCACGTTGGTCTGCGCCAAGGTGGTGAGGATGGACGACTTGTGCTTGAGGTGTTCGAGGAATTCTGTCTCGAACCGGCTCACGTCTTCCACGGGAACGTCATCAAGGTAACCCTTTGTACCGGCCCAGATTGAGACAACCTGGTCCTCGATGGGGAACGGTGAATATTGTCCCTGCTTGAGGAGTTCCATGAGGCGTGCACCACGGGTCAGCTGCTGGCGGGATGCCGCATCCAGGTCCGAGGCAAACATGGCAAATGCCTGCATGTCGCGGTACTGGGCAAGCTCCAGCTTCAACGTACCGGAAACCTTCTTCATGGCCTTGACCTGGGCTGCGCCACCCACGCGGGAGACAGAGACACCCACGTCGACAGCTGGACGCTGGTTGGCGTTGAAGAGGTCCGACTGCAGGAAGATCTGGCCATCGGTGATGGAAATGACGTTTGTCGGGATGTAGGCAGAAACATCGTTCGCCTTGGTCTCGATCAACGGCAGGCCCGTCATGGAACCCGCACCGAGCTCATCAGAGAGCTTGGCACAACGCTCCAGAAGACGGGAGTGCAAGTAGAAGACGTCACCGGGGTAGGCTTCGCGTCCTGGCGGACGGCGAAGCAGCAGTGAAACAGCGCGGTATGCCTCAGCCTGCTTTGAGAGGTCATCAAACACGATGAGGACGTGCTTGCCACCGTACATCCAGTGCTGGCCGATAGCCGAGCCAGCATACGGAGCAAGGTACTTGAAGCCTGCGGGGTCTGATGCGGGAGAGGCCACGATGGTGGTGTACTCCAGCGCGCCATTGTCCTCGAGAGTCTGGCGAACGGCCGCAATGGTCGATGCCTTCTGCCCGATCGCAACATAAATGCAGCGCACCTGCTTGGTCACATCGCCTGAAGCCCAGTTGGCCTTCTGGTTGATGATGGTGTCGATTGCAATGGCGGACTTGCCGGTCTGGCGGTCACCAATGATGAGCTGACGCTGGCCGCGGCCAATCGGGATCATGGCGTCAATAGCCTTGAGCCCGGTCTGCATCGGTTCGTGCACAGACTTACGCTGCGTCACGCCCGGAGCCTGGAGCTCCAGCGCACGGGTGGTCTCGGCCTTGATCTCGCCCAGGTCATCAATGGGGACGCCCAAGGGGTCCACAACGCGTCCAAGGAAAGCGTCACCGACGGGGACAGAAAGAACCTGTCCGGTGCGGTGGACTTCCTGGCCTTCTTCAATGCCGGTGAAGTCACCAAGCACGATTACGCCGATCTCGCGGACGTCAAGGTTCTGGGCGAGGCCCAGGGTTCCGTCCTCGAAACGCAGCAGTTCGTTCGCCATGACCGAGGGAAGGCCCTCAACACGGGCGATGCCGTCACTTGCGGCGGTTACGCGGCCGACCTCTACGCGCTCTGCGTTTCCGGGTTCGTAGGACGCCGCGAACTCGTTTAGCGCATTACGGACGTCGTCGGCGTTGATGGTCAATTCGGCCATCTGCAGTCCCTGCTCTCCTGTTTTCGTGATCATCGTTGTTCACGATGACCGGGGTTTAATTCGTTGGGTTGTGCTTGTCCGGCTAGCCAGCCAGCTGGCGGTTGAGATCACCGAGGCGGGAAACCACTGAGGCATCCAACACCTCGTCGCCAACCTGTACACGGATGCCACCAATCAAAGCCGACTCTACGCTGACGTTGATCTTTAGTTCCCGTCCATACAAAGCGTCCAGAGCAGACTGCAACCTGTTGATCTGGTGATCCGTCAATGGACGGGTCACCGAAACAGTTGCGATCCAGCGCTGTTGGCGCTTGGCAGCAAGTTCAGCAAAGCGGTTCACGAGCTTGCTGGGCTTCAGTCCGCGAGGCTGTGTAACAGCCTGTGAGATCAAGAGCTTTGCCTCATCGCTGGCCGCAGGTGAAAGCCTGTGTGCCAGATTGGTCTTGGCAGACTCGCTCGCCTGGGGTTCAGACAGTGCACGCTGGGCTTCATGGCTGGAAGCAACTACCTGGTTGAAGGCGAACAGATCGTTCTCCAGTTCCTCCAGGCCGGTGATACCAGAAGCGGAAGCTGCCGATTTGTTCTCTGCGACGGAAATGACAACCGTTGCAGCGAGCGTCTCGAGTGCATCGCCGATGTCACGCGCAGCTGCCCAGCGAAGACCGGCCAGCTCGGCAGCGATATCGGCGGCATCAGCAGATACTTTTCCGCCGACCAACTGCCTGACCAGAGCTGACTTTTCAATACCGCTGCGGGAAGGGTCAGTCAACGCCCGGCGAAGGCCAGCGGAACTGTCCACAGTCTGCAGGATTCCGAAGAGTTCCCTGGCCAACTGCAGCGACGCGGCGGGAAGTTTTGCCTCCAGTGCCGCCATCGCTACTGTCAACGACTGGCTCGATACACCTGCCATTATTTACCTGCACCCGCGTTCTGGTTCTCCAGATCCGCCAGGAAGCGATCAACTACGCGGGCTGAACGCTCGTCATCGTTGAGTGCTTCGCCGACAATCCGGCCAGCAAGCGTTGTTGCCAGAGTGCCAACTTCTGCGCGAAGTGAAACCACTGCCGCCTGGCGCTCTGAATCGATCTGCGCATGAGCCTGGGCGGTGATGCGGGCTGCTTCAGCGCCCGCCTTCTCCTTGAGCTCAGCCAGGATCTGTGCGCCCTCGCCGCGAGCTTCCTCACGGATACGGTTGGCCTCGGCACGGGCGTCGGTCAGCTGCTGCTTGTACTCTTCGAGTGCCGCAGAGGCCTCTGCCTGGGCCTTCTCAGCCTTGGCAATGCCGCCTTCAATAGCTTCGGAGCGTTCAGCAAAGGTCTTCTCGAACATCGGGACAACAAACTTAACCACAATGAACATGAGAAGGGCAAAGCCAACAGCGACAACCAGCATTTCCCAGAGATCGGGAACCAGGGGGTTGACCTTTTCGCCTTCAGTGGCGGCTGAGATGATCAGCTGATTCATATTTCACCCGTCCTTATCTACTCGGTTCTGAAAATTCGCTTCGTTTCTCAGGAGAGAACGAAGGCGAAGACCAGGCCGAGGATGGCGAGGGCTTCAGTCAGCGCAAGGCCGAGGAATGCGATGGGCTGCAGGACACGCTGTGCCTCCGGCTGGCGCGCCACACCGTTGATGTAGGCCGCGAACACGAGTCCAACACCGATACCGCCGCCGATTGCGGAGAGTCCGTAACCTACGAGGTTGATTGAGCCGTTAATGGTGCCGTCCATTTTTCTTCCTTTCAAGATGCCACCCGTGTGGCAGGTTGTTTGGGTTGCTGCATCCCCGCAATGGGGAAGTGTGAGGGAGCCTAGTGGCTGTCGGCGTTCAGGGCGCCTTCAATATAGATCGCAGTCAGCAGCGTAAAGACATACGCCTGCAGCACCATGATCAAAGCTTCAAGCATGTACATTGCAATAGCGCCGGCCAGAACCAGGATGGAAGTTCCCTGCAGGAAGATGTTCTCCTGCGAGATGAGGAACTCAATGCCGTATCCAGCAATCATCACGATCAAGTGTCCGGCCAGCATGGTGGCAAACAGACGGAGACTGTGCGTCACCGGGCGGACAACAAAGTTGGAGATGATCTCAATCGGTACAACGATTGGCAGGATGTAGAGCGGCACGCCGGAGGGAACCGTGGCCAGCTTCAGGTAGCGGATGCCGTTCTTCTTGAGGCCGATAACAATCCATGTGAAGTAGACGATTCCCGCAAGAACGTATGCGCCACCAACATGGGAGAACGTGGGCAACTGGAACAGCGGGATGGCGCCGTAAATGTTGTTGACCAGGATAAAGAAGAACAGGCTGAACAGCAGCGGAACATACTTGATGAAGTCCTTGCCGCCAATGATGTCCTTGGCAATGCCATTGCGGACGAATCCGTAGGCTGCCTCGCCAGCAAACTGCAGTTTTCCGGGAACCAGCTGGCGCTTCCGTGCAGCAAGCATGAAAAAAGCGGAAATAATAACGACAGAGAGCAGGACAAGCAGCATCTGCTTGGAGAATCCGTACTCAGCACCCCACGGCAAAATTGCCGGCAAATGCATTTCATTGATACCAGGAGGAGTGAAATCTCCTGAATTTTGGGCCGGGAGCGCAAGCGCGATCAACGCGTTTCCTCTCTGCAGTGTCCGTCATTGGGCGTTGGAAAGGGTTCCGCAGAGTAAGTAGCTGCTGTTCCCTGAATGAAATTATTTGTCATGTGTACGTCCGTACTGGGACGATCCGCTGGCAGCGTCTCCACCCGCCGATGTGTCTTGGCTGGTGAGGCCATGCATGTGGGAAAGATAAAAACCCCCGGTTGCCCCGAGGAGCGCACCTGCAAGCACAATCCAGCGGGTTCCCCACAGATTATCCAGGCCCCAGCCTATCAAACTCCAGACAATGATTCCGCCAACGATGTAACTGAATACAGCAATTCCAGCGTTATATCCGCCGTTGCTGTCGTCTTTGGAAACACCCGGCGCCGAGCGCCTGGCAGGAGCTGCGGAGCTTCTCCTTGAGCTGGACTTTTTTGATTCACGCATGCGTGCGACCGTCCTTGTCAGGATCGTTGTACAGCTGAAGGCGAGCCTTGGAGAACCCGAAGAGTTCCGCGGCTTGCCACAAAACAACTGCAGTTACTGCTCCAACCAGGAACCACTGGTCATTCAGCCATTCCGGGGCTCCGACGAAGAAAAGCACTGCGCCGAACCCCACAACCTTAATAAAGTAGGTGCCCACAAATGCACCCACTGCGCCGGAGGGATTGTTGCGCCCCACGTAGTGGCCTACCAACAGGCTGATGCCAAAAAAGACCATCACGATAAGCCCGGCAAAAGCGGCAGAGAGGGCTCCGGCTCCCCCGTCGAAGATCCATGCGAGCAGGCAGCATAGGATCAACCCGGCACCGGATCCGAGGGAACTGATTCGGAGGAGATGGAGCCACAGCGAGGGCGTGGGTCCGGAGACGCCAACGGGTCCGTTGCCAGCCTTGCGGCGGGAATCGGCGTTGGAGGTCATAAGATCCCAATCGTCGGGTTAAAAACGTCTATTTCTGGAGGAGTGGCTTGGAGCCACCCTAGGATTCTACATGACATAGAACGGCACGCACTCGGTATCCCCTGCCAGCTAGCAAGGCCCTGGTATCAGGTCCTGCGAAAATCCGTGCGGCGCTTGAGGACGTAGGGCCATGCGGAGACGACCACCATGATCAGCACAGCTGCCGCATCCACTGCCATAACGATCTGCCACGGGAAGATAGCAAAAGCCAATCCGCCAAATGCTAGAACGCAGGTCCAGAGATAGATCAGGATGACCGCTCCGCGGTGCGTGTAGCCGATGTCCAAAAGTTTGTGGTGCAGGTGTCCCTGGTCCGCAGACCAGGGTGAGCGGCCCTTGGCGGTGCGTCGGAGGACAGCAAGGCCAAGGTCCAGGAGCGGAACAAAAAGGATGGCGAACGGCAGGATGATCGGAATGACAGTCGAGATACCGTTGGCCCGGTCATAAAGCCCGCTGGTGATCTGACCCGTAGACACCACACCGGCAGATGCCATGAGCAACCCCAACAGCATGGCACCGGCATCGCCCATGAAGATTTTCGAAGGGAACCAGTTGTGCGGCAGGAAACCGATGCAGCTTCCCACAAGAACCGCAGTGAGTAGGGTGGCAAGATCCGATTTGTCTAGGACATCTGAATTCCTGTGGACCCAGTACGCAGTGAAGAAGAACGCCGTTCCACCAATTATTGCAACACCTGCTGCAAGGCCATCAAGCCCGTCAATAAAATTGAAGGCGTTCATGGTTGTCACTATGAGGCCGGCGGTGAGCACAATCCGAAGGAGTTCACTTTCAAGGACTATCGGCTCGGGAATGAACGGGATGATGGTCATCTGCACTCCCCAGATCGCCACCACCAGGGCAGCAATCATCTGGCCAATGAGCTTGATCCACCACCGCAGATCCACGATGTCATCCAGCGCACCCACGAGCACAATGACGGCAGCGCCAGCCAGGACCCCCCACGGGGCTCCGTTGTTGCGGAAGATGTCCATCACAAAAAACGATTGGCTTGCTACTACCAGCCCCACCGCGACACCCAGGAAGATTCCAACTCCCCCTAGCCTGGACATTGGCACGGAGTGCATGTCCCGGGTCCGGATCGGCATAAAGAGGTTCAGCCGGTTTCCGACAAAGCGCGCACCCCATGTTGCGGCGTAGGACACGACGGCGGCGCACAGCCCCATCAGCAGGTACATGATCATGGGTAGGTCCTCATCCGAGTCCTGTCACCGGTCGCCACGGGAGGCTTCCCTTGCCTGACCGCCAGGGGCTGCAGGAACAGGGAAACCGGGGTGAACTCCGGAACAGGTGTGGATAAAAGAATGAAACTTCTCCGTCGCCGGGCGCGTAGCAGGCAGTGCGAGGTGCCAAACAGGGCTGTATTACAGTGGACTCTAGTCAAGATACTAGCGTGATCGGCTCTTATGCCCTGCGCCACACGGCCGGACGTTCATTCGCCTCCGGCCTCTTCGAAGGGAATCCTATGCCGAACTCGGTTGCCGTTGCAGCTGTCACCTTCGACCGACCCCACGATCTCGGCACACTCCTGAACGCCCTTTCGGCGCAGACGGCCGAGATCAAGAGCATTTGCCTGGTGGATAGCGGGAACACCCCGGCCAAGGACGTTGCCGATGGTTTCTCAAACGTTGATTACATTCGCTCCGAGGCGAACCTTGGTGGCGCCGGAGGGTTTTCCCTCGCGGCACTTAAGGCCGTGGCCAGCGGCGCCCGCTGGGTATGGTTGATGGACGACGACGCCGAACCCGCCGACGCCGACTGCCTCGAAACGCTGCTGCGCGAAGCGGAGGAACGTGATCTGGAAGCGGTCCTCCCCCTGGTGGTCTCCCCCGGGGATCCAGAAAAACTCTCCTTCTTCTTTCGCATCGACGGGAAGGTTACCCACAGCAGGGCCGCCGTCGAACGCCTGGGTTTTTTGGCTGGCGACGGGCATTTCTTCAACGGAGCCCTGATTCGCTCGGATGTTTTCTTCAAGGTGGGAATGCCGGATATGCGGCTTTTCATCCGCGGCGACGAGGTCGATTTCACCCTCAGGCTTCGCAGGGCCGGAATCCGTTTCGGTACCGTGACAACAGCCGCTGTCACGCACCCTGCGGCACTTGACGAAACCCAGCACGTGTTTGGTGCCCGCTGGCACGTGATTGTTCCGGGTTCAGCCTTCAAGCGCTACTACTACTACCGCAACCGCGGCTATATGATCAGGCGCTATTTCCGCGTGAAGTCGCTTGTTGCCGATGTTGGCGGCTATCTGGGGTACTTCCTGCGACGTGGCGACCTCCGCGGACTCGCCAGCTGGTTCAGCGCCTTTTCCCAGGGCCTGCGCGGTAAGGGTTTTGGACCCCTCGAAGACCAAACGTTCTAGCGACCTGGGCGGCTTCCAGCCCTGTCTTCCCTCAGGCCCGGAAGCCGATCCTGCGGCGGATCAGTAGCCCAACAAGTTGCCACGGTTCAATAAAGACTCGATACGCCACGCGAGTCGGGTGCAGAAGCAGCCGCCAGGCCCATTCGAGTCCCAGCCGTCCCAACCACCGCGGCGCAAGTCGCTGTACGCCCGCTACCTGCTCGATTGCCCCGCCCACGGAACAATAGATGGCAGCTGGCAGCTGGGAACGACGACGCTGCAGCACCTGCTCCTGGAGTGGCATTCCGAGCCCAATGAGGACCAGCTGAGGTTTGAAATCGTTCAGCCAAACAAGTGCGGCTTCTTCGGTGCTGGCGTTCCACCCCTGGCCAGGCATCCCCTTGACTTCAGCATCAGGAAGGAACCCTGCGAGCTTCGCAACGGCGCCGTCGTTGGCTTCCTGGCCTGCGCCCAGGACCGCCACCCGGTGCAGTTCGCTCAGCCTGCCCAGCGCCGGGATCCAGTCGGTTGAACCGAGCCGGTAGTTCATGGGTGAACCCTCAACCTGGGCCGTCCTGTTCCACAGCCACACCACTGGCGCACCATCAAGGAGGACCACGTCGCACTGGTCGTAGAACTCGCGGAAGCTCCGGTCACGATGGCAAAGTGTCACGCTGTGCAGGTTGTGCCCAGCGACCATATGCAGTGAACGGCCGTCAATGAATCCCTGCAGGGTGGACACCAGCCCGTCAACCGTGAGTGGTGTGGCATCAACGTCCAGGACTGGGACCGCGTCGCGGTGCAGTGTCACGCCACTGGACCCGATGACCGGGGGGAAGGCTCCACCGACAGGTCTCCTTGTTCTTCAGCAGCACGGCTTTCGGGCGCTACAGCGCCAGGGGTTTCGCTGTTCATCTCCGGCACGGAAGGGACTGTCTCCGAATCGGCACCCACGCCAGCATCTCCCTGGTCCCGCGCTGCGTCTCCATTGACGTCGAGAATACCGGGCACAACCTCTCGGAGGCGTTCAAGCGACACTGCGCCGGCCCGCACCACCCGCAAGGGGACCGACGTTGCGTCAACAATTGTCGAGGGAAGCGGCTCCGCCCCCGCCGCCGGGCGTTCGCCGCCCTCAAGATAGACCTCTACAGACTCGGCCAGCTGCTCGAATGCACCTGCCGCAGTGGTTGCCGCAGGGTGGCCGGTTCGGTTTGCCGAGGACACGGCAAGGGGGCCTGTCAAGGTCAGGAGATCCATGGCGGTGTCATCAGCAGGCATGCGTAGCGCAACAGTTCCCTTGGTCTCACCCAAGTCCCAGTCCAGGGACGGCTGCGCATGAAAAATCAGGGTCAGCCCGCCTGGCCAGAAGTTCTGGGCCAACAGGCGGGCCTCTGCAGAAACCTCGGTGGCCAGACCATCCAAGGCATTGAGCCGTGGGATTAGCACTGGGGGTGGCATCTGCCGGCTGCGTCCCTTGGAAACGAGCAGCATCGTCACGGCCTGGGCTGAAAAGGCATCAGCCGCAATGCCGTACACAGTATCGGTCGGCAACACCACGCATTTGCCGGAGCTGATGGCACGTTGTGCATGCTCCAGTCCTTTGGCGCGCTGTTCATCTGAGGTGCAGTCGTAGCTTGTGGTCACCCCACCATTCTGTCATTACTGGGACGGCCGAGTCGCCGCACGCACCGCACTCGTGGCACGATCTTTGCCGTTGAGGTCCTGATGGGTGGTGATCTGCAGCCAGTCCCCGGTGCGCTCCAGCAGGGCCGCAATCCACCCTGCCTGTATCTCGGCATGCTCCATCACGAAGAACCCGCCGCCTTTCAGCAGTCGTGCAGCTGAGGCTGCAGCCGCCGTCGGGAGTTCCATCCCGTCGTCGCCTCCTCCGTAGAGCGCCTCCGGCGGGTCGTGCAGTGCGACCTCGGGCTCGTTCGGGATCGCGGCAGCCGGAATGTATGGCGGGTTGGACACCACGACGTCGGCCGTTCCGTCATATTCGGGCAGTGCGTCCCGGAGGTCCCCCTGGACCAGCTGGACACCCAGAGGTGCCAGGTTGCGTTCTGCCCAGGCGTGGGCGAGGGTACTAAATTCAACGGCGTGAACCTCGGCCTGGGGCACTTCCTGGGCCACGGCTCCTGCAATAGCGCCGGAGCCGGTCCCAAGATCAACAACCCGCGGATGTGGCAGCGACAAGGCGCGGTCAATCACAAGCTGCGCCACGGATTCAGTCTCAGGCCGGGGAATGAAAACCCCTGGTCCCACCTTGAGCTCGAGATACCGGAAGTACGCTATGCCGGTAATGTGCTGGAGCGGTATGCGTCGGGCACGTTCAGCAACGAGTTCACCATAGCCTTCCGGCGTTGGGGCGTCGGTCAGCATGAGTGCCCGCAAACGCCCCAGCCCACCACCTACAAGATGCTCAGCGAGCAATTCGGCGTCAGTCCTGGGGCTGGGCACGCCAGCATCTGCAAGGATTTCTGCTGCACGGCTGACGGCGGCACCCAGGGTTCCTGGGATCTCAGGAGTCATCGGCTGCGTGAGTCAGTCGCCGAGGGCGTCAAGCCTGGACTGTTCGTCCAGCTCAATGGCGGACTGGATCACTGCCTCAAGGTCACCGTTCATCACCTGGTCAAGGTTGTAGGCTTTATAGCCCGTCCGGTGGTCGGCAATACGGTTCTCGGGGTAGTTATAGGTGCGGATGCGCTCGGAACGATCCATCGTTCGGATTTGCGACTTGCGCTGCGCGGAGTTCTCAGCGTCGATGATTGCCTGCTGGTGTGCCAGGATGCGCGCACGGAGCACGCGCATGCCAGCTTCGCGGTTCTGTAGCTGGGACTTTTCATTTTGCATGGCCACCACAATGCCCGTAGGAAGGTGCGTAATGCGGACGGCGGAGTCGGTGGTGTTCACTGACTGTCCACCCGGACCGGATGACCTGTAGACGTCAATCTTGAGCTCGTTCTGGTTGATTTCCAGTTCACCCGGTTCATCAACTTCAGGAAGTACCAGCACGCCCGCGGCAGACGTATGGATGCGGCCCTGGGATTCGGTTACGGGCACGCGCTGGACGCGGTGCACTCCGCCTTCGAACTTCAGGCGTGCGTAGACACCTTCCGCAGGATCGTTCGAGTTTCCCTTGACGGCCATCTGCACATCTTTGTAGCCGCCGAGATCCGATTCCGTGGCGGAGATAATTTCCGTTTTCCAGCCTCGGGTGTCCGCGTATCTGGTGTACATCCGAAGCAGGTCGCCAGCAAAAAGTGCCGCTTCGTCGCCGCCCTCGCCGCCTTTGACTTCAAGGATCACATTGCGCGAATCGTCCGGATCGCGCGGAATCAGGAGCCGGTGCAACTTCTCCTGGGCAGCTTGGAGCTGGGCTTCCAACTGAGGAACCTCTGCAGCAAATTCGGCGTCCTCGGCAGCCATCTCCTGGGCGGCAGCAAGGTCTTCCTGCAGACCGCCCCAGCGATGATAGGTCTCCACAATGCCATTGAGCTCAGCGGAACGGCGGCCCAGCTTGCGCGCTAGGGACTGGTCGCCGTAGACCTCAGGGTCGCCCAGTTGCGCCTGGATGGCGTTGTGTTCATCAAGGAGACCCTGTACTGACTCAAACATGTTCAAACCTCTTTCGACTTGGTACCAAGCCTCGTTGTGCCACTTTGACTATACGACCATCGACTTAACGACAAACCGCTCAAAATATGCTGGCGTAGAGCCATCATATTTTGAGCGGTAAGCGCAGCTACTTGTCGTTATCTGACTTTGCACCAAGCGTTGTCTTCTGGACCTGCATGAGGAACTCGACGTTGCTCTGGGTCTCCCGGATCTTGTTGGTCAACAGTTCCAGGCTCTGCTGGGTCTCAAGACCCGACAGGACGCGGCGCAGCTTCCACATGATCTTCACTTCCTCCGGCGAGAGCAGGTTCTCCTCGCGTCGGGTGCCGGAAGCATTCACATCCACAGCCGGGAAGATCCGCTTGTCAGCCAGTTGGCGGGACAAGCGCAGTTCCATGTTGCCGGTGCCCTTGAACTCTTCGAAGATGACCTCGTCCATTTTGGACCCGGTCTCCACAAGAGCCGTAGCCAGAATAGTCAGAGAGCCACCGTTTTCGATGTTACGAGCTGCACCAAAGAAACGCTTCGGCGGGTACAGCGCAGCCGAGTCCACGCCGCCGGACAGGATACGGCCGGAGGCTGGCGCAGCCAAGTTGTAGGCGCGGCCCAGTCGGGTCATGGAGTCCAGCAGTACCACTACGTCCATGCCCATTTCCACGAGGCGCTTGGCGCGTTCGATGGAGAGTTCGGCAACAGTTGTGTGATCATCGGCGGGCCTGTCGAAGGTGGAGGCAATGACCTCACCCTTGACTGTGCGCTGCATGTCGGTGACTTCTTCAGGACGTTCATCAACCAGCACCATCATGAGGTGGACCTCAGGGTTGTTGGTGGTGATTGCGTTTGCGATGGACTGCAGGATCAGTGTCTTGCCGGCTTTGGGCGGCGAGACAATCAGGCCGCGCTGGCCCTTGCCGATCGGAGCAACAAGGTCGATCACTCGGGGACCGATCTTCTTGGGATCGGTCTCCAGGCGCAGGCGCTCGGACGGGTAAAGCGGAACCAGCTTGGCGAACTCCACGCGGTCCGTAAGTTCCTCAGGGTTCTTGCCATTGACCGAGGTGATCCGGACCAGAGCGTTGAACTTCTGGCGTGCAGACTGCTGCTGGCTGCGATCCTCGCCATCGCGGGGAGCACGGATGGCGCCTACTACAGCGTCACCCTTGCGGAGGTTGTATTTCTTTACCTGCGCGAGGGAGACATAGACGTCACTGGGGCCCGGGAGATAACCTGACGTCCGAATGAACGCGTAGTTCTCCAGGACGTCCAGGATGCCCGCGACGGGCAACAGGATATCATCATCCGTGACCTCGACGTCATCAACATCAGGTCCCTGATTGCGCCCACGGCGGCGTTCGTTGCGGTCGCGGAAGCGATCGTTGCGCGAGTTGTCCTGGCCCCCGGAACGGTCATTCCGATCGTTGCGGTCATTACGATCGTTGCGGTCATTCCGATCGCGGCGGTTCCTGCGGTTACGACGACTGCCACCATCGGCGTCGTCCAGGTCGCGAGAGCCGTTGTTATCGCGGGACCCGTTGTTATCGCGAGAGCCGTTGTTATCGCGGGACCCGTTGTTATCGCGAGAGCCGTTGTTATCGCGGTTATTGCTGCTGTCGCGGTTACCGCTGCCAGCGTTGTCGCTGCTGCTTGCGTTGGCTGCAGTGTCGTTGCCAGAGTTGCGCGTGCGGTTTCGGTTGTTCTCGCGACGGTCACCACGCTGGGTTGATTCCTGATCCGAAGACTGCTCGGTGGAACGCGGGTCAGCACCCTGTTCGGCCGGAGCGTCTGAGACAGATGACTGGCCCGCCGGTGCCTGGCTGTCAGCTTCTCCAGCAGATGCCGCCTCATTACGGCGGCGATTGCGGGTACGTGGCGGCCTGCGTTCCGCGACGGGCTCGCCAGCAACTGCTGAAGACGCAGCTTCGGAAGAACCACTGACAGTTTGCTCCGCAGCCGCGGGGGCAACGGGAGCGTCGGTGGTTGTCGTGGGCGTGGTGATGACACCATCACTGCCAGCGCGACGGCTACGCCCACGCGTCCGGCTGCGGCTCGCGTCAGCAGCAGGGGCCTCGGCGGGCGCCGACTGTGCCGGTGCATCCGCCTGCTTGGCTGCGACAGGTTCGGCAGCCTTGGCAGGAGCCTTGCTAGCGGCCGGAGCACCTGACCGGTGCGCAGAAATGGCAGATACGAGATCGCCCTTACGCATGCGGGACCCGCCCGAAATACCAAGCTGGCTGGCCAAAGCCTGCAGCTGGGCGAGCTTCAGGCCGGCCAGGCCACTGCTCTTGGTTGCTGGTACAGACTCGGAGCCTGCAGCAGAAGATGAAGATGTTTCCACAGCTGGAGACAGCTCAGTGGTTTCGGTCACGAAGGATCCTTCCCCCTCGACGGCGTCCAGACTACGAGCCGGACGCGATGATTTGATCTGGCCGCAGTTCAGATCTGCGGCCGAAGGTTGCTCCTGCCGGACAAAATGAGGGCCGGCAGGTTCAGATTGTGAAACACCCGGACAGCGCCAGGAAATGGCGAAAGACAGGACTGATGATTAGCGGGCAGAGGAAATGACTGCGAGTTTCTGCATCAGTCCGGGGCAGGTGGCACCAGCTGGATTTTTCCGCAAGAGAGGATGTTCCGGGCATCATGGCCCACATCCAAAGCGATACGCGTGGCCAACATGGTCCGTGTATCCAGTGCGGTATTACCGCCGGTGCACTCCCACTTTAGCACCCTCGACGTCCACTGCCAGCTTTCGGACCAACCAGGTGACTTCGGGCGTGTTCTCGGTAGTAAACCTGCTGATGAATTCCACGGCGGAGTCAGCTGCGGCGTCCCCGTCCGCAAGTACCATAACCGTAGGGCCCGCTCCCGAGACCACTGCCGCATGGCCGGCTGCGCGAAGGGACCTTATGAGGGCGGCACTGGGCCGCATGGCCTGGGCACGATAGCTCTGGTGCAGGTAGTCCTCAGTTCCAGCCAGCAACAGTGTGGGGTCACTGGTGAGTGCATGGACAAGCAACGCCGCGCGGCCTGCATTCATCGCAGCCGCATGGTGACCCACGGAGGCTGGAAGGAGCGCACGGGCAGCCTCTGTGGAGAGCTCGAAGTCTGGGACAGCCACCACCGGGACCACAGAGGGGGAAACTCTAGCGGTGGTGGTCCTGAACAGTTCACCGTTCTGCCACGAAAGAGCCAGTCCGCCAAAGATGGCTGGAGCCACATTGTCGGGATGCCCTTCCATCTCACTTGTCACCTGCAGGACCCAGTCACGTCCCCGCTGCGCCGACGCAGGCACCAGGGCATTTGCGGCAGATACTGCAGCCACAACTGCCGAGGCTGAGGAGCCCAGTCCGCGCCCGTGCGGGTTGACGTTCTCCGCAATGATCCGAAGCCCAGAATGCCGGAAGCCGAGCTTTTCGAACGCAGTTTCCATGGCCCGGACCACCAGGTGGCTGGCATCCCTGGGCAAGGTTTCTGCACCCTCGCCCCGAAGGTCAAATTCAAGCCCCTCAGAGTGCAAGGTCTCCACCGTCAGGGTGTCGTAGAGGCTGAGCGCCAGGCCCAGGCTGTCATAACCAGGGCCCAGGTTGGCGCTTGTGCCAGGGACCCTGACAACAACTTTCTGCTGCGCCGCAATCACGGGAACGGCCGCTGTGGTGTGCAATGCGCTGTCCACGCTTCCTAATTCTCCAGGCCCAGTTCAGCTGCGACAGTGACAACGTCATTGGACACCTTGACCGGCTGGACAGAACTGCCATCCTCGGCCTTGAGCGCCCAGTCCGGATCCTTGAGTCCGTGCCCCGTGACAGTGATGACGATTATTTTTCCGCTAGGGACCTCTCCGGCGGCGTGTTTCTTCAACAGTCCAGCCACGCCAGCAGCTGAACCAGGCTCGACAAAGACCCCTTCGCGAGCGGACAACCACCTGTGTGCAGCCAGGATTTCTTCATCGGTGACAGCTTCGATCAGCCCACCTGACTCATCGCGGGCGTTGATTGCACCGTCCCACGACGCCGGGTTGCCAATCCGGATGGCCGTGGCAATCGTGTCCGGATCGGTGATGGGATGTCCGGCCACGAAGGGAGCCGCACCGGCAGCCTGAAAGCCCCACATGGCAGGTGTTCGTGTGGAGACCGCGGGGATTGTTCCCGCAGTCTCTGACTCGAAGGGCGCGGAATATTCCTTGTAGCCCTTCCAGTACGCGGTGATGTTACCGGCGTTGCCCACGGGGAGGACATGGATATCGGGGGCATCACCAAGCGAGTCTACGACTTCGAAGGCCCCCGTCTTCTGGCCCTGGATACGCGCTGGGTTCACTGAATTGACCAAGAAGACCGGATAGGACTCCCCCAGCTTCCGGGCAATATCGAGGCAGTTGTCGAAGTTTCCATCCACCTGCAGCAGTGTGGCACCGTGGGCGACGGCCTGGCTGAGCTTACCCATGGAGATCTTGCCCTCCGGAACCAGGACAGCGCAGGTGAGTCCCGCTGCTGTGGCGTACGCTGCAGCCGATGCTGAGGTATTACCCGTCGATGCACAGACCACGGCCTTGGCACCAGCAGCCACCGCAGCAGTCATCGCCATGGTCATGCCACGGTCCTTGAAGGAGCCCGTGGGGTTCATCCCCTCAACTTTAAGGTACACGGTGGACCCGGTCAGCGCAGAGAGTTTTTGGGCGTGAACCAGGGGCGTTCCACCCTCCCCCAACGTGATGATCTTTGTGGATTCCGTGACTGGCAGTCGGTCGGCATATTCGCGGACAACGCCGCGCCATTGGTGAGCCACTTAGACTCCTTCTACCCGAAGAACGGATGTTACTGAGTTGATGACGTCCAGGCCTTTCACGGCCTCGACGGTGGCCGCGAGTGCGGCCTCGGTTGCCCGGTGGGTCACGATCCGAAGCTCGGCGGACTCCGCCGAACCGTTGTGCACGCTCTGGCGCATAATTTCGATCGAGACGCCGTGCTCGGCAAAAAGCTGTGCAATGCGCGCCAGGACGCCGGGCTGGTCAGCCACATCCAGACCGATGTAGTAACTGGTGGTCACGGCGTCAATGCCAAGAACGTCCACCTGCGAGGTAGGCGTCTCCGTGCGTCCCGGCCCACCCAGGACCAACCTGCGCGCGGCGGAGACCAGGTCTCCCATGACAGCGGAAGCAGTGGGAGCTCCACCGGCGCCCTGACCGTAGAACATCAGCTCGCCAGCATTCTCGGCCTCGACAAAAACGGCATTAAAGGCACCTCGGACCGCACCCAGGGGATGATCGCGCGGAAGCAGGGTCGGGTGAACACGGACGGAGACCCCGCCACCGCCATCAGCAGAGTCGATTTTCTCGGCAATAGCAAGCAGCTTGATGACAAACCCAGCGTCCTTGGCAGCGGCAATATCGGCGGCACTCACCTCGGAGATTCCCTGGCAGTGCACGTTTTCAAGGGCAAAGCGGGTGTGGAACGCCAAGGACGCCAAAATGGCAGCCTTGGACGCTGCATCATGGCCTTCAACATCGGCTGTGGGGTCCGCTTCCGCAAAGCCAAGGCTCTGGGCCTCGGCAAGCGCATCAGAAAACTGGGCCCCCGTTGAGTCCATCTGGTCAAGGATGAAGTTGGTGGTGCCATTAACGATCCCAAGGACGCGAGTGATCCGGTCGCCAGCCAGGCTGTCCCGGATGGGACGGATAATGGGGATGGCCCCGGCTACAGCAGCCTCATAGGAAAGCTGGACACCAGCCTGGTCTGCCGCTGCGTACAGTGTTGGACCGTCCTGGGCCAGCAGTGCCTTGTTACCCGTTACAACAGAGGCCCCGTTCTGCAGTGCCGAGAGGATCAGCGACCGTGCCGGCTCGATTCCGCCGATCAGTTCGATCACGAGGTCCGCGTCCTTGACGAGGGCTTCGGCGTCCGTGGTGAACAGGTGCTGGGGAAGTTCGACGTCGCGGGGAGCGTCTAGGGTCCGCACGGCTATGCCAGCAAGCTCCAGACGGGCACCCGTGCGGGAAGCGAGGATGTCGGCGTCGTCAAGGAGGATGCGCGCCACCTGTGCTCCCACGTTGCCGCAGCCCAGCAGGGCCACCTTCAGGGTCTTCATCTCAGGCACTAGCCACTCCCATGTCGCGATTGAGCAAATCTTCTTCGGTTTCCCCGCGGACAATCAGCCGGGCAGCACCGTCACGGACCGCCACAACACCGGGCCGGGCCAGATAGTTGTAGTTGCTGGACAGGGCCCAGCAATAGGCGCCTGTCCCGGGGACAGCAAGCAGATCACCGGCTGCCACGTCCTCGGGCAGATATACATCTCTAACAACTATGTCGCCGCTCTCGCAATGTTTGCCCACCACGCGGGACAGCGCAGGTGCAGCAGGCGAGGTCCTGGAAGCAAGGACAGCCGAATAGTCGGCGTCGTAAAGCACCGGCCGGGCGTTGTCGCTCATGCCGCCGTCCACTGAGACATAGCGGCGTGGGTGAGTAACACTGGCCGGACCGTCGGTGGCCTCTTCCTGCACGCCGGGACCATCAACGCGGACGGTCTTGAGCGTTCCCACTTCGTAGAGGGTGAATGTACTCGTGCCCACAATTGCCCGCCCTGGCTCAATGGAGATGCGCGGCGCAGAAATGCCCAGTTCCCTGCAGGTAGAACGCACGACGTCGGCCATCGCCTGGGCAATTTCCGCGGGAGGTCGCGGGGTGTCAACGGGCGTGTAGGCGATGCCGTACCCGCCACCGAGGTCCAGTTCTGGCAGGACTATGCCGTAGCTGGACTGGACGGCTGCCTGGAAAGTCAGCAGTTTTTTTGCCGCCAGGGCAAACCCGTCAGGCTCAAAGATCTGGGAGCCGATGTGACAATGGAGCCCAAGAAGGTCAATTCCTGGATGGGCGCTCGCCGCGGCGACAGCTTCTTCTGCAGCGGAAAGGCCCGTCCTGTCCGTTGAATCAGCAGCCATGGACAGGCCAAACTTCTGGTCCTCATGGGCGGTGGCAATGAATTCATGGGTGTGGGCATGCACGCCCGGAGTCAGACGGAGCATCACCTTGGCGACAGCGTTTCGCGCAGCAGCGATTGTACCCACCCGGTCAAGTTCAGCCAGGCTATCCACCACAATCCGGCCCAGGCCCATATCCAGTGCCCGGTTGATCTCGGAATCGGACTTGTTGTTCCCATGCAGCGCCACGCGGGCACCAGCAATTCCTCCGCGTGCGGCTACGGCCAGCTCACCGCCTGAAGCGGTATCAAGGCGCAATCCTTCCTCATCGACCCAGCGCACCACTGCCGTGCAGAGGAACGACTTTCCCGCATAATAAACATCAACTCCGCCACAGATATCGGCGAAGGCTTCGTCAAAGGAGTCCTTGAAGGCTCGTGCCCGGCTACGGAAATCCGTTTCACTCATGACAAACAGGGGGGTTCCAAACTCCTCCTTGAGCGCGGACACAGGCATGCCGTCAATACTCAGCTCACCGGCAGCGTTACGTTCCACTCCGGCAGCCCACATGGGCTCATGCAGGTGGTTCAGGTCATCGGGTACGCCAAGCCATTGCGGAGCCAGCGGCGACCCGGCTGTTTGCGGATCAGTCGCTGGTGCCACTGTGCGGGGAGTCTGGGCAGTCATGCTCACATCCGTTCCGGCGCCGAAACGCCCAGGAGATCGAGTCCGTTAGCCAGGACCTGGCTAGTTGCATCGTTGAGCCAAAGCCTGGTGCGGTTCAGGTCGGTGATGGGATCGTCGCCCTGAGGAGTGACCCGGCAGGCGTCGTACCAGCGGTGGTATGCCCCTGCCACGGTTTCCAGGTGGCGTGCAATGCGGTGGGGTTCACGCAGTTCGGCGGCTTTCGCCACGATGGAAGGGTAGAGGCCCAGGCAGGAAAGTAGGTCGTTCTCGGTGCCGTGGGAAAGAAGTGCGGCCTCAAAAACCGTTCGTTCCACGCCTGCAGCAAGGGCGTTGCGGGCGGCTCCGCGCGAGCGCGCGTGGGCGTACTGGACATAAAAAACGGGGTTCTCGTTGCTGTGCTTCTTCAGGAGTTCCGGGTCCAGGGTCAGCGGCGAATCTGCCGGGAACCTCGCCAGGGAATACCGCACGGCATCCTTGCCCAGCCAGGAGATCAGATCCTTGAGTTCAATGATGTTCCCGGCTCGTTTGGAGAGTTTTGCGCCGTTGACCGACACGAGCTGCCCAATCAGCACCTCGATATTGATCTGGGGATCGTCCCCTGCGCAGGCCGCAATCGCCTTGAGTCGGTTGATGTACCCGTGGTGGTCCGCCCCCAGCAGATAGATCTTTTCCACAAAACCGCGGTCCTTCTTGGACAGGTAGTAGGCGGCATCGGCGGCGAAGTATGTCGGTTCACCGTTGGCGCGAATCATCACGCGGTCCTTGTCATCACCAAAGTCGGTGGTGCGCAGCCACACCGCACCGCCGTCGTCGAACACGTGGCCCTGTTCGCGGAGTCGTGCCACAGCGGAATCAATGGCACCGGCGTCGTGCAGTTCGCGTTCTGAGAAGTACACATCAAAAGCCACGCCAAACTCGGCAAGGGTGCGTTTGATCTCCACCAGCTGAGCCTCGTAGGCGGCCGTGCGGACTACTGGAAGCGCTGCCGCATCGGTGAGGTCCCGGACATCAGGGTGCGCTGCCAGGACAGAGTGTCCCAGATCGGCAATGTACTCCCCCGGGTAGCCACCCTCCGGGATGTCACGCCCGTGGAGCCGTGCCAGGACGGAACCGGCAAAAACATTCATCTGCGAGCCCGCGTCGTTGATGTAGTACTCGGCCGTCACGTCCGCTCCCGAAGCGCGGAGTACCCTGGCAATCGAGTCACCAAGGGCGGCCCATCGAGTGTGTCCAATGTGCAGCGGCCCCGTGGGATTGGCAGAGACAAATTCCATATTGATGACATGGCCAGCCAGTGCCGTGTTGGTACCAAACGCTGGACCAGACTCAACAATCACGCGTGCGAGTGCACCTGCAGCCGCAGCATCCACTGTGATGTTGAGGAATCCGGGGCCAGCAATATCGACAGCACTCACGCCGGGGATGTCCCTGAGCCTTGTGGCCAGGAGGTCCGCGAGCGCCCGGGGGTTGGTTGCCGCCGGCTTGGCGAGCTGCAGGGCAATGTTGGTGGCCCAGTCGCCGTGGTCCCTGTTTTTGGGCCGGTCAACCCGGACCTCTGTTGGCCGGTGGTCAGCTGGAACGGCGATTTCACCAGCCTCGGCTGCAGCTTTTAGACAGGCGGAGATGGCCAGGGAGAGTTCTTCGGGAGTCACTGTCCAAGACTACCGGGGGCCCACCACGTCGCTGAATTTGCCCACGACCCGCCGAAATATGTCAGGGCTGCGTCATTGACAGGACCTCCCCAGTAACGGCAGCTAAAGTCACCTCAGCGTTCCTGCGAACCATTGTGGATATTCCTTCGTTGTGGTTGTCAGAACGATTCCCTTTCCCTAGACGAAACGAGCCAGCCCATGAGAGCTTCCATCCGCAAGACTGTCTTCGCCGGAATTGCCGGCCTGTCCCTCGCCGGTACAGTTGCTGGCTGCGCCCCGTCAGCCAGCACAGATACCGCTGAAACCCCTGCACCTGCAGCAAGTTCCGCCGCGGCAGCGGCACCGTCGGCCGCCTCCAGCGCCGCACCTGGCGGGGCTGCAACGACCACCTACAAGGATGGAACCTACAGCGCGGACGGAAACTACAACTCACCCAATGGGCAGGAAGTGGTAGGGGTGGAGTTGACCCTCGCCGCTGACGTCGTCACAGCAGTCAATATCACGCAGCATCCTTCCAATCCCAACACCAAGAAGTACCAGGGTGAATTTGCGGACGGTATTGCGGCCCAGGTCGTGGGGAAAAACGTCGATGAGATAAAGGTCTCAAAAGTCGCTGGTTCCTCACTGACCAGCGGGGGGTTCAACAGCGCCGTGGACACCATCAAGTCTGAGGCAAGCTAACTCCCATGCCCTACCTCGACTGGGCTGATTTCAGCTTCGCGGGAATCGGCACATCGTGGGAAATCAGCACGCCGCAGCCGTTGCCGCACGCACTCCAGGAGCAGGTACTGGAGTGCGTGGAGAATTTCGACGCCGCGTGGTCCCGTTTCCGGCCTGATTCCCAGGTCACCACCATGTCCACCCGGCCCGGGACGTATTCGTTTCCGCCGGAAGCCGCCGCCCTTGGGGTGTTGTACCGGACGCTGTACCGCATTTCCGAAGGTGCCATGACGCCGCTGATCGGTGCCAGCCTCGAGCAGCTTGGGTACGACGCCGGATACTCCCTGCAGCCTGCAGGCCCGCCCATGGCGCCACCCGCGTGGGACGACGCACTGTCATGGGAGGGAAGTACCCTGACGACCTCCCGCACCGTCACCCTTGACGTGGGAGCCGCTGGAAAAGGACTGCTCGTGGACCTGGTGGGCGAACTGCTCCGCGATGCAGGCCAGGCCGACTTCCTGATCGATGCCTCCGGAGATCTCCTGGCTGCAGGTACGGGGCCTGCCACCATAGGGCTCGAGCATCCGTACAACCCCCGGCAGGCCATCGGCACAGTGCCACTGCATAAGGGCGCCCTGTGCGCTTCCGCGTCCAACAGACGCGTGTGGGGCGATGGTTTCCACCATGTCCTGGACGGTTCCACCGGAGCCCCGGTACGCACGGTCGTGGCTGCTTGGGCGCTGGCGCCGACGGCCATGCTGGCCGACGCCTTGGCAACAGCCCTCTTCCTTGTCCCCGCTGCCGCGCTTGAGGCGGAGTTCGACTTCACCTGGGTTACTGTCTTGGCAGATGGAACAGCCATCCGTTCGCCTGGTTTTGAAGGGATACTTTTCACATGAGCTCCGTTGCCGCAACCGGCGCACTTCCATCACCCTCCCTGCTCTCCAGGCTTGATACAGTGCTGGGCAAGGTCACGATGTACCGCCTGATCCTTCTGGTTCTCGGGGTGCTGGCGCTTTTCAGCATGGTCCTCAACATCCTGGGGTGGCTCACGTTCGGCCTGCCAGAGATGGTGGTCCACCTCGTTCTTTGCCTAGCACTGAGCTACGGTGCCAACCGTCTTCTGGCCCTCATGTTCAGCGTCCGTCCCCATTCGGAGTCCTCCCTGATCACTGGACTGCTGATCTACTTCCTGTTCTGGCCTTCCCTGGAAATACGGGACATGACCGGAACCGCGCTCGCCTGCGTGCTGGCTGTCGCCTCCAAATATGCCCTGGCCTGGAATGGCAGGCACATCTTCAATCCGGCCGCCCTGGGCATCTTTATTGTTGGGTTGACCGGCCTGAACATCGCAACCTGGTGGGCGGCGACACCTGCCATGCTGTGGCTGCTGGTTCCCGGGGTGCTGGTGGTTTTGTACAGGACCAGGAAGTGGCTCCTTGCCGGTGTGTTCCTTGTGGTGTCCACAGGCATCATCATGATCAACCTCGCGCAGGCGGGGATGGGACCCGGCGATTCACTCTGGCAAGCCCTCGCCCAGCGGCCCGGGTTGTTTCTGGTTGGCTTCATGCTGACCGAGCCGCTGACGCTCCCGCCCCGTCGTTGGCAGCAGCTCGGCGTGGCCGCAGTCGTCGGTGTTGCTTTCGCCGTTCCCTATAACTTCGGCTTCATTGCCAACACTCCGGAAGCCGCGCTGCTCCTGGGGAACGTGCTGGCGTTCATGGTGGGACAACGCCGGGGCATCCGCCTGAAGTTCGCAGGGTCCCGCGCCCTAACACCCAGCAATACCGAGTTCACTTTCACGCCACACCGTCCCGTCAGGTTTGCGCCGGGCCAGTACATGGAGCTGAATCTGCCACACGCAAAATCCGATGGAAAGGGCCGGCGTCGGGTGTTCAGCGTCAGCAGCGCCCCATCCTCGAGGCAGGTGACCTTCGGTGTCCAGACTGCCGCCCCTGTCTCAACAGCAAAACAGGCACTGCTGGCCTTGGAGCCCGGGGATGTCATTACCGCCACGGCAGTCGGTGGGGACTTTCTGCCACCAAAGGACACCACGCGGCCACGTCTGCTGATAGCAACGGGGATCGGGATCACACCCTTCATCTCGCACCTGCTCGCTGACAAGGCGGCAAGGAGCAATGACGTGGTCCTCTATCTGGCCCGCACCGCCGGGGAGCTCGGCTACGGAGAAGAACTCCGAAATACCGGCGCACGGATTATTGCCCTGACGACCGATCGCTCAACACCCCCGGAGTTCATGGAAGACGCCTCGTCGGTGGTGGGGCCTGCGGGTGCGCGGGTAACTTCGGACGTGCTGAAGACCTTGGTTCCAGACGTTTCCGAGCGGGCAGTTTTCGTCTCCGGATCCCCTGCCAGTGTGTCGGCACTGAAGGCTGCGGCCCGCCGCGCGGGCGCCAGAAAGGTCCATTCAGACGTTTTTTCGGGATACTAGCGGCACGTATTTTCCGTTGCACCCCCACTTCCTGCTAAGCTCTAGGACGTCCCGTCGGAAACGACAGGAACCCCGTCCGCCTTCGTAGCTCAGGGGATAGAGCGTCTGCCTCCGGAGCAGAAGGTCGTTGGTTCGATTCCAATCGAGGGCACCACCGAAAATCCCCGCCAGTTCAGAAGAACTGGCGGGGATTTTTTGTTTCCTGGAACCTGGGCAGGGATCCGGGCGTTGTTGGGGTATGGCAACGACGGGTAGCAGGAAGAAGTTCATTGTCGGAAGTGTCGCGGCATGCATCGCTGTTGCCCTGGCTGTCGGGCTTTTCCTGTTCCAGCCGTGGAGGGTCTTTACCAGTTCCACTGTCTCTGAAGCGTTGCCCACGTCAGCTGCAACCGTGCCATCAGCGTCTCCAATCGCGCCACCAGCTTCGGTACCATCCCAGGCACCCACCGGCGGCACCACCGCGCCACCGACGCAGCCCCCCGCTGCTGAAGCGGGCCCCCGTATTCTCTCCTCCGGGACTTTCATCAGCCATGAGCACCCCAGCAAGGGCGCGGTGCGCATCCTGGAACTCGCTGACGGCAGCAGGGTCTTGCGCCTTGAAGGCTTGGATACCTCCGATGGCCCCGACCTTCGGGTGTGGCTTAGTGATGCGCCAGTTCTTGAGGGGACCGCTGGCTGGGGCGTCTTCGATGACGGAGCATACGCGGATCTTGGGACACTCAAAGCGAATCGAGGCGACCAGAACTATCCCATCCCGCCTGGCCTCAACCTTGCGGACTTCTCCTCCGTAAGTATCTGGTGCGCCCGATTTGCTGTCTCCTTTGCGGCGGCTCCGCTCAGCCCCTAGGTTGCGGGCGACGCGTGAGGAGCGGAAATAATCGCGATTCAACGGACAGCAGCAATTCCGGCGCCTAGTCTGAAGATTGTCCGTCAGCCAGCAGGCAAGGAGTCCTCCTATGTATTGCTCCATCATTCCGCCATATCTTCTTCGACGACTCTCACGCGTGGAAGAACCCCGCATGGAAGCTGCCAGGCAGTCGGCCAAGGAGGCCCTGGGCCACCTCCGACGCGTCCAGGCCGGCAGGCTCACGTCAGCTGCGGGCGTTTCCCCGGTAGCGCAGCGGGCTCCGGCTACCACAGGAGCCGTTGCGCCGGCCCAGCGTTCCATTTTTGACGCCGCCGGTGCCGAAACGTTGCCCGGGGCACTGGTCCGGCAGGAAGGCGCACCAGCCGCCGGAGACCTATCGGTGGATGAGGCCTACACTGGCCTGGGCCATACCCATCGCCTCTATGGAGATGTCTACGGGCGCAATTCCATCGATGACGCCGCTCTGGCCCTGAACGCCACAGTCCACTTCGGCAGGCTCTATGACAATGCTTTCTGGGACGGTAGCCAGATGGTCTTCGGCGACGGCGACGGCGAGGTTTTCCAGCGATTCACGAAATCCCTGAGTGTCATCGGCCACGAGCTGGCCCACGGTGTGACGCAGTTCACGGCGGCACTTGCCTACCGCAACCAGGCAGGTGCCCTCAATGAATCCATGTCAGATGTTTTCGGCGCGTTGGTGGAGCAGTACAGCAGCGGGCAGTCCGCCGCTCAGGCCAGCTGGCTTATCGGCCAGGGACTCTTCACTGACCAGGTGCAGGGCGCAGCACTCCGATCCATGAGTGCCCCCGGCACCGCGTACGACGACGATGTCCTGGGAAAGGATCCACAGCCGGACTCCATGGACACTTACGTCAGGACAAGCGCAGACAACGGCGGAGTCCATATAAACTCAGGCATTCCCAACCGAGCCTTCTATCTTGTAGCCACAGCTGTTGGTGGCCACGCATGGGAAGCACCGGGCAGGATCTGGTACCACACCCTCACGGGTGGCTCACTTCCAGAGACGGCAACATTCAGTGTATTTGCCAGGGCTACGTCGGCTTCCGCGATAGCCCTCTATGGGGCAGACTCTACGGAGCATGACGCCGTCAAAAACGCATGGGACACTGTGAAGGTGAAGCTCTAAACCGGCCACGGGCCCTGTCACTGACCGGGCCAATAGGCACCGCGTCAGGAAACGTCCATGAAGATCACAGTCGAACGGCACGGTGGATTCGCCGCCATCACCAAGGTGTGGACCGTCACGGCCCGGACCACCACCGCCCGGAACCAGTGGGATCCCCTGGTAGAGGCCTGCCCGTGGGACGCCGTTCCGAACACCCTCCGCGATGCAGCCAAGAGCCGCGACAGCGGCCAGGCCGACCGCTTCATGTACGCCATCCGGGCCGGAGCGCACCGGGCCGCGCTCCCGGAACAGGACGTGACGGGGCCGTGGCGTGTACTGGTGGACTCCGCCAAGGAGGCAGCGGACGAAAGTCCCGGCACTCGCCGGGCGGATGAACGCCCCTGAACGAGCGGAGCCTCCGTGCGGGCGCTGACGACAATACCCGAACCGGATCTGGCAGCCTTTGTCCAGCACTCCGTCACCAGTTCGCCCTGCCGTTACCAGATGGTGGTCCGGCTGCATGCTTCCTTATCGGAAACAACCGTCACAACAGGTGCCCGTGGGGTCACCCTTGACGTCGAGGGCCGCACCAGCACTATCCTGCGCTACGGCTGGGACTGCTGGCACCAGGGCCGGCCCAGGTTCGCAGTAGACTGTCTATCAGCCATGACATTGCATATTTCGTATCCCGCAGAGCTTCCCGTCTCCGAGCGTCGCGAGGACCTGATGGCCGCTATCGCTGCCCACCAGGTCACCATCATTGCCGGCGAGACGGGTTCTGGAAAGACCACCCAGATCCCCAAGATGTGCCTGGAGCTGGGCCTCGCAGAGAAGGGCCTGATCGGCCATACCCAGCCCCGCCGTCTTGCAGCCAGAACTGTTGCAGAGCGGATTGCCTCGGAGTTGGGCGTGGACCTCGGCCAGGAAGTTGGCTACCAAGTCCGCTTTACTGGCGAGACGGGTCCCACCACACTGATCAAGCTGATGACCGACGGCATCCTCCTTGCTGAAATCCAGCGGGACAAACTCCTCCGCAAGTACAGCGTGATCATCATCGACGAGGCTCACGAACGAAGCCTGAACATCGACTTCATTCTGGGTTACCTCAAACGCATCCTGCCCCAGCGGCCGGATCTCAAGATCATTATTACCTCAGCAACCATCGATCCACAGCGTTTTGCCAACCACTTCGGTACCGTCGAGGAACCCGCACCAATTGTGGAGGTCTCCGGCAGGACATTCCCGGTGGAGATTCGCTACCGCCCGCTGTCTGCTCCCTCCGATGGCGGCGATGACGATTCCGCCTCCGACGATGCCCTGGAAGAAGAGCGCGATCCACTGGACGCCGTGTGCGACGCTGTGGACGAGCTCGCCAACGAGGCACCAGGCGACATCCTGGTCTTTTTCTCCGGCGAGCGAGAGATCCGTGACGCGGCCGAGGCCCTGAAACCGCGTATCCAGGCGAACCGCCGTCTCGCGGGCACGGAAATCCTGCCGCTCTTCGCCAGGCTGAGCCTGGCGGAACAGCACCAGGTCTTCAATCCTGGGTCCAGGCGCCGCATTGTGCTGGCAACCAATGTCGCAGAAACCTCCCTGACTGTCCCAGGGATCAAATACGTCATCGACACCGGAACAGCCCGCATCTCCAGGTATTCGCATCGCACCAAGGTCCAGCGGCTGCCGATCGAGCGTGTCTCGCAGGCGTCTGCCAGTCAGCGCTCCGGCCGTTGCGGCCGCGTGTCGGATGGTATTGCCATTCGGCTATACTCCGAAGAGGATTTTGCATCCCGGCCGCCCTTTACCGATCCGGAAATCCTGCGGACCAACCTGGCGGCCGTCATCCTGCAGATGACGGCCATGGGTGTTGCGCGCGGCCCCAAGGACGTCGAGAAGTTCCCGTTTGTGGAGCCGCCGGAATCACGGGCCATCAACGATGGCGTCACCCTCCTGCGCGAACTCGGCGCTCTGGCAGCACCATCTGAGAACGACGGTGAGCCGCAGGAGCCGTCAGCCCCATCGGACAGCGGTCGTCCGGGTAGCGGGAGTAGCGGCAGGGGCGCCCACCGCGGCCGTGGAAGAGGCAGCAGCGAGCGGTCCCCACGGGGACCGAAACCCGGCAGTGGCCTGACCGCCGTCGGGCATCAGCTGGCGCAACTGCCGGTGGATCCCCGACTTGGACGGATGATAGTAGAAGCCGGACAACGCGGCTGTGTCCGCGAAGTCATGGTCCTTGCAGCGGCCTTGACCATCCAGGACCCCCGTGAACGCCCCACCGGAGACAACGCGGGCAAGCAACAGCAGGCCGCTGAGAAACACGCCCGATTCAAGGACGAGAACTCCGATTTCACTGGCTTCCTGAACTTGTGGAACTACCTGCAGGAGAAACAGGAAGAGCTCTCCTCCACCCAGTTCCGCAGACTGTGCCGCAACGAGTTCATCAACTACCTTCGGGTACGGGAGTGGCAGGACCTCTACTCCCAACTGCGTCAGATCGCCCGGCCGCTCGGCTTCTCCTTGGACAACAGCCGCCGCGTCGATCCGGTGGGCAACCATGACGGCATCCATATCAGCCTGCTCTCCGGGCTCCTGAGCCACATCGGTATCCTGGATGAACGCAAACGTGAGTACGCTGGCGCACGGGGCAGCAGATTCGCCATCTTCCCGGGTTCCGCGCTGTTCAAGAAGTCACCCACGTTTGTAATGGCTGCCGAACTGGTGGAAACGAGCCGGCTCTGGGCACGCGTTGCAGCGAAGTTTGATCCCGTCTGGGCGGAACAGGTGGCGCCCGGGCTGGTCAAGCACACGTACAGCGAGCCGCATTGGTCCAGCCGCCAAGCAGCCGTCATGGCATACGAAAAAGTCACGCTCTACGGCGTTCCAATCATTGCCCAGCGCAGGATCAACTACTCCAGGGTGGACCCCGTCCTCGCCCGTGAGCTCTTCATCCGAAACGCGCTGGTGGAGGGTGACTGGAAAACCCACCACAAGTTCTTCCACCGCAACCGCAGCCTGCTCACCGAGGTTGAGGAACTTGAGGCCCGCATGCGTCGGCGTGACCTCATGGTTGATGACGAAACGCTCTTCGACTTCTACGATGCACGTATCAGCCCCGACGTGGTCAGCGGCAGGCACTTCGATTCCTGGTGGAAAGCTACCCGCCAGGAGCGCCCTGACCTGCTCGACTTTGATGCCTCCCTGCTTCTGAACGAAACCGCCAATGACCTCGACGACGCCGCGTATCCCAAGGTTTGGCTGCACAAGGGCTTCGAGCTGCCACTGAGCTATGAGTTCCACCCCGTCGCGCCCGGATCCCCGCCCAACCCCTCCGATGGCGTCACCGCAGAAGTGCCAGTTCTTTTCCTGAACCAGCTCGACGACGCAGCCTTCCGCTGGCTCATTCCCGGCCAGCGGGTAGAACTTGTCACTTCCCTGATCAAGTCACTGCCCAAGGCCATCCGTAAGAATTTTGTGCCCGCACCCGATGTCGCCCGCCAGGCTGTGCACCTTCTGGAGACCGATTTTGATCCAGGCACCGATGCCCTAGAGCCTTCGCTAGAACTTGCGCTGCGGCGCCTGCGTGGACAGGTCGTTCCACCAGGCTCGTGGAACTGGGAGGCAGTGCCCGCGCACCTTCGGGTCAGCTTCGCAGTAGTGGACACGGCCGGAAAAGTCCTTGAAGAAGGAAAGGACCTCGCCGCCCTGCAGGCAAACCTGGCACCGGCAACCCGGCGCGCCATCGCGGAATCCCTCGGAGCGACTCCCGCTACCACAGGGCCTTCCCGAATCAACGGTGGCAATGATCCGGCCAGAAAAAACCCGGCCGGAAAAACCACTTCCGGATCAACCACTGCCCCCCTGCCGTCAGGGCAGGCTGGCGGACCCAGCCTGCGGGCAGCAGGCTTTGCGGAGCAGAGTGGACTCACCGAATGGTCGTTCGGAACCCTGCAGCGGTCCGTAAGCAATCTGGTCGCCGGCCACACCGTGACGGGCCACCCCGCCCTGGTGGATGAAGGAACAAGCGTCGCGCTTCGCGTGTTTCAGTCCCCTGGCGAACAGCAGGAACACATGCGGGCTGGTGTCATCCGTCTTTTGGCCCTGAGGCTTCCTGCACCTGACAGATATGTCCTGGAGCACCTGAACAATACCGAAAAACTCACATTCAGCCAGAATCCCCATGGGCTGGTCACCGCGCTGATCGCTGACTGTTCCCTCGCTGCAGTGGACAAACTGACACCCACGGAACTGCCTTGGGACAAAGTTTCCTTTGATGCGCTCTACGACCAGGTCCGAGCGGAGCTCATCGACACCGTCTTTACCGTCACCGCCATCGTCGAAAAAGTCCTCTCCGCAACCCGAAGAATTGACCGGGCGCTCAAGGGCACGTCCAGCCTTGCCCTGATCAGTGCCGTGAACGACATCCGAAGCCAAATGGAGCAGCTTGTCTACCCCGGATTCGTGGCACGCACCGGATACCGGCAGCTGAGCCAGGTGCCGCGTTATCTCGCGGCCATTGAAAAACGGCTCGAAAAGCTCCCCACCAACGTCCAGCGGGATGCGCAAAACATGGCCATCATCCAACGTCTGGAAGACGACTATGACGACGCTACGGCAGCACTCCCGCCTGCCCGTCGCTCAGCAACGGGACTGCGCGATGTCAGGTGGATGATCGAGGAACTGCGGGTCAGTCTTTTCGCCGTTGAACTTGGTACGGCGTACTCCGTGTCGGAGAAGCGGATCCGGGCAGCGCTGCACAAGGCGTTGGCACCGGGCTGAGCCGCCACCAGAACACAAAACGCGGAGCTCGACGTTCACCCCCCGGCGGGTAGCCTGTCTGCCAATCAACCAAACGGGTTGGCTGGTTGGCAGACAGGCAGGGTGAAAGAACGGGACCAACAACCTGCGCCCGGTGTCGTTCCGTCCCAACCCCATCTGTGCCTCAGCCTGCTGGGACAAATTCACCATGCCCAGCCCTGCGGAGTCCGGCGCGCAACCGCTGCGCATTGGCGTCCAGGACTGCCGAATCGGGGTTCTGGTCAGCAGCCGCAAAATCAAAGTCCGCCATGGACATCGACGGCCATACATGGACATGGAGATGATTGATCTCGTACCCGGCAATAATCAGACCGGCACGCGACGCCGCAAAGACATCCACCTGGGCCTGGCCGATTCGCTGGGCCACTGATATGAGCCGTGCGAGTGTCTCCGGACTGGCGTCCGTCCACTTGTCCACCTCTTCTGTGGGGACCACCAGGGTGTGCCCGTCGGCCAGCGGTCCCGTTGTCAGGAATGCAGCTATGTCTGCTTCCCGCCACACAAAACGGCCGGGGATCTCCCCGTTGAGGATTTTTGTGAAAAGAGTGCTCACGTACTCGCCTTTCACCATGGCCGGGTCCGCCACAGAATGGTTGTTTACGGGTGTAATGCGCTGCCCATGGGGCGGCGGCGAAGGTCGTCCGGGTGTCATGTCTTCGACGCTACCGTGGTGTTGGCCCAGTAGCCACCAGACGCTCGGGATCACTTGACCAGGCGCTGAAGGAACCGGGAAACAGTGCTGCACTGATGCCTGCCACTTCAAGGGCTGCTATCTGATGGGCCGCAGTGACCCCAGAACCGCAGTAGACAGCCACCGAAGCCTCCTCGGTGATCCCCATCTCCGCAAACCGTTCACGCAACTCACTGGCGCTCAGGAATAGTCCATCCGGACCAATGTTCTCGGAGGTCGGTGCGCTGACTGCCCCGGGGATATGCCCGGCTCGCGGATCGAGGGGTTCAACCTCACCCCGATACCGCTCCCCCGCCCGGGCGTCCAACAGCATCCCCGACATCGAAAACCCAGCAGTAGCGTCGGCGTCAATCACTGGCATCAGGCCAGAGCCGAGGAGGATATCTCCAGGTTCGGCGAGCACTGTCCCCATTTCCAGCGGCAGTCCGGCCGCACGCCAGGCAGCCAGTCCGCCGTCGAGCAGGTGCACATGGACACCTGCATCACGAAGCATCCACCAGAGCCGTGCTGCCGCCAGGTTCCCTGAATCGTCGTAAGCGACCACACGATCACCGGTGCGGATGCCCCACCGGCGGGCGGCATCCTGGAAGGCACCAGCCGATGGAAGCGGGTGTCGGCCCTGCAATGGCTGATGCGGCCCGGCAAGATCGGCAGCAAGATCCACAAAAACGGCACCGGGGAGATGGCCCGCCTTAAAATGAACCAGGCCATGGGGATCGCCCAGGGACCAACGAACATCGAGGATGACCGTGCGCTTACCTGCCTGCAGTCGAGCCTGCAGGGTATGTGCATTGATAAGGGGTCCCACGCCGATTCCCTTCGAGACACTGCGGCCATTCTGGCCGATCACCTCCCACCTTAGCGGCCTGGACAACGCTCATGAAGGACACCGCCGGTAGGCTTGCCAGGTGATCATCGAGCCCGACGGCGGCAGCCGGACAAGTCAGCAGCGCCAGTGGGTCCAACGGGCCATTAGGACAGTCCAGGCGGAAAATAACAGGTCGGCTGACACCCATCTGTACTCTGTTCCGCTGCCTGAACAGTGGGGGGTCCAGCTCTACCTCAAAGATGAATCGACGCACCGTTCCGGCAGCCTTAAACATCGCCTTGCCCGGTCACTTTTCCTCTTCGGCCTGGTCAACGGCTGGATTCACGAGGGCACCACCGTCGTGGAGGCATCCAGCGGCAGCACGGCTGTGTCTGAGGCCTACTTCGCTCAGCTCCTGGGCCTGCCCTTCATTGCTGTCATGGCCAAGAGCACCAGCCCGGAAAAAATCGCCCTGATAGAGCAGTTCGGCGGTTCCTGCCTCCTGGTGGAGCATGCCTCGGATGTCTACGCGGCAGCGGAAGGCGCCGCGGCCAGCAGCGGAGGCCACTATATGGACCAGTTCACCTACGCAGAGCGCGCCACAGACTGGCGGGGAAACAACAATATTGCTGAATCGATCTTTGAGCAGTTGGCGCTTGAGGAACACCCTGTTCCCGAGTGGATCGTGGTGGGCGCGGGCACGGGCGGGACAAGCGCCACAATAGGCCGCTATCTCCGCTACAACTGCTACTCCACACGGTTGGCGGTAGTGGATCCGGAGAATTCAGCTTTCTATCCTGGCTGGCTCGATGGCGGGTCCATGGCCGCCACCGGGCAACCGTCACGGATCGAAGGGATCGGCCGGCCCAGGATGGAGCCCAGCTTTGTTCCCTCGGTCATCGACACCATGATCCAAGTACCTGACGCTGCCTCAATTGCGGCCATGCGCCATCTCTACACGCTCATGAACCTGCACGCGGGCCCGTCCACCGGAACCAATCTCTGGGGCGTCTGGCACCTTGTTGCGGACATGGTGGGCAAGGGCCAGCGCGGCAGCATTGTGTCCCTCATGTGCGACAGCGGAGACCGATACAAGGGCAGCTACTACAACGACGACTGGCTGTCTGAACGATCCCTGAATCCGCTCCCCTATGAGGCCCAGATTGCGGATTTCTTCAGCACGGGTACCTGGCGCTGACCTTAGATCTCGACGCTGTCCCCCGTGGCAAGGTGGGTATATTCGGTCCCATAGCGGGCACCCATGGATTTGAGGTGGCTTTCCACTACTGTGACGCCGACGTCGCTGAGGAGCGCATCATGGATCTGGAACGCTTTGGGAGCGCCGACGCTGATCATGAAATCAATGACGTCCGCTGACTTGCTCCACGGAGCGTGAATGGGAAGCAATAAGGCCTGGACCGTGACCCCGTCCGGAACAACAAAGCTGTCGCCAGGGTGGTAGAGCCTGCCGTCCACCAAATATCCAATGTTGGCCACCAGCGGAACCTGCGGATGAATGAGTGCGTGCTGGCCACCAAAACAACGAACGGCGAATCCCGCCGCCTCGAATGTGCTGCCGGGGGTGGCGTCAATGATCCTGGCTTCAGCGTCCGGCGCCTGACTGCGCAGGTTTACTGCAACTGCAGCTGGCGCATGCACGAACAGGGCAGGGTTGGCCATCAACGCAGCCACGACTGCCGGGATGTCCAAGTGGTCTGCATGTTCATGCGTGATGAGAACGGCGTCGGCCCCCGTCAGGGCCTTGCCCGCCTCGGAAAACGTACCCGGGTCAAGAACCAGGACTTTTCCATCACGCTCGAGGCGAACACAGGCGTGGGCGAATTTCGTCAGCTTCATCACACCAGCCTAGGCCGACTCTGATGGGGTGTCCACGCAGGCGCTGCTGGTAATCTTGGACCTTGCCATCCACCAGCAGGAAGCAGGTCAGTCCATGCCCCACGGCACGACGAATGACGGTTCCGCGATCACCGAACTTGCCCCGGCAGGAAAAGAACAGCGGGTGACCAAGCAGCGTCGTGCCGTCAGTGCAGCGCTGGACAGCCTCGATGATTTTGTGAGTACGCAGGAACTGTACCGGCTCCTGCAAAACCAGGGCACATCGGTTTCACTTGCCACTGCCTACCGCATTCTTCAGTCCATGGCGGATGACGGCCAGGTGGACGTGTTGCGAAATGGCGACGGTGAAGCCGTCTACAGGCGCTGCGCAGTCACTGGGCATCACCACCACCTCCTGTGCCGGAACTGCGGGAAGGCAGTTGAGGTCGAGGCTCCTGCTGTCGAAACGTGGGCATCGAGGATCGCCGCCGAACACGGATACACAGAGGTTGCACACACTGTTGAAATCTTTGGGCTCTGCCCGGAGTGTTCTGCCCTTCGAGCCGCCGGCAATCTCTAGTCTGAGACTCCCCAACCTCTTTGTTCAGGCCCCGACGCTCAGGATTTCACGGCTGTGGCATGGGCCCCAACGATCCGCCCATTGCCGCCTCGGCTGCGAACTCCGCCAATGATGCGGCACACCACGTAGATTAAGAATGACAGCGTGGTCACGTAGGGGCTGATGGGAATGCGGCCACCTAGAGCAAGCAGGATCCCGCCCACGGTTGCCGTCATGGCAAAAATAACGCTCAGGAGGACAACTGCCCACGGCGCTGAGGTAACGCGAAGCGCAGCGGCCGCAGGAGTAATGAGCAGCGCCAGGACAAGCAGGGCACCCACCACCTGGATGGACAGGGCGACGCTGACACCGAGCAGCACCATGAAGGCAATGGACAGTGCGCGCACGGGCACGCCCCTTGCTTCCGCCAACTCAGGATCGATACTGCCAAAGCTCAGGGGCCGCCAGATGGCCACAAGCGCCACCATGACCACCACGGCAGTGCCCGCAAGAGCCTGCAGCTGGACAGTATCAACGGAAACGATCTGGCCGGTCAGGAGGCCAAACTTATTGGCTGCGCGCCCCTCGTAAAGGGAAAGAAAAAGGATTCCAAGGCCCAGCCCAAAAGGCATGATCACGCCGATGATTGAATTTTTGTCTCGCGCCCGGACCCCCATGAGGCCCAACAGCAAGGCTGCAGCAACGGAGCCCACCAGGGAGCCAAACACAATATCCGCACCGATCAGCAGGGCAAAGGACGCCCCCGCGAAAGACAGCTCCGAAATGCCGTGTACGGCGAACGCCAGATCCCGTTTCATGACAAAAGTACCCACCAGCCCACCGAGTAGTCCCAGGACAGCTCCGGCCCAGATGGAGTTCTGGACCAACGCCAGGAGCTCGCCGTAGTTCTCGAAGCTGAAAATCGAGGAAAATACGTCACTGAAATTCATTCAGGGCACCTCGTCGGCATGGGGCTCTGGATGCTGATGGGTGGCGGCGTCGGGAAGCCCCACCACGACAATCCTGCCGTTGGCATGGATGACTTCAACCCTGGTTCCGTACAGGTCGGACAGGACTTCTGTGGTCATGACCTCCGCAGGGGTACCCACCCGGAAACGACCCCCGGCAAGGTAGAGCACACGGTCAACATAGTCCATGATGGGGTTGATCTCGTGGGTGACAAAAACAACTGCGCTGTCCCGCTCGCGACACTGGACGTTGATGAGGGAACTGACTTCCTGCTGGTGATGCAGGTCCAGGGACAGCAAGGGTTCATCACACAGCAAGACTTCCGGTGTGGTTGCCAGGGCCTGGGCCACACGTAGCCGTTGCTGCTCTCCACCGGAGAGCAGGCCCACGGGAACATCCGCATAGTCCGTGGCGCCAACTTCGGCGAGAAGTTCATCTACCTGGCGATTCACCGCTCGAGGATGAAGCCGGATCCCCCAGCGGTGACCATCAACCCCTAACGCCACCAGGTCCCGGGCACGCAGCGGAGTATCTGGCGAGAAGGACTTCTGCTGGGGAATATAGCCAATCCTGTTGCTACCCCGCCGTACGGCCTCCCCACCGAGCTGGGCAGTCCCGGTGGTGAGCTCCTGCAGGCCCAAAAGGACCTTCAGGAAGCTGGTCTTTCCACTCCCGTTCGGCCCTAGGACCGCGAAAAACTCTCCTGGAGCGATGTCGAGGTCCAGATCATCCCACAGTGTCCGGGCCCCGAACGAGAGGGATGCCCCGCGAAGACTCACCGCTGGCTGCACTTATTTGTTCTCCAAGACTGTCTTGACGCTGTTGACATTTTCACTCATCCAGCCGAGGTAGTCCTTGCCATCTGGCAGGGTTTCGCTGAAGTCGATAACGGGGACACCGGCCTGTTCTGCGGCCTGCTTGACGGCAAGGGTCTGCGGACCCTCCGTCTGCGTGTTGTACGCCAGGAAGGCAAGCGCTCCGGAGCTGGCAAGATCAGTGGTTTCCTTCAGGACAGCAGGAGAGACGTCCGTGCCTTCCTCTATCGCTGAACTGTAGTCCTGCGGTGTCCCGTTCTCCAGCCCTGCAGCCTCCAGCAGGTAGAGCGGCACAGGCTCGGTGATTGCCACCGCCGTGCCGGCCGAGGTCTCCGAGAGGTTTGTGAGTTCAGCTGAGAGCCCCTTGAGGCCTTCCTTGAAGGTCGCCGCGTTGGCGGTAAAGTCCGCCGCCGCATCAGGCTTCAGCCCGCCAAGCTTCAACGCGACAGCGTCGGCAAGTTTGCCCATGGCATCAAAGTTGTACCAGACATGTTCATTGAACCCTGCGTGATCGTGGTTGTGCTCCGTGTCCGCGGCAGAATCGTCAGCTACTGAACCGCTGGCGCCCTCGTGGGAGTCCCCTTCCTCCAGTCCGGACACCTCCACTGCACTCACGATCGAGTCTGGATCGACATTCGTGTCCTCAGCCATGGTGTCGAGGAAAACGTCGTAACCGCCGCCATTCTCGATGATCAACCCGGCTTTGGAGATGGCCAGCTTGTCCTGGGCAGTCGCCTCGTAGGAATGCGGATCCTGGCTGGGCTTGGTGATGATGGATGTGACGCTCACGTTGGCTCCACCAATTGCCTTCGCGATGTCACCGTAGACGTTCGTGGCCGTGACAACCTGCACTGTCCCATCGGAGGTGGTGCCTGCGGAATCAGCCGACGCAGCACATCCTGACAGAAGAAGTCCCACCCCTGCGATAGTCGATAGCGGAACAAGGGGAAGACGCATGAGCAGACCTCGAATCAGACGGGAATGGGGTTCCAGTATATCGCCAAATGGGAATGATTCCTATTTAGATCAATGCACCATGAGAAAATCCGCCCTTTGGACAGTGTCCAGGGGTCCTTACCCGCTCATGCCTGTTCGGGTTGGCCAAGCCGCCTGATTCCCG
This sequence comes from Pseudarthrobacter sp. PS3-L1, assembly GCF_030063285.1. GTDB lineage: Bacteria > Actinomycetota > Actinomycetes > Actinomycetales > Micrococcaceae > Arthrobacter. Next base: position 479,573 of record NZ_JASISU010000004.1, on the reverse strand, counting down.
TTGCCTGGGTGGCATCCCTGATTTCACCGACCAGGAGCTCAATGACGTCCTCCAGGAACAGCACACCTCGCGTAGTCCCGTCGGGACCAATGACACGGGCAAGGTGGGATCCGGACCTTTGCATCACGGACATTGCTTTCTCGATTTCGTCATCAAGGGAAACGTTGGCCAGGGACCGGATACGGCTCTCCGCGACAGGATAGTGGTATGCCTCCTGCGGAATCGAGAGGACATCCTTGATGTGCAGGTATCCCGAAAGTAGGCCGTCTTCATCAAGCATGGGAAACCTGGAAAAGCCTGTCCGCCGCACGGCCTTTTCCAACCCCACAGGGGTGGTGGAGGCCTTGAGCATCACGAGCTTGTCCACCGGAACCATGATGCTCTCCGCAGTATGCTCGGAGAATTCCAGAGCACCCGTAATCAGTCCCGCGTCATCGTCAACCAGGCCGTGCCGCGTCGACTCCTGCACGATTGACTGCACCTCTTCCAAGGTGAACGAGGAGCTCACCTCATCCTTGGGCTCAATTTTCATCAGCTTGAGGATGTGGTTGGCAGACCAGTTCAGCGCAACGATGATCGGGTTGACTAGGCGTCCAATGAACATCAACGGCGGGGCCAGCAGGAGTGCCGCCTTGTCAGCCACGGACACAGAGATGTTCTTCGGCACCATCTCCCCGAACGTTACGTGCAGGAACGTCACCGCAAGGAGTGCGATCGCGAAAGCAACAACGTCGGCGATCTCGACAGGCATGCCAACAGCCTCAAGGGGCTCCGCGAGCAAGTGGTGGATAGCCGGTTCAGCGACCTGAAGAATCAGCAAAGAACAGACAGTGATTCCCAGCTGCGCGCACGCCAGCATGAGGGAAACATTCTCCATGGCGCGCAGGGTAGTCTGCGCCCGTTTTGAGCCCGCTTCTGCGAGTGGTTCGATCTGGCTGCGACGAGCAGACATGACGGCAAACTCCGCGCCAACGAAAAACGCGTTGCCCAAGAGCAGCACAACCAACCAGACAATTCCCGCCCAGTCGCTCACTGTGCGGTCCCTGCGCTGGTGGTATCGGTGGACAGCGGGGCGGCGGGGTGGAAGCTGATCCTGTCGATCCGTCTGCCATCCATCCGCGTCACACTGAGCGTGCCGCCTTCCACATCAACCCTGTCACCGACCGTAGCGATCCGGCCCAGTTCACTCATGACGTAACCACCCACGGTCTCGTAGGCTGACTCGTCCGGGACCACGAGGCCCGGCACCTGCTCACCCAGTTCGTCAGGGCGCAGCAAGCCCGGGAAATACCAGTCGCCAGAGGCACTCTGCAGGAGTCCGGGGCGGACCTTGTCATGTTCATCCGCCACTTCTCCAACAATTTCTTCGACAAGGTCCTCAAGTGTTGTGACTCCTGCAGTTCCGCCGTATTCATCCAGGACGACGGCGAGCTGCAGGTTTCCCTCGCGCAGTTCTGCCAGCAGGGCGTCCAGGTGAATGGTTTCCGGGACGCGCAGCACATCAGTCATGATGGCACCCGCTTCAAGCCCGGCACGTTTCTGCGCAGGGACAGCTATGGCCTTTTTTACGTGCACCACACCCCGGATGTCATCGGATGAATCGCCAATCACAGGGAAGCGTGAGTAACCTGTCCGCCTCGCTGCGGCGATGATGTCCGAGACCGGCTGGTCGGCGTCTATGGACTCCATGCGGATCCGCGGAGTCATCACATCCGCGGCCGTCCGACTGGAAAAGTTCAGGGTACGGGAAACGAAGTTGGCAGTGCCGACGTCGAGCGTTCCCATGGCCGCAGACCGACGTACCAGTGACGAGAGCTCCGCAGGTGTCCGGGCCCCGGAGATCTCCTCTTTGGCCTCAAGCCCAAAGACGTTCAGAACCTTGTTGGAAAAACCGTTGAGTACCAGGATGGCTGGTCTGAAAATGGCGGTAAAGACCAGTTGCGGTCGCGCCAGGGTCTTCCCCATCTGAAAAGACATGGCAATGGCCATGTTTTTCGGAACCAGCTCACCCATGAGCATGGAGAGAAGGGTTGCCAGTGCCATGGCGAGGACAAGCGAGATGGACGCTGCGGCCGCTGCGGGAAGCCCCACATTCAACAGCACCGGGGCCAGGAGCTTGCCAACCGAAGGTTCCATGACATACCCGGTGAGGAGGGTGGTCATGGTGATGCCAAGCTGGCAGCTCGAGAGTTGGGTGGAGAGCGATTTTAGGCACTTCAGCAGTGGAATCGCAGCCGTGTCGCCATTGTCGATGGCACGTTGGACAGTGGCCTGGTCGATGGCAATCAAGGAAAACTCCACCGCTACAAAAAAACCGGTCCCCGCAATGAGGAGCAGGCCGGCAAGCAGGAGGAACCACTCCATCAGCTGTTACCGCCCGGCAGTGGTCGCCGTGAGAGTGCGGCGGCGGGTGGAGGATGGTCGCCTGGCACCGCTTCCCGTTGCGATCTGCCCTCCGATGTTCTTTCCGGCGATTTCTCCGAGGGGATCTGGTCTTCCGCAGACTGCTGAAGATGATGGGCGCGTGGTCGGGGTTTGCCGGCTTTGTGGGCTGTGTGGGCTGGGGCGTGGGAACCCCGTTGCCAGAACCCAGGCCGGCACCTGGAATTACTGTCCATAAGGATTTGATTCTACAGGAGCAACAAGCCGCCCGGATGGCGGCCGGGGGCGACCATCCGAGTACTCGGGAGGGCCCAGCACCTCTGGGCGGCCGACGAGCTCGCGCCGCGGGGACCAGCGCCGTCCCATGATGTCCATCACCCTCATTGGCGGTTAACGCACGATGCTTACTACACTGGCAAGGTCTGGGTTCAGAGGACGCAGAGATTGGCAGCCCTGATGTGCAACGGCACCGGCGGCCAAGCAGAAATCAAACTCATGGAAGAGGCGTATTCCAAGTGCCAGAGCAGCCAAGCCACCGTCTACCAGAGGAATTTGGCGGAAACGAGTGGCTCGTTGACGAACTGTACGAGCAGTACCAGCAGGACAAGAACGCAGTGGACTCCAAGTGGTGGCCGCTCTTCGCGTCCTTCGACTCGGGCAGCGGCTCTTCGTCCAACGGGACTGCACCTGCGCCTGAAGCGCGCCCTTCCACGCGTGAGCTCCCTGTGGTAACCCAGAAAGTACAGGCACCAACAGCTCCGCAGCCCGCCAAGGCTGAAGCACCCCCAGCGCCGGTGAAGGCTCCCGCCACCCCTGCCTCACCGCCGTCGGCCCCTGCAGCAAAGAAGGCTCCCGCCACGGTAGCTCGGGACGGCTCAACAAAATCAGAACCCGGCACCGCCGCCCATCCCATTCCGGCGCAGTTGCCCAAGAACAACAAGGCACCCAGCGCACCGGAAGAGGATGTTGTCTCAGTCCTTCGTGGGCCGGCAAAGGCCATCGCCTCCAACATGGTCTCCAGCCTTGAAGTCCCCACGGCGACAAGCGTCAGGGCAATCCCGGCGAAACTGCTGATTGACAACCGCTTGGTGATCAACTCGAACTTGGCACGGGCACGCGGTGGCAAGGTCTCTTTCACCCACCTCATCGGCTACGCGGTCATCAGGGCCCTCGCCCAGTTCCCGTCCATGAACGTCTTCTACAGCGAAGTTGACGGCAAGCCTGTCGCTGTCCAGCCCGCGCACGTGAACTTCGGCATCGCCATTGATATGCCCAAGCCGGACGGCACGAGGCTGCTGATGGTTCCCAACATCAAAAAAGCCGAAACACTGAACTTCTCCGAGTTCTGGCACACCTACGAAGATCTGATCAAACGCGCCCGCGCTGGCAAGCTGACAGCCGACGACCACTCCGGAACCACCGTCTCCCTGACCAACCCGGGCGGCATTGGAACTGTTCACTCGGTTCCCCGTCTTTCCAAGGGGCAGGCAGCCATCATTGGCGTCGGCGCACTGGACTACCCGGCCGAGTTCCAGGGCACCAGCGAAAAGATCATCGCCCACAGCGCCATCAGTAAAGTACTGACGCTGACGTCCACCTATGACCACCGTGTCATTCAGGGTGCAGGCAGTGGCGAATTCCTCAAGTTGGTCCACCAGCTCCTGCTGGGCGCACAGAACTTCTACGACGAAATCTTCGAGTCGCTGCGCATCCCCTACGAACCTGTCCGGTGGAGCCCTGACCTCCAGGTGGATCCAGCTGACCAGGTCAACAAGGTCGCGCGCATCCAGCAGCTGATCCACTCCTACAGGGTCCGCGGTCACCTGATGGCTGACACTGATCCCCTCAAGTATGTCCAGCGCAAGCACCCCGACTTGGACGTCCTCACCTACGGCCTTACCCTGTGGGACCTCGACCGCGATTGGCCCACGGGTGGTTTCGGTGGCAAGCCGATGCTCGCATTCCGCGACATCCTCGGCGTTCTCCGCGATGCCTACTGCCGCACCACCGGCATTGAGTACATGCACATCCAGGAACCCGAGGAACGCAAGTGGTTCCAGGACCAGCTTGAGCACCCCTACTCGAAGCCCACCCGCGAAGAGCAGCTCCGTATTGTTTCCAAACTCAACGCGGCGGAGGCCTTCGAAACCTTCTTGCAAACAAAGTTTGTCGGCCAGAAGCGCTTCTCCCTTGAAGGCGGCGAGTCGCTGATCCCGCTGCTCGATTCCATCATGTCCGATGCAGCGGATGACGGCCTCGACGAGGTCGCAATCGGCATGGCCCACCGTGGCCGCCTGAACGTCCTCACGAACATCGCCGGCAAGACCTACGCCCAGGTCTTCCGCGAATTTGAGGGAACCCAGGATCCCCGCTCCGTCCAAGGTTCCGGCGATGTGAAATACCACCTTGGCACCGAGGGTACCTTCACCTCTGACTCAGGCAACGAGACAAAGGTCTACCTGGCGGCAAACCCCTCACACCTGGAAGCTGTCGACTCGGTCCTCGAAGGTATTGTCCGCGCCAAGCAGGACCGGTTGGATCAGGGCGAAGACTTCCCCGTTCTGCCCATCATGGTCCACGGCGATGCCGCATTCGCCGGTCAGGGCGTTGTGGCGGAGACACTGAACCTCTCGCAGCTGCGCGGCTACCGCACCGGTGGCACCATCCATGTGGTGGTGAACAACCAGGTTGGTTTCACCACCGCACCGTCCTCCTCAAGGTCCTCGACCTACTCGACCGACGTTGCCAAAATGATCCAGGCCCCCGTCTTCCATGTGAACGGTGACGACCCAGAGGCTGTTGTCCGCGTTGGACAGCTCGCCTACGAGTTCCGCCAGCGGTTCCACAAGGATGTTGTCATCGACATGGTCTGCTACCGCCGTCGCGGGCACAATGAGGGTGACGATCCCTCGATGACGCAGCCACTGATGTACAACCTCATCGAGGCCAAGCGTTCCGTTCGGAAGCTGTACACAGAGTCGCTCATTGGGCGAGGTGACATCACCGAGGAAGAAGCAGAACAGCTCCTGCGTGACTACCAGGAACGTCTAGAGCGCGTCTTTGCAGAAACTCACGCCGCACAGACGTCGCCCATCCCGATCATTACCTCCGACTCTGCTGCAGTGTCTGATATTGAACGGCCAAACGCCCAGCAGGCCGACTTCGGTATCAACTCGCCGTCGTCCACGGCAATCTCGTCAGAGATGCTGGCCCGGATCGGTACAGCACACATGGAAATCCCCGAGGGCTTCTCCGTGCACACAAAACTCAAGCAGCTCCTAGAAAAGCGCGAACAGATGTCCCGTGAAGGCGGCATCGACTGGGGCTTTGGCGAAATTGCCGCATTTGGTTCGCTGATCATGGAAGGAGTTCCCGTTCGGCTGGCCGGACAGGACTCACGCCGTGGAACCTTTGTGCAACGTCACGCAGTGTTCCACGATCGCGCAAACGGCCATGAGTGGCTGCCTCTGGAAAACCTCTCCACCGATCAGGCGAAGCTGTGGATCTACGATTCCCTGCTGTCCGAATACGCTGCCATGGGCTTCGAATACGGATACTCGGTGGAACGCCCCGATGCCCTGGTTCTCTGGGAGGCCCAGTTCGGTGACTTCGTCAACGGTGCGCAGACCATCATTGATGAATTCATTTCTTCAGCAGAGCAGAAGTGGGGTCAGCGCTCATCCTTGGTCCTCATGCTGCCGCACGGCTATGAGGGACAGGGCCCCGACCACTCTTCGGCCCGGATTGAACGTTTCCTTCTGATGTGCGCCGAGCAGAACATGATCGTGGCCAACCCCACGACGGCGGCTTCCCACTTCCACCTGCTCCGACGCCAGGCGTACAGCCGTCCGCGCAAACCGTTGATCATCTTCACGCCCAAACAGCTGCTTCGCCTGAAGGCTGCCGCGTCGGCCGTGGAGGACTTCACCACCGGTTCCTTCCGTCCGGTCATTGGCGAACATGAAAAACTCGCAGCGGATTCTGTCGATCGTGTTCTCTTGGTTTCGGGGCGGCTGTACTACGACCTGCTCTCGACGCGCCAGAAGACAGGCGATACCAGTACGGCAATCGTCCGGGTCGAACAGCTCTATCCACTCCCTGCAGAGGAGATTACGGCAGAACTGGCCAAGTACCCGAACGCTGAAGTCGTGTGGGCTCAGGACGAGCCAGCGAACCAAGGACCATGGCCCTTCATGGGCCTGAACCTGCCCGAGGCACTGGACCGCAAGGTGCGCCTGGTTTCACGTTCGGCATCAGCGTCAACTGCTGCCGGTTCCATGAAGAGGCACTCTGCTGAACAGGACACCCTCCTCAAGCAGGCTTTCACGCGCAAGTAGCGTCGAAAAGAAACCCCTGGCTGCCCGGCCGGTTGTCATGGAACCAGACACCGTCCGGGCAGTTGGCGGTTAAATGCAGACGCGTACCGTTTAATAGGAGAGGCAGCCACGGCTGCCGGAGAACCGGGACTCCCCCACCACCCTTCCGGAGACCGGCACGTGGCTGGACAGCACGACCAATCGAAGTAAAGAGGCGCTTGTGGAAGACAGGAAGCTGCGGATAGCGGCTGTTGGAGACGAACTGCTGGCTGGTTTGGGTGACCCCCGGGCTTTGGGCTGGCTCGGCCGGGTACTGGCCCGAACTCCACAGGACGACCTCTCGATTGAAAGCTACCCGCTGCCGTGTCCGGCAGAGGGCACCGAGGGACTCGCGGAGCGCTGGCTAACGGAAGCCGGCCGGCGGTTCAGTCCAACCCATGAGAACCGGCTTGTCATTGGGCTTTCGGGCCGCGATATTGAGTTTGGCCTCTCCACGGCGAGAAGTCGCTTGAACCTCGCGAACATCCTTGATTCAGCCACCCAGAATCGGATTGAGGTTTTTGTGGTGGGGCCACCGCCAACCCTGGATCCAGCCCAAAACAAGCGGCTCGGCGACCTCAACACTGCTTTTGCTGATGTCACCACACGCCGCAAACACCTGTACGTGGATACTTTTTCCCCGCTCCTAAATCACGAGCAATGGCGTCAGGACCTGGCTGCAAACAGCGGCACTCCAGGACAGGCAGGCTATGGCCTGATGGCATGGCTGGTCCTGCACCGCGGCTGGTTCCAGTGGTTGGGTATCGAAGCCGCCGAGTAGTTCACTGATCAGTCGCTAACCGGCATGCCGGTTAGCGACTGATCATCCAATGTGGGAGAATTGAGGGCAGCTCTTTTTGAGCACCGACAGTAAGGAGGCCAACTATGAGCAAGCGTGCACGTAAACGTCGTGACCGTAAGCGTGGCGGCGCGAACCACGGTAAGCGCCCCAACACCTAAGCCCCAGGCTTTGGGTAATAGATTTAAAGACAACACCCCGAAACCTCACGGTTTCGGGGTGTTGTCTTTAACTCTTCGTGGTCCCGGGCAGACACGGCGGCCGGAAACGCTTCTGGCTGGCTTAGGCCTCTACGGGCCGTCCCGCATGGATCCGGTCCAAGATCGCATTTTTCAGGCCAGCAGGAGCAGCTTCCGTGCAGGACCTCTTGACCATATTCCGGATCACGCATTCCAGGTCGTACTGTCCAGCGCATTCCGGACACGCATCCAGGTGTTCCTTGATTTCGCCGAGGTCCTCGACCGTCAACGCCCCATCAAGGTACTCCCAGATCCGTTGCATCCGCGTGTCATCGCAGTCGCCCAATCCTTGGCAGTCGCTCATTTTCCTGTCTCCTGTTTTTTGGGATCGTTCGTGGTAGCCAGAGTCTTTGTGCCAGCATCAGCTTCCTGGACCGCGGCTGCACCCTTGAACCCGCGCTCTGCCGCATAGTCCGCCAGCATGTCCCGCAGCATCTTTCGCCCGCGGTGCAGTCGGGACATGACGGTACCGATGGGAGTGTTCATGATGTCCGAGATCTCCTTGTAGGCAAACCCCTCAACATCAGCGAAGTAGACCGCAAGCCTGAACTCCTCCGGAATGGACTGCAGGGCCCTCTTGACGTCAGAGTCGGGAAGATGATCGAGCGCCTCGACTTCAGCCGAGCGCAGACCCGTCGACGTGTGTTGCCCGGCCCTCGCCAGCTGCCAGTCCTCGATCGTGTCCGAATTGGACTGCAGAGGCTCACGCTGACGCTTGCGGTAGAGATTGATGTAGGTGTTGGTCAGGATCCTGTACAGCCAGGCTTTGAGGTTGGTTCCCGGCTTGTACTGGTGGAATGCAGAAAACGCCTTGGTGTAGGCCTCTTGGACCAAATCCTCGGCATCTGCTGGATTCCGGGCCATTCGCATTGCGGCTGAATACAGCTGATCGATATACTGCATGGCGTCTCGCTCAAACCGAAGGCGGCGCTCCTGCGTGGTCTCACTGGAGACATCCACATCCGCACCCGATTCCAGCGCCGACGCAGGCTTCGGGGTCGCCACAGCGGTGCTGGCGGTGCTGTCGTCTTTTCCGGCAGCTTCGTACATGGCCGTTGCGGCCGGATCCATGGTGCTCATCGCGTTCAAGTCTACTGTCACGACGCCGCGCTCACGTGTTGAGGATCTTCGGCGTGACGATTCCAGTGCTCCGAGCCCCAAGGGCCCTGAAGTATCGGTAGTGGCCTTTAACAGTGTCAAAGCTCCGGCTCCGCTCCTCAGTGGTGGTGTTCTCAATGTCAGGTTCTTCCAGAATCCCTGGTGGGATGAGGACCCGTCCTGCAGTCCCCCTCTTTCGGATTCTGTTATGCATAACCGCGGGGTTCCGGCAAATATTCCGCAAAAGTGCAAGGATGGATCTGATCGCCCGCCACCAGGTGTGGTTCGACAAGCCAGGAGGAACAAGATGTCCTTTACCCGTTTTCTCGCCCGCCCCATGCTGGCTTCAAGTTTCGTCGTTGCAGGCGTGGACAAGCTGAAGAATGCTGACGACACGGCCACCCTGCTCTCCCCCCTGCTTCGTAGGGCCGCGGACTCCCTTCCCTTTGCCACCAACGACAAGGTAGTAGCCCGCGTCATTGGTGGTACCCAGATAGGTGCAGGCGTGTTGTTCGGACTGGGCAAGTTCGCCCGTCTTTCTGCCACTGTCCTGACGGTTGTCTCGGCACTGAACACGTTCGTGGAATGGCGCAGCGCTGACATCAGCACAAAAGAGGGCCGTAACGCCCGCCGTAACCAGCTCCTGAAGAACATTTCCCTCAGCGGTGGGATCCTGCTGGCGTCTGTTGACCGCGACGGGAAGCCGAGCCTGGCGTGGCGTGCGGAGCACCTTGCCGCGGATGCCAAAAAGTCCGCGACGCACCTGGGCCGCGATGTCAAGAAGTCCACGGAGAAGCAGCTTCGCAAGGCAGACAAGACTGTTCGCCACACTGTCGACCGCGCAGTGGGGGCATAAGCGAGCATGACCGGTTCCGCCGCCCACACCACCACCCCTGCTCCGTGGGCGGCCCCATTTGCCGCGCACCCCATCAACGCGACGGTCCAGGTACCGGGTTCCAAGTCCCTGACCAACAGGTTTCTGGTTCTGGCAGCCCTAGCTGATGGACCGTCCCGCCTGCGGGCCCCGCTGCATTCCCGAGACTCGGCCCTGATGGTACGTGCCCTGCGCAACGTGGGTGCCCGCGTGACTGAAGTTGCGGGCGACGGCGCCTTTGGTCCCGATCTGCTGATCGAGCCCATGGCGGCAGCAGACGAAGGCGGCCAGCGCGCCAGCGTCGACTGCGGGCTTGCTGGAACTGTTATGCGGTTTGTGCCAGCACTGGCAGCGCTGCGGCATGGCGCCACGGAATTCGATGGTGACCCGCATGCCCGGCTTCGCCCCATGGGAACCATCATCGAAGCCCTCACCGGGCTGGGAATCACTGTCACAAGCCCAACGGGCGGCACAGCGGCGTCACTGCCTTTTACTGTGCAGGGCACAGGGGCGGTTCCGGGTGGACACCTCGTCGTTGACGCCAGTGCCTCGTCGCAGTTCGTGTCGGCACTGCTTCTTGTGGGAGCAAAATTCAGCAACGGTCTGCACCTCGAACACGTTGGCGCACCTGTTCCCAGCCTTGATCACATTGCCATGACTGTTTCGGTGCTCCGCGGGGTAGGCGTCATAGTTGATGATTCAGTACCCAATCACTGGATAGTCTCGCCCGGCCCTATCGCCGCTTTTGACATTGCGATCGAGCAGGACCTTTCCAACGCGGGGCCCTTTCTGGCAGCGGCATTAGCGGCACGCGGAACTGTACGGGTCCCCCACTGGCCGGAGCACACGACCCAGGTAGGCGACAAATGGCGAACAATCCTCTGTGCCATGGGCGCAGAGGTCCAGCTACAGGACGGAACGCTCTCGGTTACCGGCGGGCCCAGCATCAAGGGCGGGCACTTCGCTGATACCTCCGAACTTGCGCCCACGATCGCGGCCCTCTGCGTCCTGGCAGAAAGCCCGTCGACGCTGTCCGGAATTGCACACCTACGCGGTCATGAGACCGACAGGCTGGCCGCGCTGGTCACTGAAATCAACCGCTTGGGCGGTCACGCTGAGGAGACCCCAGACGGCTTGACCATTCATCCCAGGCCTCTTCACGCAGGAGTTGTTCGCAGCTACGCTGACCACCGTATGGCGACGGCGGGTGCCATTTTGGGCCTGGCTGTGCACGGCGTGGAGGTAGAAGACATCGCTACCACCGCCAAGACCATGCCGGATTTTCCACACCTCTGGCATGACATGCTCGACCAGTCCCAGGAACCCGCCAGCACTGAAAGATCAGATTTTGGCTCGCAGCACTGACTCCTGGGACGAGTCGGACGTCAGGATCCGACCAAGCAAGAAAGGCTCACGCCCGCGAACCAAGGACCGGCCCAGCCATGATGATGCAGTCACCGGACGCATCATCACCGTGGACCGTGGCCGCTACACGGCAATCGTGGGTGAGGACTCGGGCACGGAACGCATAGTCATTGCCGCCCGCGCCCGCGAGCTCCGTCGCTCCCCCGTCGTGGCGGGGGATTTTGTGTCGCTCGTGGGCGATGTCAGCGGTGAACCAGACACCCTGGCACGCCTCGTAAAGATCCAGGACCGCGCCACCCTGCTGCGGCGCAGTGCCGATGATACAGATCCCATTGAGCGGGTTGTGGTTGCCAACGCTGACCAGCTGGTTATTGTGGTGGCGGCGGCCAACCCCGAGCCCCGGACAGGGTTCATCGACCGAGCTCTCGTGGCGGCCTACGACGCCGGGATCTGGCCTCTTCTGCTGATCACCAAGGCCGACGTGAAGGATCCAGAGGATCTTCTGGCGAACTACATTCACCTTGATCTCCCTGTCATCATCAGCAGGACTGCCGATTCTGGCGCGTCAGGGGTGGACGCGCGTTCCGACGATGGCCTTTCGGCGAAACTCGACGGGCACGCCGTCCGGGCTCTGAAGGAACACCTGGACGGGAAAGTTACCGTCATGCTCGGGCACTCCGGAGTCGGAAAATCCACAATGGTGAATGCGCTCACGGGCGCAGAGCGGGCCACCGGCGGAGTCAATGCCGTCACTGGCCGTGGGCGCCACACTTCATCCTCAGCCCTTGCCCTCCGGATCACTGCCGCACCCACGGGAAGCTGGATTATTGATACTCCAGGCATCCGATCATTCGGCCTTGCGCACGTGGATCCGGACCGAATCCTCAGGGCCTTCCCTGATCTGGAACCTGGTACGGACTACTGTGCCAAGGGTTGCCTGCATCGAAAGGAAGCCAGGGACTGCGGACTGGATCGCTGGGTCAACGAGGGCCAAGCGGGCCCTTCGGGTCCGGAACGGCTCTCTTCGCTGCGACGGCTGCTAGGTGCAGATCCCCGACTGGAGGGCCAGGACTCGAAAGAGTTGGGCTCGATGTCCTGACAAGATGACGGCTCCGGCACGAAACCAGCCTTGAGCAGCGCGGCTGTCCCGGAGCAGTGGCCCTTTGCCGGTAGCTTGGAGGTATGTTTCAACCCGCCTCGCACTACAACGATGACCTTCGCCTCGCCCACGTGCTTGCTGACTCCGTAGATGACCAGACCATGAGCCGATTTAAGGCCCTGGACCTGAAGGTCGAGACCAAACCTGACCTCACTCCGGTTACCGATGCCGACAAATCAGCTGAGGAAGCAATCCGCGGTCAGCTGTCCCGCGCGCGCCCTCGTGACGCTGTGATTGGGGAAGAGTTCGGCACCTCCGGTCATGGCGCCCGCAAGTGGATCATCGATCCCATTGACGGGACCAAGAATTTCGTCAGGGGCGTCCCCGTCTGGGCTACCTTGATTGCACTCGTTGACGAGGGCGAACCCGTGGTAGGCGTTGTCAGCGCGCCGGCCCTCGGCAAGCGGTGGTGGGCAGCCAAGGGTGCCGGCGCATACATGGGCCGCTCCCTTGCCTCCGCGACCCGGCTTCGCGTTTCAGATGTCTCTTCACTCTCCGATGCATCGTTGAGCTATTCGAGCCTTACTGGGTGGAAGGACCGCGGCAACTTTGATGAGTTCCTGGGGCTGACGGACGACGTCTGGCGAACCCGCGCCTACGGGGACTTCTGGTCCTACTGCATGGTTGCTGAGGGCTCGGTGGACATCGCCTGCGAGCCTGAACTGAACCTGTATGACATGGCGGCGCTGGTGCCGATTGTGGTCGAGGCCGGCGGACGTTTCTCCTCCCTCGAAGGAGAGGACGGTCCCTTTGGCGGCAATGCACTGGCCACCAACTCGATCCTTCATTCGGAGGTTCTCCGACGACTCAATCCCGGCCTGGACGACCTTCTCTAGGAATCGGCGCGCAGTAGGTACGCACTTCCTCTGGGAGGGCCAACCGGCGGCAGGCCCTCCCTCGGGCCCGCCGCCGGATCGTTAATGTGGAAAAGGCTGAACAGCCTGCCTGAGTATCGTCGCAGCCCTTGATACTGCGCCCCGATCTTTCGCGGGTCCCCGCCAACGACACACGCGACTATCCGCACTGGACACCAAATACACCTGGAACGGCTGGTGCAGCGCCCTGCACCAGCTTCTGAATAGCCAAGCCGTTCTGGTTGCGTCCCACCGACGCTGCCCCGTCCTGGAGTATTGCTGTAGATTCGATCCTGATCCGTCGATGGGACGACGCGTTCCAGAAAAAGCACACTAGGTAGGTGGTTATGGCTGCGGGACCCAAGCTGGCGGGCAACCGTCGCATTGCCCTGGCGAAAAGCTTCGAGGACGGCGGCCAGCATTACCATCAGGTGCGCCCCGGGTATCCAGCGGAGTCCGTGGACTGGCTGCTGCCGGAGGGAGCGCGGGACGCAGCCGACATCGGCGCCGGCACGGGAAAGTTCACCGGACTACTCCTCGACAGGGGCGTCAAGGTCACTGCCGTGGATCCCTCCACTGACATGCTGGCCCAGCTGCGCCTGGCACATCCGCGGGCAACCGCCATGGAAGGCACCGCTGAGGCGACAGGCCTTCCCGGGGCGGCGTTCGACGTCGTCAGTGTCGCCCAGGCCTGGCACTGGTGCGATCCTGTCCCAGCCAGCACCGAACTGGCAAGGATCCTGCAGCCCGGCGGCGTGCTTGGACTGGTCTGGAACCAGCTGGACACAAGTGTTCCCTGGGTCCACAGGCTCTCGCGGATCATGCATGCCGGTGATGTATACAGGCCCGAGACACGGCCTCCCGTAGGACCAGAATTTGGCGCTCTGGAATCCCATGTCAGTCGCTGGGTTGATCCACTGACGCCTGCGGACATCATTTCACTTGCACAGTCCCGCAGCTACTTCCTCCGTGCAGGCAAGGCGACCAGAGACACCGTCCTGACAAATTTAGGCTGGTATCTGCACGACCACCTGGGGCACTCTCCAGGCATGGAAATACAGCTGCCCTACCTTACGTTGACGTGGCGGGCCACAAAAAGGTAGTCGCCTGGACACAGGGGTAGGCTTGATGTCGTGAAGTCCAGCGCCCCCTCCTCCTCCATCGAGGACTACGTCAAGGTCATCTACTCGTTTACCGAGTGGCAGGAAAAACCCATCACGTCCTCCCAGCTCGCCCAGCGACTTGGGGTTGCCAATTCATCGGTTTCGGAAATGGTACGCAAACTCAAGGACCAAGGCCTGGTAGATCACCAGCCCTACAGCGCGATCCGGCTTACGGCACCCGGCACCACCCTTGCCCTGTCCATGGTCCGCCGGCACCGGCTGATCGAGACCTACCTGGTCCAGGAACTCGGATACAGCTGGGACGAGGTCCATGATGAGGCAGAACTGTTGGAACATGCGGTCTCAGACACCTTCATCAACCGCATGGAAGCCAAACTTGGCAACCCGCTGCGTGATCCCCATGGCGATCCCATCCCCAGTGCGGATGGAGTGGTCGACGTACCCGTGGCATCCGCCATGGAAGAGTTGGACCCAGGACACACCGGAAGGATCACACGGATCAGCGATGACAACCCCGACCTCCTTCGCTACCTTGCAGCAGAAAACATCAACCTGGACTCGGCGGTTGAAGTGATGGGCCGCAAACCATTTGGTGGAGCAATGGTTGTGCGAATCGGCAGCGGAGAGGACGTCCGCGACATCGACCTTGCAGATGAGATCACTGCGGCGCTGTGGGTGCACAGCGAAAAACCACACTCCGGGTGCATAGTGCGGAACGCCGGTTGACCAGCAGCAAGGGACCCTCGGCAGATAGTCGCCAGCGGCCACCGATCACGTGGCCAGCCCCCGGAATCTGGCTGGCGGTTGCTGGCGGGGCCCTCCTCGGGAGTGAACTCCGCTACATCGTCGGGCTGCTCTGGTCCGACCTGCCTGGACAGATTCCATGGGCAACACTGATGATCAACGTAACAGGCAGCTTCGTGCTCGCTGCCCTCACCACCTTCTGGATCGCCACGCCAACAGTCCCACTCTGGCTGCGGGCGGGAGTTGGTCCAGGTCTACTTGGATCCTTCACCACGTTCTCGGCAGTGGTCTATGCCGCGGATCAGCTGACACGGACAGGTAATTTCCTAGTGGCCGTGCTCTACCTGGCTGGATCGGTGATTCTGGGGCTCGCTGCAGCTGGCGCCGGCTGGACTCTGGGAAAGCGGTGGGGCACACGCCAGCGTTCTTCGGAGCGGGCGTGTTGACGGCGAGCCTTGTGGGCCTCTTCGGTGTTGCAGGGGCGCTGCTGCGTTTTAGCCTGGACACGTGGCTTGCCGGCCTCACCGCCACTACATCTGGTGCGACGACACCTCGCAGGCAGCTCCTTGATTGGCCCTGGGCTACGTTGGCAGTGAATGTGGTGGGCTCCCTGATTATTGGGCTCGCCATGGGCGGGGCCGCACAACTGCAGCTCGGACACGAATGGAGCACCGCGCTGGCAACAGGCCTGGCTGGTGGCCTGACAACCTTCAGCTCCTGGACCACTGGCACTGTGCGGCTGCTGTCGCAGTCACGGATTCTTGCAGCCACTGCTAACCTGGCCAGCAATCTTATTCTGGGCCTTGGTGCTGCTGCACTGGGTCTGTTCATCACCGCATAACAACAAGAAGGCGAGGAGCGCAGCAGATGGCCTGTCCACGCCATCCTCATCGCCGTAACGTGGTTCTCATTGCCACGTATCCCCTGCCTTGGCATGCGGCACCCCCACTCCCGTATCCTTGAGAGTGATGATGACCAGACGTGATGCAGCAATAGCCCTTGATGTCCCCTTGGAGATGGCCCATCGCCATGGCATCCCGCCGCGGATCAGCGAAGCGGACCTCGCTGCCATCCTTGATGCACCGCCACCGTGGCTGGTTCAGTCGAGAGCAAACCGCACCGGCAAGCGGCCCGTCTGGGTCCACCTTCAGTGCGCTGCCTGCGGGTACGCGGAGTCCATGCGGCCTAAGAAGTGGTGGCCAGACTTTACTTTCGTGGCATGTGAACACCATACAAAGGACGAAGTCCCCGAACTCCCCGCCGGAGCAGTACGCAGCGAGTTCGACGGCGTCGGGAACCGTTTTGTCGGCGTCGTGGATGCCATGGAAGAGCTGTAGCAGTAGTCCTACGTCGGCGAGGCCTGTCCGGCTTTGTCGACCGGCAGTGATGACCACGCCGGGAAGCACCATCCATGAACACACTCACTCTGGACGGCGGCGCGGTACAGCAGACAAAAAAGCCCCGGGATCCCATGGGATCCCGGGGCTTTCCGGTGGAGATGGGGGGAATTGAACCCCCGTCCGATGTCGTGTTGTCAGGGCTTCTCCGGGCGCAGTTCACGTCGGATTTTCTCGGCCCCAGCCGTCTTGTGAACAGGCAGCTGATCCAGGCCCAGTCATCTAAGAGTCCCACTTACCCCGATGACGGAGGTAAGTAGCAGTGGCTATCTAAATGACGCCAGGATCCGGGGCAATAGCAACCTCGGGCTGACGGACTGTCTTACTGCTTAGGCAGCGAGAGCGAAGTCAGTGCGTTTTGATTCGGCACTTATTGGTTTGCAGACAGCGTTTACGAGATAATTCTGCATCCTCGGCCCGCTTCACCTGTCGCGACTAACATCGTCGAAACCGATCATCCCCGTATTCTGTTACCAATCCCCACAGCCAGCTATCACTGAGGGATCTCATGCACCGGCGGAGTGAACCGCCGAAGTACCTACTATAGCCCATGACGGTCGCCGACGCTGCTAGCGACGGTTGCGCTCCCGCATATCCCGGAGAGCCTCACGGTTATCCTGCTGCTCACGGAGGGTCTGCCGCTTGTCGTACTCCCGCTTGCCTCGGGCTACGGCAATCTCGACTTTCGCCCGGCCATCAACGAAGTACAGCTGCAGCGGTACCACGGTGAACCCGGACTCACGGATCTTTTGGGAGATCTTCGTAAGCTCCTCACGGTGGAGCAGCAACTTACGACGTCGGCGGGCGGCGTGATTTGTCCAACTGCCCTGGTTGTACTCAGGGATGTGGATGGCTTCCATCCATAGTTCGTCATTGTAGAACGTGCAAAAGCCGTCCACCATGGACGCGTGCCCCTCTCGGAGGGACTTGACCTCGGTACCCATCAGCGCAATTCCGGCTTCATAGGTATCCAGAACCAGATAGTCATGCCGGGCCTTGCGGTTGGTGGCCACAACTTTCCGGCCACTTTCTTTAGGCACGGTAAAACTCCTCACTAGGGCATAGCACTGAATCCTTGCCAGATGGCGCAGAAGTTACCAGTCTACGACAGCTGGGGAGCGACCCTACAGCAGGCCCATGGGGTCCACGGGTGAACCATTGAGCCATGTTTCAAAGTGTGCGTGGCACCCGGTCGAGTTGCCGGTACTGCCGGAGTAGGCAATGAGCTGCCCTTGGGCAACCCGCTGGCCATTGGAAACGGCAATGCTGCTGTTGTGGTAGTAGACGGTTGTCAAGGAGTTGCCCTGCACCACACCGTGGGAGATCTTCACACGGTACCCACCGCCGTCGTTCCCGTTCCACCCAGATGAGAAGATTTCACCGGCAGCGGCAGCGTAGACGGGCGTACCGCAGGCTGCTCCGAAGTCGATTCCGGAGTGGAGGTAGCTTCCAGTGCCGTTGAAATCGATGGTACCCGCCGGTGTCGCGCGCCAGCCGAATCCGGACGTGATCGGTACACCGCTATCGAAGGGATGACGAAGCCCGAAGGCTGACGGTGATCCGCTCGGAGCCGGGACATAGGGGGCGGGAGCAGGTGGCGCCGGAGCAGGTGGCGGAGCGGCCTGTCCCTGTGCTGCGGCGGCGGCGGCTGCTGCGGCCTGGGCAGCCGCTGCAGCAGCTGCCTCTGCAGCGGCCCGCTCTGCAGCAACCTGGGCCAGGCGACGCTGTTCAGCTTCCCAGGCTTCCCGCAATTTACGGTCACGCTCCTGAATTTCTGCGGCAACAGCGTTCTGGCTGGTCTGGACTGAAGCCAGTTGAGCCTGGATCTGGGGCTTCGCTGCCTCAAGCTCACCGTTGAGCCGTGTTGTATCAGCTATCAGGGTGTCTACCTGCTGCTTCTTGGCGTCGGCTTCATCCCGAGCGGCCTTCTCCCTGGCAAGGGCCTCATCTGCCTTGGCCTTGAGCTCGGAGATCTCTGTCTCAACCGCTTCGAGGCGAGCCGCGGAGTTAACGTTGGTTGCATTCTGTTGCGACAGCTTGTCCATGGCGGCGTTCTGGCTGCGCATCGCCTGGTCGGCGAGATCCATCGTCTCCGTCAGGCTGGCGGTTCCCTTGGAACCAAAAAACAGGCTGACATTGGATGGGACTCCACCGGACTTGTAGGCCTGGGTAGCGATCTGGCCAATGACCTTTTTGGTACTGTCAATCTGTTCCTGGTCCTCGGCGAGCTGCACGGTAATCTGGGCCTTGCTCTCTTGGGCCAGGCTGACCCGCGTAGCAAGCGCCTCGGATTCCTTGACAGCACCGGCCACCCTCCCCTGCGCATCCAACAGGGACTGCTGGGCACCTGGCAGTTGGCCCTGGTAGAGCACCAGGTCGCCGGCAGCCTTCGCGATTTTGGAGTCCACGAACTCCAGTGACTGCTCCACCCGCGTAGCCTCTGCCTGCAAGGCCGCCTGCTTGTCTTCAAGCTCATCCGCCATGGCAGGCGACGCACCGAAGAACCCACCGGCCAGGACCAACGACAGACCGGCACTGACCAGGGCATTACGCTGCCTGGTCCGTTTTACGGATCCGACCGCGGAAATGGTTGCGGGCTGTCTCCGCCAAGAAGCAGATGTCATCGAGGGTCCTTGATCGTGGCGCACGGGTTTAAACCTTGAGGTACTTACGCAAGGTAAGCAGGGATGATATTCCTGCCAGGGAAGCACCCAAGATCAACAGCGCTGGTGCCAACAAAAGAGTCTGGCCTGGGGAAATAAACGCGGTATCCGGGTACTGCTGGGAAAGATAGTCACCCAGGAAGAATTTTGACACAGCCCACAGCGTTCCGGAGGCAAGAGCCGCGCCGACCACCGCAGCAATGACTCCTTCCAGGATGAAAGGCAGTTGAATGACTGTCTTGGATGCACCCACCAGGCGCATGATTCCCGTTTCCCGCCGTCGGCTGAATGCGGACAGCCTGATCGTTGTCGCAATAAGGAGAATTGCACAGACAATCATGACTCCTGCGACCAGGACAGCCACCAGGGAAGCACCATTCATGACCGTAAAGAGCTGTTCCAAGAGTTGCCGTTGATCAATGACTGTCTCCACGCCCGGCTGGGAGGAAAAAATCTCGCTGATGACCTGGTACTTCTCCGGGTCTTCCATATTTATGCGGAACGATGAAGGCAGCTGATCCGGAGTCACCGAATCGACAATGGGTGAATTTGCAAACTGCTCCGTGAAGTGACGGTAGGCATCGTCCTGGGACTCGAAGGTGAAGTCGTTGACGTACTGTGTGACAGCGGCCGATTCCAGGAGAGTCTGCAGGTTAGCTTGCTGTTCCTCGGTGACCGGCCCCGTAGCGCAGCTGGCCGACGTTGCGCCGTCACTGCAGAGAAATATTGCTACCTGGACCTTGTCGTACCAGAAGCCCTTCATTTGGTTGATCTGGAGCTGAAGCATGCCTGCCGCACCGACGAAGGTCAGTGACACGAAGGTCACCAGGATGACTGAAACCACCATGGAAAGGTTACGGCGCAGGCCACCGCCTATCTCACCAAGAATGAAAGCGAGTCTCATCGCGCGCCCTCGCTGCCCGGAGTAGCAGGCGGTGCAGTGTCTTCGCGACCGCTGGCGTCCTTGAGCCGACGCGATGCTCCGACAACTGGAATCATGGACGTGTAGAGTGCCTTGGACTCATCGCGGATAATAACGCCATTACGCAGTTCCACAACGCGTTTACGCATCTCGTTCACGATGTCGTCGTCGTGGGTTGCCATCACAACGGTGGTGCCATTCTGGTTGATCTTGTCTAGGACTCCCATGATGCCCATGGACGTGGTGGGATCCAGGTTTCCCGTGGGCTCATCCGCCAGCAGGATACCTGGTCGATTCACGACGGCGCGGGCGATAGCAACGCGCTGCTGCTCGCCACCTGAAAGTTCATGGGGGAAACGGTGTTCCTTGCCCTCAAGTCCGACTGTCTTGAGGACCTCCGGGACTGTGTCGCGGATGACGCTGCGGCTCTTGCCAATGACCTGCATGGCAAAGGCAACGTTGGCGAAGACGGTCTTCTGCGGCAAAAGCCTGAAGTCCTGAAAAACAACACCGATTCCGCGACGAAGGCGCGGTACGCGCCAGCTAGAGATGGTCGCAACGTTTTGTCCGGCGACGTAGACCGCGCCGGAAGACGCCCGGTCCTCTTTGAGGACCAGGCGAAGGAATGTTGACTTACCGGATCCGGACGCGCCTACAAGAAACGCGAATTCACCTCGGTCAATTTCAAGGTTGATGGCATCCAGCGCTGGTCGCGCCTTTTGGTCATAGACCTTGGTGACATTTTCAAATCGAATCATGGCCCTAAGTACCCTGCGGTCGCGACTCAACTGGCCGGTCCTGCTGCCGGTGCACGGGAATTCGTGGTGGGGGAAGTAGAGCCCCGGCCCCTCGACTATACGCAGGGATTCTGGGTCTACCGCACGAACTGGTTGGCGTGTCGCAGTTTTCACTGCCCCTCGGCCTCTACCCCAGCGGCCTGCCCAGTCTGGGCGACCTATTTCTCGGCGTTGCGGTTATCCGTCCGCCATCGGATTCCAGCATCGATGAAATCATCAATCTCGCCATCGAAGACAGCTGAGGTATTTCCCACTTCGTGCTCCGTGCGCAGGTCCTTGACCATCTGGTAAGGGTTCAGCACATAGGAGCGCATCTGGTCCCCCCATGAAGCCTTGACATCGCCCGCAAACGCCTTCTTCTCGGCATCTTCCTGCTCCTTCTTGAGCAACAGCAGCCTGGACTGCAGGACCCGCATGGCCGCGGCACGGTTTTGCAACTGAGACTTCTCGTTTTGCATGGAGACAACGGTGCCCGTGGGCAGGTGAGTCAGCCGCACCGCGGAGTCGGTGGTGTTCACCGACTGGCCGCCCGGACCCGAGGAGCGGAAAACATCCACGCGGATTTCGTTGTCAGGGATCTCAATGGAGTCTGTCTGTTCAATCAGCGGGATGACCTCGACTGCTGCGAAAGAGGTCTGGCGGCGGCCCTGGTTATCAAAGGGGCTGATCCGAACAAGGCGATGCGTGCCAGCCTCAACGCTGAGGGTACCGAAAGCGTAGGGTGCCTTAACTTCGAAGGTGGCAGATTTGAGTCCCGCCTCCTCCGCATACGAAGTATCCATAACAGTGGTCGGATATCCGTGTCGTTCAGCCCATCGTAGATACATCCGCATCAGCATTTCCGCGAAATCGGCAGCATCCACGCCGCCAGCGCCGGCCCGGATGGAAACGACTGCTTCGCGTTCGTCGTATTCTCCGGAAAGAAGCGTGACAACTTCAAGGTCGGTCAACGCCTTACGGACTGATTCAAGCTCGACGGCGGCTTCCCCCATAGAATCGTCGTCACCTTCGTCCTGGCCAAGTTCAACCAGCACTTCAAGATCATCAATCCGGGCCACCAAGCGATTGAGGCGTTCCAACTCGGACTGGCGGTGGGAAAGACGGGACGTGATGACCTGCGCTGCGGCGGGATCATCCCACAGGTTAGGCTCGCCAGCACGCTCACTGAGCTCGGCAATGTCTTCCTTCAACGCTTCCACGTCGCTGACGTTCTCGATCGACGTGTAGGTGGCGCGAAGGGCGCGGATTTCTGCAGAAAAATCAATAGTGGCCATGGTCGTTTAACCCTACGCCATCACTCGGTGAGGTAAATGCGGGTGTGTAGCAACCTTCATGTGAGCTCTCATCCAGGGCTCAGCGGACCAGTTGGGCGCGTGCGGTAGATCTCGCTTCGATCCTGATACCGTCCGGAACCAAGAAATTCACAAGGGGTGGCCGGACTGTGGCAGTAAGGACAACAACGGCGGTTGAACCCTCTGGGCTGCCGGTACCGCTGGCAATCTCCAGCGCCTCAAGTCCTGCCGCAGCTGGGCTCATAGCCAGGTACTGCGCAACGACGCTCTGAACGCGAGCACTGCCCAGGACAGCAGACGGCGTTCCACCTGCCGACTCCAACGCACCCAGAGTGAAACTGTCCGCCGCAGCCAACGACGCGCCGTCGGCCACTGACAGAAGTTTCTTTCGTTCTAGGTAGACCCCTGAGATAGCGATGACCACTGTGGCAAGAAGCAATGCCAGCGCCACAAATCCGATGATCATGATTCCTATTTGACCGTTATCCCGCCCATCCTGGGTTGTGGCGGGCTCCTGCCAGCTACTGACACCTGCTTTCATCGGAACCTCCCCATCATCTGCGTTGAGGCGGCACTGACATTTGTAGCGGTGATCCCCTGCGCACCGCTAAATGGGACAAACGGGAGCGCAATTCTGAGGCGGACCGTCACTGTTACAGCTGACCCTGCCGCCCGGCAATCAGAAGGTGCACAACTAATTTCCATCTGCGCATCCACCGGTCGATACCCATAGTCCGCGAGGGTTGTCGCCACAGCCACCTCTGCGTCGCCAGCAGCATCATATTCGGCCGCTGAATAAACTTTTGCAGCCTGGTCTGCGGCTCCCACCACAGCAAAAGAGCCGTTCTGGACCTGGCTCACGGTGATGATGAAGTACACCAGTGGGACCATCAGAAGGAGGGCCAGAAACAAGAATTCCACAACGGCGCTTCCCTCCTCAGCAGGGCATCGGAGACGTATTCCACTGTCGCAAAGCGGCTGTCCGCCCGCTTCATCTCGCCTGGACCGCTGCACGACCAGAAATTTCAAAAATAGCTCTGGGCCCAACTAGGCCAATCACAGGCAACGGC
The DNA here is from genome assembly GCF_030063285.1 of Pseudarthrobacter sp. PS3-L1. Classification (GTDB taxonomy): domain Bacteria; phylum Actinomycetota; class Actinomycetes; order Actinomycetales; family Micrococcaceae; genus Arthrobacter. The sequence continues at coordinate 456,439 of NZ_JASISU010000004.1, read as the reverse complement.
GCCCAGACGGTGACCTCGATTGTGGCCCCTCCCCCGAGGATTGCCGTCTGTGCCCTGACATCGGTGGAAAAATCACTGTTCAGGGCACTGTTGATGAGTTGAACAGTGCGCTCCTGGGCGTCACGTGGGCCACGGTCCGCGAGCGCACCGTACCGAGCACCTGAGGATGCGGCGTCGGTCAGGATATTGCGTACGTGCAGGACGAGCGTCAGTTGGATGATCGCCATAAACAGCAGCGTGAGCAACGACCCCACAAGGACAAAATCAACCACAGCGGAGCCCATCTGGGAGGAGCGCTTGACGGTCTCCATCATGGAAGGCCGATTCACTTTCTGACTATGCGACAGCACGGAAACCATGGATCACCCACCCACAGTGTCCATCGCCCGGTTGAACATCGCTTCCAGAGCCGGACCGGCGATGGCCAGTAGCGCTGCGACCAGAACTGCTGACATGAGGGTGATCATGACCCAGCCCGGAACGTCTCCGCGCTCCGGATCATCAGCCAAGGCTCCGGACCGCGCATTTCCGGCTGATTGAGCATTGGAAGCCTGGCCCAGGGCCATAACCCAGCACCAGAGCGAAGCCAGCAGTAGGGCTGTGATGGGTTGGATTGTTTTCATGGTGGCCTTCTCTTTCGTTATGCGGGGTCTGACGCTGCCGGTTGGTGAAAATTCGTGCCGTCGCTGTGCATCCACTCACAATCCGACCGTGATGGCGACGAGGCCGGGGAAGACAGCAAAAACAACCGTCAGCGGAAGAACGCCAAAAACTAGCGGCACCATCATGGCAATCTCTTTTTTGCCCGCCGATTCCATCAGGTCACGCTTTGCAGTGTCACGCACGTCCTGTGCCTGGGCACGCAGAATATCGGCAAGCGGAGTGCCACGTTCGATGGCAACCACGAGCCCGTCGACAAAACGAAGGAGCGGGCTCAGGTCCGTCCTAGCCGAAAATTCCAGCAATGCAGATGTCATCGGCACCCCGGACCGGGTCGAGGCCAAAACCTTTGTGAACTCTCTGGACAGCTCGCCGTTCGATGTGTTGCATACCCTTTCCAGCGCCCCCGCTGCGCTCTCCCCGGCACCGACAGCGAGCGCCATCAGTTCGGCAACGCTGGGAAACTCAGCCATCATCCGGGCAGAGCGTCGACTCACCTGCACACCCAGCCAGTAGTCGCGGAACAGATAGCCTCCCAGCGCGCCCGCGAGGACAACCAGAAGGGCTGTCAGGATGCTGAACTTTCCTAGGCTTACAGTCACCGCAACGCAACCAATGGCTGCAGCGAAACCCAAGGCTCCCCAGAGCAATTGTTCAGCCCGAAAATCAAGTGCTGTTTTGTCGATGCCAGCCTGTGCAAGTCGCAGGGTTAGGGCGCGCGTGCCTGGGCTGTGGCGGGCTACAAATCCCCTCGCGTCGCGGATGATTGGTGCCAATATTCGTTGCAATGGACCGAAAGGGGGGACGGACTCCGCTGCCGGAGCCTGGAGTAGTCGTGATCCAACACTTTGCGATTTGAGCTGTGAATGGATTCGGTCGCTGAAGGTCAAGGGATGCGAGCCGGGCACGCCAGCGATAATCAGCCACACTCCCGTACCCAGGCCAACTCCGCAGATCACCACAAGGGCCTCGACGTTCAACGGAGCACCCGGGCTTCGCTGGGCAGGGTTCCGATCCGGAGCATCAGGGTATAGCTCCCCAGGGAAATCACCAGCCCTGCAACGAGGACTACGACTCCTGCAGCACTGTTGTATGCGGCGACAGCCTCGGGCCGCGTTGCCAGGAGCAGAATCACCAGCCAGGGAGCGGCTACAGCGAGCCTGGCTGCGTTGACGGTCCAAGATTGTCGGGCTTCGAGTTCACTCCGCGTTCGTGAGCTTTCGCGGAGGAACTCTCCAAGCGTGCCCAGCAGCCTGCCAAGGTCGGAGCCGCCCACGGTGCGGGTCAGCCTGAGTGCTTCAACAATTCTGTCCGCGACTGGGTCAGCAAGCCGGTCCTTGAGTCGGTTGAGGGCCGCGTCGAAGCGTCCGCCGGAACGGTAATCATCAGCAAAGTCAATAAAGAAGGGGCGCAGTTCTTCTGGCCCCTTCAGGCCCAACTGTATGAGCGCCTCCGGTAAGGACAGACCTGCACGAATTGCAGAGCGGAGGTGATCAACGACGTCGGGCCACAGCTGACGAAGCAGTGCCTGGCGACGCCGGGCACGACGTCTGACTAGGACGATCGGGACCCACCCGCCGAACAGGGCAAAACACCCCGCAATGGACCAGGACCCTGTTAGCGCACGGAACGTCATGCCCGCGAAGAGTGCTAGCCCTAGGCAGGTCAGAACCAAGGCCCGCCCGCTGACGTTTTCAATACCAGCGCTCAGGAGGAGGTCCTGGAGCCCGTGCCGGGCAAGGCGTTTGGCTGGCCTGCGAGGTTCATCCCACAGCGACCACCAAACAAGGAATACGCCCGTACCTGCGAGGACCCCCAGGAGGGGAATCATGACCGAAAATCCAAGAGTGCGGCCACATCGACGTTGGCGCGAGAGAATTTTTCGGCGGCGGGAATGACATTGGGCATAACCGACAACAGTCCGTCCTGGACGGAAAAGACCATCGAGGATTCGATGATTCCGTTTTCGACTCTTCGTCCAAGAGCGAGAATTTCCGTGACCTGCCGGCTGCCGTTCACATTGCGGCTGCAATGCACCACGAGGTCGATGCACGAGGCAACAGTCGGGACGACGAAGGCGCTCGAGATATTTTCGCCAGCCAAGAGCGGCAGCGTGCAAATTTTCGTCACGGCATCGTAGGCAGAATTTGCGTGGACGGTGCACATCCCGGGAAGACCGCTGTTGAGGGCAATCAGCATATCCAGGCTCTCCGCCTCCCGAACTTCTCCCACAACGAGCCTGTCCGGACGCATCCGTAGCGCTTCTTTGACAAGGCGTCGCAGCGGTATCTCACCCTGCCCCTCAAGATTTGGTTGCCGGCACTGCAGACCAACAACATCCCGAAGTGGAAACTGCAGCTCGAAAATCTCTTCAACAGTGACCACGCGTTCCCTGCTGCCAATGCTCGAAGCCAGGCAATTCAGCATTGTGGTCTTGCCTGCCTGCGTTGCACCCGAGACAAGGATGTTGAGGCCGCTGGCAACCGCTGCTGCAAGAAACTTTGCGGCGTGCGGACTGAGGGTGCCCAGTTCTACCAAATGGTCTAGCCGGGATGCTTTCACGACAAACTTGCGAATGTTGACGCTCCAGTGCCGCCGAGTGACATCTGGGATCACGACATGGAGTCGTGAGCCGTCCGGCAGCGAAGCGTCCACAAACGGGGACGAAAGGTCCAGCCTCCGCCCGGAGCTCTTCAGCATGCGCTCCACAAGATCACGCACCTGCTGTTCGGTAAGGCTTAGGGAGGTGAGCTCAGACTCCCCATTTCTGGCGACATAAATCTCGCGAGGTGCGTTGATCCATACTTCCTCAATGGTGGGATCATCGAGAAGTGGCTGAAGTGCTCCGTAGCCGGCGACGGCATTAAAAATCCACCGACGGGCTCCTTCAAGAGATCCCAAGGGCGGCAGCGGCCCCAGCAGCGTCCGATCGTCATAATCAGAGACGGCTGCCGCGACCAACTGACGAACCTCACCATGCTGCAAGAGCGGATCAAGGCCCCGGCGCCGAATGAGCTCGCGGACCTCGTCTTCCACTATCTCCACAGCATCCATGGGACATCCCCTCGACCGGCTGGGCCGCAGCGGCGGCGCAATGTGGGTTCAGCTTAGGGATCCGTAGGGAGCCTGACTAGGGTGCGGATACATCTATGTGGATAGACGCGAACCATCAGTCACACGAGACTTGTTCACCACCAGGGGCATCAGACTTTCGAGCTTTATTTCCTCCGCCCAGGCGAGAAGACCTTCGTGACTCCGCGCCACAAACGGCAGCGCCATAAGAAGCGAGAGACGGAAAAAGCCCCCATCAACCGATGGAAGCCATGTCCGTGGTTTAGTTTCAGATCACGAAGGGATCCAGAACTAAGCCAGGTATGCTGCGAGCCTGCTGCGTGAGCTACGGGGCGTGAAGCCGGTGGACTTGATTTTGTTCAGGTCCAAGCCACTGTTCAGAGGCCGTGGTGCTGCGGCTTTGCCGTTGAAGTACTCCGCTGTGCTGACGCCTGTCACTGATGAGCGTGGTTTGCCGGAGAGTTCGTAGACGTCCGCGGCGATTTCTGCCCAAGACTGCGGGTCGCCGTCGTTGGAGAAATTGTAGGTGCCGGAAGTGGCCCCCGTTTCGAGCAGGTGCTTGATACCCGCGGCGATGTCTTCCGTGAAGCTCAGCCGGCCAAATTGGTCGTTGACCACTGAGGGTTCGATGCCCCGTTCGGCCAGGGATGCCATAGTGCGGACGAAGTTGTTTCCCGCGCCAATCACCCAACTGGTCCTCACAATGTAGTGACGGGGAACAACGCTGACAATCGCGTCTCCGGCCGCTTTGGTTTGCCCGTAGACACCGAGCGGACTGAAGGGTTCCTCCTCGTGGTGATTGTCGCGGTCGCCGTCGAAAACGTAGTCCGAGGAGATATGCACCAAAGTCAGGTCATGCTCGAGGGCGGTCCGCGCAAGGGCAGCGACAGCTGTGACGTTGATGTCCCACGCAGCCCTGCGGCCTTCCGGAGTCTCGGCAGTGTCTACGCCTGTGTAGGCCGCCGCGTTGATGATCGTGGAGTAGTTCTTCCAGTTACGATCGGTGAACGCCAAGGCGTTGGTAAGGTCGAACTCGGCCCGGGCCGCGAACTCCACGGATGGGTCGCCGTCGTAAAGTTCCCGGAGCGCTTTGCCCAACTGGCCGTCGGCGCCGATCACCAGCGTTTTACGCCCCGGCATGGGAACAACATCTACCAGTCTCGGGTGTGCCTTGTCCTTCTCCGAGAGTTCCGCGCTTTCCAGACCGATCGGCCAGACAATGGCTGCACTTTCATCGGCAAGGTTCAAGAATGTGTACTGACCCTGGGCGTCTGCAGACCAATGATCGTTGACCAGATAGGTGTAGGCGGTGTTGTCCTCCAACGTTTGGAAGGCGTTGCCCACTCCACGGGGAATGAAAATCGCCTGGCTTGCGTCCATTTCGGCGGTAAAAACAGCACCGAAGGACGGGCCCTCGCGTAGGTCAACCCAAGCGCCGAAAATCCGCCCGGTGGCTACAGAAATGAACTTGTCCCACGGCTCAGCATGAATGCCCCGAGTGGTCCCTGCCTTCTCATTAAAGGAGACATTGTTCTGGACCGGCCGAAAATCAGGTAGACCCAGAGCGACCATCTTCTCGCGCTGCCAGTTTTCCTTGAACCAGCCACGGTTATCACCGTGAACCGGCAGGTCATAAAGGACGACGCCCGGAATGGGAGTTTCGTGGAAAGTAAGCTTCTTGGAGAACTCGATCGACATGTCCCTACTGCCCCTGTTCCGTGTACTTGGCTTCCGTGGCGGCCTTCTGCGGACGCCACCAGTCCTGATTCTCCCGATACCACGTGATCGTGGCTTCGATCCCGGAGTCGAAATTCGAGTACTTGGGGCTCCAGCCCAACTCATCACGCAACTTGGACGAATCGATCGCGTAACGCATGTCGTGCCCTGGCCGATCCACCACATGGTCATAAGCATCAGCTGGCTGACCCATATGGGTGAGGATCAGTTCAACAACATCCTTGTTGTTCTTCTCACCATCGGCACCAATCAGGTACGTCTCCCCAACCCGGCCCTTCTCAATGATCGCCAAAACCGCCGAGGAGTGGTCATTGGCATGGATCCAGTCCCGAACGTTCTCTCCCTTGCCATAAAGTTTGGGCCGGATCCCATCAAGGACGTTAGTGATCTGCCGCGGAATGAACTTCTCCACATGCTGATAAGGGCCGTAATTATTCGAGCAGTTGCTGATCGTGGCCTGCAACCCAAAAGAACGGACCCACGCCCTCACCAGCAGGTCAGATCCAGCTTTCGTAGACGAATACGGACTCGATGGGTTGTACGGGGTCTCCTCCGTGAACCGCTCAGGGTCATCGAGTTCCAGGTCCCCGTAGACCTCGTCAGTGGAAATGTGGTGGAAACGCTTCCCATGCTTACGTGCCGCCTCAATCAACACATAGGTTCCGATGATATTGGTATCGAGAAACGGGCGCGGGTCATGCAGGGAATTATCGTTATGGGACTCCGCAGCGTAGTGAATCACAACATCGGACGCGGCAACGAGCGGATCGACCACTGACGCATCAGCAATATCGCCCTTCACAAACGTGACACGCTCTGCAGGAAGACCAGCTAAAGACTCCAGATTCCCCGCATAGGTGAGCTTATCCAGCACCGTCACCAGATGATCCGTGTGCTCCACCACAAAATGAACAAAATTGGAACCAATAAATCCAGCCCCGCCGGTAACAAGAAGTCTCTGCATGCAGCCAGCATATCGGGAGAATATCGGCCGTTTCTCCTGTCGACCTCAATCGCTCGTCGTGGTTACTTGCCGCACAATTAGTTACTCTCTTCCCAGAGGCACCTTCAGCCTCACCGCCCCCATAGTCTCCTGGAGTACCGTGCATAGTCCGTTTCTACTGCTAACAACCCTTGCGCTGGCGGGATCCGTGAGCCTGGGTGGCGCACTTCCCGGCAATCCAGTCGCCAGCCCACCATCCCCGGCGCCAACGGTCTCTGGCACCACCTCGACTTCACCGGCAGTGCCCATGGCACCTAGCGCAAAAGCCACCGCATCTTCCACCAAGCCGTCGGCACCCAAGCCGGAGGCACCCAAGCCGGAGGCCACACCGGCTACGACGCCAAGCAAAGCCGCAACGCCGCCAGCACCCAAGGTATCCGCCCCGGCTGTTCCTCAAGAGTCACAGGCCTCCGAACCCGCACAGGCCTCGGATACCGCTAAGCAAACGCCGGGCTCTGCCTCGATGGGTAAAGCAGGTCTCAATCCGCCCATGGATGCGCAGCGCCGCAGTCAGCCGGAACTCTTGGCAGCTCCAGGGCAAGAGGCCACCGTTCCAGAGCAACCCGCAGGCACGCAAGGCCTGCCCCTAGGACTGGATGTCTCTTCGTGGCAGGGCACCGTCAACTGGTCCGTGGTAAGCAACAACGGAGCCAAATTTGGCTATATCAAAGCAACAGAAGGCGTGGCTTACAAGAACCCCAACTACACATCGCAGTACAACGGGTCTAAGGCGGCAGGGCTAATCCGGGGCGCCTACCACTTCGCTCTCCCCAACGTATCCGCCGGCGCGGCCCAGGCTGCGTTTTTCGTTCAGAACGGCGGTCAGTGGAGTGCCGACGGCGCCACCATGCCTCCGGTCCTGGATATTGAGGATAACCCCTACGGGGCGAAATGCTACGGGCTCAGCGCGTCCCAGATGGCCACGTGGATCCGGGATTTCACGCGAACCGTCAAGTCGCTGACCAACAAGCAAGCCATGATCTACACGAGCTACTACTTCTGGCAGGACTGTGTTGGTAACACCACCGAATTCAGCCAGTCCAACCCGCTCTGGCTTGCGTCCTACTACACCAACTCGCCGAGGATTCCGGGCGGCTGGCCCGCATACACGATCTGGCAGTACGCAAATGATTACGCCGACGCAGGGCAAACCGTTAGGGCCACGTTCCCGGGGGACCAAAATGTGTTCAACGGTTCGCTCCAACAACTTCGCCAGCTCGCGTCTTCTCCAGACAATCAACCACTGAATCCGCCAGCAGGCGCCACATCTATCACCGGTAAATGGGGAGGCGATGGAAAAACCTACGCCGGGTGGTTTAAGGATGGTCTTTGGTGCGTTCAGCTCCCCACATCCTCCAGAAGCTGTTTTCGCTATGGCGATCCCGGTGACAAACCAGTTGCTGGTGACTGGAATGGTGATGGCAGAGGTGGAATCGGTATTGTCCGCAACGGCTACTGGTGGCTGGTCGACGATATTCGGACTCTTTCCATAACCCGCGTGGTTGAATTCGGGATCGGTTCTGATAAGCCCCTTGTTGGCGACTGGAACGGCTCGGGCCGTGACTCCATCGGGATCTGGCGCAAGTCGAGTTTCCAGGTTGCCTACAACATCGCACGACCTACGGTCGACGAGATGTCGATCTTCGGTATTTCCACTGATACCCCACTTGTCGGCGACTGGGACGGAGACGGCAAAGCCGGCATCGGCGTCTGGCGCAACGGTGAGTGGTGGCTCAGCAACCAGGTCCGCAATCCTCGCGTCTCAACAATGGTCTGGTTCGGCGTCGGAAGCGACACTCCAGTGTCCGGCGACTGGGACGGCAACAGGACGTCAACACTAGGCATTGTTCGTAACGGCAGCTGGCAACTCACCAACAGTCTCTCCCGGCTGAGCGTCGACGCCATCCTGCCCTGACCTGCCTCATCGAGGCTATGCCAATGTCCCGGCGACCCAGGTAGGGCCGCCGGGACGTTAGGATACCGATCATGACTACTCCCGACGACACATCACTCGCCGCCGGCGCCGACCACCTGAACGAGCCCCTCAACGTAGGTATTTCTCTGCTTACGCTTGTGCCCGGCGGAATGGGTGGGAGTGAGACCTACGCACGAGAAATTGTCCACGCGTTGGGCAGATCGTCCCGGGTGAACGTCACGAGCTACGTCAGCCAAGCAGCCCATGGATTCTCGGCACCAACGGCCGAAATTGTCATCCCGGGACGGTTCGGCAAACCAGGCTCTGCAGCCCGGATCGCCTCGCTGGCCGCCGGAACGTTCGGACGAAGAAGGATTCTCCGCTCCATGGCTCCCATGGATGTCTACCACGCTCCTCTAACGGTGCCATTGCCCAAGCCTCCTCGCAGCGTGCCTTTTGTCCAGACCCTGCACGATCTTCAACACCTAGATCTTCCCGAGCTCTTCGGTGCAGCAGACAAGCTCTACCGCCGGGTTTTTTACGAACAGGCAGCTAAGGAAGCCGAGGCGGTAGTTACCATAAGCGAGTTTTCAAAGCAGAGCATCGTCCGAAATCTGGGTATCGATCCCGACAAGATCTTCATTGCCCATCTGGGAGTAAATTCCGACGATTTCACAGCCAATCTTGAACCTCGTGACAGCCGATTTATTCTCTACCCGGCTCGGGGATGGAAGCACAAAAATCACGCCCGCCTCTTCGACGCAATGCGGCTGCTGGAGACTACGCACCCAGACCTGCGACTCATCCTTACCGGAGGAGCGTTGGAAAGCCTGGAAAATGTTCCTCGCAACGTCGAAATCCGTGGGCTGGTCCCCCTAAACGAACTTCGCGAGCTTTACCGGAGCGCCGCCTGCATGGTGTTCCCCAGCCTCTACGAAGGTTTCGGCCTGCCCCCGTTGGAAGCGATGGCATCGGGATGCCCGGTGGCCTGCTCAACCGCGGGATCGCTCCCAGAAATTGTTGGTAACGCAGCAGAGCTCTTTGATCCGACCGATGCTGACGCCATGGCAGCCGCGATTGTTCGTGCCATTGGGCGGACAGAGCAGCTGCAGTCTCTGGGCCTGGCCCAAGTCCAAAAATTCACATGGCAGCGATGCGCTGATCTGCACGTAGACGCCTACCGCTATGCAGCGTCATCGTAAGCGTGGATCTCTCACTTTCGCCGGCCCCAGGCCAGAATCTCGATTTGAGAACACCAGGTACGACTACGTTGTGAGGACGGCACGTCAACGAACTACAGTGCGGGTACGGCGAGACAGTGCCGTGACGTGAATGATCAGACCTACGACCGGCCCAACCACCAACGCTGTCACGGCTCGGAGATCCGGTCCGAGAGGCAACAGCAGAACGAAAAAAGCCACGACACTAGCACTGACCCAGCCGGCTGAGGATACACGGTGGCGATCTAGGGCCACACACATGCCGCCGGTGAGCGTCAGCAGGGCCAAGACGCTGGCTGCCAGCATCAGTCCAGCGAGAACCCATCCATCCACCCGATAGTCTGCCCCGAACAGCAAGCTCATGAGCCACGGTCCCAAGAAGTAGGCCGCAACAGAGCCAACGAAAGCCACTCCAGCTAAGGCAAGCGCAATGGGCCGCATAGCGGCAAGACCAGCATCGCGGTTCTGAACAAAATGCGACACGGCGACGCTTTGAAAAGTACCCAGCGGCACCATCAGCGGCGCACGGGTGAGGACGATGGCAAGAAGGAGCGGCGCGGAGGCAAGATAAGTAGCCTCTGACGTGGTGATTCGGTACAAGATGGGGAACCCCACTACAAGAACCGCACTCGCTGCCGTGGACATACTGGCGTGGCCAACCTTGCGCAGAAAGTCAGGAACTCTCACATCAAGGGGCGTGGCCAGGGCCCGGCGTGCAGGACCGCTGAGAAGAACCAGAACAACCCACGCACAGGCGCCAGCACCGGCACCCACGGCCAGACCACTCGTTGATGCAGCAAGCACTCCGATGGCGATCACCACCACAAGGCGTAACAGGGCCTCACCGGCAATCAACGCGGAAAAGTGCCCCCACTTCTGCTGGCCACTGAGTGCTCCGGCCAGAGCGCTGTGGAAACAGAACAGGGCCGCCGCACCAGCAAGGACGAGGCAGAGGAGCCACCAGCGGGTGCCAAGAACCGCAGGACCCCACAGCGGACCCGTCGCCAACACCAGCACTGCCACGCAGGCAGCCAGTCCTGCCACCACGCTGAGCAGGCGTACCGGTTTTGCGCTTCTCGCCACGGGAGACGCGGACGTGAAATAACTGGACGATCGGATGACCTCTGTTTGCAGTCCCCCAATGACCCCGAACAACAGGAATAACGCGGACCAGAAGGCTAGGAACTCAGCATTGTCTGCCTTGCTCAGGACAATCGGCGCAAACCAGATCACCACATACCCTGAAGCTGCCGCCATCAGGGAGGCAAGGCCCACGGAGGCAGCCTGACGTCCAGCAATCGCGGGACTCTTGACCTCCGTCCGCTGATTACTCAGGGAAGCACCCGGGCTTTGATTCTCAGAAAGCGATGCTGGGTCCGTCATGAGCCAAGTCTAAATGGTGCTTTCCTGGACCAAGACACTCATCCGCTGGCACTCCTGTCCTGCAGACACCCAATTGTCCCGGCAGTCCATCCGACGTGAGGCGCCACACGGCTTAGGCGCGCGGAGTCCCACCGGACTGACTCTCCGGACCGGGCTCTGGTATAGATTGGTTACTATGTCGATGCGTCCCTACACTCGCGCCCTGGTGATCATGCCAGCCTGGAACGAAGCTGAGTCTGTGGGCAACACAGTGAGGGAAGTCCTGGCACTTCAGGACTCCTACGATGTCCTGGTGGTCAACGATGGTTCAACCGACCAGACGTCGGCCGTGGCTACCGCGGCTGGAGCGGTTGTGCTTGAGCTTCCCTTCAACCTGGGCGTAGGTGGAGCAATGCGTGCCGGCTTCAAATATGCCAAGCGAAATAACTACGACGCCGTCATCCAGGTGGACGCTGACGGCCAGCACCATCCCAAGGAAATAAGTCGTGTACTTGCTGGACTGGGCGAGGCAGATATTTCCATCGGGGCTCGGTTCGCCGACCGTGGTTCCTACAAAGTGTCCGGGCCACGCCGCTGGGCAATGGTGTTGCTGGCCAAGGTCATCTCCGGCCTTGCCCACACCCGACTGACCGATGTGACGTCAGGCTTCAAGGCAGCAAATGCCCGGGGAATTGACCAGTTCATCGATCACTATCCAGCTGAATACCTGGGTGACACGATTGATTCCCTCGTGGTTGCTATCCGCTCTGGATGCCGGATCACCCAGGTGCCCGTGGAAATGCGCCCGCGCCAGGGTGGGACTCCCAGCCACAACCCGATAAAGTCAGCGATCTACCTCGGACGCTCCGTCTTTGCTCTCCTCTTCGCCCTGACACGGCGGCCATCTGCCCAGCGCTACGACCAATCCCCCACCGTAAAGGCATGACCTTGTCTGTTTTGGCAGCCTTCGTGCTGGCCCTGCTCATTGTCGTCGTTGTCATCGACATGCTGCGACGAAAGAAGCTCAGGGAAAAATACGCCGCACTCTGGCTTGTAGTAGGCCTAGCCACCCTGGTGCTTGCAGCCTTTCCCCAGCTCTTGGCCATCATTGCAGGGATGGTCGGCGTTCAAGTCCCCTCGAACCTGCTGTTCGCAATGAGCATTCTGCTGGCCCTTGGCGTCTGTCTCCACCTTTCATGGGAAATTTCAGTTGTGGAGGATGAAACCAGAACCCTTGCGGAAGAAGCCGCAATTCTCCGCGCCCACATAGAGCGGCTTGAAACCCGGCTGGACACCATGGCCGCGCCCACAGATTATTCCCGTTCCGAAGGCTTGCAGGAACCCAGCGATCAGTGATCCGCTGGAAGTGCATCATCCGCTCCGACAGAAGTGATATATACATGCCCCTCGACATCTTCGTTCCCTACTGGGGCGAGCCAGAATACATGAAACAGACAGTCCGGAGCGTTCTGGCGCAGGAATCAGACGACTGGCTCCTGACGGTCGTAGACGATGCCTATCCCAACGATGAGATTGCCACGTTCATGGCTGACATCCACGACTCGCGGGTCCGCTACATCCGTAAAGACACCAATCAGGGGATCACCGAAAACTACCGCACCTGCGTTTCCATGGCGTCGCAGGAGATGCTGGTGATTCTGGGCTGCGATGACATCCTGCTGCCAAACTTTGTGGATGTCGTTATGGGAGTACACCGGAAGTTCCCTGATGCCGCCATCATCCAGCCCGGTGTCCAAATTATTGATGAAAACGGCAAAGTGGTGAGCACACTTGTCGATGCCGTAAAGCAGCGCATCGTTCGTCCGCGTGGAAATGGACAGCAGATTCTCGCGGGTGAGGATCTCGCTGCAAACCTTATGCACGGTGACTGGCTCTACTGGCCCTCGCTGGCGTTCCGTACCGAGAAGATCCGGAGTGTCGATTTCCGAGACGGATTCCCCATCATCCAGGACCTTGCCCTGGTTATGGACATGGTCTACCAGGGTGATCTCTTGGTCCTGGATCCAACGGTTTGCTTCTCCTACCGACGGCACTCCAACAGTGCCTCTTCCACCAAGCTTGTCGACGGGTCACGCTTTGCTGGAGAGAGGGAATACTTCACCGTCTCGGCACAACAGGCCGACGAGAACGGATGGCGCAAGGCTTCGAGGGCGGCAAAGCTTCGTCTGACATCTCGGGCACATTCTCTGGTCTTGTTGCCAAAAGCCATCGTCTCCCGTAATTTTTCGGCAGCCAAAGTCTTACTTCGCCATTCCTTTGGCATCTGAATCCACTACACCGAAAGGTCACCTGTGACACATTCCACCCCGGAACCTACGGCTCGCGGCACGGTCCTGGTGACTGGCGGCGCCGGCTTTATCGGCTGCGCCATCTCGCCTGCTCTGGTAGAAAACTTCGACCGAGTCATTGTCGTCGACAGCCTTCACCCGCAGATCCACGCCTCAGGCCAACGTCCAGCGGAACTCGCTGACGGAGCCGAGCTCGTTAAGGCCGACATCACTTCCCCCGACACATGGGATGAAGTCCTCTCGGACATAACTCCCGACGTCGTTATCCACCTCGCTGCTGAGACAGGTACCGGGCAATCCCTGGAGGAGTCCACCCGGCACGCCCAAGCCAATGTGGTGGGCACCACGCAAATGCTCGATGGCCTCAACCGACACGGCAAGCTGCCGCGCCGGATAGTGCTTTCCTCCAGCCGCGCAGTATACGGCGAGGGTGCTTGGACAGATATCGACGGGAAAAGTTTCTACCCCGGTCAGCGGACCAGCGAAACACTGGACGAACAGCAGTGGGATTTCCCCGGGTCGACACCCGAACCCATGAAAGCGTCGAGAACTTTTCCTGCGCCGGTAAGTGTCTACGGCGCCACAAAGCTGGCGCAGGAAAATATCATCCAGGCCTGGGCAAAGTCGTACGGCGTGCAGACAGTCATCCTGCGCCTGCAGAATGTCTACGGACCAGGACAATCGCTGATTAACCCCTACACCGGCATCATGAGCCTGTTCTGCAGGATAGCCATGGGCGGGAAATCCATCCCCCTCTATGAGGACGGAGAGGTCCGAAGGGATTTTGTTCTGATAGACGATGTCGCGTCTGCAATTGTTGCTGGTGCGCTCTCCCCCACCGTGCAGGCGCAACCGATGGATATTGGGTCCGGGGAGTTCCAGACCATCGGAACTGCAGCACGCATCATCGCCCAGCACTACGGTGCTCCGGAACCGCACGTCACTGGCCAATACCGGCAAGGTGACGTCAGGCACGCATGGGCGGACGTGGAAGATGCAAGAAAGACGCTTGACTGGGTCCCGCAATACAACCTGGAGGCCGGGATAGAGCGACTGGCTAGCTGGATTGATGCCCAGCCCGACGTTAAGCCCTACTGACTTGCTGGCTCATTGCCGAACCAGCTTGACGGAGTAGGTACAGAGATGCCGATGGCCACGCGAACTGCGTGGCCATCGGCATCTGCGCTCGACGTTCCCCAGGGGTCACGCGCCCACAGACGTCCCGGGCGCTGACGGGGCGGCATCAACGGTCAGTGGTAGCGGGCCGGTCCTGCTCCTGTGTGGCCGCGACGCGCCGCGGACTCGCCGCATGACAGGCCTTTCCACCCACAACCAGCTGGCCATTGCGGTTGGAATGGTCAAGACGGCGGCAGCAACGGAAAACGCCAGCAAGCCCCATTCGTGGGCACCGAAGACGGCAAGCAGTTGCTGAAATGCAAAAGCGTAAATGTAAACGCCGTAGGAGATATCGTTCTTGGCGATGACTGCAGGTTGCGGAAGCCACGTAGAAATCCAGAGGATACCGTAGGCCATCAGGATCCCTGAAGCCTGCCCACCCCATGTGGGGAAGATGGACACCATCAGGAGCGCGATGGCAAGACTGAGAACTCCCGGCAGCCAGTGGATTCCAAATTTCGCTTTCCACATGAACAGAACTGCACCACCAAGAAAGTACGGCAGCAGTCTGAGGAACAGGACAACATCGGGGTTGCCATTGGTGTACTGCGCAATCACCTCAGTGTTTGCCTGGGCAACTACAGCCACAACGAAGAGCGCCGTCATAACCCAAGGAGATTTGCGGACCACAGCGAACGATCCAAGGACCGCCACAACCAGGTAGCAGAGGAACTCGTAGTACAGACTCCAGAGGGACCCATTCCATGCCCCGACGTATGGAACGTTCAGTGGAGTGCCCGCGACATCGTAGTGGTTTATTTTCAGCGTCAGGTTGGAAACCAAAAAATTCAGCGGAGAAGTTGCAGTGCCAAAATATCCAGACAGCGAACCCTTGGCCACGATGTAGCCGATAGGGGCAAAAAAGACGACGATGGTCATCAAGCAGACGACGAATGCCGGCATGATCCTCGCAACCCGGTGCACAAGATAATCGCCCAATCGATGGGACATGCGGCTCCCAGTGATCAAGTAGCCACTGACGACAAAGAACCCGGCAACCGCCCAGCTGCCCAGCGAATCACCGGCAAAACCTGGCTCCCCCTGCGCTCCTGAGAGTGGCCAGCTGTGATGTACCAACACAGCCAAGGCAAGGAGCAAGCGGATGAGATTGAGGCTGTTGTTTCTGGGATCCAATTGCTTGCCGAAGCGGAGATCTGACCCTGGCTTACTGGCTGACACACTAGCTCCGAATCGCATTGGGCTTATACAACATCAACAGGCAATGCTACCGCAGGAGCTAGCGCAGGGCGCAGCTCAGCGGTGGGACTCGCTAGCCTGGTTTGCGTGTTCAACCGACGTAAAGCGATGATTGTCCAATGCGCGGAATAATATTGGCAGGCGGCACGGGTTCCCGGCTCCACCCAATCACCTTGGGTATCAGTAAACAGCTAGTACCGGTCTATGACAAGCCGATGATTTACTACCCCCTGTCAACACTGATTCTGGCTGGCATCCGGGACATCCTGATCATCACCACACCCCACGACGCAGATCAATTCAAACGCCTACTGGGCGACGGTTCACAGTTTGGCGTAAACCTCACGTACATTCAGCAGCCCACTCCGGATGGTCTCGCACAAGCTTTTATCCTCGGAGCTGACCACATCGGCAACGAAAATGTTGCCCTGGTACTCGGTGACAACATCTTTTACGGTCAGGGGATGGGCACTCAGCTTCGTCGGCACGCAGACATCAAAGGCGGGGCAGTTTTTGGCTACTGGGTAAAAGATCCCAAAGCCTACGGCGTCGTGGAATTCGATGAGGAAGGCAGGGCCCTTTCCCTTGAAGAAAAGCCTGAGCACCCCCGAAGTCACTACGCAGTCCCGGGGCTCTACTTTTACGACAATGACGTTGTGGGCATAGCGGCGGACCTCAAGCCGTCAGCCCGCGGCGAGTTGGAAATCACTGACATCAATCGCGCTTATCTCGAACGCGGCGACCTTCACGTTGAGATTCTTCCTCGCGGGACAGCTTGGCTCGATACCGGGACATTCAGCGATCTCAACGATGCTTCAAACTTCGTTCGAACGATCGAGACGCGACAGGGATTGAAGATCGGCGCCCCGGAGGAAATCGCGTGGCGCCAGGGATTTCTCACTGATGACGAACTTCGAGCGCGGGCCGAACCCTTGGCGAAAAGTGGTTATGGCAGTTATCTTCTAGGACTACTTGAGGACTGACCTGCCGTACTTGTCCTACCCGACCATGAAAGAATGACGTGACCTGGTTCAGCACCATCCCCCTGGCACTTGCGTGCCTTGCACTTCTCTTTGTCCCCGGGGGGCTGGTGCTTCTGGCACTGGGAATCCGACAGGCACGCTATCTGGCACTGGCGCCATCCCTCAGCGTAGGCATGGTCTCTGTTGCCGGTTTGCTTGCGCCACGGGCAGGAATGGCATGGTCATTGTTACCCGTGGCAGTTGTTGTGGCGGTCCTATGCGCCCTGATGATCGCCCTCCGATTCATCCCAGCGCTCCGTGCTGGTGCCGAGAATACTGAAATCGGGTGGCGTCAGGCCCATCGACGACTAGCAGTCCCATTGATCGGCTTTGTTGCCGGTGCAGGCCTTGTAGCCTACTCACTGAAAATGGTCTTCGATCGCCCAGAGAACATCTCCCAGACTTTCGACAATGTTTTCCACCTGAACGCCATCCAGTACATCCTGGACACAAAGAATGCTTCGTCACTGTCATTGAGCGACATGACCAGCGGTGGTGGACCGGCGTTTTTCTACCCTGCGGCGTGGCACGACATGGCAAGTCTTCTGGTGCAGGGAACTGGCACGGAGATTCCTGTTGTTGTCAACGTCCTCAACATTTGTATTGCGGCAGTCGTCTGGGTTTCAGGATGCATGTTCCTCACGAGGGCCATCGCTGGGCGTCGCCCCATCGTCATTGGTGCGGCTGGGCTCCTCTCAGCCGGTTTTGGGTCCTTCCCGCTGCTACTCCTGGACTTCGGCGTTTTGTATCCGAATTTCCTCTCGATCAGCCTCATTCCGGGTGTACTGGGAGCCGTAGCCATCTTCCTGGGTGTTGCCAAAGACTCTGACCCCTCCCGATTGCAGCGGTATTACTTGGCTCCAGCTGGGTCCCTTGCGGTCGCCCTGGCACATCCCAATGGCGTTATGTCGCTTCTTGCGCTCTCGATCCCTGTCATTCTCGGTGCATTTGTGCTTGGACTTCTGAAGCGGGGTCGCTCGCCCAAAGCTCTCGCAATAGCCGCCGTCTCGGTAGTCGGACTGATCGTTGGCGGGTTCCTCGTGGTCTACCTTTGGCAGGTGATTCGTCCACCACTTGAGGCAATCACCTGGGGCCCCATCCAGTCTGAAGGCCAGGCAATTGGTGAGATTGTCAGCAATTCCGCAATGCTCAGACCACCAGCCTGGACAGTAAGCATCCTGATGATCGCTGGCCTCGCCGTCCTAATTCATCATCGTCAGTCATTGTGGGCCGTCGCATCGTTTGCGGCCGTTGGCTTCCTCTTCGTTGTCGTGTCAGGCGTCTCCGACCTCGACTTCCGTCTGGCTGTAACAGGTGTCTGGTACAACGACAGTTACAGACTTGCAGCCCTACTGCCCGTTATGGCAGTACCCCTGGCCGCAATCGGTGCTGGTGCGCTGGCGGAGAAATGCGCTTCACTTGACTTCGGTGGCCATAGGCAGGAATTAGGGACAAATAAAACGGTCTCGAGCTACCTCCAGCCAACGATCATTGTGCTGGTTGTCTTTGGACTCATTGGCTACACGCAGATGATCCCCCTGGCAGCGTCAGTTGATTCCGCCAGGATGAGCTACGCCGAAGTGCCTGATTCACCCCTTGTGAGCTCAGACGAACTGGCAATCCTAGAAAAAGTCGATGCCCTCGTCCCGGAAGGGGCGACTATCGCCGCAAACCCCTGGACCGGAGCTGCCCTGGCCTACGCTTTGGCTGACCGAAACACGACTTCCAAGCACACGCTGACCACCTACACAGCCTCTGAAAAACTGATCAACAGCAGGCTACGTTGGGCAGCCAGCGATCCTGACGTCTGCAACGCGGTTAGGGACCTCAACGTTGGCTATGTCCTCGACTTTGGAACCCAGGGAGTCAACGGAGGCGGCGCAGGGTTCCCGGGCCTTGAAATCTCCAACCCTACTGACGGCTTCACACTTCTTGCGCAAGTTGGCGATGCAAAGCTTTTCGAGGTGACAGCCTGCCGGTAGACGCCGTCGGGTCCCTGGCCCTACAGGCCCAAGAGCAATCCCAGCGGTCGGGCCAGCGTCTTGGCGAAGGTATTGGTGAGGTGGTTGTCGCGATAGACCAACACATTGCCCAGAACGGCGGGGCAGACGTGCTCGTCGCAGAGGTAGGGGTCAAGGTTGACCACGTCGACGCCTTGGATATTTTCTGCGGCCAGTGCGAGGGGGTCCGGGTGGGAAGCGCGGTCGGGAACAGGAACTCCACACTCTGGACTGCTACCTCGCAAAGCCACACAATCCGGCACTGAACCTTCCGGGAGGGGAATGTCAGGAACAACTGCAACCCTAATGTTCTCGGCGCGCAATTGTCCCAGAAGATCCTCGTATCCTTTCTGGAGGCTTTCATCGTCGGTCCATCGCCATTTCAGCTCCCGAGCATAGCTCTCAGGATTCATTCCAGAGACCACCACTAAATCAGGCTTCTGGTCGAGGATCATGGCGACGGAAAGGGCGTTCGCATCTGCGCACCCCTGAAAGACTGTGTTGACGGATCGAGGCGGCGAGGACGAAAACGGGCAACCGTTTCGGACCATCGCCTGGACATTCCAGCCAGTTGGCGCTCCGGCCAATACCAATGGATCGACATACTGGGCTGCATGTGAGTCGCCAATAACCACCATGGTCCTCGCGCTGTCTTCTGCTCCAAAGACACAGCTATCGCGCGCCTGTTTAACTGGATCAAAGACACCGCAGTCCCCGGCTGCCGTCATCGGTAGGTCCCTGAGCGCCACTGCCGGATCGGGCAGCACAGGCATGCTGGGAGGCGTATCCACACCCTGCCCGGCGGGCATTACTAGCGCTCCCGGATATTCCCGCACATTTAATGTCTGCTCAATGCTCGAGAACTTCATTTCCATGACTGTCCAGGGCACGGCTGCAATGACCACAGTGCCCGCGATTAGCGCGGCGGCAAAGCCGAAGGCAGTCTTCCCGCGACGAGCATGGCGGCCTACCTTCCTTGAGAATGGGCGCGTCGCCCGGGCTCCCGCCGAGCCACGAAACGGCTGCTCCACCCATAGATAGGAAAGGGCAGCAAGGCCAAGGCTAACCGCTACCAGCACAATGCCATCGACAGCATCTGGTTGGCGCCCCGACACCTGCACGAAAAAGACGATGACTGGCCAATGCCAAAGATACAGCGAATACGAAACATCACCCACGAGCACATAAGGTCTCGTAGAAAAAAGAGCCGTCACGGATCTCGTACTCGACAAGCCTCCGCTCTGCGACTCTCCGGCAAGGATGATGGCTCCGGCTCCCAGAACCGGAAGGAGCGCCAGGAAACCTGGAAAC
Source organism: Pseudarthrobacter sp. PS3-L1 (assembly GCF_030063285.1). Classification (GTDB taxonomy): domain Bacteria; phylum Actinomycetota; class Actinomycetes; order Actinomycetales; family Micrococcaceae; genus Arthrobacter. The sequence continues at coordinate 436,455 of NZ_JASISU010000004.1, read as the reverse complement.
GCCAGGTCAGTGCTGAAGATCAGGGCCGACAACGCAATAGCCGAGAGTCCAACGAATCCGGCTACGCGCCGGGACGCAGCCCCAAATAGCGCCACGGCACCACTAAGACTGAGGATTCCACCAAACGCCAACTCCCAGACGCGTGTTGACGTGGCGAAGTACGCAAGGTCGTGGTGGGACTGCGAGAGCACTGTGCTGTGGACAAAGGACACAGCGAAGAGAACCAGCAAAAGCTTGAGGCAACGACTTTGCAGTGACGCGCCGGGCATCCAACGCCACCAGGCAACGGAGGCAAGGAGGACCGGGATAACCAGGTAGAACTGTTCCTCCACAGCAAGGGACCAAAAGTGCTGGACCGGCGACACCAGTGCCGTCGCACCCGCGTAGGTTCCTGTACTGAACGCTTGATGCCAATTCTGGATCTGCAGCGCAGACATCGCCACGTCCTGCGATATAGACTGCCACCGAGATTGCGGTAGGACTAACAGTGCTCCCGCCAACGTGGCGAGAAGGACCACAGTTGATGCTGGAAGCAACCGGAGAATTCGTCGCGTATAAAATCTGGTGAGGCTGAGACTGCCAGTTCGCTGGATTTCGCGAACCAGAGAGCCAACTATGAAGTATCCGGAGAGAACAAAAAAGACATCCACGCCTACAAATCCACCCGGAAGCAGGCTCGGCCACAGATGATAAACAATCACCAAACCCACAGCCAAGGCCCGCAGTCCCTGAAGATCGAGCCTGCGGCCAGAATGCTTTATGGGTGCAGCAGACACTTCCCTTACATGGACAACCTTTTGCGTTGACCGCACGGTCCCCTAGCCTTCAAGAATGAAACGCGAGCCACCGACGGGAGAACAGTCTCCCACCTGAAAATTCGGCCAATCAGGCCCGGAGGAGCTCCACAGCCTGGACAATCGGACCGTCGAAGGTAATTTTTCCGTGTTCGAGGAGGATTCCGCGATCGCAGATCCGAGACACAAGATCCAGGTCATGGCTCACGACAACCAGAGTTTTCCCCTGCTGCGCCAGTTGCTGAATCTTCTCGATGCATTTTTTCTGGAAAGGTTCATCACCGACGGCAAGAATCTCGTCAATGAGGAATACTTCTGGATCGGTATGGACAGCTACTGAAAATGCCAGTCGAAGATACATCCCCGAGGAGTAGAACTTAACTTCCGTATCGATAAACTGCCCAATCTCGGAGAATTCAACGATGGCATCGAATCGCTCCTCGATCTGCTGCTCCGTCATGCCAAGAATCGCACCGTTAAGGTATACGTTGTCTCTGCCTGACAGGTCAGGATGGAACCCCGCGCCAACCTCAATGAGGCCAGCAACTCGTCCCCTCGTATGGACAGTGCCCGAGTCCGGGAGCATGACGCCTGAAATATGCTTAAGAAGCGTCGACTTCCCGGAGCCATTGAGGCCGAGCAGGGCGACAGTTTCTCCGGTTTTGATCGCGAGGGAAACATCTTTGAGGGCGTGAAACTTCTCCGAAAGATCCCCTTTCCGGCCTTTTGCAAGCCACACGACGGCTTCCTTGATAGAACGCGTGTGTCGCAAGACAAACTGTTTGCTGATGTCGGATACTTCAATTGCATTTACCATCTAGAGCTCCTGCGCGAAACGGCCTTCAAGCCGACGGAAGGTCAACTGTCCGAGACCCAAAATGACCAGCGAGATAGCGAGTCCAACCGGGGCCCAGAGGATGAGCAGATTCGGTGGCATCAATGCTGACCCATCAGTCGTTGGGTACCAGAAAGCGAAGTGAAAAAGCTCAACACCAATAGTGATGGGGTTTGCCTGGTAGAACGCGAAAACCGTGGGGCCGAGCTTCTGTTCAACCATGGTCCATGAGTACATGACGGGTGAAGCCCACGTGGCGATCATCAGCAGCATGTCCACAAGGTTTTCAGAATCGCGGAAGTAGACGTTGGCAGATCCAAAAAGCAGACCGAGCCCGGTCGCCAGGAGTCCCACGATCACAAAGCCAACCACAGCAGAGATCAGTTGGAACGCCGTCGGAGTCCAGCCAGCGAATATACAGGCAACAAGAAGAATAACAAGCTGCGGAAAGAAGTGGACTGCAGACACCCAGACGGAAGCGACGGGAAAGAGCTCTCGCGGTAGGTAGATTTTCTTGATCAGGTTGCCATTGTTCACTATTGACCGCGCGGCATTTCCCAATGCTTCAGAGAAAAAATTGATCAGGATAATACCGGAGAACAGGTAAATCGCGTAATTTGCCAACCCGTCCGGGTTTCGCGCACTCTTCTCAAGGCCTAGGAAAACCCCTAGCGCAATGTAGAAAACAATAAACTGAACACCAGGTTTGACATAGGACCACAGCAGTCCCAAAACAGAGCCCCGGTAGCGGACCTTCAGCTCCTTGCGGACCAGGAGCTTCAGAAGGAACCCCGACTGTCGAAGATCAGAAAACCCGCGGCCCAGGCCAGGTCGGGTCAGCTCTCCCTCTGCGCCAACGCTCACTTGACCTCATTCTGCGTATGCTCGCGGAACGTCTCTCTCCACGACTCTATTGATGTCAGATCGTGCATGGCTGCCTTGTACTGCCGGCTCAGCTTTTCCCAGTCGCGCAACAGCGCGGCATGGAGCTTGGCGCTCTCCGCCAGGAGGGAGCGAAGTTGTTTGGGATCCCTGCGATACCAGGACGCCCCGGTCCCCTCTGCATTTGAGACAACGGCACTGTCATACTGAGCCATCCGCCACCATCGATTGTCTTGGTGAGGGATCGTGGTCTGCGGTCGATCCGCACTGGTTCCGGTGACTGGGCTGGACAGTTGCCTGAGTACTGTCTTCGCGGCCCACGGAAGGAGCGCCACCTTGGAAGGTTGCGACACTCCTTGCCCACGGCGGGGAGGTTTGTCCATCTTGGGTGCCGGAAAGTCCTCAGGGTTGGACTTAAAGACGGAGTCGGAGTACTTCGCCAGCATGGTCCGGATTTCAGGGAGTTTGGTCGGCAGGATGTCGCGGAGGCCGTCAGGACCCTTGAGAACGTCCTCCAGTGCCCACTGGCGCCCGTGCGCTGTGGCGTACTGCATGGAGACCAGGTGCTTCACGTCCATGTACTGCGACTCGCGGACGACACGGCCACCATGCTCGTAGGGGCTGTGCAGGAGTGCGGCAACCACACGGTTACGGGCGTGGAAGTAGGCCTGCCAGCCAACAAGGTCGTCCTTGTCGATCCACGACACGTGCCATACGGCCGAGCCCGGCAGGGAAACTGTCGGGTAGCCATGTGCTTTTGCCCGGAGGCCGTATTCTGCATCATCCCATTTGATGAACACCGGAAGGGAAAGACCTATCTCACGAATCACCTGGGTGGGGATCAGGCACATCCACCAGCCGTTGTAGTCAACATCGCAGCGGCGGTGAAGCCAGGAGGTCTGACGAAGGTTCGACGAAAGAAAGTCGTGGCCCAGTGTCATTTCATCGCTGGGCAGGGACGGCTGGAACCTGTAGGGGTTAACTACTTCACCGAAGGTATGGAGGACCGTGCGGTTGTAGAGATCAAACATATGACCGCCAACAAGGCTTGGGGTCTTGCAGCGGTCCGCAAAGGTCAGGAGCCGGATGATGCTCTCCGGCTCCACGACAATGTCATCGTCCATGAGCAGGACATAATCACTGCCGTTCTCGACAGCTTCAAACATTCCCCGTGAGAAACCGCCGGAGCCGCCCAGGTTTGACTGGTTAATGACTCGAAGCTTTCCGTTGAGCAGGCCGCGGACCTCATCAAATCCTTCGGCGTCCGTCAGCTTCTGAGTACCCTGGTCAACAATCAGGACCTCATGGACGTGCTCCATGGCGTCGGCGCTTTCACCCAGCAGGCGGAGGTTGTTAATGCAGAAATCCGTCTTGTTCAGGGTGGTGATCTGGAGGGTAACCCGCCCCGGCGCCGAGGAGGTCGCCGGGCCCTGCCACTCGGCACCGACCATGACAAGGGGTTCGGAACCGGCCACCAGGTCGAACCAGTACCAACCACCATCGCCAAAAGGCGCGAGCGAAAGCTCGAAGTTACTCTCCATGGAACCTTCGACGCGCTGTGTGTCCACCCGCTGCAGCGATCCCCTGGCGTTCGACTTATAGACGATGACCGAGCCGCTGCCCTGTGTTCTGACGTTGAGCCGCACCTGGTCAACGGTGGTCCAGCGCCTCCAGTAGCTCGCGGGAAAGGCGTTAAAGTAGCTGCCGAAGGAAACTCGTTCGCCGCTTCGAACAGAGGTCGAATGTCGGGACAGGAAGTCCTCAACGTGAGCTTCCTGTCCAGAGCTATTGAACTGCGATTTTGATTTTTGGCCGTCACCATCACCCAGCGTTGGCAGCTGGCTGCCGGTGGCTGTTCCCATATCCATGTAGAGGGGAACGGTATCCATCTGGCTTTGGCTGGGCAAGATGACCCGCTGGAGCGCTTGCCACTGCTGTGTGGTCTTCTCTGTAGTTGCCGTGCTCATGCGTCGACGCCGCCACTTTCAATCGATGCGCCCGCTTCGAAGTGCGGACGGATTTTGTTCTCGAACATTGTCAGTGCTGATCCAATGGCCATGTGCATGTCGAGGTACTTGTAGGTACCCAGGCGGCCGCCGAAGAGAACGTCTTTTTCCGCTGCGGCGAGGTCGCGGTATTTGCTGAGCCTGTCGCGGTCAGTGGGGGTATTGATCGGGTAGTAGGGCTCGTCACCCTTCTCGGCTGCGCGGGAAAATTCGCGCATGATCACTGTTTTTTCCGTCTGGTAGTCGCGCTCGGGGTGGAAGTGGCGCGGTTCAATCACACGGGTGTAGGCAGTGTCAGCATCGTTGTAGTTGACTACCGAGGTGCCCTGGAAGTCACCGACGTCGAGGACTTCTTCCTCAAAGTCAATGGTGCGCCACGAAAGATCACCCTCGGCGAAGTCGAAATACCTATCGACGGGTCCGGTGTAGATGACCGGGATCTTCCCTACAACTTTTTCCTTGCTGTAGTCATGGCTTTCATCAAAGAAGTCTGTGTTCAGCCGGACCTCAATGTTTGGGTGCTCAGCCATCTTTTCGATCCACGCGGTGTAGCCGTTGGTCGGTAGGCCCTCGTACTTGTCGTTGAAGTACCGGTTGTCGTAGTTGTAGCGGACAGGCAGTCGGGAAATGATCCCTGCAGGCAGGTCCTTGGGATCCGTCTGCCACTGCTTACCTGTGTAGTGCTTGATGAACGCCTCATACAGGGGCCGGCCGATCAGCTGGATTCCCTTGTCGTTGAGGTTCTGCGGGTCAGTACCTGCGAGTTCCCCAGCCTGCTCCTGGATCAGTTCCTTGGCCTGGCCCGGAGTCAGGTTGGCTCGGAAGAACTGATTGATTGTCGCAAGGTTGATGGGCAGGGAATAGACCTCTCCCTTGTGGACGCCATAAACCTTGTGGACGTAGTTGGTGAAGGTTGTGAAGCGGTTGACGTATTCCCAGACGCGCTCGTTTGAGGTGTGGAAGAGGTGCGCACCGTAGCGGTGGATCTCAATTCCGGTCTGCTCTTCTTTTTCGCTGTACGCGTTTCCACCAATGTGGTGGCGGCGGTCGATGACGACAACCTTCAAGCCGAGCTCAGTTGCGGCTTGCTCTGCGATTGTCAGGCCAAAAAAGCCAGACCCTACGATGACGAGGTCAGCTGTCACAAAATCTCCTGGGTAGAAAGTGGGCAGCACCTTGTTGAGCAAGGTCTGCGGATCTAGCGTACCTGAGAGATCTTGGGGTCCCGTGATTGACGACGGCGGCAGCTGGCTTTTACGCGGGGTCCTCCTCATGGAGGACGCCCTGAATCTCGCGGTACCTGGTCCCGGTCGTGGGGCAGCGCCAGCCCTCACCTTCCGCTTCCAAGGGGAATCCGGCCCTACCTACCCAACCGATCTGCCGAGCTGGCACACCCACCATAAGTGCGTAATCTGGAACGTCGCGGGTCACAACGGCGCCTGCAGCAACGGTAGCCCAGGCGCCGACTTTCAGCGGTGCGATACAGACTGCCCGCGCGCCAATGGAGGCCCCATCGCCAATACTGACCCCGACTTTGTCCCAGTCATCGTCTGTTTTCAGGTCGCCCTGGGGAGTCACAGCCCGGGGGAAGACATCATTGGTCAGGACCACTGCGGGGCCAATGAAAACACCGTTGCCCAGCACTGCGGGTTCATATATCAGCGCATAGTTCTGGAGTTTGCAGTTGTTCCCGAGTCGGACTCCCGGCCCCACGTACGCGCCGCGTCCAACAATGCAGTTCGTCCCTATCGTTGCGTTCTCCCGAACCTGTGCGAGATGCCAGATTCTGCTGCCTTCACCGATCGCAGCTGCATCAGAGACGTCTGCACTGACCTCGATGGACGTAGTCATTTCTGCTCCTCTATGAGATGGACTGCACCGAGCATATTCCACGGGGGCCCGCAAAGCTGCTGCCCAGACGCCAACTCCAAGTTATGCACATGGGTCTGATGCCTCAATCCACGTCGCGCAGACCGCGATTACCGTGTTCCTCAACAGGGCCAAAGATGAAAGGCGGGGAACATGCTCCTTCACTGCACTCTGGTGGCCGGCCCAAACTCCGCGCTGGAGTCACCGTCGCAGGAACTGACTGTCGTGCTGTCATCTGGCGCTCAAGGCATAGACCTGCAGGATGCTCTTGGGATTCGCTTCGGAACGAAAGAGCTATTTGTCGCGGGACAGCCTGTGGCTGACTCCGTCCCCGGTAAATTTCCGCTGCTCGACGGTGCCATCCTGGTGGACGGGCTTCAGATAACGCCCGGGTCGGGACAAGATGCCTCTTCCTCCGCTTCTCCCCTCGTTCTTGCAGTCCATAGCGGTGCAGATTCAGGAAAAATATTCAGGCTATCGCGCGGTACTTTCACCCTCGGCAGGGCCGGGAGCGACCTGCAGGTCATTGATCCTTCGATCTCACGGTTTCACGCCAGATTCACTGTGTCGGAGACCCATGTCAGGCTCAGGGACCTCAACAGTTCCAATGGGACTTTCGTTGACGGACATCGGATCACTGAAGCTCCTGTCTCGACCCAATCGCGCATTCGTTGTGGTGTGGTGCAGCTTTCACTGTGTTTCGACGGTGGCTGGCAAACAGATGCTGCTGTGCCGCCCATGGCGGCGTCAGAGCTTCCGCGGGATACTGGGCCGTTGGTGGTCACGAATCTTCAGCTTCCGCCTAGGCGTGCACTTGTCCTTCTTGCCGTTGGCTTGCCCGTCATAGCGGGGGCAGGCATTGCGACCTTTACGGGAATGTGGGTATTTTTTGCCTTCGCTGCCGTGACCGGAATCATGATGGCCCTCCCCCTTGTGCTTGGACGGTCAGAGCAGCAACGTTTCGCAGCCTCTCTGGACGACGCCACCACGCGGGATGCAGAACGACGCCGGCTCTCCTCTCCCAGCGCTGCGGACGTGGTGATGGGAAAGTTTCGAGTCGCTGGGCACCCAACAGGAGTATGCCCTGGTCCGCTGTTTCGCATTGGTAGGGCAGACCAGCCAGCCAACATCATCCTGGACCCACCTACACCGCACCGAGACATCCCGACATTGGGATTACTTCCCGTGATCCTAAAATTCCCGCTGGAGTGCCTCACTGTTCGCGGCACAGTCCGGACCCAGAATGGCTTTCTGCGCAGCCTGCTGCTGCAGAAGGATGCTCTGCCTGGGGGCCCCTGTTCGGAAGTGATCATAGCTGGCCCCGCCAGTACTCTGCCTCTGGCTGCCCGTTTCCTTCCCGGCGTCGTTCTCGTTGCTGCCCCAGGACAAGTAATGGAGAGACTTCGTCACGGTCCACAGCCGGGAGCGTGTCGCGGCGCGCTCGTCATCCTGCCCGGCGAGGACTCAACAGGCGATGAGATGCTCGCAATGGCAGGCAGGGCCAGTGGCTGGAGCGTCCTACGAATGGTTCCGGTGTCTGCGGAGCCAGCCGCCCACGACATAGTGCTGACAGAGGAGTCCGCTGTTTTTACGGATGGTTCGCGATCTCTGACACTCCTTCCGGACTTCGTCAGCGACGCCGTTTTTGATGCCTATGCCCGCCGTAGCCACACGCTCACCCCACGTATACAGAAGGGCGCTTCGCAGATGTGCGGTGACGCATCGTTCGAAAGCCTTGTCGATGCAGACCCAGATTCGGTCGCTGCGCGTTGGGCTGGGCCGCAGCGACCAGGACTGGTCGCTGTGCTAGGCGTCCAGACGTCGGGGCCTATCACCTTTGACTTTGAAGCCGACGGTCCACACCTGCTTATCGCTGGGACCACAGGTGCAGGGAAATCAGAGCTCCTCCGGACGATGGCCGGCTCACTTGCGCTCACCTATCCACCCCTTCGGATAAACTTTCTCTTCCTTGACTTCAAAGGCGGATCCGGACTGGGAGTGCTTGCTGGCCTTCCCCATTGCGTTGGACTGCTCACTGACCTCTCATCGTCCGAAATCGACAGATTCTTGAGGTCCCTACATGCCGAAGTACTCCGTCGCGAACACACTTTAGCCCGCGCGCGTTGTACTGATGCCGAATCGTATCGGGATCAACGCATGTCCTTGGAATCAGCTGGACCGGGAGAGGCGTGGGAGCCGTTGCCGCAGCTCATCGTGATGGTCGATGAGTTCAGGGTCCTGATGGATGAGGCGCCTGCTGCCCTCCGGGAACTGTTGCGCATCGCCAGTGTTGGCAGGTCCTTGGGGATCCATCTGGTGATGGCAACACAACGGCCACAGGGAGCGGTGACGGCCGATATTCAGGCAAATGTGACGTCAAGAATCGCCCTCCGGGTCCAGTCCGCGGCAGAGTCCGTCGACATCATCGGTTCGGCCCTGGCAAGTACTATTGCTGTCAACAGACCAGGCCGGGCGTATCTTGTCCGTGGTTCCGGCGCCTCCGAGGAATTTCAGACGGTCCCGTTGACGATGCCGGTGGTCCGCACCACCCAATCGGCTACCCAAGAGGTTTATCTAGCTGCCTCGTTCGTGGGTCGCGTGAAGCTTCCCAGTGATGAAAAAGACCGGACGGCGGCGACGTCGGCCGCTGCGGCCGAATCACTCTCCCTCAGGTTGACGGAGGTCTGGTCGCAGATCGGTGGATGGCAAATGCGAAAACCAGTGGCAGATCCACTGCCTGGATCCCTGCCCTATACGCATCCCGCTCTCAGCCCTTGCCATGACATTGCGGAAGTCCATCCTGACTCGCCGGCGGATCCACTAGGGATCAACCTTCCGCTGGGGTGGCTGGATCTCCCGAGACTCCAGCGGGTGAGCCTTTTCACCTTCGTTCCGGTAATCCACGGTCATTTGGCACTGATCGGGTACGGCCCAGCTGTTGACGATGCAATGGACATGATCGTTCACCGAAGCCTGCACCAGGACAATGAATCACACCTCTACATCCTTGACGCTGGAGGAACGCTGGTCCAAACACATGAACCACGAATCGGCGCGGCGGCAGGTCTGGAGGAAATGGAGCGAGCAGCCAGAATTATTATGCGGCTCCACGCGGAAATGCGCATCAGGATCACCGCATCGAGCCCACCGGCTGTTCCACTCCTCGTGGTCATCAAAGGCTGGGGTTCTTGGGTGTCCGCCTGGCAGACGCCAACACTCCAATCCGTAGCGGATCTCGTCCACGACATCGTTCGCGACGGCTTGGGGGCCCAGATCTTCATAGTGATCTCGGGAGGACGGGAGCTTACTGCGGCACGTTTTCTCAGTTCCGTAGCGAACCACATCTATTTTCCTGGCAATGCGCCCCGGGAGGCTCTCCTGGGGTGGCCGCAACTGCCGCATCGCGCCAACCCGGCGCACTGCGTGGCATTTGGACCGGCAGCACACGACGGACCGGCAAGTTGCGTGATTTACGACAAGGCGCAAGGGGACCTGTTCAGCCCTGGAGTCTGCAGTTCAGAGCCTTTTCGGATTGATGCGCTGCCCTGCCGGCTCTCCGTCCCGGAGTTGCAGAACCTGGCAGACGCCAATCCCCGGGCAGCAGCGGCAGCAGACGTGAGCTCGGCGGGCTACGCCAGTCTCTTGGTCGGTATCGGCGGCGACACCGCTACACCCGTGTACGTTGACATTCCTATAGGGGGCATCATGGCCGTTGTCGGCAGCCGCGGAACAGGGAAAACCGCGACTCTCAGAAGCTTCGTAGCACTCAACCCGAAGGTGAAATTTACCTGGATTCAACCACCGGCCTGTGGTGCTTCGATGGCTCCACTGCCTCAGCCGATCTCTTCAATCGGGAACGCCCATACGCCCCATGAAGTCTTCCTTATTGATGATGCGCACCGGCTCACTCCAGCGATGAGGCTCGACGTGGCGAGGCTGGCTGCGGCCGGACTGCAGCTGATTTTCACCATGGACCCTGATGCGTCGATGGGGTACGTCGACCCTCTCGTTCTTGGTGCGCGGGTACAGGGTCGCGGCCTCGTCCTTCTCCCAAAAAGTCCCCAGGATGGGGAGTTGTTCAACAGCAAACTCACTGTCGAGCCGTCGCCCCCGCAAGGCAGGGCCGCCCTCATTTTGCGGAACATCACAACAACTGTCCAGGTGGCTTGGGACGGAGCCCCCGACACCGACAAGGGGTGAGGCCCGATCGGCAGCGCAGCAATCAGAGCACAGGTGGCGCTCCGCCGGTCTTAGAAGCGAAGGCGATGACTCGCTTGTCGAAAAGAAGGACGATTGCGGCCGCTGCAGGAATGACCATGACCAATCCCAAGGCAACATAGCCTCCGGTCATGGTGGGAAACCCAATAGTCAGCACCAAGATTTGTGCCACCAGAGCCGCCGCTCGCGTCCATCGGTAGCCTCGAAACAAGTACAAGCTGACGGCATACAGCCATGCGGAAAATGCCAACAGCAAACCGAGCGTAAAAACTGCGCCACCCAGCGACGTTACCGGTGCACCTGAGAGGAGCTCTATGCCGTACCAAGCAGCGGCCGCGAGGAGAGCAGTTGCCTCAACAGCTGTGATTGCCGCAATGAGGGCAACGGCGCGCGGGCGGCGCGGGGCGGGCCCAGCCGCACCGCTATCACCCGTTCGGCTGCTGCCAGTTGGCGGGAATGGTTCTGGGGGGCCGGAATGAGGTCTTGACACACTGGCACCATACCCGACATAGTCGAAAGGTCGCGTGGGGACGGCAGAACAGTGTGACATATCGCTCACGCCCATCGGTCATTGCGTCATGAGAACCCCTTGTTTACGCACCGTTAACATGACAGGCTTAATTCAGATGACCAAGGGGGCCCACAGGGCCCTTTTCCTATGTAGCTGCTAGTGAATATTTTCACAAGTAGTGATTCCCAGAATTGGAGCAACTGATCAGCATGGATTGGCGCAACAAGGCGGCCTGCCTCGAAAAAGATCCCGAACTCTTTTTCCCTGTCGGAAATACTGGCCCGGCCCTCCTCCAAATTGAAGAGGCGAAGAGTGTCTGCCGCCGCTGCCCGGTCGTGGACACCTGCCTGCAGTGGGCATTGGAGTCCGGCCAGGACGCTGGAGTTTGGGGCGGCATGAGTGAAGATGAGCGTCGTGCCCTGAAGCGCCGCGCTGCGCGAGCCCGCCGCGCATCCTGACTTTTGCGTCACGGGGTTGTCGCCCATCGGCGGTACATGACATCCCTGGATATACAGAGAAGGGTCCGGACCACGTGGTCCGGACCCTTCTCTGTAACTGAATCAGCGCGGTGTAAGGCTTAGCTGAATCTCAACGGCAGTCCCGCCACCGTCACGTGGCTTCCAGGCAATACTGCCGCCCAGCTCGCTGGTGACCAGGGTCCTGACAATCTGTAGCCCAAGACCTTCCTTATGGGGAGTGCTGGGTAGCCCAACTCCGTCGTCTTCGATCGTCACGGTGAGCATCTCCTCACCGTCCTCGCCCTCTGAGCGATCGGCCAAGAGCCAGACAGTCCCAGCGCGCCCTGCCAGTCCATGTTCGACAGCGTTGGTGACCAGTTCGTTGATGACCAACGCCAGCGGCGTAGCGAAGTCACTGGGCAGCTCACCAAAGAGTCCTGAGCGCTGGGTCCGAACTTGCTGTGTAGGCGATGCAACCTCTGCCGAGAGCCTGAATTGGCGCCCGATCAAATCGTCGAAATCCACACTCTGTGTAAGCCCTTGCGACAACGTTTCGTGGACTAGCGCGATAGTTGCGACTCTCCGCATTGCCTGCTCAAGGCCTTGCTTCGCTTCGTCACTCACCATCCGCCGGGACTGCATCCGCAGGAGGGCTGCAACTGTCTGGAGGTTGTTCTTGACCCTGTGGTGAATCTCGCGGATCGTGGCATCCTTGCTGACCAATTCCATTTCACGGCGCCGAAGTTCCGACACATCCCGGCACAGGACCAGGGCACCGAAACGCTGCTGCTCATCCCTGAGGGGGATGGCGCGAAGCGACAGGCTGACACCCCTGGACTCTATTTCACTTCTCCACGGCATCCTGCCGGTGACAACGAGGGGAAGAGTCTCATCCACCATCCTGCGGTCCTTGAGCAAGCTTGCCGTAACCTCAGCCAGCGCCCTGCCCTCAAGAGACTCGCCATCTCCAAGTCGGCGAAACGCGGAAACACCGTTCGGGCTGGCATACTGCACGATCCCCTCGGCATCCAACCTGATAAGACCGTCACCGACACGTGGCGCACCCCGGCGCGAACCTGTTGGCGAGGCAAAGTCAGGCCACAACCCTAGGGTACCCATCCGCAAGAGATCGTAGGCACACTGGCGATAGGTCAGTTCAAGCCGCGATGGCATCCTGGAGCTGGATAGATCCATATGGGTGGTCAAAACCGCCAGCGTACTTCCGTTGCGCACCATAGGAACAGCTTCCACGCGCAGGGCCGTGTCACTGCTCCAGTTGGTCTCGTTGGAACGCTCAATGGTTCGACTCTCCCAGGCCCTGTCAACCAACGGCTTCAGCTCAGGACGAATGGGATCTCCAACAAAGTCACCGTGAAAAACGGTGTGACTTGTAGAAGGCCTGACATGGGCCAACGCCACGTAGCCATGTTCCGGGTGCGGAAACCAGAGGGCCAGGTCTGCAAACGCAAGGTCTGCCACCATCTGCCAGTCCCCCACCAGGAGGTGCAGCCATTCCGCATCCCCCGGCCCAAAATCAGCGTGTTCCCTGATTGGATCCGTAAAGATTGCCACTGCACCTCCAGCTGTGACGGCTTGCTACCGTCGAACGATTGACCTCAGGAGCCTTAATGCTACCGACAGTGACGCCATGTCATCTGCCTCGAGTGAATTCACTTCATCAAACATGCTCTTGGCACGGCCCAATTGTTCGGCATTCAGCTCTTCCCATGTGCTGAGCCTAGCTGCCGGCTCCTCTGAACTCGTGGATGCTTCGAGCACGGCAACAGTCATATCCAAAACGGTGGAATACAAGTCATCCCGGAGCGCTGCCCGTGCCAATGCCTGCCAACGATCACGTCGAGGCAGCGAACTGATCCGGACCAACAACGAGTCTGCGTGGAATCGGTCGAAGACCGTGTAGTAGACGCTGGCGATCTCCTCAACAGGTTCGTTCCGCTGATGCGCGATTTTCGCCACGTCCAGGAGAACGTAGCTCTCAAAGAGTTCAGCCCAACGATGTGCAAGGGTCGGGGGAAGCTCCCAGGCACCAGCCCTCTCGAGTTCGACCTCAACACGTTCAAGGTCCCCACCCTGGAGATAGTCGACAAGCCGCATACGCATCGGGTCAACCATGGGCTTAAAGTAGCCAACGATCTCCTCTATGGTTCCGGATGTTCCTCCCTGGCCCAAGAGCCAGCGAACGGCCCGGTCCAGAAGACGACGGATATCCAGGTGGACTGTACTCCAGTGCTCGGTAGGGAAGGCGGCAGGCAAGCTATTAAGCTCGTTCACCATGGAATCGATATCGAAGACTTCCCGTAGGGCCACAAAGGCTTTTGCAACCGCAGCCTCAGTGGCCGATGATTCCTCGATAGTCCGGAAAGCGAAAGTGATCCCACCGAGGTTGATCATGTCGTTTGCAACAACCGTCGCTATGATTTCTCGGCGCAGGGGATGCGAATCCAGCTCGGCGTCGAATCGTTCCCGCAGTTGCTGGGGGAAGTAGGCCCGCAGTGTACGTCGGAACCAGGGGTCATCTGGAAGGTCACTCTGTCGCAGGGCGTTGGCGAGTTCAATTTTCGCGTAGGCAGCAAGGACGGAAAGCTCCGGAGCCGTCAGTCCCTGGCCCTGTTCAAGGCGCCCCTGAAGGGTGTCGGTGCTAGGCAGAGCCTCAAGATCACGTTTGAGATCCGCCGATCTCTCAAGCCAGTCCATGAGCCGTTCGTAGCTGGGACTCCACTCGGCAACTTTCATTCTGTCGTTGAGAAGCAGGATGTTCTGGTCGATGTTGTCTTGCAGCACCAGCCTCCCGACTTCATCAGTCATGGAAGCGAGGAAGCCTGGGCGCTCCTCTGCCGTGAGTTTTCCTGCCGCCACCATTCTGTCGACAAAGATCTTTATGTTGACCTCGTGGTCAGAACAGTCGACGCCCGCAGAGTTATCAATGGCGTCAGTGTTGAGGATGACGCCCTGCAGTGCTGCTTCGATCCGACCGCGCTGCGTCATTCCAAGGTTGCCACCCTCACCGACGACCTTGACCCGAAGGTCACCGCCGTCAACCCTGATGGCGTCGTTGGCTTTGTCGCCCACATCCGCGCTTGTCTCGGACGCTGCTTTGACGTATGTTCCGATTCCGCCGTTGTACAGGAGGTCAGCAGGTGCCAGAAGTATTGCCTTCAGGAGTTCAGCAGGACTCAGCCGCGTTGTTCCTTTTGCAAGCCCGAGGGACTCGACGACCTCGGCCGAGATCGGGATCGATTTTGCCTGTCGTGGGTAGACCCCGCCGCCAGCGCTGATCAGGCTCCGATCGTAGTCGTCCCACGAGGAACGCGGCAGGTTGTACAGGCGTTCGCGTTCGGCGAAGGATCCTTTCTCGTCGGGCGTGGGATCCAGGAATATGTGGCGGTGGTCAAAAGCAGCCAAGAGCCGGATATGCCGAGACAGCAGCATTCCGTTGCCAAAGACGTCACCGGACATGTCTCCGACGCCCACCACAGTGAAGGGCTCTGTCTGCGTATCAAGATCGAGTTCGCTGAAATGACGCTTCACAGATTCCCATGCACCGCGGGCCGTGATTCCCATAGCTTTATGGTCGTAGCCCACCGAGCCACCAGAGGCGAACGCGTCCCCAAGCCAGAAGTCGTACTCAGCCGCAAGCCCATTGGCGATGTCAGAGAAGGTGGCTGTACCCTTGTCCGCGGCAACAACCAGATAAGAATCATCATCGTCATGCCTGACCACGCGAGCGGGCGGCACCAGCACTTCACCCTCCGGGCCCGTGACAAGGTTGTCTGTTAGGTCAAGGAGTCCCCGGATAAACGTCTTGTAGCTCTCGACGCCTTCCGCCATCCACGCAGCCCTGTCAACGGCCGCATTGGGCAGTTGCTTTGCGAAAAATCCGCCCTTCGCTCCTGTCGGGACAATTACGGCATTCTTGACCGTCTGGGCTTTCACCAAACCGAGGACTTCGGTCCGGAAATCCTCACGTCGGTCCGACCAGCGCAGACCGCCACGGGCGACCTTGCCAAACCGGAGATGGACACCTTCTACACGCGGCGAATAGACCCAAATTTCATAGACTGGCCGAGGGAACGGCAATCCATCAATGGACG
This sequence comes from Pseudarthrobacter sp. PS3-L1, assembly GCF_030063285.1. Lineage (GTDB taxonomy): Bacteria > Actinomycetota > Actinomycetes > Actinomycetales > Micrococcaceae > Arthrobacter. The sequence continues at coordinate 420,770 of NZ_JASISU010000004.1, read as the reverse complement.
CCGGGTCCAGCTTGAAGCTGAGATATGGCCTCCCCTGGAAAAAGTTAGTCCTGAGGGTAGCGTCCATGAGGTTGACGAACGTCCGAAGAACACGATCGGCATCAAGCGTGGCCACATTTTCGATTGCAGCATCAAGGGAGGTTCGCACATCATCTTCGCGCTCGCTGCGCACGCCTCCCTTGGCCGACGGTCCGTCCGGGTCGAAGCGAATCGAGAAGAGTTCCACCAAACCCTGCGTCACATCCGGATTGGCAAGCAAGGTGTCGGCAATGAATTCAAAAGAGTTCGTATTACCCATCTGGCGCATATATTTTGCGTACGCACGCAGGACACTGATGGTCCGCCACGGCAGGACTTCCTGAAGAACCAGCCTGTCAAAGCTGTCGGATTCAGTGTCCCCGGCCACGGCCGCGCCGAAGTAGTCCGCCAGTAACGTTCCGGTTCGGAGCGGGTCAACACCCGCTGGATATTTCAGCCCCAGGTCGTAGAGGAAAAAATCACGGTGATCTGCAGTCTCGATTTCGAACGGCCGCTCGTCAAGCACCTCAAGACCGAGGTGATGGAAATACGGCAGAATTTGGCTGAGGCTTCGCGGCGAACGCATGTAGAGCTTCACCCGGGCGTCTTCCTCCAACGTGGCTCCAGCACCGTCTGGCATATACACGTGGACACCAGGCCTTTCGCCATCCACGTCGGAGCCCTGCGGTGACTGTTCTGAATACCTTTCAAAACGCTCAATGTCTTCAAGGGCAGCCTCAACCTCATAGTCCACCCGGTATGAAGCAGGGAAAGCCTCAGCCCAGTTGGCGGCCAACAGGTTTGCCTGCGCATCTTCTCCGCGGTCACGAAGGACTTGGGAGATACCTTCGCTCCAGGATCGAGCGGCGCGCACCAGTCGAGCCTCAAGAGCATCAGCACTGATCTCGCTGACGTCAGCGTTACGGGGCAGCCTGATCCGGAAGAAAAGCCGAGCCAGTGCTGACTCGGTCATGCGTGCCTCGTAGTCAATGGAGACGGCGTCGAAAGTAGAACGAAGTTCCTGTTCTATCCTGAGCCTGACGTTGGTGGTGTAGCGGTCCCTAGGCAAGTACACCAGGGCAGTCATAAACCGGCCGTAGACATCTGGACGAAGGAAGAGTCTGGTTCTGCGGCGTTCCTGAAGACGCTGGATACCCGTGGCCGTCGCTGAAAGGTCTGCCACCTCAATCTGGAAAAGTTCATCTCGGGGATAGGTCTCCAAGATACCCAGCAGATCTTTTCCCGAGTGCGAGTCTGGTGGAAATCCCGCCATTCCTAGGACGGCCTGAACCTTGTCACGCACGATCGGTACGTCAAGGACAGATCCCGCATAGGCAGTTGTGGCAAACAAACCAATGAAGCGTCGCTCCCCCGTGACGTTGCCTGCCGTGTCGAAGCTCTTGATGCCAATGTAGTCAAGGTAGGCAGAACGGTGAACTGTCGACCTGGAATTTGCCTTTGTAATGACCAGCGCGCGCTTTTCCCGGGCAAGTTCCCGTCCTGCGGCGGTGAGGTGCTGAATTGGTCGAGTGCCCGGATGGGAACGCAGGAGGCCCAGTCCACTGTCCTCCTTGAGGCTCAGTACATCCTCCCCGTCGACACTTACCAGGTCATACTCCCGATAACCCAAGAAGGTGAAGTTCCCCTTGTCCAACCACAACAGCAAATCTTGCGCCTGTCGGATTCCTTCGATCTGGCCAGAACCAGCCATATCGGCCAGATCTTTTGCAATGGACAGCGCTGTGCGCCGCATTCGCGGCCAGTCCTCCACTGCTGCCCGAACATCTGCAAGAACACGCCGGAGACCGACCTCTAGATCCGCCTTCGCGGCGGCGTCGGTCTGCTCGATTTCCACTGCGATCCACGACTCCATGTGGGAGGCGTTGTCACCTTGGGCAATGAGATGCGAGAGGCTCGGCATTGCAGCCGTATCACCGCTCGATGTCCCAACATGCGCCGGGACTTTGTCCGTCGCGATAAGTCGACCGTCATCACGGCTGCGGGTGACAACAAAAAGTGGGTGGAGAACGAGGTGGATTGCTTGCCGCTGCCGCACGAGCTCTGCGTTGACAGAGTCCACAAGGAAGGGCATGTCGTCTGTGACGATGTACACAACGCTTCTGTTGCCTTCGTCGAAGATCTCCATATTCGCTTGGCCGGGCTGGCGGGGCGTGGCGACACCCCGATGCCGGATGGCACGCTTCGCGAGAAGATCCTGGGCATAGGCCGCGAGGTCGTCCTCGGGAAGATGCTGATAGTAATCGCGGAGGAATTCATCCTGGCCTCCACGAGTTGCGAACTGATCCTCCACATTGGACCCAGACGACATCAACAAACGCCTCCATACGAGTAGATGCTGCTTCGTTGCAGCCTTTGCATTGAGCCTATGTGTTCCTCCAGACATGCGCTGTGGCACTTAGGACAGACGTTCTGCGCTTCTGTTGGGTAGGTGCACAAACCAGGTTGCGGATAGCAAGGCGAAGCTCGGAGTTGGGGGCGATTTCTAGCAACAGCGAGCCTCTTTTGAGTGCATCGTCAGTGGCCTGGGTATCAGATGGAAGGAAAGCGGCTATCCGATCCTGCGGCCCATAGCGCAGCCAAGCGTCTTGAATCTGACGTTTTGGGTCACGCCCCACGACTGACACCCGAACCCGATTGAGGACTACCTGTATCTTTGCACCGGGCAGCCTAGCCCTGAGCTCGCTTAACCCGCGGACTAGACGGGGAACGCCCAGGGGATCTGCTCCACCCACGGCAAAAATGGTATCGGCCAACTCCAGGATCCGCAGAGTAGCGGCATTCCGCCGAGGGGCTGCAGAGTCAAAGCTCAGCTCCTCGTCAGTTTCCAGGCAGAACCCAGCGTCAACCACAAGTGCATCAAATTCCTGCCGAGCACAGCCAACAATGATCCCAAGGGCTACTGGGCGGAGCTCAGGCCAGCGATCGGGCCTGGTGATTCCTGTCAGTACGCTCAAGGTCCCCGGACCGAGGCCGATATCGACACATGTCTTTTGGAGTGCTGAAGCATCAAATAATCCCTGGTCGGCAAGACGACAAGCCTGCGCAATACCCGCCGATTCGTCCGTCAATCCAAGGACTGCCGCCACGCTCGCACCGTAGGTATCCGAGTCGATCAGCAAAACTTTTTGACCCGTCGAAGCAAGCTCACTGGCTAGATTTACTGCGAGTAAGGTCCTACCGGGTGCTCCTGTCGGACCCCAAACAGCTATAACCTCGCACGCCGGAGAGCCTCCATCAGCCAGGCCAGAGCTAGCACCATCCATGCCCTGAGGGGGTCCCTCGCTAGCCCTGGCTTCTTGAGCCGATGGGAAAACTGATGTGTGCGAAAGTCCGCTACCGCTCCACGACGTCTTGTAGTGCAATCGGAATGTGGCAACTGCGTCAAAAATACATTCCGCGAGAGCTGCGGATTCAAGGGTCATTCCGACGACAACAACACCGAAGGATTCCAGTCGTTCCGCTTCCGCGCCATCATCAGTGAGGGCAACGACAGCGGCACCAGACGCAAACAGTCGTTCTGCCAGGGAAGCAGTCAAGTCGTTTGTGCCGTCAGCAATCACAGCCGCCCGCGCAAGTCCGCTCTGGCACGCGGCAATTAGCTCCGTCAGTTCTGAGCATCGGCGCACCACTGTGATGGGCCCGTGTAGCCGCTCCAACCCACCGACCAAGTCTCCCCGAGGCTGCCCGAGGGTGACAACGGGAATGTTCACTGCGCAGCACCCGGGTTCCAGACGACCGCAATATTGGCCTTGTTGGCTTGCGCGCCGAGCAATGCAGGCATTTTCTCGTCTGGAACGAGGATCATAACCTGCACTGTCCGTTGAGCACCAAGCGATGAAGTTCCCTGCGTGATGGCCGCGATCTCGGCGCTCGGGAGTAGCAGTTCAGGTTCCGAAAATCCATTTCGGTCGTCGGGCAATGCAACCCACACGTCCACTCGAGCTCCCGGTACAGCCTGATCTGGCAGGGCATCAGCTACGTCGATCGATACGGGCTTGCGGTTGAGGGAGTCGAGGCGGCCCAGGCTTTCCCTGGGGATAAGTTCATTTTTGGCAATCCGCTGAATCGCCACCAGGTTTTCCGGAACGCCGCCTTCGACAGTGAAATAGTGGGTCTCCACTGCTCCAAGCTTGACGTTGACAACTATCAAATTCTCAACGGTCAGTTTTTGACCCACAGCGATGGACCCACCGGCAGCGAAGACCTCAGTAGTCTGGTCTGCGCTCCGCAGGAGCAGGATGACCCCTGCCACCGAAACAAGGACTAAGAGGATTCCCACAACAAGCCTAGGGTCACGCCACGACGGCCTTTTCAACCGAGCGGACCCGATGGTGGCTTTCTGGCTCATGGACGCTCCCTGCTAGGGGTCCAGGCGTCAGGCCTGGACCCCCATTCTTACCGCCCAGGATGCTGATTGGGAAGAAAAAACCTCGGCTGGCTTGAAATGTGTGGATAACCGCACTCAGAAGACAGGGGGGTGGCAAACTATTCATATGCCCCGTTTCCTGACCCTCGCAGATGTCGCAGAGCAACTCCAGATTAATTCTCCGGCCGCTTACGCCCTGGTCCGCAGTGGTGAACTCAAGGCAATCCAGGTGGGCGGTCGTGGACAGTGGCGTGTTGAGGAAAAGATGTTGGAGCAGTACATCGACGACCGCTATGCGGAAGCCAGCCGCATGATTGCTGCCGCAAAAGCCAAAACAGACTAGTCACCGGCTTCCTGGACATTGACGTCCGGCGCGACACCACGGGATACCACAGCCTGCAGTGAATGAAATGGAACGGCCCAGACGTCGCGGACGTTACTTGGGCGTGGAATTTCTCCCGGACGGACTATCGCCACGTCGAAGGAGTCCCTGCCTACCCTTTCCAGAAGACCATAGACGCGGTCGCTCGAGGCGTTGTGCGCCAGGCACAGCTCCACGACCTCACGGTTTTGGGAAACGATGCGCAGTGCGCTCGCAAGGCCGAGTGGGTGTAGCCGGGACGGGGCTGCCTCAACGGCGAACCTGCTAACCCCCGAGTAATGGTGAACTGCAGAGTAGGAAAACAGGGCCTGGGTCCCCGTAGACGCCACAACGGAAGACTCAGCACCAACGTGCGTCAGTTGGCCGCTGAAGGATTGCCCACCAGCGAGGTGAACACCGATGGTGGTACCCAGGGAGGCCCGTAGCCGATCGAGCAGGGCAATGGATGCCACATCAATTCTGGTTCTCTCGCTGATCTCGGAATCCTTGGCCCACCTCTCCGCGGCTTCAAGCTGGGCTTCCATGTCCGTAAAGAGCGCATCCCATCTCATGGCCACAGGCTAGAAGTTGCACTCTGCAGGGTCAACCACTTTCGGGTATGGACTAAATACTCAAATGGGTTCAAACTGTGTCAAACGGTACTAAAAAGATTCAAAACTCATCAAAGTTGGTTGAGATATGACCAGATCATCCACAGTCGCTGCAGTCGACACCGCTCTTTCACTTGGATTGCTCGGCCTAGGATCCACCCTGTTGTACGGTGGATTTCACTTGGCTGCGACCTCACGGACTGCCCCCAGAACCGAAAGTACAAACGCACTAGCCGATGCCATTGGCATGGCCGCTTGCGGTATCGGAATCGTGGTTGTGCTCTGGTGGGCCGCTGCCTCTGTGGCAGCTGGATGCTGGGTGCTCTTGCAGCGTTCAGGCCACACGCGTTCTGCGAAATTCGCCGCCAAGTGCACGCCAGTTTTCATGCGTCGGCTCGCCGTTATGGTCTTGGGGCTGAATTTGATGACGGCCCACGTGGCTCTCGCAGTCCCGAATCATCAAACTCCACGTGCCAGCTCGATCTCGGCGAGTGCCGCTAGCCCAGCCTCGCTCCACCACGAATCCGCCGTCCCGCAGACTGCACGGGCAAACGATTCAGTGGATCCAGAGTGGAAACCGACCTCTCCGCAGATTCTCCCAGGCATCGTTGCGCCAGCACCGTCGAGAGACGTTGAGATGCCAGGACACGCCGCGGAAGTCGTTGTTCTTCCCGGCGATAGCCTGTGGACCATTACGTCAAGAATCCTGGGACCCGGATCAACGGACCGTCAGATTGGCCAACAGTGGCCATTGCTTTTCCAAGCAAACGTGAAAGTGATCGGACCAGATCCCAATCTGCTGTATCCCGGGACCATCCTGCACGTGCCCGCTCGCCACTAGCGCTGCCGTCACCGACCCCAAACATGTGCGCCTTTTTACCGAATCACCGTACTACTCCAGAGATCTCACCCAACCACCCCCAGGAAGAGCCATGAATACTCCGCCGCCAACAGGTTCACCACATTCCATCACCCGCGAAATCCCTCCCCCGCGGAGCCTGGTTCCGGCCTCTACGGAAACCGCCGAGATAAAGGCGCTGATTGGCGCCACAGTTCAGGCAGCCGTGGAGGTTCTTGCGGGAACCCGCCCCATCCACCAGCTAGCCCGCCGGCTGGACACCAAACCTCTCATCTCGCTGCAACACCGCGCGGCACTCATAAGACTCGCTGCCGCGAGATCCTCCGATCCCCTGCTGTCGCATCTCCACAGGCAATGCCATGTGCGGGCCATCCGAATCTGTGCCATCACTCCTGACATCTACGAAGGCAGCGCAGTGGTGGTGGACGAACTACGGGCCCGAGCCGTTGCGGTACGGCTGGAACGTAGCCGCACTACCTGGCGCATCACGGAGCTCATGATCTGCTGACAGGCATTTCCCCGCAGACCACGGAAAGGGCTCCCCCACACTGCGCTTTGGTCAGCCTAGAGCACTACCCGCAAGCCAATGATCAGTGCGCCAAATTGAAGACCGCAAGCATCGGCACCCCACCCGATGTTCCTGCAGAACGAAGGCACGGACCATCAGCAGTAGCGACCCGCCTCAGCGGCGCTTCTTTTTAGCCTGCTTCTTCGATGCATCCTGCCCTGCAGCTTTAGCAGGATTTCCTGACTTCCCAGCAGACTTACCCTCAATACGGGTCTGGGTTCCGCCGTCTTCGTCAGGCGCCGTGTAGCGAAGTTGGGCTGGCTTCTGGGGTGCATCAAGGCCAGCCGCCTTGATCTGCGGCTCAACATGCTGGGTGTGGTTACCCTCTGCGTCCGCGACAACAACATCCTTGGCTGGCGTGACTTCTACTTCCAAGTTGAAAAGGAAACCAACGCTCTCTTCCCTGATTGCCTCCATCATGGCCTGGAACATGATGAAACCCTCGCGCTGGTACTCAACCAAGGGATCCCGCTGCGCCATGGCACGGAGTCCAATACCTTCCTTGAGGTAGTCCATTTCGTACAGGTGCTCTTGCCATTTCCGGCCCACCACGGAGAGCACAACCCTGCGCTCAAGTTCACGCATCGCATCTGCGCCGATACTTGATTCACGCATCTGATAAACAACGCGTGCATCCGAGAGGATCTCTTCACGCAGGAACTCCGTGGTCAGTTTGGACGTCCCCCCAGCTTCTTCAACGATCTCCTCGTGGGTGACGCTCACGGGATACAGAGTCTTGAGGTTTGTCCAAAGCTGGTTATAGTCCCAGTCGTCGCCGTTTCCTTCTGCGGTAGCGGCATCAATGAGGGAATTGATGGTGTCTTCAAGGAAGAACTGGACCTTTTCGTGAAGGTCATCGCCTTCGAGGATCCGTCGTCGGTCACCGTAAATTGCCTCACGCTGACGGTTCAGGACATCGTCGTATTTGAGGACGTTTTTGCGCTGCTCCGCATTGCGACCCTCTACTTGGCCCTGGGCAGAAGCAATAGCCCTGGACACAAGCTTGGACTCCAAGGCAACGTCGTCCGGTACGGAGCTATTCATCAGCCGCTCGGCCGCTCCTGAATTGAACAGTCGCATGAGGTCATCGGTAAGCGAAAGATAGAAACGGGACTCGCCAGGATCACCCTGGCGTCCTGACCGGCCTCGGAGCTGGTTGTCGATTCGGCGGGATTCATGACGCTCGGTCCCCAGGACATAGAGTCCGCCAGCCTCAAGGACCTCGTCATGTTCGTCTTTTACGGACCTTTTGGCTGCTTCGAGGGCTTCAGGCCAGGCCGCCTCGTATTCTTCGGAATTGGCTTCCGGGTCAAGGCCGCGCTTGGCCAACTCGGCAATCGCTGTGAACTCGGCGTTTCCACCGAGCATGATGTCAGTTCCACGCCCGGCCATGTTGGTAGCGACAGTGACTGCAGATTTCCGTCCGGCCTGCGCAACGATCGCAGCTTCTCGAGCGTGGTTCTTCGCATTCAGGACCTCGTGACGGACGCCCTCCTTGGCAAGTAGCTTGGAGAGATACTCGCTCTTCTCCACGCTGGTTGTGCCGACAAGTACCGGTTGCCCTGTTTCGTGGCGTTCGGCAATATCTGCAACTACGGCATCGAACTTCACCATTTCGTTCTTGAAGACCAAGTCAGACTGGTCTATGCGTTGCATGTCACGGTTGGTGGGAATAGCAACGACACCCAGGGTGTAGGTGCTCATGAACTCGGCGGCCTCGGTCTCGGCTGTACCAGTCATGCCGGCAAGCTTCCCGTACATACGGAAATAGTTCTGCAGGGTCACTGTTGCCAGCGTCTGGTTTTCAGCCTTGATCTCGACAGATTCCTTGGCCTCGATGGCCTGGTGCATACCCTCGTTATAGCGGCGGCCCGCAAGGATGCGGCCAGTGTGTTCGTCGACAATAAGGACCTCACCGTCAAGGATCACGTAGTCCTTGTCTCGCTTGAACAGCTCCTTGGCCTTGATGGCGTTGTTCAAGAAACCGATCAATGGAGTGTTGGCAGCCTCATAGAGGTTCTGGACACCCAGGTAGTCCTCCACCTTTTCGATGCCCGATTCCAGAACGCCAACAGTGCGCTTCTTTTCATCAACCTCATAGTCGACCTCCGCCTCCAGGCGCATGACGACCTTGGCGAATTCGCTGTACCAGCGATTGGTGTCTCCCTGCGCTGGCCCGGAGATAATCAGCGGCGTCCGAGCTTCGTCAATAAGGATCGAGTCAACTTCATCGACAATGGCAAAGTTATGGCCGCGCTGAACCAATTCGGACTTGTCCCACGCCATGTTGTCCCGGAGGTAATCAAAGCCAAATTCGTTGTTTGTTCCGTAGGTAATATCTGCAGCGTACTGGTCGCGGCGGTAGCTGGGGTCTTGGTTGGACAAGATACAACCACTGCTCAGGCCGAGGAACCGGAACACGCGCCCCATGAGATTGGACTGATATTCCGCCAAATAGTCGTTGACAGTGATGATGTGCACGCCTTTACCGCTCAGCGCGTTCAGGTAGGCGGGTGCAGTGGCAACAAGGGTTTTGCCCTCGCCGGTTTTCATTTCTGCAATATTTCCCAGGTGGAGAGCGGCCCCACCCATAAGCTGTACATCGAAGTGCCGCATGCCGAGTGTCCTGGCGGATGCTTCCCGGACGGCAGCAAAGGCTTCAGGCAGGAGGTCGTCCAGGCTTTCGCCGTCACTGTGACGTTCCCTCAGCCGGTCCGTCTCTTCACGAAGATCTGCATCAGTAAAGGTCTTGAATGTCTCTTCAAGGGAATTGATGGAATCGGCGTAATTCCTCAGTTGCCGCAAGGTTTTTTTATCACCAGTACGGAGAAGTTTTTCGATGAGTGATGCCACGTGAAGTTGCTCCCAGTCCTATGCCGCCGAATTCTGGCGTTTTTAGTCTACGGGAGAGCATCGCGGTCCGCAGCGCTTTTCCCTCTGGGCGGAGCGCCCTGCAATCACACGGGGTTTACAGTTGCCCCTCTGAACCGGCATCTGGGGGGTGTCTTGGCATGCCGGATATGCCCTAGGAATTGGGGCAAAGAACATCCGACCCATCATCCACGGGATTGCGGATGGTGGGTCGGATGGTTGAGCGAAAGCACTGTGCAGAGCAGACGGTGTGCACCCTGCACAGTCGTTTTCTAGCGGGCGCTGACTGCAGCGTCCTCAGATCGATAGGCAATAATCTTTTCTTCTACGACGCCGTCCCCCGGCTCGCAGTCATGATCGAGGGTGATGACGCCATACGTCCATCCACGGCGCCTGTAGACGACCGAGGGCGTGTTTGTTTCCTTGTCCACAAACAGGTAGAAGTCATGGCCCACAAGTTCCATATTGTCCACTGCATCGTCGAGGGAGAGGGACGCCGCAGGGAAAACCTTTCGACGGATAAGAACGGGAGAATCACCGGCAGGGATGTCGTTTTCGACATCATAGGGAGAAGTCTCCGACGCAGCAGGCGCAGCGTCCTGGTGATGGCTTGCCTCCACATAGAGGGGTTCGCTGGCGCTCGCGGGTTCCAGTCCGGCAGTTGCCTCGCGGACGGCTTTCGGAGTATGGCGTCCGTGGTGGACCTTCTTGCGGTCCTTGGCCCGCCGGAGACGCTCAAGGAGCTTGCTGTAGGCCAAATCGAAAGCGGCAAATTTGTCACCAGCGCTCGCTTCAGCGCGTATTACAGGCCCCTTGCCCAGCACCGTTACTTCAACCGTGAGCTGGTCGCCGCCCTGCCGTCCGTTGGTGTCCTTTGACACCTTCGCATCGACCCGCTGGACCTTGTCGCCGAGTGATTCGATCTTTGCGATCTTCTCTTCAGCATATTCGCGGAAACGATCCGAGACCGTCAGATTTCTTCCGCTGATCAGAAACTCCATGGTGCCCTCCAAATGACTTCGGTGACACGACAACAGCACTTCCCTGGGCCAAACTGATGGACAGTCGAGCCCCTTTCCGAGCTGTCATCGGCAGGTACGTTCTTGTCTTGGTACCCATAATTGACCGTAGTTCATAACCACCACTTATTCATCTTTTGGACACTTATTTTTTACTTCGATCGCGAAACACAAGCTCTTGCCAGGAACGCCGACACCTTGTTATCTGTCCGGGGGCCGAGTTGCGGCGAGGACAACTGCCCCACACACCAGCCCACCTGCTGCGGTCACTGCACGTGCTGCCTCCGCCAGAGTGGCCCCGGTCGTAAGGACATCGTCCACGAGGATGCAGTACCAGCCCGTAAGTTCGCCATAACACCGGAGCGGAACGCGCATGGAATAACGTACCCGCCGCGCCCGTGCTCCCCTAGTGAGGCCTTTCTGGCCCCCGGCCGTAGCCCAGGGTTTCCCGAGGGCCGGTGCCAACCGCAGATAACGGGCAACACGTACCCTACTAGCCGGACCTGCCTGGACAGCGGACCCGCGGCAACCGCGAAGCAACAGCTCCACCGGGCTGAACCCTCGGGCTTGAAATGCAGAGCGCGAAGTCGGGATGGGAATCAGGAGAAAATTGCCCTTTCCTGGAACCGCAGACTCCACAGCTCTGCGCAGGGACGCGGACAGGACGCGGCCCACGGGCCGCTGACCATGCCGTTTGAAGGACAGCAGTGCCATGGCTAACTCGTCTCGGTACACTCCAGCAGCAACCACCTGGAGAATGGTGGAGCCGTCTTCCCGCATGAGGGACGGCGCCCGGCCTTCGGCGCGGAAAGGCTTACTGGTTTGCCGTCGCAGTGACCTAGAACAAGGGGCACAGAGGGTGCAATCTTCCGCTCCGCAGCACACACACTCCGTCGGCAGGACCAGGGCTGAAAACTCCAAAGCGGCGCTCTGGGCCACACCCACGATGCTGACAGCCGCCCGCGGACGGGTCAGGCGGTGCTGCGGCGCGCTAGCCGGTGCAGGGTCAACATCCGGATCTCGATGTCTCCGCTGACGGCTCCTGGGCGGTGCGGGTTGTTCATCCATAGCCACCATCCTGGACTCATCACCGGCTGTGTACGCACCCTTGCGGTCGGTATGTGGATAGGCTCAGCCAGCGAACGCGGGATCAATCGGTCCCTCAAGCTGCGGAGCCCAGCCGTTCCCAAATCGCTGGAAGATGCCGTCCTCAGACTGGGCAAAAATCGCATCCTCGCCATTGCCGGCGCTGAGTGACAACAGCCCTGGCCAAGGCGCCAGGGGCTGTGTATCACCGGAGAGGAGCGAAAGAATTTCGGGAGTCACGTTTGTACCGGCAGCAGCCTTCATCACAACCACTGAGGTGTCGCTTACCCAGGCACCTTGATCAACATTTGCCGTGGTAAGCAGGGTTACGGGCGTTGTTAGCTCCCGAGGTGTTCCGTCGGCGGATCGAATGATTCCAGCCACCTGGGTCCTACTTTTGCCATTCTGCTCAGAGATGACCAGCGCCCGCACGCCATCACGGGAAATCCGTAGTTCCCGAACCACCCGATCAGCCAGCCAAGGCGCGGCGATTGTGGCGCTCGGAATGTCTGCCCCCTCGGCCGCTCCTGTGGGGCGGAACGCAACGACCTCGGCTGCACCAGCAGCATTTGGACCAGCTGTCCAGACCCAATCGCCGGGGCTGAACGAAGGTCTGGTCAAGATGCTGCGCGTTGTCAGGTTCCTGGCGGGTTGACCGGGAACCATTGTGTAGAGGGTTGTCTTGCTTTCATTAAGGAAGGCGACAGCAGATGAGACAGGTGATTCAGCTGGAAACCTGGGCCCAAGGGCCGCCACTGGCTGCATGTCCGGCAACGGACTGACCTGGTTGTTTTCGAATCGGACCAGCTCGTTGGAACTGACGGCAATCTGTCGGGCCGGCACTTCCTTGTTGATGATGGGCGGCAGGACCGATCCGTCGTCTTCAACCCTGACGAGATCCTGGTCTGCCCTGAGCTCCACGCTGATAACGTCGGGTTGGTCTCGGAACGTCAGCGCCAACTGCGTCTGCATGCGGAGCCTGTCCTCGGTGGAGGCTTCCGTCAGCTCCCGGGCACTGAGATCAACCTGCGCAGCGCCCGAGACTACCGGCACCGATTCGCGTGCGAGGCGGATTCCTGCGGGGAAGGCGCTGACAGCGGCCCCTTTTAGGTACGGTGCGGGCCCAGCCAAAAGTGCACTGGTCATTGATTTCACCGGCTTGTTCCTGATAAACCAGCGAACATCCGGAATGGCGAAGGTGAACGTCGGATCGTAGAAGTAGATGGGGTACGACTTGTAGATGACCTTGAACGTTTCTTCCGGAATGGCTGTGCCATCCGGAATCCCCGAGATCCGCCACTCACCTTCCACTTGGGTGAGCGTGACCGGAATGTTTTCACGGGTGCCCTCGGGCATCTGTGTGGCAATACCTACCGAGTCGACTGAGTAGGCGACGTCGAGCTCAAAGTTGTACATATTCTCGACGTCGGTCCGGGTGACAGTGGCGCCGCGGTAAACAAGGGTCCGCTGATCCGGTTTCCACGATACGGACGTCGCCTGCGTCAAGAAAAGCCGTGCGACTGAGTAATCATCCTCGTAGCCGGTTCCAGCGCCATAAAAGTCCTCAATCACTGTCTCCGGCGCGGCTCCAGGCTGTGGGGACGCAGGGAGGAAGACCGGAGCGCTGACATTGCCAGCGCTCTCGTCAGTGCTTTTTCCCACTGGACCTGATGTGGGAATCTGGGCGCATCCTGAAACGAGGAGGGTGAAAACGACCATTGCTGCCAGCACTCGAGCTTTGATCATGGCTTCTCTCCCAGGCCGGGGCTAGTTTCCCCAGTAGATTCGGATGCTCGTGGTCGCGGACTCGCCTCTAGTGTCAGCATCGGCACGGACCCGGTCATGGGCGGCATTGCCAGGCTATAGGGGTCAAGAGCCAGCGCCGGAGTATCGACAGAGTCACCCTTTTTCAGGGGCAGCGTGAGCAGGAAATTGGAGCCGACGCCTTTGGCTCCCCAAGCCTGAAGCCAGCCGCCATGCAGCTTCGTATCCTCTGTCGCAATGGAGAGCCCCAGGCCACTTCCACCTGTGGTCCGCGCCCGGGCTGGATCGGCTCGCCAGAATCGGTCGAAAACACGTGCAGCATCGCCAGGATTCATGCCAATCCCGTAATCCCTCACGGAGATCGAAACCACTGAGTCAGTAGCGGCCAGTGTGATGGATACGGGTTTTCCCTCGCTATGTTCCACGGCGTTGAGCACAAGATTGCGCAGGATCCTGTCAATTCGCCGCGCATCCATCTCTACCACTATCCCGTCGGCAGGCGCATTCACTGTGATTGCCGAGCCATACTGGACCGCCACGGGCGCGGCTCCATCCACCACGTGCTGGACGACATTGACGATGTCTTCGGATTCAGCGTCGAGCATTGCTACCCCGGCATCGAAGCGGGAGATCTCCAAAAGATCGGCCAGCAGCGACTGGAAACGTTCAACCTGGTAGTAGAGCAATTCCGCCGAGCGCTTGTTGATCGGATCAAAATCGTCCCGCGCGTCAAAGAGGACTTCCGCTGCCATCCGGACAGTGGTCAGCGGAGTTCGCAGTTCATGGGAAACATCTGAAACAAAGCGTTGCTGCATAGCCGAGAGTGTGGCCAGTTGGGTAATCTGCTCCTGCAGGCTGGCGGCCATGTGATTAAACGAGGCTCCGAGGCGGGCCATCTCGTCTTCTCCCTTGACCACCATGCGTTCCTGCAACTGTCCGGCCGCGAGCTTTTCGGACACAAGCGCCGCATGGCTGACAGGACTGACAACGTTTCGCGTCACGTACCAGGCAATACCGCCAATAATGAAGACAAGGACTGCAAACGCAGCCCACAGAACCCCCTGGATCTGATCGAGTGTGCGCTGGGCGGTGTTGAGGTCGTAGATCAGATACAGCTCGTAGAGCGTGCCATTAAAAGTGACTTTGTTGCCCACCGCGATTCCGGGGTGGTCCTCGGTGCCCACTGGGATCACCGTGGATGCCCAGAACTGGTTCTTTCCTGACTCCTGGACTGCTTTCCGCAGGTCATCAGGGATGACGCTGACGGTGAGCTGGTCCGAGGCCCTGGACTCGACCCAGCGATTTCGGGGTTTTGTCTGGTCGGGAACCGCTTCGAACACGTAACGGCGCTGAATGACCGAACCCCGGCCTTCGACGGCCGTGAGCGTGTCATAGACCAGGGTGATGACACTGGACTGGTCTGTGACCTGGGCGCCATTGAACGTGTCCTGGACCTGTTTGACGTTGTAGCGGGTTTCCGTTTCCGCTTGAACCAGCCGTTCCTCAAAGAGGTTGTGTGCAATCTGGTTGGACAGGTAGGCGCCCACAACCGCAAACGAGGTGACAGACAGCAGCAGGGTGGTCAGGATCGTACGGAACTGCAGGGACCGCCGCCAGCGCCGGTGCAGGGACCTGCCCACGAAGCGCAGCCCAGGCAGCAACCGCGCGAGGCCGAGGCGCAGAAGCCTGCCAACCCTCAGCGACACAATCAACGTACGACGGCGCCAGATCCGGGCACGCTGTGGGAGCGAGGCTGGCGTCGGGGTAGCTCCGTCCTGCTCGGCAGCATCCAGTGGGCCGGGCTCGGCGGTCTGGTGGTGGGTGCTTGTGTCCTGACGTGTCCCCGCAGTGGGTTGTTCACCGCGGGACTGTTCAGGAACCTGCTTTATATCCGACACCGCGGACCGTCAGGACAACTTCTGGGGCTTCCGGATCCTGCTCGATTTTTGAGCGGAGTCGCTGCACGTGGACATTGACGAGCCGCGTATCAGCTGCATGCCGGTAACCCCAGACCTGTTCCAGGAGCAATTCGCGGGTGAAGACCTGCCATGGTTTGCGGGCCAGGGCTACCAGGAGATCAAATTCGAGGGGGGTGAGCGAAATGCGTTCATCACCTCGGCTGACCACGTGGCCAGCGACGTCAATGGTGACATCGGCGATCCGTAGCGTCTCGGGCGCCTTCTGGTCGCCGGGGCGAAGCCGGGCACGTACTCGTGCCACAAGCTCTGCAGGCTTAAATGGCTTGGGGACGTAGTCGTCCGCTCCGGATTCGAGTCCTCGGACAACATCGGAGGTGTCGGACTTGGCCGTCAGCATGACGATCGGAACGTCGGATTCCGCCCTGATCTGCCGGCAGACCTCAATGCCGTCTGCTCCGGGCAGCATCACATCCAAGAGCACAAGGTCCGGTTTGGCGGCACGGAAAGCCTCGAGTGCCTGGCTACCATCGGCGCAGAACGCCGGGTCAAAGCCGTCATTGCGCAGAACAATGCCGATCATTTCCGCCAGGGCCTCGTCATCGTCAACTACCAGAATGCGTGCCTTCATAGTTATATGTTCCCTTATACGCCTACGATTCGCCTATCTCGCGGATGCCCGGGCATGGCGGCTGCACGCGCCTGAGTGATCGGACCATGCAGCGCCCCGTAATGATGCCGCTGTCGCGGAACCGCAGGTCACCGCTTTCCCAGGGGTACACGTCGCAAAAATGGGACTCATCCAGGGCGCTGGTTGGTGGGTCCAGGATACCTGTGGCATGCTTGCGCGCAATGGCCGTATCCCGGTGGAACGGCGTACCCGGTTATCCGCAGGCGCACAATCCCAGGAGGCATTCCCATGACCCTTCCCCTCTACCAGGCAGCGCTTGGAAGTAACTTTCAACGTCTGCAACCGGAAGTACAGGATTATTTCTCCCTTGCTCCAGGCCAAGGTCACTACGGCATTGGAGAGGGGACGTTCCACGTTGTGGGGTGCCCACAGCCGTGGCTGCGGCCTTTCCTAAAAATGAGTGCTGGCGAAGAAGCATTCTTTCCCGAATATGGCGAGAATATTCCGTTCCGGATTGAGAATCATGCACATCTGGATCCTTTTGGCCGCTCAAGCATCACTGCCCGCCGCGAAATTCAGTTCCCCGCCCGGACCAGGCTCTTTCAGGACACCACCAGCCTCGACCCCACCACGGGAGGACTCCTGGACTACGTAGGGCGGTGGCGGCGGATGGTGACGGACCTGAATCTGAGCGTCACTGAGGACGGCAAGCTGCGCGGAGTTTCAGAGGTGTCCCGACTCTTCCTGGGAGCTCTCCGTATCCCTTTGCCGGGAGCAATCGATGCGAAGGCCTACGCCCAGCAGTGGTGGGATTCGGAATCCGAAAGGCACCGGATCCAGGTCAAAGTCATCCAACCCCAGCTAGGAGTGGTGCTGGTCTACGCGGGCGATTTCTCCTATCGCCTGCGGTCCTACCAGGCTGGCGGCTCCGCAGCTGGCTATCTTCCTGCCTACGCAGCCCCCGAACGGTGGGAAGGGCGCAGCTGATCCGGCCCGGGGGCACCTGAATCCCACGCAGAGGCGGCGGGGAGCGTGCAGGCTCAGCCCAGGATCAATTGGTTGACCCCGTCTGCGGCCTGTGTCAGACGCTTGAGGACCTGTGTTGCCGCCGCTGGCGTCAGCGTGTCAAGACCGATGGCGGGGGTGAGGCGAACTCCACCGAGGGCTGCTGCCGTCAGGCCTGTCTCCCGCCACGGAGTCCAGAGGGCCTTTACGGCCGTAGCGGTCCTGTCCGGAGTCCCGTCCCGGATCTCCAGGGCTCCAGCCCACAAGTGGAAGCCCGCTTCCACTGCCTCTGCAAGGACTTCCCACTGTTTTCTGTCGAGTCCGCGCAGCGGTACCGCAAGTCCGTCGGCACCTGCAGCGCGCAGGAGGGCTATCGGTGCCTCTTCAGAAGGAATGGAAATGACGACGGCGGCAGCACCGGCGTCGTGCAGGGCATCAATGACAATACGCAGATGGGCAATCGCCTCTTGCTGACCAAGGGAGCGGAGGGTGCGGTAGCCGCTGGCGGTAGGAATGGTTCCCGCCAGAATCCGGCTGATCTCCGGCTCGTCAAGCTGCACGATGATGGCTGCATCGGGAACCGCCGCCGCAACCTGCCGGAGGTGCTCCCCGACACCTGCGGCCAGCGAATGCGCCACATCGCGACGTGCTCCATGGTCAAGGAGGGAGCGTTCCCCCGAATGCAGGTGCAGTTCAGCGGCAAGGCTCAGCGGGCCTGCCAGCGAGATCTTAATCCCAGCCGACTGGCTATCCTCAGTGCCAGCAACGTCGGCTAGAACATTGATGTCACTCTTTAGAAGGGAGCGTGCGCGGTGGATGTCGCGGCCTGGCCGGGATGTGATCCGCCAGCCGTGCGGCTGGACATCAGCCGCCATGTCCACCAGCAGCGACGCGCTACGGCCAATAGCATCTGCGCCCACTCCCCTGGCCGGCAGCTCGGGCAGGAACGGAAGAT
The DNA here is from genome assembly GCF_030063285.1 of Pseudarthrobacter sp. PS3-L1. Taxonomy (GTDB): domain Bacteria; phylum Actinomycetota; class Actinomycetes; order Actinomycetales; family Micrococcaceae; genus Arthrobacter. The sequence continues at coordinate 402,719 of NZ_JASISU010000004.1, read as the reverse complement.
GGGGTGTACCCAACTCACCACGAATAATCCGCGTTGCTTCCACTGCGTCCTGGCCGGGCCAGGTTCCCAACGCGGTGGCGCTCACATGATGCACAATCTCCAGGCCGGGCTCGTGGTGCCGGTTGGAGTGGCGGTCCCCTTCCGGTGACGTCGACGCAGGCCGTGCCACGTCAGGACTCCGTGCCGACAACGCCTGGCTGGATGTCCCCGGGGACCGGAAGCCCCTCCGCGATGGCCTCGTGGTGCCGGATGACCTCGCCGATGATGAAGTTCAGGAATTTTTCGGCGAAGGCAGGGTCCAGGTGCGCTTCTCCTGCCAATCTGCGCAGCCGGGAAATCTGCGCTGCTTCACGCCCTGGGTCCCCTGCCGGGAGGCGGTGCTCCGCTTTAAGGAAACCCACTTTCTGCGTTGCTTTAAAGCGCTCCGCCAGCAGGAACACAAGTGTGGCATCGATGTTGTCGATGCTTGAGCGGATCGACAGCAGCTCCGCCATGACGGAATCCTGGACGTGCCCGGCCAAGGAGCTGGCGGCTGCGTCATAAGGTGTTTCGGAGGGACCGGTGAGCACCGGCCCTGCAGATCCGTCAACAGTGGGAGTAGGGTCCTGGGGGGTCGCAGACATGATGCAAGTCTATGGGATAGGACGTTGTGGAAACCCTGCAGTGACGACGCCGCGAAAGCGCCGCCACCGCCGGGCTGGCCCCAAGGAGTTGGCTCAGGCGCCGAGAAGTTTCCGGTTGGCTTCCCGCCGTCGTGCCTGTTCGAAGGGATCGGGGACCGGAAGTGAAGCGATCAGCTTTTTTGTGTACTCGTGCTGCGGAGCACCCATAACCTGGCTGCCAATTCCCTGCTCCACCATGGAACCGCGGTACAGGACCCCCACCCAGTGCGACAAGATGTCCACCACGGCCAGATCATGGCTGATGAAGAGCGCCGCAAATCCGAATTCCTGCTGGATGTCACGGAAAAGCTCGAGCACCTTTGCCTGCACTGAAACATCCAGCGCGGAGGTTGGTTCATCAGCTATCAACAGCTTGGGGTTGAGAATCAGGGCCCGCGCCAGTGATGCCCGCTGGCGCTGACCGCCGGAGAGTTCATGGGGATAACGGGCAGCATACGACGCCGGCAGTTGGACGGATTCGAGCAGCTCACCGGCACGCTGGCGGGCCTGCGCGGGTGTTGGGTTCCGGTGAATGACAAGTGGTTCAACGATGCACTCGCCGATGGTCAGTTGAGGGTTGAAGGAAGCCGCCGGATCCTGGAAGACAAAGCCGATGTCCTTGCGCAAGGGTTTGAAACTGCGTTCCTTGAACGTGAGCATTTCGTAGTCGAGGACCTTGAGGCTTCCCCCAGTGGTCCTGTTCAGGCCAGCGATTGCTCGCCCAATAGTGGTCTTACCCGAGCCGGATTCGCCCACTAAGCCAAAAACTTCGCCCTCCGAAAGGGTGAAAGATACGCCATCCACCGCCCTGAAGGCCGGGCTTCCCAAACGACCCGGATACTCGATGGTGAGGTTTTCGGCACTGACCAGGACCTTCCGATCCTGATGTGCCCGGGATGTGACTCCCGCCGACGCGGAATCGCGGCCCAAGTGGGGTACTGCAGCAAGAAGGGCCCTGGTGTAGTCCTGCCGCGGTGCCGCGAACAGCTCTGCAACAGGCGCTTCCTCCACAACATCACCCTGGTACATCACCACCACGCGGTCCGCAAGGTCAGCCACCACGCCCATGTTGTGGGTAATAAGCACAATCGAGGTGCCGTCGCTGTCCCGGAGATCACGCAGCAGTTGGAGTATCTCTGCCTGGACTGTCACATCAAGGGCCGTGGTTGGTTCGTCGGCAACAATCAAGCCTGGATTTAGCGCCAGTGCGGCGGCAATGACCACACGTTGCTTCTGCCCACCTGAGAATTGGTGGGGATAATGACCGAAGCGGACTTCCGGATCGGGGATACCCACTTTGCGCAGCGCCTCGATGGCCCGGATTTTGGCTTCTTTCGATGAAACCCGGGAGTCCTTGCCCGTATGCGCCCGGATTCCCTCGACAATCTGCCACCCGACAGTAAAGACGGGGTTGAGGGCGGTAGAAGGCTCCTGGAAGACCATTGCCACATCACGGCCACGGATCTGTCGGAGCTTCGCGGCACTGACACTGATGATGTTGTTGCCATTGATCAACACCACGCCGGCGCTGGTAGCGGTCTCCGGGAGCAGCCCAAGAATGGTCTTTGCTGTCACGGTTTTTCCGGACCCGGATTCGCCGACTATAGCGACAACTTCCCCTGGCTGGACATCTAGGCTCACGTCGCGGACGGCATGGACGTCTCCGCCATCCGTAGCAAAGGTCACCTCGAGGTTTTGGATGCTCAGGACGGGAGCAGGCTGTCCAGCGCCCGGTGCGGCCGGAATGGGGGTGGTGCTCATGAGGTGCTCTCTTCCGTGGTGCCCTTGGCTGTGGAAGGAACTGCCCGCGCCATCCGACGGCGTCCGCCAGCACGTTTGCGCCCCCTCAGCCGTGGGTCGTTAAGATCATTGATGCTTTCCCCCACAAGGGTCAGGCCCAGGACTGTCAATACAATGGCAAGGCCAGGGAAGAGTCCCGTCCACCAGATCCCGGACGTGGTGTCCGCGAGCGCCTTGTTCAGGTCGAACCCCCATTCAGCGGCGTTGCTTGGTTCTATGCCGAACCCCAGGAAGCCGAGCCCTGCCAGTGTCAAGATTGCCTCTGAGGCGTTCAATGTGAAGATCAACGGCAGGGTGCGCGTGGCGTTCTTGAAAATATGGCGACTCATGATCCTGATGCTCGATGCGCCCACCACCCGGGCAGATTCGACAAAGGGCTCGGACTTGAGCCTGATGGTCTCCGCCCGGATCACCCTGAAGTACTGCGGAATGAACACCACCGTAATGGATATCGCTGCAGCGAGGATCCCACCCCACAGCTTCGACTGCCCACCACTGATGACAATCGCCATGACGATTGCCACGAGCAGTGAGGGGAAGGCGTACACGGCGTCCGCGATGACCACCAGGATCCGGTCGACCCAGCCGCCGATATAGCCACTGACCAGTCCCAGGATGACTCCGAGGAAGATGGACATGGTTACTGCAACCACGATCACCATTACTGCCGTCTGGGTGCCCCAGATAACACGGGAAAGGACGTCGTAGCCACCTACTGTGGTTCCCAGCAGGTGTTGGCCTCCTGGGGCCTGCTGGGCTGGAAAGCTGCCGTCAGAATCGGAAATCTGCGCAAAACCGTAGGGCGCCAGCAGGGGCGCGAAGATCGCTGTCAGGAGGAACACTGCGGTCAAACTGAGCCCGGCTACCAGCATGCCCCGCTGGAGCCCCACGCTCCTGTTGAAGTGGGACACGATGGGAAGTCGCTGGAGAAGGCTTTTCCCGCCGGGTGGCGTGACGGACGTTGTTTCGATGCTCATGTCAGTACCTCACACGGGGGTCGATCAACGCGGCAATAATATCCACGATGAAGTTGGTCAGGGCGACAATGACGGCGAGCAGAACCACAATTCCCTGGACCGCGACAAAGTCGCGTGCTGTCAGGTAGGTCGCCAACTGGAATCCGAGGCCCTTCCATTCGAAGGTGGTCTCGGTGAGCACGGCGCCCCCAAGCATGACGGCGATCTGCAGTCCCATGACAGTGATGATCGGAATCAGGGCGGGCTTGTACGCGTGTTTGGTGACCAGGCGGAATTCACTGATCCCCCGGGAACGCCCCGCTTCAACATAGTCGCGCCCCAATGTTCCGATCACATTGGTGCGAACCAGGCGCAGGAAGATTCCTGCTGTCAGGAGTCCAAGCGCCGCAGCTGGCAGGACGGCGTGTGAGATGACGTCGCCCAGTGCAGAAATGTTCCCGCTTCGGAGCGCATCCAGCCAGTAGATACCAGAGGGACTCTGAAGACCGGTCAGGGCGAGTTCAGTGTTGGTGCTGGCCCTGCCCGCCACCGGAAACCAGCCAAGCCAGACCGAGAAGGTGAGCTTAAGCAGCAGTCCGGCAAAAAATACTGGGGTGGCGTAGCAGAGAATTGCGAAGATCCGGAGGACGGCATCTGGTGCTTTGTCGCGCCGATGGGCCGCGATCATGCCAAGCGGAATACCCACGGCAAGGGCAACAAGCAATGCGTTGATGGACAGCTCAAGGGTGGCTGCGCCGTAGGTGGTGAGGACCTCGGTGACCTGACGGTTGTCAGAGAGGGTGGTGCCGAAATTACCTGTGGCAAGCTGCCCCAGGTACTCAAAGTACTGCACAAAAATGGGTCGATCGTAGCCTGCGGAGGTGATGCGCTCGGCAAGCTGTTCTGGCGGGAGCCTGCCGCCGAGTGCGGCTGTGATGGGATCACCGGTGATCCGCATCAGAAAGAACACCATGGTGACCAGAATGAAAATCGTGGGAAAAATCAGGAAGAACCTGATCAGAATGTAGCGGCCAAGTCCCCCACCGGACCGTTTTTTGGTGCTCGGGGCAGGACCGTCAACACTGCCCGGTGGAGCTTCTATAAGTGATGTCATTGGTACCTCAAGAGAGATCTCCGCGGGATCGTGAGCCCGGGAAAGGGGTGCTTGGTCAGCAGCACGGGAGGCAGGACGCCGTGCTGGCGTCCGCCTCCCGTGCCTTGGACCAGATGGGTAATTACTTGGAAATCAGACCAAGTCGTGTCTTGAAGGATGCGTCAAGGGTCTGGTCAACACCCTTCACATCCTTGCCTGCCACCATCAGCTGTGCGCCCTGCAAAAGGGGCAGCGTGGAGAGGTCTTCAGCAACCTTGGTCTGCGCCTCGCCAAGGATTTTCTCGCGCTCGGTCTTGTCCACAGTGGTGAGCTGCTTCTTGATCAGATCGGTAACGCTGGAGTTCTCATAGTGGTTCTTGAGGAAGTTCCCTGGCACAAAAAACGGCGTCAGGTAGTTGTCGGCGTCTGAGTAGTCGGGGAACCAGCCCAGCTGGTAGACCGGGTAGACGTCAGCGGTACGGTCCTTTGAATAGGTGACCCATTCGGTGGACTGCAGGTCAACGGTGAAGAGCTCCGACTTTTCGAGCTGCTCCTTGATCTTGGCGTACTCATCTCCGGAGGATTTGCCGTAGTGGTCCGGGTTGTACTGCAGCTTAAGATTCACGGGACCGGCGATGCCAGCATCACTGAATGCCTTTTTGGCCTTGTCCAGGCTGGGCATGCCGTTGCCGTCACCGTACATGTCCTTGAGCGGGGTGACGGCGCCCACAAAACCTTCCGGTACCACGGAGTATGCGGGCAGATACGTGCCCTTGTAGACATCGTTGGCAATAGCTTCACGGTCCACCAGGTTTGCCATCGCCTGTCGGACTGCGAGGGCCTTCGCCGGATCAGCTTCAGGGGTTTTTGCCCCGAACGGCATGGTGTCGAAGTTGAAGACGATGTAGCGGAGTTCGCCACCGGGCCCCTTGTAGACGGAGACCTTTGAATCCTGCGCGAGGTCTTCCGCGTCCGTTGCGGTCAGGCTGCGGCCGGCAACGTCGATATTGCCCTGCTGGACATCGAGTTTAAGGTTGGTGGAATCTGCGTAGTACTTGATGGTGGCCCCACCGTTTGCTGGTTTGCCCAGCAGTCCGTTGTAGACGGGGTTGGCAACGAGGCTGACCAGTTCGTTCTTCTTGTAGCTTTCGATCGTGTACTGGCCTGCGAACGGCTTGGCGGCCACAATCGCGTCGTCGTCCATCAATTTGTCCGCCGGGAAGACCTCCTCGTCGATGATGGGTCCGCTGTTGGCAGCAAGGACGCCGGGGAAGACCTGGTCGTTGCCCTCTTTGAGGGTAAAAACAACTGTCGTCTCATCGGGCGCGGCAACAGAGTCAAGATTGCCCAGCAGTGACGCAGGACCGTTGTCATCATTGATGGCAAGAATTCGGTCGATCGAGAATTTCACATCCGAGGATGTCAGTTTGTGCTCATTGGCGAAGGTCAGTCCGGATTTGAGTTTGACCGTGTATTCGGTGGGCGACGTGAAAGAAGCGGACTCGGCGATGTCCGGGCTTGAATCTGCTGTCCCTGGCTTCGAGTTCATCAGGAAGGGATATATCTGGTTCATCAGCATGAACGAACCAGCGTCATAGGAACCAGCAGGGTCCAGGGTAACCACCTTGTCCGTGGTGCCGTAGGAGATGGTGCTTCCAGCGGCGGAGTCCGTGGCTGTTGATCCACCAGTTGGGCCAGTACAGGCGGTGAGGGCAAGTGCCGATACGCCGGCGAGCGCAATGGCGCCATGGAAGATCTTGCTGTTCTTGGTCATCGGGGAGCTTTCTGTTCGATGAGACAGGATTCGCCAGCTGCAGGTGATGCAGCTCTCATCGGCGAAACGCTGACGTGATGCCAAGATTCAACCAGATAGTTACGCCCTAAAACGCACTATTCTGTGATTTTGCCCACAATGTTTATGCGAAGGTGACACAACGGGGCTCAAATGGAGCTGTTCTCCGTGTTTTTACCGGCCCTGGACGTCGGTACGCTGCAGCGAGCGCGCAGTGTCGATGGTGGCTTGGCCCAAGACCCGCGTGCCCTGATAGAGCACCACCGTCTGACCCGGAGCAACACCACGCAATGGCTCCAGCAACCGCACCACCAGGGTGGGGGCGGCCCCGTCCAGGGGTTCCATGTGGGCTGTTGCCGGCACCGGATCCCCATGGGCCCGAACTTGGGCAAAGCAGTCGAACTCCTGCCCGGAGGCAACCTCGGAGATGGGCAATCCAGCCCATGAGACTTTGATTCCGCGAATCTCGTCCATGGCAAGGAGGGCCTCGGGTCCAACAATGACTTTGTTTTCTTTGGGCCTGATCTCCAGTACAAATCTCGGCTTACCGTCCGCGGCCGGGGTACCCAGCTTCAGGCCACGACGCTGTCCAACGGTGAAAGCGTTGGCCCCTGGGTGTTCGCCCACCTTGGACCCGGTTTCGTCAACGATGTCGCCCGTGGTCATGTCGATTTTCTCGGCAAGCCAGCCAGCTGTGTCGCCGTCGGGAATGAAGCAAATGTCATGGCTGTCCGGCTTGTTGGCTACCGAAAGTCCGCGGCGCTCTGCTTCGGCCCGCACCTCAGCTTTGGACGGCGTCTCGGCGAGGGGAAACATTGAATGCTTAAGCTGCTCGTGGGTGAGTACTCCCAGGACGTAACTCTGGTCCTTGGCCCAGTCCGCAGCTCGGTGCAACTCCGGGTTACCATCCTGGTCCTGGATGACCTTGGCGTAGTGGCCTGTACACACAGCGTCAAAACCCAGCGCAATTGCCTTCTCCAGAAGTGCGGCAAATTTGATCCGTTCGTTGCATCGCATGCACGGATTGGGTGTTCGGCCAGCCGCGTATTCATCGATGAAGTCCTGGACGACGTCTTCCTTGAACCGCTCGGAAAAATCCCACACATAGTAGGGGATCCCCAGGACGTCGCACGCGCGCCAGGCGTCGCGGGAGTCCTCGATGGTGCAGCAGCCGCGGCTGCCAGTCCTGAGCGTGCCCGGCATTCGCGAGAGCGCAAGGTGGACTCCAACGACGTCGTGGCCGGCTTCAACGGCACGGGCTGCGGCGACAGCGGAGTCAACTCCGCCGCTCATGGCTGCAAGAACACGCATACTGACTTTCTGTTGGGGTAGGTGTGGACGAATCGCCCAAATTTCCAGTGTACGCCGCTTCACCGTGACACGCCGAGTCCCAGCGGATCGGCGCCGTCCCCGGCAGGTCGACGTCTTCTAGGGGGTCAGAGTCCCCTGCGGGCGATGGTTCCAGCCGTTTGGATACTCGATTCGTGTCCCGCCATTCCTGCGCCACGGGCTCGGCCATAGGCAGCCGGAAGCTCTGCCAGGAGCGTATCAACGTCCGCGTCCGTGCTGCTGTGTCCGAGGCTGAAACGCTGGGCTCCCCGGGCTGTGTCCTCATCGAGCCCTGCCGCCAGGAGCACGTGGGAGGGCCTGGGCACACCAGCTGTACATGCGGACCCGGTAGATGATTCGATGCCCACAAGATCCAGGAGGAACAGCAACGAATCTCCTTCACAGCCGGGGAAAGTAAAGTGCGCGTTACCGGGGAGGCGTCCTGTGCCTTCTGCACCGCGGAGGACAGCGGCTGGGACTGCTTCCAGGACACCAGCAATGAGCCGGTCCCGGAGCGCTGAAACCCGGACTGTCTCGACGTCGAGGTTCTCAACGGCCGCCTGCGCAGCTGCCGCGAAGGCAACAATCGAGGCAGTATCGAGGGTTCCTGATCGCACGTCGCGTTCCTGGCCGCCGCCATGCTGGACGGGAGTCAACGTCACTGCCCTGCCTAGGAAGAGTGCGCCAACTCCCACCGGTCCACCAATCTTGTGCCCTGATACGGCCATGGCGTCCAGGCCCGACTCCCGGAAACTGATGGGCAGCGAGCCGAAGGCCTGAACTGCGTCGGAATGGACTGGCACCCCTACTGCATGGGCAAGCTCGACGATCCGTTGGATGGGCTGGATGGTCCCCACCTCATTGTTTGCCCACATCACAGTGACCAGAGCAATATTCTCCGGCTCCCGAGCCAACTCCTGCTCAAGCGCAGCAACACTGACCAGTCCCTCGGCGTCAACTGGCAGCCATGTCACGTCGGCACCCTCGTGGCGTTCCAACCACTCAACGGTGTCCAGGACAGCGTGGTGTTCGACGGCGGAACACAGGATGCGGGTGCGCTGCGGGACCGCTTCCCGTCGGGACCAGAAGAGCCCCTTGACCGCGAGGTTGTCGGCCTCGGTGCCGCCCGACGTGAAGATTACCTCTGAAGGATGCGCTCCCGCCGCCGCAGCAAGGATTTCCCTGGCATCCTCAACTGATCTCCGGGCCCTGCGGCCAGCACTGTGCAGCGAGGACGGGTTGCCCGTCCGGGTAAGTTCCCTCGTCAATGCAGCAAGGGCAGCAGGAGCGAGACTGGTGGTGGCAGCATGATCGAGGTAAACGGACACCTCCCAATTCTACCGGCCATCAGGACGACGGGGGCTCAATCAGGAGTCGCTCCTCGACTGCTGTCCGGGCAGCTGGCAGGGCTGCCGGATCGGCGCAGGATACCGACACGTAGACGCTGGAGCCAGCCAGCCCGAAGACCCGCGCCATGATAACTGTCGCGGGTTCCCCTGGAGCCGCCGGTCGGTCAAGTTCCAGGACATCTACGGACCGGCTTGGCTTGTCTGGGTCAGTGCCCCAGCGGAGCGTGGCGGCCGTGAGATACGCCGGCAGGATTGTTGGGTCGAGGTAGGTGAAAAGTGCGGCGGTGGACTCCCGGTCATCAGCACGCACCAGCGGCCACTGCCCGGTAGCTTCCCGTGTCGCGACCACACACCCCGCCTCATTGCTGTACTGGGCCTCAGCAGCTTCCCCGGCAGGGGCAAGGATCCAGCCCGGCTCCTCCTCGAGTCCGCGTGAAATGGCGATGGGCACCCCAGCTGCCAAGCTGGCACCGGCGACGAACGTCATGTCTGCGGCCGCGACAGCCGCGGCGTCGTGCCCTGGGGTAATGGTGGGCGTAGCGAACATGGGTGTCGACGGCGCGCCCGACACGGCAGAGGGGTCGCGCACCTCCACGCTGCAACCACCCACCCCGGCCAGTACCGGCAGCAAAGCCGCCCCTGCGGCGAGACGCCAGGGAAAGTTGGTGGTGAGCCATGACAACACACCAGGGCGTCGGTCCATCGCTTACTCCCGGGGGTCGGAAAATTCTCGTCTGGCGTGTGGCACAACCACTCCTCGAAGGAGTCAGTACCGCGCTCAGAAGTCTAGACCGTGCCGTTGCGCACCGTCACCGTGTGAGGTCGCCACTGGGATGGTGATCCGGCATGCCGCTCTGTGACGTTGTCCTGGTGCGGGAACCCTTAGGGGCCTGGTTCTCGTTGGTCAAGGATGAACGTTAAAGTTGCCTGGAAGGGTTTTGCAGCCTGATGGGCCACACCAGGAAAAGGATAAGTGTTTGACCGAGAGCAGCAGCTCCCACTACCAGGTCCTGCGCGTGGCAGTGACAGCTACGGATCAGGAGATCAAGGTTGCCTACCGGCGGGCTGCCCGCCTGTCGCACCCGGACCAGGGCGGGGACGCCGCAGCTTTCAGGCGGGTAACGGCGGCGTATGAGACCCTCAAGGATCCAGCGCTCCGCCGGGCCTACGACAGATCCTATGCCGGTGGTTCCAGGACAGAATCAGAGTCCAGCGGCGCTACCTTTGACGCACCAGCAGCCGGAACCCGCGCATCGTCGACAGTTCACCGCCCCAACGCGCCGCGAAGCACAGCTGCAGACGAACCAGTATATGTGCCGCCCTATGCCTCAGACCCCGACGGAAGCGCCAGCGAGGTGCCGCTGATCCCCTGGTCCCAGGCAGTACAGCAGGTTCACGGCGTCCCGCGGAAACGTGGAATTTTCGGTGCTGAAGCACGGATCCAGCGGGAGCTTCTTACCGTGCACCTGATCAGCAGGCAAGTTCTTACGGCCATTCCAGCCGCCCGCCTGATCAACGGGCTGCAGTCCCCCGCCGACAACTCCCACATTGATCACATAGTCCTTTCCGGCTACCGGATGGCTTTGGTGAGCTCCATGCTGCTTCCCAAGGGTGCCTATTCCTGGAATGGGCGGACTCTCAACCATGGCGGCCGCTCGGTCCTTCCACCAGATCTGGCCCCGACAGTCCGGGCCATGCAGGAGATTTTCCCTGAGCTCAATGTGACGGGCTGGACTGTGCTTCACAGTTATGGCAACAATCCCCATGAACCCGTGATCGACCAGCATCCACGGGCAGCACCTGACACAGTGGGCCTCGAAATCGTCAATGCCGCTGGGTTGACGCGGGGCCTGAAACAGTTCCTCGCGTCGGGACCGGCGCCCAACACCGTCAACATTGCTGTCTTGGCCAGGCTGCTCCGGGGAATGCACTGAGGCTGCATCTGCGACGACAGCGGACGCGACGCGGCCGCGGGTAGCATTGAAGAGTGTTCAGAATCCTTTTCCATACCCCTGAAATTCCCGGCAATACGGGCAATGCCATTCGACTGGCGGCAATCACCGGCGCGCAACTGCACCTGGTGGAGCCGCTTGGGTTTGACTTTTCGGACGCCAAACTCAGGCGTGCTGGACTCGACTACCACGACCTCGCTGTGGTGACAGTCCATGCCACCTTGGAGGCAGCATGGGAAGCCCTCGCTCCCGAGCGCGTGTTTGCTTTCACTTCTGACGGCACAGTCCCCTACACGGACGTGCAGTACAAGCCCAATGACGTCCTCATGTTCGGTCGGGAATCGACAGGCCTGCCCGCCAATGTCAAAAACGACCCCCGTGTCACGGCCAGGGTCCGGCTCCCCATGCTTCCTGCCCTGCGGTCTTTGAACCTCGCAAATGCAGCCTCTATCGCCGTGTTTGAAGCGTGGCGCCAGCAGGGTTTTACCGGCGCCCAGATGGTGCCCTGAAAATTGTGAGCCAGCAGCCCATCCACCGCTGATCCTGCCCCGAATAACCTTTTGAGAACATTCCCGAGAGGTGAGGAGCGGCAGGTGAGTACATTGCAGGTAGATCGGCGTCCAGGAAGCAGAAATATGCATCCTGAGTCAATCGTCAGCGGGTCACCCCTGCGCCTCAGCCAGGGACCGATATGCTCAGGGGTGATGGAAAAACCAATTGCACCAGACATCCAGGCCCCACCGGCGGCTGACTCCCGCGAGGACACCAATAAAAAACTGGCTGCCCTTCTGGAACTGATTGCCGTTGCCGACCAGGCTGCGTTCGCGGAGTTCTACGAACTGACGTCCCGCAGGGTATTTGGTATGGCAAGACGCGTCCTGATTGATCCTGAACTCAGCGAGGACACAACGCAGGAAGTCTTCATTCAGGTGTGGCAGAACGCAGGCAAGTTTAATCCGCAGGCTGGTAGCCCCCTTGCATGGCTGATGACCATTGCCCACCGGAGGGCAGTAGACCGCGTACGGTCCTCACAATCTGCTACTGACAGGGAGGCCCGCTACGGGGCCAACAGCCAGGACATCGAACACGACTCCGTATCCGCCGAGGTTGACAGCAAGCTTGAGGCAGAAGCAGTCGTCAAGTGCCTCGACACCCTGACTGAAACACAACGAGAATCAGTCCGGCTTGCCTACTACGGTGGCCTCACCTACCGCGAGGTGGCTGAGCGCCTCAATGCAGCAGTACCTACCATCAAGTCCCGCATCCGCGATGGACTCATACGCTTGAAATCCTGTTTGGGGGTGGTCTGAAATGACAGAAAGTAATTCCTTCGGCAACCGTCCCCGTGGTTCGTTTGGAGACACAGTAGCCGCCGATCTTCTGGCTGGGAGAGCTGTCGATCTCGCGGAACTGTTCGCGCTTCACGCCTTGGACGTCGTCGACGAAGCAGCACTCGAACGGTACCTGGAGTCCGCACCCACAGCAGAACGCGAAGAGTTTGAACGACGCGTCAGGGAAGCCCGTGAGACCCTGACCATGTCCTTCATCGTGGAAGAGGAGCCGCCGGCAGATCTTTTCAGCCGCATCCTCAGCCAACTGCCCGCAGCAGAAACTGTTTCTCCGCCGGGACTGCATTCCGTACCCACGGGTGCTCACCCGAGGGCCGACGCTGGACAGAGCGCAGTGGGAGAACCGGGGACTAAACCATCACAGCCCCTCGATGACCTCAGCGTAGCCCGGGAAAGGCGCAATGAACGGCGCCGGATCACTGGGCCCCGGCGCTGGATGGCCGGAGTAGCGGCCGCTGCCGTTATCGCACTCGGTGGTGTTGGCATCGGAGCCTACGTGGCTGACCAGAATGACCCCCTAAACCAGGTGGTGCGGGCCGACGACGTCCAGGAATCGTCCGTTGACGTATCAGGTGGTGGCAGGGCCACAGTGCTGGTCTCCGCTTCCGAGGACTCCTTGGTGGTTCGCATGGACAACGTCTCTGCGCCGCCAGCGGGGATGGTGTACCAGATGTGGCTGATCCCCAAGGACGGCTCCGCCCCGGTTTCCCAGGGTCTCATGGATGCCAAAGCGCTGACCCAGCCGGCAGTGGTCCGTAATATCCACACCGCAGCTGCGCTTGGAATCACCGTCGAACCCGAAGGCGGATCGACTGCCCCAACGCTCCCGACCATTGCCGCAGCACCTTTGGGAACTGCCTGACATCCAGGTTCACCGTCAAAATCGCAGTCCCAGCAGAGTGGGGCCCCCCCCGTACGGCTGGAACCATCATCACCGACGACGGCGACGCTGGCGTCAATCTGGTGGATTTCCTCGCCGCCCGCAAACTGCTGTAGGAGGGGATAGATTTCATGGAAAAAGTACTCGTTTTCATCGATAGCCCAGCGGATTAAATGCGCCCTTACCTACTCAGAAGCCCGCAATGGTGGCGGGGCCGTTGACCCGAACCACGTGGAATGCCTCGGCACTGCGCCCCTGCTCCAGTCCAGCACGTTCCCCATTCTGGAGCAGCATGGTACGAACGCTGCGATCCATCCCCTGGATATCGGGATGCTGGCTGACATGGACGTGGATCGCCGAGAGTTTGTCCTCCACGTGGCCTGTGACATCCACAAAGTGGTTTTCCCGCTCTGTGGGGCCAGCCATCAACCAGAGCCACGGCACCTTGAAGGCTTCCAACCCGGCTTCAGCCAGCTCTGGGAACGCGAACGGATTTTCCACCGCAGGGTAGACAGCCCTTGTCACGGCCTCGCCCGCGGCCAGGTGGTCAGGGTGGCTCTTCTGCAGGCGGTCCCAGTTACGTTCTGGATGCATGGTCAGCACGACGTCGGGACGCAACTCCCTGATGAGGCGCACCACACCACGGATGACATCGTCGGAAGGCTGCAGGTAACCATCTCGCTGGTGCAAGAAGTGGAGATCGGTAACACCCACCAACGCAGCCGCCGCCTGCTGCTCGGCCACCCGCTGCGCAGTGACCTCGCTCCGGTTCTGTGGATCAAACCCGCCAGCGTCTCCGTCCGTCATGATGCAGTAGCTGACATCGATTCCAGCTGCAGTCCACGAGGCAACAGTGCCGGCGGCACCGAAATCAACGTCATCGGGGTGGGCTGTGAAACAGAGGACCCGTCCAATCCTGTGAACAGCTGGATCGAACGGGCTCCGCGCCGTCACGGCCTCGCCAGGCACCAATCAGCCCTGCCGCTTCCGGATTTCGGCCGCAGCCTGCGGCAGCACTGTGTGAAGGTCGCCGACAATGCCGAAATCCGCGATCTCGAATACCGGTGAATCAGCATCCTTATTGACGGCAATAATGATTTTTGCCGTCTGCATGCCTGCCTTTTGCTGGATGGCTCCCGAAATTCCTGCAGAGATGTACAGCTCTGGAGAAACAGTCTTTCCCGTCTGGCCAACCTGCGCATCATGGCTGATCCACCCAGCATCGGTTGCTGCCCGGCTGGCACCGACTGCGCCGCCCAGCGCATCTGCAAGCAGTTCAATAGGCTCGAAATCGCCGTCGACGCCCCGGCCGCCAGCAACAACAACACGCGCATCTGTAAGTTCAGGACGGCCACTCGCGGTCTTGCCCGTGCGGGAGGTGATTCGCGCTGCGGAAGTAAAGGAATCGGCAGGAACATCTACAGTGACTGTCTCTGGCTCACCACCTCCGACCGCCCGCACAGTCACCGTGTTGGCCTTCACTGTGAGAACTGTCATGGCCGTGCTGACGCGAGCCGCCGTGGTGTAGGACCCGGCCAAGACTGACTTGTGGGCTGTGCCGTCAGCATCAACCGACACGACATCGGTGATCACGCCGGCGTTGAGCCTGATTCCGGTGCGGGCAGCGATTTCCTTACCTTCGGGTGAATTTTCCACCAGAACCACGGTGGCGCCTGATGCAGTAGCTGCGGATGCCAAAAACGCAGCCTTTGGAGCCACAACGAAGTCCGCCAGCCGTGCGTCGGCTGCGACGACGATGGACCCGACCCCATAGGATCCAAGCTCAGAACGCACCGCCGGCGAAAGGTCACCGGCCACGGCCGCCACGGGCTGACCCATGGACTGAGCGAGTGTCAAAAGTTCCTGCGAAGTCTTCTTAAGGGAATCCGCTGGGCTATCGATGAAAACGAGTACTTTTTCCATGAAATCTATCCCCTCCTAAAGCAGTTTGCGGGCGGCGAGGAAATCCACCAGCTTGACGCCAGCGTCGCCGTCGTCGGTGATGATGGTTCCAGCCGTACGGGGTGGTCGGGGCTCGGCGGTGACCACCGTGGTCCAGGATCCTGACTGTCCCACCTGCGCCGAATCAAGGCCGATGTCTGCCAGGCTCAGGGTTGTTACAGTCTTTCGTTTCGCTGCGATGATGCCCTTGAAATTGGGGTACCGCGGATCGTTTATCTGGTCTGTCACAGACACCACAGCAGGCAACGTGGCTTCCACTGTGGTGGAGTGCGAATCCGTGTCTCGGCTCGCCGTCAGCGTTGATCCGTTAATCTCCAACGAAGACGCAAACGTTACCTGCGGGAGGCCCAGCCGCTCAGCCAGCTGTGCCGGCACAAGCGACGTTTCACCGTCCGTGGAGGCCATCCCGGTGAGGACAAGATCCACTTGGCCTTCAGCTCCGATATGCCTGATCGCTGCCGCAAGAGCCAGCGATGTTGCGGCCGCATCCGAGCCGGCAAGTGACGCATCCGTAAGATGGACGCCTTCCGAGGCTCCGATCTGGAGGGATTTTTTGACCGCATTGGCGGCAGCAGCCGGGCCCATGCTGAGGGCGATAACCTGGTTTCCGGCCTTGGCGCCGCCACGTGCCTCGGAAAGTTGCAGTGCCGCTTCCAACGCGTACTCGTCAAGCTCGGAGAGGATGCTCTCGGATCGATCGATGGAATTCGCGGGACCACTGAGGTGCCTGTCGAACTGGGTGTCCGGGACATGCTTGACCAGGACGATGATTTTTAATGTCTCTCCCACTGTGGATACAGCAGCCTTTCATGCGGATGGACAGCCAGCCCGGTGGGGTCTTGGCCCTGAAACGTCCGGGGTTCGGACAGCTCCATGCTAACCATATAGCTGAGACGCGGCGAGGTCCCGTTAACGACCGTGTCAGCAGGCGGCCGCGGCCGCGGAGACGACGACGGCGGTGTGGCACCGTCATTAAGGTGCCACACCGCCGTCGTTGTTTCATGGCGTCCGTTCGTGCCGGCTGGCGGTGCTACTCAGCGGCAGCACCGAGCGTCACGTCAACAGTCTGCTCCTGGGAGCCCCGGGTGAAAGTAATCTTCACCTTCGAGTTGGCTGGCTGTTCGCGGACCGCGGCGGTGAGCTGGTTGGGATCACTGATGGTGAGGTCGTTGAACTTGGTGATGACATCACCAGCCTTGATGCCAGCGTTGGCGGCGGCTGAGCCTTCCTCGACCTTTGCAACATCCGCGCCGACAGAGAAGCCTGAACTGCTGTCCGTGGAGGATTTCTGGCTGACGCTGACACCAAGCTGCCCATGGCTGGCTTTACCGGTGTCAATGATCTCCTGGGCAACGCGCTTTGCGTTGTTGATGGGGATACTGAACCCGACGCCGATGTTACCGCTGCTGGTGCTACTGGAATCCGAACCGGCAGAAGCAATAGCCACATTGACCCCGATGATCTCTCCCTTGGAGTTCACCAGCGCGCCACCTGAATTGCCTGGGTTGATGGCCGCATCGGTCTGGATGACGTTGATGGCAATCGATCCCTTGCTCGCCGTCGACGGTGCGTTGCCACCGCCTGGAGGGGCGAATTGGAATCCACCTTCGTCACTGCCCTGCGTATTGTCGCCCTCTTCGGGTGCCGCCGAGGAGGCGACGCTGATGGTGCGGTTCAATGTCGAGACAATGCCGTCCGTCACGGTGCCCGTTAGTCCCAGCGGCGAGCCGATTGCAATGGCCGTGTCGCCAACATTGAGGGCGCCTGAATCCCCCAGTGTTGCTGGTGTGAGGCCAGAGCCGCTGTCTACCTTGATGACGGCAAGGTCGGAGAGCGGGTCAATGCCAACAACAGTCGCAGCCAGGACACGACCATCACTGGTGCGGACTTCAAGGGTCGCGTTGGCCGTGGCACCGTCCAAGGTCACCACGTGGGTGTTGGTCAGGATGTGGCCCTGGTCGTCCAGGACGATTCCAGAACCAGTTCCACCCTCGCTCCCGCTGCTGGCACTGATGGTCACAACGCTGGGTGAGGCTTTCTGCGCTGCGGCGGTGATGGCATTGACGCTGTCTGTGTTGTTGACGATCACTGAACTGGGCTGGCTGTTACTGCTTCCGCCTGACGCCGTGGACGGATCCGCGAACCAGTTCCCGGAGGCAACTGTTGCAACACCGCCACCTACCAGGCCAGCGGCCAGGATGCTTGCCACGAGGGTTCCGACCCCGAAGGCGGCTTTCCTGCGGGGGGCGTGCGCAGGGTTCGGGGCTGTCGCAAGCCCTGTGGCGCCGTAGTGATGTTGCTGGCCGTACTGGTTGCCCGGCCCCTGCTGGGGTGCCTGACCTTGCTGGTACTGGCCTGATCCGTCTGCCTGCCCGTACTGGGGCGCCTGACCGTATTGGTGGGTCGGCGCTGCCTGTTGGGGCTGGGTGAAGGACGCTCCGGAGTGAGTCGGCTCGTGGGCGGGATAGGTGGGGGCGGCAGGAGGCACGGCGCGCGTCCCGTTGTGGGGATCGGCCAGCTGTTCGGAATGTGCTGAGCCGCCCTGGCGCTCAAGCCTTTCCGTTGGATTGGCCTGGGTAGGGTTGCTCTCAGTGGGCTGGTCCGCCGCGGCCCGAGGCTGCTGTGGCTCTGGGCGGCGCCACTGATTCCGGTTTTCCGGATCCTCGCCGTTTGTTCCTGCGCCCTGCGTTGGGTTCTCAGTCATGGAACTTCCTTTCGATCTTGTCTGGTATCAACTATGGACTGCCAGACTGAAACTGCAACGAACGTTTGCTGTGAGCTTCCTGAATGCCCACCCAACGGCCTGAGGAGATTGCTGAGCTGCCCCCGGCTTGGCCACTGCCAGCTTTTCGCTGGTGGCATAGTCAGGCCTGTGGACGCGGAAAACCATGCACCATAGAATCAGGAATATCTGCCACAGCGACCTGCGGCTCTGACCGCGTTGGGGCGCCACTGGTTCCTGCGATCACCGATTCGTCCCGAGTCGGCGTCGTTTGTGTTGAAGGGTTGTTATGCGGTCACAGTTCAAACGTCTCATCGCCGGGATCGGCCTAGCCGGGCTGCTGATCGTGCCGGGCGGCGCAGCCTGGGCAGAAGATCCAGTCACACTGAATCCCACGACAAAAATAGTGGACACTGCAAACTCCCTTGGCAGCCGCACGGGCGAGGTATCGCAGGCAATCCAGGCACTCAACAGCGACCACGGCATTGTCCTGCATGTCGTCATTGTCGACTCCTTTACGAACCCCACTGACCGTAAGGCCTGGGTAACGGATGTTGCAGAGACCGCGGGGATCGGCTCGAACTCAGCCATCCTCGCCATAGCGTCAGGGACACGGCAGCTGTACCTCGGCACTGCGAATGACAGCAAAATCACCGAGGCCCAACGGACCACCATCCAGTCTGAGGTGACCGGTCCCCCGCTCTCGGGATCGACCCCCGACTACGCGCAGGCGGCTATCGACACGGCCACAGCACTCGGGAAAGCCGCGGATGGCGGCAACGGGACACTCACGGAAGGAGCTGGCTCCGGCGCTGGTGTTCTCGTTGGGGCGGGAGTGGTCGCCGCCGGTGGAATCGGAACGTTTTTCTACCTTCGCAACCGCCGCAGGAACGCTGCCCGGGACGGTTCGTCGTCCACTTCGCAAACAAAGGACAGCTCGGACCCCCTTGCAGGACTAAGCCTGGAGGAACTGCGACGGAAAAGCGGCTCAATGCTCATTGAAGTCGATAACGTCATCAATTCCAGTGAACAGGAGCTTGGCTTCGCCCAGGCTCAATACGGGGATTCGGCAGTTGGCAACTTCAACAAGGCCCTCACAACGGCAAAAGCACACATGAGCGAGTCATTCAAGCTCCAGCAGCAGCTCGATGACCACATTCCGGACACCAAAGAGCAGCAGCGCACCTGGTTGACGGAGATCATCCGGCGCTCTGATGCTGCCCTGGCCTCGCTCAATGAGCAGAAGGCCGATTTCGATTCCCTCCGAGAGTTGGAGAAGAACGCCCCAGAGGCATTGGCCGCAGTCGCAAAGGGCGTCAACACTGCCGACAGCCAGGCTGCCAGGGCTGAACAGACTCTGGATACGCTGCGGACAAACTACGCCGAGTCTGCGCTGATCCAGATACAGGACAACATTTCGCAGGCAAAGGAGCGCCTGGACTTTGTCCGCACCGCTTCCAGCAAAGCCCAGGAACAGCTGAGCGCCGGCGAGGCAGGGCTAGCCGCAGTGGCCGTCCGGGCTGCCGAAGAAGGACTTCACCAGAGCACAGTCCTCCTGGGAGCCATTGACAGGGTGGCCAGCAACCTTGACGAGGCCAAGACCGGCCTGGAACGCGCCGTTGTGGAAACCTCGCAGGACCTGGCCCAGGCCAAAGCCCTGATCGCCTCTGGTTCCCACCCTGAGCTGACCGGACCCACGGCAGGCGTCGAAGCCGCCCTGGCCCAGGTCAAAATCGAAATCGAGGGTGGGAAAATTGACCCGATAGCCACCTTGCAGCGAGTTGAAGCCGCGCATTCGGCGCTGGATGAGTCCCTCACGGGTATTCGCAACCAGCAGGAACAGTCACGTCGAGCCCAGGCCTCGCTCCAACAGGCCATCATGTCGGCCCAGTCACAGATTGGTGCAACATCGGACTACATCACGGCCCGTCGAGGTGGGGTTGGCACCGACGCCCGCACCCGGCTTGCTGAGTCTCAGCGAAACCTCGACTACGCACTGTCAGTCTCGCGTACGGACCCCGTTACGGCACTGACTTACGCCCAGCAGGCTCACGCCCTTGCGTCCCAGGCCGCCCAGCTGGCCCAGTCCGACGTCGAAGGTTTTGGCAGTCAGAACCAGGGCTTCGGCGGCGGGATGTATGGCGGACAGCGTGGCGGCGGCAGTGGCCTTGGCGGCGCCATCCTTGGGGGCCTCCTCATCAACTCCATCTTTAATAGCGGCGGGGGCGGCTGGGGAGGCGGAGACTTCGGCGGCGGCGGTGGCGGAGGCGGTGACTTCGGCGGCGGCGGCTGGGGAGGTGATGGTGGCGGAGGCATCGACTTCTAGCTGCTCCCACGCCAATTCCGCGCACACCAATCCCGCACCAACCCCCGCAGTGGGTGGACGCACTAGGCGCCGAGACACCTCATCGACACTTGAACTGACCAACATCACGAAGGACGAAAGGCAACAACACCATGGTTAAGCAGTCCATCTTTGGCCGCATCGCACAGTTGGCGAAGGCAAACATCAACTCCATACTCGACAATGCTGAAGACCCGCAGAAGATGCTCGACCAAATGGTCCGGGACTACACCAACAACATCGCTGAAGCCGAGTCCGCAGTTGCGCAGACCATTGGCAACCTGCGCATGCTCGAGGATGACTACAACGAAGACATCAAGAACGCCCAGGATTGGGGCAACAAGGCTCTGGCGGCTTCACGCAAAGCTGACGAGTACCGTTCTGGCGGCGATGCGGCTGATGCGCAAAAGTTCGACAACCTCGCCAAGGTAGCCCTCCAGCGCCAGATGGCTTCAGAAAATGAAGCCCGGTCAGCTGAGCCAAACATTGCCTCCCAGACCGAGGTCGTCAGCAAACTGAAGACCGGGCTCGACCAGATGAAGGGCAAGCTCAACGAGCTCACCAGCAAGCGCAATGAACTGGTGGCCCGCTCAAAGACCGCAGCCGCTCAGACCCAGGTCAACGACGCCATCAAGAGCCTCGATTTCATGGACCCCACCAGCGAGGTGGGTCGCTTCGAAGAGAAGATCCGTCGCGAAGAAGCAAAGGTGCGGGGCCAGCAGGAGCTCGCTTCCTCGAGCCTTGACGCACAGTTCAACCAGCTTGAGGACCTCGGCGAGCAGGTTGAGATTGAAGCTCGCCTTGCCGCCCTCAAAAACGGTGGTGCTAAGCCCGCGCTGGGTGCTGGAAGCGGGCAGAACAGCTCCTCCACTGTCGATGAGGCAGAATTCGACAAGCTGTAGGTCACAGGTCCTGACGTTCTGGTCGGTCCCACAAGGCTTGGCCGGGATCAAGGTTCGTGGCGTGCGCATCCCGCGGCTTGGTGGTGCCCGCGCAATAGCTTTCTCCTATGCCGCATGCACGCCGCAATGGCCGGGTCCCCCAGGGACCCGGCCATTGCCGTGTAGCGTTGAAGTATGTCTGATGAAGCTCTATCCTCCGTTATTGTCTGGCTCCGTGACGACCTCCGGTTGGATGACAATCCAGCCCTAGACCGTGCCGTCTCGCTGGGGCTTCCCCTGACGGTGGTGTACATCCTGGATGAGGAGTCGGAAGGGATCCGTCCCCTGGGCGGAGCGGTCCGCTGGTGGCTGCACCATTCCCTGGCCTCACTCCAGGTTGCGTTGAAGGGCCTCGGCTCGACGCTGATCCTCCGACGCGGCCCGGCCGCGCAGGTCATCGAGGACCTTGCCGCCGAAACTGGAGCCTTGCACCTGCTCTGGAATAGGCGCTATGGAGGCCCTGAGCGCCACCTGGACGCGGCCATCAAAGAGTGGGCTGGCAGGAACCGCATCGAGGCCACAAGCTTCCAGGCCAACCTCCTGCACGAGCCCTGGACCGTAAGTACGGGCAGCGGTGGGCCCTACCGGGTATTTACACCCTTCTGGCGCGCCTGCCTCGAAACTGGCGAGCCCAGGGAGCCCTTGGACAAACCCGGTAGCCTTCCCCAGCAGGCCAGGTCGGTCTCGCAGGAGCACGCATCCACCGACGCCCTCGAAAGCTGGGGCCTCTTACCCACTTCGCCAGACTGGAGCGCTGGGATAGCGGACGCGTGGACGCCTGGCGAAGACGCGGCGCATCGACTACTGGCGGACTTCGTGGACGGCCCGGTCGAGGACTACGGTACCGGCCGAAACATCCCAGGCACCGAGGGCACCAGCCGGCTCTCCCCCTATCTTCGTTTTGGCGAGGTGAGTCCTTTTCGGGTGTGGCACCACCTGCGTCGCAGTTTTCCTGACCACCCGCCTGCGGATGTCGGAATTTACCGATCTGAACTTGGGTGGCGCGAGTTCTGCTGGCAATTGCTCTACAACAACCCGGAACTCGCAACAAAGAACTTCCGTCCCGACTTTGACGCATTTGCCTGGGAGGAACCAACACCCCAGGAACTGCATGCCTGGCAGCAGGGCCAGACGGGATTCCCCATGGTTGACGCAGGCATGCGACAACTGTGGCAGACAGGCTGGATGCACAACCGGGTCCGCATGGCCGCTGCATCATTCCTGGTCAAGAACATGCTGGTCGACTGGCGAGTAGGTGAGCAGTGGTTCTGGGACACCCTGGTGGACGCGGACTCCGCCAGCAACCCCGCCAACTGGCAGTGGGTCGCAGGCTCTGGGGCCGACGCCTCGCCCTACTTCCGCATCTTCAACCCAGTGACACAGAGCAAGAAGTTTGATGCTGCCGGTCACTACCTGCGGCGCTTCATCCCCGAGATTGCCCACCTGGACAACAAAGCCATCCACGAGCCCTGGAAAGAGCCCACAGCAGTCCCGGATTATGCCGAGCCCCTGGTGTCCCTTCCAGAGTCGCGGGAACGCGCCCTGGAAACGTACAGCCGCATCAAGGAATGACTCCTAGCGGCTAACCTTCCCCATGAGCGCCGCAATGGGCCGCAGGAAGATTGGCCGGGCTAAGAACCAAGCGCCCGCCATAACCGCGACGGATGCCAGGAAGATCCAGAGTCCAAGCAGGCCTTCACCGTCTGACGCAGCATACATGTGGTTGAGGTTCCTGAGCGCCCCGGTAGCCAGCACCAGGAACACGTGAATGACGATAAAGATGACGAAGTAGATCATGACCGGGTAATGGACTGCCCGGGCCAGCTCAAGTGGATAGGCACGGTTCAGTGCCGGGGCTTTTTTAGGCCAGACACCGGACATCCGGATACCCGTAGCGAAGGCAAGAGGCGCAGCTATGAAGACTGTCAGGAAGTAGCTAAGGAGTTGGAGGGCGTTGTAGTTGACCCAGCCGTTTTCGGTGGGCCAGTCCAGCGACGCGTACTGCAGTGCCGCCGAGACAGCATTGGGGAAAATATCCCAACTGGTGGGTACGATTCGCATCCATTGACCCGTCGTGAAGATCAGGACTGCAAAGACCAGCCCGTTGAGGATCCACAGCACATCGAGGAAAAGATGGAACCACAGTTCGAGCGTGATGGTCGCGGGGGAATTCTTGGTTCGGATGAAACCCTTGTTGTTGCGGGTCCAATGACCACTGGGACGAGCCGTGGTGCGCACCTGCCAGCCAGACCTGATGATCAGGAGAAGCAGGAATCCGTTGAGGAAATGCTGCCAGCCAAGCCACGCAGGCAGTCCCACGGGTGCGCCTGCAGGAAGTTCGGACTGTCCCGGATAATCCGCGAGGAACGACTCCCCCGCGGGTGTACCGACAAGCCAGCGCGCCAGCAGCACCACCAGGACGACTCCTACCAGGGCAACCGGCACACCCCAGTACAGCCTGGACTTCCGGACAGCTCCGGCACGGGACTTTTTAGTGGGCGTAGCCATGAAGCACCATTTCTCCTGTCAATGCCAGGACCATGGGCGGCACCAGCACTCTGCCATAGAGAATACTAGGAACTCCCACTATCAGTGGAAACGAAAAAACCCTGCCCGGCACGTTGGCCGAACAGGGTCTTCATCATGATGGTTGCGGGGACAGGATTTGAACCTGTGACCTCTGGGTTATGAGCCCAGCGAGCTACCGAACTGCTCCACCCCGCGTCGCAAGATCAACTGTACCTCATTCTGCGGCGACTCCCGACCAGTCAGCAGCAACGGACGGAAAGGTGCCGGAAACAAGAATGTCCCGAAATCCGCATGGGATTCCGGGACATTTCTCAGTGGTTGCGGGGACAGGATTTGAACCTGTGACCTCTGGGTTATGAGCCCAGCGAGCTACCGAACTGCTCCACCCCGCGTCGCAAGAACAACACTACCAACAGGTAAACGGCTGGCCAAATTGAGGGTGCGTGATCTGTGTCTCCTGCACATTTTTCCGCAACGCCTCAGCCACGCCACCCCTCAGAAACACAGCGGCCCCCTGGGCTGGCGTGGACTTGTCCGCACCAGCCCAGGGGGCCATGGGGGCTGCAGCAGCCCGGGTATTGACTACATCAGCTGCCAGCGCTGGGCGAAGGCGACGGTTCGGCCGCCGGGGCCTCCCCTGAACTCGCCGCGACCTTGGCTTCGGCGTCGATAGCTTTCTGCAGTGCGGCGGACAGTTTGTTCTGCTGTTCTCCATAGGCCGCAAAGTCCCCAGCAGCCAGGGCTGCCTGACCGGCCTGAATTGCGGCATTGGCCTCGCTGAGCGCTGTCTTGAGCTCGGCATTTGCATCAGTTGATCCGGGTGCTGGCGTTTCACCAGGCGTTGTCGGTGTTTGCCCGTTGTTGTCGGAGTCACCCGCCGCAGCGCCTGAGTCACCACCAAACAACTGATTCAGTGCCTCATCAAGAGTTGGCGCGAACCCGATCTTGTCGCCAAAGGCCACAAGGACCCTCTGCAGGGTTGGGTAGGAGGTCTCACCCGTCGACTTGAGGTAGACCGGCTGGACATACAGGAATCCACCACCCACAGGAAGCGTCAGCAAGTTGCCGTTGAGAACCTCTGATGCGCCCTGGCGGAGGAGGTTGAGCGCCTGGGACACGGTGGGATCAGAGTTGAACTTGTTCTGCGCCTGCCCGGGTCCCGGTACCTGTGTTTCTGGTGGAATCTGCAACAGGCGAAGCTTTCCGTACCCGTCGCCCTTGACCCCTGCTACATTGCCAGCGTCGGAGTCTGCTGCCAGGAAGCCGTACAGCACGTTACGGGCACTGCCCTCGACGATCTGCGGAATGAAGGAAGACGTCAGCTGGAACGCAGGCTGATCCTGGTCCGGCATCTGCAACGACATGTAGAACGGGGGCTGTTTCACATTGGTATCCACCGTGGGGTCCGCCGGAACACTCCAGACATCGTCACCCTTGTAGAGGCTGATCGGATCCGTTACGTGGTAGCGCCCCAGAAGTTCACGCTGCACCTTGAAGAAGTCCTCCGGGTACCGGACGTGACTCATGACATCGCCGGACATCTCCGAATAGGGCTTCAGGGACGTGGGGAAAACCTTTTGCCAGGATTTCAGGATTGGGTCCTGGTCATCCCAGGCGTACAGGGTTACGGAGCCGTCGTACGCATCAACTGTTGCCTTTACAGAGTTGCGAATGTAATTGACCGTGCTATTGGGCACCGCCGGAGTGCGGCCTGCAGCCGTGGTGGAGTCAGTGATGGCGTTCGACAGCTGCTGCTGCTGGGAATACGGGTAGTACTGGCTGGTTGTGTAGCCATCCACAATCCATTTGACGCGACCATCAACGATTGCCGGGTAGGCATTGCCGTCCACCGTCAGGTACGGAGCGACCTTCTGAATGCGTTCGCGGGGATCACGTTCGTAAAGGATCTGCGACTCAGGATTTACGCCGTCGGACAGCAGCAGGTCTGATGACTGGAATTTGATCGAGTACAGCAGCTTGTTGAAGAAGCTGCCAACGTTGGGTCCACCGTTGCCACTGAAGGTGTACTGCGTCTCGGCATCCGTGTTCTCACCGGCTGGCCTGTCCTGCTCGCGGTTCGGAGCACCATCTGGGGCACCAACAATCGAGTATTCGGGCGAGTTTTCACCGAAGTAGATTCGGGGCTCATACGTGGAGTCGTCGCCGAGGACACCATTGGATGGAATCCCTGACTGCAGGAAATCGGGCTTTCCATCCGACGTGAACTTGTTACCCTTGGCCGCAACAACGCCGTAGCCGTGGGTGTAGACCACATGCCGGTTCAACCACGATTGCTGGTTGGAGCTGAGGTTGTCCGGGTTGAGTTCACGGACCGCAATGACCGTGTCCTGGACCTTGCCATCGATTTCATACCTGTCGACATTAAGGGTCTCCGGGAACTGGTAATACGGCCTGTACTGCTCAAGCTGCCGGAATGCATCAGAGATCAGGTTGGGGTCCAAAAGGCGGATATTCGCCGTAGTCTGTGCATCCGGGGCCAGGGCACCAGACGTGGCCGTGGTGGTCGCGTCGTAGCGATCTTCCTGGATCTGGTCCAGGCCATAGGCTGCTCGGGTGGAGTCGATGTTGCGCTGGATGAACTCGCGCTCAAGTGTCTGCTCTGACGGGCCAACCTGGAACTGCTGGATGACCCACGGGTAAACTCCACCGGCAAGGATTGAGGTAATGACCAGCATTGCAGTACCGATGACAGGAAGGCGCCATTTGCCGATGACAGCGGCAACGACAAAAAGAACAGCTACCAGGATCGCTGCCACCGCAAGAATAGCTTTGGTGGGGATAACTGCGTTGACATCTGTATAAAGCGCTCCGGCCCAGCGCCCACTGTTGTTCTGGACGGTGGTGTAGCGATCCAACCAGAAGTTGACGGCCAACAGCACCAAGAAGGTAGCGCCAATGACGGCAATGTGGATCTGGGCGGCCCGGGCCGTGTAGACCCCCCGTTCCATCAACCGGATACTGCCGTACAGATAGTGGGTCAGGATGCCAGCAATACCGGCAACCACCACAATGCTGATGAGGAACCCTGTGACAAATCCGAGGAACGGCAGGGTCATCACGTAGAAGCTGATGTCCATATTGAACTGTGGATCTGTCTGCCCGAAAGACTCCTGGTTGAAGAAGAGCAGCACGCGCTGCCACTGGCTCGCCGCAGCGCTGCCGGCGAACAGGCCGAACAGCACAGGAAGACCGATCATCACGACGCGACGGACCGGCTCCAGCTGTGCCTGGTAGCGGTCGAGGTTGTCCCGGACATCCGAATCTGGGGCGTACACCGGGCGTGAGCGGTAAGCGATCCGGATCGAGAAGAACACTGCGATGAACATAAGCGCGAAGCCAGCGACGAAGATGGCTATGCGTGAGAGGTTTTCGGTCAGGAATACTTCAATGAAGCCCAACTGCTGGTACCACATGATGTCGGTCCAGATATTGGCAAAGAAGATAAAACCAACCACAACGAGGGCGACGACGATCAGCGTGGGCGTCAGGGCACCACGTCTCGCTTGGGGTCTTCCGGGCGGGGTGGTGCTTGCAGGACGGGACAAACTGGGTACCTCATAGCTGGTCGTGTCTATTTACATGTCATTGCGTGCGTGCGCTTATAACGGCCGATGCCGGGACTGCACGTGGCGCAGACCGTCACCAATGCCACGAGTGGCGGCGAACCTTAGTTCCTCAACCAGTCTAGTTGCTGGTGCAAGCCGGGAGATTTTCTGTGTCTGCTCCCGATGCGGCCAGCTCCACAGCGCTCCGAGCATCAGCGAGATTCTCTACCCGGACAACCTGCAGCCCGTCCGGGACGTGCCCGAGAGTTTCATCGCAGTTTGCAGCCGGCGCGAGGAACAGGGTTGCTCCGCCGTTACGCGCGCCGTGCATTTTCTGGGCAATCCCACCAATAGGTCCCACGGCGCCGTCGGGACTGATGGTGCCAGTACCTGCGATGTGCTTTCCACCAGTAAGGTCCCCCGGCGTAACCGTGTCGATGATGCCCAGTGCGAACATCATGCCGGCGCTCGGGCCGCCCACCTTGTCCAGCGAGATGGACACATCAAATGGAAAAGTGAACAGATACTGCAGGGAAACTCCAAGAAGGTAGCGTCCGGCGTCGTTCTTCGTCGGAGTAATGGCGACAGTCGTCGGCACGCCGTCACGGTCAACAACAAGGCTGACCTCTGCCCCTGCCTTAGCCGCAAGCTCGTCTTGGACAACAGAAAGAGCGGTAATGGGCTTGCCGTCGATGGAGACAAAAACATCGTTGGGCTCCAACTTGCCGGCCGACGGCGACCCTTCCGGCAATCCCGCTGCCTGCAACTGCTGGCTGTAGTCAATGCCCAGTTCACTGAGTGCAGCGGCTACAGCGTTCTCCTGCGAGGTCACCATCGCAGCGGCGCTTTCGGCTTGGGATTCTTCGCTGGTGACCGGGTCCGGGTAGATGAGCTCCTGAGGGTAGACCGCTTTGGTGTTGTCCAGCCATGCACCCAGCGCTGCAATAAAACTCACCGGTCCATTGGGCCCGCCATCAACGTAAACAGTGGTGAGGTCGAGATTGCCGGTGGTTGGAAAGGCTTCGGTGCCAGAGACGCTGATGACAGGTTTGTCGCTGTACTCACCGAGGGTATTAAACGTCGGTCCGGGGGCTTCAACCACATAGGGCACCGGCAAGGTGACCGCAGTGACCCCGAGCGCAGCAGCCAGGACCCCGGCAAACACGAGGGTAGAGAAGCGGCCATCCCGGGCATTCTTCCGTGCTTCCCAAGGTTCGTCGCTGCCGTCCGACGCCTGGCTGACGGGCTGTCCCGTGGGTTGATCTCCGCGCATTGTCGTCATTGCTGGAACTTTCTCCTTGCCCCACCTGCGTCGCAGGGTGGGGTGGCCTCGGCCTGACCAGTGGCCGGCAGGCAGAATGATTCAAGACCCAAGAATACGCTCCGGCAGGCCAGAACTTTGTCTTTGCCATCAGCGAACGTAGGCCCGGCCCGGCAGACATCGCCTGCAGGCACGGGGTACCGTGAAGTTGATCAACAGTCCCAGCGACGATCGGCAGGATCATGACTTCCAACCCTCCCACTCCCTCCAACGGCGATGACACGCCAAAGGACCCCTTGGCAGAAATGCTGCAGAACCTCATGGGGGGTCAAGGCATGGAGAACATCGACCCTTCCGAGATCGCCAAGGCAGCAGGGCTCCCGGATGACCCGCAGCTTCTGGCCCAAATGTTTTCGCAGGTACAGGCCATGATGAGTGCACCCTCCGAGGGACCGGTGAACTGGAAGATGGCCCACGAAAATGCGCGCCGCGTCGCCGCGTCGAGTTCGGACCCGTCCGTAACAAGTGCGCAGTCCCGCGAAGTGGACGAGGCCCTCCGCCTTGCTGAGATGTGGCTTGATCCCGTGACGTCGCTTCCCTCCACCGGTCTGATTGGCCGTGCGTGGTCGCGTGCTGAGTGGGTTGAGGCCACCATGGGAACCTGGAAGCGGCTGACCGAACCGGTGGCCAACAGCATCTCCAACGCGCTCTCGGAAGCCATGAGCCAGCAAATGCCCGAAGAGATGAAGTCAGCCATGGGGGGCGCGTCCTCCATGCTGCAGAACATGGGCGGCGCAATCTTCGGCATGCAGTTGGGGCAGGCTATTGGTGCGCTGTCCTCCGACGTCGTCAGCTCCACCGACATCGGGGTACCACTGGTGGATCTGGAAATGGCACTTTTGCCAGCAAACGTCGCCTCATTTGGCGAAGGACTCAGCCTCCCGGAAGGCGACATCCGCCTCTTCCTAGCCGTCAGGGAAGCTGCCCACGCACGCCTCTTTGTCCAGGTTCCGTGGTTGCGCGGACACCTCCTTGGCGCCATCGAGGCCTATGCCCGTGGAATCCACATCGATACTTCACGCATTGAGGAACTGGCCCGCGACATCGACCCGAGCAACCCGGAGGGCATCCAGGAAGCCCTGTCCCAGGGCGTCTTCATGCCGCAGCGAACTCCCGCCCAGGATCAGGCCCTCGAGAAACTGGAAACGGCTCTTGCCCTGGTGGAGGGTTGGGTCGACGAACTTACCGCCGCGGCAACCACCAATGTCCTGCCCTCAGCGGACGCGCTCAGGGAAACTGTTCGACGTCGGCGCGCTACCGGCGGACCCGCAGAACACGCTTTCTCATCGCTGGTGGGCCTGGAACTGCGGCCCCGTCGACTTCGCGAAGCAGCCACCCTGTGGGCAGTACTCAAGGACGAACGTGGGATTGAAGGTCGCGACGCCATCTGGGACCACCCGGATCTGCTTCCCACCGGCGAAGACCTGGATGATCCGCAGGGCTTCAGTGGACGGCGACAATTGGCCGAGGCCAGCGATTCAGAGGTAGACGACGCCCTGGAAAAGCTCCTCAGCGGGGGCTTCGACGAACCAAGGGAGGACGGTTCGCCCGACAGTCCTAACGAGTCGCAGGACGGGACAGGCGACGGAGGCGACACAGCTCCCGGCCAGTCCAAAGACTAGGAAACGTGGCGGCTGACGCATCCAGAAACC
This sequence comes from Pseudarthrobacter sp. PS3-L1, assembly GCF_030063285.1. Lineage (GTDB taxonomy): Bacteria > Actinomycetota > Actinomycetes > Actinomycetales > Micrococcaceae > Arthrobacter. Next base: position 372,520 of record NZ_JASISU010000004.1, on the reverse strand, counting down.
CTGGCTAGCGGGGCCAGACAGCATCAGTTCGGCTCAGACGCCAAGCCGTGTGCGCGGGCCAAGGCAACACCTTCAAGGAAAGCCTTCGCCCTTTCCGTGTCCGGATACGTCGTGAGCAAAGCCCAGAATGCGGCGTCGTGGGCTGATACGAGCAGATGCGCCAACTCGTGCAGAAGAACATAGTCCACAACCCATCCGGGCATCATCTGAAGTTTGTCTGACAGCCGAATGGAGCCGTCAGAGGGCGTACAGGAACCCCATCGGGAGTTCTGGTTGGCGACCCACCTCACTGAGCTTGGCACGGCCCGTTCGCCGAGAAAGCGCGAGGACAGTTCCTGAGCTCGCCGTTCAAGTTCAGGATTGCTGGTACGGTTCCGCGCGCGGCCAGGAGACTCTCGCTGGCGCTCAAGCTTCAGGACCATCTTTTCTACCCACTCTTTTTCCTGGCCCGCCCCGAACGACGCCGGAATGGCCACCACGGCCGTGCCAGCTTCCCAGAAGGCAGACACCGTCCGTGTCCGTCGGCTGGAGCGCCGGACCGTCACGACACGTCCGCTGGACGTGGTCCGCGAGTGATCTCCCGTGCTGCCGCGCACTAGAGAACACTGCTTTCGGCCATGATCCGCAGGACCTCTTCTCCGTACTTCTCCAATTTTGAGGGGCCAATGCCCGCCAATGCCGACAACTCCTCCAGGCTCTTCGGTTTTGCCTCGGCAATTGCGGTCAGGGTGGCATCCGTGAACACAACAAACGCTGGAACATCCGCTTCAAGGGCCTGCGCCTTCCGCCATTCACGAAGCGCCTCAAAGCTCTGCTCCTCATAGCTTGGCGGGCACTGGTTGCACCTGCCCACTTTCCTTTCGGCGCCACTTGAGAGCATGGTTCCACAGACCCTGCACATGGCTGGGGCCGCGGCCTTGCGTTTGGGCGCCCGCCCCAGTGACCGGGCAGTGCCCCCAGTAACGGAGTCGGGCCGCAGCCCATCGAGGAACCTGCTGGGCTTGCGATTCGCCCTGCCACCAGGTGTTCGGGCCGTTGACCAGGACATGAACAGGTGTTCACGTGCTCGGGTGATTCCGACATAAAGAAGCCTTCGCTCTTCGTCCACCGATTCCGGCGAATCCGCAAAGGAAATCGGCATGAGGCCTTCACTGAGGCCCACCAGGAACACGGCATCCCATTCGAGGCCCTTCGCAGCGTGAAGGGAAGCGAGGGTAACTCCCTGGACAGTGGGTGCGTGCTGGGCCAGGGACCTTTCCTGAAGTTCATTTACAAAGTCGGAAAGGGAAAAATCGGCGCCACGGACTTGAGCCAGCTCATCAGCAAGCGCCACCAGTGCAGCAAGGGATTCCCACCGTTCACGGACAGCGCCGCCACTATGCGGGGCCGAATCCGTGTAGCCCAGCGACGCAAGAATGTCGCGCACCATTTGGCCGAGCGGGTCCGGAACCTCACCCGGTGTCAGGGCACGGGTTGCGGCCCGGAGCTGAAGGATGGAATCACGGACTTCTTTCCTGGCAAAAAACCTTTCACCGCCGCGCAACTGGTAGCCAATACCGGACGCAGCAAGAGCTTGTTCGTAGGCTTCCGACTGACCGTTGGTCCTGAAAAGTACAGCTATCTCACTTGCTTTGGTCCCGGCGTCGAGCAGTCCCTGAACTTTCTTGGCGACAGTGGCAGCCTCTGCTTCGTCATCAGTGCATTCGGTGAATTGCGGTGATGGGCCGTGCGGTCGCTGGGCAACAAGCTGGAGGGGCGCAGCCCACGCCGCGTCTGCAACGGGACCAGAGCTGCGACGCGCAGCCAACAACTCGTTGGCCAGTTTGACCACCTGGGGCGTTGAGCGGTAATCCCGGATCAGCTTGACCATCCCGGCATCCGGGTACCGCGCCTTGAACTCAAGCAGATGGCGAGGCGAGGCTCCCGTGAACGAGTAGATGGTCTGGCTGGCATCGCCGACAACACAAAGCTCATCGCGCCCACCCAGCCACAGTTCCAGCAAGCGCTGCTGAAGCGGCGAAACGTCCTGATACTCATCCACCACAAAATGCCTGTATTGCTCGCGCACAGTTGCGGCAACCTTGGGATCCTCCTGCAGGATCCCCACGGTGATGAGCAGGACATCCTCAAAATCGATGACATTGCGGTCTGTCTTGACGTCCTCATAGGACTGGAAAACGCGGGCAACGGCCGTGAGGTCGAATCCTCCCGGAGTGCCGCGGCCCTGGGCCTTTTCGAGGTAGTTGGCGGGCGTCAACATGGATACCTTGGCCCACTCAATCTCCGACGCAAGGTCACGGATACTGGCGCGGTCAGTGCTCAGGCGCAGTCTTCGGGCCGCCTCCGCAATAATTGACGCTTTATGGTCCAGAAGTTGCGGGAGGGCTCCGCCCACTGCCTGCGGCCAGAAAAATTGGAGCTGTCGCAACGCCGCTGCGTGAAAGGTCCGGGCCTGGACATTGCCCACGCCGAGATCCCGCAGCCGGCTTCGCATCTCTGCAGCTGCCCTCGCTGTGAAGGTTACTGCCAACAATCGCTGCGGACTGTAGACACCCGAGTGAACACCGTATGCGATGCGGTGGGTAATGGCCCGGGTCTTTCCCGTCCCGGCACCTGCAAGGACACAGAGAGGACCGGTTAGGGTGGTGGCCACCTCACGCTGCTCAGCATCGAGGCCACCCAAGATTCGTTCTTCAAGGGTTTCCTGCGGGCCATCTTCGAAGTTTTCTGTGCTCACTACTCTGCTTTGGGACTATTTGTTGCGGTGGGTAAAGGTGAAGCGGTTGTCAGGACAGCGTCTCGATGGGTCCGCCATACCAGTGTTCAATGAGGGCCCGCGAGATGGAAAGACTCCCGGGAATAATGATCTCACCGTCAAGGATTGCTTCCTGAAGCTCAGTCCTGCTAAACCAGCGAGCACGGGTGACTTCCACGCCGTCGGGCTGCACATGGGTGTCTTCCGTGGAAGCCGTAAACCCCAGCATGAGGGACGCGGGGAACGGCCACGGCTGCGAGCCAAGATACTGGCTGCCCGTGATGCGGACCCCCACTTCCTCCTGGATCTCGCGGATCACGGCCTGTTCCAGTGACTCACCGGGCTCCACGAAACCAGCAAGGGTGGAATGTACCTTGGAATCCCAGGCGCCACCGCCACCCAGAAGAACACGGCCATCGGGTCCAACGACCGTGACAATAATGGCAGGGTCCGTCCGAGGGTAATGCTCGGAGCCATCTGCAGGGCAACGGCGAACCCAGCCCCCGGATTCAACAACCGTGGGGGTTCCGCAGCGCGGGCAGTGAGTGTGCAGTGCATGCCAGTTGGCGATGGCGCTCGCCTCGATGAAGAGCGCGGTTTCGGTAGCGTTCAGCGTGGCCGCAATCTCGCGGAATCCAAGCCATCGGGAGCCACTGGGCGCGCCCACGTCGGCGGGGTCCAGTGCGTCGTCCAGAACAAGAAGCACTGTTTCGGTTCCAGTCGCCAAATCACTGCCTGGTTCGGCACTGCCGAGGTAGATGGCATGCCGGGCTCGGTGTCCGCCACGGGCCAGTAGTGTGATTGCGTCATTAGCTGACAGCAGGATCAGCGACGACTCACCGACCAAGGCCTGTCTGCCTGCGATGACCATGGCCTGGGTTCCAGGGGTTGCCAGCAGTTCTTCGACCATGCCAGCACGGGAACGTTTCAGGGATCCCCTGTCGATCCGGGCTTGGACAACCGGGAGGACCGTCTCAAAGAGGTGGTTGGCGGGCAGCGCTGCAGTGTGCGGCCGCAAGGGCACTTCCTGGGACGCTTGGGGCGACGCCACAGGTTCGGGGGAACTCATGGTTCCACCGTACTGATTCCTAGGGACATTTCACATTCCATTCAACCCAGCCGTGCAAAACCTGGACAAAGACCGGGAATCATCGGTGAACTCGAAGACTCGCCGCGGTACTTCGACTCGTTCGGGGCAAGCCAATCTACCGTGGAACAGTGAGAAGAAAACCGATCGAACTGGCAGCAGTAGCAACGGCCGCGGTCCCCGGCCTGACGCCTACGGCCGTCAGCGCCGCCCCAGATGATCCAGCCGATTTCAACACAGCCTTTTTGGTGGATTCGGAAGGCAAACGCTGGCGGGTCCGTTCTCCCCAGCACCCTGAGGCAAGCGCCAGGCTCGAGACGGAATTTCTGGTTCTCCGGGCTTTCACACCCGCCATCCGCGCGGAACTGCCGTTCCTCATGCCCACCGTTGCCGGCAAGGTCCGGCTTGGTGACCTCAGCACGTTCGTCTATTCCCATCTGACCGGAACGCATTTCAGTATCGATCAGCTCAGCAGCGGGAATGACAGTGTTGCCATTGAACTGGGCGCCGCGCTTGCCGCAATCCATGACCTTCCGCAATCCTTGGTCAACAACGCCGACCTCCCGAGCTACACGCCCAATGAATTCCGCCAGCGTCGACTCAATGAACTCGACCAGGCAGCTATGACGGGAAAAATTCCGGCCGCCCTGCTTCGTCGCTGGGAGCACGCCATGGAGGATGTCTCGCTCTGGCGTTTTAATCCCTCGGTGGTGCACGGCGACCTGCACGAAGACAACTTGCTGATCGATGCGGGCAAGGTCGCAGCCGTGACCGGGTGGACGGACTTGCGAATAGGTGACCCGGCAGACGATTTTGCCTGGCTGGTCGCTTCCAGTGAGCAGTCCTTCGTGGATGCTGTACTTGCCAGCTACACGGCAGCACGCAGGGATACACCAGACAAGCACCTGCTGCGACGTGCTGCTCTGTCAGCGGAGTTTGCCCTGGCTCAGTACCTGGTCAAGGCCCTCAATACTTCAGACGCAGACATGATCGCTGACGCCGAGGAGATGCTGCAGACCCTGGCATCGGACATCACAGTGCACGGGGGACAGCCGCTTGGTGTGGAGCCCCTCCCCCAGCCAGCGACCGCCGCACCCCTAGACAACAGCTCGACCAGGGAAGGTGCCAAAGACGCTTCAGGGAGAATCGCACAGCACAACTCCACGCCAACAGGGGCTGGGGCGGTCACTGCGAAATCTACGGATGACGCCGGCGCCAGCTCACCGGGCTCCTTGCCGGTTCCAGCCACACCAGCCGTTTACGTGACGCCAATTCCCGAAGAGAAAGTGACTCCGTCAGACGGGAAAGCCGGTGCTGACACTGCCATTGCCGGAAACCGCCCCCTGGACGAAAAAGCATCTGACGGCAGTTCGCCCACCGAGGGCACCGCAAAGGTTCCCGGGACCGATGCTCCGGAGCAGGTGGACCGCAACGATGAACACACTACTGATCCCGAGCCACCCACCGATGCAATCAGGATCGTCGACGCGCCCAAACCCTGACCCTGAACGCACCGGGCCGTCCCACCAGCAAAGTCCCACCAGCAAAGTCGCTACGGCAAAACACCGGTGCTGCAGTTGTAGGCGGGGTTCAGGCATTCATGCCCGGACCCCGGAAAACTTCAGGCAAAGGCTTCCTGAAGGATTTCTTCGAGTTCAGCCGCGGTGCTGAGGTCATGCGGCCGGACAACACTGTTGTCCCCAACGTAGAAGAACGCTGCCTGTACCTGATCTAGCGGGACACCCTTGAGCCTGGACCATGCAAGCCGGTAAGCCGCGAGCTGGATGGATTTAGCCTTGAGCGCACCGGCTGGCGGCCGACGTCCTGTTTTCCAGTCCACCAGGTCCCAGGCACCCGTCGAGTTCCGGAATACTGCATCGATGCGTCCGCGTACCACGACCGGGCCAATCCTTGTTTCTACTGGAACCTCAAGGTACGCGGGTATCCGGTTTGCCCAGTCGGAAGCCAGAAATGTCGCCTTGAGGCTTTCCAGGCCCAGTGCAGCTTCCGCTTTTTCATCAGCGTGGCCGCGGTTGACCAGGTCAAGATCGAGCATTCCGGCCATTCCAAAGTGCTCCTCAACCCATGAGTGAAACGCCGTTCCGCGCCTCGCCGCCATTCCAGGTTCGCGTGGAACGGGCCGACGCAGGGTGGCAAGGACGGCATCGGGATCTTCGCCGAGATCAACCAGGGTGGAGGCAGAAATATGGTCAGGCAAATGGATGTCCCGGTGGTGGCCCCGTTCGGAGCGGCGCTCCAGAAGGAGTGCAGTTTCCTCCGCCCACCGGGCAGACTTTCCGGTCAGCCCGGACGGTGCAGGAAGGTCTGTACGCAGGGCGAGGGCCCCAAGGATCTGTCCCGCTGCGGCTTCAGTGCCCGCGCGGCGGCCGGGAGCCAAACGAAGCCGCTCCCCCGTGCGGGCATCGATGGGACCCTCCAAAGGATCGTAGGGCCAGACAGCGCTTTCGGTTTCCCGGGTCAGTGGGCTCTCTTCTGAAAGTGCAGACTCCTCCAGCGAAAGCGAATGCACGACGGCGGCCGCCTGGCCGCTGCCATCCGTACTACTCCCCGGGGCGGTAAGGGGAAGAAGCCCTGCGAGAAATCCGGAGATCTCCGAGCGCCCCGACCTCGAACCCACCCACGCCGGACTGGATGCCCACAGCACATGCTTGGCCCTGGTGTACGCGACATAGGCGAGACGGCGCTCTTCTTCCTCACCATGCGCCTGGACCTCCGCTTTGAAGTCCTTTTCGGCGTCGAGCCACCCCTTCTGGTCTGGCTGGTCCAGGTCCCACTGCGGAAGATCTGCCCGGTCCCCACGCAGCGGCCACGGCAAAGCCGCAGATCCGCTGCTCCACCTGGAGTCCCTGTCGCTGGGAAAAGCGCCGGCGTTGAGTCCGGGAACAAAAACCACGTCCCACTCAAGGCCTTTGGACGCGTGGACGGTCAGAAGCTGCACGGCCTCGTGACTGACCTCGGTTGCTGCGCCGTCGAGCCCGCTTTCCTCTGCTGCCGCAACATCAAGCCACGACAGGAAAGCGAGGATATCTACCCGGTGGGCACTTTGCAGGAAACCAGCCGCGGCGTCCTGGAATGCATCAAGGTTTCGCCGCGCCTGGTGGATAGTGATGCCCGGTCGGGCGGAAACTTCTATATCAAGGAGCATGGTCCGTTCCACTTCGCCCAGCAGCGTGGTCAGATCGTCGCCCAGATAGCCCCGCAGCATGCGTAACTCCTGAGCCATAAGCCGCAGTCGGGTGGCTGCTTCCTCGCTCAGGGTGCGGCCGTGCGAGGACATCCATCCCTCCTGCGGGAGCCAGTCCAGAGCCTCAACAAGGCTCGCCCCATCCGTGATATCGCTTTCCACGGGGATTTCGGTTGCCCCCTCCGGGGTGGGTTGCCCTTGAGCCTGCAGGAGCCGCCGGCGAGCCAGGAAGGCTGACCAGTCGCGAAATGCCATCAGGTCCGCGGGACCAATCCGCCACCGGGCCCCCACCAGGAGACGCATGAGAGAATCCGAGCGGCCCGGGTCCGCTAGGACCCGAAGGGTAGCGACCAGGTCCACAATCTCCGGAGTGTCGAGGAGTCCTCCCAGTCCAACAATCTCGTAGGGGATCCCCTGGGTTTCCAGTTCTTTGCGGATCGGCTCCATCTGCGCGCGGCGGCGGCAGAGGACAGCCATGGCAGGTGGGATCGGTTGATCGGCTGCAGCCTCGAAGTCCGTGACCCGATATCTGAGGATATCCGCGGCGATCGCCTGCGCTTCATCCTGGTCTGAGTCGAACCGCGCGATCACAACGCTGCCCGCGACGGCGGCCGGACTGGGTACCAGGGCTGGCACCAACGGCTTGCCGGTTTTTCCTCCGGCAACGCTGGATGTGACGGAGAGAGCGTTCAAGGGAGCAGCAACCTGGTTGGCGGCGGACAGGATATTGCTGCCGTTGCGCCAAGCCGTTGTGAGGTAGGACGTCGGAGCGGGTCGCCACTGCCCACCGGCGTCGGCACGCGGAGCCTGAGTGCCGGCGGCTGCACTCGCTGTGCTCACTCGGTCCGGAAACTCCTGCACAAAGTGGAACAGCTGCCCCGCGGAAGCCCCGCGGAAGCCATAGATCGACTGGTTGGGGTCACCCACAGCTGTGACGGCGTGGCCTGCACCAAAAAGGCGGGAGAAGAGCACCAGCTGTGCATGGGACGTGTCCTGGAACTCATCCAACAACACCACCCGGAATCGCCTGCGTTCAAGCTCGCCCGCAAGCGGGATCTCCGTGGCAATACGCGCAGCCAGGGCAACAAGATCCCCAAAATCCAATGCGCCGCGGGCCCTCTTGGCGTTTGCGTACCTGGCCACCATGTCCGCCACGCTGACCCGTGTTTTCAGCATGACGTTGAGCTTAAGGGCTGTTTGCGTGGGGGCCTTGGTAGTGCCAGCAACATAGGGCAGGCTCTCAAAAACGGAAAGGTGCTCTTCCAGCCACGCCTTGACGCTGGCAGGGTCTTGGAGGTGCTCGGCGCATTCGCCAGCAAGCTGGATGACGGCTCGGACCAGGGTGGATCGCGCGGCAGCAAAATGTTCGAATTCGCCATCGTAGGCTTCAACCACTTCACTGGCCAGTTGCCAGGCCTGCGCCGCACCAAGCAGCACCACGTCACGCTCAATTCCTAAGCGCAGGCCGTAATCAGAAACAATGCCGCTGGCGTAGGAGTGGTACGTGGAAACCTTTGGCTCAAGACCATCTGACATGCTCTCCAGCACGTGGGGCAGGGAGCCCTTGGTGTCATCAGCAGCAACCCGCTGAAGGGTGGCAAGCTTGGCCCGAATTCGACTCGCCAGTTCACCGGCTGCCTTCCTGGTGAAAGTAACGCCCAGGATCTCCTCTGGCCTGACCCAGCCGTTGGCGACAAGCCAGACAACCCGGTCGGCCATGGTGGCAGTCTTTCCCGATCCAGCCCCGGCAATGACCAACCGGGGCCCCAGCGGGGACGAAATAATGTGTGACTGCTCGGGCGTGGGTGTGTTCTTCTCCCCTAGCAGCGCCGAGAGCTCTTCCGGAGTGAACCTCGGAGTGGGAAGGACATCGCTGGCTGCAATGCCGATTGGTGGAGCTCCTCCCTGGTGTGGCCCAGCCTGAAATGATCCGGGACCAGGACTGGAGCTCATTCGGTGACCTGCTTTCCCCGCGAACAGAGCGGGCAGACTTCGGGTAGGCGGCACCCTTGGCCGCCATGACCACTTTTGGTCGGATCATGACGGGCCTCAAACGTCCGTCCCGCCATCAGGACTGCGGCCTCAAGGACCGCTTCCGTGGCCCACGTATCGAGTGGTCCTAGAGGATCCTGGTACTGGGTTCCAACGGACTTGGTGGAGGTGCCGAGTTGGGCCAGGATGGCTCCGCCAGGGACCTGGGCGTGGGGCAGCTGGCTCTGCGGGTTCAAGTTTCGCATGTCGGCGGATGGTGACGCCCCTCCCTCAGGAGATGGGCTCCCGGGTATGAATCCACCAGCGAGGACAGCAGCCTGGTACGAGGCCAGCTGCAGGTGGCGCTCAATGTCGGCCTTGGCTGGTTGGCTTTTCCCAGTCTTGAGGTCCACGATCACCAAACGACCCTGCCCATCCAGTTCCAAGCGGTCAACCTGCCCGCGGAGAACTGCTGCCCTGGTCTCGGCGAGGGTAGTTTGCTCCTCGGCGGGCAACGTCACATCCGCGAGGGACACCTCGAAATCCTGCTCCACGCCAACAAGGGTGCGGCCGTCCTGTCGCATGCTGATGACGTAGGTGGCCAGTTTCCGGACCATCGTCTCAGCACGACGGAAATCGAGCTTTCCCTCCCAGTTGTCTTTCATTCCCAGCGTTGGCCAGCGCACCACCAGCTCCTCGACGTAGCGGGTGCCGGTGGCGTCTGGCAAGTCCTGGGCAATGGCATGGACCAACGTTCCAAGACTTCTCGCGAAATCTGTTGCAGCCTCTCCCCCAGCGGCCTGCACAAACCAGTCGAGGGGCGAGGTATGCACTGACTCCACCTTGGACGGCGACACAGAGACCGTGCCATCCGGCGGAACAACCGGATCCGAGCTACTCAAGGGTAGGAGACCCCACCATGACGACGGATGTGCCCCTGCCACAGGCGTTTCCTGCGCGGCAAGGACCGTCAGGAGCCTCAGCGCCTCCTGGCTTTCGGCCTGTGCAGCCAGGCCGAGTTGGGCATTCTGCCGCAGCTCGGCAACTAGTGCACGCAGGGTCAGGGGCCGCTGGACAGCTGTGAGAGGACGGCTGTCCAGCCCTGCTGGCAAGGGGTCAACGTAGTCCAGGAACGATGAGGGCTGTTCATCCTCAGAGGAGACAGCAGTGCAGATCAGGACTTCCTGGGCCCGCGAAATGGCAGCGGCAAAGGTACGGAGCTCGTCATACCTGATGTCCCTTACCCTGCTCAGTGGGTCAATGCGCAGTGCCTGCTCAACGCCGTACTCGAGGACATCCGAATACAGCGTGCTGCCTAGAAGTTCGCCACGGAGCCGTGTGTTGGGCCATGTTCCTTCCTGCAGGCCAGCGACAATCACCACCGGCCACTCGCGTCCTGCCGCACTGGCCGGCGTCAGGAGCTCTACAGCATCTTCCACCTGTGCCCGCGCGGCAAGCGTATCCATGGGTAGTTCCTGGCTGAGAAGGTACTCAAGAAACTGCCGTGGTCCCGCGCCCGGAAGCTGATCCACAAAGCGCTCGGCCGTATGGAAGAGGGCCATCATGGCGTCAAGATCCCTGTCTGCGCGGGCCCCATGACGGCCGCCAGCCAGGGCCGCCTCCGTCCAGGCACCAGACAACCCGGTGGAATGCCACAGCGCCCACAGCACCGATTCAGCATTGGCCCCGGGCAGATCGACGGCGGCACGGCCAGCAGCGATCATGCGGGCTGTCCGGCGTGCCGCACGCCCTTCAATGCCGAGACTTTGGAGCGCTCCTGCTTCCACCAGTGCCTCGACCAGCAGGGTGTCGCTGGACCTGCTGCCGCCACCCTGGAGCTCTTCACGCCGCAATGCCTGCCGCAGACGCCGCAACTCGAGGGGGGTGGCGCCACCTATCCGCGATGTCAGAAGAGCCACCGCGCGCTCCGGACTCAGGATTTCTGGATCGAGAGCAATGGCATAGGCCTCAAGGAGTGGCCGGACTGCTACCTCGTCCCGGACAGCGGACTCGGCTACGGGAACACGCACTGCGATTCCCTGCCCGGTGAGGTACCGCTGGAGTTCTTGCAGCTGTCCGCCGTTGCGAACGATCACCGCAATATCGCCCAGGGGACGCCTCGCGTGCAGGTGCTCATCGAGAATCCGCTGCGTAACGTACCGGAGTTCATGGACGACTGACGGTACCAGGTGGGCTTCTACCCGACCGTCTTTGGCGGTGGTGCCGAATGGCTCGAGCCGGCGAGCCTCCTGGCCTCCTGAACGCTGCGAAATGCGCCCGGCAACGCCTACCCAGGCACTGGCCACAGCGGAACAGTGACGATGCGTGTGCACCAGTGGATAACGTGCAGCTATGCCCTCCCTGGAAAGCAGTACCGGCAGCTTGGCCACCAAGTCAGGACGAGCACCACGGAATCCCTGGACAACTGTGTCGGGCGAGAATGTGACAAGGCAGTCCTTGTCCGCCGCGAGGTCCGCGAGGAGTTCAAAGACGGCCGGGTTGGCTTCCTGGATGTCGTCGACCAACAGCAGCTGCAGGCGGTTCCGCTCCGCTTCGAGGAATGCTGGTGAATCCTGAAAGATATGACGGGCAGCGGTGATGATGCCTGCCGGATCAAAGGCCTCGGGCATGCGGAGGTCAAGGACATCGCGATATTCGGCATACAGCGCCGCCGCAGCAATCCAGTCCGGCCGGCCGGCCTGGTGGCCGAGGTCCGCTAGGTCCTCGGCCGTGAGTCCAGATTCTATGACCCGGTCAAAAAGTTGACGAATCTCCTGCCGAAATCCGCGGGTACCCAGTGCCGGCCCCAGGTCCGCAGGCCATGGCAAGTGAAAGCCTGGAAGATCATGGCCCGCCAGGAGCTCCTTGATGATGAGGTCCTGCTCGGGGCCGGACAGCAGGCGTGGCGCCCTGGCCAGGTTGATGACACCTTCTGCCTTGGCGCGCCGGATGAGATCAAAAGCATAGGAGGACCACGTTCGGGCCGGTGAGGTACTGAGGCTACGATCCAGCCGCGCAGTGAACCTGTCCCTGAGCGAGTCTGCTGCCTGTCGGGTCGGCGCGAGGAGGATGATGCGCTCCGGATCGAGGCCGTCCCGCACGACGCGCCGGACAGCAGCCTCCACCAGGACAGTGGACTTACCCGTTCCAGGTCCACCCGGGACCAAGATGGGGCCACTGCCTGCCACCGTGTTGGCGACAACCTCCTGATCAGGGGAGAGCTGTGGAACGGAGGTGTTTGTTTCCCTTGGTGGCAGCAACCTGAGTGATTTTTGCTGCGGTGACCCGCTGGAGGCTTCGCGAAGGCTCCTCCCTGGCCTCGTGGCGAGTGCTATGGAGCCAGTCTCCGGTGCGGTATGCCCCGTGCTGTCCAGGGGCACAGCGGACGTCGCGGTGAATGTCGGCGGATCAGTTCTCTCAGTCACGCCTCCATTTCATCATCCGCCACTGACATTCTGTGGAGGCGGCTCTCTAGCGATCTTGCGATGTGCTCTATCCTGTCCATCGTGGAATCGTCAGGACTCCACCGGCAACGTCTCATATCCACCCGCCATGGCCCCGACCCACCGTCACGCAACGCTTCCGGTGCACCCAGCAGCGGTGTTCCTTCGGAGCGGAAGTTGGTCAGGGCTGCGGCTGTGTGTCCTTCCGGCACGTGGCCACTGGCACGCAGAACCCGCCACCACGTGGTGGTGCTACCGCTGGCACTCATGGCGGAGCCGACCTGTCGGGCACCTCCCACCCCCAGAAGTTCTGCGATGTCGCCGTAGCTCAGCACTGATCCTGGGGGAATGAGGTCAACCACCTGCAGCACAGCATCAACATATTCAGCTCGCATGCAGCAAGGGTAGCCCGGACCGTGGAGGGCATGGCGATCTCACCGAGGCGCTCCGGGGAACTGTCAGCGGCAGGCGGTAGCGTTGGAGAATGAGCACCTGGAACACCTTGCCCCGTGCGGCATTCGATCTTGAGACCACTGGCCGCAACTCACGCGCCGCCCGTATTGTCACGGCTTCAGTGACCCTTGTGGACGCCGCCGGCCAGGTTGTCGAGGAGCATGAATGGCTTGCCGATCCGGGCATCGAGATCCCTACCGAGGCCAGTGACATCCACGGCGTGAGCACTGAAGTGGCCCGTCGGGATGGCGCACCGGCGGCACAGGTGGTCCAGGAAATCACTGACGTCCTGCGGGCCCTGTTCGAGGATGACGTCCCCGTAATTGCCTACAACGCCAGCTACGACTTCACAGTGCTTGCGGCCGAGGCGGCACGCTATGGCATTGCACAGCTCAGCCGCTTCCCTGTCTTGGACCCTTTCATCATGAACAAACAGGTGGACCGCTACAGGAAGGGAAAGCGGACGTTGAGCGCCCTCTGCGAGGAATACGGTGTGGGGCTCGACAACGCCCACACGTCGGCAGCAGATGCGCTGGCAACCCTCCGGGTCCTGGATGCCATGGCTGGAAAGTTTCCGAAGCTTCAGATGCCGGCAACCCAACTGCACCAGCTTCAGGTTGACTGGGCCCTAAGCCAGGCCGCTGACTTTCAGACCTATCTTCGAAAAACCAAGCCAGCCGCCGTGATCGAGGGCGACTGGCCCGTGCTCCCTCCCCAGGATCCAACCCGCGGCGATTTCTGACCACCCCCCCCGAATGCGACGCACCTCACACCGGAGGACACCGCACATGGCGACAGCCAGGGTCCCACCTGATTCGGTCAGCAGGCTGACTTTTTTATCGTCTGGGACCAGCGGGAACCTGATTCCGAACAATCTTTTCCCATGACGTTTTTTTACGCAGTAAATTCGCATTCGTTTCATTTTGCCGCCGAGTGGCATGATTAAGTTTTGCAGCGACCCCTGCTCCGAAACCGTGAGCCCCGCTCCGGTTTGTACCACGGGTCCCCTTCCGCCCCGGAAGCCGCCAGCCTGCGACTGACATGAAAGCGATGAACATCATGATGAGTAAAGCCACAAAGTGGCTCGCCGGTGCGCCGGTAGCCCTTGCCCTTGCTATTTCCCTTGCAGCCTGCGGGTCAGGTTCCACTGGCGCCACCGGAGACGCCACCGATGCCCTGGCCGGCTCGGATCAGAGCTCCACTGACCGCTACACCACTGCAGACGTCACGCCGATTGCTGACATCGACATCACCAAGCTGGGCCTGAACACCGAGGGCAAGCTTGAGGTTGGCACGCTCTCTGATGCTCCGCCGAACATCTTCATTGACGAATCGGGGAATTTCACCGGCTACGACAACGAACTCCTGCGCGCCATCGCCACCAAACTGGGCCTTGAGGTCGAGTTTGTTGCTACCGATTTCTCAGCGCTACTCTCCCAGGTCCAGACTCAGCAGTTCGACGTCGGCTCCTCCTCGATCTCCACCACTGACAGCCGTCGCGAGAACGTTGGCTTCACCAATGGCTACGATTTCGGTTTCATGGCTGTTGTGGCCAAGACCGATGGTGGCGTCAACGGCTTCGCCGACCTCAACGACTCCACGCGCATTGGCGTTGTCCAGGGCACCGTCCAGGATGACTACGTCACTAACACCCTCAACCTAGAGCCGGTCCGTTTCCCGGACTACGCCACTGTGTACGCCAACGTGCGCAACGGTCAGGTGGACGCCTGGGTTGCTCCCTCGCAGCAGGCCGAGGGTCAGGTGAAGGATGGTGATGACACCAAGATTGCAGAGAGCATCGTCAACACCCAGAACTTCATGGCCTACGCGGTGAAGAAGGAAAACCAGCCACTTATCGATGCCCTGAACTCAGGCCTCGACGCAGTGGTGGCGGACGGTACTTGGTCCAAGCTGACCAAGGAATGGTACCCGGACCGCGAGACCCCCACCGACTGGAAGCCGGGCAGCAAGGCCGCCCCGGCTCCGCAGAGCTGATCTGAGCACCCTGATCCATGGATCTTCTGAATCAGCTAGCTGAAACATTCCTCAACTGGGAGGAAATGGCCAAGGTCATTCCTAGCCTCATCTTGGTGGGCCTTCCCAACGCGTTGATCCTCGCAGTGTCCTCCGGCATCCTGGGTTCGTTGCTGGGCCTGCTGCTGGCGTTCATGGGAATCTCCCGGAATCCGGTGGCCAGGTGGACTGCCCGCATCTACACCGATCTGTTCCGTGGGCTGCCTGCCATCCTGGTCATCCTGATCATTGGGATCGGGCTCAGCCCGATCGCCCGCGAGATCACCGGTTCCAGGAACCCGTATCCCCTCGGCATCCTGGCGCTGACGTTGATCGCTGCTGCCTATATTGGCGAGATTTTCCGTTCCGGCATCCAGAGTGTCGAGAAGGGGCAACTCGAAGCCACTCGGGCCCTCGGCTTCAGTTACGGGAGCGCCATGCGCCTGGTGGTGGTGCCGCAGGGCATCCGCCGTGTTCTCCCGGCCCTGGTCAACCAGTTCATTTCGCTCCTGAAAGATTCCTCGCTCGTTTTCGTCCTGGGCCTGGCTGCATCCGACAGGGAAATCTTCCGGATCGGCAACGATGCCATGGCCAACACGGGGAATCTCTCCCCGCTGGTCGCTGCCGGTGTTGTCTATCTGATCCTGACGGTTCCCCTGACCCACCTGGTCAATTTCATCGACAACCGGCTCCGCAGCGGGAAACCAGAGAAACGCGAACCCGACGAACTGGCCGCCCCCATTGGAAAGAAGGCCTGACATGGCGGAATTGCGCTCCGGCTCACTGACTGGCAAAAACCTGCATCTCTCCTTTGGCAGCAACCACGTCCTGCGTGGCATTGACCTGCACGTTGAAAAAGGCACGACGGCGTCAGTCATCGGCCCCTCGGGCTCCGGCAAATCAACGCTGCTGCGGGTCATGAACCGGTTAATCGAACCGGATCAGGGAGACATCCTCCTCGATGGCCGATCCGTCCTCAAGGACAATCCGGATGAACTGCGCCGCCGCATCGGGATGGTGTTTCAGCAGTTCAACCTCTTCCCCCACAAGACAGTGCTGGACAATGTGTCCTTGGCCCTGCGGAAGCTCCGCAAGCTCGACCCGGAGCAGGCCCGCACCGAAGCCCTTGAACAACTTGACCTGGTGGGACTGAAGCATAAGGCGAATTCCAGGCCCGGCAACCTCTCGGGTGGCCAGCAGCAGCGCGTAGCCATTGCGCGTGCGCTGGCGATGAAGCCAGAAGTGATGTTCTTTGACGAGGCCACATCTGCCCTAGACCCGGAGCTTGTCAAGGGGGTCCTGGCGCTCATGGCCGACCTGGCCAGGGGCGGCATGACAATGGTGGTGGTCACTCACGAGATGGGCTTCTCGCGGAACGTCTCGGATACCGTCACGTTCATGGACGCTGGACTGGTCGTGGAATCAGGCCCGCCTGCGGAGATCTTCTCGGCACCCAAGACGGACAGGCTCAAAGGCTTCCTCTCGGACGTCCTCTAACGGCAGCATCGCCTACGGAAAAACCCCGGCACCACCAGCTTCCACCTTGTGATCAGTGGATCTGGAGAGGCCGGGGTTTTTTTGTTGCTGTACCCCTCAGGCGGTAGCTGCCGCTGCCGCCTGTGCCGCTGCGGGAAGGGCCTCGTAGACACGGTTCATGGCGGCGTCGTCGTGCGCTGCAGAGAGGAACCAGGCCTCGTACACCGATGGTGGCAGGTAGACCCCTGCCTCCAGCATGGAGTGGAAGAACGGCGCGTATCGGAAGCTCTCCTGGCCCAAAGCATCGTCGTAGTTGTGCACGCCGTGGGCTGAGGTACCAAAGGCTACGGAAAACAGGTTCCCCGCCCGCTGGATGGAGTGATCTACGCCAGCCGTATCCAGCGCGTTGGACAGGGCGCCGGAAAGCTCCAGGGAGCGTGCGTCAACAAAGCTGTAGACGTCGCGGGTCGCGTGTGTCAGGGTGGCCACGCCAGCCGCCATCGCAACGGGGTTACCGGACAGCGTCCCGGCCTGATAAACCGGCCCCAGCGGTGCCAGGTATTCCATGACATCCGCACGCCCGCCCAGTGCGGCCGTGGGCAGCCCACCACCAATGACCTTGCCGAAGGTGAGCAGATCTGGGGTCCACGGCTCGGCTGCATCCATCGCGCCGCCGGTGAGGCCCCAGTAACCCGAGTAGCTTGTGCGGAAGCCTGTCAGCACCTCATCGACAATCAGCAGCGCACCGTGCTCCTTGGAGATCCGTGACAGCCCCGCATTAAAGCCGTCTGCAGGGGTGACAACCCCCATGTTGGCGGGTGCGGCCTCGGTGATGATTGCGGCAATGTCGCTGCCGTGCGCCGCAAAGGCAGCCTCCACGGCGGCAAGGTCGTTGTAGGGAAGGACGAGTGTTTCCGCAGCAGTCGCGGCCGTCACACCTGCCGAACCGGGCAAAGCAAGGGTAGCCAGGCCTGAGCCTGCTGCTGCCAGCAGGCTGTCGAGGTGGCCGTGGTAGCACCCGGCAAACTTGATAATCAAGTTGCGACCTGTAAAACCCCGTGCCAGCCGGACGGCAGTCATGGTGGCCTCCGTACCGGTAGAGACCATCCGGATGCGTTCGACGGCGGGGACGCGTTCGCGGACCAGTTCTGCCAGGTTGGCCTCATCCGGAGTCGACGCGCCAAAAGACAGCCCGCGGTCCACCGCCGCGTGCACGGCTTCCAGGACAGCGGGGTGGGCATGGCCCAAAAGTGCCGGGCCCCAGGAGCAGACGAGGTCCACGTATTCGTGGCCGTCTGCATCCGTCAGGTGCGGGCCCTTGGCGGAAACCATGAACCGGGGTGTTCCACCCACGGATCCAAAAGCACGGACCGGAGAGTTCACGCCACCCGGCATCAGATGCCGGGCACGGTCGAAAAGGGCTTCATTGCGGGGATTGCTGGAGGTCATGGTCCTAGTCTCTCAGGTGGCTGGTCAGCAGGTCTGCGACCTTCGGCGCCACTGAGGTACCCAGGAGCTCGATGGAACGCATCATGGCAGCGTGCGGCAGCGGGCCGTGGCTGTATTTGAGGTCAAAGCGGTCAACGCCAAGGTTCTTTTTGAGCAGCGCGATCTTTCGGGCAACAGTTTCCGGAGAGCCGACGTACAGCGCACCCTCGGGGGCGCACAGCTGGTCAAACTCGGAACGGCTTCCGGGACCCCAGCCGCGCTCCACCCCCAGCTGGTTACGGACAGCCAGCCAATGTGGGAAGAACTCCGACCGGGCCTCGTCGTCAGTGGGTGCCACATGGCCTGGCGAATGGGTAGCCATCTGGCGCATGGGATGGCCATATTTCTCCATGGCTTCCCGGTACAGATCCGCCAGTGGAGCGAACCCCCGCGGATGTCCACCAATAATGGCAAAAATAATCGGGTAGCCGTACTGGGCACAGCGAAGCACGGATTCGGGAGTTCCACCCACGCCAATCCAGGTGGGCAGCAGGTGGTTTTCCAGCTGCGGGTATACGCTCAGGCCGCTCAGGGGGCGGCGCGTGCGGCCCTCCCAGTGGATGGGCTTCTGCGCACGGACTTTGTCGAAGAGTTCAAGCTTTTCCTCGAACAGGACTTCGTAATCGGCAAGGTCAAGGCCAAACAGGGGGAAGGATTCAATGAAGGAACCCCTGCCCAGCATTACTTCAGCCCGGCCGCTGGACACGGCGTCGAGGGTGGCGAACCGCTGGAAGACCCGGATCGGATCATCAGAACTGAGCACCGTGACGGCGGAGCCAAGCCGGATGCTGCTGGTCCGCATGGCGGCCGCTGCAAGGAAGACCTCCGGCGCGGAGACAGCATAGTCCCTGCGGTGATGTTCGCCCACACCAAAGGCGTGCAGGCCAACGGAATCGGCAAGTTCCGCCTGATCGAGCAACTCCCGGAGGACAACAGCATGGTGCTGAGGTTCGCCGTCAGCTCCGGCACCCACATCACCGAAAGTGTTCAGGCCGAGCAATATCTGGTCAGGACTTCCCGGGGCGGTAGGGTCGGTGATCGCGTTCATCGTGCCTCTTTCAGCCAGGTGGCCAGTTCAGTGGCCCAGTAGGTAAGAACCATGTCAGCTCCGGCGCGTCGAATTCCCAGTACGGATTCGGAGATGGCAGCACGCCTGTCGATCCAGCCATTCGCTGCGGCTGCCTCGATCATGGCGTACTCCCCCGAGATCTGATAAGCCGCGACTGGCACGGGAGCAATGGCTGCTACGTCCGCCAGGATGTCCAGATAGCTCATGGCAGGTTTAACCATGACAATGTCTGCGCCCTCTGCCAGGTCGAGCTCCACTTCGCGAATGGCCTCGCGACGGTTCCCGGCATCCATCTGGTACGTCCGGCGATCCCCCTTCAGCTGGGAATCCACAGCCTCCCGGAACGGACCATAGAAAGCCGAAGCGTACTTAGCGGAGTACGCAATGACTGCGGTCTCAGCATGGCCGCCAGCATCAAGGGCTTTGCGGATGGCCGTAATCTGCCCATCCATCATGCCGGAGGGGCCGAGCATATGGGCACCGGCCTCGGCCTGCGCCACGGCCATTTGGGCGTAGATCTCGACAGTGCTGTCGTTGTCGACACTGCCGTCCGAGTCGAGGACTCCGCAGTGGCCGTGATCGGTGAACTCGTCGAGGCAGACATCGCTCATGATGACCAGATCATCCCCCACTTCGGCACGGACATCTGCAATAGCCTTGTTCAAGACACCGTTGGGATCCAGCGCAGCAGAACCGACGGCGTCACGGACCTCTGGAATGCCGAACAGCATGATCCCGCCAAGGCCAAGGGACACGGCCTCGGCGGCGGCCCGCCGGAGCGTCTCCGTGGTGTGCTGGACAACACCGGGCATGGACAGGATGGGCCGAGGCTGCGTCAGGCCCTCCCTGATGAATACAGGCAGGATCAGTTCCGCCGGGGCCATCCGTGTTTCGGCAGTAAGCCTGCGCATGGCCGGCGTGGTGCGCAGGCGGCGGGGGCGGTGTTCAGGGAAGCTCATGGATCTCCTTAGGAGGATTGCTGCAGGTAGAACTGATACGTGGGGCACGTGTGCTGCTGGACCCGGCCACGGGTTGGGCTGCGACGGCGGCTAGGGTGGCAGCAACAAGTCCCTCCACAGTGGGTCGAACAGCCACCGCCGCCACATTCATTCCCCGCTCCCGGGCAGCCTGGGCCGTGGTGGCTCCGATGGCCACCAGCCGGGTCGCTGGAAGGGGCCCCGCCAAGGCCGTAATCCCGCGAATTGCGCTTGGTGACGCAGCGATGACCACGTCGAACTGTCCGGCCATCAGCGTTTCGGCGGCATGCTGCGGCAGCAGGACCTGGACGGCGGCATTGACGTGAGCGCTGGGTGGACGGGGATCGCCTAGTGCGAGAGCTGGATCTGCCGGGTAGTCGACTGTGCAGTATGCAACAACTGCCGTCACCGAGGAGCCAAGCCCTGCCAATCCCTCTGCCAGGGTGGCTGGCGCAATATCCGCCTGTGGGAGCAGGACCCTACCGGGCTCAGCACTCCACACGCCCAACAGGCCGTTGGCCGACTGATCCTCTGCAGGCTGCAGGTCTACGTGGATTCCCTCGGCGGAAAGCCGTGCCGTGGTGCCTGCACCGACGGCTGCCACCCGAACGGTTGCGGGCAGGGCTTCTACCAGGCTCATTCCTCGCTTGGCGATGCTCTGCGAGACTGCCATAACCGCTGTGACACTTGTCAGCACCAGCCATTCGAACCCGCCTTTGAGTAGGGAGGACAGGGCAGCATCAAGATCCTTCGAATCAGGAACCTGCTGGTAGTCGATCACCGGGAAGATGCCGACAGCTGCGCCTTCTGCCGCCAACGCCTCGGCCAGCGGCGCAGCGCGCTCTGGTGTCCTGGTCACCAGGACACGGACACCGGAGAGTGTATCGGCAGTGGGCATCGGGGTCAGGACGCTGCTAGATCGGCGATCTCAGCTGCCCCGGCTGCCAGCAGGACCTCGGCCACCTCAATACCCAGCAGGGTGGCACCCACCTCTGTCAAGCCGTCCGTAGCGCGTGTTTCGCGGACGCTGGCGGTGCCGTCAACGGCACAGACCACTGCGTCCAGGTGCAGCATGCTGCCCTTGCGGCGAGCATACGCTCCCACGGGCGCTGCGCAGCCAGCTTCCAGCCGCGCAAGAAGTGCTCGTTCTGCCGTAACGGCCAGGCGGGTGTCCTTGTCATCAATGGCTGCAAGCGCCTGGGCCAATACCGACTGTGAGCCTGCTGTTGTTCCGGCAGTTCGTGGAGCTTCTGCACTTCGGCATTCAATGGCGAGCGATCCCTGTCCGGCGGCGGGGAGCATCACATCCGGCTCGAGGAACTCTGAGACAGCGTCGAGCCGGCCAATGCGCTGGAGCCCAGCCGCGGCAAGAACCACGGCGTCGAGATCACACGTCTTCCCGGGGACGACGTCGGCTGTGCTGTTTCCCGTCAGTCCTGGTACCCGGCCCAGCCTGGTATCAACGTTGCCGCGGATGTCCAGGATGGAGAGGTCGGGGCGGGCTGCCCGCAGCTGTGCAGCCCGCCGCGGGGAACCGGTCCCTACCGTTGCCCCGCCGGGCAGCGTGGCAAGCGTCAGCCCATCCCGCGCACACAGCACATCGCGGACGTCAGCCCGCTTTGGCGTGGAGGCCAGGGCCAGCCCCTCTGCCGCGCCGGTGGGAAGGTCCTTGAGCGAGTGCACGGCAATGTCGCATTCATTGTTGAGGAGTGCGTCCCGCAGGGAGGCCACAAAGACACCTGTCCCACCCATCTGGGACAGGGAACCGGTGAGAACGTCGCCGTGGCTTCGGATGTGGACAAGCTCCACCGGAAAGCCCCCGACGGCGGTGAGCTGGTCAGCAGTCTGCTGGGTCTGGGTGAGCGCTAGCCGGCTCGCCCTCGTGCCGATCCGGACACTCACGCAGTGACCTTCGCGTCTCCGGCCGTTCCCTGGGCGTCAGGGTAGGGGTCATGGCCCGTCCCCACGGTGGTGTCGGCGCCCGAAATGGTCGGTTTTTCGCCCCGGAAGTTCTTGCAGCATCCCGGCCGGCAGACGTCGTACCAGGGACCAAGATCCGTCAGCGAGGGGCGTTCCGTGATGGTGTCCTCGGCCGTACGTTCCAGGATGAGGTTGACCATCCCGGAAACAAATTTCCGGTGGGTGCCGGGGGTGGGTACCCGCGTTGCTGCGATCCCGAGCTCACGGCAGGTATCCAGCGCCTCGGTGTCGAGGTCCCAGACCACCTCCATGTGGTCGCTGACGAAGCCCAGGGGCACAATCACGACGCCCTTGATCCCCTGCTTCGACAAATCCTCAATGGCGTCGTTGATGTCAGGCTCAAGCCACGGCACGTGGGGTGCACCGGAGCGGGACTGGTAGACCAGCGACCATTCGGCGCTCTGGCCGGACTCTTCCTTGACCCGGCGCATGACCTCGGAGCCCGTCGCCATGTGCTGGGCGACGTAGGCGGAGTCACCCTCAAAGGTGCGCGTTTCTGCCGGCGAGTTACCAGCAGCGTGGGCATCGCGGGTGGGGATGGAGTGCGTGGCGAAAAGCACGTGGACAGGTGCATCGGGAGTTCCGGCCGCAGCCAGCAGTTCGCGGACCTCGGTAATCCCGGCTGCGGTCCCCTCAACGAAGGGCTCCACAAATCCCGGGTGGTCGAAATACTGGCGTACCTTGTCCACTTCCACGCGCCCATCCAGGCCGGTCTCCGTCAACGCCATCCCGATGTCCTCGCGGTACTGGCGGCAGCTGGAGTAGCAGGAGTAGGCGCTGGTCGTGATCATCAGCAGGCGCCGGTGACCGGCGTCGTACGCATCCTGCAGGGTCTGCGGGATGTAGGGGTCCCAGTTGCGGTTGCCCCAGAAAATGGGCAGGTCGATGCCTCGCGACGACAATTCGGCTTCGAGTGCCGCCTTGAGGTCGCGGTTCTGCTGGTTGATGGGGCTGATGCCGCCGTTTGCGCGGTAGTGGTGCGAAACCTCTTCGAGGCGCTCATCCGGGATGCCCCGTCCGCGGGTGACGTTGCGGAGGAACGGAAGGACATCGTCCTGGCCCTCTGGTCCGCCAAACGATGCCAACAGGACGCCGTCGTACTTCTTTGGCGCCATCCTGCCTGCCTGGGTCACCTCGTTGATGGCGGTGATGTCCCTGTCATTCTCAGAATTGGTGTCAAGCGGGCTCATGCGAGGACCTCAGCAACTTCTGCCGCGGAGATGCGGCGACCGGTATAAAACGGAACTTCTTCGCGGACATGGTGTCGGGCCTCGGTGGAGCGCAGATGGCGCATCATGTCCACCAGGTCAACGAGTTCGGGTGCTTCAAGGCCCAAGATCCACTCCCAGTCGCCCAGGGCAAACGAGGAGACAGTGTTGGCAATAACCTGCGGGAAATCCCTGCCCAGCAAACCATGGTGGCGCAGCATGGCGCCCCGCTCCGCCTCGGGGAGCAGGTACCACTCATACGAGCGCACGAACGGGTAGACGCAGAGCCAGGTGGAGGGCTCCACGTTGCGGGAGAACGCTGGGCTATGGCTCTTGGTAAATTCCGCCTCGCGGTGTACTCCCATGCCGGACCAGACAATCTCGGTTCCCTCGAAGAGATCGCTGCGCCGGATGTCACGGATGGCCTGCTGCAGGTCCTCCGCCCTGGGGCCATGGACCCAGACCATGATGTCGGCATCGGCGCGCATGGCGGAGACATCGTAGTTACCGCGGTGGACAATGCCCCTGGTAGCCAAGTCCGCGGTCAGTGCCTCAAATTCCGCAGCGGCACCGCTACTGCGCTGGACCGGAGAGGTGCGCTTGAAAACCGTCCAGAGCGTGAAGAACTGCTCGGCTGATTCATCGGTTTTGGTGACAGATTCGGCAGAAGTGTGGCTCATGATTACCAGTTTGCCCCTTCGTAGAAAAGATGTCGAAACCTAACTCTTCTACAAGGCGTAGAAGTGATGGAGATCACATAGCGTGCCGGATCTGCTGGCCTGCGCTCCGCAAGACTGGAGTTCAGGAGGGGCCAGCGGTGAGGCGCTCCATCTGGTCGCGGGTATCAGCGACCACGGCGGCAAGACCGTTGCCGGCAACCCACCCTCCCACTATGGCGAGGCTCCCACTTTCAGCGCAGATTGCACGGACTGCCGCTACCCTCTGCCGGTGGCCCACGGCAGCAAAAGGCAGCGCCCCGGGCCATCTGACAACGTCCCAGTCCACCACGGCGTCACTGGTAATTGGCGTCTCAAGAAGCGCCGATGCATCCCTGAGGGCAACCTCGAACAGTTCAGCGTCAGGGATCACTTCAGCAACCTCCCGACGGGCTTTTTCCCGCGGGCTACTGAGCCCATCGCGGCGACCGTAGGAGAGCCGCAAAACATGGCGCCCGGGGCCCGCAGCCTCAGCCAGCCACTCCCACTTCGCCGTGGCATGCGTCATGGCCTTGGCCTGAATTCCTGGCGTCTGTGGCGCCACCAGGATTCCCGTTCCCCGCGGCCGGCCGTTGAGCGCGGGCTCATCCACCACCAGGGTCACCAGCCGAACATCCGGGCCTGGCTCGGGCACATGGGACGCGAGATCGGGGACCGCGCTGGAGAGCAGCCCGATCGCAGCCGGGCCACCGAGCGCCATGACCAGCAGGTCGGCCTGGCGCGTCAGCGCTCCCGCCTCAACCTGCCACGGCCCTGCAACGCTTCGACGGATGACCTCGACCCGGGATCCGGTGACAAGCTCGACACCGCGCACCCCAAGCTGCGCAACCAAGGCGGTCACCAGTGTGTGCATGCCACCCATGAGGCCAGCGACTGCGGAGCCAGCCTTCGCCGGAGCCCCGGCAGCAGGCATGGTGGCGCCCGCCGCCGTGGGATTGCCCCGCCGGACAGCAAGGACCGCAGCAGCCAATGAACCCTGGCTCATGACACCTGAACGAAGACCCGGTGCCACCATGTCCACGTCAAGAAGGGCGGGATCGGCCGAGTGCACGCCCCCCACTACTGGCTCAACAAGCCGGGTGAGGACGCGCCGTCCCATCCTGGTCCGCACCAGGGAGGCAACGCTTGTCAGTTCACGGCTGGCGCCAACTGTGCGGGGCAGGAACCTGTCCAGGGATGCCCTGATAGAGCCAAGGATCCCCAGCGTGCGCCGAACCTCTGGATCCCAAGGATTGGCAGGAATCCCCAGCACCCCTGTTTTGGGCAGTTCACGCGGCCCTGAGGGCAATTCGACCCACGCGCCGCCCGGCAGCGGGGTCCTAATGTTCTGCGAAAGCCCCAGTTGGCCGATCAGGCTGGCAACCGCCGTCG
Source organism: Pseudarthrobacter sp. PS3-L1 (assembly GCF_030063285.1). GTDB lineage: Bacteria > Actinomycetota > Actinomycetes > Actinomycetales > Micrococcaceae > Arthrobacter. Next base: position 347,308 of record NZ_JASISU010000004.1, on the reverse strand, counting down.
ACCGGGTGGCAAATGACTCAGCCCCGCTGTCCAGCGTCAGTCCCGCCAGCGTATGGCTGGCCACGGCGCCGCCCCATCCGGAGCCCGCTTCCACCACAGTGGTCTGGATGCCCCTGCTGGAAAGTTCCAGGGCTGCGAGCAGTCCCGAGATACCACCGCCGACGACGACTGCCGTCTCTGCCGGTGCAGGTCCTGCTGGCTGCCCATCGGGGGTCACGGGGCTACTCCGGTGCGATCGAGTGGATCAGTTCCACCACCCGGGTCAGGACATCAGGATCCGTTTCGGGGGGCACCCCGTGGCCCAGGTTGACCACATGGCCGGGAGCGCCGGACCCTGCAGCAATAACGTCCCGCACATGGGCTTCCAGGACGTCCCACGGAGCTGGCAGCAGTGCGGGGTCGATATTCCCCTGCAGGGGAACTGTCCCACCGAGCCTACGGTTGGCCTCGTCAAGCGGCAATCGGTAATCGACGCCCATCACATCCACGCCCACGTTGTACATGGCGCCGAGCAGCTCAGAGGTCCCCGTCCCAAAGTGGATCAGGGGTGCGCCGTGGTGGCGGACAAAATCAAGGGCCCTTGCAGACGCGGGCGCCACAAAACGCTCGTAGTCGGCGAGTCCCAGCGATCCAGCCCACGAGTCGAAGAGCTGGGCAGCCGAGGCACCTGCCTCAAGCTGGGCCTGCAGGAACAGACCTGATGCATCAGCTGCCCAATTGGCCAGCGCAGTCCAGGTCTCCGGGTCTGCGTGCATCATGGTGCGGGGTCCCAGATGGTCGCGTGACGGCTTGCCCTCCACCATGTAGGCAGCCAGCGTAAAGGGTGCGCCAGCAAATCCGATCAGTGGGGTGCTGCCCAGCTCCGCTACGGTTCGACGGACAGCTTCCCGAATGGGCTCAAGCGCTTCCCACGTGAGCGTAGGCAACGCCGCAACGTCGGCAGCAGTGCGCACCGGGTGGTCAAGGACCGGGCCGACGCCCGGAACAATGTCCACGCCAACCCCCGCGAGTTTGAGGGGAATGACAATGTCGGAGAAGAAGATCGCCGCATCGACATCGTGCCGCCGAACGGGCTGCAGGGTAATCTCCGACGCCAACTCGGGGCGCAGGCAGGCGTCAAGCATTGCCACACCCTCGCGAACCTTGAGGTATTCAGGCAGGGACCGCCCTGCCTGGCGCATGAACCAGACCGGCCGGCGGGAAGGTTTTCCACCGCGGTAGGCAGTGATCAGTGGAGAGTCGGCTGTCCTTCCGTCAATCAGCGGATGTCCGGCGTCGAGGGTTCCGGTGGGAGACACGGCAGAGCTGGAAGTCATGCTCCGATTGTGCCCAAAATTGAGGGCAAAGGGTAATGCGCTGCCCCGTTTCCAGGGCCCCACGCCAGGCTCGTGGCACGAATCACAGGCATTTCACCCACAGCTGCCCCGTGCCAGCTGTTCTACACGGCACCGAAAAAGCTATGCTGTCCCTGTTGTGGTTCTATTTTCTCTGGTGGCTACACACGCCGACGTCGATCTTGAAACTGTTGCTCAGCTGAGCAACGGTTCCTCCATGCTTGCCACCGCGGCCCTCTCGGAATCCTCGTCCGTTTCTGGCGCAGTGGTGCTCGCAACCTGCAACAGGTACGAAATCTATGGCGAAGCGCCACACCCCGATGACATCGAAAATGCCCGCGCGGCATTGGTCAGCCGGGTCAGCGAAGTCAGCGGACTGAGCGAACACCTCGTCTCGCGGTCCTTTAATACCCGGACCGGGCCAGCAGTGACAAAGCACCTTTTCGCCGTCAGTGCGGGCCTCGACTCCGCAGTCGTGGGTGAACGCGAAATCGCTGGGCAGGTGCGCCGGGCACTGATCACAGCCCAGAATGAAGGCACTGCCAGCGCAGGCCTGGTGCGGCTTTTCCAGGCTGCTTCCAAAACCGCCAAGGACGTTGGAGCGCAGACAGCACTTGGTTCACGGGGACTGTCCATTGTCTCGGTTGCCCTGGAACTGGCCACCGACCTATCCGAGAATCCGGACTGGACAAACAAGAAGGTTGTCCTTTTCGGGACTGGCGCCTACGCCGGGGCCACCATGGCACTGCTGCGTGAACGCGGCTGCACTGACATCAGCGTCTTTTCTTCGTCCGGGCGCGCCCAAGGCTTTGTCTCCACGCGAGGCGGCACTGCACTGGACAGCAAAACCCTCCGCCCTGCCGTCGCGGACGCCGACATCATGATTGGCTGCAGCGGATCGGACACCAGGGTCGAAGCTGAGGAACTGTCGCAGGTGCGGGCCGGAACGGACCGCCCCCTGATTGCCATTGACCTGGCCCTCACCCACGATTTTGACCCTGCCGTTGGCGAACTTCCGGGAGTGGAACTCCTGACCCTGGAATCGGTGCGGCTGGCTGCTCCTGAGGAGCAAGCGGACGCGCTGACGCGCGCCAGCACCATAGTTTCCGGCGCTGCCACATCATTTGAACAAGCCCGCGAGTCCCGGGCCGCCGACTCCGCGATTGTTGCCCTTCGCCGGCACACCATGGGTGTCCTGGATGCTGAAATGGAGCGGGTCCGTGCCAAGCACGGCTGCACCGCGGCTGCCGAAGAAGTCGAGTTCGCGCTGCGTCGCATGGTCAAGCAACTCCTCCACGTCCCCACCGTCCGCGCCCGTGAACTTGCCGCCCAGGGCCAGCAGGACGATTACGTCATGGCGTTGGAAACCCTCTACGGCATTACCGTAGAGCAGCCCGCCGAAAAATCTTCTGCTCAATGCCCAGTCACCCAGACCGGTGGCGGCAACACTGCACACCTTCCAGACGAGCTCCGCGGGACCGCCTAGCCCCTCCTGGACCCAGTGCACTGGCCCGCCTCAGTAGACCGGCTTGCCAAGCTCCACATCTCTGATCCATGCCAAGATGCCGCCTTCTAGGTGGCTGACCCGCTCATACCCTGCGTCCTGGACTGCGGCAAGAACGGCTGCGGAGCGCGTTCCGGCCTTGCAGTGGAACACAATGTCGCGGTCACGGGGTAGTTCCGCCCAGGCCTCTCCCGCCAGGATCCGCCCCTGTGGGATCAGGCGGGCGCCGTTGATGCTAACAATCTCGTGCTCCCCACTCTCACGCACGTCCACCAGGTCGAAGTTGCGCAGTCCAGCCTGGCGAGCGGCCAGCATGGTGGCCAGCTGCGCGGCCGTGACTGAATGCCCGGCGTCCGGTTGCTTGGCAGGAGCAATTCCGCAGAAGGCCTCGTAGTCAGCGAGTGCCGTGACTCTTTCGGCCGCCGGATCACGCAGCACGCGGATCTCGCGCCAACTCCCGCCCAGCGCATCAAAGAGTGCCACCCGGCCCAGCAGGGAACGTCCGACGCCGGTAATCAGCTTCACTGCCTCCGTCACCATCAGTGATCCCACGGCAGCGCAGAGCATGCCGAACACACCACCCTCACCGCAGGAGGGAACGGAACCCGCCGGCGGGGCTTCTGGGTAGAGGTCACGGTACGTCGGTCCGTACTGCTCCCAGAACACGCTGACTTGGCCATCAAAACGAAAAATAGATCCCCAGACGTAGGGCTTACCTGTCAGTGCCGCTGCATCGTTGACCAGGTACCGAGTGGCAAAGTTGTCGGCACCATCCAGAATGAGGTCATAACCGGAAAAGATCTCCACGGCATTGGTTGCGTCGAGCCTGACGTTGTGCAACTGGACGTCGACCAGGGGATTCAGTGCGGTGATGGAGTCCCTGGCAGATTCGATCTTGGACCGGCCAACATCGGCGACACCATGGATCACCTGGCGCTGGAGATTGCTCAGGTCCACGGCGTCGTCGTCGATGATTCCGAGTGTCCCCACCCCTGCGGCCGCCAGATACAGCAGCGCCGGGGAACCCAGCCCACCTGCTCCAATGACCAGGACCTTGGCGTTTTTGAGTCGCCGCTGTCCAAGCGATCCAATCTCGGGGATGATCAGATGCCTGGAATAGCGCTCTACTTCGTCACGGGTCAGATCCGCAGCTGGTTCGACCAGCGGTTTCAGGTGTGCTGGTGCAGCGGGCGCAGTCGGAGAAGAAGCCATGGTCCAATCTAAGCCGCCAGATACCGGCAGGTCATATTACTGGGAAGTAGTGTGGTCACAACTGCGAACGAAAGTAGGCCACCGTGGGCATTCAAGGACCGTCCGGATCACGGCCCTCCGGCACCAGTGATACCGTCCGGCTGGCAGCGCAGCCGCAGACTCGCCAGGCTGGCCAGCGATCCGCCAGGCTTCCCCGCGACGAGCGAAGGGCCCAGCTGCTCTCCGCCGCACTGGAGGTCTTTGTGGCCAGCGGGTACCACGGTGCGGCAATGGATGAGATAGCTGAGGCCGCGCGGGTCAGCAAACCAGTTCTTTACCAGCACTTTCCGTCAAAGCGTGACCTCTACCTGGCGTTGCTCGACAGTCATCTTGGTTCCCTGACCGAGCTGATGCTTGGCGCACTGAACTCCACCTCGGACAACGACGAACGTGTTCAGGCCGTGATGCGGGCGTACTTCCATTTTATTGCCCACGACGACCAGGCTCACCGCCTGGTCTTCGAATCGGACCTCATCAATGATCCCGATGTGAGTTCGCGCCTGGAAACCTTCAACAAGACTTTTGCTGATGCGGTCGCGGGAGTTATCGCCGAGGACACGAAGCTTCCCGCCCTCGAAGCCCAGCTCCTGGGCCGAGGACTCGCAGGAATGGCCCAGATCAGCGCCAGGTACTGGCTTGAGACGGACGGAAACCTCGATCTGGATGTGGCCAGCGACCTGATCTACCGTTTAGCTTGGCGCGGAATATCTCGCTTCCCCAAGGAGCCCTAGACTACAAAGGAAGAACGTCTATTTATCCTGATTGGCTGGGAGGCCCCGCAGTGGAAGTAAAGATCGGCATTCAGAACGTCGGCCGCGAGATCGTGCTGGAATCAAACCAGGATGCGGACACCGTAGCGAAACTGGTGGCTGAGTCCATCAAAGCAGGTACCGAGCTCCATCTGAAGGACGAGAAGGGACGCTTGGTCATTGTCCCCGCCAGCGTGCTCGGATATGTGGAAATCGGCGCACAAGAAGCCCGTCGCGTCGGGTTCGGCCAGCTCTGATCCGCCCTACCTGATCCCCCCGGAACCCGGTGGCATCACCACCGACACCTAGCATCGTGAAGAGGAGCCCGTATGTTGTCCCTGACAATCGTCACCCTGGTGGTGGCCGCAGCAGGCTTGATTGTCTGGGCCAGCGACCAGCGTCACGGTTCCTATGGCGTGGTGCTTCCGGCGGGCGCAGGCGTTGTCGTATCGACGCTGGCCTGGATCATCGCCATGTCTTTCGGCGCTGACTACCGGCCGGGGCTGACCTGGCTGCTGTGGATCGTGCCCATGGTGGCTGGAGTCGCGGCCGCACTGGCCTCGGCACTGGTTCTCGGAAGGCAACGTTCCAAAACTGACACCGCGCAGCTCACCAGTATCCTGCGGCGGGCCTGAGGCCATCCCCGCCTGACGGCCAACTGCAGGGCGCATCGAGTACGGCAAGGGTCCGGGGTCACTCCCGGACCTTTGCCGTACCCGACCAACCCACACAGGCGGGCAGCCAACCCGTGCCCTAGAGGAACTCGGCCCGTCCCTCCATGGCTGACGACGCAAGCGCGTGTTCGCGCCGCGGGATCCGCCCGGCCAACCTGGCTAGCCGCCCAGCTTCCACAGCATGCCGGAATGCCGTCCCCATCATCACGGGATCCTTGGCGCGTGTCACGGCGGTAGCCAATAGCACGGCATCACAGCCAAGTTCCATGGCAAGGGCAGCATCGGAAGCTGTACCGATTCCAGCATCCAGCACAATCGGGACAGAAGCCCTGGCGACAATCAGCTCAATGTTGTGCGGATTCAGGATTCCCAGGCCAGTGCCGATGGGTGCGCCAAGCGGCATGACAGCAGCGGCCCCGAGATTTTCTAGGCGCAGCGCGAGGACAGGATCATCATTGGTGTACGCAAACACCCGGAATCCACTGTTCACCAGCTGTTCGGCAGCATCCACCAATTCGACCGCATCAGGAAGAAGCGTGTGCTCGTCGGCAATGACTTCAAGTTTGATCCAGTTCGTCTCCAGCGCTTCCCGGGCGAGCTCAGCTGTCAGCACTGCGTCCCTGGCTGTGAAGCACCCGGCCGTGTTGGGCAGGACCCTGATTCCGTGATCCACCAGCAGGGAAAAGAGCGACCCGTTCTCGGCTGGCGAGTAGCGCCGCATCGCAACGGTGGTCAGCTCCGTTCCGGAAGCCAGTAGCGCGGCACCCAGTCCCTCCAGGCTTGGCGCGCCACCAGTGCCCATGATCAACCGGGAACCGAGGGAAACCCCGTCGATAACCAACTGGTCACCGCGGGCTGCAGCAGGCAGGGCCGGGCTCTGTTCTTCATGTGTCATGGTTCAGCCTCCCTGAACTGCAGAAACAAGTTCAATGGTGTCGCCCTCTGCGAGCGCAGTGGCTGACCACTGGCTCCTGGGAACCACCGTTGCATTGCGGGCGACGGCGACACCCAGCCTTCCGCCGTCCGGGGACAGGCCGCGGGAGCTCAGCATTTTGCCCGTTACCGCGCTGACAAGGTGACTGAGGGACGAGCCGTCTGTGACGGGATGCACCGAGCCATTCAGGATGATGTTCACGGGGTACTTCCTTCCTTCGCTGGGTGAGGCTCTACAGGAGTGGTGGGCGGTCTTAGGCCACGCGGTTGTGGGCCGGGCCCACGACCGCTGGGCTCGCTGAACCTGTCTGGACGGAAAACGTCCCAGGCGCTGTCCCCGTCGCCTTCGAGCAGGCTAACGCACTGCGCGGCAGCCGCAGTCGAGAGCAGGACACCGTGCCGGAAGAATCCGGTGGCAACAATCAGTCCTGGCACAGTGGGTTTTTGTTGGCCAGGGATTGCGCCAGCGGCAGGGCCCGGCGCTGCTGTGACCCTGCCAAGGAGTGGACCGTTGTCAGGTGTGGCTGGCCTGGGCCTGGAGGTAATTTCGAGTAGTTCCAGTTCGGCGACGGCCGGCACCAGGACCTGTGCATCACGGAGAAGCTGATACACCCCGCCGGCGGAAATGCCTGTTCCAAGGGGTCCCAGGCCAGGAACTGGGCCCTCTTCACGCTGGGTTGCCCCAATAACCACCGTGCCATCCTCCCTCGGGACAATGTAGACCGGGATTCCCCGGACGATTCCCCGGACCGTGGCGCGGACCAGCGGTTGCAGATGCTGTGGGACGGCCAGGCGCAGGATGTCTCCGTGCACTGGCCTGAGTGGCAGGTACAGACCCTGCGGAAGGGCGGCCAGATGCCCTGCCTGCAGTCCGTTGGCGACTATGGTCTCGCCTGCACTGACGATGCGGCCGGACGCGAGCTCGGTACCCGTGACCACGCCGTCTTTCCAGGTCAGGCCATGGGCATGGTCCCTGACGAGGTATCCGGACTGCAGCCCCTGCGTACTCCCCGGAGTGCCTGCGCTGCCGGCTGCCAGGGCTTCGGCAAGGGCCGCAACAACCAGCCTGGGATCAACCTGGTGATCTGCGGGAGCCTCGAAGGCACAGGTGATGCCCGGGCTGAGGAACGGCTCGCGGTTACGGGCTTCACGCACGCTCAACGGCCGCACCGAAAGACCCAAATTTTCCTGGGCGTCCCGGAGGTCGAGCAGTGCAGTGCGGTCAGCGGAGTCGGCTCCGACAGAGAGGGTGGGCCGGGTCTGGTATCCGAGGTTCATTCCGGTGCTCTGGCCGAGGTTGCCGGCAAAGGAGGGCCACAGCTGCGCGGCTCTGACCATGAGGGCCAGCAATTCTTCTTCCTGGTAGTGGAATTCGCTGACTGGAGCGAGCATGCCGGCAGCTGCCCAACTGGCACCGGCGCCCGGAGCTGGATCGATCAGCACCACAGAACGCCCGGAACGCTGGACGGCCCAGGCGATGGCATGGCCCACGACTCCCCCACCAATGACTGCGACGTCCGCCACGATCGGACCTGACCCTATCCGTTCAGGCACATCAGTCTCGTTCGGTTCAGGCACCTCCGGTTCAGGTGCCGGGCGTCCAGCTGGAGCGGGTCCAGTCGCCTGTGGTGTCGGAGAGGGTGCGTCGATGCGCGCCATGGGTTCCTTCCCTACGCCGGTACGAGCCGGATCAGGTCAAGCGGTCGGCTCTGTTGCCCTCTCAGCCCCTCACCGGATGTGGTCCGGGGCTCCCGCAGTACCCGGTCAGTCTAAACGAACTAAGCTGACGGCATGAACGCGCCGCTTTCCCTCTCTTCAGCCCGCCTTTACCTCTGCACCGATGCCCGCCGGGGGCGCGGGGACTTCGCCGATTTTGTGGAGGCTGCCTTTGCCGGAGGGGTGGACATCATCCAGCTGAGGGACAAGGGCATCGAGGCTGCGGAGGAGCTCGAGCTCCTCGACGTCATCAAGGGTGCCGCAGCCAGGCATGGAAAACTTTTCGCAGTTAATGACCGGGCAGACATCGCGGCACTGTCCGGCGCCCCGGTATTCCACATTGGGCAGAAAGACCTGCCCCTGCGGGCAGCCCGCTCGCTGCTGGACCCAGGGGTTGGGATTGGACTCTCCACCCACAGCCCAGCCCACGTGGACGCCGCCCTGGACGCAGCAGGGCGCACCGGCGGCCTGGACTACTTCTGTGTGGGCCCCGTATGGGCGACCCCCACCAAACCGGGACGCAGTGCAGTCGGTACGGATCTCCTCAGGTATGCCGCTGGCAAACTCGCGAGGCGCAGCACTTCGACCCCGGCCGTTCCGTGGTTTGCGATTGGTGGCGTTGACCTGGACACCGTCCACCAGGTGGTGGAAGCTGGCGCAACACGGATTGTGGTGGTGCGCGCCATCACGGAAGCTGCTGACCCGACGTCGGCGGCCCTTGCCTTGCGTGCGGCGCTGGGGAACGCGGACGATCACTGAGTCTGTTCCGCCACGCCACCTGTTTTTGCAGGTAGCCTGTCGAATGTGCCTCACCGTCAAGCGTGTCCCACCGTCCCTGACCACAGCACCGCCCTTTCCGCGGCGCTCAGCGCCCTGCGCGTTGAGCTGGAGCTTCCAGGGCCCTTTCCCCCTGAGGTCCTGGCGGCCGCGCAACAGGCAGTAGCTGAGCAGACGCTGCCTGAGCTTGACCTCACCGGCATCGAGTTCCTCACAATCGATCCGGCCACGTCCACCGACCTCGACCAGGCACTCTTCATTGCGGAGTCAGCGGCTGGGTATCGGGTTCTCTACGCCATTGCGGATGTTCCGTCCTTTGTGGTTCCCGGCGGACCGCTGGATATCGAAACCCGGCTCAGAGGGCAGACCTTCTATGCCCCCGATGGCCGGATCCCGCTGCATCCTGAGGTGATCAGCGAGGATGCCGGCAGCCTCCTGCCGGACCAGCTGAGCTCCGCATTTGTCTGGGATTTCCTGCTCACGGACGAGGCCGCGGTTCAGACGTTCACCCTCCGGCGCGCCAGGATCAGGAGCCGGGCCAAACTCAGTTACGCCGCGGCCCAGGAAGACCTTGACGGCGGCAATGCTGGAATCATCCTGCGGCTGCTGCGCGAGGTGGGACTCAAACGCATAGAGCTGGAACGGCAGCGCGGTGGAGCCAGCCTGAACATCCCGGACCAGGAGATCGAGTCGCTCCCAGGGGGCGCGTACCGTATTGTTGCCGCGCCGGCATTGCCCGTGGAGGACTGGAACGCCCAGATTTCCCTCCTGACGGGCATGGCCGCTGCTGCGCTGATGCTGGAGGGCAAGGTAGGCATCCTGCGCACCATGCCCGAGCCTGACGAACGGTCGCTGGTGCACTTCCGCCGCCAGAGTATCGCCCTGGGCATGCCCTGGGACACGTCGGTCAGCTACGGCGAGTACCTGCGCACCCTGGACCCCGCACACCCTCGCCAGCTCGCCATCCTGCACTCGGCCGGAACGCTGTTCCGAGGTGCCGGGTACACCGCGTTCGACGGCGACACTCCGGCGGCTACCCTGCAATCAGCAATTGGTGCACCGTACGCCCACGCCACCGCCCCGCTGCGCCGCCTGGTGGATCGTTTTGTGCTGGTCATCTGCGAGGCTCTCAGCAGCGGAACCGAGGTACCGGACTGGGCACGGGCGGCACTGCCCGAGCTGCCGGGGATCATGGCATCCTCTGACCAGCTAGCTGGCCGGATGGAACGGGCGGCCCGGGACACCGTTGAGGCGGCGCTCCTGGCACATGATGTTGGACACGAGTTTGATGCAGTGGTGATTGCAGGCGCAAAGCCTGCCAAGGACGACGCCGGACGCTCTCCCCGCCCGGCGTCCGCGCCAACGGGAACCATCCAGATCGTCGACCCGCCGGTCACTGCGAAGTGCTCCGGCGCGCTGGTGTCAGGACAGAGGGTTCGCGTCAAGTTGGTCCGCGCAGACATTGCCTCGGCCACCGTGCACTTCGAACTTGTTCCCCGTCCCACCGCACCAGGGGAGGTTTCCTGACGTCATGATGGCTCCCGCCACAGGTTTTAGGGAGTTTACGGATAGACTGCGGGAGTAGACATGGATGCCCGGTCGTTGATTTGCAGAATATGAAGTCAGCAAGCCCGCCCCTACGCGATCTTGAGATATACCCGCCGGTCCCAGTGCCGGTACTAGATAACCCGCGATCGGCTTCCACTGGAATAGCTTGAGCGTTTCTGGCGTACTCCGATGCAGCTTCCGGCCGCACCGTTGAGCAGGCCGCGCCAATGCCCAAAAGGAATAAGGAAACTCCCTGTGAGTGAAATTCATACGCACGAACTCCTGACCGATGAGTCTGGGAGCGAGACGATTGAGCCCGAAGAAACAATCATCTCCAGCGAAGCACCCCACGAAATTGCAGCCCAGACGTTCGCTGACTTCAAGGTCCGCGCCGACATCGTTGAATCCCTGGCTGACGCCGGGATCACCCATCCCTTCCCGATCCAGGCGATGACCCTGCCCGTTGCGCTGTCAGGTCACGACATCATCGGCCAGGCCAAGACAGGAACGGGCAAGACCCTGGGCTTTGGCATTCCGGCCCTGCAGCGCGTCGTGGGACGCGACGACGCCGGCTTCGACAAGCTGCCCGTGCCCGGCGGGCCGCAGGCACTCGTCATTGTGCCCACCCGCGAGCTCGCAGTGCAGGTAGCGAACGATCTCCAGACAGCGTCCGCCAAGCGCAATGCGCGCGTTGCCACCATCTACGGCGGACGGGCCTACGAGCCCCAGGTTGAAGCCCTGACCAAGGGAGTGGAGGTGGTTGTAGGTACCCCAGGGCGCCTGATCGACCTCTACAAGCAAAAGCACCTCCGCCTGGGCAACGTCAAGATGGTCATTCTTGATGAAGCCGACGAGATGCTGGACCTGGGCTTCTTGCCCGACGTCGAGACACTGATTGCCGGGACGCCTGCCGTCCGGCAGACGCTGCTGTTTTCCGCCACCATGCCAGGCCCGGTCATCGCTATGGCCCGCCGCTACATGACCCAGCCCACCCATATCCGCGCAGCAGACCCAGACGACGAGGGCCTGACCAAGCGTGATATCCGTCAGCTGATCTACCGCGCACACAGCATGGACAAAATCGAGGTTGTGGCCCGCATCTTGCAGGCCCGCGGCCGCGGCCGGACCATCATCTTCACCAAAACCAAGCGCACAGCTGCGAAAGTGTCCGAGGAACTGGTGGATCGCGGCTTCGCGGCAGCAGCCATCCACGGCGACCTTGGGCAGGGCGCCCGCGAACAGGCTCTGCGTGCTTTCCGCAACAACAAGGTGGACGTCCTCGTGGCCACCGATGTTGCAGCCCGCGGCATCGATGTTGATGACGTCACCCACGTCATCAACTACCAGTGTGTCGAGGACGAAAAGATCTACCTGCACCGCGTGGGCCGGACAGGGCGTGCCGGTAACAAGGGCACCGCCGTGACCTTCGTGGACTGGGATGACATGCCACGCTGGGGACTCATCAACAAGGCCCTGGGACTCAGTGTTCCGGAGCCGGTAGAAACCTACTCCTCATCCCCGCACCTGTACGCCGAACTGGACATTCCTGAGGGAACTAAGGGTCGGTTGCCCCGCGACAAGCGCACCCTGGCCGGCGTCAACGCTGAGGTCCTTGAAGACCTTGGCGAGACAGGCAAAAAGAACGCTGCTCCGCGCACTGGCGGACGGGATTCCTCCCGTGGCGCCAACAACAACCGGACCGAGAACACCAGCGGAAGCGCGGCGAGCTCCAGCCGCGACGGAAGTCGCGACAGCGGTGGCCGGTCCGGTGGCCGCGACTCGCGTCGCAACACCTCCACCTCCAGTTCCAACGAGACAGGCGCGCGCTCGGGAGAGCGCCGTCGTCGTCCGGCCCAAAAGGACAGTGCGTCCTCGCCCTCCACGGCAGCAGCCCCAGCCGCTGCGGTTTCGCCGCGCGAGGCCGCTGCTCCGGTTGCGGTTGACAGGGCCACACAGGCGCGTCGACGGGCCCGTACCCGGCGCCGCAACGGTGAGGTTGTCGGCGGTTCGGCAACGCAGTCAACACCAGAGGCTCCATAACCTCAATGACTGACTCCGTCTGGGCGCCGGACGGCAGCAACCTGGTGGTACATGCGGACAACGCACTGTACCTCCCAACGCTGCCGGACGGCGCCTTCACACTGATCTATGTGGATCCACCCTTCAACACCGGCCGTGTCCAGCAGCGCCAGGAAACCACCATGGTGCGCAACGCCACAGGTGATGGCGACAGGGTCGGCTTCAAGGGTCGCTCCTACGACACCATCAAAGGTGCGCTCAACAAGTACGACGATGCCTTCAGCGATTACTGGGCTTTCCTGGAACCACGGCTCCTGGAAGCGTGGCGGCTGCTCGCTGACGACGGCACCCTGTATCTGCACCTGGATTACCGCGAAGTGCACTATGCCAAGGTCATGCTGGATGCGATTTTTGGCCGCGAATGCTTTCTCAACGAGATCATCTGGGCCTACGACTATGGTGCCCGGGCCAAGTTCCGCTGGCCTACCAAGCACGACAACATCCTGGTGTATGTAAAGAACCCGGCACGATACCACTTCGACAGCGCGGAGGTGGACCGTGAGCCGTATATGGCACCTGGCCTTGTCACACCGGCGAAACGCGAACTTGGGAAACTACCCACCGACGTGTGGTGGCACACCATCGTGTCTCCCACAGGCAAGGAAAAGACCGGCTACCCGACGCAGAAGCCCGAGGGCCTGATCCGTCGGGTAGTGGCTGCCTCAAGTAGGCCCGGCGACTGGTGCCTCGATTTCTTCGCCGGTTCCGGGACCCTCGGTGCTGTCGCCGCGAAGCTGGACCGCAGGTTTGTTTGCGTGGACCAGAACCTGCCCGCAGTCGACGTCATGTCAAAGCGGTTGGGTGCGCAGGCAGAGTTCGTTTCGTTCCCTTCCGCCTGACGGGCCCGCAGCGTGCTGGCCTACGATGTCCCCGCGTGGTGAAGGGGGCAGCGGCCCGGGCTCCGAAAGGTCAGGGCCGGACGACGGCGGTACCGCTCGCCAGGTCCTCGATCCGGGCCAGGGCGTCCGCCGACGTGACGTTTTCCCCCAGGAGGTTGGGCTTACCCGTGCCGTGGTAATCCGAGGAGCCTGTGATCAGGAGGTCATGTTTACGGGCGAGGCTCCTCAAGAATTCCCGCCCCTCCTCGGGATTATCCCGGTGGTCGACTTCCACCCCTGCCAGGCCGGCGTCGATCATGTCGTGGAAGGTTTCCAGTCCCACCACGCGACCACGCGCGGACGCCACGGGGTGGGCAAAAACCGGCACTCCCCCGGCTGCCAGCACAAGTTCCACAGCCAGGGCGGGGTCTGGCGCGTAGTGCGGAATGAAGTAGCGCGATCGGGACGTCAGGATAGAAGCAAAAGCATCTGATCTATCCCGTGCGGCGCCCATGCTCACCAAGGCGTCAGCTATGTGGGGCCTTCCCAGCGTTGCCCCGGGAGTCACGTGCATGATCACGTCTTCCCAGCTCAGCTCGTAGTCCTCGGCCAAGATGGCCACCATCGACTCGGCACGGGTCAGGCGGGCGGATTTTGCCTTCGTGATCTCCGCCAGTAATCCAGGATGTGTTGGGTCATGCAGGTAGCTCAGCAGGTGGACGCTGATGCCTTCACTGCTTTTGCAGGACACTTCCATCCCTGGAACAAGGGCGACCCCGAGTCCGGGTGCAGCTGCAGCGGCTTCTGACCAGCCGCTGGTGGTGTCGTGATCCGTCAGTGCCACCACGTCGAGACCAGCCGCGGCCGCTGACGCGATGACGTCGGCCGGGTTTTCGGTACCGTCGGAGACGTTCGAATGGGCATGCAGGTCTATCCTCACCAACCAAGACTAGTTGAAGTGCGGCCGCAGGCGTGGCCGGCAATGGAGCCGAGCCTCCCGGACCGCCCCCGATCCGGCGGACGCCCTGTTGGCCAAGGGGCGAACCCTGGTGAGAACATGGAAGGGTGAACCCTGCAGAAAACACCCAAAACTCCGCAAGTCAGCCCCTAGATGAGCGCGTCAACAACCGCTCCCAGCGGCCCAGTTCCGACGCATTCAAAGCCTTCATGGCAAGTAACTGGGCACCGACCCCCACCGAGGCAGCAGAACGGGACGAGGTAGCAGACCACGCCGCACGCCGTCGCCTGGCCATCTCGCAAAAGTTCAAGGGCGAACGTCTTGTCCTGCCTGCCGGCGCCCTCAAGGTCCGCTCGAACGACTGCGACTACCGTTTCCGGCCGCACTCATCGTTTGCGCACCTGACCGGCCTTGGCCTGGATCACGAGCCCGATGCCGTGCTGATCCTTGAGCCCACGCAGGAAGGCGCAGGAGACGACGGCGGCAACCACCTCGCCACGCTGTACTTCCGGCCGCTGGCCGGAAGGAATACCGAACAGTTCTATGCTGATGCACGCAGCGGCGAATTCTGGATTGGACCACGTCCCACCCTGGCTGGTTTCGAAGCCAAGCTCGGGCTGGCAACCGCCCATATCGATGAACTTGAGCTTGCCATCACCAAGAACGTCGGCGCCCCCGAAATCGGCGGAATATCCATCCGCCTGGTCCGCAAAGTCGATGAGAACATCGATGCCCTGGTGGACACCGCGCGCTACAACACAGCGAAAGACCCGGAGAACCTTGATCTTGAGGTTCTTGATGCCCTGGACGAGAAGCTTGCCGAGGCACTCTCGGAACTGCGCCTCCTCAAGGACGATTGGGAAATCGAGCAGATGAAGGTTGCCGTGGCGGCAACCGCGCTGGGCTTTGCCGATGTTGTGCGGGCCCTGCCCCGTGCGCTGACCCATCACCGGGGTGAGCGTGTCATCGAGGGAGCTTTCTTTGCCCGTGCCCGCGAGGAGGGCAACGAACTCGGTTATGACACCATCGCGGCCGCAGGCAACAATGCCACGATCCTGCACTGGACCCACAACACGGGCAAGGTCAACACCGGGGAACTGCTGTTGCTCGACGCCGGTGTCGAAGCTGATTCCCTGTACACGGCCGACATCACGCGCACCCTGCCAGCAAACGGGACGTTCAGCGATGTCCAGCGCAAGGTCTATGAGGCTGTCCTTGATGCTGCGGATGCGGGTTTCGCAGCCGCCCAGCCAGGCATCAAGTTCCGCGATATCCACACAGCTGCCACAACCGTTTTGGCTGAGCGCCTTGCGAGCTGGGGGCTGCTTCCCGTCAGTGTCGAAGAAGCCATCAGCCAGGAGGGCCAGCAGCACCGGCGATGGATGCCGCACGGCACCAGCCACCACCTGGGACTTGACGTTCATGACTGTGCCCAGGCAAAGCGCGAGCTCTACCTGGACGGTGTCCTGACCGAAGGCATGGTCTTCACAATCGAACCGGGCCTGTACTTCAAGAACGAAGACCTCGGGATCCCCGAGGAATACCGCGGCATCGGCGTTCGGATCGAGGACGATATCCTGATGACCGCCAATGGTCCCGTCAACCTCAGTGCCGGGCTGCCCCGGACGGCGGACGACGTCGAGACGTGGATGGCGGGCATCCAGCAGGATGCAGATGCTGTAGGGGGCCAGCCCGGCGCGTGAACCACCACTGGTGAGTTCAGGACAAGGGTGTGAAAAAGGGGAAGGCCATCAGGCCTTCCCCTTTTTCACACCCTTGTAATGTGCAGTTTTTCAGCGACCGCTGATCCGCCGGCAGCTGATGCTAGTGGCGGTTGCCCGGATCGGTGGACTCCTGGTGCTGGCCATTGCCGGCTTTCCCTTCGCCCTGATGGCCAGCACTGTGGCCTGTTGCGCTGCCGTCGCCGTATTCCGACTCTGCACTCTTGGCGGCGGAGCCCTGGCCTGGTGAGGCGTCAGGGGCCTCTACCCGCACACCATACTGGGGGCGGCCATCAGGAAGATCCGGGTAACGGACCCCCGCTGGCCTTGGCTGGTGGGCCGGTTCGGGAGAACCAGCGGACTGACCGTCCTGCTGCCCCGGTGCGCCCTGTTCCCCCGCCGGAGCCTGCGGCCCCTGTACCTGGCCCTGGTGCTGGCCATAGGGATCGTTCCACGAAGCAGGACGCTCGGGAGACTGCCCTGGCTGCTGGTAGCCCTGGTTCTGCTGTGTGTAGGCCGGCGCACGGTTGGCGTCCGAGGGTGTCATAGGCAACTGCTGCAGGAGGCGACGAGCGTCGTGGGCGGCTTCGGGGGCCACGATCACGTTGTAGGTGGTAGCTACAACCTGGCTCGTGGAGGTGAAGTCGCGCTTGCCCCGCTGCATGGCGTAGGTGACGATCCCGAACAGCATGAAGAACGCGGCACCCATCAGCACCGATGTCAAGATAGAGAAGTAGCCGGGGGACGTCGAGAAGAAGGACAGCAACACGCCGACAAAGAGGCCGAACCAGACGCCACTCAGAGCGCCGGACAACGCAACACGTGGGTAGGTCAGCCGCCCAGTGACGTGTTCCACCATCTTCAGGTCATTACCCACAATGGAGACCAGCTGGACCGGGAACTGCTGGTCCGCGAGGTAGTCAACAGCCTTTTGCGCGTCCAGATAGGAGGTGTAGGAACCGATGGTGTCGCCAGTGGGCACCATGCGGGGATCGTTGCGGCCAGCCTGCCCGCCGGTCTTGGGAGCACCAAAAATGTTTGACATGCCTCCATTGTCTCTCATGGACATGTGTATGGGCTGGAAATTCAGCTAAAGGAGAGCAGACTCGGTAGCCTGTAGGACGTGAGCACCAATGTTTCCCGAGTCTTTGTAGCGCGCCTCCTCGGACTGGACGTTTTCGACCCCCTGGGCGACCGTCTGGGCCGACTGCGCGATGTCGTGGTGCTGTCCAGAAGCAATAACGCACCACCCCATGTGGTTGGCATCGTCGTGGAAGTTCCGGGCAAGAGGCGCGTGTTCGTTCCAATGACCCGGGTTACGTCCATTGACCAGACCGAGGTGATCTGCACTGGACTGGTCAATCTGCGCCGCTTTGAACAGCGCGGTGCGGAAACCCTAGTGGTGGCAGAGCTCTTTGATCGTCGGGTTACCCTCACGGATGGCAGCGGAGACGCCACCATTGAAGATATTGCGATGGACCAGCACCGCTCCCGCGACTGGTTTGTCAGCAAACTTTTTGTCCGAAGAGGGCATTCGCTCTCTCCCCTGAGCAGGCTGCGGCGTAACGAGACGCTGATCGTTGACTGGGCCGATGCCAACCAGGGTACGCGTGCCGAGCCACAGGCCGCACGGCAGTTTGTTGTCACCCACGAGGACCTGAAGCCCGCCGACTTTGCCGAAGCCCTGCATGAGATGAGCGACAAAAGACGCTTTGAAGTTGCCAGCGAGCTTCAGGACGAGCGACTTGCCGACGTGCTTCAGGAACTGCCCGAGGATGACCAGGTGGAGATCCTCTCTGCCCTGGACGTTGAACGCGCCGCAGACGTCCTGGAGGAAATGGATCCAGACGACGCCGCTGACCTGCTCGCCGAGCTGCCCACGGCACAGGCCGAGGAACTTCTTCAGCTGATGGCCCCGGAGGATGCGGAAGACGTTCGGCGACTCCTCGAATATGACGAGGATACAGCCGGTGGCCTGATGACTCCGGTGCCTGTGATCCTGCCACCCGAGGCGACGGTGGCGGAGGCGCTTGCCCATGTCAGACGCGAGGAGCTCTCGCCTGCCCTGGCGTCGTCGATCTTCATCACCCGCCCGCCCATGGAAACTCCCACCGGACGGTTCCTGGGCGTGGTGCACATCCAGCAACTGCTGCGCTTCCCACCGCCGGAGCCGCTGGGCAACCTGGTGGACAAAAACCTCGAACCGGTCTCGGATCTTGCCCATATCAGCGAGGTGGCTAGGGCACTGGCCACGTATAACCTGAACTCCCTGCCAGTGGTCGACCGGGATGGTCGGCTGGTGGGTGCAGTGACTGTTGATGACGTCCTGGACCATCTCCTACCCGACGACTGGCGGGCACACGAGGATGACGCTCCCATCCGGAAACTTGGAGGACGCATTGGCTGACCTGAACAACTCCAAATCGCCGCGCAACAACCACAAACGAAGCAGCGCAGGCCTCGATACCCCCTTGAGTGGCCGGCAGCGGATCCTGCCGAAATTCTCGCCAAACCCGGATGCCTTTGGGCAAACCACGGAGGGTTTCGCGCGGTTTATGGGCACCCCGCAGTTCCTGGTCTATATGACAGTTTTCTGCATCTTCTGGCTGCTGTGGAACACGGTGGCGCCTGTCGAATGGCAGTTTGATTCGAGGGATCTTGGGTTTACCCTGCTGACGCTGATGCTCTCCCTCCAGGCCTCCTACGCCGCTCCCCTGCTACTGCTGGCCCAAAACCGCCAGGATGACCGCGACAGGGTATCCCTTCAGCAGGACCGTCAGCGTGCGGAAAGGAACCTCTCCGACACGGAGTACCTCACCCGCGAGCTGGCCTCGCTGCGTATTGCCCTGCGCGAGGTGGCCACGCGGGATTACGTCCGCACGGAGTTGCGTTCACTGCTGGAGGATCTGCTGGAAGCCCAGGAGGAGTTCAAGGACCAGGACCAGGACACGGACGACGACGGCGGGACAGAATCGCCGCGCGAACGCGCCAAGGAGCGGGTCAGGGACCGCAAGGACAAGCAGCGTTCGCCCCGCACCCAACAGATTCCACGACAAAAGTCCTCGTCCTCTGAGCGCGCGCCACGGAAGGATTCCGCGACCAGGAATTCCACACCCGAGGGTTCCTCCCAGCCGAGAAAATCACGCAGTACCGACACACCCCGCGAAAGCTGAGCCCTCCCCCATGACAACACCGCTGTCCCAGGCAGTAGACGCTGCACTCGCCACGGTGATTGACCCGGAACTTCGCCGGCCCATCACCGAACTGGGAATGGTCGATTCTGTAGAGATCACGTCAGCTGGTCGCGTCAAGGTGGTGGTGCTGTTGACCATTGCCGGGTGTCCGCTGCGCGGGACCATCACTGCCGACTGTGAATCGGCCCTCTCAGCAGTTGCTGGTGTCTCGGGCGTCGACGTCGATCTCCAGGTCATGAACCAGTCCCAGCGCGATGCCCTCAAGGAGATGCTTCGCGGCTCCACCGCGCAGCGCGTCATTGCCTTCAACCAACCGGGATCACTGACAAAAATCTTTGCCGTGGCCAGCGGCAAAGGTGGCGTGGGGAAATCCTCCGTTACCGTGAACCTGGCATGTGCCATGGCGGCGACGGGCCTACGTGTTGGGATTGTGGATGCGGACGTCTACGGTTTCTCCGTGCCGGGGTTGCTCGGAATCACGCAGGTGCCCACCCGGGTGGATGACATGATCCTGCCGCCCGTGGCGTTTGGCGTCAAGGTGATTTCGATCGGCATGTTTGTCAGCGGGAATCAGCCCGTGGCATGGCGCGGACCCATGCTGCATAGGGCCCTGGAACAGTTCCTCACCGACGTTTACTTTGGCGATCTTGACGTCTTGTTCCTTGACCTGCCGCCCGGCACTGGAGACATCGCCATCTCCGTGGCGCAACTGCTGCCCAGGGCAGAGATCCTTGTGGTCACCACGCCACAGGCTGCAGCGACAGATGTTGCCGAACGGGCCGGCGCAATTGCAACACAGACCGGGCAGGCCGTTTCCGGGGTTATCGAGAATATGTCATTCCTGGAGCTGCCGGACGGGAGCCGGATGGATCTCTTCGGCAGCGGTGGTGGGGACATCCTGGCCGCAAGGCTGTCAACCACTGTAGGAACTGACGTGCCGCTGCTGGGCCAGATCCCCCTGGACATCACACTGAGAGAAGGTGGCGACGCCGGTCATCCTCTTGTGCTGTCGGCCCCGGAGTCCCCTGCGGGGGCAGCCCTGACCAGTATTGCCAGAGGGCTTGCCGCAAGGCCCCGTGGATTGACAACCTTGAAACTGGACGTCCAGCCCCGATAACGCAGACCATGAACATCGACGCTTCCCGGGTGGTGTCTGGGGTACCTCAGATGCTCAGGTTGCCTCAGAATCAAACGGCGCGGATTCGCCGGCACCCAGCCTGATGACCTGGCGTTCCTTGTATGTCGGGGCGTTTTCGGGCTCCGTAGGTGGCACTGCAGCAGCTCCTGCTACGGCAGCCACAGCGGCGGGAGCTCCCGAGCTCACGGCCTTGAAGGGCTCGTCGTCCATGAGCGCTTCCTTGATGATGCGCCGCGGATCATACTGCCGCGGATCGTATTTTTTCCAGTCGACGTCGTCAATGTCGATCCCGACTTCATCTTTGATCTGTTCACGCGCGCCGCTGGCCATCCGGCGGACTTCCTTGACCAGGTTGGCCAGCTTCTGCGTGTACTCGGGCAGGCGGGTGGGGCCGATCACCAGAATTGCGATGAGCAGCAGAACAAAAAACTCCGGGCCGTTGATTCCCACGTAAGGAAGATTACCCTTTACCCGACGCAGGTGACGATTCGCGCAGCAGTGCTGAGTAGCGGCTCGGCGGCCCGTGGTTCATCAGGGAACCCTCACTGTGTAAACAGTGATGTCATCCGGAGGAACCCCCGCTGCACACGCGTTGAAAAAGTTTCCGGAACCTCGGCTGAGCTGGGGCCAGACCCAACCGCTATACCTCTGCCCGCTGCCCTGTCTTCGGTCATGAGATGCCTGATTTCATCCTCTGCCTCAGCAGGCTGTGCAGTGGAACTGTAGGTATAGGTCGCGTCGTCGGTGCGGTAGACAGCTTCCCAGGGCGTGCCTTCCCGCACCCACAGGCTCCCGCCCCGTTCATCAGTTGTTGGTTCATCAGTTGTTGCGTCGAGCGGCACCTCGATAAACCCATCCCCAGGGAAAGGCGCTTCAGGGCCACCGATGTTTCCGCCCGCGGCATGCTGTTCCACTACGGTGACCTCATGAGCCCCAGCGGCCAGCCGCAGTTTTACCGCTGGAGCTCCGGCCTGCATGTGGGCAGAAGCTTCCGTCACCGTATATCCGAGTCCCCGCAGGCCTGGACATGCCCAACCGTCGAGCTGCAGTTCCTGGAGATCGGCTGCGGTGAGCACAACGGCCTCCACGCCCCCGGGCGAATCACCCTCGGGACCACTACCATCAACGGGCGTCTCTGGACCAAAGGCAGAGCCCTGACCGCCAGTTGGCAGTTGCGTCGACTCCGTGTGCGACTCCTGCTCAAGAACAAGCGCAGCGCCCGGGGCCCCCGCGGAAGCGGTTGCCGGCGCAGCCGGGGAGCCAAGCGTAAAGACTGCCAAGACCAAGGCTCCCGCAGTTGCTGCCCCGCCAGCCGCAAAAGCCATGCCAACGGCGGCGCTCACAGGTGCTTCTGCCGCTGGCACTGGGGCGGCCGCCAAGTGCGCGGTTCGGTTCAAGAGCCGATGCTGAAGGTCGGCGCTCGGCTCTGGGATCTCCGCGTCACGCAGTCGACGGAGGTATTGCTGCTGGCGAACCGCAGCTTCACTGCAGTCACGGCAGGATTCCAGATGCTCAGGACTGCGCCCGTGGGTGCGGAGGAAGCCCCTCCCAGGACGCAGCGGGCCAGTCAGCGGATGCCCGCGATGCGAGGCATCGACAGGCGCGGCTTCCGTGTAGCGGGGCAGGGATCACGGTGGGCAAGCTTCTCGCGGAGCATGGTCCGGCCTCGGTGGATTCGCGAACGCACAGTGCCAAGTTTGACACCGAGAGCGCTTGCGACCTCATCGTAGGAGAGCCCCTCGAGGTCGCAGAGCACCACAGCAGCCCGGAAGTCGGGCGGGAGCTCCTCTAGGGCTGCCTGCACGTCAAGGTCCAGGTTGTTGAACTCAAAGCTCTGTTCCGGCCCAGGCTCACGGCCTGGCAGCCGGGACTCGGCGTCGTCGGAGAGCGCATCGAACCTAATGCGGCTCTTACGCCGGGCTTGGTCCAAGAAGAGGTTGGTGGTGATCCTGTGCAGCCAGCCGTCCAAAGTGCCAGGCTTGAAATTTTCCAAGGACCGGAAGACACGGACAAAAACTTCCTGAGTGAGGTCCTCGGCATCAAATTTGTTGCCGGTCAGCCGATAGGCAAGCCGGTAGACCTTTGCAGAGTGGTTGGTCACTACTTCATCCCATGTGGGTCGGACCCACTCTGTGACTGCGCTTTCGACTGCAGGGACAGGTGCCAAAACTGTTGATGACAAGAGTCCACTCTCCTTCTGGATGTGCTCACGCCCGGATACTCTAATGCTCTTGATTCGGCGCCGATCGCCTGTTGGATGACCGGAGTTTTATTTTGTCAAAGTTGGCTGGGAGTTTCCTGATCGGCTGCAGTCTGGTTGGGTCCCTGACGAGCCGTTACGCAGTAGGCTGGAGGGGTTGCATCCCTCCTGCCCTGAAAGCGAATTCCATGAGCGCCGATAAGTCCACCAGCTGGTCATAC
Organism: Pseudarthrobacter sp. PS3-L1; assembly: GCF_030063285.1. GTDB lineage: Bacteria > Actinomycetota > Actinomycetes > Actinomycetales > Micrococcaceae > Arthrobacter. The sequence continues at coordinate 324,493 of NZ_JASISU010000004.1, read as the reverse complement.
GCAGAGGATCTGCCTGCTGAGGATGAGGTCCTGCTGCATGCGCGCGAACGGTCCTTCGAATTGGGGGTCACTCCGGTCGGCAGGGGTGTAGGTGCCATGCTGACAGTCCTCGCCGCCGCGTCAAAAGCGCAGACGGCCGTGGAGATCGGCACAGGCGCCGGAGTTTCTGGCGTCTGCCTGCTCCGTGGACTCTCGCCGCAGTCAGTCCTGACCACCATCGACGTCGACGTCGAGCACCTGCGTGCGGCACGTGAGGCGTTCCAGGAGGCGGGGAGTCCAGCAAACAGGACCCGGACCATCTCCGGCCGCGCTGGCGACGTCCTTCCACGGCTTACAGATTCCGCTTATGACCTCGTCTTCATTGACGCGGATAAGCCAAGCCTTCCCCGCTACGTGGACCAGGCCATCCGACTGCTGAAAAAGGGCGGCCTGCTGATCATCAACGACGCCCTGGACAAGGACCGTGTGGCAAATCCGGCCGCCCGGGACTCCACAACCGTCATCCTCCGGCAGGTTGGCCGGAGCATCCGTGACGACGACCGCCTCGCCTCAGCCATGCTGCCCACTGGTGACGGATTGCTCGTCGCCGTTAAAAAGTAGCAATCCACGCCCGCCGCTGCCCAGAACAGACGTCGGGCCGGGTATTGAGTCCATGAGAAAGGGTCCGTGGCTGTGCCACGGACCCTTTCCCATCAGATTCCCGCCCCGTACTCGCGCCTCGGCGTAAACGCCATCCCCAAGCAATGGCGCATTATCCGGAGAGTTATTCGGTCACGCCTACGAGGCACTCCCTAAGATTCGCCGCCTCTGCGGCATTGAGCTCCACCACCAGGCGTCCGCCGCCTTCGAGCGGGACGCGCATGATGAGGCTGCGGCCCTCTTTGGTTACTTCCATAGGGCCATCGCCGGTGCGTGGTTTCATTGCCGCCATGAGGTCTTCCCCTCCATTAGTCCAAAGGACATGCCAGCCCGGTTGGGCCGTGTCCGCACGGTCATTCAAGCCCGGATGCCCTGGCTGGCGCCGGAGCCATCACTGAACGTCAACTGCATTTGTCCTTGCTTGGGCTCTATTATCCTGTAATTCCCCAGCCGGAGCTAATTGATGGACTTTTCCTGGGGCGGCATCCGGTTCCTGGGTCATTTAGTGGCCGGCCTGCCATGACAGGCATCGCCTTGAGCCCGTTTGTGCCCCTGACCTGCGGAAGTAGCCCTCAAACGTGCTGTCAGGGCGGGTAGTCCCCTCCGCCGGGCAATTGCGCCCAGGCCCATAGCCAGACGATCCAGACCAACTGCAGCAACCCAAACATCAAAAGCACAGTCCCTCGGTATGCACGGGAACGTGAAAGCCACACGGCCCCGAGGGCAAGGGGAAACAGCGGCAGCAACAGCCGAAAAGTACTTGTTTGCGGGTGCAGGAAGATCAGGAGGTAGCCCATGTAGCAGGCGCACCACAGTCGAATCTCACTTCCCAGGCGCACCACGGGAGGCACGAACATCAACCACGTGAAAAGCCCTGCAAAAACGAACGGCGCAACGAGCCCTAGGACCGGCCCAAAGAGATCAATCCCGGTATCAAACCACGGTTTGAATGGCACCAACTCTTCTCCACGCCACACAGTTTCGGTTTTCGTGTAGGCCGTAATGTCGCCGGTAGCGAGCCAGGCCATGGCGGGCCACAGAACCGCACCCACACAGCCAGCCACAACCAGTGCGCCCAGCTCCACCAGTTGGCGGGTGTTCAGCGGTGATCGGTGCGGAATCCTCCACGCCTGGTAGAGGCGGATCAGGAAGAGGAATCCCAGAGCAGCCGCGAACGGCACCCCTACTGGCCGCGAAAGGCACATCACCAGGACCACCGGAATCGCCCAGGTGAAGTTGTGCCTGAGCACCAGAAGGAGTGCACCAGAGAGCAGGAGCAGGTTCAGCGATTCTGCATAGGGGACCTGGAGGATCGCCGAAACGGGGAACATCGCGACAAACGTAGTCCCCCAGAGGGCATCCCGGTGGCTGGCAAGGTGCCGGAAGAGCAGGTACACCACCAGGGACGCTGCAATACCCGCAAGCATTGCCACCACCGTGAGGGCAGCAGCTGTCGGCATTCCCGTCAGGAGTACGAGTCCCCTGCCCAGGAGTGGAAAAACAGGATAAAAGGCCCAGGCGTTCTCCTGGACCACTCCAGCATCGCTCACCGGCAACGCAGAGGGGTACCCGTTCGTGAGGATTTCTCCATACCAGCGAGCGTCCCAGATATAGATGAAGTTCCAGTAGTCCGGTGCTGCCGGGAACCAGGGGCTCACACCCTGTTTCAACGCGGCCCCCATGAAGATAAGCGCACTGAAAACTCTGGCAGCGCCATAGATGAAAAGAACCTGGGCCCACCACGGCAGCCGGGCCACGGCGGCGGACAGTCTGAGGCCGATTCCTGCGCTGTTCGGCGTGAGTGTGCTGTCCGCGATGGAGTCAGCCGAAGGGTGGGACGCAGGCTGGGCCCTGTGCGTGGCGGCCCGGGAACCTCCACCTGTAGCTGGAGTCATGCCTTGCCCTGAGCCACTGCTTGCCCGTCTGCAAGCAGTCCTGTCAGCCGTGTGACCTCAGCGTCGCGCAGCGCCAAGTGTTCGCGCAATTCATCAAGAACCTGGTCAACCTGGTCCATTCTGTACCCCCGCAGGCCCACGCCAAAACGGATGGAATCAAGATCGGATGGGACCACAGTGGCGGGGAGCAGAACCGGAGGCAGGCTGGCCACGGGCTGGTCCAGCCCGTCTAGCACCACTCCGGCCCCACCTTTTTTAGCGCCACGGGAGATGCCCACACCAGCCCAGGCCGCTGCTCCGAGAACACCTATTGCTAGGACCACGAGAAAATAGCTCACGCACCAATGGTGCCAGAATTGGATCCTGCTATCTGGCACACGGTGAGTTCACGCGCGGTCTGAACCCGCCAGGCGCTGCAGTGACGCCTACTCAGGCCTCAGTTCTTGCTCAGGGCCAAGTTCAGCGCTGCCAGGAGCCGGACGGACCGAGCCCTGAAGGACCAGCCGCACCGCTTCAGCAGGATCATCCACCACCTGCACAAGGTCAAGGTCCTTCTCCGACACCATTCCCTCCACAACGAGCGTGCCTTTAATCCAGTCAATCAGGGGGCCCCAGAACTCGGAGCCGAGCAACACTATGGGAAAGGATGTGACCTTCTGCGTCTGGACCAGGACCATTGCCTCGAAGAGTTCATCCAGCGTCCCGAGCCCGCCAGGCAGGACAATAAAGCCTTGGGCGTATTTCACGAACATGGTTTTCCGTGCGAAGAAATACCTGAAATTCACCCCGAGATCGACCCACTGGTTCATTCCCTGTTCGAAGGGCAGCTCGATGCCGAGTCCGACGGAAACACCCCCACCCTCTACGGCGCCCTTATTGGCCGCCTCCATGGAACCTGGCCCGCCACCGGTGATCACAGCCACCCCTGCCAGAGCCAGGTGCCGGCCGACTTCGATTCCCATGTCGTAGAAGCGCTGTCCAGGCCGCGTCCGGGCAGATCCAAAGACGCTGACGGCCGGACCAAGGTCTGCCAGTGCACCAAAACCCTCGACGAATTCGCTCTGGATCCGCAGTACCCGCCACGGGTCGGTGTGGATGAACTGACCGGGACCCTTGGTATCCAGCAGATGCTGGTCCGACATTTCCACGCGGGCCAGCTTGCGACGGTATTCAAGGGGGCCTTTTCGCCTGGGCTGGGACGGGTGCGTCTGGTCTGGGTCAATGCTCATGAAACTAGGCTAACTGCACCAAACAGGTATCTCTTGAATTACGATCCACGCCATGGAGGAGTGATTGGCGTCATATTGCGCCATAGTTCGCTACATTCGACATATGACAACTCAAGCGCCCGGCGATGCCCTCGTCTCCCTGAACGCCGTCAATAAGCACTACGGCCAGCTGCACGTTCTCAAGGACATCAACCTCCATGTCCGCAAGGGCGAGGTAGTTGTGGTCATCGGCCCGTCAGGATCGGGCAAGTCAACGCTCTGCCGCGCCATCAATCGTCTTGAGACCATTGAAGACGGCGTGATCAGTATTGACGGCAAAGTCCTGCCCGAAGAGGGCAAGGAGCTCGCGCAGCTCCGGGCGGACGTCGGTATGGTCTTCCAGTCATTCAACCTGTTTGCCCATAAGACGATCCTCGAGAACGTCACTCTTGGTCCCATCAAAGTCAAGGGTGTCCCGAAGGCCCAAGCTGACAAGGATGCCATGGCGCTGCTGGAGCGCGTGGGCGTCGGCCACCAGGCACCCAAGCTGCCCGCGCAGCTCTCCGGTGGGCAGCAGCAGCGCGTCGCTATCGCGCGCGCACTGGCAATGAAACCCAAGGTCATGCTTTTCGACGAGCCAACCTCGGCGCTGGATCCGGAAATGATCAACGAGGTCCTGGACGTCATGGTGCAACTGGCCAAGGAAGGCATGACAATGATTGTCGTCACCCACGAGATGGGCTTCGCCCGCAAGGCAGCAGATCGGGTGGTCTTCATGGCTGACGGGCAGATCGTCGAAGATGCAACACCCGAAGAATTCTTCACGAATCCGAAGAGCGACCGCGCCAAGGACTTCCTCTCCAAGCTCCTGACCCACTAACGCTCGGCTCCCCACGAATACCCCCTGCAGTTCTACGCACCCCTCCACTCACTCCACTCGCATCCCGGCCGTCCAGCACGGTCACTATGAAAGGAATGTCATGAAGGCATTTATGACCCGGCGCAAGTCGATCTTCGTTGCAGCGTCCGCTGCACTGGCACTCTCCCTCTCCGCCTGCGGCGGCGGGACCATGGGCTCCACCGAGGACCCGACTGTCGCAGATGCACCCACGTTTGCCGCTGGTACCACCATGGAAAAACTTTCGTCGGCTGGCACCGTCAAAATTGGCACGAAGTTCGACCAGCCGTTGTTCGGTCAAGTTGGCCTTGACGGCAAGCCGGTTGGCTTCGACGTGGAAATGGGGAAGCTCATCGCAGCCAAACTGGGCATTGCTGCAGACAAGATCGAATGGTCAGAAACCGTTTCTGCGAACCGCGAAGAATTTATCAAGCAGGGTCAGGTTGACCTCGTCATCGCTACCTACACAATTAACGACAAGCGCAAGGCCGAAGTCAGCTTCGCTGGACCATACTACGAAGCTGGCCAGGCGCTGATGGTCAACAGTGACAATGACTCCATCAAGACCCCTGAAGACGTCAAGGGCAAGAAGGTCTGCTCCGTGACGGGCTCGACCCCGGCCGCCACCATTGTGGACAAGTACGGCGCAGAACTGGTCCCGGCAGCGACCTATTCAGCGTGCTTGGAACCACTGCGCAACAAGCAGGTGGAAGCCATCACCACAGATAACGTCATCCTGGCTGGCTTGGTAGACAAGGAGCCTGAGGCCTTCAAGCTCGCCTCGGACGAGACCTTCACCAAGGAGCCCTACGGCATCGGCCTCAAGAAGGATGACACCGAGTTCCGCAACTGGATCAACGACCAGCTGGAATCCTTCCAGGAAGACGGATCCTACAAGACGGCTTGGGAGAACACCGCAGGCACCGTCATCAAGACCGTCCCCGACCTGCCCGCACTGGACCGTTACTAACCAGAAGTCACCCGGTATCGGGATTCCTGCCAGCAGGAATCCCGATACCGGGAGTCTTGTTTTTCTCCGTCCACTCCCAGCCGAAGGATCCCATGGACGTCATCATCGAGAATCTCCCCCTGTACTGGGAGGGATTCCTCCGAACGCTCTTTCTTTCCGCCGTATCCGGCGTCATTGCCCTGATCCTGGGCACACTTCTCGCCGCAGCCCGGGTCTCCCCCGTTGCGGCCCTCCGCGGCTTCAGCACTGTCTATGTCGAGATCCTGCGCAATACTCCACTGACGATTGCGTTCTTTTTTGCGGCGATTGTCTTGCCGCGCCTGGGTGTCAGCTTCGCCCAGTTTGAAGTAGCAGCCATCATTGCGCTGAGCGCCTACACTGCTGCCTTCATCGCAGAAGCCGTCCGATCTGGCGTCAACAGCGTGCCCGTGGGCCAGGCCGAAGCCGCCCGCAGCATCGGCATGAACTTCGGCCAGGTACTAAGCCTCATCATCCTGCCGCAGGCTCTGAGGACGGTGATCCCGCCGTTGATCAATATCCTGATTGCCCTGGTCAAGAATTCGTCCGTTGCTGGCGCCTTCTTTGTTCTAGAGCTCTTCGGCTACGGACGTCAACTTGCCAACGCAAACGGTGATGCAGTTACCACCGTTCTCCTTGGCGTGGCGTTCTTCTACCTGCTCCTGACTGTTCCGCTTGGCATTCTGGCCAGCACCGTAGAACGAAAGGTGGCGATCTCCCGATGAGTTCTGTCCTTTACGACGTCCCCGGCCCGAAGGCCCGGCGAATCTCACTAATCGCCTCGGTCGCTGGAGCAGTGGTCATCCTCGGCCTGCTGGCGTGGGTCATTGTCACACTGGCGAATCAAGGTATTTTCGAGGCCAAGCGTTGGGCCATCTTCGGCAGGGCCGATGTATGGACCCTGATTGCCAATGGTCTAGGGTCGACGCTGTCGGCAGCGGCTCTTGCCGCAGTCATCGCCTTCCCCCTGGGCTTGCTCATGTGCCTGCTGCGCATTTCCTTGGTGCCCTGGATCAGAATCCCCACCCGGATTGTCCTGGAGTTCCTCCGCGGCATGCCCGTGGTCCTTATGATGCTCTTCATCCTGCTGGTTTTTGCCACCGGTTCGTTCCTTGCAGTCGTGGCAGCCTTGGTCCTCTACAACGCAGCCATCTTTTCCGAGATCATCCGCGCCGGTATCCAGTCACTGCCCAAAGGCCAACGCGAAGCTGGCCTGGCCATCGGCCTGACCAGCTTCAAATCACGGTTGCTGGTTGAGCTCCCCCAGGCAGTGCGCCGCATGATGCCCTCTCTGGTGGCACAGCTGGTGGTGCTCCTGAAGGACACGTCACTGGGCTATATTGTCGCGTACGGCGAACTCCTCCGAGCTGTCCAGGTGATGGCAGACTTCTTGGGACCCGCCTACCTCTTCCCCATCTTCTTTGTGGCGGCAGCCATCTACATCGCCATCAACATTGCGGTCTCGCGGGTGGCTGTCTGGATCGAACGCCGCGGCTCCCAAAAAGCCGCTGGCGGTATTGCACCACCAAACCTGAAGATTGAGGCTGCCACGGGCGGAAAGGGCCCCGGTTCCACCGGCCAGGCCGTCTGATCCATGAGTGCTGTTGCCTGAAATTTGGGCACCAACGGCAAAGGTCCGGAACCATGGTTCCGGACCTTTTGCGTATCTGAAGCTTCCATAGGGGCTGGAGCTATCTACCCTTTGAGCCAGGACTGCATTGCCCGGAGGCACTCACGGATAGCCGCAGCGTCCACGTGTTCATTGTCCTTGTGGGCCAGCAGTGGGTCACCCGGGCCAAAGTTCACCGCTGGAATTCCGAGCTCACTGAACCGGGCAACATCCGTCCAGCCGTACTTCGGTTTCGGTTCGGCTCCCACAGCCGCAACAAAGGAAGCCGCGGAAGGGTGGCTGAGGCCTGGGCGGGCGCCAGCTGCCGCATCGGTGCGCACCACAGTGAAGCCCTGCAAGAGCTCCTGGACATGGGCTTCTGCCTGGTCTGGAGTCTTGTCTGGTGCAAATCGATAGTTGATCTCCACGACGCAGGCGTCAGGGATGACGTTTCCCGCGGTGCCGCCCTTGATACGGACGGCATTCAGGCTTTCCCTGAAGTCCAGGCCCTCCACCGGCACTGTCTCTGGAACGTAGTCCGCAAGCCGGGCCAGGATGGGTCCTGCAGCGTGGATGGCATTGCTGCCCATCCATGCCCGGGCGGAGTGGGCAGCCTCCCCCACCGTGCTCGCTTCAAACCGGATGGTCCCATTGCAGCCGCCCTCCACCGTCCCGTGCGTGGGTTCGAGCAGAATCGCGAAGTCGCCGTCCAGTAGATGACCGTGGTTGCGGACCAGCCGCCCCAGCCCGCTCTTGACCGCCTCAACTTCCTCATGGTCATAAAAAACGAATGTGACGTCGCGGGCCGGCTCTGCGCCGTCGTCGAACAGTGCTGCTGCGACCGCCAACTGGACAGCCACACCACCCTTCATATCCGTGGCACCACGACCAAAGAGAACGCCTTGGCCCGGGGTGCCCGATTCCCAGGAAACGGGAACCGTCCCAAGAGCACCCTCCGCGGTGGGCAGCGGAACGGTATCCAGATGCCCTGCAAGGATCACCCGTTCACTGCGGCCCAGTTCCGTCCGGGCAATAATCGAATCGCCATCACGCAACACACTCAGGCCGGGCAGTCCACGGAGGGCAGTTTCCACAGCGTCGGCAAGGATGCGTTCGTTCCCGGAAACACTCTCGATGTTCATGATGTCCGCGGTAAGGAGAGCTACATCCTGGCGCAAATCCAGCGGGATGGCAGCTGAAGACGGGATACCAGTGGGGCTGGTGGGCTGGGCTGGGTCATGGGTGGCAGTCACAAGCCCAGTCTAGTTCGGGTCTATGCGATGACCCTCGATAGACTGGAGTCATGACTGAGACTGCTGCTTCTGCCACGACCGATTCCCTGACAGCCCCAACCGATTCACGCTCTGCCTTCGGGTTCGGTGTGGCCACCATCGCTACCGGCAATGGGGATGCAACAGTGTTGGATGTCTGGTTCCCGGAACCCACTCTTGGTGTTGCAGCGGAACAGTTACGGGCCGTCGAGAATGCCGACTCGACACTGACGGAAATTGCTGCCAGCGGCACGGACGCCGACCGTGGCACGGAACAGAAAGTTGTTTTTGTCCAGATCCACCTGGACGAGGCTCCCGCCGATACGGCAGATGCCTACCTCCGCCTCCACCTTCTCTCACACCGCCTGGTGCAGCCCAATTCCATCAATCTGGACGGTGTTTTCGGGAAGCTCCCCAATGTTGTCTGGACGAATTTTGGCCCTGCCGCAGTCGAGGGATTCGAACTGACCCGCGCCAAGCTGCGCCGCCGTGGCGCAGTCACCGTGTACGGTATCGACAAATTCCCGCGGATGGTGGATTACGTCGTTCCAACGGGAGTACGGATCGCCGACGCCGACAGGGTCCGCCTGGGTGCGCACCTCGCTGAAGGCACCACCGTGATGCATGAGGGATTCGTGAACTTTAATGCTGGAACGCTGGGCTCCTCCATGGTCGAAGGCCGCATCTCTGCAGGAGTTGTGGCAGGCGACGGTACCGATGTTGGCGGTGGCGCTTCCATCATGGGAACCCTCTCTGGTGGCGGCAAGGAAAAGATCGTCATCGGACAGCGTGTGCTCCTGGGTGCGAACTCCGGCGTAGGCATCAGTGTGGGAGACGATTCGGTGGTGGAGGCCGGCCTGTACGTCACGGCTGGCACCCGGGTACGTATTCCGGGCCCCAAGGACGAAGTGGGAGAAGACACCACGAGGATCGTCAAGGCCGTGGAACTCTCTGGTGTACCCAACCTGTTGTTCCGCCGCAATTCCACCACCGGTGCAGTGGAGGCCCTGCCCCGCAAAGGACAGACAGTGGCACTTAACGATGCTCTGCACGCCAACTGATCCACCAGCCTAGCCCCAGGAGTTTCACGTGACGCGACAACGGGCACTCGGGCGTACCTTTGTGGTCTTCCTGGTCCTGGTCCTGGTGGTTGGCGGTATCTATGTGGCAGTCACTGCGGTGCAGCGCTCCGAGACACTTGTCACGGAACGTTGCACCGCCGTCGTGGGTGATCTGTCCGCAAACCTTTCCACTGACCAGGCAGCGAACGCAGCCCTGATCACGGCCGTTGCCGTCCGGCGTGGGTTGCCAGCCCGGGCCGCCACCATTGCCCTCGCTACAGCTATGCAGGAATCACGATTGCAGAATATTGACTACGGAGACACGGCCGGGCCGGACTCGCGTGGCCTTTTCCAGCAGCGCCCCACCCAGGGGTGGGGAACTGAGGCGCAGGTCATGGATCCGTACTATGCCGCCAACGCTTTTTATGACGTGCTGGTCACCATTCCGGATTATCAGAATCTGGAAATCACCGATGCTGCCCAGCGGGTCCAGCGCTCGGCGTTCCCGGAGGCCTACGCCAAGCACGAGAACATGGGCAGAGCCTTCGCTTCCGGGCTTACTGGCCAGAGCCCAGCGGCGATCAACTGCACCCTGCGGCCCCCAGAGACCAGCGGAAACGCCGACGACGTCACGGCTGCGCTTGTGGAAGCCTTCGGCGCAATCGCCACGACGTCGGCCCCCGCTGAGGTCCGGGTTGAGTCCGCGCAGCCCTGGTCCGTTGCGCAGTGGGCGGTGTCGCAAGCCAAAAACCTGGGCATTACGGCCGTCGACGTTGACGGCCGGTCCTGGGATCGCACCAAGGGTTCATCCTGGGTGGACACGGATACTGCACCCGGCGTGACAATCCACTTTGCCCCTGCGACGGGCTCGGCCCCAGCAGCTGGCTGACCATGCTCGGTGGGATCTGGTGACGCTCCCGTGCCTGGCCCTCAGACCAGCAGTTCGATCACGGGCTGGACGTAACTGCGAAATGTCACCGGATCAGCCAGCAGACCATCACTCATGATGATGCGGTCCGGTTCAAGGAACCACGCGCGGTGTTCTTTCAGCGGAAGCTCAATAATGGTCAGCGTGAAGTTATGTGCACGCCGGCCCAGCTCCAGCAACCTGTCATCGACCAAATCCGCAAACACCTGGACCGAACCGGCTGTTTGCCTTTCGATCTCAAGTGCTGAATAGTCGCTCCGTCGCTCCCTGGTCCAGGTGAGGGCAGTGCCGAAGTGCGCGCGCAGGACCATCTGGAGTGCTGGAGAATTGGCGAAGTGCTCAAAATTGGGCGGCGTGAGTTCGGGAACAGTCTGTGGGTGTGCCCGCAGCAGCTGGTCCCACCACGCAGCCCATTCCGTCTGCAGTGCTGCTAGGCCACCAACCTCGGCGGTCAGATGGGAATGGTCCACAGCCCTGACGCGGGGACTGATCGCAGGCAGCAATGGCTGGCCAACGTTGTGGAGCCCGGCCGCATCGCGAACAAACAGGGCTATCATCAAAGGCCCTGACGCGTCCATGGTGATCTGCCACCCATCACCGTGTGTCTGGTACACCCACTACCTCCTTGGCCGAGGCGGGCCGGCCTGCACCGGCACCATTGCCCGGGGCCATTCTATTCCTTTGCTTCGGCGAGGGAAGGGAACATCCCCCAGATACTTTCCACGAAGCCTGCCTGCAGCACCATCTGCGCGGGCCACGGCCCCGTGGCTTCAGCCCGGATTTCCACGCCCCGTAGGAGCCCCGAGCCCGTCGAGATGCCGACCCAGCACGTCATGGCACACCTGGGCGCTCATCCATTCGCTTTGCAGGAGCGCGTGCATGGCCAAGCCATCTAGTGTTGCCAACAGGTGCTCGGCCTGGACCACAAGGCCTTGATCGTCTTCCCGGTCGGTGAGTCCGCTGATCACATGGCCAATGACCGCCGCCACGCGTCGATGGCTTCGGTCCGCCTCAGCACCGAGTGTGGGCTTGATCCGTGCCGCGTTTTTGAAGGCAAGCCAGACGCAGGAATCCACGGCCCGTTCTTCGTCCAAAGGCAGGAACTGGCACAGGAGAGCAAGAACCCTGGTCCGATACTCCGCTGAACCCGGTTCCACCGCATCCACGTCAACCAGGGACGCATCCAGCCGGGATATCACTCGGTCCACCACAGCGGCGAAGGACCAGGTCAGCATCTCATCGCTGCTGGCGAAGTAGTGGCGCACCGACCCGACAGCCAAGCCAGCTTCATCCGCCACCTCCCGCAATGAGACTCTTTCCAGTCCATCAGCACAGATGATGCGGAACACAGCGTCCACAATGTCCTTGCGGCGTTCTGCAGGATCAACTATCTTGGGCATCCCTCTTTTTAGCACACCCGTGCTCTATTGGCCTTCCACCACGCCGCATGCGTCAATCAGGTGCTCCTGCTTCAGCCGAACACGCCGCAATGGGATAGTTTTGAGGCATGAAAATTCTGGTCACCGGGGGCACCGGTTACATCGGCTCCCATACTGTTCTATCCCTTCAGGAAGCAGGCCACTCTGTTGTGGTCATCGATAACCTGGTGAACTCAAGTGAGGAATCGCTGCGCCGGGTAGCTGAGCTGACCGGACAGAGCGCACAGTTCCACCACGTTGACCTGGTGGACGAAGCCGCAGTCGATGCCGTTTTTGACGGGGCCGGAATTGACGCTGTCATCCATTTTGCAGGTCTCAAGGCTGTGGGCGAGTCCGTCCGCGAACCGCTGAAGTACTATCACAACAACCTCGTGGGGACCCTCAATCTGATCCGCGTTATGGATCGACACGACGTCCGCTCCATCGTGTTCAGTTCCTCGGCAACCGTCTACGGCGAACACAATCCCACGCCCTACGTGGAAAAAATGGAGATAGGCGCCAACAACCCCTACGGGCGTACCAAGGAGCAGATCGAGGACATCCTTACGGACCTTGGCGCTGCGGATAACCGCTGGCACATCGCACTGCTGCGATACTTCAACCCCGTCGGGGCCCATCCCTCCGGCCGGATCGGTGAGGACCCCCAGGGAATTCCGAACAACCTGGTGCCGTTCATCGCCCAGGTGGCCGTGGGCCGCCGCGACAAGCTGATGGTCTTCGGTGGCGACTACGACACCCCTGATGGCACGTGCCTGCGGGACTACATCCACGTGGTGGACCTCGCCGGCGGACACGTAGCAGCCCTGGACCACATTGCAGACCGTACCGGCGTCTTCAGGTGGAACCTGGGCTCCGGCACCGGTTCCTCCGTGCTGGAAGTGCTCCGGTCCTTCGAAAAGGCCGTGGGCCAATCCATCCCCTATGAAGTCACTGGCCGCCGTGAAGGTGACCTCCCCGCGTTCTGGGCAGACGCATCCTCAGCCCTGGCGGATCTCAGCTGGTCCACCACCAAGACTGTTGACCAGATGTGCGAGGACCACTGGCGCTGGCAGAAGAACAACCCCCAGGGCTACGTCTCCTGAGCGCTTCCACGCGCTGCACGAACACACGACGGCGGCCGCCCACCTTCACGGAAGGTGAGCGGCCGCCGTCGTGCGTTACGTCCCACTCTTGGGAGGGAACCTACCGCGCGGGGTAGTCCCTCTCGGCTTCACCGATGTAAAGCTGGCGCGGACGGCCAATCTTTGCCTCAGAGTCCTCCTGCAACTCGCGCCACTGGGCGATCCAACCCGGCAGGCGACCAATGGCGAAGAGGACAGTGAACATCTTCTCCGGGAACCCCATGGCCTTGTAGATCAGGCCGGTGTAGAAGTCCACGTTCGGGTACAGCTTGCGCTCGATGAAGTAATCATCATTGAGTGCCTTTTCCTCGAGGCGCAGCGCAATGTCCAGCATCTCGTCGTTGCCACCGAGCTTGGAAAGGATCTCGTGGGCCGTGTTCTTGACGATCTTCGCGCGCGGATCATAATTCTTATAGACGCGGTGCCCAAAGCCCATCAGGCGCACGCCATCTTCCTTGTTCTTGACCTTCTCCATGTAATCCTCAGGCTTGGTGCCGTCAGCCTGGATCTGGCGAAGCATCTTGAGGACCGCCTCGTTGGCTCCGCCGTGGGCAGGCCCGGAGAGGGCGTGGATGCCAGAGGAAACGGACGCGAAGAGGTTGGCCCCAGAAGAACCGACAAGGCGCACAGTGGACGTGGAGCAGTTCTGCTCGTGGTCCGCATGCAGGATCAACAGGAGGTCCAAGGCTTTGACCACTACCGGGTCCATCTCGTACTGCTCAGCTGGCAGGCCGAAGCTCAGCCGCAGGAAGTTCTCCACAAGGTTCATGGAATTGTCCGGGTAGAGCATAGGCTGCCCGATCGACTTCTTATGCGCATAGGCAGCAATGACGGGAAGCTTTGCCATCAGGCGGATGGTCGAAACCTCCACCTGCTCGGCGTTGTTCGGGTCCAGGGAGTCCTGATAGAACGTGGACAGCGCCGACACCGCGGAGGACAGCACCGGCATCGGGTGGGCATCCCGAGGGAAACCGCCGAAGAAGCCCTTGAGCTCTTCATGCAGGAGCGTGTGGTGGCGAATCTTCTGGTCGAAGTCCTCAAGCTCAGTGGCGCTGGGCAGGTTGCCGTAGATCAGCAGGTAGGAGACCTCAAGGAAACTCGAGTGCTGTGCCAACTGCTCGATGGGGTACCCGCGGTAGCGCAGGATTCCTGCATCACCGTCAATGTAAGTGATGGCGGACTTGGTGGCCGCCGTATTCATGAAGCCGGGATCGTAGGTAACGGCGCCCGTCTGCTTCAGGAGCTTGGAAACGTCGTAGCCTTCGTTTCCCTCGACAACCTGGATGCGCGGGAGCTTGAGCTCACCACCTGAGTGTTTCAGGGTTGCGCTGTTGTCTTCAGTCATGGAATCCCCTTCATGAGGCTCCTGGGCCTCTGTCGAAAGCTTGATCCGACCTCTGGTGAGCCGACCGTGGTCTCCGCTGTAGCGGAAGCCGACGTCCGGGCTGCCTTCGAATCAAAGGCCACCGTTGATGGTCACTTAAAAAGTTACCGCTCCACGGCAGGTGTCACTAATCGCGAAACCACAAAGGAGCCCCAAAGGGGCCAATATGTGGCGCCCTTCACAGGATTGTTACGCGTCTGTGCCCAATCGGGCCACAGCAGCATCAATCCGTTCATCCGAACCGGTCAGGGCCACACGCACAAACCCTGCACCGGCAAGCCCGTAGAAGACGCCGGGTCCGGCAACTATGCCCTGGTCGGCAAGCCGGTCAATGGTGACCCAGGTGTCTTCCCCCGCCGTGCACCAGAGGTAGAGCCCTGCGTGGGACTGATGCAGGTCCAATCCCCACCCTGTGAGTGCTGGCAGGAGGCGTTCGCGCCGTCCCCGGTAAAGGTCCTTCTGCACCTGCACGTGTCCGTCGTCGCCGAGGGCAACACGAAGAGCCTCCTGGACCGGATATGGCACGATCATCCCGGCATGCTTGCGGCTGTTCACCAGGTTGGCCATGATGGCCGGATCGCCAGCTACGAACGATGCCCGGTAGCCGGCCAAGTTGGACTGCTTGCTGAGCGAGTACACGGCCAACAGACCCTCGTGCGAACCTCGGGCGACGCGCGGATCGAGGATACTGGGCACTGCCTCACCGCCGCGCTGCAAATCCCAGTCCCCCCAGCCCAACTCTGCGTAGCACTCATCGGACGCAACAACCGCACCCACTGACCGGGCTTGGTCAACAAGGGCTGCCAGCGATGCTGCGTCCCGGACGCTTCCGGTGGGGTTGCCCGGCGAGTTGACCCAGACTAGGCGGACCCTGGCCCGCGTTCCAGAATCGAGCTCGTCAAGGTCATCCGCGGCAACGGACGTAGCACCTGCCAGCGTGGCGCCAATGTCATATGTGGGATATGCGACAGTGGGGCGAACCACCACATCACCCGCGCCCAGGCCAAGCAGCAGCGGCAACCAGGCCACGAGTTCCTTGGAACCTACCGTTGGCATGACGTTCTGCGGATCCATATCGGCAACTCCGCGACGTCGGGCAAACCACTCAACGATTGCCGTACGCAGGGCGGGGGTGCCGTGAACTGTGGGATAGCCCGGGGCGTTGGCCGCCGAGGCCAAGGCCTCCTGCACTAGCTTGGGTGTCGGATCAACAGGGGTGCCGATGGAAAGGTTTACTACCCCGCCAGGATGCTTGGCGGCTTTCGCCAGGTATGGGGCCATTGCTTCCCACGGATAGTCGGGCAGGCTCAGGCCGAAAGAGGTCACGACAGGGTCCTGCTCAGTGGTCTTGGTTCTGCGGCGGCAGTGCAGCGATCATCGGGTGATCCGTACCTGTGTTGCCGAGCTTTGCCGCTCCCCCGGGTGAGCCGATCTCATTGAAGAATTCGACGTTGGCCTTGTAGTAGTCAGCCCACTCGTCAGGGGTGTCGTCCTCGTAGTAGATGGCCTCAACGGGGCACACGGGCTCGCAGGCGCCGCAGTCAACGCATTCGTCCGGGTGGATGTAGAGGGAACGTTCCCCCTCGTAGATGCAGTCAACAGGGCACTCCTCGATGCAGGCCTTGTCCTTGACATCCACACACGGCTGCGCAATTACGTACGTCACGTTGCTTGCCTCTCTCACTTCTGTTCCGGTTCAGCACCGGCTCTGCTTCTCCCGGTGCGTGAAGCGTGCGGGGAGGTTCTTCCACCCTGAGCCTATTATCTCGTGCCCCGTTCCCGCGAACCCACACCCGGGACCTAGTGTTGAGGGGTGAGTCTTCCCACACCTGCCCCAGACAAACCCATCGGGACATCCCCAGCGGATTACCTCGCGGGCGCCCTCCCTGGAACCCGCGTTGTGATCCGCTACCGTCTTGAGCAGGGCCTCACTGACGCGCTGGGCATCCTGCTGTCCTCGGACAAGGCGTCCTGCACTGTGCGAACCAGGACTGCAGACGTCCGGATCGAACTAACCCTTGTCGTTGCGGCCAAAGAAGTCCCTCCCGCGCCGGAACGACGGCGCCCGCGCACCTGACCCCCGCCCCCGTCCCCCGCCCCCGGGGCCCGAGCATGCCCAACCAACCCCAACCGCGTTGGACATGCTCAATTTTTCGCCCCAGACCCTATGGACATGTCCTTTTCTAGGCCCCAGGACTGGGCACAACCCACTATGTCCATTCCTTGCGGCATCGGCAGAGCATGTCCACTGGACGGACCGATGAGGAAGATGGACATGCGCGTTTCATCGCTCAAATGCGGAGCAAATGCCGCCCGTCTGATCCACGAAAAATGGACATGCTCATTTGAGGGCAGGTCCGGGACCCTGAAAGCCTCCATACCGTTTCCCACTGCCGATGAGGCAGCACCTTCGTGCGCTGAGGACGACCTTCTAAGCTGCCATATTGAGCCTTGCCAAGGCATCACGCACCATGGCAATAAACTCTTGCGGCCTTTCTGTCAGAAGCCTGTAACTCACAACCAAGGTAGGAACGCCCAATCTGGTGGTGACGTTCCAACGACGCCTGTCCTCCTCAAAGCTTGCTTGGTCCATGTGAAATCCCGCACCGTCCGTTTCGATTCCGAGCCTGCCGTCAACCATGAGATCGAGGTGGCCCATGCCTGGCACATTGACTTGCGACTCAACGTGGAACCCGGCACGCCGGAGGTGATAACGGGCTACACATTCAATGATCGATTGCGACTGCGGGACTATTTGCTCCACTAGGAGTCGTTCTCGTTCGTTGTTCCTGCCCGCCAGCCGTTGCCGAAGAACGCCCAATTGCAGTCCCCTCGTGACCACAGCCGACTCTGCAATGACCAGTCCATCCAGGTCAGGCAAACACCTCAGACTCTGCACCACGATGTCGGCCACGGAGGGGTAACCCGGCAACCTGTGACAGATATAGCCGGGATACTTTCGGCTGTGGGTAACGGCAATATGCTTCTTAACCGGCTCATGCAGAACCCATAGTCCTTGAATGATCGCGGCAGTGACGCATGTGGGCTCAGCAGGCAGTGACCTAATCGACGTAAGGACTGGCGAAGCATCGGGGAGCGCATAGACTCCCCTACTCACGCGCATCAGGAGGCCCTGGGACATAGCCAACCGAACCTGCGACGCTGGCACACCTGCGGCCACCAGGTACTTGGCCCGAGCAACGCCGTCGAACCCTTCCAAAACCTCAATAATCTTTCGCATAATCACATGGTGAGTCGATGCCATGGGCAATGGTTCACAGACTGTGCGCTATGTGGATATTCGAGGGCTCAGGGGTCAAGAAGTCCACTGGTGGCAGGCTTGATTGGACATGCTCAACTTGAAGGGAAGCGCATGTCCCTTTGAGTATCCGAAAGTTGGGGCATAACCGACTATGCTCACCGAGACCTCGCAAAGTTGAGCATGTCCACCCCTGGTGGCGGGAAGTGCGAGGTGCGTCTGGGGCAGAGCCCACAAGCCTGGATGCATGGCTATCTTGCCGGCTAGCTCTTGCTGGGTCTTGCTAGGTCCTGGCGCCGGGCCGACGGAATCGACGCACCCACACCATCACAAGCAACGTGACCACGGCAATGCCGAATACCCAGGCGTTGCCGTGAAAGTCCCCGAGGATGAGGCGTTGGCCGGGCGGGGCCATTGCAAGCCAGCCCGTAGCGGCGTAGCTGAGACCGCCGAGCACTGCCACGGCGGCCATGGAACGTGACCAGGCTCCTACCAGTACTTGGACGGCCCCGATCAGCACAAGAGCACCGAACAGGCCCAAGGGAAGATTGAGTCCAGCTAGGGAAAGGACCAGGCGGTGCAGCATCGTTCCTGCCGCGACACAGAAAAGGGCTGCCGGTACGGCGACGGTCATACCGCCCGCCGTACCGGCAGCCCCCTTAATCATCCGTTCTGTGCTGGCTTAGGCCGGCGCTGATGCTAGGACTTGGCGCGGGCGCGGTTGGACTTCGCGCGCTCGCTGGTGTCCAAGATGAGCTTGCGGATACGGATGGACTCCGGAGTAACTTCCACGCACTCGTCCTCGCGGGCGAACTCCAGGGATTCCTCGAGCGTGAGGTCCCTCGGCGGAGTCAGGTTCTCGAAAGTATCTGACGACGCCGCACGCATGTTGGTGAGCTTCTTTTCCTTGGTGATGTTGACGTCCATGTCGTCAGCGCGTGAGTTCTCGCCAACAATCATGCCCTCGTAGACCTCAGAGGTGGGACGAACGAAGAAGGAACCACGTTCCTGCAGGTTGATCATTGCAAACGGCGTCACAACGCCGGCACGGTCCGCAATCATCGAGCCGTTGGTGCGGTACTCGATCGGACCGGCCCACGGCTCGTAACCTTCGGAGATTGACGCAGCAATACCGGCTCCGCGGGTGTCCGTGAGGAACTTGGTACGGAAACCGATCAGGCCACGTGCGGGAACAACGAATTCCATGCGGCACCAGCCAGTGCCATGGTTTGCCATGTTCGTCATGCGTCCCTTGCGGGCCGCCATCAGCTGGGTGACGGAGCCAAGGTATTCTTCCGGCACATCGATGGTCATGTGCTCCATCGGTTCGTGAATTTTGCCATCCACGTTCCGGGTGACGACCTGCGGCTTGCCAACTGTCAGTTCAAAGCCTTCGCGGCGCATCTGCTCCACGAGGATGGCCAGGGCCAGTTCGCCACGGCCCTGGACTTCCCAGGCGTCGGGACGCTCGGTGGGAAGAACCTTGATGGAGACGTTACCGATCAGTTCCTTGTCCAGGCGATCTTTCACCTGGCGTGCGGTGACCTTGGCGCCCTTGACCTTGCCGGCCAGCGGTGAGGTGTTGATACCAATGGTCATGGAGATGGCGGGATCGTCCACGGTGATCAGGGGCAGCGGCTGCGGGTTCTCGACGTCGGTGAGCGTCTCACCAATGGTGATTTCCTCGATACCGGCGACGGCGACGATCTCACCGGGACCAGCGGACTCGGCAGGAACGCGATCAAGTGCCTTGGTAGCCAGCAGCTCGGTGATTTTGACGTTCTTCATTTCACCGTTTGCACGTGCCCAGGCAACAGTCTGTCCCTTGCGGAGTGTTCCGTTGTAGATGCGGAGCAGTGCCAGGCGGCCAAGGAACGGCGAGGCGTCCAGGTTGGTCACGTGTGCCTGCAGGACGCCATCCGGGTTGTACGTCGGGGCTGGAATGTGCTCGAGGATGGCCTTGAAAAGCGGCTCAAGGTCCTCGTTCTCCGGGGCAGTGCCGTCGGCAGGCTGCTCAAGTGAGGCGCGGCCAACACGGGCTGCTGCGTACACAACGGGAACTTCGAGGATCTTGTCCAGGTCGAGGTCGGGGACTTCGTCGGCCAGGTCCGAGGCTAGGCCGAGGAGGAGGTCCATTGACTCATGGACAACTTCCTCGATGCGCGCATCAGGACGGTCGGTCTTGTTGACGAGGAGGATCACCGGGAGGTGGGCGGCCAGCGCCTTACGGAGCACAAAGCGGGTCTGGGGCAGTGGGCCTTCAGAAGCATCAACCAGCAAAACGACACCGTCAACCATTGACAGTCCGCGCTCAACTTCGCCGCCGAAGTCGGCGTGGCCGGGGGTGTCGATCACGTTGATGGTGATGGTCTCGCCGTTGGACGACGGGCCGTTGTAGGCCACAGTCGTGTTCTTCGCGAGAATGGTGATGCCTTTTTCCCGCTCGAGGTCGCCGGAGTCCATGACCCGGTCTTCGAGGTGGTTGTGCTCGGCAAAGGAGTTGGTCTGCTTGAGCATGGCGTCGACCAGTGTGGTCTTGCCGTGGTCAACGTGGGCCACGATCGCGACGTTTCGCAGATCACTGCGTGACGCAGTGTTCAGCGCGGTGTTGGTGGTGGTTTCAGACATGCGTAATGGCTCGATTCAGTGGTGAAGTCAGCTGTTCTATCGCGACATTTCCAACCGGAACGCACGACGGATAAGACCCTTAACACAGGGCACCTTCCAAGAGTCTAGCGGTTCAGTCATTTATTGGCCTAAAAACGCCCGACGACGACGGGGCGGGCCCCCGCGAGGCTCCAGCACTAGCGCAATGGGTCAGCTTGGGGAGGTCCGGAAAGAAGGCTCCGAAAACGCTCGATGAACACACGCTAAATACGCTGGATTTTCTCGAAGCGATCACGCACTATTGCCTTGTTACGTCCCGCAAACCCGGAGATCACGATGCGCAAGCTTTCGCCTCTGACATGCGTCGTCGCACTGGGGGTTGCTTCTGGCGTCTTTCTGGGCGGATGCGGTCAGCCATCAGTACCACCCGTTGCCGGAGCGTCGGCACCGTCCACCATCGTTCCTTCGCCAGCTTCCTCACCGGCGGCGTCGACAGCGGCCAAGGCCCCCGCGGCGGCTGGTCCGGTTGCTGGCGGAGGTCCAGTCGCGGCAGGCAAGCCCGTCAGCAAGAACCTCGCACCGGTGGATCCCCGAAAATTGACAGCAGGATCGATCTACCGAAATCCCCTGTATGGGCGCGACGAGGTGGTGGTCCCCGACATTGCATCTACTGCCGTCCTTATTGGCGATTCGCAGTCTGAGCCCAAAGATAGCTGGCCTCGGCAAGCACTCGAAGCAGTCGGCTATCACGTCCAGTTTTGTGGTCTGGGCGGTACTGGATTTGTCGCAGCCAACGGCACGACGGGAAATTATCCAGATGCACTGCAGCGCGGGGACTGGAAACTGCCCTATGGTGCCCCTCCCCTGGTTGTTGTCGAAGGGGGTGGCAATGATGCAGCGCGCGGTGCCACTGATACCCAGATCACTGCCAACGCGCAGCGCCTACTGGCAAGCCTGAAGCAGCGGTACCCGGACGCGAAGATGGTCATGATCGGCACGCTTGCCCGCGGCGCGGCGCATGGCGGAGGTCGCCGCAGCGAAGTTGATGCACTTCTGTCGACTGTCGCCGAAAAGAACGCCATTCCCTTTATCAGCGTCGGGGACTGGCTTGTCCGCTATAACCTGACGGGACAACTGGCTGACACAGTCCATATGAACGCGACAGGCAAAAAGGCACTCGCCGGTGTGCTGGAAACCAGGATCCGTGACCTGGAGCTGGACATCACGAGTGCAACCTCGCCAGCACCTCGCCTCAACGGCCAGCTGCTGCCCTAAGCCTTGATCGACCGAGGCGCATGCACAAAAGAGCCACCCACACGTGTCAGTGTGGGTGGCTCTTTGTTCAGGTAAGGTCCAACGGCCTCACCCGAGTAGATACCGGTTACGCAACCTCCGGAGGAAGCATGAGCTTCCCTCCGGGAATAGCGTTCAGCAGGGCCTTGGTGTAGTCCTGCTGCGGTGAATCGAACACAGAATCTGTGGAACCCGTCTCCACCAGCTTGCCCTGTTCCATGACGCAAACGTGGTCAGCAATCTGCCGTACCACGGCGAGGTCGTGGGTGATGAAGAGATACGTCAGACCGAGCCTGGACTGTAGCTCGGCAAGAAGGTTCAGCACCTGTGCCTGGACGAGCACGTCCAGGGCGGAAACTGCTTCATCACAGATGATGACTTCAGGATCGAGGGCAAGCGCCCGTGCAATAGCTACACGCTGACGCTGGCCGCCTGAGAGTTCATTCGGGTACCTCTGCATGGTCGACTGGGGCAGGGAAACCTGGTCCAGGAGCTCCCTGACCTTCTTTTCCCGGCTGGCGGCAGTACCGATCTTGTGAACCCGGAGGGGCTCCTCGATGGTTCGGAAAATGCTGTACATCGGATCCAGTGAACCGTAGGGATCCTGGAAGATGGGCTGCACCCGGCGACGGAACGCAAAGGTTTCCTTGCTGTTCAGCGTCGAGGTATCCACCCCGTCAAAGATGATCTTGCCGGACGTTGGCTTCAGCAGGTTGAGGACCATCTGGGCCACTGTCGACTTGCCGGAGCCCGATTCACCCACGATCGCCGTCGTGGTTCCGCGTTTGATGGCAAACGAAACATCGTCAACGGCTGTGAAATCCGTAGACCGTCCCAGACCCGAACGCAGCTTGAAGACCTTCGTGAGGTTCTCGATCTGCAGGATGTCAGCACTTTTGGACGCATCAGTGTTTATTACATCCGGAGTCAGCACCTCGCTGGACTCCAGTCCCTGATCCTTGGCTACCTGGATTCGGCGCGAGGCCAGGGAGGGTGCCGAGTTGACCAGGCGCTGGGTATACGGGTGCTGCGGGTTCTGCAGCAACTCCAAAGACGGCCCCGACTCGACAACCTGGCCGCGGTACATGACCACAACCTTGTCAGCACGTTCTGCAGCAAGGCCGAGGTCGTGGGTGATCAGGAGAACGGCGGTGCCCAGCTCAGCTGTCATCGAGTCGAGGTGATCGAGGATCTGCCGCTGCACTGTTACGTCCAGCGCCGAGGTGGGCTCGTCAGCAATGAGCAACCGCGGCTGGCACGACAGGCCGATGGCGATCAGCGCACGTTGCCGCATACCGCCCGAAAACTCGTGCGGATACTGCTTGGCGCGTCGTGCCGCATCAGGAAGGCCGGCTTCCGTCAGGACCTTTGTTACATCATCAGGACCGCTGGGCAGGCCGTTGGCCTTCAGCGTCTCCTTGACCTGGTAGCCGATCTTCCAGACCGGGTTCAGGTTGGACATGGGGTCCTGCGGCACCATGCCAATGCTGTTGCCACGCAGCTCTATCATTCTCTTCTCACTGGCGTGCGCGATGTCCTCGCCGTCGAAGAAAATCGTTCCCTCGGAGACCCGGCCATTGCTGGGCAGAAGACCAATCGCAGCAAGGGCAGTAGTTGACTTTCCGGACCCGGATTCGCCCACAATCGCTACAGTCTCACCAGGCATGATGGTCAGGTGCGCGTTGCGAACAGCGTTGACGTCACCATTGCTTGTGGCGAAGGTGATCGCGAGATCCTTGATCTCGAGCAGCGGCCGCTGGGCGCCGCTGCCAGCATCGCGGACGTTGATTGACTCGTTCACAGCATCCCCTCTCAACGCTTGCGCGCTTTGGGATCAAGAGCATCACGCAGGGCATCGCCCAGCATGATGAAACTCAGGACAGTAATGGACAGCGCGATGGCCGGGTAGAGCAACGGCAACGGGTTGGAACGCAGTGATGACTGCGCCGCCTGGATGTCATTGCCCCAGGACATGACGCTGGGCGGAAGACCAATACCCAAGAAAGACAAAGTTGCCTCCGCGACGATGAAGGTACCAAGCGAAATCGTGGCAACCACGATGATGGGGGCGAGCGAGTTGGGCATGACATGGCGGACAAGCGCCCCGAACTTGGAGACTCCAAGGGAGCGAGCGGCCGTGACGAAGTCAGCGTTCCGCACTTCAATCACAGCACCACGGGTGATGCGGGCGATCTGCGGCCACCCGAAGACAACCAAGATCACTACCAGCGTCCAGGGTGTCCTGTTCGCCCTGAAGAACGGCAGCTGCATGAGGACAATGGCACCCAGGATCAGTGGAAGGGCGAAGAAAATGTCGTTGATCCGGGCGAGGACTGCATCGACCCAGCCGCCGTAATATCCTGCGATAGCGCCCATGATGCCGCCAATCAGCAGAACACCGATGGTTGTGAAGAGGCCGACTGTTACGGACGCCTGCGCACCGAAGATCATCCGAGCGTAGACATCACAGCCCTGCTTGGTGAAGCCCAAGGGGTGTCCTGCAATGGCGGGACCGTTGGAGTCAGCCAACTGGCATGCTTCGGTGGATGGATTGATGGGCGAGAAGAGACCCGGGAAGAGGGAAACCGCCGCAACCAACAGGATCAAGAACGCGGAGATGAGGAACAGGGGCTGCTTCCGCAGATTCTTCCAGGCCTCGCCCCAGAGGCTGAGCGGCGCGGCGTCTTCTTTGACGGTATCCACTGCACGCAGTGGAGTATCCGAGATTTCTGCCACGAAGTGCTCGCTGTGGCGGCCCGAGCGAGATGTTTCACCGGGCTGGGTTGAATTAATGTCAGGAGTCATAGCGGATCCTCGGGTCAAGCCAGGCGTACAGCAGATCGATAAGCAGGTTGGATACAACGTAGATCAGCACCAACACCGTCACGATGGAGACCACGGTGGGGCCTTCTCCGGACAGCACTGCCCGGTAGAGCCGCTGGCCAACGCCGGGGATATTAAAAATACCCTCCGTCACGATGGCTCCACCCATCAGTGCACCAAGGTCAGCGCCCAGGAAGGTCACCACCGGAATGAGCGAGTTGCGGAGAATATGAACCCGCACCACGCGAGACCGTGAGAGACCCTTGGCAGTAGCGGTACGGACGTAGTCGGCGTTCATGTTCTCAAGGACGCTGGTTCTGGTAAGACGCAGGACGTAGGCGAACGAACCAAGGCCAAGAACAATGGCGGGCAGGATGAGATCCTGCACCGTCGCTGCTGAGCTGACTGTTGGCTTGGCCCAGCCCAGCTGGACTCCGATGAAGAACTGAAGCATGAAGCCAAGGACGAAGATGGGAATGCCGATGACGATCAGCGATGCGACCAGCACCGTGGCGTCAAAGATCTTGCCCTTTCGCAGGCCCGCGATCAGGCCGAAGAGAATGCCGAAGAACGCTTCGAAGATCAACGCCATAATGGCAAGCCGTGCGGTGACGGGGAAGACTTCGCCCAGGACAGCCGCAATGGGCCTGCCGGAGAAGTCCAGCCCCAGATCAAAAGTGAAAATACTCTTCAGGTAGAGCAGGTACTGGATCCAGAACGGCTGGTCCAGGTTGTATTGCTTCCGAAGCTGCGCGGCGACAGTTTCGTTGACGGGCTTGTCGCCAAAGAGCGCAGCGATGGGATCGCCAGGGAGGCTGAAGACGAGGAAGTACACCAACAGTGTGGCACCGAGGAAAACGGGGATCAGCTGGAGGAAGCGCTTGAGGATATACGTTGCCATCAGGCGACGGCACCCCCAACTGTGTGCATCCCGTCGAAGAATGCGGTGGAGTTGTTCATTAAAGAACCTTTTCGGTATGGAGCAGGTGGCGCCGGAAACACACGGACTGCCACCCGCGATAATACTCCCGGTTATCCGGGCGGAAGATTGAGGGCAACAAAACGACGGCGGAGGTACCCATGAAGGGAGCCCCCGCCGTCGTTTTATTCAGTTACTTGCCGGTGATCTGGTAGTACAGCGGGACGCCGTCCCAGCCGTAGTCAACGTTTGTGACGTTGTTGCTCCAGCCACCCTGGGCGACCTGGTACCACAGGGGAATAGCGGGCAGATCAGTCAGAAGGGTTTCCTGTGCCTTGTTCATGGCATCGTTACCTTCGCTGACCGATGCAGCCGCAAGGCCCTCGGTGATTGCCTTGTCGAATTCCGGATTGGCGTAGCGGGCATCGTTCGAGCCTGCGCCAGTCTTGTAGATCGGGCCAAGGAAGTTATAGAGCGAGGGGTAGTCTGCCTGCCAGCCAGCGCGGATTGCACCGGTGAGTGTTCCCGCAGTGGCGTCCTGGCGAACTTCCTTGAACGTGGGGTAAGGCTTACCCTCAGCCTTGATGCCCAGTGTGTTCTTGAGCTGGTTCACAACAGCCTCAACCCACACCTGGTGTCCGCCCTTGTCAGCGTTGTAGGCGATGCTGAAGGTGGTGTTCGGATCCCATTTCTGCATTCCGTCTGCCTCGGCCCAGAGTTCCTTGGCCTTGGTTTCATTGAACTCGAGGTTCTCGGATCCCGGGATGCTGTCGCTGTAGCCATCGAGGACAGGGGCTGTAAAGTCCTTGGCCGGCTGGCGAGCCCCGTTGAAGATCACCTTGGTGATTTCATCGCGGTTGATGGCCATGGAGATGGCCTGGCGGCGAAGTTTGCCTGCCTCGCCGCTCCATTCCGGAAGGTATTCCGGAATGGCGATGGTCTGGTTGCCAGCGTAGGGCTTGCTGATGGTGCGGTCGCCCAGGTCTGATTCAAAGTTGCTCAGCGCGCTTGTGGGAATCGTCTGGAGGACGTCGAGGCTGTCGCTCAGGAGGTCCTGGTAGGCGGTGTCATCGTTCTGGAAAATCTTGAACGTCACTCCACCGTTCTCGGCCTTGCGGGGTCCGTCGTAATCCGGGTTGGGGACAAGCTGGATCTGGACGTTGTGCTGCCAGCCACCGTCAGCAAGCTTGTAGGGGCCGTTGCCGACAGGAGTTTCACCGAAGCCCTTGGGGTCAGCGAGCGCGCCGGAGGGAACGGGCGAGAAGGCGGTGTAGCCAAGACGCAGCGGCCAGTCAGATTCCGGCTGGTTCAGTTCGACGGTGAAGGTGGTGTCGTCAACAACCTTCAGGCCGGACATGGTGTCAACCGTTGACCCTTCGGCGCTTGCCTCGTCGTAGCCCTTGATGCTCTCGAAGAAGCCACCGCTGAGCTGGGCGTTTTTGGCTGCTGCGCCAAAGTTCCAGGAGTCAACGAAGGTCTGAGCCGTGATGGCCTCACCGTTCGTGAACTTTTCACCGGACTTGATCTTGATCGTGTAATTCTGTCCGTCTGACGCCTCGATGGACTCGGCGAGTTCGTTCACCGGCTTGCCGTTGGGGTCATAGCTGACCAAGCCAGCAAAGATCATGTCGATGACCTTGCCGCCACCAACCTCGTTGGTGTCAGCGGGCATCAGGGGCCGCTGTGGCTCCGAGCCATCGGCGATGATGACGCGGCTGGTGTCGCCACCGGTGGTTCCGCCGGCATCGTTGGTGCCGCCGGCTCCACAGCCGGACAGGGCCAACGCGGCTACCGCCATGATGCCCAGTGCTTTGGAAGTGCGCGTGAAACGCATTCCGCCTCCTATGAGTTGTGGGAGAAATATCGGGGAAATCTTTTGCTTCCCCGCAGGCAGGCACAGATCTGCGCTGTGACTCAGCCTACATATGGAATTAGCCTAACCGCACGAAGTCCAAATATTGGTACTCCGTTGCCAAACCGTAACCCTGCGTCCATCCTCCGCTAGCGAAGTGGTGGGCCAAGAGCAAGTCACATGTTACCCACAGGTATGTTTCACGCAGATTACATCTACGTGTCGCTCTGGGCGCTCCCCCGATCACCGGGGTCTGAAGCCTGGTTACTTTGCCTCGCGGTACCAGGCAGGGAGGCTCTGCCAGATCCCGAGTGGACCAGGACTGGACTCAACACCGGCAAAAGAATCTTTGCGAACAGCAGCCGTGGTGCTCTGGTAGAGCGGCAGCCCATAGGCGCTGGACCAGATCTTTTTATCCAGCTGCGCCAGGATGGAGTCCTGTTCCGCTTCATCAGACGTGCCCACCAACTGGTCCAGGAGCAGGTCTGCCGAGGGATCCGAAAACGCCGTGAAATTACTTCCTGCGCCCGTCCGAAATATCTGCGAAAAGCGGGAAACGCCGGCACCCGTGCTGATCCAACCAAGGAGTGAGGCATCGTAACTGCCGCGGCCCAGTGCACTCCCCCACTCGGCGTCGGAGAGCCCGCCGTCAACGACGTTGAAGCCTGCTGAGGAGGCGCTGTCCCTGATCAGCCCAAAAGCGCGTACTCGATTCGGGCTGTCTCGGTTGTAGAGGATACGGACTGTCGGCGTAGCCCCGTTCAGCAGTTCCCGGGAGCCCTGAACATCAGGTGATCCGTACGCAGCCGAGCCGTTGGACTCCACCGCTTCCTGGTATTTCACGTCCGTTGGGAAAAACACCTGGGAGTCCAAGACGACGCCGGGCAATGAGGAGTCGGAGACCATCGCGTCAGCAATATCCTGGCGCGGGACAGCTTTCAGGAACGCTTCTCGGACTGTGCGGTCGGCAAAGACTCCGGAAAAGTTAAGATCCAGGTGATCATAGGCCCATTGGGTGGTGAAATCTGTGGTGGTGGACTCTGGGTTCAGCCCCTGGAACAGATCCCCGGTGGCGGCAGAGACCTGGACGGACGCAGCATCGGCATCGCCGTTTTTTACCGCTTCGACAGCGCTGGCCGGTGAGCCCTGGGACCTGACGGTGATCTGGTCCAAGTAGGGCTCGGCTCCCCACGTGAAGTCCCTGTTGCGAATGAGCGTGACAGATTCCCCAGCAACAAGATCCTGCACAATGTACGGTCCGTTCGACAGGTACAGTGCGGGGTCTTCCGGCAGGGTTCGCGATTCAAATCCGGCATTCCAGAAGGCTGCCACTGCCTGCAGCGGCGCATTTTCCTTTGGCAGCGCCCTGTTTCCTCGCGGTGCGTCCTGCAGAAGTTTGATGAGTGCGTCCTCGTCCGCAAGGCCGCTTTTGGCGGCCACAACGTGGGCTGGCATCCCGACGTCGAACGCAGTTTCCCAGTCGACAAACGCACCCGCATAGGTCAGGGTGATGGATCTCCCGTCCTCCCCCATCTCCGGCAGGGCGGTCAGCCCCAAGCCACCGGTGGACGCCGCTGGAGTGAAGTAGCGGGTACCGGTCTTGGCTGCGGCGTCAACATCGTCGTAGTAGCCGGAATTTGCTGCCCAGGACAGCAAGAGATCACCGGCGCCGACCTCGTCACCATCAGACCATTGGACGCCTTCATTGACTGTGTAGCGCACCCTGAGGGGGTCATCGGAGATCTTCTCGATGCGACCAAAACTCTCATTGCGGACCACCGCAGCGTTCTTGTCCACCGAGAAAAAACCGGAGTGCGTAGCATGTCCAATCTTAAGATTGAGGTCCGTATTGCCTGCGGTGCTGGCTGGATTAAAAGATGACAGGACATTGGCTTCGATCACCGTGGCACTGCCACCCTTTTTAGCATCCGGAGGGGTCGCAGTCTCCCGCTCAGCGGGCGAACAGCTGGCAAGGACCATCAACGTCACGACAGCAGCCGCTGCTCGCATTCTGCGTGGAAATTGCATTGTTCTCCCGTTACCCGTCCCCATCGGAACCTTTAGAGCATGCTGGCCACGGACTGGGCCCAGCATGGAACCTCCGAGGTGTGATTCTTCAGGATACGACGCCGTAGCGGTCATTATTGGGCAATGGCCCTTGAGCGCGCGTCAACAACGCCCCGAGTTATAGGCTTTAGCCCATGGAAACCAAAGAACGCCAGATTGTTCCAGACGAGCGATTTGTGCAGCGCTCCGTGGACCTTGCACTGGAGAACGTCGACGCCGGTGGCAAGCCTTTTGCCTGCCTGCTGGTCCGCGATGGAGAAGTCGTCGTGGAAGCTACAAACCACGTAGCGCAGACCGGCGACGTCACGGCACACGCGGAGGTCCAGGCCCTACGTATCGCCGCGGAGCAGGGTATGACCGATTTCAGTGACATCGATATCTACATCACAGCGCATCCCTGCCCCATGTGCCTGGGCGCGCTCTACTATGCTGCTCCACGCGCAGTAATTTTTGCCGCCACCCGCGAGCAGGAAGCCGAGCACTACGAGGATGGCAACAGGTACATGAACCTGCAGACCTTCTACGCGGAATATCCGAAGGATTTTGCCGACCGGAACCTCCCTATGCTGCGGGGTGCTGCCAAGGATCCCGCAGCCTCCTTCAAGCACTATGCAGAGAAAAACGGCTAGGTCCCATCCATCTGCATACCGGACCACGGCTGCCACGGACCCTTTACGGGTCAGTGGCCTTCTTTGCTTGGGTTCGGTGCCGCAGCAGCGGCGTGTCGCCGGTACCAGGGTCCAGCAGCGCCTTGGCTGCAGCAAAGTGGTCCGCCCTGACGGCAGGGTCCATGTTCTCCACCAGGGAGGCCACCATCCGGGTTCGTGGGTTTGCCTGGAACACGTTGCGGTGGTCCGCAACGAAAGTCCAATAGAGGCCATCCCATGCCGCCGTCCAGTCCCCCGCTGGCAGGTCTGACATCTTGCGCAAATAGTTGCTTCCTGAGACATAAGGCTTGGTGGTGATCTGCGGTCCGGCCGCGAACTGGCTCATGGCGTAGACGTTGGGGACCATCACCCAGTCGTAGGCATCGATGAAGAGTTCCATGAACCATTCATAAACACTGTCCGGATGGACCCGAAGCAGGGACATGGCGTTGCCGAGGACCATCAGGCGCTCAATATGGTGGGCATACCCGGTGGCTAGGACCCGGGAGATCACCATGTCAACAGGCGCCAGTCCTGTAGCAGCAGTCCACCAGCCCGGCCCGAGGGTGTTGTGGTGATCGAGCCGGTTGGAGCTGCGCATTTGGGGTCCGCGGGCTCGGTACGTGGCCCGCATGTACTCCCGCCAACCAATGACCTGCCGTAGGAACCCTTCCAGGGAGGCCAGCGGCGTGGTCTGGTCTACGGCGTCGAGGACGGCGTCCAGGACGTCCTTGGGATCCAGCAGCCCGATGTTCAGTACGGGAGTCAGCAGGGAGTGCGCAATAAAAGGATGTTGGGTGGAGATCGCGTCCTCGTAGGGACCGAAGTCGTTGAGGCGCTCCCGAACGAATTCCTCCAGGTGCTCGCGGGCTTCCTCGGCACTTGTTGGCCAGCCGAACAAGCGGGGGTCTCCCGGAGCATCCGGGAATTCGGCGCTGACCCAAGCAATTGCGTCCTGGACCGCTGTGTTCACCGCATCGCCGTCGTCGTCCTTTCGGGGTATTTCGGTGTCGAATGTGAAGGTTCCCTGCCCGCCTTCCGTCCCTGAATG
The DNA here is from genome assembly GCF_030063285.1 of Pseudarthrobacter sp. PS3-L1. GTDB lineage: Bacteria > Actinomycetota > Actinomycetes > Actinomycetales > Micrococcaceae > Arthrobacter. Next base: position 293,534 of record NZ_JASISU010000004.1, on the reverse strand, counting down.
TCCGAAACGGCGAACCCGAGGAGGCGTGTATCCCCGTGGGAGTTTCTTGCGATTGTCGGCGTCAAAAGACCATTTTCCGCCGACTGGTTTGCCGTCGTCGTCCAGCAGGATGTTCAGCCGACGGCGCTGCCACGCGTAGAAGTCCTGCATCCGGGAACCATTGTGCGCAAACCAGCCATCAATCTGCGCACGGTCAGTGAGGAAGTTCGGCGTTTCCAGAATGTCGTCCACAGGCATCTGGTAACCGCCGTCGGCCAGCCCCTGGAACAGATCCCGCTCCACCCAGTCGTCCACAACGTCAAACCAGGTCACCCGGGCGGGTTGCAGGCGTCGCACGACGTCGGCCAGCTGGCTCCGGGACGTGCTGTTGGCATTGCTGCGAAGGACTTCTACCTCGCGCCCGTCTGCACGGAGACGGTCCGCGAAGCGGTCCATCGATGCGCGGTGCAGGACCAGCTTGTGCGAGTGGAACGCGTAGTGGCGAAAGAGCAGGTCATGCTCAATCAGCACAAACACCGTGTCCCCCGCAGCATCAAAGTGCTGGCCGAAAAGTTGATGGGGCAGCACAAGGCGCACGGGATGGCCAATACTCATGACATAACACTAGGGCCAGGCTCCTGGGCAGCGACATCCGGGCAACCTGACGTGTAACGGCGAGCCATCTCCTGCCGGATGACTACTCCCACCCCATATTCTGGACAGCAGCTGACCACCACTTCCCGAAGGACGAGATGCCTGACTCATCACGGCCGCTGCGCAAGCTCGGCTTCCTCACCCTTGGCCTCTTTGATCCAAACAATCCAGCCGCTGGGCACGAATCAACGCTCCAGGTCATTGAACTGGGCGAACGCCTTGGCTTCGACAGCGCATGGCTGCGCCACCGGCACCTGCAATTTGGAATTTCCGCCCCCGTTGCCATCATGGCTGCCGCAAGTCAGCGAACCACCAGAATCGAGCTAGGCACGGCAGTGACCCCTATGGGCTGGGAAAACCCACTCCGTCTTGCTGAGGAGTTGGCCACGGTGGATCTGCTGGCCGGAGGTCGCATCAACCCGGGCCTGAGCGTAGGTGAGCCGATGAATTACGACACCGTCAAACATGAGCTGTATCCGGATTCGGCCGGCCTCGAAGACTTCGGCTACGCACGGGTAGCCCGTTTGGCTCGCTTGGTTGCTGGCGAGCCCGTCCGCGAATTCGCTGGAAAGCAGGGTGTCGTTGAGGAGTTCTCCCGCCGTGTAGAGCCACACTCCCCTGGGCTGCGCGAACGTCTCTGGTACGGTGCGGCGAGCCGTGCGTCTGCTCTCTGGGCGGGAGCAAACGGATTCAACCTGCTCTCGAGCAGCGTGATCTTCCCCGACGAGGGTGAGGATGTGGACTTTGCCCTGATCCAGCAATCGCAAATTCGTGCTTTTCGTGCGGCCGCAGCCACATCACCCCACGCCCGCGGGCCGGCGCGCGTGTCGCAGGGGCTTGTGGTGATTCCCACTGATTCGGCAACCACGGCTCAGCGGGCGAAATACCAGCGCTACGTTGATGAACGAACTCCGCGGACCCGGGCCCCGCAAGGCCCACGCAAGATGATGTTTGCCCAGGACCTGATCGGGAACAGCTCAGATATTGCCGAGCAACTGTACGCCCACGCCGGGTTCCAGGAAGTCGACGAAGTGGCGTTCGCCCTGCCCTTCAGCTTTGACCATGAGGATTACGTGCAGATCCTCACTGACATGGCAGGGGTACTGGGACCTACCCTGGGCTGGAGTCCGGCGCACTAGGCACGCCTGGATGGCCACCACGCTGGCCGAACATATGGGCATAGCTGCTGGGTCGTAACTTTCCACTCACGAGGCCAGCCGTTCTGAAACTGCCTCGCCTGCGCGGTCCCCGGCCAAGAGGGCTCCGTCAATGGAGCCTGTGCCGCGGTGGTCCCCGGTGACAAGGACCCTGGGCCCGGTCCACAGGGGGTGCCGGTCCCTCAGCGGAGGCGGCTGCAGTGGCAGCGCATGCTGGACGACATGGTGGGCCAGCACATCCCAATCCTTCGTCGATGTGCTGTACAGACGCTCCAGGTCACGGCGGATGTCACCTTCTGTGGCGAGACCGTCCGGTTGATCCAGCAGCGTGGTGGCCTCGATCAGGTGGTGCCCTGTGGGCGCGTATGACGGCGCAGCCTCCGAAACCACTGCCGTGTGCCAGATGGGCCCGGCAGGTCCGCCGCCAGGCCTGCTTGCATCAAGCATCAGGAATGGTCCTCGGCGTGGGAGTTCCGGGGCCCGGAACCACCAGGTGGTGAGGCCGCGGGTTACCGGCACGGTCAGGGGCGTGAGATCAGCAACATTCTCGGATCCAACGGCTACAACGACAGAGCTCGCGCTAAGCGTTCCACTGTCCGTGGTGACCCGGACGCCGTCGGACGTTTCCTGAAGATCGCGCCCCGCCACGCCAAACCTGACGGGTGCACTGAGTGAGTCGGCCATTTGCTGCGGGAGTGCCTGCATGCCGGCGCGCGGGAGTCCGGGAGCGGAGAGGACAAAAAAGCGCATCAGCAGCCGGGCGTAATCGGCTGAGACCTCTCCGGAAGAATCGGCGAGTACCCCGGCCAGGAAGGTGTCGAGGACGTCGCTGCGCAGGCGCCCTGCAAGTCCAGCAGCATCAAACGACGTGCTCAGTGTGGTGTCCCGTGCCGAGCCGTAGACACGTGACGGCCGCAGCAGGCTGGGCCCAAGCCAGCGGGCCATGGCAAGCAGGTCACGAGGTTGGGTCTGTTTGCTGCGCAGCGTTTCCAACGCGTAGGCGGGATGGAGGACAGGGTGCGCAAGGGTGCTGGTGGCTTCGCCATCACGGACCACCACACCAAAGCCAAACTTCTGCAGTTCCAGCGAGGACGTATCAATCCATTTTCGCACTGAGGGATAGGCCGGGTTCAGCAGCTGGAACCCCTTGTCGCAGAGGAAACCATCGATGCGGTCGGTCTGCACACGGCCACCGACGGCGTCTCCGGCCTCGAGGACTATGACGCTGTGGCCATGACGCTCGGCTCGACGCGCACACTGCAGGCCGGCGAGGCCCGCTCCAATAACGATGATGTCGGCGTCCATGAGGCTCCATTTCTGTTGCCCTCGAGTCTAGTGCTGGCGGGCGACCAAGCAGTCCAGGAATCCGGCACTTGAGGACCACGGCACCGGGAAATAGTCCGGCCATCGATCCAGCCATCGATCCAGAGGACGGACCCTTGACGCCCCCGCGCCTAGAAGGCGGCGCTGGGCAGATCCTTTTCGCCATCGACGATCGCGCTGATGATCCGCGCCGCAACGGCGTCTGGGTCTAGTGCAGCTCCGAATCGCGGCGCTGCCCCGGCGATCGGGTGCTCGGACAGGGTTGTACCCGTGTGGCCCGGGCGGGCATCCACGATCCGTATACCTGCGCGGCGATACTCCCGCGCAGCAGCGACCACAAAGGCGGCGAGCGCCGCCTTTGACGCCGAGTATGCCGCCAGGCCAGCAACGGGTGCCTCCGCGACCACTCCACTCAGAGTGATCACGAAGGGCTCCCTGCCCTCACGGGCCGAGGCCGCGAGGTACGGCTGACTCTGGGTAATGAGCTGGATCGCACTGGTTGTGTTCACTGCAAAAAGTTCATCCAGTGTGGCGGTCGAAAGCTCTGCGGCGGCCCCGAACGCAACGACTCCCGAGGCAATCACCAACCCGTCGATGCGTCCGTGCTGCGCTTGGGCCGCATCAAGCACCTCCTGGATCACCGAAGGCGAGCGCAGGTCATACCCTGCGGACTTAGAGGACCGGGCAACGATGGCGCCGCGGCCTTCCAACTGTGTAGCAATACGAGAGCCGAGGCCGCCGCTCGCGCCAACTACCAGAACAACCGCACCCTCAAGGTTCATCATGGGTTGATCCTAAATCACGAACGCCCGAGCAGTTGGACTTACTGGTTCGTATCGATCCATAGGTCTCGGTGCGGAGGGCAGGGCACCAGGAACCTTATGTGCCTAGAATACTTGTATGCCTACACGCGTTCACGAGTTTGCCTGGCCCGATCGGGTCGTCGTTGGCACCATTGGCCTTCCGGGAGATCGCAGGTTCTATCTGCAGGTGCGCGCAGGGACGGAGCTCGTGAGCATTGGACTCGAGAAACAGCAATCGGCCCTACTCGCTGAGAAGATCGACGAAATCCTCGACCAGCTGATCACTGTCGAGGGCAACCCGTTCAGCGTTCCCACAAGCACACCGATTGAACTTGTCGACAATGACCAGCTCGAGGCCGTCCAGGAGCAATTCCGGACAGGTGCCGTAGGCCTGGGATGGGATCCAACTACGGCCCAGATTGTTGTTGAGGCCCACCCGATCACCGACGGCGATACTGATGACGACGGCGACAATTCGGGTGAAGACGGAACGAACGAGTCCGAAATGGTCCTGGTCAGAATGCCTGTCGGTACTGCCCGCGCATTCGCCAAGCGCACCAGGGAGATCGTGGGGGCAGGACGTCCGACGTGCCCCCTCTGCGGCTACCCCATAGACGCCGACGGACACATCTGCACCCTTCCCGAGGTCTGATGCCTATGCCTGACCTTGTGACGGCTGAGCTGAGTCTCACTGGCCGCATTACGACGGCATCAAACGCTACTTTCCTTGGAACCATCGGCGACGTGCTGGTTGTCTACAAGCCAATTGCAGGCGAAAGTCCCTTGTGGGATTTTCCCCAGGGACTACTCGCCCACCGGGAGGTGGCCGCGTATTTGGTCTCGGAGGTCTTCGGCTGGGGTGTCGTACCGCATACCTGGCTGCGCGATGGTCCGCTGGGTGAAGGAATGGTTCAGCTCTGGCAGGAACAGGACCCCGCTCAGAGCGCGGTAGACCTGGTGGCGACGGACAAGGTGCCGGAGGCAGGGTGGAAACACGTTCTCGAAGGACGGGATGAGAACGGAAAAATGGTAGCCCTCATCCACGAAGATTCGCCAGCGCTCAGGCGCATGGCGGTGTTCGACGTCGTCGTCAACAACGCCGACCGCAAAGGCGACCACATTCTTGCCATGGCTGACGGACGCAGGCACGGCGTCGACCATGGGCTCACCTTTCACCGCGACCATAAGCTGCGCACGGTGCTGTGGGGTTGGTTGGGGGATGCCCTCACCGAGGAGGAACGCGCCGGCATTGATCGTGTCAGCGACGCGCTGCAAGGAGATCTGGGCAAAAACCTGGCGGACTTGCTCAGTGCCGAAGAAATCACGTCGCTTGCTGAGCGCTGCGCGCGGTTGTTCTCAGAAGGACGGCTTCCGGCTCCGAGCGGTGAGATGTCGGCAGTACCTTGGCCGCTGTTCTGAGGGAAAGGCAGCCACTGGTTTTCGCACTCGGTGTCGCGTTGCACCATCCTCGCTCAGCAGCAGTAGTGTGAATCCACCGCGGAAATGGTTTGCACGATTGGACCAAGGAGAAGCACATGGCAAGCAAGAACCTTGGACTGTCCAAGGAAGAACGTGACGCCGTCAAACAGCGTGCGGCGGAGCTACGGTCCCAAGAAAAAGCGGGGAAGTCCCGTGCAGCAGGCGAACAGGCAGTACGCGAAGCCATCGCGGCGCTCCCGCACGAGGACCGAGTTCTCGCCGAAGGTATTGACCGGACAGTTTCCGACGTGGCCCCGCACCTAATTCCAAAAACCTGGTACGGATTCCCCTCCTATGCCAATGCGGAAGGAAAAGTGGTTGTGTTCTTCAAGGCCGCCTCGAAGTTCACCTCCCGCTATGCAACCCTCGGCTTCGAGGAATCAGCCAGGCTCGATGACGGCGATCTGTGGGTCACCTCATTCGCCGTGCTGGAGTTGACGCCCGAGACTGAAAAAACGATGAGCGAACACATCCGCAGGGCTGCACGATAATTCGCCAACCCAGAGACTGACGGCCCTGGATCCGTAGAATGCGGTTGCCCCTTGCCGCAGGGAGACCATCCGTCGATCTCAGTCCGGCCACAGCGGTCCAACGGCGCAGTCATCCCGGACACCAAGGCGGTCAGGCAGCACATGAAAAACGCCCCGGCTCCAACGCTTTTCGCGCGAGGAACCGGGGCGTTGGAAATTCTTGCTGGCGGGAGCTACCGGCAGCGGACTTAGACGTTGAAGCGGAACTCCACCACGTCGCCGTCACTCATTACGTACTCTTTGCCCTCAATACGGACCTTGCCGCGGGACTTTGCCTCCGCCATGGAGCCGGCTTCCACCAGATCATCAAACGAAACCACCTCAGCCTTAATGAAACCACGCTGGAAATCAGAGTGGATCACGCCGGCTGCCTGCGGTGCGGTGTCGCCCTGGTGGATCGTCCAGGCACGTGTTTCCTTGGGTCCGGCCGTGAGGTAGGTCTGCAGTCCCAAGGTGTGGAATCCAACGCGGGCCAACTGGTCCAGGCCGGATTCATCCTGACCATTCATTTCGAGCATCTCGCGAGCCTCTTCCTCGTCAAGTTCAACGAGGTCCGACTCAAGCTTGGCATCAAGGAAAATGGCATCCGCCGGCGCCACGAGCGAGCGCAGCTCTTCCTGCTTTTCGGGACTACCCAGAATTCCTTCATCCGAGTTGAAGACGTAAATGAAGGGTTTGGCGGTGAGGAGGCTGAGCTCCCTGAGGTGCTCCATCTCCAACTTGTCGCTCTTGATAGAGGAGAACACCGTGTCGCCTCGCTCCAGGACAACCTGGGCGGCCTTGATAGCGGCCAGCTCGGCAGCTTCTCGCTTCTTGATCTTGACTTCTTTTTCGATCCGCGGAATGGCGTTTTCGATGGTCTGCAGGTCAGCCAGGATCAGTTCTGTATTGATGGTCTCCATATCAGACCGGGGATCCACTTTCCCGTCCACGTGGATGACATCAGGGTCATCAAACACACGGACAACCTGGGCAATGGCCTCTGCCTCACGGATAGTAGCGAGGAACTTGTTGCCCAAACCCTCACCCTCCGAAGCGCCCTTCACGATGCCCGCGATATCCACGAAGGACACCGGTGCTGGCAGGAGTCGTTGGGATCCAAAGATGTCCGCAAGCTTCTGCAGCCGCGGATCAGGCAGGTTTACGACGCCGACATTGGGTTCGATCGTGGCGAACGGATAGTTCGCTGCGAGCACCTGATTACGGGTCAGTGCGTTGAAAAGAGTTGATTTGCCGACGTTGGGCAGTCCGACGATGCCAATAGTTAGAGCCACGAGCATAGATTCTACCCGCACGCGGCGCGCCGCTCCCCCTGGAGTGGTCCGCAGATTGTCAGACCTCCGTGCCAAAGTGAAAGTATGGACGCTTTCGCTATCATTCTCTCTTTGCTCATGCTGCTCATTGGCACGTTTGTTGGCGCCATCGCGGTGTACCTCGCCTACCGCAGGCGCCAGCGGGATCTTGAGGAAGATTTCGACGGCGTTTCCGCCCGCCTTTCAGCGGTTACCGCTGAACTTGCGGGAGCCAACGCCGAACGTGGCCTCCTCCTAACCCGCACCAGGGAGCTCGATAATGACCGCCACTCAGACATCGACGTGCTGCGGGCCCTTGCCCCTGTGGCCGAGAAGCTCACAGCTGTCCAACAACAGGTGTCCATCCTGGAACGGGACCGGATGGAGCAATACGGCCAATTGGCGCAGCAGCTTCAGGAAGCCAGGCTCTCTGACGAGCAACTGCTGCGTTCCACGCACTCCCTTGAGGCCGCCTTGCGGTCGAACAGCGCCCGGGGCCAATGGGGCGAAGTCCAGCTCAGGCGCGTGGTAGAGGCAGCGGGCATGCTCAGGCATGTCGACTTCAAGGAACAGGTCCACACCGCTGGGATGGACGCAAGCGTCCGTCCGGACCTCGTGGTGCAACTCCCTGGTGACAAGCAGCTGGTGGTTGACTCGAAAGTACCCTTGTCCTCCTACCTCGAAGCACAGGAAATTGGCGGCCGCGGGGACCAGACAGGGAAGCAGGCCGCAGCGCAGCACAACGCGCTGATGGCGGCTCATGCCAAGGCACTGAAACTCCACGTCGATGCGCTCAGCTCAAAAAAATACTGGGATGTTCCCGGGAACTCGCCCGAACTGGTGGTGTGCTTTGTGCCAGCTGAATCAATTCTTTCGGCAGCGCTGACAGCGGATCCGGCACTTCTTGACCATGCCCTCGCACGTAACGTCGTCCTGGCCTCCCCGGTGACACTGCTGGCTGTCTTGAAGTCCGTAGCCTTCACCTGGCGTCAGGATGTCCTCACCGACAACGCAAAGGAGCTGTTCGAACTGGCAGGACAGCTCTACGACCGTATGGGCACCCTGGGCGAGAACGTCGGCAAACTCGGTAGCTCGCTGAAGACATCCGTGGACCGCTACAACTCCCTGGTGGGAACCTTGGAAGCGCGGGTCCTGCCCACGGCGCGCAAGCTTAATGCCATGGAGTCCACGGTCCTGCCGTCCCCGGCCCTGGTGGAGGCAGCTCCGCGGTCACTCACGGCGCCGGAACTGCAGGAATCCGCAGCTACCCGGAGCGAAGAGGACGCTGCCTAGCGCCGCGTGCCTGCGGTGCCTCGAAGACAGGAATCGGGCTGGGCTGCCTCAGGCCTCGCGGCTGCGGCGTCCACCCAGAGCGCGGGTGACGTCGCCCGCCTCCTTAAGGGTTGCTCGCAACTCCTTGGGCAGGGAGAAAAGCAGATCCTCCTCAGCGGTGACCACTTCCTCCACGGAACCGTAGCCGTAGTCAGCCAGGAGCCGGAGAACATCCGTTACTAGGACCTCGGGCACTGAGGCTCCAGAGGTAACACCAACCGTGGCCACGCCTTCAAACCAAGACTCATCGACTTCATTGGCAAAATCGACGCGGTAGGAGGCCTTGGCACCATACTCCAGCGCCACCTCAACCAGACGAACAGAGTTGGAGGAGTTGGCTGAACCGACCACAATCACCAGATCAGCCTGCGGTGAGATCTTTTTAATGGCCACCTGGCGGTTTGTGGTGGCATAGCAGATATCGTCGCTGGGCGGATCCTGGAGCGTCGGAAAGCGTTCCTTGAGGAGGCGCACTGTCTCCATGGTCTCGTCAACGCTGAGCGTGGTCTGCGAGAGCCAGATGACTTTCTCCGGGTCCCTGACAGTAACTTTACTGACCTCGTGTGGTCCGTTGATGATCTGGATGTGGTCCGGCGCCTCTCCAGCCGTACCTTCAACTTCTTCGTGACCGTCATGCCCAATCAGCAAGATATCGAAGTCGTCTTTGGCAAAGCGGACGGCTTCCTTGTGGACCTTCGTGACCAGTGGGCACGTTGCGTCGATGGTCCGAAGCCCGCGGTCCTCCGCGGACTGCACTACAGCCGGCGAGACCCCGTGCGCGGAAAAGATGACGAGTGCTCCCTCCGGAACCTCATCCGTCTCGTCCACGAAGATCGCGCCCTGCGCCTCAAGGGACGTCACGACATGGACGTTGTGGACAATCTGCTTGCGGACGTACACGGGCGGACCGTAATGTTCCAGAGCTTTCTCAACAGCTATCACAGCACGATCGACACCAGCACAGTAACCACGAGGAGCTGCCAACAGGACCTTTTTGCTGCCCGCTACCGGGGCGGCACTCAGGACGTCCTCAGGAGAACGGCGCTTCCGTGGAACAAAAGGCATCGACAGGGACACAGCGGTGGAAGTCATTCCTCCATGCTACCGGCAGCGGCTGCTCCACCTCAGTGGGATTCGCCACCCGCTGAACCCTCTAGGCTCCGCTGGCAGCAGAGGCTTTCTTGCCGGAGACCACCCTGACCACAACGGAGAGCACAACCAGCACTCCTCCTGCGACCAGCGCAGACGTGATCCAAGGCGTGAAACTTGAGCTGGCTGTCTCAACTGCGACCCGCTGGAAGAGCTCCTGGAGTGAGCTTCCGCCAGCCATTCCCAGAATTGCGTCCCGCGCCACCCCAAGGCCAAGGGCCCAGATACCGGCAACAATCAGCGCCGAGATCCCTATGCCCAGCACGGCGGCCCAGCGGCGCCGGGCAACTACAACGGCCAGCAGAAAAATCACCACTGCACCGCCGGCTAACTGGTACCCCAAAGGCGCGTAAGTGCTGATCCGGTCCAAGGTCTCGCGCTGGCTCGACTGGTCAAGGGTGACAAGAGTCTCCCCCGGCGCGGGAAGCGGGAGCCCCGTAGTAGCAGTGATCTGCTTCACCACCAGTCCCGTCAACGGGCCGAGGTCCAACCTGAACGCAGTGGAATCCGTCGCTTCACTGGAATCACCCGGGAAGTTGAGCCGATGGCTGTTCCGCAGGGTTTCTTCCCAGGCTGCCGGGTAGCCGGGGAGCCCCACCAGTGACTGGGCAGCGGATTCAAGGATCGGTTCAACAATGCGTGCCAACGGTCCTGGCAGCGAATCGCTGATGTCAAGGTTGGCAATGGTTGCTGCAGCAAGTTGCTTCTGGAAGTCGGCGTCATCACCGAGCGGCGCCATCAGTGACACGAAGCCATCTTCCTGGACAACGTTACGGTCAACCCAGATGGCGGGTCCCGCTACCGCAGCGAGCAGGAGTCCCACAATGACGGCGAGTGAGGAAAAGAACGTGCGCACAGGGATCCTTGGAGTCGACGGTGTTTGTCGCCATTCTATGAGGACAACCCAATGCCCCCGAAATGTCAGCCCCTCCCCCCATGCTTTGGATAGGGTAGGGCTGTTGGCTTCACGCCGTCACCGCAGAGCAAAGGCCGTACTGTCCTCCACCGGCGGCTTGCCTGCGCAAGTGGCACCAGCAGCCTATTCAAAGGATCACTGATGAATCACCATCCATCCGTCGCGGAGTCCCTTCATGGCTGACACAGCACCGCGAGAAACCCATGACGGACCACAGTTTGAGAAGACTCCTGCGCCGGGTGGCCCCACTACCGTGCCCGCCACGGCCGCGGACACAAGCCCCGATAATCCGTGGCCGCTGCAGCTCCTTTCCAAAAAACTCAAGGCCCATATTGACAGGACCCCTGCCGCCTGGGTTGAGGGACAGGTCATCGAGCTGAATAGGCGCGGGACCAGCGCCTACCTGACGCTTCGGGATGTTGATGCTGAAATTTCCCTGCCGGCATCCATCTGGTCAAGCGTCCTGGACCGGCAGGCCGCTCCCCTGGAAAAGGGATCACGCGTGGTTGCCCTGCTCAAACCAGAGTTCTGGCTCAAGACAGGTCGCATGTCTATGCAGGTCAGGGATATACGGCCTGTCGGCCTCGGAGACCTCCTTGCGCGCATTGAACGGCTCCGCCAGGCACTCGCTGCGGAAGGACTTTTTGCGCAGGGCCGCAAGAAGGCACTTCCCCTGCTTCCCCACCGGATTGGCCTCATTACCGGGCGCGATTCCGATGCAAAAAAGGACGTGCTTCGCAACGCCGCGCTGCGCTGGCCAGCGGTAGATTTCGAGGTTCGTGAGGTAGCGGTCCAGGGTGCCACAGCTGTCAGCCAGATCATTAAGGCGCTCCGCGAACTCGATGCCCACAGTGATGTCGACGTCATTGTGATCGCACGCGGCGGGGGCGCGTTGGAAGACCTCCTGCCTTTCAGCAGCGAGGAACTCATCCGCGCGGTCGCGCAGACTGTTACGCCTGTGGTGAGCGCCATTGGCCACGAGGCAGACCGGCCCCTGCTTGATGATGTTGCAGACGTCCGCGCCAGCACCCCAACAGATGCAGCCAAGCGGATCGTCCCGGACGTCAATGACGAACTGGCCAAAATTTCCCAGTGCCGCGACCAACTGGAGCGTTCCATCACAAGGATGGTGGAACGGGAATCGGACAGGTTGACGGCATTGCATTCCCGGCCTGTCCTGGCTGCGCCGGAAGGCATGGTCAGCGTCCGCGCCGATGATCTCGAACGACTCCGAACCCGTTCCACCTCAGCAGTGACTGCGCTCCTTGTCAGAGCAGAAGACAACCTCGTCCATCTGATGGCGCAGGTCCGTGCACTATCACCGCAGCAAACGCTTGACCGCGGCTATGCAGTGGTCCAGGCCGAACCAGACGCTGACCACGCTGGACCACTTCTCGTCCGCGATCCAGTGGACGCTCCAGCTGGCACAGCCCTCCGAATCAGGGTGGCCGCGGGACACCTGCTGGCTACCTCAGATGGCATTCCGCCCCTCCCACCAAGTGACAGGAAAAATCCATGACCCAGGAACAGACCCCCGCAGCACTCGACTCCCTGAGCTATGAACAGGCCCGCGAAGAACTCGTTTCCGTGGTCGGCCGCCTTGAAGCTGGCGGGACAACGCTGGAAGACTCCTTGATGCTGTGGGAGCGCGGAGAGGCGCTTGCCGGCCGATGCGAAGAATGGCTTGAGGGCGCCCGCAAACGGCTTGCAGCCGCCCGCGAAAAAGCCTGATCTCAGGACTTCGCTACTGCTTCGCGCTGCTCCGCTACATTAAATTGGGCTTCAGGCCACTGCAGATCCATGTCCCCAAGGGCCTTCAACACCAGATTCTGGACGGCAATGCGCGCGTACCATTTCCTATTGGCCGGGACCACGTGCCACGGCGCGGCAGCAGTGCTGGTCTTGGCGAACGCGGCCTGGTACGCACCCATGTAGTCTTCCCAGAAGCCCCGCTCATGAAGGTCGCCGTCGCTGTATTTCCAGTGTTTGGCCGGATTGTCCAGCCGAGCGAGCAGGCGCTCCCTCTGCTCGTCACAACTGATGTGGAGCATCACCTTGACGATGGTGGTCCCTGCGTCCGTCAGCCGCTGCTCGAAGGCGTTGATGGCCGTATACCTGCGCTCCAGCTCCTCAGGATCAGCCCACCCGTGAACACGGTGAATGAGCACGTCCTCGTAGTGGGACCTGTCGAATACACCAACGATCCCCGAGGCCGGAACTTCCTTTTCTATGCGCCATAAAAAATCATGGGATTTTTCCTCCGCGCTGGGCGCCTTAAAGGCTTTGAGTTTCACACCCTGCGGGTTCATGGCGCCCATGACGTGGGCTACGGTCCCGCCTTTGCCCGCAGTGTCCATGGCCTGCAGGACCAAAAGAAGGCTTTTTTTCGCTCCGATAGTGCCACTGGCAAAAAGTTTTTCCTGCAGCAGGACCAGCTGTCCGTCAAGCTCCTTCAAAAGGGCCGTCCCATCAGCCTTGTTCCCGGAATACCCCGGAGTCGACTGCGGATCAAGGCTCGCTAACTGGAAACCCGGATCCACCACCAGGGTCTCGGCCGGGTGCTGCTCAAAATCGACTATTTTACTCAACTGGAAACCTCGTTGTCTCTTGGGTCGACGCCGGATGGCCGTGCTGACAGGCTAGTTCCCTTTGTACTTGCTCAGGAAGTCCGCCATCCTGCCGATTGCCTCTTCGATGTCTTTGACGTAGGGCAGTGTCACCATACGGAAGTGGTCGGGACGGATCCAGTTGAACGCCCGCCCATGGGATACAAGGATCTTTTGCTCGCGCAACAGGTCAAGGACGAACTTTTCGTCGTCCCGTATCTCATAAACCTCAGGATCAAGCTTGGGGAACAAATACAGTGCTCCGCGTGCCTGCTGGGTACTTACACCCGGGATCGCGTTCAGCAGATCGTAGGCCTTGTTTCGCTGAGCAAGGAGCCTGCCCCCGGGAAGAATGAGGTCGTTGATGCTCTGGTAGCCGCCCAGCGCAGTCTGGATTGCATGCTGTCCGGGAACATTGGCGCACAAGCGCATGTTGGCGAGCAGGTTGATGCCTTCGAGATAATCCGACGCCTTACTTTTGGGCCCCGAAATAGCCATCCACCCCGCCCGGTAGCCACAGACCCGATAGGCCTTGGAGAGGCCGCTGAAGGTCAGGCAGAGAACGTCAGCGCCGGTAAGCGAGGCCATATTGATGTGGACTGCGTCCTCGTAGAGGATCTTCTCGTAAATTTCGTCCGCGAAGATCACCAGTCCGTGCTTCTCGGCAAGGGCCACAATCCTGCGAAGTGTGTCCTCGGGATAGACCGCACCTGTGGGGTTATTGGGATTGATCACAACAATCCCCTTGGTCTGCGGGGTGATCTTGGCTTCCATGTCTTCCAGGTCAGGCTGCCAGCCGGAATCCTCGTCACAGAGGTAATGAACGGGCTTGCCGCCAGCCAGGGCCACCGATGCAGTCCAGAGCGGATAATCGGGGGTGGGGATAAGGATTTCGTCTCCACCATCCAAAAGGGCCATGAGCGACATGGTGATCAACTCGCTGACACCGTTGCCCAGGTAGATATCGTCAACATCGATATTCTGGATACCGCGGGTCTGGTAGTACTGCGATACAGCTGTCCGGGCGGAGAAGATACCCCGTGAGTCACTGTATCCCTGCGCATTCGGCAGGTTTCGGATCATGTCAACCAGAACGGCGTCAGGAGCCTCGAACCCAAAAGGCGCGGGATTGCCGATGTTGAGCTTGAGGATACGGTGACCCTCGGCCTCCATTTGCTGGGCCGCCTCAAGGATCGGTCCACGGATGTCGTAGAGGACATTATGAAGCTTGGTGGACTGCCTGAATTCTGCCATCCATCAAATATGCCACATGGCGGATGTACTTCTGCTGAGATGTAGCTCACGTCGCCTGCGTCCGTGCCTTGCCGAGGACCACCTGATCAACGGCTCCGGGCTCCAGCGGAGAAAGCTGGGGAAACGCCGACGGCGGGTGGCCAGGTTGCACCAACCCAGCCACCCGCCGTCGGAGGTCAGCGGCTCCGTTGCCCAACAGTCGGGCGAAGAACCGCTAGGGAAAAGCTGTTACTTGACGATTCCTTTGTCCTTCAACCACGCCGCCGCCGCGTCCGATGGGTTCTGTTTCTGACTGCCGCTGACTGCACGGTTCAGATCGATCAGATCATCGGTGGTGAGCATCTTGGAGACGTTGTTCAGAGCTTCCTTGGCGGTATCGCTCATGTTTGCCGTGTTGTAGAGCGGCAGGACCTGCTGGGCCTTGAAGTTATCCTTGGGATCTTCAAGGACCACCAGGTCATTGTCGGCGATCGAGGGCGTCGTCGTGTAGATGTCTGCGACCTGGACGTCGTCGCTAAGGAGGGCCTGCAGGGTGAGGTTTCCGCCACCGTCAGAGAACGGCTTGAGCGCCTTCATCTCGCAGTTGTAGTTTGCCTTCAGTCCTGGGAAACCGTAGGCGCGTGTCTCAAAAGTGGCGGGCGCACCCATTGTGAGGTCCTTGCAGACAGGTGCCAGATCCTCGATGGAGGTCAGCGAGTACTTCTCGGCGGTCGCCTTGGTAACCACCATGGCGTCCTTGGACTCCGCGTTGGCCGGCTCAAGGACTGCAAGGCCCTCAGGAAGTGCGCTTGGAAGTGCCTTGTAGACGTCGGAAGCAGAGACCTCAGGAGCCTCCTGGTTGACGAAAGACAACAGGTTTCCCGAGTAGTCGGGGACCAGGTTCACCGAGCCGTCCTGGACGGCCTTCACGTAGATCTCGCGGGATCCGATGTTGGGCTTGGTGGTTGTCTCCACACCTGCGGCGTTGAGCGCACCGGCGTAGATTTCCGCGACAATCTGGCTCTCCGGGAAATCGGCGGAACCAACAACCAGTGATCCACCGGCATTGGATGCACCAGCGGCCGGAGTTTCGGCGGCCAATGGGTCGGCACCGCCACATGCTGTAAGTGCCAGGGCAATTCCGAGACCGGCAGCAAGGCCGCCAAGTCCACGGCGCGTTACCGGGGTGAGTTGGGCTTTGATCATGAGTTGACTCCTTGAACGGAAGCTTCTGCGGGTGCAGTAGCTGGTACTTCGTCGGCGGCCTTGTGGCTGCCGTTGGGTTTGGCGGAGAGGCCGGGCGAAAGCAGTAACCGCTTGATCAGCACCAGCACAAGGTCGATGGTGATGGCGAGGACCGCAATAAGCAGGGATCCACCGAGCATCTGGGGGAAGTCCTGCAGCACGAGACCGTCAAAGAGGTATCTGCCCAACCCACCAAGCGGAAGGTAGGCGACCACGGAAACGGTAGCGATGACTTGGAGAACAGCTGTACGGAAACCGCCAAACATCACCTGCAATCCGTTGGGCACTTCAACGCGGAACAGAATCTGCATCTCTGTCATGCCCATCGCACGGGCGGCATCGACCACTCCCGGATTGACGCTTGATATCCCCGCATAGGTGCCAGCCAGCAGTGGAGGCACCGTCAGGATAACCAGCGCCCACACCGGCGGCATGATGCCGCTGCCCGCAAGAAGTGCAAAAAGCACCAGCAGGCCCAGTGTGGGGAGGGCACGCAGTGCGCCTGCAATGGAAACTGCTGCGACCCTGCCACGTCCCGTGTGACCTATGTAGAGGCCAATGGGAATTGCGATGACCACGGCAATTGCCAGCACGAGGGCACTGTACTGCAGGTGCTCAACGAGCCGGGTGGCAATGCCACCACTACCAGACCAGTTTTCGGGGTTGAGGACCCATTCAATGGTCTGCGTGAAGACGTTGCTCATCATGCACCTCCGGCCTGGACCTGCTGGTCAGCGATGCGCGCGGCATTCGAAGGTGCAGTGTCCACCGGCGCCGTTTCGCTGTCCCCAGGACCAGCTGGCGAGGTGGCGGCCCGCGTCCAGGGCGTGAGGAGTCGCTCCAGAAGCACCAATACCGCATCCATGATCAGCGCCAGCAGCAAAATGGCGACGATGCCAATCACCACCTCGGTGATGAAGGTCCGCTGCAGCCCATCAGTGAACAGCATGCCAAGGTTCCCCACTCCGAGGAGCGCGGCGACACTGACCAAGGAGATATTGCTGACTGACACAACGCGCAGGCCAGCAAAAAGGACGGGCAGAGACAGCGGAAGGTCAATCTGAAAAAAGCGGGAAAAAGGCTTGTAGCCCATCGCAACGGCAGCCTGCCGCAGGTCTTCATCCACCGAATCAAAAGCATCGATTGCCGCCCGTACCAGGAGGGCTACGGCATACATGGTCAGGGCAACAATGACGTTGATGGGATCAAGGATCTTGGTGCCCAGCAAGGGCGGCAGGATGATGAACAGCGCCAGCGACGGCACGGTATACAGCAGTGAACTCGCTGTGAGCACTACTGACCTGACCACCGTGTTGACCCTGGCCACCTGCGCCAGCGGCACCGAGATGAGCAGACCAAGAACCAAAGGAATCAAGGCCAGGACCAGGTGCTGGCCAGCACGTTCAAGAACCATGTCCAGGTTGGACAGGAGCCACTCCATCAGAGTGCCGCCTCACGCACTTGGCGCGCCGACTCAATTGCGGCCAAAACCTCAGGTGCCGTTACGGCACCCAGGACAGCGCCGTCGTCGTCAACGGCAACGCCCAGTCCAGACGGTGAAGACAGCGCAGCGTCAAGGGCGCCCCGCAACGAATCTCCGGGGCGGTAGAGAGACCCCCCGGGCACCACGACTGATCCGTCTCCGGGAGCTGCCCACCCCACGGGGTGGTTGGCTCCGTCCACCAGCAGTGTCCAGTCTTTTGACGCCATCACCTGCGGCTCATTCTTCGAGGAGATATTCGACGTGGCTACCTGATGAATGCCCAGGCCTTTGGCAGGCGTGAAGCCCAGGTGCCGAAAGCCCCTGTCTCGACCCACGAAGGAAGCCACAAAGTCATTGGCCGGGGCACGCAGGATCTCCTCCGGAGTGGCATACTGTGCAAGCTTCCCACCCACCGCAAAAACTGCCACCTTGTCCCCCAGGATCGTGGCCTCGTCGATGTCGTGGGTGACAAACACGATGGTCTTTGCGAGGTCGCGCTGGAGCCGAAGAAGTTCCTTTTGCAGTTCATCACGGACCACCGGATCCACAGCGCTGAACGGCTCGTCCATCAACAGCACGGGCGGATCAGCGGCCAGGGCACGGGCGACGCCTACGCGCTGCTGCTGACCGCCGGAGAGCTGGGCGGGGTACCGCTTGCCCATGACCGAGGTGAGGCCGACGACGTCGAGCAGTTCCGTTGCCCGTTTCCTCGCGTCCGTTTTTGAGACGCCATTCAGCCTCGGAACGGTGGCAATGTTGTCCAGCACCGTGCGGTGCGGCATCAGGCCAGAAGACTGCATGACATATCCCATGGAACGGCGCAGCCGGGCGGCCGGCTCGGAAAGGACGTCCTTGCCACCCACGGTGATGGTGCCGGAGGTCGGTTCCACCATGCGGTTGATCATGCGCAGGGAGGTGGTTTTCCCGCAGCCGGACGGGCCCACAAAAACGGTGATGGAACCTTTGTCGATGGACATGCTCAGCTGGTCAACGGCTGGTTGCCCACCCTGATAGGACTTCGTGACGTTGGAGAAGTCGATCATGGCTTCAGTCATTCCCTGACTTACCTATCTGTTAATGGAATCGAACAGTGTGCGGGGGTGATGATCAGTACGCTGCCTAAATTGGTCTTGACACAGCCTAGCGAGTACCGGCGACAATTGCCGCACAGAGGCAACTACCGTAACCATTCGGAGACCTTTGGGCCTCGGATTGGCGGCAGCCTGGCTCGTACCACGGCGACAAAAGAATCAGGCCTGGCCCCGGAGCTGGCCGTCAGCCGGACGCTCCGCGTGAAACCGCAATGCTGTGTCAACGAGGGAGACGCGACTCAGGGCCGAGACGCCGGCGAGCGGAATCCATGCAGCGTGGGTAGTGCTGCCATTGACCTCGTGCGTAAGATCACCACCAACAACCGTTGCCTCGTAGACAATCCTGAGCGCTTCCATGGGGTTCGCTCCGCCATCAAATCGGGCTGCAGCCGGCCAATGCCCGACATCGACACCCAGCATGGTCCCGATCCGGGCGTGGTAGCCGGTTTCTTCGAAGATTTCACGACGGCAGCCGTCGACCGGGTGCTCCCCCAGGTCCAGTCCACCGCCCGGCAGTGTCCAGCCTTCCTTCCCATCCTGCTTCCAGTACGCCAACAGGATGGCGTCATCACGCAGGATCACACCGTAAGCGGCGGGTCGGGTGTCAAAAACTAAAGCCATCCCGACAGCCTAACGTCATGGCGAGCATGCTCATTCTTCACGACGACCGGACACCGGCCTACTGTTGGACTGTGACTAATCTGGAGCGCAACCCTCAGGAACAGACCTGCCCACCTGGAACCCTGAGGACTCCACCGCCGGGGCCTGCCTGCGGCTGTGGCCAGAACGCGAGGTCCCGCTTGGTGGAGTCCGCGCCATGAACGTGCAGCGGACTCTGCCCCAACGGGGCCTTCCTACTGTTGGGGCATGGTGTTTCCTTGACAGCTTTGGCCCTGACCGCACCGCCATGACAGTGCTGCCCCATCCGCATACTGGGCTGCAGACAGTAACCTGGCCGCTGGCGGGCACCATCAGGCACCGGGACAGCGTGGGCACCGATGTCCTGGTCCGCCCTGGTGAACTGAACATCATGACCGCGGGCCGAGGCGTCTCGCATTCTGAGTTCGCTGTCCTCTCCGAATCTGCCGCGTCCGCGGATGACGCCGGGCAGCTTCGGATCCAGCGCGGCCTGCAGCTGTGGGTAGCGCTGCCAGCGGAGCACAGGCACCGCGCGCCATCCTTTGAACAGCACAAAAATCTGCCGGTAGCATCCAGCCAGGGGTTTTCGGCAACCGTCATGGTGGGCACGTTCGCCGGAATTACCTCTCCAGCCACCATGTACTCGGCGATCGTGGGAGCAGACATCGAGTGCGCAGGCCGGGCACTCATCCCGCTCGATCAGCACTTTGAACACGCCATCCTGGTGCTGGACGGCGGGGCTGTGATTGATGGCACCAGGATAGAACCTGGACCATTGGCCTACCTCGGTTCAGGCCGTGAGACGCTCGCGTGGGATGCCGACCCAGGCACTCGTCTGCTGCTGATCGGTGGCGAGCCTTTTGAGGAGGAACTGCTGATGTGGTGGAACTTTGTGGGTCGCACCCACGAGGAAGTTGCACAGGCCCGCGAAGAATGGGAGGCCCAGGCACATCTTTCGGACCCTGAGGATCAGGCTGCCCGCTTTGGATTCGTGGCAGGGCACGGTCCGGGTTCAGGTCCGCAGGAAGGCCGCATTCCAGCGCCTCCCCTGCCAAGTGTCAGGCTGAGCCCCCGCAGGCGGTCGTGATCCTCGCCGTCCCCACCTCTTAGTCTGATTCGGCCACCAGCTGGAGCACACCAAAGACAGGGTCCTGATCAAGGATCCGCACATCGGTGATGCCCTGGGCTTCCAGAGCCTCCCGGAACGAGTCCTGGAGCATGGTGACGTTCATTCCCAGGCCACTGCCCAGGATCACCGGACCATCGATTCCGAGTTTGCGAAGTGCCCGTCCGGCGAGGGCTGCCAGATCCTGACCGGCCTGGCGGACCAGTACCTTGCTTGGCTGGTGTCCTGCCTCGGCAGCATCAACCACCAGGCGTCCCTGCTGCGCCCAGAACCGTCTGCCGGTATCGGGGCTGTGAAACATGGCGATCAGTTTGTTCGGGTCATCCACGTTGCAGGCCACCAGAAGCGATTCCGTGAGCTGGTCCGGGTCCAGTCCGTCATTCATTCGAGCCAGGCTGTGACGGACGGCCTCACGCCCAAGCCAGTACCCGCTGCCCTCGTCCCCCAGCAGGTAACCCCAGCCCCCAGCCCGGGCTTCCTCACCGTTGGCGTTCTTCCCCCAGGCTGCTGACCCTGTCCCGGCAATGACTGCCACGCCGGTCCTTGCACCCCCGGCAGCCAACAGGAGCCGCGAATCATGAACAACAGTGGTAGGCACACCCGGCACGCAGGCATTGATCAGGGCCGCGAGCGCAGCAGCATCTTCGGCCGTGTCGATTCCGCCAGCCCCGGCGTAGACACGGTCCACGCCCTGATTTCCGAGCCTGCCGAAAAGCTCGGCAAGGTTCTCCGCCGCCTGTTCTTGGCTGACGTTCTGGACGTTGGCGCTGCCAGCCACAATGTCCGCCACCACATGGCCGTCCTCAAAACGCACGCCGCGGGTCTTGGTGCCACCAATATCGAGCCCTATCACCACAAAAGCGGTGTCGCGTTCAGCAGCTGCCGATCCGTTGGGGAGCGGGAAGTCTTTGGCGTCCTGGGTATCCACGAGAACAGACTACTGAATGCTGGCTCCATCGGTGCAATACGCTGCGTCATCCAGGATTCTGAAGGCTGCTCGGCTCATGTCGACTCTGGACCCAGGTGGCAAGGAGATCAGGGCCCTCCTGCAGAACAAGCTGGCGGAAGAGGCGAACCGGGTCAGGTTCAGCAGCAGTTCCTCCGATCCGCCATGCCAGTCCGATCTCACGGTAGGCGAGGGGTGAGTCAAGGGGCACTTCCACACACTGCAGCGCGATCGGGGCTGCGGCGGTCATTGTCCCCCTGGCTGTCGCGGCAAGGCCGGGATTCGGATGTCCGGCCCGGGGCAGGATACTGACACCGAGCCCAGCGGAAACCAGTCCGCGCACGGTGTGGGTGTCCTGGCTCTCAAAGGCGACTCGTGGCTGCAGTCCGGCCGCCCTGAAAATGGCGTCAGTCAGTGAACGCATGCCATAACCGTGGCCCATTGCAACAAAAGGGTCCTCGCTGATGTCCACTGCCGTCACTGCCGTGGAGCCTGCCAAACGGTGTCCGGCGTTCAGGACCACGCACAGCGGCTCCCGGTACAGGACAGCTGATGCGAGCGAGCGGCTTGGGGCTGCCACCGGAGCGGTGAACGCCAAGTCAGCCTCGCCACGGACCAGTTGCGTCAGGCAGTCGTTCCGAGCGCCCTGCCTGAGGTCGAATTCAGTCTGCGGATACGGCCGCCGGAACGCGCCGATCAACAACGGCAGAGTGGCCTCGCCAAACGTGTGTTGGAACGTCACACGAACGCGGCCCCGCACCACTCCTGAATGCTGCCTGACACTTTCCAGGCCTTCCTGGACCGCACTCAATGCGCTTTCCAAGTAGGGGACAAGGACTCTCGCTGCCGGAGTCAAACGGACTCCACGTCCCTCCCGAACCAACAGATCCACGCCTACGACGGCGGAGGCACGGGCCAGGGCCCGGCTCACGGTTGACTGCGGCAAGCCAAGGTGCGCGGCCGTCTCGGATACATGCTCACTGGCGGCAATGGCTGTCAGTAGCGGGAGAAGAGGCAGCAGCTGGACCAGCTGCTGGTAGTCCAGCCGGCGGTCCTCAAGGGAAGCCAACGGTGTATGTTCTGGCGATTCGGGGAACTGCCCTGGAGCGCGGCCGTGATGGGACCCGGGTTGGGGTTCAGCGCGAATGTTGCTGTCCATCGGTTGCTCGGGCCTCCTGATGTGCTTTCATCCTGATTTTGCATGAAATATGGAAGAAGAATGCATTTGAAGCATAGACTCTGGCTGCTTACGCTCAGGTTATGTCCTCTTCGAGCCCCACATCAGCGCTGTCGCATTCCCCGGATTCCGCTCCGCTGTGGGAAGGACACCCCAAAGGGTCTCGAGCCTACCGCCGTATCCTGGCTGGCCTCGGCTTTGCAGGCCTGGCAACATTCGCCCAGCTCTACTCAACCCAATCGGCGCTTCCCACCATTGCCGCAGACCTGGGCACCACCGCTGCCGGTGCTGGACTCACTGTCTCGGCAGCCACACTGGGCCTGGCAGCCGCCGTGATCCCCTGGTCCTTCATTGCAGACAGGACGGGACGGACCAGGGCGATGGCAATCGCGATCATCTCCGCAACAATCCTTGGCTTCTTGGTGCCTCTCTCCGGTTCCCTGGAAGTCCTCCTTGCGTTCCGGTTCGTCGAAGGCATGGCCCTGGGCGGGATTCCTGCCGTTGCGATTGCCTACCTCAATGAGGAAGTCAGCCGCGGGCACGCCGCTGTGGCTGCCGGGACCTACGTTGCCGGCACCACCCTGGGAGGCCTTACCGGGCGCTTGATAGCAGGGCCGGCCGCTGACATCTGGGGCTGGCGGGCCGGAACCCTGGCTGTGACCTGCGTGGCGGGACTCGCAGCGATTGTCTTCCTCCTGCTGCTCCCCCGCTCCCGTGGCTTCACGCCTTCGGGCGGCGCCGGCTTCCGGGCGTCACTGCTGGTGCTCGCCTCGCACCTCCGCACCCCTGGCCTCGTGGTGATCTATGCGCAGGCTTTCCTCCTCATGGGAGGCTTCGTCACCGTCTACAACTACCTCGGATTCCGCCTGGCCGGACCCGCCTTCGGGCTGTCAGGGACGGTTGTGAGCCTGATTTTCCTCGCGTACCTGTCCGGTACCGTGTCATCCCGATGGGCAGCCGGACTCACTCTGAGACACGGACGACGGCGGGTCCTCCTCTGCGGTTCGGCCCTGATGGCCGCCGGTCTGGTCGCCACCCTGAGCACCATGTTGCCGGTGGTCCTGGGTGGCCTGGTGGTTTTCACCGCCGGATTCTTTGCAGCACACGGTGTCGCATCTGGCTGGGCCGGCGCCCTGCCCAGTCGCGGCCGCGGGCAGTCCGCCTCGCTGTACAACCTTGCCTACTACCTGGGCTCCAGCATCGTAGGGTGGGCCGGTGGACTTGTGTTCCAGTGGCTGGGCTGGAGTGCACTGGTGGTGGGGACTCTCTTCCTGACAGTGCTAGCAGCCTTGCTGATGGTGCTGGTCAGGCCCCAAGGTTCAGGAAGTGCCCGGCACTGAGCAGCACGGGAGACGCATGCAACGCGGGCAGCAGCAGATTCGGCATGAACCAGCAGCTACGCACTGAATTCCGCCTAGGCAGCGCGCGGATCCGCTGATGATTATTCGGCAGAGTGGCGTTCCGCGCATCAGTTAGGCGCACAAGGCCCCCTAGGATGAATGGACACGATCCTGGAGGAGGACCTGTGAGTATTCCAAAACCCCACCGTGCTGGTGCCCAGCACCATGAGCCCCTTGACGCCATCGATGAGCGCCTGCTGGGCGCACTGGTAGACGATGCCCGGATTTCCAACAAGCAGCTAGCCGAGCTGGTGGGCATCGCTCCTTCCACGGCCCTCATGCGGACGCGCGCGCTCTCTGAGCGCGGCATCGTCGAGGGGTTTGAGGCAAAACTGAACCTTTCCGCCGTCGGGCGTTCTGTCCAGGCCCTCGTGGCTGTCCGGCTGAGGGCACATGACAGGGATCAGATTGACAGGTTTACGGCCCGGGTCCCCAGGCTCCCGGCTGTACTTTCAACGTTCCACACCTCCGGATCTGTGGACTACCTGCTGCACATCGCCGTAGCCAGCACGGAGGATCTTCGGGACTGGGTGCTGGACAACCTGGCCACTGATCCGGTGGTGGGCCACACGGAAACAACCCTGGTCTTTGCCCATATTCAGGGGAACCACGGCCCCCTGCCCGAATAGCAGATGGTCCGCTTGGCACGAGGTCTAAGCAGCTGCCGACGCGCTATCCCTGGTAGATGAGCTCCTGGCGGGGCATGGAGCGGCGGCCCGCCCGGAAGGCAACCCACGCCAGGATGAGCCCAGCAAGACCACAGAGCCCAGCAAAGACATTCACGGCGGCGGCGGTGCCAAACTGTGTAGCTGCCCACCCGAGGCCGAGCACGGGGACGGCACTGCCCAGGTACGTGATGACGTAAACGGTGCTGATGATCTGTGCGTGGCTGGATGCTTCCACTTTCCCTGCCACGTCATTGAAGACCGTACGGAAGGAAATGCCCTGGCCCAGGCCAGCCATGATGGAGGCAAACACCAGAAGGAATGGGTTGGCCAGCATCAGCGAGACGGCCATGAGTACCACCGACAATCCCAGGACTGTCAGCCCGATTGGCACGACAAACCTGCCCCGAACAGCCAGGAGCTGACTGAGCGCAGAAGCTGCCAGCGTGGTTCCGGCCAGAAGACCGACGACGGGGCGTGAATCGATGTCCAGGACGTGGGCAACATAGCCTGGCGCCAAGGACAGGCAGAAGCCAAAGATACTGAAGCTCAGGAATCCCACGAGCGACGCCAGCCAGAAGGCCCCGCGGGCCTCACGCGATACAGCAGGCCGGCGCGGAGCCAACACGCGGAACGTCTGGCCTTCAGCATTGATGGCCGGCCGTGCCTTGACCAGGTAGAGCGGGATGAGCAGCAGCAGCAAGATGGCGGAGTGCACGGCGAAGGGGGCCGACGTCGGGCCTGGCAGCTGAGAGAGGACTCCGCCGATAGCGGGACCAGCCGCAACACCCCCAGCCGACGCGAGCAGCGTGAAGCGAGAGGCCCACTCCGGACGCGACGGCAGCAATTCCCGCAAGGCTGCAGCGCTGGCACCGGTGGCGAGCGCCACCGCAACACCCTGAAGTGCCCGGCCGACGGAGAGCATCAGCAGGTTCCCTGCAAACGCGAAAACGATCCCGCCCGTCAGTCCGACCAGTACGGCGAGCAGAAGCGCGGCACGGCGGCCGATGTGATCGGACCAGTGGCCAGCTGCCAGAAGGGTAACAATCAGCGACAGGACGTAGCTGACAAACGCCACCGTGGTGCCCAGCGAGGTAAGCCCCAGCTGCTGCTGCAGGAGCGGATATAGCGGCGTGGCCAAGTTGGCCCCGATGAGGAGCATGAAAATAACAGCACCTGTCAGGACCAGCCGCGCCGTCCGGGAGGCATCCCATCCGGTGTGCAGCGCAGCAGAGGGCTGCATTCTCAATTCACTCAGTACTGTCATGTGGTGCCTTTGCGCGTCCGGGCGCGGCATCCGTAAGATGCCGGACCTGGTGAGTCGGGGATACCTCCACAATCCGTCATGGCGGCACTTATAGACCTACTATTGAGGATAAATTGAGCGAAATACTCAATCACTTGTCCCATCTATGACCTGGAGTGATGGTTTGACCAGTCTGGACGCCACAGATATGAAAATTCTGCTCGAATTGATCCGCGACCCGCGGATCCAGATTGCCGAGCTCAGCACCGGACTGGGCATTGCCCGCAATACCGCACAGACCCGCGTTCGCCGGATGTTGCGTTCGGGGGTTCTTCATGACGGCGGCCGGGAGATCGACCTCGAGGCAGTGGGATACGACGTCGTAGCCTTCATCACCATTGAGGTCAACCACCGGGAACTCGATGGGGTCATCGGTTCCCTGCGGCTGATCTCACAGGTACTGGAAGTCCACGAGATCTCGGGACGCGGAGATGTTTGGTGCCGGATCGTGGCCACAGATACCCATAACTTGCAAGCAGCCCTCCGCTCTGTTTTGCGTATCAAGGGAGTGATCAGGACGGAAACGGTCCTGGCGCTGCATACACATATTCCTTACCGCACCGAGCCGCTGATCAGCAGGCTCGCACAGGGAACCACCATCAAACCGGCGCCAGCGCCACGGTAATCCGACTAGGATTCTATGATGCCCGGATGCTGTCCACAGTCCCCGGCGCACAGGACCAAACGGGAAGCAGATCATGACCATTATCGACAATGCCGTGTACGTCAACGGCATCCGTGCGGCAGAACCGAAAAACCTGGAACAGACCTTTGAGACTCTTGCCCAACATGGCGGCATGGCCTGGATTGGCCTCTACCGGCCAACCACTCATGAGATGTCTGCAGTTGCCCAGGAATTCGGCTTGCACGAACTGGCTGTCGAGGATGCCATCTCTGCCCACCAGAGGCCCAAGCTTGAGCGGTACGGCAGCAGCCTGTTCACAGTCCTGCGCCCTGCCCGCTACCTGGATGCGGAAGAGACAGTGGAATTTGGCGAACTCCATATTTTTATTGGACCGAACTTCGTGGTGACGGTCCGGCACGCAGAGATGGCAGGCGTCGGACGCGTGCGGCAGCGGCTTGAGAACTCACCCGAACTGTTGAATCACGGCCCCGAAACTGTCCTCTACGCCCTGCTCGACCAAATTGTGGATGACTACATGCCAGTCATCGCCGGACTGCAGAATGATATTGACGAGATCGAAGATCAGCTGTTCAGCAATGACTCCACCGTCTCGCGCCGTATTTACGAGTTGGCCCGCGAAGTGATCCAGTTCCAACGCGCCATCCATCCGCTGCCGGACATGATCCAGCAGCTCAACAGGGGTTTCGAGAAATACGCTGTGACAGAGGAACTCCAGCACAACCTCCGCGACGTCCAGGACCATGTCCAACGCGTTATCTCGCGTGCAGACTCGTTCCGGGATCTCCTCCAGAACGCCCTGACCCTGGACGGCACGTTGACGGCCAACCGCCAGAACGAAGCAAGCGCCGAGCAAAACGAACAGGTCAAGAAGATCTCTTCCTGGGCTGCCATCTTCTTTGCCCCATCCTTCGTCGCAGGCGTTTACGGAATGAATTTTGATGAAATGCCCGAACTGCACTGGACCTTTGGCTATCCCATGGCCATCTGCATCATGATTGCCATTGCGGGGCTGATGTATGTGATCTTCAAGAAAAAGGGCTGGCTGTAGGGGCACTCGTGTTCCGCGCCCAGGTGGCGAGAGTGCAGGCCGGGGGCGGTGAACCGCCCACGCCGAACAGCGGAAGCGCACCTCACGTGCCACTGGCCCTGCTGCTGTTTTCAGCTCTCCGACGGTAGAACCGTCCAGGACGAGCCCGGCGCGGTCATGTCGTCCTGACATGGTCCCACCAGCGACCCTGTCTACTTCAGGGTCCAGCACGGCAGAGTGTCCGGAGCACACAGGTCCCCTCTTGGCCTATTTGACTGTCAGCACCGGGTTCGTGGGTGGCTTCGATGAATTGACCTGCAATCCAACTGTGACTTTCTGGCCCGCGGACAGTTTGGTGGTCCAGCCCGATCCTGTGCAGGTGACTGAGGTCTTGGGGATCGCTGTGCATGTCACCCCCCAGGAGTTTGCGATCCCTGAGACGTTTGGGTCCTTCCACGTGATGGACCATGCAGGAACGGACTTCAGTGCCGTGACATCAAGGCTGGCAACGTATCCACCGTTCCATGAACTGGTGAGCCTCCACAACGCGCTGACCGAGGTCCCTGTCGACGGCGTCGGTCCTGATGTTGCGGTCGGCGAGGGACGTGGCGTCGGCACAGTGGCACTAGGCGAGGGAGACGGCTTTACAGGGGCAGTCTGGGAAGGCCCTGGGGTGGGCGTCGCTCCTGGAACTGCTTTCAGGACAGGCGCAAGCGCTGCAAGTTTTGCGGCTTCAGGGGTTCGCCAATCACTCTTGACCAGGCCTCCTGTAACGCCAGAGTTCGGATTGAATGACCAGTAGGCAAAGCTCATTTTGTTTGCCTCAAGGTATGACACGATCGACGCCATCCACTGCCTGTCGGATTCCGTTTGCAAAGCGGAGCCGAACTCTCCAAGGAGTACTGGCGCAATACCCTTCTTCTGCAGATAACCCCAATTCCTGTCCCAGACCGCTGGCAGGTTGGCCGGGTACGTGGGATCACTGAACCATTTCTGTGGGAAGAGAGACCCTGGGTAGTCGTGTGGCGAGTACACAACCCGCCCTGGAACCTTGAGAATTACTGGCTTGGCGCCGACGTCTGCGAGGCCACCACCCCACCACGTCCCGCCAGCTGTCGCTTGATTTTCAATACCTTCGATAATGATCAGGAGATTTGGATTTGACTCCAGAACGGCGTTGCCACCACGGGTCGAAGCAGCGTGCCAGTCGGTGGACGCCTTACCACCCCAGGTAGCTGCACCTGCTGGTTCGTTGTGCAGGTCTGCGCCAATCACTGTCGAATCATCCCGATAGCGCTTCGCGAGCATTTTCCAATCGGAGATCCACGTAGTCTCCGGCACAGCCGAGGTGTACCAGAGCGGCGACTGATCCGCTGACATTGGCCGGTGGCGGTCCAGGATGATCTTTAGTCCGTTGGCCTTCGCCCGGGCAACAATGGTGTCCAAGACATCGAGGGGTCTCTTACCCTCTAGGTTGTAGGCCCTGTTGGCCCAATAGTTGACACTGCCCTTTATTGACGTTGCGGCAAGGCACTCGTTGGAGAACGGCAGTCGGACAGTATTGAAACCCATCGACTTGATGGAAGCCAGGGCCTCATCGATGGTCAGGGTGCCCCACAGGCCATGTGGAACGCAGTCCGCAGTTTCGAGACCGAACCAGGATGTTGCCTTGATCGTGTAGGGCTTGTTGTTCGAGTCCATGATGGTTCCGCCATCAGTGTGCAGCCATCCGGTGGCTGCGGGCGTAACGTCCGCCGCCCGCTCAGCACTGAACGTCTCAGCAGCAGGCCCTGCGCATCCAGAGATTGCCAGCAGCCCCGCCATAGCACTCGCGGCCATCGTCAGTGCCCCCTTCCGCCATGAACCTGGGCGATGACGACGTCGCTGACCAGCCGAGAATTGTTCCTGCAATCTTTCCTCCATACGTCGGGGCAACGAAGCTCCCGACTCCCCTGCAACGACACGCGCGTCCAGGGACTGGGCTTCTTACCCCAAGAGTATGTGTGCGGATGCTGGAAAACCGCTCCTCGCCGCGCATATTACGGTTCAGGCTATGGTCGATCAGTGGCAGATGTAGCCACGGTGTATCTTCATTCCACGCGCAGGGGTACAACCCCTGCAATCTGTGGAGCTAAGGAGATTCGAACTCCTGACCTCTTCGATGCGAACGAAGCGCTCTACCAACTGAGCTATAGCCCCGGGTCCGGAACGTGTGTGCTTAGGCTACAAATATTTCAGCTGCAGCGCGAATCACAGCCACGGCGCAGGCGATCAGGCCCGGCGCCGCTGGAGGACATCATCAAGATTGCCGAGGGCCGTTGCCCGCTGGGCCACCGAGTCGGCCTGTTCTGCACCCGCTGGCTGCTTCAACAAGGGCTTGCCCGCCGCCTTGGGGGCCTCGGGCAGGTCAAGGGGCTGCGGCGCAGCCCTTGGAGCCTTAGCAGCAGCAACGTACACGGGCTTCGGTACCTCTACCGGCTCCCACTCCCGTCCTTGAAACTGGAGTCCTGCGGCCACATCAGGATTCGCGGACGGCTGGGGTGTTTCGACAGCGGCACCCTCTGCCACGACCATTGCCGCTTCACGCAGTTCCGCAGCGGTAAACGGTACCGCAGGTTCCGGCGCCTCTGCGTTAAACAGCTCGGCGTCGGATCCCTGGTGTAGGTCAGTGGTGTCACCCTCTGTTGGCGGGGCGTCTTCCGGGGAAGTAGCGGCCTCCTGGCGGAGGTTCGCGGAGTGGCTACCCGACGGACCCATCGCCGACCGGAAGGCAGCATCGACTTTCCGGCTGCGGTCCCGCATCGCGAGTGTACGCAAGACGGCAACTGCGCCGCCGGCTACCAGGAACGCCATGGCCGAAAGCAAAGCGTTACCACCGCCCACCAGCATGAGCAGGGCAGAGACGAGGCTGGTCAACAAGGCCACAACACCGACCAAAAAAATAGCCATGCGGTCGTAGCGGATGCGAAGCGGGGCAGGGGAAGCCTTCCGGTCTGAGACGACGTCGCGGATGGGCTTACTCGTCCCGCTGTTGCCGTGGCTCGGCTCCATGGTTTTCTCCTGCTGTGGTGCAACATTGAAGACTGCGCCGGCGGGAGGCTCCCGACGGGGTTCCGGAAAGCTCTCTCCGGGGGCATCAGCCGCTGCGGCCAGTAATTGGCTTGATCGATTCCTGAGGACAAAGGGGGCGACCCAAAAAATCCACAGCAAAAAAGCAACAACGAAGATCACTGAGCTGCTTAGGGGAAAGTCCACAGTCAAAACGTTAGGAGCAATGATGGTGACCGGTGCGCATTAGCTCCGGTGTGTCGTGTGGAAGCTGCTCCCCGCACGCGATCACCGTCGCGATGACAGAAACCTCGCAAGGACCCCGTCCGGGAAATCTTCTGCAGTGAGGGCAAAACTGCGGTGGTCTGCCCATTCCCCATCGATGTGGAGATACCTGCGACGCACGCCTTCATCCCTGAATCCAAGCTTCTCGACGACCCGCAGGCTTGGAGCGTTCTCCGGCCGGATGTTGATTTCCATTCTGTGCAGGCCAAGGCCCTGGAAACAGTAGTCGGTTGCCATGGCCACCGCGGTCGGCACAATACCGCGCCCTGCCCTGGCCTGATCCACCCAGTATCCAAGGGTGGCCGTGAGGGCTGATCCCCAAAGAATCGAAGAAACCGTGAGCTGCCCTACAATAACCGGATTGCGGTGCCCAGGGGCCACTTCCGTGATCAGGAAGGGAAGGGCGGTGGACTGGGCCGCCTGTACCTTGAGCCCCCGCACCATCTGGCGGTAATTGGGAAGGCCGCCACCGGGGGCCGGATTGGAAGCTTCCCACGGCGCCAACCAGACGTTGTTACGCGATCTTACGGCCATCCACTCGCCTTTGTCTCGGTAGTGGATGGGCCGTAGGCCAATGTCTCCTGACCGCAGCGTGACCGGCCACACCGGGCCGATCGCCACAGGAGTTTACTTGGCCAGGCCGGCGGTGAAGCCGGGGAGCCACTCGCGAAGACCGGGGCCCAGGTCTTCGCTGTCGATGGCGAGCTGCACACATGCCTTGAGGTAACTCAGTTTATCCCCGGTGTCGTAGCGCCGTCCGCGGAACACGACGCCGTAGACACCGCTTCCCTCACCTTCGCCCGCCGCAAGTTCCTGCAGCGCGTCGGTGAGCTGAATCTCATTGCCACGGCCTGGAGCGGTGTGCTCAAGGACCTCGAAGACTGAGGGGTGCAGGACGTAGCGTCCAATCACTGCAAGGTTGGAGGGTGCGTCCGCGACGTCCGGCTTTTCAACCAACTTGTTGATTCGGACGTAGTTCTCGCCCTCAACAACGGAAATGTCGGCGCATCCATAGGCACTGATCTGTGACGGCTCTACTTCGATCAGAGCAACGACAGAGCCGCCGGTCTTTGCCTGCACGTCAATCATGACGCTGAGGAGCTCATCACGGGCGTCGATCAGGTCATCACCCAGAAGAACCGCGAATGGCTCGTCTCCCACGTGCTGCTTTGCACGCAATACGGCATGCCCGAGGCCCATGGGATCACCCTGGCGGACGTAGTGGATATCTCCCAGCTTTGTCGCAGCCTGGACGGAGGCGAGCTTGGTCTTGTCGCCCTTGGCCTCAAGCGTGGCTTCCAGCGCCGGGACCCTGTCGAAGTGGTCCTCCAGCGCACGCTTGCTGCGGCCGGTGATCATCAGGACATCCGTCAGCCCTACTGAGACGGCTTCTTCCACCACGTACTGGATGGCAGGTTTGTCCACCACCGGGAGCATTTCTTTGGGCATGGCCTTGGTAGCCGGAAGGAACCGGGTCCCGAGGCCCGCTGCGGGAATGACGGCCTTACGCACGCGAGTGTTATGTGTAGTCACTGGACTAATGTAACGGAGACAGGTTCCATCCCGAAATGTGCTCACTATGCAGAGCAAAACATCAGCTTTCGACTCAGGGGAGGATGGCCAACGATGCCTAGCCCAGGCAGCAATCCCATTTCAGCGGCCAAGGCCCAGTTGCGTACCCGGCATCGAACAGCCCGTCGCGGGCTGACTCCTGAAGAGATCGACCTCGCGGAAGCCGGACTTGCCCGGCACGGCCTAGGGTGGATCAAGGGACTCCCTGCCCGGCGCGATGGATTAATCGGCGCGTACCTGGGGGTCGACGTCGAGCCCCCCACAAACGCACTGCTGTGGCAGCTCCATGGTGCTGGCTATACAGTGATGCTGCCGGTCTGCGAACAGCAGGGACTGCTCAGTTGGGTTGCGTGGACACCTTCGACAACTTTTGAGCGCAGCCAGTACGCCCCGGTCCTTGAACCCGTTGGTGTCCGCAGGCCAACGAGCTGGCTACGCCACGCAACGGGGATCCTGGCGCCAGCTACCGCTGTTGATCTTTCCGGCCATCGAGTAGGGCAGGGTGGCGGCTACTACGACAGGTTTTTTGCCTCCCTGGATGCCGGAGCTTTGCCGCCAACCGCTGCAGTTGTCTACACGGCAGAAATCCTTCCCGCAGGCACTATCGCTACAGAATCTTTTGATTTCAGACTGAAGCTGGCACTTACCCCTGATGGCATCACCTCTCTCTGCCCAGATTCCCGGTGCTAGAATTAGCACTCAGGCCCTGAGACTGCCAAAGCACCCACCGGGTGTTGCGGATACTCCTCTAGGAGTTCCACTGGCCGCCAGGACCTTATATCTGTCCATGAGGAGGACCAGTCGTGCCCACGTATGCCTACGCCTGCAAAGATTGCGGCCACGCCTTCGACATCGTTCAGGCGTTCAGCGACAGCACCCTGACCGACTGCCCGGAGTGCGGCGGAACCCTCCGCAAGAAATTCAACAGCGTTGGCGTGGTCTTCAAGGGCTCTGGTTTCTACCGGACAGACTCACGTGAAACCAAAGGGTCAACTGTCGGACCTGCACCAGCGTCGTCTGCTGCACCAGCGCCTGCCGCCCCTACCGCACCGGCACCGGCACCGGCACCGGCACCGGCAAGTACGTCCTAAGCGCAGTACGTTGTCCACATAGCTGCTGCCGCTGAGGTGGAACTGCACGGCCTGTGACTACTGTTCTGGCATGGCCAGAACCCACATGAACAAAACCCGCAACCGTGTGCGTCCCCGTACTGCCTACTCCAGGGCAGGTGTTCGTTGGCATCGGGGGTGGCTGAGCCATAACAGACGGTTTGTGATGTCGCTGCTCCTGTGTGCTGCGGCGGGGCTCACCGTGGTCCAGTTGACTCCATCGCCAGCAGCATCAGCCTCCGTGATCGGAGCGGCGAGGGATCTGCCGGTTGGAACCACACTCACGGCGGCAGACCTCTTGGCTGTCAACGTGCCCGCAGAACTTGCTGTCGCCGGGATAACGGAACCATCTGAGGCGATCGGAAAACAACTGGCCGCACCGCTGTCCACGCATCAGATTCTCTGGCCTGGACTTCTGCTGGGCCCTGGGCTTCTAGCAGGCGCGCCGCCTGGCTCCACAGCCGTCCCCCTGCGGATGGCAGATCCCACGGCAGTCCAGCTACTCTCGCCCGGCCACCTCGTGACGATCATCCGTGCTGGAGAAGATGCAACCGGCGCGACAACCCCACCGGAAGTCCTGGCGCGTTCGGTACCCGTGCTGTGGACCTCGGAATCGGGCGGCGGGGACGCCTGGCTGGCAACCGCGGACGCGGATGGACTCATAGTGGTAGCGGCTACACCGAATCAAAATGACATGTTGGCTGGTGCGTCCATCCGCGGAAAACTCTTTTTTGTGATGGATCCCCCCAGGTAGGGCCCGGGGTGCCGCTACAGCCGTCGCGCCACCCCGGTCACGCTCTAGCCCCAGTGCGGCGGACGCTGCTCGCGGAGCCATTCATCATGGTTGCTCTCAGGTGCGTCTGCCCAACGCTGCGGATCATCTTCGGCCGCTTTGTCCGGCAGTACCTTGGCAGATCCCGTAGGGTCGGTCGGCGCAGATGGGGTGCTTGATGCGCCCTCTGCGGGACGCGTCGACACCGCGGACTGCCCTCCCTCTACAGTCGTGGGTCCCTGCTGTTCGGCCACCTCACGGGTCATCTCATCTGTCCCATCGCCTGCGTCCTCGTTTGAACTGCCATCAGCACTCTCAACGCTGCCATCCTCACGTCCAGGGAGGTCGGCGCGTTGCCCGTCACTGTTTTCTGACTGGTTTGTTGGCACTGCCTGCCCCGACGCCAGTTCTGCTGCGTTGATCTCTGGCCGGCTTCGCCGGTCCACTACCCCGGCCAGCAGGTTCTCGCCATCGGAAACTGCTGAGCGCACCGCGGCTGGTTCCTCGTCAAAAAAACCACCTTGTCCATGCTGCAGGGCACTCGTAAAGTTCTCGAGTCCCAGGTGCCCGGCGATCCTGTCAGCACAGGCTGACGGATCGGTAAATACCTCAATGGTCCATAGCGGCATATAGCGCCATCCGAGCCGTTCGAGAAGTTGTGGACGCAGGCGGCTGCGCTCACGGACACTCATGGAGCGGTATCTCTCTGTGCCGTCAGATTCGATGGCTACGGGGCGAGGAATCTCGTGGTCGAGACGGCCCATGGTGCTGATCGGATCCGGCGCAGCGACCACGTCCACGACACCGTCATACTGGTGCCAGACCCGCGCACCCCTCGCCCTCAGGCGTTCTCCGAGGTCAGCAACCAGAGGATCGGCGCCCAGCGCCTGTTCGCTGGCAACGGCCCGCGAAGCTGGGCTACCCAGATCGGTGTTCCCGGCAAGTTCCCGATCCAGCAACTCGTAAAAATCCTTGGCGCCATGGGTCAGCCGCGTCCGGTCCAGGTCCTCCGGCCGGAAACAACTGAGAACATGCATGGATGTCCGGGCCCGTGACATGGCGAGAGCAAACTTTGCCCGACCGCCAGATGCGGAGAGCGGACCGAAGTTGTGCAGCGCGCGGCCGTGCGGTGTCCTGCCGAACCCAGGGGAAAAGATGATGTGGTCCCGGACGACTCCCTGCACACGTTCCAGATCCACAACCCGGAAGGAATCCTTCCCCGCACTGAAGAAGCCTGCCACTTCAGGATGGTTGGGCATCTGCAACCGAATGGTTTCCCCGATCCGGGCAGCGTGCCGAAGGCTTGCTGTGACAACTGCAAGCGTCACGTTGGGCCGCGTACGGGCATGCTCGAAAACAAGCTCCACAACACGGTTGACATCCGCCACGACCGATTCCACACCTTCATGTCCTGCGCTGGGCAGTCCAGTGCCGTCAGGGAGGTACTCAACGACCAGGGAGCGGTCCAGCCCCGTGGCTGACTGTCCCTCGGGAAGTCGACGCAGGCCACCATCGTAGAAGTTCTTGCTCAGCTGCCGGATGAGGTCCTCATCGACTGCCCGGTAGACAAAACGAAGCTTCCACGTAGGGAGCACTGCTGCCAGCGCCGTGTAGGCGCTGGTCACCTGCTGGTGCGCAGGTTCTCCAGCGGCCAACTGTTCAACGCCGACGGTGAAGGAGCGCGGGCTGGCGATCTGGTCGTCACCGAACGCTATGACCTGCTTTGAGCGAGCCACGGACGGCAGGACAGCCTGCAGCGAGGTTGCCTCAGCATCAAGAATGACCACTGCATCAAAGTGCTGCTCCGCCGGGAGGATCCCCGTCATGAGATAGGGACTCACGGACCAGACAGGGATCAGTTTCGGAATCAGCTCCGCGGCCTGCGCGCTCAGCGCGGCCAATGACACACGGCCGTCCTTGAGCAGGTTTCGGAGCTGTTCAGCCTGCCGAGGGTGCTCCGCTATGGCCTTGCGCCACTGCTCGGCAAGCTTCCACCGAATCCGGTAGGACCCGCTGGCGACGTGGGCGGCATCGGCAAGCCGATACTCTGCTTCCAGTTTGCGTAGCGCATCGCCATCAGACATGGCAAGGTAGTCATCCCCGCTGATCATTGCCTCCAGCGCCGACTGCCACCAGGCGAGCTCCAGCTCGGCTTTGACGGACTCCGCTGGTACTTCACGTTCGGCCAGGTCAGACAACAACTCACTGAGCCCGTGTTCACGCATGTCCTGGATAAGGAGCGTTCGTTCAGGAAGCGTCTCCAGTGTGGCAGTATCCGCCACCAGCGACTCCACGCGGGCCATGAGTTCCGGATACTCTGCGGTTTCCAGCCCTGCACCGTGGTCTGTGTGCTGAAGGCACTGTCCAAGGGAAGCCAGTGCGCTAGCAAGGGCACGGTGGCTCGCGTCTATTTCTGCCAACCCAGAAGGCACTGCAGGATGGCGTTGGCTAGTGGCGTAGTCCGCCCAGAGAGCACGTTGTTCCTGGACCAGGACCAGGGAGCTGTGGAGATCAGAAATGTGCACACCGGGGCGGACATATTCCTTGGCGACCCGACGCAGGCGTGAACGCTGCATGGACGCCATCTCGATGCCGCGCTCTTTTCGCCATGAGGAGGAGGCCGTTGCGGAGATGAGGTCGTGGACGGGCCTGTCAAAAATGTCGGGGGTGAACTTGTCCAGGCTTCCTCGGACGGCCATCAGCAACTCAAGCTGCTCTCCCCACTCGGCAAAAGTCGATCCGAGGCGGATTTCGGCATAGTCCGCAACCGCTGCCATTCGCTTCTGCAGGGCCGGCAGCTTCTCTTCAACATCCCGCGCAAGGTTCTGCGCCTGCTCCGTTTCCTTCCGCGTGAGGAGGCGGGCGCCGTGCCAGGGACTGGTTGTGGACTCACGGTTGAAGCTACCGAGCTCAGCGGCCCGCCGCAGCCTCGTAGCAAGCTCCTGCCGGTCCTGGATGCTGTCCAGGACACTGCGCTTGAGCCGCACTGTTGTCGAAGGAGCCGGGTGGATGGAGGTTAATTCAGCCAGTGACTGCATGGCCTGGTAGGGCGAGCAACCCCAGCGCTCACGAACGTTATGCAGGGACTCGACATGATCCAGGAGCGCATGACGCTGGCTGGCGAGAGTCTGGTGCAGATTGTCAAGTTGCGGCTGCATGGACTTCTCGTTGCGGACAATAGCCTTGACCAACTGGCCTTTGAGCTGTTGCGGCGAGGTGCCACCATTGAGTTCAAGCAAGGCTGAAGCAAGGCCCAGGTCTTCGAGGCGACCCGCCACCTCGGCCAAGCCTGCACGCCGGTCCCCCACCACCAATACGGTCCGGCCAGCGTCAACGAGAGCGCCAATGGTGTTCAGCGCAGTCTGCGTCTGTCCGGTACCCGGCGGGCTGCTCACGACCAGTGATTCCCCCGCGCGGGCAGCATCAACGACGTACTGCTGATCGGCGTCGGCGTCCAACAAGAGAAGCTCTTGCGCAGGATCGCGCTGGTCCAGGTCGGGGAAGCGTGAAGCATCAGGTTCCGGACTGGCCAGCGCCTTGGCACCAGCAAGCGCCATGACAACGGGATGGTTTCCGTTGATCCACGGATCGTCTAGGTTTCCTGACAGGTCGGCAAAGGTGGATACCAGGAGGTTGTGCTGGACATCAGCGCCAGGGATTGCGGACAGCAGTGTCGTGAGCCTGTCTAGGACTGGCTGCGGGTCAAACCTCGCAGTGCTGTACGCCATGCGTGTCACTGCACTGACGTCGAAGACTATGTTGTGGACCGTTTTAAGGTGACGGACAAGGGCTGGATTGAGGCTGGCCTGTTCCGTCAGCTGAAGTTCGTAGTCGTCTTCCCCGGGCCGGGTCGTCAATGAAATCGCAGCCAGCATCACCGGCGCCGATACACGCTGTGGTTTACCTCCAACAGCGGAGGTCCACAGGACAGTACCGGCGGAGAAATACCCGGCGTCGATACCGCGATCGTTGGCCAATTCGAAGATTTTGGACCGCAGGTTCCGCGAGGCCCGGGCAGCAACCAGATACTGCTGCCTGTCCCGGATCAGCGTGGAAAGCCTGGTGCGCCGCCCAGCCATGAGCTGGGCCAAACCCGAGGGATGAGCACCAGTCAGGTCAATGGAACCTTCGGGAGTTTTTGTGAAACGCAGCATTGTGTCGGCCCCCGTAACGGGCTTCAGCCCGGAGAGCCACTTCTCAAGCTCCTCGGGTACTTCGCTCTGGCCTTGACCAACTGACACTACTGCCTTCTTTTCTGCGCCCACGCGGGACGCCCTGGACCATACCGGCATGGTTTCGAGCGTAGCCGGAAACCGGGCCGGCCGGAGACTGCAACGCTGACGCCACGGAATTTAGGACGCATTTAGTTGCGCACAGCGAAGCGGCCGGCCCCTTTCGGGACCGGCCGCTTCAAAAAACTACTCCCACTCAATAGTTCCAGGCGGCTTGCTTGTCACGTCGAGCACCACGCGGTTGACGCCCTCAACCTCATTGGTGATCCGGTTCGAGATCCGCGCCAGCAGGTCGTACGGCAGCCGTGACCAGTCAGCAGTCATGGCATCCTCCGAGGACACTGGGCGCAAGACGATCGGATGGCCGTAGGTGCGGCCATCACCCTGGACGCCTACGCTGCGCACGTCAGCCAAAAGGACAACTGGCATCTGCCAGACCTCATTGTCAAGGCCCGCAGCTGTCAGTTCGGCACGGGCAATAGCGTCGGCTTTGCGCAGCAGGTCAAGACGTTCCTTGGTGACCTCTCCTACGATCCGGATGCCTAGGCCGGGGCCGGGGAACGGCTGGCGCCCAACAATTTCCTGCGGCAGGCCCAACTGCGCTCCTACGGCCCGGACCTCGTCCTTGAAGAGCGCACGGAGGGGTTCGACCAGTTCGAACTGCAGATCCTCAGGAAGTCCACCAACATTGTGGTGGCTCTTGATGTTGGCGGCACCTTCGCCGCCACCGGATTCAACAACATCCGGGTACAGGGTCCCCTGGACCAGGAAGCGGATTTTTTCGCCGTCAGCGGCCGCCTCGGCAATGATGGCCCGCTCAGCTTCCTCAAAGGCTCGAATGAATTCGCGCCCGATGATTTTTCGCTTTGTTTCCGGATCACTGACGCCGGCAAGGGCCTCCTGGAAGCGAACCTGCTCATTTGCCACGTACAGATTGACGCCCGTGGCGGCCACAAAGTCCCGCTCGACCTGCTCCGCTTCGCCCTCTCGCAGGAGACCGTGGTCGACGAAGACGCAGGTGAGTTGGTCACCTACCGCTCGCTGTACGAGGGCAGCGGCAACCGCCGAGTCCACGCCACCCGAGAGTCCGCAGATGACTCGTGCGTTACCAATCTGCTTGCGGATGCGGTCCACCTGTTCTTCCAGGATGTTTCCGGTGGTCCAGTTTGGTTCCAGCCGGGCGCCCTTGAAGAGGAAATTCTCGAGGACCTGCTGGCCGTAGGCGGAGTGCTTGACCTCGGGATGCCACTGCACACCGAAAAGGCCCTTTTCTTCGTTGGCAAAAGCAGCGACTTCGGCACCAGCCGTCGTAGCCAGCACTTCAAATCCCTCGGGCGCGGCGTGCACCGAATCTCCATGGCTCATCCACGTGTTCTGGTGCTGCGGCATTCCCTCGAGGACAGATCTGCCCTCTCCCAGGAGTGTTGTCTGGGTGGAGCCGAACTCACGCATACCAGTCTTGGCAACCGTTCCACCCAAGGCATTGGCCATGGCCTGGAAACCGTAACAGATACCAAAGATGGGGACACCTGCCTCAAAGAGATCAGCTCCCACACTGGGTGCTCCATCGGCATAGACACTGGAGGGACCGCCGGAGAGGATGATCGCTGATGGGTTCTTGGCCAGCAGCTGCTCGGTGGTGAAGGTATGCGGAACAACTTCCGAATACACGTTCGCTTCCCGGACGCGGCGTGCGATGAGCTGCGCGTACTGGGCACCGTAGTCAACAACCAGCACTGGCTTCTGGGAAGTCTGGGCTGCAGAGGGAGTAGTCACCCACCAAGACTACGTCGCGTACTTACCCTGCCGCACCTTGGACAGTGCAGCTGTGACCAAAGGTACGACGTCGGCAGTCGGGTAAGCGCGCCCCTTACCTCAGTAGCGCTTTGATGCCTGGGGGTTGGCAGCCAGCTCAGCCTCAACGTCGCGGTGGAATCTCTTCTCGACGAAGAAGGACAGGAACGGCACCACGCCGCCCAACGCCAGCACGAGCATTTTGGTGAACGGCCAACGCATCAGCGTCCAGAGGCGGAACGTGGACATCAGATAGACCACGTACATCCAGCCGTGCACGATCAGGATGGTCACCGAGACATTAACCCCGCCAACAACTCCTTTGGGATCGGAATCAGTGAATCCAAAAGTGTGGGGTTGGCCCGTCGCTGCGTTCGTCCCGCCAATGAAGAGGGAGGCGCCAAAGACATAGCGGGAGATCAGTTCCGCGCAAAGCAGGAGCAGCATCGACCCGGTGAGGTAGGCGAGGACCTTGTAGAACTTCAGCGCTGACCTGATCTGCGCCTCCGTGCCGCCGAAGCGACGCTTCTTCCTTGCGGCAGGTTTTCCAGGTGTGGCGGGCGTGGGATCAATCATTGTTATTCCTCGGTTGGGGAGACATGGATGCTGTCCTGGTTGGCGCGAGCTTGAACTCATCACCTTCGACGCCAAATTCCTCGTCATAGGCTTCTTCAAGGTCTCGCAGGTGATCATCCCTTACCAGGCGCAGCCAGATGAAGAGTGCAAATCCGGCGAAGACGATCCACTCGATGGCGTAGAACAGGCTGAGCCAGTTGATTTTTTGTGCGGCTGGCTGTGGTCCGATGTCAAGGGACTCCATGGAACTTCCGCCGGCCGCGGCACCAACTTCCACCCCGCCTGCCACTTCCGAGGTTGCTGCGACGAAACCAGGGTAGCTGCTGACGTTCCAGATATTGATAAGTTCCGCTACAGAGACTGCAGTTGCCCGGCCTGGCCCTGGATCCCGCTGCGGGACCGGCGCCTCGGAGGGTATGAGCCTGCCGGTAACTGTCAGGTTCCCCGATGGCGGTGCTGTGGCGTCGTCGGCAGTCGCTACCCAGCCACGAGCTACCGGGATAACGACCTCAGGGCTTGCTCCAACACCATCGAGCAGCGGTGCGCCAGAGACCGCGAAGGCTGTGACAACCCAGAATCCCGACTGTCCGTCGCGCAACCTGTCCGCCACGAGGACCTGGCGATCAGGATCAAAAGTTCCGTCAGCGGACACCATCTGATCCGAGACGGAGCCGGGGAAAAATGTTCCTGGCTGCAACGTCGAGGTCAGCGACTGAACGGTCTCGGTGGTCGGGTTGAGAGGAACGTCGGGTGTGGTGGAGCGGCCGAACTGCCACTGGCTGAGCAGCACGAACACCCCGGAAAGAACCATGGCAAACAGCAGTCCGGCAATCCATCGGGGCTTGAGAGCAGTCTTCCACACCACTCAACCGTACTTCGTCACGTTGTAGAACAACGAACTGGGTCCTTCCCCGCACGCGGCAGGGCAACGGCAGGAAAAGGACTAGGAACGCCTTAGTGGTCGAAGAAAACGAGGCTGGAGTTGATGAGCTCTGCGATGACCTCGGCGTCGTAGGCCCGGCGGAGGGACTCCCGGAAGGATTCCTTGGACAACGAGCGCGCAATCGTCGCCAGCACCTCAAGATGTTCAGAAAATGAGCCTGCCGGGGTGGCAATCAGCAAAATCACTGTTGCCGGACCGTCAGCAGCACCAAAGTCCAGGGCGTGACCGTACTTCGTAATTCCGACAGCAATCGATGTCTGGCTGACAAACTCGCTGCGTGCGTGCGGCAGCCCAACTCCGCCGGGGAGTCCAGTGGCCAACTGGTGTTCCCGGGCATTCACGTGGCTAAGGAACCCCGGCAGATCCGTGATCCGGCCAGCAGCGTGCAGCCGCTCCGCAAGTTGCGTAGCGGCTGCTGCCTTGTCTGTCGCCTCAAGCTCCAACACCACCATTTCCGGGGTGGTGAGGACGGCGTCATACCGGTCAAATGGTTCCGCCAAGGCGTGGGTCCCTTCACTGCATCATGGAGTTCTCGGGGCTGGCTCAGCGCAGTGGCACGATATCTGCGACACCTAGCCGAGCGGCGTCGGCCGATTCATCATCCGGTTGCTGCTGGCTCAAACGCTCAGCTTCAACCCTGGCAATGTAATTGGCGATCTCGTTGTCCCGCTGGGTTTCACTCCACCCAAGAACATTCCCCATCAGTTTAGCGACCACAGGGGCTGCCGAAACACCCCGGTCCCAGGACTCGATCGAAATACGGGTCCTTCGCGTCAGCACATCCTGGATATGGCGGGCTCCCTCGTGCGTCGCTGCGTAGACGGCTTCGGCCTGAAGGTAGTCGTCAGCCCCAGGAAGTGTCTCGGCGAGTTCCGGGGTCGCCCGGATGATGTCCAGGACTTCGGTGGCCATAGAACCGTAGCGGTTGAGGAGGTGCTCCACCCGGGCCACATGGACGCCGTATTCCTCGGCGGTTCGATTCCTCCGGTTCCATGCAGCTTTGTACCCGTTGGCGCCGAGCAGCGGAATGCTCTGAGTGCAACTGGGCGCAACCCGTTCGTCCAGAGTGCGGGTAGCTTCATCCACGGCGTCCTTCGCCATGACCCTGTAGGTTGTCCATTTTCCGCCCGCCACGACCACGAGGCCAGGGACTGGGTGAGCCACAATGTGCTCGCGTGAGAGCTTGGCCGTTGAGTCGTTTTCCCCGGCCAGGAGTGGACGCAGCCCTGCGAAGACGCCTTCCACGTCCTCACGGGTCAGTGGACGCTTGAGGACCTTGTTGACGTGTTCCAAAACATAGTCAATGTCCTTGCTGGATGCGGCAGGATGGGCTTTATCCAGGTCCCAGTCGGTGTCGGTGGTGCCAATAATCCAGTGCCGGCCCCAGGGAATGACAAAGAGAACAGACTTTTCCGTGCGGAGGATCAGGCCAACAGTGGACTGGAAACGATCCCGGGGAACCACCAGGTGGATTCCCTTTGAGGCTCGCACCTTGAGCTGGCCACGATCTGTCACCATGGCCTGCGTCTCATCAGTCCACACTCCGGTGGCGTTGATGACCTGCTTGGCCCGGATATTGAAGGAACTGCCGTCTTCGTGGTCTGTCACCTTGGCCCCGACCACACGTTCGCCTTCCCTGAGGAAATCCACCACCGATACCTGGTTTGCTGCATAGGCCCCGTAGTGGGCGGCGGTCCGAATGAGGTTTGCGGCATACTTGGCGTCGTCGACCTGGCCGTCGTAGTACCTGATGGATCCTACGAAGGCGTCGTCTTTCAGGCTTGGAGCGGCCCGGAGCGTGCCGCGGCGGCTGAGGTGTTTGTGGAACGGGACCCCACGGGCGTGCCCGCCGGACACCGACATGGCATCGTAGAGCGCAATCCCGGCCCCTATGTAGGGCCGTTCAATGAACGGCTTGGTCAGCGGGTATAGGAATGGAACCGGCCTGGCCAGGTGCGGGGCCAAGGACGAAAGCAGCAGCCCGCGCTCCTGCAACGCTTCTTTAACCAACGCGAAATCCAGCATCTCCAGATAGCGCAGGCCACCGTGGATGAGTTTGGATGACCGTGACGACGTTCCTGCGGCCCAGTCGTTTGCCTCAACAATGCCAACGCTGAGTCCGCGCGTCACAGCGTCAAGGGCAGCGCCGATGCCAACGATTCCGCCGCCGACAATCAGGATATCGAGTTCCTGACCTGGCTCTGCCGTATCCCTGAAACGCTTCAGGGCGGATTCGCGGGCCTCCGGCCCCATAGCCCCACCGAAAGAAGAAACACTCGTCATCGAAAGCCTCCATCACTGCTGATAGTCCGTTCGAACAACACTACGTTGTTGCGGGCCGGATGGGCAGGGGAGCCTTGGTGGAGACTGAAGAATTAAGGCTAGATTCCCCCGTACGGGGACACCACCACATCGACGCGCTGGAACTCCTTGAGGTCCGAATAGCCAGTGGTCGCCATGGAACGACGCAGCGCGCCGATGAGGTTGGAGGTTCCATTGGTGTGCTGCCCTGGACCGAAAAGAACCTCCTCGAGGGGACCCACTGTCCCGACATTCACGCGATCCCCGCGGGGAATCTCAAGGTGGTGTGCTTCCTGGCCCCAGTGCCAGCCCTTGCCCGGAGCCTCATCCGCACGCGCCAGGGCACTGCCAAGCATCACTGCGTCGGCACCCATGGCGATGGCCTTGACGATGTCGCCCGAGGAGCCCATACCGCCGTCGGCAATCACGTGCACGTACCGGCCACCTGACTCGTCCATGTAGTCCCTACGCGCCGCCGCGACATCGGAGATGGCTGTGGCCATGGGCGCATGGATGCCCAGCGCCCGGCGCGTGGTGCTTGTGGCTCCCCCACCGAAGCCCACCAGCACGCCAGCAGCGCCAGTTCGCATCAGGTGCAGTGCCGGGGTGTAACCGGCTGCTCCACCAACAATGACTGGGACATCGAGTTCGTAGATGAACTGCTTCAGGTTCAGTGGCTCGTGGTCCTTCGAGACATGCTCCGCAGAGACGGTTGTGCCGCGGATCACGAAGATGTCGACACCAGCCGCCAGGACGGTACGGTAATGCTCCTGGGTGCGCTGCGGGGTCAGGGAACCGGCAACCGTGACACCGGCTGCACGGATTTCCGCCAGCCGGGACGTGATGAGCTCCGGCTGGATCGGAGCCCGGTACAGCTCCTGCATGCGTCCGGTAACTGCGGGACTGTTGGTCTCGTCGCGCAGTG
Organism: Pseudarthrobacter sp. PS3-L1; assembly: GCF_030063285.1. GTDB lineage: Bacteria > Actinomycetota > Actinomycetes > Actinomycetales > Micrococcaceae > Arthrobacter. Next base: position 248,773 of record NZ_JASISU010000004.1, on the reverse strand, counting down.
CGGCGATCTCGTCAAGAACTGACTGGGGGTCCTCGTAGCGGGTCCAGAGCCCTTCAAGATCTAGGACTCCCAGTCCGCCAAGATTGCCCAGCGCAATAGCGGACGCGGGTGACATTGCAGAGTCCATGGGAGCCGCAATCACCGGCATGTCAAAGCGGTAGGCGTCGATCTGCCACGAGACTGAGACGTCCCGGGGGTCGCGCGTGCGGCGGTTGGGGATGATCGCAATGTCATCCAGGGAGTACGCACGGCGTCCGCGCTTGGCTTGGCCAATCTCAATCTCGTAAGTCACCGCTCTAGGTTATCCCAGCTAGGACACTTAGGACGGACCGGAATCGTAAACGCCCACACATCGGGCACATCACACCGTGGCGATGCGCTGCGCCGGCCTGCCCCTGCCGTGCTACCTCGGCTCGTCAATGCCAAGCTGAGACTCGAACATACGGAAGTACCTGCCCCTCAGTGCGACAAGTTCCCGGTGGCTGCCCTGTTCCACGATCTGCCCGTCTTCGAGCATGTAGACGACGTCGGCTTTTTCAATGGTCGCGAGCCTGTGGCTGATAGCGATGATGGTGCTGCTGCGATCGGCGAAGAGCCTTGTGAAAATCCTATGTTCAGCGAGCGCGTCGATGGCTGATGTGGGCTCGTCCATCACCATGAATGAAGCATCGCGGTAGAAATTCCGGGCCATGGCAAGTCGCTGCCACTGACCTCCGGACAGCCCACTGCCCTTGCGTCCGCGCGGGTCCTCCATCCAGTTGCTGACGTGATTTTCAAGCCCGTTGGGAAGCTTGGTGATGAAATCCAGAGCTTCGGCATCTGCCGCAGCACGGCGAATCCGATCGTCATTGCGGGGCGCATCAACGTCGCCAAAATAAATATTCTCGGCGGCCGTTGCAAACTCATACTTGAGGAATTCCTGGCTAAGGACTGCCATATGGCGGTGCCACGAGGTGACATCGACGGCGGCCAAGTCGACGTCGTCGAGCATTACCTGCCCCGAATCAGGACTGTACAGCCCGGCCAAGATGCGGATCAGGGTCGATTTGCCAGCGCCATTCTCGCCCACGATGGCGATGTGCTGACCTTCACGAATGGTGAGGTTGATGCCCCGGATAACTTCAGTATCACTCCCCGTGTAGGAGAACCTGATATTGCGCAGCTCCACAACCGAGGGTGATCCAAGCAGCGCTGGTGCGTGCTCAGAATGCGCCGGGAGCGCCATGAAAAGCTCGTAGTCTTTCAGGTTTGCCAGGTCTTCGTCGATGGAGCTCAATGACGAGACCAGGCTATTGGCCGTGGACAGTGCGCGACTGACAATCTGCTGGACAAACAAAAACTGCCCTACCGGAAGTGCGCGGGTGATGATCTGCCCAACCACCCAGATCAAGGACACTACCTCGGCACCGTACTGCAGCGCATCGGCTGCCAGTTGCTTGGGAATATAGCGCCGCTGGAAGTCGAGGCGACGGCGCTCATCGGCGTCCCGAAGCCTGGAGCGGAAGTCCATGAGATACCCCACGATCCCGTAAAGCCGCATCTCGGCAATGTGCTGGGGACGGAGGAGGTTCGTTTCGATCATCCGCCGTTGGCGTCGGGAGTCCACCTGCGTGTTCCAGTGCGCCATCTGCTCACGGGAAAGCCGGAATTGCAGATACACACTGGGCACAATCGCCACCAGCACGATGGCCGCAATCCACCAGCTGACCAGGAGGAGGGCACCGATCGCCAGGACCACGGAGATCAGCTGGGTAAAGATGGCAGCAATACGGTCCAGGACCCTGGCATAGGAATCGGAGAATCGCTTCGCACGGTCGTAAAGGTCGACAGTTTCCTTGTCGTCGTAGCGCCAGAATTCCAGGGCGAGGAACCGTTCATACATCTGGTCCCCCACAATGGCGCCCACCCTGAAACTCATCAGCTGCTGGATGTACCGGTCGATGCTGTTGAATCCACCCCACAGCAGGCCCAGCGCAGCAGTAATGACGACATACACGATGGCTTGCTGCCCGGCCGCGGAATCACCCGCGTAGGCGGCGGCCAGGGCAGTGGTTGTCAGTGCAGCGAAGTAGGTGGTGACGAGGGGCAGGACCGCGGAAATCACGGAACCTAGAACCTTCATGATCACGGCCCCAGGTGAGGCGCGGAAGCTGACGCGCAGCACTTGGGCCACCGCCTTGGCGTAGGGTCCCAGCGCAAGGCGGCGCCCGGAATCCTTGGCCGGGCTCACTTCTCCTGGATGTCGTGACGGAGCCATGGGGCCATCCTAGTGCCGTGCCACCTGGGCTTGATCGTCAGCGTGAACCGTAGTTGGGCGCCTCGACTGTCATCTGGATGTCGTGCGGGTGGGATTCCTTCAGGCCGGCGGCTGTGATGCGGACGAACTTTCCGCGGACCTTGAGCTCGGGGATGGTGGGGGCGCCCGTGTAGAACATGGTCTGGCGCAAGCCACCAACCAGCTGGTGGGCTACTGAAGCCAGGGGGCCGCGGTAGGCCACCCGGCCTTCGATACCCTCCGGGATCAATTTGTCATCGCCGGAAACATCAGCCTGGAAGTACCTGTCCTTGGAGTACGACGTATTCTGGCCACGGGACTGCATGGCGCCGAGCGAACCCATGCCGCGGTAGAGCTTGAACTGCTTGCCATTAACGAAGATCAGATCGCCCGGGGACTCGTCGCAGCCTGCCAGCAGCGAGCCCAACATGACCGTGTCGGCGCCGGCGACCAGCGCCTTGCCGATGTCGCCCGAGTACTGGAGGCCGCCGTCGGCGATCAGCGGAACGCCCGCCGGAATGGCTGCCTTGGAGGATTCGTGGATGGCGGTGATCTGCGGAACTCCTACTCCAGCCACCACGCGGGTGGTGCAGATGGACCCGGGACCGACACCCACCTTGATGCCATCCGCTCCAGCATCGATCAGCGCCTGCGCGCCCTCCCGGGTAGCGGCCTGTCCGCCGATGATGTCCACATGCGCAAATGCAGGGTCGGACTTGAGCCGTTGGATCATATCCAACACGCCCTGGGAATGACCGTTGGCGGTATCCACGAACAAAGCGTCCACGCCCGCTTCAACCAGGGCTACAGCCCGGTCCCAGCCATCACCGAAGAATCCGATGGCCGCACCCACCCGGAGGCGGCCCTCGTCATCCTTGGTGGCGAGCGGATACTGCTCTGCTTTGGTGAAATCCTTCGTGGTAATCAGGCCCTTAAGCCGACCCTGTTCGTCCACCAGCGGGAGCTTTTCAATCTTGTTCGTTGCCAGCTTGTGTGAAGCTTCTTCGCGACTGATGCCAACATGCCCGGTCACGAGCGGCATTTTGGTCATGACGTCGCTGACGAGGCGAATGGGGAAATCGGCGTCCGGCACAAACCGGGTGTCACGGTTGGTACAGATGCCCAGAAGCCGGTTCTCTTCATCCACCACGGGAAGTCCAGAAACCCTGTAGTGGGCGCACAGGTCATCAAGTTCACGCAGGGTGGCGTCCGGGCGAATGGTCAGCGGGTTGGTGATCATGCCGGATTCGCTGCGTTTGACCCGGTCAACCTGATCCGCTTGGTCTGCAATGGACAGATTGCGGTGCACGACGCCCAAACCGCCCTGGCGGGCCATGGCGATGGCCATGCGGGACTCTGTGACGGTGTCCATCGCCGCGGAAAGAAGCGGCGTCTGGACGGTAATGCGTTTGGAGATCCTGGATGAGGTGTCTGCCTCGGACGGAATGACGTTCGTGTGCCCTGGCAGAAGCAGGACGTCGTCGTACGTCAGCCCGATGAGGGCGAAGGGGTTGTGTTCGGGCTCGGTCATGAGTGCGCCTCTTACCTTTTGCAGGGATCACGGGTAGGGGTTGCAGCCGATGACCAGCCCGTAATTACGGGTCTGGCCTGTGCAGAAGTGTTGAGTAAATATTAGAACCTCGCACCGGATCCCCCTATTCCGTGCGGCCAATGTGAGCAAGGGCACGATTGTGTTGCGCCTACTGCCAGCCCGTGGCCGCGAGGAGCCGCTCCCGGAACATGGGAACCATGCTTTCGACATAGCTCTTGGTCAAATGGCTGTCATCCTTGTAGACAAAAATATTTCCCACGACCGCAGGACAGACACCCTCCGCGCAGAAAAAATCACTCATATCCATCAGTGACAGGTTCTCAAGGGTGTCGTGGAACTCCTCCAGAGGCGAGACCGCCGCGAGCGATTCCTCGATGGACGGGTTGCATGCCTCTGCTTCCGGGCCTTGGTCCAAAACGCATTCAGCCATGCTGAAATCGAAGCGTGGATTGTCCCGGATACCCACCACATCGATACCAGCGTCGGAGAAGGGCCGGACTCCTTCGAGATAGCCATCCACCGCAGTTTCGTATGGCTCTTCTGCGTGCGTCATGGTCGCAACCGTGAACACGGCATCCGGACGCTGGTCCAGGACGTAGTTGGAACTTGCACGGTTGAAGGCGTTGCAGTCCTGATCCCGCGATTCCGACTGGGCACCAAACCGGCAACTGCCGCGAAGCAACGAAATAACCTCCCAGCCGCGTTCTTGGGCAATGGGCTCCAGTGCAGCCATGAACTGCTGTGCGTGCGAATCCCCCAGGACAACAATCCGCTTCGCTACGTGCTCCGCCTGGCTGGTCTGGCGGCAATCTTTCAGGAGATCATCCACCGGAACCGCCTCATCACTGCATTGCTGATCCAGGAAAAACCATTCATTCTCGAGCGCAGCCGGCGCTGGCACCAGCCGCGCCTCGGGGACCTCGATAGCGGTGCTGTTGGGGCCGATAGCCGCCGCACCAGGGATAAGGTCGCTGGGCTGTGCCGCAACAGCCCGCTCCTCAGCCACGAGGCTGCTCTGCCAGACTGCGACGGGACCAGCCAGCAGGGCTCCACAAGCAAGCACGACGACGGCGCTTCGCCGGGTCCGCTGCTGCGGCCAGTGCCAGGCGCCCAGCGGTTTCTCGATAAAGCGGACGGTAAGGAAACTGAGAGACAGGGCAATACCCACTAAAAACAACCCCTGAACGAGGGTGGGTGAGCGAAGGCCAGTCCAGGCCAGCCACAACACGAGAATCGGCCAATGCCATAGATAGAGGGCGTAGGAGACATCACCCAACCTCATCAGGGGTTTCCACGTCAGGAGCCGATCCACACCCACACGGCTACCCGACTGTCCGGCAATGATGACTGCCGCAGCCGCAAGTGTTGGCCACAGGGCGATGAAGCCCGGAAATGCGCTGTCAACGCTCAGGACCAGGCCACAGGACACGATGGCTGCCAGGCCAATCCAGCCGAGAAAAACCCTCACGGCCTTGCCTGGATTGAGGTGCGGGACCGCCAGTGCCAGGAGGGTTCCCAAAGCGAACTCCCAAAGGCGGGTGCGAGTGTCGAAGTAGGCAAAAGATTGGTTGGTTGACGTCTGCTGGATGGAAAAAGCCAGTGACGAAGCAAAAATGGATCCGAAGATGACTGCCAACAAGCCGCTGTATCCGAACTGCTCCGGAACCCAGTTCCGCTTCCGCAGTGCTTTCAGCGCATATGCTGCGGCGACAAAAATAATGGGCCAGAGAATGAAGACCTGCCCTTGGATGGACAGTGACCAGAAGTGCTGGAGTGGGCTTGCCCGGGCATGGTCCTGAGCGTAATAGTCAACCGCTGTCGCGGCCAGGAGCCAGTTCTGGACGTAGAACAGGGTTGCCCACGCCTGGTCCAGAATTGCTTGCCACCGGCTGGGCTGGAGTACAACTGCCGTTCCTGCCAGCACAGAAAGGATTACCACCACTGCCGCTGGAAGCAGCCGCTTGAAGACGTGCAGCCAATGCCTGAAAAGGTTGAGGCTTCCTCCTGAATTGACTCTGCGAACGAAGGACAGCGTCATCAGGAACGCGGAAATCAGGAGGAATACATCAACTCCGCCAGAAACGCGACCCAACCAGACGTGATAGCTAACAACCAGCAGAACGGCCAGCGCCCGCAGGCCCTGGAGCTCCGGACGAAAGCCCCCACGTGCCACATTTGCGTTCCGCGTCACGGCATTGATGTTCATTGCCACCCTGTGGACGCGATGATTCGCCGGCCAAGTTCTTCGGCCATGCTTGCGGCGTACGTGGCACTCAAATGGTTGTCATCCAGGTAAACAAAAACATTGCCAATGACGCCGGGACAGACCCCGTCCGTGCAGAGTCTGTCCGTCATGTCCACAAGATGCAGGCCTGGCAACTCTTCCCCAGCCATGGGGCCGAAAGGACTGTCCGCCCGAAGGTTATCTTCCACGGGCGGACGACAGGAGGACGATTCGGGCCCCTGGCGGACTACACACTCGGCCATATTGAAGCTGAAACGCGGGTTGTCGCGCAGAGCGACAACATCAAAGTCACTGTCCAGCCAAGAACCGACCTGCAAGCGAAATCCGGGAGTGAGTTCCTCTCCAGGACCAGAAGGAACCGCAGCAGTTCCGATGGCAACAATCGCGTCAGGGCGTTGACGGGTCACTTCCTCGCGAACCTCCGCGTTGAACTCCTCGCACTCAGCGTTCGATGCCATCCCCTCGGGCGTCACTTTACAGCCACCTTTGAGAATGGAATACAACAGCCAGTTGTTGGCTTTGGCTACCGATTTCAGTGCACCGGACCACTGCTGGGCGTGGCTGTCTCCCAAGACCAGCACACTGCGGGTTGGGATGCCCGAGGGGCGCTGCTCCGAACAGGCTCCACGAAGGGCTTTCGACGCCGGAACCAACTCGTCAGTACATGCGCCGTCCAGCGTTACCCAGTCCTTGGATAAATCTGCTGCAGCGGGCAGCAGTGTGGCCTCATCTGCTGGTTCATCGCCGAGGAAAGTCGGGTCGAGGACGCGCGCTCCCGGGTTGTTGACCCACGCCTGCGACTGCGCCTCACGACGCTCTGATTCGACCTGCAGCTGCCACCCGGAGAGGGGAATGATTGCCACACTCAGTGCAGCGACTATGGCAATGGCTGCGCGCCGACGTCTGACCTCAGGCCATTTCCATTCCCGCCAGGGTTTTTCGATGAAACGCGTGGTCAGGAAAGCCAACAGCAGTGCAGTCCCGATGATGACGGATCCGGACAGCCAACCAGCATGGTCTTTTCCGCTGACGGACAGGCCAATGACCAACAGGGGCCAGTGCCAGAGATACAGGGCATATGAATTGTCCCCCAGACGAACTAGGAATCGCGAACTGAGGATCCGGTCAACCCCGAACCGGCTTCCCGTCTGCCCTGCAGCGATCACAGCAGCGGCAGCAAGTGTGGGCCACAGTGCCGCGATCCCCGGAAAGGCAGCCTCGACGTTCAGGAGAATGCCGCAACTGAGCATTGCCACCACGCCGAACCATCCCAGGGCGATCCTGACATTTTGGGAGAGCTTCAGGCCCGGCAGAAAAAGCGCCACCATCGTACCCAGGGCAAATTCCCACAGCCGGGCCCCGGTATCAAAATAGGCCTGGGACTGGTTAACAACCGTGAAAAATATGGAGTAGGCCAAAGACACAACAAAGACCGCGCCAAAAACGAACGTCAGCAGGCGCCGGTAGTACAGCACATAGCGGCGGGACACCCATGCGCAGGCGGCGAAAATAATGGGCCACAGGATGAAGACCTGCCCTTGAATGGACAGCGACCAGAAATGCTGGAGTGGGCTCGCGAGGCTGTGGTCCATCGCATAGTAGTCAACGGCTTCGGCCTGTAACAAGCGGTTCTGTATATAGAACAGCGACGCCCAACCCTGGTCAATGATGTCCAGCCATCGGGTCCGCGGGAGAAAGAGATAGCTCGCCACGACGACCGCAACGATGACTGTGACAGCAGCTGGCAAAAGACGGCGGAACAGGTGCAGCCAGTGCCGAAAAAGTCCCATCGGACGTTTTTGGTCGAACTTGGACACGAACTGCAGCGTCATCAGGAAGGCAGAAATGAGGAGGAAAACGTCCACACCGCCCGAGACTCGGCCGAACCAGACATGGTAGGTAACAACCATGAGCACTGCGAGTGAACGCAGCCCCTGGATCTCTGGGCGGAACGTCGACTTCCGGGGACTGGGAGCAGCCTGGGATGGCCTGGGGGGCGCTGAAAGCGCTCTCGACATCACATACTCACTTTCCTGCTACCCCGAACCAAATGTTTAATATTACGCGATATCGAGAGCATTCGGCGCAGCAAAGCGAAAGAGCCGGCCCCGCACAGCGGGTCCGGCTCTTCGGATGATGCAATGAATCAGTGGCTATGGCCTGCGTGCTCGTCTTCTTCGGCGGGCTTTTCCACGACCAACGTTTCAGTGGTCAGGACCAGCGCGGCGATGGAGGCAGCGTTGCGGAGAGCAGCTCGGGTCACCTTGACGGGGTCAATGACGCCCGCCGCGATGAGATCCTCGTACTCGCCGGTCTTGGCGTTGAAACCATGATTGGCGGCCAGTTCGCCGACCTTGGCGACAACAACATATCCGTCGAAGCCAGCGTTCTGGGCAATCCAACGCAGCGGCTGAGTCAGCGCACGGCGGACAATTCCCACCGCAGCTGCAGCATCACCCTCGAGCGCCTTGACGGCTGGATCTTCATCCAGCGCCTTGAGCGCATGGATCAGCGCAGAGCCGCCGCCTGAAACGATGCCTTCTTCAAGGGCTGCACGCGTTGAAGAAACAGCATCTTCAATGCGGTGCTTCTTCTCCTTGAGCTCAACCTCGGTGGCAGCACCAACCTTGATGACACCAATGCCACCAGCCAGCTTGGCAAGACGCTCCTGCAGCTTTTCCTTGTCCCAGTCAGAGTCGGTGCGGGTCAGCTCGGCACGAAGCTGCGCGACACGTGCTGCAACATCTTCAGCCGATCCTGCACCATCAACGATGGTGGTGTTGTCCTTGGTGACAGTGATACGGCGAGCCGTTCCCAACACCTCAAGGCCTACGGAATCCAGGCTCAGTCCGAGCTCTGGAGAAACGACCTGCGCGCCCGTAAGGGTGGCAATGTCCTGCAGCATGGCCTTGCGACGGTCTCCAAAGCCAGGCGCCTTGACGGCAACAACGTTCAGGGTGCCGCGGATGCGGTTGACAATCAGTGTCGAGAGAGCCTCACCATCAACGTCCTCAGCAATGATGAACAGCGGCTTAGAGCTCTGCAGCGCCTTTTCCAGCAGCGGCAGGAAGTCCTGAACCGAGGAAATCTTGCCCTGGTTGATCAGGATCAGGGCATCTTCGAGGACTGCTTCCTGGCGCTCCGCGTCGGTGACGAAGTACGGCGACAGGTAGCCCTTGTCGAACTGCATACCCTCGGTGAGGACCAGCTCAGTCTGCGTGGTGGAGGACTCTTCAATGGTGATCACACCATCCTTGCCAACCTTGCCGAACGCCTCGGCCAAGAGTTCGCCCACTTCGTCGCTCTGCGCAGAAATGGAGGCAACATTGGCAACCTGGGTGCCCTCGACTGGACGGGCATTGTCCAACAGGCGAGCGGCAACGGCTTCTACGGAAACCTCAATGCCACGCTTGATCTGGCCCGGAGCAGCGCCGGCAGCAACATTGCGCAGACCCTCCTTGACCAAGGCCTGCGCCAGTACCGTGGCGGTGGTGGTGCCGTCGCCAGCAACATCGTTGGTCTTGGTGGCTACTTCCTTGGCCAGCTGGGCGCCAAGGTTCTCGTAGGGATCGTCAAGCTCAACTTCACGGGCAATGGTGACGCCGTCATTGGTGATGGTGGGAGCGCCCCATTTTTTGTCCAGGACGACGTTGCGACCGCGGGGGCCGAGCGTCACCTTGACGGTGTTGGCGAGCTTGTCGATACCGGCCTCAAGCGACCGGCGGGCAGCGTCGTTAAACGCAAGCTGCTTTGCCATGATGGTGTCCTTTCAAGACAGAACCCCACGCGGCGGATCAACGAAATACGTGACCAGCCGCGCGGGGTTCAAAAAGTTACTTTACGACGATCGCCAGGACGTCGCGGGCGGACAGAACGAGGTACTCGGTTCCGCCAGTCTTGACTTCGGTTCCGCCGTACTTGGAGTAGATGACAACGTCGCCAACGGCTACGTCGACAGGAACGCGGTTACCGTCTTCGAAGCGGCCGGGGCCAACTGCTACAACTTCGCCTTCCTGGGGCTTCTCCTGTGCGGAGTCCGGGATAACCAGGCCGGAAGCCGTGGTCTGCTCTGCTTCGAGCGGGCGGACAACAATACGATCCTCAAGAGGCTTAATAGAGACCGACACTCGGACCTCTCCTTTACGTCAGCAAAATTATGGACTTTGAGGCCGCCTGCCTGGCTGAGCGACCGTCGTCGCGGTGCCGGCCGCAGCGCATGGCTGGCGGAACTCAATGGTTAGCACCCACCGGGGTGGAGTGCTAATCAAGACTCTATGTAAGGGTTAGCACTCGGTCAAGGCGAGTGCTAACTATTCTTCACGGGCGAACACGGGCTACCCACACCAGGCCTGCCCCGGGAGCATGCACGGCAACGGCGCGATGGCCCGGGCACGCTGGACTACTGTTGAAGGCATGGCTGCCGAATCCCAGGATCAGATTGCCCTTTTGCTGACTGCCGAAGGATGGGACCTTCTCAACTCACTGGGGCCCTACCGAGACGCTGATGCATTTGCCCTGAACAATTCGCTCCGGAAAGCAGGGCACCGCCCAGAGCTGGTTTCCGCCGTTCTCACCCAGTCCCGGTTGCGTACCAGGGCAGAAGCGAAGTTCGGTGAATTTGCCCGCGAAATGCTCTTCACCCAAGCTGGGCTTGAACAGGCCACGAGGCTCTCCGTTGCCGCCCGGCATGCCGACCGGTTTGTCCGGGCCGGAATCAAGCATGTGGCAGACCTCGGCTGCGGGCTTGGTGCGGATTCACTCGCTTTTGCCTCGCTGGACGTGGCGGTCACCGCCGTCGAACGCGACGAACTGACCGCAGCGTGCGCGACCGTTAACCTTATTCCGTTCCCCCAGGCAACAGTGGTTCACGGCGATGCCGAACAGGCGGACCTGGAAAACATCGATGGCATCTGGCTTGATCCGGCCCGGCGCACAACGTCCAGTTCAGGCACCGCAAGGATTTGGGATCCCGAGGCTTTCTCCCCTCCCCTGTCCTTCGTTACTTCGCTCGCTGCAGGCGGCAAGGCCGTTGGTGTCAAGATGGGACCGGGCATGCCGCACGACGCCGTCCCTGCACACTGCGAGGCCCAGTGGGTGTCTGTTAATGGCGATGTCACCGAAGTGGCCCTGTGGTTCAACGCGCTCAAGCGTCCCGATATCCGCCGAGCAGCCCTCCTGCTAGGAAACCGGGGTGCCGTGGAACTCACTAGTGCAGCAGATTTCGACGGCGGCCCGGCGGCTCCCGTTGGCACAATCCAGGGGTTTCTCTACGAACCAGACGGCGCAGTCATCCGCGCAGGACTCGTCGCGGACCTGGCGTTGAACCTCAAAGGTCATCTTGTTGATGAACACATTGCCTACATTTGCGCAGACGAGCTGGTTGACACTCCTTTTGCCCGCGCGTATCGAGTCCTCGAGGTGCTCCCACTCAATGTCAAGGTCCTCAAGCGTTGGGTCAAGGACAACGGCGTCGGGGTGCTGGACATCAAGAAGCGTGGAGTTGCCACCACTCCTGAGGAGCTCAGAAGCCAACTCCTCAGTGGTGTTTCACTGAAATCATCGAAGGCAACAGCGACTCTGGTCCTAACCAGGATTGGAACAGAACGCGTTGCCATCGTGGTGGAACCCCAGCCAGCGGATTAGGGGCACGTCACTAGGAATCGCTGCGAGTAATCCGTTCAGCTTCGGCAACCTGGTCTGGCGTCGGACGGATCCCGGTGTACAGCACAAACTGTTCAAGTGCCTGGATCGTAGCCACTTCGGCTCCTGTGATCACCGGCTTTCCGGCAGCCCTGGCGGCACGAACCAATGGAGTCTCAGCGGGCAGGGCGACCACGTCGAATACCACAGCTGCAGCTTCAATGGACGCTTTGGAAAATGACAACTCGTCTTCGCCCGCGCCCCCGGCCATTCCTATCGGAGTGACATTGATGATGAGGTCCGCAGTCTCGCCGCTGTCTTCAGGAGACCAGGCAAACCCGTACTGGCTGGCCAACGCCATACCGGCGAGCTCATTGCGGGCAATGATGGTGACCTTGGTGAACCCCGCATCCCGGAGGGCAGCCACGGTGGCTTTCGCCATTCCCCCGGAGCCTTTGACCTGGACTGTGGATTCCAGGGGAATGGCATGTGCCGCCAAGAGCACCTCAATGGCCGTGTAATCGGTGTTGTAGGCAGTCAATCGGCCGTTGTTGTTGACGATTGTATTCACCGAATCAATGGCGAGCGCCGAGGTGTCCAGCTCATCAACAAGGGCGATTACGTCTTCCTTGAACGGCATGGAAACGGCACAACCCCGAATACCAAGGCCCCGCATGCCCGCAATAGCAAGCGCCAGATCAGTGGGTGCGAAGGCCTTGTAAATCCAATTGAGATCCAACTGCCCGTACAGGTGATTGTGGAACCGCGTCCCATTGTTGCTGGGGCGCGCAGACAGCGAGATGCAGAGGGTCATATCTTTATTGAGGATAGGCACTCCCCCATTTAACCCTGATCCAGCTCTGGTAGCCGCGTTAGCTGGGTTAACCCTGCCGTGCTTTCATCCGGGGGTTGCTCTTGTTAGTAACAAATATTCGTCCCCTGCGATGCACAACCTGCGCTCCAGGAACTTTTGCGAGAGCCCGCAGGCAATCTTTACCTTCATGATGGTCCTTCTTTCATTATCTTTAGTAATGATGTGCCAGCTCTGTCCGTGAGGGTGTCCCTCTCCTGGTCATCATGGGGACGCTACCCCTGCATTACACTTGAGAAGCCCGACCCCTGAACGCTGCACCTGTGCTGGATACGACTGGCGGCGGACCATAGGAACAGGTAGGGAACCCATGAAGATTGATTTCGCTTCATCGAAGCAGTCGACTCTTGGTGTGGAGTGGGAACTCGCGCTCGTCGACGGCACGTCCGGAGAGCTCGCCTCGGTAGCCAATGAGGTACTCCGGGGAGTCGCCAGCAAGCATCCAGAGCTGCGGGACGATGAAGAACACCCCCACATCAAGCAGGAACTCCTCCTCAACACTGTCGAGTTGGTGACGGGGATCTGCCAGACACCAGCCGAAGCAAAAGAGGACCTCAACCGCTCCCTGTCCGCGGTCCGGGAAATCACTGACCCCATGGGCGTGGAAGTGTTTTCGGCGGGGAGCCACCCCTTTAGCCCGCCCCAGCTTCAGCCTGTCACGGACAAGGAACGCTACGCAAAGCTCATTGACCGGACCCAGTGGTGGGGCCGCCAGATGGTCATCTATGGCGTACACGTCCACGTCGGGCTGGACCACCGGGACAAGGCGCTCCCGGTAGTCGATGGCCTGGTCAATTACTTTCCGCACTTCCAGGCACTCTCCGCCTCGAGCCCCTTCTGGAGTGGTGAAGACACCGGGTACGCCAGCCACCGCGCACTGATGTTCCAGCAGTTGCCCACGGCTGGGTTGCCTTTCCAATTCGCCACGTGGAACGACTACGAATCGTACGTCCAGGACATGTTCACCACTGGCGTCATCGACTCAATCTCCGAGATCCGCTGGGACATCCGCCCGGTACCGGCACTCGGCACCGTGGAAATGCGCATCTGTGACGGTCTCGCCACACTCGAAGAGGTTGGTGCCATCGCAGCACTGACGCAATGCCTCGTCGACGAGTTCTCAGGGGTCCTCGACGACGGCGGCACCATCCCGACCATGCCACCGTGGCACATCCAGGAAAACAAGTGGCGCGCTGCGCGCTACGGCCTTGACGCCATCATCATCCTCGATGCCAAGGGTACGGAGCAACTGGTCACCGATCACCTCATGGAAACCCTCAACAGGCTCGAACCGACGGCAGCAAAGCTGGGCTGTTCGGCAGAGCTGTCCGACGTGGAGAGCATCATCCGCCGCGGTGCCGGCTACCAGCGGCAACGTCGCGTGGCCCAGGAAAACAACGGCAATCTACAGTCAGTGGTCCTCGATTTGGTCCAGCAGATGCGCAAGGGCCCCACCGCATAGGCTCGGCCTAGCCTGCCACTGAAACAGTTGCCACAGGCATGGATGGATCTGTGGCAAAGTCTAGGCCGCTGGGTTTAGCCCCCGCCATGACCAGTTGCGCGCCCAGGGCAGCGACCATCGCACCGTTATCCGTGCACAGGTCCAGGGCAGGCACCCGAAGCGTGATTCCGGCCGCTGAGAACCGTTGCTCCGCCACGTGCCTGAGCCTCGAGTTTGCTGCCACGCCGCCGCCCAGCAACACATGACTGATGCCATGTTCCCGGCAGGCCAGGACAGCTTTGGACGTGATGATATCCACGACAGCCTCCTGGAAGGCAGCAGCAATGTCAGCCACAGGAACCTCCAGCGACTGCGCCTCAAACTGCTCTACGCACCGTGCCACAGCAGTTTTCAGGCCGCTGAACGACCAGTCGTAACGGTGCGGACCGGGCTCTTCCACCGAACCCATAAATTTGGGCTGGCTCAACCCTCGAGGGAATCTGATGGCTTTCGCGTTGCCCGTTCTTGCCAGCGTGTCGATTGCAGGACCACCCGGATAGCCCAGGCCAAGGATGCGCGCCACTTTGTCGTAAGCCTCACCTGCTGCGTCATCAATGGTGGAGCCCAGAAGCTGGACCGAGTCCGTCAACCTTTCCACCTTGAGGATCTCCGTATGACCGCCGGACACAAGAAGAGCCCCAAGATTAGTGGGAAGCCCCGCCTCCCGTAGGCCACCCGAAGGGCTCGGGTCCTGGAGCACGCCAACACCCACGTGTGCCACCAGGTGGTTGATGGCGTACAGCGGCTTGCCGCTAGCCAAGGCCAACGCCTTGGCGGCGCATACACCTACCATGAGCGCTCCTGCCAGGCCCGGTCCTGACGTTACGGCAATCGCGTCCAGCTCCGAGAGGGTGACGTTGGCTGAGTGGAGGGCCGCATCAAGAGTGGGCACAAAGGCATCAAGGTGTGCCCGGGACGCAATTTCTGGGATGACTCCGCCGAAACGGACATGCTCAGCCATGGATGAGGAAACCGTGTTCGTCAGCAGGGTTGTTCCCCGGACAATCCCGACTCCAGTCTCGTCGCAGGATGACTCGATTCCCAGCACCAGGGGTTCGCGGGTATTCATGGGCGAGTTACGCCTTCCTGCTGGCTGTTTGTGCTCTCGTCTCTCACGGGAAGCTCCGCTGCATGGTCAGCCATGCCGCCGTCAGCAAGAGACAGACGCATAATCAATGCATCGACGCCGTCCC
Source organism: Pseudarthrobacter sp. PS3-L1 (assembly GCF_030063285.1). Classification (GTDB taxonomy): domain Bacteria; phylum Actinomycetota; class Actinomycetes; order Actinomycetales; family Micrococcaceae; genus Arthrobacter. The sequence goes on along the minus strand of NZ_JASISU010000004.1, from coordinate 233,496 downwards.
TGTAGTAGCGCTGACGGATGTGGATCTGTTCAAACCCAAAACGGACGTACAGCGCCTGAGCCCGAGGATTGTCTGCCCGCACTTCCAACAGGACATCAGCAGCGCGACGGTCTGCCGCGGCGTCGATAAGTGCCGTCAGCAGTGCCGAGCCGATTCCTCTGCCCTCGACGTCGGGGCGTACAGCAATGGTCTGGACATCGGCAATTGGTTCAATGCACATGAGTCCTGCGTAACCCACAATCCGCGCCCCCTCCCAAGCCACGATGTAGTGGCGCGTTTGCGTCTGCATGAGTTCATCGAAGAACATCTGGAGAGGCCACGCATCCACCGGAAAGAGGTCCACCTCCAGTGCATGCACAGCAGGAATATCCGCCTCGGTCATGCTCCTGAGTTCAATGCCGGCTGGCACTGTCAGCGCACTCACAGCGCGCGCTTCCGGGGACCAGGTACCTGAGCATCGGACTCGCGCAGATACAGCGGTGTGGAATCGAGCAGGGGTTCGCTTGCCAGCAGGCGGGCCAGGGCACTGCGGCCAAGGTGCAGCGCATCTGGCTGCACCCTGCAAAAATCAGGATGGGCCAGTAGGTCGTCGGCGTAGAGGCCAGCGCCCGCCCCAAACACCTGCAGCGCCGGTAGATCCTTCGCCGGACCTACATAGGGTCCTTCCGCAAGGTGCGGGCGAAGATCGGCATCCAGCCGGTAGGTCGCCCAGTAGACCTCCTTGCGCCTCGCATCGGTGGCGACCGCAAATTCAGGGACAGCTGCCTCCGATTCAGCAACCTGCAGTGCCACAGCGTCTAGGCTCATGACACCGTACAGGGGCTTGTTCCAGACGTAGGCAAGGGTCCGCGCAGTTGCAATCCCAGAGCGAAGCCCCGTGAACGGCCCAGGACCCACACCCACAACAATCGCGTTTATAGCCTCGGCGCCCACGTTGTGGGCTGTCATCAAGTCGTGGATCCCCGGCACAAGGACCTCAGCATGGCTCCGGGTATCCGAGGTGGCAAATGATGAGTCCAAGCCAGCGGCCCGATCATCAGAAAGCAGCGCCGCGCTGGCAACCGCAGAGGTATCGATGGCAAGGATCAGCATGCTGGGTTCCCCTTCCCGGAAGACACACGGACACCCGGAAGCGACGGCGGCTCAGGCCACCGAGGGCCAAACCCCCGCAGGACCAAGCTGCGCGGCTCATCAGGGTCACCGTCCGAGAAGTCGAGGACGGCAGGCGCATCTGCTGCCCCAGCAGTGCCAGCCACAGCAGACCCGCCGGAGCCGACGCTTCGGTGCAGGTCTATTTCGAGTCGACTCGCGCTCAGGTGCTCTACCCGGCCACGGCCCCACTCCACCACAGTGACTGATGCATCGAGGGTGTCTTCCAGATCGATGTCATCGATGTCTGCCGCGGACCCCAGCCGATACGCATCAACATGGACCAGCGGCGGTCCTCCAGGGCGCTGGCCGTCAGGAACGTTCGGATGGATTCGGACCAAAACAAACGTGGGAGAGATGATTCCGGCGCGGACGCCTAGGCCCACACCGAGCCCCTGGGTCAGGGTCGTCTTCCCTGCACCCAACTCACCGGCGAGAACCACCAGGTCCCCGGCCTGGAGCTGTTCTCCCAGCCGGGCGGCGACGTCATGCGTCCCTTGGGCCGAATTCACCTCAATACAGCATTCCCACCGTGCGTCGACCATGTGGGTTCCTGCCCCTCTCATTCCAGTATTCGGGTCGGTGGCCTTCACTGCATCTCCACAACGGGTTTGGCCTGGTCATTGACGTATTCCCTGGGAACGCGCGAACTGATGCGTGTGACTATTTCGTAGTTGATGGTGCCAGCTGCACGCGCCCAGTCATCGGCAGTGGGACCGCCCGCCATTCCGGACCCAAAAATCTCCACCTCTGACCCCACGCCCGCGATGTCCGCTCCCTCGGCGTGACCGCCTAAATCAACGACCATCTGGTCCATGGCTATTCTGCCGACAACCGGATAGGTGGTGCCAGCTATCCGAACCGGTCCGCCAGACGCTACCCGGGGAATACCATCCCCGTAACCCAGGGGAATGAGCCCCAGCGTGCTGGCATCCGCAGTCCGATAGTGCAGTCCGTAGGAAACACCCTGGTCCTTGGGGACGTCTTTGCACTGCGCCACGACGGTGCGCAGTGACATGGCTGGCTGAAGCCCAAGGTCTGCGGAGGTCTGGTCCGAGAATGGGGACAATCCGTACATGCCCAGCCCAACCCGCACCAGGTCAAAGTGGGTGTCCGGCCGGGACAGCGTTGCCGGCGTGTTGGCCAGGTGCCGCACTTCTGGATCGACGCCAGCATCTTCGGCGGTGGCAAGCGCCTCCCGAAAAGCTGCGAGTTGCTGATCGGTCTCAGGACGGCGGGGTTCGTCGGCAACGGCCAGATGCGAAAATATTCCGACCACGCGCAGCAGCCCCTGATCCTGGTATTCCATTGCTTCGCCCACCAACCGGTCCCAAGAGGCAGCAGTTGCCCCGTTGCGTCCCAAGCCAGTGTCTATCTTCAGGTGGACGCGGGCGGGACGCTCCTGATCCCTCGCCACTGTGGCAATCCGTTCCAACTCCCATCCCGAACAGCCAAGGTCTATGCCAGCAGCCACCGCGGCACCAAAATTGGATTCAGGCGTGTGGAGCCAGGCCAGCAGTGGTGCATCGATACCAGCGTCCCGCAAGGCCAGCGCCTCGGAAATATGGGCTACGCCCAACCACGTAGCACCGGCTGTTAGGGCAGCTCGGGCTGCGGGGATGGCTCCGTGACCATAACCGTCAGCCTTTACTACTGCCATGACCTTGGCCGGTGAGGCAACGGCTGCCAACCGACGGATGTTGTGCTGGATGGCTGACAGGTCAATGACGGCAGAACGCTCGGGCCTGATAACCGGATCCCCGCTTACGGAAAGGAGAGCGCCCCGGGGGTCTTCTGCTGCGTACGTCACCCCACGATTCTAGTGCCGCAGCCGCTCACCGCTGAATCGATGGCTGGAGGATGGCGGGAGCACCTTGCGCACGATCTGTCCGCATTCCGGGTGCACCTGCAGGGAGTAAAGTCTAAGTCGATGCAAGATCTTGAGATTTCCCCACAAGGGCGCCCTTGCCTGAAAAGCCTGGCGCGCCAATGATTCGTCGTGTGGCACTGCTGTCCCTTCATACCTCCCCCATGGAACAGCCGGGATCGGGGGACGCTGGCGGAATGAACGTCTACGTCCGCGAGCTGGCCGCGGCCCTTGCAGACACCGGGGTCCAGGTGGAGATCTTCACCCGCGCCACATCGGCAGACCAGCCAGCAGAGGAACACCCCGCGCCTGGGGTCTGCGTCCACAATGTCTTTGCAGGTCCGTTACGCAAAGTGCCCAAGGAAGAGCTTCCGGCGCTGATCAGCAGCATGGTCGCCGAGATTGAGCGAATCCGGTCTCGGCAACCTCACGGTCGGTATGACGTTATTCACTCGCACTATTGGGTGTCGGGAATGGCTGGCGTGGAGCTGTCTTCGCTCTGGAATATTCCACTGGTACACACCATGCACACCATGGCCAAAGTCAAGAACCTGCACTTGGGTCCGAACGAGAAGCCTGAACCCCGACGTCGGGAACTTGGCGAGCTGAGCATCGTGAAGGGCGCCACGCGGTTGATCGCCAATACCGGGACCGAGGCAGGCGAGCTGACGGACCACTATGGCGCCGACGCCGAGAACATCGACGTTGCACCTCCAGGGGTCGACCTTGAGGTTTTCACACCAGCATTCCGTTCACGTTCCAGGAGCGAGCGGGGGGTCTCCCCTGCGACATTCCATGTGGTCTTTGCTGGCAGGATCCAGCGGTTGAAGGGTCCCCAGGTGCTGCTCAGTGCAACAGCACTCCTGCGAGAGCGTCGGCCCGGCCTGGATCTGCAGGTAACAGTCCTGGGCGAACAGAGCGGCAGCAGGGATTTCGATTTCCCTGCCCTGGTCCGCGCATCAAAACTTGACGACGTCGTCAGTCAGCTTGCTCCCGTCAGTGCCACCGAACTAGCGCGTTGGTTCAGATCTGCAGACGTTGTGGTCATGCCCTCCTACAGTGAGTCGTTTGGCCTGGTTGCCCTTGAGGCCCAAGCATGTGGCACACCCGTGCTGGCAACGCGGGTGGGCGGACTGACGCGGGCCGTATGCCACGAACGAACCGGACTGCTCGTCACCGGGCACCAGCCCGAGGATTGGGCTGACGCGTTGGAACTTCTTCTTGACGACCCCGCAACCCGGCACGATATGGGACGCGCGGCCGCCGCTCGAGCCCAAAGTTCGGGATGGCAACGCACAGCAGCCATCACCGCTGACAGTTACCGCGCTGCCATTGCCAGCTTCATCGGCAACGGCAGAATACCGGTTGCCCATTTCTAGAGCATTTTCAACAGTGCGCACGTTCCCTGCCTGTATCCCGACCCTTGAGGACATCGATGTCTGACCCTGTACTGACCGACCTGGAGATCGCCAGGGAAGCTGTTCTTCTGCCCATCACGGAGGTAGCGCAGCGCTGCGGCGTCGATGAGGACGCCCTCGAACCGTTCGGGCGCTACAAGGCAAAAATAGATCCTGCGCTACTCACTGCGGGAGAGCCTGCTGGGCGTGTCGTGCTGGTCACGGCGATGTCTCCCACACCCGCCGGGGAAGGAAAGTCAACCCTCACTGTTGGCCTTGCCGATTCGCTGGCACGGGCCGGTCACCGCGTGATGGTTGCCCTGCGGGAGCCCTCCCTTGGGCCGGTGCTGGGCATGAAGGGTGGAGCAACCGGTGGAGGCCTCTCCCAGGTAGTCCCGATGGAGGACATAAATCTCCACTTCACGGGCGACTTCCATGCCATTACCAGCGCCAACAACGCGCTCATGGCGCTTGTGGACAATCATATTCATCAGGGCAATGCACTCCAGATCGATCCCCGGCGCATGACATTCAAGCGGGTACTGGACATGAACGACAGAGCGCTTCGTGAGATTGTCATTGGGCTGGGTGGCCCCACCCAGGGCGTGCCCAGGCAGGACGGGTTCCAGATCACTGTTGCCTCGGAAATCATGGCGGTCTTCTGCCTGTCGCGGGATCTGTCGGACCTGCGGGACCGGCTGGGACGCATGGTGTTCGGCGCCACATCTGCTGGGGAACCACTCACAGTGGCACATCTTGGCGCACAGGGCGTGCTGACTGTCCTTCTCAAGGAAGCCCTGAAACCCAACCTTGTGCAAACATTGGCTGGCACACCCGCACTGATCCACGGTGGACCATTTGCCAATATTGCCCACGGCTGCAACTCACTGATAGCGACGCAGACTGCACGCCGCCTGGCAGACGTCGTGGTGACCGAGGCGGGATTTGGTGCGGACCTGGGTGCTGAGAAATACATGAACATCACGTCTCGGGTATCAGGGACCGGTCCTGGGAGTGTCGCGCCCGCTGCCGCAGTGGTGGTGGCTACCGTCCGTGCGCTCAAGATGCACGGTGGCGTCGCCCGAGACCATCTGGACGTACCTGACGTGGAAGCGATGGCGGCCGGAGCGGCCAATCTCCGTAGGCACCTCCACAACATCGGAACTTTTGGAGTTCCGGCTGTGGTTGCCATCAACAGGTTTGGCTCCGACACGGCAGAAGAACTGGATTGGCTTCTGGCCTGGTGTGCAGCCGAAGGTGTGCCGGCCGCCGTCGCCGATGTCTGGGCAGATGGCGGCGGTGGCGCTGGTGGTGACCAGCTGGCCGAGCTCGTTGCAGATGCGCTCGACAAGCCTTCGACCTTTGGTTTCCTCTATGGCCTGGAGCTTCCTGTGGCGGACAAGATCCGGACCATTGCCACGGAGATATATGGCGCCGGCGATGTTGAGTTTTCCGCGAAGGCGCTGAAGCAGCTGGCCGACAGTGAGCGGCACGGCTGGTCGGCCCTTCCTGTATGCATAGCCAAAACCCAGTATTCGTTCAGCGACGACGCGACGCGCCTCGGTGCGCCTCGGGGCTTCACCCTTCATGTTCGCGAACTGCTCCCACGCATGGGTGCCGGATTTGTTGTGGTCCTGACTGGTGCGGTGATGACCATGCCCGGGTTGCCCGCAGATCCAGCTGCCCTACGAATGGACGTCGACGGCGGCGGTCAGGTCACCGGGCTGTTCTAGGCACGGGGCCAGCGGCAATGGGACCACGACGGATTGTTCCTTCAACGTCACAGTAAAAGCCCGCCCCGATGGGGCGGGCTTTCGTACTGCTGCGCGTGGGCAGACTAGCGTTGCAGGTCTCCCCGGATGAATGCCTCAACATTTTCTCGGGCCAGGTCATCGTTGGCCTGCTCCGGCGGAGACTTCATGAAGTAGCTGGATGCTGAGAGCAGCGGACCACCGATACCTCGGTCCAGGCCAATCTTCGCCGCACGGATAGCGTCAATGATGACGCCGGCCGAGTTGGGTGAATCCCAGACTTCGAGTTTGTATTCAAGCGAAACAGGCGCGTCGCCGAAGTTGCGCCCCTCGAGGCGAACAAACGCCCACTTGCGGTCATCGAGCCACTGGACATAGTCCGACGGTCCGATGTGCACATCCTTGGCAGCGAGTTCCGCCGTCACGTTGGACGTGACAGCCTGCGTCTTGGATATCTTCTTTGATTCCAGCCTGTCGCGTTCAAGCATGTTTTTGAAGTCCATGTTGCCGCCAACGTTGAGCTGATAGGTCCTGTCAAGCGTCACACCGCGGTCCTCGAAAAGCTTGGCCATGACGCGGTGCGTGATGGTGGCGCCAATCTGGCTCTTGATGTCGTCCCCCACAATGGGAACGCCCGCGGCCGTGAACTTGTCTGCCCACTTTTTCGTGCCAGCAAGGAAGACAGGCAGGGCATTCACGAAGGCAACGCCAGCATCTATGGCGCACTGTGCATAAAATTCGGCCGCTTCTTGCGATCCGACCGGAAGGTAGCAGACCATAACGTCCACGTTGGCATCCTTGAGGGCCTGCACCACGTTGACGGGCTCTTCGGTGGACTGCTCAATTGTCTCGAGGTAGTACTTGCCCAACCCGTCGAGGGTGTGACCGCGCTGGACACTCACGCCTGTAGGTTCGACATCAGCGATTTTAATGGTGTTGTTCTCGCTGGCGAGGATCGCATCGGCAAGATCAACGCCGACCTTTTTCCCGTCGACATCGAACGCAGCGACGAACTGCACGTCATTGACGTGGTACTTGCCAAACTCCACGTGCATCAGGCCGGGGATGGTGGCCTGGGGGTCAGCGTCGCGATAGTACTGGACGCCCTGGACGAGGGAAGCGGCGCAGTTGCCGACTCCCACAATGGCTACCCGGATGGGATTGGTAGACACGGAACTCCTTAGTTGGTGGAACGGTGTGCGTTGACAGGAAATCTGTCAGCGCACGGCCCATAGATTGATGTCTGATTCGACGGCGAACTCATCGATCGCGGTGAGTTCATCCTGGCTGAAGGCCAGGTTGCTAATGGCGGAGAGGGTGTCCTCCAACTGACGGACGCTGGACGCCCCTACCAGCGCTGATGTGACAGGGCTGCCCTTGGGCTGATCTCGCAGGATCCACGCGATCGCCATCTGGGCAAGGCTCTGGCCACGCGCGGCGGCAATGGCATTGAGTCCACGGACCCGGTCCAGTTTGTCATCGGTTAACGACTCCTCCGACAGGAACCGCGCCTTTGCTGCGCGGGAGTCTTCGGGAACCCCCTGCAAGTAGCGGTCCGTAAGAACGCCCTGGGCCAATGGCGAAAAGGCTATGGAACCTGCGCCGACCTGGTCCAGTACCTCGTAGAGGTTGGGACTGCCGTCTTCGGTCCACCTGTTGAGCATCGAATAGCTGGGCTGATGGATCAGTAGTGGCGTGCCCAGATCCTTCAGGATGCGGGCAGCCTCAAGGGTCTGTTCGGGGGTGTACGACGAAATGCCTGCATAGAGGGCCTTCCCGGAGCGCACAGCGTGGTCCAGGGCTCCCATGGTCTCTTCCATAGGTGTTTGAGGATCCGGCCGGTGGCTATAGAAGATATCCACGTAGTCAAGGCCCATCCGCTGCAGCGACTGGTCCAGGCTGGACAGAAGATATTTCCTGGATCCCCAGTCACCGTAGGGACCCGGCCACATGGAGTAGCCGGCCTTGGTGGATATGACCAGCTCATCGCGGTAGGGAAGGAAGTCGTCCTTGAGGTGGCGGCCGAAGTTGGTCTCGGCGGATCCATCCGGTGGGCCGTAGTTGTTGGCCAGATCGAAGTGGTTTACGCCGAGGTCAAAAGCCCTCCGCAGGATGGCCCGCTGTTCATCAAAGCGCTTGTCATCACCGAAATTGTGCCACAGCCCCAACGAGATGGCCGGAAGCTTGAGTCCGCTCCGGCCAACCCGTCGGTAGGGCATGGTGTCATAGCGGTCATCTGCAGCCGTGAAAGTCATAATCACCATCTTGCCATTGTGATGCGGGTAACCCGACGGAAGGACTGCGGTTAAGCCGCCGGCTTACGGATTACCACCGCACTCAAGGCTGGAAGGAGGAGGCTCTCGCCGCTGCCAGTTGCCTGACCGGTGGCCAGCAGGATCTCCGCTCCCGGTGCCGGCAGGGCAACGTCACTGTCTGAGAAGTTCAGCAGGACCTCCAGCATTCCACGGCTGAATCGCAGCCAACCAGCCGCGGAATCCAGAGATACGTCAGTCGTGGCAAAACCGGCATTGGCCAAATCCGCCTCGGATTTCCGCAGCCGGATCAAATCCTGGTACAAAGCGAGCATGCGCGCATGGTTCCCGCCAGAGACTTCTTCCCAAAGCAGTTTTGAGCGTAGGAATGTTTCCGGATCCTGCGGGTCGGGCACCACCTCGGGATCCCAGCCCATCTTCTCAAACTCCCGGATGCGTCCCTCTGCCGTCAATCTGCCAAGTTCTGCTTCTGGGTGGGAGGTAAAAAACTGCCACGGCGTGCTGGCTGCAAATTCCTCACCCATGAACAGCATCGGGGTGAACGGTGAGGTCAGGGTCAGAACAGCCGCGAGTGCCAAAGGGCCGTAGTCCAGCGACTGGGAGAGCCTGTCGCCTGTGGCGCGATTGCCGATCTGGTCGTGGTTCTGGTTGCAGACCACCAGGGCTGCCGGGTGGACCAGTGCCTTGTTGATGGGCCTGCCGTGATGGCGTTCGCGGAAACTGGACCAGCCGCCGTCGTGCAGGAAGCCATCCCTGAGTACTTTGCCGAGCGTGTCCAGCGATTCGAAGTCGCCGTAGTAACCGGTCGTCTCGCCGCTGACCGCCACATGGACTGCATGGTGGAAGTCGTCGCTCCACTGCCCGGCAAGGCCGAACCCGTTGTCTCCCCGAGGGTAGAGCAATTTTGGGTTGTTGAGGTCAGATTCCGCGATGAGCGTGCGGACCAGCCCCGTCTCGGCAGCAACTGTGTCGCCTACAACCGCCAGGTCCTCAAGGACGTGCACTGCCCGCTCGTCACGGAGCGCATGGACTGCATCCAGCCGAAGGCCGTCCACATGGTAGTCCCGGAGCCACATTGCTGCGTTGTCCAAGATGTATTCCCGAACAACATCGGAGCCAGCGCCGTCGAGGTTGACGGAGTCGCCCCAGGTATTGGCGTCGCCCTCCTTGAGGTAGGGACCGAACATGGGAAGGTAGTTCCCACTGGGGCCAAGGTGGTTATAAACAACGTCCTGAATCACGGCCAGCCCGGCACCGTGAGCCGCATCCACGAACCGTTGGTAGCCTGCTGGGCCGCCATACCCCTCGTGGACCGCGTACCACTGGACGCCGTCGTAGCCCCAGTTATGCGTGCCGTTGAAGCCATTGACCGGAAGCAGCTCGATGGTGGTGATGCCGAGCGTGACAAGGTAATCGAGCTTTTCCACGGCCGCGTCGAGGGTCCCTTCCGGGGTGAACGTGCCCACGTGAAGCTCGTAAATGACCGAGCCCTGCAGGTCACGTCCCTTCCAGGATGTGTCCTGCCAGACGTGGGCTGCAGGATCGAACGTGGCGGAGAGCCGGTGGACACCGTCCGGGAGGCGCCTGGACCGCGGATCTGGCACCACGTCACCGCCATCCAGGCTGTAGCCATAGCGGACCTCGCCGCCAGCAGGTGCCTGGGGCGCAGTCCACCAGCCCGAAGCTCCGCTTGCCGCGACCATGGCGTACTGCTCGCCATCAGCATGAAGGACCACGCTGTCAACTTTGGGGGCCCAGACGTCAAAACGCTCGGCACCAGTGTTCTGCAGGGTCATGCTTTTCTACCTTCCACAGGTGTCAGGAGGGCCACGGGGAACTGCGCAAGAATCTCCCCTACCGCAACGGAACCGGGCCCATATGTAGCTCCGGTCAATACATCGGTCATCTGCCTGTGGAGCTCGACGGCGGTGTCGCGCCAACCGCCAGCCTCCTCCAGTCCTGCAGGCAGCCGGGTGGCGAGGCTGATCGCGCCGTCACCTCCGTCGCCGCCACGGTTGAACGCCACAGCATGCTCGGCCGCAGCGCCTGTCACTGGCACCTGCCGGTATCCAGCGAAGAGCTCTGGATGGTCCCGCCGCAAGCGCAGGGCCCGCGACGTCACCAGGAGTTTTGCCTCTTCGCTCCCGGAGGATGGCAGTTCCCCGGAATCCAGGGAAGTAAGGGCTGCGCTGCGCTGTTCAAAGTCCACTGCCCGCCTGTTGTCCGGATCGCACAAGGACCGATCATGGAATTCGGTGCCCTGGTAGACGTCCGGAACACCCGGCATAGTGAGCTGGATAAGTTTGGCCGCAAGCGAGTTCGAGTCGGCGTAGGCCTTGATGTCCGCGACGAACTGCTCGATCTGGGCACTCACGTCGGGGTTGTCGAAGACGGCGTCAACGGCAGCCCGGAGTTTATCCTCAAAGGCCTGGTCAGGATCGGTCCAGGTGGTCGAGTTGCCAGCCTCACGGGCCGCTTTTTCGGTGTAGCTGTGCAACCGTTCCCGGGACGCGGGCCAGGAACCAATGACAGCCTGCCATACCAATGTTTCCAACGGCCCATCGGGAAGCGGCGCCAGGGCCCTCAGGGCATTCAGCGTGGTGCTCCATTGACTAGGAAGTTCGGCAATAACCGAGATTCGGGCCCGGGTATCTTCGCTGCGTTTGGTGTCATGGGTGGTCAGCGTTGTCATGGACAGCGGCAGGTTTGCCTGCCGCTGTCCCATCCGCTGGTGGAATTCCTGCGGTGAGACTGCAAACTCGGTGGGATCAGCTCCCACCTCTGTCAGTGTTCCCAGGCGGTTGTACCTGTAGAACGCCGTGTCTTCGACACCCTTCGCCATGACCATCCCGGAGGTCTGCTGGAACCTTCGTCCCACGTCGGAGCCGCCGTCGAGCAGCGCAGGCAGGAGCCTGTCTATATCAGTCCCCAGCTCCGGGCGGTGGCGTGCCGCAGCAGCCGCGGCATTCTTCAGGACATCGGCGCCAATCGGAAGGTAGGAGCGGTAGACCGGAAATGCCGCGATGATCTCAGCGATCGCGTCAGCGCTGTCACTGACTGCAAGTCCAGCCTGTGCAGGGACCAAGCGAGCCAGACGAAGGATCTCTGACCGTAGGATCCCATCTGCAATAACACGCTTGGTTCCACGGATCATGTCCTCATAGTTGGCTGGCCTGTCGCTTTCGCGCAACGCGGCGTCCAGGATATCCAGGGGCTTCTCACCGGCCGGATCTACCAGAACCCGGTCCACGTCAGTCAACGCGTCATACCCTGTGGTTCCTTCCGTGGCAAAAGTTCCGGGGAGCTGCTCGCCTGGTTCCAGGATCTTTTCCACTAGGACATAGGCATTCCTGCTCATGTCCTTGAGTCGGTCAAGGTACGCTGCCGGATCTGCCAGCCCATCGGGATGATCCACTCTCAGCCCGTCAACAAGCCCGTCCTCGAACCAGCGACGTACCTCTGCATGGGCCTCGTCAAAGACCCAGGGAACCTCCACTCGTATCCCGGCGAGGGAATTGACGGCAAAGAACCGCCTGTAGTTGAGCTCGCTGTCAGCCCGTTTCCAGAACACCAGCTCGTAGTTCTGCCTGCTGTGAACGTCCTGGGGAGAATCTCCTTCCGCCCAGGAGCCAGCGGCCAGCGGAAAGCGGTGGTCGTAGTACCGCAGCTCACCGTCCACGATTTTCAGCGCAGCCAGGTCATCCTCGGAGCCCAGCACTGGAAGCCGTACCTTCCCGCCCGACAGTTCCCAGTCCACGTCGAACGCCTCGGCATACCTGGATTCCCTGCCCTCTTTCAACAGTGACCACCACCATGGGTTCTGCGCAGGTGACTCAACACCAACGTGGTTGGGGACAATGTCCACCAGAACTCCCATACCCACGTTGCGGGCTGCCTGGGAGAGCGCGAGGAGCCCTTCCGGGCCACCGCGTTCCGGGTCCACAGCCGTGGGATCCGTGACGTCATAGCCGTGGTCGGAGCCCTTCTCCGCCGTGAGAATCGGGGACAGGTACACCCAGTCGGCACCCAGGTTATGGAGGTACGGGACAACCGCCGCAGCATCGTGCAGCGTGAAATCGGACCGGATTTGCAACCGGTACGTAGAGGTGGGCGTCCTCATTCGCTGTCCTTCCCGCTGCTCTCACCGGCGTCCGGACCAGCTGCACCATTTACCGGGGCGCTATGTACCGGGGCGTAATCGGCCGGTGCCGTCAAGGACGCTGTCTCCGTGGTGGTGTTATGCGTCAGTGCCGCCAAGGATGCCGCCACAGAGTAATCCGGCTCCACCTCCGGAAGACTGTGGGCCCGCAGCACCACCAGCGATTTTGCTTCCACACCTACCGTCGACCCGGCGTCGTGAGCCTGCGCATCCGCAGAGTGTCCCGCGGTATCAATGATGATGTCCCACGCCGGGGCGTACTCGTCCGACGGAAGGACGTAGTCGACTTTCTCGTCATGGGCATTGAAGTACAGCAGGAAATTCACATCCGTGATCCGGCGTCCGCGTTCGTCCTGCGCATGAATGCCGTCACCGTTGAGGAAAACACCCACGGCACGGCCGAACCCGCTGTCCCAATCCTCCGGGCTCATGGCAGACCCTGCTGGATCGAGCCATTCGATGTCCGGCAACGGTTCGCCCTCACCCCGGGGAACAGGGCGTCCGTCAAAGAAGCGGCTGCGACGGAAAGTCGGGTGTTTTGCCCGCAGCGCACTGACAGCGGCCGTGAATTCAATCAGCGGCTGGTCCACGGACTCCCAATTGATCCAGGTCAGTTCCGAGTCCTGGCAGTATCCGTTATTGTTTCCCCGCTGCGTCCGTCCCAGCTCATCGCCGTGCAGGAGCATCGGAACACCCTGCGAGAGAAGCAGAGTGGAGATGAAGTTACGCTGCTGGCGCGCCCGCATGCCCAGGACTGCCGGGTCATCAGTGGGGCCCTCTGCCCCTGAGTTCCAGGAGCGGTTGTGGGATTCGCCGTCGTTGTTGTCTTCGCCGTTGGCATCGTTGTGCTTCTCGTTGTAGGACACCAGGTCAGCAAGTGTGAAACCATCGTGGGCGGTCACGAAGTTGATGGAGGCCACGGGCCTGCGCCCGGAGTGTTCGTAGAGATCTGCCGAGCCGGTCAACCTTGACGCGAACTCGCCAAGGGTTGAGTGCTCACCCCGCCAGAAGTCGCGGACAGTGTCGCGGTATTTTCCATTCCATTCCGTCCACTGCGGCGGGAAGTTACCGACCTGGTAGCCCCCGGGGCCAATGTCCCAGGGCTCTGCGATCAATTTGACCTGGGAGACCACTGGGTCCTGCTGGATCAGCTCGAAAAAGGTGGACAGCTTGTCAACGTCGTAGAACTCACGGGCCAGTGTCGAGGCCAGGTCAAAGCGGAAACCATCAACGTGCATTTCCGTGACCCAGTACCGCAGCGAGTCCATGAGCAGCTGGAGTGAGTGCGGGTGGCGGACGTTGAGTGAGTTTCCCGTCCCGGTGTAGTCCATGTAGTGCTTCGGGTCATCATCCATCAACCGGTAGTAGGCCTCATTGTCAATGCCCTTGAAGGACAGCGTGGGGCCCAGGTGGTTGCCTTCCGCGGTGTGGTTGTAGACCACGTCGAGGATCACCTCGATCCCAGCCTGGTGAAGGGCCCGCACCATCGCCTTGAAGTCCTGGACCTGCTGGCCCGTGTCTCCCGAGGAGCTGTAGGTGTTCTGCGGAGCGAAGAATCCAATGGTGTTGTAGCCCCAGTAGTTACTCAGACCCTTGTCCTGCAGGGTGCCGTCGTTGACAAACTGGTGGACCGGCATGAGCTCAATGGCAGTAATCCCCAGCTTCTGCAGGTGGGAAACCACTGATGGGTGGGCAACTCCCGCGTACGTTCCGCGCTGCTCCTCAGGAACCTCGGGATGCAGCTGGGTCAGGCCTTTGACATGAGCCTCATAGATCACGGACTTGTGGTACGGAATCCGGAGGTTCTGATCACCCTCCCAATCGAAGTACGGGTTGATGACAATGCCCATCATCATATGCTCAGCAGAGTCATCATTATTGATGCTGTCAGGATCGCCGAACTCATACGTGAAAAGTGAGGGATCCCAGTCAATCTGGCCCTGGATCGCCTTCGCATAGGGATCAAGGAGGAGTTTATTCGGATTGAAGCGGTTACCGGCTCCGGGATTGTACTCACCATGGACGCGGTAGCCGTAGCGCTGGCCGGGCTGCACGTGGGGAAGGTAGCAGTGCCACACGTACCCATCTACCTCCGTGAGTTCCACGCGAGTTTCCGCGCCAGCTTCGTCAAAGAGGCAGAGCTCGATCTTTTCGGCACGATCGCTGAAGATGGCGAAGTTGGTGCCAGTTCCGTTGAAGGTAGCACCAAGCGGATACGCCGATCCAGGCCAAATTTCCATGTGTACTCCTCGTCAAATGCCTCTATTGGTCTCCACAGACGTTACGCCACGGCGCATGGGGGCATGGGGCTGTGACGCTCTAGAGTGTGGGCCGCTTATTACTAAGCTCACTGATCTTAGCCCAGACTGCAGGAATCTCAGCAGCGATTCCGCTTGCCGAGACGGGACCGCCGCTAGATTCTTGGGCTCCAGCACGTCCGTGGAGGCTTGCAGCCATGGCTCCAATGACGGCAAAACGGGCCTGCTCCGGAAGTTGAAGCCAGGCAAAGGCGCCGGCGTTGTGGCCCAGCTGTGCCATAAGGGCTCCGGCAATACCACCCAAGACATCTCCACTGCCAGCGGTCGCCATCCAGGCGACACCATCAGCCTGGCTGAAAACCTCACCGTCCGGGTGTGCAATCACGGTGGTGGCACCTTTGAGGAGCACTGTGGCGCCGGAGGCCGCAGCAGCCTTGCGCACAGCCTGCAGGGTGTCCGCTTCAATCTCTTTACGGTCAGCATCGATTCCCAACCGGGCCATCAGGCTGGCAAGTTCTCCCGCGTGGGGCGTCAGCAGGACATGGGCTCCCAACTCTGCGGGGAGGACCGGGAGCGCTCCCGCATCAGCCACCACGGGCAGCCCCGAGGCCAATGCTTGCCGGGCCCGTTCGAGTTGCGCTTGGTCTGAGCTGTCCATCCCTGGCCCCACCAACCAGGCTTGCACGTGGAGACTGTCAACGGAGCCGGAACTACAGACCACTTCTGGGCAGGCAGCGCGGACAGCATCAGCAACTTCTGGTGGGCCAAGGTACCGCACCATCCCTACCCCTGCAGCCAAGGCGCCGCGGCACGCCAGTACGGCAGCTCCCGGGTAGGCTGCGGTTCCGGCGATGATTCCCAGGACTCCCCTGGTGTATTTTTGTGAGCGCCGCCCGGGGTGAGGCAGGAGCCTGCCGAGATCGCCCGTTTCCAGGCGCCGAAGGGAAGGCTGCGGCAAGTAAGGCTCCAACCCAATATCCACCAGCTCAACCCGTCCTGAGGCGTCTGCTCCCGGGTCCACCACGGTGCCCACCTTGACTCCGCCGAAAGTGACAGTGAGATCGGCACGGATGACGGACCCAGCTGTGGTTCCGGCTGTTGAGTCCAGTCCGCTGGGGACATCGCACGCAATGACAATCGGCCTACGACGCCCACTAGATACCAGGGCTTCCGTTCCGTCCAGAATCTCTGCGACAGAGGCCATCATGCCCCGCAGGGCGCCCTTGCTCCCTGTGCCGAGCAAGGCATCGACCACGACGTCTGGTTCAAGGCAGCGTTCAGCCAACCATCCGGCGTCGTATTGGTCGGCATTGAGTACCTCGACAAAAGCCTTCCTGCAAGCGCTAAGCCCCTGCGAGTGGGCTTCGGGACCGATCAGGACCGCCCGTACCCGCAGTCCCCGTCGGGCCAACAGTGCGGCGGCAAAGAGCCCATCTCCACCATTGTTCCCCTGCCCCACCAGCACCACGGCGCTCGAGCCGTACAGCCGCGCACCACGGCCCTGTAGCTCCCGGGCCACGGCTCCTGCGAGCCCGAAGGCGGCCCGTTGCATGAGAACAGCGCCCATACCCTGGTCCAGCAGGGGCTTTTCGGCTTCCCTGACCTGGTTCCCGGTATAGGCGCTGATCATGTGAGTGGGCTTCCCGTCAGGATTCCGCCACGACTGTAGCCATGGCAATACCACCGTCATGGCTCATCGACAGGTGCCAGCGTTTGACGCCCTTGGATTCGGCAACAGCCAGGACCGTCCCTTTGACCTGCACCGTGGGCCCGCTGTGGTCGAGTCCAATCCAGCAGTCCTGCCAGTTCATTCCAGCCGGGGCACCGAGAACCTTCGCCACCGCTTCCTTGGCGGCAAACCGTGCTGCCAGGGACCGCGTGTTGAGCTCGCGTTCCGCAGGAACAAAAAGCCTGTCCCGGAGCCCTGGTGTGCGCTCCAGCTGCTTGCCGAACCGCTCAATGTCTACAACGTCAACGCCTATGCCAACAATCATGGCTCTACTCTACGGTCACGCTCTTGGCCAGGTTACGTGGTTGGTCCACGTCATAGCCCTTCGCTGCGGCAAGTTCTGCTGCAAAAATCTGCAGCGGGACAGTGGTCAACAGCGGCATGAGGAGCGTAGGAGTCTCCGGGACGTAGAAGACAAACTCAGCGTAGTCGCGCACGGCGTCATCGCCTTCCTCGGCGATCACCAGGGTGCGGGCGCCACGTGCGCGGACCTCCTGGATGTTACTGACAACCTTCGCGTGCAGGGAGTCCCGGCCCCGTGGTGACGGAACCACAACAAAGACCGGCTGCCCCTCGTCGATCAGCGCGATCGGGCCATGCTTGAGCTCACCGGCAGCAAATCCCTCGGCGTGGATGTAGGCGAGCTCCTTGAGCTTGAGTGCCCCTTCCAGGGCAACCGGGTAACCCACATGCCGCCCCAGGAAGAGGACCGACTGGGCATCACTCATGCTGCGTGCCAGCTCGCGGAGGGGACCAGCGTCGTCGATGATTTTCTGGATCTTCGCGGGGATCTTGCCAAGGTCCGCCAGGACATCCTTGATCTGGCCGGAGAAGATATTGCCGCGAAGCTGCGCCAGATAAAGACCCAACAGGTAGGCGGCAGTGATCTGCGCCAGGAATGCCTTGGTGGAAGCCACGGCAATTTCCGGCCCTGCATGGGTGTACAGGACGGCGTCGGATTCACGGGGGATCGTTGAACCATTGGTATTGCAAATGGAGATGGTCTTTGCGCCCTGCTCCCGCGCATAGCGGACCGCCATCAACGTGTCCATGGTCTCGCCGGACTGGCTGATGGAAACGACCAGCGTATTTGAGTCCAGGATGGGGTCGCGGTAACGGAATTCGTGGGCCAGCTCCACTTCCGTGGGGATCCTGCACCAGTTTTCAATCGCATACTTGGCTACCATTCCGGCGTAGGCAGCAGTGCCACAGGCAAGAACCACAATCTTGTTGACCTGCTTCAGGAGCTCGGGATCAATCCGGAGTTCGTCAAGGGTCAGCCTGCCGTCAATGTCCGACCGGCCCAGGAGGGTCTGGCCTACAGCATCCGGCTGATCGTGGATTTCCTTCTCCATGAAGGAGCTGAAACCGCCCTTTTCTGCCGAGGCAGGGTCCCAGTCAACGTGGTACTCCTTGCCCTCGGCCGGATTTCCGTAGAAGTCTGTGATCTCCACGGTGTCAGCAGTAATGGTGACGATCTGGTCCTGTCCCAATTCAACGGCCCGGCGGGTGTAGTCGATGAAGCCTGAAACATCGGAGCCCAGGAAGTTCTCACCATCCCCGAGGCCCACCACCAACGGTGAGTTGCGGCGGGCTGCCACGACAACGTCCGGGTGATCTGCATGGACGGCGAGAAGCGTGAATGCCCCTTCCAGCCGCTGGCAGGCAAGCTGCATGGCGCGGGTCAGGGCGCCATCCGAGGTGTCCCCGTCGAGGTCCTCGCGGAAGATCCGGCCTAGGAGGGCAGCAGCTACCTCAGTGTCTGTCTCTGATACGAAAGTTACCCCGGAGTCCAGGAGTTCACGCTTGAGCTCGGCAAAGTTTTCGATGATGCCGTTGTGGATAAGGGCCAATTTGCCGCCGTCGGCCAGGTGCGGATGCGCATTCTGGTCCGTAGGGCCGCCGTGGGTAGCCCAGCGGGTGTGACCGATTCCAGTGCTGGCCGCGGGGAGGGGATGTTCCTCGAGTTCCGCAAGCAGGTTGCTGAGTTTGCCCGATTTCTTGCGGGCATCCACCTCTCCCTGCGTGATGACTGCGACCCCGGCAGAGTCATACCCGCGGTACTCAAGACGGCGCAGCCCCTCAAGGACCACGTCCAACGCGTTGTATCCGACTGTTCCCCGGGCATTCGAATGGCCCACATATCCTACGATTCCACACATGGACACAAGCTTATCGTCTCCGACGGGGTGACGCTGACAGGAGACTCACGCCCCACCCGCGGCCTGGCTGGAGCACTACCCTCCCCCATCATTTCGCTCCTGTCCGCGGGGAGGGCAGAATCTCTAGGGTGACTCTGCAACGCAATGAATCCCATGCCGATGGCGCTTCCCCTTTCGTGGAACTGGATCGACACACGTGGTCCCGTCTTGCGGCCCAGATGGAACAGCCCCTCAACGAGGAGGACATCCTGCGACTACGCGGCCTGGGCGACCCCCTTGACATGCGGGAGATTCGTGAGGTGTACCTGCCCCTGTCACGCTTGCTGCACCTGTATGTCGAGGCCGCCGGGCAGTTACACGCAGCGACTACAACATTCCTGGGCGAGCAGACGCAGCGGACCCCATTTGTTATTGGCGTTGCCGGCTCCGTAGCCGTAGGGAAATCCACCATTGCCCGTGTCCTGAGGGAAATGCTTCGCCGCTGGCCAGGAACACCCAACGTGGAACTGATTACCACCGATGGGTTCCTGTACCCCCTGGCGGAGTTGAAGCGCCGGGATCTCCTGGAGCGCAAAGGCTTCCCGGAATCCTACGACAGGCGGGCGCTGTTGCGCTTCGTCAGCGAGGTTAAAAGCGGAGCAGAGGAGGTCCGGGCCCCCTGGTACTCGCATGTTACGTATGACATCGTGCCCGGTAAGGAAGTGGTGGTCCGCAGACCTGACGTTCTGATTGTTGAGGGACTGAACGTTTTGGCCCCTGCCAGGCCACGCTCGGACGGCAAGCAGGGACTGGCAGTCAGTGACTTCTTCGATTTTTCCATCTACGTAGACGCCAAGACCTCATTCATCGAGGAATGGTACGTCGATCGGTTCCGGAGCCTGCGATCCACAGCGTTTGCCCAGCCAGAATCCTATTTTCACCGCTACGCCACGCTCTCCGACGCTGAGGCCGAAAGCACAGCACGAAATATCTGGAAACGGATCAACGAGCCCAACCTCGAAGAAAACGTGTTGCCCACGCGAGGCCGTGCCCAGCTAGTACTGTCCAAAGACGCCAACCACTCCATCCGGCGAATGCTGCTCCGCAAGGTCTAGGATTTTTCCAGGAGGACAACGGACAACAAGGATCCGGAGGCACCACCGTGAATGTGCATCTCACTGGACGACGGCAGTTCAGCTTCCTGCTGGCAACGGGCTTGGGCTTGGGCGTCCTCTCCGCCTGCACCGGCGGGCCACCATCTTCATCAGCCTCCGCAGGCCCCCCGGTCCCTTCCCGCACTGTAGTTCCTTCCCCTAGCACGGAGCCCACCCCTGAAGTACCCCCCGCGGCGACACCGACGCCATCGGCGGCTCCCGCTGCGGGCCTGCCTGTGCAGCACTCCATCGCTGACCCAGAAAGCCCTTGGCTGGTGGTGAACAAATCGCGTCCCCTAGCGCCCGCTGACTTCCGCCCAGCGGACCTCAGAGCCCCTTTGATCTCCACGGCCGCCACCGGCGAAGCGGCGCTCCTCAACAGCACCACAGCCCAGGCTGCCGAAGCAATGTTTGCAGCCGCCGCTGCCGACGGCGTGGGGCTGGTCCTCGCCAGCGGCTTCCGGTCCTTCGAGACCCAACGTGCCACGTATGAAGGTTTCGTCTCGAGCCGGGGCCAGGCCGATGCCGATACCGCATCTGCCCGGCCAGGGTATTCAGAGCACCAGACAGGATGGTCCTTCGACCTGGCGGACGACGGCGGTGCATGCAGCTTCCAGCCATGTTTTGCCGACCAGCCGGCAGCCATCTGGGTGGCGGGGAACGCCGCCAGGTATGGCTTTATCGTCAGATACCCGTTGATGTTCCACGCGATCACCGGGTACTTCTACGAGCCGTGGCACGTTCGCTTCGTCGGCAGTGAAGCAGCAACGGCAATGCGCGACGGAGGCATTGCGACGCTGGAGGAATTCCTGGGCCTCGACGCTGCGCCTGGTTATCCTTAAAGGCTGTCCGAGACCAACTCCAGCGCCAATTCGCTCCGCACCACGTGAGCTAGCCGTTCGGCAATGGATTCAGCGGTCTGCTCGTCTGCCGCTTCCACCATGACACGAACCACAGGCTCCGTGCCGGACGGACGCAGCAGCACTCGGCCGGTCTCGCCAAGTTCGACTTCTGCCTGAAGTACGGCCTCAGCCAGGACCGCATCACCCTTAACCCGATTGCGGTCCACGCCCTTGACGTTGATCAGGACCTGGGGGAGTTTGGTCATGATCGTGGCGAGCTGTTTGAGGGAGCGACCCGTCAGCGCAACCTGCGCAGCCAGCTGCAAGCCGGTGAGGACACCATCTCCTGTTGTGGCGTGATCTGCAAAAATAACGTGGCCAGACTGTTCCCCGCCGAGGTTGTACCCGCCCTCACGCATGCCTTCCAAAACGTACCGGTCCCCTACGCCTGTTTCCCTGATGCTGATTCCGGCGTCCCGCAAGGCCAATTTAAGGCCAAGGTTACTCATGACAGTTGCAACCAGGACGTCGTCCTTGAGCTTCCCGGAGGTCTTCAGCGCTACAGCCAGAATCGCCATGATCTGGTCGCCGTCCACCTCGGACCCTTCGTGGTCCACGGCGAGGCATCTGTCCGCGTCACCGTCATGGGCGATTCCAAGGTGGGCTCCATGCTCCAGGACGGCCTTCTTGAGGGGGCCCAGGTGCGTCGAGCCGACGCCCTCGTTGATATTGTGGCCATCGGGCTCCGCACCAATGACAATGACGTCGGCCCCGGCATCCTTGAAAACTTGCGGTGAACAACCACTAGCTGCTCCGTGCGCGCAATCAAGGACCACCTTGATTCCGTCAAGGCGGTGCGGCAAGGTCCCCAGCAGGTGCACGACGTAGCGGTCCTCGGCGTCAGAAAAACGCTGGATCCTGCCGACGTCGGCGCCTACGGGGCGGTATGGTTCCTTGCCCATCTGCGTTTCGATGGCGTCTTCCACAGCGTCAGGGAGCTTCCGCCCGCCCTTGGCAAAGAATTTGATGCCGTTGTCGGGAGCCGGGTTATGCGAGGCTGAGATCATGACGCCAAAATCGGCATCAAGGTCTGCCACCAGGTAGGCGGCTGCAGGCGTCGGGAGGACCCCTGCATCGTAGACATCGATGCCAGAGCTCGAGAGGCCAGCCTCTACTGCGGCTGCAATGAACTCCCCACTGGCACGTGGGTCCCTCGCCACAACAGCCCGTGGCCGTTTTCCGTCTGTGGCACGGTCATGTCCCAACACCACAGCGGCAGCCTGGGCGAGCTTCATTGCCAGCTCGGCGGTGAGCATTCCGTTAGCCAGGCCGCGGACTCCATCAGTTCCAAATATTCTAGACACCGCCCAAGTCTAGATGATGTCCAGACCAGGACATCAACTATCCATTGCGCACAATGCCAGGGACCATCAGGGCAGGACGCAAAAAGCCCGCCCTGCCAATGGCAGGACGGGCTTTGCCCCTCCCCAAAGTCGCTTGGCGACTGAGGGGTGGGTAGGCGCATTTAGCGCTTGTGGAGCCAAGCAGTAAATTAGCCAAGGGCCCCACCCCAAAGTCGCTTGGCGACTGAGGGGTGGGTAGGCGCATTTAGCGCTTGGAGTACTGCTGAGCCTTACGGGCCTTCTTGAGGCCGGCCTTCTTGCGCTCGATGACGCGGGCGTCACGACGCAGGTAACCGGCCTTCTTCAGGGTAGCGCGGTTGTTCTCGGTGTCGATCTCGTTCAGTGAACGCGCGATTCCGAGACGCAGTGCACCGGCCTGGCCGGAGATGCCGCCACCATGGATACGTGCAACAACGTCGTACGCGCCGTCCAGATCGAGGATCCGGAAAGGCTCGTTGACGTCCTGCTGGTGAAGCTTGTTCGGGAAGTAGTTGGCCAGTTCGCGGCCGTTGATGATCCACTTGCCGGTGCCGGGGACAACGCGAACACGCGCAACGGCTTCCTTGCGACGGCCAACTGCTGCGCCAGCAACAGTCAGTGCCGGGCGCTCCTTCTTCGGTGCTGCAGCTTCGGCTGCACCACTCTCTGAGGTGTAGCTGGTCAGGTTTTCCTCAACCTCAACGGTTTCGGTGGTCAGTTCTTCGTTCTGGGCCACGATTCTCCTTGTATATAAGTTGCTTGGTGGCCAGGACTACTGGGCGACCTGGGTAATTTCGAATGTTGCGGGCTGCTGGGCAGCGTGGGGGTGCTCGGCGCCACGGTAGACCTTGAGCTTGCCGATCTGCTGTGCAGCAAGCGAGTTCTTGGGAAGCATGCCGCGGATAGCCTTCTCAACAGCGCGAACCGGGTTTGATTCAAGGAGCTCTGCGTAGTTGACGGAGGTCAGGCCGCCCGGGTAACCCGAGTGGCGGTATGCCCGCTTCTGCTCAAGCTTGGCGCCGGTGAGGGCAACCTTCTCGGCGTTGATGATGATGACGAAATCGCCCATGTCCATGTGAGCGGCGAAAGTTGCCTTGTGCTTGCCGCGCAGCAGGATTGCGGTCTGGCTAGCAAGACGACCAAGGACAACGTCTGTGGCGTCAATGACGTGCCACTGGCGGTTGATATCGCCGGGCTTCGGGGTGTACGTACGCACGGTTTTTGCCTCGTTCTTATTCTGGCGTTCTTGTTTAGGCGTCACTGATCTCGTGCACCTACTATCTATGCGCTACCGGAACAGAGGTGAGGACTCCAGATAACCAGTCATCCATTGGTCTCGAATGTGACCACCAAGGAGTTATCCTGCAACCGGATTCAAGGTGGGCACGCATCATCGAGAAAGGACACGCACAACGACTACCAAGAATAGCGCGATAACTGCCCGCTGGTCAAAAGCACCACACCACGACGGCGGCGCGTAGAGGTAGCAGCGCCGCTCACGGCGTTACGGCATGCCGCCGGGCTCGAGTGAGCTCAGCACGTTGGCGCAGTTCAGAGTCCGTTGGATAGGCAACTTCCTCCAGGACAAGTGGGTGGGGATCTGCCAGTACCGACCGGGCGTCACGCATTTTTGCCTGTAGCCGCTGGTACATCCATCCTGGGGCCTCTATCCCCTCCCCCACCTGGAACGCCGAGCCAATCAGGGCCCGGACCATATTGTGGCAGAACGCATCGGCTTGGATATCGACACGGATAACCCCGTCGTCTTCCCTCGTGAACTCGAAGCGCTGGAGCTCTCGGACGGTAGTAGCCCGGGGCCGTGGTTTGCAGAACGAGGTAAAGTCCTGGAGGCCCAAAAGGGGCTGTGCCGCCTCGTTGAGGGACCCAACGTCGAGCTGTCGTGGATGCCACAGGGTGACATGGCGTCGCAGCGGGTCCCACAGCTTGTCACCGTCGGCAATGCGATAGCTGTACCGACGCCACAGCGCGGAGAACCTCGCGTCAAAACCATCAGGTGCAAGTATGGCGTTGCGGACTTCCACGGATCCGGACAGCTCCCGAAGTCCCCGGCTCATCGCACCCCGAACCCTGCGAAGCAAAGCCACAGCTGGGTCAAGTTCAGCTCCCCTGTTCATCTGGGCCCATTCAGACTCCAGCAGGTCCACGTGGACGACCTGGCCAAGGGCGTGGACGCCGGTGTCGGTACGCCCTGCAACCGTCACGCGGATAGGGCGTCTGAGCATCAGGGCCAGAGCCTCTTCGAGGGTCCCCTGCACAGTCCGGAGTCCCGGTTGGATGGCCCAGCCGCTGAAGGGTGCGCCATCGTAGGCAACATCAAGGCGGATACGCAGAAACCCGCCCCCTCCCTGCTGGAAGATGGCGGGCTTCTTGTCACTCATGACCCTAAGTCTAGATCACTGAGCTTGCGCGACTACTTCGCGTCCTTGGCCTCTGCGGGTGCTTCGTCAGCCGGTGCTGCCTCAGCAGCAGGAGCGTCTTCAGTCGCAGGTGCTTCGGTCTCAGCAACGTCGGCCTCGGCAGCCGGTGCAGCAGCGGCTTCCTTCTTGTCGGCGTCGCGCTTGGCAGCGGACGTGGCTTCGGCAACAACTGCCTGCTTCGGCGAAACGGGCTCGAGAACCAGTTCGATGACAGCCATGGGAGCGTTGTCGCCCTTGCGGTTGCCGATCTTGGTGATGCGGGTGTAACCGCCATCGCGGTTTTCAACAGCCTGTGCGATATCGGTGAACAGCTCGTGGACAATGCCCTTGTTGCTGATCAGGCCGAGTACGCGACGGCGGGACGCAAGGTCGCCACGCTTGGCGAAAGTGACCAGGCGCTCTGCGTAAGGCTTCAGTCGCTTTGCTTTGGTCACAGTGGTGGTGATCCGCTTGTGCTCGAACAGGGCTGCTGACAGGTTCGCGAGCATCAGACGCTCGTGAGCCGCGCCGCCGCCGAGACGCGGACCCTTAGTGGGTGTAGGCATAATTGTTTCTCCTCATATGGAAGCCGGCTGGCTGTGCATAACAGTGCACCAGCCGACCAGCCAAGATCTGCTTGTTAGAGTTCGTCGTCGCCGTAGGCGGCGTCGTCCTCTTCAATTGCTGCGGCGCGGGCGGCAAGGTCAAAACCGGGAGGTGAGTCCTTGAGGGACAGACCCAGTTCAACCAGCTTTGCCTTGACCTCGTCAATGGACTTTGCACCGAAGTTACGAATGTCCATCAGGTCAGCCTCGGAGCGGGCCACGAGTTCACCCACGGAGTGGATACCCTCACGCTTGAGGCAGTTGTAGGAACGGACTGTAAGGTCCAGGTCCTCGATCGGCAGCGCCATGTCAGCTGCCAGGGCAGCGTCGGTTGGCGATGGGCCAATCTCAATTCCTTCAGCTGCGGTATTCAGCTCGCGGGCCAGACCGAACAGTTCCACCAGGGTGGTACCTGCGGAAGCAACGGCATCGCGAGGGGCGATGGCCTGCTTGGTCTCGACGTCGACAATGAGCTTGTCGAAGTCAGTGCGCTGCTCAACACGGGTTGCTTCCACGCGGAAAGTAACCTTCAGCACCGGTGAGTAGATGGAGTCAACCGGGATACGGCCGATCTCCGAGTCACCGGACTTGTTCTGAGCTGCCGAAACGTAGCCGCGGCCGCGCTCAATGGTCAGTTCAAGCTCGAACTTACCCTTCGAGTTCAGCGTGGCAATGTGCAGATCCGGGTTGTGGAATTCGACGCCGGCCGGCGGAGCGATGTCCGCTGCGGTGACGACTCCGGGGCCCTGCTTGCGCAGGTAAGCCACAACAGGCTCATCGTGCTCGGAGGACACGGACAGGCTCTTGATGTTAAGGATGATCTCGGTGACATCTTCCTTGACACCCGGGACCGTCGTGAACTCGTGCAGCACGCCATCGATCCGGATGCTGGTGACAGCAGCGCCGGGGATGGAGGAAAGCAGGGTACGGCGGAGGGAGTTACCGAGGGTGTAACCAAAACCCGGTTCCAGCGGTTCAATGATGAAACGCGAACGGTTATCGGAGACGACCTCTTCGGAGAGGGTGGGGCGCTGTGCAATGAGCACTTAGGTTTCCTTTCGGCGAGCATCCGCTATATGACGCAACACAGGTGGTGGAAATATTGTCTTGAGACTTAACGCGGCCGGGCCTGCCCGCCCCTTTCGCAAGGTGCGGGCAAGCTCCGGCTGCCAAGTAAAGCCTTAGACGCGGCGGCGCTTCGGCGGACGGCAGCCGTTGTGCGCGGCGGGAGTGACGTCCTGGATTGAGCCAACCTCAAGGCCTGCGGCCTGGAGCGAGCGGATCGCCGTTTCGCGGCCTGAGCCCGGTCCCTTCACAAAAACGTCAACCTTGCGCATGCCGTGTTCCTGGGCGCGCTTGGCTGCTGCTTCAGCGGCCATCTGCGCGGCAAAGGGGGTGGACTTACGTGAGCCCTTGAAGCCGACTTCACCTGAAGAGGCCCAGGAGATGACAGCGCCATTCGGGTCCGTGATGGACACGATGGTGTTGTTGAATGTGCTCTTGATGTGCGCCTGGCCAAGCGCGATGTTCTTCTTGTCCTTCTTACGCGGCTTGCGAACCGCGCCACGAGTCTTCGGGGGCATTTTTTCTCCTACAGAAAGTTTATTGGGGGAAAGCTGACGCTTGGACCCTCACGTGCCTGATACTTTCCCCACCTGGGTGGGGAGATCGGCAGGTGCGGTTTAGCGCGCCTTCTTCTTGCCGGCGACGGTACGCTTCGGGCCCTTGCGGGTACGGGCATTTGTCTTCGTACGCTGTCCGCGGACGGGCAGGCCCTTACGGTGGCGTATTCCTTCATAGCTGCCGATTTCAACCTTGCGGCGAATATCTGCTGCTACTTCGCGGCGAAGGTCACCCTCAACCTTGTAGTTGCCTTCAATGTAGTCACGCAGTTCAACCAGCTGTGCGTCAGTCAGATCCTTGACGCGGACGTCGGTGCTGATGCCAGTGGCAGCCAGGGTTTCGTGTGCACGGGTCTTACCCACGCCGTAGATGTAAGTGAGCGCAATTTCCAACCGCTTTTCGCGGGGAATGTCTACGCCAGCGAGACGAGCCATAGTGGCGGTACTCCTTGTTAAACCAGAGGTCGTAGGCAGTACACCCGCACGTGCTGTGCGGCCCCAGCCTCTGACCGGGGGTCAACTGTCCAGTTCCGTAAGTTCTCACGTACTGGCCCAGCTTGTGCTGCCTTGTATTTACTTGCGTGGGTTGCAGCCCAGGGTTTCTTCTCGAAAGAAGAAATCAGCCCTGGCGCTGCTTGTGGCGCGGGTTCTCGCAGATCACCATGACCCGGCCATTACGGCGGATCACTTTGCACTTTTCGCAGATCTGCTTAACGCTCGGCTTGACCTTCATGGCGTTCCTTTGCGTGTAACAGTGTGGTCAACTGAAGCGAACACGGCTGATGCCGTGGACGCCCAGCAATTTACTTGTAGCGGTAGACGATACGACCACGTGTGAGGTCGTACGGGCTGAGCTCCACCACTACCCGGTCCTCAGGGAGGATTCGAATGTAGTGCTGACGCATTTTTCCTGAGATGTGAGCGAGAACGACGTGCTTGTTCGTCAACTCAACGCGAAACATCGCGTTGGGAAGCGCCTCAGTCACAACACCCTCGATCTCAATGACCCCGTCCTTCTTGGCCATACCCTCCGCTAACTGTTGTTGTCGCAGCCCTGACGGTTTGCACCTGACATGACCACGAACGTTTTTGTTTGGTCGGTTGTCGCCACCTAGACCCAATTGGGCGCGAAGGGGCTGACAACCAACAAACAACATTACGCCAGATCGGCGGGAAAGTTAAATCCGGTCATGGTATCGCAATCCTCGCTTGGGCGCACCATGGCCGGCAGGGTACCCAAGCAGGCCCGGTGTCAAGAAGCTACTGAATGTGCTTCGGGGCTCCGTGCGACTTCCCTCGAGCCCGGACCCGGAATGGAACGTTGTGGTGATCCCGCGACAACGGCACATGAACGGCGCTGGAAGCCTCGAACAACAAACGCGTAGCTGGGCTGTTCTCGGCCATCGACGACTTTCGGGTGTGGTTCAGTGATCTCAGTTCCCATCCGCCAGCCCCATCCACGGGCACCACCGTAAGAGTTCGATGACCCAGCAACTTACTCCGCGCCATGGTTCTGCGCTCACTGACGCTGCACCAGGTCATGATCCCGGCCAGAAGAGCAGGACGGATCAGTCCGGCAGCATGAACCACGTTCCCCGCAAACGACGCCGGTCGGCCAGGAATCGGCGCGATTTCTTCGTTTTCCTTGCTCTGGCCCTACCCAATCTGGCACTGATAGCAGTCTTCACGTATCTGCCACTTATCAACAACGTGTATTACTCCACCCTGAACTGGACGCTCGGATCAGCGTCAGCAACAGTTGTTGGGCTGCAGAACTATGTCACGTTCTTCACCAGCCCCGACGCCACGAAGGTCTTGGGAACCACAGCCGTGTTCACCCTTGCGACGGTGGGCGGATCCATGGTTCTAGGTCTACTCGTGGCACTGGCCCTCAACACTGGGGCCCGCGGCACCACATTCGCCCGCTCGGCAGTCTTTGCACCCTATGTACTCTCAGGCGTCGGCGTGGGGTTGGTCTGGCTATTCATCTTCGATCCCGGCTATGGAGTGCTGTCATGGCTCCTGCGTGGGCTGGGCCAGCAAAGCCCGCAGTGGATCAATGACCCGCAACTGTCCCTGGCCATGGTGATCATCGTCTATGTGTGGAAGAACCTGGGCTACTGCGCAGTCGTTTTCCTTGCCGGGCTCCAGTCGCTGCCAACCGACGTCCTAGAAGCGGCAGCCCTCGACGGGGCAACGCCTTTCCGACGCTTTGTCAGTGTGTCCCTTCCGCTGCTTTCTCCCACTACTTTTTTCCTGCTCATCACGACCATGCTCAGTTCGCTGCAGGCATTCGACCTGATTCGCATCATGACCCCACTTGGAACAGGGACCAGCACGCTCATTTATGAGTCCTACCTGCAGGCGTTCGGAGCGTTCAACCGGGCTGGCTACTCTGCTGCCATCTCCGTGGTACTTTTTGCGATCCTCCTGGTCATCAC
The DNA here is from genome assembly GCF_030063285.1 of Pseudarthrobacter sp. PS3-L1. Taxonomy (GTDB): domain Bacteria; phylum Actinomycetota; class Actinomycetes; order Actinomycetales; family Micrococcaceae; genus Arthrobacter. The sequence goes on along the minus strand of NZ_JASISU010000004.1, from coordinate 204,309 downwards.
AGTGGTCCAGCTTCGCTTCGTAGAACGGAAGGTGCACTACTCATGAGCACTCCCCCTGCACCTGTCAAAGATTCCAGCCCAGGAACAGAAACCGTGCCGGCAGACATCGCGCGACGTGGCCCCTTCAGTAGGGCGAACCTCATCGGCACACTGCTTGGCAGTTACCTCCCCCTGATTATTGCCGTCCTTGTAGTCTTCCTTCCCCTGCTCTGGATGGTTCTGAGCTCCTTCAAGAAACCCGGCGAGATCGTAACACTCGACCTCTCGTTACTGCCGGCAGGCCTGGACCCGGAAAACTATCGGGTCGCAATGACCACAGTCCCTTTCGGTCAGTTCTTCCTCAACAGCACCATCGTCACTGTGGTTGGTTCCAGCATCAAGGTCCTGCTGGCGATACTCACGGCGTACGCCTTGGTTTTTGTCCGTTTTCCGTTCAAGAACGCCATCTTCGTTCTGATCCTGGTTGCCCTTATGGTTCCACCCCAGGTCTCGATTCTTCCCAACTACATCCTCATTGCCGGTATGGGAGGAAAAAACACCCTCTGGGGGATCATTCTCCCTGGGCTTGGGACAGCATTCGGTACATTCCTGCTTCGCCAGCACTTCCTCACACTCCCTGCCTCAATTCTTGAAGCAGCAGAGATCGATGGTGCAGGACATTGGCGACGCCTATGGCAGGTTGTCGCGCCTGTCTCGCTTCCCACGATCGCAACGGTGGCCCTGGTGACGGTTGTCAGCGAATGGAACGAATACATCTGGCCGCTGATCATTACCGATAAACCCGAGAGCATGACCCTCCCTGTCGGGCTCACACTGCTCCAGAACTCCGAGGGCAACGGCGCCGGCTGGGGAATCATGATGGCCGGCGCAGTCCTCGTGATCCTGCCCATCCTTGTGGTGTTTGCAATGCTGCAGCGGTATATCGTCGCCGGCCTCACCCAGGGCAGTGTCACAGGCTGACTGACCTGCCCCAGGCCCACCGCACTAACCGGACAACTCAGAGCTCTTCCTTTTCTCCTCCACCGCAAACGCCAAGGTCCCCAGGCTTGCTGGGCACGGCACCATTGAAAGGCATCACCCATGGCACTGAATCTTGATCGAAGGCTTTTCCTCTCCCTCGCTGGCGCTGGAGTCGGCGCCGCCGCACTGACCGCCTGCGGTGGACCCGCTACTGGTTCCGACACGGCAGCGACCCCAGCTGCCGACGTCGACTTCGCAGGTGTCACGCCCGCAGCATCGTTCGATTTCTGGTCCACCCACCCCGGCAAGTCGCAGGATGTCGAAAAGAGCCTGATCGAGAAATTCCAAGCAAAGCATCCGGACATCAAGGTCAATCTGGTGACCGCAGGAGCAAACTATGAGGAAATTGCGCAGAAATTCCAGACTGCCCAGGCAGCCAATTCTGGGCTGCCTGCCCTTGTGGTCCTCTCCGACGTGTGGTGGTTCCGCTACTACCTCAACGAGAGCATCATTCCCTTGGACTCCCTTATCACCAAGCTGGATGTGCAACTTGGTGATTTCCGCACTTCCCTGGTGGACGACTACAAATACGACGGAAAGCAGTGGGCGCTTCCGTACGGACGGTCGACACCCCTGTTCTATTACAACAAGGACCACTTCGCCGCAGCGGGCCTGCCGGACCGCGCACCCGCCACGTGGCAGGAATTCGCAGGCTGGGCACCCAAGCTAAAGGCCGCCACCGGCGCGCAGTATGCGTTCATGCACCCCGCGCTGGCCGGCTACGCAGGCTGGACACTTCAGAACAACCTGTGGGGCCAGGGTGGCGCATGGTCCAACGAGTGGACCATGACCTGCGATTCACCGGAATCTGTAGCTGCCCTCCAGGCGGCCCAGGATTCGGTATACAAGGATGCGTGGGCTGGGGTGTCGTCCAAGGAATCAGCCGACGATTTCTCCGCGGGTCTGGCCTCGGCCACACTCTCCTCCACAGGTTCACTGATTGGTGTCCTGAAGTCGGCCCCTTTCCCGGTTGGTGTCGGTTTCCTCCCGGGCGGGCCAAAGGCCACCACGGAGGTCTGCCCCACGGGCGGCGCCGGCCTCGGTATTCCCAGCGGTGTCACCAAGGAAGAGCAGCTCGCAGCAGCCATGTTCTTGCAGTTCATCACTGAACCTGAAAACACAGCTGCGTTCTCAGCTGCCACCGGCTACATGCCGACTCGTAAATCAGCAGACATGAGCGCAGTCCTCGCCACTACACCACAGATCAAGACAGCCATGGATCAGCTTGCGGTTACTCGGGTGCAGGACCACGCCCGCGTCTTCATCCCCGGGGCCGACCAGGAGATGGCGAAAGCAGCCGCGAAGATCCTGACACAGGAAGCAGATGTGCAGGCCACCATGACCGAGCTGAAGGCCACTCTTGAGGGTATCTATGAGATGGACGTCAAACCACGACTCAAGGCGTAGCGTCGCTGCCGTGATGGCAGCCGCACACAGAACGCACTGATCCCTGGTACTGCAGCCTTTCGGCAGCGGTACCAGGGATCAGTGCGTTCATCATGAATCTCCCATGAGACGGGGACTAGGGAATTGGCACAGGGACAACACCCAGCGGAGCAAGCTTCGCGGCTCCACCGTCAGCTGATGACAAAACCCAGATGCCGCCGTCGTGAACTGCCACTGAATGTTCCCACTGGCAGGCACGCTTTCCATCCGTGGTGACAACCGTCCAGTCGTCCTCCAGGACGGCCGTCTCAATGCTTCCGAGGACCAGCATCGGCTCGATTGCCAAGCACAGCCCCGGGCGTATCTTCGGACCGCGATGGCTGGTGCGGTAGTTCAGCACATCTGGTGCCATATGCATTGCCGAACCAATACCGTGCCCCACATAGTCCTCGAGGATGCCCAGGGGTTTGCCCGGAACGGACGAGACGTAATCGTCAATGGCCCCGCCAATGTCACCGACATGCTTGCCCGTGGCCAACGCCGCGATCCCCCGCCACATTGCAGCCTCCGTGACCTCTGAGAGACGCATATCATCCGCGGACGCCGTGCCAACAACGGTGGTGCGTGCAGAGTCTGAGTGCCACCCATCGATAATGGCCCCACCATCAATGGAAATGATGTCGCCATCCTTGAGGATGCGGCTCCCGGGGATCCCATGCACCACTTCCTCATTAACTGATGTGCAGATAGTGGCCGGGAAGCCGTGGTACCCAAGGAAGTTGGACGTAGCACCGGCATCCCGGAGAACCCCTGCAAACACGGCGTCCAGATCCTTGGTGGAGGCCCCCGGGGTAGCAGCAGCCACCGCTGCATCAAGGGCCCTGCTGAGGACGACTCCTGCCTCGGCCATGGTGCGCATCTGCTGGTTGGTCTTGTATTCAATACGAGGCTGGCTGAAAGCCATGATCGGGTCCTTTCACAGACGAAAAGGCCCCTCCCCATTCCGGGGAGGGGCCTCATGGAACGTTCTGGGCTGAATCAGGAGCCCTGTGCCTGTTTGATGGCTGCCATGACACGATCCGTGACCTCGTCAATTCCGCCAATGCCATCAACCTTGGTCAGGACGCCACGTTCGGAATATTTTGCCACGACGGCTTCCGTCTGGTCGTGGTAGAGATTCAGCCGGTGCCGAATGACGTGCTCGTTGTCGTCGCTTCGTCCAGTGTCCTTGGCCCTACCCAGGAGGCGAACCACCAGCTCCTCGTCATCTGCAGTCAGCTGCAGAACTACATCGAGCTTGTCCCCTGTATCTGCCAGGATTCCTTCAAGATAATCGACCTGCGCGGTTGTGCGCGGGTAGCCATCTAGCAGAAATCCTTTGTCCACGTCGTCCTCGCCCAGACGATCGCGCACCATCTTGTTTGTCACGCTGTCGGGAACAAAGTCACCAGCGTCCATGTATTTTTTGGCCTCGACGCCCAGGGGGGTCTCACCCTTGACGTTGGCACGGAAAATATCTCCGGTGGAAATCGCTACAACACCTAGGCGCTCGGAAATCTTTTCCGCCTGGGTACCCTTACCTGAACCCGGAGGTCCGATAATCAACATTCTGGTCATCGCAATAGCCCTTCGTAGTGACGTTGCTGCAACTGTGCGTCAATCTGCTTTACGGTTTCCAACCCAACTCCGACCATGATCAGGATTGAGGTACCGCCAAACGGGAAATTCTGGTTCGCGTTGATCAGGACCAGGGCGATCAGCGGAATCAACGCAACAGCGCCGAGGTAGATGGCACCCGGGAGCGTAATTCTGGACAGGACGTACTGCAGGTAGTCAGCGGTAGGCTTGCCCGCCCGGATACCGGGGATAAAGCCGCCGTACTTCTTCATGTTGTCCGAGACCTCTTCAGGATTGAAGGTAATCGCGACGTAGAAGTAGGTGAAGAACACAATCATGGCAAAGTACAGCACCATGTAGATGGGGTGGTCGCCTCGGGTGAGGTTGTTGTTGATCCACTCAACCCAGGGAGCTACCGGCTCGCCGTTCGTTGGCTGATTGAACTGGGAGATCAACCCGGGGAGGTACAACATCGACGACGCAAAGATGACGGGCACGACGCCGGCCATGTTCACCTTAATGGGGATGTAGGTGCTGGTGCCGCCTACTGTGCGTCGCCCAATCATGCGCTTGGCGTATTGCACCGGGATCCTGCGCTGGGACTGCTCAACGAAGACCACCAGGGCAACGGTGAGGATACCCACGAGAAGAACGATGAGGAAGGTGCCAGGGCCCTGGGCCGTCCAGATGGCACCCAATGACGTGGGGAAGCTCGCAGCGATGGAGGTGAAGATCAGCAACGACATGCCATTGCCGACGCCCTTCTCGGTCACCAGTTCGCCCATCCACATGATGAGACCAGTGCCGGCCGTGAGGGTGATGATGATGAGGATCGTGGTGATGAGGCTGTCATCCGGAATGATCGGCAGGGCACACCCGGGAAGCAGTTGGCCTGAACGGGCCAACGACACCAGGGTGGTGGCGTTCAAGAGTCCCAGGGCGATAGTCAGGTAACGGGTGTACTGCGTCAACTTTGACTGCCCCGAAGACCCTTCTTCGTGCAGCTGCTGGAAACGGGGAATGACCACCCTCAGGAGTTGCACAATGATACTGGCCGTAATGTACGGCATGATGCCCAACGCGAAAATCGATACCTGCAGCAGTGCACCACCGCTGAACAAGTTCACCAGCTGGTACAAACCGCCTGCCGTTTGTCCGTTCTGGAGGCACTGCTGGACGTTCTGGTAGTCCACACCCGGCGAGGGGATGAAAGCACCCAAGCGGAAGATCGTGATGATTCCGAGCGTGAACAGCAACTTACGTCGCAGATCAGGCGTCCGGAACGCCCGGCCAATTGCGCTAAGCACGCGTCCTCCTGAGGGGATGGAAAGAAAGGAAAAGGTGGGCGTCAATAATCCCAACAACCGAGTCTAGCGGGTGATCATGGCCAAGGAGCAATTCTAGCGAGTTTCCAAAACAAAAAAACTCCCGGCCAGAAGGGCCTAAGCCCTCCCAACCGGGAGTTTTACACCATGCGATACCGTAACAGCCCTAGGAATCCCTAGAGCGAAGTAACAGTTCCGCCTGCTGCTGTGATCTTTTCTGCGGCAGTAGCCGAGAACTTGTCAACGGTGACGTTCACCTTGACGGTGATGTCGCCGGTGGCGAGAACCTTGACGGGCTGGTTCTTGCGAACGGCACCCTTCGCAACCAGGTTCTCTACGGTGACGTCGCCACCATCCGGGAACAGCTCGCTGAGCTTGTCCAGGTTAACAACCTGGTACTCAACCCGGAACGGGTTCTTGAACCCGCGCAGCTTCGGCAGGCGCATGTGCAGCGGCAACTGGCCACCGGCAAAGCCAGCCTTGATCTGGTAGCGGGCCTTAGTACCCTTGGTACCGCGACCGGCGGTCTTACCCTTGGAACCTTCACCACGACCAACACGGGTCTTGGCGGTTTTGGCACCCGGAGCGGGACGCAGGTGGTGAACCTTCAGGGCGTTCTGCTTCTCAGCAGTGGCGTCCTGTGCCTTTACGGCGGTCTTCTTCTCTGCCATTTACTTCGCCTCCTCTACCTTTACCAGGTGCGGAACCGTGTTGAGCATTCCAACGGTTACGGAATCGGCGGTGCGGACAACAGTGTGCCCAATCCGCTTCAGTCCGAGGGACCGGAGGGTGTCGCGCTGGTTCTGCTTGCCGCCAATGGCGGACTTGATCTGAGTGATCTCCAACTGTGAGTCAGAGGGAATCAGGTTCTTGGCCATGGCCTAGGCTCCTGTCTTCTGGTTCAGCAGTGCCTTGACCAGGGCCGCCGGAGCAACCTCGTCCAGCGGCAGGCCGCGGCGTGCTGCCACAGCTGCCGGCTCTTCGAGTCGCTTCAGGGCATCAACCGTGGCGTGCACGATGTTGATGGCGTTTGAAGAACCCAGGGACTTGGAGAGGATGTCGTGGATTCCCACGCATTCCAGTACCGCACGCACCGGACCGCCAGCAATAACACCCGTACCGGCGGAAGCCGGACGGAGCATGACGACGCCTGCTGCTGCCTCACCCTGCACACGGTGCGGGATGGTGCTGCCGACGCGGGGAACGCGGAAGAAGGATTTCTTGGCTTCTTCAACACCCTTGGCGATGGCTGCGGGAACTTCCTTGGCCTTGCCGTAGCCCACGCCGACCATTCCGTTACCGTCACCAACGACGACGAGTGCGGTGAAGCTGAAGCGACGACCACCCTTGACGACCTTGGAAACGCGGTTGATGGTTACGACGCGCTCCACGAACTGGTTCTTCTCAGCTTCGCGTCCACCGTCGCGGCCACCACGGCCGCCACGGTCTCCACGGCCCTGGCCACGGTCACCACGCTCGCCGCGACGGGCGCCGCCACGGCGATCGTCAGCAGCGGCTGCGGGTGCAGTAGCGTCAGTGGCTGGTGCAGCTGCGGCAACAGTTGCCTTCTGATCTGCAGACACAGTGTCCTTTTCGTTGTTTGCTTCCGTCACAGTGACAGCCCACCTTCACGTGCGCCATCAGCGACGGCGGCGATCCGGCCGTGGTACTTGTTACCACCACGGTCGAAGACGACTGCCTCGATACCAGCAGCCTTGGCACGCTCGGCAACGAGCTCACCAACGCGCTTGGCCTTGGCCACCTTGTCACCGTCAAATGCCCGAAGGTCAGCTTCCAAAGTGGAGGCGCTGGCTACGGTCTGTCCCTTGGTGTCATCGACAACCTGGACAAATACGTGACGTGAAGAGCGGTTTACCACCAGGCGGGGGCGAAGAGCCGTACCTGAGATGCGCTTGCGGATACGAAGCTGGCGGCGGCTGCGCTTGGCAGACTTGCTCTTGTTCGTACGCTTCTTATTAATTGCGATGGCCATGGTTACTTACCAGCCTTTCCGACCTTGCGGCGGATGACTTCGCCAGCATAGCGAATGCCCTTGCCCTTATAGGGGTCCGGCTTCCGAAGCTTGCGAATGTTGGCAGCAACCTCGCCGACCTGCTGCTTGTTGATACCTGATACAGAGAGCTTGGTCGGGGTCTCTACTGCAAAGGTGATGCCAGCCGGCGCGGTGACGCTAACCGAGTGGCTGTAGCCGAGAGCGAACTCAAGGTCGCTTCCCTTGGCCTGAACGCGGTAACCAGTACCTACGATTTCAAGCTTCTTCTCATAACCCTTTGTCACACCGTCGATCATGTTTGAGATCAGGGTGCGCGTGAGGCCGTGGAGTGAACGGGAGTTACGCTCGTCGTTCGGGCGGGCGACAGTCAGGGTATCCGCTTCAAGTGAAACCTCGATCGGGCTGGCCACAGTGTGGTTCAGCTCGCCCTTGGCACCCTTGACGGTGACGACAGAGCCGTCAACCTTGACCTCAACGCCGGCAGGAACGGTGATGGGGAGACGTCCAATACGTGACATTATTCTCTTCCTTTCCCGTTACCAGACGTAAGCGAGGACTTCGCCGCCCACGCCCTTCTTGCCGGCCTGCTTGTCAGTCAGGAGGCCGGAAGAGGTGGACAGGATAGCGATACCCAGGCCACCGAGCACGTGCGGCAGGTTGGTGGACTTCGCGTAAACGCGGAGACCCGGCTTGGAAATGCGGCGAATGCCAGCGATTGAACGCTCGCGGTTCGGCCCGAATTTCAGATCGAGGGTCAGCTTCTTGCCAACCTCCGCTTCTTCTTCCTTCCAGCCGGCGATAAAACCTTCGGCCTTCAGGATGTCGGCAACACGTGCCTTCAATTTGCTGTACGGCATGGACACGGAATCGTGGTAAGCCGAGTTTGCGTTGCGCAGACGCGTAAGCATGTCTGCGACTGGGTCAGTCATTGTCATGTGGGCTCTTGCCCTTCCTCATAACGGTTTCCGCGGCCTGATGTTCCTGGATTGCTCCAGTTACGCGCCGCCGGACCTTTTACGTAGTTAGATTAGTCTTCGGCCTTGAACGGGAAGCCAAGCGCCTTGAGCAGCGAGCGGCCTTCGTTATCGGTCTTGGCGGTGGTAACAACCGTGATGTCCATGCCGCGTACGCGGTCGATGGAGTCCTGGTCGATTTCGTGGAACATAACCTGTTCGGTCAGACCGAAGGTGTAGTTACCGTTACCGTCGAACTGCTTGCCGCTGAGGCCGCGGAAATCGCGGATACGGGGCAGTGCGAGGGAGACCAGGCGGTCGAGGAATTCCCACATACGGTCGCCACGCAAGGTTGCGTGCGCACCGATGGGCATGCCTTCGCGCAGCTTGAACTGTGCGATCGACTTCCGTGCCTTGGTGACCATCGGCTTCTGGCCAGTGATCAGGGTAAGATCGCGGACAGCGCCGTCGATCAGCTTGGAGTCCTTGGCGGCATCTCCAACACCCATGTTCACAACAACCTTGACCAGACGGGGTACCTGGTTGACGTTCTGGTAGTTGAATTCCTCAGTCAGCGCACCCTTGATGGAATCCGCGTACTTGGTCTTCAGACGAGGAACGATCTTCGCTGCCGGAGTCTCGAGAGTCTCAGTCATTAGATGTCCTTCCCTGAGCTCTTGGCCACGCGGACACGCACTTCGCGCTGAACGCCATCGCGCTCAACAGTCTCAGTGCGGAAACCGACGCGGGTGGGCTTCTTGGTAGAAGGATCCACCAGGGCCACATTGGAGATGTGGATCGAGGCTTCGACTACCTCAATGCCACCGGTGTTGGTGCCGCGCTGCGACTGGCCAACCTTGGTGTGCTTGGTGACGCGGTTGATTCCCTCAACCAACACGCGGTTGGCCTCCGGGAATACGCGCAGGACTTTGCCCTGCTTGCCGCGGTCTCCGCCACGCTCAGCCTTGGCGCCAGTGATGACCTGAACCAGGTCACCCTTTTTGATCTTAGCCATGGACTACAGCACCTCCGGAGCCAGAGAAACGATCTTCATGAACTTCTTGTCGCGAAGTTCACGACCAACCGGTCCGAAGATACGGGTACCGCGGGGGTCACCGTCAGCCTTCAGGATCACAGCTGCGTTCTCATCAAACTTGATATAGGAACCATCCGAGCGACGGCGTTCCTTCTTTGTACGGACGATGACAGCCTTGACGACGTCGCCCTTCTTTACGTTGCCGCCAGGGATTGCATCCTTGACGGTGGCGACGATAACGTCACCGATGCCTGCGTAACGACGGCCAGAGCCACCGAGAACGCGAATGGTAAGGATTTCCTTAGCACCCGTGTTGTCGGCGACCTTGAGTCGCGACTCCTGCTGAATCACTATTTACTCCTTGCGTCGCGCCGGTTCTCAGACCGAAATTATTCCTACGGAATGAGCCTTGCGGAACGGTTGATCGGGGTGTCTCTTGACTTGCCTGGATTTTGCCAGACCAAGCCTAAACGCCAGTGCCAGGAGCAGTTGCAGCCAGCTCCTAACGGTCAGACCGAATGGCTGGATGCACTGTGCTTTGGCACGATTGTTTACGAGGTTGATGACGGCGCACAGAGGGCGCCATACAAACTCAATATCCTAGCACAGAATGGCCCGGCTCCCCCATCGTGGGCACGTTTCAGCCGGAGCGCGCCAAAAGAAAAAAGCCCCCGCTCCCCAAAGGGAAGCGAGGGCTTTCTTAGTTGCCGTGGCCGGTGTTACTTGGCCTTCTCGAGGATCTCCACGAGACGCCACCGCTTGGTGGCTGACAGCGGCCGGGTCTCTGCGATGAGCACGAGGTCGCCGATGCCGGCCCCGTTTTCCTCGTCATGGACCTTGACCTTTGATGTGCGGCGCAGAACCTTGCCGTACAGGGCGTGCTTCACGCGGTCTTCAACCTGGACAACGATGGTCTTTTCCATCTTGTCCGAGACCACGTAGCCGCGACGCGTCTTGCGCTGGCCGCGCAGATCGGCCGTGGCGTCTGTAGCAGCTTCCGTCACGTTCTCGTCCTTTTCACTCACTTGGCGTCCTCCTCGGTCTCAGCCTTTTCAGCCTTTTCGGCCTTCTTTGCTGTCGACTTCTTGGACTTCTTTTCTTCCTTGGCCTCCACCACCGGGGCGATGACCTCGGCACGAATGCCCAGCTCGCGCTCACGGAGAACGGTGTAAATGCGGGCGATGTCCTTCTTTACCGCGCGCAGGCGACCGTGATTCTCCAGCTGGCCGGTGGCTGACTGGAAACGCAGGTTGAACAGCTCTTCCTTGGCCTTGCGGAGTTCCTCCACGAGACGCTCGTTATCGAAACCGTCCAGCTGTGCCGGAGCCAAATCCTTGGATCCTACTGCCATTTCTATTCACCACCTTCGCGACGCAGAATGCGTGCCTTCAACGGGAGTTTGTGGATCGCCAGGCGAAGTGCCTCGCGGGCCGTTTCTTCGTCAACACCGGAGATCTCAAAGAGAACCCGACCCGGCTTGACGTTGGAGACCCACCATTCCGGAGAACCCTTACCGGAACCCATGCGGGTTTCGGCAGGCTTCTTCGTCAACGGACGGTCCGGGTAGATGTTGATCCAGACCTTTCCGCCACGCTTGATGTGGCGGGTCATAGCGATACGAGCGGACTCGATCTGACGGTTGGTGACGTATGCCGGGCTCAGAGCCTGGATACCCCACTCACCGAACGAGACCTTGGTACCACCCGTAGCATTGCCGGAACGACCCGGGTGGTGCTGCTTACGGTGCTTGACTCGACGTGGGATAAGCATTTAAGCCTGTCCTCCTTCTACTGCCTGTGCCGAACCTGCGGCTGCGGCTTCTGCGGCCGGAGCCTCTGCAGCAGGAGCTGCTTCGGCTGCCGGACGGTCAGTGCGACGACGGCGGTCACCACGGTCAGCGCCCGCCGGGCGGCCCGGACGGTCACTCGGGCCACGTCCGCGGGACGGTGCAGCAGCTGCCTGCTGTGCCAGTTCCTTGGAAGTGAGGTCGCCCTTGTAGATCCATACCTTCACGCCAATACGGCCGAAGGTGGTCTTGGCTTCGTAGAAGCCGTAGTCGATGTTCGCACGCAGGGTGTGCAGGGGCACACGGCCTTCGCGGTAGAACTCCGAGCGGGACATTTCGGCCCCACCCAGTCGACCGGAGCAGGCGATACGGATGCCCTTGGCACCTGCACGCTGAGCGGACTGCATAGCCTTCTTCATTGCACGGCGGAATGCCACGCGTGAAGTCAGCTGCTCGGCAACGCCCTGGGCGACAAGCTGTGCTTCCATCTCGGGGTTCTTGACCTCGAGGATGTTCAGCTGGACCTGCTTGCCGGTGAGCTTCTCCAGCTCGCCGCGGATGCGGTCTGCTTCTGCTCCACGGCGACCGATGACGATACCGGGACGTGCTGTGTGGATATCCACACGGACACGGTCACGGGTGCGCTCGATCTCTACCCTGGCGATACCAGCGCGTTCCATGCCCGTAGACATGAGCTGGCGGATACGAATGTCTTCGCGAACGAAGTCCTTGTACCGCTGGCCGGCTTTGGTGCTGTCAGCGAACCAGTGCGATACGTGATCCGTGGTGATGCCGAGTCGGAACCCATGCGGGTTAACTTTCTGTCCCACTTAGCGAGCCTCCTCTTTCTCAGGTGTAGCGACAACCACGGTGATGTGGCTGGTGCGCTTCTTGATCTGAAATGCACGACCCTGAGCACGCGGCTGGAACCGCTTCATTGTTGGGCCTTCATCAACGAACATCTCGCTGATGATGAGGTCACTTTCGTCAAACGCAACGCCGTCGCGGTCCGCGAGGACCCGGGCATTGGAGATTGCCGACTGTACTACCTTGAATACCGGCTCCGAAGCTGCCTGTGGGGCAAACTTCAGAATTGCCAGAGCCTCATTCGCTTGCAAACCACGAACAAGGTTGACGACGCGCCGGGCCTTCATAGGCGTTACGCGGATGTGGCGCGCAATTGCCTTGGCTTCCATTGCTTTCCTTCTCTCGTCTTTGACGTAAGTGCAGGCGCCTAGCGGCGCTTGCCCTTACGGTCGTCCTTGACATGGCCGCGGAATGTCCGCGTAGGAGCGAATTCGCCGAGCTTGTGCCCGACCATCGACTCAGTGACAAACACGGGGATGTGCTTGCGTCCGTCGTGTACGGCGATCGTGTGCCCGAGCATGTCGGGGATGATCATCGAACGGCGGGACCAGGTCTTGATGACGTTCTTGGTGCCCTTTTCGTTTTCCCTGGCTACCTTCACAAAGAGGTGCTGGTCAACGAAAGGACCTTTTTTCAGGCTGCGTGGCATGTGTCCAGGCTCCTATCGCTTGTTCTTGCCAGTACGACGGCGACGAACAATAAGCTTGTCGCTCTCTTTGTTGGGGCGGCGGGTGCGGCCTTCACGCTTACCGTTCGGGTTGACGGGGTGACGTCCACCGGACGTCTTACCCTCGCCACCACCGTGCGGGTGATCGATCGGGTTCATGGCTACACCACGAACTGTCGGGCGAACGCCCTTCCAGCGCATACGGCCAGCCTTGCCCCAGTTGATGTTCGACTGTTCGGCGTTGCCGACCTCGCCGATCGTGGCGCGGCAGCGGACGTCAACGTTGCGGATTTCTCCGGACGGCAGACGCAGCTGGGCGTAACGGCCTTCCCTTGCAACAAGCTGAACCGAAGCACCAGCGGAGCGGGCCATCTTGGCGCCGCCACCCGGACGCAGCTCAACAGCGTGGATAACAGTACCCACGGGGATGTTGCGCAGCGGCAGGTTGTTGCCGGGCTTGATGTCAGCGTTGGCGCCTGCTTCAACGAAATCGCCCTGGGAGAGCTTGTTCGGGGCGATGATGTAACGCTTGGTGCCATCAACGTAGTGCAGGAGAGCGATGCGAGCCGTGCGGTTCGGATCGTACTCGATTTCGGCAACGCGGGCGTCAACGCCGTCTTTGTCGTGGCGACGGAAGTCGATCAGACGGTACTGACGCTTGTGTCCACCACCCTTGTGACGGGTTGTGATCTTACCGGTGTTGTTACGTCCACCCTTTTTGGGGAGAGGACGAACCAACGACTTTTCCGGCGTCGACCGCGTGATTTCTGTGAAGTCCGCTACGCTCGAGCCACGACGGCCCGGGGTAGTCGGCTTGTATTTACGGATTCCCATAATTTATTTCCTCGTTAAAGTGGTCTCCGCTACGCGAGCGGACCGCCGAAGATGTCGATAGTGCCTTCTTTGAGGGAGACAATCGCACGCTTGGTGTTCTTGCGGGTTCCCCATCCGAATTTGGTGCGCTTGCGCTTACCGGCACGGTTGATGGTGTTGATCGATTCGACCTTGACAGAGAAGATTTTCTCTACGGCCAGCTTGATCTCGGTCTTGTTCGAGCGGGGGTCCACCAGGAAGGTGTACTTGCCCTCATCGATCAGGCCGTAGCTTTTTTCCGAGACGACAGGTGCAAGCACGACGTCACGCGGATCTTTGATGGTGGCTGCACTCACTTGGCATCCTCCTCGTTCTTTGCCACTGCCCGGTGAGCAACGAATGCTTCGTAGGCAGCCTTGGTGAAGACAACGTCGTCGGAGACGAGCACGTCGTAAGTGTTCAGCTGGTCTGCGTAAAGAACGTGAACAGCCTCGAGGTTGCGCACGGACAGCGCAGCAACATCATTGGCGCGTTCGATGACGACGAGCAGGTTTTTCCGCTCGGACACCTCACGCAGTGTTGCCAGTGCGCCCTGGGCAGACGGCTTGGTGCCGGCAACCAGTTCAGAGACAACGTGGATACGGCCGTTACGGGCACGGTCAGAAAGAGCGCCACGCAGTGCAGCGGCAATCATCTTTTTGGGTGTCCGCTGGCTGTAGTCGCGAGGTGTCGGTCCGTGGACGACGCCACCGCCAGTCATGTGAGGAGCACGGATCGAGCCCTGACGGGCACGGCCGGTACCCTTCTGCTTGAACGGCTTACGGCCTGCGCCTGAAACCTCAGCACGGGTTTTGGTCTTGTGGGTTCCCTGGCGGGCAGCAGCGAGCTGGGCAACGACGACCTGGTGCAGCAACGGCACGTTGGTCTGTACGTCGAAGATCTCTGCAGGCAGGTCAACCTTGACAGTGTTTGCCATTGAACTAGGCTCCCTTCACGGCGGTGCGTACGAGGACGACCTGGCCGCGGGCGCCGGGGACGGCACCCTTGATGAGGAGCAGCGACTTCTCGACGTCGACACCGTGAACCGTGAGGTTCAGCGTGGTGTGGCGAACGGCGCCCATGCGGCCGGCCATTTTCATGCCCTTGAAGACGCGGCTCGGGGTGGATGCGCCACCGATTGAACCGGGCTTACGGTGGTTTTTGTGAGCACCGTGGGAAGCTCCAACACCGTGGAAGCCGTGACGCTTCATAACGCCGGCGAAGCCCTTGCCCTTGGTGGTGCCCATGACGTCGACTTTCTGGCCGGCTTCGAAGGTCTCAACAGAGAGCTCCTGGCCCAGCGAGTACTCAGCAGCATCTGCGGTACGAATTTCGACGACGTGACGGCGAGGCGTGACGCCTGCCTTTTCAAAGTGACCAGCCAATGGCTTGGTGACCTTGCGAGGATCGATCTGGCCGTAGCCGATCTGAACGGCTACGTAGCCATCAACATCTGCATTGCGCAGCTGGGTGATGACGTTCGAATCCGCCTGGACCACAGTGACGGGGATGAGCTTGTTGTTCTCGTCCCAGACCTGGGTCATGCCGAGCTTCGTGCCCAACAGGCCCTTTACGTTACGGGTTGCGGTCATAGTCTCTCAGCACCTCCCTACAGCTTGATTTCGATGTTCACGTCTGCCGGCAGGTCGAGACGCATGAGCGAATCAACAGCCTTGGGCGTGGGATCGATGATGTCGATAAGACGCTTGTGCGTGCGCATTTCAAAGTGCTCGCGGCTGTCTTTGTACTTGTGAGGAGAGCGAATAACACAGTAGATGTTCTTCTCCGTGGGCAGCGGCACAGGGCCAACCACCGTTGCGCCTGCGCGCGTGACCGTCTCAACGATCTTCCGGGCTGAAACGTCAATGACCTCGTGGTCGTATGACTTCAGCCGGATGCGGATTTTTTGTCCCGCCATGTCGCCTGACTCTCTTTCAGTTAGTGCCGCTCCGATTAGGGCTGCTCTGTTCACTATTCGTGTTGCATGTGGCTGCCGCAGCATTTGAAGTCTGTAACTACCACCCGCCGCACAAGCTGAATCCGGACTAATCCGGGTTCCTCAACCTGCCGACGTAACCGACCCCCGCGGTCGGGCGTGTCGCGTCTTTTCACGCGAACACACTCGAAATTTCCGAAGAGAGTGGGTTATGTTTGGTCTTCCACTTGGACCCTGACATCCGGCATTATCCGGATCGGGACGCGAGGAAGCGCTTGAACAACTCATCCAGTATGTCTGATATCTAAGGCAGAAGCGAATCGACCGCTAGATAGAGGCAATTTTCCCGCTTCCGCAAAGCCCACGGCGCTCTCCAGGACCGCACCGCTGGAGAATCAGGTATCGCGTCGGCTCCGAGTGATTCGCTTGGCGCGTTCAATCTCGGTCCGGAAATTTCGGCGCAACCAGAACACCCCGCCCACAACAGCAATGATGAGCAGCAAAAATATCAGCCATCCCACGAGGCGCCCCTTTCAGTTGGCTCCAGCGTATCAGCGCCGTCGGGGCGGTTCCCGGACGCAGGGCTACGTTCCGGCCCAGGAGGAAGCTGGGTGCCTGGCTGCTGGTGCCCGGGCCACCGTGCCGCTGCACTGGGTGCAAGTCCTTTTCCCGGTGGCTGGGGCATTGAGTCCTTCTCGGCCGTTTCTGGCCGGCTGCGGATGAGCCGCCACAGTGCGAAAGATACCAGTCCCACTGCAATGACTATGAGCAGCAGGAATGTGTAGCCCCGGAGCGCCCAGACAATGCAGAGGGTCACTCCCAACGCACCCCACCAGACAAACAGCCGGTCCCGAACCAAGAGCCCTGCGATAAGAACCAGGACCAGCCCCACCAGTATCACCAGCTGCTGCCCGTCACCCGCGGAAAACAAGGCAATAGCTGAGCTGAGCGTGAGCAGGCCAGCTGAGCCGGCCAGGTAGGCCCGGCCAAGATGTGGGCTGTTATGCCAATATCGCAGCGCAGCCAGTCCGGCGCCTGACACGACAAACCACTGGAGTACCCAGAACGGCTCGCTGAAGATTTCCCCTCCCAGCCAGCGCCCATTACTCCCCCACAAGCCGATGCTATGAATCGACGCCTGCTGCACAGCTGCCACAGCAAAGACTGTTCCCATCTCCAGCGTGAGGCGCTTGGCACGTCGGGGAACAGCATGGACCACCGCGGCGATTGTCAGGAGCAGAACAACCGCAGCAGTCCAAACCGTCTCGCTTGTCCATAGTCCGAGGACACCCGGCAGTGCAAGAGCGCCGACCCCTCCCCAGGCAAGGGTGCCATTCCTGATCGACACGGACCTTTCGGAAGCCAACAGGACGGGTGCAAACTGTGCTAGAAAAGCACCGTAAAGGATGAGTCCCGCGACCAGACTTCCCGTCAGGAGGGGAAGATAGGCCGCCCATGGGCCTGCGAGCCGGCCCTGCTCTACTGCACCCGCCAGAAGTGCATGGCTCAGCACGTTAAATCCCACCACACCAGCTATCGCAGCCGGCGGGTAGAGGAATGCCAGATCCTCCGTATGTGATGAAATCAGCAAAACAGCTGCCGCGGCAAGGACAGTCAGCGAGAGCAGTAGGGTGAAAGAGCCCGCTGGGACTATAGCCAGAGTGAGGCCCGCTACCAGCAGTCCGCCACCGCTAGCACTAAGCCACAGTGAACGATTGGCTCCGCTGGGCGAGGAGCTGAACCTGATGCCCGCTCCACAGGCGACGGCTGTGATCAACACCATGGACAGGACCACTCCTACGGAGCTGATCACCTGCCCTGCTAGGAAGTGGTTGCCGTTGGTGCTTGAAGTACCCAGGGGTCCCAGAACAACCACCGCAGCAAGTACCGCGCCAACAGCAAAGTGGTTGGCTCCCCGTGCCCTGAAGAATCTGTCAGCAAATAGAGCCGATACCAACAAAAGGACAAGTTCTAGAAGAATCATCCACCGCGTGCCCCGCTCTGCTGCAGCTACCCCACTGTGCAGGGAAATAACCCCGGATACGGGAAGTAGGCACTGCCCGGCCAGCGTGATCCACACGGCTCCCTGCTGGAAGGGAACGCTCTCAAGTCGATGCCGCAGCAACCAGCGGACACAGTGCTGGGCTCCGAGAACCAATGCCATTGACACTGAGACCACGACGTACGACGACGTGTAGTGGTAGGTGACCAGCACGGCAAGGGCGGCAAACAGGATCCGCGCTGCAATGAAATAGGAACCTTTCGCAATCGGCTCGGACGCCTTCGCAGTCATGACGGAACTAAAAGCAGCAAAAATCAGAAGAGCAAATTCACAACTGAAGATATTCCCTGATCCTGCACCAAACACCACCAGGGCCACTCCGGGAGCCAAGAGCCACGCCCCGGGTCTACCGCAGAGGACCCAACCTGCAGTTACTGAGGCGAGGGCAACGAATCCGAGGACTGCTCCCTGCGCCAGGGCAGACACGAGCGAAAAGTCCGGGGTCCTGCTCAGGACTGAATAGCCGTAGATATAGTCCTGGTGTGTTAAAACCATCGCAAGAGCCAGGATGCTGGTCAAGACCAGGCTTCCGGCAACATCGGCTACAACCCAGGATGCCGCCCTGCCGCGATATGCACAGATGAGCGGAAATGCCATCTGGGCCACAAGTACCACGACTGCGGCGACCATGATCGGCGAGAGGGCATTGCCCACGTCGTCAATACTCCCTCGACGCTCACTTTCCGCCAGCCATTCAAGCAGTGCAGCCGTTCCGGCTGCTCGGGCAGACAACCAATACCAGTGACGAAGAGAAGGCAGCTTGTGGGCCGAAGCCACGAAGTAGCCAACGAGCATCACAAAGACCACCATCTCCGCGTAGGCAGAGATCTGGCTCCGGGCCAGGAGCGCCATAACCAGCCCGATCAATGGCACGCTCCAGGCCACTGCCGCATCATCCCACGATCGACTGGCATTCCTCAGGAGTAGCCAGCCCGACATCAGCACACCGGCCAGGAGGAACAGCACGGCAATCAGAAGTGGCCCGCTGTTTTCGGCGCCGAAACCCGCCATGCTAAGCACTGCCCCCAGGCCCACGGCGTAGCAGATGAGGGCAGTGACACGCGGGGCAACGGTTTCGACCAAACGAACCTCGAGCACGCCGGTTACCACGAGCTGGACCGCAAGAACTAGGACAAATGCCAGCAGGACACGGCGGAGACAATCCGGGCTTGTGGGATCGGACTGATAGACCAACAGCGGAACAAACACGGTCACGGCTATCCGTGCAAACAGCACGAGCAGGGAACGCCCAACCTGCTCACGACTGCAGCGGAATGCCCACCAGCACGTCCATGCGCCAAGAAGCAGCACGGAGGCCCACGGCAGCAAAGCCTGATTCATGACAACAGCGAAGACAAAAGGTACCAACGCCGCATACTCAGCGACGCCCCGATTTTTCCAGCCAAGGTACATTCCAGCGGCGCTCAGGATCACCACCGCCACGGTGGGTTGCCACCCCGGCGTTCCGCGCCCACTGAATGACACGGCACCGACTCCACCCCGGTCAAGGGCGGTGAGGACCAGGAGCACCAGACTGAGCGTCGCAGCCACACCGAACGTCACGAAACTGTCAGTTCTCCACGCCCCGCGCCGAAGCGCACATCCCTTTCTGTGCTTGTAGGCCAGCGGGAAATGCCGGGCGAGGTAATCCTGCGCTGCCGCGAGACATGCCGACTGGACGGAGACAAGACCAACTACTGCCACCAGTCCAGACTGCCCAGAGCCGCTGATGCTGCCAACCAGCGTCCCCAGCGCAAGCGTCAGGGTGAGCCTGGCTCCATAAAGATCCCAGAGGGCCGCCCTGGACCCACTCGCAAATATGAGCGCGGAATAATAGATCCCAGAGAGCCCCAGTACTGCCGTGTAACCATAACCGCCAAGCCCAGGAACTACCGTTGCTGCGGCACACACCGCAGGTATCACCAGCGGATGCACAATCCGGGCAGGCTCCAGAAATATCCCGGGCATCCATGCCGGGGCGAGCCGGGAGGCAAAAGTCAGCCCGGCCGCCGTTGCTATGACAGCCATATAATTCCAGACCACGGCGGCGCCAAGGGTAGGCGCGGCTGCCATCGCCGTTGAGAGAATGAATGCCAGTGACAGATACACAAGGACGCGGCTGGACAGCCGGAGAGCAGCATAGGAATAGGCAACCAGTCCCAGAATTGATGTTACGAACCAAGCTGCCGGACCATTGGGCAGAATGAACCCGTACATGCTCAGACCACACACCGGAATAAGGGCCAGGCCCGTGCCGGTAAAGGCCATGGAGGCTGGCCGCAGTCGAGGGACGCGGGCGTGCAAGGACAGTCCTGCTCCGTAAAAGGCAGCAGTCATTCCACACATGGCAACAAAACTTACCGCTGGGGGCAGGCCAATCCCGACGAACAGCCCTGCCGCCGCAACAAAAAGTAAACTTGCGACGTAGAGCGTGATGTTGATGTTCTGATTATCGCGCTTCGCTTTACGACGGCCTAGTTCTGCAGGGCTCAATGCAACAGGTTGAGCATAATGCTGTTGGGTGGGGAAGTAGTACGGTGCGCGGTTGAGTGGACTGGGATGGTTGTTTTCAGGATTTCCCGGAACCCTCGACACGGAATCGGAAGCGAGCAAAGGTTCCGTCGGAATCACCGCAGACCCTTCAGTCCCCCACCCCACTGATCGCGACGGCATGGCAGTGACACGTCCCTGCTCCGGTCCCCGCATCATCTCGGACTCATTCGAGTTCGCTACCGGGCTGGCTGTACCCGCCAGGGTCAATCCGTATTTCGCAACGGCGTCCTGCCAACCCTGGAGATGGCCAGCCCGAAAGCCCTGCCCATATGCATCTTCATTCATGGCTTCCCGTTTCCCCACCACGTGGCCTGCGGCTAAAATTCCCAAGAGAATTCAAACATAATAAATCCAAAGACTGTACTAAATAGAGTAAAAAGCAACCCCGCTGCATATACAGCGGGGTTGCTTTCTTGGTTACGCCATCCGATACCGGATGATGCTCCCGAACCTAAAGTAGAAACTACTTGAGGATCTTCGTAACACGTCCTGAACCGACCGTACGGCCGCCTTCACGGATAGCGAAGCCGAGGCCGTCTTCCATGGCGATGGGCTGGATGAGCGCAACGGTCATCTCAGTGTTATCACCGGGCATGACCATTTCCGTGCCCTCAGGCAAGGTGATGACGCCGGTAACATCCGTCGTACGGAAGTAGAACTGCGGACGGTAGTTCGAGTAGAACGGGTTGTGACGCCCGCCCTCATCCTTGGAGAGGATGTAGACGTTGGCTTCGAAGTCGGTGTGCGGGGTGATTGAACCCGGCTTGACGACAACCTGGCCACGCTCGACATCGTCGCGCTTCAGTCCACGGAGCAGGAGGCCACAGTTCTCGCCAGCCCATGCTTCGTCGAGCTGCTTGTGGAACATCTCGATACCGGTAACCGTGGTCTTCTGGATCGGGCGGATGCCGACGATCTCGACCTCGGAGTTGATAGCCAGGGTTCCACGCTCGGCGCGGCCCGTAACAACGGTTCCACGGCCGGTGATGGTGAAAACATCTTCGATCGGCATCAAGAACGGCTTGTCGCGGTCACGAACCGGGTCCGGAACGGACTCGTCGACTGCGGCCATGAGATCCTGAACGGACTTGACCCATACCGGATCGCCTTCGAGTGCCTTCAGGCCGGAAACGCGGATTACCGGTGCATCGTCGCCATCGAAGCCCTGGTCGCTGAGCAACTCACGAACTTCCATTTCAACGAGGTCCAGAAGTTCCTCATCGTCAACCATGTCGGACTTGTTCAGCGCGACCATCAGGTAGGGAACGCCCACCTGGCGGGCAAGCAGAACGTGCTCGCGGGTCTGGGCCATCGGGCCGTCAGTAGCAGCAACCACCAGGATGGCGCCGTCCATCTGCGCGGCACCGGTGATCATGTTCTTGATGTAGTCAGCGTGGCCGGGGGCGTCTACGTGTGCGTAGTGGCGCTTCTCGGTCTGGTACTCCACGTGGGAGATGTTGATGGTAATGCCGCGCTGGCGCTCTTCAGGAGCAGAGTCAATCGACGCGAAGTCGCGCTGCTCGTTGAGATCCGGGTACTGGTCGTACAGCACCTTGGAAATAGCGGCAGTCAATGTCGTCTTACCGTGGTCAACGTGACCAATGGTGCCGATGTTGACGTGCGGCTTAGTCCGCTCGAACTTTGCCTTTGCCACAGGTTCCTCCTAGAACGATTTCAAATGACGTACCTTCCTGCCACGCTGATCGCGGCAGAAGCTCAGATAAGTCTACTTGGGGGGCTTTGGATTGGTGAAATTTTTCAGATTCAGGAGACCATAGTAATCCCTGAACCTTGGTGGATGAGCCGGCGCCGTTAGACGGCCACCGGCCCACCACACCGGAAGCCATTCCCCAGGGGAATGGACTTCCGAGTTTGCTGCGAGAAGAGCGTGAGCGCTATTCGCCGCGGGTCTTTTGGATGATCTCGTCGGCTACTGCCTTCGGGACCTCCGCGTAGCTGTTGAATGTCATGGAGTACACAGCGCGGCCCTGGGTCTTGGACCGCAGGTCGCCGATGTAACCGAACATACCGGACAGCGGGACGTGGGCACGAATGACCTTGACTCCCTGGGCATCTTCCATAGACTGCATCTGGCCACGACGGGAGTTGAGGTCACCAATAACTTCACCCATGTATTCCTCAGGGGTGCGGACCTCGACATCCATCAGCGGTTCAAGCAGGATCGGGTTTGCCTTGCGGGCAGCTTCCTTGAAAGCCATCCGGCCGGCAATCTTGAAGGCCATTTCCGAAGAGTCAACATCGTGGTAGGCGCCGTCAATCAGCGTTGCCTTGATGCCGACAACCGGATAGCCGGCCAGAACACCATCGTTGAGTGCATCCTGGATTCCGGCGTCCACGGAGGGGATGTATTCGCGGGGAATACGGCCACCGGTGACCTTGTTTGAGAATTCGTACATCTCACCATCGGCTGTGTCCAAGGGCTCGATGGCGATCTGGATCTTAGCGAACTGACCCGAACCACCGGTCTGCTTCTTGTGCGTGTAGTCATGACGCTCGACAGCCCGCTTGATGGTTTCGCGGTACGCAACCTGAGGCTTGCCGACATTTGCCTCGACCTTGAATTCGCGACGCATGCGGTCCACGAGGATATCCAAGTGGAGCTCGCCCATGCCAGCGATGATGGTCTGTCCCGTGTCCTCGTTGAGGGACACCTGGAAGGTGGGGTCCTCAGCGGAGAGTTTCTGGATGGCAGTCGAAAGCTTTTCCTGGTCACCCTTGGTGTTGGGCTCAATCGCAACCGAGATCACAGGCTCCGGGAAGCTCATGGACTCGAGGACAATCTGGTTCTGCGAATCGCAGAGAGTGTCACCCGTTGTGGTGTCCTTGAGTCCAATCGCTGCGTAGATGTGGCCAGCAGAAGCGCCCTCAACAGGCATTTCCTTGTTGGCGTGCATCTGGAACAGCTTACCGATGCGCTCTTTCTTCCCCTTGGTGGAGTTGACCACCTGGGCACCAGCTTCGACGTGACCGGAGTACACGCGGATGAAGGTGAGCTGACCGAAGAACGGGTGTGCCGCAATCTTGAACGCGAGTGCTGAGAAGGGCTCTTCCGACGACGGCGCGCGGGTCAGTTCCTTCTCCTCATCCCGGGGATCGTGACCGATCATCGGGGGGACGTCAAGTGGGTTCGGCAGGAAGTCGACAACAGCATCGAGCATGGGCTGGACGCCACGGTTCTTGAAGGCGGAGCCACAGAACACGGGGTACAGCTCAGACGCGATGGTCATCTTACGGATGCCAGCCTTGAGTTCCGCGACGGTGATCTCTTCACCTTCGAGGTACTTGTTCATGAGCTCGTCAGAAGACTCCGCAACAGTCTCAACCAGCGTGGCGCGGTATTCCTCGGCACGCTCCTTGAGATCCTCGGGAATTTCACGAACTTCATACTTGGCGCCCATGGTGACATCACCCTTGGAGTCGCCAGGCCAGACGAGCGCGCGCATCTCAAGGAGATCCACGACACCGATGAAGTCATTCTCCGCACCGATAGGAAGCTGCATGACGAGGGGCTTGGCACCCAGGCGACTGATGATGGTATCCACGGTGAAGTAGAAGTCAGCACCGAGCTTGTCCATCTTGTTCACGAAGCAGATGCGGGGAACGTCGTATTTGTCAGCCTGGCGCCAAACAGTCTCAGACTGTGGCTCCACGCCTTCCTTACCGTCGAACACAGCAACTGCACCATCGAGGACACGCAGTGAGCGCTCAACCTCAACGGTGAAGTCGACGTGGCCAGGTGTGTCAATGATGTTGATCTGGTTGTGGTCCCAGAAGCAGGTCACGGCAGCAGACGTGATGGTGATGCCGCGTTCCTTCTCCTGTTCCATCCAGTCAGTGGTGGAGGCGCCGTCGTGCGTCTCACCAATCTTGTGGTTCACACCTGTGTAGAACAGGATGCGCTCAGTAGTAGTGGTCTTGCCGGCATCAATGTGGGCCATGATGCCGATGTTGCGGACCTTGCTAAGGTCGGTAAGCACGTCCTGTGCCACGGTGTCTCCCTTTCGGATGGACTACACGGACGCTCCCGGCCCTGTAGGGCCGGCAGCGTCCGAAAGTTTTACCAGCGGTAGTGTGCGAAGGCCTTGTTGGACTCGGCCATCTTGTGGGTATCTTCGCGACGCTTCACAGCGGCACCGAGACCGTTAGAGGCATCCAGGATCTCATTCTGGAGGCGCTCCGTCATGGTCTTTTCACGACGAGCCTTGGAGTAACCAACCAACCAACGCAGTGCGAGTGCGGTGGAGCGGCCCGGCTTAACCTCAACAGGAACCTGGTAGGTGGCGCCACCAACGCGACGTGAGCGAACTTCGAGGGAAGGCTTGACGTTCTCCATCGCCTTCTTGAGTGCGGCAACGGGATCGCCACCGGACTTGGCACGGGCACCTTCGAGTGCGCCGTAGACAATGCGCTCTGCGGTGGACTTCTTGCCGTCAACCAGCACCTTGTTGATGAGCTGCGTTACCAGCTGTGAGCTGTAAACGGGATCTGCTACTAGCGGCCGCTTGGGGGCCGGACCCTTGCGAGGCATATTACTTCTTCTCCATCTTTGCGCCGTAACGGCTACGAGCCTGCTTACGGTTCTTCACACCCTGGGTATCAAGGGCGCCACGGACGATCTTGTAACGGACACCGGGAAGGTCCTTCACGCGACCACCGCGAACGAGCACAATGGAGTGCTCCTGCAGGTTGTGGCCAACACCGGGAATGTAAGCAGTCACTTCAACGCCACCGTTAAGGCGCACACGTGCCACCTTACGGAGAGCCGAGTTCGGCTTCTTCGGGGTGGTGGTGTAGACGCGGGTGCAAACGCCACGGCGCATGGGGCTGCCGTTCAGCGCGGGGGCCTTGGTCTTCTTGACCTTCGGCGTGCGGCCCTTTCGGACCAGCTGGTTAATCGTAGGCACTTTCGTGTTCTCCGTTTTATCCGGAGTGGCCGCTTCCAGCCACTCTACTTTTGCGAAGCCCCACCTGGACTGAATCACGTCCAGTGCAGGAAGGGCGAAGCCTTAATAGTCGGATCGCATCCCGGGGCTGGCAGCTCTGCGCTCCAGACCTTACTCAGGCATGCAAAAATGTGGCATACGTTGCACAAGAACCCTGCAAACCGGAAACGTCGCCACGTCCTGCCATAAAACACGACCAGCGCACTCATCCACTGCCACAATAACAATTGGTAACAAGCCTAACATTAAGCGCGCCGTAGGCCTTAATCGCCAGTCGCCTCGATCAACCCTACGACAAAGCCCCGCCCCCACGAATCGTGGGGACGGGGCTTGCTGGTCAGGCAATCAGGGCAAGGAGCCCTGTCCGCTAGCGGAAGTCGCTGCCCAGATCGTAGTCATCCAGTGGGATGGCATGGAACTCGGGAGATCCATCGCCACCCAGGGAATCGTAGCTGAAATCACTGAAGGCGCTGGGGCCGGTAAACAGATTGGCCTTCGCTTCCTCAGTAGGCTCAACATTGACCTCGGTGTAGCGCGGGAGGCCCGTGCCTGCCGGAATCAACTTACCGATGATCACGTTCTCCTTGAGGCCCAGCAGCGGATCGCTCTTACCTTCCATTGCCGCCTGCGTCAGGACGCGGGTGGTCTCCTGGAACGAAGCTGCGGACAGCCAGGACTCGGTAGCCAGTGATGCCTTGGTGATACCCATGAGTTCAGGACGGCCGGATGCCGGCGTCTTGCCCTCGGAGACCACACGACGGTTGGCATCCTCGAACCGGCTACGCTCGGCGAGCTCGCCAGGCAGCAGATCCGATTCGCCGGACTCAATGACCGTCACGCGGCGCAGCATCTGGCGGACAATGACCTCAACGTGCTTGTCGTGGATGCCAATGCCCTGGCTGCGGTAAACGCCCTGAACCTCGTCCACCAGGAACTTCTGCGCGGCACGGGGACCCATGATGCGCAGCACCTGCTTGGGGTCCACCGGACCGTTGATGAGTTTCTGGCCAACTGTGACGTTGTCGCCGTCCTCGATAAGGAGACGTGAACGGCGCAGGACCGGGTAGGCGATCTCTTCGGACCCGTCATCAGGAGTGATGACGAGACGCATCTGACGCTCGGTCTCTTCAATGGTGATGCGTCCGGCCGCTTCAGCGATCGGTGCAACACCCTTCGGAGTACGGGCTTCGAAGAGCTCCTGGATACGGGGCAGACCCTGGGTGATGTCGTCACCACCACCGGCGGAGACAGCACCACCGGTGTGGAAGGTACGCATCGTCAGCTGTGTGCCAGGCTCACCGATGGACTGGGCCGCGATGATGCCAACGGCCTCACCGATGTCAACAGTCTTGCCGGTGGCCAATGAACGGCCGTAGCACAGTGCGCAGG
Organism: Pseudarthrobacter sp. PS3-L1; assembly: GCF_030063285.1. GTDB lineage: Bacteria > Actinomycetota > Actinomycetes > Actinomycetales > Micrococcaceae > Arthrobacter. Next base: position 177,882 of record NZ_JASISU010000004.1, on the reverse strand, counting down.
TACCAACACTCGACTCACAGGTGAGCACAGAGCGAACCTTGACCTCAGTGATCCCGGCGGCAAAAAGTTCAGCAATGACGACGTCGCCGCAGTCACTTCCGGCCTCAGCCAAGACCTTGCCCTTGGAATCGACGACGTCGACAGCGAGGGTACGGGCATAGGCGCTGTTCTCGACGTTCTCGTCCAGAACAAGCTCGCCGTTCGAGTCAACAACGGCAATTGCCGTGACAAGGCCACGTTCGGTGCCGCAGTCTTCTTCACGGACAATAACGTCCTGCGAGACGTCCACCAGACGACGGGTCAGGTAACCCGAGTTGGCGGTACGCAGCGCGGTATCAGCAAGGCCCTTACGCGCACCGTGGGTAGCGATGAAGTATTCCAGCACCGACAGGCCCTCACGGTACGAGGACTTGATGGGACGCGGGATGATCTCACCCTTAGGGTTGGCCACCAGGCCACGGATACCCGCGATCTGGCGAACCTGCATCCAGTTACCACGGGCACCAGAGGAAACCATACGGTTGATCGTGTTCATGGGCGACAGGTTGTCGCGCATGACCTTGGCGATCTCGTCAGTTGCCTTGTTCCAGATCTCGATCAGTTCCTGGCGACGCTCGTCGTCGTCAATCAGGCCCTTGTCGTACTGGCCCTGGATCTTGGCAGCCATGGTCTCGTAGCCAGCAAGGATGCGCGGCTTGTCCTTGGGGACCTCGATATCGGAAATTGCCACAGTGACACCCGAACGGGTGGCCCAGTAGAAACCGGCATCCTTGAGGTTGTCCAGTGTTGCAGCGGTGACAACCTTCGGGTAGCGCTCAGCGAGGTCGTTGACGATTGTGGACAGTTCGCCCTTGTCGGCAACGTTTTCAACCCAAGGGTAATCCGCGGGCAGGGTCTCATTGAAGATGACCTGTCCGAGGGACGTCTCCACCAGGGCAGTCTGGCCAAGCTCCCATCCTTCGGGGGCCTCCCAGCCTGCGTAGGGCACAAAGCCCTCAAGGCGGATCCGGACCTTGGAGTTCAGGTGAAGATCGTGGAGGTCGTAGGCCATGATGGCTTCCGCCACCGAACCGAACACGCGACCCTCGCCAGCCGAACCGACACGCTTGGTGGTCAGGTGGTAAAGACCGATGATCATATCCTGCGACGGCAGGGTAACCGGGCGGCCGTCCGAGGGCTTCAGGATGTTGTTGGAAGACAGCATCAGGATACGTGCCTCGGCCTGGGCCTCGGGGCTCAGCGGCAGGTGAACTGCCATCTGGTCGCCGTCGAAGTCCGCGTTGAAGGCGCCACAGACCAGCGGGTGAAGCTGGATTGCCTTACCTTCAACAAGCTGGGGTTCAAAAGCCTGGATACCCAAACGGTGCAGGGTGGGTGCACGGTTGAGCAGCACCGGGTGTTCGGTGATGATCTCTTCCAGGACATCCCAGACCTGCGGGCGGTAGCGCTCAACCATCCGCTTGGCCGATTTGATGTTCTGAGCGTGGTTGAGGTCAACCAGTCGCTTCATGACGAACGGCTTGAAGAGCTCCAGCGCCATCTGCTTTGGCAGGCCACACTGGTGCAGCTTCAGCTGCGGACCAACAACAATGACCGAACGGCCAGAGTAGTCAACGCGCTTGCCGAGGAGGTTCTGGCGGAAACGACCCTGCTTGCCCTTGAGCATGTCGCTCAGGGACTTCAGCGGACGGTTGCCAGGACCGGTGACGGGACGGCCACGACGGCCATTGTCGAAGAGGCTGTCAACAGCTTCCTGAAGCATGCGCTTCTCGTTGTTGACAATGATCTCCGGGGCACCCAGGTCAAGAAGGCGCTTGAGGCGGTTGTTCCTGTTGATCACACGACGGTATAGGTCGTTGAGGTCAGAGGTCGCGAAGCGTCCACCGTCGAGCTGGACCATGGGGCGCAGTTCCGGCGGGATGACCGGCACAGCATCAAGGACCATGCCCAGGGGGCTGTTGTTGGTGGTCAAGAAGGCGTTAACAACCTTGAGCCGCTTGAGCGCACGGGTCTTGCGCTGGCCCTTGCCGTTGGCAATGATGTCGCGCAACAGGTCGGATTCGGCCTGCATGTCGAAGTTCTCAAGACGCTTCTTAATGGCTTCGGCACCCATGGCGCCTTCAAAGTACATGCCATAGCGGTCACGCAGTTCGCGGTAAAGCCCCTCGTCACCTTCAAGATCGGCGACCTTGAGGTTCTTGAAGCGGTCCCAGACCTGCTCAAGACGCTCGATTTCGGCATCCGCACGCTTACGCACGTTGGCCATCTGACGGTCCGCAGAGTCGCGGGCCTTTTTCTTGTCGGCGGCTTTGGCACCCTCGCCCTCGAGACGGGCAATTTCGCCCTCGAGGTCGCGTGCGATCGTGGCAATGTCGGAGTCGCGGTTGTCAATCAGCTGCTTCTTCTCGATGTCGTGCTCAACCTGCAGGTTGGGCAGTTCCTCGTGGCGGCTGTCAGCATCAACGCTCGTGATCATGTAGGCGGCGAAGTAGATGACCTTTTCAAGGTCCTTCGGAGCCAGGTCAAGGAGGTAGCCCAAACGGGACGGGACACCCTTGAAGTACCAGATGTGGGTTACTGGCGCAGCCAGTTCAATGTGGCCCATGCGCTCACGGCGCACCTTGGCGCGGGTGACCTCAACGCCACACCGCTCACAGATGATGCCCTTGAAACGCACGCGCTTGTACTTACCGCAGTAGCATTCCCAGTCCCTTGAGGGGCCGAAGATCTTCTCGCAGAAGAGTCCGTCCTTCTCAGGCTTGAGTGTGCGGTAATTAATGGTTTCCGGCTTCTTAACCTCGCCGTATGACCACCCGCGGATGTCTTCCGCGGTGGCGAGGCCGATCTGCATGAGGCCGAAGGAGGATTCGCTGGACATATGGTCCCTGTTCTCTCTTGTTCTCTAAATTCTGAAGTCGTGGGTTACGGGAAGAGGGAGGTGCTGGACGACGGCGGGTTACCACCCGCCGTCGTCCACCTCCTGCTAAACCTCTTCTACGGAACTGGGCTCTGCACGAGACAGATCGATGCCCAATTCTTCCGCAGCCGTGAAGACTGCGTCATCAGAGTCACGCATTTCAATTGTGGTTCCGTCGGTGGAAAGAACTTCCACGTTCAGGCACAGTGACTGCATTTCCTTGATCAGGACCTTGAAGGACTCGGGGACGCCCGGCTCGGGGATATTCTCGCCCTTGACGATTGCCTCGTAGACCTTCACGCGACCATGGATGTCATCCGACTTGATGGTCAGCAGTTCCTGCAGGGTGTAGGCAGCGCCGTACGCTTCGAGCGCCCACACTTCCATCTCACCAAAGCGCTGGCCACCGAACTGTGCCTTACCACCCAGCGGCTGCTGCGTGATCATGGAGTACGGGCCGGTGGAGCGCGCATGGATCTTGTCGTCCACCAGGTGGTGGAGTTTCAGGATGTACATGTAGCCGACAGCGATCGGATCCGGGAAAGGCTCGCCTGAGCGGCCATCAAACAGCCGTGTCTTGCCGGAGGAGTTGATCAGCCGGTCGCCGTCACGTGTGACGTTGGTCGAATCCAGGAGACCAGTGATTTCCTCTTCGCGTGCGCCATCGAACACAGGCGTTGCGACAGTGGTGGGACCACTTTCGCGCGGCAGGTTCGGCAGCTGCTTGGCCCATTCGGGCTCGCCCTCAATCTTCCAGCCGGTCTTGGCCACCCAGCCGAGGTGGGTTTCCAGAACCTGTCCCACGTTCATTCGGCCGGGAACACCAAGGGGGTTCAGGACGATGTCAACGGGGGTACCGTCAGCAAGGAAAGGCATGTCTTCGATCGGGAGGATCTTGGAAATGACACCCTTGTTACCGTGGCGGCCTGCGAGCTTGTCGCCGTCAGTGATCTTGCGCTTTGCAGCGACATAGACACGAACCAGCTGGTTCACTCCGGGGGGCAGCTCGTCGTCGTTGTCGCGATCGAAAACGCGGACGCCGATAACGGTGCCTGATTCGCCGTGCGGGACCTTCAGTGAGGTGTCGCGCACTTCGCGTGACTTTTCGCCGAAGATGGCACGGAGCAGGCGCTCCTCTGGGGTGAGTTCGGTCTCGCCCTTGGGCGTCACCTTGCCCACCAGGATGTCGCCGGCCTCAACCTCAGCACCGATGTGGATGATTCCACGCTCGTCGAGGCCCGCCAGAACCTCCTCGGACACGTTGGGGATATCACGGGTGATTTCCTCGGCACCAAGCTTGGTGTCGCGGGCATCAATCTCGTGCTCTTCAATGTGGATGGAGGAGAGGACGTCCTCAGCAACGATGCGCTGCGAAAGGATGATCGCATCCTCGAAGTTGTGGCCTTCCCATGACATGAATGCCACAAGGAGGTTCTTTCCGAGGGCGAGCTCGCCCTGGTCCGTTGCGGGACCGTCAGCAATGATGCCGCCAACCTCAAGACGCTGGCCATCACTGACCAGGACGCGGTGGTTGTAGCAGTTGCCCTGGTTGGAACGGGCGAACTTGTTGATGCGGTAGTTGATCTCTGTGCCGTCATCGTTGAGCACGACAACCAGCTCAGCGGAGACCTCAGTGACAACACCAGCCTTCTTGGCGATGACAACATCACCTGCGTCAACTGCAGCGGCGCGCTCCATGCCGGTGCCCACGAAAGGGGCCTCGGAACGGACCAGCGGCACAGCCTGACGCTGCATGTTGGCACCCATGAGCGCACGGTTGGCGTCATCGTGCTCCAGGAACGGGATCAGGGCGGTAGCCACTGACACCATCTGGCGCGGGGAGACGTCCATGAACTCGACCTCGCCGGCAGGGACCAGCACAGGCTCTCCTCCACCGCCACGGGCGCGAACCAAGACTGTGTCCTCGGCGAACTTCTTGTTGTCGTCGAGTGGAGCGTTGGCCTGGGCAATCAGGACCTCTGCCTCATCGTCTGCCGTGAGGTACTGGACCTCATCGGAAACGACACCTTCGGAGACCAAGCGGTACGGCGTCTCGATGAACCCGAACGGGTTGATCCGACCGTAGGACGCCAGTGAACCGATCAGGCCAATGTTGGGGCCTTCAGGAGTTTCAATGGGGCACATACGTCCGTAGTGGGACGGGTGCACGTCACGAACTTCCATGCCTGCGCGGTCACGGGACAGACCACCCGGGCCAAGCGCCGACAGGCGGCGCTTGTGGGTCAGACCCGACAGCGGGTTGTTCTGGTCCATGAACTGCGACAGCTGGGACGTTCCGAAGAACTCCTTGATGGCAGCGACAACCGGGCGGATGTTGATCAGGGTCTGCGGCGTAATTGCCTCGACGTCCTGGGTGGTCATACGCTCGCGGACGACGCGCTCCATGCGGGACAGGCCGGTACGGACCTGGTTCTCGATGAGCTCACCAACGGCGCGGATACGACGGTTGCCGAAGTGGTCGATGTCATCGATCTCGACTCGCAGTTCGTGATCCTGGCCGTCGCGGGTGCCCGTCAGGTTCTTCTCGCCAGCGTGAAGTGCCACAAGGAACTTGATCATGGCGACGATGTCTTCGACGTGCAGGACTGAAGCTTCCTTGTCCCCAAGTGAGCGGTCGATGCCGAGTTTGCGGTTGATCTTGTAACGACCAACCTTGGCAAGGTCGTAACGCTTGGGTTCGAAGTACAGGTTGCGAAGGAGCGCTTCTGCAGCTTCGACTGTCGGCGGCTCGCCTGGTCGCAGCTTCCGGTAGATGTCCAGCAGGGCATCCTCGCGGGTCTCTGTCGCGTCCTTCTCAAGGGTCGCACGCATGGAGTCGTACTGGCCGAACTCTTCAAGGATCTGGCCCTCGGTCCAACCCAGCGCCTTCAGCAGCACCGTCACGGACTGCTTGCGCTTCCGGTCGAGGCGAACACCAACCTGGTCGCGCTTGTCGATTTCGAGTTCGAACCAGGCACCACGCGAAGGAATAATCTTGGCGGTGAAGATGTCCTTGTCGCTCGTCTTGTCCGCAGTGCGCTCAAAATAGGCACCCGGGGAACGGACCAGCTGGGAAACGACGACACGCTCGGTGCCGTTGACGACGAAGGTGCCTTTTTCGGTCATCAGGGGGAAGTCACCCATGAATACCGTCTGCTGCTTGATTTCGCCAGTGTTGTTGTTCATGAACTCGGCCTTGACGTACAGCGGAGCCGAGTAGGTAGCGTCCCGGTCCTTGCACTCGGCCATGGTGTACTTCGGGTCAGCGAACTCAGGATCGGAGAAGCTCAGGGACATGGTGCCCTGGAAGTCCTCGATCGGGGAGATCTCTTCGAAGATGTCGGAAAGACCTGACGAAGTAGCGACGCTCAGGTCGTTTTCTTCGACAGCCTTGGCGACGCGCTCCTGCCAGCGTTCGTTTCCGACGAGCCAGTCAAAGCTGTCCGTCTGGAGGGCAAGGAGATTCGGAACGTCAAGCGGTTCGTGAATCTTTGCGAATGAGAGCCGGCGAGTGGCACCATCAGTGCTGTCGGCATTGTTAGCGGTTTCGTTATTAGAGGTGCTCGAGGCGACCAAGAGGGATCCTTCCACAGACCTTCAGGCGTTTTCAGATCTTCCCCGTGTGCACCCTGCGGAGTGACTCCACAGTGGTACCTCTTCGGTTCCGCTATATGACCCGAAGCCTGGCGGACCCACTGACGTGACGTTGTTGACGGCACGTTGGTAGCCCACTTGTCAGACAAAGCCCACCGCTATATGAAGGCTGAAGGTAAACAGGGAAGACGCAAATCTCTACGTTACGGCAAAGTGGCCACCATGTCTACCCCACATTGGGTTGTATTGCAAGCACCGCCAAGTGCTTATCCTTCGGTAGGCGCTGCAGCCTACCGACGGCGGTCCACTCACGTGTGGTCTTTCGCTGCGGTTCGCCCTCAAGGCCAGCCCTCAGAGGCGCAACGTCACCCCCACGGCAGTACACGTCGATGCATTGGCAAAGACCGCGTCCCTAACACTGTCCTGCGATTCCTGGGACGGGTCTCCGCCACCAGCGGCGACGCCTGCATGATCAAGCGCAAGCAGCCCAAGGGACGTGAAGAGTCCGCTAAGATCTCCCGACACACCGTCTCCCGCCTCAACAGTCGCCAGATATATCTGGTCAAATACTTCTGGATCTGTTCCAGCAGCGGCACGGTATCGGTCCATCAGAGTGTTGAACGACTCGCAGGAGTCTTTGGCCAGCGCATTAGCGGAACCTGTGGAAGACGACCCGGAGACACTTGTTCCAGATCCATCGGTGATAGAAGCGGAAGCCGTGGCTGAAGACCCGGTGGGGACCGCACGGGATCCGCTGGGCGCCTGGGATGAACTGGGTGCCTCGGTTGAGACGGAACACGCCGTGAGACCCGCGAGTGCCGCCAAAGCCAATGCGCTGAGCATCTTGTTCATGCAGGGTCCTCTCCAAGGCTCATTGATTCAACAAACAACCCTACGCAGTGCCCCGCAACTTCGCATGCATCAGCGATGGGTAGTTCTCCCCTGATCGTCCGGTTGACCGGGCCGCTGCAATCGAGGCGACCGGAGCAGAGGATGGGGACGTCGCTCCCCCCAGGCTTCTGGAGAACAAATTTTTCAGGCCACGATTCTCGACATGGTGTCCTCCGGATGGCTGGCAGCCTGGTGCTGGAGCCGCGGCCCTGCCCACGATAGCCTTGGGAACCAACAGATCCAGAACGGAAATATCCTCATGAGTCACATCTCAGACACCAACGACGTTGTCATCCTTGCCGGTAACCGAACCCCCCAGGGCCGACTCAACGGCCAGCTTGCCAAATTTACGGCAGTTGACCTGGGTGCCCACGCCATCAGGGCTGCACTCAAATCCGCTGGAATATCCGCCGGAGCCGTGGACGCAGTGATTATGGGCCAGGTTCTTCAGGCTGGGGCGGGCCAGAACCCAGCCAGGCAAAGTTCCATCGCAGCAGGAATCGGCTGGAACGTCCCCGCAATGACCATCAACAAGGTCTGCCTTTCCGGACTCAGCGCCGTCATTGACGCCGCCCGGCTGATCCGAAGCGGCGACGCGGACGTGGTCGTCGCTGGCGGACAGGAATCCATGAGCCAGGCACCCCATCTACTTCCAGGTTCACGGCAGGGGTGGTCCTACGGCTCTGTTGAGGTACTGGACGTAGCAGCCCATGACGGTCTTACAGATGCGTTCGACGGGCAGTCGATGGGCCTGTCCACCGAATCAGGAAACTTGACCCTGGGAATCGACAGGACCGCCCAAGACATAGTTGCCGCAGCATCCCACCACCGTGCGGCGGCCGCGAGGGATGCTGGGACATTTGACGCTGAAATTGCGCCAATAGGGGTCCCACAACGCAAGGGCGCAGACATCGTTGTTGGCACGGACGAAGGGCTTCGACCCGAGTCCACTGTCGATGTTCTTGCGAAGCTGCGCGGGGCTTTTGTCAGCGACGGCACCATTACTGCCGGAAACTCGTCTCCGCTGTCTGACGGTGCTTCCGCGATGGTCCTTGCGTCACGCCGGTACGCCGAAGAGAACAACCTGACGTTCCTGGCGGTACTTGGGGCTCCTGGCCAGGTGGCAGGTCCGAATAATTCACTGCATTCCCAGCCTTCCAACGCCATCACCAGGGCGCTGGAGAAAGAAGGTTGGACCGTAGCCGACCTGGACTTCATAGAGATCAATGAGGCGTTCGGGTCTGTCGCGGTCCAGTCGCTACGAGATCTGGATTACCCTCTCGACAAGTGCAACATTCACGGTGGCGCGATTGCCCTTGGCCACCCGATCGGCGCTTCAGGAGCTAGGTTGGCCCTCCATGCAGCCCACGAGCTCAACCGCCGCGGTCGTGGCAGGGCAGCAGTTGCGCTCTGTGGCGGCGGCGGGCAGGGCGAGGCACTGCTGCTGTACCGGGACTGATCTGCTTTGCTGCCCCACGGCAAACCGATCGCGTCTCGAAGTGCAACCACTGCGACACGGACATAGGGGCAAAGGGGCAGCACAGAGAAACAAAAAACCCGCCCACAGACGTGGGCGGGTTTTTGTGAAGCGGAACTGACTACTTGACGGTAACCGTTGCGCCTGCAGCTTCGAGCTGATCCTTGGCCTTCTCGGCAGCTTCCTTGGTTGCGCCTTCGAGGACGGCCTTGGGTGCGCTGTCGACAACATCCTTGGCTTCCTTCAGACCCAGGGAAGTGATGGCACGTACTTCCTTGATGACTGCAATCTTCTTTTCGCCAGCAGATTCGAGGATGACATCGAATTCAGTCTGCTCTTCGGCTTCCTCAGCAGCTCCGCCACCGGCGGGGCCTGCAACTGCAACAGCTGCTGCAGTAACTTCGAAGGTCTCTTCGAAGAGGGTAACGAACTCGGAAAGTTCGATGATGGTCAGTTCCTTGAAGGCTGCAATGAGCTCTTCGTTGGACAGCTTCGCCATGGGTGGCGTCCTTCCTATTGTGGTGCGCTTAGGCCGAGGGCCGTCCGCACCGGAGTCTGGTGGGTGAAGAGTCAGTTCTCTTCGGTGGCAGCTGCAGGCGCTTCTGCTGCTGCTGGGGCATCTGCGGGAGCTTCTTCAGCGGCGGGTGCTTCGGCGGGGGCCGGAGTACCGTTCTCTTCTTCAAGCTTGAGGCGCAGCGCATCGATGATGCGGACAGCCGCGGCGGCGGGAGCCTTGAGGATCCCTGCAACCTTGGCAAGCTGCAGCTCACGGGACTCGAGTGCTGCCAGGTTTGCAACCTGTACAGCGTTCAATGCCTTGCCTTCGAAGTAACCGGTCTTGATGACCAGCTGCTTGTTGGTTTTGGCAAAATCCGTCAGGCTCTTGGCCGCTGCAACAGCGTCACCCTTGATGAAGGCAATCGCAGTGGGTCCAGCAAGCTGTCCGTCGAATGCTTCGACACCGGCTTCCTTGGCTGCAATGGCTGTCAGGGTATTCTTGACGACCGTGAACTTGGTGTCCTGGCCGAGAGAAACACGCAGCTCTTTGAGCTGTGCAACAGTGAGCCCGCGGTATTCGGTCAGGACAGCGGCGTTCGATTCCTTGAAATCGTTAGCGATCTCAGCTACTGCTGAAACCTTTGTAGGCGTTGCCATAACCCTCCTTCCGGGATAGTGCCGGTGTTCGAGGGCCCGCTCTTCCGAGCTTAAAACTAAAAACGCCCCGCGCAGATGCACGGGGCCTGTCTCAACACGGACTGGCCGTGGAGGCTTGCTTCGTTCACCTGCGCCGGCCGCCCTATAGTTAGGGGCCTTCGTCCGGGAATTCACTGTGGTCCCAGCACGCGACTGCAGGATGCAGACATGAGCTAAGAGTGGATTCCCAACAACCGACGGTCTTTGGTTCCCCTAGTCTACGGGTACCCTTCGCCCAAGTCCAAATTGCGGCGGCCCAGCTGCCAGTGACGGTGCTAGCTCTGCCGTGATTCCAGCCGTGGCAACTCTTTTTGCCACACTCCTGTGACTCCTGCGGTACTGAAACCAACTTGCTGGTTGACCGTCAGGAGATACCTGTTCTCTGGAGCATTCCAGGTATAGATCACCCGCGCATCTGGCACCTGTTCGGTCAGCCGGACCATATTGGTGACCTTGATCAGCAGCCCCAACTTGTTTCCGCGGTGCTGCTCAAGAATCAGCGTGTCGTCCTGGAAGACCACGTCGGGCCTGTGGGCCAGGACGCTGATGGTGGTCAGCCCAACAAGTGCTCCTGATCCAAGGTGTTCAACGGCAGTTACGACAGTGCGCCGGCCCTGGTTAATGGCGGCCGACTCAGCATCACGAAGTACACCACCGTCAACGGTGAATTCAACGTCAACGGGTGGGCTCAAATCAGCCTCCATATCAACCCCAGCCAGGTTCTCCAGCACGGCCACGGGCTCCAGCCATTCTTGTGGACATCTATCCGTCCAGTGATGGAGGCGGTAGCGAGTTCCACTTGCAGCGCCAGCTTCCTCAAGCAGGTCAGCAACGAGCTGTGTATCCAGTGGCAGTGCACAGGCACTGAACTGCTCAATTCTCTGCAGCTCGTAGCCCGCACGCTGGGCGAAATCCACCTCGCGATTATCCAGGGGCACGAATCCATGGCCTGCACCTGGTTCCAGCTGTTCGCCATCAAACGCATCGAGCGTGGCTCCGGGATGGTTCGTCTCTACCCTGATAACGCTGCGTCCCTCTCCCCTGGCGTAATGCTCTGCTGCCTCAAGCAACTGACGCCCGATACCAAGTCCGCGGATCTCCGGAAGGATATCCAGGGTCACCTCCGCCAGATCAAGGCTGTCCGTCAGTGGGAAGGCAATATCAGCGGCCCCGACAATCTCTCCGCCAAGCCTGGCCACGAGGATCACCTGGCGTTCGTATGGGGAATTCACCTCAAGGAGCTTCTCCTGAGCGGAATATGCCAGGTCATCCGTACCCCAGGTCTGCATCCGAACTTTCCGACCCACCTCGACTGCGGCGAGGAAATCCACCGCATCGGAGGCATCTAGCTGGTCTGGGATCCAGAGCTGTTCGATCCGCGGATCATCTTCCATGCCGCTCACTCCACCTGTCTCTGCCAGGCATCGTATGGCCTGACTCCGCATTACCCCCGTCGGTGGTGGTGAACGTCAGCATATGTCGGAATCTTGTGGAGTTCCACGTCGTTTCCGCGTGTGTTCTCAAGCACTTCACCAGCCGAGGGCCACAAAAAAGCCGCCCAGGCGAGCTGGGCGGCTTTTTTCATAAACCTAGCCGGATGACCAGGCGTTTCGTTATGCGTCGGTGAGCACCTTGGTGACGTTGGGGTCAACCGAAATGCCGGGGCCAAACGTGGTAGCCACGGTTGCCTTCTGGATGTAGCGGCCCTTGGAGGCGGAGGGCTTCAGACGAAGCACCTCTTCAAGTGCTGCTGCATAGTTCTCGGCAAGCTTGATCTTGTCGAAGGAAACCTTGCCGATGATGAAGTGAAGGTTCGAGTGCTTGTCGACGCGGAAGTCGATCTTGCCGCCCTTGATGTCGTTGACAGCCTTAGCGACATCTGCAGTGACGGTTCCGGTCTTCGGGTTCGGCATGAGGTTACGCGGCCCCAGGACCTTACCAAGACGGCCAACCTTACCCATCAGGTCAGGCGTAGCAACGGCGGCGTCAAAGTCGGTCCATCCGCCCTGGATCTTTTCGATCAGGTCATCGGAGCCAACGAAGTCGGCGCCAGCAGCAATTGCTGCCTCTGCCTTGTCGCCAGTTGCGAACACCAGGACCCGTGCAACCTTGCCGGTTCCGTGGGGCAGGTTAACAGTGCCGCGCACCATCTGATCTGCCTTGCGGGGGTCGACACCCAAGCGGAAAGCCACCTCGACGGTTGCATCAAACTTGGACGGGTTGGTGTCCTTGGCCAGGGTTACTGCCTCGAACGGCGCGTAGAACTTCTCGGCGTCGATCTTGGCGGCTGCTGCCTCATATGCTTTGCTGCGCTTTGCCATGCTGCTTACTTCTCCTTGTGCAGTTGTGGTCTGCGGACCGCGCTGGGCCCTGCCACAGACGACTCTCCCTGCGGGAGGGACGTCATTCCTAGTGTTTCAGTGGTGCCGGTTTCCCGGCGGTGTTCCGTACTGCTGGGCAGTGCCCGCAGCCTCAGAACGGTGCGGGTGTCAGCCTTCGACAGTGATACCCATGGAGCGGGCGGTGCCAGCAATGATCTTCGACGCTCCGGCAAGGCTGGTGGCGTTGAGGTCTTCCATTTTGGTGCTGGCGATCTCTTCGACCTGTGCCTGGGTCAGCTTGGCAACCTTGACGGTGTGCGGGGTCGCTGAACCCTTGGCAACTCCTGCTGCCTTCTTGATGAGTTCCGCAGCCGGCGGGGTCTTGGTGATGAATGTAAAGGAACGATCCTCATAGACAGTGATTTCTACGGGGATGACATTACCGCGCTGGGCTTCTGTCGCAGCGTTGTACGCCTTGCAGAATTCCATGATGTTGACGCCGTGCTGACCGAGTGCAGGACCGATCGGCGGTGCCGGGTTGGCGGCGCCTGCCTTGATCTGCAGCTTGATGAGGCCGGTGACCTTCTTCTTGGGAGCCAATGTAGGGTCCTTCTCTCAATTTCTTCCTGGGGCACAGGAGCGTGCCTCAGGTTTGTGGCCGCCATGGCGAGGCGACCGACCGTCCGGCTCCACTAAGCGGGTGGGACCGGACGAATTCTTGGGTGACTAGATCTTCGTGACCTGGTTGAAGGCAAGGGTCACAGGAGTCTCGCGCTCGAAAATCGAGACAAGAACCACCAGGGTCTGGGATTCGACCTTGATCTCGGAGATGGTCGCATTGAGGGTCTCGAAGGGCCCCTCCTTGACGATGACAGATTCGCCGACTTCGAAGTCGACGTCGATAGCGGCGGCCGCATGCTTGACCGGTTTGCCCTTTTCTGCCTGCTCTTCTTCGAACACCGGCGCCAGCATGGAAAAGACCTCATCCAGGCGCAACGGTACGGGGTTATGTGCGTTACCCACGAACCCGGTTACACCGGGGGTGTGCCGCACGGCGCCCCATGATGCATCTGTCAGGTCCATGCGAACCAGAACGTAGCCGGGGATGCGGACTCGGTTGATGATCTTACGCTGGGCGTTCTTGATCTCGACAACTTCTTCCATCGGAACCTGGATTTCGAAGATGTAATCTTCCATGTCCAAGGTCTGGATGCGGGTCTCGAGGTTTGCCTTCACGCGGTTCTCATAGCCTGCGTAGGAGTGAATGACGTACCAGTCACCCTCCTGGCGGCGAAGCTTTGCCTTGAACTCATCGGCCGGATCAACTGCCGCTGCAGCGGCAGCAGCCGCGAGGGCGTCAGTGTCCTCGTCCGAGCCGGCGTCGTCTGTTTCTTCGGGGCTGTCCAGTTCCTCAGAACTGCCGCCATCAACAGAGTCAGCTGAATCAACGTCTGTTGAGTCACCGTCAGCTGCATCAACCTGGGTGTTTTCGGGTGCAGCGGAGTGTGCCGCGGACTCATCCCCGGCCTCAACCGTGGTTGCCGTTGCGTCCGTGGACGTTTCCAGCTCAGTCTCGGTTACCTCGAGCTCCTGCTCAGACACTTGGTCTCCTGCTTCCTCATTGCCTTACATGCCTAGTTAAATAGCGCAATCCCGTGCAGTGCACGGGCTTGAACCAATCCTCGGTAGCTGCGCAGCCTGCGGCGATCATCGCCGTGGCGGTCCCGGGCGTCCCAGCGACCTGGGGTCCTCAACGGTCTGAGGGACCCACGCCGCCGAATACCCAACTGACCGCAGTACCGAAGCCAATATCCAGAATGCTGACGATGACCATCATGATGGCCACGAACACCAGCACTACCAGTGTGTATCTGACCAGTTCCTTGCGGGTGGGGGTCACGACTTTCTTGAGTTCGCCAATGATCTGGCGGACGAAGAGCGCAATTCGGGCGAATAGTCCTGCTTTAGCAGCTTTTTTGGCCGGGCGGCCTTTGGAGCTGCCTGCAGTTGTTTCGCTCACCTGCGCCTCACTCATCTGTTCAATGTCGGAAAACCCGGTCCGGAACAGGACCATGTTGCTGCGCTTGTTTCGATTCACTGATCGGAACAGCTTGCGCAGGGCAGACAGGACTCGAACCTGCAACCTGCGGTTTTGGAGACCGCTGCGCTACCAATTGCGCCACTACCCTATGGATCAGAAATACAGACCATTTGTCCACACCAGCGATTTTCATCTAGGCGCACGGAATCATCTGTGTTTTCAACACCGGAGAACCACTCTACGCAACAACTTGCCGTACGTCGAACCAGTTCCGTTTTGGACCCCACAGGCCAGGCCACCTAGCACAAAATATTGACAGCTGTCATGGCCGGTTGCGACCAGTCACATTAGGCTGTCCGCACCCCGAAAGATCCGTAGATCAGCATAGAGTAGAAGGCGTCGTATTCCACCATTCAGCCGTCAGGCTGCCAGCGAATGAACGGACCCGCCATGTCTTCCGCACGCGTATCCAAACGCATCTCCGCCATTGCCGAATCCGCAACCCTGGCCGTAGACGCCAAGGCCAAGGCGCTGAAGGCGGCTGGCAGGCCGGTCATCGGTTTCGGTGCCGGTGAGCCAGACTTTCCTACCCCTGACTACATTGTGCAGGCAGCCATTGAGGCCGCCCGCCAGCCGAAATACCACAGGTACTCCCCCGCGGGCGGGCTTCCCGAGCTGAAGAAGGCCATCGTGGAGAAGACGCTCCGCGATTCAGGCTACGCCGCGGATGCCAGCCAGGTCCTAGTGACCAACGGCGGCAAGCAGGCTGTCTACAACACCTTCGCCACGCTTCTTGATCCCGGGGACGAAGTACTTATCCCCACGCCCTTCTGGACTACATACCCGGAGGCAATCCGCCTCGCGGGCGGTGTGCCTGTGGACGTATTTGCGGGACCTGAGCAGGGGTACCTTGTGAGCGTCGAGCAGCTTGAGGCCGCCGTAACAGAGAAGACCAAGATTCTGCTTTTCGTTTCTCCGTCCAACCCCACCGGGGCCGTCTACTCACCAGAGCAGGTACGGGACATTGGCGTGTGGGCCGCAGCCAAGGGCCTCTGGGTCGTCACCGACGAGATTTACGAACACCTGACATATGACGGGGTTCCGTTTACCTCAATCGCTACGGTCGTGCCAGAACTTGCTGACAAAGTGGTCATTCTCAATGGCGTAGCCAAGACCTACGCCATGACGGGGTGGCGTGTGGGATGGATGATTGGTCCTGTTGATGTGATCAAGGCTGCCACCAATCTGCAGTCCCATGCGACATCGAATGTTTCCAACATCATGCAGGTAGCGGCCCTGGCAGCTGTCTCGGGCCCCCTCACCGCCGTCGATGAAATGAAAGTTGCCTTCGATCGCCGGCGCAAGGCTATTGTGGCAGGCCTTAATGCGATTGACGGCGTGGAATGTCCCACGCCCAAGGGAGCGTTCTACGTCTATGCGGATGTCCGGGGTCTCCTCGGCAGGACGTTCCCGACCTCGAGTGGTGGCTCGTCTGTCCCTGAGACGTCTGCGGATCTGGCTGCACTGATCCTCGACCAGGTCGAGGTAGCTGTGGTTCCCGGCGAGGCCTTCGGGCCCTCCGGCTACCTGAGGCTCTCCTACGCACTGGGTGACGACGACCTGGCAACCGGAGTCACGAGGCTCCAGGATTTCCTTGGCAGCGCCACCACACTCCAGTAGATGGTGCGGTTCGCCTCAGAGTAGCCTGCGCTGCGCAGCCCAGTGGGTCAGTTCGTGACGGCTCGATAGCTGGAGCTTGCGCAATACAGCTGATACGTGGGTTTCAACGGTTTTGATGCCGATGAAAAGCTCCTTTGCCACCTCTTTGTAGCTGTAGCCTCGGGCGATCAGACGCATGACTTCGAGTTCGCGTGCTGACAGCCTGTCCAGCTCGTCATCAGCGATCTCTGCCGGGGACGTACCGAAGGCATCCAGCACGAAACCGGCAAGCCGGGGCGAAAACACTGCGTCGCCGCCTGCCACGCGGTTGATGGCATCTGTGATGTCTTTCCCTGACGCGGACTTGGTGATGTACCCCCTTGCTCCTGCCCGGATCACGGAGACGACGTCCTCGGCAGCATCGGAGACGCTCAGGGCCAGGAATCGCGTGGTGCCGTGCAGTGCCGCTGAACTGGTGATGACCTCGTGTCCACCGCCGCCCCGGCCACCAGGCAGATGGACATCAAGGAGGACGACGTCGGGGCGGACTTCGGCGATGACGCGCACGGCATCATCGACTGAACCGGCTTCCCCCACCACGAGCAGGCTCGGGTCAAGGTCCGCCTTGAGGCCGGACCGAAAAATCGCGTGGTCATCAACAATCACCAGGCGGATGCCCGGTATTTCTGCTGGCTCCGGGGCGGTGCCGCTCATCTTGTCTCCTCCGCGCGCTGGGCTTTCGTCGTTGTGGTGGACTCGAATGACGGTAGGCGCAGCCGCACGTCTGTACCCTCCGCCGACGAGAGTATCTCAGCTGATCCGCCGTGTCTCCGCATTCGGCCAATGATTGACTCACGGATCCCCAGCCGATCCGCCGGAACAGTGGCCAGGCTGAATCCCCGCCCCCTGTCCCTGACAAAAACTTCCGTGGCGGCCGCTGAGATTTCCAGATAGACGGAGACCGCACCGCCACCATGGCGGGCGGCATTGAGCATAGCCTCCCTACACGCCTGGACCAGGGCTTCGTGTTGCTCACTTACGGGAGCGTCACCCACGCACACGACGTCGACAACCTGACCAGTGGCATCCTCCACCTCTGCTGCGGCAGTTCTCAGCCGCTCCGCCATCAACCCTGCGCCCTCGCCTGGGTGCTGGTAGAGCCAGGCCCGAAGCTCACGCTCCTGGGCGCGGGCAAGCCGGACCACATCCACCTCGCTGCCTGCGCGCCGCTGGATCAGGGCCAGGGTCTGGAGCACAGAATCGTGCAGATGGGCAGCAATCTCCGCCCTTTCGGTCTCCCGGATCCGACCTGTCCGTTCACGTTCTAGGTCGCGCCAGAATTTAAGGGCCCAGGGCAACAAAACAAGCGCCACTCCGCCCAGTACGGCTATCGACGCAAGAAGCGCCAGCCAGGTCTGCTCCCACGACCCAGACCCGGAGACCACCACCAGCACACCGCCGATCACCATCGCAAGACCCGCAAGAAGACGAATCCAACCGCCTGATCGGTTTGCCCCGGATCGGCTGACCAACCCGGTCCTGCGTGCATCGTCCAGCTGCATCCACGCGATCGCTGCCCCAGCCAGCACCGCGGCCCCAGGCAGGATGGTGCCAAGTGGAACGTTGACGCCGAGGTGCCTGGCGACCAATATTCCGCCAAGGAACAGAAGGCCACTTCCTGTAAGGATTTCCCTGGCGTAGGGAAGCGTGTGTCCCCGTTTCCCGCCCGGAGACGCGCCACTGCCGGCTGCCGCCCCCGCCGGACCCGAAGCCCGGCCCTTTGCCTTTTCCCCTGGTGATCCTTGTGGAGCACTCCCAGCAGCCAGCGTTACTGCAGACGCTCCCGCAACCTCCTGTGCTGCCCCTGATCCTGGTGGCTGGAATCCATGGCTCACGGCCGGTGCAATCGGAGAAACCGGTCGACGTTCAGCACTGCGAAGCATTTCATCTGCCGTGGGAACAAACAGCCACAGGAAGCCGTAGAACACGGCCCCGGCTCCACCGGCAAAGACTGCGAGGACCATACCGGCCCTCACCAGCCTGACAGGCCACCCGAGATGCATGGCCAGGCCCTGGCAGACGCCAGCGAGCCATCGATCTGCACTGCGGGTCAGCGGTGGGGTGGGGGAGGTCGACATGCCTTCCATCCAAGCACGCTTCGCCGTTCCGCGACCGAGCCGGGGCAGCCATCCAGGGGTACCTCAGGGTACGTTCAGGGTGTTCCCCCATAGAGGCGGGGGAAAGCTGGGGGAAAGATGGAGTGTATGGACCCGCACACTCACGCCGATGACGACAACCGCACGTCAGAACCTGACCCAGAAAATCCCACGCTGCCACTGGGACTATCGATACCCTCCTCCCAGGACCCACCCTCGCAAGGGGCACCGCCGAAGGGCTCCGATCTAGGTGACGCGCCACCCCAACTGCCCACTGACACGCCACCCGGCCTGCCATCGCCCGCCAAGGAAAAGCAGGGTGCGGAGGACTTCTTCGCTTGGCTTCGACGCCAGAATATGGTCCGGGGCAGCAACCGATGGCTCGGGGGCGTCTGCAGCGGGGTTGCCGCCAAGCTGGGCGTTGACCCACTGATCGTGCGGGCGGCGTTCCTTGTCCTCGTCATCTTCGCTGGCTTTGGCGTCCTCCTCTACGGCGTTGCATGGGCGCTGCTGCCGGAGCCTGATGGCAGGATCCACGCGCAGGAAGCAGGAGCAGGCCGGTGGAGTACGGGCATGACCGGCGCAACCATCATGTCCATTCTGGGCGTGACTGGGTTCGGTGGAGGTTTCGCGGGCTGGGGATCGGGAGGATTCGGAGGTTTCCTGTGGATCCTGTTCTGGATAGGGGCAGCTGCCCTGACTGTGTATCTCATTGTTGATCGACGGAGACAGGGATCCAGGAAGTCCATGGATGGCTTCCGTGGTTCCTACCCCCCTGACTCCACTTCCGGGCCTGCCCGCCCGGCCAAAGGTCAGTTCCCGGCCGAACCGGGATACAGCAACTTTTCAGCTGCGCCCACCCACGGCCACCCCTCATTCCCTGGTCCCTCCTATGGCGGCGTCAAGGCTGATGGCGCCAGCTATTCCCCAGTCCCCGGCACCACCGGCACCCCCTCGACACCTCCGCGCCAGCAGAAAACGCGGGCCACCGGACCCGGCGCACCGTGGAACGCCGTCGTCGTCGGGCTTGCGCTCCTGGTAGGCGGTGGACTGAAGGGATTTGATGCCCTGGGGCTGGTACCGCTGGACGGTTCCGTAAACGCCGTTTCATGGGGGGCCGGTGCTGGTGTCCTTGGCCTCGGAATCATCGTCTGTGCCCTGCGCGGCCGGGCCGCCGGACTCCTGAGTTTGCTGGCAGTCCTGGCATTGTGTGCGGCCAGCGTAGCGAGTGCTGCCTCGCAGGTAAGTAGTACCAGTTTTCGCGATGTGTCTTTCACCCCCACAACCATCAGCCAGGCACAGGAAGGCCTCGATATCACCGCTGGCCAGGCAACAGTTGACCTGACGGCACTTGATCTCGGCGAACCGTTGCGCAGCAGCATCAAGGTGCCGATCGATGCCACGGCCAGCAACGTGACCATCATGATTCCCAACTCAGTGCCGGTCACGATCGACGCCACCATCTCGCTCGGAAATCTTGACCAGGAACCGGGGTACCTCAGCGGCACCACTGACGGGGAAAGCCGGTACAACGTCGGCAAGCCGGGCCTACCCCTGATCATCGAGGTCGATAGCACCTTGAGCAACATCACCATCCAGGAAGGAAACTGACGTGAAGCAAACAGCGCCCAAAAGCGGGCCTAGCACACCAGCCACGGCCCCGGTCCGGGTTGGCACAATGGTCTGGGGACTCCTTATTGTGGCACTCGCTGCCATTATCATCATTGGCACGCTCGAGCCCCTAAGCCTGAACGGCACCTACGTCACGATCGGGCTTATTATCGGCGCCGGGGTGGCACTCGTAACTGGCGGACTCATCGCCGGGAAACAACGTGACAATCACTCGCCAACAAGGAAGTCTTGACCCATGGATAAGTTCTTTAGCATTGTCAGAGGCCTCGGCCTCACCCGCGGCCCCAAGAAACTTCTTGCCGGAGTCCTTGGTGGTATTGCCGCCAAACTGGGCGTGGACGTGGCCTACGTCCGGATCGGTTTCCTGATCTTCTGCCTGCTTCCGGGGCCGGCCGTCGTGTTCTACCTGCTGGCATGGGTGGTCCTCCCGGATCAGAACAACTCAATTGTCCTGCAGCGCTTCCTTGACCGCAGGGCCCTAGGCAAGTAGCGGCAGTCAAGACGACAAAAACCCCATGGCGTGCCAGCTTCCGGACTGGCACGCCATGTTTCGCATTTGTGTCCTTCCCCACACCTGCCACTAGACTCTAGGTGAGCTCAGCGTCGCGCTCTGCCTTTATTCTTCCCACCAGGATTGAGCCAGAGACATGAAAATCGGAATTCTTACCAGCGGCGGCGACTGCCCCGGCCTGAACGCGGTCATCCGCGGCGCGGTCCTCAAGGGCATTGCCATCCACGGACACGAATTTGTCGGTTTTCTTGACGGATGGCGCGGTGTTGTCGAGGGAGACATCATCGAGATCCCCCGCACCATGGTCAGGGGCATTGCCAAGCAGGGCGGCACCATCCTGGGTACTTCCCGCACCAATCCATTCGAGAATGGCGGCGGCCCCGAGGTCATCAAGGCCCACATGGACAGGCTTGGCATTGACGCGATCATCGCGATCGGTGGAGAAGGAACACTTGCAGCTGCGAAGCGGCTGACAGATGCTGGCCTCAAGATCGTGGGTGTGCCCAAGACCGTGGACAACGATCTTGACGCCACCGACTACACTTTCGGATTTGATACTGCCGTGCAGATTGCCACCGAGGCGATCGACAGGCTCCGTACCACCGGGGAATCCCATCACCGCTGCATGATTGCAGAAGTCATGGGCCGGCATGTCGGCTGGATTGCCCTGCATGCCGGTATGGCAGCAGGCGCGCACGCCATCCTGATCCCCGAGCAGAAGATCAGTATCGAGCAGATCACCGAATGGGTCCAGGAAGCCCATGCTCGTGGACGTGCTCCCCTGGTGGTTGTAGCCGAGGGTTTTGTTCCGGACCACATGGAATCCCCCCACTCCGAGCGCGGCCTGGATACCTTCGGCCGCCCGAGGCTCGGCGGAATCGCTGACCAGCTGGCGCCCGAGCTCGAGGCCAGAACCGGAATCGAAACCCGTGCCACCATTCTGGGACACATCCAGCGCGGTGGGGTGCCGTCAGCCTTTGACCGCGTCCTGGCAACCCGGTTGGGCATGGCCGCAGTGGACTCCGTTGTCGAAAAACGCTGGGGCACCATGGTGTCGCTGCATGGCACGGACATTGCACACGTGGGGTTCGAGGCTGCATTGGGCAAGCTCAAGACAGTCCCCCAGGAACGCTACGACGAGGCAGCAGTCCTCTTCGGCTAAGCCGGCGCTCCCGCATGGGTAGGCTGGGTTGATGACACTGGACCCCGGCTCCTCCGCCATCATCCATCTAGCGTGGGCCAGACGCCTCGGCCTGCCTGATACTGCGTTCTCGGACGCCACAGGGCCGGATGAGCGCCTGGTTCACGTCGATAATGCCGCCCAGGAATTGCAGTTTGTCCGCCTCTTCGGAATCTCTGCACTCACCGGACCTGCGTGGGCGGTTGATGCAGCGGCCGGAGTTTCCGACGAGGATTTGGCCCAACACGTCACGATGCTGTCCCTGACGCGGTCCCATGGAGGCCACGGGCTAGGTGCTGCTGCGCTTTTCTTCGCTGATGACCTTGCCCTTGAGCAGCCCGACGAGGACCTCACCGTGTCCAGCTCACCAGCAGATGTGGTCCAGCTTGAGAGCCTCTGCCCGCCAGATGACGTCAATGAGGTCAACCTGGCAGGCATGGAGCGGTACTTCACAGTTGTGCACGACGCCGGAAACGGCAGGGTGCCGCTGGCCTGCGGCGCGTACCAGGAATGGGAGGGCCTGCTGGCCCACCTTGGGGTTCTGGTGGATCCGGAACTGCGACGACGCGGCCTGGGGGCAACTGCCGCTGCGATTGTCTCGCATGAGGCGCTGGCCAGCGGATTGACACTGCAATGGCGGGCGGAAGTAAGCAACGCTGGCTCACTGGCCCTGGCCCGCCGCCTGGGCTTTACCCCCGGCGGCGTGCACACGCGGGTCAGGCTTGGCTAGCAGAAGCTTCCTGATCCTTGACAGCTGTCTCTGTAGTGGGATCCCAGGAGACGGGCTGCGGCTTGGCGAAGAACAGCGCCACTGCAGCACCGAGCAGAATCACGGCGGCGGGCAGCATAATGGCCTGTCCCATGGCCGTGGAAAACCCCTCTTTCAGGGCGTCCGGCAGCTGCCCGGAAAACTGCATGGCGCTTCCGCCGGGACCACCTGAGGGAAGTTCGGCAGCCAACCGCGACTGGATCAGCACCGCGATGGCGGCGCTGCCGAGCACGGCACCGATCTGCCGCGTGGTGTTGTACACACCAGAGCCTGCACCGGCCTGCTGCGGAGGCAGGTTACGTGTTGCAGTGGAGCTCAGGGGCGCCCAGATACCGGCATTTGCCAAGCCCAGGACGGCGCTAGGCAGTAGGAACAGGAGAATGGGCGTATCCGGGTGCATCAGCGCCGAGTTCCAGAAAAGCCCTACAGACATGAGGATCAAGGCTCCGCTGGTGATGTATTTGGGGTTCACGCGGTCAATGATCTTTCCGACAACCGGGGCGAGCCCGCCTGAAATGACAGCTGTGGGGATGAGAAGCAGCGCAGATTCTGTGGGCGACATGCCACGGACCAGCTGATAGTAGAAGATCAGCGGCAAGCCAAACGCGGTTACCGTGAAGCCGACGGTGGTGATACCGATGTTGGCCAGCGAGAAGTTGCGGTCGGCGAAGAGTGAAAGTGGCAACAGTGGCTCGCCCTTGTTGAACCGCTGCCATAGGACAAATCCGACAAGGACTACAAGCCCTGCAATGATCAGGCTCCAGACCGAGATGGGGCCAACGATGGTGCCCCAGTTGTAGGTTTCGCCCTCCTGGATTCCGAAAACCAGCAGGAAAAGGCCCACTGCGCTCAGGATGACGCCCGGGATATCGAAGCGATGCTGATGCTGTTTCAGGGACGGCACAAAGCGCCACGCAAAGATGAAGCCAACGATGCCCACCGGAATGTTGATGAAGAAAATCCATTCCCAACCGAGACTGTCCACCAGGACTCCGCCCAGGACTGGGCCCACCAGCGTGGCGACGCCCGCGGTGGCCCCCCAGAGACCCAGGGCTGCGCCACGACGGTTCGGTGGGAAGATGCGCGTGATGACGGCCATGGTCTGCGGAGTCATGAGGGCAGCACCGAGGCCTTGGAGGACACGGGCGGTGATCAGGGTGTGGATGTCACCCGACAGGCCACACCACAGGGAAGCAACAGTAAAGACCGCAAGACCCGTGAGGTACAGGCGTTTGGGCCCAAACCTATCCCCCAGGCGCCCGGTGATCAGGAGGGGGACCGCGTAGGCCAGCAGGTATGCGCTGGTTACCCAAATGACGGAGTTGATATCCGCGCCCACGCCTTCCATGATGCTCGGATTTGCCACTGACACGATGGTGGTGTCCACCAAAATCATGAAGAAACCGACGACCAGCGCCCACAGCGCCGGCCAAGGCCGTTCTATCTCTTCCACTACTACCTCTAATTTCCTGGACTCAAGAGTCGTCGTGCTTCTGGCCCGAGGGCCCGGGAACAACCCGTTCACGGGCTGCTGGGGGTGGAGTCAAACTGGCGGCTCCTGATGCGGATAAAATCCCTGGCGCCGTGACGTCAGGAGAAGAGCGCCTGGATGTCCGCACGCTCGAACATCGTGGCTGCGGCACGGGCGGAGGGTGTTCCAGCATCGGGATCTGCACCGGCGGTCAACAGGGCCCGCGCGACGTCCGTATATCCCTTGAACACCGCACCGGCGAGCGGTGTCTGGCCCCTGTCATTGGGCGTGTTGGGCTCCGCACCGTGGCCCAGCAACATGTCCACCGTGCCGACATGGCCGTGGTACGCGGCGAGCATCAGCAAGGAGTCACCTGACGACCCTGTCAGCTCCACGGGCGCCCCGGCAGAAAGGTAGCTGTCCAGGAGCCCGCTGTCGCCAGCACGTGCTGCGTCCAACAGCGACTGTGCCAGCGCAACGGCATCCGCGTCCGGGGTGCTCACGTGCGGGCCTTCTTCAGGAAACCTGTTTGCCGACCAACTACCTGGCCGGCGTCTGGCGCGACGATAATCTCCTGCACTGCAGTGTAGGGTTCGTCGCCGTCCATCACCGTCAGCAGCGAATCGGGCGCCACAGACCGCTTGATGACCGCCAGTGCAACCGGACCCATCTCGAAGTGCTGCGCCACCGAGGTGAGCGTACCCACCTTGCGATCCCCCGCGAAGACCTCGTTTCCGGGCTGTGGCATCGTGTGCTGGGAGCCGTCGAGCTGTAGGAAGACAAGGCGACGTGGAGGATGGCCGAGATTATGGACGCGCGCCACGGTTTCCTGGCCCTTGTAGCACCCCTTGGACAGGTGGACAGCCGTGCGAAGCAGGTCCAGTTCGTGGGGGATGGTTCGCTCGTCGGTTTCGCTGCCCCAGCGCGGCCGCCAGGCTGCGATCCGCAGCGCCTCGGCTGCCATCGAACCGGCAAGTGCCCGGTCCCCTACTGTTGCGGCAAGCTCCTCCGCAGGAATCAGATATTCGAACCAAGGGCGGTCCCTGCCAGGGTGCTCATCAATCCCGGCAGTGGAATAGGCGTACCCGCCTGCGCCGAGCTCCGGCCAAGGGTCCACCCAGTGGATGTAGTCCGCCCAGTCGGGCACGGCAGCGGTGCTGCCGATTGTGGCCCACTGCGGCGAGACGTCGGCGACGTCGACCCGCAGCATGAACTTCATCCTGTTGAGCCACTCCGCTAGTGGTGCAGCTTCCGCCGCCTCCACGAGCAACCACGTTGTGGCACCGTCGTCGACGACCCGGGCATCAAACTCGATCCTGCCCTGGACGCTGAGGAACAGCAGCTCCGTTGATTCACCGACGGGCAGAGCAGCAAGGTGCTGGGAGGAGAGGGTATTCAACCACCTGAGCCGGTCCGGGCCGCTGACGGTCACCACCCCGCGCTGGGAAAGATCAACGACGGCGGTCCCCGCAGACAGCGCGCGCTGCTCACGCAGTGGTTCACCATAGTGCGAGGCCACGCCAGAGTCGGCGCCAGTGCCCTGGACAGCGCCAGGCCGCACCAGTAATGGGCTTGTGTAGGTCATATCTGGGTCAACGTCCTCAAGGCTCAGCAGTATTCCGGATTCTCGATATCGGGTGCTAGCCCAGCGTCCCATGCCGCAGGAATATTCCCATAGACAGGGTCCCCTTCGCTGACGGGAGCGTTGGCCGGACTATCCAGTAACAGTCCTGGGGCGATGCCTATGGGTCGATGCCATGGGCGACGGATGGATCAGATGTGCGATGGAACATTGATTCATCGATAGTGCCGCAGATCAGGCAATGGAGTGCTGGCAGATGTGCCGGGACTGACGCCTATTCCGGGGCGCTGTCCGAGCGCAGGCGCTTCAGGAATGCCGAGGCGTGGGCTGCCAGGCCTTTTCCGGTGCCTTCACCGCCCGTGGCCACATCCCAACGCCAGAGAAGGCTGCCATCGACCAGGCCGAAGATCCTGGTGGCAGCGGTGTATTCCTTGGAGTGGCTTCCGCGCATCACCATATCTGTACTCAACTGGATCTGGGGTCCCTTGATCTGGCCGTAGTACAGCTCGGAGATTCCGCCCGGGTGAGAGATGGAAACCGAGACGTCAAAACCACCTGTGTCATTCCTGAGTGCTTCAACGTCCTCGGCGCTCTTCAGCGCTGGCACTATATCTGCGGGCATGAGACCGGGACCGCCGTCTGCATCACCCTGTTTGCGCTCAAGTGCCCAAAAGCCCGTCTCCACGGTGAGCGGGCGGAGGACAGTGCCGTCGTCGGCCGTGACCCAACTTTCGGCGCGATACTGCAGGTATGGGAGGCCGTTGTGCGTGAAGGAAACACGCTGCAGGAAATGCTCGGAATCCTCATCGCCACTCCCCAGGCGTCCCGATCCCTCCCACTCCCCGATCAGCCAGGAAAGAGGGACAAGTTCAGGAGTCAGGTCCGTGGGAATTTCAATGGGCACAGCTATTACCTCCGAAAGGTCTCAGGCAGCAGGCGGGAAGCTTACTTCTGGCCCTTGAAAAGGCGGTAGACCACGAAGAACGCGAACCAGGCCATGGCAAGGCTGGCAACCCCGAGGAGGACGAGGAAGAAAATTTCATAGGCAAGAACAGACATGCTGCAATCCTAACGTGTCAGAAGATCAGAAGTTTATCGATGAAG
This sequence comes from Pseudarthrobacter sp. PS3-L1, assembly GCF_030063285.1. Taxonomy (GTDB): domain Bacteria; phylum Actinomycetota; class Actinomycetes; order Actinomycetales; family Micrococcaceae; genus Arthrobacter. The sequence goes on along the minus strand of NZ_JASISU010000004.1, from coordinate 151,383 downwards.
TAAGCCAGGGAACCAACAGCCAAGACCGGAGCCGTCCCCATGGCCAACGCCGCAGGAAAGCTCAGTGGACCGCCCCTGAGGGTCACAAGCCGCCGAAAACTGACCAGGACCGCGCCCACCACCACACCGAATACGGCGGCCGGAATGACGGCAATATCCGAAAAAATCAGGCCCGCGAGAGGACCTGACAGCCCCGCGATAGTGATGCCCAACGGTGCGACGATCGTATCCGGCCAACGAATCAGGCCAACTATCAGCGCAACAGCGGCACTAACCGCCGCCACGGCCAGCATCTCCCGTACGCCGTTAAAGCGATGACCAGCAATCCAGCCGGCGCCCAAACAGCAGAGCATCACCCCGGCTGAGCAGCCCAGTATCGATTCCAACCGCTGTGCCTGCCCAGTACCGCGGAGCAACTGGATAATAAAAACAGCCATCACGCCCAGGGCCATAAAGGCAGGTGTCGCATTCAGGTATCCGGGCGCGGGAGCCAAGTACGCAGCTATTGCCGACGCGATCCCCGGCAGGGCGATGGCCGCGGCGAGCGTCTTCTTGGCCGGAACGCGCAAAAAGTGTGGCCACCCAATACCTGCAGCAGCCGCTGCAACGATAATGACGCCCAGCAGCACCTCAGGCGAGGAGTAGACCCCTGCAACAATGGCTGCCAGGACCACGAGCCCGATGACGCCGATAACCCAGGATTTCACGGAACGACGGGGCAGCACGGCACTTTCGGCTTCCCGTGTGGGCTCCGGCCCCGGACCTGCGGGCTTCACTTCTGGACTCACGTTCGCTGCATCCCATCCTTGCTCTGGTCACTGTGGCAGCTTGCTACCGGCCGAAAACGGTTCCGGCTACTGCACTCAATCCTGCCCTATGTGACCTCCATATGTCGCACGACAGTGGGCCAAACAGTGCCGTTCCGGCGGTTCCAGTGCCCGATTGGGTATAGTTGGGGCTTCAGCTGTTCCGCTTGTAAAGGCCCTGTGCCAGTTTTTTCGGCAACGATCTTCAGGGGATTCGCCTGCTCCGCAGGCGTATTGCAGGATGACAGCGCCGGCCCGTGGAAGCCCGGTTGAAAACGCCCAACGATGCGCCAACTGCCCCTGGAGGAATGATGTCGCACATCCTGCTACTGACCAATAGCGCCGGATCATCCGTTGAGGTTTTGCCTGCGCTTGAGCTGTTGAACCACCGCGTCCACATCCTCCCTGCCGAGCCCACGGCGCTTCTTGACACGGACCCATGCGACGTTGTCCTCCTCGATGCCCGCAAGGACCTGGTCGGTGCGCGATCCCTGACTCAACTGCTCAAGGCAACCGGCCTGAGCGCACCACTGGTGCTGATCCTCACCGAAGGCGGCATGGCGGCAGTTTCGTCGGCATGGGCAGTGGACGACATTGTTCTTGACTCTGCAGGCCCGGCTGAGGTGGAAGCACGCATCAGGCTCTCCATGGCCCGTTCCGTTCCGGAGAAAGAGGACACTCCTTCTGAAATCAGGGCTGCTGGCGTGGTGATCGATGAATCAAGCTACACAGCACGGGTCAACGGCACGCCGCTGAACCTGACGTTCAAGGAATTCGAGCTGCTGAAATACTTGGCCCAGCACCCTGGCCGCGTCTTCACCCGCGCGCAACTGCTGACGGAGGTGTGGGGCTACGACTACTACGGAGGCACCAGGACGGTGGATGTTCACGTTCGACGACTGCGGGCCAAGCTGGGTGCTGACCACGAAAACCTGATCAGCACTGTCCGCAACGTGGGCTACCGCCTCACCCTTGTTAGGCAGCAGGAAGACGAGCTGACCGAGGCGTAGCGCCCCTCTCAAGGCTCGGCCGAGGTTCGGTCGATGCCATCAAGCCGGTACCGCCAGGACGGGAAGTTGCCCCACTGGCTTAAGAACCTAGCTTAACGAAAGAACGCCCCAGCTCATCTGGGGCGTCCTGGCGTTTGTTGTGCGCACATGCCATGCGCTTGTCCTGCATTGGTGGAGGACATACGGGTTGAACGTATCGAAGCCACCCCGGTGGTGGATCCCCCTCGCGCTGGAACCGAAGAACCAACGGAAAAAGACTATACGTGGTTCCGGCAGAAAATTCCATCCGAAAGCCGGCGGACCCTGCAGGCCATCCCCTGGGAGGTACTAGCCTTGCAGGATGAGCTCAGCACATCCCGAAACCTGGCCCGTCGCCGTCGTCCGCGGATCCCTCGATCCTGACCTGATCGGCGACGTCACTGCGCTGCTGGCCGCGGCGACTGAAACTGACGGCAACCCGCCCCTGTCTGAACAGAGCGTGATCACCCTCAGCGGGAAGGCAGGAAGCGCAGACCTTTTGTCGCTGGCCCTCTACGCCGGTGGCGACGATCCCGCCGCACCTGCCACGCCCGACCTCGCTGGGTTCGCCGTGGTGCTCGCGGACCCGGAGGGTGGTGATGTCCTGGAGGTTGCCGTCCACCCGAACTACCGCAATCGGGGCGTTGCCGACCGGCTGGTGGAAGCGCTGAAGGATGAGCGCGGCCTGGCGAACCTGCAGGCGTGGTCGCACGGGAACCATGAAGCCGCAGGGGAACTGGCCGCCCGGTATGGTTTTGGCCCGGTGCGCGAGCTCTGGAAGATGCGCCTGGCTTCCAGCGCCACCGACATGCCCGATGTCGGCCTGCCGGAGGGCGTGAGCATTCGCGCCTTCGTGCCGGGGCAGGACGAAGAGGCCTGGCTGATGGCCAACCGCGAGGCCTTTGCCCATCATCCCGAGCAGGGTGCCATGACACGTGCTGATCTTGATGCCCGCATGGCTGAGGAATGGTTTGACCCGGCAGGCTTCCTCTTGGCCGTTGATGCCGCCGGTACCCTCCTGGGATTCCACTGGACCAAGATCCATCCCGGTCAGCGCGGCCATCAACCCCTGGGTGAGGTATACGTGGTGGGCGTCAGTCCCGCTGCCCAGGGAATGGGCCTGGGCAAGGCCCTGACCGTTGCCGGGATAACGTATCTGCGCCACCATGACCTTGCTGCGATCATGCTCTACACGGATGCGGACAACACTGCCGCAGTGTCCCTCTATACGCGTCTTGGCTTCACCCGCTGGGATGTGGACGTCATGTTCGCTCCGTTGGCCCAACGTTAACCACTGCGACGCCAAGGCGCCGTCCAGCAGCCACGCAACAGGTCTTTGCGTGAGGGAAAGATTGTAAGGTTGGATCAGAATTGCGCCTGCCGCCCGTGGTGGTACGCAGCGCCACCCCTAAGGAGCAGCCATGACACCGGATTCCCCCGATCAAGCCAGCGTTGGCAAGGCATCCCGGCCTCCCCGTGCGCGGTTCGGCTCCTCCGAAGTGCCAGCGTCCCGGGCCACGCAGGACCGGATCGATATTCCTGAGTTTGCGCCAAACCTGCGCCCCGAGGGAGACATCAGCCCGGACCGCTTCCTGGACCGTGAGCTGAGCTGGCTGGCCTTTAATTCACGGGTTCTCGAACTTGCCGAAGATCCCACCCTGCACCTGCTGGAGCGCGTGAGTTTCCTTTCGATCTTTGCGTCCAACCTGGACGAGTTCTTCATGGTCCGTGTCGCTGGGCTCAAGCGACGCATCGCCACTGGCCTGGCGGTCCCCTCGCCAGCAGGTCTGAGCCCGATGGAGGTCCTGGAGGAGATCAGCGATGAGGCGCATCGCCTGCAGCAGCGCCACGCCCAGGTCTTTGCCGAACAGATCAGGCCCGCACTGGCCTATGAGCACATCCACCTCATGCATTGGGATGAGCTTGACGATGCCGCACAGGAACGCCTGAGCCAACAGTTCGCCGAAAAGGTCTTTCCGATCCTGACGCCCCTGGCCGTGGATCCGGCACACCCGTTTCCCTACATCTCGGGCCTTTCGCTCAACCTGGCCGTGGTGGTACGGAACCCGGTCAGCGACAAGGAGCTCTTTGCCCGTGTCAAGGTTCCTGACCAGCTTCCGCGGCTGATCTCCATTGATGGTCCACGCGCTGGGGCCGTGCCCGGCCGTGTGGCCCGTTTTATCGCTCTGGAAGAAGTCATTGCCGTCCACCTGGACAAACTCTTTGCCGGCATGGAGGTCCTGGAACACCACATCTTCCGCGTGACCCGCAACGAGGACGTCGAAGTGGAAGAAGACGACGCCGAAAACCTCCTGCAGGCCCTCGAAAAGGAGCTGCTGCGCCGCCGGTTCGGCCCCCCGGTCCGCCTGGAAGTAACCCATGACATCAACCCGAATATCCTTGCGCTCCTCATCCGGGAACTGGGCGTGGAGGAATCCGAGGTCTACACCGTCCCGGCTCCCCTTGACCTGCGTGGCCTCTCCGTTATTGCCGGAATCGACAGGTCTGACCTGCACTACCCCAAACATGTCCCCCACACGTCCCGCTACCTGAACGAGTCAGAGACCTCCAAGGCTGCGAATGTCTTTGCAGCGATGCGCCGCCGGGACATCCTCCTGCACCACCCCTACGATTCCTTCTCAACCTCGGTCCAGGCCTTCCTTGAGCAGGCTGCTGCCGATCCCAAGGTCCAGGCCATCAAACAGACGCTCTACCGCACATCCGGAGATTCCCCCATTGTGGATGCCCTGATCGATGCTGCCGAAGCCGGCAAGCAGGTCCTGGCGCTTGTGGAGATCAAGGCCCGCTTTGACGAACAGGCCAATATCTCCTGGGCACGCAAGCTGGAGCAGGCCGGCGTTCACGTAGTGTACGGAATTGTGGGACTGAAAACGCACTGCAAGCTTTCCCTGGTGGTCCGCCAGGAGGTCGACGGGCTTCGCCGCTACTGCCACATTGGTACCGGAAATTACCATCCACGCACAGCCAGGTATTACGAGGACCTCGGGCTACTGACGGCCAACAACCAGGTGGGCGAGGACCTATCCAAGCTCTTCAACCAGCTCTCCGGGTATGCTCCAAAGTCGACGTTCAAACGACTCCTGGTGGCACCGCGCTCTGTCCGTTCGGGCCTCATTGACCGCATTGAAACAGAGATCCGCAACGCCAAGGCCGGCCTGGTTGCCAGCGTTCAGATCAAGGTCAACTCCATGGTTGACGAGGCCATCATTGATGCGCTGTACCGTGCCTCGCAGTCGGGCGTCCAGGTAGGGGTCATTGTCCGTGGCATCTGTTCACTGCGCCCGGGAGTCCCTGGCCTGAGCGAGAACATCACTGTCCGTTCCATCCTTGGCCGATTCCTGGAGCACTCCCGCGTCTTCTCCTTCGCCAACGCCGGTGACCCCGTTGTCTACATCGGTTCTGCCGACATGATGCACCGCAACCTTGACCGCAGGGTTGAGGCACTGGTACAGCTCGCCGCCCCCGACGACGTCACCTATGTCCAGGACCTGTTGCTGCGCTACCTGAATCCAGGGACCGCTAGCTGGCACCTGGACAACGAGGGTGGCTGGACCAGGCACCATGTGTCCGATGACGGCACACCGCTGGAGGATGTGCAGTCCTGGCTGCTGGAGTCCCGCGCCCGCCAGCGCACGTCCACCCGGCGATAGGGCTGCTTTGACAGGCGACAACTTTCCCGTGGTGGAAACCGAACAGGGCACCGCGCCCGCGCAGATGCCTGTGTCAGTTGTGGCGGCCGGCGCTATCCCCTGGCGCGTCACCAAGGACCGACTCGAGGTCTTGCTGATCCACAGACCGCGCTATGACGACTGGTCCTGGCCCAAAGGCAAGCTGGATCCCGGCGAAACCATCCCGGAGTGTGCAGCCCGGGAGGTCTGGGAGGAAATTGGACTGGCTGCAGAGTTGGGCATTCCGCTCCCTGCCATCTACTACCCGGTCGCAGCTGGACGCAAAGTTGTCCACTACTGGGCAACAGAGGTCAAGGGGCAGCGGATTCTGCCCGATGGCAAGGAAGTGGACAGCGTCATGTGGTGCGCCCCGGAAAAGGCTGCCACGCTGCTGACCAACCCCTCCGACGTCGAGCCCCTAGAATTTCTGATGGCCGCACACCGGCGCGACGAACTACGCACCTGGCCCCTGATTGTCCTCAGGCATGCGAAGGCAAAACCACGCTCCTCCTGGAGCCGGGCCGAGGGCGAACGTCCCCTGGCGGCAACAGGGATCCGGCAGGCACAGTCGGTCAAACGGCTGCTGCAGGTGTGGCGACCCATGCGCGTTGTCACCAGTCCGTGGCTGCGGTGCATCGCCACCATTGCGCCGTACGCCAAAGCCGTGGACGCCAAAGTCAAGGTCCACGACGCCCTGACCGAACATCACCATGCACGGAAGCCGAAAAAATCCACCGGTGTCCTGGAGGCGTTGTTCGATAAGCAGAGGGGCGTGGTCCTGTGTACACATCGCCCGGTCCTGCCTGCTCTGTTCCGTCAACTAGCTGCCCACATGCCGGGTCGACTCAGCGCCATATTGCCCGGCGACGAGCCCTTCCTCGCACCCGGTGAGGTGGTGGTCTGCCATGTTGCAGTCGCCAAATCCGGCCAGGTCGTTGCCGTAGAACAGGTCAAACCCTTCGACGACTGACCCACCTGCCGGCCGCATGGGTTGACACCTGCAACTTTGTATCAAATGCTTGATACATTGAAACAAAGCCATGGGGAGGCCGGCATGAGTGCCATCAATAATCTTTCGTGGGTACTGGTTCCTGGGGCATTCCTTGGACCGGTGGCCCTCGCCATTGTGCTGTACCTCATGCTGCGGCTTGTGCTCAAGGCACCTGGTGGCCGCATGTCGGCGATCTCGATTTCCCAGCATGCCCTGTGGATCGGCGTCATTGGCTGGCTTGCAAGTTCTCTGGCGGGTGCCAGCACACTGGGTATCCTCGAACCAAGCGCAGGAACATCGCTGGCATCCTGGCCGGGAATGGCGCAGGCCGTAGTCTGGCCCGTGATTGCCATGGTGGGCGTGCACGCAGTGGGGCAGTTCAGTTACCCGCAGCCCAGCGGCAGGCGCCGTACTGCAGGGCTCTCCGTTCGGAGCATCCGGGATTTCTTGCCCCGCGGACTCGCGGCCGTCACGGGAGTTTCGCTGGTGGCGAGCGCAGCGACCATTGGTTGGGTAGCTTTCCTGCCCGGCTTTCCTGCGAGCTACCCCAGCGATGGTGCGGAGCTGGCCCAACGGATCGGGCCTGGAAGGATCGAGGGCGCCGACGTGGCCCTGTGGCTTGGCGTCGCCTGGATACTTCTGGCTGCTGGAACGGTAGGCGTACTGTGGCTTATTGCCCGACGGCGGCACCTGGAGGCCCTGGATGTCACTGACAATGACATCCTGCGCACCATCGCCATGAATCGCCTGCTCCGCACCGTCACCACTGTCGCCTGGGGGCTGGCAGGGATCGTAGGTACCTTCGCCACCACCCAGGACCCGATGGTCAGTGCTACCGGCTCGGTCAACATCCTGGCTCTCATCAACGGCGTCGTCCTGCTCTGGATGTGGCTGTGGGCACCGCCCACGTTGGCTGCCGCTGGAGGCACCAGTGGTTCGTCCGGCAAGAGCCGGTCCGCACCGGACTTCACAGCCCAGCCAGCGGCCCAGGTGGTGGCCGCAATTGGGACAGCGTCGCCATTCCTCGGGATTGTGGCTGGCGTCCTGGGACTGTTGACTGTCACGGGCAGTACCACTGGACCCGCCAGGTTGCTTGGCGTGGCAGGCATGATTGCCGCGACAGCCGTTCTCACGATCATCGCTGGCGAGCTTCTGCTGCAGCGCAACCACGGGGGTCCGCCACAGTCACGCGCTACACAGGTTCGCTGGGTCCACCCGGCAGTGAAATGGACAACCATCGCCGTGGGACTCCTCTACGCAGCTGTCCTCACCGTGAGCGCCGTAGGCGAGTCTCTCCTGGCGGCGTCCACGGGGCTCATTCGCACGCTCGCGTGGCCAGTCTCTGGCGGCGTGGTCACCGGGACGCTTGTGCTGGCCGCCCTGGGCGTAGTCCTGGTCCTGCGTCGACGCAGGACCAGCCCGGACGTCGATGGCCTGGATACCGCGCTGCGCAGCATCAGCCTCCACCGGATACTGCGGATCACCTGCGCGCTGCTCATCTTCCAGACCGGCCTGCTGCTGGCAATGCTCAGCCCTGTGTGGCCACTGGTCCTGGGCCTGGAGGATCCCGCCGTGCTGGGCGTGGCACGGGACGCTCCCTGGCAACCGGCAGTGGTGGTCGGAACGATCCTGTGGATTGCTGCACTGGTGCTGACAGCCTTCCCCGTCAGTTCTTTTGCACGCAGCCCCAAGAACGCGGACGTGAAGGCCGATGCGCGGCTATGAGCACCCCGGCGCTTTCGGTGGACCTTCGCGCAGCAACCCCACCGTTCGAACAAATTCGGCTCCAGGTAGCAACCCTCATTGAGCTGGACATCCTGGCACCTGGCTCGAGGCTACCCACTGTCCGCAGTCTCGCGGCGGACCTGGGGCTCGCTACCGGCACTGTCGCCAGGGCGTATAAGGAACTTGAAGCCGGTGGCTATGTAGAATCACGACGACGCTCGGGGACCATCGTCAGCGCCAACCCGCCCAGCGGACTGCCTCTTCCCGAACCGGACGTGCCTGCAGACGTCCGGGCCGCCGTCGTGCACCTGGTGGTCACACTTCGCGGCACGGACATCACCGAAGAGTCCCTGGTGAACCTGGTGCGGGCGCACCTGCGCAAGGACCGTCCGCGGGGGCAGCGCTGAGGCACAACTCCTCCAGGGTAATTTTGGCGATGGCACGTAGACTGGTGCGGTGAGCATTCCAACCCCTTATGAAGACCTCCTGCGCGATGTCCTAGCGAACGGATCGCACAAATCGGACCGGACCGGGACGGGGACCACAAGCGTTTTTGGCCGGCAGATCCGTTTCGACCTGGCTCAGGCTTTCCCCCTGGTCACCACCAAGCGCGTGCACTTCAAGTCCGTGGCAGCGGAGCTGCTGTGGTTCTTGCGCGGCGATTCGAACGTGGCCTGGATGCAGGAACAGGGCGTCACCATCTGGAATGAATGGGCTGACGCCGACGGTGAGTTAGGGCCCGTTTACGGTGTTCAGTGGCGCAGCTGGCCCACTCCCGATGGCGGCCATGTTGACCAGATCGCCGAGGTGGTGGAAAACCTGAAATCCTCGCCGGACTCCCGCCGGCACATCGTGTCAGCCTGGAACGTGTCCGAGCTCAAGAACATGGCCCTCCCGCCATGCCACGCGCTCTTCCAGTTCTATGTTGCCAACGGCAAACTCTCCTGCCAGCTGTACCAGCGCTCCGCTGATATGTTCCTGGGCGTTCCGTTCAACATTGCCTCCTACGCCCTGCTGACGCACATGGTGGCCCAGCAGGCCGGGCTTGAGGTGGGCGAGTTCGTCTGGACCGGCGGTGACGTCCACATCTACGAGAATCACATGGACCAGGTCCTCAAGCAGCTGGACCGCGAACCCTACCCGTCCCCGCAGCTGAAGATCCTTCGCAAGCCCGCCTCGATCTTCGACTACACGCTGGCGGACTTCGAGGTGGTTGGCTACCAGCACCATCCCACCATCAAGGCCCCGATTGCCGTATGAGCGTGCCGGACTCCACCGGTTCACGGTCCCTGGCTGATCCGCGGTCCTTCACCGAGAACCTGGCTGCGTCCATCACCGGGATCGGAATGGTGTGGGCGCAGACGCCAGCTGGCGTGATCGGCATGGAAGGGGACATGCCCTGGCACCTGCCTGAGGATCTCAGGCACTTCAACCAACTCACCCGCGGCCACCCGGTCATCATGGGGCGCAAGACCTGGCTCTCCTTCCCGGACAAATACCGTCCGCTGCCGCACCGGACCAACATTGTCATCAGCCGCAACCGGGACTGGGCCTCGACTCCAGAGGCCGCAGGCGCCGTCGTTGTGTCGTCCATGGATGCTGCGCTGCTGGAATCCCGCGCCGCCGACGGCAACGAGACGGTGTGGATTCTGGGCGGCGGCGAAATTTTCCGGCAGTCAGTCGGTATCGCCACATCCGCTGTGGTGACCACCATTGATGTGGACGCCGACGGCGACACGCGAGCCCCAGAGCTCGACTCGCGTTGGCAGCGCCGGATCAGTGAACCCGCCACAGGCTGGCTGACCGGAGCCAACGGCACCCGCTACTCCATCACCGCGTGGAACCGACACGAAGGCTGAGAATGCTGAAAAAACCCGAAACCCTGTTTGTGCTGGGATACATGCTTCTTCCGCTTTTTGCGCTGATCTCCGCGATCGTGGGGCTCACCATGATCCTGGGCGGCAACAAGATCGTTGGCGTGGTTGTCCTTGTCGTCATCACCCAGATCTTCACCTTCGGCGCCTATTTTGCTGTCCGCACCCGTAAGTCCGTCCTGCTCGGGGAGTCTGGCCGACGCTAGACGCGCATGGGGCGTGACAGTGCGGCCACTGCGGGTCGCGTTTCATGCAGGAGCGCACCGCCGTCATCAACTGCCCCCTGGCCGGTGGTGAAGTCTAAACTGGTCCAATGACTACAGCTACCCCTTCTGTCGGCCTCATCGGATGGCGCGGCATGGTGGGCTCTGTCCTCATGCAACGCATGCAGGACGAGGGCGATTTTGCCACCATCAACCCCGTATTTTTCTCCACCTCAAACGCTGGCGGTGCCGCCCCCACATTGACCGGTACTCACGGCGGTGATGCGGGCAAGCTGGAGGACGCATTTGATGTCGAGACCCTCGCCAAGCTGCCGATCATCGTCACCGCCCAGGGCGGAGGCTACACACAGCAGGTGCACAGCGAACTTCGCAGCCGCGGCTGGGAAGGACTCTGGATCGATGCGGCCTCGACACTGCGCATGAATGATGACTCGATCATTGTCCTGGACCCGATCAACCGTGATGTGATCGACAAGGGCCTGCTCAACGGAACACGCGACTTCATAGGTGGCAACTGCACCGTTTCATGCATGCTGATGGGCCTGGGTGGCCTCTTCAAGAATGGCCTGGTGGAGTGGGGTACTTCCATGACCTACCAGGCAGCCTCTGGCGGCGGCGCACGGCACATGCGTGAGCTGCTGACCCAGTTTGGCACTCTCAATGCTGAGGTCGCCACAGAACTCAGCGATCCGGCGTCGGCCATCCTGGACATTGACCGCAAAGTCCTTGCCCACCAGCGCGGCGGGATCGAGGCACCGCAGTTCGGTGCGCCGCTGGCTGGATCCCTGATCCCCTGGATCGATGCGGACCTCGGCAACGGGCAGTCGAAGGAAGAGTGGAAGGCCGGGGTGGAAACCAACAAAATCCTTGGGAATACGGCAGAAAACCGCGTGATCATGGATGGGCTGTGTGTCCGGATCGGCGCCATGCGCTCCCACTCCCAGGCACTGACCCTCAAGCTTCGCGAGGACCTCTCGGTCAACGAGATCGAGACGATTCTTGCCGATGACAACGAGTGGGCCAAGGTCATCCCCAATACCAAGGAAGCATCCATGGCGGACCTGACGCCTGTTGCTGCATCGGGAACACTCGATATTCCTGTTGGCCGGATTCGAAAAATGGACATGGGCCCCGAATACGTCAGCGCATTCACCGTTGGCGACCAGCTCCTGTGGGGCGCGGCGGAGCCTCTGCGGCGCATGCTCAGGATCGCCACCGGGACACTCTAGCCCACGCCTTCTCCGCAGACCGCCCTGGCCCCGATTGTGGCTTGTGCAGGCCGCGGCCACGCCCAAGCCTGCACCAGTGCGGGGGCTCATCCCCATGTTCGGTAGGGTAATGGAATGACTTTGGGGAGTTTGTGGGGATCAGTGCCGGCCAAAACCACCTTGTGGATGCGCGTGGGAACGGCAGCCGTGGTCTGTGGACTTGCGCTTGGCGTTCCCCAGGTGCTGGACGGCGCTCGCGGCCTGCCCCTCACGGACACCAGCTCCGACTGGCTGCTCATGCCGTCCCTGGCACTAAGCCTTGGCGGAGGTTATGCAGTGCTCTTCCCCGGCGTACGTGTGGGTCGCGGCCGCGTCCGGGTGCTCCGCGACTGGAAGCACCAGCCACGGTGCGGTAAATGCCTGGTTGCGGCGGCGGCCACCATCACAGTCCTTGCCGTAGTCCTCTTCCTGATCGCGGCAGGAATATCAGCCAGGCAGGCGAGTCTCTCGATCTTCCTCTTCCTGGGCGCCTATTTCGCCCTGATCGGCTGGACCGCAGCACTGCTGGGTGCAGCAGTGACCAGCCGCCGACCCGGCCCACCGGACGTGCTCGGCTCAGGTACCCTGCCCTGAGCCGAGCTCGACGCCGATCAGGACAGGCTCCGGGGACAACTCGATGCCGAAGCGCTCGGCAACACCTGCCTTCACAGCACGCCCGACGGCGGCCAGATCGGTAGCTGAGGCGTCGCCCCGGTTGGTGATGGCCAGAGTGTGCTTGGTGGAGAGTGCGGCGCGGCCGCCGGAGACTGATTCTGCGTCCAGGCCGTAGCCCTTACCAAACCCGGCCTTTTCGATCAGCCAGGCAGCAGAAAGCTTGACCTTACCTTCCTGGCCCGACGGAAATGCTGGGGCATCCGCAGGTAAGGATTCCGCCACCTCAGCGTCCACCACGGGGTTGGTAAAAAATGACCCGGTGGACCAGGTGTCCCGGTCAGCAGCGTCCAGGACCATACCCTTGGAGCCCCTCAGCCGGAGCACTTCCCGGCGGACATCATTGGAGTATGCCCGCTGGCCAGGCTCCACGCCCAGCACCCGGGCCAGTTCGGCGTAGCGTACCGGGGCGCTCATCCGGCCCAGCGGAAGCTGGAACTCAACTGTCAGGACCACGTAGCGCGGTGAGCCACCGAGCGTTGTCTGCTTCAGGAGGGAATCCCGGTAACCGAACTTAAGCTCGGAGTTGGTGAAGGTCTGTACAGCGTTGCGCTGCCGGTCCCACGTACGCACGGCTGCGATGGTCTGGGATACATCTGAGCCATAGGCGCCAACGTTCTGCACAGGCGTTGCACCGGTGGAGCCGGGAATTCCGGACAGTGCTTCGATCCCTGACCATGCGTGCATGACTGCATGGCGGACCAGGGCATCCCAGTTGTGGCCAGCCTGGACCACCACTGCCACCCCGCCACAGGAATCCTCCGCATTGACGGTGAATCCCTCGGATGCAATGTGGATGACAGTGCCGGCAAAGCCGCTGTCCCCGACCACCAGATTGGAGCCGCCGCCGATGATGAGGACCTGCTCACCAGCAGCATCGGCGTCGCGGACGGCGCCGATGATCTCGGCTTCGGACGTGGCCTTGACATACCGGCCAGCTGGCCCGCCAACACCAACGGTGGTCAGCTCGGAAAGCTGGACCCCACTCATGCAAACCTGACAATGGCTTGGGACTTCATGAGGACCTTCAACCCGCCAGCCATGACGGTGAGGTCGATCCGTGCCGTTCCACCCTCGGGATCAAGCGCCCCGACGGTGCCTGTCACCTCAAGGGTGGCACCGGCGTCGGGCGTTCCGGTCGAGTCGGCCACCAGGACCGGCTTAGTGAACCGGGTCTGGTAGTCGACGACGGCGGCGGCGCCGTCTGCCCAATCGGTCACCAGCTGGACGGCTGCTCCCATGGTGAACATGCCGTGCGCTATCACTCCCGGGAGGCCAACGGAGGTTGCAAAAGCTTCGTTCCAGTGGATCGGGTTGAAGTCGCCGGACGCGCCGGCGTACTTGACCAGATCCTGCCGCGTCAGCGCGATGCTGCGGGTGCCGATGTCCTGGCCAACGCTGAGTTCGTTAAGTGTGGGGCTCATGTTTACTGTCCCTCTCCCCTGACCAGGATGGATGACGTGGTGGTTGTGACAGGTTCGCGGCCCGCTGCGGTAAGTGCGAAAACCTCGGAGCGGGTGGTCAGCATGGCACCGCCACCCATGGCACGCACACCGTCCACATGGAGTTCGGCGGCCAGCCTGTCGCCGGCAAAAATGGGCCGGTGATGCGTAAAGCGCTGGTCTGCATGAACAACACGGGAGAAATCGATCCCGGCCCCCGGATCTTCGATCAGTTGCGCGTCCGCGCGCTGGGCCACGATGATGGCAAACGTGGGTGGCGCAACAAGGTCGGGATACCCGGCGGCCTGTGCTGCGGCAACATCGTAGTGGTGCGGATGGGTTGCCTTAACGGCCTGGGCAAACTCACGGATTTTCTCGCGGCCAACGTCGTAGGTCTCTGCGGCAGGATAGCTGCGGCCCTGCAGGTCCGGATTGATACTCATGCCTTCCAGCTTATCGCCCAGCCCTGCGCCAGCGCCCCAGCCGGAGCTACTTCCGTAGCCTGCGTGAGACTTCACGGGCGCGGATGCCAATACCGAGCAGGTGCAGCACCAAGCCAGCGCCAATAACAAACAGCGCTGTGATGGCCAGTTCGCGGTAGCCCGCAATGTTGCCCACAATGTTCAGGACCAGGCCCAGTCCCAGTAGGCCCATGGCCGCGAAAACCACCCGCTTGTACGTGGTGGAGGCAGTCGCCCAAAATTCGTTCAGCATGGTCTCAGTCTAGCCAGGCCTGCAGCGGCCGCAGACCGTGGGAGGAACCCTAGAAGAGTGCTTCCTGCAGGGATGGGACCTCTGTGGTGAAATTGCCCAACTCGACCAGCCGGCCCTTGAGCGCCCCCAGGTCCACCACAAAGTCCACCTCTGCGCCGGCAACCCGGACCAGCGCCTGGCTGCCGCTGAGGCTGGCCACGGTGAAGCCATGCGTGCCAGCATCCAGTGGTTGCGGGTAACGCAACCTGTTGCCCGGAGCGCAGAGCACCGCAGCTTGCCGGGGCCGCACCCACGTTTCATCAACTACGTCAAAGCCGGTGATCGCCGTGGTCATCAGCACTGCCTGCGCTGCACGGACACTGGCCGCATTCCGGCGTTTCAGGTCACCTGCGGGCTGCGGCGAGGTCAGCGCAGCGGTTTTGGTGACAGCGCGTACTTGCTGGGCCAGCCCGACGTCCCGCGTCACCATGTCCTCCAGCAGCCTGACCACCCGCCCGTCATCGGCCCGCGCAATGTATCGCGCAACCACGGCTCCCTGCTCTGCCAACCGGTTCCACTTGCGCGGGTGCGAGGCGGTGCCTACTTTGCTGTCCCCGTTGGCGAAGGTGGCGACGTAGAGCCAGTGCTGCGCCATGAGGTAGTCACGCAGGCCTGGCGGTACCCGGCCACCCCGATGGAAATCGTGGATCAGGCGGGCGTTGTCGGCAACAAAACACCTTTGACACTGGTATCCGCGAACGGCCTGCGCACCATCAGGACACAGGACATGCTCGCGCTTGATGGCCGAATACACCAGCACATGCCCCAGGCAGTACTTCTGTCCCGGAAGAACCCGAAAACCCAGTGAAGTTCCGGGCTCAAGCGCCATCGCGTGGAGGGCTGCCCCACTCGAATCCCGCTGGGCCTGGAGCGCGATAGCGGGGCTGCCGCCGTCGGCGGTCTCCCCCAGCGCGGCCGGCCCATCCCAAAAAACCCCGTGAACCACAAAACGGTTCACGGGGTCGGTGGATGCGGTGGTCGGTTCAGAGGGCAGGCTGTACTCCGAAGGCCACAGCGAGCTTCATGATCTTCTCGGCGCGTCCCAACCGGGGCAGGTCTGAGCCGTCACGGATGACACGGCCGTTGGCTTCGAAATCGGCCATGAAATCCGTGGCCCACGCCGTGTCAGAGGGTGTGGGGCTGATGACCTCGTTGATGACGCTGGTCTGGTCGATTGCCAGGCAAAGTTTGCCGGTCATGCCCATAGTGACAGTGATTCCGGTCTGCTCGCGCAGGATCGGGTGGTTGGTACCCACGGTGGGGCCGTCAATGGGACCGGGCAGGTTGCCCACACGGCTGGCAACCACCAGCTTGGCACGGGGATAGGCCATGGCCTCAGGTGTTGCTGCCATGCCTGTGTCGCGGCGGAAGTCACCGGAACCAAATGCCAGGCGGAACACACCCTGCGCCTTGGCGATGTTGTTCGCTTCCTCGATGCCGAGCGCCGATTCAACCAGCGCGATGACGGGGGTCTTGCCGTCCATGCGGTGGAAGCTTTCCGTGACCTGGTCAGCTGACTCTGTCTTGGCGAGCATGACGCCTAGCAGGCCCGGGGTGCCGCGGAGGTTCGAAAGATCGTCAGCCCAGAAGGGACTGGTGGCATCGTTGATACGCACCCAGGCTTTGCCGCCGGCGGTGAGCCAATCGATAACGTTCCGGCGTGCTTCGTCCTTCTGGGACGGATCCACCGCGTCCTCAATGTCCAGGATGATGGCGTCGGCCCGGGAACCCGCTGCCTGATCAAACAGCTCCGTCTTCATGGCATTAACCAGCAGCCAGGAGCGGGCAATGTCAGCAGGGATGGAGCGTTCGGGCCGAGTGGTCTCGGTGGCAGGCATAGACGTCATGGTTCTACCGTATCTTTACCCAGGAGCAGTTTGCGACGCAGCCCCGGAAGCTGTGACGACCAATACGAACAAAAACCCCACGGGACCAATTGTGACCGAGCACCACAAAAGGTCCAACACACACGGCCTGGGACCACTAAGAGCGCGTCTCGCTCTCAGTGGTCCCAGGCCGTTGGGCCGCAAAGGTCAGCGCAACCAGGCCGTGGCGTTGCCCGGCAGCAGTGAGTCCTGCAGCGGAGCACTGCTCAGGAGCACTTCGCCGGCAGGAAGTTCCACAGGGTCGGAGCCAAAGTTGGTCACGCTCTGCCATCCACCGGGTCGCCGCAGGTGCAGGACGTCGGGGTTGGCGTTAGCGAGCCATTCGATTTCCTCCGCACCCTGGAGCTCGCGTCGGAGCCGCAGAGCCTCGCGGTAAAGCTCGAGCGTTGAGCCCGCCACACCGTCCTGCTGCTTTACCGCGAGTCCGCTAAACCACTCGGGCTGCGGCAGGTGTGCTGTGCCCTCACCGAAACCGAAGGAAGGCCCCTCTGCGGTCCAGGGCAGGGGCACGCGGCAACCATCACGGCCCACTTCCACACCCTTGTTTCGGAAGAACGTGGGATCCTGCCGGTCAGCGTCGGGAATATCCCCCACTTCCTGCAGGCCGAGTTCCTCTCCCTGGTAGAGATACGCGGAACCGGGCAGTGCCAGCAGGAGCAAGGATGCTGCCCGGGCCCGCTGCAGCCCCAGTGCCGCATCCACCTCGTTGGCCGGAGCCCCGCGGAGGAGCCAGCCTTTGCCGTCCTGGCCACCCACGTCCTTGCCGTCCGCGGTGCTCAGGCCATACCGTGTGGCGTGCCGGACGACGTCGTGGTTTGAGAAGACCCATGTGGAAGACGCTCCGGTGGCAAGGGCTTCCTCATGGTTGCGGGTGATGATCTCGCGGAACTCGCCAGCGTTGAAGTGTGCTTGCAGGAGGTCGAAGTTGAAGGCCTGGCCCAGTCCTTCGGGACTGGCATAGCGGGCACGCCGGCTGGCGTGCACCCAGGCTTCAGCCACGGCGGTCCGCGGCGGGGTGTATTCGTTGAAGACCTCACGCCACTCGGTATAGACCTCGTGGACTTCGTCTCGGTCCCAGAACGGGTGTGTGCCGTCGGGGAAGCCGTCCGTACCGGTGTTCGCTGCGGTCAGCTCCGAACTGGACTTGAGCGGTTCACTGAGGTCCTTTGTGAGCGCGTGCGCTACGTCCACGCGGAAGCCGTCCACGCCGCGGTCTGACCAGAAGCGCAGGGTTTTCAGGAAGTCGTCACGGATTTCCCGGTTGGCCCAGTTCAGGTCCGGCTGCTCTGTGGCGAAAATGTGCATGTACCACTGCCCGGGGGTGCCGTCGGGTTCCGTAATACGCTCCCAGGCGGGTCCGCCAAACACTGATTCCCAGTCCGACGGCGGGGTGTCACCGTTGGGGCCGAGGCCATCGCGGAAGATGTAGCGCTCCCGGGCCGCTGACCCACGGGGCGCGGCCAGGGCTTCCTGGAACCAGACGTGCCGGTTGGAGGAGTGGTTGGGGACAATGTCCGCAATCAGCTTGATGCCAGCCTGGTGCAGTGCCGTGGAAAGCCTGGCGAAGTCATCCAGCGTACCGAGCTTAGGATCCACGTCGCGGTAGTCATCAACGTCGTAGCCGCCGTCCGCAAGGGCGGATGGGTAAAACGGGCTGAGCCAGACGGCGTCGATTCCCAGGCTCTTCAGGTAGGGCACCCTTGCTGTGATGCCGTTGATGTCGCCCAGGCCATCCCCATTGGAATCGGCAAAACTGCGGGGGTAGATCTGATACACGGCGGCCTGGCGCCACCAGTTGGGATCAGACAGGCGGGGGTCATCGGACAGGTTTGCCAAAGTGGCGGACGTGGACAAGCGATCAATCCTTTGGGCCGTGGTGGATGAAGCAGCAGCGAGCAGTGATTGTCTGCAGACGCTGAGTGCGGATAATTTAGATATAATCTAAATATATTCACTCCCAAGTATGGGGCGCGAGCCCGTCGACGGTCAAGGACACAATGACAGACTCTGGTGCAGCCACCCCGCAGCTGCTGCGGCGCGTTAACGCCATGGCCGTCCTGACCCACCTTCGCGGCACGCAGGAAGCCACGGCAACGGAGCTGATGGCGGCTTCTGGCCTCACCCGCGCCTCGGTCATCGCCGTCAGCGAAGACCTGGTCCGGCGCGGCTGGATCACGGAAGTTGTCGCTTCCGGAGCCGCATTGGGTGCCGGCCGCCCGGCCAGGCGGTTCGAACTCAACGCCATGGCAGGGGTGGTGGTGGGGGTGGACATCGGGGCAGCAACAACCACTGCCTCAGTGGCTGATCTACGGGGAACAATCCTGGGGACGGCAAGCCGTAGCTGCCGTGACACCCAGATCGTGGCCGCGGAACGCATCAGCGTCATCGACACAGTGTGCCTGGCTGCGCTGGACGATGCCGGAAGCACCGCCGCCTCGGTCCTTGCGGTGACGGCAGGACTGGCTGCACCGGTCAGCAACGACGGAACGCTCCTGGCGAGCCAACCGTTCTGGCGCCAGTTCGACGTCGGCCTGCGGTCAGCGCTGCACGACCTCCACGGCTGGCGGGTCCTGCTGGAGAACGATGCGAACCTTGCCGCACTCGGGGAAAGATGGCGCGGCACCGGCACCGGAGTGGACCACCTGGTGGTGCTGTTGGCCAGCGAACGGCTGGGGGCCGGGATCATCGAGTCCGGCCGGCTGCTCCACGGCGCACGCGGCGCGGCTGGCGAAATGAGTTTCCTGGAACTGGTGGAGGGCGTGGGCAGCACCGCCGGGATCGCTGCGCTGGTCCGGGAGTGGGCGCCCGTCCCTGGTACGGAACCCGCCGAGGTATTTGCAGCAGCCGCAAGGGGTGACTGCGCATCGGCGGCTGTGCTGGCCAGGATTGCCGAAAGGATGGCCCGCGTCATTACGGCACTGTCCAGCCTCCTCAACCCTGAACAGCTGGTCTTGGGTGGAGCCGTCGCGGAGTCGGCAGGAGTCCTGCTCCCGGCCATGACAGCCAGGCTGGCAGAGCTGAGCCCAACCCCACCCAGGGTCACAGTCTCCGCGCTGGGCGATGGAATCGTCACGGTTGGAGCCGTTCGTCACGCCCTCGACTTTGTGGAGACACACACCCTGGACGTAAGGCTGCCCGCTACTCCCCCGGCATGAGCATGGTGCGCAGGTCAAGCTTCCGGAGCACGTGGTCAGCGATCTCCGGGTCCACGCCTCGCTCATTGCGCGCTGCCACAACCTCCTGACGAGCCGCATCCAGGGCGATGCTCTGGATGGCGATGGCAAGCTCGCGTCCCTGCTTGAGCTTCGCCATGGACCGCTCCCGTTCCGGATTGTCCTCCGCAAGGTCTGTGTGGAGCCTACTCATCCGCGCCTTGAGTGCCTTGCGGGTGTCCTCGGGCAGGTCCTTGATCAGTTCATTCTGCCTGAGGGCTGCAAGGGCCGCGTCCTGGGCCCGGCGAGACAGGTGCCGGACAGCGTCGTCCTCGGCGGAGCCGTCAGCGGAGGCCTTGAGGACGCGCATCAGCCAGGGCAGGGTGAGGCCGGGCAGCACCAGGGTGGTCAGCAGCACGGCGCAGGAAATGACTACCAGGTAATCACGTGCGGGAAAGTCCGTGCCGTCATCCAACGCCAGCGGCAAGGACAGGGCAAGCGCCAGCGTGGCGAGCCCGCGCATGCCACACCAGGTAAGGATCAGGACTTCCCTGAAACTGGTGGCCTGGAACAGGTGCAGGCCCGCCCGTGAGCTGAGTGCAAGCAACCCGATCCACAGGAAACGCACCAGGACAACCAGGACACAGACCAGGACCGCAACACCGATCATCGGAACAATGTCTGCGCCTTGGCCCTGGACCACCTCGCGGATTTCCAGCCCCATCAGCCCGAAAGCCAGCCCCGTCACCAGCAGTTCCACCACATCCCAGAATGCTGCCCTGGTGAGCCTCTCAGCGGCGTCCTGGGCGCGTGAGTGGCGCTGGAGTTCCAGCGCTGTCACCACCACGGCGATCACCCCGGAGGCGTGCAGCTCCTCGGCGAGGATGTATGCCCCAAAGGGCACCACCAGGGTCACTGCACTTCGGGCCACCATCGAGGTGACAATTTTGGTGATGACGGCAGTAAACCATCCCATGAGGACTCCCACCAGCACCGCAATGGCCGCCCCGAGCACAAACTGGAGGACGACGTCGGGCCCCACCGGACTGCCATCCAGCGTCGCTGCAACCGCCGCCTGGAAGATCACAATCGCGGCGGCGTCGTTGAACAGGCCCTCGCTCTGCAGGACGGTGGTCAGGCGGCGGGGCATGCGGACCCGGCCAGAGACGGACTCAACTGCTACCGGATCGGGTGGAGCCACCATGGCACCCAAGGCAATAGCCGCAGGCAAGCCAATACCGGGGATCAGCAGCCAAGCTGCTCCGGCAACAGTGGCAGTGGTAACCACCACCAGGGCAACGGCGAGCAGGATCAGGGTGCGCCACCGCAGCCGGAAGACAGACCATGAGCTGCGCTGCGCGGTCGCGAAAAGCAAGGGTGGCAGGAAAATCGGAAGGATCAGCTCCGGCGGGAAGTCCAGGGGCGGGAACCCTGGAATGAAGGTCAGCGCTGCGGCCAGCAGCAACATCAGCACTGGATACGGCAGCCGCAGCCTATCTCCTAGGCCAACTGCCACCACAGTGGCGAGCAGCAGCCCAACGATCACTGTCAATTGCTCCATGGCATGGCCTTTCGCGCAAGCAAACGGCGCCCGGCCTGGTGGCCGGACGCCGTTTATACTCTAGCGGGAGAAGCTGCTCCTGGACCCGGGGATCAGGAGTTCAGGGCTTCTTGGACCGTGTGGGTTCCGTCCACGAACTCGATGGTCCGGCGTGCTGTGTCCGGGCTTGCCAGGACCGCGGCAGCAACTACGGCAACGTTGGCGCGTGAGGTTCCGTTGTCAGCGTCCTTGGAGGGGTTGAGCTCAATAAGCCCTGTGGAAGGTCCGTCCGTGAGTGAACCAGGACCAAGGATTGTCCAGGAGAGCGCGGTGCCCTTCAGGAACTCGTCCGCCTCGGCTTTGGACTCGGCGTAGGAGAAAAAGCTGTTGTCCTCGGGAACGCCATGGTCCGGTCCCGCACCCAGGTAGGACACCATGACATAGCGCTTCACGCCTGCAGCGAGGGAGGCCTCCATGGAACGGATGGCTGCGTCCCGATCCACGGCATACGTGCGTTCTGCGCTCCCGCCGCCCGCCCCCGCCGACCAGACAAGGGCCTCCTGGCCGTTGAGCGCATGGGCAATGTCCTGGGTGGACGCGTTCTCGATGTCCAGCATTGCTGCCGTGGCACCCGTTGCTTCAACATCCGATGCCTGCTCAGGTTTGCGGATGAAGGAGGTGACAGTGTGGCCTTCGGAGGCCAGCAGCTTGGACAGGTGCAGGGCCACTTTTCCGTGGCCGCCAATGATTGCGATTCGTGTCATCATCCATTGTTGGCACGGCAACCCGGGACTGGCCAGCCACGTGCGCTCACAGCGCAATCTGCCCGCGGATATCTGCCTTCTCCCAGAGACACAAAAAAGACCCCGCAGGCGGTGCCCACGGGGTCTTGTCTGTAGCGGTGGGGAGGCTCGATCTCCCGACCTCACGATTATGAGTCGTGCGCTCTAACCAACTGAGCTACACCGCCACGAATGAGAAAAACCTGCATCAAACCGGTCAAAAACCGCCTTGACACAGGCCCTCATTCAGAGCCCCCCACCGGAATCGATCCGGTGACCTCGTTCTTACCAAGAACGCGCTCTACCACTGAGCTAGGGGGGCAACGAATGAATACTCTACCGGACGTTTGACGCTCCAACAAATCGACGGCGCCAGCGCTCCCCGCCATGTGAAGTGGCCCACTGCAAGGGGTCTTGTGCAGGCCTGTGTGGGGCGTGACGTCGCCTCAAATACCGATGGACCAGCCCGTAGGCTGGTCCATCGGCGGTGCTATCGGATCACCTGCAGCAGCAGGTGGCTACCACTTGTTGCGGGGCTTGAAGCCGCCTTCGGTGCGGGGCTTGCGTGAATCTCCGCCGAAGCTGCCGCGCTCGCTGAAGGACCGTCCGCCACGGTCAGCTGAGGAGCGCTCGCCGTCGGTCTTGCGGAAGTCCTTCTTGAAGCCGCCGTTGCCCTTGAAGTTGCCGCCGCGGTCGCCACCACGGTCGCCACCACCCGAGTAGCCGCCACGGTCGCCGCCACGATTACCCTGGTAACCGCCGCGGTCGCCACCGGAGGACGGCTTGCGGCCGTTGTCCAGCTCGAGGTGGATCAGTTCGCCACCGATCCGGGTGCGTGACAGCGCCTTGAGCTGATCGGGGCTGAGGTCTGCCGGGAGCTCCACCAGGGAGTGGTCCGAGCGGATGTCAATGCCGCCGATCTGTGCCGAAGAGATGCCACCCTCGTTGGCAATGGCGCCAACAATCGAACCCGGCATGACGCGCTGGCGGCGTCCCACGGCGATCCGGTAGGTAGCGTTGCCCTCGGTCAGGGTGCGGGTAGGACCGCGTGAACCGAAGCCGTCCTTGGCGCGTTCGCGCTTCTGGAATTCGGGAGCAGCGGGGAGTTCCTTGACCAGGAGCGGCTGTCCACCCTGGGCCATGACTGCCAGTGCTGCGGCGATCTCGGCTGCGGGGACGTTGTGCTCTTCCTCGTAGGAGGAGATCAGGTCACGGAAGGCCGAGACATCCTGCGACTGCAGGGTTTCGGTGATCTTCTCGGCGAACTTCCCCAGGCGAAGGGTGTTGACGGTCTCTGCGGTGGGCAGGTGCATCTGTTCGACCGGCTGGCGGGTGGCCTTCTCGATGGAGCGCAGCAGGTACTTCTCGCGAGGGGTCATGAACAGGATCGCATCGCCTGAACGCCCGGCACGGCCGGTGCGGCCAATGCGGTGGACGTAGGACTCGGTGTCATGCGGGATGTCGTAATTGATGACGTGGCTGATGCGCTCCACGTCGAGACCACGGGCGGCGACGTCGGTGGCCACAAGGATGTCGATGCGGCCTTCCTTCAGTGCGTCGACAGTGCGCTCGCGCTGCTGCTGCGGGATGTCACCGTTGATGGCGGCAGCCTGGAAGCCGCGGCTCTTGAGCTTGTCAGCCAGGTCCTCGGTAGCCATCTTGGTCCGGACGAAGGCGATGACGCCGTCGAACTCTTCAACCTCAAGGATGCGGGTGAGGGCATCGAGCTTGTGCGGTCCCATGACCTGCAGGTACCGCTGGCGGGTGTTGGCGCCGGTGGTGGTCTTGGATTTGACCGAAATCTCGGCAGGGTTGTTCAGGTACTGCTTGGACATCCGGCGGATCTGGCTCGGCATGGTGGCGGAGAACAGGGCAACCTGGCGTGACTCGGGAGTCTGCTGGAAGATCTGCTCAACATCCTCGGCGAAGCCCATTCGCAGCATCTCGTCGGCCTCGTCCAGTACCAGGTACTGGAGTTCGGAGAGATCCAATGAACCCTTGGAGATGTGGTCAATCACGCGACCGGGGGTCCCAACAACCACCTGGGCACCGCGGCGAAGGCCAGCAAGCTGCGGTCCGTAGGCGGAGCCACCGTAGACGGGAAGGACAGTGAAGTCGTCGATGTGCTTGGCGTAGGAGGTGAAGGCCTCGGCAACCTGAAGCGCGAGCTCGCGGGTAGGTGCCAGAACCAGGGCCTGGGTTTTGCGTGAAGGGCCGTTGAGGTCGTGCAGTTCTGCCAGTCGGGACAGGGCAGGAACAGCGAATGCTGCGGTCTTGCCGGTACCGGTCTGTGCCAGGCCCACGACGTCGCGGCCCTCAAGGAGCAGCGGGATGGTGGCGGCCTGGATGGGTGAGGGCTTCTCGTAGCCAACATCCTGCAGGGCGGCCAGGACACGCTCATCAATGCCAAGGTCAACGAATTTGACGACGTCTTCTTCGGGCTCTGCGGCGACTGCAGGCGCTGCTTCAGCAGCCGGGGCTGCCTTCTCGGCGACAGCAGTTTCCGGGGCCGCCTTCTCGGCGACAACGGCTTCGGTGACAACGTCCTCAGGGGCGTTGTTTTCCGTGGTGGTGACGGCGTCGGACGCTACATTTTCGGTCTGGACGTCATCATTGTGGTTTTCGGGCATAGGAGTTTCCTCATCCATAGGGGGCAAGCAGCACAACCCAAGGTGAGCGGAGCCGCAGTTCACGTGACGCGTGGATGCCGGGCTGTCATTGACCGGCCGGTCACATAGAAGTCCGGCGCTTTCGCAATCCCGTGGCAGGACTTCCCGCTGCATCTCTTGGCTGCTATCCCAGCAGTCTGTACAGCGTTTACTTTGACCGGCTCTCCCTATGAAAATGCCCGCTTCAAGATCGCGGGCCCCAACACTTGCCAGTCCTGCCTCAACAATTGGGCAGGAAATAAGGGATTTCCGGAGTGGGGGATGTTTCAAGTGTACGGCACAGCCCTGCCGGTAGGCCAATCATTGTCACAGGCAGGTGCGGTGAGCTTCGGCACACGCGGTGCAGAAGCCTTTTAGGCACCCAACCGACGCCCCAGTGTGCGGAACGCCGAGTGGAAGCTCTCCTGCAGGCGGATTTCCCCCGCCGATTCTGCAGCCCTGAGGCTGGCGACGGCGGCCAGGCTTGGTTCGCTGAACCACTCTCCGATGGTGACGCCATGGGTGGGGACGTGGAAGCGTTCGACGGCGTCGCCCGCTTGGATGGTGCCCGTGCGGATGACCCGCAGGTAGGTGCCCACCCGGCCCGCTTCGGTGAACCGCTTGACCAACTGCGGCGCCTTGATACGCCGTTGGAACGTGGCGCAGGGGGTGCGCGGAGAGGTGACCTCGAGCTCCACAGCGGTGCCAACCCGCCATCGCTCCCCTATGACCGCGCCAGTGACCTGGACTCCGGCAATGCGCAGGTTCTCACCGAACATCCCCGGCGTCACCTCACGGTTCAGCTCCGCGGACCAGTAGTCGGCATCCTCCTGTGAATAGGCGTAAATTGCCTGATCCGGCCCGCCATGATGGACCCTGTTCGCCTGGATATCGCCTGTCAGGCCCAACCTGTGGACTTTCACCGGACCCTCCACTGCACGCTTGTCGATAGCCGTGACGCCAACACTGCTGGAATCGTTCAGGAGCTGGTGGACGCGGCAGATGGCCAGAACGGACCCGGTAGTCATGGATTCAGTGTAGGGCCGGCAGACGGCTGCGCGGAGCTTCTGCCAGGCATTCCCTGACTTTGCCGCAGGCTACGATGCACAGGGCCGATACCTCACCCAGAGAAGGAGCATGCGATGGCCGCTGGCGAAACACAAGTCATCCCCGCGGCTGGTATGCAGGCGCCTGCCTCCCGCCGAGTTCTGTTCGCCTACCTTGGGGCCGCACTGATCTGGGGCGCCAGCTTCCTGTTCATGAAAACCGGACTCACGGGACTGGCGCCCTCGCAGGTCGCACTCTCAAGGCTGGTTCTGGGAGCCGCAACGCTGTGCCTCATCATGCTGCTCACTCGGCGGCGCTGGCCCCGCGAGCGCCGGCTGTGGGCGCACCTGGCAGTTGTCTCAGTGTTCCTGTGCGTCGCACCGTTCCTCCTGTTCGCCTGGGCTGGCCAGTTTCTGCCCTCTGGGTTGTCAAGCATCCTGAATGCGACAACACCGATCATGACGCTTGCGGTTGGAGCGATTGCGTTGCCCAAGGAACGCCTCCGCCGGCTCCAAATAGGTGGAATTTTTGTTGGTGGCCTTGGCGTCGCGCTCGTGGTCGGACCGTGGCGGGTACTCGGGGATCCAGCGATCCATGAGTCAGTCCCCGCGCAGCTGGCATGCCTCGGCGCAACACTCTGCTATGGCATTGCATTCGTCTACCTGCGCAAGTTTGTTCTGGGAACGCACTCTTACGACCCTGTTGTCATCTCCGCGGTGGAAATTTCCCTCGCCGCCGTCATCATGGTGCTACTTTCGCCCTTCATTGCCTTCGAGCCAATCTCCCTCGATCCGTCGGTGGTACTGAGCATGCTGGCCCTTGGCGGGCTGGGTACCGGCGTCGCCTACATCTGGATGACCATCATCGTTGACACCTGGGGGCCAACCGCCGCATCCACCGTCACGTACCTGACACCCCTTGTTGGCGTGGTGCTTG
Organism: Pseudarthrobacter sp. PS3-L1; assembly: GCF_030063285.1. Lineage (GTDB taxonomy): Bacteria > Actinomycetota > Actinomycetes > Actinomycetales > Micrococcaceae > Arthrobacter. The sequence continues at coordinate 124,941 of NZ_JASISU010000004.1, read as the reverse complement.
GCATCTTTGTCCTCGGCGAAGTCCTGCACTGGAACGAGCCCGTGGGCGGAGTCGTTGTGGTGCTCGGTATCCTGACCAGCCAGGGAAAGCTGCGGCTGCTCCGGCGTGGACACCGGGAACGGTCCTAGGTACTGCACGCCGGGATTGCGCACTGCTGCCCTGCCGCCATTCTGCGGCTCGGGTCGACCACGCCACCGCCTTCACATGGTCCAAGTGGCCGGAGCATGCACTGATCCTGGTGCGCATGTCTTGTTTCCCGATGTGCCGTGCCTGATCATGAAGCAGGGCAGTTCCTTGAAGCGCTCCCGGAAGATACGCCAGACCCCGGGTGCGAGCGCGGGGAGCTGCGGGGTAGGAAAAATGGCAGTCATCCTGGTCTGGATGCCACGTGAGATCTGAACCCCAGCAGAAAAAGTTACCGCTAGCCCAAAATTACCGTTAGCTCAATGACGAATACGACGGGACACACGTGATGGCAGCCTGGCGAATCAGGGATTTCCACTCCTCCGATCTTGATGGCATCCTGCATCTTTGGGAGTCACTCAAGGCCACCAATGTGGAGCCGGTCTACGCGCTTCCTGAAGTATTGGCCTCCTGCGAAAAGGACCACGCCGTGGTGGCGGTCCACGGTGATGAGATCGTGGGTGCAGCCGTTGGACGTGCCGCCCATGACCAGGGCTGGATCGTCTTCCTCGCCACCCTCCCGGAGCACCGCAGCAAGGGAATTGGAACCTCGCTCCTGGCCGCCGTCGAGAATCGGATGGCGCCGCACGGGTTGAACAAGCTCTCCGCGCTGATACCGGAATCCGAGACCCGGGTGGAAGCATTCCTGGGCCACGGCTTCGTCCTGAAGAAAAACCTGCGCTATTTCGAACGGAAAATCCCGGTCCAGCGCCAGGAACTCGGGCCCCTGAGCCAGCTTGGCGGCCGCATCCTGGCCCGCGACCTTTGGGAAAATGTCGCCGGCATGCGGAACGAAAAGAAACTCCTCGAACGCCGCCTGGTCCTGCCTCTGGCCGAGGCCGATCTCGCCGACGAGTACGGCGTGGTGCCACCGCGCGCCGTTGTTCTCTTTGGTCCCCCCGGGACAGGCAAAACCACTTTCGCTAAAGCGATCGCATCCCGGCTTGAATGGCCGTTCGTAGAGGTTTTTCCTTCCCGGCTCGCCGCCGATCCCAAGGGCCTGGCCGGCGCCCTGCGCGAAACCTTCCTGGAGATCGCGGAACTGGAACACGCCGTCGTCTTTATCGACGAGGTGGAGGAGATCGCGTCTCAGCGCTCAGGTGAACCGCCGTCGCCGCTCCAGGGCGTCACCAACGAACTCCTAAAGATCATCCCGGCTTTCCGCGAACAGCCTGGCCGGCTGCTGGTGTGCGCCACGAACTTCATCCGTGCCCTGGACACTGCATTCCTGCGCCACGGCCGTTTCGACTACGTGATCCCGATCGGCCTGCCGGACCGTCAGGCGCGCGAGGCCATGTGGCAACGCTTCATTCCCTCCGCAGTGGTGGACGCCGTGGACGTGGGGCTTCTGGTGGACCGTACCGAGGGGTTCTCCCCTGCGGATATAGAATATGCGGCACGGAGCGCCTCCCAACGAGCACTGGAAAAGGCGGTCTACGACGATGATGGCCAGGCATACAGCGGCACGAGGTCGACCAGCGCGGAAGCGCGCAAGGGACCATCGACGCAGGACTACGTTGACGCGATCTTGGATACGAGGACTACCGTGAGCGAAGCGGTCCATCAGCAGTTCCTTGAGGACATAGACTCGCTCGGCCGGGTCTAGACGAAGTGCCGGGCTTGGTTCACCGTCGACCTGTGCGCAGTGACCGTGCCGACAGTGTCAGAGCCGACGTGAGCGCTATGCGCTCAGAAAGAATTCTGTCGACGTGACGCGTAGCTGGCGCTAGCCGGTCATCCGAACGGCTGCGTTCCGTATCGCGTGGCGGACATAGACCACACCGTTGCCGAACCTTCGATGCTCCACTAGTTCGAGGTCCAGTCGGATACCCCGGGGAAGCGCCGGCTTGCCGCCACCTACCAGGACGGGGCACATCAGCAGCACGCACTCATCGATCAAACCGTGCCGGAATGCCTGTGCAGCGAGGTCCGCGCCGCCGATGCTCACATCCGAGGCGGCCAACTCCTTGAGCTGTCGAACCGCGTCGGGTTCAAAATATCGCTCAATCCTGGTGCGCGGAGTCGAAACTTCTTGGAGCGTTGAGGAGTACACGACCTTGTTGGCATCGCGCCAGATCTGGGCATACTCCTGAACGACCGGCGGCTCCTCTGCCAACCAGTCGTCGTTGTCCCAGACGCGCATCGTCTCGTACATCCGTCGGCCGTAAAGCGATGTGCTGATACTCCGCTCGTGCTCGTTCCAGAAGGCGTGCACCTCCTCATCTGGCACGGACCAGTCGAAGGAGCCGCCCTCGTCCTCAAGATAGCCATCAAGAGAGGTGTTGGCCGCGTAGATCAGCTTGCCCATGGGTGCCTCCAGTTGGACGTGTGACTCATTTTTACAGCGCCAGGGCGGCACCGGCAAGTGCGTTCTTGGCCATATTTGCAGGGTTGCACTGGAGCCCTGGGCACTTCCTAGGCCGAAAACCCGCCGTCTACCTTGATCAGCTGCCCGGAAACCCACCGACCGGCAGGTGAGAGCAGGAACCCAATGGTGGGCGCCACATCTGCAGGGGTGCCCAGCCGCCCGGTTGGTTGCTGACGCGTTGTTGACTCCCGTACCTCAGGGCTCATCCACCCCGTGTCTACCGGACCGGGATTGAGCACATTGGCAGAGATCCCCAACGGGCCAAGCTCCCGGGCTGCCGCCAGCACAATCCGGTCCAGGGCACCCTTGGACACCCCGTAGGGCAGGTTGAAAGCGGTATGGTCACTGGTCAGCGCGACTATTGCGCCACCTGAGTCCGGCACCTGCCTGGCGAAAGCGGCAATCAGCTGCCAGCCTGCCCGGGCATTCACGGCAAAGTGCCTGTCAAAAGACTCCGCGGTGGTGTCCAAGATTCCCGAATCCACGCTCTCCGTGTGGTTCAGCACCATCCCGTCCAGGGGACCGAGAGCCCCAGCACACTGTGCCATCAATTCCTCGACGGCGAGCGGGGCCTCAAAATCGGCTTCCAGGCTGTGCACGGCGGCACCCATGGCCTCAAGTTCCGCCACCAGCCGTTCGACGTCGTCCGGCTCCTGCCCTAGGCCCAACCGGTGATCATAGGCGGGCCAGCACGTGATCACCAGGTCCCACTGTTCGGCAGCCAACTGCCTCGCCACCCCTGCGCCAATTCCTGCCATCCGGCCTACGCCGGTGACCAGCACCTTCCTGCGGGTGGTTGCCTCTGCACCGGAACCTTCACTGGGGGTAACGTCCATGGCGTTCAGCCTAGCTGGACGCAGGCGCAACCCCGAGTTCCGCGAGGGGGGGGGCAACGGCGGGCGCGACCCTATTCGGGCAACAGCACCAGGTTGAGGTACGCATTCAGGCAAACGGACATGTCCACGCTTCCTGGAGCGAGCAGCCACTGCGTCTGGATACCATCCCACAAGCCAACCAGTGATGCGGCGGCCACGTCAGGATCGACTCCTGGCCGCAGCCTCCCCGCAACGGCCAACTCAGAAAGCTGCAGGGCATAGTTGCGTCGAAGCTGCGCAAACCTGTCGACGAAAAACTGCCGGCCCGGGTTACCTTCAGTCAGCGACTCGGCACACAGCACCGTGTAAAGCTCCAGGACCCCTGGCACTCCCTCGTTGAAACGCGCCTGCTTGAGCACCGAATCAACAATCGACGACTCAAGGTCGGGCGCCGGCGCACCGTCACCACTGACCATGTCACGCCACGTGAGCACACCCATCAGGAGGCTGCTTTTTGAAGGAAAGTAGTGCAGCAGGCTGGTCTGGCTCATGCCTGCGCGGTCAGCAACCTCCTGCAGGGTGCCACCACGGTAGCCCCGCGTGGCAAACACCGAGTGCGCCGCCGCGAGAATGGCTTCCCGCCGTTGGGTCGACTTCGCGTACGGCCCCCGCCGGGCGGGTACGCTCCCCGTTTTAGTGCTCATGGCAAGCAGTGTACAGCCGTTGCGGACGGCCGCAGAATGAAACTCGAGTGGCTACTCGGCTTTTGTGTTAGCCTTTTTCTCACCTGGCAACGGGGTGCCGCATGTCACAGTCGTCGGCACTGGTTTCGAACACAACGAAGTGAAGGCACATGGCGCAATTATCGCGAAGACAGCTCCTTGGCGCAGGCCTCGGAACAGCAGCACTGGGCATCCTGACCGGCTGCGCTACCCCCGGAGTTACCTCCGTCAACACCAAACCGGTCATTCCGGCTGCGGGCGGAGAACCCGTCACCATCACCTATTGGGCGTGGCTCAAGGACCTCCAGAACGTTGCAGACGTCTGGAACGCGGCGAACCCCCAGATCCAGGTAAATGTCGAATGGATTCCAGGCGGCAACGCCGGTGGTTACCAAAAGCTGTACTCTGCCCTGGCAGCCGGTGGGGGCCCGGACCTCGCCCAGATCGAATTGCGCACCATCCCGGAATTCGTGCTGGTCAACGGCCTGGTCGACCTTTCCCGCTACGGTGCCGAAGAATACGCTTCCCGCTACGACAAGACGCTGTGGGGGCAGGTACAGTACGCCGGCGGAACCTACGGAATCCCCCAGGACGCCGGACCCATGGGCATGTTCTACCAGCCAGAGGTCCTCGCCAAGGTTGGCGCCCAACCTCCTGCTACCTGGGAGGAATGGGCGGCCGTAGGCAAGGAACTGCGCACGCAGGATGCCTACCTGGACTGCTTCCCGCTCGCCGATGCCTCAGTCTTTACGGCGTTCGCAACGCAAGCCGGCGCCAACTGGCTCAAGGCAGAAGAAGACGGTTGGGTCATCAACATGACAGATGACGCCACCATGGACGTTGCCAGGTTCTTCGACAAAGCCATCACGGACGACATCGTCCAGACCGGCTATGGTGCGTACTCCCCCGGCTGGTTCGCGGCTGCGGCCAAGGGCGGGATCGGCTCAGTCACATCAGGCAGCTGGGGCGATGCACTGGTCCAGGGCGTCAGCGGCGGCGAAGGGAAATGGCGTGTTGCACCCATGCCCATATGGGGCAGTACCGGATATGGCTCGTCCTACCTGGGTGGCTCCACAGCAGCGGTTCTCGCCAACAGCAAGCACCCCAGGGAAGCCCTGGAATTTGCAACCTGGATGACCACGTCAAAAGAAGGCATCGACGCCATGATTCTCAACAGCGGAATCGGCTGGTCACCAGCCCCAGAGTTCATCGGCACCACACGGCTTGAGCCGTCACCGTTTTTCAGCGGCCAGCGCTACAACGAGGAAATCTTCGTCCCCGCCTCGGCTGCCCAGAACCAGGATTGGAGCTGGTGGCCAGTCACCCAGCAGTCATTCAATATCCTCAGTGACGGGTTCCGGAAAAAAGCATCAGGTACCAGCTTGATGGATTCAATCGTCACCTCGGAGCAGCAAATCATGACCGTCTTCAGGAACAAGGGCCTCACCATCCGAAAGGAGGCGTCATGACGACGACGTCCCACACCGCGGGTGCGCAGCCTCGCCAGGAAGACCGCCCCGGCCAGCGGACTCCCACCAAAGCCGCCCGTGGCACACACCGGACGGGCGCCACGGCCCGCGCGCCCTGGATACTGCTGGCACCTTTTCTGGCACTGTTCCTGCTGACCTTCATCCTGCCCATCATCGTGGCGCTCATTTCCAGCTTCACCAAGGTCACCCGGAGTGGCCTGTTCGGAGAAGCCGGTGTGACAAGCGGGTTCGCAGGCTTCAGCAACTACGCCCAGGCGCTCTCCGATGGCAGTTTTGTCGCCTCGATTGGACGCATGCTGCTCTTTGGCGTTGTCCAGGTGCCGTTTATGATCGTGCTCTGTACAGTCCTGGCCCTGATGCTCGAATCAGGCTCCGCCAAGTGGCCGGGTTTTTTCCGGGCTGCCTATTTCCTGCCCTACGGTGTCCCAGGGGTTATCGCCACCATCCTCTGGTCCTTCCTGTACGTTCCAGGCCTGAGCCCGCTCCTGGATATTGCGGGTGTTTTCGGCCTCAGCCCGGATTTCCTGGGACCTGATACCGTCCTGTGGTCCATCGCCAACATTGTGACCTGGAGCTATACGGGCTACAACATGCTCATTATTGTGGCCCAGCTCAAGTCCATCCCTGTCGAGCTCTACGAGGCTGCCAAGGTTGACGGTGCATCGACCCTCCGCGTGGCCACCAGCATCCAGCTTCCCCTGATCCGACCGGCCCTAGTACTGACCACCGTGTTCTCGATCATTGGAACGCTGCAGCTCTTCGCGGAGGCGCAGGTCCTCAAAACCGTGGCGCCGGCAATCGACAGCCAATACACGCCGAACCTCAGCGCCTACACAACGGCGTTCGCCTACAACGACTACAACGTGGCCGCAGCACAGGCGGTCCTGATCGCCCTGGCTGCCTTCACGCTGTCTTTCGTCTTCCTCAAATTCACGAACAGGAAGTCCTCATGACCACCACCGCGAATCCCAAGACGACGAAGGACACTACTGTCCGCGCTTCCCGGGCCACCAAGGACCGCTCCGCCGGAAAGCGCCGGTCCTCGACTATCATCGTCACTGCAGTGCTGGTGGTCGTGGCCACGTACTTCTTGGTCCCGGTGTACTGGGTGGTGGTTGCTGCCACCAAGTCCACGGCGGACCTTTTCGGTACCAACGGTTTCTGGTTTGCCCCCACTTTTGCCCTGTGGGAGAACATCTCCCGGGTCCTTTCCTACGACAACGGCATCTTCTTGCAGTGGTTCCTCAATTCGGTTCTCTATGCCGGCGTCGGCGCCCTGGTGGCTACCTACTTCGCAGCTGCTGGCGGTTACGCACTGGCCAAGTATGAATTCAGGGGACGGAACCTGGTGTTCGGCACCATCCTGGGCGGAGTCCTGGTTCCGGGAACCGCAACCGCATTGCCGCTGTTCCTCCTCTTCAGCCAGATGGGGATCGCCAACACCTACTGGAGTGTCCTGCTGCCCTCCCTGGTTTCCCCTTTTGGCCTCTTCCTTTGCAGGATCTACTCCCAGGCCACAGTGGACACCTCACTGATGGAGGCCGCCCGCCTTGACGGTGCCAGCGAACTGCGGATCTTCCACACCATCGGCCTCCGTGTCCTGACGCCGGCGCTGGTGACAGTGTTCCTGTTCCAGCTGGTCGGCATCTGGAACAACTACTTCCTGCCGCTGGTCATGCTCTCCGACTCGAACCTGTACCCCATCACGCTTGGGTTGAACAACTGGCTGAGCCAGGTGGACAGGCTCCCCGAGTTCTACGAGCTCACCACCGGTGGCGTCCTGCTCTCGATTATCCCGCTGGGCATTGCCATGGTGGTCCTGCAGCGTTTCTGGCGTGGTGGACTCACTGAGGGTTCGGTGAAGTAGGAAAAACACCCACGACGCAACGATGGCACGGTGCTGCAGTCCTCACAAAGGGAACTGCAGCACCGTGCCATCTGCCGTTTAGGGCTCGCGCGCGTCAGCTAGCTAGCTGAGCCAATGGCGGCGAAGGCGTGCTCCAGGTCAGCAATCAGGTCAGCAACATCCTCGATGCCGCAGGAGAGCCGGATCAGGTTCTCGGGGACTGCCAACTCCGTGCCCTTGACTGAGGCGTGTGTCATCTCTGACGGGTAGTTCATGAGGGATTCAATGCCACCGAGTGATTCAGCAAGCGTGAACACCGACGTCGACTCCGCCACCTTACGTGCAGCAGCGGCGCCACCCTTGAACTGCACGGAGATCATCCCGCCAAACTTTTTCATCTGCTTCTTGGCCAGTTCGTGGCTGGGGTGCGACGGGAGGCCGGGGTAATGCACGGCCTCCACCTCCGAACGGCCCTCCAGCCACTGCGCAACCGCCATTGCATTGTCGGAATGCCTGTCCATGCGCACCCCCAGCGTCTTCAGGCCACGCGTGGTGAGGAAGGCATCCATGGGACCGGAAATAGCACCCACAGCAAACTGGACAAAGCCAACCTTGGTGGCCAGTTCGGCGTCGTTGACCACAACGGCACCACCCACCACGTCGGAGTGCCCGCCAATGTACTTCGTCGTGGAGTGGATAATGATGTCCGCCCCCAGAGCCAGCGGCGTCTGCAGGTAGGGCGATGCGAAAGTGTTGTCAACTACCAGGAGGGCCCCGGCGTCGTGTGCCACCTCTGCCAGAGCGGCAATATCGGTCACCTTCATCATCGGGTTGGAGGGCGTCTCCACCCACACAAAACGGGTGCTGCCACCGTTGGTACCACCAGCGGCCACGGCTGCACGGACAGTGTCCAGATCAGCCATGTCCACTGCGGTGTTACCGATACCCCAGTCCCCCAGGACACCGTTGATAAGGCGGTACGTTCCGCCATAGGCGTCGTTGCCCAACACAATGTGATCGCCAGGACGCATCAGCGCTTTGATCAGCGCGTCTTCAGCAGCCAGGCCCGAGCTGAAGCTGAATGCGTGCGAACCGCCTTCCAGCGCAGCAAGCTGCTCCTGGAGTGCGTCACGGGTGGGGTTCGCGCTGCGGCCGTATTCGTACCCTTCGCGGAGCCCGCCAATACCGTCCTGGGCATAGGTGGAGCTGAAGTGCAGGGGTGGAACCACCGCGCCGGTCCGCGGCTCGAAAGCCTGCCCGGCGTGAATGGCGCGGGTATTAAAACCTGAATTCTCTGAGATAACCATGGTGCTCGCTTTCAGTTGCTGAGGTAGGCCAGGAGGTCGTGCCGGGTCAGAATACCCACGGGCGCGCCCACAAAAGTCACCATCAGGGTGTCAGACTCGGAGAGCAGCTTGCGGGCTGCTGAAATGGATTCCAGCGACCCGATCACCGGCAGTCTCGCCTGCATGTGCTCGGAAATCTTGTCCGTCAGCATGGCTTCGTTGCGGAACAGCTTGGAAGTCAGCGTGCGTTCGTCAACAGAGCCAAGCACTTCACCCATGACCACCGGGGGTTCCTGGGAAAGGACGGGGATATGACTTACACCGTACTCATTCATGATGTTAATGACGTCACGAACCGTCTCATTGGGATGAATGTGCACCAGATCGGGCAGATCGCCGTTCTTGAGTTTGATGACCTCCCCTACGGATTCTTCCTCACCGCTGGAGAGGAATCCGTACGAGCGCATCCACTGGTCATTAAAAATCTTGCCCAGGTAGCCGCGGCCGGAGTCGGGGAGAATGACGACGACGACGGCGTCGGCCGGCAGATCACGGGCGACTTCCAGCGCAGCCACCACAGCCATTCCTGAGGAGCCGCCCACCAGAAGGCCCTCCTCGCGTGCCAGGCGCCGGGTCATGGCGAAGGATTCGCCGTCGTTGACGGCGATCACGGCGTCAGCCACACCCTTGTCATAGTTATCTGGCCACATGTCCTCGCCCACACCCTCGACGAAGTAGGGCCGGCCCGTTCCGCCGGAGTACACGGAACCCTGGGGGTCCGCACCAATGATCTTGACCACGCCACCGTCGGCTGCTGCCCTGTTGGCAGAGGCCTCCTTCAGGTAGCGCCCCGTTCCGGTAATGGTCCCCCCGGTACCTGCACCAATGATGCAATGCGTGATCTTGCCGTCAGTGTCTTCCCAGATTTCCGGACCGGTGCTCTGGTAATGGCTGGCCGGGGCCGCTGGGTTGGAGAACTGATCAGGCTTGAAGGCGTTGGGAATTTCCCTGACCAGACGGTCCGACACCCCGTAATAGCTCTGCGGGCTCTCCGGCGGGACCGACGTTGGCGTGACCACAACTTCAGCGCCGTAGGCACTGAGCACCGAGCGCTTGTCCTCGCCCACCTTGTCCGGGACCACAAAAACGCACTTGTAGCCCTTCTGCTGGGCTACCAGCGCCAGGCCAACACCGGTATTGCCGGAGGTGGGCTCAACGATGGTGGCGCCAGGATGCAGCTTGCCTTCACGCTCAGCGGTTTCGATCATGTTCACCGCAATGCGGTCCTTGATGGATCCGCCAGGATTAAGGTATTCCAGCTTCACCAGGACGGTGGCGGAGATGCCTTCGGTCACATGGTTGAGCTTGACGAGTGGGGTCTTGCCAATGAGGTCCAGGATGGACTGGGCGTACTTCATACCTACAAAGTTACCGCCTGCACGCAGCCGGCGCTGACGAACGGGGGCCTTGGGACTGGCCCACGGAGCGCCGCCGCGCGGCTCTGCGGGCGTAGCTGGTGGGCACCTGCACAGACAGGTCGCTCTTGGGATGGGAAGATCATGCGGTGAAGAACACGCAAGGCCCCATCACGGACCGCAGGAAAAGCCCGGGAAGGTTGCGCTGGAAGGGCCTCCTGAAGAGCTATGCGTTTCCGGTCGCAGTAGCCCTTGCCGGCCTGGCAGCACTGCTAACAGGTCTTCTTCCCCTGCAGGATTTTCAGGTTCTTGCCGGCAGGACAATTCCCATCCTGGCCTTCGTGGTCGCAATGTCGATCGTGACCGAACTGGTGGACAGCGCCGGCCTGTTCCGCGCGGTGACGGCACGACTGGCCGTCCTGGGGCGTGGGAAGGTTTTCCTGCTGTGGCTCCTGGTGGTATCGCTTGCCACCGTTTCCACTGTGTTCCTGTCCCTCGACACCACGGCCGTCCTGGTGACGCCGGTGGTGGTCCTGCTTGCGCTGCATGCCAAGATCCCACCGCTGCCGTTTGCCCTGACCACCGTGTGGCTGGCCAATACAGCGTCCCTTCTCCTGCCGGTTTCCAACCTGACCAACCTGTTGGCCCAGGATCGCCTCGCACTGGATCCAGCGTCATTTGTTCGCCTCGTCTGGGCTCCCGCGCTGGTGGGAATCGTGGTACCGGTGGCCCTTCTGTGGCTGATGTTCCGCAAGGACCTGTCCGGAACGTATCGGCAGCGCCCTGCGGAGGGAATAACGGACCGCACGCTGTTCTGGACTGCTGCCGGAGTCCTGGCGGTACTGCTCCCCCTCCTGGTGTCGGGCCTTCCTGTGGCCTACCCGGCCGGGGCCGCAGCGTTCACCCTGCTGGTCCTGTTCCTTGTGCGCCAGCGATCCGTCCTGCGCTGGACCATGGTGCCCTGGCGCCCCCTGCTGCTGACGTGCGGGCTTTTCATGGTTGTGGAGGCGCTCCACGCCCACGGCCTGACGGAGGTGCTGGCCGGAGTGGCTGGCACGGGCGAATCGTTTCCCGCCCTGCTGCAGCTCGCTGGCGTGGGCGCGGGATCAGCCAATGCCGTGAACAACCTGCCCGCATACCTGGCCCTTGAACCCCTGGCCGGCTCCCCGGTCCGTTTCGCGGCCCTGCTGATTGGTGTGAACCTTGGGCCCCTCCTCACACCGTGGGCCTCCCTTGCTACGCTGCTGTGGCTCGAACGGCTGCGGGCGCTCAACGTCCCCGTCCGTGCCGGGGCGCTTGCCCTTGCTGGCCTGGCCGCCGTCGTCCTCGTTGTACCCCTTGCAGTGCTGGCACTATGGCTGGGCGCAGGAATGCCGTGAAGGTCCCACTAGCCGCGCTCACTTATGCTTGGCCCCATGTCAATCATTTACGATGCCACCATCACCCCTTCGAAGTTGGACATGATCGGCGCCTGGCTGCAGGACCAGCAGTGGTTTGTTCCCGTGGATACCCTTGCGCTGGAGCGGATTGCGTCTTTCCGTTTTGACGATCCCGCAGGCCTGGTAGGTATTGAGACGCTGCTGATCAGGAGCGGTGCAACGCTGTATCAGGTGCCTGTCACTTACCGGGGGTCCCCGCTGGATGGCGCCGAGTCCTATCTGCTGAGCACTACCGAGCACTCGGTTCTGGGTACACGGTGGGTGTACGACGCCACCGGTGATCCCCTGTATGCCGCATCCATGGCCGGTGCGGTGCTGGCCGGAGAGCCGCAGGCTGATCAGGTGCAGCATCGTGGCGAGGAACGCATTGCACTCCCAGCAACCATCAGCCTTGCCAGCACGGGGTCAGCAGGGGCTCAGGTCCCCGCCGTTGGAACCATAGAGTCCCGCACGGAGGGGAACCTCACCATCATCACAGCGAGTGGCTTCACAGTGGCAGTGGTCCGAAAACTGGGTATCGACGTCGAGCCCCCGGCAGGTGCTGCGCTCACCGGAACGTGGGCGGCGGGCAGGGAATCCGCGCTGCTGGCGACTGCTACTCCCTCCGTCCCCAGCTAGGGAGCGCCAACTGTCGTTTTGAGGGCTCAAAACGAAACCTAGCGCTACCTTGCGGGGAGGGGCCAGGTGGGAGGGCGCCCAGCGGAATGTCAGTGGATCGTGGCACCATGGATCCATGACCGTTGCAGATGCTCCCGCCCGGCTGGCCGCCGCTGCGGATGCCTCGCTTCGATGGTTTCCGGATGGTCCCTACAGCCTCACCCAGACCCTGGGTCCGCTGCTACGCGGTGGCAGCGATCCTTCTTTCCTGCTTGAGGGGGGCGTCCTCTGGAATGCCTGGAACACCGCCGCGGGCCCGGTCACCGTACGCTTCACGTTTACTGGTGTCCCGGTTGCGGAATCCTGCGTGGATGCCCAGGCGTGGGGTCCCGGCGCGGAGGCTGCCCTGGCTACGCTCCCCCGGCTCCTGGGCGAACAAGATGACTGGACAACTTTTGATGAACCGGCATTTAGCGCCACCCTGCCGCGCATGGTCCAGGACGCCCGACGCCGGAGCACCACCACCCGGCTGCCCTCCAGCGGCCGCATGGTGGATCAGTTGGTCCACATCATCCTGGAGCAAAAGGTCACGGTGATCGAGGCCCGCCGGGGGTACCGCTGGCTCATGCACCGGCACGGCGGGCCAGCACCCCAGGCTGGTGCGCTGGCTCCTGCCGGGCTCATCGTCGGCCCTACCGCCGCGCAGTGGCTCCAGGTCCCCAGCTGGGATTGGCATCAGGCAGGGGTGGGGCCGCAGCGCTCCGCCACGGTCATGCGTGCCCTGCGCTCGGCCGCAGCGCTTGAACGCTTGGCTGACCTGCCGGCGATCGAGGCAGGCACCAAACTCCAGACGGTCCCCGGCATTGGGATCTGGACTGCTGCCGAGGTGGTGCAGCGGACCCACGGCTGTCCTGACTCAATCGCCGTGGGCGACTACCATCTGGCTGCCTACGTGGGAGCCGCGCTGACGGGGAAGAGGACAGATGATGCTGGCATGCTCGAACTCCTGGAACCCTGGCGGGGTCACCGTCAGCGCGTGGTCCGCCTGATCAAGAGCACCGGATACCGCAAGCCCACGTTCGGACCGCGGATGACCATCCAGGATCACCGCCGGCACTGACCAGCCCGGGCCAGCCGTCCCTGCCGGGGCAGCTACCCGCGCCAAATGCAGCGCCTGCAAGCTACAGGCCCAGCCGGGCTACGGCTTCCTCCCGCAATGCCACCTTGCGGATCTTGCCGGACACCGTCATGGGAAACTCCGTCCGGATTTCCAGGAGCCGTGGAATCTTGTAGTGCGCCAAGGTGTCCCGGCAGAATTCCTGCAGCGCGGCAAGGTCCATGACAGCGGCGCCGGGTGCCAGAATCACGCAGGCCAGCAGAGTCTCGCCGTACCTGGCATCCGGGACCCCAACTACCTGGACGTCCTGGATGTCCGGGTGGGTATAGAGGAACTCCTCGATCTCCCGCGGGTAGATGTTTTCCCCGCCACGGATCACCATGTCCTTGATCCGGCCCTCGATGACCACGTACCCGTCCACATCCATTCGGGCCAAGTCTCCGGTGTGCATCCACCCCTCAGGATCAATGGCCTCGGCGGTCTTGTCCGGCTGATCCCAGTAGCCGGTCATGACCGAATATCCCCTGGTGCACAATTCACCGATGTCCCCGCGGTCCAGCACGACGCCGGTGGCAGGGTCCACAATCCGGCTCTCCAAGTGCGGCATGGTGCGCCCGACAGTCTGGGTGCGCTGGTCCAGGGAGTCCCCGGCTCGGGTCATCAGGGAGACTGGCGACGTCTCCGTCATTCCGTAACAAATCGCCACATCCGCCATGTTCATGTCCGTGATGACCTGTTTCATGACTTCGATGGGACAGAGTGAACCTGCCATCACGCCGGTCCGCAGGGTAGACAGGTCATAGGAAGCGAAGTCTGCCAGGGCCAGTTCGGCAATGAACATGGTGGGGACCCCGTAGAGTGAGGTGCCGCCAAAGTCCTGGACCGCTTCCAGCGCTGCCGCCGGAGTAAAACCACGGCTGGGGATAATGGTGGCGGCCCCGTGGCTAAGTGCTGCCAGGTTCCCAATCACCATGCCGAAGCAGTGATAGAAGGGTACTGGAAGGACCACCCTGTCCTGGGCTGTGTAGCCCAGGAGCTCACCGATGGAGAACCCATTGTTCAGGATGTTGTGGTGGGTCAGCGTAGCGCCCTTGGGAAAACCCGTGGTTCCGGAGGTGTACTGGATGTTGATGGGGTGGTGTGGGTCAAGGCCAGCCAACCGGACCTGGAGCGCAGAATGTCCGACGTCGTCAGCGCGCCGCAACAGTTCGGCGTATGTCTGTTCCGCCGCTACGACGGGATCGCCGGCAGTGAGTCCTTCGGCTCCATGGTCCGGCAAAAAAACGAGATCACGAAGCTCGGTGCACTCGGCGAGCGCTGCCCGGGCCATGGCCACGTAGTCGCTTTTGGGCTCCGAGGGTGCAACAACCAGCATCCGCATGCCGTTGTGCCTTGCCACGAAAGTCAGTTCGTGCGAGCGGTACGCGGGGTTGATGTTGACCAGAATGACACCGATTTTTGCTGTGGCGTACTGCAGGAGCGTCCATTCGGCGCAGTTGGGGCTCCAGATCCCAATCCGATCACCCACTGCCATGCCCATGGCGAGCAGCGCCCGCGCGAGCCTGTCGACGTCGTCGTTCATCTTTGAATAGCTCCAGCGCCTGGCTTCCTCCCCAGGAACCGCAGCAGCCTCAAGCAAGGCGTCGTGGAGTGGGAAAGCAGCCACCATCCGCTCAAAGTTCTGGCCAATGGTTTCCTCGAGCAGGGGGACGTCAATGTCCCCGGCAGTGTATGCGCGCATGATGGCACGCTACCAAGCGTTGGTGCTGCTGAGAAGTATCTACGGCGTGGGCTGCACTGGGGTTGCGCCCACCGTGGCCGGTAGGGTTGCTGGCATGAGTGATCCAATTAATCTCCTGGCAACCTTTATCCCCAATGAAGGCGAGTTCTTCCGCGTGAAGCTTGCCCTCGAAATCGCCATCGACGAGGTGGTCAACGAGCCCGGTTGCCTTCGCTACGAACTGACCGAGGCAACCGAAGAGAAACTGGTCCTCACGGAGCAGTGGGCTTCCGAGGAAGATCTTGCCGCCCATGGCAAGGGCAGTGCCCTACAGGACCTGGGTGAATCCCTCAGCGCCCTGCTGGCCCACCCACCCAAGGTTGAACGGGTCTGATCATTCACTGCACGGAACTACATAAAAAGGCCGCCGCCCCCATCACGTGATGGGGGCGGCGGCCTTTTCGCACCAGGCGGTTATGCCTGGGGCGTACCGTCCTGGTTACTTGCAGCTGCCTCGGCCTCTGCCTGCGAGCGGGCCACATGGGCGTGGACCTCTTCCATGTCCAGTGCCTTGACTGCGCTGACAACTTCTTCAAGCTGCTGTGCGTTGAGGGCGCCCGGCTGAGAGAACACGAGAACTTTCTCGCGGAACGCCATCAGTGTGGGGATGGAGGTAATGCCAGCTTCACCGGCGAGCTGCTGCTCGGCTTCGGTGTCCACTTTGCTGAAGACAATCTCCGGATGCTTCTCGGAGATTGCGGAGTACGTGGGTCCAAACTGCTTGCAGGGCCCACACCATTCGGCCCAGAAATCAACAAGCACAATGTCGTTGTCCTGGATGGTCGATGCGAACTGTTCGCCTGTGATGTCTACGGTAGCCATACGTTCTACGGTACGGGAACGGGGTCCTAATGTCGCCAGAATGTGCCAGGTGTTCGCTCCGCGCGTTATGGACGCCCGGTCCTGCTGCACCCGTATACACAGGCACCACTGAGGCTTACGCTGAACATCATCAGCACAAACCAGCAGGGCGGGTGGGGCCATGGATGCAGTGATCTCGGTGCAGTCGTTGACCAAGGTCTTTGGCAGCCGGGAAGTACTCCACGGAGTCGACCTGACAGTCCGCGCGGGGTCGGTGTACGGGGTAATCGGACCCAATGGCAGTGGCAAGACCACCACCATGCGCTGCCTGTTGGACATCATCAGGCCCACCAGTGGCCAGGTGAGGGTACTGGGCCAGGATCCCCGCCAGGGTGGGCCTGCGCTGCGGCGCCGTATTGGTTACCTTCCCGGCGAGCTTTTCCTGGCGGGCCGGGTAACCGGCCGGCAGCTGCTGGCGCGCTATGAAGACATCAGCGGCCCCGTTGAACCGGGCCGCATTGGGGAACTGGCTGAGCGTTTGGGGCTCGATCTTGACCGCCATGCCCGCAAGCTGTCCAAGGGGAACAGGCAGAAGCTTGGCCTGGTCCAGGCGTTCATGCACCAGCCAGACGTATTGCTCCTCGACGAACCCACCAGTGGGCTGGACCCGCTTGTGCAGCAGGAATTCCACAGCATGGTCCACGAGGCCAGCATCAACGGGCAGACCATCTTCCTCAGCTCGCACGTCCTCAGCGAAATCCAGCAGACCGCTGACACAGGGGCCATCCTTCGAGATGGGCGGATCATCGCAGAACAGTCCATGGAGGCCCTCCGAACAAGCGCAGTGCGCCGCGTCCGGTTGGGTGCATCGAAGATCACTGCTGGCGACGCCGTCGCCCGGCTCTTGGCAGTTCCCGGACTGGGGCAGGTCGAGGCAGTAGCGTCCGACGGCGGCGTGACGCTGACCGCCACACTGGAGGGAGCTGTGCAACCACTGGTCCGTGCCCTCGGTTCGCTTGAGCTCACCGACCTTGTGATCGAGGAGCCGGATCTGGAGCAGTCCGTGCTGGCGCTCTACTCCGAGCACCAGGCGGACCCGACGTGATCCGGCTACCGCTTTTCCGCCGGGCACTTGGTGATTCCTGGCGGTCCACCCTGGCCTGGGGCCTTGGCTTGGCCGCGGCAGCTTTTTTATACCTTCCGCTGTACCCCTCCCTTGGCGGCAGTACCCAGATGCAGGACTTGATCAGCTCCCTGCCTGCTGAAATGACAAAAGCGCTGAACTACGACCAGATTGCCACCGGGCCCGGCTACACGCAGGCAACGCTGTTTGGCCTGATCGGCTTTCTGCTGATGGCAATCGCCAGTGTCGCATGGGGCGCGGCGGCTGTGGGCGCCGATGAGGAATCCGGCCAGCTGGAATTGACCCTCGCCCATGGCGTTCGGCGGGTCCAGGTGGTCTTTGAGCGGTCGCTGGCGATGACTCTCCGAATAGTACTGCTCTCCCTGGTGCTGCTGACTTTGGTGCTGGCCCTGAACGGTCCGGCACAGCTGGGGATCGCCCCCTCCCATGCCGTGGGTGCGGCAACCCTGTTCGCCGGGTTGGCCCTGGTCAGCGGAAGCGCGGCCCTCTGCGCTGGGGCCATCAGCGGACGCCGTTCCGTGGGACTCGCCGCTGGCGGCGCGGTTGCTGTGCTCAGCTACGTCAGCAATGCTGTGGGGCGCCAGTCCCCGGATCTGGCATGGCTCTTGGACGTCAGCCCCTATACCTGGGCCTACGCGAATTCGCCGTTAGCCAACGGCGCCAACTGGGCAGCGGTGGGATGGCTCTGGGGAATCTCCGGTGCGCTAGTGGCGGTGGCTGCCATCGCGCTTGAGCAACGTGACGTGGGCGTCTAGGACCGGCTGCCCCACAGGTGCGGAGCGGGCCGGCGCGCCCCGGGCAGGGCGTTGTTTTCCCGCCAGGCATGGATCCACTCCGGCAACTCAAGCTCCGCCGGCGGAGTTCCCAATTCGGCAATGATGGCGTCCTGGCTCACCGGCTTGCCCTTGTGGACCAACCTGGTTGCAATGAAGGCACGGGCGTAGATTTCGCCATCCACCACCATCCGCTGCTCGCTGTAGATGGCTTTCTCGTCGAGACCAATGATCTTTGTTTCGATGCTGTACTTCTGCCACAGCTTCAGCGACTTGCGGAAGGCAATGGTTTCCGCCGCGACGACCGGGCCCCATGAGCGCTGCCGCATCCGCGTCCACATTCCGCTACGGATGAGGAGGTCAAACCGGCCGAGGTCCATGAGGGCCAGATACATTCCATTGTTTACGTGCAGGGCAATGTCAATGTCCGTGGGAAGCACCCGAAGTGTGAGTGATGACGTGTCCCAGGCAGTCAGTGGCGGACGCCGCCTCGAGGTGACAAGCAGGATCAGGGTTCGCAGAAGCAGGTGCATGCCGCCATGTTACCGCTGGGTAACCTGCGTGGGAAGGAAGGCCCGGGATCTTACAGAAATACCCCCGGAACCAGCTGGTTCCGGGGGTATTTCCTTGGGTGGCAGATACTGGATTCGAACCAGTGAAGGCTACGCCAGCTGATTTACAGTCAGCCCCCTTTGGCCGCTCGGGTAATCTGCCGAACTTCAAAAGAAGATCACCTGCTGCTCCGTCTGAAAAACACTCCGTTTCCGGACCGTTTCACTTCCGTGAACCGCGGGCAAAACAACTTTACAGAATTTCCGCCCAAGAATCGAATCGGGGCAGGGCTGCTGGGAAACGACCCCCAGGTCACGCCTCACCGTAGATTTGGCCGGCCATTTTCTGCTCAAAACTCTGTGCCTGCTCCAGCGTCAGCTGGTTCAGCTGCACGGCACGCATGAGGTCCTGGTGCACACCATCCATCCGGGACGAGGCATTGGGTACAGGGCTCAGAATCACAGAAGCCGCCACAGCCGCCGCTGTGACAGCTGTTGCGATGGCCCCGGCCGCCACGGTGGTGCTGCGGGTGACGTAGCGGGTGGTCTTGTTGCTCATGCTGCTCTCCTGAATAGAACTCCTGCTCCAGTCAACTGTGCAGCTCCCAGCTTGATTCCCGCAGTGGCCCGGCTGTCAGTGAGCTGTGAAGAAGGCGCCCTACAGGCTTCCGTTCCCACGCATCCGTATTAGTGTTGAAGCCAGCGAAACCGGGCCCACGGTCCATCAACCCAAGGAGTGACATGGCAGGCGAGTCCACGTTCGACGTCGTAAGCAAAGTAGACAAGCAGGAGGTTGCCAACGCCCTGAACCAGGCGCAGAAGGAACTCGTCCAGCGGTACGACTTTAAGGGAGTTGGCGCTGAAGTGGACTTCAGCGGCGAAAAGATCCTGATGAAAGCCAATTCCGAGGAGCGCGTCCTCGCCGTATTGGATGTCCTGCAGTCCAAGTTGATCCGGCGCGGCATCTCCCTGAAATCCCTGGATACTGGCGAGCCCTACCCCTCCGGCAAGGAGTTCCGTCTGGAATCCACCATCAAGGAAGGCATCGCACAGGACCTCGCCAAGAAGATCAACAAGATCATCCGGGACGAGGCCCCCAAGACCGTCAAGTCCCAGATCCAGGGCGACGAACTGCGCGTTACCTCCAAGTCGCGCGATGACCTGCAGGCCACCATGACCCTGCTCAAGGACTTCGACGAAGCTGACCTGCAGTTCGTGAACTTCCGCAGCTAGGCCGTGCCCACTGCTGGTAGCGGATGGCGGCTAGCGCCGGGGCGGCCCCGCCATCTGTTCCAGCCGGGAAATTCGCTCCTGCATGGGCGGGTGGGTCGAGAAGAGCTTTGCCATGCCGCCTCCCTTAAAGGGATTGGCAATCATCAGGTGCGAAGAGTTGACCAGGTCTTGCCGGCGCGGGAGCGGCTGAAGCGCAACACCGTGTTCGATCCGGCGCAGGGCTGACGCCAACGCCAAAGGGTCTCCCGTGAGCTTGGCGCCGTCCTCATCCGCGTCATATTCCCGGGTCCGCGAAATGGCCATCTGGACCAGAGATGCGGCAAACGGCGCCAGCAGCGCTGTGGCAATGACGGCAAGGGGATTGGGACTGTTGCGGCTCCCGCCAAAAAACAGGAACATCTGGCCCACGGAAGTAATGACGCCGGCGACGGCGGCCGCCACGGAGGAGGTCAGGATGTCCCGGTTGTAGACGTGCATCAACTCGTGGCCGAGGACCCCCCGCAGCTCACGGTCATCCAGAAGGTCGAGAATCCCCTGCGTGCAACAGACGGCGGCATTGCGGGGATTCCGACCCGTGGCGAACGCGTTGGGCGTGGCGGTGGGTGAAATAAAAATTCGCGGCATGGGCTGGTTGGCGCGCTGGCTCAACTCGCGGACCTGGTGATGCAAGTGCGGGGCATCCGCTGCGGACACCTGGTAGGCCTGCATGGACCGGATAGCGATCTTGTCACTGTTCCAGTACCCGTACGCGGTGGTTCCAACACCCACCAGCGCCATGATCAGCACGGGCGTTGCACTTCTGGTTCCGAGCCCAATAAGGCCGCCCAAGATCAGGAGGACTGCCCAGAGAGCGCCAAACAGCGCGGCTGTTTTTAAGCCATTATGATGCCGATGCACAGTGCCTCCGGAAGGTGGATTAAAGGGCTCCCTTCCAAGGGTAGCGGCCCAGGCCAGTGACAAACCAGTAGCCGCTCACGCCCGCGGCGCTACCACCTACCACCGGCACCTGGAGCGTATTCTCGGGCAGGGAAAGGGGACACGATGGAGCTCACCAGGAGACTGCTTTTTAGGTCTGAATTATGGGAAGTGGCCAGGCCACGAATTCCGCTGACCCTAGGACACCTGGTGGTCCGGCTTGCGGACCCCGCCGCAGCCCTCACGCCCGAATCTGCTTCTGACTGCCTGCGCTGCCATCATGCCGCCAGGTCAGCACTCCGGCAGGCCCTGGGCGCAACAGCCATCCCCGTCCAGTTTGCCTATCAGTGGCATCCCCTGGGCGACGCCATCGGCGAGCCTGCGCCGGAATCGTCCACGCCGACTTTTCACCTCTTCGCCCGGTGGCCAGGCGAAAGAACCTCTCCGGGGCGCCAACTCAACCAGCCAGCACACCACCGGGTACCGCCCCCGGAATCCGAGCTGGCAAAGCTCGACGCGGAACTGCGGTCAGGCATGCAGCGCGCCGCAGCGTCCTTCCAGGCGGACAGGCGGATACCTGGAGCGGCGTCAAAGGTCCACATCCGGACGGCAATCGATCCACACGGAGCGCACCACACGCTGACGTGGCCCACCCTTTGCGGCGCCGACCTCACAGGACTGGCACCAGACGATTTACTGTCTATGGCCACCGAGCTTCAACTCCTGTCCGATCAGCCCGCCGTCACGGGCTTGACCTGCCTGCTGCCAGAGGCCGCAGAATCTTCCGAATCCTTGGCACTGCACGCCGTGGCGCGCCGGGCCGGCGAGAGCGTTAATCCCCTGCTCCACCTCATGGACCAGCCAGAAGTTAGCCGAGCCTTATTGTGATGTATTCATAATAAGTGGTTGAATACAGTTATGTCAGAACAGCTTGCAGGCCAGGACGCTTGGGCCTCCGCCCTGCGCACCCACGGTCGCAGGGTGACACGGCAACGCCTGGCGGTCCTCACCGCCGTCGAACATCACCCGCACTCTCCGGCAGAGAGTATCCTGATCGCAGCCCGGCAAGAACTCCCCGACCTTACGGCCCAGTCCGTGTACGTAGTTCTCGGGGACCTTACCGACTTGCAGATGCTCCGCAGGTTCGAGCCTCCCCACTCCCCCGCGCTCTACGAAACCAGGGTGGGCGACAATCACCATCACGCCATCTGTTCACAGTGTGGACTGGTTGAAGATGTAGAGTGCGCCGTAGGTCACGCCCCATGCCTGACCCCCCACTGGAATGAAAACACCAGACCCATGGCGATCCAGATCGCGGACGTTATGTATCAGGGCATCTGCCAGGACTGCCAGCAAATCACCGAACTTTCCCCCGTCATCCTCAAGTAATCGAGAACTAGGAGAATCATGACTGCAATTTCAACAACCCAGTCAGGTGCCCCCGTCACCTCTGACGAACATTCACAGGCAACTGGTGCCGATGGCGCCATCATCCTGACGGACCACTACCTCATTGAGAAGCTGGCCCAGTTCAACCGCGAGCGGGTCCCGGAGCGGGTGGTGCACGCCAAGGGCGGCGGCGCTTTCGGCAAATTCACGGTCACCGAAGACATCAGCAAGTACACCAAGGCTGCTTTCCTGCAGCCGGGCGTCGACACCGAGATGCTGATCCGGTTCTCCTCCGTTGCCGGCGAGAGCGGATCGCCCGATACCTGGCGCGATCCCCGCGGCTTCTCCGTGAAGTTCTACACCACAGAGGGCAACTATGACCTCGTGGGAAACAACACCCCGGTGTTCTTCATCCGCGACGGCATCAAGTTCCCCGATTTCATCCACTCCCAGAAGCGCCTTCCTGGTACACACCTCCGTGACGCTGACATGCAATGGGACTTCTGGACGCTGTCACCGGAATCCGCGCACCAAGTGACCTGGCTGATGGGAGACCGTGGCCTGCCGTCGTCGTTCCGCGAGATGCAGGGCTACGGTTCGCACACCTACCAGTGGATCAACGCCGAGGGCGAGCGCTTTTGGGTCAAGTACCACTTCCAGTCCAACCAGGGTGTCCACAGCCTCTCCGGCGAGCGGGCCGAAGAGCTCGCAGGCTCCGATGGGGACTACTACATCCGCGACCTGCAGGAAAACATTGCCGACGGTAACTTCCCGTCCTGGGACCTGCACGTCCAGGTCATGCCGTACGAGGATGCGAAGACCTACCGGTTCAACCCCTTCGACCTGACCAAGGTGTGGCCGCACAGCGACTACCCGCTGATCAAGGTTGGCACCATGGAGCTGAACCGGAACCCGGAGAACTACTTCGCACAGATCGAGCAGGCCACGTTTGCGCCGTCGAACTTCGTTCCGGGCATCGCCGCCTCACCCGACAAGATGCTGCAGGCCCGTATCTTCTCCTACGCGGACGCACACCGTTACCGCGTGGGCACAAACCACGCGCAGATGCCCGTGAACCGGCCCATCAATGAGGTCAACAACTACAGCCAGGACGGCGCGGCCCGCTACCACTTCAACGCGCCTTCGGTTCCTGTCTACGCACCCAACTCCATGGGTGGGCCAGCAGCCGTTGAGCCGCAGAACCCGGCCGGCGGCTGGGAGAACGACGGCGAACTGACGCTCTCCGCACACAGCCTGCACGCTGAGGACGACGATTTCGGCCAGGCTGGCTCACTGTACCGCGAGGTCTTCGACGACGGTGCCAAGGCCCGGATCCTCGAAACCCTTACCGGTGCGGTCGGCGGTGTCAAGAGCCCCGAGATCAAAGAGCGTGCCATCGCCTACTGGACCAACGTTGACGCCGACCTCGGCGCCAAGCTTCGCGCCAACTTGGGCGCAGGCCAGCAGCAGTCGGACGCCGAGGCAGCCAACAAGGTCTAATTTGGCTCCTTCCGTGTTGCCGGAGCCTCGTCACGAAGTTCCTAACACGTAAAAACCCACACAGAGAAGGGCACCCCACGTTGGTGGGGTGCCCTTCGTGTGTTAACGACTCGTGCAGTCAGGATTCTGGCCCATCCTCCCGGCACAAGAGTTTTCCACATGCGCCCCTGGCGGGGTGATGACCTGCTCGCAATATCCCTAGTGTCGAGGCATGGATACACCACCACAGGCTGGCAGCTCCACCGGGATCGGGCCAGCGGCGTTTGCGTTCTATCGAGAACTTGAGCTCAACAATGACCGCTCCTGGTGGTCCAAACATGCTGGCGACCATGACCGCCACGTCAAGGTTCCGCTCCAGGAAATGCTGGCGGTGCTTGAGCCCAGCTTCGGCCCAGCAGTCATTTTCCGGCCCTACCGGGACGCCCGCTTTCTCCGTGGTGGCCCACCCCTGAAGACGCAGCAGAGCGGGTTTGTTCCTGCCAGCGGGAACATCGGCTTTTACCTGCATGTCAGCGGAGCTGGCGTGTCCCTGGAAGCGGGCTGCCGCTCCTTCACTCCATTCCAGCTAGCCCGGTACCGTGATGCCTGCGATGCAACCGGCAGTGGATCCTCCCTGGCCCGGCTGCTTGATTTACTGCAAGAAGCTGGTTGGGAACTGCTTGGCCGTCAGCTCCAGGGGGTTCCGCGCATATTCAGCACGTTTCATCCGCGCGCTGAACTTCTGCGTCATACTTCCCTGAGCGTGCGGCGTAACCTCGGCGAGCCTTCCTTTCTTAGCGGCCCAGAAGCTGTTCAGCATGTTACGGCGCTCTGGAATCAGGCGAGGCCCTTGGTGGCCTGGCTGGGCCGCAGCGCCGCCCCGTGACAGCCGGGATCACGGGGCAGGCTACCCGGCGCTGGCTCCAGGGCGCTTGCTATACCTGCGTGCTGGCTGACTCGCCGTTGACTGCTGCCCGAGCTTCCGTAAAGCGATCGTTGAGCCGCGAATGACGTTGTCCATAGGAGAAATAGATAACGACCCCGATCACCAGCCAAACAGCGAAGAAGATCCAGGTCTCAACGGCCAGGTTGGTCATGAGGTAGAGGCACAGCACAGCAGAGACAACCGGCAGGACTTTGCCAAAAGGAACGCGGAACGCTGGCTTGAGGTCCGGACGCTTTCGCCGCAGGACAAGAATGCCAAGGCTCACCATGACAAAAGCGGAGAGCGTCCCAATGTTGATCATTTCCTCGAGCAGGTCAACATTGGTAAGCCCTGCCACCACAGCGACGGCGCTGCCGCAGATGATCTGAAGGCGAACCGGAGTCGATCGCTTCTCACTGGTCTTGGACAATGATCTCGGGAGAAGCCCATCACGGCTCATGGCCAGGACCACCCTCGAGAGGCCCATCAGCAGGACCATGATCACGGTTGTCAGGCCAATCAGGGAACCAATGGCAATGACCTTGGCGGCAGTGGTGTTTCCGACCGCCTCGAAAGCCGTGGTGAGGGTCGGGTTCTCGGCCTCAGCCAGGGTGCCGTAGGACACCATGCCCGTGAGCGCCAGCGAAACCAGGATATAGAGCACCGTGACCAGGGCCAGGCCGCCGAAAATACCGCGAGGAAGGGTCTTCTGCGGGTTCTTGACTTCTTCAGCGGAGGTCGCGACAACGTCGAAGCCGATGAAGGCGAAGAACACCAGCGCGGCTCCGGCAAAGATGCCGAGCGTCCCATACTGCGCCGGTTCAGCCCCGGTCATGAAACCAAAAAGCGACTGCTTGAGCTGATCGGCGTTTCCCGTGGACTCCGTAGGCTGGGATGCCGGGATAAATGGCGAATAGTTCTCGGCCTTGACATAGGTAAACCCGATGACGATGACAAA
Organism: Pseudarthrobacter sp. PS3-L1; assembly: GCF_030063285.1. Classification (GTDB taxonomy): domain Bacteria; phylum Actinomycetota; class Actinomycetes; order Actinomycetales; family Micrococcaceae; genus Arthrobacter. The sequence goes on along the minus strand of NZ_JASISU010000004.1, from coordinate 99,715 downwards.
CAGGACCACACAGATCTTAATAATCGTGAAGACGTTACCCACCCGGGCCGAAAGCTTGGTGCCAAGCACCAGGAGGACAGTGAAGATCGCAACGATCAGAAACGCTCCCCAGTAGAGATCAACGCCACCAAGGGAGATTGCGGCCGGCACATCCAGGCCGGTAAGCGCGAAAACATTACTCAGGTAGATACCCCAGTACTTGGCAATAACTGCCGCAGCAGTGAACAGCTCCAAGATCAGGTTCCAGCCAATGATCCAGGCGAGAAGTTCCCCCATGGTGGCGTACGTGAACACATAGGCGGAACCTGCCACCGGAATGGCCGTGGCGAATTCGGCGTAACACATGATAGCCAGTGCACAGGTGCCGGCAGCAATGGCAAACGAAACGGTGACAGCAGGGCCAGAGAAGTTCGCAGCTGCTTTGGCACCGACGGAGAAGATGCCCGCACCTACGGCGACAGCGACCCCCATGATCATCAGGTCCCACGTACTCAACGACCGTTTGAGTTTCCTTCCGGGTTCGTCGGCATCAGCGATGGACTGCTCAATGGATTTTGTCCGGAGAAGATTCATGGGGGTCTGCAATCTGAATGAGAAGAAAAATGACGTATTAACACTAGGTTCCATCCACTAGACGGTCATATTAATCTCACATACTGAGACCGTCCAGCAGTTTCCTGCAGGACGGTCTCAGCCACAGCCTCAGACGGGCCAGTCCATCAGCGTTGACCGGATCAGGAACCGCTTACCCTCGGGCGCTTCCACGGAAAAGCCGCTTCCCCGGCCCTGGACCACGTCGATCATGAGGTGGGTGTGGCTCCAGTAGGCGAACTGCTCCCGCGACATCCAGAAATCCAGAGGCATCTCGGGAGCACCCTCAGGAGCCAGATCGAAGCGCCCCAGAAGCACATCGGAGTCGCCGGTGAGGAACTCCCCCGCCGGAAAACACATGGGGGACGATCCATCGCAGCAGCCGCCGCTCTGATGAAACATCAGCGGGCCGTGGACCTGCCAAAGTTTGAGCAGCAGCTCCACAGCCTCCCCGGAAAGGCTGACCCGTGAAAAATCCTCACCGGGTACCGTGATGGCGGCGTTGAGCTTTGCCTCTACCATTGCTGTTCCTTTCGTTCAGTACCTGATAACAACCCGGCCATCGATCTTGGCATGCTTCATCTCGTCGAATACGGCGTTGACCTCGGAGAGCTCGCGCGTGGACACCGTGGGGTGGATCTTTCCCTGGGCGTAGAAGTCCAGGGCTTCCGCAAGGTCCTGGCGCGTCCCCACAATCGACCCTCGGACTGTCAGCCCCTTGAGGACAATCTCGAAGATAGGTGCCGGGAAGTCCCCGGGCGGCAGGCCATTGAAGACGATGGTTCCGCCCCGGCGAGCCATTCCAATCGCTTGGCCAAACGCCGACGGGTGAACTGCCGTGACCAGCACTCCGTGACTGCCACCCGTTTCACGTTGAATAACTTCTGCGGGATCCTCATGCAGCGCATTGACTGTCACTTCCGCACCATGCTTCTTGGCGAGAGCCAGTTTGTCGTCGGCAATGTCCACAGCGGCGACCCGAAGTCCCATGGCAACGGCGTATTGCACAGCGATATGGCCGAGACCACCAATTCCGGAGATGGTGACCCATTGCCCAGGCCTCGCCTCCGTCATCTTGAGTCCCTTGTACACAGTCACCCCAGCGCAGAGAACCGGCGCAACCTCTACCGGATCAGAGCCTGCTGGAATGCGGGCGGCGAAGCGCGTATCAACGAGCATGTATTCGCCAAATGAGCCGTCTACGCTGTAGCCAGCATTAACCTGTTCCTCGCAGAGGGTTTCCCAGCCGGTCCGGCAATACTGGCAGTCTCCGCACGCGGACCACAGCCATGCGTTTCCGACAAGATCACCGACTGCCAGGTCTGTAACCTGGTCACCAAGCGCCACCACTTCCCCTACGCCCTCATGACCGGGTATGAATGGCGGCGTCGGCTTCACCGGCCAATCGCCCTCCGCAGCGTGGAGGTCCGTGTGGCATACCCCGGTGGTCAACACCTTGACCAGGGCCTGGCCAGGGCCGGGAACGGGTACCGGCACCGTCTGGAGCTGAAGGTCCTTACCAAATTCGGTGACTACTGCGGCCTGCATCATATTCGTGGACATGGCGAATTCCTCGCGTTATCAATCATTGATGGAGCAGTGCGGGTGCGCAGACCTGCGGACCTAAGCCAGCAAAAATGCACGCCGTGGAGCTGGCGGAGCTCATCGATTGCCGATTCGCTCCGCCAGCCCGGTGGGCGGCCTAGAAGAAGCCGAGCTTATTCTCGTTGTAGCTGACCAAGAGATTCTTGGTCTGCTGGTAGTGGTCCAGCATCATGGCGTGGTTCTCGCGGCCAATGCCGGAGGACTTGTAGCCGCCAAAGGCAGCACCGGCCGGGTACGCGTGGTAGTTGTTGATCCACACCCGGCCAGCCTGGATTTCACGCCCTGCGCGGTAGGCCACGTTGCCGTTGCGGGACCAGACGCCTGCGCCGAGGCCGTACAGGGTATCGTTGGCAATTCCCATGGCGTCGTTGTAGTCACTGAAGCGCGCCACTGACACTACGGGTCCGAAGATCTCCTCCTGGAAGATCCGCATCCGGTTGTGTCCTTCAAAAATAGTGGGCTGGACGTAGTAGCCGCCGGCCAGGTCTCCGGACATTTCCGCCCGGGCTCCGCCGGTAAGGGCCTTGGCACCCTCCTGCCGGCCAATGTCCAGGTAGGAGAGGATTTTCTCCAGCTGGTCGTTGGAGGCCTGGGCGCCCAGCTGTGTCTCGGTGTCCAGCGGATTACCCTGGATGATCTTCTCGGTCCTGGCAACGGCGTCGGCCATGAAGGAATCGTAGATGCCTTCCTGGACCAGCGCGCGGGACGGGCACGTGCAGACTTCGCCCTGGTTGAACGCGTACAGGGTGAATCCCTCGAGCGCCTTGTCGTAAAAAGCGTCGTTGGTATCGGCAACGTCGTTGAAGAAGATGTTGGGGCTCTTGCCGCCGAGTTCCAGGGTCACGGGGATCAGGTTCTGGCTGGCGTACTGGCTGATCAGGCGGCCCGTTGTGGTCTCGCCGGTGAAGGCGATCTTGCGGATCCGAGGGCTGGAAGCCAGGGGCTTCCCGGCCTCCACGCCGAATCCGTTGACCACGTTGATGACGCCAGCTGGCAGGAGATCACCGATGAGCTCCATCAACACCAGGATCGAACTTGGTGTCTGCTCGGCTGGTTTGAGGACGACGGCGTTACCAGCGGCGAGCGCGGGCGCCAGCTTCCACACGGCCATGAGGATGGGAAAGTTCCACGGAATGATCTGTCCCACCACGCCGAGCGGCTCGTGGAAGTGGTATGCAGTGGTGTCGTCATCCAGCTGGGATAGGCGGCCCTCCTGGGCTCGGACGACGCTGGCGAAATAACGGAAATGATCTGCCGCAAGGGGAATGTCTGCGGCAAGGGTTTCACGGACTGGTTTGCCGTTGTCCCAGCTTTCCGCCACGGCCAGCATTTCGAGGTTCTCGTCCATCCGGTCTGCAATCCGGTTCAGGACGGCGGCCCGCTCCGCCGCGGACGTCTTGCCCCAGGATGGGGCAATCTTGTGGGCTGCATCCAATGCGAGTTCAATGTCTTCGGCCGTCCCGCGGGCTACTTCGCAGAAAGCTTTGCCAGTGACAGGCGTGATGTTCTCGAAGTACTGGCCTTTGACGGGGGCAACCCATTCGCCGCCGATCCAGTTCTCGTAGCGGTCCTTGAAAGTGACTTTGGACCCGTCCGTACCGGGCTGTGCATAAACAGTCATAACTAGCTCCTTTGCTGTGCATGATCCTGACGTTCTCCGTCCACTCCAGACTAGGTACCGGGAGGTTGCAGCCACGTAGCACCGCTGGAACCAGGACGAAGGTTGCCCAACTGTGCCAGGTCAGGCGCTCTGGCCCGCTTCGATCTGCTCGATCTCATCCACAAGCAACGCCCGTCGGGGAGATCGTGGAGGCAGCAGTTTCAGGGCCGCAGTGCGGACGCCGACGTCGTCGCTGGCCTCCGGAAGCGCAGCGTACTGCAGGAGGGAGTCAACGCTGCCGTCGTTCATGACGGCGTCACGGAGCAGCAGGGACACTTTTCGGCGCAGGTCCACGACGCCTGGGGCCTCGGACTGCGGAAGAACGGCTCCCCGATAGATCTGGAGCGCAATTCGATGGGCCCCACGCTGGAGGCAACTCAGCACCTGGCCCGCGTCCGGAAGCAACTCCGTGGGCAGCCGGTACGGCCGCGATTCGGGAACCGAAGACGGGTCCAGGTCCGCGATCACTTTGCGCAGGCGGACCAATTCGGCGCGCAACGTGGTTACGGCACCTTCGCCCGGATACAGCAGGATACAGAGTTCGCTGGCGCTTAATCCTTCTGGGTGCAGGCTGAGCAGGGCCAGGATCTCGCTGTGCCGGGCGCTGAGGGTGATGGTCCGCCCTGCAATGCTCAGCAGGGCCTGGTCCCGGCCCAGAATCTGGAGACTGTTGCGGTACAGGGAGCTTCCCGCAACTGGCCGCAGTGGCCCGGAACTGCGCCGTCGCCTGGCAGGAATGCTGGCCGCACGCTCTAGCCGTTCCACCCGAAGCTGAGCCTGCGCAGCGGCCACAGTTGCCTGCACCAGCGACAACGTGTGCGGGGCCACCGCGGCTTCCTTTCCGGTAATATCGACCACTCCCAGCAGGGCTCCGGAATCGGGGTCGTGGAAAGGGACAGCAGTGCAGCTCCACGGATGCACGGCGCGCTGGTAGTGCTCAGCCCCCGAAATTTGGATGCCCCTGCCCAGGGCCAGTGCTGTCCCTGGGGCGCTTGTTCCCACCGTCGCCTCGGACCAGTCGGCGCCAGGAACAAACATCATCCCCTCTGCCCGTCGCTGGAGCTCCGGATCACCTTCCACCCAAAGAAGGCGCCCGACGTCGTCACCCACCGCCACCAGCAGGCCGCTGTCATGGCTGGGCTGCACCAGGAGCCGGTGAATGACAGGCATGATGGTGGCCAGGGGGTGATGGCGCCGGTACTCTTCGAGCTCTTCACCATCGAATGCCAGCGGCGCCTCACCACGATCAGGGTTGGCGTGCATCTGTGCAGACCGCACCCAGGAATCGCGGATCAGGCGTCGCAGTCCAGGAGTATGGTCCTCGCCTGGAAGAAAGCTCCCCAGCGCGCCGAGGGATTCGTGTCCTGCAAGCGCGCGGCGCTGCCGGAGTTCGGGGCTGTCCCCCGGACCTGCTGCCATTCTGTTCCCCATTGAACCCTCACTGACGGCCCCTGGCAGGCGGCGGCAAGCCACCCGGGACTGGCTTAGAGTCTAGCGCCGCCCACCCCCGGACAACAGTGCCGGCCATCAGTGTGCCCGGGTTCGACTCTAAGCGGGTGCTGGCAGTCCCCCAGGGGTGGCACGTGAAATGTGCAGCATGTCCTCCCGGGGCACGACTTTGACTCTTTCCCGAACCACACCGGCCTGTGGATTCTGGGCTGACCAGGAGACACCGAGTCCGGCCTCGTGGGCGTCGAGCCTGTTCCAGCCTTCCCAGGTGGTGTATTCGATGCCACGCCCTTCAAGCAGGGCAATGATGGCATCCGGATCAGGATTCGAGGCCCGTGGCAGAGTCAAGTGGTCTTCCAGCAGATAGCCAACAGTTTCCAGGGCATCACCCTTCGTGTGGCCAATCAACCCCACCGGCCCCCGCTTGATCCACCCCGTGGCGTAAATTCCCGGTACCGGTTGCCCGGCAGCGTCCAGGACCCGGCCACCATTGTTGGGAATGACACCCTTGGCGGGATCGAACTCCACCCCATCCAGGGCAGACCCGTGGTAACCGATAGCCCGATAGACCGCCTGGACCGGGTACTCCACCATCTCACCGGTGCCACGGACGTTCCCCGTCCCGTCCAACTCCATCCGTTCAAACCGGATACCGGCCACCGATCCTGGCGTGGCACCGTCGTCGTAAATCTCCACAGGGTTATGCAGGAAGTGCAGATGCAGGCGGCGGGATGCCGGCTGGTCGGACCCCGCGGCGTCCTCAACAAGCCAGTTGGTCAGCGTGGTAACCATGGTCTTGACCTGGTTGTTGCTGCGGATGGCTTCATCCGACGCCTTGTCGAATTCGAAGTCTTCCGGGTACAGGACAATATCCACGTCCTGCGCATGCGAGAGTTCGCGCAGCTCAAGTGGCGTGAACTTGACCTGGGCAGGTCCCCGGCGGCCAAAGATGTGAACGTCCGTAACGGGCGATCCCAGAAGATCCTGGTACACGTTGTCCGGGATCTCCGTGGCAAGAAGTTCCGCCGGGTGCTTGGCAAGCATCCTGGCAACATCCAGCGCCACATTGCCGTTGCCGATCACGGCGATCTCCTTGGCGTTCAGCGGCCACTGGCGGGGGACATCCGGGTGCCCGTCATACCAAGAGACGAAGTCAGCGGCACCAAAAGAACCTGCCAGGTTGATGCCCGGGATGGTGAGCGCGGCATCATGAATGGCCCCCGTGGAGAAAATAACTGCATCATAAAGGGCACGGATGTCATGCAGGGTGATATCGCGGCCGTACGTGACGTTGCCCAGGAAACGAATGTCTCCCCGGTCCAGAACCTTGTGCAGCGCCTTCATGATCCCCTTGATCCGTGGATGATCCGGTGCCACACCGTAACGGATCAGACCATACGGAGCCGGGTACGCCTCAAAAAGATCAATGCTTACTGCCAACCCACCGCCGGTAGCCTCGGCGGATTTCGTCAGGATATCCGCGGCGTAGACACCCGCAGGGCCGGCGCCAATGATGGCTACGCGCAGGGAGCGTTGTGGACTGGATTCGGCTGGTGTGGACATGGGAGCCCTTCTGCCTGGGATCGAGACGGCCGGCGGCTGACCGGCGTGCGAGTCTTTAGTCTAGGTCCGGACAGCCCCTGCGCGCCTATCCGTCGGTCTTCAGTGGGACAACTGCTCCTTCTCGATACAGCAGGGACCGGAGTTCCGATTCGGCAGCCTCGATACGTTGTGGGTCAATTGTCTCGCCCGCAAGAAAATGGTCCAGCACGCGCGGGTCCACGTAGCTTTTCCGGGCAATGCTGGGTGTATTGCCCAGCACCGCCGCAGCGTCCTGCATGGCGAGGGCAATGACATGTTTCCGCTGCCCCACTTTATTCTGCGGACCACTTTTAGCCAGGCTGACTGCCGCGGCGGCGGTGCCCCGCAGCGTGCGAAAATCCTTGGCTGTGAAGTCTCCGCCCGTGCGCTCCCTGACATAGGCGTTGATGTCTTGGCTGTTCACCGGATGCCAGGATCGACCCTCCTTGAAAGCCAGCAGCCTGGCCTGGCCGCCGCGGCGCTTCAGCGTCCGCACCAGATCGGCCAGATCAGCGTCATTGATCTCCGATTCCCAGTCCTTGCCACTCTTGGCCGGGAACCTCAACTCAATGGAGCCTGCCCTGACTTTCGCATGCGCGCACAGGAGTGTTGCAAGACCGTGGCTGCCGTTTTCATTGGTGTACCGTTCAGAGCCCACCCGCAGCGAACCACTGTCCAGCAACCGAAATGCCCCTGCCAGGATGCGCTCGCGGCTCACACCCTCTGACCGAAGGTCCCGGGTGACCAACCGGCGGGCTGTTGGGAGCGACTCTGCAAGCTGCAGGGCACGGTCAAACTTCACCCGGTCCTTCCGCTCCCGCCATTCTGGGTGGTAAATATACTGCCGCCTGCCCACAGCATCCAAGCCCGTCGCCTGAATGTGGCCATTTTCGAACGGAGCAATCCACACATCAGACCAGGCAGGAGGAATGCCGATCGATTCAAGCCGGTCCCGCACCTCACCCCTGGCGAGGGTGGAGCCGTCCAGGTCCCGGTAGCTGAAGCCGGTGCCAGCCGGAATCCGTTGATAACCGCGTCCCGAGGCATTGCTGCGTCGGAGCCTCACGTTTGCATCCCTGGACTGGTCGTTGGTGCCATAAAGCAAAGCATACTGACTTTTCGGAGCGCAGGCCGACCTCGCCTGTGCCCGCAGCACCAGCCCAGCCCACGCAGCTCCCCCGCCCCGAGGTGGCCCGCGCGTAGATCGCGCGCGGAATACAGTAGGCATCCACAGCGTTATAGGGGGCGTGCCCAGCCCAGACAGCTCCACCTCAGAAGCCCATGCCCCCTCGGTAGCCGTATCCGGTTCAGCAGGAACGACGTCGGAACTGAAGGCCGTTGACAAGGACACCAAAGCGGGGGTGGGCTTTGGAATTGGGGCCTACGGCCTATGGGGGCTGCTCCCGCTCTACTTCTTTATCCTGCAGCCAGCCGGATCTGTGGAGATTGTGGCCAACCGCGTGGTCTGGTCCTTGATCTTCTGCGCCGGGTTGCTGACGCTCACGCATTCATGGGGCGCCATGGCGAAGGCCTTCCGCGACCGCTCTGTGCTGGGAACCCTGGCACTGGCAGCAGGCCTGATCGCTGTGAACTGGCTGACATACACGTACGGTGTCACAACTGGCCAAGCAGTGGAGGCGGCCCTGGGCTACTTCATCAATCCGCTGGTTTCGGTGTTGCTGGGTGTCTTTGTCCTCAAAGAGAAACTCCGGCCCCTGCAATGGTCGGCCGTAGTGATTGGCTTCGTTGCGGTGGGAGTGCTTACCGTGTCCTATGGCAAGCTCCCATGGATTGCGCTGACCCTTGCCTTCAGCTTCGGCCTCTACGGATTTGTGAAAAAACGCGTGGGCCCCAAGGTGGATGCACTGACCAGCCTCAGCGTCGAGACAGTGGTCTTGGCTCCCCTAGCCGGGCTGACAATGATCGTCCTGGCAGTCAACGGCACTGCCACGCTGACCACCAACGGCACCGGGCACTTCTGGATCATGGCAGCCTCCGGCATCATCACAGCGGTTCCGCTGCTGCTCTTCGGTGCCTCTGCACGCAGGCTTCCCATGACCACGATCGGCCTGCTGCAGTACATTGCACCCATCCTGCAGTTCATTGTGGCCCTGGTGGTCTTCCGGGAAGACATGCCCGCCGAACGATGGATCGGATTCGGTATTGTCTGGCTGGCGCTGGTGGTCCTCACCGTTGACATGCTGGCTGTAACCCGACGCAACGCTGCCGTGAAAAGGGCAACAAAAAGGGCGGGCCAGCCGAAGCCGACCCGCCCCTAGGCGTCAATCAAAGAACCCTCAGGCGTGTGCCTTGATCGCTGAGGCAAGGACCTGCAGGCCGTCGACCAGGAGTTCATCGCTGATAACCAGCGGGGGCAGAAGGCGGATGACGTTGCCGTAGGTACCGCAGGTGAGGATGATGACACCCTCTTTGAGGCATGCGCCAGCAACGGCCTTTGTCAGCTCCGGATTGGGTTCCTTACTACCCGCGTGCACCAGCTCAATGGCCAGCATGGCCCCGCGCCCACGGATGTCACCAATCACCGAAGAGCCATCGGGACCGGCCAGCTCGGACTGCAGGTCACGCAGATGCCCTACGGCGAGCTCCTCGATATGCCGCGCCCTGCCATTGAGGTTGTGCTCTTCCATGGTTCCGATGGCTGCCAGCGCAGCTGCACAGGCCACCGGGTTGCCACCGTAGGTGCCACCGAGTCCACCGGGGTGGACTGCGTCAAGGAGATCGGCACGGCCGGTGATCGCGGAAAGTGGCAGGCCACCTGCAATTCCCTTGGCCATGGTGATGATGTCCGGCACAACGCCTTCATGGTTCACCGCGAACCACTCGCCGGTCCTGCAAAAACCTGACTGGACCTCGTCAGCAATAAGGACAACACCCTTGTCCTTGGCCCACGCAGCAAGCGCGGGAAGGAACCCGTCTGCGGGCACAATGAAGCCGCCCTCACCCTGGATGGGTTCGATGATGATGGCAGCAACCTGGTCGCCACCAATCTGCTTCTCGATCATGGTGATCACCCGCTTGGCAGCCTCGGCGCCAGTAATCTCGGGGTTTTCCTCGCGGTATGGGTAGCTCATGGGCATGCGGTACACCTCGGGCGCAAAAGGCCCAAAGTTGGTCTTGTAGGGCATGGCCTTGGCAGTGAGCGCCATGGTCAGGTTGGTGCGGCCGTGGTAGGCGTGGTCGAAGGCCACTACGGCGTCCCGTCCCGTGGCCAGGCGGGCCACCTTGACGGCGTTCTCTACTGCCTCCGCGCCGGAGTTGAAGAGCACTGTGCGCTTCTCGTGGTCCCCCGGTGTCAGGCGGTTAAGCTGCTCGGCGACGGCGACGTAGCCCTCATAGGGGGTCACCATGAAACATGTATGGGTGAAGTGCGAGACAGATTCCTGGACGGCCGCAACTACGGCCGGATCGGAGGCACCTACGCTGGTGACGGCAATGCCGGCGCCCAGGTCGATGAAGGAGTTCCCATCGACGTCCCTGACGATTCCGCCGTCGGCGTCCTCGACATACACCGGAACGCTGGAGGCGACGCCGGCAGCGACAACTGCCTTGCGGCGCTGGGTCAGCGCTTCGGATTTGGGCCCGGGGAACACGCCGTGGATGGCACGCTTCTGCTCCAGGCGGTAAGACAGTTCAGCTGCTGTGGCGGTCATGGTGTTTTTCCTTTGCGGTGCGTGCTGTTGCTGTTGCGTGATGGGGAGTTGACTCGTGAGTGAGTCAGGAATCGAGCGCGCTCATGACGTGCTTGATGCGGGTGTAGTCCTCGACGCCGTACATGGAGAGGTCCTTGCCGTAGCCGGAGTGCTTGAAGCCACCGTGGGGCATCTCAGCGGTCAGGATGATGTGGGTGTTGATCCAGACGGCACCAAAATCGAGGTCCCGGCTCATCCGCATGGCCGTGCCGTGATCGGTGGTCCACACGCTGGAGGCCAAGGCATATTCAACGTCGTTCGCGAGCTCAAGCGCCTCTGCCTCTGAAGAGAACTTCTGCACGGTGATGACCGGACCGAAGGTTTCCTGCTGGACAACATCGTCTTTCTGCCGGGCTCCGGTGATGATGGTGGGCTCGAAGAAGAAGCCCTTTTCACCAGCTTTGCGCCCACCCGTTGCAATGGTGCAGTGCTCAGGAAGTGCATCCACAACAGCCGTGACCGCATTGAAGTGGTTGATGTTGTTCAACGGACCGAAATAGTTCTCGGTATCGTCCTGCGACCCGGTATGCAGGGTTTTGGTGTGTTCCACCATGGCCGCGACCACCTCGTCGTGGACCGAATCTTCAACCAGGACGCGGGTGATTGCCGTGCAGTCCTGGCCGGCGTTGAAAAAGGAGAACTCGGCAATCGCTGCAGCGGTCTTCTTGAGGTCGGCATCCTTGAACACGATCGCGGGAGCTTTTCCGCCCAGTTCAAGGTGTGCCCGCTTGAGGCCCTTGGCCGCCCCGGAGGCGACGGCAATCCCAGCCCGGACCGAGCCAGTGATGGAAACAAGCCCGGGAACGGGATGCTCCACCATGAGCGATCCCGTGGAGCCGGTGCCCAGCACAACGTTCAGGACACCGGCCGGGAAAATTTCCCCTGCCAGGCGTGCCAGGACAAGCGTGGATTCAGGGGTTGTGTCCGAGGGCTTGAGGACAATCGTGTTCCCTGCCGCCAGTGCCGGTCCGATCTTCCAGATGGCCATCAGGAAAGGGTAGTTCCAGGGCGCCACCTGGGCCACTACACCAATCGGTTCGCGCCGGACGAAAGATGTGTGCCCCTCAACGTATTCGCCAGCAGATTTGCCTTCCATCAGGCGGGCTGCACCGGCAAAGAATCTCAGCTGGTCCGCACCGACAGCGACTTCCTCGGCAGCGATCAGGGACCTGACCTGGCCGGTGTTGCGGTGCTGGGCTTCTACCAGTTCATCGCTGTGTGACTCGACGGCGTCCGCCAGCTTGAGGAGCAGCAGTTGGCGCTCACCGGGAGTCGCCTTCTTCCAGGTTGCGAAAGCGGCTTTGGCGGCACTAATGGCATCGTCAACGTCGGAGGCAACCGACACGGGAGACGTGGCAACAACATCGCCGGTAGCGGGGTTGACGATCTCCAGGGTGTCTGTGCCAGCCGGGGTCACGAACTGGCCATTGATGAAGTTCTGCAAGGTCTGAACCACTGTGTACAACCTCTTTCCGTAGCGGCCCGGGCATGCCGGGCGTGGACGTGCAACTGCGGCCAGCCTATGCCAGCGCGTAGCCGCAAGGAATAGCCAGCTGCACACCAGCCGGCAAACTTTTTAGTGCGCTTGACCAAGCCGGGCTTATCCTTGCCTGATGGCTATTTCCCTGGCCGCCCTGGTGGCGGTGACGACGCTTAAGCTGCGAAAGTCCGGGGTCTCGGAAAGCACGTGGCACCACGACATCAAGTGGGTTGCCGTTGCCGAGCAGGAGGACCCCCAGCGTTTCCTCGACGGCGGCGAATTGGTCCTGACAACAGGAATGCGTCTGACCGGCGCCCCCGAGCAGCGGCGATTTGTCCGTCAGGTCCAGCGGGCCGGCGCAGTGGGCATTGGATTCGGCGTTGGGCTCAGCCACGATTCCGTCCCACCGGCACTGCTGGCGGAAGCCAACCGCTGGGGCCTTCCCGTGGTCGAAGTGCCCTATGAAACACCGTTCATCGCGATCAGCAAGCTCGTGGCAGATGCCCAGTCAGCTGACCACTACGGCAAATTGGAACGACTGATTGCTGGCCACCAGGTCCTGGCACGGGCCCTGCTGACAGGCGGTGGGCTCGGTGAACTCCTGAGGCACCTGGGTGGCATGCTTCGCACGGATGTGGCGCTGACGCAGTTCACGGCCCAGCTTTTCAGCACCGCCAGCACGCCACCATCGGCTGACTCCTGGGCCTCGTACCCTATCCCTACCGGACGCCGGGACGCCTGCACGCTGTGGATCCGGCTGCCTTTCGAGGACTCCGGCATTGTGGGGTACGCGCAGAACCTGATCAGCGTCGAGTTGAACAACATGGTCAGGCAGCGGCAATCGGAGCGGGCCCTCGCTGGCCAGGTCCTGGAGGACATCTTCCACGGCAGCCTTGAGCAGGCCGAAGCGCAGCGGCGATTAGCCGGAATCGGCGTCAACAGCACTCGTCGCAATGTGGCGTTACTGGCAGTCTCAGCTGCCCACCACAAAGCACTGGCCAGCGCTTCGGTCCCGCAATCCCTCGATGGTGCCGTGGCCGCCGTCGTGGGGAAGGACCTGGTGATCCTGGTGTCCGACGACGGCGCGTCAGCACCCGCGCTGGCACGCAACTTCAGCGATCACCTCGCTGAGGCCGGCATTCACGCGAGCGTTGGAATCGGTGGGGCGTACACCAAACCCAACGGCTTGCGCTGGAGCTACTTTGAGGCCCGTGATGCAGCCAGCCATGGACTTCCGGTCAATGAGCCCGAACGGTTGAGCCTGACATCGTTGCTGCTTGCAAGCGAGGACGTGCCATTGACGGACATGGCCAACGAATCCCTGGACCCGCTGCGGACTTTTGATGCCGCGCACGGCTCTGAGCTGCTGATCACGCTGGAAAGCTACCTCACCAACAATGGCTCTGTCGCTGCGGTGGCCGAGGCTCTGACCCTGCACCGGAACACTGTCCGTTACCGGCTTGCCCAGATCACCGAACTGACGGGCTATGACCCAGCCCAGACCCAGGATCGGGTACAGCTCTGGTTGGCCCTGGCCGTGCAGCGGCTCTCCGCCAGGCCCCATGCGCAGCATCGCGGTTCCCCCTGATTGTGGCCAGTCCAGCAGTTTTTTTCGCACCATTCCCATCCGTATCTCCCACAGGGACGAATGACCCATGGCACCGAAAGCAGTTGGTGCGTGGAAACTGTCAGCTACGTAACTGGAGAAGAAACCGTGAAGAACCGCACCAAGACCACAACCCGTATCGCCGTGGGAACAGCCATTGCAGCCTCCGCACTCTCTTTCGTCGCGCTCCCCGCGAACGCTGCCACCACTCCTTCCGCGGCACAGGGCATCACCGCCCCGGCGAGCACCTCAATTGCCAACGGCGGCATCCTCAACGGACTCCTTGGTGGGCTGCTGGACGGCGGAATCCTCAACGGCGGAGTGGTCAATGGACCCTTGATCGAGGGTCCCCTGGTCGACGGATTCGGTCCTTTCCAGATTGGCCAGTTCCAGTAACACAGCACGCACTTTTCAGGCCCAGCGGCCTTTTCCGCTGACCGTACCGCAGCGGCAGCCCTGTTTTCAGGGCTGCCGCTGCCGTGCGAACCCGCAGATGCCCCGCGTACCCATCCCCTCCGCGAGGACTGTAGAGACTGACCCCATCCGAAGAGAAGGCCCATGAACTCCCCCCTGCCCGCTTCACCTGACCAGCCCCACACTCCGGAAGCGCACGTCCCGGACCGGATCAGTCTGAGCACTGCGCAGCGCGGAATCTGGTATGCGCAGAAGCTGGCACCCACCAGCCCCATGTACCAGATTGGCCAGTTCATCGACATCAGCGGGCCCCTCAATGGGAAGATACTGGGCGAGGCCGTGAGCCGTGCGGTGGCCGAGACTCCGGCGCTGAATGTTGGCTTTGGCGAGGATCAGGACGGCCCCTTCCAGTATCCGCTGGCAGCTGCGGCAGCTGTCCAGTTCACTGACCTGGGTGGAGCTGCATCCAGCATGGACGGGGAGCGGAGCGCCCGCGACCTGATGGACTTGGACATGTCGGCGCCACGGGCGGTCTCGGACAACAACCTGCTGCACATGGAACTCATCCGTCTTTCACCGACCCGGCACTTTTTCTACCAGCGGGTCCACCACCTGCTGCTCGACGGGTACTCCGCAGTGCTCGTCCTCCGGCGTGTCGCGGCCCTGTATGGTGAGCTGCTGGCCGAAGCCGCCGATGACGGTGCCCACGAGGCTGCGGCCGCCGCGGACAGCACTGGCAGCCCCCATGAACTGCCCGATTTCGGCCAGTTCACCGACCTGATCGCCGATGACCAAAGCTACGCGGACTCAGCAGCAGCGACGGCAGATGCCACGTACTGGGCCAAGGAGCTCGACGGCGCGGCCACACCAGCAGGACTGGCCGGACGGCCGGAAGGAACGGCCAACTCGCTGCTGCGATCCACCGTAGAGTTGCCGGCGAGCGCGGTGATGGCGTTGGAATCAGCGCCGGGCAGTGCCCCTGCCCTGATCCTGACGGCCGTGTCCCTGTATCTGCACCGGATGACTGGCGAGCAGAACGTCTCCCTTGCGCTGCCCGTCACTGCCCGTCGCGGAAAGCTGGCGAAGTCCACCCCCTCCATGCTCTCCAACATCGTTCCGGTCCGGCTGAATATGGCACCTGGCGCAACAGTTCAGGAACTGGTCGCCGCAATGGGCGGGAAGCTGCGCAACTCCCTGATCCACCAACGGGCCCGGTACGAATCCATGAGTGGCCAGGGCGGCTACCTGGGTCCGTCAGTGAACATCCTGCCGGTCCTGGAAGACATCACCTTCGGGACTGCCACAGGCACCATGAACATCCTGTCCACGGGACCCATCGATGACCTGTCGGTCATTGTCCATGGCATGGGCCAGGGCCCTTCGGGATCCGTGACAGTCCAGTTCGCGGCCGCCGCCGAGCTGTACACGCAGCCCAGCCTGGACCAACACCTGAATCGTTTTGTCCAGCTTCTTGGCGAGTTGCTGACCCATCCGGCTGAGCCGACTGCAGCTCTTTCCGTCACCACTGACGCGGAAGAAAAGTCACTGCTGGCCGCTGGCGACGCCCCGGCCCTGGACCTTCCTGGCCACACGGTGGCGGAGGAGTTTGCGAAGGTCGCTGCCAGTGCGCCGGACCGGACAGCCGTGGTCGCCACAGATGGGACCCTGACATTTGCCCAGCTGGAGGCTCGCTCCAACCAGCTGGCCCGTTTCCTCCGTGGCCGGGGAGCGAAACCGGGCACCACTGTTGCCGTCCGCCTTGACCGCAGTGTCCTGCTACCGGTGTCCATCCTGGGCATCCTGAAGTCTGGCGCAGCGTACGTCCCGCTGGATCCGGACTACCCGGCTGGCCGGGTCGAAGGGATGCTGGAGGACGCAGCCCCCGTCCTGCTGCTCACCACCGCGGCCATGATGGACGATGACGCCGAGGAGCAACCACAGACAAGTGTCCCTGTGACGGTTCTGGACTCAGCCCTGATGGTCACGTGCCTGGACGGCAAGGAAGAGAGCGCACTGGCCAGGATTGCTGGCCAACAGGACCTGGCCTATGTCATATTCACGTCCGGTTCCACCGGCCGGCCCAAGGGCGTGGGCGTTGAGCACCTTGCCCTCCTCAACCTGCTGACCTCGCACCGGGAGAGCATTTTTGATCCTGCACAGGCCGCACTGGGCCGGCACCTGCGGGTGGCGCATACGGCAGGACTTTCCTTTGATGCTTCGTGGGATCCGATCCTCTGGCTGCTGGCGGGGCACGAACTCCACATGGTGGACAACCAGACCCGTCGTGACCCGGAGGCTCTGAGCTCATTCCTGGCAGCGGAGCGCATCGATTCCATTGAGACAACTCCCTCTTTTGCGAAAGCACTCCTCGCTGACGGCCTCTTCGACCAGCAGGTACACCCCACTGTTGTTGCCCTTGGCGGCGAAGCGGTTGATCCAGCCACCTGGCGTGAACTGGCAACCCACGATGGCGTCATGGCCTACAACTTCTATGGCCCCACCGAAACCACAGTGGACTCCCTTACCGCGGTGATGGACCCTGGCACTGATGTAACACTGGGCGATTCCGTTGCAAACACCAGGCACTACATCCTCGACTCCGGACTCAACCCGGTGCCCACCAACGCGATTGGCGAACTCTATGTTGCAGGCGTCAACCTGGCGCGCGGTTACTTGGACAAGCCGGGCCTGAGCTCCGAAAAGTTCGTGGCGGACCCCTTCGCGACGGACGGCTCACGCATGTACCGGACAGGCGATGTGGTGCGCCGTCTTGAGCATGGCACACTGCAATTCTTGGGCCGCATGGACCAGCAGATCAAGATTCGCGGCTTCCGCATTGAGCCAGCGGAAATTGAGGCAGTGCTGCGCGGCATGGACGGCGTTGACCAGGCCGCTGTCACCGTGAGCAAGAACCGGGCAGGCTACGACCAGCTCCTCGCCTACGTCACCACCACAACCATGTCCACCGATGCTGCAGAAAGCGGGGACCTAGACACTGCCGCGCTGCGGGCACAGGCCCGCCGCACCCTACCTGATTACATGGTTCCCACAGCCATCATCGTCATTGGGTCCATTCCCTTGACTGCCAACGGCAAGCTCGATGCACGTGCGCTTCCGGCTCCCGTCCAGGACACCGCCATGACTGCGCCGCGCACCGACGCAGAGACCCTGGTGGCCGAATGTTTCCGCGAGATCCTGGGCCTGGAGGCCGTAGGCGTGGACGATGACTTCTTTGAGCTGGGCGGCCACTCCCTGCTGGCTACCCGGCTGGCGGCCCTGCTGCGCGAGCGTACCGGATCTGCTCCGGCACTGCGGACCATCTTCGAAGAACCCACGGTGGCCGGACTTGCGGCTGCACTGGAGACGGACAGCTCTGCCGTCCCGGAACTGAGCGTCACAACCCGGCCCGCAACGATTCCGCTCTCTTTCGCCCAGCGCCGGCTGTGGTTCCTGAACCGCATGGACCAAGAATCCGGCGCCTACAACATTCCAGTAGTGCTGACGCTCAAGGGCACCCTGGACGTCACCGCACTCGCTGAGGCGCTGTCCGACGTCGTCCTCCGCCACGAAAGCCTGCGCACGGTCTTCCCCTGGCTGGACGGCGAACCGCACCAGAGCATCCTTAGCCCCCACGATGCCCCAGTCAACTTCCTTGCTGTGCAGTGCGACCCTGATTCCCTGGACCGGGCCCTGCGCACCGAGACGGAACGCGGCTTCGATATCACCACAGAACTTCCGCTGCGCACCGTCCTGTTCCAGCTGGCACCCGACCACCACGTCCTGGCCATCACACTGCACCATGTGGCCGCTGACGGCTGGTCCCTTGCACCGCTGGCCAGGGACCTTTCCACTGCCTACACGGCCCGGCTGGAAGGTTCCACCCCCGCCGCAGATGCGCTGCCCGTCCAGTACGCGGATTACACGCTGTGGCAGCGCCAGGCCCTGGGCAGCGAAGATGACCCGGCAAGCCCCATCTCCAGGCAGCTGGAGTTCTGGAGCCGGGAGCTCAAAGGCTCCCCCGAGGAACTCCGACTGCCCCTCGACTTTGCACGGGGCACCCGCGAGGGTGACGCCCCGGCGTCGTCCATTCCTCTGGAGCTCGATGCCACCACAACCGCGCGGCTTAATGCCCTGGCCCGCACCCACAACGCAAGCCTCTTCATGGTGTTGCAGGCTGCGCTCGCCGCACTGCTCACGAAGAATGGTGCCGGGGAGGACATTCCGCTGGGGACCCCTGTGGCTGGCCGGACGGACACCCGCCTCAATGAGCTGGTTGGCTTTTTCGTCAATACGCTGGTCCTGCGGACGAATACTTCCGGAAACCCCACAGCTGCCGAGCTTGTCGAGAGCGTCAGGTACACCAACCTGCATGCCTACGGTAACCAGGACGCGCCTTTTGAGCGGGTCGTCGAAGAGGTCAATCCCGCCCGGTCACGGCACAGGCACCCACTGTTCCAGGTGATGCTGACGTTGCAGAACACCCCTGACGCTGAGCTTGCCATGGCAGGACTTGACGTCTCAGCTGACCTGGGGCGAGACCCCGGTGGAGCTAAGTTTGACCTGTTGCTTGATCTGGCAGAGCGGGAGGGGACAGGCATTACGGGCTCTTTGGCCTACAACCCGGCGCTGTTCACAGCCGCCACAGTGGCCCAGCTTGCTGCCGGTTTCACCCTGGTGGCGCAGCAGTTTGCCGCAGATCCAAAGGTCACCCTGGACCGTCTGCAGGTCCTCAACGCGGCAGAACGTGACGCCGTGCTAGAACACGCCGCCCCGACGGCGCTTGATCTGCCGTGGGCCACCATCCCCGAGGCATTTACGCTCACGGCCCGGGCCCGGGCCGGCCAGATAGCGCTGGTGGCCGGCTCCGGTGCCGACGCCACGAGCTTGAGCTTTGCCCAGCTGGATGATCGTGTTTCCGGCCTTGCTGCCGGCCTTGCCGCCGCTGACATCACCGCCGGCGACAGGGTTGCCGTGGCCCTCCCCCGGTCCGCCGACGTCGTGGCTTCCGCGCTGGCCATTTTCGCCGCGGGCGCCGTCTATGTTCCCGTCGATCTGTCCTACCCCGCCGAACGCATCCGGATGATCCTTGGGGACAGCGCGCCTGCGCTGGTGATCACAAACGACGCCGGTATCACGGCAGCACGTTCCCGCACCGTCAGCGAGGTGCTGGCTGCCGGTGGACCGACACCCGTGGGAGGGTGGCTCCCCGGTGTGCCCGCGGCTGTTCCGGCCCCCGAGGATCTTGCCTACGTGCTGTACACCTCCGGTTCCACGGGCCGGCCCAAGGGCGTGGCCGTAACCCACGGCGCCCTGGCCAACCTCTACGCCCACCACCACGCCACGCTCTTTGCGCCCCGATTTGCGGCGGGTGGCAACGAACGCGTGCGGGTGGCCCACATTGCCGGCCTGGGCTTTGATGCATCCTGGGATCCCATGCTGTGGATGGTGGCCGGTGCGGAGCTGCACTTGGTGTCCGATGCTGTGCGCTCCGACGCCGAATCCCTGGCACAGTACTGCCTGGACAACGGTATTGATGTGCTGGAAACCACTCCGTCCTACGCGGCTGCCCTTCTGGAGTGTGGACTCCTGAGCCGTGCCCGTACCGAGCCGCTGATCCTGGCGCTGGGCGGCGAAGCAGTATCCGGCGAGCTCTGGCAGCGCCTTGCCGCAGAGCCAGCCGTCCAGGCGCTGAACTTCTACGGCCCTACCGAATTCACTGTTGATTCAGTGATGGCCACGATCGTGGGGTCCCGCCCCGTCATCGGGCGCCCCGCAGGGAACACGGCTGCCATGGTCCTGGATGCCTACCTGCAACCGGTTCCGGCCGGCGTGCCCGGTGAACTGTACTTGGCGGGCGCCGGCATGGCACGCGGCTACGATCAGCGCCCCGGTGAAACAGCCAGCCGTTTTGTGGCCAACCCCTTCGCCGGGGACGGCAGCCGCATGTACCGCACAGGCGACCTCGTTCGGCGCGATTCCAACGGAGTGCTGGAGTTCCTTTCCCGCACTGATGACCAGGTCAAGGTTCGTGGTTTCAGGATCGAACTCGGTGAAATCGAAGCTGCGCTGGCGGCCCATCCACAGGTCCAGCACGTGGTGGCGATTCCTGACGGAGATCCGGCCCAGCGGATCGTCGCCTACGTTGTGGGAGACGTTGATGCCGCGCAGCTGAGGACGACTGCTGCGGAAAAGCTGCCCGACTATATGGTGCCCGCAGTGTTCATGAGCATTCCTGCACTGCCCCTGACCTCGCACGGAAAGCTGGACCGCAGGGCCCTGCCCGCGCCCTCTGCAGCCACGGCAGCAGGTAACGGCGTGCCACCCTCGACGCCCGAAGAACACGTCATGGCAGGTATCTTTGGCGAAGTCCTGGACCTGGACACTGTCACCATGGACGACGACTTTTTCCTGCTCGGCGGCCATTCACTCCTGGCTATCACCATCATGGGCAAGATCCGCAAGTCGTTTGGCACAGCCCTTCCCCTGCGGGCCCTTTTTGACAGCCCCACGCCAGCGGCACTGCTGACGGCAGTCACCACGCCAGCGGGCCAGGATACCGAGGCCACGGGCCAGGAGGTTTCCACAGCGCACTCCGGATTGACCCATGCCACGATCGTCGGATCCGACATTCCAGCCCTGGCTGACTGGATGGGCACTGCCTCGGCGGCCCGTCCGGACCAGCTGGTCCTGTCCTTCGCGCAGCAGCGGATGTGGTTCCTGAACCAACTGGAACCAGGATCCTCGGAGTACAACATCTCCCTGGCAGCCCGGCTCACCGGCAAGCTCGACGAGGACGCCATGTCCGCCGCCATTGATGCCCTCCTGGCCAGGCACGAGATCCTGCGAACCACCTACCCCGCCACGGCGGGAATCCCGCACCAGCAGATCTCCCCGGCACAGCACGCCACGGGGCTGATGTGGGTGATTCCTGTGGGCTCGGCAGAGGAGGAAGCCCGGCAACTCGCTGACGGTGCCGGTCGCGGTTTCGACCTCACCGCTGAACTCCCCTTCCGCGCGACCCTGCTCCGTCGGACCGACACACCCGGCACCTGGGTTCTGCACCTGGTCCTCAACCACATTGCCAGCGATGGCGCATCCCTGGCCCCCCTGACCCGCGACCTCTCCGAGGCCTACGCTGCGGCACTGGCCGGTGCCGAGGCGATCGACAGGGCTCCCCTCGCCGTGCAGTACGCGGACTTCAGCACCTGGCAGCAGCAGGCCCTGGGGTCAGGTGACAGCTCCACTGACAGTGATGCCGCTGGGGCGTCCACGGCCCCCCACGGCAGCAAGCTTGAGCATTGGAAGGAAGCCCTCGCAGGAATTCCTGCGGAAATGGCGCTGCCTGCTGACCACCGTCGTCCACGTGAGGCCCGCCAGCCTGGCAGGCAGCAGCACTTCACGCTGGACGCCGAGACGCTGGTATCCCTCCAGAAGGTAGCTGCGTCCGCCAACGCCAGTGTCTTCATGACCCTGCACGCTGTCCTGGCTGGTTTCCTGCACCGCAGCGGTGCAGGCGACGACCTGGTCATTGGTTCACCCACGGCTGGGCGGACCGATCCTGCCCTGACCGAGCTGGTGGGATTTTTTGTCAACACCCTCCCGTTGCGGATCAGTGCCGCCGGCGATCCCACGCTGCGGACCCTGGTGGGCCGTGCCCGAGGCTCGATCTTAGCCGCCTTCGATCATGACGATGTGCCCTTCGAACGCCTGGTCGAGGTCCTCAATCCAGAGCGTGAGCTGGGCCGCCACCCGCTGTTCCAGACAATGCTCACAGTGGACAGCACCGTCTCCGCGATCCCGGAGCTGCCCGGCGTCCAGGTCACGACTGTCCCCGAATCCGCCTCTGGCGAAGCCAAGTTTGACCTCTCCTTCACGTTCCGTCCCGCTCCTGTCCAGGAAGATCCTGCCGGCACTGTGGAACGTTCCGCGGCGTCCGCTGGGGCCTCCGAGCCACAAGCCGGGCTGTCCGCGACGCTCGAATACAACAGCGAGATGTTTGAGGAAGCCAGCATCCAACGGCTGATAAGCGCATTTGTGCGTTTCGTGGAACGCAGCACGGCCAACGCCGACACCCCCATCACGGACCTGGTCATGGTGGATCCGGCAGAGGCCGAGGCACTCGCGGCAAGCACTGCTGGTTCAACCTCCAGCACCACAGGAGAAGGGACAACAGCCGCCAATAACGGCGTCCTGAGCACCTTTGCCGCCACCGTCGCCGCCCAGCCGGCAGCCACGGCGCTTGTCGCGGACGGCGCGGAGCGCACCTTCGGGGAACTGGCGAAGGACGCACTGGGCCTTGCAGTAGAGCTCGCCAATGCTGGAGTGGGTCACGGAGACGTTGTCTCGGTCTTCCTGCCCCGTTCCAGCGGGACCGTCCAGGCGCTGCTGGGTGTCATCGCCGGAGCTGGCGTCTACAACCCGATCGACACCGAATACCCGGACAGCAGGATCATCGCCATCCTGGAGGATGCCCGGCCTCCGGTCATCCTGAGCACCGCCTCCCAGCAGGACCGACTGGAGCTGCTGCTCACCACAATGCAGCCGGAAGCTACTGACCCGGCAGGCGCGGCGGCTCAGAGCGCGCTTCCACGGATTGTGCTCCTCGAAGACCTCCTTGCTGCGGCCCGGGCAGGTGTTTCGGCTCCCTCGGGCGAGACCGGACACAGAAGTTCACAGTCCATGGCCTGGACTGACGTCGCGGCTGAGCTGCGCAATCGCCAGCCCGCAGACCGGGAGCTCGCCTATGTCATGTTCACGTCCGGTTCAACGGGCAGGCCCAAGGGTGTCGACATCAGCCACGGCGCCCTGGCCGCTCTTTACGCATCCCACCGGGAGACCCTCCTGTCCGGGTTTGATCCCTCAGCAACCATCCCCGGTATCCGCCGGAATGTCGCCCACACCACAGGAGTTGGCTTCGATGCGTCCTGGGACCCCACCCTGTGGTTGATTGCCGGGCACTGCCTGCACATGATCGACGATTCCACGCGGCGCGATGCCGCAGCATTGGCGACCTACTTTGCCGATCACTCCATCACGGCCTGGGAAACAACACCCGGCTACGTTCGGCAACTCCTCAAGGAACCGGCGTTTATGCGGATCCTTGATGGCGTTGCGGCAAAAGACAATGCTGGCGGCAGCAAGAAGAGCAGCCGCCCGGTGGAACCAGGCACCATCCAGAGCGCAGACACCACGGAAAATACCCACCAGGAAAGCTTCAGCCTCGCCCTCGGCGGTGAAGCGTTCGACGCTGAGCTGTGGGAACTACTCGCGGCAAAATCATCAGTGACCACCTGGAACATGTATGGCCCCACCGAAGCTGCAGTGGACACTGTTGTGGCACGCGTGAG
This sequence comes from Pseudarthrobacter sp. PS3-L1, assembly GCF_030063285.1. GTDB lineage: Bacteria > Actinomycetota > Actinomycetes > Actinomycetales > Micrococcaceae > Arthrobacter. The sequence goes on along the minus strand of NZ_JASISU010000004.1, from coordinate 76,272 downwards.
CGACTCGACCACTCCTGTGCTGGGTGCGCCAACGTCCGGTACACGCCTGCACGTCCTGGATTCCCGGCTCCGTCCGGTGCTGGCTGGCACCGCCGGTGAACTCTACATCGCCGGACGCCAACTGGCCCGCGGATACCGCGGGAGGCCCGATCTGACCGCGGAGCGGTTCATCGCCGATCCTTTTGCCGCGAACGGCGAGCGCATGTACCGGACCGGGGACCTGGTGACCCGCCATGAGGATGGCCGCCTGATCTTCGCGGGCCGCAATGATGACCAGCTCAAGATCCGCGGCTTCCGCGTTGAGCCTGGCGAGATTGAGCGGGCAGCCGTGTCCGCGCCGGGGGTGGCGTCCGCCGTCGTCCGGGCAGTAACAGAAAAGAACGGCAATGTCAGGCTGCTGGCCTACGTGGTCCCTGATGCCACAGATACTGCCTCCTCCACGGCAGTCGAAGAGGGACATGCTGCGGAGCTGGCCGAGTCTGTCCGGACACACCTGCGGACCATGCTGCCCGACTACATGGTGCCGGCCGCCGTCGTGGTTCTAGCAGAAATTCCCCTGACCCCGCACGGCAAGGTAGACCTCAAGGCCTTGCCGGCGGCGGCTGACGCACCCCGGGCTGCAGGCAAACCTCCGCGGTCCCCGCGTGAGAAAACAGTGGCTGCCATCTTTGCCGACGTCCTGTCGGTGGAGCGGGTAGGAGTGGATGAATCCTTCTTTGAACTGGGCGGGCACTCGTTCCTGGCGCAGCCCCTGATCGCAAAGATCAATACCGCGTTGGGCACATCCCTGCAGGTCCAGTCCCTCTTCCGTGCCCCTACGGTAGAAGACCTACTCCGTGTTGCCTCGCAGGGCGCTGATGAAAGCGCTGCCGCGGATCTCCGGCAGGTACTTACCTTGCGCGGCAAGGGAAAGAAATCTCCCCTGTTTGCCGTCCACCCAGCGTCGGGCATCAGCTGGGGCTACGCATCCATGTTGGGCTCGCTGGACCCTGAACGGCCGCTGGTTGGACTGCAGATGCCTGGCATGGAACCCAATGCCACGCACACCATCACCGCCACGACCCTGACGGAACTGGCGGACCAGTACATCGAGCAAATCCGCAGCGTTCAACCGGCGGGGCCCTACCACCTCATGGGCTGGTCCTTCGGCGGACACCTCGTCCACCGGCTGGCCACCCGGCTGCAGGAACTCGGCGAGGATGTCGCCACCCTGACGATCCTGGATGCGTTCCCCGGAACACAGGAAAACAACGACGACGTCGGGACCGGCGCCGCACTGTGGGCCAGCTACCTGGATGCCCAGGGTTACTCGGTGGACGCTGCCGAGGCGGCAACCCTGGATGCAGTCCGCGCGCAGGAAATCCTGCGGGAAAACCACAACCCGCTGGGCACCGTGCCGCTGGATTCCGTGCAGGCGATGGTGGAGAACTTCCCGGTACTGGCCAGGCTCATTCGGACCCAGGAACCAGCTGTTTTCGCCGGGGACCTGCTGCTGTTCCGAGCAACCAAGGCAGTCCCCGCAGGCACCCCTGGAGCAGAGTCCTGGGCACCTTATGTCTCGGGGACAGTCACTGAGGTTGACGTTCCGGACAGGCACTCGCAGATGCTCAGTGACATAGCTCTCCCGGTAATAATGCCGTCGCTGGCAATCCAACTGGGCACTGAGTCCGAATGACTTATAACGCCCCGGTAACAGAGGGGGCCCACAATCCAGAGCAACCCGAAAGGTACCATCCCCGTGACGAATCCGTTTGATGACACCTCAGCCAGCTTTTCCGTTCTGGTCAACGAATACCAGCAGCACTCCCTGTGGCCTTCTTTCGCCACGGCTCCCAAAGGCTGGGTAGCAATGTTCGGACCGGACAGCCGCGAGGCATGCTTGGAGTACGTCTCCTCCTCGTGGACCGACATGGCTCCGCGAAAAGTTGCCGAGCTTGCGGCCTCACAGTGATCCAGGTAGAGAACGTCCGCAAAACCTATGGTGCCTTCACGGCCTTGGACGGGCTCTCCCTCACTGCGGCGGAGGGAACCGTCCTGGGGCTGCTCGGCCCGAACGGCTCGGGGAAAACCACCACTGTCAAAGTCCTCACCACCCTGCTGGCCCCGGATTCCGGGGATGCCTGGGTGGCCGGTCACTCGGTCCTGGATAATCCTGACCTGGTGCGCCGGAACCTTGGGCTGTCCGGGCAGTACGCCGCTGTGGATGAGAAGCTGACGGCTTTCGAGAATCTGCACATGGTGGGCCGCCTCTACGGCATGAACCGTCGCACCGCGTCGGCCCGCGCACACGAACTCCTGGCCAATTTTCGCCTCACGGACGTTGCTGGCAAGCGCGCGGGCACTTTTTCCGGTGGCATGCGGCGCCGCCTGGACCTTGCTGGTGCAATCGTGGCGCGGCCCAAGGTGGTGGTTCTTGATGAGCCCACCACCGGCCTGGACCCCCGCGGCCGCCTGGATACGTGGGAAGTCATCTCGGGCCTCGTCTCGGACGGAACCACTGTCCTGCTGACAACGCAGTACCTGGAGGAAGCGGACCGACTGGCGGATCACATTGCCGTTATCAACCATGGCAGCGTTATTGCCGAAGGAACCGCCACGGAACTCAAGGACGGCGCTGGCGCGGAACGGATCGACATCACGGTGCGCAACGCCGTTGATCTCCAGGCCGCCGCCGCAGTCCTGGCACTGGCTGCTGATGGCCTTGGCACGCCAGAGGTTGATCCCGCTGCACTGAGTGTTTCGATTGCAGCTCCCGGTGGGCACCAGATGCTGGTGCGCGTCCTGGCTGAGCTTGACGCCCGTTCGCTCCCCGTGGCCGAAGCCTCGCTGCGCCGCCCCACCCTGGATGATGTTTTCCTCCAACTCACCGGCGGAACAGCAAAAACAAACCCCCAGAGCACCCCGGATACCAGCATGGAAGGAGTCCCCGCATGAGCGTCATTTCAGCCGCAGTGCGGGACAGCTCCGTCATTGCCCACCGCAACATCCTCAACGTCCTTCGAACACCCGGCGCGCTGGTCACAGGCATCGTGCAGCCCGTCATGTTCGTCCTGCTGCTTGGTTTTGTCTTTGGCGGCTCGCTCGGCGGAGACCAGTACCGCAGCTTCCTGATTGGCGGGATACTCGCCCAGACCCTGACGTTCAACGCCTCTTTCACGGCCGTCTACCTGGCCAAGGACCTGCAACTCGGCCTGATCGACAGGTTCCGATCGCTCCCCATGTCCCGCGTCGCAGTCATCCTGGGACGAACCACCTCCGACCTCTATACAAGCGTCATTTCGATAGTTGTCACGCTGCTCTGCGGACTGGCCGTGGGCTGGCGGACCAGTGCGGGCATCCTGGAGATTCTCGCTGCGGTGGGTGTCCTGCTCTTGTTCGCCTTTGCCGTGTCCTGGATCGGCGCAGTCATCGCCCTGACCGCCCGCAGCGTCGAGGTGGCCCAGAGCTTGGGACTGGTTTGGCTCTTCCCCGTCACCTTTGTCTCCGGTGCCTTTGTCTCCGTCTCGACCCTGCCCGGCCCGCTCCGGGCCATCGCCGAATGGAACCCCGTAACCTCGGTGGCCACCGCAGCGCGTGAGCTCTTCGGCAACGCGGCGCCTGCGGGATTTGTGGCTCCTGGCGGCTGGCCTGCAGATAACGCCGTCCTTTATGCGCTGCTGTGCAGCATCGGCATCATCGTAGTCTTTGCCCCCCTTGCGATCGCACAGTACCGCAGGATCAGCAAGCGATGAGTCCCGACGCCGGCCGTAGTCATGGCGTTGGAACTCCCGTGGGCGTGGGCTTTGTGCTCCTGCGTTCGGTAGATGTGCAGAAGGCGTGTTCGGATTCGGGGGGCATGGGCAGTTACCTCACACCGGCAGAGCGCTCTGCCAGGGATGCGTTCCACCATCCCAAAGATGCCCTGGACTACGCCGCTTCCCACGTTCTCTTGAGGCTCATGGCAGCCCATCAGCTCGGGCTTGAGGCCTCCGCGGCGCCCTACCTGGAAATCACGCGACACTGCGTCAGTTGCGGTTCCGTGGACCATGGACGCCCGGTCCTGGCTGGCGCATCACTGAGCCTGTCCCGCAGCCACGGTGTGGCCATGGCAGCTGCTGGTCCGGTTGATGCGTTTGTTGGCGTGGACGTGGAACAGATTCCGGCACAGCTCTTTGCGGGCTTTGAGGACTACGTGCTGACGGCCAAGGCTGCTGCAGACCTGCCTCAGGAAGACATCGTCGGCCGCATGCGCCACTGGGTAGCCAAGGAAGCTGTCCTCAAGTCAGCGGGCATCGGTCTTGCCGTTGCGCCATCGGCCGTAGCGCTCACGGAGCGCAAGGGCCCCGTAGGGAGCCTCCGCGCAACGTGTCCACAGGAACCCAGGGTCCACGGCCGGGACGTCTACTCCGTGCCGGCGCTCCCCGGGTACCTTGCGGCCCTTTCGAGCAGCGGCTGGGGCGCTCCCCGCCAGTGCCACGCCCATGAGATCCTGCCCACTTCAAGCACCTGCAGCTAGCCTGGCAAACATCTAACGTCTAACCTCTAGGGATGGCTACTTCCCTCCACACCGCCGCGCCCGCTACCGCCACGGCGCCAGCTCCACGCTCGCGTGCTGTCGTCGTCGTCAGTGTTGTGGCCCTGGTGCTGATTGGGCTGAATCTTCGCGCGGGGATCACCGGCGCTTCGGCACTGCTGCACGATCTTCAGGAAACGCTCGGATATGGCGCGTTTACGGCCTCGGTCATTCCTTCCATTCCCACGCTGTGCTTCGCCGTGGCTGGCGCAGCCACGGCCTGGCTGACCAGCCGGCTGGGCCTGGAAAAAGCGATCATGGGTGCGCTGGTACTGCTGGCTGCCGGACTCCTCCTCCGCGGCATACCCGCAACGGGGATGCTCCTCGCCGGAACCGTGGTGGGAATGTCAGGACTCGCCGTGTGCAATGTGGCAATGCCCTCCTTCATCCGGGAGCACTTTGCCCACCGCACGGCATTGATGACCAGCGTCTACACGGTGACGATGACCACCGGAGCCACAGTTTCCGCTGTCATCGCCGTTCCTATGGCCCAGGCCCTTGGCTCACCTTCGCTGGCATTGGGTGCCATTGGAATCCTGGCTACCGTCACATGCCTAGGATTTCTTCCCGTCGCACTGCACGCCCACCGCCACCGGACCCACCAACGTGGAGCCGGCATCTCACCGTGGCCCCTGCTGCGGACAAGGACCGGAAAGCTGACCACGGCAATTTTTGCGGTTCAGTCACTCCTGGCGTACGCCCTCCTGAGCTGGTTTCCCTACCTCCTGACCAACAGGGGCATGAGTGCCACGGACAGCGGTGTCATGTTTGGACTCATGCAACTGGTTTCCGTTCCGGCTGGCATGATCCTCATTGCGCTGGGATCGCGTCCCGGCATGCTCCGCCTTGCCTTCTACCTGGCCAGCGGCATCATGAGCGTCGGCGTCAGTGCCCTCCTGGTCCTGCCGGTTGACCTGGCCGCCGTCCCGGCTGTCCTGCTGGGCTTTGGCCTAGGAATCTTCCCATTGGTGATGATGGTCATCAGCCGAAGCGGCAACAGCACTGCCGAAACCACGGCACTGTCTACCCTGGCCCAGTCCACGGGCTATCTCTTGGCAACAGCGGGGCCCTTTGGTATGGGTCTGCTGCACAGCGCCACTGGCGGCTGGACACTCCCGCTATCCCTCCTGCTGGTCCTGGCGCTGGTCCAGATGGTGGTGGCACACTTGCTCACCTCCAACAGTGAGCCAGGGACCCGTGTGCGACGCACTGCATTTGTGGCCAGGCTCCGGCGCGGCTCCACGACCTCCACGACCTCCACGACCTCCACGACCTCCACGACTGAAGGCTGATCCATGACGCTCAGCAGTTCCCAACGGCTCCCCCTCGCGGAGGAAGTAACAGCAAAACTTCGTGCCATGATCCATTCCGGTGAGTGGGCCTTGCAGGAGCGCATCCCCGCCGAGCCGGAACTGATGGCCGGCCTCGGAGTCTCCCGTGGAACACTGCGGGAGGCCATCAAGGCCCTGGCCCACACGGGAATGCTGGAGGTGCGGCGCGGCGATGGCACCTATGTACGCGCCACCAGTGAGATCACTGGAGCAGCCCAGCGGGTTTACCAGGACCACACCCAGGAGCACATCCTCGATGTCCGGATGGCACTTGATACGCAGGCCGCACGGCTGGCGGCCCGCCACGCCTCCGTCGAAGATATAACAGCGCTGCGCCACCTGCTTGCCGATCGGACAGCCGCCTGGCTGCGCAGTGATTTTGCCGCATGGGCAAAAGCCGACTGGGGATTCCACCTGCGTGTTGCAGAAGCATCCGCCAATCCCCTCCTCGCAGAGCTGTACTCAAGTTTCGGCGTCGTCTTTCACCAGGATCTCCTGGCGCAGCACCATCGCGAGGGATTCCAGGGCTTGCCGGTGGAGGGGCACGATGCGCTGGTTGATGCCATTGAAGCGCGGGATCCCGAGGCAGCCGTGGCCAGCGTGGACCGGAACCTTAACTCCTGCGCGGAGTGGCTGGCTAGCTGAAGCAACCAGCCCGTAGACATCCGCCAACCAGGACGCCCCTGAGGGTGTCTCTGCGCTCCTTCCTGCATCTGACCTGCGGCATCAATCACAGCTTCCAAGTTGACCGGAAGCCGCCTTTCCCTGACTCTTGAACAGTGACTGTGCAACGCCACGGCCACAGTACCGGCGGGGATACTGTGGAGCGGCATCTACTTTTGCGGCGCCCCCTTTGGCAGCAGGTTTTTTTCCTGATTGCGTTCCTTGCCGCAGCCCACCTGACAAGTCTTCTGTCAGCGCTTGTAATTAGGGCTCATGCCCGGGGCTGGTATGCCGAGGCCCAGGCAGCTCCCTGGACACCACCAGGACCCGTTATTGGCAGTATCTGGTTCCTGTTGTACACCGCCATGGCCGTTGGAGCGTGGTTCATCTGGCGCACGCGAAGGGCTGGAAGGAACTCTGCACTCCGGGCGTTCGGCCTGCAACTGTGCCTTAACCTTGGGTGGTCAGCCATGTTTTTCGGTGCCTATCCCCTGTTCGGGACAGCCGCCCTGTGGATTGGGCTGGTGATTATTGCCACACTGATCGTCACGGTAGGAGTCATGGTGCTGCGTTTTGGGCCCATCAGCACAACCGCTGGATTCCTGATCCTCCCGTACCTTGGCTGGCTCATCTTTTCTGCCAGCCTGAACCTTTACGCGGCCATTCACAACTAGCCCTTCCCGCCACCCATTCCACCTAGCACCTGGGCCTGGCGGTTCGGTGGAATCCCGCACGCTAAGTAGGCTTGCTGTCTGACCACCCGTACCATGACCATGCACCGCCTTCAACGGTGCTGACCGAGGAGTTTTCATGGCTGACTCAGCCAGCACGGCACCCCAGGCTCGCGACGAGGCGGCCGACCACGGCGCTGTCGCCCGTCCAGGGAAGGACGCATCTGCTCCCAAGTCCGCCTCGCAACTGTGGGGTGATGGTTTTGGGCGCGTCGGCATCCGGGCTGCGCAGGCCCTGCTGATCATCGCCATCAGCGTTGTGGCCGTTTTCGCGCTGCTGCAGATTAAGCTTCTGGTGATCCCTGTCCTGATCGCCCTGATCCTAGCCGCCGCCATCAGCCCTTTCGTCAACATGCTCAAGCGGCGCGGAATCAACGATGGCCTGTCCACAGTCATTGCTTTTGTGACGCTCCTGGCTGCCCTGGGCGCAATCTTTACGGTGATCTTTTTCTCGGTCCGCAGCCAGTGGGATGACCTGGTCCAGCAAGCCAGCACGGGTCTTGACCAGCTCCAGGAATTTGTCCTCAACGGCCCCATCCCTGTCGAAGAGGACCAGATCACCCAGGCGCGGGACGCGATTATTGAATTTGCCACCAGCAGCCAGGTCCGCTCCGGTGCCATTACCGGGATCTCCGTGGTGGGTGAGTTCCTCACCGGTGCGGCTCTGCTGGTGGTCATCCTGTTCTTCTTCCTCAAGGATGGGCAGCGTATCTGGAGCTTCCTCACCAGCCCCTTCAAAGGTGAGCGGGCCACCAAACTGCAACGCGTGGGAACAAAGAGCCAGGAGGTCCTGGGCGGCTATATCCGCGGTACTTCCGTTGTTGCCCTGGTGGATGCGGTCTTTATTGGCGTCGCCCTGTTCATTCTGCAGGTTCCTTTGGCCCTTCCCTTGGCCATGGTGGTCTTCATTGGGGCGTTCATCCCGATTGTTGGCGCCACCATGGCTGGGGTCCTAGCGGCACTTGTCGCCCTGGTTGCCAACGGCCCACTCGTGGCCCTGATCGTGATTGCCGTGGTCATCGCCGTGAACCAACTCGAGGGCAACCTGCTCCAGCCCGTGGTGATGGGCAAGTCCCTGCAGCTCCACGCCCTGGTTATCCTTCTCGCGCTCACAGCCGGCACCCTCCTGGCGGGCATTGTGGGCGCCGTCCTGAGCGTCCCGCTGACCGCCGTGACCTGGTCCATAATCAAGATCTGGTTCTCGAACGAGGCGCCAAAGACACCCGCCACAGAGCAGGCCCCTGATCCTGACGTGGCAGCCGAATCAACGCACTGACAGACTCGCTGCGGCACCACCGCACGACGGCGGCCCGGCACCTTGGGTGCCGGGCCGCCGTCGAACGCTGACAGGACGCTCCAGTCAGGCTCAGGGGATCTCTGCAGCCACGCCACCTCGCGAGATACTGACCATCTCCTCGCGGTCCACTACCTTGATGCGTTCACGGGTGACGGCGACGCCGTGGGATTCGCCCGCAGCAGTCGCTGCTGAACCGAGGCCCGTTTCGTGCGCGTCCAGCGCAATCCAGCCCTCCCAGGTGGTGTACTGGACGCCGCGGTCAACCAGCAGCGACACTATCGCCTCCGGCGCCGGTGACACCGCGGCCGGGAGGTCCGCACGGTCTTCAAGCAGATACGTCACAGTCTCCAAGGCGTCTCCCTTGGTGTGGCCGATCAGCCCCACCGGGCCGCGCTTGATCCAGCCCGTGGCATAGAGGCCTGGCACGTGGGTACCGGCGGCGTCCAGGACGCGGCCACCCATGTTGGGCACAACCCCCCGGGTGTGATCGAACTCCACCGCGGGAAGCGCCGAACCGAAGTAGCCGATGGAGCGGTACACAGCCTGCACGGGATAGTCCACAAACTCGCCGGTTCCGCGGACGTTGCCCGTGCCGTCCAGTTCTGTCCGCTCAAACCGCATGCCGGCCACCGTGCCTGGGGTGGCGGCGTCGTCATAAATTTCCACCGGGCTGTGCAGGAAGTGCAGGTGCAGGCGGCGCGATGCGGTCAGCTCTGAGAGATCCTCGGGCTGCTCGGCGATCCAGTTGGTGAGCGTGCCCACCATGGTTTTGGTCTGGTTGTTGGTCTGGATCTGGCGGTCCGATTCCTCGTCGAACTCAAAATCCTCGGCATAGAGAATGATGTCCACATCCTTGGAATGGGAGAGTTCCCGCAGTTCCAGTGGCGTGAATTTGACCTGGGCGGGACCCCTGCGGCCAAAAACGTGGACGTCAGTCACCGGGGATGCCTTCAGATCGGTATAGACGTTGTCCGGGATCTCCGAGACCAACAGGTCATCGGCATGCTTGGACAGTACGCGCGCAACATCGAGTGCCACGTTGCCGTTGCCAATGACTGCAATCTCCTTAGCCGTCAGCGGCCAGTGCCGGGGGACGTCGGGGTGGCCGTCATACCAGGAGACAAAGTCGGCGCCACCGAAGGAGCCGTCAAATTCAATTCCGGGAATGTTCAGGTCTGCGTCCCTAATGGCCCCTGTGGCGAAAATCACGGCGTCATAGTGTGCCCTGAGGTCCGCCATGGAGAGGTCCGTGCCGTAGTCGACGTTCCCGAAGAATCGGATATCGCCACGATCCAGCACCTTGTGCAGCGCCTTGACAATACCTTTGATGCGCGGGTGATCCGGGGCCACGCCGTAGCGAATCAGTCCGTAGGGCGCCGGATACCTGTCGAAGAGGTCAATGCTCACCGTCAGTTCGCCGCTGCTGACAGCCTCACTCTTGGTGAGGATATCTGCCGCATATACGCCAGCGGGCCCGGACCCGATCACGGCAATGCGCAGGGGGCGCGCGGCGGTTCCTACGGTGGTCTGATCTGACACGACGGTGTTCCTTCTTGTTGTTCCTAGAGTTGCGGTGCTGACTCGGTGCTGACTCGGGGACGGCTGGGGGTGGTGGTACTGAAGTCCGCTGTCCGGAAATGTGCTGTGGCAAAAGGGCTGACTCGCACCACGTCTCCAATGACAATAACTGTCGGGTTGGCTACTCCCATGGCCTCCGCCTGATCAGCGGTAGAGGAGAGCGTGCCGATGGTGACCCGCTGGTCCGGAAGATAGTCATTCCCAACGATGCCAACAGGAGTGCCCGCAGGCAAACCGGCAGCGGTCAAAAGGGCGGCGGAAGTGCGCAGTTGCCCCACACCCATCAGAAGAACAACTGTAAGTTCTGCACGCGCCGGCACCCCGGAAAGTTCCTTGTGCCCCATCATCGCCGAGAAGACCTTCGCGAGCCCGCGGTGCGTCACGGGAATACCCTCCACAGACGGAACGCCAATTGCCGCGGTCACGAGGGGCAATCCCGCGTCACAGAAGAGGTGGGTGCCCCCGGCCAGGTTTTTCCGCCTGCCTGCTCGCCCCCACTCGCCCCTATGTGGCGGGAGTCCAGCCTATTGCTGGGGCTACGTGGCGGGCGATGTTTTCCAGCAGGTCCGTGTTGTAGCGCACGCCGAGCCCGTTGGGGATGGTCAGCAGGAGGGTATCTGCCTCCTGGACCGCCTCATCTTTGGCAAGTTCCGCAGCGACAACGTCCGGCTCGCCAATGTAGCTACGGCCGAACCGTGCCATGCCGCCATCGAGATACCCCACCTGGTCGCCACCACTTGCCTGCCCGCGAAGCCCAAAGTATTTGTGGTCCTCGTCGCTGACCAGCGGAAAGACACTGCGACTGACAGAGACCCGCGGCTCAAACGGGTGACCGGCTGTGGCCCACGCCGTCCGGAAAAGCCTGATCTGTTCGGCCTGTAGCTGATCAAAGGGAACGCCAGTGTCCTCGGTCAGCAGAGTGGAGCTCATCAGGTTCATGCCTTGTTCGGCGGCCCACACAGCCGTCTTGCGGGTCCCTGCTCCCCACCAGATGCGCTCCGGCAATGTGTCGGACAGCGGCTGGATGTGGAGCGTGCCGTTACCTCCGTAGCGGGGGTCCCCCTGCGCCACGGGCGTTCCGCTGATGGCGCCTCGGAACTGGGACGTGTGCCGCCGCGCCATGTCAGCATGATCCTCGCCTTCCGCCGGTACGTAGCCAAAGCGGGCGGCTCCGTCAAGGACCGGTTCAGGTGAACCTCGGCTGATGCCGAGCTGGAGCCGCCTGTTACTGATCAGGTCTGTGGCTGCCGCTTCCTCTGCCATGTACAGGGGGTTCTCGTAGCGCATGTCAATGACGCCCGTGCCGATTTCTATCCGGCTGGTCCTGGCGGCTACGGCCGCCAGGAGGGGGAAGGGCGCGGCCTGCTGGCGAGCAAAATGGTGCACCCGGAAGTAGGCGCCATCAAGCCCGATCTGTTCCGCCGCAACTGCGAGGTCGATTCCTTGAAGCAGGGAGTCCCCGGCGGTAGGAACCCGCGACCCCGGTCCCCAGTGACCGAAGGAGAGGAAGCCAATGCGTTTTTGATGTGTACTCACACCCGGATCAACACGCAGGCTACCGGTGTCATTCCCGGAGGTGGCTTCCCCGGCGCCATCGCACCACGGCTTTCTTCTTCGCTGGTGTCAGTTCCGGCTAGGGACAACGCATGAAACTAGCGGCTGCTCCCCGTCAACGCGCCCCGGCCACGCAGAAGCCTTTTCTCCGGTGGCCCACAAACCAACAGTTCAATGAGGATGCCAATGAATATGATCATCGGGATCGCTGACATCACCATGGCCATGTCAGAGAGGGCCCGGCCCTGGTTCAGCATGGATCCCCATCCGGACCCCATGGTGCCCCCATGGCGATGATCTCCGCAGCCGTCGGGGATCGCCAGGAAAACGTCTAGCCTTGCTTGAGTCCGCCCAGGTACCCCGGCAAGGCCGCCGGGAGCACACCCTGGCGTCCCAGCTGCAGCCGGGACGCCCCCAGCACTGTTCCCATGCGGCGGTACTTCCGCGGAATTTGGTCCACACCGGAGTCCACCCGGCTAGCGTAACGTTGTAGCCGCCCCCTCTCCCCTTTCACTTTTCAGGATGCCCCCGTGATGTTCCGTTTTGACTCTGCGCTTGTGTGGCTCGATCTGGCCGGAGTTTTCTTCTTTGCCGTGTCAGGCTCCTTGCTGGCAGCCCGGAAGCAATTCGACATTGTGGGGTCCCTGCTGCTCGCTTCGATTGTGAGCCTGGGCGGGGGCGTCATTCGGGACATCATCATCAATGCGGGCCCGCCAGTAGCTTTTTCCAACCCGGCTTATCTGGTGCCGCCGCTGCTGGCGACTTTCCTGGTGTACTTTCTCTTCTCCAGCGTCCAGCGCTACACGGCGCTCCTGACCCTGTTCGACGCCGGTGGTCTGGCGCTGTTTTGCATTACCGGAACACTGAAGGCCATTTCGGCTGGGTTGAATCCCGTGGCAGCGATTCTGCTGGGCGTGACCACAGCCGTGGGCGGCGGTCTGTTGCGCGACATTACCGCAAATGAGGTTCCGCAGCTCTTCAATCCCCGCGACCTCTACGCCATTCCAGCTTTCACCGGAGCTGCCCTGACCACACTTCTGTGGTCTACGGGCTCGTTCAATGCGTTCACTGCGTTCGCCGTCGCATTTATTGTCTTCTCCTTCCGCGTTCTGGCCTGGCGCCGGTCCTGGCACGTCCCCCTGGCTGTGCGCGGCTGGCAACGGCTGGGATTGGGTAATCGGGGCGATGGAATTGGCTAGGATATGAGCATGACTGACATGTTCCTCGAGAAGTTCCGCGCGCTTGTTCCGAAGTATCTCGAAGACGAATGGCAGGAAGAGGACGGGCTCACCGCCGGCGAACTCGATGACTCCCTCGCAGAACACCAGTTCCAGATTCCCCTGGTACTGCGCGAGTTCTACCTTGCCCTCGGTGGCTGCGAGGACCTCATGGAGGCCTACCACTACTTCTGGGACCCCGAAGAGCTCGAAGTTGATGATGAAGGCTTCCTGATGTTCCTTGAAGATGAGGAAGAGCAGTTCACCTGGGGCTTCCGCGTGGGTGACATCGGAATTCCTGATCCGATTGTCTACCGCCGGAATAATTCACGTGGCCAGTGGAAGAGTGAGGAAGGCACGTTCTCCGAATTCGTTTTCGATATGTTTGAGTGGGCCTTCAACGACGAGGACGAGGACTGAGGCGCAAAGCCTGAGCCCTGCCGCTGGGTTTCCCCACCTTTAGGAGCCCTCTGCGGGATGTCGGGCAGATTTCGCGGCGTGTCAGGACCTGGCCACCCCTAAACCTGGGGAATTTCAGTGCACAGTCCTTCCGCGCAGCACCTGCCAGACCTCGCTCAGGACTTTTTCCGGGTGGTAGACCACGTCCGCATAGCCATAGCGGAGCACCGGATAGCCGCAAAGTGTGCTGGCATTGTTCCGGCCCCGGTCCTTGATTACTTGTTTGCGCTCCAGATGCGTTGCACCGTCGAGCTCCACAATCAGGAATCCCTCCAGCAGGAAGTCCACAATCCCTATCCCTGCCAGGTCCACCTGGGTCTGGGTGAAGATACCATTGGCCCGGAAAAGGATCCTGGCGACCACTTCGATGGCCGAGTCAGCACTGCCGTCCACCAGATCAAGGGCACGCCGGGCCTGCCCATTGCGGCTGCCCGGCAGGCGCTCACGGAGGTAGCCAAGTGTCGTCACCCCTTGCCTGAGGGCACTTTCAACCAGCACGGCAGATTCGACGGTGGGCAGGCACCTCAGGCCGTGGACCAGGACATCAGTGGTGCTGGCCACCGGCAGCAGAAGAGTGGATGGCACCAGGGATCCCCGGTGCACCACAGCATGTGGCGGACCGGCGTGGCGGCAAAGCAGATGCAGCTGCTGATGCGGGTGGAGTAACCACAGCCTCCTGTGGGGCGCAGCTGAAGCGCATGTCAGCAGCCCATTGGCAAGGACGGCCGCCACCAGGTCAGGCGCCGCACCGGGCAACGCCAACACGCCGTGCCGCAATCGCAGGATGCGCCCTTCCGACACTGCCACCCGGATATCGCGGTCGGTGAAACCTGCCCGCCGAAGGGTCGACGTTGCTGCCACGGAGCCTGCATGACGAAGAAGTTGGTCAAGATCCATGCTCCAGCAGACAGCCGCCACAGACCGCTGGATAGGCCTTCCCACGCCTATGTGGATAGCGCAGCGCACTGGGATCCCCCAGTTTTTTAGGTGACCTTTCGGCGAGTCCCCGCAAACCGCCGTCGTACCCTCAGCTTTAGCCGCGAAAGGTGGGCAACCTCAGCGTGGCCACAAGGAGTCACGCAGCATAACAAAGCTGCTTGCATAATATGACAAGGCTGTCATAGACTAGTCACGGATCCACTAAACGCCTCCGGTGGATCTGATGCGAACGGAGAAATGGCCCCGGCTTCCGCAGCGAAAGCTGCTGGTACCGGGGCCATTGCAGTTAAAAGGCACAGCCAGAACTTTCCAGACACAGAACTGCCCGGCCACCGAAACGACCGGGCAGAGTGCACTGGGACAACTAGCTTGCGCGGTCCACCACAGCTACGGCAAAGCTGGACAGTGAAGCCTTGACCACGCCTTCGGGCAGCGGTTCCAGTGCCGCGATGGCCTGGTCCGACCATTCCCGGGCAATGACCCAGGATTCTGCCGTGACCGCATGGTCCCGCAGCCCGGCAACAGCCTCAGCAAGTGCTTCGTCGGAACTCAGGTCCCCATCGATGAGGGCAAGAAGGTCGACGGCGGTCTGGTCGCCGTCCACGGCAGCCTTACGCAGCAGCAGCACGGGGAGGGTCGGGACGCCCTCGCGAAGGTCCGTGCCGGGAGTCTTCCCCGACTTGACCTTGATGCCCGTGACGTCAATGACGTCGTCGGCAAGTTGGAAGGCAACGCCTACCTTTTCGCCGTATTCGACCATGACGTTCTCGTAGGCATCGTCAGCGCCGGAGAAGATTGCGCCGAGCTGTCCGGATGCGGCCACCAAGGACCCGGTTTTGTCGGCGATGACGGACATGTAGTGCTCCAGCGGATCCTCGTCCGGACGCGGGCCTACAGTTTCGTGGAGCTGGCCAAGGCACAGCCGCTCGAAGGTACGGGCCTGGATTCCCAGCGCCCGGGTACCCAGTTCGGAGACCAGGATCGAGGCACGGGCGAAGAGGAGGTCGCCGGTGAGGATCGCGACGGAGTTGCCCCAGACTTCGTGGGCGGTGGGTGCTCCGCGACGGAACGGCGCAGAGTCCATAACGTCGTCGTGGTACAGGGTTGCCAGGTGCGTGAGTTCAACCACGACGGCGGCCTGCACCACTGCCGGACGCGAGGCGTCACCAAGGTGGGCGCACAGCAGGGTCAGGAGCGGACGGATCCGCTTTCCGCCTGCTTCAACCAGGTGCCGCGACGTCGCATCGACCAGTGGATCGGAGTTGGCGATGGCCTCGCGGAGCTTCTTTTCCACCTTGGCGAGGTTGTTGGTCAGGGCAGGGCCCAACTCGTCGTCACCGGCGATGGCCGCAAAGCCAGCCGGTAACTGCAACCCGGTGGCAATAGCCGTGGTGTTGAGGTCTGGTTCAGCATTCGGCAGGCCGTGCCCGGCGTGCGTCCAGCTTTGATCTGCGGAGTTGGTCACGGGTTAACCCTAACTTTATGTTGCGAAGACGTGTCCGCCGGCCCGTTGGACGTGGCCGGGACCAGAGATTCCAGAACGCGGATGACCCGGTCTTCGAAGCCCTTGGCAGCAGGATCGGTGAGGTTTGCCATCAGGCGCACCACGAATTTCATCAGCAGCGGGATCGGCATGCCGGTCCGCAGCGCAAGCTTCATGATGGACGGCTTGCCGATCAGCACGGCAAACGCGCGGCCCAGGGTGAAGTGTGAGCCCCACTGGTCCCGGACGTAATCGGCGTACCGCGACAGGTGCGCGTCGACGTTGTATGACGGCGTCGCGGTGCGCCGGGCAGCTGCATCAATGATGAACTCCGCCGCGTAGCGGGCCGATTCCATGGCGTAGGAAATTCCCTCACCATTAAAAGGGGAAACCATGCCGCCGGAATCGCCCAGCAGCATAAGCCCGGGTGAATAGTGCGGCGTCCTGTTGAAGCCCATGGGCAGCGCGGCACCGCGGATCTCGCCCACCTGGTTTTCAGGAGTGAAACCCCACTCGGATGGCATCCCTGCTGTCCACTCGCGCAGCACCTGCCGGTAGTCGATCTTGCCGAACTCCTTTGAGGAGTTCAGGATTCCGAGGCCCACGTTGGACGTGCCATCTCCCACGCCGAAGACCCAGCCGTAGCCTGGCAGCAGTTTCCCGTTCTTGCCGGGAAGTTCCAGCCAGCCTTCCATCCAGTCGTCGTTGGTGCGCGGGGAAGTGAAGTACGTGCGGACTGCCACACCCAGGGGCCTGTCGTCCCGCTTCGCAAGCCCGGCGGATACGGCTGTTCGCGTGGAGTTCCCGTCAGCTGCGAGAACGACGTCGGCGCTGAAGTCGAGCGTCTCGCCGGTCTTTCGACCGGACTCATCCAGGATTGCCACGCGGACTCCGGTCACCCGGCCGGCGTCGTCCCGCAGGGTCTCTGTGACGTTATGGCGTTCCAGGACCTTGGCGCCGGCAGCCCGTGCGTGCAGCGCGAGTTCCTCGTCGAAGCCGAGCCGCGTACGAATCAGGCCGTAGTCGGGGAAATCAGAGACTTCGGGCCAAGGCAGTTCGATGGTGCGGCCGCCAGCAATGAGACGAAGCCCCTTGTTGCGTCGCCAGCCGTCATTCTCCGGGTGCGGCAGCCCGAGCTTCTGGATCTCGCGAACGGCCCGGGGGGTGAGGCCGTCGCCGCAGACTTTCTCGCGGGGGAAGCTGGTTTTTTCCAGGACCGTGACGTCCAGCCCTGCGCGGGCCAGGTAGTAGGCGGCGGTCGAACCGGAAGGACCGGCACCAACGATGAGTACTTTCATGCGCGTCAGCTGGTGGCCCGCGGAAGGTTGCGGCGCAGTTTTGCCACCGGTCCCTTGTTCGCGGCCATGGCGGCAGCTCCGCCGTCGGGCGTGGAATTTTCGGATTTGAAGGCTCGGTGGATGGCCACAATGCCACCAGTGAGGTTCCGGTAGGTGACTTTTTCCCAACCCGCCTCTTCCAGCCATGCGGCCAGGTGGTCCTGATCAGGCCACGCACGGATGGACTCCGCAAGGTAAACGTATGCATCCGGGTTGGACGCTACCTTGACGGCGATGGCGGGCAAGGCTCGCATGAGGTACTCGGTGTACATGGTGCGCCACAGCGGGACCACGGGCTGCGAGAATTCAGCAATCACCAGGGTGCCGCCGGGCTTGGTCACACGCAACATTTCCGCGAGTGCTTTTTTCGGCTCATTGACGTTGCGCAGGCCGAAGGAGATGGTGCTCGCGTCAAAGGAATTGTCCGCGAACGGCAGCCGGGTAGCGTCGCCGGCAATGAAGTTGATGTCAGGACGGCGGCGCTTTCCGACCTTGAGCATGCCAAGCGAGAAGTCACAGGCCACCACGTCGATTCCGGCGTCGGCATAGGGTTCGCTGGACGTCCCAGTCCCGGCGGCCAGATCCAGTACCCGCTGGCCGGGGACCGCATCAACAGCGTCCACCACGATTTTGCGCCACCTGCGCGTCTGCCCCATGGACAGGACATCGTTGACGACGTCGTATTTAGGCGCGACGTCGTCAAACATCGTTGCTACTTCGTCCGGACGCTTTTCCAAGGATGCTCGGTTCACCTCTTTATTGTCTCAAACCTTCGGGGCCAGCGTGACCATTTTTGCCCGGCCTGCACCCCCTCTGCGCGGGAGTAAAGTTGTCTCATCATGACGAGCACGTTCCGCACCCTCACAGTCCCCCTGGAGGGCACCTCATTTCCCGCGGGACTGCCGGCACTGCTGGTCCGCGATGACGTCCTCTGCTGGACACGCCGCGAGGCAGGCCTGGTGGGTTTCGGCGAGATCACCCGCTTCACGGCCACGGGCCCGGATCGCTTCCTGGAAGCAGATATTTGGTGGCGGCACCTGGTCCTCGAGGCAGATGTCACCGACTCTGTTCAGCTTCCCGGGACCGGCCCGCTGGCTTTCGGCTCGTTCGCCTTCTCCAAGACCTCCGCCCATAAATCCCGGTTGATTGTTCCGGAAGTCGTTGTGGGCGTCCGGGACGGCCGCAGCTGGCTCACGCAGATGACAGCCGACGACGTCGAACTCACCGAGGCCGGAGCCCTCGCGGCCCTGGCGCGGTGGCTGGAGCCCGGGACCACGCAGGGGGCACCCGCCGGAGTCGCGGCTGCAGCTGCCGCTGGCAAAGTCGCCTCCCTAGCCTCCGGATCACTTTCCGAGGAGGCCTGGATGGCCGCAGTGCGGAGCGGTGTGGAGCACATCAGTACCGGGGAGCTGGAGAAGCTCGTTCTGGCACGGGACGTGGTGGCCACGCTCCCTGCTGGTGTCAACGCCGCCGTCGTCCTGCGCGAACTAGCGCTGCGCTACCGCGAATGCTGGACCTACGGCGTGGATGGCTTGGTGGGCGCTACGCCGGAGATGCTGATCCAGGTTGAGGGGCGTACGGCCCAGGCCCGCGTCCTGGCAGGAACTCTGGACCGGAAGAACGCTGTCGAGGAAGATGGCGGTCCCATGGCTTATGCCGAACGCGTGCTGGCTGGCTCGGAGAAGCAGCGCCACGAACATCAGATCGCCATCGAATCCCTCACCCGACGCCTGGCCCCGTTTTCCGAGGCCATGAACGCCCATGACGAGCCTTTCATCCTGGAGCTGCCCAACGTCTGGCACCTGGCATCCGATGTTAAGGCCGAGCTCGCCGAGGTGGAGGGACACGTTCCTTCCAGCCTTGCCCTTATCAACGCCCTGCACCCCACCGCCGCCGTCTGTGGCACCCCCACAGAGGTGGCTGGTGCGCTCATCCGGGAGCTGGAGCACCTGGATCGCGGGCCGTATGCCGGCCCGGTTGGCTGGCTGGATGCTGCAGGTAACGGCGAATGGGGCATCGCACTGCGCGGTGCCGTCGTCGAGTCCCCCACCACGGTGCGGCTGTATGCAGGCTGTGGGATAGTCGAGGGCTCCGTGCCGGAAACCGAGTTGGCAGAAACTTGGGCCAAGTTCCGCCCGATGCTGGAGTCGCTGGGCATCCCCACCAAGTAGCTCCACGTGGTGTTTTGGAGCCCCACAACGACAGTTGGTGCCCTCTAGCTGAGGAAGGGTCTGGGATACCGGACTGAACTCTGTTTTTGGGCCTTGAACTTCTGCTGAAATAGTTATCCCATAGTGAAAATTCGTTTCCTGTGATGCACATCTCACAGACGGGCTACACTAAAAACCGACTCCGTTCCGCACTCGACGCAGCAAGAGGTAAGAAATATGCAGCCCAATTCCCTGGCCCCGGCCAAACTCGCCGCGAAGGCAGCAGCACTCCTGGCCGTCGGCGCCTTGGCCCTCACCGCCTGCACCAATGCTTCGGAGACGGGCACCTCCGGAGCACCCGCCGCATCAGGCAACGCAAGTTTCGACCCCTCGACCGTCCAGAAGGATGACGCGCTGGCAGGCATGGTCCCTGAAGCGATCAAGTCCAAAGGCACCATCACAGTCGGATCAGACACCAGCTACGCGCCGGCCGAATATCTCGCATCAGACGGCCAGACTCCCATTGGCTACGATGTGGATATTGCCAAGGCCATCGGTGCTACCCTCGGCCTGAAAGTCGAAGTTCAGACATCTGAATTCACCGGGATCCTCCCGGCCCTCGGGCCAAAATACGATCTTGGCATCTCGTCCTTCACCATTAATCCTGAACGCCTCGGCGCAGTGAACATGGTCAGCTACTTCAATGCAGGGACAGCCTTTGCTGTCCAAAAGGGAAACCCGAAGAGTTTTTCACTCGACAATGTCTGCGGAACCTCGATTGGCGTCCAGACGGGAACTGTCCAGGAAAATCCCGACCTCTCGGACCGCAGCGCCAAGTGCGCCGCCGAAGGCAAGGAACCAATCGACATTGTCACGCTCAAAAACCAGACTGATGTGACCACACGCCTGGTCAACGGCAGCATCGATGCCATGGCCGCCGACTCCCCCATCATTGGTTACGCACTGACACAGACAAACGGAGAACTTGAGAAGCTGGGCGACGTCTACGACTCAGCACCCCAGGGCATCGCCATTGCTAAGTCTGACACTGCTTGGGCCGACCTCATCCAGAAGACCCTCACCAAGCTCATGGACGACGGTTCCTATACCAAGATCCTCGAAGGGTGGGGCAATGCCGAAGGTGCCCTGGACAAGTCCGAAGTAAATCCGGCTGCGTCTTGAGTCACCAAGCCACTGCTCCAGGGCACGGCGGCGGTCCGGGAACGGACCAAAAGACCACCGACGCTCCAGTCCTGAACAAAGCAGTCCCTGTTCGCCACCCCGGCAGGTGGCTGAGCGCGATCATCATCATCGGCGCGCTAGCCGCCCTGGTTCAAAGCATGCTCACCAACACCAATTTCCGCTGGGATGTTGTGGGCACCTACATCCTGGACGTCAAGGTGGTCCAGGGAGTGGGCTGGACGTTGTTGCTGACCGTCATTTCGATGGTCCTCGCGATTGTCCTGGCTATCCTTCTGGCGTTCATGCGCCAGTCCGAAAACCCCGTCCTTCGTTGGTCAGCGTGGGGATGGGTCTGGTTTTTCCGCGGCACACCGATCTACACCCAATTGGTGTTTTGGGGCTTGGTGTCAGTGCTCTATCCCAAGATCGCCGCCGGAGTTCCGTTCGGCCCGGAGTTCTTCAGCTTTGATACCAGCACCGTCATCACTGCTACCGTCGCAGCCATTTTGGGTTTGGGCCTGAATGAATCTGCCTACCTGGCAGAAATCTTCCGGGCTGGACTCAAGTCCGTTGACAAGGGCCAGATGGAAGCTGCTGAGGCCCTTGGCATGGGCAAGACCAAGATCATGTGGCGGATCATCCTGCCGCAGGCCATGCGGATCATTGTGCCTCCCACAGGCAACGAAACCATTAGCATGCTAAAAACCACGTCACTGGTGCTGGCCGTTCCCTTTACCTTGGACCTGACGTTCGCCACCAACGCTTTGGCGAACCGGACGTACTTGCCGGTGCCCCTGCTGATTGTTGCAGCCAGTTGGTACCTGCTTATTACCAGTATTTTGATGGTGGGCCAGTACTACGTGGAGGCGTACTACGGCAAGGGAGTGGACAACTTGGCGCCAGCACCAATGAATCCAGCTGCGGCGAAGGCCGCCGTAGCGCGCACCCAGAGCACCGAGGCCGCACCCCGTTCGCCCGAAGAGAGTTCATGATGACCGTCACCACAGAGGAACCGCTCGTCAAGATCGAGGGGCTCCATAAATTCTTCGGGCAACATCACGTATTGCGCGGCATCGACCTGAGCATCAAGTCCGGTGAGGTATCGGTGGTGATCGGTCCGTCGGGTTCCGGGAAGTCCACCATGCTGCGCTGCGTGAACCTCCTGGAGACGATCAGCGCAGGCCGCATCTCCGTGGACGGAAAGCTGATTGGCTATCGCGAGATCGACGGGAAGCTGCACGATCTCAAGACAAAAGAAATTGCAGCGCAGCGCCGGGATATTGGCATGGTCTTCCAGCGCTTCAACCTGTTCGCCCATAAAACCGCCCTGCAGAACGTCATGGAAGCACCTGTCCAGGTCCGCGGCCAGTCCAAGGCCGCTGCCCGCACCCGAGCAATGGAACTCCTGGATCGCGTGGGACTGGCGGATCGTTCGGGGCACTATCCGTCGCAGCTTTCGGGTGGTCAGCAGCAACGTGTTGCCATTGCCCGCGCCCTGGCGATGGACCCGGCGCTGATGCTGTTCGACGAACCCACTTCTGCGCTGGACCCAGAACTGGTGGGCGATGTCCTCAACGTCATGAAGGACCTGGCAACCTCAGGCATGACCATGATTGTGGTGACACATGAGATTGGCTTTGCACGGGAAGTAGGTGACCGGCTGACATTTATGGATGCCGGCGTTGTCGTAGAGTCCGGCGATCCTCGGGAAATGATCGCTCATCCGCAGGAGCTTCGGACACAGGAGTTCCTGAGCCGAGTCCTCTAACGGCCGCCCGATGTCGCTGCACGTAAATTCTTGTGCACCAGGAAACCCTCTCGGGTCAGCCTGTATGCGCAGCGACATCGAGTGGAGTTCGTCAGCCTACGTGGCCAGGACTCCCGTTACTGCGGTTGTGACGGCTGCCTGGATGCGCTCGTGCAGTTCACGGAGCTCCAGCCGGTCAGTGCGTAGTTCGATGATGCTCCGCCCGGTTGGGCGCTGGGTCAACGCATCGGATAGCGCTTCGACGGTGCGCACCACGCTATGGCCCACGCCGTACGCCGCCGCGATCGCTGCGAGGTCCACAGTATGTGGGGTGTTAAAAAGCTGCTCTACGGTGTTCCCGTAGGTCTTGGTGGCAGCAATCTCGCCATGTTCCAGGAGCGAGAAGATCGCCCCTCCACCATCATTGAGCACCACGATCTGCAGCAAGGGGTCGAATTCTCCGAAGCCCTGGAACAGGCCACCGACGTCATGCAGGAAGGTGATGTCGCCAAGGAAAAGCGTGGTCTGTTGGCGCCCGCCGATGGCCAGGCCGGTAGCCGTGGAGATGGTCCCGTCGATTCCCGCGAGCCCGCGGTTCGCATACACGGTTGCGGCAGGACCCGGCAGGGGCACTCCTGCCAGGTCGACGTCGCGGATACCGTTGGAGGAGCCAAGCATTAGCTGTCCACGGGCATGTTTCCAGACCGCGGCAGCCGCAGCGGGCCCCGTGATCATCTGCTCGCCTGAGAGTGTCTCTTCCAGGGCGTTCTGCGCCGCAGCTCCCGCCAGCAACCAGGAATCCAGCCATTCTGCGGAGCCGCGCCCAGCGAAGTCTGCCAGGTCCTCAAGGGACTCAAGGACCAGTTCCGTCCTTCGGCCCGGCTCAAACCACGCAACGGGAATGGGTTTGTAGAGCGCAGATGGAATATCCGCACGCGCAAGCAGCGCAGCCACAGGCCTTGAGAGGGTGGGCCGGCCGAAAAGCACCACACGCTCAATAGGTTGCGCCGCGTCGATCCCAAAGTGGGACAGGACCAGCCGGTAGGGCCCCACCGCATTGGGCCCAAAGCGTGCGTTGGAGGACGGTTCGGCCAGCAGAGGCAGGGAGTGCGCCCGGGCAAAAGCCTCGGCAACGGGACCGGCATCGTGCCCTGCTAGGACCACGGTGCGCCGCACCGGAAGCGAGGTATTCGCCGGAGCGAGGTCCATGGCCATCGCTGGGACGTCCACGTGGTATTTCTGAGGCACCGAACCGGCAGGAAGAGAATCGCCTGCGGCTGGAACCAGCGGATCGCGAAACGCGAGGTTCAGCTGCACCGGACCCGGCGCAACGCCGTCGAACGCCCCTGTGGCAGCCGACAGTGCGGTACCCACGGCGCGGGCCGGATCGCTCCCTGCGGGAACGTCAACAGCGAACCGCACGTGCTCGCCAAACAGGTCCGGCTGGATGGTGGTCTGGTTGGCACCGGTCCCCCGCAGTTCATCCGGCCGGTCCGCTGAGAGAACAACTACAGGCACTGCAGCGTGGTTGGCTTCCATGACGGCCGGCAGCAAATTGCCGACGGCGGTCCCGGACGTTGTCAGCACGCCAACGGGTGAGCCGGTTGCCAAGGCGATCCCCAGGGCTGTGAAGCCGGCGGACCGCTCATCAATCCGGACCCACAGCTGGACCTGGCCAGTGGCGCCAGCCTCCGCCAGGGCGTAGGCCATGGGCGCGGACCGTGAGCCCGGTGAAACCACAACGTGGCTCACCCCGCCACTGAGCAGCGAAGACACTACGGCTCGGGCGGAAGTCATTGCATCCAGCGGAGCCTCAGGGATTCCGGATGTATCCATCCCGCTCACATGTTCTCCGGCGTCTCGATGCCCAGCAGGGACAGCCCGGCAACGAGCCGGTCCAGAACAATCGAACACAGCTCCAGCCGGGATTCACGGACGGGCCCGTCTGCCTTGAGTACCGGGCACTGGTCGTAGAACGCCGTGAATAGTTGGGCCAGCTCAAACAGGTACGTGCAGAGCCGGTGCGGTTCGAGTGTTTCCGCCACCTTATGCACGGTGGCGGAATAGTCCAGGAGATGCAGCGCCAGGGCTCGTTCGGCAGGTTCGACGACGGCGATCCCGGCGGTGGAGCGCGATGCACCACCGAAAGGAACGGGCAGCGCAACCGTTTCACCCGCGGCCTGCGCCTTGCGGAGGATGGAGCGGATCCGGGCTGCTGCATATTGCAGGTACGGGCCCGTGTTTCCGCTCAAGGCCAGCATGCGGTCAAAGTCAAAAACGTACTCGGTGTCATGACCCACGGAGAGGTCTGCGTATTTCACGGCACCAATGCCGACCTGGCGCGCCACGGCAGTGCGTTCGGACACGGCGAGGTCGGGCCGGTTCGCGTCGATCACAGCCTGGGCCCGCTCCACGGCTTCGTCCAGCAGAGCCATCAGTTTGACGGGGGTACCGGCCCGGGACTTGAGGATTTTTCCGTCCTCGCCCAGGACGTTGCCAATCTGCACGTGGGTGACCTCAACGCTGTCAGGCAACCATCCGGCGTCGCGGGCGGTGGCCCAGACCATCCGGAAATGCATGTTCTGGGGAGCACCCACCACGTAGAGCACGCGGTCAGCAGCAAGATCTTGCACGCGATACCTGATGGTCGCAAGGTCGGTGGTGCCGTAGCCGTAACCGCCGTCCGACTTGCGAATGATCAGTGGCAGTGGGTCGTCGTCCCGGCCTGTGAAACCAGCCGGGAAGGAGCACAGGGCACCCTCGCTGATCCGGGCAATTCCGCGGCCTTCCAGTTCCTGGCAGATCTGGGCCAGGTGCGGATCGTAGGAGCTCTCCCCTGCCAGGTGCTCATCCAGGAGCGAGACCCCTAGGACGCCGTAGATCGCATTGAAGTAGTGCTTGGAGTGCTCCACGAGGCGGCTCCACACCGCCAACGTTTCCGGATCCCCGGACTGCAGCGACACCACGCGCAGCCGCGAGCGCGTGGCAAAGTCCTCACCGGCGTCGAACTTTCCTCGTGCTGCCTGATAGAAGGCACTGGGGTCCGCTTCCAGGAGCGCAGCTTCTGGGGAGTCGTCACCCACCTCCAGCAGGTGCTCAATGAGCATGCCGAAAGGAGTTCCCCAGTCACCAATGTGGTTCTGCCGAATGACCGTGTGCCCTACGGATTCCAGGACGCGGACCAGGCTGTCACCCACCACTGTGGTGCGCAGGTGGCCCACATGCATTTCCTTGGCCACGTTGGGTGAAGAGTAATCGACCACAACACGCTGGGAGGGTACTGCGTGGGATCCCGGCTCCCCGCAGGCCATCCGGTTCAGCCGTTCCTCGATCCAGGCACCGTCAAAGGTGAGGTTGATGAACCCGGGTCCGGAAATTTCGGCGTCGTTGCATAGACCGTCCAAATCCAGTTCGGCAACGATCTTTGCGGCAACATCCCTCGGTGGCAGGCCTACTTTCTTGGCGAGGGCCATGGCCGCATTGATCTGCACGTCAGCGAACTGCGAGGGCCGGATCACCGGGTCCGTGTGGAGGTATTCCGCACCAAACGCCTGTGCGATTGCTGCCTGGACTCGGGGACCCACTGTTGCTGCCGGATTATTCACTCCCCCAAATTATCAGCCCTGGGTCGCGGCTGGCGGCAATCGAAGGTCCGGCTGCGGAATCCGCTGTTGTCAGCAGGGGCTGGCGGGCATACAGCGTACGCCCGCCAGCCGCACCCCCGAATGGTCAGCTTCGGTAGACCTGCACAATTGAAGGCCGCGGGATCCTCGCCTGGCCAGGCTTTGGCGTTGACCCGGCCTGAACATAGTCGGGGAAAAAGGAGTTCTGCGCAGCGAAGCTGCCGTCCTCACCCGGATGCTGCACCGCCACAAACACGCTACGCTCCTCATCGTGGACAATGGGCCCACAGGTTTCGGCATCACGCGGGACGGCAAGGAACTGTTCCACCCTGCCACGTTCTTTCCCGTCCAGCGTCACCTTGAAAAGCCCGTCGGCGTAACCAATGGACGACGGCGCCCCATCGGTTGAGATCCAGAGGTTACCCACGGAGTCGAAGGCCAGGTTGTCCGGGCAGGAGATTGGCGAGACCTTATCCACCGGGAAGCCCGAGAAGTAGGCAGAGGGGTTTTTCGCAGGATCGCCCGCTACCAGCAGCAGGTTCCAGGCAAAGCGTGTTCCGCCCTGGCCGCGCGTCTCAGTAATTTCCACGATGTGCCCATCCCGGTTTTCGGTCCGCGGGTTAGGCTCGGTAGCGCCTTCCTTGCCGGCCTTGCCCCGGTCCGAGTTGTTGGTGCAGGCAACGTAGATCTTGCCGGTGGTCAGGCTGGGCTGGACGTCCTCACACCTGTCCATCTTGGTGGGCGCCACAGTGTCCGCAGCCAGCCGCGTATAGGTGAGGACCTGGGCTACTGACATTCCTGGAACAGCTGACGTGCCATCAACCACCAGGGGCAGCCATTCACCGCTGCCGTCGAAGGCTCCATCCGAAGGCAGGGCGCCGGTGCCGGTAATTTCGGCAGCCGGGGAATCTCCAGTAAACCGGGCCACGTAGAGGTTACCCTCGGAGAGCAGGTTCATGTTGTTGCGGCGGGCCTCACGGGAGTCCCCGGACCTGTACGTGCCAGCGGAGACAAACTTGTAGAGGTAATCGAACCGCTCGTCGTCGCCCATGTAGGCAACCACGTGGCCATCGCGCCCTACGATGACGTTGGCGCCCTCGTGCTTGAAGCGGCCCATGGCGGAGTGCTTGCGCGGTGTGGACTGCGGATCAAAAGGATCTACCTCCACAATCCAGCCAAAGCGGTTGGTCTCGTTCGCGTACCCGGGGTTGCGGGTATCAAAGCGTGGTTCGTCCTGTTCCCAGCCTCGCGCGGTGGGCTTGCTGGTCAGGCCGTACCTCTTGTCTTCGGCGCTGGTCCCTGCCGTGACGAAGTACCCGTTGAAGTTTTCCTCGCCGGAGAGCACTGTTCCCCACGGTGTGGTCCCCCCGGAGCAGTTACCCAGGGTCCCCCTGATAGATCGTCCAGCAGGATCGTCAAGGGTTTTTACCAGGTCCGTACCGGCAACCGGCCCGGTGAGTTCGTAGGTGGTGTCGGTCAGGAACCGACGGTTGTTTGCCGCGCCCTGTACGTAGTTCCAGGGTTTGTTCTTGTTCTTCCGTTCGAGTTCCACCACAGCGAGCCCGTGTGCTGCGCGGCCTATTGCGCGCCCTTCTGCGGGATCGAATCCCGCGGGCAGCATGATGTTCTCGTTGGTGTATTCATGGTTGGTGAACAGCACGGCGCGCTTGTCCTTGCCGCCAGGCATGGGCAGGATATCCGTGTAGTCGTTGTTGTACCCGAACTGCCGCGCCTGGGCGGCGGCACTCTGCCGCGTCACGTCGAAGGCTGGCGAATCGGCGAACAGCGGGTCGCCCCAGCGGATAATCGGCTGCCAGGTGAAGCCCTTCGGAACGGTGAGGGCGTCGACGTCGGCCGCCACCGGGGCAATGGCGTCGAACTTCAGCTTGGAGTTCTTGAACCCCTTCCGCGCAGCATCGGAGAGTCCCTGTCCGCTGTCGGCCGCTGCGGGTTGTGCGCCGGTGATGGAGGTACCGAGCACGACGGCGGCAGCACCCACGGCACCGAGTCCAAGGACGGCGCGGCGGGACATCGCAGTGGCGGCAACGTCGCGGAAATAGCCGTTGGCGCTGGTGTTGCACACCTCCCCGGAGCAGGCATTGTCACACTTCAGTGCGCACGTGACGGGGCTGCGTTTGCCCTTGGTATGGCCAAGCATGGGCAGTAGCG
The DNA here is from genome assembly GCF_030063285.1 of Pseudarthrobacter sp. PS3-L1. GTDB lineage: Bacteria > Actinomycetota > Actinomycetes > Actinomycetales > Micrococcaceae > Arthrobacter. The sequence continues at coordinate 48,260 of NZ_JASISU010000004.1, read as the reverse complement.
TGCGGGTGCCATCTGGAGTTGCAGACATGGATGAAGCCTTCCGAGTCGGTGAGCCTACGAGTGGGCCCACTGTTGCACTGGGAATCAACACCGGGACCACCTGTGGGTTACGCCCCGGTGAACCTTCTCCCTGGACGGGCAGTGGAATTGTCCGCAAAATCTATCTAAAACGACAGAAAGTGACGTTTTTGCGGATAAATATAGGCAAATAAGCCGCATATAGGGGATTATGAGGGGATGTCAACAATTCGTATCTCCGAAGCAGCGCGCTTTCTCGGTGTCAGCGATGACACCGTCCGCCGGTGGACTGATAACGGAACACTCACACCGAGCAAAGATGCCTCGGGACGGCTGGTCGTGGACGGCCTCGAACTGGCACAGGTTGCCAGGGAGCAAGCCCAGTTACCGGATGATCCCACCAAGGTGGGACGCTCGGCCCGTAACCGTTTTGTCGGCCTGGTAACCGGCATCACCATGGACACCGTCATGGCCCAGGTGGAACTGCAGTGCGGACCGTTCCGGGTGGTGTCCCTCATGAGCAGCGAAGCCGTGCGCGAGATGGGACTGGAGCTTGGTTCGGTGGCCACCGCAGTGGTCAAGGCCACCACTGTCATCATTGAGACTCCGCAGGGAAAGGGCACCGCATGAATACTCTCGCCACCACCCGGTCCAGGGTGCATGCTGGCAGGCGGCCAGCGGCAGCTCTTCTGGCCGGCTGCGCCCTGGTGGCCGGCCTGGCAGGCTGTGCCGCAGGAACTCCGGCCGATGCCACGGCGGCCGCATCCGGGGAAGCACCCGACCTGGCGGGAACCGTGACTGTTTTCGCCGCAGCCTCCCTGAAATCCTCGTTCACCGCCATCGCCAGCGAGTTTGAGGCCGCCCATCCGGGAACCACAGTAGCGCTGAGCTTTGCCGGCTCTTCTGACCTGGTCACCCAGATCACCGCCGGAGCCCCGGCGGATGTGTTTGCCTCGGCAGACACCACGAACATGGCCAAGCTCAAGGATGCCAACCTCCTTGCGGGCGAGCCGGCAAACTTCGCCACCAATGTCCTTCAAATTGCCGTTCCACCATCCAATCCAGCGAACATCGGTACTTTCGCGGATCTTGCCACGCCCGGCGTGAAGCTGGTGGTCTGCGCACCGCAGGTACCGTGCGGATCAGCCACGGAAAAAGTAGAAGCAGCCGCGGGGACCACTTTGGCCCCGGTCAGCGAGGAATCCTCTGTCACTGATGTCCTGGGCAAGGTCACCTCTGGTGAGGCCGACGCTGGCCTGGTCTACGTCACGGACGTCAGGACTGCCGGGGACAAGGTCAGGGGAATTGCCTTCCCGGAGTCCAGCAATGCGGTCAACACCTACCCAATCGGCACTGTCAGGGGCAGCCGTCATGCTGATCTCGCCACCGCGTTCGTCAGCATGGTCACGGGTGCGAAGGGCAAGGAAGTGCTGGCCGACGCCGGGTTTGGCACCCCATAGCGGCGGGCAACGGGTTTACTGGGGCATGACCAGAAGAAGACAGGGCCCCTATTCAGGCATCCCCGCATGGGTTTACCTCATCGCGGCGGCGGGGGCGCTGTTCGTCCTGCTGCCCCTGGTGGCCATCATCGCCAAGGTCAACTGGCCGCAGTTCCTTCCGCTGATCACCTCGGAATCGTCCGTGACAGCCCTGGGCCTGAGCCTGCGCACCTCTGCTGCCAGCACTGCGCTGTGCATCATTCTTGGTGTTCCGCTGGCCCTGGTGTTGGCGCGCGGGTCCTTTCCCGGCCAACGCCTGCTCCGCGCTTTGGTCCTGCTGCCGCTGGTCCTGCCGCCCGTGGTGGGCGGCATAGCCCTGCTCTATACGTTTGGCCGGCAGGGACTGCTGGGCAGCACCCTCGACGTGCTGGGTATCCGCATTGCGTTCTCAACAACAGCTGTCATCCTGGCCCAGACTTTTGTTGCCCTGCCCTTTCTGGTGGTCAGCCTCGAAGGCGCCCTGCGCACAGCGGGATACAAATATGAGGCCGTTGCTGCCACCCTGGGCGCCCGGCCCACCACCGTGTTGCGCCGGGTCACCCTTCCCCTGGTGCTACCGGGCCTGGCCTCCGGCGCCGTGCTGTCCTTTGCCCGCAGCCTGGGCGAGTTTGGCGCTACCCTGACCTTTGCGGGCAGCCTGGAAGGTGTCACGCGGACGCTTCCGCTGGAGATCTACCTGCAGCGGGAGTCCGACGCCGATGCCGCAGTCGCCCTGTCGCTGGTTCTGGTGGCCGTGGCTGCCGCCGTGGTGGGACTTGCCTATGGAACGTCGCGGCCACCACGGATGCCACGAGCTGCCCAGGATGAGCCGGAGCGGATCCCCGCATGAGCCTGGATTTCAACGCAACCCTGTCCGCCAGGAATTTTGACGTTTCCCTCCACCTGGATCCCGGCGAAACGCTTGCCGTCCTGGGTCCCAACGGCGCAGGAAAGTCCACGCTACTCTCCGTTATCGCGGGGCTGCAGCGCCCCGATTCAGGCACTGCAACAGTTGGCGGGCACACCCTGTTCGATCTCTCCACCAGGGCCAGCCACTGGAGCGCACCCCATACCCGCGGCACCGTACTCCTGGCCCAGGAACCACTCCTGTTCCCTCACCTCAGTGCCCTGGATAATGTGGCTTTCGGGCCACGGAGCGCAGGCGAATCAAAGTCGGCAGCACGCGCAAAAGCACTGCAGTGGCTTGCCGCGACAGAAACCGGTACGCTCGCCAGTCGCAAGCCCGGCCAGCTCTCCGGCGGCCAGGCCCAACGCGTTGCCGTCGCCAGGGCCCTTGCCGCCGAGCCTGAACTGCTGCTGCTGGACGAGCCCATGGCTGCCCTGGATATTCATGCGGCCCCACTCATGCGCCGCCTGCTCAAACGCGTCCTGGCTGGTCGCAATGCCATCATCATCACCCACGATGTTCTCGACGTGCTGACCCTGGCAGACCAGGTGATGGTCCTTGAAGACGGCCACGTCAGCGAATCAGGCCCGGCACGGGAGGTACTGAGCAGGCCCCGGAGCACGTTCGCCGCCGGCCTTGCGGGGTTGAACCTCGTCAGCGGAACGGTTGCAGGCGACGGCATAACCAGCACGTACGGGCACGTGGCAGGAATGCTCGACGCAGGGACAGCACAGGGCCAGGTAGCAACAGCCGTCTTTCCACCATCGGCCGTATCCGTGTTTCCTGATGAGCCGCACGGCAGCCCGCGGAATACCTATGCCGTGACCATCACGGATCTGGAACCCCATGGGGACCGGATACGTGTCCGCGCCGGGAACCTCTGCGCGGATATCACTCCCGCAGCGTCCGCCGATTTAGCCCTCGAACCGGGCTCGCGGGTCTATTTTCTGGTCAAGGCAACCACTGTCAGCATTTATCCCACCTAGGCGTCGCTGCAGCCAGCGATCATCTGCGCATGGACCCGGCGAAGGCGTTCCAGCCACCAATGCCTGCGGTCCGCCGACGCCGCAAACCGCTCCAGCAGTCCCGGATCGGCGGTGACGGACCGAACAGTGATGGCGCCGCCGTCGGCCACCAGTGAATCGGCGCTGACATCACCGTCCATCAGGGACACGGTTCCCAGGCCGCACGCGTAGGGCAGGTCCGGGAGTGCAGCAGCGAGCGCAAGCCCCGCACGGATACCCACAGAGGTGTCCAGCGCGGAACTCACGACCGCGGGGAGCCCGGCCTGCGCCACAATCTCCAGGGCACGCCGCACCCCGCCCAGCGGTGCCACCTTGATCACGATCAGGTCGGCAGCGCCGGCACGGGCCACCCTGAGGGGATCATTTTCCTTCCGGACACTCTCATCGGCAGCTATGGGCACTGGGGTGCCAGCCCGGAGCAGGCGCCGCCGGACCTCAGCGAGCCCGGCAATATCCGCAACAGGCTGTTCGGCATACTGCAGCCCGTGCGCCTGCAGGTGCCCCAGTGCCGTGACGGCCTGCTCCACATTCCAGCCGCCGTTGGCATCCACCCGAATGTGGGCATCGGGGAGCGCAGCACGGACAGCCGCAACACGGGCCAGATCATCGGCGAGGCCCTGGCCTTTCTCGGCGACCTTGATTTTTACCGTGCCTACACTGCCAAAACGAGCCAGGATATCCGGCACCTGGGCCGCTGCGACGGCAGGGACTGTCGCGTTGACAGGAATGCTGTCCCGGCGGGCAGCCGGGAATCCCTGCCACCCTGCCTCCACGGCGGCCGCCAGCCACGCGGTGGCCTCAGTATCGCCATATTCTAGGAACGGCCCAAACTCGCCCCAGCCCGCTGGGCCGTCCAGGAGCAGGACCTCCCGATGCATGATTCCGCGGAACCTGACGCGCATGGGGATGGACACCACATGGGCTGACGCCAGGAGCTCGTCAAGGGGTTGCGGGGCGTTGGCCTGCACGCGGGGCCGTTCCTTTGGGTTGTCGGTGGAACGGAATTCTGGCAGATGGGTCATTGACCCAACGCTAGCCGACCTGAACTCAGGTGGGACAGAGTGGCGAGAACCCCTGTGCTGAACCCAGGTTGTCCTGCGTGACAGATTCCGTCCAGCTTTTTGTGCCAACCTTAAGCTATGACTTCCTCCAGCCAAGGACGCTCCCCCGGTGCAGTCCGTCCCGCACGCGGCTCCGGTTTCCTGTTTTTCCTGGGCACCGGCGCCTGCATCGCGGGCCTGGTAGCCACGTTCATCTTTTTCGTGCGGACCACAACGGGCCAGTTCATTGACGAATCCGCCCTGTCCGAGGCGGTCGGCATCCATGGACCAGCAGGTAAGGTCTCGACCCAGTTCCTGGACATGCTGCCCACCATCTCCCTGGTGATGGCCGCCGTAGTGGTCCTTGCGCTCAGCATCATCAAGCACCGGTGGCGGGCCGCCGCGATTGTGGTTGCTGCCTGCATTGGTGCCAACCTGGCCACCCAGGTCCTCAAGGAGTTCCTTCCGGCACGCCCCGACGTCGGGGTTGTCACCATTGCCCTGAATTCGCTGCCGTCCGGGCACACCACGTTGGCGGCGTCGGCCGCGGCCGCGGTTTTCCTGATGGTGTCCCCGCGCTGGCGACCCCTGGTGGGCTTTATTGGCGGCACCTACGCCATCATCACCGGCGCCTCAACCGTGCTGAACCAGTGGCACCGTCCGGCAGATGTCGTGGCTGCCTTCCTGATGGTGGGAATCTTCATGATTCCCGCGGGATGGCTGGTATTTCGGACCGGACCGGCGTGGAACATCCGCCAGCCTGGATCAAAGCACTTTGGTTCCGCAGCGCTGTGGACACTCCTGCCCACCGCCCTTGGGATCCTGGCCGCCCTGGCAGCCGCCTATGCACTGGCAACCGTCGGCAACGACGCCACGACGGACGGCAGCACCAACTACTTCTGGGCCGGAACGGCACTGATCGTTATTGCTGGCTATCTCTCCACGGTGACCATGACTGCCCTGTTTGGCTACGCAGCGCGTCCACGACGCTGATCAGGGCAGCAACAAAATCTCGCGCTAGTAGTTCCTGCGGTGGTTCAGGCGAGGAAGGACGACCGCGAACACAGCCGCCGCGATGAATCCCAGTCCGCCGGTAGCGGCGACGCCGGCCCCCAACGACGCTGCGGCAGTCACTATGGAGAGCAATACTGGCCCACCGGTAGCGCCGGCATCGGCCAGGAAACGCCAGAGTCCCAGGAACTGGCCACGCCCCCTGTCCGGGGAGTAGTCAGCTCCCAGGGTCATGGCCAGGCCCGAACTGATGCCGTTGCCAAACCCCATCAGCAAGGCCGCCAGCAGCAGGGACGTGAACCCAGCAGTCAACGGAACCAGCAGGAGCGCCGTGCCCATGATCAGGGTCGAGGGCAAAGCGACCCACAACCGGCCCTTCCGGTCCATGAGTTTGCCGGCCGGGTAGAACACCAGGACATCGATGGCTCCGGCCAGTCCGTAGATCAGTGATGCTGTCGTGGCGTCCAGGCCCACATTGTCGGCCCACAGCGGAATCACTACCTGGCGGGAAGCCCGGAGCGCGTTAAGGAAGAGGACACCAATACCCACCGTCAAGAACACCGTGCGGTGCGAGACTGCAATCCTGCGCAGCGTAGGTTCGGGGCCGCGATCCACGTCATGGCCAGAGGAAGGAACCACCAGGTCCCTGATGACCAGTCCCAGTGCACCAGCGGCCGCCATGGCCACCACGGCCACCCAGTACGCACCGGACAATCCAGCCAGCTGAATCGCTGCGGCACCAATGAACGGGCCAATGAAAATACCCGCCCTGCTCACGCCACCCAGCGTGGACAGGGCGCGGGCCCTGAACACCACGGGAACAGCTTCGGTGAGGTACTTCTGACGGGCCAAACTGAAGACGCTCGAAGCCATACCCACAATCACCATGGCCACAGCGAGCAGCCACAGACCGTTCGGCAGGGTTCCCGCCACAGCCGCGGCTGCCATGGCAAGGCCACTGAGCACCGATGCCCCCACAATGGACCATCGCTCCCCAAAGCGGAGGCAGATCAGCGAGGCGGGAAGGTTGAAGAACCATGAGCCCAGGCCAATGAGGGTCACAATGAGCGCAGCGCCGGCAACGGAAGCGCCCAGGTCCCGGGCTGTCAGCGCCACCACGGGTAGCACTGCGCCCTCTCCCACGCAGAACAGCAGCGCGGGCCCAAAGGCGGGTACTGCGATGCCCCTGATGTTGAACGGTGGGGGGCTCGCTGGTGTACTCATCGCTTCTCATCCTAGGGCTGAGGAGCGAAAACTATTTCCGGAAGGCCCTGCGTGGCGGACTAGCGGTAGCCGTCCACAATGGCGGCAGCGATCTCCTTGTATGCCCTGCGGGTCTCGGGCTTCAGGACGTCGAGGGTGACCAGATCGCCGTCGGCCACTCCGCGGTCGTGTGGAACGGCAATCAGCTGCCGGCAGATCCCTGAAAGGTGTTCCTCAATGGCGTCCTTGTCAACGCGGGAGGAGACCTCGTCCTTGTCCGTGATGACCACAATGGCGTTCTTCGCCAGCTCCTCGTACCCGTGCTCTGCCAACCAGAGGAGGGTGCTGCGGGCGCGTTTGGCACCACTGACCGCATACCCAGCGGCAATAATCAGGTTGTCCGCGGACTGCAGGATCCCGCTCATGGCATTGTGCGTAACGCCTGTGCCACAGTCGGTCAGGGCTACGGAGTAGTACCCGGAAATGAGCTTGCGGATCCGCAGGTACTCCTCCGCGGTCAGGGAGTCCGAGACCTCCGGGTCCTGTTCGCCTGCGATCAGGTGCAGGCGTCCCGCGTGATGCATGTAGCGCGACAGCGCCGTCAACGAGTCGATGGATTCGATGTTCTCCAGCAGATCCGAGATGGTACGCGGGCTGGCACTCTGGTAGATACCCTCCCCCAGTGCACGCTCCACCAAGTCACCCGAATCTGGGTTCGCGTCAATGGCGCACGGCGGGTCGCCGCGGAATTCCGCGAGGGTGAGGCCCACGCCTACGGTGGTGGAAGTCTTGCCAATACCACCCTTCAGGCTCAGCACTGCCGTGTTGAAGCTGCCCTGGAGCTGGCGTGAGATGCGTTGGGCGAGCTCATCCTCGTTGCGCTGCTTGGCGCCCGGGCCAAGGTTGACGCCGCCGCTGGTCATCGAGAACACCGCACCGCGCCAGCCGCCCTTGGGCCTGGGTTTCTGCGGCCGGACGAAGGACCCCAGCGAATAGTCTGGATCGTCCTGCGCGCGTGCTTCGCGTCGGCGCGTGGCGGCGGGTGCGCCCTCGCTCACGCCAGGACTGCCAACCTCGGCGGAACGCGCCGGGGCCGCACCACTGGGGACCGACTCGATAACCGGGTCACTGGACACCCCGGCTCCCTGGTCGGTGGCGGGCTGGGCTGCGGTAGGCGCCGGCTTGCCTGCCTCAGCATCGGCCGCAGCCGCAGCCTCAGCCCAGGAATTACGGCGGAGCGGGCTCCGCTCACTGGCTGAAGTCTTCTTGGCGGAGGAAGCGTCTGGCATATTTCCTGTCCCTGCAGTGGTGACCTCAGTGTCGCGTCTGCGTTCACGTCTGGACCGAACGTGAGACTCGGGGGTATCCCGTTTATCGGTGCGGGATTGCTCGTTGGCGTTGTCCGGCATGATTTCCCCCAAGTCTCTGGAATGGAACAGTTACGGCAGGCGCCGCGCGGTTCACTTCTGTAAGTGTAGGCGGGAGCCCCACAAATCGTTATTGTGCAGGTCCTGCACTCTGGCAGGCTCTTGTTGTCCGGGCGACCAACGGATCAGACGCTGGTCTCCTTGAGCCTCTTGATGAACCAGCGCGACTGCTCTGGACCGTAGGGCAGGATAGGTATTGCCTTGGTGGCGTCATCGGGGGTGTCCCGCAGCGACTGCCGGGCCTGGCGAATGGCAGTGCTCAGCGTGTTGGCCATGGTCTTGACGAACTGGTCCGTGCAGGGTTCACCGTGCCCTGGAACCAGGAAACTATAGCGGTGCCGCAGCGCAGAAATGTGGCGGAGCGCATCAGCCCATTCTTTCGGGTAGGAATCCTCGAACGACGGGTACGTGCCGTGTTCCACTAGGTCTCCGACGAACAGCGCGGTGGCTGAGCCCACCAGGAGGTCCCCATCAGTGTGGCCTCGTCCCAGGTAGAAAAGCGTAGCGCTGGTGTTCCCGAGATTAACTAGGACCGGCTGGTCCCGGACAATGGCATTGGGGACCACCAATTCGACGGCATCGCCCACGGAATCAGCCATTTCCGGCTCCACCGTTGTCACCTCGCGCCGCTGCAGATCCCCACGCTCATCAATCTGCTTGGCGCACTGTTCATGCGCCCAGAACTCCGTGACGCCAGCATCAGCAAACACCGCGTTGCCGAAGAAGTGATCGTAGTGCGCATGGGTATTGACCACGACCAGTGGCAGGTGGGTCTTCTCCCGGACGGCGGCCAGGATCTCCCGCCCGTGCCTGGGCCCGCAACCCGTGTCGATCACCATGGCCCGCTCCGACCCGACAATCAGTCCGGTATTCAGGTGTGAGCCTTCGGTGGTCAGCACATAATTGTCCTGGCCAACCTCCATCCAGTGCGCCATGTACATCTCCGTAGTCTGGGGCTGACAGTTTCAAAATCCCATCCTACCCACGGCGAAACCGCCCTTGCTGGAGGCAGGGCGGCACCCCGCCCCCCAGCCCCTGGCCCCCTAGAGGTCTGTCAGCAGCCCCATCGGGTTCTCCACGGCATCAGCAACGAACCGCAGGAACCCGCCGGCTGTTCCGCCGTCGCACACCCGATGGTCAAACGTCAGGGTCAGTTCGGTGACCTTCCGGACAGCGAGCTGGCCGTCCACAACCCACGGTTTGTCGATGATCCGCCCGATTCCGAGGATTGCCACCTCGGGGTGGTTGATGATGGCGGCGGAGCCGTCAACACCGAAGACACCGTAGTTGTTCAGCGTGAAGGTGCCGCTGCCCAGTTCCTGTGGTGTGGCTTTTGACTCGCGGACGACGGCGGTCAGCCGGCGGATCTCGCCATCGAGTTCGCGCGCGGTCAGTGACTCAGCCCGCCGGATGGAGGGAACCACCAGTCCGCGGTCGGTCTGCGCGGCGAAACCAAGATTGATTCCGTCAAAACTGACGAGCTCTAAGGATCCGTCGTCAGCTGTAACGATTCGGGTGTTCAGCTCTGGATACCTTTTTAGTCCGGCCGTTACAAACCGTGCCAGGAAAGCCATCAGGCCTGGCGTGGACTCTGGCTGGGCCGCCTTGAGGGAAGCACGGAGGTCAAGGAGTGCTGTGGCATCAACGTCCACCCACACCGTGGCCTCGGGAATCTCCTTCCGGCTACGGGTCATATTCGCCGCAACGGCCTTGCGGATGCCCTTGACGGGTTCGCGCCGTGAAACGCCGAGACCGGTCCTGGCATCCACGCTGTCTGGCGCACGGTCCGCCGCAGGCGTTGGAAGTACGTCCGCTCCGGAGGCCGTCGAGGGCTCCGGAGCCCTGGACGGTTCGGTAGCAGGAGTTGGAGCCTCGGGCGCCTTCTCCACCACGGCCTGCGGGGCAGTCATGGCAGCTTCAACGTCCCGGCGGAGGATCAGCCCCCTGTCACCCGAGCCGTTGAGACTGCCCAGGTCCACGCCGTTGTTCTTGGCCATGCGACGAACCAGAGGGGAGATCACAGCGCCGAGTCTTCCCGGAACCCTGGTGCGCAGCAGGATCAAATCATCCATTGTCCGTTCCTCTGCGGACACCCGGCCAGCGGAATCCTGCTCAGGTGCAGCAGGAAAAGCAGCCCGGCGGGGAGCACGGGTGCGGCGCGTAATCCCGGCGCCCGCTGGTGTCCCGTAGCCAATGAGCACATTGCCCGAACCGGCTTTTTCTTCCTCGCGGTAAGCCTCGCCCTGCGCATCACCTCCAGTATCCGTCCCGTCCTTGCTGGTGCCGCCAGCTTCACGGGGAGCGGCGTCACGAACGGCAGCGTCGCCGGCAACAGCGCCAGCAGGCGCCCCTGCCGGGCGGACGGAGATCAGTGGCTTGCCGACGTCGAGCGTCTCCCCGGGCTGGCCATGGAGAATCTCCACCGTGCCAGCGTAGGGCGACGGGACTTCCACCATGGACTTGGCGGTCTCTACTTCCGCGATGGGCTGGTCCACGCTGATCTCGTCGCCAACGGCAACAAGCCAGCTGACCAGATCCGCTTCGGTAAGGCCTTCGCCCAGGTCCGGAAGGAGGAAAACTTTCGTGTTGCCCATAACTCAGTCCTCCCACTGCAGATTGTCAACGGCGTCAAGAATCCGGTCTACGCCAGGCAGGTAATAGTGTTCCAGCTTGGGTGCCGGGTATGGGATATCGAAACCTGTCACGCGGAGGACCGGTGCCGCCAGGTGGTGAAAGCACCGTTCCTGGACCCTGGCCACAATCTCTGAGGACACTGACGCGAAACCATGGGCTTCGGCAATCACCACGGCACGGCCGGTCTTCCGCACAGAAGCGCAGACTGTCTCGTCATCAAAGGGCACGATAGAACGGATGTCTATCACTTCCAGTGATCGGCCCTCCTCGGCCGCTGCAGCCGCAGCGGCCAGGGCCGTCGGAACAGAGGGACCGTAGGCGATCAGGGTGGCATCCGTTCCCGCACGTGCGACGGCGGCCGTCCCTTCGGAGGAGGCCCCGCCGTCGGCCTCGTGCCCGGCCCGCAAGGCCTCCAGGTCCACCTGGTCCTTGGACCAGTAAAGCTTCTTGGGTTCCATGAACATCACTGGATCATCCGAGGCGATCGCCTCCCGCAGCATCCGGTACCCGTCGGCCACCGTGGCAGGCGTGTAGACCTTGAGCCCGGCCGTGTGTGCGTAGTAGGACTCCGAGGAATCACAGTGGTGCTCCACTCCCCCGATACCGCCGGCATAGGGAACGCGGATGACGATGGGGAGCTTGATGGCACCCCTGGTGCGATTGTGCATCTTGGCCACGTGGCTGACAATCTGCTCAAACGCGGGGTAGGCGAAGGCGTCGAACTGCATCTCCACCACGGGACGCATGCCGTTCATGGCCATACCCACGGCCATGCCCACAATTCCGGATTCTGCCAGGGGCGTGTCAAAGCAACGCTGGTCACCAAACTTTGCGGTCAGGCCGTCGGTGATCCGGAAGACACCGCCCAGCAGGCCGACATCCTCACCGAACACGAGGACCGAAGGATCTGCAGCCATCGCGTCGGAGAGCGCAGTATTCAGGGACTTGGCCAGCGTGACAGGCTGCGCCCGGCCCGCCTGGCTTTTTTGCGCGGCCTGCTGCGCTGCGCGCGCGGTTGCCGCGCTGACGTTGCCGTTTGCCTCTGAGGAGGTGGTGATGGTGGTCATTGTGCAGACTCCGTTTCCTGCGGGGCGGCGTCGCGGGCCAGTTCGTCGGCCAGCATCGCGGCTTGTTCCTTCAGCTGGGTGGTGGGGGCGGAAAAGACATAGCGGAACAGATCCTGCGGGTCCACGGGGACATCTTCGCCCAGGCCTGTTCGCAGTTGCGAGGCAACAGCCTCGGCCTCCTCGGCGATCCTGGATTCGGCGGCGTCGTCCAACAGGCCCTGTGCCTGAAGATAGGTTCGCATCCGCTTGAGCGGGTCCTTGTCCAACCATTCAGCGACCTCGCTGTCCTGCCGGTACCGGGTGGCATCGTCAGCGTTGGTGTGGGCCTGCATGCGGTAGGTGTGCGCTTCCACCAGGAGTGGGCCGGAGCCGCCCCGAGCGAGGGCAACTGCCCGGTCCAGCACAGCCATCAGCGCCACCAGGTCGTTTCCATCGACGCGTTCACCAGCCATTCCATAGCCCACGGCCTTGTGGGCCAGGGAGGGTGCCACGGACTGCTGTGCCAAGGGTACGGAAATGGCGTATTGGTTGTTCTGGACAAAAAACACCACCGGCAGATGGAAAACGGCAGCAAAGTTCAGGGCCTCATGAAAGTCACCCTCGCTGGTGGCGCCATCGCCGCACATTGCCAGGACCACCGTGTCTTCACCACGGAGCTTGGCTGCGTGGGCAACTCCCACTGCATGCAGCAGTTGGGTGGTCAGGGGCGTGCACTGGATCCCCACTTGATGGTCGGCAGGGTTGTAACCACCATGCCAATCACCGCGGAACAGTGTCATGGTCTGGACTGGATCCACGCCCTTGGTCATGACTGCCACGGAATCGCGGTAGGTGGGAAAGAGCCAGTCACCCTTGCTGAGGCAGAGGGCTGCCGCTACCTGGCAGGCTTCCTGGCCGTGGCTGGAAGGGTAGACGGCCATGCGACCCTGCCGGACCAGGGCAGAGTTCTGGTCATTCACACGGCGTCCCACCACCAGGTGGCGGTAGGCATCAAGCAGCACGTCGGTGCTGGGCAGCTGATATTCGTGGCCTGGCTGCGTGCCCTGTGCTTCGGTGGCCTTCAGGAGGCCCGTGGGCTCCACCATCTGGATCTGCTGCCGAGCTGGCAGCATATAGTCCTCCGCGGTGATGCCAAACCGGAGCGGCGCGTCAAGGTCTGCACCGACCGCCGGCTCATTTTCGCTGGCGTCCATACCCCCGGCGGGCTCCGCAGCGGAGCCGGTTCCCTGCCGATGTTCCGGACTGCGGTCTGTGGAGAGCGTCATTGATCCATCCTTTTCTAGCCACTATTGACTCCCAGTATGGTCCTGGGTACTGATTCGTATCCAGAGATAGCCAAAATCGTGGAAAGAATTAGTCAGTTACCCTGATCTTGAAGACGAACCGTCAATGTGACGGGGACTACACAGGGAAGTGGTGGACACATTGACGCAGGCATCCGTTCCAGCCGAGCTTGATGAGGTGGACAGGCAAATCATCGCCCAACTGGTAGCGGACGGCCGCATGTCAGTGACGCAGGTGGCGGACAACGTGCACATCTCACGCGCCCACGCCTATTCTCGGATTAACAGGCTGAACCGGGAGGGGATCCTGACACGGTTCACGGCGCTGGTGGATCCCATCAAAGCAGGGCTCACGTCCTCCGCCTATGTGACGCTCAAGGTACGTCAACACTCGTGGCGGAAACTGCGCGAGCTACTGACCGCCATCCCTGAAGTCCACCACGTGGCATTGGTGGGCGGAGATTTTGATGTGATCCTTTTGGTCCGCGCCAGGGACAACATGGATCTGCGCCGGGTAATCTTCGACCAGCTCCAGTCCATGCCTGGAGTCCTGGACACCCAGACCTTTCTGGTGTTTGAGGACGTAGATACGCGCTAGCATCCGCGCCTTTCCTTGATAAGCTCCAGCAGATCGCCACCCGAACCGGAGGAACATATGCCTGGCCCCACCGATGCCGCAACCGACGCACTAGAGTCCTCAGACCGACGTCGGGTCCGCCATACGGGCCGGAACGTCCTCCTGTCCCTCGTTGCAGTGGTCCTGGTAGCGGGAGTGCTGGCCGGTGGTTACCTGTGGAACCTGGCACAGACATTCAACTCCGCTTCCCAGAAAATAGAGACAGCCTTCCCCGATGAAGCGTCCCGCCCAGAGAAGTCGCAGACCGCACCGGGCCAGAACGTACCCCTGAACATCCTGGTCATGGGAAGTGACAGCCGCGGTGCCACGGAAATGGACGCCGTGGAAGGAACCGCTACCGACCAGCGGGCAGACACCCTGATGCTGATCAACATCCCAGCTGATCGGAAGAATGTCACGGCCATGTCGATCATGCGGGATCTGTGGGTGACAATCCCAGGAAGTGGAGAGGCGAAGATCAACGCCGCCCTAGCCCAGGGTGGTGTACCCCGCATGGTCGAGACAGTTGAATTCTTGTTCAACCAGCGGATAGACCACGTGGCCATGGTGAACTTCGAGGGCTTCAAGGCACTGACGGATGCCCTGGGCGGCGTTGAGGTCAACGTTACGGTTCCTTTTACGTCCACCCATGGCGATTTTGAGTTTACCGCCGGGCCCACCACCATGAACGGCGAGCAGGCCCTGGGTTTTGTCCGGGAGCGCTACGCCTTTACCGACGGCGACTACCAGCGGGTACGGAATCAGCAGTCCTATGTCAAGGCCCTGCTTGGCACGTTGATCAGCGCGCAGACCCTCACCAATCCAGTGACCATCAATAACGTTGTCAGCTCCGCGGCTCCCTATATCAGCGTGGATTCCGGTCTTGATGCCGCAGCCCTGGGATCCCTTGGCCTGGAGCTCAGCGGAATCCGAGAAAAGGATATTGCCATGTTTACCCTGCCAACGCTGGGCACTGGAACCTCTGCGGACGGGCAGTCAATTGTCCTGAAGGATCCTGCAGCCATCGACAATATTTCAGCTGCACTGGCTGATGACGCAATGGCAGGCTATGTTGCGGCGAACAACTTCCAGAATGGCAACTGAGCCGGTTCCTTCGCCCGGGTCCTCGCCTGGTTCAGGTCCCCGAACGGCGCTGTGGCGCAGTGTCCTGCTGGCGATGGCCGCGCCGCTGGCCCTGATCGCTTTCTGGCCAACACCCATAGACCAGCCCCTGACTGGACAGCTGTCTGGCCTCCTCACTTTTCTCCATCTGCAGGGTTTGCCCACCTGGTTGGATTACGCCGCGGTGGAGGCTGCGGCCAATATTGCGTTGTTTGTCCCGTTGGGGTTTGTTACGTCCATGGCGTTCCCCCGCAGGCCGGCGTGGCAAAACCTGGTCCTGGGGCTGGCCGTCTCCTGCAGCATCGAGGTGGGGCAGGCACTGTTCCTCCCCGACCGTTTCGCCAGTGTCCTGGACATCGCCATGAACACCCTGGGAGCCGCCGTGGGTGTCGCTGCAGCCGGGTTCCTGCAGCGACGCCGGTGGAGCTGACCCCACCATCCCCCGAGGAGGACGACGGCGGCGCCACGCACCGCCGCTGGCCCCTCACCCGCGAAAGTGCGGCGCTCGTTTTTCCTGGAAGGCCGTGAAGCCCTCGGCATAGTCGGCGCTTCGGCTGAGTCGCGCCTGGGCGGAGTTCTCATGGGCCATTGCATCCCAGAGGCCCAGCCGCTGATCGCGGATCTGAGCCACCAATTCCTTGCTCTCCTGGAACGCGCTGGTGGGGCCGGTGGCGGCACCGGCCACGATGCTGCGGGTGTTCTCCAGGAGGGACTCCGCCGGCATGGCCCGGCTGAACAGGCCCTGGGCAACTGCTTCCGAACCACTGATGAGCTGTGCGGTGTAGATCAGGTCCAGCGTCCGGTGCATCCCGAGTCGCTCGGTGAAATACCAGTGCCCACCGGAGTCCAGTGTGGCGCCAAGCTTGGCGAAGGGGGACCCTATTTTTGCATTCTCCGCTACATAGACAACGTCTGTGGCCAGCAGGAGCCCCAGCCCCACGCCCAGGCAAGCTCCCTGCGCGGCGGCGAAGGTGGGGGCAGGGAAAGCGCTCATCTGTTGGAGGAGTGGCTGCACCAGTCCGCTGAGGTATGCGTCGGCGTCATCGTTTTCAGCGCTCACGCCCGCAATGTCCCGGCCAGCACAGAAAGCCCGACCCTCACCACGCAACAGCAAGGCGCGCACCTCACCCCGGGCAGCCGCTTCACCCGCTGTGGCATACGCCTGCGACAGGGCCCTGAGTCCTGCCGGATCAAGGGAGTTAAGCTTGTGCGGGGCATTGAGTACCACCTCGGCAACCCCGGAATCGATAGTCAGCGACACCATGGCCGGCTCCACGTGGGCCTCAGACATCGAAGTCCACGCCGACGTTCTTGCTCGTGGGGTGCGACTGGCAGGTGAGCACATAGCCTTTGTCCAGCTCGTCCTGCTCCAATGCGTAATTTTCGTCCATGGTCACGGTTCCAGAAACTACTTTTGCCCGACACGTTCCACAGACACCACCAGCGCAGGCGAACGGAACATCCGGACGGACCCGCAGGGCTGCGTTAAGGATCGACTCCCGGGCCTCGATGGGGCTTTTCACCTCGCCCTGCAGACCATCGAGTTTGAAGGTGATGGTGTAGCTTTCCTGAGCCTCGCCCGTCACCACCGGACGCCCACTGTTGCCTTCGGGCCGGTCCGGCTTGCCGGAGCTGAATAGTTCGAAGCGGATGTCCTCGGGATTCACGCCCCTGCCTGCCAGTGTGTCCCGGCACAACTGCACCAGCTCAAACGGCCCACAGAGGAACCACTCGTCAACGTCCTCGCTGTGGATAGCCGTTCCCAGGAGGGCCGCCAGCTTCTCCGCATCGATCCTGCCACTCATGAGGGGGGCAATCCGCTGTTCCCGGGACAAAACATGGTGCAGCGCGAGTCGGGTGGGGTATCTGTCCTTCAGGTCCGCGAGCTCCTCCAGGAACATCACGTCCATTGCGGCCTTGTTCGCGTAGACCAGATCAAAGCGTGTGCTGGAATTGGCGGCCAGCAGAGTGCGGGCTATGGAGATGACAGGTGTGATGCCGGATCCCGCCGCTACGGCAACAAACCGGCCTTCTTTGGCACCAAGTTTCTCGGGGTGGTTCATGGAGTTCATGACATTCACGTCAGCGGCATCGCCCCTGCTGCCATGCCTGGAGACAAAGGCACCCATGGGGCTCATGACGTCGAGGTTGTCCCCGGCTGACAATTCAGACGTCGCCCAGGTGGAGAACAGGCCACCAATATCCTTTTTGATCGCTACCCGAATCTCGCTGCTGCCGTCCGCAAAGCTCTGCGGCTCAGCACAGATGGAGTAGCTTCGGCGCACCTCGTGGGCCTTTCCGTCGGCTTCCGGAAGGGTGGTTCGCAAGGCAACGTACTGCCCCGGCAGGTAGTCGAAGTGGCCGGCCAGATCGGCCGGGACTGCAAAGGTGACCTCAACGGCATCCTCCGTTAGCCGCCGCACCTGTGCAACCTGCAGGGAGTGGAACGACGGACGACGGCGGGCCGTGGGCGGGTCGAGCAGTTCGGTTTCCATAACCTACGTTTCCTAGTGGACTTTGAAGTAGTCGAAGGGTTCATGGCAGTCCTGGCAGGAATACAGTGCTTTGCAGGATGTGGAGCCAAAACGGGTGAGTTCCTTGGTGTTGAGGGACTGGCACTGCGGACACTTCACCGCAATCGACAAGCGGATGGGTCCACTTTTACCAAGCGCGGCCATTCCGGTGGGCGGAGCGATTCCGTATTCTTCAAGCTTTTCCCTGCCAGCTTTGGTCATCCAGTCAGTGGTCCAGGCGGGCGCAAGAACCATTTTCACCTCGACGGACCCAAAGGGGCCGCCGGAAAATGCTGTCCTGAGGTCGTCCCGGATGGCATCCATCGCGGGACATCCGGAATATGTGGGGGTAATGGTGACACACACATCCGGACGGTTGCCGTCCACGGATCCTTCCGCCACAGTGACCTCGCGAAGGATCCCGAGGTCCTCAATGGTGAGGACCGGGATTTCCGGGTCGCAGATGGTGGCGGCGAGGTCCCACGCCTGCTGCTGAAGTGTTGTCAGCACTGACACCGCCTCCTGATTAGTTACCGACCGTTCGTTCAGGATATGCGCAGCGCGATAGTGCGTCAAGCAAGGAGCCTCCCGCAGGACTGCACGCATGGACCGCACCGGTGGGCCGCGGCCCGGGGTCATGCAGCGCACCGGCCCTGGTGCCGCATTGTGCCAGTCAACAACCGCACACTACAGTTGCACAACAAGCATGCTTAGCAGTTGAGGAAGAGGAATACCGTGAGTTCTGGCCAGTACACCCCCGGCAATGGCGGGCAACAGGATCCCGCTGGCAGCGGACAGCAGTATGACACAGCCGCCCCCGTTGACTACGGCAACGGCGAGGTAGTTCCCTCCGCACCGGATCACGAGCCCGCCACACCGGTTGACGCTGGCACCACGGCTCCCGCAGATTCCAGCACGGCCTCGCGCGAGCCAGCAGAGCCCACCAAACCCGGCGTAACCCGCGCAGGCATGGTCTGGGTTGCAGTGGTAGCCTCCCTGGTCATCCTTACCCTGCTGATCATTTTCATCCTCCAGAACCAGGATCAGGTGGTGGTCAGCTACTTTGGCTTGGCCGGGAACCTGCCGCTGGGCATGGCACTGTTCATTGCCAGCGTTGCTGGCGGTGCGCTGGTCGCTGCCGCTGGTGGAGTGCGGATCCTGCAGCTGCGGGCCACGGCACACCGTGCCCGCTCAAAGCAGAAGCGCTAACCGGCTGCACTAGTTCACTGCCCTGGCTGTCGATGCTGGCCTACCGCGTTGCGGCAGGCCGGCATCGACACTCACATGAGTCGACAGTCCCCCAGGTCAAGCTGATGAAGACATTCCAGGCCCCAACGTGGCGCCTTTTTACCAGCTGGCGCCCGGGTGCTGGCGGGCAAGGACCTGCATCTCTGCAAGGACGTAGCCCAGGTGCTCGGAGTGCCGGCCCTGACGGCCGCCACCCGGGGCAGCTGGGACGTCGGGAACGTCCAGATTTGCCTCGGCAAGAACCTGCGCAACCGCCCGGTCAAACTCCGGACGGAGGCTTGCTGGAAGCACAGCCACGCCGTCGGCTGCGAGGCGTGCCACAAGATCGTCATCGACAAAGAGTTCGCCGACATACGGCCACACCATGGACAGTCCGCGAATCATCCGGCGTCGTGATTCGTCTGTTCCCAGACCCAGCCGCAGCACCCACTGGGCGCTGTGGTCGCGGTGGTAATCCACCTCTTTGAGTGCCTTCGCAGCAATGGCGGCGATAGTTGTATCGGCGGATCCGGTTAGCGCAGAGTAGAGCGCAAACTGGTAGCAGCTGATTACAAGCTGCCTGGCAATGGTGACTGCAAAGTCCCCGTTGGGCTGCTCGAAAAGGTGGGCAGAGCGGAACTCCTCTTCGCCGCGGAAATAGGCCAGATCGTCTTCGCTTTTACCCCAGGCTCCGCCCGCATACGTCAGGAAGGACCTAGCGTGGCCAAGCTGGTCTAGGGCGATGTTGCCCAGCGCAACGTCTTCTTCCAGCTCTGGGGCACGCGAAATCCAGTGTCCCAGGCGTTGCGCCAGGATCAGGGCATCATCGCCCAGTTGAAGCGCATACAGGGCCGCATCTTCGGAGGGCCCGGTAGCCCCCTGGCGAAGCTGAAGGGAGATGTCCTCTGGCCGGAGTGCATTGCCCGGCGTGATGCGGGTGGCGCTTGCCGAACCATCCCCGCCGGCCACACCGGTAGAAATATCGTGGTGGCCCTCCGCGTGCTTTTTGGTTTCGCTGACCGTCACAGGTGCTTCACCCCTTCACTTTTGGTGTAATACGTGGCGTGGCGGTAGTCCTTGCCCTGCGGGGACTCAAAGAATGAGCCCTTGGAGTCGGGATCACTCGCAGCGATTGCCTCCGCGGGGACAACCCAAATCGACACGCCCTCGTTCCGTCGGGTGTAGAGATCCCGCGCGTTACGCAGAGCCAGAGCAGCGTCCGGGGCGTGCAAGGACCCGGCATGCACATGGCTCAGACCCCTGCTGGAACGGACAAAAACCTCCCAGAGCGGCCAGGCCGCACGCCCTTCGCGCGCCGCGGGCATGGGCGCTTCGGCACTTCCCTTGGCAGCCGAACCTGCTGCGTCCTGGACGCTCATGCTGCGCTCTCTGTTGCTACTGCCTGGCGTTCCGCATATGCCGCCGCCGCCTCGCGAACCCAGGCGCCGTCGTCGTGCGCGTCCCGGCGACGTTCCAGGCGCTGGGCGTTGCAGGGACCGCGGCCCGCGAGGACTTCCTTGAATTCCTGCCAGTCCAGCTCACTGTGTTCCCACATTTTGGTGTCCGCGTTAAAGCGGATCTCGCTGTCCGGTAGCGTCAGGCCCAGAACGCGGACCTGCTCCACCATCATTCCCACGAACCGGCTACGGAGCTCATCATTGCTGAAGCGCTTGATGTTCCAGGCCATGGACTGGCGCGAGTTGGGCGAATCATCATCCGGGGGCCCAAACATCATCAGCGATGGAGCGTACCAGCGGTTGACCGCATCCTGGGCCATCTGCTTCTGCTCCGGAGTGCCCTGGGAAAGTTCTAGCAGGATCTCGAAACCCTGGCGCTGGTGGAAGGATTCTTCCTTGCAGACACGCACCATTGCGCGCCCATACGGACCGTAGGAGGCGCGGCACAACGGCACCTGGTTGCAGATCGCCGCACCATCGACCAACCAGCCAATGGCACCCATGTCCGCCCAACTGCGTGCCGGGTAATTGAAGATCGACGAGTACCGGGCCTTGCCGGCAATAAGGTCAGCCATCATCTGATCACGTGACTGGCCAAGGGTTTCAGCTGCCGAATAAAGATAGAGGCCATGGCCAGCCTCATCCTGGACCTTGGCCATCAGTATTGCCTTGCGCTTGAGGCTGGGAGCGCGTGAGATCCAGTTCGCTTCCGGCTGCATCCCAATGATCTCCGAGTGCGCGTGCTGTGAAATCTGGCGCAACAGGGTTTTTCGGTAGGCGGCCGGCATCCAGTCCCGCGGCTCGATCCGGGAGTCCTGTGCGATGATCCGGTCAAAGTTTGCCTGGCCGTCCGTATCCACGTCCGTCTCAACAAGCACTGGTTGCGCTTCCATGGTTGCTCCTCATTCGCGTCAGGTATGGATGGATTATTTACCGACCGTTCGTTCAGGATATGCGGAAGTGCGTCGGGATACAAGCACAGGTTCCGCTGCTACCGCCGCCAAAGGTCGCCCACAAGGGGCCGCCTCCATCCGGCTTGCCTGGGAGAGCACCCTAGACTTGACCTATCCCCAACCGAGGGCACCTCCCCCGGCACCTGCAGAAAGGACCACCCCATGATTGGCTTCATCGTTTTTGGACTCGTCGTTGGCGCGCTTGCCCGATTGATCAAGCCCGGAAAGCAGAACCTTGGACTCTTGGCCACGCTCCTGCTTGGACTGGCAGGTTCCGTCATTGGCGGCGTCATTGCGTCGCTGTTGGGCACCGGCAACATCTTCGAACTCAACTTCCTGGGTGCAGTGGTCGCCATTATCGCGGCAGTCTTGCTGGTGGGAACGGCCGAGGCTATTTCCGGTCGGAGCAAGTCCTCGCGCTAGAAACCAAGCCCCAGAACACACAGGACCGGCCACCTCGCAGCAATGCGGGGTGGCCGGTTTTGCATGGTCAGCGCTGGTGACTGGACTGCCCCCGGTCAGGCTAAGGCCAGATGGGTCCAAATCTCGGGTCCGGGTGGGCCAGCTCAGGTCCGGGATCCGGCAGGGGCAGCGGCTCCGGTGGGGGTGACGGCATGCCGCCCGGATCTGCCGGACTGCCGGGCCGGACAAAGAGGTAGGCATCGGGATCAGGAAACTCTCCGGGTGCCTGCCCTGGCTCATCAACCATGAAGTCCGGTCCTGGTTCCGGTGGGAACGGCTGGGATTCATTTACATGTGGCAGATTCATAAACGCTGTCCTTCGGATGGTGTTCCGGGGTGTGGACGAAATCCCACCCTACGCTCCTGCGCAGCCAGCGAACAGGCGTGGCGCCAAGGTGCCCTGCACCGCGTTGCCCGGCATGCCGTCTCGGCATCCGGCCACGATCTCTCTGGAATTCCCCGAAGGCCGGTCCCGCACGCCACGACTCCCCCGGTAGCGAACGGGCACGCAGAGGGGTTGCCCGGCTCTATAGGGTAGATCAATGACGCCCTCATTCCAGCCCAGCACTCCCGAATCGTCCCTCGACCCAGCACCCCAGCCGCCCGTAGCCAAGCACGTTGCCACGGAGCGCACGCATCATGGGGACACCTTCGTGGACAACCTTGAGTGGCTGCGCGAAAAGGACTCCCCGGAGGTCGTTTCACTGCTGGAAGCCGAGAACCTCTACCAGGAATCCGTCACAGCGCACCAGGAACCACTGCGCCAGGAAATCTTCGCCGAGATCAAGGGCCGCACCCAGGAAACTGACCTCTCTGTTCCGCACCGCAAGGATGGATGGTGGTATTACAGCCGCTCCGTCGAAGGCAAGGAATATGGCATCCAGTGCCGCGTCCTCGCCACCAATTCCGGTGACCCCATTGCAGACTGGACACCACCCGCCGTCGAACCCGGCGAGGATGTTCCCGGCGAGGAAGTCCTCCTGGATGGCAACATCGAAGCAGAAGGCCAGCCCTTCTTCTCTCTTGGCGGGGCGGCCGTGAGCGTTGACGGGACACGGTACGCCTACGCCGTGGATAACTCAGGCGATGAACGGTTCACGCTGCACGTCAAAGACCTCACGTCCGGCGAGTTGCTGCCGGACGTGATTGAGGACATCTTCTACGGGGTGACCTTCTCCCCCGACGGCACCCGCATCTTCTACACGGTGGTGGATGATTCCTGGCGTCCCTACCAGGTCAAATCCCACACCCTGGGCACGCCGGTGAGTGAGGACGTGGTCATCCACCAGGAGGACGACGTCGCCATGTGGCTCGGCTTTGAGCTGTCCTCGGACCGCCGCTACCTGGTGCTCAGCATCGGCTGCTCGGAATTCAGTGAGACCCTCCTGATGAAGCTGGATGACCCGGAGGCGGCACTGACCACAGTGATCTCCCGTGACGCGCGGGTGCTCTATGAGGCGGAACCGTTCCTCCTGGCTGCAGCGGATGGCACCGTCTCCGAGCAGATCCTGCTCACCCACAACCGGAACGCGATCAACTCCATGGTGTCCCTGGTGGCTCCCGATCAGCTTTCACTGCCTGTTGAAAAGCAGGACTGGCGCACGGTGGTGGCGCATTCGGACGACGTTCGCGTCAACGGCGCCGGCCTCACCGCAAGCCACCTCGTGGTGTCCGTCCGCCAGGACACGATTGAACGTGTCCAGTTCATCGGATTGCGCGGGCTCGGAACTCCGGAACAGGAACAGCCCGTGGAGCCGGCCTTCGATGAGGAGCTGTACACGGCGGGCGTCGCGGGATCCGACTTCAACGCACCCGTGGTCCGTCTGGGCTACACGTCCTACTTCACGCCGTCGCGCGTTTACGACTTTGTCCTTCCCACCCCTGTGCTACCTCAGGGTGAGCTGCTTTTGCGCAAGGAAAATCCGGTCTTGGGCGGTTATTCACCAGCGGACTATGTTGCCACGCGTGAGTGGGCCACGGCAGCGGACGGGACCAGGATTCCGCTCTCTGTCCTGCGCCACGTCAGTGTGGCGCAGGACTCCACCGCGGCCGGACTCGTCTACGGTTATGGCTCCTATGAGATGAGCATGGATCCCGGTTTTGGGATAGCCCGGCTGTCGCTGCTGGACCGGGGCATGGTGTTTGTGATCGCCCACATCCGCGGCGGCGGTGAGCTGGGGAGGCACTGGTATGACCAGGGCAAGAAACTGGCCAAGAAGAACACCTTCACGGACTTCGTGGACGCCACCGACTGGTTGGCAACGTCCGGCTGGGTAGACGCTGGACGGATTGCGGCCATGGGCGGCTCCGCCGGTGGGCTGCTGATGGGCGCTGTCGCCAACCTTGCACCGGAGAAGTACGCGGCCATTCTGGCGCAGGTTCCCTTTGTGGATGCGCTCACCACAATCCTGGATCCCGAGCTCCCGCTGTCTGCCCTGGAATGGGAGGAGTGGGGCAACCCCATCACCGATGCTGACGTGTATGCCTACATGAAGTCGTACACGCCCTATGAAAACGTACGGGCCGTCGCCTACCCCAAGATCGCTGCCGTTACCTCATTCAATGACACCCGGGTGCTCTACGTGGAGCCTGCCAAATGGGTGCAGGAGCTGCGAGCCACCAGCACCGGCCCAGAACCCATTGTCATGAAGATCGAAATGGACGGCGGGCACGGCGGGGCTTCCGGCAGGTATGTCCAGTGGCGTGAACGCGCCTGGGACTACGCCTACGTACTTGATGCAGTGGGCGCCACCGAGCTGCTCCCGGGTGCGGGCCTGCACGCCTAGCTCCTGGTATCCGTCCCCACTGCTAACCCTGCTTATCATGGGGGACGGATACCATCTGATCGAGGGAGCACACCATGGCGCTGGCCAAAGGAACCACAGTCGAGTGGAACACGCCCCAGGGGCCCACGCACGGCATCATCGTGGAGAAGAAAACCAAGGATTTCCAGCTCGACGGCAATACCCACCGTGCCAGCGAGGATGAGCCGCAGTATGTGGTGGAATCGGCGAAAACCGGCGCGCGTGCGGCCCATAAGTCCAGCGCCCTGACGGAAAAGAAGTAGCGGTGCAGACTCGCCACGACGTTCTTATCGTTGGCGGCGGCAATGCTGGCATCTCCCTGGCAGCCCGACTCAAACGCTATGGCGTGAAAAGCCTCGCTGTCATAGAGCCCAATGACAGGCATTACTTCCAGCCCCTGTTCTCCCACGTGGCTGGTGGCCGTGCCGACCTGGCCGAGACAGTGCGAACCCAAAAATCTGTGATGCCCCGCGGGGTGCACTGGATCCACGACGGCGCCGCATCCGTTGATCCCGACGCCCGCCTCGTCACGCTGAGGTCGGGCCGTCAGATTGCCTACGGCCACCTGGTTGTCTGTCCAGGGCTGCAGCTGGATTGGGACAGTATTCCCGGGCTGCCGGCGGCCATGGACTCTCCGCACGCCTCATCGCACTATGAGTATTCCCTCGTGGAAAAGACATGGTCACTCCTCAGCGCGGTCACCAGCGGCACAGTGATCTTCACGATGCCCTCAGGGCCCATCAAATGTGGCGGGGCCGCGCAGAAGCCGATGTACCTTGCCTGCGACTACTGGCGGGACAACGGTGTTTTGCAGGACATCCGGGTGGTCATGGTCCAGCCTTATCCGACGGTCTTCGGCATGCCCCAGGTGGATGCAGAACTCAACCGCAAAATCGCGGACTACGGGATAGAACTGTGGACCGACAGCGAGCTTGTTTCCGTCGATCCGCACAACCGGAGGGCAACGATCCGCAACAACAGCTCAGGCGATGTCCAGGATCTGGCCTACGAGGTCCTGAACGCCGTGCCGCCCCAGTCCGCGCCGGACTGCCTGAAGAACTCGCCTTTGGCGGCCACCGGCACCGCGGCCGGGTTTGTCGACGTCGACCCCCAGACACTTCGCCATGTCCGCTACCCCAATGTCTGGTCCCTAGGCGACGCCGCCGGCACGGACAACTCGAAGTCCGGCGGCGCCCTGCGGGAGCAGGCGAAGGTCCTTGCAAAGAACCTGGTCGCTGCCCGTGATGGCAAGCCCGCCACGAAACACTACGATGGCTACTCGGTATGCCCGTTTACCGTCTCGAAAAATACTGTGGTCTTCGCCGAGTTCGACGCCGATTACAGGCCCCAGCCCAGCATCCCCATGGTGCCGCTCTTCAAGGAAATGCGCGCTTCCTGGGTCATGGACCGGGATATTTTTCCGCAGATCTACTGGCGGCTGATCCTCAAGGGGCGCGCCTAGGCATTTTCGACGCGAACTGTTCCGTGCGCGCCGAGTACTCCGGCAGAACCGAGCACTCCTGGAGCGCCCAGCATTTCGGCTGCGCCAGATACTGTGGGCGCCTGCACCGGAGCCGGGGATGCGGCAGCGGCGAGCCGGGCATGCTCAGCGCCTACCGAAACCCCGCTGAGGGCAGGCAACCACGCCCAGCGGGTGATGTCGGCCTGCGCGTAGAGCGCCTCCTCCATACTGGGCTGCAGGAAAACGGCTTCGGCCCAGGCAATGACGCGTTCCCTCAGTGGTGTTCTCATGCGGCAAAGCTACGCAGCCCGTGTTGTGGGATTGTTTCCGGGCTGTCTCCGCCCAGTTAATCCTTCAGGACCGTCCGCTACTGCCGCAAGAACTGGTCCCGACTAGGCCGCAGGCAGTCCGTTGTTCTTGGCCACATTGCCCAGCCAGCCCAGGCTCGGCTTAGGAGTCCGCACAAACGTCTCGCGGTCCACTGCTATGAGCCCGAACGTTGGACGGAATCCGCTGGCCCACTCGTAATTGTCCAGGGCACTCCAGTGCTGGTAGCCCAGCACTTCCACGCCGTCTGCAATGGCGGCGTGCAGCCCGCGCAGCGCGCCATCGGTATAGGCAATACGGCGGGTGTCATCCGCCGTGGCAATCCCGTTCTCCGTCACCAGTACCGGGACCCCACCGCTGAGGTTAAAGGCACTGCGTACGCCAAGTTCAAGGGCCTGCGGGAAGAATTCCCAGCCGGTGAGCGTGGTGTCAACATCCTCGGCAACCGGCAGTGGCCCCTCCGGTCCAATGTAGGTTCGGGTATAGGCCTGCACGCCCACAAAATCATCGCCGGCAGCCTGTTCCAGGTACCAGTCATCGCGCGGGTAGCCGTAGTCGCGCAGCTTTTCATCCGCGCCCGGCTCACCCGTTGAGTGGAAGGCCTGGGTGGCGACTGTCCAGCCGGTTTTCAGGCCAGGAACACTCGCCAGGACCTCCCGTGAACGCTTGTGGGATTCCAGCAGGGCGTCAGCGACACCCAGGTCTGGGTTAGGCAGTCCGAACGCCACCAGATTGGATGCGTCCTCTCCCCCAGCCAGCATGGCCGCAATGTTCGGTTCGTTGATGGTGCAGACGTAGTCCACCCCCTCGGATACAACAGGCAGGACCGCTTCGGTATACCGGGCAAAGAGGTCCGCGGCATCGTCTGCACGCCAGAAGCCATCGTTCTGCATCCACGCCGGCACGGTAAAGTGCATCAGCGTCACAGTCGGGTTGAGCCCAAACTCGTGTGCCGCGTCCACCATCCGCCGGTAGTGGTCAATCTCTGCCCGCGAGAAAAACCCTCGTTCCGGCTCGATCCGCGCCCACTCAATGCTGAACCGGTACGAGTTCAACCCGGCGTCGGCCAGCAGCACCATGTCCTCACGGTAGCGGTGGTAGCTGTCCATCGCGTCTCCGCTGGGTTCCACAATGGTGGTGTCCTTGGCGTGTTCCATCGCCCACCAGTTGCTGTTGACGTTGTTGCCCTCGATCTGGTGGGCTGCCGTGGCGGCGCCCCAGAGGAAACCATCGGGAAAAGTGAGCACAGTACTCCTTGTATTGCAGGTACGTATTGCAGGTGGCGTGTATTGCTGGGTATGTCAGGGGATGCTGGTGGCCGGATGCTCGGCCCAGAACCGATCAAGGACAACCGCAGTGGCAGCCGGTGCTTCCACCTGCGGTGAGTGTGCCCCACCGGGGATCACGGCGTAGCCTGCCCCCATCCTTGCGGCCATGGCGCGCTGCCAGTCGGTGGGCCAGGCCTCGTCATCTTCGCCATGCGCAATCAGCACGGGAAGCCCGGTACCGGCGATGTCCCCGCTCTTGTCGCTGTGGGTCCGCAGGATCTCGGCACCGGCCAGCAGGTTCTCACTCTTTGTCCGTGCGGCACGCAGGCGCAGAAAGGCCTCATCCTCGGTCAACAGCTCATCCGCCACGCCTACCGTATGTGGATTGTCCCGATTCCACAGTCCAATGCTGCCGGCTTCTGCCACCGTCGCGGTCGTATCCGAATGCCTGCCCGGCCACCCGTGCGGGCCGGAACAGAGCAGCGTCAGGCTCAGGAATGCTGCTGGTCCGGTCATCACGGCTTCGGGTGCAACGATGCCGCCAAAACTGTGGCCCACCAGGTGGACCCGTGCGCCGTTGCCCACCACGGCCGCAACTTCCAACACATCAGAGGCGAAAAGCTCCAGGGCGTAGTTTTCGACTCCTTCTGGTCCGGCGGAATCGGCCTGGCCGCGCTGGCTGTAGGCCCACGCATCCCAGCCCTGGGCGGCCAGCAGCGGCAGGAATGTGCGGAAATCCTCTTTGGATCCGGTGAAGCCCGGCACAAAAAGGACTGTTCCCCGCGGCGTCCCCGCAGGGCTCGCGTGATACCCCGTCAGTTGCCCAACCCCCACCGGGATACCGACGATCAGGACGCCGTCGGGCGTTTCATAGTCGCCAAAGGCTGCGATCTCGGGGAGGCTCATGCCACGCCGTCCCTGGCGCGGGCGGGGTTGGGTACTGCATCCAACAACCTGATGGTGTACGGGTCAACGGGGTGCTGAAGTACCTCGGCTGTTTTGCCGCGCTCCACCACCTTGCCGCCGTTGAGTACCATGATGTTGTCCGTGACGAGTCGGGCGCTCAAGAGGTCGTGCGTGATGTACAGCATGCTTACGCCCCACTGTTCGCGGAGGTCCTCCAGTAGGGCGAGGACGCCTGCCCGCAGCGACACATCAAGCATAGACACTGGCTCGTCAGCGATGAGTACCTGCGGGTTGCTCGCGAGCGCACGGGCAATCACCACGCGCTGGCGCTGGCCACCGGACAGCTGGTGAGGCAGCTTGGCGGCGAATTGTTCCACCGGCGCCAGGCCCACCGTCTCAAGCAGTTCCAGCACCCGGGTCCGCGCTTCCTTGCCGCGCAGGCCACCAAAGTTCACCACGGGCCGCGTCAGCGTGTACTCCACCGTATGCAGTGGGTTCAGTGCCGAATACGGATCCTGGAAGATCATCTGGACGTTCTTGTGCAGCTCGCGCATCTGGCGCCTGCCAAGCCGCGCAACATCAAGGTCACCGAAGGTAACCGCGCCTGACGTCGGCTTCTCAACACCCGTGATCAGCTTCGCGATGGTCGACTTGCCACTTCCGGATGCACCCACCAGGGCAAGGGACTGGCCCGGTTCCAACGTAAAGGTGACATCGTCGACGGCGGTGACCGGCTGCTCGCCGCGGCGCGGCGGCGGATAGATCTTGGAGACGCCGTCGACGACGATTGCAGAGTCCGCTGAACGACCCTCCCGCTGCGCGGCACGAGCTGCGCGGGTGGCACCCGGGGCACTTTCGGCGTCGTCCGCTACCGGACGGGTCCGGTGCGTGAAGCCTGGCAGTTCAACAACCTCGGCACGGGGGTCTGCGTAGTGGCTGAGCAGCATCCGCGTGTAGTCATCCTGCGGGTTCTCCAGCACGTCACGGCTTGGAGCGTCTTCCACGATACGGCCCTGGTGCATCACCAGGACGCGTTGGGTAGATTCCAGGACAACACCAAGATCGTGGCTGATCAGGACTGCGGTAAAGCCCTCGGACTTCTGTAGCGACTTGATGGTCTCCATGATGGCCTGCTGGACCAGAACGTCCAGGGCCGTGGTGGGCTCATCAAAAACCATCAGCTGGGGCTCCAGCGAAAGGGCCAGCGCAATGGATACGCGTTGGCGCATACCTCCGGAAAGCTCGCCGGGGAACCTGGCCAGTGTCTCCCTGGTGAGCCCTACCTTCTCGATGAGCTCAACCTGACGGGAGTCCCACCTGCCTTTCTCGACGTGGCCATGTGCTTTGAAGATGTCGATGAAGTGGTTGCGGATGGTGCGTACCGGGTTGAGCGCGTTCATGCCGGACTGGAGCACCATGGCGAACCCGCCCTGGCGCTGCTGGCGCAACGATTCCTCGTCGAGTTCCCTGATGTCCTTGCCGCGGAAGTTGATCTGCCCACCGTTGGTGCGGGCGGGCGGCTTCTGCAGGCGGGTCATGGCAAACCCTAGGGTCGACTTGCCGGAGCCGGACTCACCGACCAGGCCCACAAACTCGCCGGCCTCCAGGGTAAAAGAGACGTGGTCTACGGCCTGGACGGCAACAGCGCCGTTGGATTCATAAACGACGGAGAGATCCTTGACTTCAAGAATGGGGTTCATCGTGACTTCCCTTCACGCAGGCGTGGGTTGCTGATGGCGTCGACACCGAAGTTGATGAGCGTGAGGCTCAGTGCAAGAAGTGCAATGCAGAGGCCGGGGGCGAACAGGAGGATCCATTGGCCCGTCAGGAGGGCGTTGGAGTTCTGCGCCCAGTAGAGGATGGTGCCCCAACTGACAATGCTCGAGTCGCCGAGGCCCAGGAATTCGAGGCCAGCCTCGGCCAGGATGGCGCTGGTTGCGGCGCCGAAGAAGCCACCGGCAATGATCGAGGTCATGTTGGGCAGGATTTCCTTGAACACAATGCGCCAGGCGGGTTCGCCGGAGAAACGGGCTGCTGTCACGAAATCGCGTGAGCGTAGCGTCTGAGTCTGGGCGCGGAGCACCCGGGCACCCCAGGCCCAGCCCGTGATCACAATGACTGCCACGATCATGACCAGGCCACCGTTTTGCAGGTAGGCGGCAATGACAATCATCAACGGCAGGCCGGGGATCACCAGGAAGAGGTTGACGATGAAGTTGATGACATCAGCCCCAAAGCCCTTGATGTAACCCCAGCTGAGGCCAATCACAATGGCCACGATCGTGGAGAGAATGCCGGCGATGAAGCCAACGGACACGCTGATCTGCGAACCGTAGATCAGTTGGCTGAGGACGTCCTCGCCGGCGGCGGTGGTGCCGAACCAGTGCGCGGCACTGGCGTCCGCATTGCGTTCAAAACCATCCTGCGTCGCCGAATAGGGGGCCAGGAGTGGCGCAAAAATTGCCACAAACACAAAGCACGCCAGGATGATCAGTCCGAGTCGGGACTTCCAGTTCGCCCAGAGAGTGCCTGCTGAACGCGTGAAGAACGCAAATTTGCTCGGTGGTTTTGTTATCTCTGCCTTGACGCTCGGGATGTTCTGCGTGCTTGTCATCGTCGTGTCCTTGGGTCGAGTACCCCGTACATGATGTCAACGAGGAAGTTTGCGATCAGCACGCTCACGGTGATCAGGAGGAACAGCGCCTGCATCAGCGGGTAATCCTGGCCAATCACGGCGTTGAAGAGAAGGAAACCGATACCTGGGTAGCCAAATACCTGCTCCACGAGAACGGAGCCGCCCACCACACCGCCCAGGGCAAGGCCGAATCCCGTGAGGTTGGGAAGGATCGCGTTCCTGGCTGCGTAGCGGATGGCCACCGTGCGGCCCCTCAGCCCGTTGGCCTCGGCAAATGTCACGTAGTCATCACCTAGCGTGTTGATCATCGCGTTGCGCATGCCGATGATCCAGCCGCCGAGTGACGTGATGAGGATTGTGAGCGAGGGAAGGGCTGCGTGATACAGCACGTTCGTGAAGAAATCCCACGTCAGGGCTGGGCTGGCTGTTGGTCCGAAGGCGCCGGAGGTTGGGAAGAGGTGCAGGACGTACCCCATGAAAAACAGCAGCAGCAGCGCTGTCCAGAAGTAGGGGAAGGTGCTTGCGAAGCTGCCGGTCAGGGTAGGCAGCGCATCAAGCCAGGTGTTGCGCTTCCATGCCGTCAGCACGCCGATCAGTGTTCCGACAACAAAGGCAATAACAGTCACCAGCCCCACAAGGATCACTGTGTAGGGGAAAGCTTGCCCGATCATCTCGGAGACGGACTGCGGGTAGAAAGTATAGGAGACGCCAAAGTTCAGGGTAAGGACCTGGTGCAGGTAGCTAAAGTACTGCTCCAGGATGTTGCCGTTGGGCACACCGAGCTGGGCTTCAATGGCTGCCCGGGTGGCATCGGTGACGGGCCCGTTCTGGGCCAGCTTGGCAATCGCGGCATCTGTGGGCGAACCGGGCATCAGCCGCGGCAGGAGGAAGTTGAGCGTGATGGCCGCCCAGAGCGTGAGCAGGAAGAGGCCAATTTTTCGAAGGACGAACATAGCTGTCTATTCACCGTCCTTATCGGCCAGTTTGAGCTTGGTGAAGACCAGCAGCGGACTCGAATCGTAGGTCTGCGGCGGTGCATAGGGGTTTTCGGCGGTGGGCCAGCCGGTGAACTTGGAGGTGTTGTAGAGACCCCAGAGTCCGCCGTAGTAGAGGCCAATCACGGGAAGCTGCTGGTACACAACTTTCTGTAGCATGCGGCTGATCTCCACTTGCCTGGCCGGATCAACAGTCTTTTTGTACTCGGCAAGAAGGGCATCGGTGTCCGGGTTGCGGTACCGCTCGAAGTTGCTCGGTGCGAGCTCGCCGTTGGGGGCATAGAACTCACTGGAGAGCAGGCTGTTGTAGGCCTGGAAAACATTGCCGCCACCCATGCCACCCATGGCAACCTCGTAGTCACCGTTCTGGATGGCCTGCTGATAGCCGGCGGGCTGGGGCTGTTGGACGGTGATGTTGATGCCGAACTCGCTGAGCTGCTTACGTACTTCCTGGACGGCACGCAGCCAGTCGGCATAGCCATTGGCTGTTGTGACGGAGAAGGTAAACGGTGCGCCCTTTGCATCCACCATGGTGCCGTCCTTGAGCGTGTAACCGGCCTTGGCGAAGGCCGCAAGGGCAGCATTCTTGTCCTGGCCCACTACGCCTTGATCCGGAATGTCTGGATTGAGTTCAGCGTCCTGGTTGGGCAGCATGAGACCGGTCTGGCCTGCCTTGGTCATGTATTCCTCGGTGGCGGCAGCGGCGATCTTGTCTTTGTCC
This sequence comes from Pseudarthrobacter sp. PS3-L1, assembly GCF_030063285.1. GTDB lineage: Bacteria > Actinomycetota > Actinomycetes > Actinomycetales > Micrococcaceae > Arthrobacter. Next base: position 15,699 of record NZ_JASISU010000004.1, on the reverse strand, counting down.
AGTGCCAGTGCCAGGCCCTGGCGCAGGTCCACGCTGTTCCACGGAGCCTTGTCCAGGTTAGGCACCAGGCTGATCACGCCGCCCGGCGGGAACCAGTTCTTATTGTCTGGATTGGCTGCGCCCCAGGTTCCGTCCACGTTGCTCATGAAGGCGTAGGCCCAGTCAAAACCCTTTGTGACAATATCCAGCTCGCTCGTGGCCGCCGGCAACACCAGGTGCTGGATTTCCACTTTGTCGGCCTGCCAGTAATCCTGGTTCTTGTTCATGGTGTACTGCTGTGAGGAGAAATTGCCCAGTGTGAACGGGCCGGTGCCCACGGGATCCTCATCGCGAAAGGTATCCGGGGTTTCCACGTCTTTCCAGATGTGTTCGGGAACAATGAGGGTCTGTGAGATCACGTCAGCAGCCGGCGCATCCTCTTCTTTGAGGTGCACGATGACGTGGTCCTCGGTGGCCTCAACACTGTCGATGTGCTGCCAGGCGCCCTTGATGTCCAAGGTGGGGTACTCCTTGATCAAGTTCAAGGTGAACACCACGTCTGCTGGCGTAAAGGCCTCCCCGTCAGACCATGTGACTCCTTGGCGGATGGAGTAGTCGATGGTCCGGGCATCCGGGAGAGTCACCTCCTCGGCAAGCCAAGGAGTCTGCGTACCGTCGAGGACATTCACGGCCGTTAGGGGCTCGTAGACGTAGCTGGCTGCGACGCGCTTGTTGAAAAGGTACGGATTGAAGATCTTCTCGAACATGGGCGAACCTTTATCCGCCGCGAGGAGCATCGTATCGTCCGGGATGGATGGGTCCGGCTCGCTCTTGATCTGGATGCTGCACCCACAGACAAGCATGAATACAGCAGAGATTCCGGCGATCACCGACAATCGTCTGGTTCGCATTTTCGAGTTCTTCATTGACACTCTTGTTTCCTCATGTCTTCTCTGTCACGAGGCAGTCCGTATGGGCTGCATTGTTTCGGATGCCAGCTGCATCCACTTGTTGATACCGAGTGTATGCGCATACATTCACGTCCCGCAAGACCTGGATTCAGCTTTCTCGGTGGCTACTGACGCTCTGAACTCTCGCGCAGGAGGACCCGGACAGGGAGCCTGATGCTTTCTGGTCCAGATTCTGGATTATCGAGCCGCCGCTGCATGAGCTGGATGGCAACACGGCCCACCAGCTCCATCGGCTGGTAGACGGTGGTAAGGCGTGGGGAGGACAGATTGGCAGCTTCAATGCCGTCAAAGCCCGTGACCACAACGTCCTGCGGAACCCGCACTCCGGCTTCCTTGAGTGCATCCAGGACGCCAAGACCCATCTGGTCATTGGCGCACATAACGGCCCGCGGCATCCGCGGCGAGGCAAGGAGTTCGACGCCGGCACGGCGTCCCGACTCTCGGGTGAACGTCCCGCGGTGTCGCCTCGCCGCAGCAGGATCCATCTCCCGCTCGCGGAGGGCAGCAACAAAACCCGCCCAACGGTCGGTGTCATCGGGGGAATCTTCCGGGCCCCCAACATAGGCAATGTCCCGGATTTCCAGGTCATCAATCACATGTGCGGCCAAGGCGTGCATGCCCTCATCGTTGCTGACAGAGACGTTGTCGAAAGGTCCACCGTGGGATCTGCTGGCGAGCACCACAATGGGAATTCGCCGGGCAAGCTGTTCGAGTGCGGCGTCCGGAACAGTCTGGGCGAGCACCAGAAGGCCATCGACGCGGCCAGCCATGTCCCGGGCCGCATCAGCAGCGAGATCCCCGCGGCCCACGGCCACCGTCAGGGCAAACCCACGGCGCCAGGCTTCCAGTTCGGCCCCGCGGAGCACCTCGTCGAAGTAGAGGTTGAGTTGGTGGGAATCGGGGGTCGCGCCCACGTCGTTCACCAGCGAATAGCCTGGTGCGCCGTCGGCGGCAAAGTCACTGAGTTCAACGAGGTCGTCCATGGCGTCGAAGCCTGGGAAGTAAAGTCCTAGCGCGCCAGTGCGCCTGGCGGCGAGGCTTCGGGCGGAGCCGCTGGGGACATATCCGAGATCCCGGACCGATGCCATGACACGTTCCCGCGTCGCTTCACGGACCTCCGCGGGCCGGCGCAGTACCCGCGAAACAGTTGCTATCGAAACGCCGGCGTCAGCAGCGACGTCGTAAACGGTTGGTGCCTTGACCACGTGCAATCCCCTCGCCTGGTCTTTGTTGTTTTCCAACGTGTGGACGTGGCCGTCGCACTGCACACCAGCGGAAAGCCAGTTCCCAGCCTAGACCCCGTTTTCGACGCGCACACTACTGTGTGCCACAGGCAATCCGGCTGCGCGGGGTCATTGCCGCCTCGAAAACAGCCGTACTGCTACCTCCACAACCCTGCAAGGAGCACGTCGGATCTGTCCTGGGCGCCGACGTCGAACATTCCCCCGGTGACCAGCAGCTCCGCTGCGCCAGTGAGCTTCAGGAGATCCTCGATCCGGGACTTGACCTGCCCTGGGGTGCCATGGACGGTGGCGGCAAGGTTTGTCTCGATTCGCTGGCGTTCACTCGCGGTGAAGGCCTGCAGGTCTGTCTCATCCACCGGCGCCAAGGGGGCAAAAGAGCCGGTGGAGCGGGATCTGGCCAAGGCGACGGCCTCCGGCAGCACCAGTTTCCGCGCCGCGCCTGCAGTGTCGGCAACACCCACGTTAATGGACACCATCACGGTTGGAGCGGCCAAAAACTGCGAAGGTTGGAAGTTCTTGCGGTAGCGCTCCAGTGCGGGGATTCTTCCTTCTGCATCGGTTGTGGTCAGGGCCGGTCCACCCAGGACAACGCCCAGTCCAGCCTTCGCTGCGACGTCAATACCCGTGCTGGTGGCCAGGATGAATACCGGAAGGTCGGTGGTCAGCGCGGGCCGGGACGTAATGTTTGCAGTGCCAGCCAGGTAGCCCAAAACCTGGTTAATGTCTGCAGCGAACTCGGCGGCTTCCTCGGCACCTGCGCCCAGGGCGTTGCGGACCGCCGGAGTGAATCCCAGCGACCGGCCCAGGCCAAGGTCCACCCGGCCGGGAAAGAGCGCGGCCAGGGTCGCGGCCTGTTCGGCCACTACAAGGGGTTGGTGGTTGGGCAGCATGATCCCGCCGGAGCCCACCCGAATAGTGGCGGTACGCCCTGCCAGCGCGGCCATCAGGATCGCGGGTGCCGAGCCCGCAATTCCGGGCACCCCGTGGTGCTCCGCCACCCAGAACCGGTGGTACCCCAACTGTTCTGCCTGCTGTCCCCGGACGACGACGGCGGCAAGGGCTTCGGCGTCAGAGGAACCGGCGCGGGTATTGGCTCGGTCCAGGATGGAAATGCGGGGAGAACTCGAAGGCATACCTTCTAGAACCAGTGCTGGCCTGCAGGAATTCCGGCACCGGTTCAATGCCTCGCCTAGCCTGGCCTCGCCTCGCCTCGACCGCGGAAAAGTGGGTCATGCGGGGCAAGACAAAGATCGGGGCCCTTTCGCTGAGGGACGTTCAGTCACTACCGGTCCAGAACAACTCGACCAGCCACGCGCTGCTCTCGCTCCGCCTGGTCTGCGCCTGTTCTGCACGTGTCCTGCGCGCTCGATGACCTTGAGCAGGCAGTAGCCTGTCAGGTAGCTAGCCCACAGGCAGCTAAAAAGTCTTCACTGCTGGTTCCACATTCGGTCCCCCTAGGCCCCCGCGGATCCAGGGGTACGCCCTAGGTCCTAAGGAGAAACAATGAGCGGAAGAGGTATTTTCCAGGTGCTGCTGGCGCTGATTGGCGTTGCTCTCACTGTCAGTTCTCTCGCCTACCTTCAAGAGAACCTACTGAGTGGTTTACTGGGCACACTCGGCGGGGTTTTGATAGTTCTCGGATCGATCCTGACGTTCTCGCGAAAGAAACGGAAGGCAACGCGCCCCTAATTGAACTGTGACACGGGTCGCCAACGGTCAGTGGTTTTGTGGGTTTCGGCATAAAAAACCCCTCCGCCCCGGGCGAAATTACCGGAGTGGAGGGGTTCGTGGGGCCCCCTGTCGGATTCGAACCGACGACCCCCGCTTTACAAGAGCGGTGCTCTGGCCAACTGAGCTAAGGAGGCCTGTCCCGCAGAACAACTAAAACAACACGGGACGGCGCAATGACGCTAGACAAGATTAGCCCAGGCACACCGGAAACGTAAAAAGGGCACAAAAAAGGCCCACCCGGACCTGCGTCCGGGTGGGCCCAAAACTTGGGGACTTAGCCCTTGGCGTCGATCTTGGCCTGCAGGAAGTCCTGGAACTGGGTCTGGGCGCTTTCGCCCTGACCCCACTGCTCGCCGTCAACGAAGACGGTGGGCGTTCCGCTGACACCGATGTTGGCAGCGAGTGCGGTGGAGAACTTCACGTAGGGACGGTACGTCTTGTCGTCGACAGCTGAATCGATGTTCACGCCCATGTCGCTGGCCATCTTCTTCAGTTCATCGTCAGAGAGGCCTGCGCTGCCCTCGGCGGGCTGCTCGGCGAAGAGCTTGTCAACAAATTCCTTGTACTTCTCAGGGGCCTCGCCGGCGACAGCGGCCGCTGCATTGGCTGCCCGTGAGGAGTAGTTCGTGCTTGAGCGGGAATCAAGGAAGCCCAGCGGCCTGTACTCAACGGTGATTTTGCCTTCGTTGCGCAAGTTGGTCAGGTTCTCGTCATAGGTGGACTCGAACTGCTTGCAGACAGGGCAGATGAAATCGATGTACAGGATGACCTTGACGGGCTCACCAGCCACAGCTTCCGCACCGGGTGCCACGATCGGCGATGGCGCCGTGTCCGGACGGGCGCCCACGGTGGAAGCGTCAACAGTGGAAGGCTCCACGGGCACGACGTCGGTGTTGGCTAGCAGCGTCACACCTCCATTGGTGTTGGCGTTCGCCGGGCTTGGTCCCTGATCCCCTACCGGTGCGTTGTTGCGGATGTTGCTTGAGACAACAAGCGCCACAATGATGAAGATCGCCACGACGGCCGCGACGATGCCCCAGCCAATAAGCAGCTTGTTGCGCTTGTCCTTTTTGACCTGCGCTTCACGGATGGCGCGGGCCTTCTCGCGGGCCTCGGCTGTTCGCTCAGCTTTGGACTGTCGGATTTCGTTTGCGGGGCTCATCTATTCCTAATGTCGTTCGACGTCGGGCTGACCACTCTGTGGCGTCTCCTCCACATTTTAGGGGAGAAAGCTTGGAAGTTGCTCTTTCAAGTATCGGAGCCATCAAAAGATTCTCGTGGTTCAACGGACGGGGGCCCAGGATGATTCCGCCCGGTAGGGTTGGCACAGAGTTATAAGCAACCTTAGGGGACGTAAAAGTGGAACAACCGGTACGCGAAATACCCGACTCCGCCGCACCAGATGTCGCGCCTGGGGTCACCTACGACTTCATGGTGGTCTCGAACCGGCTACCCGTGGACCGCTGCGTCCCTGGGGTCGACGGCAATGACGATTCTGGCTGGCGCCGGTCCCCTGGCGGCCTGGTGACAGCACTCGCACCCATGATGACCAAAACCGATGGTGCGTGGGTGGGCTGGCACGGTGCACCGGATGAAACGGTGGAACCCTTCAGCCACGGCGGCATGGACCTTGTCCCGGTGCAGCTCAGCACCGACGACGTCGAGCTCTACTACGAGGGATTCTCCAACGCCACCCTCTGGCCCCTGTACCACGACGTCATTGCCCCGCCCGAGTTCCACAGGACCTGGTGGGATTCCTACCGGAGGGTGAATGCACGGTTCGCGGAAGCCGTCATCGCCTGTGCCGCCGATGGCGCAACGGTGTGGGTCCAGGATTACCAGCTGCAACTGGTTCCCCGGATGCTCCGCAAGGCGCGGCCGGACCTCAAGATCGGCTTCTTCAACCACATCCCCTTCCCGCCGCCAGAGATTTTTGCACAGCTCCCGTGGCGACGCGCCATTATCGACGGCCTTTTGGGCGCGGACCTGGTGGGCTTCCAACGCCCCAGCGACGCCGCAAACTTCATGCGTTCGGCGCGCCGTTTCCTTGGCGCCAGCGTTAAACGCCAGCAGGTCCACGTCAAGGACAAGGACGGCGCCGTCACACACCTTGCGCGGGCCCAGGCATTCCCCATTTCCATCGACGTCGAACAGATCAGCGAACTGGCCAAGCGTCCAGACGTCATAGAGCGCGCCCAGCAGATCCGCCGTGACATGGGCAATCCCACCACCATCCTGCTCGGCGTTGACCGCTTGGACTACACCAAGGGCATCAGGCATCGCCTCAAGGCATTTGAGGAACTGCTGGCCGACGGCACACTCGACGTCGGTGATGCCACCCTGATCCAGGTCGCCAGCCCCAGCCGCGAGCGCGTGGAGCAGTACCGGCTCCTACGCGAGGAAATCGAAGGCACCGTGGGCCACATCAATGGCACCTACGACACCCTCCTCAACACGGCTGTCCGCTACCTCCACCACAGCTACCCGGTAGAGGAAATGGTTGCCCTCTACCTGGCATCGGACGTCATGCTGGTCACCGCGCTGCGGGACGGTATGAACCTGGTGGCCAAGGAATACGTCACGGCACGCACCGGGGAAGACGGCGCACTGGTGCTCAGCGAGTTCGCCGGCGCAGCCGATCAGCTCAAGCAGGCCCTCCTGATCAATCCGCATGACATCGATGGACTCAAAGCAGCCATCATGACGGCCGTGAACCTCCCGAAAAAAGAGGCAACGCGGCGGATGCGGTCCATGCGCAAGCAGGTTCTGGATCACGACGTCGACCAATGGTCAGCGTCCTTCCTGGCCGCACTGAAAGAGACTGTGATCCGCGATGACTCCTGAATCGACACCGCACCTCACCCTGCCCCCCGAGCTCCTTGAAGCAATCCGCCGGATTGCCGGTACGGAACATCTCCTGGTGGCCCTCGATTTTGATGGCACCATGGCCCCGCTCGTGGGGCGCGCCGAAGACGCACGCCCGCTGCCCCGCACAGCTGATGCTTTTGCCGCACTTGCTGACCTGCCGCGCACGACGACGGCACTGATCTCCGGCCGCGCACTGGATAGCCTGCGGCTCGTCGCGTCTCCCCCGCCCCAGACACTGCTGGTTGGCAGCCACGGCGCAGAGGCCTGGCTCGGGCCCGACTCGCCAGCTCTGACTCTCGACGATTCGCAGCGCGCGCTCCTTGCCGAAGTACGCAGCACGCTGGCGGACATTGTCAGCGCCGCCCCCGGCACAGTCCTCGAGGACAAGCCGGCCGGCGTCGTCCTCCACACCCGGCTCGCGGAAGACGACGTTGCCGAGGATGCCGTCGCTGCTGCACGCCTGACCCTGCAGGAAATGCCAGGGGTTTTCCTCAAGGATGGCAAGCGGGTGCTGGAAGCCTCTGTCGTCAAGGCCACCAAGGGAGAGGGCCTGGCGTTCCTGCGACAGGCCACCGGTGCGTCGGCCGTCCTCTTCGCCGGAGATGACGTCACTGACGAAGACGCCCTAGGCCGGCTGGAACCTTGGGACCTGGGCATCAAGGTGGGACTGGACTTCACCTCGGCCGCCTTCCGTGTGGAAGCTCCACAGCACATGGCCGAGGTGCTCGAAACATTGCTCCGCGAGCGCCAACGCGCCACCTCCACAAGCACCTCCACAACGGAGTAGAAAGCACAGTGAGCAACATCGCGTGTGACGTCTGTAACATTTAGGACCAAATGCGCAAATCCTGACATACTCTTTACTGTGACGTTGCGCACATTGACCGTGCGGCGCCACGCGGTCCTTCTCGGCTTCGGCCGAGGAGGACCACAACTGAATAATCACCATTCACAACGGATCGTCCGGCACGTACCTGCCGGTGAAGGGATTGATAACTGTGGCTACAGTTACTTTTGATAACGCTACGCGTCTGTACCCGGGCACCGAGAAGCCCGCCGTCGACAAGCTCAACATCGACATTGCCGATGGCGAATTCCTCGTCCTCGTCGGCCCCTCCGGTTGCGGCAAGTCCACCTCCCTGCGCATGCTCGCAGGCCTGGAAGACGTCAACGCCGGCCGCATCCTGATCGGTGACCGCGACGTCACCGATGTGCCACCCAAGGACCGCGACATCGCCATGGTCTTCCAGAACTACGCCCTGTACCCGCACATGACAGTCGCGGACAACATGGGCTTCGCCCTGAAGATCGCAGGCGTCTCCAAGGAAGAGCGTGCCGAGCGCGTCAAGGAAGCAGCCCGCCTCCTGGACCTCGAGCCGTACCTGGACCGCAAGCCAAAGGCGCTCTCCGGTGGTCAGCGCCAGCGTGTTGCCATGGGCCGTGCCATTGTGCGTAACCCGCAGGTGTTCCTCATGGATGAGCCGCTCTCCAACCTTGACGCCAAACTCCGCGTCCAGACCCGCACCCAGATCGCATCGCTGACCCGCCGCCTGGGCGTTACCACTGTCTACGTAACCCACGACCAGGTCGAGGCCATGACCATGGGAGACCGCGTTGCGGTCCTCAAGGACGGACTCCTCCAGCAGGTGGACACCCCGCGTAACCTCTACGACGCCCCCAAGAACGTCTTTGTTGCCGGCTTCATCGGCTCACCGGCAATGAACCTCCTGGAACTGCCCGTGGTCGACGGCGGAGTGCAGTTTGGCGGAACGGTCTTCCCGGTCCCGCAGGACGTCCTGGCCAGCGCCAACGGCTCCACCGTTACGGTGGGATCACGCCCCGAGGACCTGGAGACGGTTGGAAACGGCGAAGGCCTGCAGGTTGAGGTTGACGTTGTCGAAGAACTCGGCGCAGATGCCTACGTCTACGGCCACGCTGACCTGGACGGCAAGAGCCACGACATCGTGGCCCGTGTCGACGGCCGTCGTCCCCCGATGAAGGGCGACACCATCTTTGTCCGCCCACAGTCGGGCCAGGTCCACCTGTTTGATACCAAGACCGGCCTGCGTCTCAACAACTGACCAGTGTGCATCTGACGGCGGTCCTTCCCTGCGGGAGGGGCCGCCGTCGGCGTTTAAATCCCATCAGATCGAATGTTTAGCCGTTCGCGCCCGAGTACGGAAGAATTGAGCCATGACCGAGGAAAACAACGCCATGTGGCACGACGAACCCACCGACTACGGGCAGATCGGGAAATTGCCGCGGTTTGAGGCCGCCAGTGCCAACGATCATTCGAACGTGGTGAATAGTTCCCTGAGTATTACGGCTGCAGCTGCAGATCCAGAACTGTTGGACCTGCCGTGGCATATTGCGCTGGAGGACTGGCCCGCCCAATACCTGGCGGCACTCCCACGCGGAATCTCACGCCACATTGTCCGGTTTGCCCATCTGGGCGGATCCGTCATTGCCATCAAGGAAACCTCCGAGCACGTGGCCAGGCATGAATATCACATGCTGCGCAAGCTGGCCCGCCTGGACGTGCCGGGCGTCGAGCCGGTTGCCGTCATTACAGGCCGCACCACCCCGGACGGCAAACCGCTGAACCCGGTGTTGGTGACCCGGCACCTAAAGTTCTCCATGCCATACCGGGCACTCTTCTCCCAGATGCTTCGCAAGGACACCCTGACCCGCCTGATCGACGCGCAGGCGCTGTTGCTGGTCCGCCTGCACCTGGTCGGCTTCTACTGGGGCGATGTGTCACTGTCCAACACGCTGTTCAGGCGCGACGCCGGTGCCTTCGCCGCGTACCTGGTGGATGCGGAAACCGGTGAGCTGTACCCGGATCTGTCTACGGGCCAGCGCGAGTATGACCTCGAAATTGCCCGCGTCAACATCGCTGGCGAGCTGATGGACCTCCTGGATGGTGGCCTTATTGACGAGAACGTGGATCCCGTAGCCACCAGCGAACTCATCATGGACAGCTACCGCAGGCTCTGGACGGAGCTCACGGCCAAGGAGTCGTTCGAGCTGGGTGAGCGGTGGCGGGTCAGTGCCCGTATCCGGCGGCTCAACGAGCTCGGATTTGATGTCGAGGAATACGCCATCAAGACCACCCAGAACGGCTCCACTATCCAACTGCAGCCCAAGGTGGTGGATGCCGGCCATCACCAGCGGCGGCTGCTGCGGCTTACCGGCCTGGATGCCCAGGAAAACCAGGCCCGCCGCCTGCTCAATGACATGGATTCGTTCCGGGCAGACAACAACCCGGCGCTGGATGAGGAATACAACGCGCACCTATGGGTCAGCCAGATCTTTGAGCCTATTGTCCGCTCCATCCCACGGGACCTCTCCCGAAAGCTCGAACCCGCCGAGGCCGTCCACGAAATCCTGGAACACCGCTGGTACATGTCGGAAAAGGAAGATCGGCACGTGCCGCTGGCCGAAGCCGTTCAGTCCTACATTGATTCAGTCCTGCGGCACCGGCGTGATGAGGCAGCAATCATGCTGGACCCGGACACCGAGCTGCTCAAAATCCTTGAGGCCGAGACAGAGGAATCCCGCTACGGCGGAGACGAGGACTGACACCGGGCAACGTGAGCCCGCGGAGGGGACGCTACCCGCGGGCCGTCCGCTGGACGTTCTCAGATGGCCTTGCCTGGGTTGAGGATGCCCAGTGGGTCAAACAGGTCCTTGATCCGGTGCTGGAGGGCACGGACGGGTTCGGACTGTTCGAGCCCCAGCCACTTGAGCTTGAACTGGCCCACACCGTGCTCGCCCGTGATGGTGCCACCCATCTCCAGCGCGATCCGGATGGAGTCATCCAGCGCCGTCTGAAGCCTCACGAGTGCTTCCGGATCCACACCGGTACCCTCGCGGTCCACCCAAAAAGTAGGGTGCAGGTTCCCGTCGCCGGCGTGGGCAACAACCTTGAGGCTTACACCGGTGTCCGCGGCAATCATCTCAAGCGCCTCAACGTAGTCGACAAGCCTGGAGCGCGGAACCGCAACATCTTCGCCTACCCGGTATTCGTCGTCGACCTCCACGCCCCGACTGTTGCGACGCAACTCCACCAGCTGCTCGGCCTCGGCATTTTCGGCGGTGGTGATCGAGGCACCTCCTGCAGCGAGAACACTACGGACGACGTCGGCCTCAGCCATAGCACCGAATCCATCAGTCTGGATCAGCAACAGTGAGCCGCCACGGGAGGTAAGGTCCGATCCGTGGACCTCATCAAGCTGGGCCAGTGATCCGCCGTCGAGCAGCTCCATGATGGCCGGCTGGACACGGGCCCTACCCACAGCGAGCACACCGGCAGCAGCCATGCGGAACGTGGGGTAGAAAGCTGCGATGGTCTGCACCTCACGGGGCAGGTATTTGAGCCGGACAGTAACACCCACCACAACGCCCAGCGTTCCTTCAGAGCCCACAAAGAGGCCCGTCAGGTCATAGCCGGCCACACCCTTGAACGTCTGGTGGCCGGTGTGGATCAGCGAGCCATCCGCCAGCACTACGTCCAACGCCAGGATCGAATCCCGGGTGACGCCGTACTTGGCGCAGCGCAGGCCACCTGCGTTGGTGGCCACATTTCCGCCGATGGTGGACCACCGGAAACTCGCTGGATCCGGCGCATACATCAGCCCGTGCGGCGCCGCAGCATCGTTGAGCGCTGCATTGATCACACCCGGTTCGACGACGGCGGTCTCATCAACGGCATTCAGGTCCAGGATGCAGTTCATCCGTTCCAGGGACAGGACCACGCAGCCCGCCGTCGCATGTGCACCGCCGGACACGCCGGTCCCTGCGCCCCGGGTCACCACGGGAATCGCGTGCGCCGCGCAGATGGTAACCACCGCCTGGACATCCGCAACGGACTCCGCCCACACCACAGCCAGTGGTTGGTGATAATCCATGACGGGTGCCTGGTCTACGGCGTAGGTCTTCAGCACTGGGGCGTCCTGGGAGACCTGTCCGGCTTTGAGGATGCCGTTCAGTTCTGCACATGCCGCGTCGCCCGGCGCTGTGGTGGTGGCCTCTGTCATCAATGCCCTTCCTTACCGTCTTTGATCTGCGCCGCGGAGCATCGTCGCCCCGCCCTGCGCGATTGTGAACAAATTCTCACAGGCCATCGATCAAACGGCCGTCTGACCAGTGTAGGAGCGGGGGCCCAGCCCAGGTGCGAGTCTCCCCAGCGGATCCACGGAGGTCTGCCGAAAACGTGCATCCATGGAAGCGCTTCCGTACGGCACAACAAAGGAAAAAGTAGTAAGAATGCTGAGCATCACGATCTGGTAGATATTTTTGTGGAAGCGTTTCCATTTTCCGCGCAGCCCTCTAAGCTGACGGAATGTCTGTTGACTCCCTCCTGCACCCAACTGCCCCGCTCGCTGGCCCCCTGACCCATGTCCACCACGCCGACAGCGTGCCTGGATGGTGGAGATCCGCAGTGATCTACCAGATTTACCCTCGATCCTTCCGTGACCTCAATGGCGATGGCATCGGTGACCTGGCTGGAATCACCTCCGAGCTCGGACACCTCGCGGAACTGGGTGTCGATGCCGTCTGGCTCTCGCCGTTCTACAGGTCACCGCAGCGTGATGCTGGCTATGACGTCAGCGACTACTGTGACGTCGATCCCCTCTTTGGGACCCTCGCGGACTTCGACGCCATGATGATCCGAACCCAGGAACTGGGTCTTCGGGTGATTGTGGACCTGGTGCCCAACCATTGCTCAGACCAGCACGCGGCGTTCCAGGCAGCACTGGCAGCCGCACCCAATAGCGCCGAACGCAGCATGTTCATTTTCCGGGACGGCCGTGGCGAATCCGGTGACTTGCCACCCAACAACTGGGAATCCCACTTCGGCGGCCCGGCCTGGACCCGGACCACGGATGCCGACGGGCAGCCCGGCCAGTGGTACCTGCATCTCTTCGATTCATCCCAGCCTGACTTCGACTGGGATAACCCCGCAGTCCACGCCGAGTTTGAACGCGTCCTCCGCTTCTGGCTGGACCGGGGCATCGCAGGCTTCCGGGTGGACGTTGCCCACGCACTGGTCAAGGCTCCCGGCCTCCCCGACTGGCACGGCCTGGCCAACGGCAACAGTTCCGAGGGATACCCCGGCGAAGAGGCCCCTATGTTTGGCCAGCCAGCACTGCACGACATTTACCGCTCCTGGCGCCTGATCCTGGCCGAATACGGCCCTGACCGCATTCTGTGTGCCGAAGCCAACGTGGATCCCCTCCCCCGCCTGGCGCACTGGGTCCGGCCGGATGAAATGCACCAGGCGTTCAACTTCCCGTACCTGCATGCTGGCCTGGACCTGGGCCCCCTGCGGTCCGTCATCACCGAATCCCTCGAGTCACTCGATGCCGTGGGAGCACCCAGTACTTGGGTGTTGTCCAACCACGACGTCGTCAGGCATGCTACGCGCTTCGGTTACGACGGCCATGGCCCACGTGATGGGGACGGTATCGGTACGGAGGATCCGCAGCCTGACGAGGAACTCGGGCGGACCCGCGCAGCCGCAGCCACCATGTTCATGCTTGGCCTGCCCGGCGGCGCCTACCTCTACCAGGGTGAGGAGTTGGGCCTGCCGGACGGGATCGACATCCCGTCCGCCTTGCGTCAGGACCCGACCTTTGCCCGAACCGACGGCGAACGCCTGGGCAGGGACGGCTGTCGTGTGCCCTTGCCTTGGCGTGCCGACCAGGAACACTACGGCTTTGGTGATGGAGCGACTCCTTGGTTGCCGCAACCCGAAAGCTTCGCACGCCTCTCCCGCGATCTCCAGGCTTCATCTGGTACCTCGCATTTGGCCCTGTACCGTTCCATGCTCGCGCTGAGGCGCGAGCTGGATCTGGGCCGTGGTTCCCTGCAGTGGGCCGAAGCGTGGTGCACGGGGTCGTCCTTGGCCTACCTGAATGGAAATGTCCTGGTGGTCATGAACCTGAATCATGAACCCCTTGAGCTTCCCTCCGGCGCGATTCTTCTCCGTAGTTCTCTTGACGTTCAAGGCAACCAGCGTCTTCTGTCGCCAGGACAGACGGCCTGGCTGCAGATTGCGGCCAAGCCGGCCGAGTAGCCACCATGCCAGGAATCAAGGACGTCGCAGAGCGTGCTGGCCTGTCGATCGCCACTGTGTCCAGAGCCCTGGCAGGAAAGTCCAACGTCTCAGCTCGGAGCCGGCTCCTGGCGAACACGGCCGCCCAGGAGCTAGGTTTCGTGCCGTCTTATCAGGCGTCGAGCCTGGCTTCGGGCCGTACCCGGAATATTGGCCTCATTGTGCCCTCTGTGGACCGCTGGTATTTCTCCTCCATCACGGAGGGGGTTTCCACTGCGCTCTTGGACGCGGGGTATGACGTCACCCTGTACAACGCAGGGTACGACTCAGACCGGCGTGCCAGCGTCCTCAGCGACTTCCTCCTGCGCAAGCGGATTGATGCCGCTATTGCCGTGACTCTTGTCCTCAGCGATGATCAACTGCACCAGTTGCGTTCCGTCAAGAGGCCGCTGGTCTGCATCGGTGGACCACTCGCAGGATCGAGAAGCATCCAGATCGACGATGCACGGATCGCCGCCCAGGCTGTGGAGCATCTTATTGGCCTCGGCCATACACGCATTGGGCACATGACTGCAGCCCCTGACCTCGATCAGGACTTCCGGCTCCCCGCCCAGAGGCACCAGGCGTTCGCCCACACCATGGCCGCAGCGGGCCTTGAGGTAAACCCTGGCTGGGTTGTCCCTGCCGACTTCACCATCCAGGGAGGCTACTCGGCGGCCCGGCAACTGCTGGGCCACGGTAAGAGACCCACAGCTGTTTTTGCGGCCTCAGATGAAATGGCTATCGGCACTATCCTGGCCGCCAGAGACTACGGCTTGCAGGTACCCCGCGATCTTTCGGTGATCGGCATTGATGGCCACCAGCTAGGGGAGGTATTCGGGCTAACCACGATAGCGCAGGACCCCCGCGCGCAAGGGGCCCTTGCGGCGGGCCTGGTCCTGCACCAGCTCGAACCGGAAGCATTCCCCGCGCCCCCGCTGCCCCGGGGCCTGGCAGCTGCTCCCGAATCTTCACCTAATACAACAGAACGTCCCGCCACCCCTGGTGCGACAATTTCCTATCCCACGACTTTCACCCTCCGCACTAGCACGGCCGTGCCACAACAAACCTGATGACAGAATCAATGCGCTCCGGCCCTATCCAGGCAAGGACGCGAACTAGCCCGCTGTACCCATAAAACGGGTGAAGCGATCAAGGATCACGGGCCACTGCGCTGCTGCCTGCTCGCGGGCTGCCAGGGGATCTTCTGCCCCTTCCCAGCCATCATGATGGATGCGCACTTCAGTCCCATCGGCATGCGGCCCAAACACAACCCTAAGCTCGGTAGACCAGAGTGCGCTGCTCCCCGGGTGCCAGGAAGCATGAAACGACAGGGGCGGCTGCCAGTCATCCAAGGTGCCCCAGATAGTGGTTCGGCCATCATCGGCTGTCTCTATGACGAGGTGTTCTTCGAACTCCACATAGGACCCCGCACCGTATACCCCAACTGTCTCAAGCGGCCACCAGAGGTGTGTGTGGTCAGTGAACCCGGCGAAGGCCCTACTCGTGGCTCCAGGGACAACCACGGCCATCACCACAGGCGCCATACTGTCTTCGGGTTCGCTGGGGGTCTGCGCTGCTTCGTTGGCTGCATGGCTGAAAAGATCACTCATAGCCACTAACTTTACCGGCAGCAGGGCCCAGGCCGGCTGTTCCTTTGCCGCGGTTGGCGGGGTGGGCTGTGTGTTGTGGGGTTGTGGTGTTAACGGGTGAGGGGCCCCACCAGTGGTGGGGCCCCTCGACCTTTTTTCTGAAGTGTTGTCCGGCGGTGTCCTACTCTCCCACACCCTCCCGGGTGCAGTACCAT
>NZ_JASISU010000003.1 GCF_030063285.1 Pseudarthrobacter sp. PS3-L1 | reverse complement strand
AAACCAGCCAAAAAATAACCAGACCGCACCACAGGGGCGGCACAACCTGGCATAATTCAACCAATTCATATAAAAAATTGGTATCAATAAACTTGGCACACTATTGAGTTCTCAAACAACAGACACACCCGGCACCACCCAAACAAACGTTCAGGATCGCTCCGGAGCAACTTTTCAAACTTACCCTAAATTCTCACCCGAAGCAAATCCACCAGGACCAGCAACACACAAGAACCAAGAACACCCCACACCACCAGAAGCACCACAAAGCACAACCAGAAAATGGCTTGAAATAAAGGGGATTGGCCACCCGCGGTAACAAGCTCTAAGCTGTTCCCCTCGCGGCGACTTAGAAAACAATACACCCACACCACCCCCACCGCAAATCCACCCCTGGGGTCCGCAAAATCCGCTACCTGGTGCGGCAGGGAGGCTTCCTGGTACCTCCAGGGCGAACGCGGCGTCGACCATTTCTTATGTGCGCTCCACCACATAGGCCCGGAGTCGCTTCCTACCCACTGTTACCCCTTCTGGCACGGCAGCAGGTGTCGGTGGAGTGATTCCGCATGAACGGCTTAAACACAGAAGGGGCGAACAACGTTTACGTTGTTCGCCCCTTCTCAAGCGTGTGGAATCAGCAGAAGCGGATTACCAGGAAGACTTGGTGATGCCCGGAAGTTCTCCACGGTGCGCCATGTCGCGGAAGCGAACACGGGAGATACCGAACTTCTGGAATGTTCCACGCGGACGGCCATCGATGATGTCGCGGTTACGAACGCGAATCGGCGAGGCGTTACGCGGGAGCTTCTGCAGGCCGAGGCGTGCTGCTTCGCGAACTTCGTCGGTGGAGTTGGGGTCTACCAGGGCCTTCTTCAATTCGAGGCGCTTGGCAGCGTAACGCTCAACGATAACTTTACGCTGTTCGTTCTTGGCGATCATTGACTTCTTAGCCATATGCTTTAGCGCTCCTCTCGGAATTCGACGTGCTGGCGGATCTTGGGATCGTACTTCTTCAGAACCATGCGGTCGGGGTCGTTACGGCGGTTCTTGCGCGTGACGTAGGTGTAACCCGTGCCGGCGGTGGACTTCAGCTTGATGATCGGACGTACATCTTTGTCTTTTGCCACTAGAGCTTCACCCCACGAGCCAGGATCGATGCAACGACAGAGTCGATGCCGCGAACGTCGATGGTTTTGATGCCACGTGCAGAGACCTGCAGCGTGACGTTACGGCGCAGGGAAGGAACCCAGTAGCGCTTCTTCTGGATGTTCGGATCGAACCGACGCTTGTTGCGACGGTGCGAGTGCGAAATGCTGTGCCCAAAGCCCGGCTCGGCTCCGGTCACTTGGCAGTGTGCTGCCATGACTTCTCCTCAAGAATTGAAAGTAATGACCCGCATATCTGCTGCTGGGTCATGCTTCTAAGTGCGACCCGAAAGATCTGTGGGCGAACGGTCAGTCACGCAACTTGAGCCCCTAACTACCGGCTGCCGCAGGAAACCATGGGCCACCGGAGCAATTGCGCACGCTCCGCGCACTTAGCGCTTGCCAAGTCTACGAGTTCGCGCTATTAAAGGCGAATCCAGGGTTGCAGGGTGGATATCCCCCCATGGCGCTAGAGGTGGATATAGTCCGGATATTTGGGCTGCAGTCCGTCGCCGGACGAGGTGCCCGTAACGCGCCGAACAACCCAGGGAGCGGCATACTCCCGGACCCACCGGGCGTTGGCACGAATGGCCTCCGCGGGGCTGAGCTCCGGCACGGGAGTCATCGGCGGGACATCAATTGAGTGCTCATGCTCCAGCACTGTCAAAAAGCGCTTCGCCATTGTTGCGTGACCCGCGGCAGACATATGCATCCTGTCCGTGGCCCACATCCCCCAATCGTAGAACTCGCTGAAACGCCAGTAGTCCACCAGGAGCGCATGATGGTCACCGGCAATTCCACGCACCAACTCGTTGTAGATGGCGGTCCTGCCGCGCATGGTGCTGAACACCTTGGATCCGCGCGCATCAAAACCTGTAAACATGACGACTGTGGCACCTGCGGCACTCAACCGCGTGACTGCGTCGTTGTACTCAACCAGAAGATCATCGATATCCACCCGCGGCCGCATGATGTCATTGGCACCCGCGTAAATGCTGACGATCGTGGGCTTGAGCTCGAGCGCCTGATCAACCTGCTCGGCGACTATCTGACGAAGCTTCCGGCCACGGATTGCGAGATTGGCATAGCCGAACGAAGGGTTGGCAGCTCCAAGCTGCTCGGCCACCCTGTCAGCCCAGCCTCTGACGCCGTTGGGCCGGGAAAGGTCCTCGTCACCCACACCCTCGGTAAACGAATCCCCTAGCGCTACATAACGGGTAGAAAATTCCATGCCTCGAGTCTGCCACCGGTTGCCGCGGGCAACCAAGCGGGCTCATGCACAGTGCGGTCCACCAGCGTCAATCCTGACCCTCATTCAGGATCCAGTGGTCACTTTTCATCCGAGCAACCACCTTTCGCCCAATTCTAGCGAGGTCCTCGACGTCCTCCTCCGTCAGTCCGTCAAGGAAATTAGACCGTACAGCTTCCACATGTGCCGGCGCCAGTGCCTCCAGGTGCCTCAGACCTTCGTCAGTGAGGCGGGTGACTGTGACACGGGCATCCTTGGGGTGCGGCTGGCGTTCCACCCACTCCCGCCTCTCAAGCTTGCTCACAACGTGGGAGAGCCTCGAAAGAGACGCGCTGGTGCGTCCAGCGAGGGCGCTCATGGGAAGCATGCGCCCGTCTGCTTCGGAAAGCATGGCCATGACGTGGTAATCAAAAAGTGAAAGCTTGCCGGCGGTGTGGAGCTGTGCATCGAGGGCAGCCGGAAGAAGCGTGGTGAGGCTCATCAGGGCCAGCCAAGCCCGCCGCTCGTCGGCGGTCAGCCAGCGTGGTTCAGTCATTTTCCCATTCTAGAAGAAATTAACATTGATCATTCAAGTTAATTTCTGCAACGCCCGGACCCGCCGCAATCGCGAGCTGACCGAAGGCGGGACGGGCCGCCGTCGTGCACCGGACTTTCCGCCTCGACGCTCCCAGAAGCCTTGCCGGACTCAGGCGTCCGACGCCGCGGACTCCAGCAGCTTTTTCAGCCCGCCCCTGGCGGGGACCACCACAGGAACTGGCCACCGGGGACGCAGCGTATCGCCTAGGGTGACGCCACGGATCTTTCGGCCGAACAGCGGCACCACCCAGTCCCTGACCCATTCGCGCTGCTTCCGTTCCCAATCCCTGACGGTTCCCTTTCCCAGGGGGTCCCAGTCCTGGGTGCGAACCGTGTGGGGCACACCCAGGTGGTCCAGCACCTGGTCAGCGAGGTACCTGTGGCCTGCCTTGGACATGTGAAGCCTGTCCGAAGACCACATTCGGGGGTCATGGAACGCATCAAGACACCAGTAGTCCACCAGGACAGCGCCGTGACGGGCGGCTATCTCACGGACCCGTGTGTTGTAGGCGGCATTGCGTCTACGAAACGGCTCCAACAGCGCAGAAACCTTCACGTCAAAGCCGGTGAAGAGAACCAGCGTCGCCCCGGTGCCAGCAAGGGTGGCCACCAATTCCTCATACCGGGCCATCAGGGCATCCATTTCGGTACCGAAATCAAGGATGTCATTTCCGCCGGCGTAGAGGCTGATGAGCGTAGGTCGCAGCTCCAGTGCAGGTTGGAGTTGTTCGTCAATGATGTGCCGGAGTCGCTTGCTTCGGATGGCCAGATTGGCATACTCCCACCCGGGCGAGTCCTTGGCCAGCTTTTCGGCGACGCGGTCCGCCCAGCCCCTGACCCCATTGGGCCGCTTTCGGGAGACATCGCCTACACCTTCCGTGAAGGAGTCTCCCAGGGCCACATACAGGCGGCGCCCAGCCTGGGGCAGTATCCGTTCCCCTCGCATCCCACCACACTAGCGAGGCGACAAGGCGAGCAGGGAACAGGCACATGAACAGTGCGCCTCGAAATCTGAGCTTTAGCCTTCGGCCTTGCCC
The DNA here is from genome assembly GCF_030063285.1 of Pseudarthrobacter sp. PS3-L1. Taxonomy (GTDB): domain Bacteria; phylum Actinomycetota; class Actinomycetes; order Actinomycetales; family Micrococcaceae; genus Arthrobacter. The sequence continues at coordinate 729,959 of NZ_JASISU010000003.1, read as the reverse complement.
TGGCGCCAGTAGCCCATGAACGCCACCTGCTTGCGGTCGATCCCAACGTCACGGACCAGGTACCGGCGCAACTCCTTGATGACCGCGGCCTCGCCGGCAATCCACGCGTAAAACGGAAGGGCACCGGAGGGCTTGTCTGGGTTCCGGCTTCCCTCGATAGCGCGGGCATCAAGACGGCCGGGAGTGTCCCAGAGAATGTCCTTGTCCACGTTGATGTCTTCGGGTTCTTTGCCGGGGCCTTCGTCGCTGGCCTTGATGCCGACCCAGCCCGGAACCCGGATGGCCCGGCGGACAGCATCCTGCAGGAGTTCGCCCTGCGGGCGCGAGCGGCCAATCGCTGCGCCGCGGGCCAGCCAGGTGATCTGGATGTTGGCGGGTGAACTGATCTCAAGGAAGTCGCCAGCCTCGGGGACTTCCAGGAACGCCTGACCCGTCATGTAGCTCGGCAGGCTCTCAAGGATTGCCGCAATGGCTGGCACTGCTGTTTCGTCACCAGCAAGGAGTACGCGCTGTGCCATTCCTGGGCGCCATTCGATGCCACCGTAGCCACCACCCTGGGGACGGTCTGCCCGATTGTTGGGGCCAATGAGGGTGAGGGCATCACCCGGTGTGGCGTTCAGGGCCCAGTTCGCGGCGGGACCGCCCCTGCCGTGCTCGTCAAAGTGCATGACGAAGTCCACGTCAATTTCCGGGTAGACGGCATCGAGCCGGGTCTGCCGCACCGTGTAGGTACGCATGGAACCGCGAAGGGTTGGGTCCATCGCAAGCCATTCGCGGTACCAGCCCTCTGATTCCATGGCGAAGGCCGGAAGCGGTAGTGCGGAACCGTCAGGCGCCAGGGACGGAATCATCAGCTTGATGCGCAGGTCGAGCGTGTCTTCGTTGAGGCCAAAGTCGCGCAGGCAGTAGCCTCCGAAAGTGACCCGGCGGAAGTTCGGACTGAGCTCCTGGACCGAGGAGACAGTGACCTCAAAGGCCAAGGTCATGGGCTCGGTGGCTGCTTCGGTTTCCACCATGGAGCCTTCCCGGCGGCCATCGGTTCGGTTCAATGCCTCTGTCATGATGCCAACTCCAGTGGGGCGGTCGGTGCTTTTGGGCGGGTGGGATTCCCCGCCGTCGGATCTGCGTAGTGGCGCCCGATCGGAACGATCAGGGGTGTACCGGATATGGGGTCCTTGACCACCCGGGATTCCAGGCCAAAAACGTCGCGGACAAGGTCCTCGGTGACGACGGCGGCAGAGGAACCTTCAGCAACGATGCGGCCACCCTTCATGGCGATCACGTGGTCCGCATAGCGGGCTGCGAGGTTGAGGTCATGCAGGACAATCGCTACCGTGGTGCCGCGGCTGCGGTTGAGGTCTGTAATGAGGTCGAGGACCTCTACCTGATGCGCAAGATCGAGGTAGGTCGTGGGTTCATCAAGCAGCAGGACCCCGGTTTCCTGTGCCAGGGCCATCGCAATCCAGACCCGCTGGCGCTGGCCTCCGGAGAGCTCGTCAACATTCCGCGCTGCCAGTTCCAAGGTCTCGGTGGTTTCGAGTGCGTGGTTGACGGCGACTTCATCAGCGTCGCTCCAGCTACGGAAGAATCCCTGGTGCGGGTAACGCCCCCGGCCCACCAGGTCGCGCACGGTAATGCCGTCCGGGGCGGTGGGGTGCTGCGGAAGAAGCCCGAGGGTGCGGGCGAGTTCCTTGGCTGGAAAGGAATGAATGTCCTTGCCGTCCAGGGTGATTGTGCCGCCTGACGGTTTGAGGAGGCGCGAAAGACCACGCAGTAGGGTGGACTTGCCGCAGGCATTGGCGCCTACGATCATTGTCACCTTGCCCTCTGGGATTTCCGTGGTGAGTCCTTCCACCACGCGCCGCTGATCGTATTGCAGCGTGAGGTCCTTGGCATGCAGAAAGGCCATGTCAGGCTTCCTTCCGGTTGGCCGTGACCAGGAGCCACAGGAGGAATGGGGCGCCCAGCGCACCTGTGACAACGCCAACAGGAAGGACGGCACCGTTGAGCAGGAGGGGTGCGATGTTCGCAGCAAAGTAGTCCGCAGCGAGCACGATGGCGGAGCCCACCAACGCCGCTGCGGGAAGGCTGCCGGACCCGGTGAACCGCCGGGCGATGGGACCGGCCAAAAAAGCAACAAAGGACACCGGCCCCGCGGCCGCAGTGGCAACAGCTGCGAGCGCGACCGCAACAATCACCACGGCGAGCCTGGCGAAGGCCACCCGGATTCCTAGTCCTGCCGCTGCGTCGTAGCCCAGTTCCAGGATGCGTAGCGGCCCAGCCAGCAGGGCCACCAGTGGAACCAGGATGAGCAAGGCGACAGAGAGGATACTGACGCGCTCCCAGTTGGCAGAGTTCAGGGACCCGTTCAGCCAGATCAGCGCCTCCGCAGCAGTCCGGATATCCGTGCGGGTCATGAGGAAACTGACAACAGCCTGCAGCGCTGCAGCGATTCCGACGCCGGCCAGGATGAGCCTGGTGCCTGCAGCCGAAGTGCCCGTGCCGCCACCGGAGCCGAGCGCGCCGCTGCGGCTGATGAAGTAGATGAGCGCCGCTACAGCGAGCGCGCCGCCAAGTGCCGCCCCCGAGACCAACACACCCGTGGCACCGAAAATGACGATGGAGAAGACGGCAGCCGCACTGGCTCCTGAGCTGATACCGATCACATCGGGACTGGCCAGTGGGTTACGAAGCATGGTCTGAAAGAGCGCACCGGAGAGTCCGAAGGCAGCGCCAATCATGATTCCCACTATGGCCCGGGGTAGCTTGTTTTCCATGACGATGAAGCTGGCGCCTGGGATCTTCTCCCCGCCCGTCAGATGGGCGGAGACAATCCTGAAGAAATCGGGGATTGTCACCGTGTAGCTGCCCAGCAGGATACTGGCGGCAAAGAGCAGCACCACAGCAGTGGCCAGGACAGCTGTCCGGTTGATCCGGAAGCCCCTTTTCCGTGTTTTCGACCGCTGCGACCGGGAGTCCTTGGGTGGTACTCCTGCCGGCAACGCGCGTTCAGGTTCGGTGTCACCGATTCCAGCCGACGCGCCGGTGGCGGACGTGGCAGCTCCATTCAGGTGCGTAACGGTCTTCACAGCCCTGCCCCCTTCCCACGGCGGATCAGCCAAACAAAAACAGGGGCGCCCACCAGGGCTGTCATGATGCCGGCGGGGATCTCGCCGGGGAGCAGGATAACGCGGCCAATCATGTCTGCGCCAAGCAGCAGGACGGGAGCCAAGATCACGGAGAACGGCAGGATCCACCGGTAGTCGGGCCCGGTAAGGAACCGGACGGCGTGGGGTATGACGAGTCCGATGAAGCCGATGGGACCAGCCAGGGCAGTGGCCGTGCCACAGAGGAGCACTATGCCCACGGCTGTCACGGCTCGGGCAACGCCGACGCGTTGGCCCAGGCCCCGCGCAACATCGTCACCCAGGGCCAAGCTGTTGAGGATGCGCCCGGTACACAGGACAATCAAGGCTCCGACGGCAAGGAATGGAAGACCGGGAAGGATGATGGACCAGTCCCGGCCGGCCACGCCGCCTACTTGCCAGAACCGAAAGCGATCCAGCGTGTCCTGGCTGGAGACCAGGATGACGTTCATCAGGGAGTACAGGCCCGCGCTGAGTGCAGCCCCCGCCAGGGCAAGCTTGACAGGGGTGGCGCCGTCCCGGCCCATGGAGGCCACGAGGTAGACCAGCAGTGCGGCGCCGGCCGAGCCCACAAAGGCGAACCAGATGTAGCCAGAGAACGTAGACACTCCGAAGACATAGATTCCCGTGACGACCGCCAGGGCCGCTCCGGCGTTGATGCCGATGATCCCTGGATCTGCCAGCGGATTGCGGGCAACACCCTGCATCGCGGCGCCAGCAAGACCCAGTGCACCACCGACCAGGACGGCAAGCACTGTGCGGGGAATCCGGGCCTGGACCACGGCGTGGTCACCGTTGGTTGGATCAAAAGCGCTCAGCGCCTGCCAGACAACGCTCAGGGAAAGGTCCCTGGCGCCCACTGCCAGGGAGGCTGCTGCCATGAGTACCAGGACGACGACGGCGGCGAGCAGCCACGCGGAACGTCCCGCAAGGCTTCGTCCCCCACGCGGCCGGGCGGGGGTGACCCGCGGCTGCACCGGAGGCGAGCCTTTCCGTCCCCCGTGGGGCGCCGTCGTCGTCCTGGCTGTCATGAAGGTACTGCCTACTTGGCCGCGTCGACGGCGGAGGCGAGCTGCGGCAAGAACTTATCCAGCGACCATGGCAGGCTCAGCGGCGAGGACGCCGATACGGACAGCGTGAGGCTTTCATCTGAATCGGCAACCAGCGCTCCGGTCTTCACTGCCGGAATCTGGCTCAGGAGCGGATCGGTCTTGATGGCCTCCGCGGCAGCGTCGTCAGCCACCCAGGTAACAAAAACATCGGACTCGAGCTCGTTGGCCTTCTCGGTGGACCACGGAATGAAGAATTCCTTGGAGCCCTTCGAGTTTTCCGCCACGATCGGTGCCAGCGTCATGCCGATCTCGCTCAGGAAGCGTGGGCGGTTGTCATTGGCGGTGTAGATGCTGATGCCTTCAGCAGAACCAGGTTCAAGGTTGCCGTAGATGAAGGACTTGCCGGTCAGCTGCGGGTACCCGGCAACTTTGTCGGCGATTGTCTTTTCGGTGTCCGCAACCAGCTTGGTGGCCTCGGCTTCCTTGCCGAGCGCCTTGCCGATAATGGTGGTGGAATCCTGCCAGGACGTTCCGTAGGCCAGTTCCGGGTATGCCACCACGGGAGCAATTTCGCTGAGCTTCTTGTAGTCCTCTTCGCTCAGGCCGGAATACGCGCCAAGGATAACGTCGGGGGTCAGCTTGGCAATTTCAGTGAAGTTGATGCCGTCAGCCTCGGAGAACTGCGCGGGCGCCTTCTCGGAGCCGATGCTGGCATCCAATTCCGCCAGCTTGGTGTCCTTCCACGGCGTGGAACCAGCCTCGTTGCCACCGTAGACGTTGGTGGGAACGCCCACGGGAACAACCCCCAGGGCCAGGGCTACGTCATCGTTGACCCAGGAGATCGTGACCACGCGCTTGGGCTCGGACTCGATGGTGGTCTCACCAAAGGCGTGCTTCAGGGTGACCGGGAATGCCGAGCTGGACTCCGTTGAGCTGCTCGAGTCCGCGGAAGTCGCGGCGGGGCCGGTGGCGCAGGCGGTCAGCGTCAGTGCAGCCGCGGCGAAGACTGCCGATGCCTTGCCAGCAGTCTTGAACAGACCGCGGCGGGTGGTGCTGGGGAAGAGAGGGGAAGACACGGATCTCCTTAGGTGAATGATGCGAACCTAAGTAAGGCTAACCTACCCTTGCCTGCATTACGCAACCTTTGCGTGCCCTATTACACCTACGTGATGAAGGCCACACCCTTCCCGTGCTACCAAGTGCGTCCAGGTCAGCGCAGCACAATGTCCACCGGGTTGGCTTCGGACCGCCACGCGTTGTGCCCCGAAGACTGGCTGGTGATGACGGGCGTTGTGAGCACACCAGAGCGGTTGGTGCGTTTGTCGCGCAGGATTTCGGTGACTGAGCCAAGGTGCCGGGACAGGTCAATCACGTTCTCCGGGGCGGCAAGCAGGAGTTGGAATCCAAAGTCGTGCAACGCCTTGATGCCAGCACCAGCAAACTCCTCCGAGGCCAGGACAAAGGCCTCATCCATCATGACCGTGCCATACGTGGTGAATCCCTGCTCAGCGATCCCCAGTTGGTAGCTCAGGGCCGCAGCCATGATGAAGGCCGTGAAGCGCTGCCGCTCGCCACCGGACATGGAGCCCGTATCAGCATGCATGAACACTTCATCAGCAGCCTCCGCGCCACCCACGGTCTTGCCCGCTGCTGCGGCGGACCGGTGCTCCTTGCATTGGATGAAAAGGTGGCCCCTGACATCGAGAACTTCAGAGCGCCAGCGCCTGTCTTCGGGAGCCTGCGAACCCAGCCTCTTGACAAGCGCTTCCAGGGACCGGTACCGCAGGGTCAGTTCGGCGTCCTCATCGGGCGCGGCGGCAGACACAGGCCCAGCAGCAGCTGGATCGGCAGCACCAGGTGCCGCGCTGCCTAGACTGACCGGCCTGGCAGCCCTTGCTGGCCTTGCATGCCGGGCTTTCAGAGCTGCAGCAATGGCCTCCTTGAACTGCCGGGCAGCGGGAGGCAGCGTCTGTTTGATGTCCAGTTCCAGGTAACTACCCTCGTGGAAGTCCACGTGGGCCAGGATGCCGTTCAAGGGCAGGATCCTACTGGTGATGGAGCGCCGTTCCTCGTCGAGCAGGTGGAGCAGGGTACTGAAAGATTCGTGCGTGCGCTGGTTGAAGAACTCCCGGAATTCCGCTTCCTGAGCAGGTAGTCCATCGCTGACGATGGCGTGGTAGCGCGATTCGAAGTCTCCTGCCGCACCGATCGAGGTGCCATGGTCTGCAGAGATGGACGTCCCCCAATCCCGCACAAATCCTTCAAAGAGCCGCGTCAGGCGCTCCGCTGTGGCCTGGGCGCCGCTTTCTGCGACGTGGAGTTCCGCCAACAGCGCGGTCCGTACGCGGTGGGCCAGGTTGTCCAACTCGTGGAGTTCGGTAACCTCGCCACATTCCTCGAAGTACGGTTCCAGCGCCTTGGACGTTGCATCCGAGGGCGATGAGGCAGCCAGCCGGGCGCGCCCGGCTTCAAGGAGGGAATTGGCAGCCATGAGCTGTTGATCCAGCGCTTTGTACTCGCTCTGCAGCACTGCTGCGGCTCCGGTGCTCGATTCCTGCTTCTGCCGGGTCGCCTCGATGGCGGCGCGGAGAGGCTCAAGGTCCGCTTGGGCAGCGAGGGCGTCCTTGAGGCGCTGGCCAATCCTGCCCAGCTCTTGCGCTGGACCATCTGTTGATACCTGTTCCCAGGGCCGGTGGTCCTCCACCACGCGGCGCAAGGCGTCCAGCTGCCGCGCCATGCCCTGGTGGGATTCCTCGCGACTCTGGGCGAGCTGGGATGCCTCGGCCAGTGACGCAACCAGTGCCTGGACCTGCTGTTCCACGAGTTCTCGCTTGGCGGCATTGTCGAAGCCGAGCACGTAGTCATGGCGCCCGGCGAACCTGTCGTCCTTTTCCACCGTGTGGCGGTTGCGCTTGACCACGCCGCCCAAGCTGAGGCCCCTGTCCATCCCGGCCAGTTCTGCGGGGTCCTCCACGCAGGGATAGGCGAAATCCAGGGCAATCCGTTCCCGGACCCAGGCGCCGGCATCCGCATGGACACCTGTGGTGAGGACGTCCAGCTTGGTTAGCAGGTCGCCGTCGTTCACGTCCTCGACCGCAAGCGCGCCACCGGTAAGGGGTTTGGAAATATCCACGGCACGCAGGGCACCACGGATGGAATTGTCATTGAGGTAGCGGGTGACGGCAGGGAACGTGGTTCCGGGAACCAGGAGGGTAGTGGCGAGCCCGCGCAGCGCCCGCTCTGCTGCTGGCCGCCACCGCTCCTGCTCGATGGCCAGGTCGATGAGCTCACCGGCAAAGGGCATCTGCTCCTCGGGGATGCCGGTGGCGGCGGAGATGGCGGACCGGTTTTCAATGCTCGACGGCGGCAGCAGGGACGTGCGGGTCTGCAGCGAGCGCAGCTCCTGCTCCGCCGCCACCAGCTCACGCTTCCTGGTGGCATGGGCATCAAAGGCGTCAAAGCGGAGCTCCTTGAGTTCCTCCGAGTCTTCGTGCAGCGACGCTGTCCGTTCTGCAGCCTGTGTGTGCGCCTGCTCCCACCCGGCTGCGTTCCATTCCAGGGCCAGGCCCGCGTCCCTGAGTCCTTGCCGGGCTGATTCTTCAACCTGCTCGCGAAGCCGCAGGGCCACCCTGGCGTTCTCCAGCGACTGCTCAATTGCTGAGATGGCGTTGCCGCCCTGGTTGTTGTAATCCGTTTCGAGCTGGCGCAATTCACTGGAAAGCCCGTCCCTAACGCTCCGCTCAGCTGCAAGTTCTTTTGCCTTGACCTGGGCAAGGTCCCGGAACCGCGCCAAAGTGCGCGTGTGGACCTCCACGCCCAGATAATTCCGGTAGGACTCAAATTCCTCACCGGAGAGGTTCCGCAGCCTGTTGGCTTCCAGCAACGACTGCGCGTAGGCCATATTGAGCCCGGGCACCGGCGCCAACTGGTCACGCTGCTGCCGAACATCCTCAAGCCGCTGCCTGATAGACATCAGATTGCTGAATTCCTCCACCACGTCATCAGCGGCCGCAAGGGTGGCAGGCGCATCCAGGACCTGGTCGCGGAAAAACGTGTTCACGCTACCGCCAAGGCCCTTACCCGCCTGGATGACCCGCAGCAGCGGCAATGCCTGATCAGAACTGATGCCCAGGAGGCGGCGGAAGCGCTCCGCAAACGCCTTGTGCACATCAAAAACCTGGAGCTCGGGCAGGACGGCTTCCAAGGTGCTCCGACTGAAGCGCTTGTCCGCAATATTTTCCAGTACCTGAAGGTCCAGCGGCGCATTGCCAATCAGATAGAACCGGCCAACACTCGATTCGGTGCCATTTTTGGGCAGGTCAAACAGCGCCGAGACACAGACGCGGCTACCGGCTGCGTTATCGAAGGTCAGAGCGATGGCTGACCAGGTGGCACCCGGGCGCTGGAAGGCGCTGGCGGAGCCCTCGCCCACAGCCTTGTCTCCCACTTTTCCGCGCATGTAGGTGAAAGTTGTTCTCTTGTCCTCCACCGCACCACCGGATCGCTGGGCAGCCGCCTCATTGGAGCGAGGCCGGGCATCAAAAACCCTCAGCATCGCGTCGAACAACGTGGACTTTCCGACCCCGGAGTTTCCAGTCAGGAGCGTACCGTTACGGTCCACGTGCATGGTGTGCGCTCCATGGAACGTTCCCCAGTTGACCACCTGGACCTGTGCCAGGCGCATCTGGCCCGGGTTGGTTTCCTCCCCCAGGGGAAGCATCGCAGCGATACTCATGAGGCATCCTCAGTTCTTTGGTCGGCGGCGCCCTCATGGCCACCCAGAGTGGCGTCGTCGGGCTCCACGTCGTCGGATACTTCTTCGGATCCTTCTTCGGATCCTTCGGCAGCATCGAAGTCCAGCAGGGGTTCGGTGCCGGCCTGATCGGTGCCAGCAGCAACAAGGGCCCTGATGTGGTCCGGAATGTCACCAATGTTCTCGAACGGCAAGGCCAGCGGCAGCGCATTGGAGATTGTGTAGGTCTCTTCCAGCCCGGTAGGCAGGAGGAGTTGGCGGGCGAGCAGTTTGGTGATGGTGCGCGTCACCACGTCGGCGTCCCGGAGGGCATCCTGTAGTCCGGCTGGCTGGTAGTGGGCTACTAGCTCGGTGATTTCCTCGCGGGTCACCGTGGGATCGGTCTGTGCTGTGACGTGGCGGTCCAGCAGGAGGCGCAGCCGGAGGAGCACGATCGTCTCTACCCTGCTGAGGGTCCGCTGCTGCCGCAGGATGCTCGACCGGGTGTTCCCGCCAATTGCCTCGGGATCCACAGGCCTCAGGACGGCGACCTTACGCTCATGGTCGAGTTCCAACGTCAGAAACAGCTCGGCCAGCCTGCTGCGGAGGATGAGTTGGTTGTCTAAGAGGGTGGTCCACAGTTTTTCCTCGCGCCCCCCGTCAATGTAGGGGCCTTTGAGGAGTTTCACTAACGCCTGGCGAACTTTCATGGGTAGCACACCGGAATCACCGGGGAACAGAGCCGCGCCATCAACAAACGTGTCCCGAGGCTTCACAAGTAGCGGATCTTCGCTACCGTGCGGGGGCGTTGCCAGCGGCGCGACCTCCCAGCCATCGCCAGCGTCAACGGCTTCTGCCGCGTCAGTGGTCACCGGGCCTGAAATCTCAGTCATCATGAGTCCTTCGTAAGGGTCACGGCCGGCACATAGGCAGTACGTGTTGACCCGTCGATCTGGTCGAATTCAAGGGTCTCCCAGGCGGCACGGTCAAACCCGCCTCCGGAGTGCAGGGCCTGGGAGAGAAGTTCGCGGATGGAGTTGATATGGCGTTCGCTGGGCGGCAGGTTCTGCCAGGCCTCCGTCACAGTCGCGGCTCCCGCCATGGCGTTCCGGACGACGTCGGACCTTGCCTTGCCAGTGCGCGGGGACCTTGCGCGGTCCTCGTCGCTGAACGCAATGGGATCGGCCAGCCGGGGTGGAACGGCAAATTCGTCCGGGTCAAAGAGTTTCACCATTGCCAACGACTCGAATCCTGCATTGAACAGCTCCGGGCCCGGTACCAGGGCGGGCCTGTCCCGCTCATATGGCAGGGAGCGGAGAGCAGACTCGGCCTCGCGCAGAACGGTTCGCAACCGGACAGACTGACGGTAGTCATCGCTCTGCACGTAAGTGTTCAGGCTTTCACTGAGCTTGCCATAGATGCGCTGGATCTGGCTGTGCTGGTGCCGGAGTTCGGCGACCAGGTTCTTGAGCGTCTCCCTGTCCTCGGCCGAGAGGTCGTCCGCAAACTCCCGGCTCAGGACTTCCCCGATCGCGGAGCGAAAGCGTACCTGCTGGGCGGGATCTTCCAGGAATGCTGCGAAAGAACGGAACGTGCGGCCCTCCGGGCTCTGCCGCAGTCGACGATCCGCTTCAAGGACCTGGGCCATAGTGGCACCCTTGGTCAGGGATTCCTCAATGATCTGGTTTCGCAGCCCTCCCACCAGTTCCTCGATACGGTCGCGCATTTTCTTGTAGTCCGCAGGCAGGCTTCCCGCGAGGTCTAGGATATTTCCCGCAGCCTCCACAGCCTCTTCATCGTCCAGGATGCCTTCCACCTCACCGGTGGAAATATCCTGGATCAGCTGCCGACGCTCATCGATTTCATCTTCCAGAGATTCCAGCCGCGCGGTCTGGTCCGGGTTGGTCTCGTGGGCGAGTTTCTCCACATCGCCCAGTAACGTTCCGAGCCGGGACCCGTTGAGGGTGGACCTGTCACTGGCGAGGCTCTCAAGAAAGGCCAGGACACGCGCTGCTGGCTCTGTTACCTCATAAACTATCTGCCCAGACTGGTTCCGACGGGCCAGGAACAGTCGTCGAGTCCATTCATCGCCAAATGCCTTCCCATTGGTGCTGCCACCCAGCGACGCATCATCCCTGCGGAGCCGCTCGAGGAAAGAATCGACGTCGGCATGGAATTCTTCCAGCGGAACCTGCGGCCGGGTGCGGGTGAAAGAAGCCTGGAGGACGGCGATCACCCAGGGAGCCGAGCGCGTCAACGCCCAGGCGGGGCCGCGCGTGAGCAGTTCCAGGTCGCGGAGCCTGTCGCTGATGGCATCGGCGGATGACCTGGCGGGGCGTGGCACGCACTTTCTCCTTGGCTGGTGGATGGCAGCTACTGCTGATGAGCCATTGTCGGCTGGGGCAGAGCCCGCTGGGACAGAATTGGCCAACTACAAGGTTAACTCAGGCGTCCCGCCCACGTTTCCTGACGCATCACCAGGCTGCACATTCGCACAGGCGGGCATCTCGGAAAGGGGGTTCCCGCAATATGTCCGTGACCTACCGGTGGGTAGTGTCTCGATCCCGCATCAAGCCCGGCGACGCGGGCCGTTCCGTTAGCTTCGTGCCAGCGGCCACCCTTAGTCTCGAGCTCTCAGAAAGAGGAAAATGCCGGACATATGTGCGGCTCGTTCTAAGCAGGGAAAAACATGTTGGTCGACTTCGCCGCCTTGGACACCGCCACCTTGGTCTTCATCGGAACACTCGTTTTTGCCGTGGCCCTAGCCGCCTTTGTGATCTCTGCTGGGCTGGCGGCATTAACGGCAGTCGGAGTGGGAAAACTTGCCTGGTTCCTCCTGTCAGCCGGGCTTTCATTTGTGGTGAACGCCATCAACCGAGGCTGGGACCGCCTGGTTCGTCACGCTTCTACAGTGGAGCTTCCCTCAGATTTTGTGCCACAGCAGCCCGCCGCCACCGGGACATTCCCCCGCGTCATGATCAACGGTCACTGACACTTCAGTTGTGCTGTACGCCGTCCACGTAAAACCAGCGATGGTCAATGCGCATGAATGAGCTGGTCTCTTCCTGAAAACCGCGCTGTCCGGCACTCCGGTAATGGGCCATAAAGCGCACCGTGCCTGCGGTATCCAGTGGGCCACCGTGGTCCGTCCTGAGAATATCCAACCGCCGCCACTGCAGGTCGTCGTCGAACCCCACTTCCGCCGGACGGGTTTGCGGGTGCCACGTCTGCAGGAGGTATGACTGATAATGCGCAGCGAATGCAGAGTATCTGGACCTCATCAGCTCCTCTGCCGTGGCGGCCCACGACTGGCCTGTGTGAAATCTGCCACAGCATGCCGCGTAGGTCTCTCCGGAGAGGCAGATGCAGGCGGCGTCAAGAACAAGGTTTTGGGGCATGTCAGGTGTTCCAATCCGGTTGCTTCTGCTCATCGCTGGGCTCTGGGCGCCCCCCACACAAGCCTTCTCCGCCAGGTCGCGGCGGGCACAGAACAGGTCCCACAATTGCAGGTGGCAACCCGTCTTGTCATTTCGGGTAACAGGTTCGACACAACACGCGGCCACCCTTTCTGTGAGGCACGCGTTTGTCCGGATTATCCGTAAGGTTGACGTGGGGCTGTTAACCGCAGCGAGCGAGATCAACACTGACCCGCGCTGCCGGCTGATAGAAGGAAGGGCATCTCATGGATTCAACAACTCTGGTGATCAACCTGACCTATCTGGGTACTCTCGGGTTGGGGCTGCTCATGTTCCTGTGCCTGTTTATTCTTTCCGTGGTCACCCTCCTGCTGGTTGGTGCTGGCCGGCTCACAGTGATCCTGGTCCTGGCTCTTTTCGGTCGGCTCCGCCGCGAGGAAACCGTCCCTTTGGTTCGGCTGGTGCCTTCGTCGGCCTCCAGCACTCGGTTCCGGGACCAAAGTAGCGCTGGCCCCTCATCAGGCGTCACGGCCCCAGCACCGACGGAGCGGGTTGTACCCACCCAGAAGACACCGTCATCCTCGTCGGCGCCCGCAATGCCGAGCCGCGCCAAGCCTCCCAGTGTCACGCCTGCTCCCACGGGCGGCGCGTCCACGGACCGGGGAACAACTACGCCGGGACCAGCCCTACGCCCTCTTACCACCAAGGCACGCAGCGCCTGGGCCCGGGTGAGTGACACCATCGGCAAACTCCCGGCAGCAGCCTCCATCAAACGCGAAGAACCAGCGCTGGCAAGCGATTGGGCCGCTGCTGTCGAGGCTGCCAAAGCAAGGGAGGCCGCACGGTCCGAACAGCCGCAACAGAGCACACCCACTTTGCCCAAAGTCTCTCGGAATCCTGCGGATGGGCGCGCAGAGACCCCCGGGACAAGCACCGCTGATGATTCCAGGACAGCACAGGGAGACAGGGACTCCACGGAAGCGAAGGCCCCGCCCGTGCGAACTGTCAAGAGGCCCCCCGCGCCTCGTGCATCGTCAGCACCCCTTGGCACATCGCCCACCAGGAAGCCGGCGTCGGCGAAGCCCGCCGACATCACACCTGCGGCAGCTCCGGCACCGGCGTCCCCACCAGGGGCAGAGCCGGAATCTCCGCGGGCCGCACAGCCAGCATCACCTCCCAAGCCGTCCTCTGCGCCGGGGACAGCGCGCCCTTCGGCGGTGAATGAGGCGGGAGCAGCCACGAAGGACACCGGCCCCGCAGCGCCTGCCAAGCCTCAGCCAAAGCGTCCCTCGGCCCCGCCTACCCCAACCACGTCGCCTGGTGCCGGCAAACCGCGCACCGCAGAGACGGGACCTGGACCGAAGCCGCTGTCCGGCAATGGGCCTTCGAAGAAGCAGCGCGCCAACAAGGGCTAAGCCCGCCGGATTGGCCAGCGCTTTTGCCGGTGGGAGCGCGAAGGCACTTACCCTGAGCAACCATCTGCACTAGCGTGGAAGACATGGAATTCAGATATCTCGGAAACAGCGGCTTCAAAATCTCGGAAATCACGTTCGGCAACTGGCTGACCCATGGCTCGCAGGTGGAGAACGACGTTGCTACACAGTGCGTACGGGCAGCACTTGATGCGGGGATCAGCACTTTCGATACCGCCGATGTGTACGCCAACACTGTCGCGGAGACAGTCCTAGGCGAGGCGCTCAAGGACGAACGTCGCGAATCGATCGAAATTTTCACAAAGGTCTTCGGCGGCACTGGGCCCAAGGGACACAATGACCAAGGCCTCTCCCGGAAGCACATCATGGAGTCCATCAATGGCTCCCTCACGCGGCTCCAGACTGACTACGTGGACCTTTACCAGGCCCACCGCTTCGACTTTGAGACGCCGCTCGAAGAGACCATGCAGGCATTTGCGGATATTGTCCGGCAGGGCAAGGCACTCTACATTGGCGTCAGCGAATGGACTGCTGAGCAGATCCGCGAGGGCCACGCGCTCTCCAAGGAACTCGGCTTCCAGCTCATCTCCAACCAACCGCAGTACTCCATGCTGTGGCGAGTGATTGAGGACCAGGTTGTCCCCGCCTCAGAGGAACTTGGGCTTTCCCAGATTGTCTGGTCCCCTATGGCGCAGGGCGTCCTGAGCGGCAAGTACCTGCCTGGGCAGCCCGCCCCCGAGGGTAGCCGCGCCACCGATGACAAGGGCGGCGCCACCATGATCAGCCGCTGGATGAAGGATGACGTCTTGGACGGCGTCCAGAAGCTGAAACCCATTGCTGACGAAGCTGGCCTCACCATGCCGCAGCTGGCCATTGCCTGGGTTCTGCAGAACAAGAACGTGGCATCGGCAATCATGGGTGCTTCACGGCCGGAACAGATTGCAGGAAACGTTGCGGCTGCTGGCGTGACGCTGGATCAGGGCATCATGATGAAGATCGACGACGCAATCGGCTCGCTTGCTGAACGTGATCCCGCCCAGACCAAGTCGCCGGCCACGAGGGAGTAGCCATGAGTGACCTGCCAGGACTTGCCGTTACCGGCTCCACCGGAGCCCTCGGTGGCCTGGTTGCCGCGCATCTTTCACAGGCTGGCAAAGCCCAGCGCCTGGTGGTGCGCGACGCCGGCCGCGCACCCCAGCTGAAGCATTCAGCAACCGCTGTGTGCAGCTACGGGGACGCGGGTGCGGCAGCCGCCGCACTCGCCGGTGTCGATACCCTTTTCATGGTCTCGGCGGCGGAGGCGGAGGACCGGCTGCAGCAGCACTTCAGCTTCATCGATGCCGCTGCCGCAGCCGGCGTGCGGCATGTGGTTTACACCTCCTTCTATGGCGCAGCTTTGGACGCGACCTTTACCTTGGCCAGGGACCACTTCGCGACGGAACAGCGACTGCGGGACTCGGGCATGGGTTTCACGTTCCTGCGGGACAATTTCTACCTCAATTTCCTACCCCTCCTGGCCGGTGAGGATGGCGTAATCCGTGGACCTGCCGGGGAGGGGCTCCTGTCCGCGGTCGCCAGGGAAGACGTGGCCCGTTGCGCCGTTGCCGTTCTGGACGATCCGGCGGTCCATGCAGGTGCCACCTACAACCTGACGGGGCCCGAAGAGATCACGCTGGACCAAGCGGCGGCGATCATGAGCGCCAGTACGGGACGCGACGTCAGGTACCACGCCGAGACGCTGGCGGAGGCGCACGCATCACGTGCCTCCTATGGCGCACCTCCGTGGCAAGTGGAGGCGTGGGTCAGTACATATACAGCCATGGCAGCCGGTGAGATGGCCGGGGTTTCATCCGATGTCCATGGTCTGACAGGGAACGACCCGATAGGCCTGGCAGAGCTCCTCAGGCAGAACGCACTCTAGAAGGAACAGCAGTATCGGAGATCCGGTGCAGGCCAACGCCTGCACCGGATTCTGTGTGGTGAGGTCAGCAGCGGATGGCGTGAAAAAATCCATGGGCGTTGTTTGGCGCTTTATGTGCAGGCTCCAGTTAAGCTGGCTTCATCATTGACCCGCCTGTCACTCGCAGGCGCTCTCTCAACGGGGGAACCGTGCAGAATCTTTTCGACCTGTCATTTACAAAGTTTGTATCGCCCGCCATCGCCAAAGTGGTCTACATCCTGATCATGATCGGGCTGGGCCTGATGTACATCATCTTTGTTGTTGCCGCCTTTGCCTCAAGGCAACCGGTCCTGGGATTCCTGGTGCTTATTGTGATCGGGCCTCTGTTTGTCCTGATCTACCTGGCCCTCGCCCGCATTGGCCTTGAATCGCTGATTGCCGGTATCCGGACCGCTGAGAACACTGCCGAGCTGGTCAGGCTTCAGGGCGGCATCTCCGCTGGCGGACAGGGCTACCCCACCGTTGGTCCGCAGGACCCGTACGGCCGGGCACCGCAGGCTCCACAGCCTTACGGCTACACGCCGCCCAAGGGCTACGAGCCGCCAACCACACCCAGCAGCTAGTCCGTCCCGGGCTGGCCGCACGCTGGCGCGGCGTGGCCAGCCCGTATACTCGTTCCCACCTATGACATCACTGCCTTCCTCCCCAGCGACAGTCCGGATCGATGCCTGGCTGTGGGCCATCCGTGCCTACAAAACACGTTCCGCGGCAACTGCTGCGTGCCGCGCCGGACATGTACGGCTCAATGGGACACCAGCGAAGGCATCGGCAACCCTGGTGACGGGCGAGACCGTCACGGTAAGGATGTCGGGTTTTGAACGCATCCTTGAGGTGCGACGCCTCATCAACAAGAGGGTGGGCGCTGAGGCTGCTTCCCACTGCTTCACGGACCACACTCCGCCACGCCCTGTTACCCCAGCGCTGGGACTTCCGCAGCGGGACCGTGGCACCGGCCGGCCCACCAAAAAGGACCGCCGTGACATGGACCGGATTCGCGGCGAACAGTAAGCCGAAGGGAACGAGGCTCACGACGCCGCCAGGGCATTCCGTGAAGCCGTGCGCTGGTGTGGCGCGTTGTCAGCTTTTGGTGCGCGACTGCACCAGGTTGGCGAACGGCAATCGCTCATAGCTCTCGATAAAACGCGTGTGATAATAAGCCTCCGCGGGAACGACAGCCTCGGCCGGCAGCTCCAGCCAGGCGACCATCAGGTGCCGCGCCTGTGCGACCTGCCAGATCAGCCGGCCATCCCAGTGGCCCGGCGGCTTGCCCTCACCGAAATCGATGAACTCCTTGATCTGCCGGCGCAGACCTCGGTTGGCCTTACTGCCGGGGCCAGCTTTGCCAATGTAGAGCACGTCCGAATCGGGCACCCACTCCTTTTCGAGCGTGGCCGCAGGCAAGGTGGGATCTTTCTTCTTGAAGACTCCGGCCGTGCTCTTCTTGAGGAACTGGGCGTGGAACTTATCTGGCGCAACAATTGCAAAGATCCCTGTTGACTGGGGTACCCGCATGATATCCAGCTCCCCCATGGGCCGAAACCCGGCAAAGCCTTCGGTCCGGAGGGTCTTACGCGTCAATGTCACTACATGTCCGTTCGGGTCAAAACTGTTGAACATCCATTAACGCATGATGCTCGCAGCATGCAGATCCACGCCCACCAACACTGTGCCTCTGCGCTACTGCCTGCAAAAGCGTAGAGTTGCAGGTGACGCCTGAATCTGGACGCCCGTGCTGCCGAGGGAGAAAACGTGACTATTGACTGGGATGAAAAGAAGGCCCTGCTGCAGGAGCCAAACATCGCGGCGGTGACCGCGCTCTGTGATGAGCTGATGGCCAAGAAGCCAGGTTCCGTGGTTCCCTACATCGACCCCATCCATGACGAGGACGAGTGCAGGATTGTCACGTTGCAGGTCAGCCCGGGACGCGGTACCGCCTCAGGATTCGTTTCACATTTCAACGATGATGACGCTGCCCGTCGGTCCACCAGCATCTACGAACTTGCCAAGCTTGATCCCCGTTATGTGATGCCGTGGAACGCCTATCCTTGGGTGCGGGACCCGGAGCTTCCAACCGCGTTGAACGTGCAGGAAAAGACTGATGGACTCCGGCCCTTCCGCCAGTTCCTGAAAATCAACTCCCGCGTGTCGGCCATCATCGCCCACGGCACCGACGCCTCCGCGTTCCTGACGCTTTTTGAAAAGACCTACCACTCCTCACTGAAGAACAGTGGCATCAAGGTCTACAAGGCCAGCGCACTGGGTGGGCGTGCTTTTGCAGTCTCGGAGACCAAGCAGGAAGAACTCCTGACCAAGTCAGTGGAAATCTACCGCGATGCGATGCAGCGCGGTGGCCTCCAGCACCTTTAGGGAGCACCCTCCCGGCAGCTGAGGGGCCGACGACGACCCTCAGGTTGAGGCCCGGACCACCAGTTCGGCGGGGAGTGTCATGGCGGCCGGTTTTTCGCCACCAATGACGCCGAGCAGCAGCCGTACCATTTCCTCGCTGATCCGGCCAAAGGGCTGGTGCACTGTAGTCAGCGTGGGTTCCGTGAGCGCTGATGGCGCAATATCGTCGAAACCGGCCACTGCAACATCCTCCAGCATACGACGTCCGGCTTCCCGCAGAACGTCCAGGGCACCCAAGGCCATCACATCGTTCGCGGCAAACACGGCGTCCAAATCCGGCACCCGCTCCAGCAACTCCCGCATGCCGCGGGCGCCGCTTTCCCGGCTATAGTCGCCCTGGGCAATCAGCGCCTCGTCCGCCTCCGTGCCCGACTCTTCCCGATACGCGCGGAGGCGGAATGTGGCCGGCAAATGCACCATTTCGGTCAGTACAACCGGTTCCGGGGCCTGGGCCAGCATCGACAACGTCAGCTTCACCGAAGGAAAGGTCGAGCGGACGGTGCGCGGAGCCGATCTTTTTGGATTTCCCAAGAATGAGGCCCCTTGGTAAGGCCAGCGACAAGGCCAGCATCACCGCCAGCGAAGAAATCCCAGACGCAGACGGCGGGAGGTCACCTTCCGCCGTCGGCGTGCTGTGTCTTGCGGTATGCCAACGGAGCGAACAGCATCCCCTTCCCGGACGGAAGTGCCGCGGGGGCCGTTTCCCGGTAGAATTGACTGCAGGTGAGCCGGGAAGTCTGGTCGGCAGTAATTTTGTCGACTCACTTTTAGGACACCCCATGAACCAGCACTCACCACCATCTAGGCAGCGCCGCACCGTCTTAGGCCGCGGCAGCTATCCCGAATCTTTGCGGATCGGGGACATCCTGCGGAAAGAAACAATCGGCGGAGTCTTGCTGGTCTCGGCCGCAGTCATCGCCTTGATCTGGGCAAACTCCCCCATCTCTGATTCCTATTTTGCCCTGCGGGATTTCCGCTTCGGCTACGAGCCATGGCACCTGGAGTTGAGCCTGGGCGCCTGGGCCGCAGATGGCCTGCTGGCAGTTTTCTTCTTCCTGGTTGGCCTGGAGCTCAAACGCGAATTCGTGGCCGGAGACCTCCGCCAGATCAGTACATCGATAGTGCCTGTCGCGGCGGCAATAGGTGGCGTCATTGTCCCCGCACTCATCTACGCCATGGTGAATCTGGTCGATCCAGAGTCCCTGCGCGGGTGGGCCATTCCAACGGCAACAGATATTGCCTTTGCCGTGGCCGTCCTGGCGATTATCGGCTCGCACCTGCCCAGCGCACTTCGCATCTTCCTGCTGACCCTGGCCGTGGTGGATGACCTGCTGGCAATCAGCATCATTGCCATCTTCTACACGGACGACTTCCAGGTCAGCCCGTTATTGCTGGCGCTGGTTCCCCTGGCCCTGTATACATTCCTGGCCCAGAAATACCGGACTTTCTTTGGAACCAAGGCAACTGCTGCCTGGGTTATCCTTCTGCCTTTGGGCTTTGCCGTCTGGGCTCTGGTCCACGCTTCTGGAATCCACGCCACCGTGGCAGGGGTCCTGCTTGGCTTCGCGGTTCCGGTCCTCCGTTCCAAGGGCGCAGCAGGCAAAGGGCTCGCGGAGATATTCGAGCACCGGTTCCGGCCACTGTCAGCAGGGTTTGCGGTACCTGTTTTTGCCTTCTTTTCTGCCGGCGTCGCAGTTGGCGGCTGGGAAGGACTGGGTGCGGCACTGACGAGCCCCGTTGCCCTTGGCATCATCCTTGCCCTGGTCCTGGGCAAGCCGCTGGGTATTGTCCTGTTCGCATGGATTGTCACGACGATCACCCGCGCGAACCTTGACCGCTCGCTGAAGTGGATCGACGTCATTGGCGTTTCCCTCCTTGCCGGAATTGGCTTCACCGTGTCGCTATTGATCGCCGAACTCAGCTTCGGACAGGGAAGCCTGTACGACGACTTCGCCAAAGTCGGGATCCTCACGGCGTCGCTGCTGGCAGCAGTCCTTGCCTCGTTCATCCTGGGACGGCGTAACAGGCACTACCGGGCTATCGAGGTCGAAGAATCAGCTGACGAAAACAACGACGGCGTTCCTGACGTCTACGAGGAAAAGCGTCCCTGAGGAGCAGTCAGGACAGTTCTTGCTGATGCTGAGGTGCGGGACGTGCCGGCCCCGCACCCGGTGCCTCATCGGCGAAAGCCGCTGAGGCACCGAAGCTGCCCAGCAATGCGAGGGAATCCGCAGATGCCGAGCCTGGCTTCGCCGAAAACATCCGTAACACCTGATCCGGATCTTCAGGCAGGGTCAGATCTTCAACATTCAGTACAAGGTCACCAACAATCGGATGGTGGAACGCAACACTGCCAGCAGAAGCCGCTGAGACCCGGTGCCCGGCCCACCATTGCCGGAAGTCCTCGCTGTGGACCGCAAGTTCGCCAACAAGCTGATTGGCCCTTGGATCGTCAGGGTGCCGTCCAATATCCGTGCGCAGGGCACCGACGGTCTCGGACGCGACAGCCGGCCAATCGCGAAAAAGCCCGCGGGCAGCTGGGTCCAGGATGATCCACCGGATCAGGTTCCGCTCAGTCACCGGCATGGCCGGGAAATCAGCCAGCAACAAAAAAGCCAATCGGTTTCCAGCCAAGACGTCGGTACGGCGTCCCAGAACCACTGCAGGCACGGTGCCCACGGCATCCAGAAGCTGGCGCAGCTCCGGCCGCACTGCCTGTACTGGAGCGCCCGAACCGTGCGACGGGGCGCAGTTCTCCAGGAGGTCGATCATGTGGGCTCGTTCACCGGAATCAAGCTGCAGGGCCTTGGCCACAGAATCCAGCACAGCCCGGGACGGGTGGATGTTCCGGCCCTGTTCCAGGCGGGTGTAGTAGTCAGTACTTACATCAGCCAAGCGCGCGATCTCCTCGCGGCGGAGTCCCGGAACCCGCCGCCCGCTGGAGCCCGCGGTGATGCCAGCCCTGTCCGGCGTCAAGCGTGACCGCATAGCCTTCAGAAACTTTCCAAACTCAGCGCTTTGACCCATGCACTCCATTCTGCCCCGAAGGCCCCAGTACTTTCCGCGCAAAGCGGGTGTCTGGCGAACCTAGGACTCAGAGGGCCACGCGCACAGCGCGTCCCTGGCCCTAGGGTGGAATTGTCAGAGCCAGCGATAGGAAGCCTGTCATGGGCGCCTTGGATCAGGCACGGGCAAGAACTTCGGCCGAAAGGCCGGGCCACACCGAAGGAGTATCAATGAGGATTGCTGTTACCGGGGCGAGTGGGAAGCTGGGTCGTAGTGTTGTGCGTCGGCTGCGTGAGGATGGGCATCAGGTGACGGGCCTGGACCGGGCCGGGGAGCGTGGTCCTGGTTTTACCCAGGTGGATCTGCGTGATTATGGGCAGGTGGTGGATGTGATGTTGGGCCTGGATGATAGGCATAGTGGTTTTGATGCGGTGGTGCATCTGGGTGCGATCCCTGCGCCGGGGATCATGGCTGATGCTGCGACGTTTGAGAACAATATCCTGTCGACCTATAACGTGTTCCAGGCTGCGCGCAGGGCTGGGGTCAAGAACGTTGTTTATGCTTCGAGTGAGACGGTGCTGGGGCTGCCGTTTGATGTTGATCCGCCCTATATTCCGGTGGATGAGGAGTATCCGGCGCGGCCGGAGAGTACGTACTCTCTGGTGAAGCATCTTGAGGAGACCATGGCCAGGGAGTTGGTCAGGTGGGATCCGGCCTTGAGTATCACGGCCTTGCGGTTTTCCAATGTGATGGATCCGGAGGATTATGAGGGTTTTGCTGATTTTCAGGGTGATGCAACGCTGCGTAAGTGGAATCTTTGGGGTTACATTGATGGCCGTGATGGTGCCCAGGCGGTTGCGAAGGCCCTGGAGAGGTCCGTCCCGGGTTTTGAGGCTTTCATCATCGCTGGTGAGGACACGGTGATGAACAAGCCCAGTAGGGACCTTGCTGCGGAGGTATTCCCTGATGTCAGGGTCGTCAAGGACCTCGGTGAGCACGAGACCCTGCTCTCCATTGACAAAGCCAAAAGACTCCTGGGCTACGCCCCAGAACACAGCTGGCGCCACCACCAGTAGACCCTGACGGTGCAGGCAGGAGACTGCCGCGCCACCGTCCCTTTCGATCCACCCCTAAGGAGTTCCATGCAGTACCGCACCCTGGGCAACAGCGGAGCCGTTGTTTCCACCTATGCACTCGGCACCATGACCTTCGGAGCCGAGGCTACCGAAGAACAGTCCCACGCCATTCTTGATGAGTACTTCGCCGCAGGCGGCAACTTCATTGATACCGCCGATGTCTACAGCGCGGGCGTCTCCGAGGAAATCATTGGCCGCTGGCTGTCCGCCCGGCCGGAGGTCCGCGACCGCGCTGTGGTGGCAACCAAGGGCCGCTTCCCCATGGGAGATGCCCCCAACGACGTCGGGACCTCCCGCCGTCACCTGGTCAGGGCCCTCGATGATTCACTGCGCCGGCTCGGCGTAGACCACATTGACCTCTATCAGATGCACGCATGGGATCCGATCACACCCCTGGAAGAGACCCTCCGCTTCCTGCAGGACGCCGTCACTAGCGGCAAGATTGGGTACTACGGCTTCTCGAACTTTTTGGGTTGGCAGCTGACCAAAGCCGTCCACATGGCGAAATCCCACGGCTGGAGTGCCCCGGTAACGCTGCAGCCTCAGTACAGCCTGCTGGTCCGTGAGATCGAAGCCGAAATTGTCCCCGCTTCACTCGACGCAAACATTGGGCTGCTGCCCTGGTCACCCTTGGGTGGTGGCTGGCTGTCCGGCAAGTACACACGCGACACGTCCCCCACCGGCACCACCCGCCTGGGCGAAAACCCGAGCCGGGGAATGGAGGCGTGGGAGGCCCGCAACGCTGATCCCCGTACCTGGGAAATCCTGGCCGAGGTTCAGGAAACTGCCGACAACCACGGGGCAAGCGCCTCGCAGGTCGCGCTGGCTTGGCTCGCTGACCGCCCAGCGGTAACGTCCGTCATTCTGGGCGTCAGGACTGTTGGGCAACTCGCCGACAACCTCGCGGCAGCGGATCTGCAGCTCACTGGGGCAGAGACGGACCGACTCAGTGTTGTCAGCCAGCCTCGCGTCGGCGTCTATCCCTACGGTCCGATGGCCCAGGAGCAGCGCTACCGGAACATCGAAGGCGGCCGGTAGCGCGCCAGCGGCATCCCCTGAATCCAGGCACTAGGGCAGCTCCGGTCACGGCGGCGGCTGTCCGCCGTGCAGGACGGTCAGCTCACGGCAGGCGGCACACAGCAAAAAGCTGGTGTCCCTTGCATGTGGTGCTGGCCGTCCTTTTTGTGCTGTCCCTAAGGGCCTTCAAGGAGCCGTTCAAGATCAGCCCATGCCATGGTCATCACCTGGGGCAGCGACGGTGAGTCCGGTGCGTAAAGCCATCGTTTGAGGGACAGGTCGAAAATAACAGTGCCGGTGTGCGCCAACAGGTCGCAGTCGCCGGCGTTGATGCCCCTGTGCCGAAGCGCCTTCCCTACAGCCTCCGCCAGGTGTTCGCGCTTGAGCAGCTCCCGCTCCCGCAGTTGCTCGTCTGATGCGATGATTTTCTGTCGTGTGAGTATTGGCTCACGCCATGCCTCCAGCTCAACAGCAGCGTTGAGGAGTCCCGCCTTCACAAGCTCGATTCCTGTGAGATTTTCTGGCGCTCCGGTCAACGCAGCCCCCACGACATCAGGAAATTCGCGGTCCCGGAGGAACAGGACATCACGCTTGTCGACAAAATGCCGAAAAAAGGTTCGGGTAGTCAGCCCGGCGGATTGGGCGATCTGCGGCACGGTGGTGCCGCTGAATCCCTGACGTTCAAAGAGCAGCAGTGCTGCTTCTTCGAGGCGAAGTGCCGCATCAGGGGACCATCGAGTCATGGCTTAATGATGACACGAGATGCCATCGACGGGTACCCTGATGACACGTAATGTCATCACTAGCATCGAGGACCCATGGTCAACAACACCGCAGCCTGGATTGATTCGCCCTACGCCGAGCTTTCTGTCCGCCCTTCTCCCTACCCGCACGCGGCCGCTGGCCAACTGGTCATCAGGGTGGAAGCGGTCGCCGTGAACCCACTCGATGCGATCATCCAGTCCAATGGTCGGTTCATGTATGGCTGGCTGAAGTACCCGGCCGTCATGGGTGAGGATGTCGCTGGTGAAATCGTCGATGTTGGCCCCGGAGTGGAGCGCTTCGCTGCCGGCGACCGTGTTTTCGCCTACGCGCTTGGGCTGGAGAAGGGCCGGGACCATATCAGCGAGGGTGGATTCCAGCAGTACGTTGTTGTCGAGGAGAGCATGACTGCACCAATTCCTGGGACTGCATCTGCTTCTGATGCCGCGGTCTTGCCACTGGCCCTCTCAACTGCAGCTGCCGGCCTATTCGAGCAAAATCAACTTGCCCTGGATTTTGCGACACTGGACGGAAGCAGGACGCGAAACGAGGTTGTTGTGATCTGGGGAGGCGCCACAAGCGTGGGAATGAACGCTGTCCAGCTTGCCCGCGCCGCAGGGTACCGCGTCATTGCCACAGCCTCACCGTCCAACCACACACTGCTGCGCACCCTTGGCGCGGAAGAGGTCTTTGACTACAGGGACCCCGGAGTAATCGCCGCTGTATGCGCCGCGGCCGGGGGTTCTCGGGTCGCGGGAATTTTCGCCATCGCCGTGGGCTCAGCCGATCCGTGCATCACGATCGCAGCCAAGACGGGTGCCACACGCGTTGCCCTCGCCAGCCCACCTGTTTCCTTCTACGATCAGCCCCGGAACGGCAGGCTCTCGGCACAGCGGATCTCACTCTTTCGCCAACTCATCTGGAAAAATGCCACCCTTCACGTCCGGTGCGCCTTCCGTCGGATCCGGGCTCGGTACGTGTGGGGCAGTTCCATCGCGACCAGCGCAGTGGGGCCGGCGATCTGGGCAGGGTACCTTCCGTCCGCCGTAGCCGAGGGGCGGCACGCGTTTGCGCCCGCCCCGCGTGTCATCGGCGAAGGCCTGGACCTGATCCAAAGCGCAGTCGATGCGCTCCGAGACGGAGTTTCCGCCGAGAAACTCGTAGTCACCCTGCCGCAAACAGACTGAGCATCCGAGCGTGCACCACCGCTGGCGTGATGGCCACCAGGGCACCACGCCAACGGGTTGGGCCGCAGATGGAGCGCTGTCACACTGTGCCGCCGCCCGCTCCTGATTGACACACACCTGTGACCCGTGCCATATTTTCATGGTGAACCTGTCAGACAGCCAGACAGCAGGACAGCCTGCACTACCGCAGAGTTCTGCTCCACTCGCCCGCCTCAGTGCCGCCGAAGCGGTGTTCAACGCCATTCGCCAGGACATTGAATCTGCCACCGTTGCCGTGGGTGCAAGACTGAGCTCCGAGGCCACGTTGGCCGCGCAGTATGGAGTGAGCCGCTCCGTCATTCGCGAAGCACTCCGCTCCTGCACCGCCTTGGGCCTGACAGTCACCAAAACCGGCAAGGGTACCTTTGTGGTGGCCAATAAAGTCGGTAACGACCTCACGCTGGGCCACTACTCGGCACGGGACCTGACCGAGGCCAGGCCGCACATTGAAGTGCCAGCAGCGGCGCTGGCCGCCCTGCGCCGCAGCGAGGAAGAGTTGGACATGCTCCGCCAGATCGTTGCGGAAATGGCCAGGGAAACCGATCCCGAAGCCTGGGTCACCCTCGACTCCACCTTCCATGCAACCATCGCCAGAGCCAGTGGCAACAACGTTTTTGCCAGTGTCGTCGCGGAGATCCGCGGCGCGTTGGCCCACCAGTCGGAGACACTGAACATCGTCGCGGACCGGCAGGCGGCGTCCGACACTGAACACCACAGCATCCTGGCCGCCATCGAATCCGGTGCCGCCGAGGAAGCTGGCGCGGCCATGGCGGCTCATCTGGACGCCGTCGGCGCCGCCCTTGATTCGATCCTCAACCGCTAAAGCCCCCGTTCGGCCCAAACCACGTTCTGGCGCGCCCAGGCACGCCACCGTTTCAGCACAAGCAAAGGACACCATGCACTCCGCCGCCGCGAATAATCCGCACCTGCCGCTGCCGCAGCACGTTCCGCTGGCCGTTGCTACCCGGGGCGGTGTCGCAGAGAGCATCCACTTCGGCTCCGTTGTCGCCACCGGGCCGGGAGGAAACATCCTGCTCCAGGCCGGGGATCCCCTGGCGCCGTTTTACCCGCGCTCAGCACTCAAGCCACTGCAGGCCGTGGCGATGGTCCGCGCCGGCCTCGACCTCCCCGAGGATCTCCTGGCACTTTCGGCTGCGAGCCATTCCGGCGCAGCAATCCACCGTGACGGCGCCCGCCGCATCCTGGAACTGCACGGACTCACCCCGGATGACATGGAAAACAGCACCGACCTGCCCTACGGTGTTGCAGAGCGCGAGGACTGGCTGCGGCAGGGCGGTACGGCCACTGCGCTCACCCAAAACTGCTCCGGTAAACATGCGGCCATGGCTGCGACCTGCCAGATCAACGGCTGGCCTGTGGCTGGCTACCTTCATCCCGAACACCCGCTGCAGCACCTGGTCGCCACTACGGTCCAAGAACTCACCGGGGAAATGCCGGCAGCCAGCACCACGGATGGCTGCGGCACCCCCCTCTTTGCCCTGACGCTGCGTGGAATGGCCACCGCGTTCGGTGCCATCGCACAGGCGGCAGCCGGAGAACCCGGCGAGTCCGGCGCATCCGGTGCGGAAGCCGCCGTCGGCCGTGCCATGCAACGTCACCCGCACATGGTGGCTGGCGAGCGCCGCGACGTCACGGCACTGATGCGCCAGCTGCCCACCGTGGTGGCGAAGGACGGTTTTGAGGGCGTCCAGCTGGTGGGCCTGCCGGATGGCCGCGCTGTGGCGGTCAAGATTTCCGATGGCGGCGACAGGGCCCGCATGCCCGTTGCAGTCCGCGTTATGGAAGCCCTCGGCGTTGACACGTCCCGCCTGGATGACATCGCTTCCTCCGTAGTGCTGGGTGGCGGCCGCCCGGTAGGAAGCTTCCATGCCATCGCCTTTCCCTTGACCGCCGCCACTATTTCCTGAGGAATCCCATGACCACCACCCTTGATGCCACCCGCTCCGAACACGATCTGCTGGGCTACCGGGATATCCCGGCGGACGCCTACTGGGGTGTCCACACCCTGCGCGCGGTGGAGAATTTCCCCATCACCGGCCAACCGCTCTCGTCCAACATGCACCTGGTCCGCGGCCTGGCCGCCGTCAAACTCGCAGCAGCCAGGACCAACGCCGAGCTTGGACTGCTCGACGCAGAACGCGCTGGAGCCATCGAACAGGCCTGCCTGGACATCCTCGACGGACAGCTCAGCGACCAGTTTGTGGTGGACGTCATCCAGGGTGGTGCCGGCACCTCCTCGAACATGAACGCCAACGAGGTCATTGCCAACCGCGCACTGGAAATCCTGGGCCACGGCAAAGGCGACTATGCCCGGCTGCACCCCAACGACCACGTCAACCTCAGCCAGTCCACCAATGACGTCTACCCCACGGCGGTGAAGCTGGGTACCATCTTTGCCGCCCGCGAACTCCTGGCGGCACTGACTGAACTCGAAGACGCCTGTGCCGCCAAAGCGATCGAATTCCGCACCGTGGTCAAGATGGGGCGCACACAGCTGCAAGACGCCGTGCCCATGACCCTGGGCCAGGAGTTCGGCACCTACGCCGTCACCATTGGTGAGGACCGGCTGCGCCTTGCCGAAGCGGACCTGTTGATCCACGAGATCAACCTCGGTGCCACAGCAATCGGCACCGGGCTCAACGCCCCGGTAGGCTACGCCGAAGCAGCCTGCCTGCACCTGGCCGAGATCACCGGCCTGCCGCTGGTAACCGCCGTCGACCTGATCGAGGCAACCCAGGATGTGGGTGCCTTTGTCCACCTCTCCGGCGTGCTGAAACGCGTCGCCGTGAAGCTCTCCAAAATCTGCAATGACCTCCGCCTGCTCTCCTCGGGTCCCCGTGCCGGCTTCGGTGAGATCAACCTGCCGGCAGTCCAGTCGGGCTCCTCGATCATGCCTGGCAAGATCAACCCGGTCATCCCCGAGGTAGTCAGCCAGGTAGCCTACGAGGTGATCGGCAACGACGTCACCATCACCATGGCCGCAGAAGCCGGCCAACTCCAGCTCAACGCCTTCGAGCCCATCATTGTGCACAGCCTCCACAAGAGCATCTCGCACCTCGAAGCCGCCTGCCGGACCCTTACTGCGCGGTGCATTGTTGGCATCACAGCCAATACCGAGCACCTCCGGCATACGGTCGAGCGCTCGATCGGCCTGGTCACCGCACTAAACCCGCACCTCGGCTACGCAACAGCGACGGCCATCGCCCAGGAAGCCTTGGCAACCGGCAAGGGTGTGGCAGAACTTGTGCTTGAGCATGGGCTCCTCACCGATGACCAGCTCCGGAGCCTCCTGAGCCCCGAGCGCCTCGCCAACCTGAGCAAAGAAACCGTTGCTCAGGTCAGCCCCTGACCGTTCCCTTCCAGGCCCGCTTCACCGCTCTGACCCCGACCGCGCGCACAACGCCGTGCCCGGACATCCCCCAAAGGACTTACTGCATGAGCAACAACCCCATCACGGACCACACGGTTCCAACGCAGTCCCATGCCACTGAGCACTCCCTCCACACAGAGGATGCCGGCTACCACAAGGACCTGAAGCCGCGGCAGATCCAGATGATCGCCATTGGTGGCGCCATCGGAACAGGGCTCTTCCTCGGCGCCGGCGGCCGGCTGGCGCAAGCTGGCCCCTCCCTGGTGATTGCCTACGCCGTCTGCGGCTTTTTCGCCTTCCTGATTCTGCGGGCGCTGGGCGAACTGGTCCTCCACCGGCCGACGTCGGGCTCCTTTGTCTCCTACGCACGGGAGTTCTTTGGCGAGAAGGCAGCATTTGTGTCCGGCTGGTTCTACTGGATCAACTGGGCCACCACCACCATTGTTGATATCACCGCAGCCGCGCTCTACATGAACTTCTTCGGCAACTATGTCCCGTGGATGGCCGATGTGCCGCAATGGCTGTGGGCATTGACGGCCCTGATCGTTGTCCTGGCCCTGAACCTGGTCTCCGTGAAGGTCTTTGGCGAGATGGAGTTCTGGTTTGCTCTGATCAAAGTTGCCGCGCTGGTGGCGTTCCTGCTGGTGGGAACATTCTTTGTCATCTTTGGCACGCCGGTGGATGGTCAGCAGGTCGGTTTCAGCCTCATCAGCGACAACGGTGGCATCTTCCCCAACGGATTGCTGCCGATGATCATCCTGATGCAGGGTGTGCTGTTCGCCTATGCCTCCATTGAGCTGGTGGGAACAGCTGCCGGGGAAACCAAGAATCCAGAAAAGATCATGCCGCGGGCCATCAACTCGGTGGTCTTCCGCATTGCGGTGTTCTACGTAGGCTCGATTGTCCTGCTGGCACTGCTGCTGCCCTACACAGCCTACGAAGACGGCGTGAGCCCCTTTGTCACGTTCTTCGGCTCCATCGGCGTTGAGGGCGTGGACGTCATCATGAACCTTGTGGTCCTCACCGCTGCCCTGTCCTCGCTGAACGCTGGCCTCTACTCCACCGGCAGGATCCTGCGGTCAATGTCCATGTCCGGATCGGCGCCCAGGTTCGCCCAACGGATGAACAAGTCCGGCGTCCCGTATGGCGGCATCCTGCTCACCGCCGGAGTTTCCCTCTTGGGCGTCCCCCTGAACTACCTGGTCCCGGCTGAGGCGTTCGAAATCGTTCTCAACGTCGCCTCCGTCGGCATCATCGCTTCCTGGGCGACCATTGTCCTCTGCCAGATGCAACTCAAGCGCTGGGCGGACAGAGGTTGGGTCAAGCGTCCGTCATTTCGGATGATCGGGGCCCCGTACACCGGATACCTGTCCCTGGTGTTCCTGCTGGCGGTGCTCGTGATGATCTTCATTGAGTCGCCGCTGACGCTGGTTGTCACGATCGTTGCGTGCATCATGATGGCTGTGGGCTGGCGCCTGTGCCGCAATCAGATCCGCGAGATCGCCGCCACGGAAGCCAACGCTGCTGCAGCTGACGCCCGCCAGCACTGAACGCCGGGATGAGCGATTTTTGACCTGCAGTTCCACGCAGGAAGACCTCCGGGTGGACCCGGCTTCAGACAAGCCAACTCCACCCGGAGGTCTTTTTTGTAGCTCAGCTAACTACACTGTGACTCACGCTTTGCGCGGGGTACGGATCAGTTTCTTGTTCACGAACTCATCCATGCCGAAGCGGGCCAGTTCACGGCCGACGCCAGAGCGCTTGACGCCACCGAACGGCAGGTCTGCCTGCGTCTGGGCAACAGAGTTGATGAATACCATGCCGGTCTCCAGCTGGTCAGCTGTGTCCTGTGCCTTCTGGACGTCGGCGCTGAACACCGAGCCGCCGAGGCCGTAGGGGGAACCATTGGCGAGGTCGATCGCTTCCTTGGCGTCGGCGACCTTGTAGACAACTGCTGCGGGGCCGAAAAGCTCCTCGGAGAACGCGCGCATGTCGGGGGTGACATCGGTCAGGACGGTCGGCTCCATGAAGGAACCGGGGCCTTCGACCTGGTGACCGCCGGTGCGTAGGGTTGCACCCTTGTCCACCGCGTCCTGGATCTGTTCGATCAGGTCATCCACGGCCCGCTGGGAAGACAGCGGGCCGAGCTTGGTTTCGGCCAGCAGGGGGTCGCCAGGGGTAACGCCGGCCATCCCGGCGGTGAACTTCTCCACAAACGACTCGTAGAGGTCCTCAACGATGATGAAGCGCTTGGACGCGGTGCACGCCTGGCCACCATTTGTGATCCGGCCGTTGACAGCAGCCTTGACTGTTGCGTCCAGATCATCGGCATCGAGGACGATAAAGGGATCGCTGCCGCCAAGTTCGAGGACAAACTTCTTCAGGTTCCGGCCTGCGACCTCGCCAACAGCGGCGCCGGCGCGCTCACTTCCGGTGAGTGAAACACCCTGGACGCGGGGATCGGCAATGACTTCGGCAACCTGGTCGTTGTCCAAGAAGATGTTGATGTAGGCACCATCGGGCAGCCCGGCATCCTTGAAGATCTGCTCGATCGCAACAGCCGACTGCGGGCAGTTCCCAGCGTGCTTGAGCATGATCGTGTTGCCCAGCAGGAGGTTCGGGGCAGCGAAACGGGCGACCTGGTAGTAGGGGTAGTTCCACGGCATGATGCCGAGCAGGGTGCCGATCGGGGCGGTCCGGACGAAGGCGTCGCCTCCACCGGCAACATCGAGCGGTTCATCGGCGAGGAAGCCGGGGCCCTCGGTGGCGTAGTAGGAGAAGATACTGGCGACAAGCTTGACCTCGCCCTTTGCCTGCGTCAGGGGCTTGCCCATCTCAGTGGCAATCAGGCGTGCCAGTTCGTCGGTGCGCTCCGTGTAAATTTCGGCAACGCGCCCGATCACCTTGGCGCGCTCGTCGACAGCAGTGCTGCTCCAGTCCCGGTACGCGGCGTGCGAGGCCGCCAGCGACTGTTCCATCTCCCCTGCCGTGGCAAGGGGGTATTCCTTAAGTGTTTCTCCGGTCGCGGGGTTCACTGTCTTGTAGGCAGTCATTGGTCCACCATCTCCGTTTCTAGCTGGGTTTGAGCCGGGTCGGGCGAAAGCCGCCGGGGGCGCCAGATCAGGCGCCGGCGGTGGTTCCCGCCCCGTGCTTGGGCCCAGGCTGTCCTTGTCAGGAAGCACAGGTCCCATTAGGCGCTAACCGGAAGGTGCCCCTGTCTATTCCATGAGCCCTATTCCATCAGCGTGGAGTATCCGCACCGGGATCAAGATCGTACGTCAGGTTTTCGTAGTCCGTGTCGTCCTCTTCGTCCAGGCGGTCGTTGAGCTCCTCCAGCAACCACGGGTTCACGCGGGCCAGGATCAGGCGGATCTCTTCAACGTCGACGGCGGCATACAGCACCGGGCGGGCCTCGTCATAGCGGGTGACAGGCGGCTTGTCCGGCCACTTTTCGGCGAGCGCCCTGACCCGTTCGGGCAGAGAGTTGTGCGCGTTGTCAGCGATCTTGACCAGCGTGGCATCGTGGTCCTCGGCCACAAAGCGAATGCCAGCCTGGTAGTCATCCGGATCATCGTGCAGCCGCCGGGTCACCCGTTCAATGATGGTCACGGCCCGGTCCGAGATGCCCATGTCCAAGAGGGCCTGCCGGGTCATGGGGGTGTCCTCGGCGATGTCGTGGAGATAGCCAGCAATCCGGATGTCATCGTCGAAGTCCGCCAGTGCGTCCCCCACGGCCAGCACGTGATCCTTGTAAGGCCGCTTGAGCTTGTCCTTTTGGCGGTTGTGGGCAACCTCGGCAAGAATGCGGGCTGTCTCTGGCGTGAAACCGGTCGAACCTTCGGGAGTATCAGACATGCGTTCCACCCTATCCGAGCCAGGTCCAGGGCCCCCGTGGCAGCTGCCCCGGAGCGAAGTCCGCCAGCGCTGCCGTAAGGGATTCGCCAGACAGGCCCAGCGATTCGAGGATCTTTCCCCGCACCGCGGCAGGCCCGACGCCGGCTGCCGCCAGGTCCCGCAGCGTCACCGCGCCATCGCGCTTGGCCAGCCGTGCGCCGTCGGCGTTGAGAACCATCGGCACATGAGCATACTGCGGAACCGGTACATCCAGCAGTGTGGCCAGGTACGACTGCCGTGGCGTTGAGGGCAACAGGTCATCGCCACGGACCACCTGGTCGATACCCTGGGCTGCATCGTCAACAACAACAGCCAGGTTGTACGCGATCACGCCGTCGTTGCGGCGCAGCACAAAGTCATCAACGACGCCGGTGAACTCGCCGTGGAGCGCATCGGTGACGGACCATTCTGCGACCGCGGCACGAAGCCGCACTGCCGGGGGCCGGACGGTGCGCCGCGCCTCAACTTCCGCTGGGGTCAAGGAACGGCAGGTCCCCGGGTATGCGCCCTGTGGCGCATGCGGTGCGGAGGGTGCCTCGAGGATCTCCCGGCGGGTGCAGAAGCATTCGTAGCTCAGGCCGCCGGATCCCAGCCGGGCAAGGGCATCCAGGTAGAGATCCTGGCGGCTGGTCTGCCGCACCACTGGCCCGTCCCAGTCCAGCCCAATGGCCGCCAGGTCCCGCACCTGCTCCTCTTCCGCTCCGGCACGAGCGCGGTCCAGGTCCTCCACCCGGAGCAGGAAGTCCCGTCCTGTGGAGCGCGCAAAAAGCCAGGCCAGGATGGCGGTGCGAAGATTGCCCACATGCAGCTCGCCGGAGGGACTGGGGGCAAAACGGCCGGCAGGTCTCATGCAGACAAGACTATGCCGGGGAGGGCGTGGGCCAGGCCTGTGACAGTCGCGGCCCTATTCGGCAGCGCCCCCTTTGGGCCCTGCGCCAATGGCCCACACCCGGGGCGGGTTGGTTCCGTTGACTGCATAGTCCCCCACTATGCGGGCCTTGAAGACCCAGGGATTGTGGCTGGCCGCAGTGCGGGCGTTGCGCCAGTGCCGGTCCAGGTTCTTCTTGGTACTGGTACCGGAGGCGGCCAGGGCGTCGAAGATATCCGAGGTGGCGCGGGTGGCCAGTTCGGTAATGATGACCTGCGCCTGGGCGGTTTCGAGTTCGGCCAGGTCATTGCGGCGTTCTTCTTCCTCAACGTTACCCAGGAATGCGCCATCATAGGCCCCCTGCAGGGCACGCGCTGCGCTCTCAAGGGTGGCTGCCGCAGCGTAGGCGCGGGCTGATACCTGGCCAACCACCTGGAGGATCTGGGGGTCCGCGCCGAAGGAATCGGCGTTGCCGTGTGAGAAAATCCGGGTGCGATTGCGGACCTCAAGGGCGATCTCCCGTTCCGCGGCCCTGATACTGCCAGCCAGGACGGCCAGGAGGACAGCCTGGTAGAACGCCGTCTGGTACTTGAAGCGCGTGTCAAAGTCGATGACGTTTCCGGCTTCGACAACCGCGTCGGTAAAGGTGCTGGTACCCGAGCCCGTGGTGCGCTGCCCAAAGCCGTCCCAGTCGTCGGTGTGGGTCACGCCCGGCTGGTGGGCATCAACAACAGAAATGACCTTGACCCCATTGTCCGTGCGCTGGGAGAACGTATCGATCCAGTCCGCGAAAATGCTGCCGGTGGAGTAGTACTTGGTGCCACTGATGCGGAACTGGCCCGTAGTGCTGCCCGGGTCCGGGCTGACTTTCGTGTTCACGTCACCGATCGTGACGGTACCCACTTCAGTCCAGGAATTACCCACAATCTGGCCTTCGACGAACCGGGCCAGCCACACGGCACGCTGGGCTCCTGTGGAAATGAGACGGTCCTCGACGAAGGCGAAGTGACCTCGCAGGGCCTGCGGGATGTTGGAGTCTGCGGCAGCGAGCTCGGTGAGCAGCCGGAAGAGTTGGGGCAGGGTGGCACCCAGTCCGCCATCAGGTACGGGAACACGCAGGGCGCCGAATCCTGCAGCAGTAAGCTCCCGGATCTGCTCGAAGGGAAGCTCGTGGTCCTGCTCACGGGCGCTGGCACGGGCAGCTATGCGGTCAAAAATGGGACGGAACCGGTTGGCGAGAATCTCGTAGTCGATCTCAGGGATGGTGATGGTTACTGCAGTCATCGGATGGCCTTTCGTCACGCGTGTGGGAGGGGTTTTGATGGGCTGGATCAGTGGTGGTGCAGGGTTACGCGGAGACCGGTTCGGCCACCGGCGCTGCACCGTGGCCAGTGGTGGCCACCACAGGGGTCCGGCGGGCCCGGCTGATCAGGAGGGCGGCGCCAAACAGGGCGGCGATGACCACAGCGGTAAGGCTTGCGGGGAACGGCCCCGCAGGCCACGCACCGGAAAGGCCCGCGAGTGCGGGTACCGTCGTCGTGAGCTGGCTGGTCAGGACAACAGCCCATCCGGTGAAAGGTGAGAGCGAAGACTTCCCGCCAGCCAGAATCAGGGCGAACAGCGACCACAGGACCGCCCAGCTCAGCCATAGGACCGCGAGGAAGGGGTCCCGGCCGATGTTGTCGGCGGTGTAGAAAACGGCGATTAGTGCCACCAGCGCGCAGAACCAGCCCACACCCGTGGATCCGAGGTTCAGGAGGGAGTTGAGCCCCACGTAAAGGTAGGTAATGCCGAACAGGACTATGCCGAGGGCGCCGAGCAGCAGCCCACCGTCACTACCAGCGGAAACAGCAAGGGACCCGGCAAGGATCAGTTGGAGGGTTCCAACGATCACGTTGAAGATCCCACTGTCACGCGCGGAGACCCGGCCCAGGAGGCCAAGCCCGTTGATGAGGAGCGCGGCTCCGGAGAGGATCAGGCAGATATAGGACATGGAGGAGTTCCATTCGGGAGGATGCCACGCCAGAGCGAGGCTCGATGCTTGCCGACGCGCTTATGCGCACCGGCCGGATCTTCACCTGGGGCACCCCACCACGAAGAGGGTTGCCGTCCAACAAGCCAGGGCTATCTGCTGGAACTCTTGATCTGTGATTAGGACACTATGGTGCGCAGATCAGCGGCACAAGAAAATTGACGCCACATGAAGCGATGGAAGCTACTGGACAGTTTGCGGCCAGCACTGGCGCTCAGCCGGAATGGCGCACGGCGAGCGCCCGGGTGATGTCCTCGATCAACTCAAGAGGGACAGGTGTGGCGTAAGGGAACGCCAGGGTGTCCTTGTGTGTGCGGTAAGGCGCCACGCGGGACTCAAGTTCTTCGTCGAGCCGCTCCACGGGATAGAGCCCAAGGTGCTTCTTCCAGCTGGCAAAGTGCAGTCCGTAGCGGCCCGCAAACATGACGGCCGGCATTCCATAGCGGATGGTTTCCGTGGCGAGCGGGGCGCCTCGAAGCATGGCTGCCCGGACGCTGGTCAACAGGCCCTGCACGTGCGCTGGCTGCGCGGCAATGTAGTCATGGACTGTGGCTGGTGTCGATTCCACTGCTGTTCCTCCCGGTGCCGTGCCCACCCCGTCACGAACGCTTACGCACGAGGTGGTGGAAAACAAAAGAGGCCCCTCAACCTCCGGATCTGCGCTCCAGGCGAGACTCGGTGGCTCAGGGGCCTCTGCCGGGCCGCAAACGGATTCGCGGAACGGACAGTGGTGCTGGCGATCAAAGTGTGAACAAGAATTCGCCTGCGGCAACTTCCTTGGGGGAAGTCAGATCAGGTGCCGGGTGGTGTACCGGTGGACCGTAGCCGTTGGTTTGGGAAACTGTAGTTTCCTGCTCCGTTGTCACCATTTGATCAGTTGTCCTACAGTTGGCACAACAGCGATGCGTGGGATTGGTCGATCTGACTAATCCTCAACAGTTCAGCAGACAGGAAGTGGTCAGATTGCAGATTCTTGATGCATTGGACCGGAAAATTCTCGCTGCCATGGATGGGGACCCTCGGCTTCCCATCATGGTGCTGGCGCAACGGCTGGGGATTGCGCGCGGGACTGTCCAGTCGCGGCTTGAGCGGATGACGGCGTCGGGTGCCCTGCGTCCGAACAGCAGCCGGGTCGTCCCTGCCGCCCTGGGCCGCGGAGTTGCGGCAGCCGTCAGCGCAGAACTGGACCAGAGCCACCTCGACGAGGCCATCGCGGCGCTTGAACAGATCCCCGAGGTCCTTGAGTGCCATGCTCCGGCGGGCGATACCGACCTGCTGATCCGTGTGGTGGCCACCAGTCCAGACGATCTGTACCGGGTCTCAGAGGAAATCCGGCTCTGCCCCGGGATCGTGCGAACCTCCACCAGCATGTTCCTCCGCGAGGTCATCCCGTACCGGACCACGCGTCTGCTCAGCGACTGAAGCGGGAGGCGGGGAGTTCTGCCCATCGCCGTCGCGCTCCATCACGGCTAGTCTCACAAAGAGGATTCACGGGCCGCGCACGACGGCGGCACGCACCACATCGAACCAAGGGACACAGTAGTGGCGGGTAACTTTTACGGCGCGGACGTTGCGCAGTTGCGTCAGCTCGCCAAGGAACTCGCAGCGGGCTCTACCCGCTTGAGCGACCTGGGCCAGCAGTTGAGCAGGGCCGTTGCATCCAGCCCGTGGAAAGGCACCGACGCCGACAGGTTCCGAAGCGACTGGAGCTCACAGCACCTTCGCGTGCTGAAAGCCGCAGCCGCCGGGATGGAAAAGGCGTCCCGCACTGCCCTGCGCGACGCAGATGAGCAGGACAGGGCGAGCGCTCGGAACAGTGGGCCAGGTGTGACCGGCACAGCTGGCAGCCCTTCTGCCGATGCAGCCCAGCGCGAACTCACGGAAAAGCTCAATGGCATGACTTCCGCGGAACGTTCCGGATACCTGGCAAGCGAAGAATTCAGGCAGTGGGCCCGCATGAACCCCGAGGCTGCCAAAGCGGCAATGGATGCTGCCGCAGACTCGGGGCTGATCGCCAAGAACTCACCGGAGTACAAAGACTTCCTGAACGATTTCTGGAATCAGCAGGCAATGCGCGACATGGGAATCGACCCCTCGGCGTGGGATACCAGCAAGGGCACCGAGTACAACTGGGAAACCATCAAGAAGGTCTACGATTTTTACGGCGAGGCATACCTTGCCAACCCTGACCTGCAGTGGGCTGGTATGGCCAACATGATTGGTCCGTCGTTTGCGGGTGGCTTTAGGGACATGGCCATGCTCCGGGACATCGCACAACAGATCTCCGATAACCCTGTGTCAGATATTCCCCTCCCCCTCCTGGACCAGATCAGAGACCTCGCCACCATGACAGACGAGGAAATCACGTTCTACGAGACCAGCATGCTGGACATGAACAAGGAGATCTTCCTCGATCAGGCCCGGCAGCACCAGGCATACCTGACAGGTGGCCTGGAGGAGATCAACCGGCTTCGCGACTCCGGCGCCCTTGACCCTGGTACGGCGCGATCCTGGGCCCTCATCGATTCTGGCGACCCGGCACAGGTCCAGGAAGGTAATACGTCGCTCCTGTACCGGGAGCAGAACGAGATCATCGCTGATGACTACAACGCCATGCGGGAACACCCTGGCGGTGAAGCTGTCACCTACTTGGTGACACTTGCCGGCGAACCCTCCATCCCGGGGGCCAAGAGCTACCCCGAAGTCTTTCCCTACACCTTCAGCATGGAAAGTCCGGGGCCGGACCACGTGCCATTCACCAACTGGGACAACCCCACCCAATTCCGCACGGACTTCACCACGGGATTCCCTGCAGGCAACATTGCCAACGCAGACGAACGGTGGGCACTCATCAAGCAGGACACACTGCCGGTCTACCAGAACCTGTTGGCGACTGATCCTGACCAGGCCCGTGAGATCATCGGTTCAGACTTCAACGGCCGGGTGGAGCAGTACCGCCCCACCAACAACATTCCTGGCATCATGGACCGCTTTGTGTCCGGCTTCGACGCGGAGGTACATCAGTGAAGCATCCAGTTCGCCTCCGCCAGCCTGCAGCCCTGGCACTTGCCGCACTGCTTGCCAGCTTGGCACTGACCGGGTGCCAGAGCGAGCGCCCCACACCACCCGAACCAGCATCCCAAGGAAGCAGTACTGTGAACACCAGCGAATTCTCCACCCTCGACGCAGCCGGTGTGGACCAGATCCTCGCAACCAGCACAGCCACACTGGACATGAGCTCCGGCGCCCTGGCCAAAGCTGACGTCGGGGTAGCCGAGGAAAGTTACGGGCCGGAAATCAATGCCCGTAACGCAGGGAAGATCGACCTCACCATCAAAGGGCCCGACGGCGTGATCACCGGAGATACAGGCCGTATCCGCTTTAACACCACTGACGCACGGCCTGATTTCAGCGAGGTGACATACTTCCTCACCGCCACCTCCCCGGAAGAATATTTCGCCCTGATCCGCGATGGCGTCAACCGCTACGGGATCGACAGCGACTCAGCCGAACGATGGATCACCGCCACCGAAGCCGATCTGACGTCCAAGGACGAATTCGCCATCACACCGGGAACGGCGACGGGCCTCGAAGTCAGCTACGACCTCCGCTACGACGGCTCACAGGAAACGCAGGTCATCATTGTCCATGTATTCCCGGCCCCACTCTGAGGCGTGGGTCAATCCCCGCCCAAGCGCTTCCACTCCTGCTTCCAGATCCGCCGGCTCTCCTGGTCCCGCCTGATCCGTTCCACCTCATCAATATCGCGCCGCGCGCCAGCCTGATCAGGCTTGCGCAGCCACTCCTTGGGATGCAGGTTCCGCTTGCTGATCTCCACCAACAGCGAAGCCCTTTCACTCATCGCGTCATTGCGCAGCATCATGGCCGTCCCGCGGCGTCGAAGCACCTCAGCAAGTGCTTCCTGGGCCTCCTCGAGCCAGCCTTCCTGCCGGAGGGCACGGGAGCGGACCTGTAACAGGGCCGCTGAGAGGTCGTCCTCGTTCAGCAGTCCTTCCGTCCAGGCAATTGCTGCCCCGGTGCGCCCCAGCGAAAGAGCAAGCGAGCTACGCGCCAAGGCGGACGGCAACGATGGTGGCAGCCGACCCAGTGCGGTCAGGGCATCTTCGGTGCGGCCGGTTTCGCGCAGCGCATGTGACAGTGCAAGGAGTACTGACTCCTCACTGAACAGCACCGGCACCTGCACCTTCTCCACTACTTCAACGCGGGTGACTATCCGCGAGAGGTACGTCAGCGCATAGGCATTGGCATCGTCGTCGTTCCGCAGTGAAAGTCCGCGTCGCAGGTGCTCGGAAGCCGGGCGGTAGTCGCTGTTCCGGTAGGCCTGCAACCCGGCCATGAGATGAGCCAGCCCTGCCCAGCCTGAATACGTGCGGGCCAGGGCCAGGAGCCGATCAGGCTGCCTGGAGGTGTACACGGCCTGATGGAAAGCCTTGGCCGTGCGGGACTCGCGACGGTGCACACGCGGGATGTCCCCATCCACAGCGAGCACCGAACCGCTGTTGCCGCCCATGACCTCGGAGAGCAATCCACTCACGCTGTCGGTCAGACCACGTACAGGGGTCCACAGCTGCACAGCGCCAAAGGGCGCGAGGTCCCGGGTGTCCTGAAAAATGGGCTCAGCATCACCGGCGGTCATGACTCCATGCTATCCGCGGCGTGAGGATCAGGCATTTGCGGCGGCCACCCACAGGCCAATAACCCAGGTGCTCGCAGCCAGGCAGGCAAGCCCGCACTCGACCAACATGCCCAGACCGGTAGCCTTCAGCGCAGCCCAACTGGACCTCGCAGCGGTACCAACCTGCCGGGTCCGCGCCAGCTCACTGAGCAGCAGTCCTGCCGCAAACCCCACAAACAAGCCCACCAGCGGGATGATGAACATGCCAACCACTCCCACCAGGATTCCGACCAGCACGCTGCGGCCGGGAATGGCGTGCTGCTTCATCTTCCGGCCGGTCAGGACCGCACTTGCCGTCATTCCTGCCCCGACAAAAATCAGCCCTATTCCGAAGACCACCCATCCGATGGCCCCGGCTCCGCCCCAGAGAGCCCATGCCAGCAGGCTCAGGCCAATCAGGATGCTGCCCGGCAGCACGGGGATGATGGTCCCGGCCACGCCCACAACAATGGCCAGCCCGCACAGGACGCTCACAACAATGTCGGGGTTCATGCTGCCAAGTGTAGGTGGCGCCGGGTCCGCTCAGTCGACACCCTTGATCTTCACCACGAAAACAGCTCCCAGCAGGCCAATAATGGCTGCCAGGACAAAAAGCGTGACGTAGCCGCCCAGGTACTGCACCGAGAGGAATGCCAGCAACGGTGCAAAGACCTGGGGCAGCGAGTTGGCAATGTTGATGACACCCATGTCCTTGCCCCGGTCCGTTGCCGTGGGCAGGACCTGCGTGAGTAGCGCGAAGTCCACCGCTAGGTACGCTCCAAACCCAAATCCTAGAACAGCCGCTCCCACTAACGCTCCGGGCCAAACCGGGAAAAACGCCATGATGAGGCCTGATGCGGCGATGGCTGCGGACGAGCCAATAACAAAGGGCTTGCGCCGGCCGACCCTGTCACTCATGGGTCCGGCCAGCACTGCTGAGATCATGACCGCAACGGCGTAGATTCCCGTCAGGATCAGCACGCCCAGTGCCGGGTCCGGGAAGCCTATGACATCACGTAGGAAAAAAAGCAGGTAGACGATGGTGAGCTGATTGCCCGTGTACACCAGGAGGCGCGTCAGCCAGGCCCAGCCGAAGTCGGGGTGTTTGGCAGGGCTGATCCAGAAACTGCGCAGGAACGGCAGCAGCGAAAACGGGCGCCTCTCGGCTAGGGGGAGCTGCTGGTCATCGCTGTGGAAGATATAGGGCAGGACGGACACGAGGAGGGCCGCCGCACACAGGACGTACCCGACCAGGAAGTTCCCTGTGACAACAGCGCCAAGCACTGCTCCCACCAGGATTCCACCCGTCTGTCCCATGGCAGCCAGCCCGCCCACCCTGCCGCGCTGGCGGACCGGAACGCGGTCCGGGATAGCTGCGGTAATGGCAGCGTAGGCCGCGTTGGCGCCCAGCTGGACCAAGCACCAGAACAGCACCATCATGGCAACCGCGGTGGCCCCCGACATGGCCAGAAGCGCCGCCGTCGCCAGGATTGCCCCACCAAGGACCCACGGCGCGCGCCGGCCAAAACGCGAGGGGGTGCGGTCCGACAACGCCCCGGACAGTGGATTGGCCACGAGGGAAACGGCCGCACCGCACCCGGTCACCAGGGACAAGATAGCTTCCTTATTGGCCGGATCGATGCCGATGGCCTGCTGGCCGATGAAGATGTTGATGGGACCAAAAAAAGCTGCGTTGATTCCCACGTTGACCAGGACCAACCCAGTGACCCAACGGGCGGAAACCTTGCGGGTAGGCTCCGCCAGGGCGGCGCTGGCACCAGAACTACCGCGAGGGGGCAGTGGGGCAGGAGTATCTGACTGATTCATGACGTGAGCTTTCCCCAAAACGACTGGCCGATGTGAGCTTCAGACTATCGTGGGCTGCAGCACCAAACTGATCATCAACTTCCGGCTGTTCCGGCCAGACCTGCAACGGAGCACCATGACCGAGCCCAGTACCGCGACCACTGCCATCAACACCGCAGACCTCTATGACAATCGGGGTGAGGAACTGGAATCCATGGCCCTGCAGTTCCAGTCCCTCGGGGGTCGCACCCATTTCAGCGGTCCCATCCGGACCATCAGCTGCCTGGAGGACAACGCGCTGGTGAAGTCGACCCTCGGCTCGCCCGGCAACGGCGCCGTGCTGGTGATTGATGGCGGCGGTTCACTAAGGACCGCCCTGATGGGGGACATGATCGCGGCGAGCGCCGTGCGCAACGGGTGGTCCGGCGTCGTGATCAACGGCGCCATCCGAGACCGCGAGGCCCTTTTGAAGCTTGACCTGGGCGTCAAGGCTTTAGGCAGCAACCCGCGCAAAAGCGCCAAGGACGGTGCGGGCGAGAGCGATATTGACCTGGTCATTGATGGCGTCAGGTTCCGCCCCGGGGCACTGATCTGGTGCGATCCGGACGGCATCCTCGTGGCATCCTGAACCAACCCGTCACGACGCACTGACCATGGTGCGGGGAACAAATCTGGCAGTAAGATAGTTACTGAAAGCAACTATCATCCTTTTAGGTCCCTTGGAGCCCCCGTGTCTAAAAACTCTACCGCCACAGCGCCCGGGGCAACCCTCACGCACCGGCAACTCATGACAGTGCTGGTGGGACTCATGCTGGGCATGTTCCTTTCCTCGCTGGACCAGACGATTGTGTCCACATCGATCTACACGATCGCCAATGACCTAGGCGGTCTGTCACTGCAGGCATGGGCTACCACCGCCTACCTCATCACCTCGACAGTGAGCACCCCGCTGTATGGAAAACTCAGCGATATTTTTGGCCGCCGTCCCCTGTACCTGGCAGCCATTGTTATCTTCCTGATCGGCTCGCTCTACGCCGGTTCCGTGAACTCGATGCCGGAGTTGGCAATTGCACGTGGCATCCAGGGCATGGGCGCCGGTGGCCTGCTGGCCCTCGCGCTGACCATCATCGGAGACATTGTTCCGCTGAAGGACCGGGCAAAATACCAGGGCTATTTCATGTCCGTGTTTGGTGTCTCCTCAGTCCTGGGCCCCGTGGTGGGCGGGGCATTTGCCGGGTCCAGCACTATCCTGGGTTTTGATGGCTGGCGCTGGGTATTCTTCATCAACCTCCCCATCGGCCTGGCAGCCCTGGCAGTGGTCTTCCTGTACCTCCACCTGCCGGCCAAGCACGTCAAGCAGAAAATCGACTACATTGGCGCAGCAGCAATCACCCTGGCCATTGTGCCGCTCCTGCTGGTTGCGGAACAGGGCCGCAGCTGGGGCTGGACCTCCTTTAATTCTTTCCTCTGCTACGGACTCGGAGTCCTGGGCATCGTGGTGTTTGTCACGGCAGAAAAGAAGGCTGGAGACTACGCGCTGATTCCCCTGCGGCTCTTCCAGAACCTCACTTTTGGCCTGTCCTCACTGCTGAACTTCCTGATCGGCATTGGAATGTTCGCTGTGATCGCGATGCTCCCCATGTACCTGCAGCTGGTCAAGGGCCTTACCCCTACGGAGGCTGGCCTGATGATGATTACCTTCACCGTGGGTATCCTCACCGGATCCATCACCGCTGGCAGAACCATT
Source organism: Pseudarthrobacter sp. PS3-L1 (assembly GCF_030063285.1). Lineage (GTDB taxonomy): Bacteria > Actinomycetota > Actinomycetes > Actinomycetales > Micrococcaceae > Arthrobacter. The sequence continues at coordinate 686,254 of NZ_JASISU010000003.1, read as the reverse complement.
TCCGCATCGGGCACCTACCGGATCTTCCCCATCCTTGGCACCGCCCTGCTAACGGTTTCTGCCATCACCATGAGCCTGACGCTGGGTGTCGATACTCCACTGTGGGTTCCTGGCCTGATCGCCGTGTTCGTAGGCATGGGCCTTGGTTTCTGCATGCAGCCCCTGACCCTCGCCATGCAGGTCTCCGTTCCTCCCAAGGACATGGGAGTGGGTACCTCCACCGCAGCATTCTTCCGCTCCATGGGCGGCGCGGTGGGCACGGCAGTGTTCATCTCGCTGCTGTTCAGCCTCGCCGCAGACAAGATTGGCGATGGCATGAGATCTGCAATGGGTTCTGCTGATTTCCAGGCAGTACTCAAGGATCCCGCCGTTGCCGCGGATCCAGCCAACGCCAAACTGTACGAGTTCTTCCAGAATGGGGCGTCCAACGATTCCCTGAATGACACCAGCTGGCTGCACACGGCAAACGAAACCCTCACCAGGCCCATCATCCAGGGCTTCGCCGACTCGATCGACATGGTCATGCTCACTGCAGCCATTTTGACGGGCATCGCGTTCCTGATCACCTTTGCCCTGCCCAACAAGAAGCTGACAGACGCTCCGGAGCCCGTTCCGGCGCACTGATCGGCACTGACGCCGGGTGGGCTCCCGAACGGGGTCCCACACGGCGGAAAATCAGAAGCATACTGTCTGCTTGCTCTCATTTTTGCTGGAAATGACTGGAGTGGCGGCGCTCACGGTGTAAGACTGATAAGGCTTCGCCGGACGCGGAGTCAGTCGAGGTTTAAGGAAATGCAATGGCCAGCGCCAAAGAGCAAGATACAGCCAAGATCCCCAGGCGGGTGATCTGGCTTGCGCTTGCGGGCGCCGTAGGTGGTTTTCTGTTCGGTTTTGACTCTTCGGTAGTCAACGGCGCCGTTGATGCCATCCAGGGAGAATTTGCCCTCTCCGAGGCCCTCACCGGCTTTGCCGTGGCGGTTGCCCTGCTGGGCTGCGCCGCCGGTGCATACTTCGCGGGCCGCATTGCTGACAAATATGGCCGCATTCCGGCCATGAAGATCGGCGCATCCCTTTTCCTCATCAGCGCAGTGGGTACCGGATTCGCCTTCGGGGTGTGGGACCTGGTCTTCTGGCGCCTGGTCGGTGGACTCGGCATTGGCCTGGCGTCCGTCATTGCACCCGCCTATATCTCCGAGATTTCCCCGCGACAGGTGCGTGGCCGCCTTGCGTCGCTACAACAGCTCGCCATCACCACAGGTATCTTTGCCGCCCTGTTGTCCGACGCCGTCATTGCCAATGGCGCCAGCGGCGCTGACCAGCCGTTCTGGTTGGGCATTGAGGCCTGGCGCTGGATGTTCCTGGCAGGCGCCGTCCCCGCGATCGTCTATGGCTGGATCGCCTTCACCCTTCCAGAGTCCCCGCGGTTCCTTGTGGTCAAGGGCAGGGAAGAGGAAGCACGCAAGGTCTTCAACATGATCGCCCCTGCCGAGGACACGGATCGCAGCATCCGCGACATCCAGCGCGGTATCGAAGAAGACAGGGTGGCTGGCCAGAAGGGGTCCCTGCGTGGCCACAGGTTTGGATTACTGCCGGTGGTCTGGATTGGCATCATCCTTTCCGTCCTCCAGCAGTTTGTTGGCATCAATGTGATCTTCTACTACTCCACCACGCTCTGGAAGGCAGTTGGTTTCCAGGAGGAGGATTCGCTCACCATTTCCGTGGCTACGTCCATCACGAACATTTTGGTGACACTGGTGGCTATTGCCCTAGTGGACCGTATTGGTCGCCGCCCCATCCTGCTCACAGGCTCGATCGGCATGGCAGTTTCCCTCGGGACCATGGCCCTCGCGTTCTCCTCCGCCGTAGGATCCGGCGAGGACATCTCCCTTCCCGGTGCCTGGGGTCCCATCGCCCTGGTTGCGGCAAATGTTTTTGTTATCAGCTTCGGCGCATCCTGGGGACCACTGGTCTGGGTCCTGCTGGGCGAGATCTTTCCCTCCAGGATCCGTGCCCGAGCCCTGGGCATCGCGGCGGCGGCTCAGTGGATCGCAAACTTCGCCATTACCCTCAGCTTCCCCGTCATGGCGGCGGCATCCCTGCCGCTGACCTACGCCATGTATGCGGCCTTCGCGGCGGCGTCGTTCTTCTTTGTCATGTTCAAGGTCCCGGAGACCAACGGCATGTCTCTGGAGCAGGCCGAAACGCTGTTTGTACCCAAGGGATCCAAGAAAGCTGACGCCAGCAAGAACTGATCCCTGCTCCACTTGGCATCATCGACGGACACCCCGGCACTCCCAGGGTGTCCGTCAGTTTAAGCGCCGCTGTGTGACAGCCACCGTCGGGCGCAGCCGCTAGGTTTGGTGCATGACTGAAATGGGTGCGTTACTCGAGGCCGATCAACTGCTGGTGGGCTATGGTGGCGCGCCTGTGTGCGGAGCAGTTTCCGTGTCTGTGCAGGCGGGCGAGATCCTGGGGGTCGTGGGGGTCAACGGCGCCGGGAAATCCACTGTCGTCCAGACGATCGCGGGACGCCAACCTGCCCTGGGCGGCGAGGCACGCATTAGCGGGATTGCCGTTGACCGGGATGCCGTGCATTTCCGCCGCCAGGTGGCAGCCGTGTTCGACGACGATCTCTTCTTCCCGTCGCTGAGCGTCGCCGAACACCTGCTGCTGGTGGCTCGTGGCCACTCGCTGGAGTATCCGGAGGAAAGCGTCAGGGCTGAACTGGATTTCTTTGGACTCACCGACCGAGCGGCTGCCGTGCCGGATGCGCTCTCCTCAGGACAGCGCCGCAGGCTTCTGCTGGCCGCCGGTTTCATTAGACCGGCATCCCTGTTGATCCTCGATGAGCCCGAACAGCGCCTAGACCCAGTCATGCGGGACTCCCTTGCCGAACGGATTACAGCCCATGCCGCAGCCGGCGGCGCAGCCGTTCTGGTCACCCATGACCCAAGTCTGCTGGTACGCACCGCCACATCCTGCCTGCTGATCAAGGATGAGGTGGAGCTGGTAACGGCAGACCAGGGGGCAGCGTACATTGCGGGAATCTGACAACGGAGTCCGTCACGGGGCGGTGCGTGCTGGCACCGGCTCCACCCTGTCCCGCGATATTGTGGCCTTCACCCGCCGCAACTCCCGATCCTATAACCGTGCACGGACCTCATTCGGTGAGGTTTTTGCGGACATCTACACTTCTGTCCTGGCCTTCGGATGTTTGGCGGCGATTGCCGTGTCCTTTGTCCTGGCAATGCGCGACGAGGTGGCTGGCCAGGACCCGACACAGGGCGGGCTGCTCCCCGGAAACTCGTTCCAGCTACCCTCCAGTGTGCTCTGGGCCCTCCTGACCTACGCTGCGCTGACGGGAATCCTGACGGTGTCGCGGCGCCTCGGACCCATCGCCGTTACAGGCGCCCAGGGCACCTGGTGGCTTCCCTTGCCCCTTGACCGGACACCCATGGTGCGGCCCACGTTCCTGCGCCGGATGATCTGGGTGGGGGTGGGATCCGTGCTTGGCTATTTCGCTTTCAGCCTTGTGACGGCCCTGAATCTGAGCGCCACTGGACACGCCTTGGCGGCCGGAACCTTTGGAGCTGCCAGCGTGGGAGTCCTGGGAATTGCCGCCATGCTTCAGCTCAGCGTGCGGAACCCTCGGTCACTACGCGCCCTGAGTGCACTGGTGCTGGTACCCCTGGCGCTCCTGCCGGGATTCGCACCCGACCCATGGGCTTTCGCGCTGGCCCTGCTGGCCGCAGTCGGCATGGTGGTTGTTGTCTTCCGACGGGCAGGCCAGGTCAGGGGTAGCGAGCTAATTCGCGGCGGCGCCGTGTCTGGGCATGCTGGCGCCTCGGTCTTCTTCCTGGACACCAACGAGCTGATGCGGTCACTGGCAGGTGAGCCGAGGCCCATGGCAGCCAACCGTGCGGCTGCTCTCTACGCCATGCCGGCGCGCAGTCCCCACCTGGGGCTGGTCAAGGCTGATGTCGCCGCATTCCTGCGTCTCCAGCCCCCTCTTACAGTTCCCGCACTGTGGCTGGTTGCCTGCCTGGCATTGATGCTGGCCGACGTCGGCCTTTCCGTGCCCGTCCAGCTTGCCTTTGTGGTGATTGCTGGCTGTGTCGTGGCCAGCGGAATGGGAACGGTGGCCAGGCGTACCGCCCTGCTTCCCGAGCTGGACGCGATGCTGCCGTTATCCCCCGCCCAGGTTCGCGCCAGTCGGATGCTGATGCCCGCCGTCGCACTGGGCCTGTGGATGACAGTGCTGAGCGGGGCTGTTGTGCTGCTGGGACGCGGTGGCCTTCCCCTGATCCTTGTTGGCGCGTTGGCCGGGGTGGGAATGGGCGCCGGAACCGTCCGTGGGGCATCCCGGCCTGCAGCGGACTGGACAGTGCCACCGGTGGACACGCCCTTCGGGCCAGTCCCCCGAACCCAGCTGTCCGCCCTGCTGCGGGGGCTGGATGTCACCATAGCTGCCATGCTTCCGCTGCTGTTGGCCCTCTACATAGGACAGGCCACCACCTTAATCCTGCTGATGCAGGCGGTGGTGACCGGCGTCGTGATTCTTGTGGTGCTGTACTCACGTCCCACGGCAGCGGGCCAACGCTAGGGCCTCAGACGATGTGCGGTTCGTGGGCTGTGAGGTACCTGCGTCCGCTGAGGGCTACCAGGATGGCAATGCCCATGGCCAGGGCCCCAGCGAAGAAGGGAACCTGGGGGCCAAAGTATTCAGCCAGCTGGGCCGCGAGGAATGGGGCCAACGCGCCACCCATCCAGCGGACAAAGTTGTACCCAGCGGAGGCTACGGGACGCGGTGAATCGGAGACGCCCATGGCCAGTTCCGTGTAGACGGTGTTATTGACGCCCAACAGGGCGCCCGCCGCGATCACCAGCACCACCACCGTGGGGACTGAATGCCCTGCAGCAAGGCCTATTCCCACCAGGTCAAGCAGAAGCAGCGCGAGGGTTCCGGTGAGAACCTTGACAGCACCAAACCGGTTCTGAAGAACGGGGGCAACAAACACGCTGAAGATGGCGACTGCCACGCCCCAGCCAAAGAACACGCCACCGATTCCGTAGGCATCCATTCCTAGGATGAAGGGCGTGAAAGCGAGAATGGTGAAGAAGCCATAGTTGTAGAAAAGGCCGCTGGCAGCAGTGGTCCGAAGCCCCTTGTGCCCAAGAGCCAGCAACGGGTCGCGGAGGCGAATCCTGGCTTCTGGTTTGGGGGTCGCTGGCAGCAGTGTGAGCAGGGCAATGAATGCGATTGCCATCAGCACCCCGGTTCCAAAGAATGGTGCCCGCCACTGCCAGCCGCCCAGGAGCGCGCCGAGCAGGGGGCCGAGCGAAATGCCCAGGCCCAGCGCCGCCTCGTAAAGGATAATGGCTGTGCCCGCGCCACCGCTGGCCACGCCCACAATCACGGCAAGGGCGGTCGCGACAAAGAGGGCGTTGCCAAGGCCCCAGCCGGCCCGGAATCCCACAAGTTCATTAACGCTGGTGGCGGTGCCGCTCAGCGAGGCGAACACCACAATGATGGCGAGGCCGATCAGCAGCGTCTTCTTGCCGCCAATCCGGGAGGATACCCACCCTGTGATCAGCATGGCCACCGCTGTCACCAGGAAGTAGCTGGTGAAAAGCAACGAGACCTGGCTGGGGCTGGCGTCAAGGTTCTTGGCAATGGCTGGGAGGATCGGATCGACCAGCCCGATCCCCATAAAAGCAAAAACGGCTGCAATAGCTGTGGCCCAGACGGCTTTTGGCTGCTTGAGCAGCGATGCCTTTTCCGCCTGGAGTGTCTCTTCTGCGTCAGGCGCCTCTTGCGCCGCCTGTGCTCCTGCGAGCGAGCCCTTCATGGGGTATCTCCTGTTGTTGACCAGCCGTCATATAGGCAGCCTTGATGAGTAACGTGTGGATAGTGCGTGGGCCAATGCCAGAATGCGGACCGGCTGGGATGTCCGAGCTGCGCGTCAACCGGCAGAGTTGATCTTGGCAATGACGGGCAGCGCCGCTACGAGGGCCGCCCGTTCGCCGTCATCGAGGTTTTCGAGGATGCTCGCCACGGCAGCATTACGCTTCCGGTTGGCCTCCTCGACAGCCGTTCGGCCGGCCTCGGTTATAGCCACCTGTACGGCACGGGAATCATCCGGGTCCTGCTCGCGGCCAACGAGCCCGGCTTTCTCCAGTTTGATGATCTGCTCGGTGGCGCTGGGAACCCGGACTCCCAGGTTGCGGGCAATTTCGCCCACTCGGACACCGCCGTCGAAAAGCATCTTCAAGGTGCTCACCTGCACGGCGCTGAGTTCACCCTCGGAGTCCAACCGGCGGGCAAGGTAGACGCTGAGTCGGAGACTCTCGCGGAAGTCCTGTGCCAGGCTGAGCAACGCTGGGTCTGTGCTGCGCAAGGTGTCCATACTTAGGTAGCCTAATAGTTAGGGTGCCTAATAGTCAAGATGTCCCTAGAGAATCAGCTTCATGCCCACGTGGCTGCCGGCAAACCCTAGCTGTCCGTAGAACCGCTGCGCATCGGTGCGCGACTTGTCAGTGGTCAGCTGCACCATGGAACAGCCTCGACGCCGCGACTCATCAATGGCCCACTGGATCATCAGTGTGCCCAGCCCCTTTCCCCGAAGATCCGCTGACACCCGGACAGCCTCGATCTGCGAGCGCCACGAGCCATGCCGTGAAAGTCCGGGAATGACACTGAGCTGGAACGTTGCCACCGTGGGCATGACGCCGTCGATCCCCAGAAAATCGCCCACCACCAACTGGTGGGCGGGGTCGGTGTCGATCGCAGTGAACGCTTCACGGTACGGATCCATCTGGACCAGATTTTCCCGCGTGACACCCACCGAATCAGCCATCAGTAGCCGGAGAATGTCCGGGAGATCAGCACTGACGGCATTGCGGAGCACAAACGTGCCGCCGTCGACGTCAGTACGTAGCAATTCCCTGGAAGCCTCACTCATGACCCATACGTTACCCGCCGTCGGACCCTGAAAATCCCCACCTTTGAGCGCCCGACGCCGGGACACACCGCCCACAGTCGGCAACACGCCGCAGCACCACCCGAAAGGTGAGGAGACCCAGCGCGCAAGTGCCCAGGCGGTCCCAAAAACCAGGAGCCGGCACTCACAGTGAGTGCCGGCTCCTGGCGTTACGGAAATGGAGGTGTCAGCGTGGAGACTGCTGGTCCTCCACCAGCGCCACCACGGCTGCGAAAAGCGGGTGCCCTGGCTCCAGGCCCGTGATCTGCGTGGTGGCATCTACCGGACTGGACGACCCAAGGATCTGCGCCATCTCGGTGGCCTCGGCATCCTCGGGATCGTTGAAACGCAGCGCAGCGGCCATGGCACCGAGCAGAGCTTCTGGCACAATCCCCTGTTCAGCCAGCTGGGCCGCTGGGCCAACAAAGCGCTCATTGCGACTCAGCTTGCGCAGCGGTGCGCGGCCCACCCTGTTAACGGTGTCAGGCAGATACGGGTTGGAGAACCGGACCAGGATCTTCTGCACATACGCTTCCTGCTCATCCGCGGTGAACCCGTGCTTGGAGACCAGCAACTGCTTGGTCTCCTCAAGGACCGCCCGGACGTCCTCTGCCACGTCGGCATCCGCCATGGCATCCGAGATTTTCTCGATTCCGGCCTGGAACCCGAAGTAGGCTGCGGAGGCGTGACCCGTGTTGACAGTGAACAGTTTCCGCTCGATGTAGGGCGAAAGGTCACCCACAAACGTTGCACCAGGGATCACCGGAACGTCGGCCCCGAAAGGCGTTTTATCGATGACCCACTCGTAGAACGTCTCCACCGTGACGTCCAGGCCCTGGCCCGGCGCCTGGTTTGGCACAATTCGATCCACGGCAGTGTTCGCGAAGACGGCCCGGCCATCCAGTGCGCCATTGGCAGCTTCCGGCCTGTCCGCGACTTCCGCAGCCAGGATGTCCGTGGCGTTGATGGCGTTCTCGCATGCCATCACGTGCAGCGGCGCCAGATCAGCAGACCGGGCAGCCAATCCCCTGGCGATGACCGGCGCCACGAACTTCAGGATGTGCGGGCCAACGGCGGTGGTGACCACGTCAGCGGTGGCGATCTCCGCGATCAGCTCGTCTTCCTGGCTGCCCGAGTTCAGTGCCCGAAAATTGTCCACGGAGTGCACTGTGGGATTCTCCCCCACAGCGTGCACCTGGTAGCTCGAGGCCGCGGAGAGCTGATCGATCAAAGCTTCCGCAACGTCCGCGAAGACCACCTGGTACCCGGCATCGTGGAGCAGCAGCCCCACGAAACCACGACCGATGTTTCCGGCACCGAAATGTACTGCTTTCACTATGCATTGACCTTTCCGAAGAGATCCAGGATTTCCTCCACGGAACCCGCTGACTCCAGCCGGGCAACCTGGTCTTTGCTGGTGAAGACCTTGGCAATGGAGGACAGGATGTGCAGGTGCTCATTGTTCACGCCCGCAACGCCCACCACAAACTTGACCTCTTTGCCGTTCCAGTCAATGCCGTTGGGGTAGCGGATCACTGAAACAGCTGACTTGATGATGTGGTCCTTTGCAGCGTTGGTACCGTGCGGGATCGCCAGGAAGCTGCCCATGTAGGTGGACACTGATTCCTCACGCTCGTGCATGGCGTCAACATAGCCCTGGTCCACGGCACCGCGGGCCAAGAGCAGCCGGCCGGCTTCGTCGATAGCCTCGTCCCGGGTGGTGGCGGTTCCGGTCAGGATGACGCTCTCGCTGACAAGGATGTCCGACGCCGGGGTGGCGGCTACCTCATCCGTACGGGCAGGCGTTGGGGTCGCTGCAGCTGCCGCAGGAGCGGCATCGGCCGCGCCGCTGTCCTGGTGGCTACTGCGCACCAGTTCCACGATTTCGTCGTATTTGGGGCTGTTCATGAAATTGTCCACCGAGAAGTGCTCTGCACTGGACGTTGCCGGCTTGGCGCGTTCGGTCAGATCCTGGTGGGTCACCACAATGTCATAGGTGTCGCTGAGGTTGGCAATGGCGGAATTGGTGACCTTGACGTCCGGGAAGCCGGCCGCCTTGATCTTGTTCCGGAGCACTGACGCGCCCATGGCACTGGAACCCATCCCGGCATCGCAGGCAAAAACAACGTTGCGCACCGGACCCGCCAGGACTGCGACGTTGCCCGAACCACCCGTCAGATGGCTGGATACCGAGCTCTTCTTGCCCTTCATGTCTTCCATCTTTGACGTGGCGGCGCTGAGGTCGCCATCGGCGTCACCCTTGTTTTTGGAAGCCCGGAGAATCACTGCAGCGACCAGGAAGGAGACTGCGGTGGCAAGCAGGACCGAAAGCGTCACGCCGACGTAGCTGTCGCTGGCGGCCTGGGCATACACGGCAATGATGGATCCGGGAGCTACTGGAGCGCGGAACCCGGCCCCGGTGATGGACAGTGTGGCAATACCTGTCATTCCGCCTGCGATGGCTGCGACGATCAGGGCCGGCTTCATCAGGACGTACGGGAAGTAGATCTCGTGGATTCCGCCGAAGAAGTGGATGATTGCTGCGCCGGGAGCCGAGGCTTTGGCTGCACCGCGGCCAAAGAGCGCAAAGGCCAACAGGATCCCCAGGCCGGGGCCAGGGTTGGCTTCGAGGAGGAACAGGATGGACTTGCCGTCCACCTGTGCCTGCTGGACACCGAGCGGGGTCAGCACACCGTGGTTGATGGCGTTGTTGAGGAAGAGCACCTTGGCAGGTTCAATGAAGATGCTTGTCAGTGGGAGCAGGCCGTTGTTGACCAGGAACTCCACACCTTTACCGGCAGCCTCGGTGAAGCTGGCAACCAGGGGAGAAATTCCGAAGAAGCCAAGCATGGCCAGGAGCGCGCCCCAGATACCGGCAGAGAAGTTGTTCACCAGCATTTCGAAGCCGGGGCGGATCTTGCCGTCCCAGAGGCTGTCGAGCTTCTTCATGGACCAGCCACCCAGCGGCCCCATGATCATGGCGCCAATAAACATTGGGATGCCTGCACCCACAATCACACCCATGGTGCCAATGGCACCCACGACGCCGCCGCGGACGCCGTGCACCATCTTTCCGCCTGTATAGGCGATCAAGAGGGGAAGGAGGTAGGTGATCATGGGGCCAACGAGGCCCGTGTAGGGAACACCGTCAGCATCGGTTCCAAAGCCACCAAGCGCTGGTGTGGGGAAATACCCCTTTTCAATAAAGAGTGCAGTGATGATGCCCCACGCGATGAAAGCACCGATGTTGGGCATGATCATTCCGGACAGGAACGTTCCAAACTTCTGAACGCCCACCCGCACGCTGGTGCGGGGTTTCGCAACGGTCTCTGTTGCCATTGTGCTTTCCTAACAGTGATTCCTGCTGCTCCGCAGGAAGGTCCGATAGTGATGTTCTGATGGAAACCGCCACGTGCCGGCGGCCTCTTGGTGTACGAGGAATCTTCTGGTGTTTCAGGTGGTGGAACTGGTGGAAATACGGTGCAACCATTCAAGGAAGAGCTTGAGTTCGGAGCTGGACAACTGATCCGCAGTGGATGCCTGCAGTGCGGCGTTGAGCGCGATCGCCGCCACCACCACTGATGATTTCCCGGAGTTCTCAGGTTCACTACCCCGGGCCTGGTCCGTGGACACCGCGAATATCATGGCATCACGGGTCATGGAGGACAGTTCAAGGTTTCGCTCCGGCGCGCGCTCGGAGATAAGCATGAGGGTCACCCCAACAGTGGCGGCCAGGATGCTCCTGGCAGCTTCTCGCGGCGGAACGTTGATATGCCCTGCCACTGCAGCCTTGTTCAAGGCCTCTTCCATGAGCGCCTCGGCATCAGCAATGATGGCGGGGCGGCTCTCCGGACGGATATTGCCAAACATCACCAGGTACAGCGAGGGCTGGGTAAGTCCGAACTGCACATGGTTATCCCACATCCGCCGAATGTCTTCCAGCGGTTGGCCGGACGGGGCAAAATCGCGCTCGCCTGCCACGTACTCTTCGAAGCCGGCGGAGATGACCGCCTCAAAGAGCCCCTCCTTGTCACCAAAGTGATGGTAAAGCGTGGGCGCACTCACCCCGGCCAGCTGCGTGATCTGGCGCGTGGAGACTGCTTCTCCCGCTGATTTGGCCAACAATTCGGCCGCCGCGCGCAACAAACGTGCCTTTGGCGGTCGCTGGCCATCTAAACTCATAGCCGCTACCCTAGCATCTATAGCGTTGCTATATGAACTGCATCACATACAATCTTTTCAGGCTGTTTTCCTGGCGCTGGACTCCGATGTCCGTCGCCCCCGGCACCCCCGGAATCAGGGCAGCCTGGCTATCGGCAGAATGAGGACCTTCAGTGCAGAACTTCCCAGGAGTTGGCGTCAGCCCGGGCCGTATCATCGGGACCGTCCGGCAGATGCCGAAACCGATCAGCGAGCCAGCCGCCGGAGAACAGCGCAAAGCAGACGTGTCCGCGGAGGATGCCACAGCTGAGCTGAAAGCGGCGGCAACGTCCGTCCATGATGAGCTCAAAGCGCGTGCAGCCACAGCTACGGGGGATGGCAAAGCTGTCCTGGAGGCCACCGCCCTGATGGCCAAGGACACCATGCTCCTGAAGAACGCGGCCAAGCTGATCGGGCGTGGAACCTCAGCCCAGCGCGCCATTTGGGAGGCGGGAGCGTCCGTCTCGGAGATGCTGCACAACCTGGGCGGCTACATGGCGGATCGCGCCACTGACGTTCTGGACGTGCGCGCCCGTATCGTCGCAGAGCTGAGGGGCGTCGCAGCGCCGGGGATCCCGGCGTCGGACGTTCCCTTCATCCTCGTGGCCGAGGATCTTGCCCCGGCCGACACCGCTACCCTTGATCCGGCAAAAGTTCTTGCCCTGATCACCTCCGGCGGCGGTCCACAGTCGCACACTGCAATCATCGCCCGTTCCCTTGGCCTGCCCGCCGTGGTGGCCGCGGCCGGCGTTGAGGGTATAGCGGATGGTTCAGAGGTATATGTCGATGGCGCCGCCGGAACCATCAGCCTGGAACCGGACACTGACCAGCGCAGCGCAGCGCAGGCCTGGGCATCCAACGCCTCCCTGCTGGCTGTTTTTGACGGCAGGGGCGTCACCGCGGACGGCCATGAGGTTCCACTGCTGGCCAATGTCGGCGGCGGCAAGGACGCCGCCGCCGCCGCAGAGCTCGGCGCGGAAGGCGTTGGTTTGTTCCGCACCGAATTCTGCTTCCTGGAGCGTGACACCGAGCCCACTGTTGAAGAGCAGGCTGCCGCCTACAAGAGCGTGTTCGACGCGTTCCCCGGCAAGAAGGTAGTACTCCGAACCCTCGACGCAGGCGCGGACAAGCCCCTGCCCTTCCTGACGGATGCCACGGAACCAAATCCGGCACTGGGCGTGCGCGGCTACCGCACGGACTTCACCACTCCGGGGGTGCTGGACCGCCAGCTCCAGGCAATTGCCCAGGCCGAGAAGGACTCTGACGCCGATGTCTGGGTAATGGCCCCCATGATCTCAACCGCCGAAGAAGCAGCACACTTTGCTGGCATGTGCACGGAGGCCGGGATCACCAACCCGGGCGTCATGGTGGAGGTTCCCTCTGCCGCCCTGACCGCGGAGGCCATCCTTCGCGAGGTCAACTTCGCCAGTCTCGGCACGAATGACCTGACGCAGTACGCCATGGCCGCGGACCGACAGCTTGGCCCGCTCGCCAACCTGAATACACCCTGGCAGCCGGCAGTACTGCGTTTGGTGGGTCTCACAGTGGAGGGTTCCCGTGCCGAAGGCAACACCAAACCGGTGGGCGTCTGTGGCGAAGCGGCAGCGGATCCTGCCCTGGCTGTTGTCCTGACCGGCCTGGGCGTCACCACACTGTCCATGACAGCACGGTCCCTCGCTGCCGTGGCCGCCGTGCTGAAGACTGTGACCCTTGCCGAGGCTCAGGAACTGGCAAAACTTGCCTTGGCCGCACCGAACGCCTCGCAGGCCCGCAGCCGCGTCCGCGAGAAGCTGCCTGTCCTCGAAGAGCTGGGACTCTAGGCGGACCAGCACCAGCCATTGCGCCTGGCCCCTCCCACCGTGGGGGCGGTCAGGCGCCTGGCGAAGACCCGCTGGTGGCCCCAAGAGAACCTGCCCACTGCGTGATAGCGGCAGCGGTTTCCCCGGCTGCGGTGTGCTGGAACACATGTCCGTGGCCAGCGATCTCGCGTGACATGCCCTGCCGTGCACCCCGCGCAAGACGAACACACCATGTGCGGCGCGCCACCGGGTCTTGCTCACCATGCAGCGTGAGCACCGGCGCGACGACGTCGGCCAGCCTATTCTCCAGCGCATAATCCATCATCACGGGGAGCTCCGTGAAGTACCAGCGGGGGCCGGCCCGAAGGTAGTCGACAAAAACAATCCTGTTTGCCGACGCCGACTCACTGAACATGGCGTCCCTGGTTAACTCAGCCGCCTGGAGCGCGACGCTTCGACGGCTGGACTCCACAACAGGCCCCATCAGGACCACACCCCTCACCTGGCCGGGAATCAGCCTGGCAACCTCAACAGCACACTGGGTGCCCATGGAATGACCCACCACAACAAAGGATTCCACGCCCACGTTCCGGAGAACACCGGCAACAAAGCGGGCGAAGTCAGAGATCTCGAAAGCTCTCCGCGGCCGGGGCGTCCCACCGAAGCCTGGAAGGTCGAAGGTGTAGACGTCCGCCCCCACGGCAAGCTCGCGATGCAGCCTTTCGAGGTAGCGATGCGACACGCCAATGCCGTGCAGCAGCACGTACGCCGTGCGCGAGCCGTCCTGCGCAGCCGAGACAGTCGAATACAACTTTCCGCGCACCCCGCCGGATTCAACGTCCCGGCCGCCAGTCAATGTCATTTCCTGAGCATAACGCCAGCAATGCGCGTCCGCCGGTAGTCTGATCGCATGGCCCTCATTGCACCCCGGACATCACCCGCACTGCCTGCCGACGATGCGACACAGCTGCACCGAACGCTTGAGGGCAGCTCCGACATCACAGTGTTTGTTGACGGCACGGTTCACCGCCTGCCGGAGCCGGCGCGCGACGCCGTCGTGGACCTCCTGCGCCGCCTGGGGGCCGGAGAGTCGGTGACAGTGAGCAGTGTCGAGGATATGTTGACCACCTCGCGGGCAGCGGAGCTGGCAGGAATCTCCCATACGTACCTGCGCAACATGACGGACCGGGGTGAGATCCCGGTGGAGTATCGCGGAACCCACCGCCGGATCCGGCTTACGGCCATCATGGCCTGGCTGGATGAGCAGAAGGCCAGGGAGAAGAAACCTGATTCTCTCTCCGGCCACGAGCCACTCACCTGAGACGGTCCCGATAACGCGCCTCGCGGCACCCGTGAACGTCTCCGCCAGGCCTGCAGCCGCGGAAATCAAGGGGCCACGGCTCCGCGGCCCTAGATTCGCGGCCGGCCGGCCCAGCGCCGGGCTTTCATGGCGGAGTGGAGCTCCAGCCGCGCAGCGCCCTTGAGCGGGTCCACACCAATGATCTTCCGGACCCTGGCAAGCCGGTTGTAGATGCTGCTCCGGTGCAGGTGAAGGGCCGTTGCGACGTCCTGGACCGCGCCGTCGTTGTCGTAGAGCAGTTCGAGGACAGGCAACAGTTCTCCGGCGCGATCGTGGTCCAGGAGCAGCCGATAATACGTTGAACTGGCCTCTGCCCAGGCCCCAGCTCCACCCCCGGCGGAGGCCAGGACCTGGTACACACCTGTGGAACGGCAGTCGACAAGTTCACCAAGCTGGCTGTCCACCGCTGCCGCCTGTGCCGCGACCTTGGATTCCGCGTATGCCTCGGCAAGCTCCCGAGGCCGTTCAAAGCCTTCGCTGAGTCCCAAAATGATCCTGTGGACAGGCCTGCCGGACCGCTTGGCCAACTCGAGCTGGTAGTGCACCAGGACCTGCGCGTGGACGGCGCGGCCAGGCGATGCGCGGAACAGCACCACCGAGTGGGTCTCCGTGCCGCCACTGAAGAGGGCAGCATCCACGCCCACCGTGGCCTGCAGGGCTGCGGAACTATGGATTAGCCGTGCTGCAGCAGGGTCCTCACCACCAGCCAGGCCATCTGCCTGCAGAACTGTCACCACGTGCCAGGGACCCTTGCCCTGGACTTCGCGCCAACCGGCAACTGCGGAGATGGCGTTGGCGTCCCCCATGCAGGCAGCCAGGAATTCCCGTTCACGGCTCCGTCGGAAACCGGACTCCACAGTATTCGATTCAAGCAACATGGCTGCCAGCGCCGCAATATCTCCCTGCTCGCTGTGCAGCGCACGCAGGATCGCCGCGGGACTTTCCTCGCCCTGCTCCTGCTGCACCCAGAGGTAGCCGACCCGAAAACCACGTACCGTCAGCGGGACACACACCCGCCCCAGCATGCCAAGCTCAGGGTTTGCAGGGATCGCAACCGGCCGGACCGCCGTCGCGATTCCATGGGACAGCTGCCACGCGCTGACATCGGCAGCCACACGCTTGCTCAAGAGGAAGTTCACCCGGACCCTGTCCGCATGTGACTGATTGGAGCTGTATGCCAGGAGCAAGCCATCCAGGTCCTCCAGGGAAAGCCCCCAGCCAAGGCGAAGGGCTACCTGCTCCACGAGCCGTTCCACGTCTTGCTGCAGCATGGTGCAACAGTACTTCGGCTTCATCGAAAAAACCGAACCAACAGCAGAAGACACTTGCCGCCCGAGACCTGAACATTTGTCGAGTCCACCCACAGAAAAAGCCTGATTTTCCGGGAAACTGTTGGTGCTACACACCAGCTGACCTGTCAGCCAGCTCACAACCAGTCATATTCTGTAAATACAAGTCCTGACCACACCGGCCCCAGAGGGCCACCAGCATCGGAGCCCCCAATGATCATCGGTGTCCCCAAAGAAATCAAGAACAACGAATTCCGGGTGGCCATCACCGCGGCAGGCGTGCATGAGTTCCGGACCGCCGGGCACACAGTCCTGATCGAGGCTGGCGCTGGCACGGGTTCGAGCATCACCGATGAGGAATACGCGGTGGCTGGCGCTGAGATCGTCGAAGCCGCCGACGAGGTGTGGGGCCGTGCGGATATGGTCCTGAAAGTCAAGGAGCCCATTGCATCCGAGTACCGGCATTTTAGGCAGGGACTCATCCTTTTCACGTATCTCCACCTGGCCGCGGAACCCGAACTGACCCACGCATTGCTGGACTCCGGAGTCACAGCCATAGCTTACGAGACTGTGCAGGACGGCCGTTCCCTGCCGCTCCTGGCGCCCATGTCCGAAGTTGCTGGCCGCCTGTCAGTCCAGGTGGGCGCAACGTCCCTGATGGCGCCGGCAGGCGGCAAGGGCGTCCTGCTGGGCGGCGTTCCGGGCGTCCGGCCCGCCAAGGTTGTGGTGCTGGGAGCTGGCGTGGCGGGCACAAATGCCGCTGCCATGGCCATGGGCCTGGGGGCCGAGGTGACAATCCTGGACATCAACATCAACAGGCTGCGTGAACTTGATGCGCTCTACCAGGGCCGCCTGCGGACCGTGGCATCCAATACCTACGAGGTTGAGCGCTCGGTTATCGACGCCGACCTTGTCATCGGGTCGGTGCTGATCCCCGGCGCCAAGGCCCCCAAGCTTGTCACAAACGAACTGGTCAGCCGGATGAAGCCCGGGTCGGTTTTGGTGGACATCGCCGTGGACCAGGGTGGCTGCTTTGAGGACACCCACGCGACCACGCACCAGGACCCCACCTACAAGGTGCACAACAGCATTTTCTACTGTGTGGCCAACATGCCCGGAGCGGTCCCCAACACCTCCACCTACGCCCTCACAAACGTGACTTTGCGGTACGCCGCGGCCCTGGCCAACCTGGGTGTTGCAGCAGCTTTCGACCGCGATCCCGCGCTTGCTGCTGGCCTGAACATTGCCGCCGGGCAGGTTACCCACCATTCAGTCTCCACGGCCCACGGACTTCCCCTGGTCAGCGATTGGCACAAACTCGTTTCTGCCTGATCACCCCCGATCAGTCGGCCGCTCCCCAAGGGCTATGTCCCTGGCCTGTTCGATGATCTCAAGGACCCGGATGGCGTGTCCGGGTTCTACGGGGAGCGGCTTTCCTGATCTGGCACCGCCGCTGCGGAGCACCGCTGCCAGCATTCGGTAGAACACCGGGTACTGGCCGCGTTCGGTGGTGACAGCGTCCAGGTGCCCGTCGCGGCCCAGCAGGCCGGCCCACTCTTTGTCCTCGACACCGTAGTCAGGATCACGCGGGCTGCCACCCGCAGCAAGGAAAGGCTCCTGCGGATCGAGGCCCTGCTTTGTATAGGCCGCTGCTGATCCCAGGACACGCATCCGCGCAGAGACCTGGGCGCACAGCAGGTTCATGCTCAGGTGGCTGATCACGCCCGAGTGGTGTTGCAGGACCACAAACGCGTCATCGTCGGCACTGCCGCCAGGACGGTGGGCGGACAGCTCAGCGTGTGTCACCACGGCGGGGCCAAAGAGCTCCAGGGCCTGGTCTATAAGGTGCGTACCAAGATCAAAAAGCGCGCCGCCGCCGTCGGCCGCAGTTGCTACCGCCTTCCACGGTTTGGTCACCGTCGGTTGCCACCGCTCAAAACGGGACTCGAACCGGGAGACGTCCCCCAGGAGACCTCCCGTAACCAGGGACTTGGCCGTGATGAAGTCGCCATCCCAGCGCCGGTTGTGAAACACAGTAAGCGTCCTCCCCAGCTGTCCTGCCAGTTCAGCAACCTCCCTGCCCTGCGCGCTGGAGACTGCAAACGGCTTGTCCACCACCACGTCAAGGCCAGCCTTCAGCGCCGCCAGGGCCAGGCCGTAGTGGGTGGCGGGTGGAGTAGCAATCACCAGCAGATCCAGCTGCTCAGCGCTGTCCAGGAGCTCCGAAGGAGATGGGACGACGACGGCGCCCGGGTACCGCTGCTCGGCGTTGCCGATGCGTTCCCGGTCCGAGGTGCTGATCATCTCCAGCGAAAACTCAGGATCCGCACCCAGCAGCGGTGCATGGAAGACGCTTCCAGACAAACCAAAGCCCGCTAGTGCGGTCCTGATGGGCATGTCCATTTTTGCTGTGGTACTCATGGGTCCACGGTAACGCGCGGTCGGTTAAACACCGAGGACCGGTAGCTCCTGGATATCCAGGAGGTACCGGTCCTCGGTGATTACTGCTAGTTCAGAACCAGGAGGGAGTTACTTCTTTTCCCAGCCAATGGTGGTCCAGTCAGGAACCTGGGACAGGCTCTGGAACAGCGAAGGGCCGTAGTTTGCAAGGCCCGTGCGGACAAACGAGATCTGCGGGCCGTTGAAGACGACGCCCATGGAGAAGTACTTGGCCATGTGCTCCTTTTCAACGTCCATGGCAGCCTTGTTGCGCTCTGCATTGTCCTCGATAGAAGCAAGGTCAAGGATCTTCTTGTCGAGCTCGGCGTCACCGAGCTCATTGGTGTTGGTCTTGGAGTCATAGAACTGCTTGACGGCCTCCGTGGCGTCGGAACCGACCGTGTAGCCGGAGAGGCTGAGGTCGAATTCACGCCCACCGATGACCTTGCCAAATTCAGCGGAACCGAACTGGGCAATTCCAACGTCCATGCCGGCCTGCTTGAGCTGGTCCACCAAGGTCTGCGTTGTTGCCAGGGACGTGGGGTCATCACCAAAGTTTGCAACCTGGAAGCTGATGGGCGCGCCATCCTTTTCCATGATGCCAGCGGAGTTTGCCGTGTAGCCAGCGTCGGTCAGGACCTTCTTGGCAGCGTCAGCGCCGGTCTCGGTGACGGGGTAGTTGTCCTGGTAGTACTCCGAGAACGGCAGCAGCATCATGGAGCCTGAGCTGGGCTCCTCCCAGTTCAGGCCGTTGTAACGGACGTTACGGATGGCGGGGCGGTCTACGGCCGTAAAGATGGCCTCGCGGACAGCTACGTCAGAGATGCGCTGGGCATTGATGTTCATGCCACCGGCGAAGAGACGCTGGCCTCGGCGGATCTCCGAGTTTGCGGTGCCTTCAAGCTGCTTGTAGAGCGGCAGGGTGTTAGCGGAAACGGCATCGATCTCACCGTTCTTGAAGGCAGCGATGGCTGCACTGGACTCCATCTGGCGGAACACAATGGACTCCAGGACCGGCTTGTCACCCCACCATTTGTCGTTGGGGACCATGGTGACGGTCTGTGCCGCGGTATCGTACTGGTCAACCTTGAACGGGCCAGCCATCCACTCAGGGTGCATCTCACCGGAGAAGCCGTTGTTGAAGATTTCCGGAGTGTTGACGTTTGGGTTGATCAGGCCGTAAAACAGGGAATCGAGCGGGTAGACAGGTGAGCTCGTCTTGACGATAACTTCCTTGTCATTTGCCCCGGGTTCAACGGACTCCACCAACGGGTAGTTGCCCGAGGAGACAACGTCATACTCGCCATCTGTCGACTTCAGGATGTTCCAGGTGTTTTGGAACGCCTTGACGTCAATGGGCGAGCCGTCGTTGTAGACGGCTTTGTCATTGATCTTGATGGTGACTGTCTGTTTCCCGTCCACCACTTCGCTCTCCACCGACTCGCAGAAATCCGGGTTGGGTGTGACCTTGCCTTCAAAGTCCGTCTCCCAGCAGCCGCCCTGACCGCCGCCGTTCTGGGCAACCGGGTTAATGGGTGCCATCAGCGCGGTGTTGTCGGCGTTGTTGCCGTTGTTGGAGAAGCCGTTGAAGTCCGGCCCGATGTTGCCCAGGGGCAAGGTGACCTTGCCACCCTGCTCCAGGTCCGCTGCGGGCTTTTCGTTGACGCTGGTCAGGCTTGAGACGTCGGTTCCGGTGCCACCGCCCTGTGCGGTCTCCGGGCCCGTGGACGAGCCGCCACCGCAGCCGGTGAGGGCCAGGGCTGCGGCTACAGTCGCTACCCCGCCGATCTTGGTCAGGTTCTTCATGGTGTTCCCTTCATTGGTGCGAGAGGTGGTGCTTGAGGTGGAGTGGGTAAATTTATGGCGCATGCGGGCCAGCCGATGCGTGGGAGACCAGCGAACTCTGGTCGAGGTCTCCGTCAGGGAAGAAGCAGGCAAACCGCTGGTCCAACGCGGTGCTGGTTTCAGCTTCCAACTGAGCAGCGGCCCGGGACGCAGAAATCATTTCCAGGGGTGGTTCTTCCGTGAGGCACTTTTGCTTCTTGGCCTCAGGCAGCGCAGCGTACACCGGGCAGCGGGTAACAAAGTTGCAGCCCGTGGGTGCATCCAGGGGCGTGGGTAGGTCGCCTTCGAGGATGATGCGCTCACGGTTTCGTTCCACCTCCGGATCCGGTACCGGAATCGCTGACAGGAGAGCGCGGGTGTAAGGGTGCCTGGGATTATCGAACACCCGTCCCACCTCACCAACCTCGACGATCTTGCCCAGGTACATGACTGCCACGCGGTCCGAGATATGCCGAACAACAGCGAGGTCGTGGGCGACCATCAGGTAGCTCAGGCCCAGCTCGGCACGCAGCTTGTCGAGAAGATTGATCACACCCGCCTGGACCGAGACATCCAGCGCGGAGACGGGCTCGTCCAGAACCACGAGCTTCGGATTCACTGCCAGGGCCCGGGCAATGCCAATGCGCTGCCGTTGCCCGCCAGAAAACTGGTTGGGAAAACGATTGACGTGGTCTGGCTGCAGCCCCACCAGGCGCATCAATTCCATAATGCGCTTCTTGATATCCGACTTGCCCATGCCCTGGTTCACCAGCGGTTCAGCAAGGACCTCGTACACAGTGAAACGTGGGTCCAGGGCGCCTGTGGGGTCCTGGAAGACCATCTGCATTTCCTTGCGCATGGCGAACTTTGTCTTGGAGTCAGCAGCCTCCTTGTTGCTAAGACCGCCAATCACCACCTCACCGTCCTGGTCCTTGTGGAATTCCATGATTTCCAGGAGCGTGGTGGTCTTGCCAGAGCCGGACTCCCCCACAATCGCGAAACATTCACCCTCGCGAATATCGAAGCTAAGGCCGTCCACCGCCTTGACGGTTCCGATGCGACGCTTGAGCAGGGCGCCCTTCATCAACGGGAAGTGCTTCTTCACGTCGCGGAGTTCAAGGACCGTCTTGCGGTCCTCCCGCGGTATTCCCGCAAAGTTGGACACCGGCACTGGCGGGGCGTGGAAAATGTCGTGGACGTCGACGTCACCGCCAAGCGCTTCGGCCTTGACGCAGGCGGCCTGGTGGGCGGACGAGCCGGGAACCTTGCGAAGGGGCGGTTCGCCGGTGAGGCATTCCGGGCCAGCGAGTGGGCAACGTGGCGCAAAAGAGCACCCCGTCGGGGTGTGCACCAGGTTCGGCGGCATCCCCTCGATCGGAATCAGTGAGGACTTTTCGGAGATGTCCACCCGTGGCACCGCTCCCAGCAGGCCCATGGTGTAGGGCATCCTGGGGTTGTAGTAGATATCATCCACCACACCTGCCTCGACGGGCTTGCCGGCGTACATCACCAGGATGTCGTCCGCGATGCCAGCCACGACCCCGAGGTCGTGGGTAATCATCACGACGGCGGCACCTGTCTCGTCCTGCGCCTTCTGCAGGACCTCCAGGACCTGCGCCTGAATCGTCACGTCCAGGGCCGTCGTCGGCTCATCCGCAATAAGGACGCGGGGGTTGTTGGCGATGGCGATGGCGATCATGACGCGCTGGCGCATGCCACCAGAAAATTCGTGCGGAAAGGCCTTGAGCCGATCCTTGGGGCTGGGGATTCCCACCATGCCCAGCAGTTCGGCGGCGCGCACCTCTTTTGCCTGCTTGCTCATGGTCGGATTGTGGACTGTGAGAGCCTCGACAATCTGGTTGCCTACGGTGTAGACGGGCGTCAGCGAGGACAGTGGATCCTGGAACACCATGGCGAGTTCTTTGCCGCGGTACTTGCACATCGCCTTGTCACTGAGGCCCAGCAGTTCCTTGCCTTTGAGTAGGACGGAGCCGTTCACCTCAGCAGTTTCCGGCAACAGGCCCATGATGGCCATTGACGTAACAGACTTCCCGGAGCCGGATTCGCCCACAATACCCAGCGTCTTGCCCGGGAGCAGGTCAAAGTCCACACCTCGGACTGCATGCACCACGCCGTTCTCCGAATTGAACCGAACGTTCAGGTCACGGACGGACAGCACTGCATCCCCGGGAGCATGGAGGCCTGCAACGTGGAGGCGCTCAGCAGTGCTTCGTCCTACTGGGCTCGCGGCCACTGCGGAGACGGGGAGTGATTCGCTGGGTTCTGGGGATGTTTCACGACTCATGACGTGCTCTTCTTCTTTTTCTTGGCTTTGCCGACGGAGCTGGAGCTGGGATCAAAGGCGTCCCGTAGGCCATCGTTCATCATGGCCAGGGAGCCGGTCAGGAGGAACATGGCGCCCAGCGGGACCCAGAACATCCAGGGATAGGTCTGGACCTGCGAGGTAGCTCCGCCGATCAGTACGCCCAGGCTGACGTCCGGGACCTTGATGCCGATACCGATGAAGGAAAATGTCACCTCGGCCAGGATTGCGGCTGTCACACCGCGCGTGATGTCCAGGACCAGGAGGGAGCCAATGTTGGGAACGAGGTGCCGCCACACGATCCGGCGGGCCGGTACGCCCATGAACTGCGCTGCCTTAACGAAATCCCGTGACATCAGCGACATGGACATGGAGCGGATCAACCGGGCTGTGCCCATCCAGCTGAAAACCAGCAGGACGATTGTCAGGAGAAGCCAGCTGGGCAGGGCCTGCTTGAAGGAGCCTCCGCCGCCGCCGTTGGTGGCAACAGCTACCACCAGAAGGGCAGGCATCATGATCAGCGCTTCCAGGAAGAACAGCATGACCTTGTCCACCTTGCCACCGAAGTAGGCCATAGTGCAGCCGTAGACAGCCGCCACCAGAACGGAGACCAACCCCACAACAAGTCCAATAAGGATGGAAACGCGGGTGCCCTCCACCATCTGTGCGTAGAGATCAATTCCAGCCTGGGACGTGCCGAAGAAGTGATCCGAGGACGGCGCCATGCCGATACTGAACGGGTCAATCTTGGATTTGTCCCACTCAGTGAAGAACCCTCCAATGAAGGAAAAGATGGTGAGGGCTACAAAGACAATCAGGCCAGCGACGGCAGTCTTGTTACGCAGGAATCGCCGAAGGATGATGGTCGACTTGTTGATGACCACCTCATGGCCTTCTAGATGAGCTTCCTCCGCTACGGCGGCGGGATCAACAGCATTAAGATTTGTCATGCTTACTGCACCCTCACTCTCGGGTCAACCAATGTGGTGGCGAAGTCTGCCAGGATGGCACCGATCGCAAAGATCACAGAGCCGTAGGCCAGGGTGGCCGTGGCTGCATTTACGTCCTGCTGTGAGATGGCGTCGATGCTCCAAGAGCCGACTCCGGGCCACGCGAAGATTTTTTCTGCGAAGAAGCCACCGGCGAAAATTGCCGGGATCGTGAAAGCGATACTTTGGGCCACTGGGATGAAGGAGACCCGCAGTGCATGCCTGCTGATTGCCTGGTTCCGAGTAAGTCCCTTGGCGCGTGCCGTCCGGACAAAGTCCGCGTTCACGTTATCCAAAAGATACTGCCGCTGTGCGATCTGGTAGGAGCCCCAGCCCACCAGGGTGATCGCGATGGTTGGTACCGCATAGTGCGCCACCATATCGACGAATTGCGCCCATCCTGGGTCCATTCCGGGAGTGGAAATGCCTGTCACGAAAAAGACTCGCTTGCCGAGTGTGTCGTTGATGTTGATGGCCGCAAGCTGCACCAGGAAGTAGGCAATCGGCGCGGGGACGATATAGGCCAGGTAGCTGTAGGCCGTGATGGCACGGTCCGAGAACTTGTACTGGCGGGCTGCAGAATAAACACCAAGGGCAACGCCGATCACCAGCGTGAGAATAATCGATGCGAGGAAAAGGCGGGTGGAAATCCACACGCGGTCACCAAATTCAGCGTTGATGAACGCACCGTTGGGGCTTCTGCCCCAATCCCAGCGGGTCACAATGCCCGTGAGCCAGTCAACATAGCGTTCCCAGGGATTGAGCTCAGGATTCAGCCCCTTGAGGCTCAGGGAGTTCACCACCTGCTCCGGCGTGGGACGCGGAATACGCTCCTGTTCCAGCAGGGCTGGCTTGAGGGTACTCACCGCCAGGAGGTATCCAGCTGAAGTGGTCAGGAAGATCATGAAAACGTATGTAATTCCGCGCTTGGCGAGGTACCTGAACATGCCGCTACTTTATGCTCGCCGGAACCTGCTGCTGTGAATGGCCCGTCCCCACGGGGCCAGAATCCAACATTGCCGGCTCGACAGCAGTCAATATGTTCACGAGGTAATTCCTTCCGTCCTCCCCAGCAATGCAGGGGATAGGCTGCACCGCCGGTGGCTGTCCAGCGGGTAGCTGGCCTCCCGCGGCTCTGATGAGCCACATCCTGGTGGACTATGTTGCGGGTCACATTCCAGAGGAAACTACCACATTTGTAGACACCACAATTGAGCGTTCAGCACAAAACGGCCCCACCGACCATCAGATCGTTATGAACAACTGGGTGAAACGTCGTTAACTGGACGTCTGGATTCACCCAGCGTATTCTCAGCCGCCGCTGCCACCAGCCCGGTCACCAACACTTGCCACGATGACTGCAGCGCACGGACCCGCTCTTGGCCGTGTCCGCCAGAATTTTGCAGGACTTCAGCGTCAAAAATTGCCGACAGAAACAGAGCTTGAATATCGGCTTCAGGTACTCCAGCGGCGCCCAGAAGGAACGACAGGTGCCGTCGAACCAGAACCGCAGCAGGAACATCGAGACGGTGGCCTGCAGCCAGGTCCGCAGCCCGGAGAACCTCGCCGAACTCAAGGATGAACGCCATGCGCTCTGCGCCGAAAGCCACAAGCCGCTCCACGGGTGGTGCCCCGGGGCCCAGCGGGGGTGGACCAAAGATATACCGCTTCTGGAATGTTGCCTCCGAGTCGCTGAGCAGTCCGAGCATAAGTCCAGCCTTACCGCCAAAATGCCTTGACACAGTGGCTTTGCCAACACCGGCCCGCAGCGCCACCGCATCCATCGTCACCCGACTCGCCCCCACGTCCCGGATCAGCGCACGGGCCGCTTCGAGGATCGCAAGCCTGTTCCTGGCAGCATCGCGGCGTTCTGGTACGCCCCCCTGCGGTACTGGGGTCATGGGAAGGAGGTTCACCCAGCCATCCTATGGGCCGGGCGGAGTACCTGCGGCCGAGGTGGGAATAATAAACGGACCACGGTCCGTTTAGACTTGGGGAAGCATCGGCGAGCGCACAGACACGCCATCATCAAGGGCTCGCTTAGAGTCCCAACACCAGGAGCACCAATGTCGAAAACCGTCCTTACCCTCGTAGGTAGCCTGCGCGCAGAATCCACCAATCAGAAGCTTGCAGAGGCGATTGCCCTGAACGCGCCGGAACACGTCAGCGTGGTCATCCATGACAGCCTGGGCAACATCCCCTTCTACAACGAAGATATCGATGTCGAAGGCCAGGTCCCCGCGGCGGCAGAAGCCCTGCGCCAGGCGGCCGGTACGGCTGACGCAGTGCTGATGGTGACCCCTGAACACAACGGAACCATCCCGGCTGCACTGAAAAACGCTATTGACTGGCTGTCCCGTCCTTTCGGCGCTGGTGCGCTGACCGGCAAGCCCACCGCCGTCGTCGGGACAGCATTTGGCCAGTTTGGGGGAGTCTGGGCACAGGACGAAACCCGCAAGGCTGCCGGAATTGCCGGTGCGTCAGTGGTTGAGGACATCAAATTGGCAGTTCCCGGTTCATTGGTGCGTTTCGCCGAGATTCACCCCAAGGACGACACCGAAATTGTGGAGCAGATCCCCGGTATCTTCGCCACGCTGCTGAGCCACACACCTGCCGCATAAGGCTTCCGCACCACGCCCCCTGCTACGCCCACGCCCTTTCCACAAGAACCACGGAAGGGGCGTGGTCGTTTAAGCCCACCCCGAAGGGAAAGGACCGACGCCCTTCGCAAAGTGCCGCAGCAAGGCTGACCCCCCAGCAACACGCGACGGCTATGGTGGTGCTGTGAACTCCGATACTGCCGCCGCCACTGATACGTTGCCCGCAGAAGCCGTGGGTGCCCTGGAACGGGCCGCAACCTCCGCTTCCCGCCATGATGCGCTGTTCTCGGAGCGAGCCGCAAACATCAGGCAATCCGCTGTCCGCGATGTTTTCGACATCTCCCTGCGTCCCGGACTGGTGTCCCTGGCCGGTGGAAGTCCCTACCTGCAATCCCTACCGTTGGACCGGCTCGCCGAGACGGCTGCAGGAATAATTTCACATCATGGCCTGACAGCACTGCAGTACGGGGCTGGGCAGGGAACACAGGAGCTTCGGGAGCAGATCTGCGCTGTCATGGCTGCTGAAGGAATCACCGACGCACGTCCGGAGAATGTAGTCGTTACCGCAGGATCCCAGTCCGCCCAGGACGTAGCCACGAAAGTTTTCTGCAACCCAGGCGACGTTGTCCTGGTGGAGGATCCTACCTACGTGGGGGCACTGAACACCTTCGAGGCATACCAGGTCCACGTCGAGACAGTCCCCATGGATGCCAGCGGACTTATTCCCGAGCTGCTTGAGGCAAAGATTGCAGCGCTGCAGGTTGCCGGTAAAACCGTCAATTTCCTGTACACAATCCCAAATTTCAACAATCCCTCTGGGATCAGCATGTCGGCTGGACGCCGCCAGGCCGTCGTCGACATATGCCGCAATGCGAATATTCTTGTTCTTGAAGACAACCCCTATGGACTCCTGACGTTCGACGGCGAACCCCTGGTCCCGCTGCGGGCCAACAATCCCAACGATGTTCTGTACCTGGGCTCGTTCTCGAAGATCCTCGCACCTGGGCTGCGCATCGGTTGGGCCCTTGTCCCCGAGCATCTGCAGCGCAGGTACTATCTCGCGTCCGAGGCTGTGACGCTGTGCCCGCCGCCCCTGAACCAGATGCTCGTTTCCGCCTATTTGAGGGACTATGACTGGCGGGGCCAGATAGAAACATACAGGGGACTCTACGAGGAGCGGTGTGCGGCCATGCTCGCGGCCCTGAGTGCCGAAATGCCGGCAGGCGTCACGTGGACACGGCCGGCTGGCGGGTTCTTCATCTGGGTGACGCTGCCGGATGGCGTGGACACCTACCCTCTTCTGGCGAAGGCGATCGATGCCGGAGTGGTGTTCATTCCGGGAGCCGCTTTCTCGCCGTCGGATGCACCCTCCAACAACCTCCGGCTGGCATTCAGTGCCGTGGACTCCGCGAGCATCTCAGAAGGAATCAAGCGTCTGGCTCCCGTCCTTCAGGAGGCAATCAACGCCAGCGCCCGGCCCGCCCTGTAACGTAGGCCACTCAGGCCTAAGCTCGCACCAAGAAAAGGGAGAACCAAGATGAGTGGAATTGTTGTCGTGGGAGTCGATGGCAGCGTAACCGCCAAGAAAGCTGCGGAGAAGGCACACCACCTCGCCGCAGCGCTGGGCGCGGGGCTGCACGTCATCTCAGCATTCGACAGCGACAGGACAGAGGTGTTCGGCAGCGGAAGCGACAAATGGATCGTCTCAGACGCAGATGGCGCTGAAAACGTAGCTCGCACTGTCGCCGAATCACTGGGTAAAGACGTCAAGGTGACCTACTCTGCGGCCCGCGGTAAGCCGGCCGAGGCACTCATAGCGGAGGCAAGCCGCCTGGAGGCCACGACAATTGTGGTCGGAAACCGCCGCATGCAGGGCCTGGGCCGAGTCCTCGGCAGCGTGGCCAATACAGTCGCCCACAACGCACACTGCGACGTCTACATCGCCAACACCTACGTTACGGACTAAGAGGCTCAGCCCACCCTGTGGGCCCTGAGACACGAACTGCCTGCGACCCACCTGAGGGGACGCAGGCAGTTCTCCTTTAAGGACCGTCGCTGGGCTTAGCCGATTCGACCAAGCAGCAACAGCCACAGCCCTGCCATG
Source organism: Pseudarthrobacter sp. PS3-L1 (assembly GCF_030063285.1). Classification (GTDB taxonomy): domain Bacteria; phylum Actinomycetota; class Actinomycetes; order Actinomycetales; family Micrococcaceae; genus Arthrobacter. The sequence continues at coordinate 658,347 of NZ_JASISU010000003.1, read as the reverse complement.
AGGGCACCGAGGACAGTACCAGCGATCAACTGGCCCAGCGTGTGCGCCGCAAGGACCAGCCGAGACCACCCCACTGCTGGAATCAGGATAAGTAGCGGCACGCACCAAGGCCCGAACAGGATGATCATGGCAAGCACGGAGAATGTGATGCAGGCTGCATGGCCGCTGATCTTCCAGAAGGGGCTGATCAGGGCAACCGCCAGCACACCAGCGACCACCACCGCGGCGGCCGAGGTGACGCTGGTGGGCGCATCGGCCGCATTCAGCACCACCAGGCCCACCGCTACCGAGGCAATGGCGATCAGGAGGACGGGAAGCCGCTGTTTCCTGTCGCTCACGTGGTGGTCACGCACCCTGCCAAGGCGCACCAGCACCAGTAAGATCCCCAGCGGAATGCCACACACAAAAAAGGCAGCCACGGCACCGTAGCCCAGGGTTCCCGGGAAACCCGGTTCAGCTGCTGGACTCAGGAGAAGGGCCAGGGAGACCACCACGGGTGGCTGAAAGAGTTCCGTCAGGAGGTGCGCAGCCCAGACGCGACGCGATCGTTTCGTTGTGGTGGCATGGGTGTCTGCGCCCTGCTTGGCGGCTGTGTCTGAGGTTCTCACGCCGACCATCTAAGCACGAGGCCCCTACCTGCCGCTGCAAACGCTCCGGCCGCGCTTCAGTCGAGCAGGAGCGCGGGTTCTTCCAGGATGGCTGCAACATCCGCCATGAAGCGGGCAGAGAGGTCTCCGTCCACAACCCGGTGGTCAAAGGAGCCGCCCAAGGTGGTGATCCATCGTGGAATCACCTCGCCATCAAGGACCCAAGGCTTCTGTTTGATGGTGCCAAAAGCCACAATGGCAACTTCACCAGGATTGATGATGGGCGTTCCCGTATCGATACCCAGTGCCCCAATGTTGGTGATGGTCAGCGAGCCACCCCGCATATCGGCAGGTGGGGTCTTCCCGGCCCGCGCAGTGGTCGCCAGATCGTTCAGCGCCAGGGCAAGTTCCTTGAGCGAGAGGTCCTGGGCGTTTTTGATGTTGGGGACCATGAGTCCACGCGGGGTTGCGGCGGCGATGCCCAGGTTCATGAAGTGCTTCACCTGGATCTCGGCACCGTCTGGAGTGTCAACCCAGCTGGCGTTCACGCTTGGATTCCTGGCAGCTGCCCAGACCACCGCTTTGGACAGAATGAGCAGTGGCGAGACCCTGATGCCCTCAAAGTCACGGGAGGCCTTGAGCCGTTTGACGAATTCCATGGTCCGGCTGGCGTCCACATCAACAAAAATACTCACGTGGGGAGCTGAAAAGGAAGACTCCACCATGGCTTTTGCAGTGGCTTTGCGAACGCCCTTGACGGGGATACGTTCCACCCGCTGGTCCTGCGGTTTACCCGTCTTGCCCCAGAATCCGTCGGCGCGATCCAGCTCGGCGTCCCGCTGCGACTGGTAGCTGACCAGATCTTCCCTGGTTACTTCGCCGCGCAGGCCCGTAGCAACTACATCGGCCAGGTCAATGCCCAGGTCCTTTGCAATCTTGCGAACTGGTGGTTTGGCCAGTACGCGATTGACCAGCCCAGAAATGGTTCCCGCTATGAAGGCCGGGCCACCCTGGGTTGCCGGCACGGTTGGGGACGGAAGATCCACAGGCACTGCTGCTGCGGGCGGGGCGACGTCGGTGGACGTGTCCTGCATGGCGCTGGCTGCAGGTATGGCAACGCTCTCGGTGGGTGCTGATGGAATATTCCTGCGCGGTCGGCGTTTGACGGCGTCAGCTTTTGGACCCGAACCCACCAGCGGGTTCATAACGGGGGCCTCAGGATCAGTACTCCCGGGGCCACCATCATCTTCGGTTAGGGTGCCGTACAGCGGCTGTTCTACGGGCGACGCCGAGGCAACCGCTGGTGCCAGATCAGGCATTGCCGGTGACGCATCGTCCAGCGCGCCTTCAGAAACGCTAATGATGGCGGTGCCCACGTCAATGGTGACGCCCTCCGTGACCAGCAGTTCGTGGACTGTCCCGGCGTAGGGCGAGGGCAGCTCTACCAGGGACTTGGCGGTCTCAATTTCGCACAGGATGTCGTTGATGGCAACAGTGTCGCCGGCCTTTACTTTCCACGAGACGATTTCGGCCTCCGTGAGACCCTCACCGACGTCCGGGAGGGTGAATTTCTTCAGTGTCATGGTGTCCTCGTCAGTAGGCGAACGCGCTGTCCAGCGCTTCAAGGATGCGGTCGATGTCAGGAAGGTAGTCTTCCTCCACCTTTGCTACGGGATACGGCATGTGGAAACCACCGACCCGAATGACGGGAGCTTCCAGTGAATGGAAAGCCCGCTCGCTGATACGCGCGGCAATCTCACCTCCGATGCCGCCGAATGTTGGCGCTTCGTGGGCTATGACAAGGCGGCCGGTCTTCTTCACCGAGGCAGTCACGGTGTCAAAATCGATCGGCGAGATAGACCTGAGGTCAATCACCTCGACAGTCCGCCAGTCCTCGGCCGCAGCGTTGGCGGCAGCGAGCGCTACGGGAACCAGTGGCCCGTAGGCAACAACTGTGGCGTCGGTCCCTGCACGAAGAACCTGAGCTTTGAAAGGGTCGGCCGCCGTCCCGGGATTCTCCGTATCGACCTCTCCCTTAAGCCAGTAACGCCGCTTCGGTTCAAAGAAAATAACCGGGTCCTGGCAGTCGACTGCCTGCTGGATCATCCAGAAGGCGTCGTGGGCATTGGAAGGGGTGATGATGCGCAGACCTGCAGTATGGGCGAACAGCGCTTCTGGGGACTCCGAATGATGCTCAATCGAGCCAATACCTCCGCCATACGGAATGCGAATGACAACCGGAACGTTCAGCTTGCCGCTGCTACGGGAGTGCATCTTGGCCAACTGGGTAGTGATCTGGTTGAAGCCGGGGAAAACAAAACCATCAAACTGGATCTCGCACACCGGCCGATACCCTCGCAGCGCAAGGCCAATAGCAGTGCCAATGATGCCCGATTCTGCCAGCGGTGTATCAACTACGCGGCGGGGACCAAATTCCTTGATCAGCCCATCCGTCACGCGGTACACACCACCCAGCGGGCCGATGTCCTCCCCCATAAGCAGTGACTTCGGGTTGTTGCCCAGCGTGGCTCGCAGGCCTTCATTGATGGCTTTGGCAATGGTCATGGTGGTCATTAGCGGCCTGCCTCGCTTTCCGCTTCATCAGCAAATCCTGCACTGTACTGCTCAAACCAGGCGAGTTCCTCAGCCACCAGGGGGTGAGCTTCAGCGTAGACGTTGGCAAATGACTCCCGGATGTCCGGTGCCTGGAGATCGTAGGCCGTCTTCCGCACGTATGCTGCAAGATCCGCACCGTCAGCGGCGACCTGCTCGAAGAAATCCTCGTCGGCAAGTCCTTCGGCGCGGAGGTATTTCTCCAACCGCTCCAGCGGATCCCGCGCACGCCAGCTCGCCTCTTCGGCGGATTCCCGGTACTTGGTGGGGTCATCGGCAGTGGTGTGCGCTCCCACCCGGTAGGTGAATGCTTCTATCAACACTGGCCCGTTGCCGTTCCGTGCATGGTCCAGCGCCCACTCGGTAACGGCGTGCACGGCAAGAATGTCGTTCCCGTCCACGCGAATTCCTGGGAAACCGTATCCGGCCGCCCGCTGCGAAAGTGGCACCTTGGACTGCACACTGCTAGGGACCGAAATGGCCCACTGGTTGTTCTGGCAGAAGAACACCACAGGAGCGCTGAAGGACGATGCAAAAATCATCGATTCGTGAACATCACCTTCGGAGCTGGCGCCGTCGCCGAAGTAAGCAATCACGGCGGCCGCAGGCTCTGCCGGCTCACCGCCTGAGGCAGCAGTGGCCTCAAGGGCAGCTTCCTGGTCCCGTTGTATTCCCATCGCATACCCCACTGCATGGAGGGTCTGTGCCGCCAGAACCAATGTATAGAGATGGAAATTTGTCTCCTTGGGGTCCCACCCTCCGTTGGAAACTCCTCGGAACTGGCGGAGCAGTTCAGCCAGGTCAACGTTGCGTGTGTACGCTACTCCGTGCTCGCGGTACGTAGGGAACAGGTAGTCCTGGGGTTTGCTGGCCCGTCCCGAACCAATCTGCGCAGCTTCCTGTCCGGTCATGGGGACCCACAGCGCCAGCTGGCCCTGGCGTTGCAGTGCAGTGGCTTCCTGATCAAAGCGACGGATGGCAGCCATGTCCGCATAGAAACCGCGGAGGGTTTCCGGATTCAGGCGCTCAGCGTAGCGGGAAAACTGCTGGTCCACCCTGAGCTTCCCGTCGGCGTCCAGGAGTTGGACCATCGCAGCTCCTGTCCCCGCTGCCACCGCCTCAGCCGGGTAGTCCTGGTCCAGATTGTTTCCATCGAACTCGGTGGAGGGCAGATGTGTGGCGCCCATACCGTCTCCTTGCTTGCCGCACACGCGAGCGGTGCACTAATCGCTGGGATATATGCCTGAAGAGGAATATATTCCAGATCGCACATATATGGCTTACAGCTCCTTACTTTATCGTCAGTAAGGTAAGAAAACGCCACATGTTAAGCGCTAGGATCCCTGCGGCACCTTTGTATAGTTCGCACACAAGTCAAGGAAACGGGAGTTCGCTTCCACCTCTCCGATACTCACCCGGACCCCCTCACCCTTGAATGCCCGAACAGACAAGGCTTCCCGTCCCGCCAGTGCTGCGAACTCCTCGCTGTCTGCACCAAAATTGAGCCAGACAAAGTTCCCCTGCGATTGGGGCACAAACCAGTTAAGCGCCCGCAACCCAGCAACCACGCGCTCGCGCTCATCGACCAGGCTTTGTACCCTTTCTACAATCTGGTCAAAATTCTCCAGGGAGACGACGGCGGCCTCCTCAGCGATTTGGGACACCGCAAATGGCGTAGCCGTTACTCTCAGGTGCTGCGTGAGTTCCTGCTGGGCAACACTGAATCCCACCCGAAGACCAGCGAGGCCATAGGCTTTCGAGAAAGTCCGCAATACCGCGACATTGGGGAACTGGCGGTACATCTGCAGTCCATCCACAGCGTCAGGAACCCTGACAAACTCTTGATAGGCCTCATCGATGACCACCACAACATCGGAAGGAACCTGTCGCAGGAAGTCCTCCGCCTGCCCGGCAGTCAGCACGGGACCTGTTGGATTGTTGGGAGTGCACAGCAGGATCACGCGGGTCTTCGGCGTGATGGCCGCCGCCATGGCAGCAAGATCGTGGCTGCCGTCCGCACGGACAGGCACCTGGACACTGCGGGCTCCGACCAGTCCGACGCTAATGGGATAGGCCTCGAAGGATCGCCAGGCGTAGATGACCTCATCCGGAACTCCATCCTCATCCTGTCCGGCGAACGTGGAAAGCACCTGGTTGAGGGCGCCCAGGCTTCCAGCTCCGGTAACAATGTCCTCGGCAGGAACCTTGAGGAACTCCGCGAGTACTGCCCGGAGCCGGGAACTCAGCGGGTCCGGGTACCTGTTGAAGTCTGTCCGGCTTGCAATTGCAGCAAGAACTGCCGGCAGCGGGGGAAGCGGGTTTTCATTGGATGAAAGTTTGTAGCTGTCAAGGCCGTCGACACTGACGGGGGGCTTTCCGGCCGCGTAGCGTGGAAGCCGGTCCACTACGGCGCGTGGCCGCACCCCAGGAGCGGGATTCGAAGAAGAAGTCATGCGCCCAGCCTACGTCCACGGCACAGACTCAGCCGGGCAACCTATGCGACCATGGGCCAATGAGCTCCTTCATTCTTCGAGTTGTGATCAATGCCCTGGCCCTGTGGGTTGCCACGTGGCTGCTGCCTGGGATGACCATAGCCGCCACTTCCGCTTCTGGCGTGGCCGCACGAGCGGGAGCCGGCAACGGGGCTGACGCGGTGGGGTCCATTCTGGCCTTTCTCTTTGTTGGACTGATTTTCGGTGTGATCAATGCCTTTGTCAGACCGTTGGTCAGCCTCCTTTCCCTTCCCATCACCATCCTCACCCTCGGCCTGTTCACCATCGTCATCAATGCGGCCATGCTGTACCTCACGGCATGGCTCAGCAGCTTTACGCCGGTCGTCTTCTCCATAGACTCGTTCTGGTGGACAGCAGTATTGGCAGCGATCATCACCTCCCTGGTCTCGATGGTTGCCAGCGGACTGACCGGAAGCCGCCGCTAGCGACGACCCATCCGCATGCGTTCCTGTTTCTGCCTGTCTGCACTGTCCTCGCCACCCTTTTCCGCGGGACCGGCCTTACCCCCATCTGTACCCAGTGAAATTGCCGGGGCACGTGGCGGCACGTTCGGTGAAGCACCACCTACCATGGAAGTGGCCGGGGCCCTTGTCATGGTGAATCGGACTGCCGTGGCAGTCCCACCCGTCCCGAGAATGCCTGTCAGCGCTCCCCTTGAGGCCACCAGCGAGGGATCTTGGCTTTGGTCGACCTTCTCGGCTCCAGCGACATAGGAATCCAGCCTGTGCCCAGGCCCCAATCCCAAGCCCTGTCCCGCGGGGGTCGCCACCGGATCCGTCAGCGTGACAGTGACCTGGTTGCGGGCGTCCCTGTTGGGAGTGCCGTCGCTGCCGGGTACCCAGTCCTGACGATGTTCCAGGCTCAGCGATTCGACCCCGGGCCGAAGCTGGACATCGCCCACCGGGGATCCAGCGGTCAGGACGTAGCGCAGATCAAAATCCGCAAGGAAGTCATCGTTCTGCGCAAGATTCATCGCGTGGATTCCACCCTGGCTGTAACCGACTGCAACAACAGGGTCCCCAGCAACAGCACCAGCTTCTGTGAGGGCCGCATGGACTGCCGCGGTAGTTTCAGGCGAACCAAATCCCAGCGCTTCCGCTATGCCGGCCACGTCAAACGGGTTGCTGCCGCCAAGGGGAGCTGAGTTCTGCGTTCCCGGGATAACCACCACATAGGCCGGTGAACCTGAGCCGCTGCCTGCCAGCCGCACTACCTCAACCGTAGGGTCTGGCAGGTCTTCAAGTAGTTGAACACGTTTTAATAGGCCCGCTGGGGTGGGCACCAATGTCATGACCTGCGGCGCCCCCGCCTCGGCAGATATGGGACGCGGCGCCAGCTGCGGATGAGCGTCGGCAATGGCGGCCACCAGGGGACGGATCGCACCGAAACGTCGACCCAACACCAAATCCGCAGCAATCAGGGCGGCAAACTTTCCCGGCGCAATGCCCAGCAACAGCCCGGCAGTTAGTGGCGCAGTGCCCAGGGTGGACTCCACTTGGTCCAGACCTGGCGGCCACTGGAAGAACGCGGAGCCCGTGCCAGGCTCCGGGCCAAGTCCAACAGCCCGAAGCAGCGCCGCCTTCTGCTCTGCCGCCTGGTAGTCCAGCATGGAACGCCGCACCCCGCTGCCGAGGACCTGAAAGGACACTCGAACGGCGTACAGAGCACCCAGCGCACTGTCCATGCTGTCCAGAGCCGCGGCTCCGGTGTTCCAGGGGTCATTCCGCAGGTCCCACAGGGCGGTCCGGATGCTCTGGAGTTCCCTCTCACTGTCTTCTAGCTGCTCCGCCAACAGGTCCAACTTTTCGGCACCTCCCAGGAGCTCTTCCAGCGAAAAAGCTATGCCACCGACCCCGCCCCTGACGACAAAATGCTCATTGCCTGATGGTTGGGGCACTACCCAGAGATCAGGTGCTGCCCCAACCATCAGCTGTCGCCCGGCCACAGCGAGAAGGGTACCTGTACCTGGCTAACCGATGCCGCGAGAGCGTGGAGTGAGATGGCCGTTCGCGCATTCTCCAGTCCGCCCACGGCCCGCTGCAGCTCCAGCGAGCGCTCGTAAACCGCTGCCCGGTAGGCATGTCCCGCGGGAGACTGCCACTGCAGCAACTGGATCTGATGCAGCGCGGACAGTGCATCACGCACCTGGCAGAGGCAACGCTCAACACGAAGACCGATTTGCTCAATGTCGTAGGCGCGCGAGGTACAGGCCGCCCATTCCACGTCCCCTCCGTCCACAATCCGCCCTCTCTTGCCTTGACCTTACTGACCTTTACCCTAGGAGCGCTGGTACCTTCTGGTCTTGGCTGAGCTGACGTATGTGGACAACCCACGGAGATTTCCGCGTCACAGCGCAGCAAACTTTCCGGCGCACGTGGCAGTTCGTGAAAGAATCAAGGCATGCCTGAAATCTCCGCAACCACAGACTCCCGCACGCCCTCTGGACGCCTCGCCTTGGCGGCCGCGCAGACTCAGATTGCGCTGGGCCCCCTCGATGGTCGGTACCAGGGCGCGGTCGCGCCTTTGGTGGATTACCTCTCCGAGGCTGCCCTCAATCGAGACCGCGTTGCAGTGGAAGTTGAGTGGCTCATTCACCTGACCAGCAACAGCGTGCTCCCCGGCGCTGGACCCCTGACAGCAGAGCAGCAGCAGCAGCTCCGGGCTATTGTGACCGAGTTTGATGCCGAATCAGTCCGGGAACTCGCGGAGATCGAGGCCGTAACGGTCCACGACGTCAAAGCCGTGGAGTACTACATTGGCCGCCGGCTGGAAAGCATCGGCATTGCCGACCTCACGGCGATGGTGCATTTTGGCTGCACGTCAGAAGATATCAACAACCTTTCGTACGCCGTGGGCATCAAGGGCGCGGTGGAGGATGTCTGGCTGCCTGCCGCCCGTGCCCTGGTGGCCCAAATTTCGGCCATGGCAACCGAAAACCGCAACGTTCCCATGTTGTCCCGCACGCACGGACAGCCTGCCACGCCCACCACCCTGGGCAAAGAGCTAGCAGTTTCCGCTCACAGGCTGACCCGTCAGCTAGACCGGATTTCGAAAACCGATTTCCTCGGGAAAATCAATGGCGCCACGGGCACCTACGCAGCGCATGTGGCCTCGGTTCCCAGCGCAGACTGGCAGCAGGTTGCCAAAGCGTTTGTGGAAGGGCTGGGGCTTACCTGGAATCCTCTGACCACCCAGATCGAGAGCCACGACTGGCAAGCAGAACTCTATGCCGACGTCGCACGCTTCAACCGCATCCTCCACAACGTCTGCACGGACGTCTGGAGCTATATCTCGATCGGCTACTTCGCACAGATCCCCGTAGCGGGGGCAACCGGGTCATCCACCATGCCGCATAAGGTCAACCCCATCCGGTTCGAAAACGCCGAAGCAAACCTGGAAATCTCATCCGGCCTGCTCGATGTCTTGGCATCAACCCTGGTGACGTCGCGATGGCAGCGCGACCTCACGGATTCCTCCAGCCAGCGGAATATCGGCGTTGCTTTCGGCCATTCACTACTCGCCATTTCCAACGTGGTGAAGGGGCTGGACCGTCTGGACGTTGCTGAGGAAATCTTGGCAGCTGACCTCGATACGAACTGGGAGGTGCTTGGCGAGGCAATCCAGATGGTAATGCGCGCCGAAGCGATTGCTGGCGTCGAGGGCATGGAAAACCCGTACGAACGGCTCAAGGACCTGACCCGGGGCCAGCGTGTTGACGCCACGCGCATGCGGGAGTTCGTCCAGAGCCTCGGTCTCTCGCCCGACGCCGAATCCCGGCTCCTCGCGCTGACCCCTGGCCGATACACCGGAATTGCAAACGAACTGGTGGATCACCTCTCGTAGCGCACCATCCGGTTTCACCGCACGGGGGGCTGGCACCACAGTTCATGGTCGGAAACAGGCGCCAGGGGCTATGCAGCTATCCGCTGCCTTGTTTTCTGGAATTTTCGTGGATTCCGCGGCCCGGTGAAGCGCTCAGGGGTTTTCCGGAGCTGGCGAGCAATTGCTGCCGCCTCCTGCGCGGCCGGGCGGTCCGCCGGATCCATGGCCGTCAAGGCGGAGAGGAAGCGGTTCCAGGCAGGACTCAATCCAGCCGGGAGCTCGGGATTGCGCAGCGTCCTGGCCACCAGTGACTCAATAGGAGTGCCAGGAAACGCTTTGGCGCCCGTGAGGCACTCGATAAAGACCAGGCCCATTGCATAGATGTCCCACGCAGGCATGACATCGCCACCGGCTGCCTGCTCGGGGCTCATGTAGTGCACAGTCCCTGTGGAGCTCCCGGCTACCACCACTGATCCAGCGTCGGTGGCAACACCAAAATCGATAATCCGCACCGGGCTGCGTCGAAGCCCACTCAGGGCAAGATTGCTTGGTTTGATGTCTCGGTGGACCAGATTGCGGCCATGGACGTGTGCCAGGCCGGACAGGAGATGCTCAGCCCAGAGTGCAACTTGCGCCGGCGGGCAGGGACCGGAAGCGGTGGCCTGGGCTAGCGTCCCGGAATGGGCGAACTCCTGGACAAGGAATGTGCGGCCCTCAATCCCGCCGCTTTCAGCATCAGAAGATGCCGCAGCCCTGGATTCGGCGGATCCGTGTTTTCCGGTAACCCTGCAAAAATCCGGGTCCCTGGCAGCACCGGACTGTAGCATCCCGTGGTCGAGGTACTTTGCGACGGAAGGGTGGTCAAGACGCTGAAGAATCGCTGCCTCGTTTTGCAGCAGATGGCCTTTGCCCGCGCTTCCACGGGCGGAGAACTTGATCGCTACGGTTCGCTGTTCGGCGGTATCAACAGCCTGGAAGACCACCGCCATGGAGCCTCGACCCACCAGCCCCTGGAGGATGTACCGCCCGTTGATGAGCTCGCCGGTTGTCACGGCCCTGTGCAGGTCAGCCACCAGGGGACGTTTACTCGCCCCGCTCGGTGCGCCGCCTGGGTCGGAGGCCATCAGCCTGCCCGGAGGCCCAACTGTTGCTGGACCACCGGTCGGGACCAAGGTTTTCCTGAATCGATCGGGCCCCGGGCGGGATCGATGGAGTGGGATTCGAGAGTCCAGATATCAAGCTGGAATCCGCACATGCAGCGCCACACGGGGGGAAGGTCCTCAGAATCCCGCTCCGGGGCAAAAGTGTAGGCGACCGCACCCCCCGCTTGGGCAGGGGTGAAGAGCGTCATGGATGCCCCGCAGTGGGTCGGTGGAACCTGCGTTGATACAGGTAATCCACCAGGGCGAGGTCCCGACTCGGGCAACTCGAAAAAGCTGACCAAGGAACTCACGACTCCTGATTACATTCGATGTATTAAGTAAAGTAAGCATACATAGTAAATTGTGGACTAGCCAACCATAGAACCCATCGTCAATCCCTGAGAACGGTCCCCTACAGCATTTCGTACCGGATTCATCCGTGGAGTTCTTGTAAGCCTTACCGGTCGGAAACACGGCCGAAACTGCCGGTGCATAGGCTTCCAGCACAACCCTCCACTGAATTGAGGACGAAGTGCAGACCAATCCAAGGCTCAACATCAGGCATGTGACCTGGGCCAATCCCGTGGGCGCCGACCTCCGCCGTGCCCAGCAGTCGGAACTTGATGCGCGCTTTGGCAAGCCTAATCACGAGCCGGGCACGCCTCCGTCGGAGACCGACTGCGCCGTCTTCCTGGTGGCCTACGATAAAGCCTCGGGACAGCCGGTGGGATGCGGCGGCCTCCGGCTCCTGGACAGCGAAACGGCCGAGATCAAGCGCCTATACGTCCTGCCCTACACCCGGGGGTCGGGCGTGGCCAGTTCCATGCTGGCCGCGCTGGAAGCGGAGGCATTCAAGCAGGGTATTACCCGGGTCAAGGCAGAAGCCGGCTCGGCACAGGCGGACGGCCGGCAGTTCTACCTCCATGCTGGGTTCGAGATTATTCCCAACTATGGGCCATACGCAGGCCAGCTGCACTCTCAGTGCTTTGCCAAAACCATCAACTCGCACAGCGCAGCCCACACGGCAATGGCCTAGAGCCCTGACCGCGTGCGCGCCGGTTGCGGCCAGGGCCCCTAGGGTAGTGCGCACCTAGGCTGACGCACCTGGGGCCTGCTGAGTCCTTCCGCTCCCCGACGGAAAAGCGGCTAGACGCCAGCCATGCGGATGCTCAGCGCACCGGCATCGATCGTCATGGTTACGTGTTTGCTTTCACCCTCATGGTCGCCGTCGAGCTGGTAGTCCTGGCCATGCTCGACACTCACCTCAACCGAGGTGCCAGCGAAATATTCGACGGCGGTCTGCTTGCTGCGTCCCCGGCCCACCAGCCCGGCAATGACGGTAAGCCAGCCAAACCGCCCCTTGGGGGCCAAAACGACGATGTCCAACACGCCGTCGTCCAGCTTCGCGTTGGGAAAAATTTCCACGCCGCCCTGGACCTTGCCGCAGTTTCCCACCATGACGCTGCGAACACGTCGCTGCACAACAGTCTTGCCATCGAGGACGATCGTGGCTTTCACCGGTTTTCCTGGGAGGTTCCGGATTCCGGCATCCACGTAGGCCAACCAGCCGACCTTGCCTTTGAGCTCCTCGTTGGTGTCAGCCATGATGGTTGCGTCATAGCCGAGCCCCGCCATGACCAGGAATATCTTCCCGGTGTCCGTGTCCCCCTGGCGTGCCCGGACCACATCGATCTTCCGCTCGGTACCCGTGATGGCACCGGCAATGGCTCCGGCGACGTCTGTGACGTCCATCCCGAGATTGCGCGCCAGGAGGTTCCCGGTGCCCAGTGGAATCAACCCCAGCGGCGTACCGGTCCCAGCCAGGACTTCTCCCACACAACGGACAGTCCCATCGCCGCCGGCCGCGATCACGACTGCGGCGCCGAGTCGGAGCGCCTCTCGGGCTTGACCCACGCCAGGATCATCCTTGGTCGTTTCGAGCCAGATCGGCTCATCCCAGCCGTTCTGCTGTGACGTTTCCGTCAGGATTTTCCGGACATCGACGCTCACCGTCTTCGACGGGTTAATAATGATCGCCGCGCGGGGAGCGGAGGCAGAACTAGTGGGGGCTGACATGGCGTCCTTCGTGATACTTGGCCGGATTGCGCCTGCTGGCACCGGTCTCGATAATCCTGTTGGACAAAAGCGTAGCTGGGATCCTGCCCCGACAGGCATTTCGCCCGCACCCGGTCCCGTGGGTAGGCCTCCCTAGGTGAGCCTGACCAGCGCCTGAACGGGAGCGTGGTCACTGGGATACCGGCCTCCGGTGGTGCTGGTATTGATTGCAGCCTGCAGCACGGCGACATCGGGCGTGGCAAGAATCCAGTCAATTCTTCCTCCATCCACCACGGGCTCCTGATAGTCGGGGAACGTTCCGTATTCTGGAGTCAGCCGGCGGGCGGCGGCGTTCCAGGTATCAACGACGCCGCCGTCCCGTACCAGTGTGGAATAGGCACTTGACGCTTCTGCCCGCGAGTTGAAGTCGCCGGTCAGGATAGTTGGTATGCCGGGGTGCCTGGCTTCCAGTTCAAGCAGAGCCTGGGCACTGCGGATCCTCGCGTTCTCCGATTCGTGGTCGAAGTGTGTGTTGACCACCAGGACCTGGCGCCCCGTGGAAAGGTCCTTGAACCGTCCCCAGGTGACAATCCTCGTGACGGTGTTGCCCCAGGTCGCCGACCCGATCAGTTCCGGGTTATCAGAAAGCCAGTATTGATCCCATTCCAGAAGGTCGAGGCGGCGGTCGTCAAAGAAGATCGCTGAATACTCGCCTTCGCTTCCACCATCGCGGCCGTAGCCAACGAAGTCAAAATACTCCGGCAGTGCCTCTTCGATTGCCATGAGCTGGTGGAAGAGCGCTTCCTGCACACCCATGATGGTCGGTTGCTCTGTGGCCAACAGGGCCCGGATGGGGCCAATCCGGTCCTGCCAGAAGTCTGGGTTCCCGGGACCTGCCGCCGGATTGTCGAAACGGATGTTGAAGCTCATGATGTGGAGCTCGCCATCTCCGGCGGGTCCAATCAACGCGGCCGTGTCAGTCTGTGGGGGTGCCGCTTCCGCAGTGGCTGCATGGCTGAAAACGGCGCCCGCAACTCCCAGCGCCCCCGCCGCCGTCAGGGCTGATCGGCGGGACACGGTCTGGTTCGCAGTCATGGAAAACTCCAGGTTTGGCGGCGAGTACACCTCCATACTTCTTGGCCAAGCTGTCCCTCCGCAAGCCCCCATGTGAACATCACGCAACGTTGGTATGAAAACCTGCCCGCAGCCGAACCCTGTTCGCCGCATCGGCAGATTGCCGAACTCCACGCGAGCGGGCGAGATCGCCCGAAACAGGAACGGCAGCAAAAACTAACAGGCTTCTGACCTGCCGGAAATCACCTGGCAATACAGAGCCGCCAGACTTAGTTGACCGGCACAAGCCGGCAAGCGCTCCCAGCAGGAGGCCAGACCATGGAAACAACACTTCCCCGTCATGCTGCGCCATCAAGGCGCGTGAGGGCACTGGAGCAACTCCACCGCGGAGACCGAATTGAAGTACGCATCGCCGTTGGGCGGACGTACGACGACGTCGTCATACGCCGCGGCCCTGTCCTGGAGACTGCCCCCGGGATCCGGGTTGTCTGGATGATCGATGAGGCCACGGGAATGCGACGGGTGGTCAACGCCGACGAATGCACTGTGTGGCGACTTTCCTGAGCCGCACGGTCATTGGAGTGGGTGGGTCTGTCGCATGTCCGAACCGCCCACTCCGGTTCCTCACCTACTTCTCGTGCGGGCCAAGGTCAGGTTCCGCGGCAAACCTGAGTTCGCGCGTCACGCTTCCGTGCAATTCGAGGATCATGACGTCGTTGCGGCCTTCCCGGACCAGCGGACCGGGCACGTAGAGCGTTCGCTGCGGTCCGCGGCTCCAGTAACGTCCCAGGTTAAACCCATTGATGAAGGCGTTTCCCTTGGTCCAGCCGTCCAGGCAGAGGTAGCGGTCGCCCGGACCGCTTGCCTCGAACGTTGCGAAGGACACCGACGGTCCAGGCACCCCGGAGGTTGTTCCCACGTCAATCGCTCGCTCGCGCAGAGTACCCAGTCGGCCCATATCAAGGGGCGTCATCTCCCAGTGCATCAGTCCGACACCATCCAGGGCGACTGGGCCGATCAGTCCCTTTACCTCTCCAATACGGGCTCCGTAGTTGACCCGGCCCTGGTCCTCAACCAGAATCTGAAGCAGACCCGGCCCTGGAAGGGTAATGGCACGTTCTCCTAGTTCCCGGCTCAGGACCCCCACCGGTGCCCCGTTGAGGAAAACCTGGGCCCGATCACGCACCTGGGCAACGGTGAGCACTCCTCCGCGGTTCGCGTCGGTGCTGTACAGGCCGAACCCCCGGTAGTGCTCCACGTCCTCCATGGTGGGAGCTCCGTCGCGAAAAGAGAGGGCTGAGCCCAGGCTGCTGACCACTTCCAGTAGCGGTACCGCGGATTCGACAGTGAGGGTTTCCGGAACGCCTTGTCCGCGGGGCAAGGGATCCTCCGCCGGAACGGCGAAGTACTTTCCAATGACCTCCTTGAAAGCGAAGTACTTCTCCGTTGGAAAGCCATCTTCACTCAGGGGTGCGTCGTAATCGTAGGAGGTGATGGTGGGCTCGTAGATTCCCTTGTCATTGGCACCGTTTGTGAAGCCAAAATTGCTGCCGCCATGGAACATGTAGATGTTGACCGAGGCGCCTGCCGCGAGAAGCGCATCCAACTCAGCCGCAGACGCCGCAGCATCAGTGGTGTGATGGTGGGTGCCCCAGTTGTCAAACCAGCCATTCCAGAACTCGGCACACATCAACGGCCCGGTCGGCTGCTGCGAGCGCAGAAACTCCAGGCGCTCCGTGGCTCGTGACCCGAACGTTCCGGTCTTATGCAGTTCGGGCAGGGAGCCGTCCTCAATCATGGTGCCGAAAGGCTGATCGCAGGTAAAAAGGGGAACATCAATTCCCAGCTGCTTGACGGTGTCCACGAGGTGCCGAAGGTAGGCCTTGTCCTTGCCGTAGGCACCGTACTCGTTTTCGATCTGTACCATAATGACCGGGCCGCCGCGGCTGACCTGGCGCTCCGCGACAGTGGGCAGCAGTGCTGACAGGAAGAGGTCGACGGCGGCGAGGTAGCCAGGTTCACTGCTGCGCACGCCAATGGTCGGGTTGCGAAACAGCCAGGCAGGCAACCCACCGTTATCCCACTCAGCGCAGATAAAGGGACCTGGCCTGACAATGGCACGCATCCCTTCAGCTGCCACTAGATCCAGGAAACGGCCAAGGTCCAACTGGCCAGCATCAAGGTACGTTCCTGGATCCGGCATGTGTTCATTCCACGGGACGTAGGTCTCGATGGTGTTGAGCCCCATCAGTCGCGCTTTGTGGATCCGATCGGCCCAGAGGTCCGGATGAACCCGGAAGTAGTGGATGGCGCCCGAAAGGACACGGAAAGGTTCGTCGTTAAACAGAAAATCCTTCTCGCCCACAGCAAAAGTGCCCACAGTGTTCTCCTTTTCGACTGGCGGGCAACAGCAACTCTTTTGGTGCACGTGGTACGCCTCGCCCTCATGACCACGTCCTGGATGGCGACGTGAACGCGCCCCACCCCGAACAGAAGTTTAGTGTCCGGAGCAGGCATCTGGCGGGAAGCGTGCCAACTGCCAGGAGGTGACCTGTCAGCCCCCGGCCACGGATGCGATAATCAGCACTTCCCGCCCAGGCCATACGGGTGTGGAAAGCCCCTCCAGGCGCCGGGACTCGTCACCATCGACGTAGATATTGACGTAGCGCCTCAGCATTCCGGCTTCGTCGCAAAGGCGTCGGCCAAGAAGGGGATACTCCTGGCCAAGATGGGTCAGAACATCCTGGATCGTGGAACCTCCGGGGAGCGGGACCCAGACTGAAGAGTGCCCGTTGGCCGACGGGTGGAGGACGCTTGGCAGGACCACCTCAAGGCGTGGCAACACTGCAGGCTCAGACATCACTCAGGCCATCGATGCGGACCGTAGGGGAACCAGGCCTGGTGCTGCCTCTCCTGCCAGGACCGCAACGCGGACACAGAGAACGTCCGGGAGGTGGGAGAACACTTCATTGAACGTTGTTCCCTCGTCGGCGCTGGCGTAGACAGAACCGCCCCTGGTTCCAAAATAGACTCCCACCGGGTCTGCGGAATCGGTTGCCGCCGCGTCGCGGAGCACGACGTTGTACTCCTCCGCAGGCAGGCCGCTGTCCGATCGTTGCCAGGTTGCACCGGCGTCATCCGTTCGGTGAACTGCCAGCTTTCCCTCTGGTGGAATCCGTTCGCCGTCGGCTGTGAGCGGGATGACCCATGCAGTACCGGAGCGAACGGGATGCGCCAGCATGACAAAACCGAAGTCTGCGGGTAGGCCCTCGGCAATGGACGTCCAGGAATCAGCATTGTCATCGGTTCGGTAGACACCGTGATGATTCTGGGCATAAAGCCTTCCAGCCGTGGCGCCATCGGCGGCTATTTTATGGACGCACTGACCAAATTCCGGGGAGGGCTCGGGCATGAAATAGGCCGAAATGCCCTGATTGCAGGGTTTCCAGGAGTCTCCGCCGTCGACCGAGCGGTAGACGCCACCAGTACTCATGGCAACGTGCACCGTGCCGCCATCATTGTTCACAACAACCGAATGGGCGGCGCCACCCCCGAAACCCTCTCCCCAGTCTGCGCGGTGCGGATGATCCCACAGCCCGCGATTAAGCGAAAAATGTTCCCCACCGTCTGTTGAGCGCCACAGCGAGATCGGCTCACATCCAGCCCACACGACGCCGGGGCGCGATTCCGCATCAGGATGGATCTGCCAGACCCGCTCCAGGACGGCACCTGTGCTTTCAGGGAAAGCAATTGCGCCGTGGTCAGGTTCGTGCCACGTAGCACCCAGATCATCTGAATGAGCGACGGTGGGGCCCCAGTGTTCGGAGCGGAGACCCACCAGGATTCGCCGTCCCCCACCCCTCGTATCGATCCCAATGCTCGGAATCTCACTCATCAGGAAATACGGGCCGGAGCGCGTCCAGTTCGCCCGGTCAGGGCTCGTGGCGAGCCATAGTCCCTTTTTGGTTCCAACGGCCATGAGGAAGCTCTGGTGGGTAGCCATAAGCCCATGGAAGCACCACCGATCCGCTGGCGCAATGGCCGGAACAAAATTGTGTCAGATGCTTGTGGTGGCGCCCACGTCAGTCTGCAAACTCCGACTGTGCCTCGATGAAATTCCAGTCATCATCGGTCAGGACAGCTGTTGGGTCGTCCGGATGGGGACCGCCAGCCTCCGCAATGCCCTGCATAACAAACAGTGGCAATTCGTCGGCCCGCAGGTGCTCCCGCAACCATTCTTTCGGGTTCTTGCCCAGGTCCAGCCACCACATGAAAATCTCCACCGTGCACCGTCCAATCGCCGTGAATCCCTGATCTTCACGACCCACCCTCGCGCCATCTCAACCTTAATCCTCCCCTGGTGTCCATTCAAGGGTGCGGCGGGATGACATCTGCCAAATCCAGCGGCGGGACGCTTCCCGGCCGTCCATAAACTAAACCGAAAGTACTAATCCCACGTGCTGGCGGCCCGGTATCTGCGCGGGTACTGTGTTGAATGCAGGCCGACGGAGACGTCAACACCTGCCCCAAAGCTGCTCCGGAGTGCGTATCCCCCAATAACGCGCTCCGGAGCTTTTTTTGGGCCTGTCGCTGGCATGGCGGAGTCGTCGACGGGAAACAAGACCAGAAAATAATACCCCCAGGGGGTACTTGACCAATACCCCCCAAGGGTATATGTTCACACCATGAGCCCTTCCCAAGACGAGACCCCCACCCCGACTGCCGATCCGTCGTCGGACGCTGCCGCACTCGAGCGTGGCCCGGGATATTCGTCCAACAAGGACGCCTACCTTCGAAGGCTTCGACGCATCGAAGGCCAGGTTCGTGGAATCGCCCGTATGGTTGCGGACGACACCTACTGCATCGATGTCCTAACACAGATGGCTGCCGTGAACAAGGCCCTCCACGCAGTCAGCCTGGGCCTGGTGGAGGAGCATATTGGGCACTGCGTAGTAGGTGCCGCTGCAGAGCCCGACCCCGCACTGCGCGAAATCGCCATCGATGAGAAGGTCAAAGAAGCAACCAGCGCAATCGGCCGGTTGCTCAGGTGAGCGCCATCCGAAATCTCATGGACAACGACGCCACAACCACCGATCACGCCGGGCATGCCACGGCAAACGTCACCAAGGAGCCATCATGAGCAACACCACTATCAGCGTTTCCGGCATGACCTGCAACCACTGCGTCGCGGCCGTCACCGAGGAGCTGGAATCCCTCAAAGGTGTAACAGGCGTCCACGTCGACCTCAACGGCGGCGGGGTTTCAACAGTCGTCATCAACTCCAACCTGACACTGTCCCCCGCCGAAATCGGTGAAGCAGTGGCAGAAGCCGGGTACCTGGTTGTAGCCAACGAGGCCTAGGGCAACCAGACATTACCAGCAGAACTGAGGAATTCATGGGTGCTGACCCGATTATCGTCACCACGGATGGCGCTTCCCAGCGGGTACTTTCCCTCGATATTGGGGGCATGACCTGCGCATCGTGCGTGGGTCGCGTCGAGCGCAAACTGGGAAAGATCGACGGCGTCTCAGCGTCGGTGAATTTACCCCTGGAAACCGCACGTGTCACAGTCCCTGCTGGCGTCACTGACCAAGACATCATCCAGGCGGTCACTGCCACCGGCTACACCGCCCGGCTCAGCAGTCCACAGGCCCCCTCCCGCCAGCAAACGGACACTCCGCAGGCCGTCCCACCCGCACATGGGCCAGCCAGCGGAACTGTCCCGGAAAAGGTGGCCGTCACGGCGCCCTCCCTGCGTCCTCGGCTCCTGCTTGCAGCCACCCTTACGGTTCCGGTTTTCTTGATCTCCATGATCCCTGCACTGCACTTCCCGCAGTGGGGCTGGGTTGTGGGTGCCCTGGCCCTGCCGGTGGTGACATGGGCTGCGTGGCCCTTCCACCGGGCGGCAGCGGTCAATGCGCGGCACTTCTCCTCCACCATGGACACCCTGGTCTCGCTCGGAGTCACGGCAGCCTATGTGTTTTCCGCATGGCAGCTCATCGCCGCGCCAGACCTGACGGCAAACCCGGTCATGGAATCGATGGGTGGAATGGCTGCGGGCGGACTTTACTTTGAAGTGGCCGCCGTCGTGACGACTTTCCTGTTGCTGGGTCGATACCTCGAGGCCAATGCAAAGCGCCAAGCAGGCGATGCCCTGCGCACCCTGCTAAGCCTGGGTGCCAAGGATGCGACAGTGCTGGTCCAGGGTGTTGAACGGCGGGTACCCGCAGCACAGTTGTCGGTAGGCGACATCCTGGTAATCCGTCCCGGTGAGAAAATCGCCACCGACGGCGAGGTAACAGAGGGGCGTTCCGCGGTTGACGCGTCTCTCGTGACAGGCGAATCGCTGCCAGTCGACGTCGGCCCTGGAAGTTCAGTCACCGGCGCCACCATCAATACCTCCGGTCGCCTCCTGGTGCGTGCCACCAGGGTGGGGCCCGACACTACCCTCGCCCGCATGGGCGCACTCGTGGCGCAGGCACAGACCGGGAAGGCTCCCATTGCACGGCTCGCAGACAGGATCAGCGCCGTTTTTGTCCCTGTTGTACTCGTCATAGCGATCCTGACGTTTGGCGCCTGGCTCCTCGTGGCCGCACCGGACGTCAGCCAAACGGAACTGCAGTCCGCCTTCACTGCCGCCGTCGCCGTTCTGGTCATTGCCTGCCCGTGCGCCCTGGGCCTCGCCACTCCCGTGGGACTTCTCACCGGCACGGGCCGAGGGGCCGAACTGGGCATCCTCATCAAGGGACCGCAAATCCTGGAGGACACCCGGACCGTTGACACTATCGTGTTGGATAAAACTGGCACCGTGACCAACGGCGTCCTTGCCGTTTCAGTCACCGAGCCGCTGGACGGATTTACTCAAGCCCAGCTCCTGCGCCTTGCCGGTGCTGTGGAGAATTCGTCCGAGCATCCCATTGGCCGGGCAATTGCCAATGCCGCCCGGGGCGCAACCAGCGACGGCGGAACAGCCCACGTGCAGAACTTCCGGTCCGCTGCCGGTGGTGGGGTGGCCGGCGACGTGGACGGCCACGACGTCCTGGTCGGCGGTACCACCTGGCTGACGGGAAACGGCGTCACGATCGACCCGCCACACGAAGCACGGCTCTTGTCCGCAGAAGATGCGGGAGCAACAGCAGTCTGGGTAGCCGTTGATGGACGTCCTGCCGGGATCATCTCCCTGCAGGACAGCATCAAGGAAGGCTCCGGAGCCGCAATCGCCAAGCTCCGGGAGTTGGGCCTGCGTCCGCTGCTGGTCACAGGAGATAACGGTGCCGTGGCTGCGCAGGTGGCGTCCGCCGTCGGGATTCCGGCCAGCGACGTCATGGCGGCAGTCTCGCCGGAAGGCAAGGTCGACGCTGTCCGAAGGCTCCAGTCCCAGGGATCAACCGTGGCAATGGCAGGTGATGGGGTCAACGATGCCGCGGCCCTGGCGCAGGCAGACCTTGGCATCGCCATGGGGTCAGGCACGGATGTCGCCATCGAGGCCGCCGACCTGACAGTCATGGGGAGCGACCTCCAGCAGGTTGCCCTGGCAATTGAACTCTCCAGGAAAACACTTGCCACTATCAAAACCAACCTTTTTTGGGCCTTCCTCTACAACGCAATCGGAATTCCCGTAGCTGCGCTGGGCCTGCTCAACCCCATGGTGGCCGGCGGGGCCATGGCAGCCAGCTCTGTCCTAGTGGTGGCAAACTCACTACGACTGCGTCGTTTTGGCCGGTAGGACTGAGGAAAAAAGGACATGGGGAGGTGTCCCCATCGACGGGTCCAACGGCTCAGGATAGGTTCTATGTATTGGAACTTCCGGAGACGCCGGAGGCCACGGGGGATGCCGGCATGTTTCGGATCCACACAATCTGAAGGAGAACATCATGGCCATTTGGGGCGCAGACATTCAGCAGCTCAAGGACCTCGGTCAGAGGCTTGTCACCGGCGCACAGGCCATCGAAGACCAGAAGAGCCAGCTCACCAAGGCTCTTGCCGGCACCGACTGGAAGGGTCCCGATGCAGATCGCTTCCGCAACGAGTGGAGCGGCCAGCACACAGCCGCCCTCAACAAGGTCGCCGCGGCACTGAAGGACGCCGGTCAGCAGGCCAAGAAGAACGCTCAGCAGCAGGAGACAGCTTCCAGCTAGGAAGCTGCTTCAGGAAAGGCCCGGAGGCACACTGTGCGTCCGGGCCTTTCCTGTTTCATGGCGACACTCAGGGAACCGGTTCCACATCATTGGCGTGATCCAGTGGCGTGCTGCGTGTCCCGGAGTTTGCGCTATGACCAGCAGGTTTGCCGCGAATCTCGTCAAGCCGGACCAGGACAACGCCACCAACTATCAGCAGGCCGCCAGCAAGCTGGATAGGCGCCGGGAGCTCCCCCAAGAGAAGCCACGCCCAGACCACGGCGAAGAGCACTTCGGTCAGTGACACAAAGGATGCAACCTTGGAGCCCAGAGCCCTCGATGCCATCACGCCGCTGACGTAGGCAAGGACAGTGGCCAGGACAACCAGACCTGCCAGCGCTACCCACCAGGGTGCCCGCCATGCGCCAAGGGTTGTGTCAGCCGTACTGAAAACCAAGGGAACGATCCCGACGGCCGCCGCCACCCACATCACTGCCGCGCCCACCATCAGTCCCACGGCAGCGAGGACGAGCGGTGGAAGGGAGTCGTTCTGCCGCGCCGTGATGAAAAAGTAGATTGCCAGGCAGACAGCTGCCCCGAGACCCCAAAAAACACCTACAGGATCGATAACCACAGCGCCCGTGAGGTCAAGGACGAGGATCAGTCCACCAAGAGAGAGCAGCGTGCCGGCAATGGTCCATGCGCCGGGCTTGCGCCTGCTGGCGACCCAGAGCCAGAGCACGATCAGGACGGGGGCAAGGTATTCCAATAGGAGTGCGACACCCACCGACAGCCTGGCCACCGCGTTGAAATAGAAGAGTTGGCAGGCAGCGACGCCAATCAATCCAAAGAGGCCGATCGTAAGCCAGTTGCTTCGCAGTTGGTACCACCGGCCGCGGAGGGCGAGGAACGCAGGCAGGAGAAGTATGAGCGCCGCTCCCGTCAGCCTGGCGGTAACGGCGGCGCCAGGGCTCCAGCCACTCTCCAGCAAGGCCTTGGCGAAGGATCCGGAAAGACCAAAAACTGCTGAAGAAAACAGCGCAATTCCAAGTCCTGAACCCAAGAAATAATGGGCCGGCCGGCGCCAGCTGGAGTGTACGGCTGCCACAGCTCCCCCTGTCAGGAGTAAAGTTGGATATTGGTCCTGACAATACGCTGGAATTTCGTAAGGAGTCAAGATGGTTTTTGCACCTGACACCGAGCTTGAGTTGCGCACAGTAGTCCACCTGATAAACACCGCAGCAAATCAGGCGGAACTGCTGGGCACGGAGGCGGATCTTGCGTCGTTCCTGGATGCCGAGAGATTTACGGGGATCAGATCTGGGACGCCGGAGGAACTGGCTTCGGTTCACATGCTGCGGGGGCAACTGCGGGCGCTCTGGGGCAGCTCGGAAGAGGCTGCAGTCGAGATCATCAATAGGCTTCTGAGGGCGGGCCGTGCACTTCCGCAGCTTCGCCGACACGACGGATGCGACTGGCACTTCCACGCCACAACCCCGGACGCCCCCCTGCGGGACAGGATGAGCACAGAAGCGGCCATGGCAGTTGCGGACGTGGTCCGGGGGAAAGAGATGGGCCGCATGCTGACGTGCGCTGCAGAAGACTGCGACGCAGTTCTTATTGACCTCAGCCGCAACCGGTCAAAGCGCTACTGCGACACCGGCAACTGCGCCAACCGTGCGCACGTAGCGGCGTACCGTGCGCGTCAGGCCGGCATCTAGGTCGCTTCGTGGTGAAGCAGACACTGCTGGCCAAGGGCGCCCAAGCTGGCGATCCAGCGTCAGGACGGGTCTGTCCCGTTGGTGCCAGAGGTGCCAGAATCGAAGCGTGGATCGGCGGGGTTTGCGGCAGATCCGCTGCCCGGCTTGGGTGCCGAACTGAGGTTCACACCGGAACCTTTGCCAAGATGCTCAGGGTTTTCCTTGTAGCTCATGGAGAGCATTGCAGCAATGACGAGAGTGACAATAAAGGCTATTCCGGCCCCCGTGAGGGCAAGATCAATGCGTGGCGCCCCGGCGCTTCCTCCGGAGGCAAAGATGAGCACGGCCACGAAAGCAAGGACCGCCCAGAAAGCGGAAAAAAGCAACGGGCCCTTCACCGAGGTCCGCATCGATTGCGGTTTGCCTGGTTCCTGGTTTGCCACGTTGTGTCCTTCCTGTGGGCGCACTGAGTGCAGCCGCGAAAAATATTGTGCCTAGATTTCTACAATTAGTAGAACCTAGGCCACCAGTTTACGGCTTGTCGGAGCCGGGCCTCGAATCGTGCCGCAGCGACAGCCCGGAAAGAATCCACAGCACACCGGAAACCACCGCCCCGCCGCCCGCAACACCCAGGAGCGCGTGGACGCCCAAAGGCGTGAAAAAAGGAAGCAACACGGCTGTTCCGAGCCCAATGACGCCGGAAACCAGCCAATCCCTGGCCAAGACATCCTGCCCGCGCCTCAGGATGCCGGAAATGGTCTCCATCAGGCCCATGACGCCGAGGCCGATCACGGCAAAGACGGCAAAGAGGACCTCCCCGTGCAACGCTGCGGCCGCAACACCTGCCCCTACCAAGACCGAGGATCCGGCAGCCAAGAGCCGTCCTGCACCGGCGGAATGGCCGAAGCCACCCTTGCTGCCGCCGCTAAGTAGGATGGCTCCAGTAGCGGCGAGGTACAGGCCGCCAAGAATTCCCATGGCCACCGTGGACTGGGTGGCCCAGAAAATTGTCACTGCGCCAAATGCCAGCGAAACTACGGCACGGAACAGTACGGGCCGCCATGTAGTGGCGGTGGGGACGGCCGGACGGGTTTCGGCGGAATTAGGTGCGTGTCTCACTGCACCAGTTTAGTGGCCGAACTCCCGTGGGAGAACCGGGCACGAAGAGCCGAACGTCAGCGAGCTCCCAAGACCATCCAGCGGTCAGTCCTGGCGCGAAGCCCAAGCGTTATTCCACGCACGGCCATGTAGCAAAGGGCGAAGGCAACCCATAGCCACAGCAGTCCGGACGGGCCGGCTGGACCAATGCTGCCCACCAGGGCCAACAGGGGAAGGTAAACAGCGAGGTTCACCACCCCGGCAAGGGCGAGGTACCGTGCGTCACCAGCGCCGATCAACACGCCATCCAGGACGAATACGAATCCAGCAATGGGCTGTCCCAGGGCAAGGATGTACAGCGCTAGGGCAAGAGTCGACCGCACCCCGGCGTCGGAAGTAAAAATAAACCCCACCCACGGCGCGGTAACAGCAACCAGGACTCCGGTCACGCATCCGAAGCCAAGTCCCCACCAGACCATTGTGCGTGTCAGTTCACGGACCTTGATCGCATTCGCAGCACCCAGCTCCCTGCCCACCAGGGCTTGGGCCGCAATCGCCAGCGCATCAAGGGCAAAGGCGAAAAATGAGAAAATTGTCATTGCCAACTGGTGAGCGGCTAGGTTCTGATCCCCCTGGGCAGTTGCCACCACAACAGTGGCCAGAATTGCTACTCGAAGACTCATGGTGCGAAGCAAGAGCCACGATCCGACACTGGCGGTGGCCCGGAGCCCGGACAGCGACGGAAAAAGCCTTACGCCGTGTGCCAAGGCATTGCGCCGCACCATCAAAACGTAGACCACTGCCATAGCCCACTGCGTGATGCTTGTGCCGATGGCAGATCCACCCACAGACAGCCCCGCGCCGTAGACCAGCACCAGATTCAGGACGAGGTTGAGCGCAAAACCCGCACCGGCTACCAGGAGCGGAGTCCTAGTGTCCTGCATTCCGCGGAGGACACCAGTACCAGCGAAGACCAGCAGCATGGCCACCAGGCCCGGCATTGACCACCGGAAATACTCCACCGCATAGACCGTGAGGTCTCCGGTAGCACCCAACAATGTGACAAGTGGCTCCGCGAGCACGAATCCACCAGCGGCCAGGATGAGCCCAAGGCCAAGGGCGAGCCAGATGCCGTCCCGGCCCGCAGCCATGGCGCGTGCCGGATTACGCTCACCGATTGCCCGGGCAACAGCAGGGGTAGTGGAGTACGCGAGGAAGACCATGAGGCCAACAATTGTGTGCAGCAGGGTAGAGGCAAGTCCGACGCCAGCCAACTGCGCCACCCCCAGATGGCCGACGATTGCCGAATCTGCCAGGAGGAAAAGTGGTTCGGCGATCAGCGCACCAAGTGCTGGGACAGCCAACCGCAGTATCTCCCTGGCGTGGGAGGACTGAGATTTCCCTGCTGAAGCTGATCGAGTCACCCGCAAAGCTTAGTGGGCCCTGCTGTCCTACCCGCAGTCATCCCATCCATGACTCACATCACATAACGCCACGATTAGTTGACACTTCAATCTTTCCTGGGAAACGATAGGACCCATGAAAAAGTCGTCCGCAACCTCAGCCGCCCTGCTCATCCTTCGTGTCGCCCTGGGCGTCATTTTCACCGCCCACGGCTGGCAGAAATTCAACGAATTCACCATTGCCGGTACCCAGGCATCCTTCGCGCAGATGGGTGTACCCGCCGCTGACGTTGTTGCTCCTGTTGTCGCCGTCCTTGAACTCGCCGGCGGTGTTGCCCTGATCCTGGGCCTGTTCACCAGGATTGTCGCGGCCCTGCTGGCGCTGGACATGCTGGGCGCCCTGTTCCTGGTCCATGCCGCGGCGGGCATTTATGTCACCAATGGAGGCTACGAGCTTGTACTCATCCTGGCCGCCAGCGCCGCCGCGCTGAGCCTGGCTGGTGCCGGGGGCTTCTCGATCGACGCAGCATTCAGTGGACGTCGTGGACGTCGCACAAAAACGACTGCCTAGAAACCGCCAGATCCCGGGTACGATTCCCCGTTAACAGGCTGCCCAACCACCGTGTGGGCTAGAAACCGCCCCCGCCGGCGTCGGCCGCCATATTCGCGAACCGTGAATAGTGCCCCTGGAACGCGACCACAATGTCCTTGGTCGGGCCGTTGCGGTGCTTCGCGATCAGAATGTCCGCCTCACCTGCTCGTGGAGATTCCTTGTCATAAACGTCTTCACGGTGAAGCAGGATCACCATGTCGGCGTCCTGCTCAATGGAACCTGACTCTCGGAGATCCGAGACCATCGGGCGCTTGTCCTGGCGCTGTTCAGAGCCTCGGTTCAGCTGTGACAACGCAATAACAGGGACCTGCAACTCCTTGGCCAGAAGCTTGAGGGCACGGGAGAACTCGGAGACCTCCTGCTGCCGCGACTCAACCTTCTTGCCTGAGCTCATGAGCTGCAAGTAGTCCAGAATTACGAGTTTCAGGTCATGCTGCTGCTTCAGTCTTCGACACTTGGCGCGGATTTCCATCAAGGACATGTTGGGGCTGTCGTCAATAAAAAGTGGTGCATCATTCATGCGGCCCATGGTCGTTGCAATTTTTGACCACTGTTCGTCCTTGATGGTTCCCTTGCGCAGATCCTGAAGCCCAATGGTTGCCTCTGCCGACAACAAGCGCATGGCAATTTCATTCCGGCCCATTTCTAGGGAAAACATCACCGTGGCCAGATTGTTCTTAATCGCAGCAGACCGCGCAAAGTCCAACGCAAACGTTGACTTTCCCACGGCAGGGCGCGCGGCAATCACGATCATCTGTCCAGGATGAAGCCCGTGCGTGAGTTCGTCGAGCTCGTAGAAGCCCGTAGGAACGCCGGTCATACCTTCATCGCGGTGTCCGGACGCCTCAATTTCGTCAACGGTAGACTCCATGACGTCCTTGAGGACAACGTAATCCTCCGCGGTACGGCGTTCGGCCACGGCATAGATCTCAGCTTGCGCCTGGTTTACCAGGTCCTCAACCTCACCGTCGGAACCGTAGCCCAACTGAACAATCTTGGTACCTGCATTGACGAGCCGACGCAGGACCGCCCGCTCCGCAACGATCTCGGCATAATACCCAGCATTTGCTGCGGTGGGAACAGTCTGGATGAGCTCGTGAAGGTATGCGGGGCCACCTATGCGGTTGATCTCGGCGCGCTTGGTGAGCTCGTCGGAAACCGTGACGGCATCTGCTGGCTCGCCCCGGCCGTAGAGATCAAGGATCGCCTCGTAGATGGTCTCATGCGCTGGACGGTAGAAATCCACGCCCCGAAGGATCTCCACAACATCCGCAATAGCATCTTTCGACAGCATCATGCCGCCCAGGACAGACTGCTCGGCCGGGATGTCCTGCGGTGGCTTTCGGCTTCCCTCAGGATTCCGGCTGGTTTCACTGGAGTCCAGATGCGCTACTGACAAAGATGCCGTCCTCAACTAGTTTTCGCAGCTGGCGGCCGCGAAGGTGTACTGCTCCTCATCGGGCGGATTCGCCTGACAATGGCCTGGGTACTGGCCCGGGATCCTACTTTTGGAAGTCATCCCGCATCTCATTGTGCTGCGGAGCCCTGACAACTGAGTCCGGGGCCACGACGACATCCCCGCGCGCGTGGCTTGGGGGAGTTATCCCCACTTTCCACAGGTTATCCACAAGAACCGACGGCCGCGCTGTACGCTCAAGGCCCGCGGCCACGTGCTCGCATCGAACATCCTCAAAAGGGTACCCGGCTACGGTATCCGCCCTTTCGGACAGGGCAAAGCTGGACGAGGTAAGGGCCTGTGGATAACCTGTGGGTTAACTGCTCCTGCTTGTGCACAGCCTGTGGGAAAAGCTGTGGAAAGAATATTTATTTGGCCACTCAAAGCGATTTGACCTGCAGAAACACATGATTCCTACTGTGGAGGAAGCCCTGGGGCAAAAATAGTTCTTCCACAAACAGAGGTTGACAAACCGCCTTTTGGACATGGATCTTCCATTCCATCCACAGAAGTAATGACGCTCACCATCCAATGTCGGGAACTGCAGGGTTTTCAGGAGGATTCCCTGGCCGCCAGAGGCATTTTTATATACGCACCTTGGTATGTGCTGTGGATAACTCCCCTGTGGCATAGGGTGGGTGCATGGGCGACGTAATGGTGATCTTGCTGCCTGTCGGAATTCTGGCGGCGGTGCTTTGGGGGCTTTCCACGGCTTTCCGGCCTCGCGATGGCGGAATGTCGGACGCTGACCGTTATCAGCGCGACCTTGCAGTTCAATCTGCTGCACACTACGCGGAGCAGGTACGCGTAGCAGAGGCCTTGCAGGCGCAGATCGACGCCGCGACCCTCCCGAGCCAAAACTCGCGCTATGCGAGTGGTTCAACCCAGCACGGTCCTGCGGGAACCATGGCCCCTCCTGCCAGCCCGCTCGCCGCACAAATGGACCCCCAGCTTCTGATGCAGCTGCGTTCCATGGTTTCGGGTGGACAAAAAATTCAGGCCATTCGCCTCGTCAGGCAAACCACCAATACTGACTTGTTGACCGCAAAACAGTTCATAGATCGGCTTTGACCATGGACTTCACGATTCCTCTCTTGATCCTGGTGGTAGTGGCCGCCGTGGTTGCCCTAGCAGCGCGTGCACTTCGGCGGGCAGTAGCCAGGTCATCTGGATCTCCTGACTCCGGTGCCACTCCGGACTCGCAGGAAGTAAGCAACCACACTGGCCCGGAAATGATGGCCCTTGCACGTTCGTCCGCTGAAAAGCTGGATCAGGACCAACACCGTCGCGTCTACGCACTGATCGCGCAAAATCAACAGGTGGGGGCCATCAAGTTCTTCCACGAGGTCACCGGAGAGGGACTACGCGCCTCCCGCGATGCGGTTGGTGCGTTGTCATCGCACCCGCAGCCTTTCAGGGCTGCCGCAACGGTACCCACGGAACACGACACATCGGATCAGATCACTGAGGAAGCCACACCAGAGCGCTTCTCCTATCGCTATCGGGCCATTGCCAGCCGTGGGGACGTGACCCGGGAAGTCAGTAGCAACATGCTCAACGATGCGATCTTCGCAGATATCCGCGAGAAGGCCGCCGGTGGCAACGTAGAGGATGCTGCCATCATCCTGAAGCGGCATTCGGAGATCAGCCTCGAGCAGGCCAGGGAATTTATAGCCCTCCTGGAACCCTGAACCGATACCTTACCTCCCGCTGGTAATGCCCGCCAGTAGGTCGGCAAACGGCAGGGATTTGATGGCCTCCTGCTCCCTGGCTGGCTGCGCCGCCACAAGCAGCTGGGTAAATTCGGCCGCTGCCCGATGCGAGCGTTCCGCCAGCAACGACGCTGTCCCGGTCTCAGATCCCCAGTCCTGCGGCCCAGCAAAAACGGCAGTGGCTGCGATTCGTGTGCGCAGGTAGCTGAACAGCGGCCGCATGGCGTAATCCAGAACCATCTGGTGGCGGTCGGTACCTCCGGTGGCGCCAAGAAGCACGGCTTTACCTTCGAGTGCTGATGGCTCCAGAACGTCGATAAATGACTTAAAAAGCCCACTGAACGATGCGCTGAACACAGGCGTGACGGCGATGATCCCATCCGCCACCACCAAGCCCGAAATTACTTCTGCAAGTTTTGGTGGCGCAAATCCCGTGACAAAATTATTAGCGATATCAACAGCCAGATCACGGAGCTCCACAACGTCCACGCTGACGTCGTAACCCTGCGCTGTCAGCAGCTCACAGGTATCTGCAACCAGTTGGTCCGCCAGCAACCGGGACGAGGATGGAGTTCCTAGGCCAGCGGATAAGACGGTGATTCGGCGTGATTCCAAGGGATCTTCTCGTTCCTTCAGTCCTGGATGTATATGCAAATGCATATACAAGAGGAACTGCGGGATTCGTAGAATTATTCCGCTGGGTGTCCGCGAGCGCGACTAGAGACTGACGGTACCCGTTACCCGGCTGGCGACATCCCCGCCGATCCACGTCTCGTCCCCCTCGCGCTGCACAAAGACCCTGCCTGCACGGCCCAGCACAGTCCCCTGGGCGGCAACGTAGCTGTCCGGTGCCCGGCCCCCACCAATAAGCCACTGTGCGGCACCTGCGTTGAAGCTCCCTGTAATGGGATCTTCGGGCGCAGCATCTCCTGGAATGAATGTGCGTACCTCATAATCGGCCTGGCCACCATGCAGGTAAGGTCCAATAACTCCCACCTTCAACTCGCCAAGCGCCTCGAAGTTTGGATTCAGGCTCAAGACGCGGTCGGCAGAATCCAGGAGTAGGCCAATCCAAGAAGGCCCATTCACCAACCACGAGGCATCACGAACAGCTGTCCGTTCGAGCCCTAACGCGGCCATGATCTGCTGCATGAGCGGCTTGTCCACGGGGCCGGTTCTGGTCATGGGCGGCGCCGCAAAGGCGAGCCGGGAACCCTCCTCCCTGACCCGGATCAATCCTGCGGCACACTCCTGAACCACCACGTTCTCTATCCGAGGCCGACCGCCGGCAGCAAGCCAGGCATGTGCCGAGCCCAACGTCGGGTGACCGGCAAACGGGAACTCCTCGTGGCCCGTGAAGATTCGAACCCTGTAGTCTGCCTCCGGATGATTCGGCGGGAAGAGAAAAGTCGTTTCAGAAAGATTGGTCCAGTTGGCAAACTGCTGCATCTGCTCCGTGGCAAGCCCCTGCGCGTCAAGCACAACCGCCAGGGGATTTCCGCGGAAGGGCTCCGAACTGAACACGTCCACCTGCGCGAAAGGGCGGTGCGGGACTGTGGAATCGTGAAGGGGGTGGCTCATCTGTGCAGATTATCACCGGCACCGCCCCAAAATCCGGTCGATATGCTTGACCCTGGCACCTGCAAAATCCCTTCGGGCCGGATCTGGGCGCTCCCTGTTCAATGTCAGTTCCTGCCTGGCACTCCTGGCCATACCGCTCATCATTGTCGCCTTGGTCGTGGTGACCTCTTAAGACGGCGCAAAAATGACTAGGCGAACCGATCCCCTCAGCAACCGTAGCGCCAGCCACAGCGAGGAAACCTCGGCCTAGTGCGCCGTGCTGGAGCACAGCAGTCCGAGCTCCCAGGACTCTTTCTGACGTACAGAAAAGCCCGCACCAACTCTCCCGGAGGGAGTTGATGCGGGCCTTCCAGTGTCTGACTGGGTGTTACTTACCAGCGACTACGTCGAGTTCGATCACAGCAGCAACGTCAGCGTGAAGCCGGACGTTGGCCTGGTAGGAACCGACAGACTTGATGTGAGCCGGCAGTTCGACCTTGCGCTTGTCGATGCGTCCAAGGCCAGCAGCCTCAACAGCATCGGCAACGTCGGCCTGCTTGACGGTTCCAAAGAGTCGTCCGGTCTCGCCAGCCTTGACGGTCAGCTTGACCGGCTTGGCGGAGAGTGCAGCAGCCTGCTTCTGGGCGTCTTCCAGGGAAGCGTGCTCGCGGGCAGCACGGGCGGCCTTGATGGAGAGAACCTGCTTCTCGCCACCTTTGGACCAGGTCAGGGCGAAGTTGCGGGGCAGGAGATAGTTACGTGCGTAACCGTCCTTGACCTCAACAATGTCGCCTGCAGCACCGAGACCGGTGACTTCGTGGGTCAGAATGAGCTTTGCCATGTTAGTTAATCCCTTCCTTAGCCGCGGCCGGCGCCGGAGTAAGGCAGCAGGGCAACTTCGCGGGCGTTCTTGATTGCCTGGGCGATTTTGCGCTGTTCCTGCACCGTGACGCCGGTAACGCGACGAGCGCGGATCTTTCCGCGGTCGGAGATGAATTTGCGCAGCAATGCTACGTCCTTGTAGTCGATGACAGTGATGTCAGCGGCTTTCAAGGGGTTGGACTTTGGTTTGGGCTTACGGAGTTCAGCCTTAGCCATCGTGGAGCTCCTATTCTATGGAGCCCGTGGGGGGTGATCCACGGGATGGTGGTGGTCCGAAGGTAGCCTGCAGGGCAAGAAGCGTCTGCAATGGCCAGCATCGGACCGTTATTCGATTGGTTAGAAGGGAGGTTCGGAGTCTGGGCCGTTACCCCAGCCGCCACCTGCGTTGGAGACACCGGGCGTAGCCCAGGGATCGTCCTGTGCAGCTGCCTGCTGGTTGCCGCCACCGAATCCACCGGAGTTGCCGCCCTGGTTTCCACCAGAATTGCCGCCGCCGAATCCGCCGCCACCGTTATTGTTGCCGCCGCCACCAAAGCCGCCCTGCCCACCGCCGGAGCGCTGGGTTCGGTTGACCTTCGCATTGGCATAGCGCAGGCTCGGACCGATCTCGTCGACCTCAAGCTCCATAACAGTGCGCTTTTCGCCTTCTTTGGTTTCGTAGGTACGGCTCTTCAACCGGCCGGAAACGATGACGCGCATACCCTTGGTCAGGGACTCGGCAACGTTCTCGGCAGCTTCGCGCCAGACAGCAGCGCGGAGGAACAGGGTTTCCCCGTCCTTCCACTCACTGGACTGGCGGTCGAACGTACGGGGGGTGGAAGCGATGGTGAAGTTCGCTACCGCTGAACCTGACGGCGTAAACCGCAGCTCAGGGTCATTGGTGAGGTTACCGATGACCGTAATGGTTGTCTCGCCTGCCATCTACTGCCTCCTTGGTTCGTTCTGGTGAAGAATGCGTTCCTGCGGTGAAGAATGAAGTGCTGATGCGGAGTAATTACTCGGCAACAACCTTCTGCTCTTCGGGGCGGGTGATCTTGGTGCGCATGATGGTCTCGTTCAGAGACAGCTGGCGGTCAAGTTCTTTTGCGGTGTCCGGCTTGGCGGTGAAGTTCACCACGGCGTAGATACCTTCGGACTTCTTCTGGATTTCGTAAGCCAGTCGACGACGGCCCCAGATGTCAACCTTTTCGATGGTTCCACCATCGTTGGTGATGACGTTCAGGAACTTCTGAAGCGACGGCTCGACGGTACGCTCTTCGACGTCGGGGTCGATGATTACCATCAATTCGTAAGGACGCATATGTGAACCCACCTCCTTTGGGCTAAGCGGTTACGGCATTTCCGTAACAGGAGGTTCATTTGCGCGCCTGCGCCGGAACATACCCCCGGAATGGGGCAGGACACAGCACAGACTTTCTCATTCTAGGCCATGAAGACCGCGAGGGTGACATTCATGGCTGGCGGACCTGGTAGGTCATGACGAACGAGACTGCGTGGCGTGACAATCCGTTGCGAAAGTGCCTTCACCAAACCTAGGGCTGTGCGCCCGCTAAGGCGAGCGCACAGCCCTGTATGTGGAAAACCCTATGGCTCACACACTTCGATGGGGTCCCCTGGAACTCAGGGCCGCGTTCCAGTGTCGAGCTTCTTTGGGGAGGCACTCACGGAATGTACTGTGCCATTCCTATCCTGGCCCGGCCCATTGGCCCGGTAGCGGAAGATCCCAATCCCCACCACAACCGCGGCGAGCGCTAGGGAGAGCAGCAGCGATTCTCTTGTGGAATCCAGGATCACCATGCCAATCAGGAGGGCAACAATGCTGCCAATCGACAACCACGTCAGGTAGGGGAAAAGCCACATTTTCAGCTCCAGGTCCTTGGCCTCTGCGCCCATTCTTTTCCGCAGGATGAGTTGCGAAATAGAGATGACCAACCAGACGAACAGGGCTATGGCGCCTGAAGTGTTGACCAAGAAAAGAAAAACAGTATCCGGAGCAATGTAGTTCAGGCCTACTGTCACGAAGCCCACAACAGTTGACGCCAAAACGGCCGACGCCGGAACGCCCCGCCGGGAGATCCCGGTCCAGGAACGCGGTGCATCGCCACGCTTGGACAACGAGAACAGCATGCGGCTTGCAGTATAGAGGCCAGAGTTCAGGCAGGAGAGGACAGACGTGAGGACCACGATGTCCATGATGGTGCCCGCTCCCGGAATGCCGTACAGCTCAATCACCGCTACGTAGGGGCTTTTTGCCACAGACGCTGAATTCCATGGCAAGAGGGTCACCACGATCGCGATAGAGCCAATGTAGAAGATCAGGATGCGCCACACGGTGGACCGCACCGCTTTTTTGACAGCGTCCACCGGATTTTCTGATTCGCCAGCAGCAATGGTGGCAATCTCAGCGCCAAAGAAAGAGAAGACCACCACGAGAATGCCGGCAAAAACTGCGCCGGGTCCGTTCGGGAAGAACCCGCCATTACCGGTGAGGTTACTCATTCCGGGCGCTGGTACTCCAGGGATCAGGCCAAGGACTGCGGCAACACCAAACAGCAGGAACAAGATGATGGCTGCGACCTTGATGGAGGCAAACCAGAATTCGAATTCCCCAAACGACTTCACAGAGCCCAGGTTGGTCAGCGTGAGGAGCACCATGAGCAGTAGCGCCCAAACCCACTGATCTATGCCGGGAACCCAACGGTGCATGATTGCCGCACCGGCAGTGGCTTCGATGCCCAGCACAATGATCCAGAACCAGGCATAGAGCCACCCGATGCTGAAACCTGCCCAACGCCCCAGCGCTTTATCAGCGTAGGTCGAAAAGGATCCGGTTTCCGGGTTCGCGGCAGCCATTTCGCCGAGCATGCGCATCACCAGGATCACCACAAGGCCAGCGGCGGTATAGGCCACGAGGATGCCGGGGCCCGCCTGTTGGATAGCAGCACCTGAGCCTACAAAAAGACCGGCCCCGATAACCCCGGCAATGGCAATCATGGACAGGTGTCGTGGTTTGAGTGATTTTGAAAGCTGTTGATCAGCGTTCATGCGCCGTCCTTATTTGCTGGGACATGGGTAGTTATGTAGCGTGCGCCACACTGAACTTCACGATAGACCCGAGTTGTGGGTCGATCTCCTGTGCAAACCGACAGAGCGACTGATGTGAAATCAGAGTCTTCAACAAAGCGGAGGCATCTGAAACACCCAAAGTTTCCTCTGAGGAATATTTGAAACAGGCCGGAAATGAAGTTTCAACACTGCATTTTTCGCGCTCTAGAAGACCAGGACGCCAGTGGACCGGACGGTGAGCCGGAGTGGCAGCAGCCAGGTCCACGAGTTCCGTTCGAAAAATGAAGAAGTGGCGTCTTACTCTGGTGCCCGATGCCGTAACGGGCTATATTGACAGCGGACGGCCGGGAACCGTCCCCGGCAGAAGTCTCGGCTGGTAGGCAATCTCGCGGCCTTGGCGGTCATGGATTGAGCGTTCAGTATTGGGGTCTCCGCAGCAGTGAACAGGAGGCCCCGATGCTCAAAAGGCAAGAGTCCCGGAAACTTCGCAGGATCGTAATCGCACCGAACGAGCCCGTTGTGTCGCGGTTCGAAGATCCGCACCGTAGCTGCAAGCGTGTGGACAGCGTTCGATTTCCCGTAACGGACATCACATCGATGGTCGGCGGGCCGGGACATCCGGAGCGTGCATGGGTACGAACCGTTCCTATGACCGCTTTTCAAGCGCCTGCTAATGGAGGCATGCGCAGCACCTATGAGCACTACCAGCAGAAGCGCGCAGCAAAAAATCGTCAGCAGCAAATGAAAATTGGCAGGGGAGCGACAGCACTTCTGTTACCTGCCAGCATGCCTGAACTCCCACGGCACTGTGGGCCCAATGTGGGGGGAACACGTTGATTACCGGACGCACCAAAGAGATCGAACGTATTCTTTCGGTCATCAGGGGCCCCAAAGACTCTGCGCTGGCGATTTCTGGATCCCGTGGTCTTGGGAAATCTGCCCTCCTTGCGCAGATCCCCCAGCTCTCCCCCTACCGGACAGTGGTGATGAGGGCGAGCCTCTCGGAGGCTGACTGGCCCTTCTCCGGGTTGACGGCACTGCTCAATGAACTTGATGATCCCGTTCTCAACAGCCTGGCTGACGATCTTATTCGCCATCCGGCCGGAGACTTCGACATTGCGTCAGTGTCCACCAAGCTACTTGCTGGACTGCAGAAACGTAGCGCCAGCCGGACTGTGGTGGTTATTGACGATGCAGATTTCCTGGACCCCGGCAGCCAGGCCATCATCGGCTTCCTGGCTCGGCGACTGGCCGGTACCGAGATAGCCCTCATTCTGAGCGTGTCCAGCACATCGGCAGAAAATCCATTCGCCAGCCTCCCGGTCCTGACGCTCACAGCGCTAAGTTACAACGACACCGTCACGATGCTCTCCGCGCTGGCGTCGCACAACACAGCACCGGCGCTGCAACACGCTGTCGCAGCGGCAACCCAGGGCAATCCGCTCGCATCGGTAGAGCTCTTCACTCTCCTCCTCGAGAGGAATGCGGAAGGAAAGTATGCCCTGCCCATCCCGCTGCCGAGTCGGGGAAGCTTCGAATCAGAATTCTCCGCCAAAACGGCTGGGCTCAGTCACCCGGCGCGGATGGCGCTGGAACTGCTTTCCCTCTCCTACCGCACAGATATAGAGTCACTGCAGAAAATTCCCAGCCATCCGTGGCCAGGCGTTGACGAGCTTCTGGCTGCGGGCCTTGTCACGAGAACCGGCACCCACGTGCGGATTTCCGATCAGCTCCTGCGTGGTTATGTGTTCGCCGGGATGGCACCGGCATCACGGACAGCATCGCACCGACTCTTGGCAGAGGCTGCAGTTGGAACTGATCCCTTTGCGCGGGACTGGCATCTGAGTTTCACTGCCTTGGAACGGCACACTCCCTTCGGGCTCCTGCGCGCTGCAGCGGACCTGATCCGCAATGGCGAGGTTCCCTTCGCTGTGGAATACATTGAGCGAGCCCTGGCCATCAACCCGTGGGAAGCGGAAACTGCGGTCCGGCTGAGCACCGTCGCTGAGCTTTTGTTTAATCGCGGAGCATTCGTCCACGCCCAGCGGTATCTGGACTGGGCGCGCAGGGTTACGCGCAACCCTTCCCTCATCCTTCGCCTGACGGGACTGTCTTTCCAGATTCAGTTCATGCAGGGAACGGTGGTGCGCTCCACCATGGTTTTACGGTTGATCAAAGAATTTGGCCAGAATGACCCCACCTACTCGGCTTGCCTCCTGGCCATCAGTGCACTTTATTTCGCAGACCGGTGGGAGCTTACCGAGGCAGAGAGCATCCTTGAGTGTGCCGCGGGTTTTGAGGCCGCAGCATCGGAAGAGTGCCTTGGCGTTCTGGCCCGTGCACGGTTGTTGGTGGACGCCGTCCGCGGCAACCAGGACTCCGTCCACCGGATAGCCGACGCCGGCCAATCAAGTCCGATCACGCTGCTGATAGAAGCCAGGGCCCTAAGTTACGCGGAACGCGTCGAGGATGCCCAGGAACTGTTCGCCATGGTCAAGAACTCAATCGAGCCCTTCAACGAAAACTGGCGGCAATCAGCAGCCTACTTTGCTGTGGACAACGAGATCCGCGCCGGCAATGTGCGCTCCGCCGTCAGGCTGATTGAGGACCTGGACCGTTCAGAACCTGAGTCCAAGTACCACTGCGGGATCCGGCAGCTGTACCGGGTTTGGCGGGCCCACGCCCTGGGTGACGAGCAGTCGGCCAAAGTTTTTGTGGCGGAAGCCCAGCATTTCTCCAGTGTGGAAAGCCACCCCGCACTCACCGCACAGCTCGCAGCCTGGCAGGGCCATTTTGCCCTGCTCCGTGACGATCTCGCAGAAGCCTACGCGCAACTGTCGCGGGCCACCGAGATCGGCTTGACTTTCACAAACCCCAGCATGCTCCGCTGCGAGACGGATCTGGTGGAGGTACTCGCACGAATGGGCCGGCACCGCGAGGCAACCCAGACGCTGATCCGCCTCGAGCATAGGAGCAGGGGCCTGCACTCGCCCTGGCTGATGATTGCCGTGGCCCGTAACCGCGCGCTGCTCGCGGACGGTGAAAAGTCACTGGAACTCTTCAACAAGGCGCTGGAACTGGGACACGGCCCAGTATCCCGACTGGAACGGGCACGGACGGTGCTGTCCTTTGCTGAGCGCCTTCGGGTCCTGGGGCGTGCGCGCGATGCCCGTGACGGGCTGCTCCGGGCAAAGGTGCTCTTCGACGAAGCAGGCGCAGACGCATGGACACAGCATGTGGACACCTTGCTCCTGGACGAGCGCGTCGATGCAAGTTCGGCCGAGGGAAACGCCGCGATGCTCATGCTGGTTGATCACGAACGGGTCCTGGCGCAGATGGTTGCGCGTGGCATGCGAAACAAGGAAATTGCTGCCAACCTCTTCGTGTCAGTGAGAACGGTAGAAGTCAGGCTGACTGCCATCTACCGCAAGCTTGGTGTGGAATCCCGCGCCCAGTTGACGGCCCTGGCAGCAGGCAAAGACAATCCAACACGCGAGTCCATGCCCCTGCCCGTCCACTGACCAGGCAGTCATCTTTTCGCCTTTTTCACTCATGACGCCATGGTCAATGCAGGTTCCCACATAATCCACAGAGTTACCCCAACTAACCCACAGGGGAACGTTATTTTCGGGTTTTGACGCCTTCTTCCGGCATAGCTTTGCTGAACGGTCTTACGACAAACAGCGACTGCTCACCGGAAAGGGTTGATCATGGCAGAAGTTCCCCTGGCCCGCACCGGTCAGCATGCTTTTGGATGGACCGCACCGTCAACTGCTGCACAGCTGACGGTCCGTGCGCCGCTGGTGGCGGCTGACCCCGAAGGAACCCGGGTTCAGCTACCACCAGCAGCCACACTTTCTTTGCCCATCCAGGCGCCTGTCTCCGCGTCCGCCTGGATCCGCGGCCACGTCCAGCGACTAAGGGCCATGGACATCCTGCTGGTCCTGGCATCTGCCACAGTGGGCTTTCTTCTGGCCGGAGGAAGTTTCCCGCTGGAACGCTCAACAGCCGGTTCCGGCACCACCATCACCGCGATCGTGGTGGCGGCAACGTGGATCGGTGCCCTAGAGGTCTACAGGACACGCGATCGGAAGGTCTTGGGCGTCGGTGCCGACGAATACAAGCGCGTGGCCTCTGCCAGTGTCCGAACCTTTGGAGTCATGGCCATTGCCGCCGTAGCACTCGGAGCTGAAGGAGCGGCAGCCTTCGTTACAACCACGCTGCCGCTGGGCCTCGTTGCACTGACCGCCAACCGCTGGGGATTCCGCCGCTGGCTCACGTCACGGCAGGCTCAGGGACAGCACCTGTCCAATGCGATAGTTGTCGGCGAACCCGAAGACGTCCGTTATGTGATTCAGCGTGTGGTCCGCAAGTCGGGCGCGGTCTACAACATTCACGGCGTCTGCCTTCCCGGCGCACGGCGTGGAACCAACTTCTGCGTGGACCAACTGACCTTCCCGGTCCTTTCTTCAACCGACAGCATTGCCAGGGCCGCCAGGCTCGCAAATGCCGACGCGGTGATAGTGGCTGGCGCCATGCCGGGCGGAAACCGCTTCATCCGGGAACTCGGCTGGAAGCTTGAGGACTCACCAGCCGAGATGGTTCTGGCCTCCACCCTGACCAACGTGGCAGGACCGCGCATCCATTGGCGTCCTGTTGAA
This sequence comes from Pseudarthrobacter sp. PS3-L1, assembly GCF_030063285.1. Classification (GTDB taxonomy): domain Bacteria; phylum Actinomycetota; class Actinomycetes; order Actinomycetales; family Micrococcaceae; genus Arthrobacter. The sequence goes on along the minus strand of NZ_JASISU010000003.1, from coordinate 618,272 downwards.
GGGCTCCCCCTCATGCACGTGGACATCCCCCAGTATTCAGGCGGGAAACACGTTCTGAAAAGAGTCCTGGATACTGCCCTGGCGCTGGGGGCCCTCTTAGTCCTCTCACCCGTGCTTGCAGTCCTTGCCCTGATCGTTCGCCACGACAGCCCGGGACCCATATTTTTCCGGCAGGAACGGGTAGGTAAGAACGGAACTGTTTTCAGCATGCTCAAGTTCCGTTCCATGGTGGTCGACGCCGAAGCCCGACTGACATCACTGTCCACCTCAAGCGATGGATCGGGCGTGCTATTCAAAATGCGTAACGATCCCCGCGTAACCCGCTGCGGCCGTTGGATGCGCAAGTACTCCCTCGACGAACTGCCCCAACTCTGGAACGTGGTCACTGGCCAGATGAGCATGGTGGGCCCACGCCCTCCCTTGGCAAAGGAAGTCAGCAGCTACGAGCAGCATACGTATCGTCGGCTGCTCACCAAACCAGGCATCACTGGCCTCTGGCAGATCAACGGCAGATCCGACCTGCCGTGGGAAGAAGCCGTCCGCCTGGACCTCTACTACGTCGAGAACTGGTCCATCGCCGGCGATCTCCTGATTCTCTGGCGCACTTTCCGGGCGGTCATCAGACCATCCGGTGCCTACTGAACCCACTCAAGAAACCCCTCCTGCACCCCTCCTGCGAAAGAACACGTGGATCATGAGAAAATTCTCTTCCAAGGCCAGCACCCCTCCTCCGAGCCCCGTCAATCGAAAGTTGCGTGTCGCCGTCGTCGGCGCTGGTTACTGGGGCCCGAACCTGGTTCGGAACTTCCAGTCGAGCCCTGACTGGGACCTCGTCGCCATCTGCGACCTGGATCTGGCCCGGGCGAGGAAACTGGCAGCGTCAGTAGGCGAGGTCGCCGTCGTAGAGACGCTTGATGAACTCCTGGACACCATAGAGGTCGACGCCGTTGCTATCGCCACGCCGGCACGCACCCACTATGGGACGGTCATGACGGCGCTGCGGGCAGGCAAACACGTTCTTGTGGAGAAGCCGCTGGCCGACAGTCGTGAACACGGGGCCGAAATGGTTGCGACAGCCAAGGCTGCCGGGCTTGTCCTGATGGCAGACCACACGTACTGCTATACGCCGGCAGTCCTGAAGATGCAGGAGCTGATCCAGTCAGGTTCCCTTGGCGAGATCCTGTTTGTGGACTCTGTACGCATCAACCTGGGCCTGATCCAGCCGGACGTTGACGTCTTCTGGGACCTGGCCCCGCACGATCTGGCGATCCTGGACTTCATCCTTCCCGGCGGCCTAAATCCCGCGGAAGTCTCTGCGTTCGGCGCAGACCCGTTGGGAACGGGGCGTGACTGCGTGGGCCATCTCAACTTCCGGCTCCCCAATGATGCCACTGCCCACATCCACGTCAACTGGCTGAGTCCAACCAAGATCCGCCAGATGGTTATTGGCGGGTCCCTCCGCACGCTGGTCTGGGACGATCTGAACCCACAGCAGCGGCTCAGCGTCTACGATCGGGGCGTCAGTATTGATGGACAGCCACAGTCTCCTGGTGAGCGCAAGAATTCCGCCGTGTCCTACCGGCTGGGCGATACCTGGTCACCGGCGCTTCAGGAACGTGAGGCCCTGGCACAGGTAGTGGAAGAACTTGCCCTGTGCATCAGGACAAACCGTGAGGCCCGGACAGGTGGAAGCTCAGGACTACGGGTACTTTCCGTGCTCGAAGCTGCAACCCGGAGCCTGGGCCAAGACGGCCGCTCCGCTGCCGTAGAAGGCGCCGAAGCACAGTTGGAGCGTGCCCTGTGAGCCGCCTTGCAGGAGCCAACATCCTGGTCACCGGCGGCGCCGGGACCATCGGGTCAACACTCGTGGACCAGCTCTTGGAGGCTGGAGCGGCAAGGATCGACATCCTGGACAACCTGGTCCGTGGACGGCTGGAAAACCTTGACGATGCCCTCGCCACGGGACGGGTGGAACTGGTCCGCGGTGACATCCTGAATCGGGACTTAGTCCATGACCTCACGAGGGGCAAGGACCTGGTGTTCCACCAGGCAGCGATTCGAATCACGCAGTGCGCGGAGGAACCGCGGCTTGCCCTGGACGTCATGGTCAATGGCACGTTCAACATCCTCGAAGCTGCTACCACGCACAAGATCGACAAGCTTGTAGCAGCGTCATCTGCATCCGTCTACGGCATGGCTGAGGAGTTCCCGACGAAAGAGGGGCACCACCACGGCAATAACGACACGTTCTATGGCGCAGCAAAGTCCTTCAACGAAGGCATGGCGCGCAGCTTCCGGGCCATGGAGGGCCTGAACTACGTCATGCTCCGCTACTTCAACGTCTACGGGCCACGGATGGACGTTCATGGCCTCTACACAGAGGTCCTGGTGCGCTGGATGGAACGAATTGTTGATGGCCGGCCACCACTGATCTTCGGTGACGGCAAGCAGACCATGGACTTCATCTACACGACCGACGTTGCCCGCGCCAACGTACTGGCCGCAGCCAGTGATATCCACGAGGGTATCTATAACGTGGCCAGCGGCACGGAAACCAGCCTCCTGGGCATGGCCGAGGCACTGCTTCGCGCCATGGGTTCAGACCTCTCCGTGGAGCACGGTCCAGAGCGTCAGGTCAACGGCGTAGTACGACGCCTGGCGGATACCTCCGCCGCACAGCGGGACCTAGGATTCACGTCCCGGGTGGAGCTAGAGGACGGCCTCCGCGAACTGTCTTCCTGGTGGCTGCCACTCCGGCAGGAAATCGCCGCGACCCGGAAGGTTGATGCCCTGTGACTGCTGAAATAACCAGCGACGTGGCCCTGGAACGCATTAATGTCATGAAACCGTGGCTTGGGGAGGAAGAAGCCCAGGCCGTCACAGAGGTCATCGCATCCGGTTGGGTTGCCCAGGGACCCCGCGTGCGGCAGTTTGAGGAAAACTTCGCGCAGACCCAGCAGGTATCCCATGCCGTTGCCGCTTCCAGTTGCACCACTGCGCTGCACCTCGCACTAGTGGTCGCCGGGATCAGCGCCGGCGACGACGTCGTCGTTCCCTCTTTCTCCTTTATCGCCACGGCAAACGCCGTGACGTATGTGGGCGCCCGACCGGTCTTCTGCGACGTTGATGCCGTCACTGGCAACGTCACAGCCGAGACGATCTGGGCGGCCCTGACAGTGGACACGAGGGCAGTGATCATCGTGGACCAGGGCGGAGTCCCTGTCGACGTCGACCCGATCCGCGAACTATGCGATCCGCTGGGCATCGTGGTGATCGAAGACTCGGCCTGTGGCGTGGGTTCCACGTACCGCGGGCAACCGGTCGGCGCTACGGCTGACGTGGCGGTCTGGTCTTTCCATCCCCGAAAAATCCTTACCACCGGCGAAGGTGGCATGCTCACTACCGGCCACTCGAAGTGGGCTGCTCGGGCCCGGACCTTGCGTGAACACTCAATGAGCGTCTCCGCCGCGGAGCGCCATGCGTCCCTCATGGCACCGGAGGAAATGTACCTTGAGGTCGGCTTCAACTACCGCATGACAGACCTGCAGGCGGCCGTAGGGATTGTTCAGCTGGGACGGCTCAGGGCGGCAGTAGAGCGTCGCCGCGAAATTGCCGCATTCTATACAGCTGCCCTGGCCGACCTGGATGGATTGCGATGCGTTGCAGATCCCTCCTACGGAACCAGTAACTTCCAATCCTTCTGGGTTGAGGTGCTCCCGAGCTTCCGGACTGACCGCGACGGACTCCTCGCGCGTCTGGCAGCAGACGGAATTTCTGGGCGTCGCGGCATCATGGCAGCTCACCACCAACCTGCATACCGGGGGCGGGATAACGGCAACGCTGGCCTGCGGAACACAGACCGGCTGACCTCCCGCACCCTGATCCTGCCGATCTACCACGACCTCAGCGGCCAGGACCAACTACGTGTGATCAACAGCATCCGGGCCGCAGCTGGAGGCCTGCCGGCATGAGCGAACTGATCCTGATCGCGGCCAGTGGCCTCGCACGTGAGGTCCTTGCCATGGTCCGGGCCAGTGGCCAGTACGACGTAGTGGGACTTCTTGACGACAATCCGAACATGGTGGGCGTAAGTATTGACGGCGCTCCGGTGCTCGGGTTCATCGACGACGCACCCAAGTACACCCACGCCTTTGTGCTGGTGTGCGTTGGGTCAGGCAAAACGAGGGAGACTCTGGTGGAACGGCTGACAGCCATGGGCCTGCACGAGTCCCGGTATGCCACGGCAATTGATCCCTCGGTGTACTTGCCCGACGGCTGCCAGGTAGGTCGGGGAAGCATCCTGCTGCAGAACGTTACTCTTACCACCTCCGTGACACTCGGATCCCATGTTGTTGCCATGCCATCCGTCACTTTCACCCATGACGACACCGTTGCCGACTTCAGTACTTTTGCCTCCGGGGTCTCCCTCGGTGGCGGGGTACGGGTGGGCCGGGCAGCGTACCTGGGCATGAACTCAAGTGTCCGCGAACAAACCTCCATTGGGGCATACTCCACGGTGGGCATGGGCGCGGCAGTCTTGAGCAATGTGCCTGAGGGCCAAACGTGGGTTGGAGTACCCGCACAATCCATCGATATCAGCAGTGTCCAGGGAGGACCGAGGCTATGAGCACAGGAACCCGAACCATCACTGAACACCAAAGTGTTCCGCTGGTCGACCTGGCAGCCCAGCAGGTGGAGGTCCACGAGGAAGTGATGGCCGAGCTCGGCGACGTTTTCACCCGAGCATCCTTTATTGGTGGCTCAGCAGTGCAGGAATTCGAACAGGCATATGCAGGATTCATCGGCTCCCAACACTGCGTGGGCGTAGCGAATGGAACTGATGCCCTGGAACTAGCCCTTCGCGCCGGCGGCGTCACCGCCGGCGGTGAGGTTATCCTCCCGGCCAACACATTCATTGCTACCGCAGAGGCGGTCAGCCGCATCGGGGCGAACCCGGTACCCGTCGACGTCGACCCTGAGTATCTGCTCATCGACCCCGATGCCGTTGCGGACGCACTTACCCCCCGCACCCAGGCGATCGTTCCTGTCCACCTTTTTGGACAGACAGCCTTCATGGAACGCCTCCAGCCGCTAGCGGATTTCAGTGGTTCCGTGATTATCGAGGATGCCGCACAGTCGCAAGGAGCCACCCGGCATGGTAAATCAGCAGGAACATTCGGACTTGCGGCAGGCACCAGCTTCTACCCAGGGAAGAATCTGGGGGCCGCAGGCGATGCTGGCGGCGTTCTCACCGATGATGAAGATGTAGCCGCCCGCGTGCGACTTTTGGGGGCCCACGGCAGCGCCCACAAGTACCGCCATGACGCGATTGGCATGAACTCCCGGTTGGATACCGTGCAAGCCGTGGTCCTCAAGGCGAAACTGAAAAAACTCGCTGACTGGAATCAGCGACGACGTGATGCTGCGACCCGTTACACAACTCTCTTGAACGGGTTGTCCGGCGTCGAACTTCCCACCGAGGCACCTGGAAACGTTGACGTCTGGCACCTCTACGTGGTTCGAGTCAATGACCGCGACTCAGTGCTCGAGCGCCTGCATTCAGTCGGAGTCCAAGCAGGCATCCACTATCCGGTTCCCGTCCACCGCAGTGGTGCCTACGCCAGCCACACACCTGGAAGCTTTCCAGTCGCCGAAGCAGCTGCTGGCCGAATCCTGTCGCTTCCGCTATTCCCGCACATCACAGTGGTCCAGCAGGAGTATGTGGCTGAACAACTCGAATGGGCGCTGGGACAGTCATGACGGTTCCGACCCACCGTGCAGGCGCATCGAATGCCTTTGCCTGGAGCGTGCTGAACACGGTTGTATCCCGTGTCGGCACGCTGGGAATCGGCATTGTGCTCGCGAGGGTGCTTGGTCCCGAGTCGTTCGGTACATTCGCTGTCGCACTTGTGGCTCTCATGGCCATCCTGAGCTTCAACGAACTCGGCGTATCGCTGGCCATCGTCAGGTGGCCAGGCGATCCTGCACGAATTGTGCCAACAGTTAATACCATTTCGGTTCTTGGCAGTGCGTTCTTTTGCACACTGGCCGTGTTCCTGGCCCCGGTCTTCACAGCTGCCGTGGGCGATCCAGGTGCTACCGATGTCATCCGCATCTTGATTATCAGTGTTTTCATCAACGGGATCGTTGCTTCGCCGGCAGCGCTGCTGCAACGCGATTTTCGGGAAAAAACCCGAATGGGCATTGACCAGATCAATGTTTGGGTAGGGGCGATCCTTTCCGTGGGCCTGGCCCTTGCCGGAGTGGGCGCAATGGCTCTGGCAGTCGGACGCGTGGCGGGAAGCCTGATCTCCGCCGTCATGTTTCTTAGGGCTTCACCAATGCCGTACCGTTTTGGACTCGACCGGGAATTCCTTGTTCCGCTCCTGCGCTTCGGCTTGCCCCTGGCAGGGACCAGCATCATCTTTTTCGCCCTGAGCTACGGCGATCAACTGACGGCCGGCACGATTTTGGGGACCACCGCACTGGGGTTTTATGTGCTGGCCTTCAACCTGTCGAACTGGCCAGTCAGTATCCTTGCCCAGCCGCTTCGTCGGGTTGCTCCTGCCGCTTTCTCCTCGTTGCAGCACGATCGGCCAGCAATGGGTACGGCGCTTGCGGCAATCGTCTCGATCCTGGCCTGCGTTACCCTCCCTATCGTCCTTTTCCTTGCCGGTGGCGCCGTGCCGCTGGTCGGATTTGTCTACGGCGACGCCTGGCTACCGGCGGCCACAGCATTGTCCTGGCTGGTCCTCGCTGCAACCTGCAAGGTCTTCTGCGACCTTGCCTATGACTTCGTAGTAGTCCTGGGAAAATCCGGAACTGTTTTCGCAATTCAGGCAGGTAGCCTGATCATTCTGGTGCCAGCGCTGATTGCTGGCGCCACCTGGTTTGGCGTCCCGGGCCTCGCTGCGGCGCAGGCAATAGTGACGGCCGTCGTCGTTCTTCCGCTCTATCTGTGGCAACTGCGGAGAACCGGTGTTGACCTGAACAGTATTGTCAGGGTCATCGGACTGCCGCTGGCGGCAGCGCTCCCCGTAGGCGCACTGTCGTGGGGATTCGCCCACTGGATTACCGTCCCATTCTGGGCCTTGGCTGCAGGCGGAATGACTGCCAGCGCCGTCACGGCTGGATTGCTATGGCTCCGACGCGACACTCTCAAGGCCCTCCGGACCATCGGTGCGGCTACCCCTGCAGCCGAAGTGGAGCTTGCCCGATGAAAATCGTCGTCTATCCCCATGATCTTGGAATTGGCGGAAGCCAGCTCAACGCCATCGAAATTGCCGCCGCAGTGCAGAGGCGTGGCCACGACGTCGTCATTTTGGGCCGTCCGGGTCCCCTCGTTGAACACATTGATCGTCTTGGCCTGGAATTCATCGAAGCGCCGGAGCCCTGGATCCGCCCTACTCCAGCAATTGTCAGATCACTGACTGACCTTTCAAAAGCCCGCGGCATCGACATCCTGCACGGCTACGAGTGGCCCCCTGCGCTAGAGTGCCTCCTCGCTGCAAGGAAATCCAACGCAGCCGCAGTTGGGACGATCATGTCCATGGCCGTGGCGCCCTTCGTACCCAAGTCAATGCCACTCATGGTGGGAACAGCGGATATCCTCGCCGCGGAACACGCTTTCGGTCGCACAAGCGTTGAACTACTCGAACCGCCAGTGGATCTCGAACTGAATAATCCAGACGTTCACCTCGACACTGAGGGTTTCCGTCAACAATGGGGAATTCAGTCAAACTCGCTGGTCCTTGGAATGGTGACCAGACTGGCGGACGAACTCAAACTTGAGGGGATTCTGGCCGCAATCCAGGTAGCGGGCGAGCTCACCGGGGAATTCCCGGTTCAGCTCGTCATCGTTGGCGATGGCACGGCGCGCACCACAGTCCAAGAAGCTGCCAGGAACGTAAACCACGCAAGTGGGCAAAATACGGTGATACTCACCGGCGAACTTCCTGATCCCCGTGCCGCGTATGCTGTGGCTGACATTTCCCTCGGAATGGGCGGATCAGCCCTTCGCGCACTTGCATTCGCAAAACCGCTGATCGTGCAGGGCCAACGAGGATTCTGGAAACTCCTGACACCGGAATCCCTGCCGACCTTCCTGCAACAGGGCTGGTACGGCACGGGAACCGGAGTGCCCTGGGGAGCCCAGAACCTGGCCAGCATCGTGCGCGAAATATCGTCCGACACGGAACGTATGACAACTCTCGGTGAATTTGGGCTCAAGACTGTCCAAGCAAGATTCTCCTTGGCACGGGCGGCCGAGGTTCAGGAAGACTTTTACCAGCGCGCAATCGAAGCACCATCCCGTCATCAGGTTATGGCCGACACGGGAGCCGTGGGTCGTTTTATTGCCTATCAGGCAGATCGTCGACTGCGCGGGCTAGTGGGAAAAATCGCCATGGATGACTTCAATGCCCGACCCGTACAGTCGATTTCTGGACCCAGGCATTCCAAAGGCACGCAGATGAAGGAAGTCCGCACATGAGCGCACCACACGGCGTCGTGATGTATGTTCCGGGCAGCAGATGGGATGACATTCGCGGGACGGATTACCACCTGGCGACGGCAATCTCCGGAGTCGAACGTGTTCTCTGGGTCGATCCTCCGCTTCCACTCCACCATTTTTCGTCACGAAATGGTCTTTCATTGCGACACCCCTGGGCTGTCACCGAAGTGGAAACTGGCATTACGGTTCTACGCTCCCTCTCGATACCGTTCTTTACACGTCGAGGCTTTTCGCGTGTCGCTGGTAAGTTGCAGCGCATGGCGATTCGGTCAGCACTCAAGGCGGTTAGTGCCGTGCCTACTGCAACGATTCTCTCTTCACCAATCTCAGAATTTCCCATGAAAAATAGTGGAGTGAATGTGCTCTACGTAACGGATGACTGGCTGTCAGGCGCATCAATGATGGGATTATCCAAACGTCGGATAGCGGGAATCCTGGATCAAAATCTGGCCTCAGCCAAAATTGTGGCAGCAGTTTCCCCATATCTCGCGGCCGCCGTAGCTGCCCTAGCACCTGCCGGAGCTGCTGTAGAGGTCATCCCTAACGGATGCAGGGCAGCCACGACAGAATCAGGGCCAAGCGTACAACGAACTCGTTCCGCTGCACTTATCGGACAGCTCAACGAGCGTCTGGATATGGACGTACTCGAAGCAGTGCTCTCAACTGGCACCCCCATCACTGTCATAGGCCCACGCACAGATCGTGACCCTAGGCTCGGGCAACGGCTGGACGATTTCCTGGCCTCGCCTAAAGTCACATGGCTCGGTACCTTGCCGGCTTCAGATCTCGGTCCGCACCTAGCCGCTGCTGGCGTGGGATTGACACCCTACGCAGACAACGAGTTCAACCGGTCAAGTTTTCCATTAAAAACGCTTGACTACCTCGCCGCGGGAATACCGGTAGTAGCGACGGACCTTCCGGCAGTTCAATGGTTGGACACCGATCTGGTATCTATAGGCGCCACAGCCCAGGAATTTTCCCAGAAAGTCCAAGCAGTTCTTGAGGCGAGTCCGAATCCCACGCGTGAAAGTGATCGCAAAAGATTCGCCGCCCAACACACCTGGCAGGCTCGCTCTGCGGGCCTTCTCAAATTGATCGATGACGTGTTTCCATGAGAACCGTAACGGTTAAAAATTCCGTATTGGCTTTGACGTCGGCGGTGGGCATCATTCTGGGTTCAACAGCGTGTACCAACGAAGCGACTTCGTCGCTAGCGTCAGCCTCGAACCACGATTTGGATCTGCCGAGAATCCCGTGGGAAGGCGGGCCAGATTACTGGAAGTCTTTTGCCAAAGCGAACGGCGCCGGTTGGGCTGATCCAACGTTCTTTCCTATCGGCATCTGGTACAACGGCATCAGTAGCGATGAAGAAGCAATGTATGACAAAGACCACGGCATCAACACCTATATGGGGATGGCAGATACAACTCCATATTCTTTGTTCGAGGACAACGATCTTTTCTGGATTGGGGGGGCATTGAACGACTCGTTTACCTCAGAAAGCCGCAATTGGGTGGGTTCGCTCTTGGACGATGAAGTAGACGGTAGATTCAGTCCATCTGACGGCAGGCAGCATCTCGAAAAGCTGTCCAAAGCGGTACCGGAAGGAAACTTTGCTTATGCCAACTTCACTCAGATGGTGATCAGTAAGTACATGGACCAAACCGACGCCCAAGCATATGTGAATGACTACACGGATGCTGTATCCCTGGATATGTACTGGTACTCGATACCGTACTGCGACCTGAAACCGTATCAGAACACCCATATAGTTCCGATAGACGAACAGAGGTGCAGAACTGCTTCCAGTTACGGGAAGTCGGTTAAAGCATTACGACAGCAGGATTCAGCTGATGGAAAGCTACAGCCCATTTGGCAATTTGTTGAAAATCTCAATGGAGGTCCAGGCGAAGGGCCATTTCAAGCTAACATCCAAGCTGGTGAACTACAGGGAGCCGTGATGAGCTCCATTATCAACGAAGCGCGTGGCATCATCTACTTCAACCAGAGCCTTAGCGGGCCGTGCGGCGGGGGGAGCATCCTTCGTCTGTCCCAAATTACGGCCGGTTTCTGTGGCACCACACAAATGGATGCGCTCAAGGAAGTAAATTCAAAGATAAGAGAACTTGCTCCAATCCTAAATACGCAGTCCTTTTCATACACCTTTGGGGATGGCCTAGAAACGATGCTTAAATCTCGGGATGGTTACGCGTACATCTTTTCCATGTTGGACGGAAGTTCTGACCCAGGTGAAAGAACCTTGGCTCTTCCGGACAGCATTCGAGGACGGTCTGCGGATGTGCTCTTTGAAAATCGTTCCGTTCACATTGGCGAATCGGGTTCATTTACAGACTCTTTCAGCGATGAATATGCCTACCACATTTACAGGGTCGCACTATGAATAGTCCCGTTGATCATGTCATTTTGACACGCTTCAATCTTCCATCCATTGGCTCGGAAAGCCTCATCCGTGCCAAGGAAGGATGGCTGCGAGATAGAATCCAACTCTTCGAACGATATTGCCTACCATCTGTGTTGGCTCAGACAAATTCAGACTTCTTTTGGATAATTTACCTCGATCCCGAAAGTCCAACCTGGCTGAAGCGCCGCATGGAGGAACTTAGTACCGGAAATGCTTTCAAGGCAATATATCGCGCAGAGGTCAGCAATGAGGACCTAGTGGCTGATATTCGAAACTTGGTTGGTTCACAGAAGGATCATCTAATGACAACCAATCTTGACAACGACGACGGGTTAGCGTCAACATTTGTGGAACAACTCCACACTGTCCCAATGGACGGAAGTCGAACAGCAATATACTTGACCCGCGGCCTGATCCTTTCAGGCAACAAACTTTTCCTCCGTACGGATCGGGCGAACGCGTTCTGTTCAGTCAGGGAGACGTGGGACGGCCCAGAGACGTGCTGGGCTGACTGGCATAACCAGTTAGGGAAGTCGATGCCAGCTAGGGAAATTTCAGGCACCCCCGCGTGGCTTCAAGTTGTCCACGATTTGAATGTAAGCAATAGAGTCCGGGGGACGAGAGTCGATCCTAAGGCTTTCGTTTCCAGCTTCGGCGAACTACTTGATGATGCGCGCAGACCGAGTAGAGCGGAAATACTCATCGAAAGACTGGCACTTCGACCATTCCGGTCGATTCGCGAAAGTGGGCGGGCCGTTACTAAGGCCACTATTTTAGTTGTCTTTGGACGCGGGGGACTGGACCGGATCAAATCAACTATGAACCGAAAAATTAATTTCAAGTACTTTTCGAAGTCGAACGCCCAGTCCAACGCCAATCCCACTAGCAGATAGCGAAGGGAACCATTCCATGTTTCTGCGCGACTTATATACCAGCGTACTCAGGCGATGGTACTTTGTGCTGTCTGGGATCATAATCACGGCAATCCTTGCGACGCTTGTCTACAGCGAAGTGCCGGTCAAATACGAGGCAACTGCGAGTGTTGCCCTCATCCCGCCCCCCACTGCCGTAATTTCCGGTGATAATCCATTTCTCTACATGGGAGGACTTGAGCAGGCATTGGGGGTACTCACCGTAAAGCTGAATTCACCCGCAGTACGCGAGACTATTGAGTCCTCATTCCCAGAAGCGTCCTACTCAACAGCGCGAGATTCAAGTACCAATGGACCCATCATTCTGATCTCTGTATCCGGGGCTTCTGAAGCAGATACTCTCGGAACACTGCAGAGCGTGGTTTCCGCAGTTCCCACCACTCTCGCCGACCTCCAGGACTCCCTGTCGCTCGAATCTTCAGCACGCATAAGTTCGATGTCTCTCGCGCAGGACGAAACCGTGACAGTGACCAACGGGACAAGAACTAGAGCGCTCTTGGCAGTCATCGCATTCGGAGGTGCTGCGTCCCTCATGCTCACTGGGCTATTAGACCGTCTCCTTATTCGCCGCGGAAATAGGCGTGCGAGTCCCACACGGTCCCACCCTGGCCGTCGGGGCACAAAAAGTCGTCGAGATCGGACTAGCACCCCCAAAAGTCCTCATGCTGAAAGTGATGACGCAGGTAAGGAATCGCAACCCCACGCTCCCGCTTCGGGCCATTCGAAGCAGAAGGAGTCTGTTGGTGCCAAAAGTAACTGAGTTTCAGGGAAGCAATCAGCGTGGGCAGGAGCGCAGTGCCCCTCTTCGGCTGGAGGATGCAATTCCGGATGACCGCATCGGAAAAGATGCTGTCAACGTTCTTATCCTCTACATGGTTATCCTCCTGGTCATACCGTCCAACAGAAGTTTTGCGGCCCTCGGCGGGGCGGGTGCCCCCGCTGCGCTGTTCGCCCTGATTTTGCTACCCTGGTGGGGCTGGTACCACCTCCAGCGAACTAGGCGTGTCGTGAGAATGCGTATTCAGCCTGTCAGAACAGCGATGTTCATATTCTCCGGCGCTGTACTCGCAAGCTATGCCGCGGGGGCAACTCGCGCACTCACCGAGGCTGAAGCCAATGCCCTTGACCTGGGAATCCTCCGTGCTGCCGCTTTTGCCAGCATCCTTTCTGTAGCCAGCGACGGCATCCCGAGCCGAAAACGTCTACTCGATATCCTTCGGTTCTGTTGTTTTCTTACCGGAGTCTATGCAGTGTTGGGTCTGTTCCAATTTTTTACTGGACAATCCTTTGTTGCCGGACTTAACATTCCCGGCCTGACTGTCACCGACTTTGGGGCTCTCCAGGACAGGGGGGGCTTTAATCGACCTTCGGCTACAGCAAGAAATCCCCTTGAGTACGCCTTCGTTATGTCCATGGTCTTCCCTCTGGCCATCACCCTCGCACTCAACGACGCTCCACGTGGAATATGGGTTCGATGGTTCCCCGTGGCTGCAATAGCGTTGGCCACAGTCTTATCCGTATCCCGCTCGGCAATTGTTGGTCTTGTGGTCGGAGTCGCGATTCTGGTACCAACGTGGAGTCCCAAGGTGAGGAAGATGGCGGGGATTGCCACAATAGTCCTCCTTGTTTTCGTTTGGGCACTGGTCCCCGGGATGGCCGGCACCCTACTCGGCCTCTTTGGTGGTGAGGACTCCAGCCTCAAATCTCGAACAGACAGCTACACGGTGGTTGCAGATTTCTGGCATTTGGCGCCGCTCTTCGGACGTGGTCTGGGAACATTCCTCCCGGAATATCGAATTCTTGATAATCAGTATCTCGTTAGCCTCATCGACATGGGAACGTTGGGCCTTATTGCGCTCATTGGGGTTATGGTGACCAGCTTCGCCGTAGCCTTAGTAGGCCAACATCGCTATGCCGATCCGCTCTTTCGACATCTGGGACCAGCGTTTGCCGGCGCCGTAGCAGCTGGCGCATCGCTTACCGCATTCTTCGATGTCCTGTCGTTTCCGCAGGCTGCCGGTGTTCTATTTTTGATTTGCGGACTATCCGGTGCATATTGGCGAATGCGCGACCCATGGAAAGCGGTCGTCGATGCGTGACCAGAAAAGATCAAAAACTAGCCGATGGGCTTTCCTCCGTAGCTGGCCGGTGGCCCTTGCCGTGCTGGGGATCATGACCCCTTTCATTTACCAGGCGAGCGAAGCAACAGGTGTCTATTGGACTAAAATGGACGTTGTATTCCTGCCTCCCCCTGGTGCCGCTGCAGGAAACCCTCTACGACTCGACTCCCAAGACATCGTCCAATATGCCGCCCTAATTCAGCGACTTGCGATAAGAGATGACAACCAACCCGTACAGGAAACTAACGGAGCGACCCTGTACGGCACCGGCATCCGGGATGGGCATTCTGTCTATCTCCCAAATTCGGGTGGGCAATGGCAGCCTTCCTTCGATCGGGCTGTAGTTTCCATAGAAGTAGTAGCAGAAACCCCTGAGAAGGTCGCTACAGTGACTGCTGAACTTGCGACAAAAATTGAAAATGCATCCCAAGAGCAACAGGACAGGATGGGGATTTCTGAGAAGGCCCTGATTACAACAGATCTCTCTCCTACTGCCCCGTCGATCAGCTACCACCCCGCCAAGCCGAAGTTTGCGGTCGGCGCACTCGTTCTGCTGGCCTTGGGATTGGCTGGCGGCGCATCCAGCGGAGCCGAGCGGTTGACCGAATGGCTTCGGAATCGCCGGAGGGAGCGGATGCAGTCGCTTCATCAGATCGACACTAGGGTCTCCCTCAGGTAATTCCGCCTTTCCCAAGGCAAATCTGCCCCTCGCCAGTCAACAATTGGGCAGCAACCCTCAAGCAGTCAAGTGCGTGAAAGAGCGCAAAATCGCATAAAGGTCAGTGAACGCGAAGAGCCCCCGCGTGGAAAATAGATTCCTCTGCGGAGGCTCTTCTCGTGCCGCCCAATCCTGCGGATCAATCTCCTACGCATTCAAATCCGGCTGCTGTTGTCGCGCTCCCATGCAGAACCACCGGACAAGCCGCCAGCCGCCTTGGGAGCAGCTACCACGACTCTGGCCGCGGCAGAAAACCCGGCGTACACCACGGCGTCGGCCAGCGAGACAGGTCCGCGCACCGACGCCGCAAGTTCGCGGACCGTCTGTGTGCCAGTACCTGATCCACCCACCGCTCCCTGCTCGACATTTCCGCGCCTGCTCCGTCGCAGGACAGCCATCAGTCCGTGGACGTCGCGGGGCACCCGCACGACGACGGGAATGCCAGTAAGTACTTCCTTTTCCTCTGGCGCAAAGGCCTGGTCGACGTACAGGTCATCTGCAGTCACCGACGGAAAGTCACCCAACCTTCGGTGCCCTGCTTCCGTGACGGCGTACGTTCCCGCACCCCAAAGAGCTCCACTCATGGACGGCAGACGACGTCGGGCGCGATAAAAGGCACGGACTGGCCAGCTGGCACCGGCCGTGTCATTTGTGTAGGCGGGACGGGCCGCGAGCGTGTCGTCTTTGTGGAGACGGAGCAGCAGCTCCCTCAGAGTGCTGGGCCCCATGGAAATATCGGCGTCGAGGTAGACCCTTGGCCAGAGAGTTGCCGTTCGATTCGCGGCATTCATGGCGGCAACTTTCGACGCCGCATCCACCTGCAGCACCTTTACGCCAAGAAAGGACGCTGCCACCTGTTCCGTGCCATCAGTGCAGCCATTGCACGCGACAATCACTTCAATCCGGCCTGCGGCAGCATACGGTGCCAGGGGCGCCAGTGTGCGGCCAAGGACGGCCGCCTCATTGCACGCTGGAATGATCACGGAACCGATGGGCATGTCCGCCGCCGGCACGTCCTGGTCCACTGTGGCGCTCGGCAAGCCGTCCCACCGACCCGGGAGCGCTACGCGGGCCAAAATGCCCTGCTGTCCAGGGATTCCTGCCCGGAGCAGCAAGCCCAGGTTCACTGTCGCGTGGAACACACCGGCGTAGGTACGCGTCCTGTGTTTGCGGACGTAGCGCACCCGGTTGGCTGCCATGAGGGCGTCCAGTTCCGGCGAACTGCCTGAGCCTCCCCGGCTATGCCGCATGATCGAGTGGGGTTCAAACCAGATACTGGACCCCGTCTCGCGGACCCGCCGGAAGAAATCTGTCTCCTCCGAGTACAGGAAAAACTGTTCATCCCACGCACCTACTGCCGCAGCAGTGTCCGCCCGGATCAGGAGCGCAGCGCCCGTGGCCCACTCAACGCTATGTGCGTGGCGGTAGCTTTCGTTGTCCCGGTCCATTTCGGAGAGCCATTCGGGGCGGTTGGGCAGCCTGCTGCCGAGCAGAGCATCTCCGAGGGCGCTGGTCAGCGATGGTTCGCGCCGCAGCGATGGATATACGGAGCCATCGTCGTCGAGGAGGACAGGCACTACCACCCCCGCGTTGACTGCCCGCATCCGCACCAGCAGGGCGTTGATGGCACCCGGGTCCACCCGTAGATCGGGGTTGAGGACCAGATAGGCGCCAGCCGATCCAACGCGTTCCATCGCACGATTGATGGCCGCAGCATAGCCCAGGTTTCCTCCGGTCCGGAAGGCGTGGACAAGAGGTTCACGAGCTGCAGCAGCCAAGGTATGGGGCGTGGGGGAGTTATCCGCGACAACAACCTTGATGGACTGCTCGCCAGCCTCCCTCCTGAGGTCATCCAGCAGTAGCGGAAGCGTCTCCTCGCTGTTGTAGGTAACAACCAGGACAGCGACATCCGTGTCTTCAGTCACCGGTCGGAAGCCTGCCTGCCGGACCATGGGCGGACGGTTGACGGTGGATTCAGCGGTCCCAGCCACCCGGCGGCCTTGGTGCGACTCTGCAGCTCCGTCCCACCATTGGCGGTTACCTACGGGGCTTCCGCTTTGGCGGCCCAACTGCAGGTAGGCCGGTGGCCCGTCCACCAGGTACCGCGACGCGAGCCGCCTCGGCTCAAGTGCCAGCCGCCACGCCCATTCGAAGCCGGCATCGCGAACCTGCTCGGGTGCGCGCCGGACTGTGCCTGCAACAAAGTCGACGACAGCACCAAAGGCCAGCAGGACCTTTGCCCCGCTCAGCGCCCCATATTCGGCAATCCAGAGTTCCTGGCGCGGTTTACCGAGGCAGACGAAGAGCATGTCCACCCCGGTGGTGGCGATCTCTGCTGCCAGCGCGGTGGCCGCAGCGTGGTCTGTGAGTTCCGAACGCTCCGGCGCCCAGAATCCCGCGACCTCCAGGCCTGGATACTCCTGGGAGAGCCTGGTGCGGGCAATCTCCTGCGTCTCGGGACGGCCGCCGAGGAATCCAACGCTCAGGCCGTGGCGCTGCGCTTCCTCCAGCAGCACGGGGGAAAGGTCGCTGCCAGCCAGCCGCTGCCAATCCTCGCCTGTCACCTGCCGGGCCTTCGCCACCAGTGGCGCCCCATCGAGGAGCGTAAGCCACTCCAGATCCGCTGTCGTGGCTGCCGTGCCTGCCCAGCGGCTACCGTGCCCGAAATGCTTGATGTGGTCAAGGTTCGCAGACGCCACGGCAAGGGGCCTGGCGCCGCCGGAAAGCGATCGGCCCACAATCACGTCTCGGGCTTCATCGAATGTGAGCAGGTCAACTGCTGTCCCGCCCAACCTGACGGTTCGTTGCGACTGGCTGAGTGCGGCGGGCGGGGCGGGCGAGGCGGCAGCGGCCATGGCTGGTGCGGACCGGACTGGCTTGAGGCTTACAGACGTCATGGGGGCTCCAGGATGGAAGCACGGCAAGGAACCGCCGGCCGGCCGGGGCGTCTGCACTACCCCTGCCTGCCTGCACTCCCGGTCAGACCGGCAGTGCGTCCCTGTCAGCGCCTACTGCGTTAGATGGACTGGTGACGTCCCGCAGTCCACAGGAAAAACCTGTGGTCACACCAGGTCCGGAACCGTGGTCCGGGTGCCTGCGCAGCATCACCATGACTCCACCGTAGGCGTGTCACCTGTCCCCCCTCCCTGGATTCAGGCAATCCTGTGGGAACCCGCATCAAGTGTGTGCCAACCCACGAGGACCCCAGGGGGCCCACCAGAGTCCTGAAACGCCTTGCGGCGTGCCCGCAATGTCAGGCCATGGTGCCGAAGAATAGCTCCGTTACAGCGGCCAACCGGCGTGGATCCTCCACGCCGCAGAGCTCACGCGCAGAGTGCATGGAGAGCAGCGGCACGCCAACGTCCACGGTCCGGATTCCCAGCCTGGTGGCAGTCAGTGGACCAATGGTCGACCCACAGGGCATCACATTGTTGGAAACAAATTCCTGGTAGGGAACCTCCGCCGCGCCGCACAGCCGCGCCCAGAAAGCTGCCCCTGCACCATCCGTGGCATAGCGCTGGTTGGCGTTGATCTTGAGCAGCGGCCCGCCATTGAGTATGGGGTGATTCACCGGATCATGCCGCTCGGAGTAGTTCGGGTGGACAGCATGCCCAGCGTCGGCAGAAACACAGAACGACGCCGCCACAGCCTGCCGCCGCTGGCTGCCGGTTGCGCCCAATCCATCGGAAATCCGGGCCAGGACGTCCTCAAGGATCGGTCCACAGGCACCGGACCGGGAGTTGGAGCCGATTTCCTCGTGGTCAAACGCGGCAAGGACAGAAATTGGCGCCCCGGAGTGGGCAGTGTCATTGGCGGAATGCGCAATCAGTGCCACAAGGCCCGCGTGGGTTGCGGACAGGTTATCCAGGCGCCCGGAAGCGAAGAATTCACTGTTGCCGCCGAAAACTGCTGGTGCCTGCGTGTCTGCGATAACGACGTCGTACCCCCCAATGGCGGCAGGATCCACAACGGTACCGGCCACATTCGCCGCCAGGACGGACAGGAGGTCATTGTCC
This sequence comes from Pseudarthrobacter sp. PS3-L1, assembly GCF_030063285.1. Classification (GTDB taxonomy): domain Bacteria; phylum Actinomycetota; class Actinomycetes; order Actinomycetales; family Micrococcaceae; genus Arthrobacter. The sequence goes on along the minus strand of NZ_JASISU010000003.1, from coordinate 599,552 downwards.
ACTGGCGCCCCAAGACCCCACACCGGGTTCATGTGTCGCTGCTTGTCCAGTGTCAGGCCATCGTTGACACCACGGTCAAGATGAATGGCCAGCTGGGGGAACCTGAGCATCGCCGCGGTAGCGGTCAGGTGCTCGGTGCCGTCCATCATGACAAGCCGTCCGGCAAGGCGGAGTTCGCGGTCCAGCCACGAGTTCAGGAGGGGTCCACCGTAGACCTCAACGCCAGCCTGCAACCAGCCATGGCTTCCCGTGGTGGGCTTGGGCTTGAGTTTGAATGACGGGGAATCAGTGTGGGCACCGAGGATGTTGAACCCAGTGGTGGGGCCAGCGGTTTCCGGCGTCACCCAGGCAACAAGGGCGCCGTCGCGGATCATGTAGAAACTGCCGGCCCCACTAGGCCATTCGGCCGTTTCCACCAGCGCGGTAAAGCCTGCTCCATCGAGCCTCCGCGCTGCTTCATGGACGGCGTGAAAGCTCGACGGCGACGCACTGACGTAGGCGCCAAGGTCATGGATGTGCTCAATTGCTGTGCTGTTCAAAGGCATGGACCGAGTCTATCCGGGCCATTGGGCGTCCTTTGGGTCAGTAGTCGGGGTTGCTGGGAACTACCAATCCCGTCTCGTAGGCGTACACCACAGCCTGGACCCGATCGCGCAGGTGCAGTTTGGTCAGGATCCGCCGCACATGGGTTTTGACTGTAGCTTCTGACAGGAAATACCTGTGTGCAATCTCGGCATTGGACAGGCCCTCCGCCATTGCCTCGAGCATCTCTGTTTCCCGGGGCGTCAGGTCATCCAACAGCGGGTCGCGCGGACTGTGCGGCACCGGAGCGCCGTGGCTACCGCGGACATAGGTCTCCAGTAACCGCTGCGTCACACGGGGAGCAACAACTGCATCACCACTGGCCACCACGCGCACGGCACTGATCAGTTCCTCCGGTGCAACGTCCTTGAGGAGGAACGCGGAAGCCCCGGCCTGCAGGCCGGAGAACGCATATTCGTCCAGGTCAAAAGTCGTTAGGATGATGATCCGGCTCTCGGAGGAGGATTTGGTAATTGCCCGAGTTGCTTCAATCCCGTCCAGGACAGGCATCCTCACGTCCATCAGGACAACGTCCGGGGTGAGTTCCCCGACAAGCCGAACAGCCTCGGCGCCATGTGATGCCTCACCTATGATGCGGAAGTCCTCCTCGCCTTCAAGGATCAGCCGGAAACCGACCCGCAGCAGTGGCTGATCATCTACCAGGAGAATGCTGATGGTGGTCTCGCTCATGTGTCCCCCAGGGTGGTTGTGTTTTTGTCTCCGGTCCAGTTCAGCTCTGCATGGACCAGCCAGCCGCCCGTACCTGTCCTGCCTGCGTTGAGCGTACCGGAGTAGATCCTTGCCCGTTCACTCATACCTGCCAGTCCCTGGCCGGTGCCCTGCGGTTGGGGCCGTGTTCCAGGGCCAGCCCTGCCGTCGTCGAGCACGTCGATACTTACGCAGGATCCCTTCCTTATGACGCCGACCGTCACGGTGGCCAGGGGCCGCCCATAGCGCAGGGCGTTGGTGAGGGACTCCTGGACTATCCGGTACACGGTGAGTCGAAACGCTGGGTCCTCCGGCAGCGCGGGACCAGTGTGGGAGTAGTGCAGCGTCATTCCCGTAGCACGGAACCCATCCAACAGCGTCTGAAGACTCTCATGCGGTGCCAGCGGAACCCGCGTCGCGGCGTCTTCGCCGCGGTCATCGCGCAGCACTCCCAGGACCCTGCGCATGTCGGCCAGCGCTGTCCGGCCGGTCCTCGACAGTTCCCCCAATACCTCCCCGGCGCGTTCGGGACTCTTCCGGACCACAACTGAGGCCCCATCGGACAGACTGATCATCACCGTCAGTGAGTGGGCCACGACGTCGTGCATCTCGCGTGCAATCCGGTTCCGTTCATTAACCGAGCCAAGGCGCGCAGTCCGGGATGCCCATGCGGCAATCTCCGCCTCATGGTCGCGTCGCTGGCGCACCGAAATGCCGATGCCCGTGGCAACCACGTTGGAAAGCGCAATCGCAGCCCCCGTGGCAATGCTGGTGACAAGCAGGTAGCTCTCGGTCTCTGCCTGGGCCGCCGCCGCGGGCAACATCGATGCGTCGGGTGGGCCTACCGCCGCCAGAAGGTAAAGGAGTGCCAATGGCGCCGTAACGGCGCCCAGCACCACAAAAGAGAACCTCCGGGTATGGCTGACTGCCACCGAATACAGACTGAACCAGAGACCCGCTGAAACATTCGATCCCCATGGGTGGAGCAACGTCACGGCCACCTCTGCCACTGCCACGAATGCGACGACGGGGATGGGGTGGGTACGCCGGAAGAACAGTGAGCCAGCAACGGCGAACATCAGCAGAGCGGCAAGCCAGCCACCAGAGAGCAAGCTGTCCACAATGGTTGTAGCGGCCAGAAGGAGATAGGACAAAGCCACCAGAGCGTCAGTAGTCCGGGGCCGGGCATAGAAGAAACGCCGGATACGGCCACGACGCTTCGCCGTAATTTCTGCAAAGGACGCGTCCGCCACGGGGGCCAACGCGTCCTTTGCAGGTTCATATCCAGTCATAGTGGCGGATTCGTGATGACTCAGACGTCGCGTCGCTTGAGGACCAGGACAGCGGGCACCATAAAGACCACCACATAGCCCAGGAAAAGCAGCCCGGCCTGCCAGGGATCTAGCATTCCGTCGACCTGGCCAATGGAGAGGAACCGACCACCGGCCTCGCTGGGAATGAATTTGGGCAGGTCTTTCCAGAAGTCACCGGGTACCAGGCCCAGGAAGGATGCAGCGATTGGCAGGACAAAGAAAATACCCACGAGGACAGTGATCCCGCCCGCGGAATTCCGCAGCAGGGTTCCCAATGAAAGGCCGATCAGCGCTACACCAGCTACGTACAGCCCACCGGTGAAGACGCTATAGATCACGCCGTCCGTGGACCAGTCCAGCTCGAGTCCCGTTCCCTGGAGGATCGGAATGGACATGGCGAAAATGATGACGCCGGCCACTAGCGTCACAAGGTACGAGGCGACAACGAGGATGATTGCCTTTGCGAAGAACGCCGGCAGCCGTTTGGGTACAGCCGCCATCGTGGAGCGGATCATTCCCGTCGAATACTCGGATGAAATAAAGAGGACGGCCAGCGCCCCAAGGACCAGAATGGTGATCTGCAGTCCAGCATTGGGCAGGTTGTAGAGGTCAAAACCAGCCCCTGGTGGGAACGACTGTTCCAGCATCTCCGGCGTCAGCGTCCTGTTCTGCTCCGCTGCTGCGCTTTGCAACCCATCGATGGTCAGGAAGCGGATCCAGGCCGTCAGGACGCCTATGCCAATGGTGGCCACAAAGGTCACAATCAACAGGATTCGGGTGGAGGTCAAGGAACGGAATTTGATCCATTCGGACCTCAGGACGCCGCCAAAGCTGACCCCGCCCGAACCGGCAGAAGAAGCGCGGTTTGTTGCGCGTGATGCAGTAGATGTACTCATGGCCTTACTTTCCTGCCGCTGCGGGGATGGACTGATCTGTTCCGGGTTGCTGCCCGGAGGACGGGCCTGCCGGTTGGCCTGAGACGTGGGAGTGGTACTCCACCTCGTCCTTGGTGAGATCGAAATATGCCTCTTCCAGGGAGGTGGTCTGCGGGGTCAGTTCGTAGACCAGGAGTCCATTTTCCAGGGCCACCTGGGCAATCTGGCGCGGATCAACCCCGGTGACCTGCAGGGTCTCCGTCTCGCTCTGGTCCACCTTCACACCCGAGTCCCCCAGGAGGGTCGCCAGGACAGAGGCATGCTGTGTGCGAACCAGGACCTTGCTCTGCCTGGCGCCAGAAAGGATCTCCTGCATGGGGGCGTCGGCAATGATCCGGCCGCGGCCAATCACAATCAGGTGATCGGCCGTTTGGGCCATCTCGCTCATCAGGTGGGAGGAGAGGAATACCGTCTTCCCCAAGCTGGCCTGGTAGCGGACAAGGTTGCGCACCCAGAGGACGCCCTCAGGGTCGAGGCCATTGACCGGTTCGTCAAGGATCAGGGTCTGGGGATCGCCCAGCAGCGCTGCCGCAATACCGAGACGCTGGCCCATACCGAGGGAGAACCCGCCGGCCTTCTTTTTGGCTACATCGGTCAGGCCTGTCATCTCAATGACTTCCTGAACCCTGGACTTGGGGATCCGGTGGGTGGCGGCCATGGCCATCAAATGGTTGTAGGCACTACGGCTTGTGTGGACTGCCTTGGCGTCAAGAAGGGCGCCAACCTGATGGAGGGGATCCTGATGTTTGGCATAGGGGACGCCATTAACAGTGACGGTGCCCGCCGTGGGGCGGTCCAGCCCAACAATCATGCGCATTGTGGTGGACTTGCCGGCACCGTTTGGCCCCAGGAAGCCTGTGACCTGGCCTGGCTGGACAGCAAAGCTGACACCATGGACGGCTGTCTTGCTGCCGTAAACCTTGGTCAGCCCATTTGCTTCAATCATGGGAGGAATCCTTTGTTTCTGCTGCGGGTGTGTGGACGGACGCGGATGCGTCAGGATTTTTCGTGGTGTCTTCAACGCTACCGTTGACTGCCACGGCAGGCGACGGTCCAAGGGATGATTCCAGAGGCGGTCTGGGGTACTCCCATTGGATGATCACGTCCCTGTTTCAGGAGCTGACAGTGCGCGCTTTGCACCAACTCGCGGTTCGTTCAGGTCCTCGGCGGGCAGTAGTAAGTCAGTTTCAGGGGATCCAGGCGGAATTCCACGGCCCGGACGCCAGCCAGTGCTTCGCCATCTACTGCGAGCACCAGGGGATCGCCGCCAGCAGCCACCCGCACGCCGGTGCTCTCGCTCACATGCGTTACCCGCGACGTCGCTACAGTCCCGGTCAGCACAGACCCCAAGAGCCGCAGGCGAGCGAACGCCTCATCAGCGGTGATCATTCGAATATCAAAGACGCCGTCGTCAAGGAGGGGACGCACAAGCGGGGCATGATCACGGGGATAGAAGCGCCCCCGGCCCACATACATGATCCAGAGCTTATGGCGTCGACCATCAACGTCCAGCGCCGTGGGGGTGGCGCCTGCGAAAGTCCTGATCATCGCCACAAAGGCCGCAATGGGCTTTCCCAGGGCGGGTTGCAGCAGTTCCCGTCGCCGCACCATATCTGGATACAGGCCGATACTCCCGGTATTGAGCATAAGCCTGTGAATCTGTTCAGGCCTCCCAGTGGTTCCACGCTCCACGTGGACTACACCCACATCGGCAAGAGCGCCGGATCCTGCCGTGGCGGCCGCGACTGCCTCTGTCAGCGACGACATTCCGGCGTCCCGGGCAAAGTGGTTGAGCGTACCGCCGGGCAGGGTCAGCAGCGGAAGGGAATGCTCGGCGGCAGCCGCCGCCACGGTGCCCACCGTCCCGTCACCGCCCCACACCCCCAGCGCCCTGGTTGCGGGATCCTCGACAATATCGGCAAGGGCCTGCTGAATTCCGGGGCCTGAGCCGGCAGTCTTAATATTCGCCTTGGGGAATACTTTGGCCAGCGTTGTGGCTGTTTCCGTGTCGTACGATCCGCCCATCGTATTGACCAGGATGGCCAAGCCTTCGCCATCGGGCAGGGGAGCTACCGGCACGCGATGGTGTTGTGCCGTGGGGATTGGTGGCCGAACTGGCCACCAATGGCGTATCAGGAGCGCTGCGCCTGTGCCAAGCGCGCAACCAATGAACACGTCCGAGGGCCAATGAGCTCCGGTGTGCACCCGCGAATAGGCGACAGCGCCAGCAAGTGGGGCCACAGCGATTCCCGCACCAGGGTGCACCAGCCCCACGCCAACCGCAAAAGCAGCAGCCGAGGCCGAATGCCCCGACGGCATGGACGAGCTGGTGGGTTGCGGAGCGACGAACCGAAAGTCGGGGAGATGCGCCGGCAGCGGCCTGGCCCTGGGCAGGAGGGTCTTAAAGACGATATTGGTGAGCCCAGACGCAACTGCCTGGGCCAGGAGGCCATGTAACGCCGCATGCCGCGGGCGACCGGGAATCAGGGCGAGCGCCCCCGCAACGCCGAGCCAGAGCTTACCATGGTTGGCAGCATTGGACAGCCGCCGGAAGACGTCATCGTGCTTGCCGTGCGGAACACCTGCCAGCACACCGACAAGTGCCCGATCGGCACGTGAAACTGCTGTGTACCCTGGCCTGGCAATGCTTCGCATCCGCCAACCCTACAACTGCCAACCCGGATGGCCCTACGGGTTCCAGGGCTAGGATGTAGCCATGTTTTCCGCGATCCGCCCGCAGCAATTGCCCACTGGCGGAACAGTGGGCGTGGCCGCCGTGGCCCTGGCTGCGCTGGGGCTCCTGACAGCCTTCCTGCTTGCCGATGCCCAACACCCGATATTCCAGGCCCCCGACGATGCCTGGACCGCATGGGTTGCTGATGCCCGGAGTCCATCCCTCGATGCCGTCAATCAGGTACTTAACGTTGCGGGTTACCGCGGGGTTCTGCTGCTCCAGGCCACCCTTACCCTGTTGCTGTTTGTTCGCCACCGTCCTGCCGACGCACTCTTCTCTCTGGCCTCCGGTGGTTTGGTACTTTTGCTCTTGCAGGTCCTCAAGGCTGCAGTAGGACGCGTTCGTCCGCCCAACACGGTGGTCCTTACTGACACAGGATCCTTTCCCTCTGGTCACACAGCAACCACTACTGCATTTCTGCTGCTGCTGGCTCTCCTGATTGCCCGCTGGTGGATGTGGCTTCTAGCGCTTGTCCTGAGCCTGGCAATGGCGCTCAGCAGAATCTACCTTCAGGCGCACTGGGCCACAGATACCCTTGGGGGCATACTTCTTGCCGTCACCGTGGTACCCGCGCTCTGGCTTGCTTTCCAGAAAAATGCCCGGCGCGGCCGTGTCGAAGGGCGTCGTGAAACTACCTAGCTGGCAACGGCTTCGCTACACCAGCTAGCAGCAGCGCCAACACGATAGGCGCCATGATCACCAGGAGTGCCGCATGGATACCAGTGATGTCGCCTAGGAAACCGAGAAGTGGCGGTCCGGCCAGGAATGAGGTGTATCCAATCGTTGACACCACGGAAACCCGTTTTGCCGCCTGGGTGGGATCATCTGCTGCAGCAGACATTCCCATCGGAAAAGCCATTGCGGCACCAACTCCCCACAGAGCGACTCCTCCTGCGGCAAACCACGGATTGTCCGCAAGGACAAAAAGTCCCAGCCCGGCGGCGGCAGCGACCATGCTGGCACGGAGCACAACCACTCTGCCGTACTGATCAATGAGCCGACCGCCAAAAAACCGCATGGCTGTCATTGACAACACAAAAAGGGCAAAGAGCAGGGCTCCCGCGGACTCCGTAGTGCCCAGGCCATCCACTGATGCTTTGGCAATCCAGTCATTTCCGGCACCCTCCGTGAGCGTTGCACCCAGCACCACGACGCCCAGCAGAAGGGTCCTGCTATCCCGCCATGCTGAGGTACCGCCCTGGACTGCGCCCTCCGTTGTTGGCGTGGAAGGCTCCGCTTGATGCGGGAGAAAAAATCGCGGCACGACGGTTGTCACTGCTGCCACCACAATGGAAATGACCACGAGGTGGAGGGGCAGCCCCACCCCCATTCCGGAGAGTCCGGATCCAATCAGCGCCCCAATAAATGCTCCACCGCTGAAGGCCGCATGGAACTGCGGCATGATGGTGCGCCTGAGGCGATGTTCGACGTCGGCGCCCTCCAGGTTCTGTGCCACGTCCCAGAGTCCAATGGCGATCCCAAAGAAGAACAGCGCCACGGCCAGGGCGGGAGACGACGCAATGTGCAGTGCCCCGGCTATTCCAAGGCCAGCGATCGACGCGACCATCCCTGCGGCACGCACCGTATTGGCGGTTCCCAACCTCCCCACCACGAAGCCCGCCGTCGGGAGTCCCAGCAGCGATCCAACAGCTGCGCACAGCAGAAGGGTTCCCATCTGCCCAGAGCTGATATCCAGGATCTCGGTGACTGCTGGAATACGGGCAGCCCAGCTGGCAAAGACGAGCCCATTGGCGCCGAAGATGACGAAGGTGGCCAAGGAAGCCGCTCGAACGCGGGATTCCACCGAAGTTTTCATGCGCTCACTACTTCCACTGAATGATCTGCGAGGATGCGTCGTTCATCGCCGCGGAGGTAACGGTCCGTGACCACATTGCATTCCTTTAAGAAGGACCTTTTTGGCTTTCCCTACGGACGTTCCACCACTATCGACTGCTATTATCTCGCCCTGACAACACGTTTTTCGTCCCACACAGGTTCCTCGGATTCGTAGACCTTGCCATCGGAACCAAACACCAGGAACCTGTCAAACGTGCGGGCAAACCACCTGTCATGCGTTACGGCAAGAACCGTCCCCTCAAAATGATCGATGGCCTTTTCGAGAGCCTCTGCCGAATGCAGGTCAAGGTTGTCCGTAGGCTCATCGAGCAACAGCAGCGTGGCCCCGGAAAGCTGGAGCAGCAAAATCTGGAAGCGGGCTTGCTGTCCACCGGAGAGGGACTCGTACTTCTGCTCCGACTGTGAAGCCAGCCCATACCCGTCGAGGGCTCCGGCAGCTGCCTCCCTGCCCATCCCAGAGCGGTGCTCATCGCCCCGGTGCAGGATCTCCAACAGGGTCTTACCCAGCAAGTCAGGGCGGACATGGGTCTGGGCGAAAAAACCGGGCCGGATCCGCGCGCCGAGTTTTACGGTGCCCTGATGCGGAACTTCTGCAATCTCGACATCGGACACGGGCAGGTGCTCGCGCTCCGGGTCAGTTCCTCCCGTGGCCAACAGCCGGAGGAAGTGGCTTTTCCCAGAGCCGTTGGAGCCCAGGACCCCCACCCTGTCGCCAAACCAGATTTCGGTGGAAAAGGGCTTCATGAGGCCTGTCAGTTCCAACTTCTGCGCAACAACCGCACGTTTGGCCGTGCGGCCGCCCTTCAACCGCATGTTCACGTTCTGCTCAATGGGCAGGGCTTCCGGAGGCCCAGCTTCCAGGAACTTTGCCAGGCGCGTCTGGGCTGCGTGATACCTGTTGGCCATGTCGGAGCGGAACGCAGCCTTGTTCTTGTACATGTTAACGAGTTCCTTGAGCTTGATGTGCTCCTCGTCCCACCGCTTCCGCAACTCCTCGAATCGGGCATGGCGGTCAGCACGTGCTTCAACATACGTCCCGAACCCCCCACCGTGGATCCAGGCGCTGGCTCCATTGATACCAGGTTCCAGGGTGACGATGCGCCCGGCCGCATTGTCCAACAGTTCCCTGTCATGGCTGATGAAGAAGACAGTCTTGCGCGACTCGTTGAGTTTGCTCTCCAGCCACCGCTTCCCCGGGACATCCAGGTAATTGTCCGGTTCGTCCAAGAGGAGCAGTTCGTCAGGGCCGGAAAACAGTGCCTCCAGGACAAGGCGCTTCTGTTCGCCACCAGAGAGCGTGCTGGCTGGCCGGTGCTGGGCCTTGTCGAACGGTAGGCCCAGAGCGGCCATGCACACTTCATCCCAGACCGTCTCGACGTCGTAGCCTCCAACGTCACCCCAGTCGACTATGGCCTGGGCATAAGCCATCTGCGTGGGTTCATCATCATGCTCCACCATTGCGAGCTCGGCTGCATCCACGGTTTTTGCTGCGGCGGCCAGGACTGGCGGTGCGGCCGAGACAAGGAGATCGCGAACCGTGGAATCGTCGCGTACCTGTCCAACAAACTGCCGCATGATCCCCATGTTTCCGGACCTGCCAATAACGCCCTCATCTGCGGTCAGGTCATTGGCGATGATGCGGAACAGGGTTGTCTTTCCCGCACCATTGGGCCCGATCAGCGCCGTTTTGGTGCCATCGGGCACCTTGAAGGTCACGCCGTTGAGGAGCTGGGTTCCGTCAGAGAGGAAATAGTCAATAGCAGAAACGTCAATATGGGCCACGGTCCCATCCTCCCATGCGTTGCCGGCTGGGACAGTGGAAGCTGTTATCCAGCCGCGGTCAGGAACGACTGCAGGAGCGGCCCCGACGTCGTAGCCCCCAGGCCTCCCTCTTCAACAAATACCGCAACCGCCAGATCACCATGGATGGCAACAATCCAGGCATGGGTCTTGGGGGGAGTATCGTTGCCAAATTCGGCGGTTCCAGTTTTCGCCTGGACCGGAGCCCCGGGGACAGCTTCCAGGAAGCCGGCATGGCCGGAAGTGACGACGGCCCGCATCATGTCCCCTATTGCCGCCGATTCAGCAGCGGTAACAGGCGACACCGGGCCCGTGGCAGTGGGCTGGGGGCTGGCCACCGTCGACGGCTCCGGGGACCCCGAGACAGACGGAGATGCCGAAGCACTCGGTGCTGCGCTCCTGCTGGTGGTTTCCGGATTGGTAACCAGCTGTGGGGAAACGGTAGCTCCCTTGGCAACAGAAGCCGCCATGACTGCCGCAGACAGGGGGGACACCAGGACTTTTCCTTGGCCGATCATGGATGCGGCATGTTCTGTGCCTTCCGCCTGCCCGGGCACGGAACCCAGGAATGCCTCAGCACCAAGCTTTGGTGCCTCGATGGCCACTCCCAGGGATGTTGCCACTGATTCCAGCTGCTCCTGCGTCACGGAATCCCGGGCAGCGATGAACGCCGTATTGCAGGAGTGTGCAAAGGCGTCGCGGAGGGTGACATCGCCCAACGAGCCTTCCGGGTAACCTTCAGCGTTCTTGAACGTCCGGCCTTCTACATTCAGGGTCGGCGTGCACTGGACTATGGTCTCTGGCGTAGCGCCGTTCCGGATCATGGCCAAAGAATCCACAATCTTGAAAGTGGAGCCTGGGGCGTACTGTCCGAGCATGGCCGTGTTGTAGCCGTTGCTTCCCGGCCCCGACGCCGCCGCAAGGACAGCACCGGTGGACGGCCGGACGGCTACGAGCGCAGAGGCGGGTCCGACGTCGGCGAGTGTTTTTTCTGCCAGTTCCTGGAGCCCGAGGTCCAGGGTTGTCCGCAGTGGTTCGCCAGGCACAGGAGGAGTTGAGAAAAGCGGGCGCGGCGCTGGGCCGCTTTCTCCTGAATCAGGATTTTCTGCGGAAATCTCCAGTCCGTCAACGCCCCGCAGGCGCTCGTCATACTGCTGCTGCAGGCCACCGTTTCCGGTCAGGTCGCCCTGCAGAAGTCCACCCCCAGACGCTTCAATCTGCTCACTGTTGACCGGGTTGACAGTTCCCAGGATGCCGCGGGCAAACGTGCGGCTGGGCGCAAGAGGGAGTTTTTCCGTGGTGGTAAACCCCCCTGGAATGGCATTTACTTGCTCGTCGGTAATGGTGCGTCCTTCCTCGCGGAGGGTAATCGCAGCGACAAATGCTTCGGGCCCCGCAGCACTGACCTGCGCGGAAAACGCAGCCGGATCTACCTCCACCAACATCGCAAGCTGGGTGGCGGAGTCGACAGCATCCGCGGATCCGAGGCGGGTCTTATCAATGCCAACGTTCACCACGTCGCGGGTTGTCACAATGGGGGCATCGTCCGCACCCAAGAAATCTGCACGTGGAGGAGCGATAGTGGCCCGTCGAAGGACTTCACCATCCTGGAGCCCTGCCACGAGGAGCTCGGGCGACCAGGTGGTCACCCACTCGTTCTCGGACTTGGCAAGCCGGGCGGACACCGTGTACTTCCACTGCGTGCCGCCAATGTCCCAGGTGTAGTTCAGGGGAACCTTTGCCGTGTCCTGTTCGAGCGTCAGTTCACCAACGTCAATGGTTGGTTTGGCTGGCTCCAATGCCTTGAAGATGCTCTGGAGTTCAGTATTGACCGCCGCAGATTCGAGGCCCTCAAAGGGGACGGAGCTGACGTCCTGGATTTGGACTGCATCGGCAAGCTTGGCGGCAGCGGATTCCGCGTCGGTTCGCGGATCGTCGCACGCCACCAAGGACGCCCCCATAACAAAGCTGGCTATGACAAGTGACATTCTCTTCGTATTCCCCACGGCGCCCATTATGCCCGGTTCCACAAACAAAGGGGTGTCAATTAATGCCAGCTCATCAACGGGAAGGGATCAGGTGCCCCGGTGCCCAAGGTACGGAGTACCTTTCCCAAAGATTGATCCGAGCACTTCGCGGGCAGCAAGGAATCCAGGCATACCGGTCACGCCAGGGCCCGGCGGGGTGGAAGAGGAGCAGAGATAGACACCGGGCAGCGGAGTCTTCCATGGGACACGGGAGATGACCGGGCGGCGGATAAGACCCCGCAGGTCCATGATTCCGCTACTGAAGTCACCACCAACATAGTTTTCGTTGTAGTCGGCGAGCTGCTGCCCGGTTGTCACATGGTGATCGACCACCAGATCCCTGAAACCGGGGGCGAATCGCTCAAGCTGAGCCGTGATCGCCTCGCTCATGTCAACGGTGGATCCTGCGGGTGCATGGCAATACGTCCACAGGACGTGATGGCCGGACGGGGCCCGCGTCGAATCGAACGTCGATGGCTGGGACACCAGGACATAGGGACGTTTCGGGTGCCTGCCGGCGGCAACGTCATTTTCCGATGCTGCGAGTTCTGCCCGGGTGCCACCCACGTGGAGCGTTCCCGCCCCGGCCAAGCGCGGGTCCGCCCATGGAACAGGCCCAGACAGGATGTAGTCCACCTTGCAGGACGCACTGCCGTAGCGAAACGCCGCCATGGCCTTGGCGTAGCGCGGCGGCAGTGCGCCGCCGGCAAGCCTGGTCAGGCCCGCCGGCGCGATGTCCAGGAGGGTGGCGCGTGAGGCTGGGAGCTCCGCCAGCGAATCAACCCGGTGATTGGTGTGCACTATCCCACCGTGGGCCTGGAAATCCTCTGTCAGCGCGGCGGCAATGGCGCCGGATCCACCCACTGGAATGGGCCAGCCTTCAGCATGTCCCAGGGCACCAAGCATCAGGCCAGCGGCGGCAGATGTCAGCGCCGGCTGTCGCGTGATGGCGTGTCCTGCGAGACCACTGATCAAGGCTGGCGCCAGATCTTCCCGAAAGCGTAGTCCCCACATCCTGGTGCCCTGTTCGAGGACCCTGGCGGCGAAGACAGCCGCTGCAATCGGCTCCCTGGGAATCCGCAGGAGCTGGTTCTGTGTCAGGTCCAGTATGCCGCTCAGACGTTCCACCAGTGGTGCCATCAGCGACTGGTAGGCCAGCCCGTCACGGCCCAGTTCAACTGCTGTGCGCTCCAGCGAACGATAGGCGAGTGCTGACCGGCCGTCGTCCAAAGGCGTGGCAAAGGAGATATCCGGGACCAGCATCTCGGTACGGTTCCGTAGACCAAAGGCCGTGAAAAACGGGGAAGCCAGGGCCATGGGATGCACGGCACTACACATGTCATGGACGTAGCCCTGCCGCATCAGCTCCATAGTCCGCATGCCACCTCCGACGGTGGGAGCTGCTTCATGCAGTTCTACGGCCAACCCCGCCCGTGCCAGGGTGACCGCCGCAGACAACCCGTTGGGACCACTTCCCACCACTACTGCATCAGGCATGATTCCCTTTCGCGCGTTGATCACGTGGTTCCGTCGCCGATTTATCAAGAAGGGCGTGCATGCCATCGTACGAGGTTGCTCCACCTCCGCGGCGCAGTGGAAAGTAGCGTGCGTCTGGGGCTTCGCGAAAAGGACCGCCTTGGGGATCGTCCATCCCCTGGCGACGGACGGGGTCCATTGCAGGCTGATAAATGTCCCAGATCACCCTTGCCATAAGATATGCCGTGGCGAGCATATGTAGGATTACTGCCAGGACGTAATACGGCGTATCAATGTTGTGCTGCGAGGGGCCGTTGCTGGTGATCCGTCCGAGGTACATCCAGGTTGCCGCCCAGTGCAGGACTTCTGCCCCCTGCCAGACAAGGTAATCCCGCCACCGTGGACGGGCCAGCGCAATGAGCGGGATCAACCAGACAACAAATTGTGGCGAGTAGACCTTGTTGCACAGGATAAAAGCGGCCACTCCCAGGAAGAGAAGCTGGGCCAGCCGTGGCCGGCGTTCTGCTGTCACTGCAACAGCGGCTATTCCGAGGCAACTAAGAACAAAAAGGCCCGCGAAAAGCAGGTTGATGGTCCGTGGTTCAAGGACCGAACTCCCCGTCTGGCCGGCTACCAGATTGTAGGCAAACCACGCGGAACCATACCCGGCTTCCCGGCCAACAGAGAATTGGCCAAATGATTCCCACGCCGCCGGGTTCAACAAGGCAACTGGAAGGTTGACTGCACCCCAGGTTGCTGCCGCAGCAGCGGTCGTCACAATGAACGGACGCCATCTGCCGGTCCGCAGACCCAAGAGAAAGATAGCTCCCAAGAAAATCACTGGATAGAGCTTGGTGGCCACCGCAAGACCAATCAGGATACCTGCCGGCACCAGGCGGTTCCTAGCAAAAAACAGCATGCCCATGGCCAGGAGTCCGGCAGCCCACATGTCCCAATTGATGACCCCCGCCAAGACAATCCCCGGCGCAAGGGCCACCATGGCGGCATCCCATGGCCGCCTGCCTGCCATCCTCGCAGTGGCTATCACCGTGACAATCCAGACGGCGGCAATCAATGTTGCGTTGATATCGAAATACGCCAGGCTGCGGGCTGCACTGTAGCCCTCGCCGGGGGTCAACAGCGCCGTGAGGGCAGCCAGAAAACCTATCAGCACAGGGTACTCAAGGGACGCCCCGGCAGTGAAGATCGGCAACGTACCGTCGCCAATGCCACGGTTGCGGAAAAGTTCGGGAAAATCGGAATAGCACGTCGAATAGAACTGCGCCGGGCTCTCCCAGCCGTTGGTCCGGCAGTACTGCTTCACCGCAATACTAAGCAGCGCCGCTCCGACCGTAAGAAGTATCAAGACGCGTTCCACAGTGAAAATGTGCGGTGCCACAATCCCCGGAGCTGTGCGTTTTCCGAGCGGACCGCCTAGGACTTCGGTGAAGTGACGCAGCAGGGAATCGCTCCCGCTCGGCACAACAAGCCGCAGCGGACGCTGCGGCGGGTGCGGTGGGATCTCCGGCATGATCCTGAGCATACCGCCAGGCGACGACGGTCAGTGGATGCAGATCAGATTCCCCACCGGACAATGGCTGGCGTCTTCTTGTCCCAGCCCAGGGTGCAGACCTTTGCGGTGCCGAGCACAAAGTGCCTTCCTTCGTCCGGTGCCAATCCGAGCCAGCGGGCCGTCAGGATTCGAGAAAAGTGGCCATGGGCAACCACCAGGACATTATCCAGTTTCGACTCGAGGACGCGCTCAACTATCCGGTCCGCACGGGCGGCCACCTGCGCAAGGGACTCACCGTTGGGCACGCCATCATTCCAGATGAGGTAGTCCGGGTTGTCCTTGCGGATCAGGTCCGAACTTATGCCCTCATAGTCGCCGTAATCCCACTCCACGGCTTGCGGCTCCAGCTCAGCTTCGGGAAAACCAGCCAGCTCGGCGGTCCGGCGCGCACGTCGGAGCGGCGAGGTCAAAATCAGGTCAAAATCGATCCCTTCCAGGACTTTGCGCGCATCGACTGCCTGCCGTTCTCCTTCCACGGTTAGTGGAATATCCGTCAGGCCGGTGTACTGCCCGCTTTTGGACCATTCGGTCTCTCCATGGCGCAGGATCCATAACTGCGGACGTGCGGCAGTGTTTGAAGGGCTCACTTTGTCTCCTTGGGGGGCTCAACGTCGGTTTCGGCTGGGGTGGCTGCCTCTGGCTGTTCGGCCCACCAAGCATGAAGCTTATTTTCTGCGTCCCCGAGGTCAAGGGGGCCGTGTTCCATTCTTTCCTCAAGGAGGAATCGATAGGCCCGGCCCACCACTGGGCCTGGCTTCAGTTTGAGTAATTCCATGATCCGCGCCCCGTCGAGGTCTGGTCTGACGGCTTCGAGGGACTCGCGTTCTTGGATGTCGGCAATACGGGACTCCAGATCGTCATAGGCAAAGGAAAGCCTGTCTGCCTTCTTCTGGTTTCGGGTGGTGACGTCAGAACGCGTCAGGCGGTGCAGGCGGTGCAGGAGCGGGCCTGCGTCCGTGACGTAACGACGCACGGCCGAATCACTCCAACCGGCCTCCCCATACCCGTAAAAGCGCATGTGCAGCTCCACGAGCCTCGCAACAGCCTTGGTGGTGTCATTGTCAAAGCGCAAGGCCTTCATGCGTTTTGCGGTGAGTTTGGCACCCACCATGTCATGGTGGCGAAAGCTGACCGCGCCGCCTGGTTCGAAGCGCCGCGTAGCCGGCTTGCCGACGTCGTGCATCAATGCCGCAAACCGCAGCACAAAATCCGGGCCCGGAACGGCACCTTCTGGTCCAGATTCAAGCGCCGCCGCCTGTTCAACTACCTGCAGGGAATGCTGGTAGACATCCTTGTGGCGGTGGTGTTCGTCAGATTCAAGCCGAAGGGCCGAAACTTCCGGAAGGACATGGTCCGCGATTCCTGTATCCACCAGCAGGTTGATCCCGTGACGGGGATGGGCGCCGCAGATCAGCTTCACGAGCTCGTCACGGACACGTTCTGCGGAGATGATGCTGATCCGATCCGCCATGGACGTCATAGCTGCAAGGACATCGTCCCGGACAGTGACACCCAATGCTGAGGCGAAACGGGCAGCACGCATCATGCGCAGGGGATCATCGGAGAACGAGTCCTCCGGTGACCCGGGCGTAGCGAGGCGGAGGTCATGCAGGTCCCTCACACCGCCAAAAGGGTCCACCAGTTCAAGGCTGGGGAGGCGCAGCGCCATCGCGTTGATGGTGAAGTCCCGTCGCTGCAGGTCATCAATCAGTGATGACCCGAAAGCCACCACGGGCTTGCGTGATTCAGGGTCGTAAGCCTCAGCGCGGTAAGTGGTTACCTCAATCTGGAATCCTGCCTTACGCATTCCAATGGTCCCGAAGGCCTTGCCGATTTCCCAAAAGTTGTCAGCCCATTTTTTGATGATGGTGACGGTCTGGTCCGGCGTGGCGTTTGTGGTGAAATCAAGGTCTGGCGACTGCCGCCCCAAAAAGAGGTCCCGGACGGGACCGCCCACCAGCGACAACTCATACCCGGCAGCAACAAAGCGTTGCCCGAGTTCCAGGACAACGGGGTCCACTGCGAATTCAACTGTTGGGGAGCCGGATCCCTGATGTGCGTGCGCCATAGTTCCTTAAGCTTGGCAGAAAGAACGGCATTGGGAAGCCAGGACCTGCCCCGGGATGTGCCAGTTTGGGCGTAATCCGAGTTCGCTCCGTCACCTTTTGTCTTCCCTTAGTCGTCCTGGAGGACACGATTCGGTCATCACCAACGGGCAAGAGTCGTTAGAGTGGACCTCATGGCCCAACCCGTACCGAGCGCTCCCGGCAGGAGGACAAACGCACCGTTGCCATCGGCAATCGGTGCCCACGTTGCGCCTGCCCAGCCGCACGCCTCGGTACAGCTCCCAACAGTGGAGGAAGTCTCCGCCGGTGGCGTTGTCATCGATACGTCCGACGCCGAACTTCGCGTCGCGATTATTGCCCGCCTTAACAGGGGCGGACGGTTGGAATGGTGCCTTCCGAAAGGCCACCCCGAGGGCGTTGAGAACAATGAGGAGGCAGCGGTCCGCGAGATCGCTGAAGAAACAGGGATTGAGGGACGTATTCTTGCTCCCCTTGGCAGCATCGACTACTGGTTCACCGTCAGTGGGCACCGCGTCCACAAGACAGTGCACCACTACCTCCTTCGAGCCACGGGTGGGGTGCTCACCATCGAGAATGACCCCGACCACGAAGCGGTCGACGTCGCGTGGGTTCCGCTGGCCGAACTTGCCCGGAAACTGTCGTTCCCGAATGAACGCCGGATCGCGGACCTTGCCCGGGAAGTCCTGCCAGACCATAAGTAAAGCTCTTCTCGGGAACTCAATTTGCCGGAAATGTGTGGGCTTTTCAACCCGAGGGGTCTCCGGGTGAGACGATAAAGCGGATGTCTAGCAACGTATCCTCCCAGAAACCCGGCAGTGCAGGTCTCCCAGCAGCGGCCCCCACTGATTCATCGGGCTCCCAGGCTGGGGAGACCCGCTCCAGTGCCATCATGGCCGCTGGCACCCTAGTGTCACGTCTGCTGGGCTTTGGAAAGACGTGGATGCTTGGTGCCGCCCTTGGACTGGGTTCGACGGTTAATGACACCTTCATCAACGCCAACAACCTGCCAAACCTGATCTTCCTACTGGTGGCCGGCGGTGTGTTCAATGCTGTTCTGGTGCCACAGATCATCAAGGCCAGTAAGGCTCCGGATCGCGGCGCCGATTACATCAGCCGCCTCCTGACCCTCGCCGTGCTGGTGCTGCTGAGCCTGACAGCGCTGGTGACAGCGCTGGCTCCTGTGGTCATAGACCTGACCACCCAGGGTTACTCGCCGCAGCAAAAGGCCCTCGCTGTCACTTTCGCTTTCTGGTGCCTGCCCCAAATCTTCTTTTACGGCCTGTATGCGTTGCTAACGCAGGTTCTTAACGCAAACGGCGCCTTTGGTCCCGCAATGTGGGCCCCCATTCTGAACAACCTGGTAGCCATTGGCGGACTGGGCATGTTCATCGTTATTTTCGGCGCAAACAACATCAATTCCCACACGCTGGACAACTGGGGGTCCACCCAGACCTTCCTGGTCGCTGGTTTCTCGACGATTGGTGTCGTGGCCCAGACCGCCATTCTCCTCATCCCGGTTTTCCGGCTGAAACTCGGGCTGCGGCCGCGCTTCGGTTGGCGCGGCGTGGGACTTGGCCAGGCAGCAAAACTAGGGGTGTGGACGCTCCTGACCGCCGTCGTCGGACAGTTGGCATTCCTGTACGTGATGCGCATTGCCACCATTCCCGGAGCAGAACGGCTTCGCCTCCAGGCGGAGGGGGCACCAGGCGCTGACCGGCTGCCTGGCAACGCGATCCTGGAGGTCGCCAGTCAGTTGTACCTGCTGCCGCACTCGATTATTGCGCTGTCACTGGCAACTGTGCTCTTCAACCGGATGACACGCGCTTCCCAGGACGGAAATACGCCAGCCCTCCGCGGTGCCCTGTCGCACGGTCTGCGGACCATGGCAGTAGCTACCGTTTTTGGCGCGTTGGCCCTCTTTGCCCTTGCCGGTCCGCTGGGCATGTTCTTCTCGGGCGGCAGTACCCAGGACGGTGTCATGTTGGCCCAGACATTGACCATCCTTGCCCTGAGTACCCCCTTTATGAGCGCCAACTTCATGATGAGCCGGGTGTTCTACGCGAACGAAGACGCCAGAACACCTTTTTATATCCAACTGTTCCTGGCCGGCCTTAACGTGGTTGGCGCCTTTGTCATCCAGTTCCTGCCCGTTGGCACCATCATCTACGCCATCGCGGGCCTCTACACCGCCGGAAACATCCTCTCCGTTGTGATCAGCGCCTTCTTCCTGCGTCGAATGCTCGGACACCTGGATGGGCCGCGAATTGCCTCTTCGTATATCCGCATGGGCTACGCAGCCCTCGGGTCCGCAGTTGTCGGCGCTGGCGCGTTGGGCCTGCTCGGAAGCTACAGCGGCGACGGGTTCGCTTGGAGCTCCAGGCCAGCAGCAGTTGTCACCCTTGTGGTGGTGGGACCGATCATGCTGGTGGTCTACCTGGTTCTACTGAAGGTCCTTCGGGTTACGGAACTGCGGGATCTCCTTCGTCCCCTGATGGGACGGTTCAGCAAGGGCCCCGACGACGACGGCAACGGGGGAGGGCAACAAGGGCCGGCTCCACAACCTCCCCGGTCACCCGTGGATTCAGGCGCTCCACCAGCGCCTCTCCGCCAGCCTTTCTCGACGGCAACAATGGAGACTGTAGCTCTTGATACCGGACTCATTCCCAGTATTTCCGGAGCCTTCGATGCCACTGCCTACCGCGCCACCCGCGCTGGCACTGTTGACTCCCGTGACACCGATTCAGACCGGCTCACACCAGAGCCGGCGAGTTTCTACCTGCCAGAAGAAGAACACCTGGACGCCGCTCCAGGTCGCACTCAACCCCCGGAGAACCTGCCTTTTGGACGTCACACCTACCAGGGGCCTGCAGGACAGAACCCTGACTTCCCCTCAACGACCGGCCAAGAAAAGTAGCCACAATCCTCATAGCCAGCACCCATCATCGGCCCCCGAAGGCCTGTATCCGCTAGGATCGGGTAAGGAAAAAGGGATAGTTGCGCAGCGGCTTTCCATGGCGTGCTGGCGCAGATCTTGGACAACAGGCCAGGCCCGCTCCCAGCCCCGGACAGTCTAGGAGGAACTCGTGTCCCAGCCGATCGATGTTGGATCAGTACTTGGTGGCCGCTACAAGGTCACAGCAACGGTTTTGACCTCCCACGACCAGGACCTGGTATTGGATGGCGTGGATCAGGTGCTCAACAGGCCCGTCAGCATCCTGGTGGCTGGGCCAGGCAATGGCGACCAGGTCGCACAGAGCGCCCGCGAAGTTGCAACCGGTGAACGTCCAGGCAGCGTGCAGGTCTTGGATCTGGGAGTCAGCGAGGAACACACCTACCTGATCACCAATCACACCTCGGCCCCGGATCTTCTTGATCTGGTAGTAGCCTCCAATCCGCCCTACGTGGAACCGTTCTTCACGGACACGCTGGGCAGTGAAATATTTGGCCAGCCCCGCTCTACCGAACCCGAAGTGTACGGTGAGGACAACGGCGTCGACGCCGGATTTATCACCTATGACGACCAGTACTCGAGCCAGGTGGACCCTTACCCCGCCAGCTCCGCCGCGGAACCAGTCCAGCCGCCCACGCGGACCGACGCTCCACATGAGTCCGATTCCACCGCCCCCCAGACCGTTCACTCTGGAAGACCTTCTGGGGAGCCCAAAGTCTCCCTGTGGTCGGAGGACGATTATCGCAGTGACAGTTCACGCGACGTACCCAGTTGGGAGGATCAGACACCCGAGGAGCCAGCATCGAAAAACAGGGCTGCTGCAGCGTTTCCGCTCCTCGCACGAAAAGGCACTCCGGCCGCTGCGTCCGAACCTGCTGATACTCCCGACATCGACGATGACGGCGATGGCGAAGAAGCCCGTGAACCACGGTCCATGCGCTGGCTTGTCGGCGGCATACTGGCAGTTGTCCTGGTGGGCGGGCTTGTCTTTGCAGTCAACGGCCTCGGGTCAATCACGACAGCCAGCGATCAGAGCGCAGATCCAGTGGTCACCGAACCGGCCCCGGCCCCGCCCTCCACGACTGCGCCGTCACCCTCCCCTTCGGAAACAACGGCCCCACCGGCTGTAGCTCCAGTCATCGATACAGTGACGAGGCAGGGCGCTTTCGACTTCGCTGCAGGCTATGACGGTGACTTGGCCAAGGCTTTTGACGGTAACACGGCCAGCTACTGGTCTGACATGGAATTCGCCACGGAGAACTGGGGCGGATTGGCTCCAGAGGGGGTTCCGCTGGTGGTAAAGCTGAAGGAACCCTCCAGGGTTTCTTCCGTCACCCTCACCCAATTGGGGGCATCCGGTGGCAATGTCAGTATCTTCACTAACAGCAAGCCGTCCCTGGACGGCGCCAAACAACTTGGCAACAGCGGCTTCACCGGCACGGAACTAACCGTGCCCGCAGCAGAACCAGAAACAGCAGAGTACGTTATCGTCTCCATCAAGACACTCCCTAAGCTGGCGGTCCCCAAAACCCGCTATGGCTTCGGGCTTCGCTTGGCTGAAATCACGGTCCAGTAGGTCAGTCGATCCCTGCTCCGCAGGAATATTAGGCACTACGCATCAGTTGTGCCGTATGGAAGCCCTCACGGGCTAACCACCACAAAGGAAGAGGTTAACTGTTTCGTGAGCACCACAGATAGCACAGCAACTGATGTCCGCGACGTCATCATCGTTGGGTCCGGTCCGGCGGGATATACGGCAGCTGTCTACACTGCCCGCGCCAACCTGAATCCTTTGCTTCTCGCAGGCTCCGTTACCGCAGGTGGTGAGCTCATGAACACCACCGATGTCGAAAACTACCCAGGTTTCCCTGAAGGCATCATGGGGCCGGACCTCATGGAGAACTTCGAAAAGCAGGCGGCTCGCTTCGGTACGGAAATCCAGTTTGAGGATGTCACGTCCTTGGAGCTTGAGGGTGATATCAAGACGGTCACCATTGGCACCGGGGAAACGTTCAGGGCCAGGGCCATCATCCTTTCTACCGGATCCGCGTACCGTGAATTGGGCCTGGCCAACGAAAAACGCCTCTCAGGCCACGGTGTCAGTTGGTGCGCAACCTGCGATGGTTTCTTTTTCAAAAATCAGGACATAGCTGTCATTGGTGGGGGAGACTCCGCAATGGAAGAAGCTTTGTTCCTCACGAAGTTTGCCAAGTCAGTGACAGTGGTCCATCGCCGTGACACACTACGTGCTTCAAAGATCATGGCGGACCGGGCGCTGGCCCACGAGAAGATCACCTTCGTGTGGAATTCCGGTGTTGAAGATGTTCTTGGTGGGGACAAGGTGACTGGTCTGAAGCTAAAGAATCTCCAGGACGGCACCGAATCCGAGCTTGCAGTCACGGGCGTTTTTGTCGCCATTGGAAACGATCCTCGAACGCACTTGGTCAAGGATGTCCTCGAGCTGACCCCGGAAGGAACAATTGCCGTTCAGGGCCGAAGCTCGCGTACCAGCCTCAAGGGTGTCTTTGCTGCTGGCGACGTCATAGACCCAACATACCGTCAGGCGATCACAGCTTCGGGTTCGGGTTGCGCCGCTGCAATTGACGTAGAGCACTACCTGGCAGATCTTCCCGCCTAGAACTATCCATTTCATTGGAAAGAGAGACAGCAATGAGCAACGCAAAAGATATAACAGACGCAAGCTTCGCAACAGATGTATTGGGCTCCGAGAAGCCAGTCATTGTGGATTTCTGGGCTGAGTGGTGCGGGCCCTGCCGCAAGTTGAGCCCCATACTCGATGAGCTTTCCATCGAATACAGCGAAAAGATCGACGTCGTCAAGGTCAACGTTGATGACAATCCAGGAATCGCGGCACAGTACGGAATCACATCAATTCCGGCGGTATACCTGTTCCAGGGCGGCGAGGTGAAGAGCACCGTAATTGGCGCCAAGCCAAAGCAGTTCTTTGAAAAGGAATTCGCAGGCGTTCTTTCCTAAGTAGGGACCGACGCTCGCCAGCGAGCTTAAGAGAGGGCTTCAGGTACCAACCTGAAGTCCTCTTTTTTTGCACAAATGTCATGGCCGAATCCTCGGTTCGCTGGACACGCTGCCAACTGCCCTCCGTGAGCTATCGCCTCCGGACCGTACCTCCGGCGTTTGTGCGGGCCATCTGAAAATGAAAAACAAGCTCCGTGGCACGTCACGGGATGTGGGGAATATTCAGGTCACATAACAACCCGAAAGGGTGACTTGCACAACTACCTACAGTGCCGTGCACGGTTCACGGGAGTTGCTACCGCCAGACACCACAGTTTCTCCCGTTACGCCAAGAGAATTTCGGGACATCCCTTCGGATAATTCCCATCGTCAAGGTGGTGTTTCACGTGAAACACCACAGGTACTCATTCGCGTGGAAGAATGCGCAAACCTCTGTGAGCCATAACCAGGGGTGATCAAGCACGTACGGTATGCCGTTTCGACTTTCCTCGGATACGCCGGCAACCTAGTACGTAGTTTAGAGCTCGCCTGTTGAAAGCCACCTAAGGGAGGCGGACAGTGTCCTAGTACAGGTCCATTCCGGCGACACCTTATTCTGGCTCACCCGAAGCAATACTCAGACGCAAGGTGGTCACTAAGGGGTTCTGCCCTGGAACCGCCATGCGATGACTACAATCTCATGAACCGGCAGGCGGTTCAACCTGTGGACCTGTTTCACGTGAAACATACCAGAATGAGGCTCCATTGTCCCCAAGCAGCCCGACAAGGAACGCAGCCTGCCTCATGCTCAGGATCCCCTGTTCATCCAAACAGGTCCCACCGGTTTTTGATACTCAGGCTTACCTCTCCATCAAAATGTCAACGACACTACTTCAGCAACATTTGGTCGAAACTTTCCTGAGGAAGCCCGGAATCCACATAAACTTCGAACTTCAGGACCCTTGCGAACCATCTGATGCGATGTAGAGCGCACTGAGGAGCCTAAAGGGCTGCCAGATCTGCTGCCCTGCCGAGTCACAAAGTGCTCAAAACTTACTGATGCTTAGCACTTCACGGCTATTCGGCCGCTCTGGTTTCACGTGAAACATTCAAATCCATCACAAGTAGACGGTGCGCAACATACCTGACCCTGGCTTCCTTCCCAGATCCATCCACCCGATATCCAACGCAACATCCGCTGCTTGAAATTATGAACGGCTAAGTCGATCACAAAAAACAAGAATACGAGACCAGCCTATGAGTGAGCCAGATGAGGGGGAGAGTACGCAAGCACGCCAACCACTGTCTCAAACTACATCTCACTCACCTCTATTCTTTTCGGGAGCACGGCGACCGTAGCCTGTCCAAGGAGTGCACACGGGTCATCAACGTCCCGGAATACTTCCAGACCCCTGGCGGCAACCCAACAGCACCCTCAGGCCTCTCGTGGGTTGGAGCGGCCCGAAACATCCAGATGATGGGCTGCCTACACTGGCAATATTGCAACATGCCAAATAAATTGGGTAGGACAAGCCAGTGGTCTACGGCATCAATGTTTCCCGTGAAACATTCTTGTGCGTTATTGCAAAACTTCTACACCTTGACGAGTCGCTGGCTTCCCATCACCAGCAAAAGCAGCTCGAACATAAGCATCCACCTGAACCAGGCCTTCACACTACGTGGATTGGTGAGAAAAATCCCGGGCAGAGTCCAGACACCCCATGCGCTCCGATTCTATGATGCCGGATTGACCAGGGTGTTGACTGCAATTGGAGTATAGACACAGTCGACCCCGTCGCGTGGAGTCATACCGGGCTCGAAACGCCAATATTGGGTCACGCCAGCGCGCGATCTCAAGTTCAGCAACGCGGCCCAATTCGATCATGCAATCCCAATGGCTCGGAGGTCTGTCTGGGTGAGTTCCTGTTGGACCAAGCCCATAGAAATGCCAAAAAGTCCGTCCGATATCCACAGATCCGTTCCCGCTTATCCACAGCGATATCCACAGCACACATTCATTGCCGCCTGTCAGGCTACAGACTGCACCCTGCGCCACTGCAAGTATTTACCAACCCGACACTGCGCTCCGCGGGGAAGTTGAGAACTGCGAGCAGCAACCCACACAGAGCGAATCCGCCCGTAATCAACCTAAATTCCTTTGGAACCAGGTGAATGTGGGAGAAAATTGACGCAGCTACCAGCCTCATCACAAACCAACCCTTGCACCGATCGCAGTCGGCAGTTCATCGAACCAAGAAAGTCCTCATGTGCAGCTCGGAAACAAGTATCGGCAATCCGTACCCGACATAGACCAATGAACAATATCCCATCGGTTATGCACAGTCACAATCCTTCTTATCCACAGCCAATCTAGTTAACGATCTACGGTAGTTCCTCATGACTTCGTCTGTAGTGAAAAACCACGAGCCGGGCATTCCATCGACGATGAACATGCATGAAGTCATAGTTCAACGGGCCAACCACACACAAGCTGCATTTGTAGGATGGCCCTGGCCGGAGGAGGACTCCAGCACCCTCACGACGCCGTCACTGTAGATACCGAGACACTCTTCCCGAATTCCTGCCGCAGTAGAACCAGCACTCTCTGGTTCGGCGCATCTCCCTTTGGTCCCCGAAGGATATCCCGCTCAAAATCAACGAGGAGATGTCTCCAATGCAGAGGCAGTGTCACCCATACACTTGCGCGCTCAACGACAAGTTTCACGTGAAACACCTGAGATTCAGCGGTGTAAAGACTACGTAGGTGATCAAACCACAAAGATGGAATTGCCGCCAGGGATTCTGTCCCCAACTGAAAAAAAATTGGCGCCACAAATGTACAGAACCCCGCAGAACGCCAGCTCGAACCATACTTGTTTCACGTGAAACAAGACAGCTATTAGCAATGACATTCTTGGTCGATCCACACCCAGCTCGGCCCCCGGACAAACAAGTAGGCTGTAGAACATGATTCACTGATAGTCATTCACAATCCACAAATGCATGGGAATCTGATAAATCACGCCAATACCCAGGATCTTAGGGAAGATTTAAGGAAAAGGGCTGTCCGCTCCTGGCTTGATCTCTTTCACCAACCATCGCAACGACCTACACCATTCCCCAAGTACAACATCTTGCTTCGAGATGGATTGGTGACATCCTCCAGTCACTTTGCGTTCGAGGTATTCCGCAGACATCACGCCCGGGGGAAACAAGCTGGTGGGTAATGATGCAGATTGCCCAAAATACGTATGTCAAGGCGCTACCGTCCATGCTCCTTGCTGCAGTGCCCAGCAATAGGTTCTAGGGTTCGAGCAACTCTGGAGCCTCTATAAGAGCCCACAAAAGGGTAGTGATAGGACTACACACATACGTCGCCACACAAGCTCCTGAACCCCAACTAGGCATGCAAACGAACGCGCCCCTTAGTGCTAGCGATTGATCACACTGTCCATACCGAAAGGCAACAAAAGGGCTACCGGTTCACAACAACGAATCATGCCTAGGATGAACAATATCGGCCCAGCTAGCCATGGCCACGCTGCACCGGCGAACAGTCAACGTGTCACGACCAGATATTTGATGCGTCAATTTAGATTTGGCAAGGCACAACCATGCACTTCGCATCATCTACATTCCTGGGATTCAGACAAAAAACGTCAAAGGAATCTCACAAATCTGCCTCGCCACGAATTTAGGCGTCCAATACTCCCTCGTCCGTCACCACAGGGGACGAACGATCACCACAGGGGACGAACGATCACCACAAGGGACGAACGATCACCACAAGGGACGAACAATCACCACAAGGGACGAACGATCTCCACATGGAGTCGCAGGCCTAACCGTTTCACGTGAAACATATGCCACATAACGGCTCTGGCACTTAGCCATCGGAATCCGGCGCAAGAACTTCCATTATCCGATTGAGGTCCTCAACGCTGGCAAATTCGATGCTCACGCGCCCTTTACGGACTCCCAAGGAGATCTTTACGTTCGTGTCCAATCGGTCAGATAGAGAAGAGGCCAAATAATCCAGCCGCTCATGACGTGCCCCAGCCTTTGGAATGTTACCTTTCCCTTGCTTACTGGGCTCCTGGTAGAGAGCAGCGGCCTCTTCTGTAGACCTGACAGACATTCCCTCTGAAACTATGCGCTGCGCCAGCCTCTCCATTGCTGCAGCGTCAGGAAGGGATAGAAGGGCCCTTGCGTGGCCAGCTGAAATCACTCCTGCTGCAACACGCCGCTGAACAAGAGCCGGCAGCCTGAGCAGTCGGATGGTGTTTGATACCTGTGGCCGGGAACGACCAATACGATCTGCGAGCTGCTCATGAGTGGTACCAAAGTCTTCTAGCAGCTGCTGATACGCAGCTGCCTCCTCCAATGGATTCAGCTGGCTCCTGTGCAGGTTTTCCAAGAGCGCATCCCGCAGAAGGTCATCATCGTTGGTGTCACGAACAATTGCCGGAACTGTTACCAGGCCAGCGGCCTGAACTGCCCTCCATCGACGCTCACCCATGACCAACTCATAGGGTTCTCCACCGATTTCAGTGGATAAACGAACAACAATTGGCTGCAGGACACCAATTTCCTTGACGGAGTGAATCAATTCCGCCATGTCCTCTTCATTAAAGACAGAGCGGGGCTGTTTCCTATTGGGGTGGATGGAGTCTACTGAGATCTCGGCGAACCTGGCTCCCGGTACCTCAACCAGGTCGGTTGTCTCCTCCTGGGCCACATTTTCAACGATCTTTTCCACGCCATCAGAGTCAACACGTTCAGCTGAAGCAGCCGACGGTGTCTGAGACCCGGGACCCGCTTTTGATTCCTTTGAACCTGTCTTCTTCTTCGTCGAGGAATCAGAAGATTCAGGAATCTCTGATGCGTTGGTTCCTCCGGGCGTTGGGGGAGTCTGCGGCTCAGATGCATTTGAAGTACCTGACGCAGGGCTGTCTTTGTCGTCTGTCTTACGCCTACCTTCGGGGAAGAACAGGTCTACGGGTCGCGATGCTGCCCCACCTGTTGTTCCCGCTACGGGCGCCGAACTGGGGATGAGTGCGCCAAGACCGCGGCCTAGGCCCCGTCGCTTCTCGCTCATGATGGATTCCCTCCGATGGAAGAGCCAGGCAGTGCCCAGCCCTAAGTAGGTCAGATCGACTAGGTTTTAGCGTTCGGCAATTTCAGAAGCGGCTTCCAAATAGGACAGCGCTCCGCTTGAGGATGGGTCGTAGGTCATCACCGTCTGCTGATAGCTGGGTGCCTCTGAAATCCTTACCGACCGGGGTACAACGGCGGCCAGCACCTCATTGGGGAAATGCTCACGTACTTCGGCAGCAACCTGTGCAGCAAGATTGGTTCGGCCGTCATACATCGTGAGAAGGATTGTGGACACTTCCAGATCGGCATTAAGATGTTTTTGAATCATCTCGATATTTTTAAGTAGCTGGCTCAATCCTTCTAGTGCGTAGTACTCACACTGGATAGGGATAAGCACTTCACTAGCTGCACAGAATGCGTTAACGGTAAGAAGGCCGAGACTTGGCGGACAATCGATAAAAATGTAATCCAACCGGGGGAGACCTTCGGTAGCCCGGAACTTCGCATAGACATCAATGGCCCTCCGCAACCTCTGCTCACGGGCAACAAGCGATACGAGCTCAATTTCAGCCCCAGCCAGGTGGATAGTAGCCGGCGCACAGATCAGATTTCCGATGTCCGGACATGGGGCGACGACATCGGCCAACGGAAGATCGTTGATCAGCACATCGTAGATACTGTCGACGTCTGCGTGATGATCGATTCCGAGAGCTGTCGAGGCATTACCCTGTGGGTCTATATCGATAACCAGAACCTGCAGACCAGCCGACGCCAGAGCAGCCGCAATGTTGACCGTCGTCGTGGTCTTCCCGACCCCGCCCTTCTGGTTCGACACTGTGAATGTTCGCGTCGCGGAAGGCTTCGGCAAGGATCTGCCCGCAAGCCGTTCCCGGCGGCGGTTCTCGTGAGCAAGCTCCCTTGCGATGGGACTGGACTCATCCATTGCCTCAAGTGAACCTTTTTTTGTTTCACGTGAAACACGAGCGGTTACTGCCTTGCTATCAACCTTTTTAGGTTGCTTGGCAGTTGAAACCGCTGGAACAGGAGACGCTGAACGCGCAGAACCCAAGGACACGAACGGCGGTATCCGTTGCGTGGAGGCTTCGCTACTGGTCACAGGGACTCACTCACTCTCGTTCAGCTTTTTGCTTCCGTTGACTAGCCTAACCGCTGGGGCCCACACACTGTGGACAGGGTCATCGGGACTTTTTGGTTGCTTTGTCCACCACAATGCGTACAACAGTTGTTGGTTCAGCCAGGAGGCCCTCGCCAACTGTTAACACAGTGGTCTCGCGACCCCCAAGCTTGCGGATCACCTTTGTGGCCTTTTCAATTTCGTCCGCCGCGCTGCGTCCCTTGATAGCCACCACTACGCCTTTACCTCCAAGGAGGGGAATGGTCAGCCCGGCGAGGTTAGTCAACGCTGATACTGCACGGGCTGTCACCACATCAGCTGAGATCTTACCTACGGCCAGCTCAGCACGTGTTCGCATGACACTCACGTTGTCGAGCGCTAGGTCGTCCACGACCTCCTGAAGCCAGATGCAACGCCGCTCCAACGGTTCGATCAGCGTCAATTCCAGATCGGGACGGGCAATCGCCAGGCAAAGTCCCGGGAGTCCGGCACCACTGCCAACATCCGCAACCTGGCTGCCCTGGGCGATCTCGCGTTCGATAACAGCGCAGTTCAGGACGTGCCGACTCCAGAGGCGAGGAATTTCACGAGGACCTATAAGCCCACGTTCAGTTCCCGAGGTAGCAAGGTGTTCAACATAGCGCTGGGCCAACCCCAGTCGATCACCGAAGATCGAAAGAGCTGCGGAGTGTTCTTCGTCAGTAATGGCAACCATTGTTCCGGACACATTCACTCCGCTGAGACAACGATGTGGCGGCCGGCGCCTTCGCCCTCAGATTCACTGACTAATCCAAGATCGGCAACTGCATCGTGGACAATTTTACGCTCATAGGCACTCATCGGCTGCAGCTTAACTGCTGTCCCTGTCTCTTTGACCGACTCTGCGGCTTCCTCGGCGACCCTGAGAAGATGACCAGCACGTTCTTTGCGGTAACCATTGATATCCAGAACAAGCCTGGACCGCGTCTCTGTAGCAGAGAGGACACTCAGCCTCGTCAACTCCTGAAGGGCTTCAAGGACCTCGCCGTCCTCGCCCACCAAATTTTCAAGGCCAGCAGACTCTTCTTCCGTCACTATGGAAATATAGGTTCGCCCGTTCCTGACCTCTATATCAATGTCCCCATCGATGTCCGCAATATCGAGGAGTTCTTCCAGATAGTCCGCAGCGACGTCGCCCTCTTCTTCGAGTCGAGTTGCCGGATTTTCCTCATTCTTTTCTCGTTCATCTGCCTCCACAGGGAACCCGCCCTCCTCCGTACCGCTAACTACTTCAGTACTTTCGGCAGGCATTACTTGCTCTTCCTATTCTTACGCTGCGGCTGGACACGCTGAGTCTTCGCCGCCACAGCTGCAGCTTCCGCAGCTGCTGCCTCGGCGTCGTCGTCCTTCTTGCCGGTCAGGGCAGAGAGCATCGGCAGCCCCTTTGCAGCACGGCGCTCCGCGAGAGCTTTGGCAGCCGGTGACCCTGGGGTTGGCATTCGCCGGATGACGAAGAACTGCTGGCCCATTGTCCAGAGGTTGGTGGTTGTCCAGTAGATGAGGACACCAATGGGGAAGTTGATGCCGCCTACACCGAACACAACGGGGAGGATGTAAAGCATCATTTTTTGTTGACGCATGAACGGGCTCGCCATGGCTTCTTCAGACATGTTCTTGGCCATGATCTGTTTCTGTGTAATGAACTGTGACGCCGTCATGGCAAGAATCATGATGATGCTGAGGATTACAACTGAAACCTGGTCACCAGAGTCGTTAGGCAGCCCGTGCAGAAGGGAAGCGGACAACGGGGCACCAAAGATACTTGAGTCGTCAAACTGGAAGACCTGTTCGGGGCTCATAGCGCCAATGCCCGTGCCATCGTTCTTGGCCTTGGTTATTCCTGACAGCACCTGGAACAGAGCAAAAAAGAACGGCATCTGGATCAGCATCGGCAAACATGCCGAGAACGGATTTGTCCCGTGCTTCTTGTACATGGCCATCTGCTCCTGCGCCATGGCCTGTCGCGACAACTGGTCTGTTTTACCCTTGTACTTGGCCTGTAGCTTTTTGAGATCAGGCTGCAGGAGCTGCATTCCACGCTGGGCTTTGATCTGCTTGACGAAGACTGGAATCAACAGCGCACGAATCACCAACACGAGGCCAATAATGGACAGAGTCCAGGTCCAGCCGTTCGCTGCAGGTAACCCAATGAAGGTAAGGCCTTCATGGAACCCGATCATGATGATCGAGACCACCCACTTGAAGGGGAACATTATTGTCGTGAAGAAATCCATACGTATCCCTTAGTCGTCAGGCCGCAGAGCGGCCTTCGTCATCAGCCTGGACAACCCGGAAAACATCCGGATTGTTCATAACAACAATTGTGGGGGTCTGGCCTTCCGGCCACACCCTATTGCCAGCGGGGACATGGTCCACACCACCAGCATTCCATGGATGGCAACGCACCAATCGGCGAGCTGCCAGCCAACTTCCCTTAACCGCACCGTGGACGGTGACCGCTTCGAGGGCATATGCGGAGCACGAGGGGAAAAATCTGCAGACCTGCCCGTACAAGGGCGAAATCACCTTGCGGTAGGACTTGAGGAGAAGAATCAGAATATTCCGCGGAAGATTCCACCCAAAAACAGCCGCACTACTCAGTGCAGGGTGGACAGAGCGGACGACGCCGGCAGTTGAGTCAGCCACGTACGTTCCTCTCCTGTTGAGTTCGGTCACCTACAGCCTTCGGTAGCGACTCGGAAGTGACGATGCGCCTGGCAACCGCAGCCAAGGCTACGTCAAAGTCTACCGAAAGCTGCGCCCACGTTGCTGACGACGATGCAGGTAGTGCACGCACCACGATTGCCAGCCCAGTGCCGTATGTGCTGAGGGACAGGAAACCGGCTTCCCTCAGTCTTCTCTTAACGAGGTTCCGGGCTACGGCGTTCCCAACGCTCTTGGAAACGATGAATCCAATACGAGTAGGCTCGCCTGAATCCAGGGGTGCCGCATATAGCACAACGTTCCGGCGTCCATAGCGGACACCGGAACGCACAGTGCTTGAAAATTCGGCTGACGTTCTCAGACGGTTCGGGGTGGCAAGCACCATTAAACTCGCATGAGTCTGTCTACCGAGGAATCAGTTGTTTAAGCCGACAGTTCGGTGCGGTTCTTGCCGCGACGGGCTGCCAAGATGGCACGGCCGGCACGGGTGCGCATACGAAGGCGGAAGCCATGCTTCTTCGCCCGACGGCGGTTATTCGGCTGAAAAGTCCGCTTGCTCACGTTAGTCACTCCAGTGGATCAAAGGTGCGTCACCCGATCAGTAAAAAGGGGAAGAACTGGCCGACGCTAAGTTTTGTATGTTTCCGCCTTCCCCACCTGCACAATCGCTAACGATTGAAAAAATCAGACGAGGCCCAAAAGCGTACACAAAGGACTACACAACGTTAGGGCCGGAAGGGGTCCGTAGTCAAACTGGAGACCATTCCGTAGCAGACACTTGCCTGTGGCTAACTTTTCCCCACAGCCTGTGGATGACGGTCCCAACCGAACTGGCCAGGAACCACAACCATGTAATTATCCACAAGCTATACCCAGCTATCTTCTGGGCTTTTGTTCCCCTAGAGTGTCCCAGTAGTCGATTATCCACGGTCTGTGCATAAGTCTGTGGATTAAGCCTGGCCGAACGCTGGCTTCATGGCATCGCTGCAGAAACTGCAGGCAAGCAAGCTTTGAGGAAACCAGCAATGACGGTAGACGAATCCAACCAGGCCAATACCGTTGGAAGTTCCTGGCGAAGAGTCATCAGCATCCTTGAACAAGATGACCGCGTCTCGCCGCGCCAGCGCGGATT
The DNA here is from genome assembly GCF_030063285.1 of Pseudarthrobacter sp. PS3-L1. Lineage (GTDB taxonomy): Bacteria > Actinomycetota > Actinomycetes > Actinomycetales > Micrococcaceae > Arthrobacter. The sequence continues at coordinate 566,467 of NZ_JASISU010000003.1, read as the reverse complement.
TGTCATTCTCGCCCAGGCCCAGGGACTCATTGGATCAACACTGCTGGTTGCCGTGCCCAACGAACTCACCCGTGAAGTCCTTCAGACACAAGTCAAGGATGCCCTGGACGATGCGCTTCACAACGTTTTTTCCGAGGACATCCGGTGTGCAATCGATGTTGATACCGATCTGGTTCCCATCCACAAAGAACCCGAAGCAGTAGTTGAACCCTCGTATTCGCGTGATCAGCTGATAGAGCAGAAGCCACAACCAATGCTTCCCAGCACATCCCACGAGTTCGGCCGCCTCAATCCCAAGTACGTTTTTGACACCTTCGTCATAGGCTCTTCCAACAGGTTCGCCCACGCCGCCGCCGTAGCTGTGGCTGAGGCCCCAGCCAAGGCCTACAATCCACTGTTTATCTATGGTGATTCAGGTCTTGGCAAAACACACCTTCTCCACGCAATTGGCCACTACGCCCGCCGCCTCTACAGCGGCATACGGGTCCGCTACGTAAATTCCGAAGAGTTCACCAACGACTTCATCAACTCCATTCGCGATGACGAAGGCGCTAGCTTCAAGACGACCTACCGGAATGTAGATGTTCTTCTCATTGATGACATCCAGTTCCTTGCAGGCAAAGATCGAACCCTCGAGGAGTTCTTTCACACCTTCAATTCCCTCCACAACAACAACAAACAGGTCGTCATCACATCCGATCAGCCACCAAAACTCTTGGCTGGGTTCGAAGATCGGATGAAGTCCCGGTTCGAGTGGGGCCTACTGACAGATATCCAGCCCCCGGAACTCGAAACACGCATCGCTATCCTCCGAAAAAAGGCTCTTAGCGAGGGGCTTTCAGCACCTGACGATGCGTTGGAATATATTGCTTCCAAAATATCCAGCAATATTCGGGAGCTTGAGGGAGCACTCATCCGGGTAACTGCCTTTGCCAGCCTCAATCGTCAGCCAGTTGACGTGGCCCTTGCCGAAATGGTGCTGAAGGACCTGATTACCGATGACGGAGCCCAGGAAATAACGTCTGCGCAGATCCTCACCCAGACGGCTGAGTACTTCAAACTCACCATGGAGGAACTCTGCAGCAAGTCCAGGACCCGCACGCTGGTCACCGCGCGGCAGATCGCCATGTACCTCTGCCGGGAGCTCACTGACATGTCGCTACCCAAAATCGGACAGGAACTCGGCGGCCGGGATCACACCACCGTCATCCACGCAGACCGGAAAATTCGGGAACTCATGGCCGAGCGCCGTGTGATTTACAACCAGGTCACGGAACTCACAAACCGGATCAAGCAGCAGCAACGCGACTCCTGACACAAGTGCCTCGTACCTTATTAACAGGTGCATGTGGATAAGGCTGTGGATACTTAAGGGGACAACTACGCTTAATGGGCTTAAAACCCTTAAGCCATCTGTGGATCAGCACAACGGCCAGAAAAGTTGTCCCCATCCACAGCCTGTTTAAAACACATGCTCCCCACACTCCATGAACAGGCAGCAACCGCTAGATGTGGGGCTCAGACAGAGTTATCCACAGTTTCCACAGGGGTTATTAACACTACTAATCCCAAGAAAATGAATTCCCTCAAATAACAACTTCCGTTCCTGATCCTGATCACCCCAGCGCAGACCGAAAAACAACCCCGGACTGATGCCAGGGAACAGAAGCTGATGGGAGAAAGTCATTCGATGCCGCTAAGCTGTCTCCAGTGCATCCGTCCCGGCTTTCACGTTTCCAAGAAAAGACCTCTCCTGGTGTTTCCTCCTGGAACAAGGCCTTGGACCAAGCAAGCCAACGCACCATCGATGAAGCAGTTATGAAAGGCGGCACCCTTCCGTGAAGTTCAGAGTCGAACGGGACGTCCTGGCAGAAGCTGTGACCTGGGCAGCACGCTCCTTGTCACCCCGTCCTCCTGTACCCGTTTTGTCAGGGCTGCTCCTCAAGGCTGAATCGGGAACCGTCAGCCTTTCAAGCTTTGACTACGAAACTTCAGCAAGGCTCGAGATAGCTGCTGACATCCGTGACGAAGGGACGATTCTTGTCTCAGGGCGCCTTCTTGCCGACATCTGTCGAAGCCTGCCATCAGCACCCGTCGACGTAGAAACAGATGGAAACAAGGTCACTCTGACGTGTCGTCGAAGCAGCTTCCACCTGGCAACGATGCCTGAGGCGGAATACCCTCCGCTGCCGGCATTGCCGCCTATCAGTGGAACGGTCCCAGGCGAATCGTTTGCACAGGCCGTTTCACAGGTCATCATTGCTGCAAGCAGGGACGATACCCTTCCCATCCTTACCGGTGTCCGGATGGAAATTGAAGACGATCTGATTACGTTGCTGGCAACTGACAGATATCGCCTTGCGATGCGTGAAGTCCCGTGGAAACCAGTCACCCCTGGCATTTCCACAAGCGCCCTCGTGAAGGCAAAAACTCTTAATGAAGTGGCCAAAACCCTTGGAAACAGTGGCGACATCCACCTCGCGATCGCTTCAGATGACAGCAGGCTCATTGGTTTTGAGAGTGGAGGACGCACCACTACCTCCCTACTGGTTGACGGCGACTATCCCAAGATTCGGTCACTGTTCCCGGATTCAACACCAATTCATGCAACGGTCCAGACCCAGGAACTCGTAGAGGCGGTCAGGCGAGTGTCACTGGTTGCTGAACGCAACACTCCGGTTCGTCTTGCTTTCACCGACGGGTTGCTTCAGCTTGACGCCGGTACGGGCGAGGATGCGCAGGCATCTGAGGAACTTGAAGCCCAACTTTTTGGTGATGAAATCACTGTCGCATTCAACCCTCACTACCTGGTGGAAGGATTGAGTGTTATCGAAACAAAATTTGTTCGCTTCTCCTTCACAACCGCCCCTAAGCCAGCCATGATCACGGCCCAGGCTGATATCGACGGCGAAGATCAAGGGGACTATCGCTATCTGGTAATGCCTGTCCGCCTCCCCAACTAGGTAACAGCCGGTCTCATGAGCAATCGTTCGCATGGGACCTACTGTCAAGGCCGCGGAATCGCCTCCACCACTGAACCTACGAGCGTCCACGGACGCAGAAATGAGCTCACAACGTGCATATCGGACTAATTGGTCTCGGAAAAATGGGATTCAACATGCGTGAGCGCCTCCGCGTCAAAGGACTTGAGGTCACGGGCTTTGACAGGAATCCAGATGTTTCTGATGTAGCCACTGTTGACGAACTCATCACCGCACTCCCCACACCTAGGCTCATTTGGGTCATGGTTCCATCAGGTGCTGTCACTGATTCCGTGATCACGGAACTCAGCGAGAAGCTTGAACCGGGTGACTTGGTGATTGATGGCGGTAATTCACGTTTCACCGAAGATCAGAAGCACGGTACCCAGTTGGGTGCAAAAGGTATCCGTTTCGCGGACTGTGGTGTTTCCGGTGGAGTCTGGGGACTTCAAAACGGTTATGGACTGATGGCGGGCGGAGCGGCTGATGACATCGCCTACGCACTCCCTGTCTTCGACGCGCTCAGGCCGGAGGGCGAGCGGGCAGATAGTTTTGTCCACGTGGGGGATGTCGGCGCAGGGCACTACGCAAAGATGGTCCACAACGGCATAGAGTACGGGCTGATGCAGGCATACGCCGAAGGATATGAACTTCTCGCGGCAAAGGATATCGTTGACGATCTGCCCGGGACATTCCGTGCCTGGCAAAAGGGAACTGTCGTTCGCTCCTGGCTCCTTGACTTGATGGTCAAGGCCCTTGAGGAAGATCCGGGGCTTGAATCAATTGACGACTACGTTGAGGATTCCGGCGAGGGTCGATGGACTGTGGAGGAAGCTATTGCCAATGCCGTTCCAGCCCCCGCCATCACAGCAGCTCTTTTTGCCCGGTTCTCTTCCCGGGAAGACAGCTCACCTGCCATGAAAATGGTGTCGGCACTGCGTCACCAGTTCGGCGGACACGCCACCCGCCCAGCCAAGTAGGCACCGCCGGGCAAGCCCCAGAATTCCTGAGAAACCGTGTATCTAGAGCACCTGTCGCTAACTGACTTCCGGAGCTATGCCCAGGTCGATCTTTCCCTTGAACCTGGGCCTACAGTGTTGGTGGGCGCCAACGGGATAGGCAAGACAAATCTCATGGAAGCCTTGGGGTACCTTGCAACCCTTAGCTCCCATCGGGTGAGTTCGGATGCACCCCTGCTGCGTTTTGGGACAGATCGGGCATTGGTGCGGGCACGTCTGGTTCGAGGGGAACAGGCCACTGTTCTAGAGCTGGAAATCAACGCTGGGAAAGCCAACAGGGCACGCATTAACAGAAGTAACCCCGTTCGGGCCCGGGATATCTTGGGTATCTGCCGGACTGTTCTCTTCGCTCCCGAGGATCTCTCCCTGGTGAAGGGTGATCCCTCGCATCGTCGACGTTTTTTGGATGAGTTGTTGGCTACTTTGATCCCGCGTCATGCAGCAACCAGAAGCGATTACGATCGAGTGCTCAAACAGCGGAATGCATTGCTGAAATCCGGACGGGCGGGCCGGTTTACGTCGGGTCATGAGGCGACATTGGATGTCTGGGATCAGCACATGGCTAAAGCTGGTGCTGAGCTGCTGCACGCAAGGCTTGCACTTCTCGAAAACATTCAGCCGCACCTTGACCACGCATATCGGCAGCTGACTGATGGCTCCAAAGCTGCTCTGGCGGTTTATCGGTCTTCGCTTGTTGACCTAGCAGACGACGACGCCACCTTGGGTTTCTCTCCTGGATTACCTACCGGAGCGCAACAGGAGGACCTTGCGCACCTGAGCGTTGAAGAGCTTACCGACCGTTATGTGGCGGCATTTGCTGCGTCAAGGAAAAGGGAAATTGAGAGGGGAATTTCCCTTGTGGGCCCCCACCGCGATGATGTTGAACTTATCTTGGGGCAGGCACCCGCCAAGGGATACGCCTCGCATGGGGAAACCTGGTCCTTGGCCCTGTCCCTGCGCCTTGCGTCGTATTACGTGATGCTCGATGACGGGCAGATTGAAGGCGCAGCACCAATACTTATTCTGGATGATGTTTTCGCCGAACTTGATGTTCAGCGAAGACGTCGGCTTGCTGCGATTGTAGCCGGTGCCGAGCAGGTACTGGTCACGGCGGCAGTGGATGCAGATATTCCGCCGGAGCTTTCAGGGCGAAGGGTCCAGGTCGTTTCAGGAGGAATCGATGAACGGGGATGAGGGCTCGGGTTTACAGCCCGGGCGAGACCCGGATGATATTGACGCGCCCCAGGCGGCGCTGAACCGGATGCGCGATGCAGCTGCCTCTCGTGGGGAAATTAGGCGCGCCCTGCCGCGCAAGAGCGGGGCAGCGCCCGGAAAGAAGCCGGCCTTCCAGGGCCGGGGCTTCAGCCAGTTCCACAGTACGGGGCGGGATCCCCTTGGGTTGGGAAAGGTCGTTGGCAGGCTGGTGGCCGAACGCGGCTGGACATCTCCCGTGGCCGTGGGCTCTGTCATTGCTCAGTGGCCTGCGTTGGTGGGCCCGGAAATTTCCGCCCACTGTACGCCCGAGAGCTTTGAGGCAACCACCTTGCATGTCCGTTGCGATTCCACCACGTGGGCAACTCAACTTCGCCTTTTGAGTCACAGGCTGCTGGAAAAATTTCGCACGGAACTCGGAGAAGGGGTTGTTACGAAGATCCAGGTGTTGGGTCCTTCTGCTCCAAGTTGGCGCAAGGGTGGGCGCAGCGTTAACGGCCGCGGTCCACGTGATACGTACGGCTGATTTACGGCACGAAATCTGTTTTATGTCTCTCGCATGGATGCCGTGTGAGTCGATTAGCCACCACATCGTCGTATAGGAACCCAGAGAAGGTGGTTCGAGGGGCACCAAGGCAGGGCCAGTGGCCTTGCAGGAGCATATTGATGTCCTCCCAGAGCCCAAATGGCCGACGATATCGACTTACTCACGATAGAATTGAGGGTAAAGACCGGGTCTCATCATCACAATCCATAGGTCCGATTCCCCGACATTGTTCGGAGCGGTCGTGGATGGATATCTGTTGCCCAGTGGATTGCGCCTGTCGGTACCCCTTCCCTCCGGAGGAGAAGAGCCGGCCATCATCGAACAGAGGAGTCGAAAGCACCTGTGGCTAACGACAATGCAGAAAACCCATTAGTGGATCCGACACTGGAGCCCGCCGTGCCGGAGGCCCCGGCCGTCCGCGAATACGGTGCTAGCGACATTACTGTTCTGGAAGGCCTCGAAGCTGTCCGGAAAAGGCCCGGTATGTACATCGGCTCCACCGGGCCTCGCGGGCTGCATCACCTTGTCTATGAGGTAGTGGACAACTCCGTCGATGAGGCCCTCGCGGGCTACTGCACGCATATCGAGATTGTTCTCCAGGCCGACGGCGGAGTGAAAGTTGTTGACGATGGACGCGGTATCCCCGTGGACATGCACCCAACGGAGCACAAACCTACGGTTGAGGTTGTCATGACGATCCTCCATGCAGGCGGAAAGTTCGGTGGTGGCGGATATGCCGTTTCAGGCGGTCTCCACGGAGTTGGAATTTCCGTTGTCAATGCGCTCTCGAGCCTGGTTAATACCGAAGTGCGCAGGCAGGGGCACGTCTGGCGGATGACCTTCGCAGACGGCGGAAAGCCGCAGGGTGGACTGGTCAAAGGAGAAGAGACATCCACTACTGGGACAACCCAGACTTTTTACCCAGATGCAGGCATTTTCGAATCCACTACTTTCGATTTCGAAACCCTGCGTGCGCGATTCCAGCAGATGGCATTCCTTAACAAGGGTCTTCGGATCACGTTGACGGATGAGCGCGGTGAGAGTAGCGAACCAGTTGAGGATCTTGATCTAGATTCTGTCCCTACAGAAGGTGAGATTGCCGCTGCCGAGCACCTTACCGTCGTCTATCAGTACGACGATGGCCTTCTGGATTACGTTAAGCACCTTAATTCAGGTAAGAAGGTTGATGTTGTTCACGAAGACGTGATCGCCTTCGAAACCGAAGATACCGGGCGAAAAATTGCACTCGAAATGGCCATGCAGTGGACGAATGCCTATTCCGAGAGTGTTCATACCTATGCGAACACTATTAATACGCACGAGGGCGGCACTCATGAAGAGGGCTTCCGTGCAGCTATGACGTCTCTGATCAACCGCTACGCGCGGGAGAAGAACATCATCAAGGAAAAAGATGACAACCTGACCGGTGACGACATTCGTGAGGGTCTCACTGCTGTCATTTCTGTGAAGTTGGCTGAACCTCAGTTCGAAGGCCAGACGAAAACCAAATTGGGTAATTCTGAGGTGAAGGGCTTCGTTCAGAAAGTTGTCACGGATGGACTGGGCGACTGGCTCGAACGGAACCCCGGCCCTGCCCGCGACGTCATCCGAAAAGCCATCTCAGCTGCGCAGGCAAGAATGGCCGCCCGTAAGGCCCGTGACAATGCTCGGCGCAAGAGTCCGCTCGAATCGTTTGGCATGCCTGGGAAACTTTCAGACTGCTCTTCGAAAGATCCGTCCAAATGTGAGGTCTACATTGTCGAGGGCGATTCGGCTGGTGGGTCTGCCAAACGTGGGCGCAATCCCGAAACACAGGCAATTCTGCCGCTGCGCGGAAAAATCCTGAATGTTGAACGCGCGCGTTTGGATAAGGCATTGGGAAATGCTGAGGTCCAGTCAATGATCACGGCGTTCGGCGCCGGAATCGGTGAGGATTTTGACCTGAGCAAGCTCAGGTATCACAAGATCGTGCTCATGGCTGATGCTGATGTCGACGGCCAGCACATCACCACACTGCTGATGACTTTGCTTTTCCGGTACATGCGTCCGCTGATTGAAAATGGCTACGTTTACCTTGCGCAGCCACCGCTCTACCGGATCAAGTGGTCAAATGCTCCTCACGACTACGTTTTCAGTGACCGCGAAAGGGATGCCCGGCTCATTTCTGGGCAGGCTGAAGGGCGCCGTATTCCCAAAGACAATGGAATCCAGCGGTACAAGGGCCTTGGAGAGATGGACTACACGGAGCTGTGGGACACCACCATGGACCCGGATCGCCGGACCCTGCTTCAGGTAACCATGGATGATGCCCTGGCCGCCGACCAGACCTTCTCGGTTCTCATGGGCGAGGACGTTGAATCCCGCAGAAACTTCATCCAGCAGAACGCCAAGGACGTCAGGTTCTTGGATATATAGGCATCGCCTTATATTCCAAAGCCGACATATACCTGAAACGGAAAATTTAAACGATGAGCGACGAAACCCCAGAAGTACCGGCAGATTCAGATAACATTTCTGAGGTAGCCCTTGAAGGCACACTGTTGGACCGCGTTGAACAAGTTGATCTCCAGACCGAGATGCAGCGGTCGTACCTCGACTACGCCATGGCTGTCATTGTCGGCCGCGCCCTGCCGGATGTACGGGATGGTCTGAAGCCTGTTCACCGGCGTGTGCTCTATGCCATGTTCGATGGTGGCTACCGCCCGGATCGATCCTTCAACAAGTGCGCGCGCGTTGTTGGCGAGGTGATGGGCCAGTACCACCCCCATGGTGATACTGCCATTTACGATGCTCTGGTCCGCCTCATTCAGGACTGGACCATGCGTTACCCCCTGGCACTTGGGCAGGGTAACTTCGGTTCCCCAGGTAACGATGGTGCCGCAGCTCCCAGGTATACGGAAACCAAAATGGCGCAGCTCGCCATGGAAATGGTCCGCGATATCGATGAGGAAACAGTAGATTTCACCGATAACTATGACGGCAAGAACCAGGAACCAACCATCCTGCCGGCTCGGTTTCCGAACCTCCTTGTTAACGGATCCTCAGGTATCGCTGTCGGTATGGCTACGAATATTCCGCCACACAACCTCCGCGAAGTAGCCGAGGGTGTCCAGTGGTATCTTCAAAATCCCGCGGCTACTCGCGAAGAGCTACTCGAGGAGCTGCTCCTGAGGGTCAAGGGTCCGGATTTCCCCACCGGAGCCACTATTTTGGGCCATAAGGGTATCGAAGACGCGTACCGCACTGGGCGTGGATCCATCACCATGCGTGCTGTGGTCAGCGTGGAAGAACTGCAGGGTCGTACGTGCCTGGTCGTTACGGAGTTGCCCTACCAGGCCAATCCGGACAACCTCGCCGTCAAGATTGCGGAATTGGTCAAGGATGGCAAGATTGCCGGTATTGCGGATCTTCGTGATGAAACCTCTGGGCGTACCGGACAGCGCCTTGTCATTGTTCTGAAGAGGGATGCTGTAGCAAAGGTTGTGCTGAACAATCTCTACAAGCACACAGAGCTGCAAAGTAACTTCTCTGCCAATATGCTGGCTATTGTCGACGGCGTTCCCCGGACACTGAGCCTTGACGCGTTTATTAGGCACTGGGTCACCCACCAGATGGATGTCATTGCCCGACGTACGCGGTACAGGTTGCGGAAGGCCGAGGAAGAGGCTCACATCCTGAGGGCCCTGCTGAAGGCCCTTGACATGCTGGACGAGGTTATTGCCCTCATCCGCGCGTCCAATACCACTGAGGCTGCGCGTGATGGCCTGATGGAACTGCTTGACATTGATGAGCTGCAGTCAAGGGCCATCTTGGATATGCAGCTGAGGCGCCTTGCTGCCCTGGAACGGCAGAAGATTCAGGACAAGCATTCTGAACTCGAAGCGGCTATCACCGAATACAACTCAATCCTTGCCTCGGAACACCGCCAGCGGGAGATCATCAGCAACGAACTTGCTGAGATTGTGGCAAAACACGGAGACGACCGTAGGACCAAGATCCTGATGGGATTCGACGGGGATATGTCGATGGAAGACCTCATTCCCGAAGAGGAGATGGTGGTTACAATCACCCGGGGCGGATACGTCAAACGGACCCGCAGTGATAACTATCGATCGCAGCAGCGCGGTGGCAAGGGCATAAAGGGAGCCCAGCTCCGCGGCGATGACGTTGTTGAACACTTCTTCGTGACGACCACACACCACTGGTTGCTGTTCTTCACGAACTTGGGCCGGGTCTACCGTGCAAAGGCATACGAACTGGTCGAAGCTGGCCGGGATGCCAAAGGTCAACACGTCGCCAACCTGATGGCGTTCCAACCAGACGAGCACATCGCGCAGGTACTGGATCTCAGGGATTACCAGCACTCGCCGTACCTGGTGTTGGCAACAAAGCGCGGATTGGTCAAAAAGACCCGGCTCGAGGACTATGACACCAACCGGTCCGCTGGCGTCATCGCCATCAATCTCCGTGACGAAGACGAACTCGTCTCGGCCCAGCTGGTCTCAGAAACGGATGACCTGTTGTTGGTATCCCGTAAGGGGCAATCCATCCGGTTTACGGCCAGTGACGATGCCCTTCGCCCGATGGGTCGCGCAACGTCAGGCGTGACCGGAATGAAGTTCCGTGACGACGATGAACTCCTTGCTGCCAATGTGATCACAGAGGGCTCCTTCGTTTTTATAGTGACTGAGGGCGGATATGCCAAGCGGACTGCCGTTGAGGAATACCGCTTACAGGGCCGTGGTGGCCTCGGCATCAAGGTGGCAAAGCTCGCTGACGAGAGGGGTGACCTGGTTGGTGCCCTGATTGTCCAGGAGGAGGATGAAGTCCTGGTCGTTATGGAGGGCGGAAAAGTGGTCCGCTCATCCGTCAAGGGCGTACCTGCAAAAGGCAGGGATACCATGGGTGTCATCTTCGCTAAACCGGACAAAAATGACCGAATTATCGAAGTTGCCCGTAACAGCGAGCGTGGTCTTGAGGGTGAGGAATCGACGGAGGATGACGTAACGTTGGCTGCGGAAGTTGGCGCTGGCAACGAAACCGTTGAACCAGAAGCACTTTCAGAATCAATCTCGGACATCGAATCCCCGGACCCTTCGGGCGATGTAGAGCCGAACAAGGACTACACCGGAGGTAACGAGTGAGTAATTCCGACTCATTTCCCACAGGTAATAATTCCCAGGGGGGAGAGCAGAAGCCTGCCAACACCCCTCGGGCTAACACGCCTGCCCGCCCTGCACAGCGTCCAACAGCACCAAACACGCCCCCTGCACAGCGACCCGCTGCAACGTCTCCAACAGGTGGCGGCCAGGGACAGCGCCCTAGCAGTCCTGGCCAACGTCCTGGTACTCCAGGGCAGCGGCCGCCCGGTCAGCAGCCTACTGGAAGCAGGCCAGCTACCCAGGGTGCGCCAGCCCAGCGTCCCAGCCAAGGTACTGCACCGTCACTCGTAAAGCCTGCTCCTAAGGCTAAAGTCCGTAGGGCGCGGTTGCTGGTCAGCAAAGTGGACCCCTGGTCCGTCCTGAAGATGTCATTCCTCCTTTCTGTTGCCCTTGGTGTTGTCACAGTCGTCGCAGCGATTGTTCTGTGGACAGTCTTGGATCTCACGGGAATTTTTGATCAGGTGGACAGCCTCTTGGGGACCCTCGCTGGTTCTGAGGGGGGCGGATTTGAGTTGCAGAAGGTTGCTTCGCTTGGTCAGGTTGCGTCCTTCGCCGTTTTCCTTGCGGTGATCAACGTTGTCCTCTTGACTGCACTCTCTATGCTTTCGGCCGTTCTATACAACATCGCCGCGACGCTTGTTGGTGGCATCGGCGTCACATTGACGGACGACTAGGCAAGGGATTCTTGGCCGATCAGTCCAAGACCTGCCCCGATTTTGGATCGGGCCGAGAAATACTGTAAAGTCATATCTCGGCCCGACAGGGCATGAGGGCGTATAGCTCAGGCGGTTAGAGCGCTTCGCTGATAACGAAGAGGTCCCAGGTTCAAGTCCTGGTACGCCCACGGAACCTATGCAGGTTTCAGTGGTGGATCACCGAAAGGTGACCCAAGGAAGGAATGATTGTGAAGAAGTTGCTCATTATTGCAGCTGCCGTCGCAGGAGTTTTTTCCTACTGGAAAGCACAGGAATCCAAGGCCCGAAAGAGCATATGGAGCACGGCTACCGACAAGGTTGTCTGAATCCAGCCACAGGTTATTGAGTGGATTTTTCACTCTCGACATGAGGTATGATTGATGGGTTGCTTCTTATGGGGGCATGGCGCAATTGGTAGCGCACCTGCTTTGCAAGCAGGGGGTTCGGGGTTCGAGTCCCCGTGCCTCCACCATAAGAAAAGTCCCGGTCTGCGATCAGCAGGCCGGGACTTTTGCTTTGGCATTCTGATGTTTTCCTTTGCCACTAAAGTTGGTTCGTGAACATCCTTCTTGCCTTTGCCGGAGTCCTTGGAGTCGCGTCCTCCGGGCCTCTCATTGCTGCCACCCTGGGGGCAACCAGCGTTAGCGCGCTAGCAATTGCGTTCTGGCGCAACGCAATTGGTGCCATCGTCATGGCTACGCCCACGCTCGTCAGGGAACCTCGACGTTTTGGCAGTGTCACGCGTCAGGAATTTCGCTGGTCGTTGTTGGCCTCTGCTGCCCTTGCCCTGCACTTTGCCTGTTTCATTACATCTTTGCAATTGACTTCTGTGGCGGCAGCAACAGCCTTGGTATGCCTTCAGCCTGCCTGGATCGCGATCTTCCAACTTGCTAGGGGCATCAGGTTTCGGTGGCCGGTCCTGGTGGGTCTCGGAATGGCGTTTGGTGGAGTGGTCGCGATTACAGGGTTTGACCTTGGAACGTCACGTGAAGCGCTTGTTGGTGATCTGCTGGCAGTCGCTGGAGGTGCGCTGGCTGGGCTCTACACAATGGCCGGAGGCAAGGCCCGCCAGAGCATGACGACAGGCACCTACACAACCCTCTGCTATGGAATGTGTGCAGTGTTTGTGGCTCTTCTGGCATGGTTCACGCAGCAGCCCTTGGCTGGATTTGAGGCAGCGGGCTGGCTGGGAATTCTCGCAATCACTGTGTGTGCCCAGTTGATTGGCCACACAGCCTTCAACCATCTCCTGGCGACCATGAGTCCGTTGGTCGTATCAATGATCATTTTGCTGGAGATTCCCGGCGCCGCTACCCTTGCAGCGATATTCCTCGACGAGAAGCTTCCCGTCGGGATCTACGGCGGCCTGGTCCTGATACTGATGGGACTGGCGGTGTCTGTGTCTGGACAGGCCCGTCGTCAATCCGCTACCGATGACGGTGGGCCCCCGTCGGATGAACGCATCATCGCCGAGCTTGGAACAGACTAGATCGGGCAGCTAAGTCCGCAAATCCGAGGTTCAACGCCTGGCTGGTTGAGGGGAATTGATCGTGTGGAGCGCGCGGAGAAGCTTCGCGGGAAAGTAAACAGAAAGGAACACCACCATGGGTGCTTTGAGCGCAAGCTTGCTGACGTTGTGAGCTTTGTACGTCCTGTCGAAGCGCGTCACATAGTACCGGTAGTCTTTCGGCGAATCTTGGAGTCGTCGCGCTGACATCCCAGAGATCATATGCGGTGAATATTTGATCTTCAGATGATGTTCTGCCAGATGTAGCGAAAGGTCGATATCCTCGTGCATTTGATCTTCCCTGTCGCAGCACACCTCGGCCCGGATTGTTTCCCAGGCTGAGCGACGAAGAGCCATGTTGGATCCGAAAAGGAAATGATATTGATGCTTCGCCAAGCGCAGCATGAATTGGCGCATTTTGTCGTCGGCCTTGAGCCCGAATCGGCGAAGTGGCATGTCGTAGTAGACAACAGGTCCGGTCGCAGCCTGGACGTCTGGGTCGTGGAAGACCCGCTGGACTTGTTCCACCCAATCCGGTTCCAGTACTGAGTCTGCATCGATTCGACCCAGAAGTTCGCCGGTGGCTCTATCAAGTCCATAGTTCCTTGTGGGAATGAGTCCTTGATCCTGGTCCTGACTGTGCAGGTGTATCGGTCTTTCAGGGAACTCCAACTGCACCTGCCGGACAATATCCGCAGTGCTGTCAGATGACATGTTGTCCACGACAATTATTTCGTGTGCAGGAACCGATTGGTACACAGCTGCGATGAGGCACTGCCGCAGAACGGATTCCTCGTTGAAGGCCGGGATGATGATGGAGACTCGGAGCTGCGGGGAGGTGTGGTTCACTGCTTCCTCGGCGGCCTTTCAGTTGTAATGAACCCAAATGTAGCACCGTTGGCCTCACCAATTGCTGGCGTAGGTCTTGCCGAGGCTCAGCTGATGGTCCCTGCCAAGAAAGCCTGCCTGGCCGTTTGCCCACTTAAAAACGGAAAGGAACCGGTAAGACCGGTCCCTTTCCGTTCAGGTAGCAGACTGATTATGCTGCCTGCTGCTACTTGGTGTCATCCTTGATGCTCGAAGCGATATTCTTTACAGCGGTTTTTGCATCGGTGGCTACATGCTTGGCTTTGTCTGCCGCGTCATCGGCCACCGTGCCGGCTTTGTCTGCCGCGTCCTTGGCAGTGTCGGTGATTTTCTCGGCAGCGTCTTTGGCTTTTGCCGAGGCGTCGTCGGCAGTGTCCTCTGCCTTGTCCGCTTTGTCTGCCGCGATGCTGCTCGCCGCATCGGCGGCTTTTTCCGTGGCGTCTTTTGCGGTGTCCTTCACATCAGCGACAGTGGTGGAAGAAACTGGCGACGGTGTCTTCCACGGATCTTCAACCGGACGGGATGCTTTCCATGCTGCCGCGCCAGCGGCCGCTGCTGCGGCGATGATGCCGAAAATCAGCCAACCCCGCTTCTTAGGCTTCGGCTCGTGGCCCATTTTCGCAGCAAGGGACTTGCCCGCTTCCGTTGCGGCCTTGCCGGCGTCGCCAGCGGTTGACTTCAGCTGTTTGCTGGCTGCGTGTGCCTGGTCCTGAACGGTGCTGACAACGCTGGAGTCGGTAAACTTCTTGGCCAGCGAATCCACTTGCGCGGGGGTACCCTCAAGAGTGCGGTGAACCCTGCTGGAAGCATTTCCCAACTGATCGGAAAGCTTGGGAAGGTAATCGTCAACCACCCTGTCACGAGCGTTGGAAATGACCGGAGTGGCCCGGTCCAGCGCACTGTGGAGCATCGGCGTGGCTCCGTCCACGGCGTCATGGATACGGGGTGCCAAATTTGCCAGGCCGTCCTGGATCTTGGGCGTGACTTTTTCTACGCCGTCGGCGAGATTGTGCGCAGCGGATTTGAGGCCCTCTTGGATTTTGGGGGACGCAGTGTCAATACCCTGCTGGATGCGGGGAACAGTCCAATTGACTGCAGCCTCCACCCGGGGTGTCGCCCAATCCCTTGCGCTTTCAAATCCGTTGCTGACGCCGCTTTCCAAATCGCGGACAACACGGTCTGTCTTCTTCACAACTACCTCCCGATTAACGTGACGGTTCTCGTGCCAGCCTACGTTGAATGGCCGTAACCAGCCATTTCTAGAATCGATTTAACACTGATTTCACCTAGCGCGGAACTCCGCAGCAGGCTGTGTGCACCTGCACCAGTCATGGAAGAATAGAAGCATGACTGCAAATGGAACAGCAAAAGCAACTATTCACACCAGCCTCGGAGATATTGTGGTGAACCTTTTTGGTAACCACGCACCGAAGACGGTCAAGAACTTCGTTGGGCTGGCTACCGGGGAACAGGCCTGGACGCATCCTGAGACAGGTGAAGAGAAGACCGGAACACCGCTGTATGACGGCACTATCTTCCACCGCATCATCAAGGACTTCATGGTGCAGGCTGGCGATCCACTGGGCCGTGGCACAGGTGGGCCCGGGTACCGGTTTGATGACGAAATCCACCCGGAACTGACCTTCAACGCGCCCTATAAGCTCGCAATGGCAAATGCCGGCATTCAGGCTGGTAAAGGCACGAATGGTTCCCAGTTCTTCATCACCACGATCCCGACGGACTGGCTGCAGGGCAAGCACAGTATCTTCGGCGAGGTCGCGGATGACGAGTCCAAGAAGGTTGTCGACGCCATCGAAGCAGTTCGGACTGGAATGGGCGATCGTCCGGTTGAAGATGTTGTCATCAAAAGCATTGATGTCGAGCAGCTCTAACACCAGCGCATGAGTTACGGACATCCGGCGGCGGAGTCGCCTAGCCAGGTCCCGGTGTGCCCCCGGCATCCAGACCGGACATCGTATGTACGGTGTCAGCGATGTGGCCGCCCGGCCTGCACCGAGTGCCAGCGCGCTGCCGCCGTCGGATTCCAGTGTATTGACTGCGTGAACGAGGCACAGAAGAGGATCCCGGCGGTGCGATCCGTCTACGGCGGAGCCGTGGCGACTGGCCGACCGCTGGTGACATACAGCATCATCGCCTTATGTGTGGTGGTCTACGCCCTTCAGCTTCTCATCCCGGGGAACGTGGTCTTCTCCGCA
The DNA here is from genome assembly GCF_030063285.1 of Pseudarthrobacter sp. PS3-L1. Classification (GTDB taxonomy): domain Bacteria; phylum Actinomycetota; class Actinomycetes; order Actinomycetales; family Micrococcaceae; genus Arthrobacter. The sequence continues at coordinate 550,261 of NZ_JASISU010000003.1, read as the reverse complement.
GGCGCCTTCAATCCGGCTTTCCTAGATCCAAACCTTGGGCAGTTTGAACCATGGCGCACCATTACGTCCGCCTTCCTGCATTCGCCGGGATCATTCCTCCACATCATCCTCAACATGTACACGTTGTGGATATTTGGGCAGGCGCTTGAGCCTCTCCTGGGGAGGGTCTGGTTCCTTGCCCTATACCTTGTCTCTGCAATCGGAGGTTCTGTCGGGTATCTCCTGTTGACGTCCCTCTACCTACCGGGCCAGCAACTGACGGGCGTGGTGGGTGCCTCCGGCGCTATCTTCGGGCTGTTTGGAGCCATGTTGGTGATCCAACGAAATCGCGGTGGACAAACACGTCAGCTGTGGGTCCTTATCGGGATCAATGCCGTCGTGGGCTTTCTCATTCCAAATATTGCGTGGCAGGCACACCTCGGTGGGTTGGTGACCGGAGCAGTCTGTGCTGCAATCATCGCGTACGCTCCCCGAGGTTCCAGGCAAGGAACCCTGCAGGGCCTGGGGCTGGTACTTGTTCTGGCAGTCCTGGTTCTCCTCAGCGTAATCAAGGTTGCAGTGGGTTAGGTAGCACTGACCTCGGCAATAAGCTGCTTCTACTAAAACCCTGTGCCTAGGCACAGGGTTTTTTGTTGTCTCCTGAATGGACCGAGGTCCGAAGCATTGGTCAAGGGCTTGTGGGAGGGTCCCCCAGGAACTTTGCCTGGGCGGGGCCCGCGCGGACTTCTCTGGCTGCTTCGCTAGCTCCAGCGAGAGGTCTCTGCCACCGCCCTAGGAAGCGGTGTCCATGGATTGATCCTCGACGCGGGTTATTCACAGGTGTTATCCACAGTGTTGGTAACTTACAGTCGTGTAATTCAGGGTGGGGTCCAGGCTGAAACCGCCGATTCCGGGACTTTCCCCCAGAAATCGCAAGAGTTACCCACACCTGTGGATAACTATGGTCTTTATGGTGTGGTTAAGTGGATAACTTCCGTGATTAGAGTGACACCTGTGGATAAAGGGGCGGAATAACTCGTATCGGTGCGTCAGGGGACGTGTTCTGGCGATCTATCAACAGGCTTATACACACTGTTGGTAACTTACAAGCGTGTAACTAGTCCATGTTTAACCGCTACAGGTCAGTGATCTGAGGTATATTCTGTTGCGCTGGCGCTAGTTCTCCACAGTTGTGGATAACGTGTGGGTAGAGAAGTGTGGGTAAGTGGATAACAGTGGAATCCTGGGCATCAGTGGTTCCTTCTTTGGCGCAGAGCCGCCGTAGTCAGGACGTGGCGGCTTCGGGTAGTTATCCAGAGCCACTTTTTTGGCGTGGTGTGCCGAGACTTGCACCATTTATCGAACGTGGCCGCCAGTGCGCTGAAGGGGCGCCGAAAATAGTGGATTCCTACGCCACTTGCGGAAGGTTATCAACAGTGTGGATAACTTTGTGCACACCCAGGCAATGAATGGCGACCACCCTTACAGTCGCTGGAATTTCAGGTCCAGATTCCTGCTGATCCCCTACGGTGGCTACTCACTAGGTGGGTATCCACCATTCCGATGGCCTCCATGAGTGCGTACATGGTGGTGGGACCCACGAAGGTGAATCCGCGTTGGCGAAGGGCCTGTGAGAGAGCAAGGGACTGCGCAGACTTCGTGGGAATTTCTGCTGTGGTTCGTGGCGCTGGCGTGTGGTCGGGCTGGAAACCCCAGACAAGGTCTACCAGGCCGCCGTCAGAGCGCAGGTTCAGGGTGGCGCGTGCGTTTTCCACCGTCGCGCGTATTTTGCGTCTGTTTCGGATTATCCCGGTGTCCTGCATCAGGGTTTCCTGGTGTTCTTGCGTAAATGTTGCAACGACATCAGGGTTGAATGACTGGAAGGCCTTGCGGAATGCTGGCCGTTTGCGCAAGATCGTCGCCCAGGAGAGACCTGCCTGGAAGCCTTCGAGGCAGATTCGCTCGTAGAGGCCCCGTTCATCCCGGACAGGCATACCCCATTCGAAGTCGTAGTAGTCCCGCATCAGGGGGTCAGTGGCGGCCCACGCCGGCCGGGCAAGCCCGTCGTCCCCGACGACAATTCCGGTGGAGTCCGTCACGGGGCGGATCTCATATACCAGGGACGGCTGCTGTTCGTGTGGTCAGGACCGCCAGCGCGTCGTCATCAGGAAGCCTGAGATGGCAATGCCAAAACCAGCGATGATGTTACCGGCGCCCCAGGCCTGGACCGGGAAGCGACCTTCGCTGATGTAGAACGTGATGATCCAGAAGAGCCCAATCAGCATCAGACCGAACATCACCGGTTTGAACCAGACGGCGTTTGGCTTGGTGGCGGCCTGTGTGGACGCCACGCCGGACTCGCGGGTGGACTTCTTGCGGGGCTTGGATTCCGGCACGTGATCTCCTTGCAGACTGAGCAAAAAGTTCTCCAACCGACACGAGATCGTCCCCTGCGGGCAATCATTTCTGTGGCCGGGAACTTTCCGCTCGGGAATGAACTCGTTGTAGCGTCCAATTCTAGCGGGAAGAGGATACACCCGCGGTCCGATTAGGTGCTCGCGAGTGCGGTCAAAGCCACCGTGGGTGCCTGGAACCAGTCGACCAGTGGGAGCTGTATCCAGAAGTGAGATAATTGCAGGGAAGACTGTGTCTCCACTGACGCAATCCGTCCGAACGATTGGTTTTCCGGCCCAGCCATGAGCACTGCAAACATCCTGGTCATCGACAATTACGACAGCTTCGTGTACACCCTGGTGGGTTACCTCGAGGAACTCGGAGCCAAAACAACTGTTGTCCGAAATGATGATGTCACCCTGGCCGAAGCTGTGGAACTGGCGCGGAGCCGCGACGGAGTACTTGTGTCTCCCGGGCCTGGTGCACCAGCCGATGCTGGCGTCTGCATTGACCTCATCAAGTGGTGCGGCGTCAACAACAAACCCATGCTGGGCGTGTGCCTCGGGCACCAGGCACTGGCAGAGGCTTTCGGTGGTGTAGTCACTCACGCCCCCGAGCTCATGCACGGGAAGACCTCCTTGGTAGAGCATGATGGATCCGACGTTTTTAAGGACATTGTGTCCCCGGTTACTGCGACCCGGTATCACTCGTTGGCCGCAGTTCGAAGCAGCATTCCGGAGGTTCTGGAGATCACAGCCCAAACGGCATCGGGAGTCGTCATGGGTCTACGGCATCGCACAGCGCCGTTGTCCGGTGTTCAGTTCCACCCAGAGTCTGTTCTGACCGAGAGTGGTTACCACATGGTCGGCAATTGGCTTGAGTCCCTGGGAATGGCAGGTGCCGCCCAGCGCTCCTCGGGGCTCAGCCCGTTGATCAGGCACTAGGCCGGAAAGGCGAACAATTCGACCCTGGTTCAGGATTACTTTTTAGTCTTGGTGGGTTTCGGAGAGGGGCTGTTGGTGGATGGCGTGGGACTCGGTGTTGGAGCTTCTGGCTCCTTGGCCACCGTGATGGTCACTGTGGTGCCCTGATCCAACTCAGCGTTGACGGGGTTGCTTTGGTCAGTGACCTGCCCGGGGGCCACCTGGCCGTTCTCAACCTCTTGGACATTGGTCCCTAAATTCAGGTCCGTGAGGGCTTTCCGGGCCTCCTCGAGTGCCAGTCCCCTGAGCTCGGGAACGGCTACTTTTCCTGTGGACACCACTATTTCCACTGCGGTATCAACTGCCACAAGCTGACCTGGTGACGGATTGCTTGTGATGACCGATCCGCGGGGAACTGTGGGGTTGTTCAGCATGGTGGTTGTGGGCACCCCCGTCAGTCCCGCCTGGCGCAACAGATCCCGGGCGGCCGCTTCAGTCCGGCCTGGAAGCTCCTCCGGGATGGTGACGGAACTTGGCCCAGCTGAAATGTTCAGCAAGACCTCAGAATCCTCAGGGACGCTTTCACCAGAATTCGGGTCCGTACCGATAGCTGTACCTGCAGGCACCGAATTACTGTTGATGCGTTCTACTGTGGGACGCAACGCGGCACCGTAGAGTTCTTGCAGTGCATCGGATTCGCTCAGCGAAGTAACAGTGGGGACTGCGACCGTGGGAATGACCGGCACGGCGTTGTTCATGGCGTTGTAGACCCACAGCCCACCGCCAGCAAGTATCAGGACGGTGAAGATAGCGAGGGTGACAATCCACGTCCGACGCCGTGACTTCTGGGCAGCTGTCCGCTCGCGTTCTGGAGGGAGGCCAAGGGGGAGGCCAACTGCGTCGTGTGATGCCCGCGCGCTGGCGTCCTCGGTGGGGTACCGCACCGCCGTGGTCTTGGGTGTGTCGCGGTCAGAGGTGGATGACGCGGCAGGCGACACATCAAAAGCTTCTGTTGCGGGATGGGCAGTAATGGGAACATGGTGCTGTGGATCGGTTGCTGCATCGCTTGCATGGACCTCTGGTACCGAAATACCGCTTCGGGCTGCCCGCAAGGCGCGCCTAAAAGCTGCGGCATCCTGGAAACGATCCGCACGGTTCTTCCGGAGTGCCTTGCTGAGGACACTGTCCAGGGAATCTGGCACTTCGGGATTAAGTGAGCTTGCAGGCTCTGGTACTTCCCGTACGTGCTGGTAGGCCACGGACACAGGGCTGTCGCCGACAAATGGAGGCCTGCCCGTGAGGCATTCATAGAGGAGGCACCCGGCAGAGTAGAGGTCGCTGCGTGCGTCAACAGATTCGCCGCGTGCCTGCTCAGGTGAAAGGTACTGGGCAGTGCCCACCACAGCCTGGGTTTGGGTCATTGTTGCCGCAGAGTCGGCAATGGCGCGGGCGATGCCGAAGTCCATGACTTTTACCGCGGCTCCATCGCCGCACACCATGACGTTGCCCGGTTTGATGTCCCGGTGAACTATGCCCGCCTTATGGCTATATTCGAGCGCTCCCAGAACGCCGAGTGTGTAGTCCACGGCATGGGCAATGGTGATCTTGCCAGCGCGTATCAAGTCGCGGAGGGTGTGGCCGGAGACAAATTCCATCACGATATAGGGAACGCGGACGGTTTCGTCCGTTCCTCCCGGCATGGTGTGATCGCCAGTGTCGTAGATGGCAACAATAGAGGGATGATTTAGCGCGGCAACGGCTTGCGCCTCCCGTTTGAATCTAGCCTGAAATTGAGGGTCCCGAGCCAGGTCTGGGCGAAGCAGCTTGATGGCAACAGTCCGGCCTAATCGCGAGTCTGTTCCCCGGTGGACATCTGCCATCCCGCCGCGCCCGATCAGCTCGCCAACTTCGTAGCGGCCACTCAGGATACGTCGACCATCCACCGGGAGACTGTCTTCACGGTGTGATGGCGTGCGGGGTTCGTTACTCATTCAGGTACCGGATCTAGGGAGTGCAAACAGCCGGGTTGCCAGGCGCCTGGGATGGTCCGCAGGTCGGCAGGACAGGAGCGGTGACGGGCGTCGTCGTCGTCGTCGCTGTGGGCGCAACGGTTGGTTCCGTGGTGGGTATTGGTTCAGGGGTCGGCTCGGGGGGAGGAGCGACAGCATAGGTAACTGTGATGGTTGACCCGGGCTCAACTTCTCCAGATGGGCCGAGATCCAGGACAGTGTTGACGGGTGCTGCATTCTCCTGTGGAACTCCATTCACCTGCAGCCCCAAGTTCCGGAGTTCCGCTTCGACTACGCTGAACGTCCGCCCCAAGTAGGCGGCCCGAATGATATTTACTGTGGGGTCGACAGTCGGTGTGGGTTCTGGTGCCGGAGGTGTCTCTGATGGTGTGGGACGGGCGCTTGTCCGGGTCGGCGAAGGGCTACTCGGCGCAGGGGCGCTGGATGATGTCACAGCCGGGGCTGGCGAATTATTATCCGATGTGAAAAGGTCCGTGCCCTGGAGCAGGAAGCCACCAAGAGCAAAAATTAGCAGGATGATGAGGCCCACCAGTGGCCACGTCCAGGGGCTTCGCCCACGCTTCTGTGGTTCGTCGCCCTGATCCTCGTACTGGTCTTCTTCGGGAACCCACGAACGCTGGGCGGCCACGGCCTGGACTGGCTCGTCGTCTCCCAAGGAGGCTGCAGAGGCACCGACAACAGGTAGGGCAGATGTTGCTGCACTGTTTGTATCAGGGCTGCTGGCGATGACTCCCGTAGGCGAGGTGGGGACATTCACGGGAGCCGTGATTGGTCCGGTGGTGGACTCAAACAACAGCATGCCCGGCACTGCGGCATGTGCAGTCTCGATGTCACCGGCGCGAATTGCTTCTGCCGCTTCGGCGAGTTTGATGGCGTTGGCAGGGCGGTTCTTGGGGTCCTTGGCAAGCATGGACATCAGCAGCGCCCGCACCGGGCGGGGCAGTGAATCAGGGAGGGGCGGCGGTGCATCATTTACCTGGGCAAGGGCGATGGCAATCTGGGATTCGCCGGTAAAGGGGCGGTGGCCGGTCAGGCACTCGTAACCGATGATGCCCAGGGAATAGATATCTGACGCTCCGGTTGCCGTCTGGCCGGTAGCCTGCTCGGGTGCAAGATACTGCGCTGTCCCCATCACCTGGCCGGTCTGCGTCAATGGCACCTGGTCTGCCAGGCGGGCGATGCCAAAGTCGGTGACTTTAACGCGTTCTTCGGGCGTGATGAGGAGGTTTCCGGGCTTGATGTCGCGGTGAACCAGGCCCTGCTTGTGCGCCGCGGAGAGTGCACGGGCCACCTGGGCAATCATGGACAGGGTGCGGTCAGGTGAGAGGACGCGTTCCTGTTCAATGATGGTGCTGAGCGGATGGCCGGGGACCAGCTCCATCACCAGGTAGGCAGAGCCGTCCTCTTCGCCGTAGTCAAAGACGTTTGCGATGCCAACGTGGTTCAGGAGTGCTGTGTGGCGCGCTTCAGCGCGAAAGCGCTGCAGGAATCCAGGGTCCCCCGTGTATTCCTCTTTTAGGACCTTGATCGCGACGATGCGACCAAGGACCTGGTCCTTTGCTTTCCAGACTTCTCCCATGCCACCGATTGCAATGCGGGTAGTCAACTGGAATCTGCCGCCGAGGGTGATTCCGGATGTAGGCCTCACTTATTCAACACCGCCTCAAAAATCTTGCTTGCGTTCGGACTGGTTAGCTGGGCTCCGGTTGTGATGTCGACGTCCTCCATGACAATGGTGACAGCGACCTCCGGATCGTTTGCTGGGGCGAACCCCGTAAACCATGAGTTGTTCAGGCCGTTACCCAATTCGGCGGTGCCTGTCTTGCCGGCAACATCGACTCCGGGTACCGCAGCTTGGCTGGCGATACCTTCAGTGACAACGCTGGTCATCCACTCAGTGATCTGCTGGGCGATCTGCGGCGTGGTGGAGGTCCGCAGGACACTCGGCTTTGGCTCGTCAATAATCCGCAGATCCGGAGACCGCAGGGCCTTCACGAGGTTGGGGCTCATCTGTTTCCCATCGTTGGCGATGGCGGCGGTCATCAGGGCTATCTGAAGAGGTGTGGCTTTGACATCCCGCTGGCCAATGGCGGACTGGGCCAGGGCCGGGCCCTCAAGGTCGGCGGGGAACACGCTGGTGGCATACGGGAGCATCAATTGATCGCCCATGCCCTCATTGAAGCCGAACTTCTCCGCCTGATCAGAAATTGCCTGGGCGCCAAGATCCAGGGCGATGCTGGCAAATGGGGTATTGCAGGACTGCTGGAGCGCAAAGGCGAAACTCGCTGTGTCCCGCGTGTAGCAACTGCCGCCAGCGTAGTTCGGAAGAGTGTAGTCAATGCCAGGAAAGGCCAACTGCGCAGGGTTCTCCAGGACGCTGTCCGCGTTGTATTTGCCGGAGTTCAGGGCAGCCGCGGTGTCGATCAGTTTGAAGACCGAGCCGGGAAACAGGAGTGATCCAGTTGGGCCGCTGACCGACTGATTTGCATTGATGCCCGGAATTGCGGCGATCTCGTTGTAATTGGCCTTGGCAGCTTCGCTGTCCTGGGTGGCAATAAGGTTGGGATCAAACGAGGGTTTGGACACCATGGCGATGATGTCGCCGGTTTTTGGATTGGTCACCACAATCGATCCACGTTGTCCATCCGGGATCAGGTCATAGGCCAGTTTCTGGATTTGAGGATCAATTGTCAGCTCCACGGATGCGCCCTTGGGCTGGTTACCCAGGAACAGCTGGCCAACACGATCCAGGAACTGCTGGTCCGAGCTACCAGCCAACTGCTCGTTCATGGACAGCTCCAGGCCAGTTGCCCCATAAGTCTGGGAAAAGAAGCCCGTCAGTCCAGCGTAGAGCTGAGGCTGGTTGTAGACACGCTGGAATGCACATGATTCGGTACCTTCCACGGATTCCGCAATAGCGTCGCCGCCCACAATGATGGATCCACGGTCATTGCAGAAGTCCCTGTTTAGCTGGCGGCTGTTCCAGGGATTACCCTTCAAGTCATCTGCGCCTATGACCTGGACATAGCTGATGGCTCCGAAAAGCAGGGCGAACATAACAATCGCTGCCATCCAGGAGTTTCTTATGGCCTGGTTCAAGGACGGGTCACCGCTTTTCGTTCATCGTTTTCGACCGCGTCGGTTCCAGCTTCGCCCGGCTTCAGCGGCGAGGTGTTGAGCGGACTCCGGGCTGTATGGGAGATCATCAGCAGCAGACCCACAATGATCCAGTTGGCCAGCAGCGACGACCCACCTGCTGCCAGGAATGGCGTGGTCAGACCGGTCAGTGGGATCAGTCGGGTTACCCCACCAATGACCACGAAGCACTGCAGGGCCACGGCGAAGGACAATCCGCAGGCCAAGAGCTTTCCGAAGGAATCCCGGGTGCCCAACGCGGCACGGAAACCTTTGGTGACCAGAAGGACATACATCATGACAATGGCGAAGAGACCGATCAATCCCAGTTCTTCACCGAACGAAGCAATGATCATGTCACTGTTGGCGAAGGGAACAACGTCTGGGGTTCCGCGTCCCAGACCCGTCCCCACGAGCCCTCCATCAGCCATTCCAAACAGGCCCTGGATGATTTGGCGGCTGCCGCCGGGGGAGCGGTCGTAGACCTCGGGCGTAAAGGCGTTGATCCAACCATCAATACGCAGGTTGACGTGGGAAAACGCCCGCGCCGCAACAAAGCCCCCACCGAGGATCAGAAGAAGGCCAATGACCACCCAGCTGATTCGGCTGGTGGCGACGTAGATCATGACAATGAAGAGCCCGAAGAAGAGCACTGACGAGCCAAGGTCCCGCTGGAAGATCAGAACGCCGATACTCACTAGCCAAGCCGCCACCATGGGGCCCATGTCCTTGAACCGTGGGAGCTGGAGTGGGCCGATTTTACGTCCCGCCAGCAGGATCAGATCTCGATTGGAGGACAGGTATCCAGCAAAGAATATGGCCAGGGTGATCTTGGCTATTTCACCGGGCTGAAAGGTCATGGGCCCAACCCGGATCCATACACGGGCCCCGAGGATCTCCCCAGCCGTGATTCCAGGCACCAGGGGCATGATCAGCAGCGCTGCGCTGACAGCCAGTGAAATATAGGTAAAACGACGCAGTATGCGGTGGTCCTTGAGAAGCCAGATCACACCGATCGAGACGGCCATGGCTATGAGGGTCCAGCGGAGCTGGTTGTTACCGGTGTCATCGGCAGGGCCGTCCAGCCGGTGAATCATTGCTAGGCCGAGGCCGTTGAGGGCAACGACCAACGGAAGTATTACCGGATCTGCATATTTAGCCCTGACGCGGAGGACAATATGGAATGCCAGGGCTGCGACAGCGAGCAGCGACGATTGGAACCAGAAGTCCGAGTCGAATGCTGCGCCCTGGTCCACTCCGGCCAATGTGCTCGCACCAATGCCGACGATCAGGGCCAACACCAGCAAGACAAGTTCAACATTGCGTCGTGGTTTAGGAGCCGTACCGACCTGGGTCATGGTGTTCCCTCACAGGCGATTTGGGTGGGCCGCGGGCTAGCCGAGGAAGTGGCTGCACCGACAGAGGCGGACGCTGTTGGTGTCGGCGTCGCAGGTGACGCGCCCCCTGTGGCTGAAGCCGATGAAGACGGGCTAGCGGAGGGTGGGATGCACTCTGTATCAGGTGCTGTGGTGCCAAAGTCGCGCAGGTTCCGAACGATTCCCTGAGCGTCATACAGATCTCCCGCAGGGACTGTCTGACGGACGCGCTCCTGCGTGAACTGTGGGAGGGAGTCCAGCGTGAGGTCAGTTACGGTCTCGAGGGTGGAAAGCTGGAAGGGCCCGAGGCGCTGGGAGACGCCGTTGTAGATGGCTACACGCGAGTCATACTCCCCGACATAGTAGCGAGTCTGAGTCCAGGCGTAACCGAGCCAGATCCCAGCCGTCAGCGCAACCACGACAGCTGCAGCAATAGAGAGAGTCAGCCAGCGACGTGGCTTCAGCGGTATGACGTCTTCAGGTTCCGCAGGTTCGGTATCACCCGCCTTGTGGGTGAGGACTGTGGCTGCGCGTCGGGCAACGGTCCGCCCAGCGATGGTGGGGATGGAGCCACTGGCCGCAGCGGTGGCTGCTGCTCCTACGAGCTCATGTGGCCTCAGGGCCAGTTCTTCCCGGAGGACCTCCGCGGAGAGATGTTCGCCAAGGTGCGGGTCTGTGGAATCCGCCGGTTCGCCGCTGGCCGAAACGGGCTTGTCGTTGGGACTCCCGGGTGCCATAGGCGTGGCTGATGCAGCCGGAGTGGCTGCCGGTGGTGCACTAATGATGTCCACGGCGGCGGTGTTGACGTCGTCTGGCGTCTCCTCAATGATGTCGATCAGGACAACTGAGACGTTGTCCGGCGATCCAGCCTCAAGAGTCAGGTCAATCAGGATGTCCGCGCACTCGCCAAGGTTCCTGGTCCCCCGCACCGTACGTTCAACGGCGTGGCCGGCTACGTAGTTAAGCCCATCGGAGCAGAGCAGCCAGCGCTCACCTGGCACAACGTCAAGTGCCTGCAAATCAAGTTCCGGGCTTGCGTCAACATCGCCCAGAACTCGCATGAGGACATTTTTGTGCGGGTGGGTCTCCGCCTCTTCAGGTTGCAGACGTCCCTCGTCAATAAGACGTTGCACAAACGTGTGGTCGATGCTGACCTGTTCGTAGATTCCATCCCGAAGTCGGTAGGCCCTGGAATCACCAATGTGGGCGAAGTGCAGTTTACCCTCGGCGAGAAGCAGCGCCGTCACAGTTGTCCCCATGCCTGCGAGCTTGGGATTGATGTGGACCAGCTCCGAGAGTAGGGAGTTGGCTGTCTGGATCTCGTCCGCCAGCACTGTGGCGGCGTCGCCATTGTAGGACTCCCGGTCCAGGTGAAGCATGTCCAGGACAGTTGCCGCTGACGCCACATCGCCTCCAGCATGGCCGCCCATTCCGTCGGCAACCACCGCCAGGTGCCGTCCCGCATAGGCCGAGTCGTCATTCTTTGCTCGGACGCGCCCCACGTCCGAGCGGGCAGCATACTTCATGATCAGGGGCCGCTGGGAGGATTTTCCTTCCGCGGCGGCCAAGTCTGGGTGACCCATGGTCAGGGCCTCAATTCGATGACCGTCTTGCCGATTCTCACGGGGACTCCGGGCTCCATTGGCTGTGCGCGGGTCAGTTGCTGGTCAGCAAGGTAGGTCCCATTTGTGGAGCCAAGGTCCTCTATGAACCAACGGCTACCCTGGGGGAAAAGACGGGCATGACGGCCGGATGCGTAGTCGTCCTCAAGGACAAGTGTTGCTTCCTGGGCGCGGCCCAAGAGAATTGGGCTTGATGCCAACGGGATTGTGATGCCCTTCAGTGGTCCCTCAGTGACGAGCAACTGCGTAGGGGCCTGGCGGGCCGGTGGAGCGGATACTTCTGCTAGGTCAGGGTTTTTCCGGACCTGACGTGCGGTGGGCGCACCAGCTGCGGCTTTTTTCCCAATCATCAGGTCGCGCCGCATGGTCGAGACAATGCTGAAAATGAGAACCCACAGCAGGATCAGGAAGCCGAAGCGGAGCGCGGTGATGGTGAGGTCGCTGAGCTCGGTCATGAACGGCCTCCGTTGTTCGTGGGTAGGAGACGGAAAATGATTCTGGTCCGTCCCATGGTGATGGTGGAGCCGTCGTGGAGATCCGCAGGCTCTACGACCCGGTGGCCATTCACGTAGCTTCCATTGGTTGATCCCATATCTACGGCGCTGCTGAGGCCGTTGACAGTCCTGATTTCCAGATGGCGGCGCGACACCCCGGTATCGTCCACGAGGATGTCAGCTTCGGAGGAGCGCCCAAGGACAATTGAGGGAGCGTTCAGCGAATAGCGCTGTCCGTCAATATCCAGAACTGGCTGCAGTCGCGCTGGCGCCCTCTGTGGTGCGGCAGGGAGGTTTGGCCGGGACGGAGGCGGCGCAGCGGGGGTGTTGCCATCCTTTTCGGTCCTGGCGGTGATGTCGAAATTTCCGGCCCGCTGTTCGCTGTTCCGGCGAAAGGATATCTGTACAGGTCCCTGCAGCGTGTAGCCCTGGCTGTGAACGTGGTTGATGACAACGTCACACAGTTCCTCAGCAAGCGGTGTTCCCCATTCCTGGGCCCGGCCAAAGTCTGCGTCGCTGAGTTGCACGTCGAAGACGTTGGGGACAAGTGTGCGGCCAGCCGAGATGGTCATGGATTTGTTATCAACCTCGCGGCGGAGCCGGCTTGCAATCTCGACAGGTTCCACCTGGGCCTTTGAGCCGGTCGAGAAGACGCCTCGGACGGCCTTTTCAATTCCTCGTTCTACATTGTCCAGCAGTCCCATGGTCTTCTCCCTCCCTAGGCTCCAGCATGAGGTTTTCAGCGGGGAATCCGGGTGTCCATTGGACATCGGCTAACCAGCCGTGCCGCCGGGTGGCAGGCACTTCCACACTCGATAGTACTGTCCGTGCCTGAGAATGACCTCAATCTGCCTCCCGGTACGCTGCTCAAATAGTGTTCGGCGACATGATCAGCACTATTTTGCGGATGTTGCTGTGGAATCCGTTCGTCCATGTCAGAGGCAGGATGGAGACGACGATTCGTGTTTTGGCCCTTGCGTCCGTTATGCTTGATCTCGCTGCTTTCACACGGTTGGCTTCCGCTCGCGGAGTGCTGGATCGGGTGAGGGAAGTTGCGCGCGAGTGGCGGAACGGCAGACGCGCTGGCTTCAGGTGCCAGTGTCCGAAAGGGCGTGGGGGTTCAAATCCCCCCTCGCGCACGCACAGCAAAACCCCCGATCTTCTGATCGGGGGTTTTGCATTTAACGAGATTTCGCAGTGCATCCACGCCAGGGTGCTGAGCCGGGCCCTGTCCGCGGCATGGCGATCATTGTAGGGACCGGCTCAGGAAAAGCGCCGCAGCTTGCTGAGTCCGGCAATGAGGGCGTCCAGTCCCAGGGTGAACGCGATATCCGCTGGCCTGCTGTGCTCCTCATTCTTCAGGCTGTGGACCGCCGACGTGAAGTTGGGAGTCGCAGGTGCCATGGATCCTGGATCAAAAATATCCGCGGGGGCCGTGACGTCGTAGGCAGAACCAAAGATAAAGGACTCAAGGGCCACGATCGACGGAATGATTTTTTCGTCCGGAAACCCTGCATGCCGGAACCCTGAAGCGACTGCCTCGTACATGGCCAGGGTCTGGGGAGCGTTGGTCACGGGGAGGACGGCTATCACGGGAATGAGTGGAGTGTGCTGGGCGAAGACGTCTCGGTAACTGGCGGCCCATGCGTAAACTGCCTCGTCCCATGGACGGTCTGCGAAAGCAGACACGTCGACGCGTGCAGTCAGGTGGTCTTCCAGGAGCAGGAGGACATCCATTTTTGAGTTGACATGGTTATAAAGGGCCGACGGAGCCACATCCAGGAAGCGGGCCAGTGCTGCCATGGTGAGACCCTCGTAGCCTTTTCGGCTGATGAGATCCAGCGCCGCCACCGTAATGACGCCCTGGTCCAGTACGGCCGATGGTGGCCGGCCCACCCTGCGGCGGGACGGTGTGCGTCGAGGCACGGTGGGGCTGTGGTGGTCGGCGGCAGATGCCGGCATGACTGACCTTTCGGTAGTGATTCGAAGAATTATTCCATCAAGCACTGTTGCGTGGACCACGGTGGCCTTATAGTTACTCTAAATGAATGGCATTCATTTAGTGCCCCGCGTCACCCGCGGGACCGGAAAGGACATCATGCTGCATCTGGATAGGGACGTTGTGATTGTGGGAGCCGGGCCGTCAGGCCTTACGGCCGCCAGGGAGCTCAGGAAAGCGGGCTTGAGTGTCGCGGTCCTGGAAGCCCGGGATCGGGTGGGTGGCAGGACCTGGACCGACACCATTAACGGGGCCATGCTCGAAATAGGCGGTCAGTGGGTCTCACCGGATCAAACTGCCCTTCTTGGGCTCCTCGATGAGTTGGGCCTCGGTACGTACTCACGTTATCGGGAAGGCGAATCCGTCTATATCGGAGCTGATGGAGCTGCCACGCGCTACACGGGAGATTCATTCCCTGTCCAGGAGTCGACCAAGGCGGAAATGGATCGGCTCATTGAGATCCTCGACGGACTCGCGGCGGAAATTGGTCCTACCGAGCCTTGGGCACACTCCAAGTCCAGGGAGCTCGACACGATTTCCTTCCATCACTGGCTCCGCGCCCAGTCGGAAGATGAAGAGGCCTGTAACAATATTGGCCTCTTCATTGCAGGCGGCATGCTTACCAAGCCCGCCCATGCCTTCAGCGCACTCCAGGCTGTACTCATGGCAGCTTCTGCAGGATCCTTCAGTAATCTCACTGATGAGGACTTCATTCTGGACAAGCGCGTAGTGGGCGGCATGCAGCACGTGTCGGAGCGCATGGCGCAGGAACTCGGGAGTGATGTTGTCCTGGACAGTCCGGTACGCACCATCCGGTGGTCTGGGACGTCCGACGGCGGCACTGTCACCGCAATCTCCGATCGCGCCACTGTAACGGCCCGTTTTGCGGTGATGGCGGTTCCGCCGAACCTCTACTCACGTGTGTCATTTGATCCGCCGCTTCCGCGGCGTCAGCACCAGATGCACCAGCACCAGTCCCTGGGCCTCGTTATCAAGGTCCACGCGGTGTACTCGACACCCTTCTGGCGTGAGAACGGACTGTCCGGTACGGGCTTTGGTGCCGGATCGATCGTGCAGGAGGTCTATGACAACACCAATCATGAGGATCCGCGGGGAACGCTTGTGGGCTTTATCTCCGACGAAAAAGCCGACGCAATGTTTGAGCTCAGCGAGGAGGACCGTCAACGGGCCGTCCTTGAATCAATTGCCACGTTCCTGGGCCCTGATGCACTGACGCCGGAGGTGTACTACGAATCTGACTGGGGCTCTGAGGAGTGGACGCGGGGTGCCTACGCCACCAGCTATGACCTGGGGGGCCTTCACCGCTACGGAAAGGATCAGCTGGCGCCTGTCGGCCCCATTTACTGGTCCTGTTCTGACCTTGCTGCCGAGGGATACCAGCATGTGGATGGAGCTATCCGCATGGGCGCCATCACAGCTGGGCGAATCGTTGCCGGAGCCACCGCGGCTGGAACAAAGACTTCGGCCACAGCTGTCTCCTGACAGCTGCACTGCACCATCACCTGACTGAAAAGAGATACTGCCATGAGATATGTCGTGGGATATTCGGCAAACGCCCGTGGATATGACGCGGTTAACCTGGCAGTTGCCCTGGCACGGGGACACAATGCCTCCATCGACCTCGTCCTCGTCCTCCCCGAGGGTTCGCCGTTCAGCGGTATCTACCCGCCGCAAGCTGGATATGACGAGATCCTGGATCAGCAGGCCGCGGAGTGGCTGGACGAGGGATTGGCCATGATCCCTGATGATGTTCAGGCCCGGGCCCACATCCGGCGTGGTGATTCGGAAGCCAGTGTCCTGATTGACGCAGTTGCTGACCTTGGCGCTGATCTGTTGGTCATCGGTGCTACCAGCAGCGGTCTCTTCCGCCGCTTTACAGTGGGCTCGGTGGCAGGGTCGCTCCTGCACTCAGCGGCTGTCCCAGTGGCACTAGCTCCCCAGGGATACCACCGGACCGATCCAATCACCCGGTACAGCTGTGGAATTGGGACCCGGCCCGGTGCGCAAAACCTCCTCACGTTCGCCGTTGCTCTCTCAGCTGTGAAGGAGACTCCGCTACGGCTCGTCTCGCTGCTGACCCTCGATGGCGAGAATGAAGAGGATGCAGTCAACGCGGCTACGGTCAGGGCCGCAGATGCCATGGCCGCTACCGTTTCCGGCGTCCATGCCCCGATTCCCGAAATTGTGGTGGCACGTGGCCGGACCATCGAGGAATCAGTAGACCGTCTCGACTGGGAAGACGGTGAAGTCCTGCTCATTGGATCCAGTCGGCTTGCGCAGAACCGCTCCATCTTCCTGGGGTCGACAGCCAACCGTATTCTCCGGTCACTGCCTGTCCCCATGATTGTGGTCCCCCGCGACTATGTCCCGGAAGGCACTAGCCAGACTTCAGCGAACGACCCTTCCGGAGAGGCAGGACAGTCATGAGCATCAAGCGCGTTGCGCCACCCGCAACATCTTCCACTGGCGGTTTGAGCGACAAGGGGCTCAAGGCCGGCTCCGTCGGCCTGATCGGCGCGGTGGTCATTGGGGTGTCATGTATTGCTCCGGCCTATACCCTGACGGCCGCGCTAGGCCCCACGGTGTCCGAAGTGGGCGTCCAGTTGCCGGCAATCTTCCTTGTCGGATTTATCCCTATGCTCCTTGTTGCCCTCGGATACCGCGAACTTAATAACGCAATGCCTGATGCCGGCACGTCCTTCACCTGGGCCTCACGAGCCTTTGGTCCCTGGGTGGGCTGGATGGGTGGTTGGGGCCTTATTGCTGCCACCATCATTGTGCTTTCCAATCTGGCGGCCGTGGCAGTGGACTTCTTCTACCTGATGCTTTCGCAGGTGCTTGGCAATCCAGATCTGGCAGACCTGACCACCAACCTCCCGTTGAACATTGCCACCACGCTTGTCTTCATTGCCGGAGCCTGCTGGATCTCCTACCGCGGTATGGAAACCACCAAGGGTGTCCAGTATGTCCTCGTGGCTTTCCAGCTCTTAGTTCTTGGCTGGTTTGCCGTGGCCGCCTTTATCCACGTCGGCAACGGCACCGCGTTTGCTGCCACAGCCATCACCCCGGAGTGGTTCAACCCCTTTGCTGTGGGTTCCTTCTCGGCGTTTACTGCCGGTGTATCACTCTCCATCTTCATTTATTGGGGCTGGGATGTAACGCTGACCATGAACGAGGAGACCAAGGATCCCGAGAAGACGCCAGGCCGCGCCGCCACGGTGACAGTCCTTGTGATTGTGATCATCTACATGACGATCGCCCTGGCCACACTGTCCTTTGCCGGAATCGGGGAGGAAGGTCTTGGAGTGGGAAACCCGGACAATCAGTCGAGTATTTTTGCTGTTCTGTCCGGACCGGTGATGGGACCTTTTGCAATTCTGATGTCACTTGCCATCCTGAGCAGTTCCGCGGCATCCTTGCAGTCGACGTTCGTTTCTCCCGCACGCACAATGCTTTCCATGGGTCACTACCGGGCGTTGCCCACGAAGTTCGGCGCCATCAGCCCTAAATTCAAGTCCCCCAGCTATGCCACGATTGTTGCCGCCATTGCGGCTGCAGCGTTCTATGTCATCACCCGAACCACCTCTGAAAATGCCCTGTGGGACACCATCACTGCCCTGGGAATGATGATCTGCTTCTACTACGGCGTGACGGCAATGGCCTGCGTCTGGTTCTTCCGTGCCGAGGCATTCACCAGTGCCAGGGCATTTTTCTTCAAGTTCCTCGCACCCCTTCTGGGCGGCGTGATCCTGTTGGTCATGTTCTTCAAAACCGCCACGGATTCCATGGACCCGGCCTATGGTTCCGGTTCCTCTGTCGGTGGCGTAGGCATGGTGTTCATCCTTGGCATGGGCGTGATCCTGCTGGGCGTGGTGATCATGATCGTCATGTCAAGGATTCGGCCAGAGTTTTTCAGGGGCCAGGTCCTGGAGCGCCAGGGGTCTGCACCGGCCGCGGTGGAAAATAAGCATGCTGAGCAATAGGCTGGGGTCAGGGAAGTACCCTGCAGCATTCACGAACGAGGTGCGAACATGAGCGAAGCCGAGAACATCAAAAAAGTCACAGACATCATCAACGATTCCCGGATTGGGATGTTGGCCACCCTCAACGAGGATGGCGCCCTGGTCAGCAGGCCCCTGGCCGTCCAGGATGTAAAGGAGGACGGCGACCTGTGGTTCTTCACGGCTGACTCCACATCACAGGTAGCGCACGTCCACGCGGACCCGCGGGTCAACGTCTCCTTCGGTAAAAACACCGAATGGGTCTCCGTGGCAGGCACCGCCGAGATCATCACGGACAGCGCCAAAATTCACGAGCTGTGGAACCAGGCCGTCGAAGCATGGTTCCCTGACGGACCGGACACCCCCGGTGTGGTTCTCCTGAAGGTGGACTCGGATTCCGCCGAATACTGGACCAGCCCCGGTGGAACAGTGGCCACAGTGCTGCAGTGGGTCAAGGCAAAAGCGACAAACAGCAAAATGAGCGTAGGCGAAAGCGGTACGGTCGAGCTCTAGGGCGCACCTGCACCAGCCATATCAGGCCTCGTTGCGGGGCATGGCTCCGGCTGCTGTCTCCGCTCTGAGCAGTGCGGCTTCTAGACGATCCACTGCGGGAATGTAAGCATCAGGGTCCGCATCTGCTTTCACGGCAGATGCGGACCTCAGTGCCTTAATGAGCTCCGCCGTTTCTGGCTTGCGGGGATCGGACATGGCCGGGAAGTCGATGGTCAGCCCCGGATCCAGTTCATAGCGCTGCCACCGGGCAACTGCCTGGTCATGGCGGGCTTCGGCGGAGCGCAGCGCTGGTGCGGCTTCGCGGCGTCGTCTGCGCTGCGCGACGGCTTCGGCCAGTCGAGGGTAGGTGCGGAACGCCCACCAGCCCGCGGCTGCGCCGCTCGCGGCGAGCACCAATCCCAGCCACGGTGAGGCTACTGTGGCAATGACAAGTGCCGGGACTGCAACGACAGCGCCGATGAACAGGTCCCAGAAGAGGTGGTCCGATCCAGTGTCGTCGTAGGAGCGGTGATGGCGGACTGCCAACACCGTCGCGGGGACTGCGGCAATAAAAACAGAGCCGCCGAGAACCACTTGCCACACGGAGGACGCCAGGTTTGCTGATTCGTTGATCACTTCGCACCTCCTCATGTGTCGCGTGGACTGAAAATCCAGTGCCGTGCATTCCATTCCATCCGGTTGAGCCTCTGAGGTCAATGCGTGGGGGCTGGGATACTGTAACTTCCTAAGGACTGTGGGCGCTGGTACATCCAGGAACGCTGCAGAACGTAAAACACATCTTGAAGGGATCACCGTGTCCAAGGACGGTAACAAAAAGCTGCTGATAGTAACGCCACTGGTTGTGGTTGTTGCCGCCCTGGTGGCGTGGGCTGGCAGCCAAGGCGGTGCGGACATTGGCGGCATCCCCACCTTTGCCCTCGCGGTTATCGCCGTGTTCGTTGTTCAGTGGCTTGTCTTCATCCCCTCGTTCAGGGCGCAGACAGAAAAGTTCTATGATCTGACCGGATCTCTGACCTACATCACCATTACGCTTTTGCTGGTGGTTCTCACCCCGGGCGTTGATGCCCGCGCGCTGCTCCTGGCAGCCCTGGTCCTGATCTGGGCCGGACGCTTGGGAACGTTCCTGTTCAAGCGTGTGAGCAAGGCCGGGAAAGACGACAGGTTTGATGACATCAAGCCCAACTTTGTGCGGTTCCTTAACGTCTGGACCGTTCAGGGCCTGTGGGTGACCCTCACTGCAGGAGCGGCATGGATTGCAATCGCCTCGTCCACGCGCGTGTCCCTGGACTGGGTGGCAGTTGTGGGGCTGGTGGTCTGGATCATCGGGTTCGGAATCGAGGCTGTTGCTGATTCCCAGAAGCGGGCCTTTGCCGCAGACCCCCAGAACAAGGGGAAGTTCATCTCCAATGGACTCTGGTCCAAGTCCCGGCACCCCAATTACTTTGGAGAGATTGTCCTCTGGCTCGGGGTGGCCATCATTGCCCTGCCGGTTCTTGAGGGCTGGCAGTGGGTGGCCTTGGTGTCGCCGGTTTTTGTCGCCCTCCTTCTGATCAAGATCAGTGGGGTGCCAATGCTTGAAAAGAAGGCCGACAAGAAGTGGGGCGGTCAGGATGACTACGAGGCCTACAAGAAGAGCACACCGGTCTTGATCCCGAAGCTCTAGGGCTCCGCACCTGCCAGCCCCTTGTCCAGGGGCTGGCAGTGGGGAATCTCTTGGGTAGCGAATGCCGCAGGCACGTGCCCGCAACCAGGGGCTACTTTTTGGCTGCCTTTGCTTCTGCCTGTTCCTTGACGCGCTGGGCTTCAGCACGGACGGCGGCGTGCGTGGAACGCTCGGTCACCAGCCATGCCGGTGGGGCCTGGAGCAGAGCGGTGATTTCCGCCGTCGTGAGGGCTTCTTCGATACCGCTGCGGCTGAGGCCGCTGATGGATATGTTCAGCTTCTGGGCCACCACCGGACGGGGATGCGGCCCCGTGCGGCGAAGTTCAGCGAGCCACTCAGGAGGTGTTGCCTGGAGGGCAGCAAATTCCTCGCGGGTAATGCTGGACTCCTGGAACTCCTGGGGTGTTGCGGGCAGGTAGAGGCCAAGTTTTTTGGCAACGGTGGCCGGCTTCATGGACTGGGAGTTGGCGGATGTCATGGCTCTAGGATATCCGCCCCTGCGGTGGTGCGGCACCCCAACCCCAGACCGGCGGTACTGTGAAGGGGTGAGCGCAGCCGAAGTACCCGAAACGACAGCAGATCCGACTGCTCCCACCGATCAGGAGACTGCCCGGGTGTTGCGCTTTTCCTATGTTGCCGGCGTGACGCCGGGCAAGTGGATTCGGCGCTGGGAAGAACGCATGCCGGACATCGCCGTGGAGGCGTTTATGGCCGACGACAGCGGACAGGAGCAGGCGCTACGGGACGGTTCGGCAGACCTCGGTTTTGTCCGTCTGCCGGTAGAGCGGGAGGGCCTGAGTGTCATTGCCCTCTATGAAGAACAGCCGGTGGTGGTGGCCCCCAAAGGGCACGAAATCTCGGTTTTCGAGGGCGTGGACGCCGCTGACCTGACGGCGGAGACGTTCCTTGACGTTGATGAACTGGGCGGACCCGCCATGGCCTTGCAGGTGGTGGCATCGGGTGCCGGGCTGGTGATTCTCCCCATGTCTGTGGCCAGGCACTTCAACGTCAAGGACACTGTGTACCGGCCACTGAGCGGAGCGGACCCGACGCAGATCGCGGTTGCATGGCTTTCGGAGTCAACGGACGAAGTTATCGAGGAGTTCATTGGCATAGTCCGCGGCCGGACGGCCCAGAGCTCCAGGCAGCCGTCGGCCAACCAGGAAAAACCCAAGCGTGAACCTAAGCCCGACCGGCGGGCTGTTCCTGTCAAGAAGCCTAAGGTCGCCCAGCGATATGCTCCGAATCCGGACAAGGGCAGGGGCAAGGGATCGCGGAAAAAAGGGAAGCGTTGAGAGTGGATCGCTAGCCTGAGGGCATGGCCTTTGATCAGGCCACCGCCGGGCTTGCCGCTGAATCTATGGCCCGGTTCGGTTCCATTGATCAGGCTAGCCCGCTGGACTGCGCCCTGGCTGCGGCGTGGGCACAGGATTTGGCTGGCACTATCGTCGATGTCGGGCGCGGACCTGGGCCGTGGACAGGCTTCCTGGATCGGCAGGGCTGAGACGTCCAGGGGATGGAAGCCGTCGTCGTTCCTCTGGTGGCGTCCACCCCGCCCGTTGCCCGTCGTTGCACGGTATTGGCAAGCGTGGCGAGGGATGACCCTGATCCAAGTCCCCACGGAGCCTGGCGGTAGGGCCTGCATGCATTCAGCGGGTGCTGGCCGCCTGGACGCCGAAAATAGCGTCAAGTAGTGGATTGCGGAATTTCGCTTCCGGGTCGTTTGCCGCTGCGCGGGCACGAAAGTCCGCGAACCGCGGATAGAGCAGCTCGAAGTCGTAACTTGTTGGCGTGAAGAGCTTGCCCCAGTGCGGACGTGAGCCGAAAGGCCGTAGAGCGTCCTCCAGTTCGGGTAAAAATGCCTCGACCTCAGCCTGCAGCAACTTCCAGGTGAAGTGGAATGCCACGCTTTGCTGCTGATAGAACGGGCTGAGCCAGAAATCGTCGGCTGCGCCTGTCCGGATTTCCGAGATGAAAAGCAGAGGGGAAAGCTTGCCTGCCAATTTCTGGATCGCCGTAATCGCGGCAGGAGCATGCTCAAGGGGCAGGATGAATTCACTCTGCAGCTCATCGCCATTGCTCGGTGTGAACTCGTGGCGAAAATGGGGAAGCCGGTCCAGCCAGCGCCCAGGCTGATCCATTTGTTGCGTGCAGTTTTCGGCACTCATGTCTGGTAGCGGGTGCCGGGCGACGGTGGCAGCACGCGCCCCGAAGAGGTCTGTCAGGGCGGGCTCATCAGCCGTTGCCTTAAGCCAGACCTGGGCGATATTGGGTCCCGAATAGTCGGTGAATAGGCTGACGCTGTAGGCGCTCGAGACCAGCGCCGGAAAGTTGTCCAGAGCCGCCGCCCAGGGCAGATCCTCGAAAACCCGTTGACGCATGAGGAAGCTGGGAACAACTGCCAAGTCAACTGCCGTGACTACTCCGAGCGCACCAAGGCCAACAACACTTGAAAAGAAGGCATCGCCGTCGCTAGGCGTCAGCCTGACCTGCTCTCCCGACGGCCGGATCAGTTCAATGGCCTGGACGGCACCGGCAAGCGCCTGATTGTTGACGCCGGAGCCATGCGTTCCGGTCTGGATTGCACCAGCTACGGAAATGTGCGGGAGTGACGCGAGGTTATGGATGGCGAGCCCGCCGTCCTCAAGTACACGGCACAGCGTTCCGTAGCTGATACCGCCACCTACTCTCACACTCTGCCGGTTCTCGGCGATGGTGATCTCTTGGGGAAGGCCGTCCAACAAGACGTGCGTGCCAACGGTATCGCCCACCCGGCTAAAAGAGTGGCGGGAGCCCAGTGCTTTGACGGTAGCAGCGCTGGCAACAACGTCAGTGAGGGTCGCCAGGGATTCAGGCCGCACAATGCGTGCGGCGGAGTACTCAAGGTTTCCTGCCCAGTTCTTCATTGAGATGCGTCGACCTTCCGATGAGGGGTGTGGAGCTCGCTCTTGAATGAAACTTTACATCGTTGTACACATGAGGGCCCGGAAACATGGTTCGACTGGTAGGGAATGCTGCCCTACTGCCCTCCTGCAATGGCAGAAAGTCCTCTCCACAACGGTCTGTATATTCTTCAGAGAGTATATTTCGATGGACAGGACTTTCTGCAGGCCCGTCATCTTACCCACGGGTTTGGCTGCGTACGTGACAGGGAGTGGTCATCACGGTGCAGTGTCAGCGGTGAGGTGTAATACTTTGTCTGGAAGACATTCGGCTGGGGAGTGACTGCATGCTATTGGACGAAGCGACGCTTCGGGTTGCCTTTGGTGTTTTGGCAGCCTCTCTCGGCCTGCTGTTCTTTTTTTCGTCGTATCTTCACACTAAATCTGCCTTTAGCGGCTGGTGGTGCTCTGGACTCCTGCTCTACCTCTCAGGGTCGGCCGCGTTCCTTTTTGACGGAACACCGCAACAGCTTTGGGCAAATCCTCTCGGTGGCGCATTGCTCGTGGCAGGTTGCACCTGTGTCTGGTATTCGGCCCGGTCCCTGCGGACACGGAAGATGCCCCTCTGGGCATTCATCGTCATACCAACGTTGACGCTCATGGCTGGAACCCTTGATTCCCCCGCTACCAACACGTGGGCAGGTGGCAGGGTATTCCTGATTTCGATGGGAACCACAATGGGCTTGGCGGCGTGGGAAATATGGAAGCTGGAACCGGGTTATAGCCGGGAGCGCATCCCCCTTGGGCTGGCGGCGAGTTGCCTCTCAGCCTTCTATCTTTCCCGTGGCGTGGCATTCATGGTGGTCGGGCCCAATTCCGATTTTTTTCTGGCCTGGTTCGGCACGGCACCTACAACACTTCTGACGATGGTTCTCCTGGCCGTTGTCTCTTTCAGTATGTCTGGGCTCAGCAACGAGCAACAGAACAGGGATCTCCAGGAAAAGGCATCCCTGGACGGACTGACAGGGCTGCTTAACCGGAGCGCCTTCCTGGAACAGGCCGAACGTCAGTTGCGGACCAAGAAGTTTAACGGCGCACGGTCAGCCGGGGCGCTGATTGTTGCCGACCTTGACCACTTCAAAATGATCAACGACACGTTTGGGCATGCGGCCGGAGACATAGCGCTTGCTGCGTTTGCGGATGTCTGCCGCGATAACTTCAGGAGTTCAGACCTGGTATCCCGCTACGGTGGCGAGGAGTTTGTGATCCTGCTACCCGGAATATCTGCGGACCGTGCGCAGAGCCTTACCCAGATGATCAGCGCGTCCCTGGCCAGAGTGTCGGCGCGGGACGGGATAACGCTCCCCACCGTAAGTTATGGAATCGCCATGTACGACGCCACGAAAAATGACCTCAAAGCCTTGATTTCCTCGGCTGACGAGGCCCTCTACGAGGCAAAAGCCCAAGGACGAGACCGGGCCATCCTGGCGACACGGGACCTGTAGGGGACCGCTCGACCAAGGCGCCGGTACTGCGCGATACCTGCCTAGTCCTGGGCCTGCCGGTACCGTTCAATCTGCTTGAGCCGGCGCTGTAGGCTGTCCCGCCTAGGATGTGGCACGACATCTGGCGCTTCAGCTGTGAGGTCTACGTGCTTGGTGCCGTACTGCCAGAGCAGAAGATCATCAAGCAGGCGGTCAGGGCCGGGGGAATACCGATGATCAAGGGCGCGACGGACGTCGGTAATGCGATCCGCGCTCAGGAGCCCGGCAAGCTGGACAGTCTGGTTGAGTCCGTGGGCGGCCATGAGTTCCGCAGCCCAGCCCCAGTCGTCGTCGACTTTCCGGTCAACGTGCGGCAGGAGCGTCCGCCAGACGTCCCGGATGCGATTGGGTGTCAGCTGCGCAGCCCCTTCCCCCTCCGTGTCCCAGAAGCTCTGCACTTCCTCGTAGCGTTCGTGCAGGTCGGCAAATGCTCCCTCCACGGTTTCCAGCATGGCGGCGGTGGCCGTGAACTGCCTGTCAAAGTGCGGGGTCCACGCGCGCGGGTCTTCTGCCTTAAAGCGGATGTCATGCTCAATTTCGCTCCAGGCATGGGCGAATACCGTACGGATCTGGCACTCAAAGAAGTAGCTGCCGTTGGGGGAGCCCTCCATGTTGAACGTCTGCTGGTACTCCTTGACGGCGTCGTTCTGCAGGGTTCGCAGGATCAGGTGCCGGCTTGAGTAACCGTACGTGCCGGATTCGATGGAACCGATGTCTTTTTCGCGGTCTCCACGGCAGTCAAACAGGTGGCGTTGGCGCTTGATGATGTTGGCTACCACAGCATTTTCGGCGGGAAGCTTTGTAATCACGCGGATGCCCACCATGTCATTAAGCGTGCGGAAGGGATCTGGGAACTTCAGGACCGGGTCCCCGCCCGGTTCCAGGGATTCTTCGATCCTGGAAATTTTTTCGCGGAACGATTCGACAGTCTTGGTTCGGCCCGTCACAAAAA
Organism: Pseudarthrobacter sp. PS3-L1; assembly: GCF_030063285.1. GTDB lineage: Bacteria > Actinomycetota > Actinomycetes > Actinomycetales > Micrococcaceae > Arthrobacter. The sequence goes on along the minus strand of NZ_JASISU010000003.1, from coordinate 524,733 downwards.
GGGGAGTGACCTCGCTGCCCTTGAGTATGGTCCGCAGTGTCAGCAGGACGTCCCGCGTGACCAGCTTCAGCGCGGGCCGGACACGTTCGTACAGCTCAACATTCTCCTGCACAGATGCACGCAGTGCGGGGTCCAGGCGCCCCCAGTTAGTAGCCATGGAACCAGCATACGGTGAGGCCCTGACTGAGGTGGCTCCAACGGGTGGAACATGGTGGAAAGCCGGAAGATCAGTTCAGGTTCATACTGCAAACCTACGGTGCGCTGACGGATGTTGAGCGGCGGATGAGCAGGGATGTTTCTAGGGTGACCTGCGATTGTGCCAGCATTTCCCCCAGCATGAGGCGGCGGAGCTGATCGCCTGCCTCGAAGCCTAGCGACTCTGCCGGGAGATGGACGCTGGTAAGGCCAGGATTGCTGGTGGCCGAATACGGCAGGTCATCGAATCCCGCAACAGCAAGGTCTTCAGGGATGCGCACGCCTGTAACGCGTGCCTCCTGCAGGACCCCGTACGCGTGGGTATCAGTTCCACAGACGACGGCGGTGACGCCCGCACGCGCCCACGCCGGCCAGGTGGAGGCAAAGGCCGCCGCGGCCGCCCCCACATCGATGGTGGTCCCGATAATGCGGTCTGGGGCGACGTGGATACCCAGGGTTGCAGCAGCAGTGAGGAAGGCTTCCCGGCGCAGGGTAAAGGTGTCCGTTCCTGTCACGCTGTCCAGGTAGGCGACGGTTCGGTGGCCCTCTGCAGCCAGATGGGCGGCTAGTTCGCGGGCACCGAACGCGACGTCGAGATTGACTGAGGGCGCGTAGCTCTCGAGCCCAGGCGCATCGAGGAGGACCAGGGGAATGGAGGCAGAGAGATCTTCCAGGAACCGGGCATTAGGAGCATCCACCAACAACCCGGCGGGCCGGAGTGAGAGCAGGCGCCGAATGTCGTCAGCCTGCGGAAACGATCCTGCGTCAGTGACGGACAGGAGCACCTGGTAATCAGCGCCGAGGGCCTGGCGCACTCCGTCGATCACCTTCGCAAAAAATGGATTAGAAATATCGGGAGCTACCAGCAGGACCAGCGAGCTGACTCCCTTGGCCAGTGAACTGCCTATTCCATCGACGACATAACCCAGTTCTTGGATGGCTGCACGGACTCGGACCACGTTGTCCTCTGAGACCCTGCCGGCAGTCTTGCCGTTGGCCACGAGCGAAACGGTCGCAGCGGAGACCCCTGCCCGGGCTGCAACCATGGCAGCCGTGACCCTGTGGGGGCGGACCGGCTTTCCGGCAATGGGGGGTTCGTCGCGATGCTCAAGTCTGTCGGCTGCATCCTGCCGGGGATCCCCAGATTCCATCCCTCGATCCTAAGGGGCTTCCGCAGGAATTTTTCGGATGAGGAAGTCAAGCACTTTACGCATCTACGTTAAGCGCTTGACGTCGCAGTGTCTCGGATGCCATGATCAGCCTGACTGTTTTAGCCCCTGCCTCGGGCAGGCCCCAATGACGTGGAGATTGAATAATCGTGGATTCCCACCGCACTGTTGCTGCACCCAAAAAAATCATCCTGGACTGCGATCCCGGCCACGATGACGCTGTTGCCCTGTTGCTGGCACATGGCAATCCTGACATTGACCTGTTGGCCGTCACAACTGTGGTGGGTAACCAGACCCTTGAGAAAGTTACGCGCAACGCGCTGGCAGTGGGGACCATTGCGGGGATCACCGGAGTGCCCTTCGCTGCAGGCTGTGCCCGACCGCTGGTCCGCACTATTGAGACAGCTCCGGAGATCCACGGTGAATCCGGAATGGACGGGCCAGAGCTGCCTGAATCCACCATTGAGCTGGACCCACGGCATGCCGTTGACCTAATCATTGACACGATCATGGCCCACGAACCAGGGACCATCACCCTGGTTCCGACGGCTGGCTTGACCAACATAGCCCTGGCGGCCCGCAAGGAACCCAAGATCGTGGAACGCGTGAAGGAAGTTGTCCTGATGGGTGGTGGCTACCACACCGGCAACTGGAGCGCAGTGGCGGAATTCAACATCATCATTGACCCCGAGGCCGCCCATATTGTGTTCAACGAGAAGTGGCCCGTGGTGATGGTGGGTCTGGATTTGACCCACCAAGCACTTGCAACCCCCGAAGTAGTCAGCAGGATCGCGGCACTGGACACGGCGCCCGCCCGCTTTGTCCGGGAACTCATGGACTTTTTTGCTGCTGCCTACAAGGACGCACAGGGCTTTGACTACCCGCCAGTCCATGATCCCTGTGCCGTGGCATATGTAATAGACCCCAGTGTCGTCAAGACCCGCAAGGTTCCCGTCAACATCGAGCTACAGGGCACCCTCACCCTGGGGATGACAGTTGCCGACTTCCGTGCCCCCGCACCAAAGGACTGCACTACCTCTGTGGCCACAGAACTGGACCATGAAAGGTTCTGGGACCTTGTCACGGATGCCCTGGTCCGGATCGGGGATCCGCAGGCCAGCACAAGTAGTCCAGAACCCACCCAGCGCAAAGACGCGCTGACCGGAAGCGCACAGTAAATGACAACCTTCACTACAGCCAAAACCACGACGACGAATAGCGGCAACGTCGCCGCGTTGATGGTGGCCCTGTTGGCAGCCTGCGTGGCGTTCCAGCTTAATGCTTCAATGCTCAGCCCGGCCCTTGTCACCATGGGGGAAGAACTCAAAGCTGACCAGGCCGTCATTGGGCTCTCGCAGACGTGGTTCTTCACTGCGGCGGCACTGTTCTCCCTCTTCCTGCCAAGGCTCAGCGACATCGTTGGGCGTAAAAAAATCCTGATCGGCATGATGGCCTTGATGGCCATCGGCTCCGTCATAGCCGCACTGGCACCCGACGTCTCTTGGCTTTTTGTGGGCCGCATCATCCAGGGCGTCAGCGGACCTACCGTCCCGCTATGCCTGATCATGCTCCGTTCTGCCGTCACAAATCCCCGCAAGTACGGCACCCTGATGGGCCTCATCACTGCCGTTAACGGTGGAGTTGCTGGCGTCGACTCCTTTGTTGGCGGGTACTTCGCTGAGAACTTCGGTTTCCGCAGCATCTTCTGGCTTATGGTGGGCCTGGCCTTGGTGGCTACAGTCCTGATTGTGGTCCTGGCGGGAGAAAGCAGGCCAGCTGCCGGAACCTCCATGGACTGGCTGGGTGTCTTCTTCATTGTCGTCGCAGTGGGTGCCTTGCTGACGGCACTCAACGAAGCCACCAAGCTGGTAGGCGGGTTCAGTGTGGAGGTGCTGGTGCTCTCCACGATTTTGCTGGTCGTTGCCGGTGCAGCGTTCTTCGCGTTCTGGACTGTCGAGAAACGCGCACGGGAACCAATGGTGGAGATCAGGCACCTGCGCCAGCGTGCCACCTGGGCGCCCCTGCTGACCACAACCCTGACCATGACGGGCATTTTCGCAGTGATCAATGGGATTGTGCCCGCGTACGTTCAGGCAGCTGCACCTGGTTTTGGTGTTGGCCCCACCGAAATGGCGCTGCTCATCCTGACGCCCTACGCACTGCTTGGCTGGATTGTGGGCCCCCTCAGTGGCAGGCTCGCTCCCGTCCTCGGCTACACAAGAGTTCTTCGTCTCGGCCTGGTGGGCAGCCTGGTTGCACTGGCCCTCATTGCATTCTTTGGCCTGGGCAGCCTTCCCCTGATGATTGTTGGCACCGTGCTGCTCGGCGTCACGTATGCAGGTACTGTCAACATCATGCTCAACGGCTTGGGCGTTGTGCTCTCACCTGCCGGTAACCCAGGTTTCCTGCCGGGAATGAATGCTGGAGCGTTCAACCTTGGTGCGGGCCTGAGCTTCCTTGTGCTGCCCGCTGTCCTGGTGGCAACATCGACCCTGGGTGACACCAGGGCCTCATACTTCAGCGTGGTTCTAGTAGGACTGGTCATCACCGTGGCAGCCCTGGCCGCGTCCCTCCTGATCCCCCAACCTGTTGAAGCAGAGGTCACCGAATGAACCACCCAGTAGCTGGAACCGACGGCGGAATCGTGGTGGTCGGATCCCTCAATGCTGATCTCACCATTTATTGCGAGCGTCTGCCGTTGCCTGGCGAGACAGTCCACGGCAATGGATTTGCGGTCAATCCTGGCGGCAAAAGCGCCAACCAGGCTGTTGCGGCCAGCCTTCTGGGCGGCAACGTTCGCCTGATTGGCGCTGTAGGTAAGGATTCCAATGGCGAGATGCTGTTGGCCTCCACCCGGAGGGCCGGAGTAGACGTTTCGGGGGTCCTGACGTCCACTACCGAAGCCACTGGCGTTGCAGTTATTGCTGTTGACGCTGCGGGAGAGAACAACATCATCATTTCCGCCGGTGCCAATGGATCGCTCTCCCCTGCGGATATCGCGGCCGCAGGGGAGACCTTCACGGGAGCGTCAGTGGTGTGCCTGTGCCTGGAGGTTAAACCTGAGACTGTGGTGGCAGCTGCCCAGGCAGGGCACGATGCAGGTGCGCGTGTCCTGCTCAACCTCTCGCCGTATGCAGAGATCCCGGAAGAGTTGGCTGCCCTGGCCGATGTACTTCTCGTAAACGCCCATGAGGCTGCACTATTCCTGGGCGCAGACAGCTCTGCAATGCCAGACGATGATGCTTCCACCCACGATTGGGATGCTGTGCGTCGGCGTTTTGATGAACGCGGCATGCACCGTGTCTTGGTGACGTTGGGCGCCAATGGTTCGGTGGTGCTGGATTCGCACGCCGACGGCGGCATGGTCACCCGGATTGCGCCGACACACGTCACTCCGGTGGACACAACCGGGGCCGGCGACGCGTTCACGGGTGCTGTCGCAGCCCGCTTGGCAGGAGGCGAGACGTTGGCAGATGCTGCCCTTTTTGCCTCTGTGGCCGCAGCTTTGGCTACTACCAAAAAAGGCACGCAGGCTGCCTACCCTTCGGTTGCTGACGTGGCGAAATGCCTGCGGGGGCAGTAAAGGACCAGGGGTCACCATGCGCCCAACGGTTGGTCGAATCGGCGTGCACATGCCGGTGCGGGACAATGGGACCATGAGCTTCACAACGTTTGCCCTCATCCGCCATGGCCAGACGGACTGGAATGCGGAGGCCAGAATCCAGGGTTCCACCGATATTCCCCTCAATGGTGTGGGCCGTGGGCAGGCGAGGGACGCTGTCGCGGCACTGCCGGGAAATGACTGGGATGTCATCGTCTCCTCGCCCCTGAGCCGTGCTGCCGAAACGGCTGATCTGATCGCTGCTGGACTGGGACTCAGTGTCGCCAGACGCCTTCCAGGCTTGGCGGAGCGTAGCTACGGACTGGCCGAAGGTATGCAGGACGGGCCTGCACTCGATAAGATCCGAATCCCCGGTGGATTCCTGGAGGCGGAAACCCAAGAATCAACAGCCTTGCGGGGACTGGCTACCCTGGAGGAACTGGCTGAGGAGTTTCACGGCGGCAGGGTCCTGGTGGTGGCACACGGGACACTGCTCCGCGCGGCACTGAGCAGCGCACTGGGAAGCGAGCTGGGAAAAATCGATAATGCTGCCCTTAACCTTGCCCATCACCACAGGACTGACGGCTGGAAGCTTGAGTACTTCAATGGCCAATGGCTGGTTGCTGCAGTGCGCGACTGATCCCCTACTTGCGGCTCGCAATCCGCGCCTCCATGGTGCTCCCTGTAGGCTCTGGACATGACTGGGCTGCGGCGACGCACTTTCCTGCACCGGATGGTGCTGGGTGCCGGCTCCGCCGCAGCCGTGGGGGTAAGTTCAGTTTCCTGCTTACCGCAGGGAGCGGAGGAGGCATCGTTGAAGAGGCATAAGTATCACTATGGAGAGGACCCCAGCCAGTGGGGTGAGCTCTTCCTCCCTGATCGATCAGGGAGTGCCCCGACTCGTGGGGCCGTGATCGTGATCCACGGTGGTTACTGGCGTTCGCAGTACGGGGCAGAGCTCGGCGAGCCGTTGGCCAAGGATCTTGCGGCCCATGGAATGGCTGCCTGGAACCTGGAATACCGTCGGGCCGGAAATGGTGGGGGCTGGCCTACAACCTTTGACGACATCCTTTCCGGGATCGACAAGCTCGGCGATATAGCAGGTGAGCACGGCATCGAACTCGGGCCTGTGGTGGCGCTGGGCCATTCCGCAGGCGGTCATCTTGCTGCCTGGGCTGCCGGACGCGACAGGCTGGGCAGCCTCGGACTTCCCGACGCTGACAGGCAGCTGAAGCCACGGGACAGCGGGCATGCCCTGCACCTGACCGGGGTGGTGAGCCAATCTGGCCTGCTCAATCTCGGGGAAGCGGAGAAGCTGGACCTCAGCAACGGTGCTGTCAGTAACCTGCTGGGCGGTTCTGCAACCAGATACCCCGTCCGGCACAGGTACGCAGACCCCATGACAGCTATCCCATTGCCGGTCCCGGTCTATGCCGTTCACGCGATGGAGGACAGTACCGTGCCCATCGGCCAGTCGGAGTCCTACGTCACGGCAGCACGGAATGCCGCAGGTTTTGCCTCGTTGCTCAAAGTGACAGGGGATCACTTCGATCTCATTGACACCAAGTCCCCTGCATACCGCAAGTGCCGCGAGCTGGTGCAGTCGCTTATGGCGTAAGGAACGAAGCTTTCGTCAACTTTCTGGCAGAGTATGGACATGCTTACTGTTATTGGCGAAGCCCTGGTTGACGTTGTCCAACGCACCACTGGAATTGCAGCCCACGTGGGTGGCAGCCCGCTGAACGTGGCCGTTGGCCTGGCGCGGCTTGATCACCCAGTGCAGTTTGTGGGCCGCTACGGCCGCGATGCCTACGGGGATTCTGTGGCTGCCCACGTCAAAGCGAGTTCCGTACTCCTGCCGCAAGGTCCCGACGATCACCCGACCAGTGTGGCCACGGCACTGATTGACGACGACGGTGCAGCCTCATATACGTTCGACCTGCTCTGGGAGCTTCCGGGGTTGGCGACCCGGCTGGATTTCATGTTGCAGGGTACAACGCTGCTCCATACCGGCTCCATTGCCACCATGCTGGAACCAGGCGCCAGCGATGTTTTTTCGGCTGTGATGCAGGCACGGCCGCTGGCGACCATCAGCTACGATCCCAACTGCCGTCCCAGCATCATCAACGACGTTGAGTATGCGAGGGATCAGGCCGAGAAATTCGCTCGGCTCGCGGATGTCATCAAGGCCTCAGATGAGGACCTCCAGTGGCTCTATCCGGGGGAAGACCCGCTGGACGCGGCACGCCACTGGCTCACCCTGGGTGGTGAGGAGGGGCCTGCGTTTGTGGTGGTGACTCGAGGCGCTGAAGGCCCATGGGCCGTCAGCGCCGCCGGGGAGACCCAGATTGCGGCTCCCCGGACGGACGTTGCGGACACGGTGGGCGCCGGCGATTCCTTCATGGCTGCGTTGCTTTCCGGTGTAGTGGACCGCGGACTGGATGGAGTCCAGAATCGCGCTGCGCTGCGCTCGCTGCCACTGGCTGATCTGACCGAGTTGTTGGGGCACGCGGCAACCGCGGCCGCGATCACGGTGTCCCGGCCGGGAGCAAACCCGCCCAGTCGGGGAGAGTTGCTCGCAGCGCAAGGCTGATTCATGTAAGGCCCACGCCCACCGCGTGAGGTACCCGTGTGAGTTGTTGATCTTGAAGAACTCTTGAAGTTTTCTTGTGAGTTGGTGTGGTCTGGGCTTGAACTACGGGCGGCAAAGTTGTTCTTGTCAGCCAAAGGGCTGGCCCAAACACTCTGCAGGCCACCTGGCCGGCCATCACGAAACGGATCACCACCATGGGTCGCAAACTCAAGTCCACCACCAGCAAAGTCCTCGCTTCCGTAGCACTGGTGGGTGCAGCCGCGAGTGTGGCCGGCCTGGGTACCTACGGTGCCTTCACTGGAACCACCAGCGCCAGTGAGACTGTTTCCTCAGGTACCGTCAACGTTGCCCTGGGCGCTTCCGGCACAGCCGCGAACCGCCTGAGTGTTGCCTCCACTGGGCTTGTTCCGGGTGACACCATCCAGCGTGCCGTGACCCTGTCCAACACCGGCAACCAGAACCTGGCCGCCGTCACGCTCAGCACCGTAGCCGCACCGTCCTCCAAGCTGGACACTGACGCAGTCAATGGCCTTCAGCTGGCTATCGACGCCTGCTCCGTCCCGTGGACAGAAGCTGGCGCTTCACCCGCCCTGACCTACACGTGCAGTGGAACCGTCACCACCGTCCTGGCTTCACGTGCGGTTGTGGGAGCTAACCTGCCGCTGGCCGGGTTGAACTCCCTGACAGCTGCTGCCGTGGACAACCTCCGCGTCACAGTGGTTCTTCCCACCGCTGCAGACAACACCTTTCAGGGCCTCTCCGACACTGTTGCCTTCAACTTCACCGCGACACAGCGCACCGCGACCAACAAGTAGTTGTTCCGAGGCGCGGCACGGATGCGCAGCAGTATCTGTGCCGCGGAAAATATTCCACCTAGAGATGTGAACCGAGGACAGCATGACCACTGAGACATTTCCGCTGACAGGACGACGCGCAGCAGCTAGAACGCACAAGCCGCTGGGCGCAAGGGTTCAGCGGGCAGTCGGACCCTGGGCCAGGATAATGGCCAAGGTTGTGCTCATCAGTTTCATGGTGCTTGCTGCCGCGGCATTCCTCTTCCTGGCCGTTGGGCCGCGGCTGCTGGGCTACCAGACATCCACCATGCTGACCGGATCCATGGCCCCCATGATCAATCCGGGAGACGTCGTGGTCAGTGTGCCGACTCCGGTAGCAGAACTCACGGTGGGAGATGTAGTCACCTATCACATCCCGGTCGATGACCACCGGATCGAGACCCACCGCATTATCGATGTGAGCACTGCTGCTGGAACCACCACTGTCCAGACCAAGGGTGATGCCAACAATGGCGCAGATCCCTGGACTGCGACAATGTCCGAGGACCACGCCTTCACCACTGTGGCTGTTATTCCGCACCTGGGTGACGCGATCCGCACCCTGCGGTCCCCCGCCGTGGGCAAAGCGCTGCTGTATGGCGCGCCGGCACTGCTTGTCCTCCTGCTCCTGTCCAGCATCTGGGCCCGCCCCGAAACTGACGACGCTGCCGTGGAGGGAAAAATCGCCGGACCGGCCGCCAGCTGACCATGGATGCCCATCACATCACTGCTGGTGTGGCGGACGGAGTGGGCCGGGCATCCGTGCTGGATCGCAGCATGGTGGACCACCTCGGTGAAGAGCTTGGCTCGCAGCAGGCAGCACTGGAGATCTGTGCGCTGTTCCTGAAGATGCTGCCAGGCAGGGTGCAGGCAATTGCCGACAACCTGGCTGCTGGTAGGCCGGAGGCCGCGAGGATTGCCGCTATGTCCTTGGGCACAACAGCCGCAATGATAGGCGCCCGTCGGATGGAGCGGCACGCAGGACACATCAGTGTGAGCCTCAGGGGTGGGGCTCTGGCGCAGGCCCAGGACGCTGCAGTGCACCTGGTATCGGAGGCGGTGCTTCTGGCTGGCGAACTGAAGCAGTTGCTGGAGCCATAGTCTGCGGAGCACTGCCGGTGGCAGGGGAGGCTAGCGTTGGACCGCCTGGGGAACCAGCCCATAACCGACACCGCGGACCGTCCGGATTATCTGTGCCGTTGTCCCACTGGTGCGGATTTTACGGCGCAGATTGCCAATATGTACTTCCACCAGATGCTCGTCGGTGGCCCATTCGTCACCCCAGACAAGTCGCAGGAGCGACTCCCTGGTCCATACCCGCCGAGGAGCTCCAATAAAAGCAGCGAGGAGGTCAAACTCGGTGCGCGTCAGAGTCACTTCGTCTCCGGAGACGTGGACTGTCCGGGACTCGAGATCCAGGCTGACAGGACCGTGTATGGCAGCTGGCGCAGCGTGTGTGACCGGAGGCTGGGTGGAAGCGGCCTGCGGTTTTGCCGTGGCGCCGTCGTCCCCTTCAGTAAGTCCCTGCCGTGGGCGGCGGAACATTGCCGTGATGCGAGCCTGCAGGGATCGTGGGCTGAAAGGTTTGGTGACAAAGTCGTCGGCGCCGATCTGAAGACCCATGAGCTCGTCGATCTCATCAACCCGTGCGGTAATCATGACGACGTAGGCGTCGGAGAAATTCCTCAGGCGTCGGCAGACTTCCGTGCCGTCCAGGTCTGGAAGGTTCAGGTCAAGTGTGACCAGGTCAGGGCTGTGTTCGCGGATCCGTGCCAGACCGTCAACCCCGTTTGAGGCCACCACAACATCAAATCCCTGCATGCTCAGGGTCCTGGTCAGGAGGAGCCGAATGTCCTCGTCATCCTCGACTATGACGGCTCTTCGGTCTATCGATTCGCTACCCATGCACCAACCCTTTCAGATATTTGGCCCACGGTCTTGTCACAGGCCGTGGCTGGATGGCAATTCTTGAGGAAAACTTGAACTGCCGGCAGGGCGACGTTGAGGCCAAAACGACAGAATGGAGTCAAGGGAATCTGCAACGAAAGGCACCGGCACCACATGGGGACCATTGGACAATCACGAGCGTCACAGCGCGCGCGCCGCATTGTGGCTGTCTTGCTGGTGGCCTTTCTCCTGGTGACCATTCCTTCCATTGCCCAGGCTGCGTTCCAGGCGACGGCGTCCGGATCGCTGAGTAGTTCCACCTACGTGATCCCCGCGCCCGCAAGTATCGCCGGAAGCTACACGTGCGGAACCCGTCCCAGTAGCTTCAATCTGAGCCTGACGGGCTACGGCAAAGTTGCTCGCGCCACGGGTTATCGGCTCACTGTCACTGCCCCCGACGGAAGCTCCACGACGCAAAATCTCACGGGTGACACCGCTACCCTGAACAAGACCTCGGCTTCAGCCGGCGTCTACACCCTGACGTTGCGGGCCATGGTCGGCACGTGGACAGGGGCGGCGCTGAGCAGGACCTACACCTGCTGACAGAACCTCACTGGGACTCAGGAAGACGGGGTGGAACCAACCGCCTAAAGCCAGTGGTGGTTACTAGCCCTTGACGGCGCCCTGCGTTACGCCTTCCATCACCCACCGCTGGGTGAAGAGGTAGACGATGATGGCCGGTGCCATCGCCATCAAGTAGGAGGCAAACGACACGTTGTAGTTGTTGCTGAACTGCGTCTGGAAGATGCTCTGCACGACGGGGAGAGTTTGCAGGGCGGGGTCAGAGGTGATCAGTGACGGCATCATGAAGTCGTTCCAGGACGCCAGGAAAGCGAAGATCCCCACGGTGGCGCTCATGGGTGCCAGGAGCGGAAAGATCAGCTGCCAGAACGTCTGCCAGGTGCTCGCCCCATCGATCCGGGCACTTTCTTCCAGTTCCGCAGGAATGGAGCGCAGGAATGCGGTAAAGAGCAGGATGCTGAAGCTGAGCTGGAACATGATGTGCAGCAGGATCACCCCGGCAGGGTTGTCCAGGCCAGCGAGGCCGGTGAGCTGGATCTGCGGCAGCGCGACAACGGGGAACGGGATGAACATGGCCGCGAGCAGGTAGAAGAACGAGTAGCGGAACAGCTTGCGATCCCAGTTGCGGGAGATCGCGAAAGACGCAAGGGCTCCGAGGATCACAGTGCCCACCACAGTGCAGACGGTAATGATGACGGTTACCGTGAAGGCTGCCGGGAAGTTTGTCAGGGTCCACGCCGTAACAAAGCCATCCACGCTGAAGGGGGCAGGCAGGGAAAAGGCGTTGCCGTCCACTGCTTGCGCCTGTGTTTTGAAGGCCATGGAAAGGGTGACGTACAGGGGCACAATGACCGTCACGGCGCAGAGGATCAGCACAGTTGTCAGCGGCCAGTTGACCTTGTCGCCCCGGCTCCGCGGCGCCCTCTCGGCTTTCTCCGGTGTCCCTGTGGTTGCGGCCCCCACGGCGTCTGTGGCGCCGTCGGCCCGTGGTGTGTTCATGAGCGTCATCAGAGTGCGTTCCTTCCGCGGGTGATGCGAAGTTGAATTAGTGAAATGACCACAACAATGATGAAGAACATGGCTGCGTTCGCCATTTGGTATGCATAGTCACCGCCGGTGAAGCCGGTCACGATGGTCATGGGAATACTTCGCGTTGCGGTGCCCGGCCCGCCATTGGTGAGGCCCACAATCACGTCGTAGGCATTGAGGAAGTTCTTGAAGCCAAGCAGGACGTTGATCACGATGTATCCGGCAACGAGCGGAAGTGTGATCCGAAGAAGCTGAGCAATTTTTCCGGCCCCGTCCAGGTCTGCCGCTTCATAGACATCGCCGGGGATGGCCAGCAACCCTGCAATGTAGATGAGTAGAGTTCCGGGAATCGCCTGCCAGGTAGTAACAAGCACGACGCCGACCCACGCCAGATCGGGGTTGGCCAAGATGCTCTCGCTCAGCCAGCTGGTACCCGTGGCCTGCCCCAGGACAGGAAGTGAATTGGAGAAGAGAAAATTGAAAACAAACGCGATGATGATTCCGGAGATCACCATCGGGATGACGAAGATGGCGCGGAGGCCGGTCTTCATCTTGATTTTTCCCGTGAGACCTACGGCCAGGAGGAACGCAAGGACGTTGACCAACACCACTGTCACGGCGGCAAAGCCGAAGGTGAACAGGTAGCTGGACAGGACGGCGGGATCAGAAAACAGCGCCACGTAGTTGATGAGTCCGACGAATTCCCAATCGCCGAAACCTATGGAATTGGTGAAGCTGAAGAAGATTCCAATGATGGCCGGCACGGTAATGGCCAGCGTGAAGAGCACTAGGCTCGGGACCAGGAACGCGTAGTAGATGCCTTCTACCTTGCGCTTGGGACGCGGTGGGACAGGTGTTGTTGTCATCGCCTCTACTTTCTTTCCGTCAGCGGCGGAGCGCCAAGCGCGCCCAGTCGGCGTCGAGGGTGCTCAGTGTTGAGGTGACATCGCCACCCACGGCGATCCCCTGAACGTAGTTTTCGGTCGGTATGGTCAGTGGAATTGCCTTTGATGCGCCCTGGTAGAAATCGCCAGATTCGTAGTATTCCTTCATGCCGAGAATTCGTGGGTCGGTGGCGGGGGCTGCATCCACAGTGGTGCCGTAGCCCAGTTGGGCGGCGTTGTACTTGTCCACGACATCCTGCTGGAACAGGTAGCTGAGGAATGCGCGGGCCGCGTCCTTGTGCTTGGAGTCCTCCGGGATCCAGGCTGCGAGGTCAATGTTGACTCGCACTTGAAGATCGTCCGGGTTGTTCGTCATAGGCAGGGGAAAAGTGCCCAGGGGCAGGTCCGGGGAGGTCTTGGCGATTTCACCAAATGCCCAGGGTCCCTGCATGTACATGGCGGCCTCACCATTGGCAAACGCCAGGTTGCCATCACCGTAGCCCTTGCTGGCGGCGTCCGGGTTGGTGTAGTTGTCAATCAGCTCTTGCATCTGCGTGACGGGCTTTTCGAAGTCCTTCTGGAATGACGCCGCGGAATTCGGGCCAACCTCGGTGCCCTGCGCATTCATCTGCTCGTAGAACGTGGCAACGTCCACCTCGCCGCCCACTGTGTAATCAAACCATCCCTGCGCAGCAGTCCAGGGGTCCTTGAACGTGCCGTAAAAAGGTGTAATCCCCGCGGCCTTGAGTTTCTCGCAGACCGCAATGAGTTCGTCATAGGTGGTGGGCACCTCCAGGCCCTGGTCTTCGAAGATCTTTGTGTTGTAGATGACCGAGGCCGCCATGACCGAGTACGGCAGGACACTGGTCCGCCCGGGATACGTGGCGTACTGGTCCACCAGGTCCTGGACTTCCGGAAGAATGCGTTCCGCTTCTGGCATGTCGGAGAGGTCACTGAGCGCCCCACGTTCCATGAAGCGGGCCATCTCCATGTTGTAGTTGAGCAGCCCCAGGTCCGGTGGGTTTCCCCTGAGGAATCCGGCCTGCAGGTTCGCGGACGAATCAAGGATTACCTCGACGTCGTCGTTGGAGGCGTTGTACTCCTTGATCAGCTCCCTGAAGTACGGGATGGCTTCGGGTTTCGACAGATAAAATCTGACGGTTTCTGGCGAGTCTCCTGCGCTGCAGGCTGCCAGGCCCGTTCCAAGCATCAGGATACCCAGGGAGGATGCCAGCACTTTTGCGCTGCGGCGTCGTGGCACGTCATTGTCCTTTCAGGAGCCGATGATGGCATCTTTGTTGTTCCGGAAACTAGATTTAGCTTGCGAATCAACTAGCCTGCGACAATGATGCAATAAAGCAGCGAAGTGGTCAAGGGGTCTGGAACGATGATGGACGTAGGAACCGCAGCACCGCGAGCAAGCCTCCAGGCAATGCTGAACTTCGCATGGGGCCGGCAGGCATTCGTCAGTACCGAGGCGATGGACGCAACAGGGTTGACGCGTTCTACGTCCATTGAGGCGCTGGATGCGCTCATTGACGTGGGCCTCCTGATGGAACTTCCCAACGCCAGAGCCATCGGCCAGTACAGCAAGGGGCGCCCGTCCCGGCGCTTTGCCCTGCGGGCAGATGCTGCGGTAGTGGTGGGGATGGATGCTGGGCGCTCACAGCTGACGACGACGGTGGCGGACCTTTCCGGAGCCACCCTCGCCATGGAGACGCTCCGGCTCGATATCGACAGTGGGCAGCGCGAACGCAGGGTTGCCGTTATTGCCGCCATTGATGCTGCGCTCGCTACTGCGGGCCGTGCGCGTGATGATGTTCTTGCAGCCTGTGTGGGCGTTCCCGCGCCAGTAAATTCCGCTGGCGCTTCGCCTCATCAAGTGGGTGGGTTCTGGCAACGGATGAACCCGGGGCTGCAGGAACTCCTGGAAACCTGGGTTCCGATTGTGCGGATCGAAAATGACGCTTCCCTGGCGGCGCTGGCCGAGGGCAGCGTGGGTGGGGCAGTGGGGCTCAGTGACTTTGTGGTGCTGCTGGCTGGCGACAGGCTCGGGGCCGGAGTTGTCGTCGATGGCCACCTCCTGAAAGGCAAGCACGGTGGGGTGGGCGAAATGATGGCGTTCGACTACGTTTTCGGCGTGGAATCGGCCATTGGAATTGGTCTGCAGCTGACTGACTGGGTACGGGAAGCTGCGGCCGCCAAGGAACTTCCACCCGGGCATTCTTTGGCCGGAATTCCCGTCGTGGAGCTCACTGGACGGATGGTCCTGGATTTGGCCCGCTCTGGCGATCCCTGGGCTCGTGGCCTGGTGGAACGGGCCGGGGCGCTCCTGGCACGCGTAGCTGCAGTTTTTGGCAGCCTCTACGACCCAGAACGGGTCATCGTGGCGGGGGCTGTGGCGGAGGGGCTGGCTGAGGTCCTGGAAGTGGCCCAGAACCTCCTGCCCATGGAGATCAACCTTCCAGCCCCTGAGCTCCGACTGTCCTGCCTGGGTGCCGGTTCCGTGTCGACCGGAGCCGTTGCCGGCGCGCTGGACGCAGCACGCGCCGACGTTCTGAAGCTTGGCGTGCAGGTAGTGCGGGAACGGACTGTGGCCGAGTCTGCTGCAGTCCGTTCCTGAGTGCTAGTTTCCCTGCTGATATACGTCCGGAATGCCGTCATGGTCTGAGTCCACCGCGTCTGACTCTTCGGCAGCCTTGTACTTCTTGTTTCGTGTCACCAACACCGTTGACGCCAAAATGGCTGCGATCAGAGAAGCCGCGAGGATGCCCACTTTTGCGTGCTCATCATGCGGGCTGCCCAGGCCAAAGCTGAGTTCCGCAACAAGAAGCGAGACGGTGAAGCCGATTCCCGCCAACAACGAGACGCCGAAGATATCGATCCACTTGAGGGATTTGTCCAACGTGGCTTTGGTGACTCTTGTGACAAGCCATGTCGTGCCCAGGATTCCCACGGGCTTGCCAAGGACCAGTGCGACAATGATGCCCACGGCGACGGGATCCGTCAGCGCAGAAACAAAACCGTCCCACCCGTCAACAGCGACACCGGCGGAAAAGAACGCAAAAATCGGAACAGCGACTCCAGCCGAGATGGGGCGGAACCGGTGCTCAAAAATTTCGGAGAGTCCAGGGCCGGCGTCCGGGCCACCGGCCTTCTGCGACCGGATCACGGGGATAGCGAAGCCCAGCAGGACACCAGCCACTGTGGCGTGGATGCCGGAAGCATGAACCAGGCCCCACGTAATGAGCCCCAGCGGCAGGAGGATCAACCAGGCGGCCGCGTTCTTGGTACCAAAAAAGAAACGGAATTTCTGCGCCAGGAAGATATACAGCGCCAGTGGGATCAGCGCCAGGAGCATCGGGGTGAACTGCAGGTCGGTTGAATAGAAAACAGCAATGATCGTGATGGCGATGAGGTCATCAACCACGGCAAGAGTCAGCAGGAAAATTCGCAGGGCACTGGGCAGGTGGGAGCCAATAATGGCAAGGACAGCCACCGCAAAGGCGATGTCCGTGGCGGTGGGAATGGCCCAGCCACGCAGGGTCTCCGGGCTGGTGAGGTTGATGACGGCGTAGATGATGGCCGGCACAATGACACCGCCCACAGCAGCTGCCACGGGCACGATTGATTTAGAGATGTCGCGGAGGTCGCCTGCAACAAACTCGCGTTTCAACTCCAGTCCCACGAGGAAAAAGAAGATCGCCAACAGGCCATCCGCGGCCCAGGCGCCCAAGCTCAATTCCAGGTGCCAGGGTTCATACCCGAACGTGAAATCGCGCAGGGCGAAGTAGCTTTCGGAGACGGGGGAGTTGGCCCAGATCAGGGCAATGACAGCAGCAGCAACAAGCAGTATGCCGCCCACTGTTTCTTTCCGGAGGATTTCACCAATGCGGAGGGCCTCGGGGTAGCTTCCACGTCCGAGGACGGAGGGACGTGGGGGAGGTGTAGGTGATTCGCTCACTTTTTATCCTTAAGATGGCATAGCTGATGTACATGCCGACCAGACTTCCCGGCTCACCGCTTGAGAGTCTACTAGAGGCGGATGCTCCCGGGCGATGCGTCGACCCCTGCGATCAGCTTGGCAGAAGACTGAATGAGCCCTCGTCCTCCAAGGTATTGTGCAGCTTCAGGATGGCGTAAAGGCCGTAGAGCAGCCCCCGGATATCGACGATGTCCGCACTGGTTCCCGGGCCGTCGATTCCATCGATCATTCGGTGTAGGCGACTCATGTAGAGCTCAATTTCCGCATGGGTCCGGCTGGTGTCCGACGATCCTTCGTCGTCGCCCAGCGTACGGCCGACCAGTGGCACCAAAACTTTTTCTTCCTGCCGTTCGTGGGGCAGTAACTCCGTATCCAGCCGTTTCGCCAGGGTACGGGCAGATCCAAGATCTGGTTGGGATTCTGAGAGTTCGTCTGCGACGGCACGGATTTTCTCGACCAGCGCCCCGAGTGAATCGTGCTCCATCTTGAGCTCACGGACGGTCGCGAGATCTGCAGGAGTCATGCTGCTGCTATGTGCCTTTCCAGGGAGCACGGCGCGTAGCGCGATCCCAATCGCCATGACGTCGATGACCTCCTGCAGCACGGCACCGGGGGCTGGCGCAAGGAGCCCGACTGCGGCAGCCACCATGGCGATCAGGGACAGCCCCATTCCCACGAAGACAGCCTGGCGGCCGATCCGCAGGGAGCGCCGGGCAATCAGGATCGCGTCGGCAAGGGCGTCGATACGGTCAACAGTCAGGACCACGTCGGCAGCTTCCGACGAAGCCGTTGCTCCTCGCGCAGCCAAGGCAACCCCAACGCCCGCCGCGGCCAGGGCAGGGGCATCATTGACGCCGTCGCCCACCATGATGGATGCTGCAGTGCCTGATTCATGGGTGATGACACGGAGTTTTTCTGCTGGATCACAGTCGGACCTGATGGCGTCGGCGCCCACAATCCGGCCAACAGTGTCAGCAACATCAGCCCTGTCGCCTGTTACCAGCACTACCCGTTCTATCCCGGCGCCGCGCAGGGTCCTGATCATCCTCGGCGCGTCGGGCCTGATTGGATCGTTGAGCAGGAAGGCTCCGGCAGCAACTCCGTCGACGGCGATGAAAACCGTGAGCGAGCCATCGATCTCTGCGCGATGACGGGCACGCAGAACCCAGGCGGGCTGGTCTCCTGGCGCTATCCACGACGCCTTGCCCAGGCGAACCTCCTGGTTGCCGACATGGCCCCGAAGCCCGTAGCCATGCTCCTCGTGGACCTTGGTTGGCAGCTCAAGGCGTGCATGACGCCGGGTAGCCGCCGTGACAATGGAGCTTGCCAGAACGTGGGGTGAGACCTGGTCAAGCGAAGCTGCCAACCGCAGGATCTCGTGTGCATCCACAGAATCATCAGCTACAAGTATTTCGGCGACTGACGGCTGGCCCCGGGTCAGTGTCCCTGTCTTGTCAAAGAGGGCTACCTTTCCGGCTGCCAACCGTTCTAGCGCTCCGCCGCCTTTGATGACGACTCCAATTCCGGCGGCCCTCGACAATCCGGAGATGATGGCAATCGGTGCTGCGAGCAGAAGCGGGCACGGTGTGGCAACAACCAGAACTGCAACGGCACGCACAGGATCCGAGCTGAGAAGCCATGCTGCTGCAGCCAGCACCAGCGTCACAGGGACAAAAACCAGGGCAAACCGGTCCGCAGTGCGGACGAACGGAGCAGACGATGCCTGGGCCTGTTCCACGAGCCTGATCACACCAGCGTAGGTTGAGTCGGCCGCCGCAGCTGTGGCCATCAGGTCCACGGGCGCGCCAGCGTTCAGGACGCCGCTGCGCACAGTTTCCCCAATGAACCGTTCCACGGGCAACGACTCTCCCGTGAGTGCTGATTCATCAAGCGTTGCACCGGAGAGGAGTCGCCCATCCACAGGTAGCACTTCTCCGGTACCGATCAGCAATCGGTCAGTACTCTTGAGCTCGTCGATGGCCACTGTCTCAAGACCGTCCCCGGTCCTGCGGCGTGCCGTGCGGGGAGCCCGTTCCATCAGCAGGCGGAGTTCCCTGCGTGCACGGGCCTGGGCGCGGGCCTCCAGCAGCCGTCCGGTACCCAGCATCACCGTGATCATGGCTCCGGCAAAGGGCTCATTGACCCACAGTGCGCCGCCGAGGGCCAACACTGCAATCACGTCGACGCTTGGCTTTCGCTTGATCAGGGCATCGATTGTCCAGACGACAGAAAAGGCCAGCCCAAGGAGGGCGCCAGCTGTCCAGAGGATCGCGGAAAGCTCAGCGAAGTCCAGTAGCCAGAAGCACATACCACCGGCGAGCAGTCCAAGTGCCGCCACAACCAAAAACAGTTCCAGTCGATCGCGCAAATATTTCATGAGGCGATCCTGACACCGGACAACGTCCGCTGCCAGAGACCAAAGACCCGCCCGTGGCGGCAGTGCCGCGACAGGCTGCGTCCTGCTTGGTGTCAGGCGTTGCGGCGAACTCCGTGAGGTTCCGCGGGGCTTGCCGTAGGCAGTTCCAACCCTGGCGGCAGTGCCGTCCCATGGGCCAGCAGTACTGCACACTTTGCATGTTCTGCGACTGTGGAGCTTACCGCTCCCAGCAGCAGACCCTTAAAGCCCCCGTAGCCCCTGCTGCCGAGCACAAGGAGACTGGCATCATTGCTTGCCTCAATCAGCGTCTTTGCGGCTGGTCCCTGGTGGACCACGATTTCAAGCTGGGGTGGAGGAGTGTCTCCGAAGGCCTTGGAAATGGCTTCGGTGCAGAGAATATGGGCGTCCTGGGCGAGGTCCCACTGCGCTGGATAGAAAGTGCCGGGAGCGAGATAGAACTCCCAGGTGGTGGTTGCTTTTATGGTGGGATTTCCGAACAGCGGTGCCAGGGCCGCGGCCCAACGGAGTGCCAGGACAGAAGGCTCACTTCCATCGACGCCGACCACGATTGTCGGGCGGGTTGTATTTTCGCTCATGAGGAGAACACCTGAATTCCTATAAGTACTGACGGTTCACCCCAGTACAGGCCTTCCACGGAGACGCCGGTAGGGGCCTAAGTCCCATGTCCTGCTCCGCATTCAGGTTGGTGTTGTGGCCACGTCGTCCCTCGGCAGCGGTGAATCCGTCCTGGCGTTTGGCAGCAGTCTGTGCGAGGGGGAGGGACTTTCGGCTCTATCAACTGGCGGACCTGTGAACCAGGCTCACAGGTACGTAGGCTGGCCGTGGTTCCCTCAGCGCCACGCCGGCCAACCGACCTGAAGCAAAAGGAAGCCCGTGACATTTTCCACCAGCGAACCCAGCAGGCTTGACGGTGCTCGACACATGAGCGAGGAATTGGGTACAGACAGATGCTGGGAATTGGTGATGTCCAGCGAATCCGGGCGATGTGGCTTCACGAGTGGAGGAGACGTAAAAATCCTTCCGGTGAACTACGTTGCAATCAACGGAAGTATCTATTTCCGCACGGCAGCAGAGGGCAGTATTGCCCTGGCTGCCGAGCGGGGGCGCATGTCCTTCCAGGTTGACCACATCCGTTCCGAACTGAGCCAGGGGTGGTCAGTCCTTGTCCATGGCACCGCCTCGCACGTCACTGAACCTGAGCACCTGGCGGAGCTTTGGGGGCGGGCCATGGCTGAACCTTGGGGAGCCGGGAAGCGGCACCGGTTTATTTGCCTCACTGCAGAAACCCTCACCGGGCGCGCTGTCTTCCTGGCCTGAAGCCTCCCGGCTGGCCGTCACCCACCCGCTAAGTCACTCCAGTCGAAAGGCTTGTCCATGCACGGCGCAGACCCCGAATACACATCGGCAACCGGCGAATCGTTTGCTCTGCTGCACCGGTACTGGGAAGCGGCCAACTACCTCACAGTGGCGCAGATCTACCTGCAGGAAAATCCTTTGGTTGGCCGTCCGCTGGTGGCGGGGGACATAAAGCCGCGGCTGCTGGGCCACTGGGGTACTAGCCCCGGCCTATCACTGATCTACGTCCATCTCAATAGGCTGATTCAGCACACGTCCGCACGGATACTTTTCATAGCCGGACCCGGGCACGGGGGGCCGGCTGTAGTAGCCAACCTCTACCTGGAGGGGACGTACTCAGAGGTTTATCCAGCCATGACCACCGACCACCACGGCCTGCGATCATTGGTGCGCCAGTTTTCCACTCCCGGCGGCATTCCAAGCCATGTTGGACCTGCGACGCCTGGTTCCATCCATGAGGGTGGTGAACTGGGCTATTCACTGATGCACGCCACAGGGGCCGTGATGGACAACCCAGACCTCATAGCAGCATGCGTCATCGGTGACGGAGAGGCGGAGACGGGGCCGCTGGAGGGATCCTGGAAAGCTCCCTCTTTCATCAACCCGGCACGGGACGGGGCTGTGCTGCCCATACTGCACCTGAACGGCAACAAGATCTCCGGTGCCACTGTCCTGGGCCGCTATCCGGATGAACGGGTTGAGGATCTCCTGCGCGCCCATGGGTGGTCGCCGGTGACTGTCAGCGGAGAAGAGCCCGGCCCGGTGCATGTTGCTCTCGCAGCGGCCATGGATGAGGCTTATGCGCGCATCCGGAACATCCAGGAAGATGCCCGGGAACACGGCGTAACAGGGCCTGCGCAGTGGCCTGCAATTATTCTCCGGACACCAAAGGGCTGGACAGGACCTGCCATTGTGGACGGCCTCCCGGTGGAGGGAACCTACCGCTCCCATCAGGTCCCGCTGGCCGCGGTGCGGGAAAATCCCGCCCACCTCGCACAGCTGAATAAGTGGCTTAGGTCCTACGGCCCGGAACGGCTCTTTGACGCTGACGGGGCGTTGATCGCTGAACTGCAGGCCCTGGCTCCCACCGGCTCCCTTCGCATGGGTGATCCTGGGGCAGGCCGGACGTCCGAGAAGACAGAGATTCTCAAGATTTCTGCACTGACGGCCTATGAGGTGGACATCCAACCCCGTGGGAGCATCCATCACGAGACCACCAGGCCACTGGGCGAGATGCTCCGCGACATCTATCTCAACACGGCGGAAAACCCACGCTTTCGACTATTTTGCCCAGACGAGACCAACAGCAACCGTCTCGGCGCGGTATTCGAGGCCAGCGACAGATGCCTCATGCTTCCACCCGGACACCGGGAGCACCCGGTGCCCCAGGACAGGATCTCGCCGTCCGGGAGGGTGATGGAGGTATTGTCCGAACACCTCTGCCAGGGGTGGCTCGAAGGGTACGTCCTGACAGGGCGATACGGGCTTTTTGCCACCTATGAAGCCTTCGCCATGGTGAGCGCGTCAATGACGGTGCAGCACACGAAGTGGTTGCAGCATGCCCGCACCCTAAAATGGCGTCACCGGGTCCCCAGCCTCAACATCCTGCTGACCTCCACCTGCTGGCGTAATGACCACAATGGCTTTAGCCATCAGGGTCCCGGGCTTGTCGACGTCGTCCTCTCACTTTCCGGTACGGTCACCCGCGTCTACTTCCCACCGGACGCCAACTCACTTCTGGTGGTGGCTCAGCATGTGCTGAACAGCATGGACTACGTCAACGTGATTGTGGTGGACAAGCAGTCCCATCCCCAATACCTCAGCCTTGAGGAAGCGCAGGAACAAGCCGCAGACGGGGCTAGCGTCTGGGGGTGGGCCGGCCATGAGGCTGCCAGGAATTCCACGGGCGCTGATGCCCCGGACGTCGTCCTGGCCTGTATTGGCGATGTCCCCACGGAGGAAATCCTCGCCGCGGCGTGGCTCCTGCGGAAGTTTGTCCCAACACTCCGCGTCAGGGTTGTCAACGTCATGGACCTGATGGTCCTCCCCCCTGTGTCCGCTCATCCGCACGGCCTCTCTGACGCCAAGTTTGCCGAACTGTTCACCGCAGATGTCGATGTGGTGGTGGCTTGGCACGGCTACGCGCGCGCGTTGCACCAGCTTTTGCACGGAAGGCCGCAGCCCGAGAGATTCCACGTGCGCGGATACAACGAACAGGGAACCACCACAACGCCTTTTGACATGGTGGTGCTGAACCGGATGAGCCGTTATCACCTGGCCATGGAAGCCATGGACCGATCCAGGCATGAACTTCCAGGAATGGCTGTCCTAAGGGATCATTGCCTGTCCCAGCTCACTGCCCACACCGCCTACATCCGGGGGCACTTCGAAGATCTTCCAGAGATCAGGGCCTGGAAATGGACACCGTTGGAGGATTAAAAGGCGTCCCAGAGCCAGTGTGGCAGGGACGCCTTTGACGCTACCCGCGGTCTTCTCGGTAAGTCCGCGTAATCAGTGTGGGGCAGCGAACCTCGCCAAGGACGCCATGGGCAGTGGATCCCAGCAGGAGGTGTCGGAATCCACCGCGACCACGGCTTCCCACCACTAGAAGCGCTGCGCTGGCTGCAGCATCAGCAAGCGCAGCGGCCGGGTCCAGGTCCGTGACGAGCCGCCGGTGAATTTTCAGGTCAGGAAAATCCTGGCTGAGGCCGGCGACGCTTTCGGCAAGGACAATCCGCTCTTCGTCATTAACAATGGCGGCCATGCTGGATTGTGGAAGCCGCGCCTCAATCCAGCGATCCGCTCGGGACAGGGCATACACCACTGTGAGTTCCTGTTCCGTTCGGTCGGCCTCGGCTGCCGCGAAACCGACAGCTTGGACTGATTGCTCCGAACCGTCAACACCCACCACGATTCCACGCCTATTCGCGACGTCATCAGCACCATTGATGACCGCCACCGGGCACACTGCCGCTGCCGCCACCTGGAGTGCGCGCTGGAAGCGTGGAAATTCGTTGCTCCCTGAGCCGAGAACCACCATGGAAGCCTGTTCAGAGACCTTCCTCAACGAGCCAGCGATGCTTCCCTCAAGGAGCGCGCTGCGCACACTGACGGAGGGCTCGGCATCTTTTGCCTGCTGAACAGCCGCAGTCAGCATGTCCTCTCCCATTTCGCGGAGGACACCAAGCCAGGGGTAGGGCTCCGCCATCCATCGATCATCCACAACGTGGACAATGGCCAACGGGTGGCCCGTATCCATGCTTCGATGGGCCGCCCAGGCGATCGCCGCCCTGCTGTGCAGCGAATCGTTGGTGCAGACTATGATTTCCTCAGGATTTTTCATCTGGCTTAACTCCTTGTTTTTGGGGTGCGTGGACAACCAGTACTGGACAGTGGGCATGGGCCACGCAAGCGGAGCTGACGGAGCCCAGGAGCAGGCCACCGAAGGCACCATGACCACGCCGACCCACCACCACAAGGTCTGCGGCCCGGGTGGCTTCTATCAACCCTTCACGGGGGTGCCCACGCACCAGCGTTGGTTCGACGTTGGCCGGGGTGTCATGGCCAAAAGCATCCTGCACTGCCTGGCGTAGAAGGGCCTCCGCGCTTTCCTCAAAGCCGTCAATGCCCTGGGCGAGATAGCCATCGTAGATCTGGGGATAATCCCAGAATGCCGTCGCGGTGATCTTGGCATCGACGGGCTGTGCCAGCCGCTGGGCCTGCCGGAGTGCCTCAACTGAGGATTCCGATCCGTCGACGCCGACGATGATCCTGCGAAGAGGTGAAAGGTGTGTGGACATGGGTTTTCCGTCCTTTTGTAGGTACCTAGGCCTAGGATCACCCGTCCCCGCGTGCCCGCACAGGGCCAAAAGTCATCTGTTTCCCACGGGAGCGTCCTGGATACCCAGTGGCAGGCCGCTGCGGAGCTCCGCGTGACCTTTGGCACTGTGCGTGACCAACGGACATCAACAGAATGGTTGGCAGTGGTCCCAACGACCCATGGACGGGAGTCAGCATGCAGACTGCGAGAGATGTGCCGAGGATCGTGGTGGGGGTCGACGGCTCGCAGTCCTCGGTGGCAGCGCTCCAGGAAGCCCTGGACCTCGCGGAGGATATTGGGGCTACTGTCCTTGCCGTCACCGTTTGGGATGTCCCCAGTATTGTCGGATCGATTGACGACGGCGGCGTGTCAGGTAGCGCTACTGATGCACGAATGATTCAGGCAGGAGTCCTGCGGAAGGCAATCTGCGCATCCGCGTCCGGCGGCCAGGGAAGTGGCGCGCAAACCCTAGTGCTCCGCGGAGATCCAAGGGTCATCCTGGTTCAAGCCAGTTTGACTGCGCTGATGCTTGTGGTGGGCCGCCGGGGTTACGGAAGCCTGTATGGTCTGCCTACCGGGTCAGTCAGTTCCGCGTGCGTTGCCTACGCGCACTGTCCTGTCCTGGTGGTCCATAACAGTAAAACCAGGGAGAACGTCAGTACCAGGGAGGGGCAATGAGCGCCCTACCAGTACTGAAGGCCCTGGTGGTCTATGAATCGATTTTTGTAGATACGAAGGATGTCGCTCTGGCGGTGGGGGATGGAATGGATGAGAACCTCTCGGTTCGCGTGGCCTCCGTGGATGACGTGGGGCTCACCGAGCTTGATGGATACGATGTGGTGGTCTTTGGCGCACCGGTCCAGTTCGCCGGGGTCATGAGGCACGTCGTGGGGTTGCCACCGCACAGCGAGCAGGCAGCCCTTTTTGATACCCGGCTCCAGGGACCCGGCTCCTTTGTCGGCAGGAAGGGCACCGCTCTGAGGGAAAGACTACGCGGCAAGGGATTTTCGGTACTTTCGGATCCCGAAAGTTTCATGGTGGCATCGGACCCCATGCTTATGACCGATGAACTTTTTCGTGCCAGACGCTGGGGACATGACCTGGCGGACAAGATCCAGGAAGGATAGTGAACCCGAAGCGAATGGGAACAATGGTGAATGAGGAGTCGGCGGGAGCTGGCGAGGAGCAAGCAGCGTTGCGCGTATATCTCCTCGACGACCACGAACTGGTCCGTCGCGGACTCAGGGAACTTCTGGAAAGTGAGGGACTCGACGTCGTCGGCATGTCTGGATCCGCGGAGGAGGCGACCCGTCGGATCCCTGCACTGCGACCGGATGTTTGTGTCCTCGACGCGAGGCTGCCGGACGGAACGGGCATTGAGGTGTGCCGCAGTGTCCGTTCTGTTGACCCTTCGCTGAAGTGCCTCATACTCACAAGCTATGACGACGACAAGGCGCTGCGGGGCGCCGTCCTCGCCGGCGCGTCCGGCTACGTCCTCAAGGAGATCGGCGGCTCAGACCTCCTCGGGGCGATTCGCAAGACCGCGATGGGCCAATCGCTGTTCGACGAAGCGACAAGGAAGACGATCCTCGCAGGCCTTACCGTTGCGCAGCCTACAGATCCGCGGATGGCGTCCCTGACGGAACAGGAACGTCGGGTACTGGATCTGGTCAGCCAGGGGATGACCAATCGCCAGATCGGCGAAGCCATGGTGCTTGCGGAAAAAACCGTGAAAAACTACGTCTCATCAATGTTGGCCAAGCTGGGCTTTGAACGCCGCACGCAGGCTGCCGTTTTTGTGGCCCACCTGAAAACACCACGGGACGACGGGGATTGATCCCACCAATCCGGCAAGAAGGTGGGACCAACGGCCCTATTTTCTGTTCCGGTGAGCGCGCACCATTGGTTCCATGAGTACCGACGTCCCGGCACAGTCCACCGAAATCCTCGCGGCAGATGCCTGCTGGGCGCTCCTGCGAACAGTGGCAGTGGGAAGGCTGGCTGTCGTAGCGGAAGGCAACCCCGAGATCTTTCCGATCAACTTCGTTGTCGACCACGGAAGCGTGGTCTTTCGGACCGCAGAGGGAACAAAGGCTGCCGCTGCCTTGAGCGGTGCGCGGGTGGCCTTTGAATCTGATGGAACGGACACTGCGGGTGCTTCTGCATGGAGCGTGGTCCTCAAGGGACTTGCTGCCACGATCAGTCGGCCCACTGAACTTCTCGACACCTTCGATCTGCCACTGCATCCATGGCAGGCCGGGACCAAAGACAGGTTCATCCGCATAACGCCAGATGTAATTTCTGGACGCCGGTTCGACGTCGTTGATTCTGCCAGTTGGCGGATAACGCTTGATGACACCACGCGGGCAGGTCTGGAGTAGAACAGGTTTGCGCAGGACCAATGACCCTAGCCTGCTGGCGGGGCAGGGGTTAGTGTCAGTGCCATGACACCCCGGATAGGCGACACTACCAAGCGGCTGGATCCTGCCGAATGCTGGGAATTTCTCCGCCGAAGCGCTGTGGGCAGGCTGGCCGTCATTGTTGACCATCACCCCGAGATCTTCCCTATCAACTTTGTCGTGGACGGAAACAGCCTCGTATTCCGAACGGAAGCTGGCACAAAATTCTGGGGCGCCCTGCAGGATCCCTGCGCCCTGGAAGTTGACGGTTACGGCCCGCCCGCGGGAACGGCATGGAGCGTAATGGTCAAGGGCCAGGCGGTGCATGTCGAAGGCCAGGACGAAAAGACACGCATTGACAAACTGAAGCTGAACCCCTGGCAGCCTGGCAGCAAGGAAATCTACCTGAGGGTCAATCCCACCAGCCTGACAGGCCGTCATTTCAGGACGACTCTCCCAGATGTATGGGACACTCCGTCCTGGGATGCCCGGACCGAGCTCTTTCGGTGACGTGACGAAATGCGTAGGCTCTCCGAAAGGGGCCTCGTCTGCTGTAGTGTCTGGACCCACGGCTGTCGTGAAGAGTGCGCCTTTCGACGCTTCACCGAGATGGGCTCCCGGTATCTCTAGTAGGGCGGACCCATGGGATCAGAAATGACCGAACGACGTGAACATCGCGACCCGGACGCCAAGAAACCGCTACCTCCTTCGCCTGGGGTGGACCACCTCCTGTCCGGATTTGCCGCTATCGCCGAAAATGCGGGCCTGGAAAAGGTGCTGGAGAGTGTTCTCGAATCAGCATGCCAGGTGTCCGGCGCCCGTTATGGTGCACTCGGAGTGGTCGGCAATGATGACCGCCTCAGTCATTTCATCACCGTTGGACTGACACCTGAACAGGTCACGAAGATCGGCAAACTGCCGGTAGGCCATGGTGTTCTCGGGTTGCTGATCTCCGAACCAAAGCCGTTGCGGCTGCAGGATCTGCGCGAGCATCCCGCGGCGGCAGGGTTTCCACAACACCATCCGCAAATGACATCGTTCCTGGGCGTTCCCATCAAAGTCCGGAACACAGTGTTCGGGAACCTTTACCTCACTGAAAAGAGCGGGGCTGATGATTTCACGCAGGATGATCAGGACTTGGTTGTGGCGCTCGCCGCCGCTGCCGGAGTCGCCATCGAGAACATGCGTCTTTTTGAGAACGAGACCCACCGCTCCCGCTGGCTGGAAAGCGGCCAACAGGCGGCGCGGGCACTTCTTGACGACTCCCAGGAAACACACCGTAGTGACGTTGAAATAGTAGCCGACCATGCATTTTCCGCTTCTGAAGCCAACGCCGTCATGGTCCTGACCCAACTCAGCTCGGACGATCAGCTGTATTGCGAAGTGGCGTTGGGGCGCGACCTTGAGTCCCTGCAGGGCGCTCACCTGGGAAGCGGTTCCGCCCTGCATCGCTTCACGTCGGGGTTCGGTGGAACCAGTATCCTCACGGGTGACGGCCTGGACGCGGTCTTCCCGGCTCCGAAGCGTGAGCTTTTCGGAGCAACCCTCTGTACAAGGATCACCAGTCGCGGCAACCACGCCCGTTTCCTCGTGATTGCGCGCAGCCGCCAGGATACGTCCTTCTCGCAACTCGACCAGGACATGGTCTCGACTTTCGCAGCCCATGTGTCTCTGGCCCTAGAACTGATTCAGCTTCACGCCCAGCGCGAGCAGGAAGCTGTGTTTGGGGACCGGGACAGGATTGCGCGGGATCTGCACGATCTGGTGATCCAACGTGTTTTTGCGGCTGGCCTGAGTATCCAGAGCCTGCGAAGATCTGTTGTTGGTGCCGAGCCGCTGGCCCGGATAGCGTCCGTCACCGCAGAGCTTGACGCAACCATCAAAGACCTTCGAGACACCATCTATTCCCTCCACGCAGCCGCGCCAGGAAGGCCCGCACTGAGCAGCCGCATCCTTGCCCTGGTCCGTGCCACCTGCGAGGGCACTGACATACGCCAGTCCATCCAGTTCTCCGGGCCCATTGACACAGCTGTTGACAGCATCACGTCCCGGGAGGGCAAAGCTGTTATCCGCGAAGCCCTGGCGAATATTCTGCGGCACGCGGATGCCTCGTCGCTCAGCGTAGAGGTCATGGTCAGGGCCACCGAGGTGGAGTTCAGGATTACCGACGACGGATGCGGCTTCGCTGCCATTTCCCACCGCAGCGGGCTGGCGAATATGCGCCGCAGGACAGAGAATTTCGGTGGGACGTTCTCCATCGAGTCAACGCTGGGTGCCGGAACCTGTGTTGCGGCCATCCTTCCCCTTCGGACCTAGCAAATACGCGGAATAGTGTGTTGTAACAGGACGTTTACGACTGTATGAAAGCAATGACGTACAAAGAATATGGAAACCCTGACGTTCTCGAGCTCACGGACGCACCCCTGCCCAAGGTGGGACCAGGCATGGTGTTGATCAAGGTCAAAGCGGCGTCGGTCAACCCGGTGGACTGGAAGATCATGGCTGGGTACCTGGACGAGGCCATGGACCTGCAGTTCCCTGCCATTCCCGGATGGGATGTTGCAGGCGTCATTGAATCCGTGGGGATCGACGCGCCCCATTTCCAGCCTGGTGACGAGGTGATCTCCTACGGCCGCAAGGATTATGTCCATGGAGGTAGCTTCGCGGAGTACATCTCCCTCCCCGAACGCGTCCTTGCACGCCGGCCAAAATCCCTTGACTGGGCCGGATCAGCAGGCCTCCCGCTTGCAGGGTTGACCGCGTACCAGGTCCTCACCCGACTGAAGCTGACAGAAAATGAGACAGTGCTTATCCACGGCGGTGCCGGTGGCGTCGGAACGCTCGGGATCCAGATCGCCGCAGCCCTTGGAGCCCGTGTGCTGGCCACGGCCTCAGAGAAGAACCATGACTTCGTGAGGTCCCTTGGTGCTGAGTCGGTAACCTACGGGGACGGAGTTGCTGATCGGGTCCTGGCGCTGGTCCCAGGCGGTGTCGACGTGGTTGCAGATTTTGTGGGAGGAAACCTGGCGGCCACACTCGCGGTACTGACCGACGGTGGCAGGCATGCATCCATTGCCGACAGCGAGGTGGAACAGCACGGTGGTACCTGGATGTGGGTGAACCCGATCGGCTCGGATCTGCAGGAGTTGGCAGACCTGGTGGACAAGCACGGGATTCAGGTCAAGATAGACAGCAGTTTTCCGCTTGAGGAAGCAGCAGACGCTTTCCGACTCAGCATGGACGGACATGCCCGCGGAAAAATCGTCGTCACCGTTGACGAGCTGTCCTGACAGCCACAGATCAGGTGGGCACTTAGCCTCTGTCGCTCTCGGAAGTAGGGCACCAGAATGGAGTCATCCTTTGGTGCCCCACTTCCGTGGAGGTGGCGCCATCGTCAAGGTTCCGTCGAGGAATCCCGGAGGCGGGTGAAGTGCAATGGCAGGTATTTTTGAGCTTTTTACTGATAGTGAAGCGGCAATCCGCTTTCGGCTCCTCGGATCCGACGGGACCGTCCTGGCGACCTCTGAACGCCACGACACCAAACGCACTGCAGCAGCGGCCATCACAATGCTCCGTGAGTGCGCAGCAACTGGCCATATCAGGGACGAGTGCAAGGTTGTGGCTCAAAACCCGGGTTCACCTGCCGCGGAGAATCTGCCATTAACGTCCTTGACCTGGCCGGAGAGGTTTCCGGAGTCAGGGCAACCAGAACCCGGACCGTAGGGCGAAACGCCCAGTGGGAGAGGGACCTAAGCCCCTAGGTTCCCCAGCATCGCAGGTTCACTGTTGGATCAGGTGCGCAGGTCTGCGCACTGTGATGACAGGAACCACAGTGACTGCAACAAGCGTGACCAGAAGCGACCACGATCTACAACTGGCAGTGCAGGCTGAATGTGAATGGATCCCGGAACGTGATGCCGCGGGTATTGTCATCGCAGTAAACAATGGTGCTGGGATCCTCTCCGGGGAAGTCGACCACGTCTCCGAAGGCCTAGCAGCACAGCAGGCCGCCCTCGGTGGACGCGTCAAATCTTGGTCTGAGAAGGAACATGCTGCTGCGGCCACCCGGGCATTGCCGCACGTCACAGACGTGAAAAACAATCCTGAGGTAGGGGCTGTTGATCCCCTGGTGGTGGGTGGATAGCGGCCGGTCCTGTCCGTTTCTCCTTCCATCCTGGACAAAGGGTATGCAATCCTCCATGGCGCGGCGGGCCAACTGATGCTTAACTTCGATCATGTCTGAGACCTTCAAGCAACATTCCCACGAGCCCCACGACAGCGGCATCGCAGCTCGACTGAACTGGCTGCGGGCGGGCGTCCTTGGCGCCAACGATGGAATAGTCTCCGTTGCCGCAACAGTGGTTGGCGTCGCTGGTGTGACAAACAGCGTGACGCCAATTCTTGTGGCTGGCACCGCGGCGGTTGTGGGCGGCGCCGTATCCATGGCGCTTGGCGAATATGTGTCTGTCAGCAGCCAGAAAGACAGCCAGCATGCCTTGATTGAAAAGGAACGCCAGGAACTCCTGGATGACCCTGAGGGAGAGTTGGAAGAACTTGCTGGTCTCTACGAGGCGCAGGGATTGAGTACGACGACGGCACTTACCGTTGCGCGGGAATTGACGGAACATGACGCATTGCGGGCGCACCTCTCGGCGGAACTTAACATCTCCGAGGAAGAGGTGGCAAGCCCGTGGCAGGCTGCCGTTGCCTCCGCCATAGCATTCACCGTAGGGGCTATCTTGCCGTTGCTGGCCATTCTCCTTCCGCCAGCGCAAGCGCGTATTCCCGTGACGTTCGTGGCGGTTCTCCTGGCCCTTGCGCTTACCGGGTCAATTAGTGCCAGAATCGGCGGCAGCTCCAAGCGCAAGGCGACTGTTCGCCTCGTGGTTGGCGGAGCGTTGGCGATGGCGTTTACGTATGGCATTGGTCTCTTGTTGGGCACCAGCGGAATCGTCTAGTTTTCTCCATCAGTTCCCCATTCGTTTTTGACCCATATTTCAGGAGTCCCATTGATTGAGATTGGCGGCCTTCCGGCCCACATCCTTTTGATCCACGGCGTTGTTGTTCTGGCGCCTCTGGCCGGTGTCCTCGCCATAGTTTTTGGGCTGGTGCGGCGCTCGCGGCGTTACGTGGCGTGGCCGCTGGGAATTCTAGCCCTCCTCATGGTGCCGCTGTCAGTCCTGACGGCCGAGGCTGGCGAACAGTTGCAACAGGCCATGCCAGCGTCGGAACTGATCGAAGAGCATGCCGAGCAGGGGAGCTTCTTCCGCATTGTCACAGTGATCTTCCTGGTGGTGGTTGTTGCCCAGATTGTGTCAGCGCTGCCAACCGTCCTGACCCGCTGGAGCGCATTCCGGGGACTTAGTGGAATTCTCTCAGCACGCTGGCTGGTCCCGGTCACTACTGTTCTTGGGATTCTTGCTGGCCTGTTCCTGATCTACCAGAGCATCGTGACAGGCCATTCCGGCTCAGCCTCCGTGTGGAGCGACGCCTGACCCGCCCCACCCGGCCAGCCCTGAGCCCGTCGGCTGTGTGAAAGAATCGACCGACCGCGCCTCAGCGGGATCCTGGCCCATCAGGGCGGGAACGTTCGGTGTAGCTCAGGGAGAGGTCGCTGTGACCAGTGGGTCGGGAGCAATTCTTAAACGGCTGGCCAAGAAAGTATGGTTCCGGGCCGCGCTCTTCACTATCGCGGCAGTGGTGTTGGTGCTGGCTGCGGGTCTTATAGCTTCCCTATCGCCCTACAGCCTCATCATTGACGTCGGCCAGGACTCCGTCGGTTCCGTCCTGCAGATCCTTGCAAGCTCCATGTTGGCTGTCACGACGTTCTCCCTGACCACCATGGTGACCGCCTATTCGTCGGCCACCACCACTGCTACTCCGCGGGCAACCCAGCTGCTGGTCGAGGATACGACCTCGCAGAATGCACTCTCTACATTTATCGGCGGGTTCACTTTTTCCCTGGTGGGCATTGTTGCGCTCTCCACCGGATATTACGATCAGCAGGGCCGGACGGTTCTTTTCCTGGGAACCCTGGCCATGGTGGTTCTGATCGTGGTCACGTTGCTCCGCTGGATTGCGCATCTGTCTACTTTCGGGCGGATGGCGGACATCATTGACCGCGTGGAGAGTGCAGCCTCACGCACCCTTAACTCGTACGCGGAAACACCCACCCTGGGAGCACGTGCGTTCTCGACGGCACCGAGCGGTGCAGTATCCGTCTACGCAGAAACTACCGGGTACGTCACGTTTATCGACATCGGCGCTTTGGATCGCTGTGCCAAGAAAAATGACGTCGCCATCTACATCCTCCGTCTGGCAGGCGCCACGGCCGATGCCACGCACGCGTTGGTACTGACGTCGGCTGCTGTTGATGAGTCCGCCGCCAAAGACATCCGAAGTGCCTTTACCATCGGATCTCACCGGAACTATGAGCAGGACCCGCGTCTCGGGGTCATAGCACTCTGCGAAATTGGGAGCCGTGCGCTGTCTCCAGGAACGAATGATCCAGGTACGGCGATCGAAGTCATTGCCTCACTCCAGCGAGTTTTTGCCGGCGTACTGGAGCGGGAGCGCGCAGACGATGTGCGGTACCCGCGCGTTTATGTTTGCCCGGTCCCAATGGAGGATCTGGTGACAGATGCTTTTAGGCCCCTGGCGCGGGATGGTGCGGGATTTGTTGAGGTCCAGATTCGTCTTCAAAAATGCCTCCATTCCCTGGCAGATCTTTCCGTGGGCCGTTCCCAACCATTCCTGCAGTCTGCGGAACTGGCCTATGACCGCGCCAGGGCCTCACTTGAGAGCCAAGACATGCGCGTCCTGGACGAAGTGCGCTCCACCCTTCGGAGCACCTGAGGTAACAACAGCGCCGAGTGAATCCACTGCAATGATGTCAACGTCGTACTCAGCTGCGTAACGATGGACCGCCGCGGCGCCGGCAGCGATCACGGCAGTTGCCAACACATCTGCTGTCACAATGTCACGCGCTGCCACTGTTGCCTGGATGAGCTCTGGTCTGCAGGATTGCTCCGCAGGTGCAAGCTTCCAGATGTGGTTACCGCGCTGGTCCGTCCCGGACGTGGCGATGGCCGAGCGGACCGGTGTTGTGGTGATGCTTGCAAGAAGGAGACCGGGCGTGGACGGGTCCGTGATACCGACTGTCCAAGGGGTCTGGTCATGCTGCCTGCCGTGGGACACAATGTCGCCGCCCACGTTCAGGCACCAGTCAACTGCTCCGGCGGAGCAGAGAAGATGGGCAGCCTGCGCCAGTGCATGGGCTTTGACCACTCCGTTCAGGTCCAGTGACCCGTCTGGTGCGCTGGGTGTGAAGTTCCCCTGGGTCGCATGGTCCCAGGACATGGCCAGGGCGTACATGTCCCTCATCTCCGGTGCGGAGGCATTCAGTCTCAGCGTGCCAGCGTTGATCCGGCTGAGTTCGGAGTCCGTGCGGTAGAGGCTGAATCTTTGGTCTGCCGCAGCAAACAGTGCCTCGATGCCTGGGACAAGCTTCCTTGCTATCGCGTCATGTGAACGAAAACTCGCCACAGTACCCATAGTGTGAAATGTCATGGCAGGACCGGAATGGGCGCCCGATATGGCCGCGCTACTCACAGGTGCGCCTGATCTAGGGCAGACTGCAGCGATTTCAGGTAGGCCTGCGACGTGTAGGTAGCCCCGCTGATCATGCTGACCTTGGCAGACTGCGCTGTCAGGACGGATGTGCGAAGCAGTTTCTCGGCACGGGCCTCGATTTGTTGGGACCGTGAATCCCCAACGGAACTGTTCGCGGCAACATCGGTAATAGTTCCGTTGGTTACCGTAATCTGGACAGCCACGGAACCATAGCGCTCGCTTACCGGCATCCCGGTGAAGGTGCCTGACGTGGCAGAACCGCTCGCCGAACCGGGATCGGGCACCGGTGCCGCTCCGGCAGTTGACGGAGCCGTCGTCGCACTTGCCCCGGGGTCCGCATGGGACTTTGGCGTCGCAGTGCCCCCTGACGACGCGGCAACCGGAGCTGCGGCTGCCACGGGTGTGGCAGTAACGGGCATGTTGGAGGTTCCCAACTGCCAGCCTGCAACCAGGATTCCCAGCGAAGCGGTGACGGAGGCGAAGAGCGCTCGAGTTCTCACAGGCTGAACCTTTCGTGATGGATGGCGGAAGCTTTGAAGCCTTGAATTTCTGCGTCCTGTGTCACCAGGTCTGTCCAGGCTCCCGGGCCGCAGACATAGAGATCAGTTCTGGCGGGATCCACCCCAAAGGAGCCGAGCGTGGTCCCCTGATCGACCCAGTCGCCGGGCAGCCAGGAGTCGACAAAGGGGTGGCGCGCTCCGGCAGCGTAAAAGAGCCTGGCCCCGCGTTCAGCGCAGAGTCTTTCGATCTCTGACTGGTGGAGTATTCCTGTCTCTCGGCTGGCGCGCAGAACCACCGTAGCTTTTCCGGAAGCGAAGGTCAGGCCCTCAAGGAGGGCTCGAATGGGGGCCATCCCGGACCCGGACCCAATGAGCAGGACCCCCTCGGCTGTCCTGGCATTTTCGGTGAACATTCCGTAAGGGCCTTCGAAGTAGACGGCAGTGCCAGGACGAAGCGCACCAAGCCGGGCAGTCCCTTTTCCCGTGGCTTTGATGGTCACGCGGAGGCTAGTGCCGTCCGGAGCGGCGGATAGTGAAAGCGGGTGCGCATGCCACCATTGGCCGCGGGCCAGGAAGCGCCAGGTGAAAAATTGTCCGGCCTGTGCGTTCAGGCTCTGGAGATTGTTCCCGGTCATGGTCACGCTGAAGATGCCGGGGCCTTCATGACGAACGGAATGTACCCGTACACGGTGCTGCAGAGACGTGATCAGTGGGACAAGGAAGCGGAATACCAGCAATGAGGACGCTGTGAGCGTATAGAGCGCCAGCCAGTACCAGCGCTGGGCGGTTCCGGGGAGGAACAGGCCGCCTGTGCTGAACTGATGGGGAATCGAGGCAGCCGTGCCCGCATAGGTGAGTAGATGGATAACCTGCCACACCTCGTAGAGAAAATGGCGTCGGACCGCCACCACCGAGGAAATTGCTACAAGGACAAAGAGGGCCAGGCCAATGTAGGCGAGAGGCATGTCCGCGACAGTGCCAATGAGGGTGACTGTTTCGGACACCACATTTGAACCGTCCGTGGCTGCATATCCGATGGTCAGGAAGATCCCATGTGCCAGCAGGAGGTACAGGACGGGCTTGCCCAACGAACTGTGGAGCGCCAGCGCCCTGTCATGGCCCATGGTCCGGTCCACCACGGGGATGCGGGCTGCCAGAAGCAGCATGAGGCAGATCAGATTCGTCCCGATCAGACCGGTGAGGATACCCATGGACGTCATGGATTCTGCGAAGGAGGTGAAACGGTAGATGCCGCCGTCGCTGAGGAACAGTGCCACAGCCAGTGCGACCGAGCCAACCATTGCCACGTTGATCCAGTCGCCACGAGCTGCACGTGCGTGGGCGCGGGACTCGAAGGCCCGGCCCCCAGCTGAAGGCAAGATAGCAACGGATTCGCTGCCATGGGTTCCTGGATAAGTGGTCATGTAACAAGCGTGGTTGCCTATCCTGTGCAGGAGCTGTGCCCAGGCTTCCGCGAACTTATGAAGATGCGGAGCACCAAAAAGTTGTCGGCTTCATTCTTCGCCTTGGGCATAGAGCTGCTGCCATGCGCTCGGTTGCTTGCTATCCTTAATGGCACTATGGATGACCCTCCTTCACATATGCCCTTGCCCCTTGACTACTTGACCGGTGTGCGGGTTATCACGGGAGAGGGGCGCTCCGAATGTATGAACTGATCATGATCGGTATCGGCCTTATTCTCACTGTCGGTACCGGACTCTTTGTCGCTTCCGAGTTTGCGCTGGTGAACCTCGACCGCAGCGAACTGGAGTCCCGCCAGGCCCGAGGCGAAAAACGGCTCGAACCCACCATCAAGGCGTTGAAGATCACTTCAACGCACCTTTCCAGTGCCCAGCTTGGCATTACGCTGACAACCCTCCTTACGGGCTACACCTTCGAACCGGCCATCAGTGCCCTGCTGCGTGAACCTTTGCTTAGACTCGGCGTCCCGGAAGCGATAGTCCCGGGCATCGGTTCGGTCATAGGCATTTTCCTGGCCACCGTGTTCTCAATGATCATTGGCGAGCTGGTCCCCAAAAACTTTGCGCTTGCCCTCCCGCTGGCCACAGCCAAAGTGGTGGTACCTTTCCAGACGCTGTTCACCACCGTTTTCAAACCTGTGATCCTCCTGTTCAACAACACCGCCAACAAGATCATCAGGTCTTTCGGCATTGAACCAAAAGAGGAGCTCTCCGGCGCCCGCAGCGCAGAAGAGCTCAGCTCCCTGGTCCGTCGATCGGCACTGGAAGGCGTCCTCGACAAGGATCACGCCGAACTACTGCACCGAACCCTGCGGTTCTCGGATCATTCCGCTGCCGACGTCATGACACCGCGCGTGCGCATGACAGCTGTCGGCGCTGACCTGACAGCGCAGGACATCGTGGCGCTGGCTTCGGCAACCGGCTACTCCCGGTTCCCTGTTATCGGGGAGGATCGTGACGACGTCGTGGGTGTTGTTCACCTGAAGCAGGCCTTCGCGATCGCACTGGATAAGCGGTCTTTCGTGACGGCGTCGGACGTCATGGTGGAGCCATTGCGGGTTCCGGAGTCCATGGGTGTTGACTCCCTGCTGGGGCTCCTGCGGAAGCAGGGGTTGCAGGTGGCCATCGTTTCCGACGAGCACGGCGGAACCGCCGGGATCGTCACCCTGGAGGACCTGGTTGAGGAAATTGTTGGCGAGTTGGAGGACGAACACGACCGCGCCCGCGTCGGCGTCGTCCGTTCTGGCCGTTCCACCACCTTTGATGCGGCCCTACGGCCCGATGAGCTGCTGGACCGCGCCGGGATCAGTGTTCCGGACGGTGAAGACTACGACACCATTGCCGGCTACGTCACCGACCAGCTGGACAGAATTCCAGAGATTGGCGATGAGGTGAGCGTCCCGACCGGGCTGCTCCGTGTTGAGCGCGTGAAGGGAATGCATGTGGAACGTCTGCGGTACACCCCCCGTGCCGACGACCACGAAAGTACCCGGGACCAGATTGTTGAAAACCTCAACCAGGAGATGACCCATGAGTGAATACCTTCCCGGCATCATCTGGCTGGTGGTGCTTCTGGTCGTCAATGGCTTCTTCGTGGGTGCCGAATTCGCTGTCATCTCAGCCCGACGCTCGCAGATTGAGCCCAAGGCCGAGGCTGGCAGCAAGGCCGCAAAAACCACTCTCTGGGCCATGGAACACGCCACGCTCATGCTGGCCACGAGCCAGCTCGGAATCACCGTCTGCTCGCTGGTGATCCTGAACGTGTCTGAACCTGCCATCCACCATCTTCTTGAGATCCCGCTTGGCCTCACCCCACTGTCGGTGGACGCCATCGGTATCATCGCGTTTATTGTCGCGCTCCTTCTGGTGACGTTCCTGCACGTGGTGATCGGCGAGATGGTCCCGAAGAACATCTCGTTCTCCGTCCCCACCCGTGCGGCCTTGATTCTGGCGCCGCCCCTGGTGGTGGTGGCCCGCATTTTCAAGCCGGTCATCTGGTCGCTCAATGGCATTGCCAACGGGATCTTGCGCCTGTTCAAGGTGGAACCCAAGGATGAGGCAACCAGCGCGTACACCCTGGACGAGGTGGCAACCATTGTGGAGCAATCCACCCGCGACGGCATGCTGCAGGACTCCACTGGTGCGCTGAGTGCAGCCTTCGAGTTCACCTCCAAGACAGTGGCCGACGTCGAGGTGCCCATCAGTGACATGGTCCTCCTGCCGGCCTCTGCCACCCCGGCGGACATCCAGAAGGCAGTCGCCGAGCACGGCTATTCGCGGTACATCCTGACGGATGACGGCGGCGAGCCCACCGGATACCTGCACCTCAAGGACGTCATGGATCTCACGTCTGCGGAGAAGTTCTCCGAAAGGGTTCCGGCCAAGCGCATCCGGCAGTTGGCCTCCGCATTCAGTGGCAGCGACCTAGAGGACGCCTTGGCCACCATGCGGCGCACCGGCGCCCACGTGGCACGGGTGTTCAACGCTGAGGGAGGCACCACCGGTGTGCTCTTCCTCGAGGACATCATCGAGGAGCTCGTTGGTGAGGTGCAGGACGCCACCAGCGCCTGACCCATCCTCGATGAGCTGTTGATTGGCTGCGGGCCGTCGTCCCCTGGTGCGGCGGCCCGCTTCCTTGTGGAGGCTGATCCGTCAAACGCAATTCTCAGCGAGCTGCAGAAGTCGTCCTGAGCGGAGTCAGGCTCGCACTCTTCCCGGAGTCTGCCTGGGCTCAGTCTAGGGACAGGACCCAGCATTTGTGCGGTGCCGATATGATCAGAGGGTGGACGGCCCCCTGGATTTTCTGGGCCCCATCCTGGAGTTGATGACCTGGGTGGGGTTTATTCCCGGGGTGCCCCTGCTGATCTGGGGTCTGATCCTGGACCGACGGAAGTGCCTGTGGATCAGGACAACGTCTGAAGTCTCCACCGTAGGGGGCTTCCGGGCTGTTGAATGGACAGATACCCAAGGCACCGTCCGCCAGGCGTTGTTGGACCACGACGATACTCCGGCGCTGAAAGTGGGCCAGTCCACGGCGGTCCACTTCGATGAATGCCACCCCGGGCGCTGGCGGTTGACGCAAAACAGGGAGAAGAACACAGTCCTGATTTTGGGCAGCATCCTCACCGGGCTGGGAGTGGCCTGCACCGTGTTCGGCTTTGTCCTGATGATTTTCTGACTCGGGGCGTGTCACGCGCACCGGCAACACCTTCCATCCGTGGTCCGGACGAGCATGTCCGTCCAGCTGTGGGTCGCATGGACATAGTGCGTTGTGCCCATTCCTTAGCGTGCAGGTAGAGCATGCCCAGCGTGGGGGTGTTTAGAAAATGAGCATGTCCAGTGGTTCGCGGCGGTTTCAGGCAGCATGATCTCTGATTGGGTAGTATTTCGAGAGTGCTTGAGGTTCTGATAGGCCGACGCTGGGGAGCGACATGATTGGAAAAACTGCCACGCACGCACTGAGCAAAGAAGAATCCGAACGAATGGCGGGCCTGCGAGAGTACGGACTGCTTCCTACGGAATCGGGTGAGCTGCCAGCCCTGCTGCATGCCGGCGTGGCATCAGCACTGGAGGACCTGGTCCTCCTGGCGACTTCGGTATGCGGTGCTCCCTTTGCCGTGGTGAATGTCATCACCGCAGACCAGCAGGTGCAGATTGCTGCCGCCGGCACTGACGCAATGGTGTGCTCCCGAGGGGATTCGATGTGCGCGGACGTGTTCCTGTCCGGCCAAACAACTTTGGTCAAAGACGCATCATTGGATCCACGGTTCGCTGACAACCCCTTTGTTACAGGGGAGTTGGGTGAGATCCGCGCCTACGCGTCAGTGCCGTTGGAGGCCCCGTCGGGATTGATCATTGGTTCGCTGTGCCTCTTCTCGATGACGGCAGAACTGCCGTCATCGGACCAGACCAGGATGCTCGAGGTTTTCGCCCATCAGGTCATGGAAATTCTTGAGTTGCAGCACCGCACCCTGCAGCTTGACGAGGCTTTGTCGGCGCTTCGGCGAAGCAACGCCGCACTTACTGAATTCGCGGGCCGGGTGAGCCATGACCTGCGCGCTCCACTGACCACCATCCTTGGCTACGTCGAGCTGGCTGAACTCGACCCGAATATTTCAGCGGATCATGCCCTTGCTGAATACCTGAACGTCATTGGCAGCGGTGGCCGCAGGATGTTGGGGACACTGGAGGATGTGCTCTCCTATTCGCGGGCTGATGGTGGCCTGAAACGGGACAGCGTCTCGCTCCTTGAAATAACCCAGGATGCTGCCCATGACCTTGGCCTGACGGTGGGCAGCGATTCGCTGAGTAGTCCAGCAGTATGCAGTGATGCCGTTATTTATGCCGACAGGGTGCAGTTGCGGGCACTGCTGCAAAACCTGCTGGCGAACTCGCTGAACTATCCCAGCCCGGAACGTTCCCTGCAGGTGTCGATTGCCGCAGATTTCACCTCAGCTGGTGCAACGGTGCGGGTGGCAGACAACGGAAAGGGAATCAGGGCTGAGGACCGCGAAAAGGCGCTCGAACCACTGGTCCGGTTGCACAGGCCAGGTGACGGTGCTGGGTCTGGCCTTGGGCTGGCCACATGCTCGCGCATTGCCCAGGCACACGGGGGTGAGTTGACCATCGAGGACACACCGGGGGGTGGGACCACGGTCTCGGTCTTCTTTCCAGCCATACCTCAGGGAAACCCGCTGCCCTAGCGTTGGAACGCAGCGGATGCAGCAGTGGCCAACCTGTGTCCATGCGGGAGCAGTCCTGCAGGATGGGTAGCCCTGCTCTAAGTCGACGCGTGGTCAGCACCCGGCTGGTTCAGAGTCCCAGGTGTTCCCGCAGTGCAGCAACGTGGCCCTCGGCATCAACCTTGTACTGGGCCAGCAGTACTTTGCCTTCACCGTCCACCACAACTGTGGAGCGCAGAACGCCCTCGACAATCTCTTTCTTGAACACTTTCTCCCCCCACGCGCCATAGGCCTTGGCAACAAGATGATCCGCATCGGAGAGCAACGGGAAGTTCAGCCCAAATTCCTTGGTGAATCCAACCAGCGATTCGGTGCCGTCGGGCGAAATCCCGAGGACGTCATAACCACTGGATTTCAGTGAGGTCAGGCTGTCCCGAAAGTCGCAGGCTTCCGTGGTGCACCCTGGCGTCGCGGCTTTGGGGTAGAAATACACGATCAGGTTGCGCCCTCGGTATGAGGCAAGCGAGACCGGATTTCCGGTGGCGTCAGGCAGTGTGAAATCCGGAGCCAGTGCACCCTGTTGCAGGGTGTGGGCCAGGGGAGTAGGCGTGGGGGTACTCATGGTGCTCCTCAAGAGGGGTCGGTGTGGTCAGGGTCAGGCAGGCAGGTCGACGGCGGCTAGGGACTACCCGTATACGTCAGATGGAATATTCGGCTGGGCCGCGCACTGTTGCGTGCGCTCCGGGCATAAATTGGTAACCACCACCGCGGACGGTGGCAATGGCGTGCCTGGCCACGCCAAACTTGCGCCGGATACGCCCTACGTAGACATCGATAGAGCGTTCTGTGCTACCGGGAAAGTTCATGGTCTCCAGGAATGCACGCAGTTCCTCCCGTTCAACGGGGCGCGAGCAGTTGTGCACCAGGTAGCGCAACAGCCGGAACTCGACGTCGGTCAGTGGCACTCTGTTGCCCTCCACACGGACTTCTCCGCGGGCCAGGTCCACGGCCACATTGCCCACGGGGCCAGCTGCGGGCCCGGTCACCGGATCGGGATGTGGTGCACCGCCGTCGTCCGCCTGGTGCGGTGAGTCCTGCGTGGCTGACGACGGCGGTACTTCTGGTCCGCTGGATACTTCGCCATGATGCGGTGCAGCGGTGGTTGCGGCCCCGGAGCCAGGCCAGTGGACTTCCGAATCCGGGGCAATAATGTGGGCTCGTTCCAGGATGACCTGCGCTGCATGGCGCATGATCTCGGGATCAACGAGCGTCCCTTCCGTCGGCGTGACCCATACGGCCAGACCCCGCGCGGTGACTCGGGGCCCGGCAGTCAACGCCGGACCCGACCTGCGGTACCGATACCTTGAGCCGCCCGGGAAGTGGGCTTCAGCGGCCATGGCCAGTCCTCAGACTCCGCCGCGGCGGATCAGGTTGCCGGTGGGCGTCTTACCATCCACCACGGTGCCGCGGAGATAGGTTTTGCGCACGACTCCGGAAAGGGCTTTACCGTCGTAGGGGGTGATCGGGTTCTTGTGGTTGAGCTTGGACACGTCCACCACAAAGGCCTCATCCTGGGCAAAGATGGAGAAGTCGGCATCGAAGCCCAGTGCCAGCTGACCCTTGGTTGTCAGGCGGGCCAGTGCAGCGGGTTTGGCAGACATCCAGGACACCACCTGCTCCAGGGAAATGCCGCGGTGGCGAGCTTCGCTCCAGATCAGCGGCAGGCCCAGCTGCAACGACGATACGCCACCCCAGGCCACGGCGAAGTCACCGTTCTCAAGGTCTTTGAGGTCCAGGGTGGAGGGAGAGTGGTCGGAGACGATGCAGTCGATAGTCCCATCCTGCAGGCCCTTCCACAGCAACTCCCGGTTGGCTGCCTCTCGGATGGGTGGGCAGCACTTGTATGCTGTGGCGCCGTTGGGGATTTCCTCGGCCATCAGGGTCAGGTAGTGCGGACACGTCTCAACGGTGAGCTTGACGCCGTCGCGCTTTGCACTGGCAATCATGGGCAACGCGTCCGACGACGACAGGTGCAGGATATGCGCGCGGGCGCCTGTCCAGCGGGCCCGTTCGATGACTTCGGCAATGGCCTTGTTCTCAGCGCCACGGGGGCGTGATGCCAGGAACGTGGCGTACTGGTCGCCACCCGGGTGGGGCGCGCGGTCAATGGCATGGGAATCCTCCGCATGCACAATCATGAGCGAGTCAAAGGACTTCAGCTCCGCCATATCCTGTTCCATTTCCGCTGCCTCAAGGTGCGGGAATTCATCGACGCCTGAGTGGAGGAGGAAGCATTTGAAGCCAAAGACGCCCTCGTCATGCAGCGGGCGCAGGTCAGCCTTGTTGCCCGGGATGGCACCGCCCCAGAATCCAACGTCAATGAACGCCTGGCTGGCCGCGACTGATCGCTTGAGCTTGAGGGCCTCCACAGTGGTGGTGGGAGGAACGGAGTTCAGCGGCATGTCGATAATGGTGGTGACACCACCGGCCGCAGCGGCGCGGGTGGCCGAGGCAAAACCCTCCCACTCGGTCCGGCCAGGCTCGTTGACGTGGACGTGGGTGTCCACCAGACCTGGCAGGAGCGTCTCATCATCTGCAAGTTCAACGATCTCTGTGCCCTGCAGATTGTTCCCCAGAGGTTCCAGGGCCACGATTTTGCCAGCCCGGATGCCCACTTCGCGGGGTGCGATTCCCGCGGTGGTGAGAACTCGCTGTCCTCGGATGACCAGGTCAAAGTGTTCGTCAGGCATGGAGGGTCTCCTTCGTTGCGGCCGATTCGGTCGGTCCGCTCTCACGGGCGGTGGTGCGCTCCTGCAGGGCCAGTCCTAGGTTGTGGCCCACGTGCTCGAGCAGTCGCCCTGCTTCAGCTATACATATCTCTACATCGTCTTCAAGGTCTGTCAGCGCATGGACGCCCTGAAACCCTGATTCTTCCTGCTGTTTTCTGCTCAGGGAACTGCGTCCACAGACTGCAATGACTGGCACTCCTGCGGCCGCAGCTGCTCGGGCCACGCCCAGGGGTGTTTTGCCCAGCAGGCTCTGTTCGTCCAGGCTGCCTTCCCCGGTGATGACCAGCTGGGCTCCGGCGAGGCGTTCGGACAGCCGCGTAAATTCAAGGACGACGTCGATACCTGGCCTGCGCGTAGCGTGCAGGACCGCGATGGCCGCGAAGCCCACTCCGCCGGCAGCGCCGGCGCCGGGGGTCATTGCAGCCTCCGCTGCATTCAATCCGGTGTCCCTGGCCAGGACTTCGACAAACCTGGCCAGGGCGGCGTCGAGGGTGTCGACGTCTTCTTGTGTGGCACCTTTTTGCGGGCCGAAAACCGCTGCCGCGCCTGAGGCGCCCAGCAGCGGGTTGTCGACGTCGGACGCCAGCACAAAGCGAGTCTGCGCCACCCGAGGGTCAAGGGTGGTGAGATCAAGACTGTGCAGCCGGGCAAGGGCACCGCCCCCACCTGGGAGTTCCTGCCCGTTGAGATCCAGCAGGCGGGCGCCGAGTCCCTGCAGGAGCCCCGCACCACCATCGGTTGTGGCGCTGCCGCCGACACCCAGGACGATGGTGCGGCAGCCCTCATCCAGCGCGGCGCGAATCAGCTGTCCAGTGCCCAGGCTGGTGGCAGTCATTGCCGCTTCAGACCGTGGATGCCCACCCACCAGTGCGGTTTTGGGGAGCAGGGCCAGCCCTGATGCCGTAGCCATCTCGACGACAGCTTCGATGCCTCTTATGGCATATTCTGCGTTGACGGGATGGCCGAGGGGGCCGTCGACCCTGATGCTCCGGCGGGTATAACCGGAGCCGGTGGCGGCATCGAGGGTGCCCTCACCGCCGTC
The DNA here is from genome assembly GCF_030063285.1 of Pseudarthrobacter sp. PS3-L1. Classification (GTDB taxonomy): domain Bacteria; phylum Actinomycetota; class Actinomycetes; order Actinomycetales; family Micrococcaceae; genus Arthrobacter. The sequence goes on along the minus strand of NZ_JASISU010000003.1, from coordinate 479,876 downwards.
GGCCACGGGAATCGACGTCACTTCAAGCGTGGCATCGCCCCGCACCTCGAAAGCGGACCGCAAGCCACTCGCAAGGTGCTGGGCAACGTCGGGGGCCGAGAGCGAGCCCTTGAACTTGTCCGGAGCAATGACCACCCGCATGGGTTACGCCTGCAGGGTCAGGGTAGCGGTCGGAGCATCGGCCGCTGTTTCAGCCAGCTCCTCGAACTCGTTGATGGCATTGATCTCCACACCCATGGAGATGTTGGTGATCTTTTCGAGAATCACTTCAACCACGACGGGGACCCGGAATTCACCCATGAGTGCCTTGGCTTTGTCGAAAGCAGCCGGAAGGTCGGCCGGATCCTCGACGCGGAGGGCCTTGCAGCCGAGGCCTTCGGCGACCTTCAGGTGGTCCACGCCATAGCCGTTGGTTTCGGGGGAATTGATGTTATCGAACGCCAGGGAGACGTTCTGCTCCATTTTGAAGCCGCGCTGCGACTGGCGGATCAGGCCCAGGTAGGAATTGTTCACCACCACGTGGATGTACGGGAGGTTGAACTGTGCCCCTACTGCCAGTTCCTCGATCATGAACTGGAAGTCGTAGTCTCCCGAGAGAGCCACTACCGTAGCCTCGGGGATTGCGCGGACAACGCCGAGGGCGGCCGGTCCGGTCCAGCCCAGCGGTCCTGCCTGGCCGGCGTTGATCCACCTGCGGGGGCCAAAGACGTGCAGCATCTGCGCGCCGGCAATCTGCGAGAGTCCGATGGTGGAGACATAGGTGGCCTCCCGACCGAAAGCCCTATTCATCTCCTGGTAGACGCGCTGGGGCTTGATGGGGATGTTCTCGAAGTGGGTTTTGCGGTGCAGGGACCCTTTGCGCTTGCTGCATTCGGCAACCCACGCGCTGTAGTCCGGCAGGGTGCCTGCTGCCTTGCGCTCCTTGGCGAGCTCAATCAACCCCTCCAGCGCCGCTCCGGCATCAGAGGCAATGCCAAGGTCAGGAGAGAAAACGCGACCAATCTGTGTGGGTTCAATGTCAATGTGCACAAACTTGCGGCCGGCCGTGTAGGTCTCCAGGCCACCTGTGTGACGGTTTGCCCAGCGGTTGCCGATGCCGATGACGAAGTCGGACTCCAGGTAGTTTTCGTTACCGTAGCGGTGGCTGGTCTGCAGGCCCACCATGCCGGCCATCAGCTCGTGGTCATCCGGGATGGTTCCCCAGCCCATGAGTGTTGGGATGACCGGAATGTTGAGGGTCTCGGCGAGTTCCACCAGCTGGGCGGAAGCTCCGGCGTTGATGATGCCGCCACCTGCAACGATCATGGGGTGCATCGAGGCGGTCAGCATGTCCAGTGCCTTGTCCAGCTGCTTCCGGCTGGCGCGTGGCTTCCCAACGGGGAGCGGCTCATACGTGTCGATGTCGAATTCAATCTCGGCCATCTGGACGTCGATGGGGAGGTCCAGGAGGACGGGACCTGGCCGGCCGGAACGCATCATCTGGAAAGCTTTCTGGAAAGCACCTGGAACCTGGCCCGGCTCCAGGATGGTCATTGCCATCTTGGTGAGGGGCTTGGCAATGGATTCGATATCCACGGCCTGGAAATCCTCCTTGTGCAGCTTGGCGACGGGGGCCTGGCCAGTAATGCAGAGGATTGGAACGGAGTCAGCCCACGCAGCGTAGAGGCCGGTGATCATATCCGTGCCGGCAGGTCCGGAGGTGCCCACGCAGATCCCGATGTTGCCGTCCTTGGCACGGGAGTAGCCGTCAGCCATGTGGCTGGCGCCTTCTACGTGGCGGGCCAGCGTGTGGCGAATTCCACCGTGCTCACGCATGGCGTTGTAGAAGGGGTTGATTGCCGCTCCTGGCAGGCCGAACGCCTCGATGGCGCCTTCCTTTTCCAGGATGGCAACCGCTGCATCGACGGTACGCATCTTGCTCATGGTGTGCTCCTTGGGAAACTCTGGGCGCCCGCTGCGGGCTGATTTTGGGTGTAGCGGGGGAGCCGTCGTCAGCGATAGACGACGGCGGCATTCCCCGCGTCGGTTGGCCGGCTGTGTGGTTGGCCGGCTAGGTGGTTGGTCGGCTATGGCCGGAGTGCTGCTGTCCTGCCTGACTTATTGGCGGCCGGAGAGCGAAAGGACCTGCTTGAACAGACCTGAGTGGTCCAATGCGCCATCGCCCTGGCTCACGGTGGCGGCAACGAGCTGGGCAACCAGAGCGCCGAGGGGAACGGAGACGTTGGCTTCGCGGGCTGCCGACGTGACGATCCCCAGATCCTTGTGGTGCAGGGCCAGCCGGAAGCCGGGGTCAAAGTTGCGGTCCAGCATCTTCTGGCCCTTCTGTTCCAGGACCTTGGAACCGGCGAGTCCGCCGCCAAGAACCTTGAGCGCAGCCTCGGTGTCGACGCCGTAGGCCTCGAGGAAGGCGATTGCCTCTCCAAGGACCTGGATGTTGACGGCCACAATCAACTGGTTGGCCGCCTTGACTGTCTGTCCGGAGCCTGCGGGACCAACGTGGACAATTGTTGTGCCCACGGCGTTGAGGACGTCCTGTGCTGCGTCGAAGTCTGCTTTTTCGCCACCCACCATGATGGAGAGGGCTGCGTTGATGGCGCCCTGTTCACCGCCGCTGACCGGTGCATCAAGCGGCCGGATTCCTGCTTCCGTTGCTTTCTCGGAAAGATGTTTTGCCACATCGGGGCGGATGCTTGAGGCATCGATCCAGAGGGTGCCTTTTCTGGCATTGGCGAAAATGCCGTCTTTGCCGCTGACCACGCCCTCAACATCGGGGGAGTCGGGCACCATGGTGATGACGACGTCGGCGTTCTTGACGGCGTCCGCGATGCTGGTGGCTCCTTGGCCGCCTTCGGCGACAAGCTTGTCGATTTTGTCTTGGCTGCGGTTGAAGCCGGTGACCGTATGGCCGGCCTTGACCAGGTTGATGGCCATGGGCAGGCCCATGATTCCGAGTCCGATGACTGCAACGTTGCTCATGGTGATTCTCTTTCCTGAGTATGTGGGGAGGGGGGGTCAGGAGGCGTTGGCGCGGTCCCGGATGGCCCAGCTAAAGGCAGATTCCTGCGGTTCTTTGTATTCGAGGCCGATATAGCCGTCGTAGCCGAGTTCCCGGCTGCGTGCGATCCATTCGCCCAGCGGGAGGGAACCAGTTCCGGGGGCGCCGCGTCCCGGATTGTCCGCAATCTGGATGTGGCCAAAGTCTTTGGCGTGGGCTTCGATGACTGCCGCGACGTCATCGCCGTTGGCCGCCAAATGGTAGAAGTCTGCCAAGAGCTTGATGTTCTCTTCACCGGCATCCCTGCGGACTCGGGCGATCACGTCCAGGGCATCTTTCGCGGTGAGGAGCGGGTACCTTGCCGCGCCACTGACGGGTTCCAGAAGAACTGTGCCGCCAATCCGGGCAACACCGGCGGCTGCTGCAGCGAGGTTCTTCACGGCCAGTTCGTCTTGTTCCTCAGGGCTGAAGCCGTCCTGGCGATTGCCGTAGAGGGCATTAAAAGCCTTGCAGCCCAGGCGCTCGCCAATGCCGACAACAACGTCGATGTTGTCCTTGAATTCGGAGCAGCGGCCTTTCCAGGACACCAGTCCGCGGTCGCCGCCAGGCATGTTGCCAGCATTGAAGTTCAGCCCGGTGAGTTGGACTCCCGCTTCGTTGATGGCGCTTTCAAAGTCGGCAACCTGGGCGTCGGTAGGGACCGAGGATTCGAAGGGCCACCAGAACTCCACCGCGTCGAAACCGGCTGCTTTGGCGGCTGCGGGGCGTTCACGCAGGGGCAATTCAGTGAGGAGGATGGAGCAGTTCACTGTGTACGTCATCGTAGGTCCTTCCGGAGAGGTGCTGAATTCCACTGTCCTGGCTTCTTTACCAATTCCGCTTTGTGGAATTTATATTCTGCTTTATGAAAAGTGTAGGGAAGGAGTGCCTATGAGTCAAGGGAAGATACGGTGGCGCCTTAGACGTGCGGAAATGCCTGTGTGGGCGGGCCGGCGCGGGAACGTGCAGTCAGCTGCTGGGGGCAGCGCCGTGAGTCAGTTCCGCAGCCGGGATTTCACTGCTGCCGGCAGTTCATCGTGCTGGACGAGCCACCGCAGGGATTCCAGCACCGCAGCATCTGGTTCGTAGGCGGGGGCATAACCCAGAAGTGCCGATGCCTTCTCGATGCTGAAGAACTGACTGCGATTCAGGTGCTCCCAGCTCTGGTCCGCGTAGTCGGTGGGGGTGGACTCGCGGAAGCTCTCCCAGGATCCAGTGTCCAAGGACGCCTGCTGCCCAAACCACCCGGCTGCAATCGCGGCAAATCCGCGCGCGCTCAATGCTGATGGGGCAACAATGGTGAAGTCTTCACCTGCTGCGGCACTCCGGCGTCCCACGGCCTTCTCGAATGCCTGGGCCAGGTCATCGGCGTGGACATGGTGCATTGTGGCTGTTCCATCCCCGGGGAGCAACAGTGGTTCCCCGGAAGCGAGCCTGGTCCAGACGGATGGATCGAGGTTCCCCAGTGGCCCAATCGGGTGCCAGCCGGGACCCACAATGTGACCTGGATGCAACGAGGTTGTGACCAATCCTCCAGCAGCCGTCTCCGACTTCAGGTACTCGGCGATGAGGTTTTTTTGGATACCGTACTCCCCGGTAGGGGGTTCGGCCGCGTCGGATCCTTCGCGGATGGGAAGTTTGCGGCTGCGACCATATCGCCAGATGGATCCGCAGTGCACCAGGTGCCCCGTGTCATTCCTGAGTGCCTCAACGAGGCTCGTTGCCGATTCGATGGTGAAGCAGACCAGATCAATGACGGCATCGGCCTGCAGGGTGGCGATTCTGGCCGCGAAGGTGCCGTCCCTGTCCTCCTGGCTCCGGTCCGCTGTCAGCTGATGCACCTGGTCCCATTCGGCTGCCGCTGCGTAGGGCCTGCTCATTCCGCGACTGATGCTTGTGACGTCATGACCGGCGCGAACCAGCCGGGGGATAAGGTAGGTTCCAATGTGGCCGCTGCCACCGATGACTACAACTTTCACGATTCTCCAGTCTCTGGCATGGGCAAGAACAGCCGCTTGATCGCCGCCATCTGCTGGAGCCAATCTATCCACCGGAGTCCGAAACCCTTGGTAGGCGCCACGTTCACAGCGTCCTAGAATGACCGAACACACGAAGAGCCATTTTTGTTGCTGAAGGGTCCCATGCCAGGTGCACAGTACAACGCGATGAATGGGGCCCGACGTCGGCCCTGGCTGTCAGGTCCCGCGACGAAGGTAACGCTGCTGCGGGGTCTTCTTGTTGTTGGCTGCGCCCTGGTTGTGCTGGCCTTGGTGATGGATGGCCAATCGCGATCCTGGTGGCTGCTCGCCCTTGCCGTCCCGGCGCTGGGTCTTGACGCTGTGGACGGTGCCGTGGCCCGCTACACAGGGACCGTCAGCCCTCAGGGTGCGCGGCTCGATCTGGAAACAGATGCCGCCATGCTGCTGGTTTTGAGTGTGCCTGTCGCCGCCACGGTGGGGTGGTGGGTCCTTCTGGTTGGCCTCCTTCGCTACCTGTTTGTGGTGGGTTCCTGGATCAGGCCGCGATGGCGGCAGGAGCTACCGTTCAGCCAGTTCCGGCGGGTGGCGGCGGGCACAGTGGGAGTCGCCCTCTGCATCGCGCTGGTCCCGGTTGTTCCCGTGGGTGCTGCCGCCGTCGTCAGTGGAAGTGCATTGATTCTGCTGGCCTGCTCTTTTGTGCGGGATGTGCTGTTCCTGGAGCGCCGGGGGTAGCTCGGGGCGCCTGCAACGGCCGGACCTGGCTGGTGACGGCGACGCCATTTACGGTGTGGAGCGGTCCCCTGGAGAGGTGTTTGCAGGACTGATGGCCGCTGCCAGGCGATCCAGGTCCTCCGGTGTTGCTGCGATTTCCAGCCGACCGCTGGCAGTCTGAGCCATGGCAGCTGACAGACCAGAGATTGCGATGTACTTCTCAACGAGGGGGAGTGTGCGGCGAGCAGGGGAGAGTCCAAGGAGCGGAACCCGGGTTTCCCGGCCCGTGGCCTCGAAGGTGTGCGAATCCGCGGACTGGAAGCGGCTTTCGCCAGCCCCCGGAGTGATGATGACCAGGTTCCAGATGCCACTGAGGGAGCCGGACTTCGAATCCGGGTAGCGAACGTACCCTAGGACCTGGTTCTCTATGGCCAGGTGGGCGTGGACTTTGCGAACTTTGCGGAGCTGGAATGCTCCCACGAGCGCAACAATCACCGCGTATGGCACGGCGTTGGTCGCAGCTTCTCCCGGTGTGCGGCCTGTGGCAGCGCCGAATGCAAACAGCAGTAACCAGACGGTCACCAGAGATATGGCAAGGAACAGCCAGGGATGCTCTCTGCTCATCTTTCGCATACGTTGAACCCTAGCTTGCGGCAGCTGAAGGTGGCGACACTCCCCGCCCCGCTGCGCAATGGCCAGCGGACGGGGAGCGCTCGCTCTCAGGAGATGTTGGCTATTTTTGTGTGACGCTGGTTCTTTCAGTGGTGGAAGCAGCGCCTGCTGGCTCCAGCCTGTCCTTTTTTGGCTGTTCTGGGGTTGACGGCGTGTTGCTGCTCCTGAAGAACTTGATGAATACGCTTTCGCCGCCTGCGCGATTCTTGTTGAAGATGTCGAAGGCAACTGCCAGGAGCAGGACCAGTCCCTTGATGAGCTGCTGGTAGTCCGTACCGAGGCCAAGGATGGACATTCCGTTGTTCAGGACACCCATGATCAGGCCACCGATCATGGCCCCGGCCACCGTGCCAATTCCGCCGGTGACGGCGGCGCCGCCGATAAAGGCCGCAGCAATGGCATCGAGTTCGAAACCTGTGCCACCGGCGGGCTGGGCTGAGTTCAGCCGCGCGGTGAAAACCAGGCCAGCAAGTGCGGCAAGAACGCCCATGTTCACGAAGAGCCGGAACGTGACTGCCTTGGTTTTTACGCCGGAGAGCTCGGCAGCGTGGAGATTTCCACCGATTGCGTAGGTATGGCGGCCAAAAACGCTGTTGTTCATCAGCGCGGTGTAGACAATTACCAAGACTGCCAGGACGATCAGCACGATGGGGGTTCCGCGGTAGGAAGCGAGCAGGAACGTGATAGCCAGCATCAGCAACGCAATAAAGGCGGTCTTGGTAATGAACCAGACGCGCGGCTCGGCCTCAAGATCAAACTTCTTCTGACTACGGCGTTCCTTGAATCCCTGGAAAATCAGCGCGAAGGTCGCGGTTACTCCCAGGATGACAGTGAGCCATTCGAGAACGGACGTGCCGCCGGAAATATCGGGAAGAAAACCGCCGCCAAGGGCGCGCAGCTCATCAGGGAACGGTGTGATCTGCTGGTTTTTGAGGGTGATGAGCGTCAGACCGCGGAAAATCAGCATGCCGGCAAGGGTGACGATGAACGCCGGAATGCCAACGTAGGCGATCCAGTAGCCTTGCCAGGCGCCCACCAGTGCCCCCACAAGTAGGCAGGCGGGGATCGCAATCCACCAGGCCCATCCCCAGTGAACGATGAAAACACCAGCAACTGCACCGATAAAACCTGCGACAGAGCCTACGGAGAGGTCGATGTGTCCAGCGATGATGACCATCACCATACCGATGGCCAGGATCAGGATGTAGCTGTTCTGGACCACCAGGTTGCTGACGTTTTGGGGCTGGAGGAGGATCCCGCCTGTCAGCCCCTGGAAGAGCAGGACAATAAGGATCAGGGCAACAAAGATGCCAACCTGGCGCAGGCGGCTGGCCAGAAATCCCAGGGATTCGCGTAGAGCGGACATGGTGGCTATTCCTTCTCTTGTGTCATGAAGTGCATCAGGGATTCCTGAGTCGCCTCGGCGATCGGAACTTCACCCGTGATGTGTCCGGCAGACAGGGTGTAGATCCTGTCGCAGATGCCAAGCAGTTCGGGCAACTCGGATGAGATGACAATGACGGCCTTACCTTCGGCCGCGAGCTTGGCGATGATGGTATAGATTTCAAACTTTGCGCCCACATCGATTCCCCGGGTGGGCTCGTCAAGGATCAGGACGTCAGGGTCGGAGAACATCCACTTGCTCAGCACCACTTTCTGCTGATTACCACCGGAGAGCTTGCCGGTGACAGCAGCAACGGAGGGAGCTTTGATGTTCATGCTCTTCCGGTACCCGTTGGCAACCACGGTTTCCTTGTTTTTGTCGACCCACCCCTTGGTAACGAGTTTTGGCAGGGCGGCGAGCGAGATGTTGCGTTTGATGTCCTCGATCAGGTTTAGGCCGTAGTGCTTGCGGTCCTCGGTGGCGTAGGCGATTCCATGGTTGATGGCGGCCGAGACGGAACCCGTGTTGATTTCCTTGCCGTATTTATAGACCTTGCCCGTAACTGCTTGGCCGTATGTCCGCCCGAAAACACTCATGGCCAGTTCTGTGCGGCCTGCACCCATGAGCCCCGCTAGGCCAACGACCTCGCCTTTGCGGACATTGAGGCTGGCATTGCTCACCACCATGCGTGTGTGATCCTGCGGATGCCTGACCGACCAGTTCTCAATGCGGAGGACTTCCTCGCCGATCGTGGGGTTGCGATCCGGATAGAGGCTGGCCAGGTCGCGGCCCACCATGCTGCGAATGATGCGTTCCTGTGTGATCTCCCCGTCGTTGAGGCGGAGGGTTTCAATGCTCTGCCCGTCGCGGATGATTGTCACGGCGTCGGCGACTTTGCGAATCTCGTTGAGTTTATGGCTGATGATGATGCTCGTGACGCCCTGTCCCTTCAGGTGCAGGATGAGATCCAGGAGGTGGCTGGAATCTTCGTCATTGAGGGCCGCAGTCGGTTCGTCGAGGATCAGGAGTTTGACTTGCTTCGACAGCGCCTTGGCAATTTCCACGAGTTGCTGCTTGCCGACGCTGATGTGCTGTACGGGCGTGGCAGGGTTTTCGCTCAGTCCCACCCGCGCCAACAGTTTGGCGGCTTCGAGGTTGGTCTTGCGCCAATCCACCCATCCTTTGGACGAGAGTTCATTACCGAGGTAGATATTCTCTGCGATTGACAGGTACGGGCTGAGAGCCAGTTCCTGATGGATGATGACGATGCCCCGTTTCTCGCTATCGGTGATGCTGGCGAAGCTGCAGGGCTCATTTTCGAAGAGGATGTCGCCGTCGAAGGAGCTATCGGGATAGACGCCCGAGAGGACTTTCATCAGGGTGGATTTCCCGGCTCCATTTTCCCCGCAGATGGCGTGTACCTCGCCGCGGTTAACATCTAGGGTGACGTCCTGCAGCGCCTTGACCCCAGGGAAAGTCTTGGTGATTCCTCGCATTTGAAGAATGGGTGTATTCATCGTCAATTCCCACTGACTTGTTGAACCTGGGCCCTACTGCGGCTGCAGTGGCCTGCAGAGGGGCGGCGGAGCCTTGGCCCGGCCGCCCCTCGACGTAGTGCTTACTTGACGTCGGCCTCGGTGTAGTAGCCCGAGTCGATGAGTTCCTTCTGGTAGTTGTCCTTGGTGATAATCACGGACTTCAGCAGGTACGCCGGAACAACCTTGACCTTGTTGTTGTATGTCTCGGTGTCATTGACCTCAGGCTCTTTGCCCTTCATGAGGGCGTCAACCATTTTGACTGCCTGATCGCCCAACTGGCGGGTGTCCTTGAAGATTGTCGAGTACTGTTCACCGGCGATGATGGACTTCACGGAGCCTTTTTCTGCATCCTGGCCGGTGATCACGGGGAGTGCGCCTGTGGAGTAGCCACCGGTGCTGGTCAGGGCCGAGATAATGCCGATCGACAGACCGTCATATGGGGACAGTACGCCGTCGAGCTTCGTGCCTGAGCTATACGCCGCAGAGAGGATATCTTCCATCCGCTTCTGCGCTACGGGCGCCTGCCAACGCAGGATCGCTGCCTGTTCGAATTTGGTCTGGCCGCTGGGGACTTTGAGGGTCCCGGCGTCGAGGTACGGCTGGAGGGTATCCATGGCGCCGGACCAGAAGAAGTTGGCGTTGTTGTCATCAGGGCTGCCGGCAAACAGTTCCACGTTGAAGGGGCCCTTGCCATCGACCTTTGCGCCCGTGGCGTCCACGAGACCCAGTCCCGTCAGGAGTGAGGTGGCTTGCTGCACGCCAACGGTGTAGTTATCGAATGTGGTGTAGAAGTCCACGTCCGGGGTTCCGTTGATGAGGCGGTCATAGGCGATGACCTTGACGTCCTGTTCCTTGGCCTTGGCAAGGACATCGGTCAGGGTGGTCCCGTCGATGGCTGCAATGATCAAGGCCTTTGCGCCTTTGGTCAGCATGTTCTCGATCTGGGCGACCTGCGTAGGGATGTCGTCGTTGGCGTACTGGAGATCTGCCTTGTAGCCCAGCTTGGCAACGGAGTCTGAGACGTTCTTGCCGTCAGCGATCCACCGCTCCGAGGTCTGTGTGGGCATTGATATTCCCACCAAAGAGCCGGAGTTGTCCGCGCCCTCGGAGGAACTTGTAGCTCCGCCGCGGGCACCGCAACCGGTTGCGCCAGCTGTAATCGCCAGGACGACGGCGAATGCGCCCAGGAGTTTCTTGATTCTCACGTGCTGTGCTCCTTTCGCGGACGACACAGTCCACGAACAGATACCGGTGGGGGACAGCCTCGATGCCGTCTCGCATGCCAGTATGAATTAGGTCCGGTTAGCCAAGATGAGGGGTCAAAACCCGATTCTGTTAGCGCTAACAAGTTTTACTGAAGGAAAGTAGCACGCGCTCTCACTGTGCGTCAAGTCACATTGGCTGAGCAGATTTTCCCCGCCCATCCCGCCGTGCGGCACTGTCCTGCCGTTCTTCCCGCCGCAGAGGGCTTGGGAAGCGTGTCGCGACAAAACGCTGCCAGCGCGAGCACGGTGGAGGGTGCTTTCTTTTGCGCACCATCACCCGCAGACTTGCATCATGACTGCCACCCGAGCCGAACCCGAGAAAAAGGGTCTGAGTGCTGCTCAGGTAAATGACCGGGTTGCCCGGAACCAGACGAATGCCTTTAGGCAGAACACCAGCCGAAGCGTCTGGACCATTGTCCGGGCCAATGTTTTCACGCTGTTCAATGGCATCATTGCTGCCTGTTTCCTGGTCCTGATGTTTCTGGGCCGCTGGCAGGATGCCCTCTTTGGGTTGAGCGCCCTGTTCAACGCCGTTATTGGCACGGTGCAGGAGTATCGGGCCAAGCGTGCCCTCGATCGGCTTGCCCTGCTCAACGCTCCCACCGCGCGTGTCCTGCGGGACGCAGTCGAACATGACATTGCAGTGGCTGGCGTGGTGTTGGATGACATCCTGGTCATTCGTGCAGGGGACCAGATATCCGCTGATGCGCGGGTCCTTCATTCCGACGGGCTGGAACTGGACGAATCGATGCTCACGGGGGAATCGGATCCCGTGGAGAAAAATACGGACGACGGCGTCCTGTCCGGTTCCGTGGTGGTGGCAGGTGAGGGAATGGCGCGGGTTCTCCAGGTGGGGGCTGATTCCTACGCGAACAGGATTGCCACCGAGGCCAAGCGGTTCTCGCTGGTCTCCTCTGAGCTGCGGTCCTCGATTGACCGGGTGCTGAAATGGGTCGCGTGGCTGGTGGGGCCGCTGGCGCTCATTGTGCTCAACGCGCAGATGATTGCAGCGGGTGGGTGGAGCGTGGCTGTTGAGACTGGAGCGTGGCGTGAGGCTGCGGTGGCATCGATCGCCTCCGTGGTGGCCACAGTTCCGCTTGGCCTGGTCCTGATGACAAGTATCGCGTTTGCCGTGGGAGCTGTGAAGCTTTCCCGGCAGCAGGTGCTGATCCAGGAACTGCCTGCCGTGGAGGGGCTGGCCCGAGTAGACATTATTTGCCTGGACAAGACCGGTACCCTTACGCAGGGAAATATTGTCTTTGATGCGGCGCACGTGGTCAAGGACGTGCCCGGCTGGCAGCACGTCCTTGCCTGGTACGGCGTCCAGAATGACGCCAACGCCACGGCGCGCAGCTTGGCGGCCGAGTACTCGGACATTCCCGCGGAGGATCCTTCGGGAAGGATAGCTTTTTCCTCGGCCAGGAAGTGGAGCTCGGTAACATTTGGCACGGACATGTGGGTCCTGGGCGGACCGGAGATGGTTTTCCCCTCGGAGGCCTCTGATCTGCACACCAAGGCGCTTGAGCTTGCCCGTACGGGGCGGCGCACGCTTGTGCTGGCGCATGGAACGCCGACGTCGGACGAAAGCGTCCCAGTCGATGCCACGCCCGTGGCATTGCTGACGTTCCGCGAAAGCGTCAGGGCTGATGCCCGCCAGACTCTGGAATATTTCGCCGAGCAAGGTGTTGCCGTCCGCGTCATTTCGGGGGACAACCCGCAGACTGTGGCAGCCATTGCCCGTGATGTCGGATTGGACGCGCCTCATGGATTCGATGCCCGCAACCTCCCTGAGGACCAGCGGGAGCTCATCAACGTCCTGGAAAAGAACGTGGTCTTTGGCCGCGTCAGTCCGGAGCAGAAGAAAACCATCGTTGTGGCATTGCAGGCCGCAGGCCGGACTGTTGCCATGACCGGCGACGGTGTCAATGATGCCCTGGCCATCAAGGAAGCGGACATTGGCATCGCCATGAACTCGGGGGCTGCCGCCACCAAGGCAGTGGCCCGGATGATCCTCCTGGACGGGAAGTTTTCCCATCTTCCGGTAGTGGTCGCGGAGGGGCGGCAGGTTATTGCCAATATTGAGCGTGTGTCCATGCTTTTCCTCACCAAAACCGCGTATGCAGTTGTGCTGGCACTGGTTTTTGGAGTCATGTTCCTACCCTTCCCGTTTTTGCCCCGCCAGCTCTCCATGACGGATGGCCTGACCATCGGTATCCCCGCGTTTTTCCTTGCTCTGCTGCCCAATGCCCAGCGCTACGTACCAGGTTTCCTCCGGCGCTCGCTGAGTTTCGCTGTTCCGTCGGGCGTCGTGGTGGCTGCCGGGCTGGCAGTTTTTGCCCGTCTCGCAGCAACGGCTGGAATTCCGGAGCCGGAAATCCGTACCGGGGCATCTTTGTTGCTGGGAGTTGTGGGCCTTTGGATCCTGGCGGTACTGGCCCGACCCATCACGTGGTTCAAGGCCGCCTTGCTGGCGGCGATGGTCGGTGGACTGGTGGTGGCGTATGTTCTCCCGCTGGCCCGGGACTTTCTGGAATTTGCGGACCTGTCCAGGTTCACGGCGCTGCTTCTGGCCGTGGTGGCAGCCGGAGCGATCGTGCTGGTCGAGGTTGTCAGGATGTTCCATCAACGGTTTGTCGTGGTGGATAAGGCGCCGGGGGCGCGGGACCAAAACATCTGATGCACTATGAGTGCACTATGCTGCACTTATGGACGGGACAACGGCCGCGCTCGCCGCGGCAATTGGTGGGCGCATCAGGCACGAGCGCCAGGTCAGGGCCCTGACGCTTGACCAGCTCGCAGAAGCAGCAGGCGTGAGCCGGCGGATGCTGATCAATGTTGAACAGGGCGCGGCCAACCCCAGTATCGGGACGCTCCTGCGGATCGGTGATGCCCTGGGCGTTGGATTGCCCGCACTCGTGGAGTCTCCCCAGCCCAAGGCCACGAGGGTGACCCGCAACGGAGACGGTGCCGTGCTGTGGAGCTCGAGTAATGGCGGGCGCGGTGTCCTGGTCGCCGGCACCGGATCTCTGGATGTGGTGGAACTGTGGGACTGGACTCTTGGACCTGGAGACGCGCATGAGAGCGAAGCACACTCCACGGGAACCAAGGAGCTGTTACAGGTCCATTCCGGGCAGCTGACCGTCCAGATAGAAGACCAGTGCGTGACGCTGGAGATCGGTGATGCGCTCTCCTTCTCTGGTGATCGTCCCCATGCCTTCCGCAACTCAGGCGCCGGTCCCACCTGCTTTTCCCTGGCCGTTTTTGAGCCCGGGGTTGGCCAGGGTGCTCATGCGGAGTCCGTTCATGAGTAGCCGTGCCGCGCGCAATATTGCCCCTCCGGCCTGGACCTTGGCTGTGACGGCCATGCTCTCGGTCCAGCTGGGATCTGCGCTATCCATTGACCTCATTGCAGCTGTGGGCCCCCTTGGAACGTCCTGGCTTCGCCTGACCATGGGGGCCGTGATTCTCCTCCTCCTGGTTCGGCCACCGCTGCGGTCCATCCGCCGCAACGATATTCCCACCATTGCCGGACTGGGTGTGAGCACCGGTGTGATGACCATGGGGTTCCTCTCTGCGATTGAACACATACCGCTGGGGACCGCTGTGGCCATCGAATTCCTGGGACCGCTGACGGTGGCCGCAGTCCGCAGCCATAGCCAGCGTGCGCTCGCCTGGCCTGCGCTGGCCCTGGCCGGGGTGGTGCTCCTCACCCAGCCGTGGGAGGGCGGATTTGATCGAGTGGGCGTGGGATTTGCTGCCCTCTCCGCTGTTGGGTGGGCGTTTTATATTCTCCTCACGCAGCGCATCGGGGACAGGTTCAGCGGGATAGGTACCCTGTCGCTGACCATTCCGATTGCGGCGCTGACTGCTGCGGTCTTCGGAATTCCACAAGCTGCAGGCCACCTGACCCTTGGAATCCTGGCCGCGGCTGCGGGGCTGGCAGTCCTGCTGCCTGTGCTGCCGTTTGCCTTGGAGATGCTGGCCCTGCGCAGGATGACCCCGACGGCGTTTGGCACGCTGACGGCACTGGAACCGGCCTTGGGCGTCGTGCTGGGTCTGATCATCCTGCATCAGCAACCTTCGGCGCTCCAGCTGGTCGGCATCATTCTGGTGGTCAGCGCAGGAGCTGCAGCACAGTTGGGCGGCAAGCGTTCCCGGATCCGCTCCGAAGCGACTCCCACCCCATCACAGGGTGGTTGAGGCTGACCGCCTGGTGCCTCCCTGCTTGTTGTCAGTTCTTTGTGGCAACGTAGGTGAATATGTCCTTTCCTGACGACGCGTCATGCCATCAGCGTCAGACCGGCAGCAGTTCCGGTGCACGGCGGATCCTGCGGGCATGCCTCATCTGGGGCGCGCTACTGAGCACGCTCCTCATACTTTTTCACTCCATCATTCCCGACGTCATGGGTCTGTCCCTGTGGGTTGACAGTGCCGCACCGTGGTATTGGCTGGCCGTGCCCGCCCTGCTGGTGCTGGCACTGATGGCCAAGAGCCGGGTGGGAGTAGCTGCCGTTCTGGTTCCGGCAGTGGCATGGCTGGCGATTTTTGGTCCGGGGATTGTCCCCCTTGCCTGGGGTGCGCCTGAAGCTGCCGCGCACCAGCTGACCATCAGCAGCCAGAATATTGAGGCGGGCACCGGAGCGGCTGCCGCGTCAGCCCTAGCGCTGGCTGAGAGCGACGTCATCTCGCTGCAGGAGCTCGATGCCGGCAGCGCCCAGAGTGTTACCGCAGCTCTCATCCAGACACACCCCTACAGTTTTGTGGTGGGCACAGTGGGTCTCTGGAGCAAATACCTACTCTCTGATTCCCAACCGCTGGATCTGGGGTTGGGCTGGAAGAGGGCACTGACAACGCAGGTTGAGACCGAATCCGGAAGCGTCCGCCTCTATGCAGTGCATGCCGCATCGGCTCGCCAGAATGAGCACGGTAACAGGGACCGAATGCTGGACCAACTAGCTGGCATCCTTCGTGCCGATCAAAGCCCGGCGCTCATTGCTGTGGGGGACTTCAACGCTACGTCTACAGACCGCGCGTTTTCTGCGCTGACCGGAACGCTTGATGAGCCTAATCAGGACCAAGGAATGTTCGGGTTTTCCTGGCCCCGTGAACCTTTCGCGGCACTGCGTCTGGACCACGTGCTGCAGCGTGGTCTTGAGGTCACCTCAAACACCACGCTGCCCGCTGGAGAGAGTGATCACCTTGCCGTGCGTGCCACAGTGAATCTTCCGGGTTCCTGATATCAGCTTGCGCCGCCGGTTCGGCCCGGCCACTTTCATCAGCGAAAAATCGTGGGGCTTCAGGCCCGCACTGTCAGGATTTCCGCACCATCGTCAGTGATAGCGATGGTGTGCTCACTGTGCGCGGTCCGGCAGCCAGTGGCACTGCGCAGTGTCCAGCCGTCCGGATCCGTGACCAGTTTTGCCGTGTCTGCCATCACCCACGGTTCGATTGCCAGCAGCAGGCCCGGGCGGAGCTGAAAACCCCGGCCAGGGCGTCCGGTATTTGGAATGTGGGGGTCCTGGTGCATGGTGGAGCCGATTCCATGGCCACCGAATTCAGTGTTGATGGGATAGCCTGCCTCGCTGAGGACAGTTCCAATAGCATGCGCAATGTCGCCGATCCGGGCGCCGGGGCCGGCCGTGGCGATGGCCGCTTCAAGTGCTTTTTCCGTGGTGCTGATCAGCGCAAGGCTCTCCGCGGGCGCCGAATCTCCGACAACAAAGCTGACGGCTGAGTCCGCGGCGATCCCGGCCTTCAGGACGGCAAGGTCCAGTGTCACCAGGTCGCCGTCTGCGAGGGCGTAGTCGTGGGGAAGCCCGTGGAGGACCGCGTCATTGACTGACGTGCAAATGTAGTGTCCAAAAGGGCCGCGCCCAAAGGATGGGGCGTAGTCGACATAGCAGGACTGTGCTCCTGCCTCCAGGATCATCTCCCGCGTCCATCGGTCGATATCCAGAAGATTGGTCCCCACGGTGGCGCGTTGCCTCATGGTCTGCAAGATATTTCCCACCAGGGCACCCGTAACCCGGGCCCGGGCCAACTCTGCTGGGCTCAGAATCTCGATCATGCGACACCTTCCTCGTAAACCAATAACTATCCCGGTAATACTATAACGGTACTACTATTGGTCGTATGGTCAGATTGCCCCTCACCCCAGCAGAAGCCGAGCGCGGACACCGACTGGGTGCTCTCCTTCGCCAAGCCAGGGGCGTGCGCTCCATTGTCTCCACCGCGTTTGACGCCAGTATTTCCCCTGAGACACTGCGTAAAATAGAGTCAGGGCGCGTTGCGACTCCTGCTTTCCCAACCATCGCCGCCATTGCGGACGTGCTGGGCCTTTCCCTGGATGAGGTGTGGGCGCAGATCAATCAGCCACAACCCGCGATGGACGTTGCCGTTCCCGAACGGCTGGCCTCCTGATCCTGCTGCCTACTGGTAGGTGACCAGCCACGGCTTCGGCGCTACCTCCGTGTACGTCTGCTCCGGAGTCAGCATGGGCTTGTCTTCGTCGTAGAAGTTTTTCCACGAGGGCCACACTCCCGCTGGCATGGTGTCCTGCAGGGCCTTCCATGTTTCCAGTTTCTGGGCAGTCGTTCCATGGCCGTCGGCATGGAGTGTCAGCGACAGTTCGCTGTGTGAGAGATCCAGCGCCCCGCGGTTGGAGATCATGTCCACCCTAAATTGGTGGACCATCAGCATTTTTTGGGGAAGCTTCCTTGTCCGCGTCAGATGTGCCAGCCATGCCGACGTTGCATTTATTTCCTCGGCGCTGACAGTGCCAATCTGTTCCAGCGGAACCTGATCGGGAGTAAGACGCCACTCCGGATCCAGTGCCAGGCCGACTGTTGGGCGGGTGAGGAGTTCTTCGTACATGCGCACCTGGGAAAGGAAATCCGTGCGCCCAGACTGAAAATCAAGCACCACATAGATTCCCGCCTTTTCCGCCGCGGCCACCCAGGGCATGAGATCAGCCACGGGCGTCTCGTTGGAGTAGTTACCGTCAGGTCCGGCCGCGCCGCTGGCAACTGTAGCGATGAGATCAAGCGCAGGGATCACAGGCTCGTCGCTGTAGGGCTGATACTGGGCTGCAAGATCCTTCACCCTCGCCATGGTGTCCGCAATCCCCTGTTCTCCCAGCGCCCCAAGGAAGGGGCCGCTGGGATGGCCATAAAGAGCCACCATGCGTCGGCCGGGAAACACTGTCTGCCCGCCGCCGGGGAGTTGTACGCCTGTCGCGGCCACAGCTGTGTGGTCTGCGAAATCCGCGTCAGTTCCGAAGTCGGCGCCGATACCAAAAACTGGTGAATCGGGTAGTGCTGACACTGCATCTACGGCCGCTGGGGTTGACCGGGGATCACCCGCTGCCAGTACCTGGACATTCGCTCCCGCCGCCCTGGCGGTCGCCAGGGGCGCCGGGGCGGAAGAGGCTGTTGCCAACACCAGTGCGGGCGAGGGATGTACGGGAGCCCGGAAGTCCGGCAGCGTCGCAGCGGTGGCCTGGTCAGCCAGTGAGCGTTCGACGTCGGACGTGGAGCCTAGTGCCGGGTCGGTTGTTTCCCCTGTGGCTGGTCCTGGCCGGGGAGGTATCTCGAGCAGACGCAGATCTGAGCTGTCCAAAGTACTGACGGACGTAATAAGAGCAGGCTCCTGCACTGACACGGGCGTGACATCGAGTCCAAGGACCGAGGAAAAATCTACTGGGCCTGATGGCCCGGCCAAAAGCCCGCGGGACGCGCGGAGCCTTGCCCAGTCTGCCCCGGGACTTCCATAGCCAACCACTGTTTCCACGCGCAGCCGATCCAGTTCTCCTGTTACCTCAGCCAGCCCGCCGCCGTCGGGATTTATCACCAGCAGCGGCACCTGCAGGCCGGCTGCTGCGCTTGCCGCGGGTCCTAGATCCGCATCGGTCCCGGCATATCCGGTGGCACTGTCGCGCGCGAAAACGACAGCTACGGGGCTTTCTTCGTAGAGGGCCTGGCTCATCTGCAGCGCGGATCCGGCCTCGGAATCCGAAAGGACCTTCCGCGGTGCTGTTGTGTCATCTGCCAGGACAACCACGGGAACCGGCTGCGCGGAGGTCTCGACAGCGTCCGGTGCTGGCGGAACAGCGGCTGTGCACCCGCTGAGGGCAAGTGCACCGGTGAGTCCAACAATTGTAAGGGTACGTGTGGTCCGGGAGGAAAAAGGCATCTCGTACTTTCGGCTTCGGCTGGTTCCTTGAGCCTACGCGGAACGCACAGGCTCACTTGTCCCGCTTCAGGTGTTGCGCAAAGGTGTGGTTGCCTGCACTGAACGGGCGTACAGTTCGCCGTATGAGCGGAGATCCAGTCCAGACTAATCCGGGTCAGTACAGCGTGCTCTTCGAGAACGATCGGGTCCGGGTGCTCGAATACAGGGACCGTCCGGGCTTTGAGTCTGTGGAACATTCCCACCCGGACAGTGTCATGATCACGGCGAGTTCGTTCAGGCGGCGGCTATCGAGTGGCGGCAGAACCGTGGATGTTGATATACCGGCCGGATCGGCGCACTGGCTACCAGCCCAGACCCACTCTGGGCGTAATACGGGCCAGACAGACACCCACTCGTTTTTCGTTGAACTCAAGGAACCCTCCCCACACAATCCTCCCGATGGGGAAGCGTTGGGGCCGCAGGCCTCCTGAGCCTGGAAGCCTTCAGCCGACGGAAAATGGGCTGACCGAAGCAGGGTTCGCTACTGTCGTTCGTGTGCGCCTAACTACGTCAATGACCCCAGAATGGTCACTTCGCCGCAGCCTGCCCGCCGATGCTCACTGGATCGCTGAGCTCCGTGCTGTCGTGATGCGCCCTGACCTTGAGCGCCTAGATCGATATGACGGCGGGTGGGTCCGCCAACGGTTCCTCAATGGCTTTCGACCCGAACACACGTTCGTCATTGAGGTCGAGGGGGAGCCAGTGGGCTGCGCGGCCGTTCGCCCTGAGAAGGACGAGCAATGGATTGAACACTTCTACCTATCCCCAGCTCAGCAGGGCAGAGGCCTCGGTGGCCTGGTGCTTCGCCATCTGATGCATGTCAGTGCTGACCAACGTCCGTTCCGGTTGAACGTTTTGCAGGGCAGTGCCGCCCGTCGGCTCTATGAGCGGAACGGGTTCATCCTGGAACATGAAGACCCCATCGACGTATTTATGGTGGCCCGTACGTCGTCGGACCAGGGACGGAAAAGCAGGCGGTGACGCCCGGCCCTGGGTAGGAGCGGGGGCGTATGTGACTCCACCGGAATATCTGGCACCATAGGGCAATGGGGACTCAGGCAGTGGGGTATTCAATGGATCAACCGGGAGAGCCCGCTCCGGCGATCAGCCAGGATCATGCCGGCCACCACGGCCCTCCCACCATGATGGGCTACTGGGACCGCAACCTTACCAACGCCGTAGCGGATGGTGCCCTGACCCGATGGTTTGGGTTCACGGAAGCGAACATCAGGGGCGCGCACCTCAGTGATGTACTGGGCCCCGTCGCGTATCAGGCCAGCATTCCGCACGTCGCGGCTGTGCTTGGCGGTACAGAGGAGCACTGGACCTTGCGCTCGCGGGGTATCTCCGGCGAGAACCGGACTTTCCACGTCTCATTTGTCCCGTATTGGACCGAAGGCTCTGTTGCAGGTTTCGTTTCGCTCTTTACTGATCTGACACTCACCCTTGCGGGGGAGCGGCAGGCAAAGCAGGACGCCGAAAGGTACAGGGCCCTAGCCCGCAGTATTCCCAGCGTTTTTGTTCTCCTCTTTGACACGGACCTGCGATATATCGTGGCTGAGGGGCAGGCGCTAAAGACCTTTGGGTACACGGCCGATGAACTGGAAGGACGCACGATTTTTGAGTGTCTTCCCGACAAGCTCATCGCAGAGGTGGAACCTCGATACTGGGGTGCGCTCCGAGGGGAAGAAACGACCTGGAGCCGCGACGTTGGCAGCCGAACGTTCAGCCTGACTGCATGTCCGGTGGCGACCGAGGGGCCAATTTCAGCAGGAATGGTGGTGGCGATGGACATTACCCGGGCTCGGCAGAAGGAACAGACCTGGGCGGCGCTCCACGAGATTTCTACAGCGATTGCCCGCAACGAAGACACTGCCTCGGTCTCAGCCCGGGTTTCAGATGTGCTGCTGGGCCTGTTCCGGGTGGAGAAGGCCTCTGTGGTCCGCTTCATTGAACAGGATGAGGTGCGTGCCGTTGCAGTGTCCCCGCCAGACGCTGTGATTGTCCAGGGGACGCACAAAAGCCACGCTGGCAGCGGGCTTGCGGCTGACGCAGTCAGGTGCTCCGGAGCGGCCGCCATCAGCCGCTATGCGCCGGACTCGAACTGCATTGCAGAAGCAACGATGCTTACGTCTGGGTTTCGTTCGTCAGCGGCAGCGCCCATCAACGTAGCTGGCGAGGCCTGGGGTGCGGTGGTCATTTCAGCCCGCTCCAACGAGCGGATCAATGCTGACGTCCTGGGGCGGCTCAGCGAATTTGCCACCCTGGTGGAGATCGCCATCGGCAATACCCAGGCACGTGCTGACCTGGAGCACCAGGCCAGAACAGATGCACTGACGGGTCTTCCCAACCGGCGGACCTTCCAGGAGCGACTTGACCGCGAGATGCAGGGAGCTGCGGACACTGGCGGGCCGCTGAGCCTGGTGGTCTTTGATGTTGATCGCTTTAAGTCCATCAACGACACGTTCGGCCACTCCACAGGTGACGCGGTCCTGACCGAGATTGCCCGCCGCCTGCAAGGGGTAAGCCGCGACGGCGAGATGATGGCCCGCCTAGGTGGCGAAGAATTCGTTTGGCTGCTTCCCGGGGTGCCCGCTGACAGCGCAAGGCTGGCTGCCGAACATGCTGGTGAATCGATTTCGTCAGTGCCGTTTTCGGAGCAGATATCCGTCACGGTCTCCTCAGGGGTCTGCGACCTGGCGACTGTCACAGCGGCAGAGCTTCTTGATGCGGCCGACAGGGCGCTTTTCGAGGCGAAACGGCAGGGCCGGAACCGGAGCATCGTGTACAGGTCCCCACGGCACTGAGGTTTCGTGCACGGGCATCAAACGTCGCTTTCAGCGTTGGCGGGTGCATGCCACGGGTCCCCCGCTAGGAGACGAACAGGCTTTCGCCAACGTAGCCACCCTCTTGAATCCCAGGTGGGACGGCGTACAGTCCCGAGCCTGTATGGACCAGGTAATCCACGGACATGGTGTCGTGCCGGGCCATGGCTCTTTGCATGGGGACGTAATGAGACCGGGCATCCGTCACGAAGGCGATGAAAAACAGCCCCGCATCCAAGTGGCCAAGGCCGTCCGAGCCATCAGTGAAGTTGTAGCCGCGGCGTAGCATCTGTACCCCCTTGTTCTGGTCGGGATGTGCCAGGCGCACGTGGGAATCGGAGGCGATCAGTGGTGCGTTCGCCCGGCCAGTGGCGGCAAAGTCAGGTTCCGTGAATTCGGTCCCACCTGACATTGGAGCACCTTCGGCCTTGGTGCGGCCCACCACAGCCTCCTGTTCCCTGAGAGAAGTGCGGTCCCAGGTTTCAATATGCATTCGGATCCGCCGTGCCACCAGGTAGCTTCCCCCTGCCATCCACTCCTCGGCAGCCGGGCCCCCGGTAGGTACCCAGACATGCTGGTCCAACAGCGTCGAATCCTCGGCCCTGACGTTGCTGGTGCCGTCCTTGAAGCCAAACAGGTTCCGCGGCGTCTGCTGAGAGCGGGACGTCGATGAGGTTCGCCCGAAGCCCAGCTGCGACCATCGGACCCGGACCTTCCCAAAACCGATCCGGGCAAGGTTCCGAATGGCATGCACGGCAACCTGGGGATCATCGGAGCATGCCTGGATCACCAGGTCACCATCGGAACGCTGCTCCTGAAGGTCATCACCCGGGAAGTGTGGGAGGTCAATAAGTGCCGCGGGCCTGCGACCGGCCAGGCCGAACCGCGCAGCACCGTCTTTCTCAAAAAGGGTGGAACCAAAACCAAAGGTGACTGTCAGGTTGCTGGCGCTCAGCCCTTGGGCCTCGCCAGTGTCTTCCGGCGGCGCATCGTAGGGGCCGTTGACTGCGCCGGTTGTCCCGGCATCGAGCCCCTGCGTCATCGCTGCGGCAGCCGCGGTCCAGTCCTTGAGGAGCCCGATCAGCTCATCCCGGTCCTCGGTGAGGACATCGAAGGCGGCAATATGCAGGCGATCCTGGGCTGGCGTCGTAATTCCCGCCTGCTTGTCGCCGTAAAAAGCCACTGTGTCGCTTGGGGTGACGGCCGCGGCCCCGGTGGTGGAGAACGCGCCGTGGCCCACAAATCCGGCGGCAGCGCCCACCCCGCCGGCACCAGCAAGGGAGAGGAGGCCGCGTCGTGTCACGTTTGTCATTTCGGGCCATTCCTCAGAGGACGACGGCGGCCGTCAGGCCGGAGAGCGGTTCAGCAAGGGAGTCCACCAGTGCTGCGAGCTCCTGGATCTGGGCCGCAGTCAGCTGATCGTAGTAGGTGAAACCGTCGCCGGTGGCGTATGTGGTGAGCTTGGTCTGCAGGACGGTGAACCTGTTCTCCAGTTCCGCGGCAAGCTCCGGGTTCCTCTGTTCCAGGATGGGCTTAAGATTTTCGAACGCAATACGGGCACCGTCAACGTTTGCCTGGAAGTCCCAGAGGTCAGTATGTGACCATGCTTCCTCCTCGCCGGTGACCTTGCCCGTGGCTACCTCATCCAGGAGTTCCTTGGCGCCGTTGCCCAGCTTGTCGGTGGTGATCTCCACCGTCCGCGTCCGGGTATAAAGATCCGCTGTATCGGTCACCAGCTGATCGGCAATCCGTGCGCGTTCGGGAGCGGTCATAGGCGTGTAATCGGCGGGCGGGAAAAGGTCCTTTTCGGCGCGGTGCCATCCGGTCCAGTCCTCACCTGGTTCCAGGTCCGCTTCGCGCAGATCCAACTTGGGATCCAGGTCACCAAAAGATTCCGCGACTGGTTCAATGCGCTCCCAGTGCATGCGGGTGGTGGCGTACAGGTCACGGGCTGTTGGGGTGTTCCCTGTCCTGAACGCTTCGGCAAAGTCCTTGGTGGACGCCAGAAGCTGCTCCGTCTGGTCCTTGACGTAGGACGTGTACTGGGCTGTGGCTGTGGTGCTGAGCTTTGCCAGGTCAGTGTCCACATCCAGGGACTGGCCTGAATCGGTGACGGTAAAAGCACCACGGATGCCATCACCGACCATTCCCGGCTTGCAGGCAGTGATGTACTTTCCGGCCGGGGCGGTGACCACCAGGTTCCGGCTGATACCCGGACCGATGTTCTCGACTTCGCCAACAATGCGCAGACCATCCTCAGCTAGGAGGTAGAACTCGGTGACCTGGCCGCCGTCGTTCTTCACGGAGAAGGTGAGATTTCCGCTGGCGGTTTCACTGCTGGAAACGTCGCAGCCATCATCGCTGCTAGATACCGTGATGGGCCCGCGTGCTGATGCAGCAGAGCTTACCGGCACGTTGTCCGTGCAGGCAGAGAGCGCGAGTGGCAGGAGAACCACGCTGGCCAGGAGGCCCAGGGGCACAAGGAAACGGCGACGCTGAGGCAGGGTGGGATCTGTCATGGGTGGGTCCTAGGGGAGAGGGGTGGAAGAAGTGCGGGGCGGATCAGTTGACAACGGTCGAGACGGCCGCGGCGTCGACGGGTGCTGGTGCAGCCGGTGGCCCTGAAAGCTGTGGTGCCTGGCTGCGGCGATGTGAACGCAGGTAGAAATACATGGTGGGGATGACGTACGCGACCCAGGCTGTCGCTTCCAGCCACGTGGTGGCGGGGGAGAAGTTCAGCGTCCCTTTTAGGAGCGTCCCGTACCAGGACGACGGCGGGATGGTTACTGAAAGATCGAAGGCCAGCGTGTTAAGTCCCGGGAGGATGCCCGCCTCCTGGAGGTCATGGATGCCGTAGGCAAGGACGCCGCCAGCAATGATGATCAGGGCTGCGCCCGTCCAGGTGAAGAACCGCGAGAGATTAACCTTTAGGACGCCGCGGTGCAGGAGGTAGCCAAGGAATGCTGCCACTCCCAGGCCCAGAACGGCGCCCAGCAGCGGAATCGTGGTTTGTCCGGTTGCCTGGGCTGCGGCCCAGAGAAACAGGGCTGTCTCCAGTCCTTCGCGACCCACGGCGAGAGCCGCCACGATCACCAGGCCCCAGGCGGCGCCGTCGGCTGCTTTGTCTACGCTGCTCCGCAGCTCAGAACCTAGGGAGCGGGCAGTCCTGGCCATCCAGAACACCATCCACGTGACCAGTCCTACGGCAAGCACCGACAGGCCACCGCCAATTGCTTCCTGGGCCTCAAATGTCAGCCCGCGCGGACCAAATGTCAGGAGTGCCCCAAAACCAAGGGAAACGCCAAGGGCAAGGCCGACGCCACACCAGATCCGGGGAATGAGGTGCTGGCGTCCCGTCTTGGCGACATAAGCCAGGAGGAGCACCACAATCAGGGAGGCTTCAAGGCCCTCCCGCAGTCCGATGAGAAAATTTGCTGTCATGATTGGTGACTTTCAGGAAATAGAAGTCAGGCAAGGCTGTCCTAACCTCACAAGGGTACTCTGCTCTCAGCCCACGGCAAATACACGGACCAGTCGCAGGGCGTCAGGACAGTAATCCGCGCGTCTTCCCGCACACTTTGGAGAGTTTCCACGGTTGGCGCAGATAGGATCGGAGGGTAACCGGACGGTGCGCAATCAGGTGATACTTAGGTGTCCCGGGCAGGGGTCAGGCATGATCAAGTTCTTCCAGCGTGCGGGGTCAGCCCCGGAGTCAGCATGGGCCAGCAGGCCATGGACTGCCCACTACGCACCCGGGGTGCCCAGGGAAATGACGCTGCCAACAGGTTCGCTGGTTGATCTGATGGATCAGTCCGTGCGGCGTTTCGGGGCAAAGACCGCGCTGGAATTCTTCGGTGCCACAACGTCCTACCGTGAGCTGGGCAAGCAGATCAGCCGGACCGCCGCAGGCCTGAAGAAGCTTGGCGTCCGGGCCGGAGACAGGGTAGCGCTGGTGCTCCCCAACTGCCCGCAGCACATCGTCGCCTTTCATGCTGTCTTGCGCCTAGGTGCAGTAGTGGTGGAGCACAATCCGCTCTACACCGACAGGGAACTGCGCCACCAGTTTGAGGATCACGGTGCCACGGTGGCGATTGTGTGGGACAGGGTTGCCGGCAGGATTCGCCAGCTGCCGGCGGATATCCCCGTGCGCACTATCATTTCCGTTGAATTGATCCCGGCCATGCCCCTGGCCAAGCGACTGGCACTGAAGCTGCCGGTGGCTGCGGCCAGGGCGGGGCGTGCCGCGCTCGCGGCAACACGTGCGGAAATGGCGCTGGGCGCCGGGCCCGTCCCCCGCGCACTGGTGCCCTGGAAGTCACTGCTGAAATCAGGCGAACTGCGCAAAAGGCATCCACGCCCCGCTGCCCACGACCTCGCAGTTTTGCAGTACACCAGCGGCACCACTGGAGCGCCAAAAGGTGCCATGCTGAGCCACTCCAACCTCCGGGCCAATGCGGCGCAGGGCCGCGCCTGGGTGCCGGGACTCCGGGATGGCAAGGAAACCGTCTACGGGGTCCTGCCAATGTTCCACGCCTATGGCCTGACACTGTGCATGACGTTTGCCTTCAGTATTGGTGCCAAGCTGGTCCTGTTTCCCAAGTTCGACGTCGGCTTGGTCATGGAAGCGATGAAGAAGTCACCCGCCACATTCCTGCCAGCTGTCCCGCCGATCTATGACCGGATCGCCTCTGCTGCAGCTGAGAACAACGTGAGCCTGAAGAGCATTCGATTCGCCATTTCCGGGGCCATGAACCTGCCCGTTGCCACAGTGGAAACCTGGGAAAGGGCCACTGGCGGATTCCTTATCGAGGGGTATGGGCTGACGGAGACCTCGCCGATTCTGGCTGGCAACCCGATCGGCGCTTCGCGGAAGCCGGGAACCGTGGGAGTTCCCTTCCCGCTGACGGACATTCGGGTTGTCAACCCTGACAATGTTGCTGAGGACCGCGCGCAGGGCCAGGCTGGGGAACTCCTGGTCCGGGGACCTCAGGTGTTTGCCGGGTACTGGAAGCGGCCCGAAGAAACCGAGGAAGTCCTGCTCGACGGCGGCTGGTTCCGTACCGGTGACATTGTTTCCATTGATTCGGACCATTTCCTGACCATCCGGGACAGGATCAAGGAGCTCATCATCACGGGTGGCTTCAATGTCTCCCCCGTGGAAGTCGAGGACGTTCTTAGCGCCTACCCCGGCATCAAGGAACTCGCCGTGGTGGGTCTTCCCCGCCTGGGCGGTGGGGAGGATGTGGTGGCCGCTGTTGTCCCGGAAGAGGGGGTCACCTTCGATTCGTCTGCGTTCACTGATTTTGCCCGTGGCACACTCACTGCCTACAAGGTTCCCCGCCGGGTAGAAATTCTTGATGAACTGCCGCGGTCCCTGATTGGCAAGGTCCTGCGGAAAGAAATTCGGAGCCGCCTGGCTGCTGACGGCTAAGCTACCGCTTTCTTGGATCCGGACGGAACCCCAGGCCAATCAGGGCACCCAGCAGAACGCCAACGAAGAGCCCGGTGAATGGCTTGTCGAACAGGGCTATTCCGAGTCCAAACCCTATGGCGGCGCCAAAGAGGATACCGACCCACAGCTGTTTGTTGTTCATGGGCCAACGCTAGCAATAAAACGAGGCAGTGCCTGCACGCCCTTGGTGGTGGCCGCCGAACGGTGCGGCCATCGGCGTCATGGGTGTGACACTCTGTCATATGGCGTGTCACACGTGCGTTGACGACTCATGTGGACGCCTGTAGCAAGGATTTCCGGCCTACCCCTTAATGGGTGGAAGCCCCCAGCGAATCCGGAGACTCAAGCTTGGGGGCTTCCTGGCTCTCCAGTCTTGGGGGAAACCGGAGAACGTGACTTAAACTTACCTTGAAAAAGTGGTATGCGCTGCATGGAATGCCCGCGTGGGCACATTCTTGACTAAACCTTGAGCAGTTGGGTCTCAAATGTGGCCTGGCGCACGCGCTGCAGTACCTCGCCCGGTGACGCTTCGGCGTCGACAACAGTCCAGTCGGCATATTCTGGAAGCCGGCGATAGCCCTCCAACAAGTTCTTCAGGTCGGCTACAGTTTCCTCGTCCGTGGCCCTGGTGAGGATCCTGTCATGGGCCCGGGGCGGCGAAACATAGAGGTGGATAACAGCGTCGGGCGTGGGCAACACTTTGTTCAGCCACGGCAGGACTGTGCCGCGGGGAAGTCCGCGCGCTTCACGCAAGGCCAGCTGGCAGTGCAGGTCCCGGTCCATGACCACCAGCCCGTCGAAGGCGCGGGCCCGCGCGTGGGAGACCAGGACATTGATCGTGCGGACTACCGTCTCAGCTGCGTCGGCAACCCGCGGGTTCAGGTTGATGCCCAGTCTCCGGCTCCATACAGTCATGAAACGACGGCCCGCACAGTTCTTGAGCAGGAGGGCTTTGCCTCCCTCCTGGTGATACCAGCCTGCGAGGTTGCGGGCCGCCGTCGTTTTGCCTGAGCCATCGATACCCGTGAGTGTGATCAGCATGATGCCACCTTCCGTTACTGATCAAACGAGGGACAGGGGCAATACGTCCCGGGTGGCGTTCTCGAAGGCGTCAGCCTCGGTCAGCCCTCCGACAGCGTGCTTGGCGGCAACGTAGGCAGCGTTGTTCAGGTCAGGCGGATCTGGCGGTTCATGTCCTTGTACAGCAGGTAGCGGAATTCGCCCGGCCCGCCGGCGTAGCAGGCCTGTGGGCAGAAAGCGCGGAGCCACATGAAATCACCGGCCTCCACCTCCACCCAATCGTTGTTCAGCAGGTACATGGCCTTGCCTTCGAGGACGTAGAGGCCGTGCTCCATGACATGGGTTTCCGGGAACGGAATGACGCCACCGGGCTGGAACGTCACAATATTGACCTGCATATCATGCGCCAGGTCCGAGGAATCGGTGAAGCGCGTGGTCTTCCACGCTCCGTTGGTATCGGGCATGGCCGTGGGTTCAACGGCATCGTCGCTGGTCACGAAGGACTTGGCTTCGTAGCCTTCAAGTCGCTCGTACGCTTTGCGAATCCACTGGAAAGACACAACCTCCCCGGTGACGTTCTCCAGCCCCCATTGCGAACCGGCAGCAAGGTAGGCGTAGCCGCCTTCGTCCAGGTGGTGGAGTTCGCCCTCAAGGGTCAGGTTGACCTTGCCCTGGGTAACAAAAATAACGCCTTCAACGCCTGCTTCAAATTCAGCGCGCGGTGCGCCGCCTCCGGGGCCGATCTCCACGATCAGCTGCGAGAAGGTGGTGGCAAAGCCCGAGATGGGCCGCGCAATGATCCACGAGCGGGTGTTGGTGAAGCCCGGCAGGTTGCTTGTGACGATGTCCGTCATGACGCCCTTGGGGATCACCGTGTATGCCTCGGTGACGATGGCGCGCTCTGTGGTCAGGTGCGTCTGCGGCGGCAGGCCGCCTTGCGGGGAATAGTACTTGCCCATGGGGAAATCCTTTGGTTTAGGAGATGGAAGTGGCCAACCGGGGGTGGGCCAGGACAGTGAGGCGGGAAAGGTCGACGCCGGTCAGTTCGCGGACCTCGTCGGCACCAACGGCGCCGCACTGGACACCGCGGAGAATGAAGCCAGCCAGGGCGCGGGCAGTGGCGGGCTCATCCATGACCCCGCCCGCCGTCTGTTCCACGTAGTTCCGAAGCCGGAGTGCCGCGGCGGGCAGGCCCTCACGGTAGAACGCGTAGCTGGCAGAGAAGCGGCTGGGCAGTTGTGCCGGATGTAGATCCCAGCCCTGGTAGTAGCCGCGCTCCAGCGACCGGCGGACCAGGCGGCCGTGCAGGCGCCAGGCGTTGTCAACGTTGTCGCCTACCGGAATGATGTTGGTGGAACCGTCGGAGAGCCGGATGCCGGTGCCGGCCACGGCCAACTGCATGACTTCCTTGGCGAAGTCCGCGACCGGGTGCTCCATGGATTGGTACTCGGCAGAAATCTGCAGCGAGGCCGAGTAGTCATAGGTCCCGTAGTGGAGTGCGCTGATCCGCCCCGGCACCACATGGGGCAATTGGGCAACAGGGGAGGTTCCATCAGGACCCAGGATGAGCTGTGGCGTTTCAACCTGTACCTCGAATC
Source organism: Pseudarthrobacter sp. PS3-L1 (assembly GCF_030063285.1). Taxonomy (GTDB): domain Bacteria; phylum Actinomycetota; class Actinomycetes; order Actinomycetales; family Micrococcaceae; genus Arthrobacter. Next base: position 450,169 of record NZ_JASISU010000003.1, on the reverse strand, counting down.
GCAGGCGGCCAGCGGGCAGTCCATGGATTTCCTCCAGGCGCGAGAGAGCGAAGTCCATCGCCTTGACCTGGGCCACGGTGGTGACCTTGGGCAGCGTCAGGATCAGGCCTGCTGGCAAGTCCCCGGCACGGACCAGCGTGGACACAAAGAGGTCAAGGGTCCGCAGGCCACGTGCCCGGGTCTGTTCCTCAAAACACTTGAACCGGATACCTATGAAGGGTGGCGCTGTTCCAGCTTTCACTGCCGAGGCAACAGCTGTGGCGGCAGCAACGGCGTCGGCGTCCTCGGTGGCCTCCCCACGGTCCCCGTAACCATCCTCGAAATCGAGGCGAAGGTCCTCGATGGGCTCGGTGGCAAGCTTGCCGGCAACCCGTTCGGCCACGGCTGAAGCCAGGTGTTCTTCCTGGCCCAGGAGTGCTCCGAGGCTGCCCAGCCCGCCAGAGTCGGCCACTGCAGCAAGGGCCTGGCTGCCCCAGTCTGCGGCGAGTGACGGCGTGAAGCTGTCGGCGGGAACGTAGACGGTGTGGATGGGCTGGCGGGAGCCATCGTCACCGGGGTAATTGGTGTGGAGGAGCTGATCGGTCTTTGCCAGCGTCACCTCAATCTGGGCAAGGTCCGCGCTGGTCAGGGAGAGTTCGGCCATGACTCAGCCTTCAAGGATTTCGTAGGCGGGCAGGGTGAGGAAGTCCGTGTAACCCTCAGAGAGGCAGATGCTGCCGATCAGCTCCGAGGCTGGCAGGTAGTAGCTGGCAAAGGCTTCTTCGCTGACCTCACCACGAAGGCGTTCGGTTTCCTCTGCAAGGATGCCTTTCACCAGTTCTGGTGTGACCTGTGCCCCGGTGTCCGCCAGGACAGCCTTGTTGCGCAGCTGCTGCCAGACCTGGGAACGGGAGATTTCTGCCGTGGCAGCGTCCTCCATCAGGTTGTGGATCGCTACAGCGCCGTTGCCGGAGAGCCAGACTGCCGTATAGGCGACGGCAACATAGAGGTTGGCCCGCATGCCCTTTTCGGTGACGTTGCCGTCGGCGCTGCTGACGTCGAGCAACTGTTCTGCTGTGACATGGACCTCGGGGCGCTGCTTGTCCAACTGGTTGGGACGATCACCCAGGACGGCGTCAAACACTTCACGGCAGGTGGGCACCAAATCTGGGTGGGCCACCCAGGAACCATCGAATCCGTCGTTGGCCTCGCGGGTCTTGTCGGCCCGGACCTTCTCGAAGGCAGCGGTGGTGACATCGGGTTCCCGGCGGTTGGGGATCACGGCGGCCATCCCGCCCATGGCAAACGCACCGCGGGCATGGCAGGTCTTGACCAGAAGCTCTGTATAGGCCCGCATGAAAGGTGCCGTCATGGCCACGGAAGCGCGGTCCGGCAGGACAAACTGCCCACCGGCGTCCCGGAAGTACTTGATGATGCTGAAAAGGTAATCCCAGCGGCCAGCATTCAGCCCGGAGGCATGGTTTCGCAATTCATAGAGGATCTCGTCCATCTCGAAGGCTGCCGGGATAGTCTCGATCAAAACGGTGGCCCGGATGGTGCCCTGCGGGATCTGCAGGTAGTCCTGGGCAAAGACAAAAACATCGTTCCACAGGCGAGCCTCAAGGTGGCTTTCTATTTTGGGCAGGTAGTAATAGGGTCCCTGGCCATTCTCAATCAGCGCCTTGGCGGTGTGGAAGAAGTGCAGGCCGAAGTCCACCAGCGCCCCCACAACGGGTTCGCCGTCGAGCAGCAGGTGCTTCTCGCTCATGTGCCAGCCGCGTGGACGAGCCACCACCACGGCAAGCGGCGCATCGGTCCGCAACCGGTACTCTTTTCCCTCGTCTGATGTGAAGGAAAGAGTCCCGGCCGCGGCGTCCCGAAGGTTCAGGATGGACTCCACCACGTTGGACCACGTGGGAGTGCTCGCGTCCTCAAGGTCCGCCAGCCATACCTTGGCGCCGGAGTTCAGCGCGTTGATGGCCATTTTTGCCGGTGCCGCCGGTCCTGTCATTTCCACCCGCCGGTCCTGCAGGGCAGGGGGAGCCGCGGCTACTGTCCAGCCGCCGTCGCGGACGTCCTGGGTTTCCGGCAGGAAATCCAGCTTGCCGGTGCGGGCCACGCCCTCGCGCTTGGCAACCCGGGCCCCCAGGAGGTCCGATCGGGTGCCTGCGAACCGGCGTTGCAGTTCCTCGACGAAGGCAAGCGCCTCCGGGGTGAGGATTTCCTCTTCCCGGTCGATTGGCTGCGGGGCTTTGACAGTGAGAGCCATGGTGGCGGTCCTTTCGTAGGGCGGTGGTTTAGAGCGCTGCTGCGGCGCGCGCTGCATTCGCGTGGGCAGCGTTTGCTACAGCGGTGGCGACGTCGGCGGCCACATGGGGATCGAACACGCTGGGAATGATGTAGCTTGCATTGAGCTCAGCTTCGGCCACGCGGTTGGCGATTGCCTCTGCTGCGGCCACCAGCATGTCGGGGGTGATATCCGAGGCACCAGCGTCGAGTAGGCCACGGAAGAATCCGGGGAAGGCCAGGACGTTGTTGATCTGGTTCGGGAAGTCGCTACGGCCCGTTGCAACGACGGCAGCGTGCTTGGAAGCGATGGTGGGGTCGATCTCCGGCGTGGGGTTGGCCATGGCGAACACGATAGCCTTCCCTGCCATCGATGCAACCTGTTCCTCGCCAATCACATGCGGAGCACTGACGCCGATGAAGACATCCGCACCAACCATTGCCTCGTGCAGGGTTCCAGAGAATCCGCCGGGGTTGGTGTTGGCTGCGATCCAAGACCGGTGTTCATCGTCATAGCTGCCCCCGGAATGGATGGCTCCCGAGCGCCCGGCCGCCACGATGTTCTGGGCGCCCTGGGCGTTGAGCAGCTGGATGATCGCTGAGCCTGCAGCTCCTACGCCGGAGACCACGATCTTGACGTCCGCAAGCTTCTTGCCGACCACCCGGAGTGCGTTGACCAGCGCTGCCAGTGTGACGATTGCCGTGCCGTGCTGGTCGTCGTGGAACACCGGGATGTCCAGTTCGGCGCGTAGGCGGTTCTCGATTTCGAAGCAGCGGGGGGCAGCGATGTCTTCCAGATTCACGCCGCCGTAGACGGGGGCCAGGGCCTTGACGATGCTGATGATCTCCTCGGTGTCCTGTGTGTCCAAGCAGACGGGCCAGGCATCAACATTGGCAAACTGCTTGAAGAGGGCGGCTTTGCCCTCCATGACCGGCAGTGCCGCGGCAGGACCAATGTTGCCCAGGCCCAGGACGGCGGAACCGTCCGTGACAACTGCAATGGTGTTGCGCTTGATGGTCAGGTTGCGGGCAGCTCCGGGATCTTCGGCGATGGCCATGCAGACACGGGCGACGCCGGGTGTGTAGGCGCGGGAGAGATCGTCGCGGTTGCGCAGGGCGACTTTCGGGACAACCTCAAGTTTGCCGCCCAGGTGCATCAGGAAGGTGCGGTCCGAGACGTTCCGGACGGTGACGCCGTCGAGCTCGTTCAGGGCATCCCTGACGCGGGCTGCGTGATCGTCGTCGGTGGTATTGCACGTGACGTCAACAACCAGAGTCTCGTGGTGGGACTCAGTGACATCCAGGGCGGTGATTGCGGCTCCGGCGCTGCCCACTGCTGCTGCCAATTCGCTGGTGGCACTGAAGCTGGATGGGGCTTCCACGCGGAGCGTGATGGAATTTCCGGGACTCGGGTTCGCCATTGAATGATCCTCCTGGTGATGGTCAGCTTTTGGGCTACCTAATTAATTTCGTATTATGGATATTATTATCTACTTTGTGGAAATACAACCCCCACGCTTTCTGACTGACGTACTCTTCGTGGGGTATCTTGGGGATCAATGAATTTTCACGATGTGGATATCCAATGCCACGGTCGAGCTCAGGAGGACAAGATTTATGGCCGAGAAAGCCACGGGAGGCGTGCAGTCGGTTGAGCGCGTCTTCGAACTCCTGGAACTGATCACGGATGCCGGCGGTGACGTCACGCTCAGTGAACTCTCCTCCTCCACCGAGCTGCCGTTGCCCACCATCCACCGGCTCCTGCGGACACTGGTGTCCCTGGGTTACATCCGGCAGCTTCCCAACCGCCGCTATGCGCTGGGCCCCCGCCTGATTCGGCTGGGCGAAGGTGCCAACAAGCAGCTGGGTGCCGTTGCCCGTCCGCAACTCAAATCCCTGGTGGACCGGCTTGGTGAGACCTCCAACATGGCGGTTCTGGATTCTGACATGGTCATCTATGTGGCCCAGGTCCCGTCGCTGCACTCGATGCGCATGTTCACTGAGGTGGGCCGCCGAGCACACACCCATGCCACCGGTGTCGGCAAGGCAATCCTGGCCCAGCTCGATGACGACGTGGTGCGCGGGATTGTGCAGCGCAGTGGAATGCCGACGCCCACCGCAAAGAGTATTGGTGATATTGACGCACTTCTTGCAGACCTGAAAATTATCCGCTCCCGTGGCTACTCCATTGATGAGGAAGAGCAGGAACTGGGCGTTCGCTGTTTCGCCATGGCCGTTCCCGGCGCTCCAACCCCAACGGCGATCTCGGTATCCGGACCCGTTTCCCGGGTGGATGAGTCGTTTGCTGATCGTGCTGTTCCGCTGCTCCGTGAAGCAGCGAAGGCCATTGCGGATGAGCTGAACCGCACCTGAGGACAGGGCGCCCTCGGGTGTCTGGCGCGCTGTCCTGACCACCGGCGACGGCGGCCCCTCCACTGGAGTGGCCGCCGTCGTCCTGTGTTGCATGGGTCAGTGTCCTTCTGCCTTCCCGGCAGGCTGGATGGGCGTCATCCCGGTGTCCAGCGGTACCTCGTTGCCGTGGCAGTCGATGAGCCTGCCGTTCTCAACGCGGTCGCCCTCAGCGAGGCGGGCAAGGTCTTCCTCGCGGATCACACGGCCCGTCCCGGCTGCGAAAACCGACTGGTTCTCAGAGTTTCCTGCCTTGAGGTGGTTGAAGAGCAGGTTCAACAGGATCGCCATAATGGCGGCCGAGCTGATACCGGAATGGAAGATTGTGGCGAACCAGGTGGGGAACCTGTCGTAAAAAGTCGGTGCTGCGATGGGAATCATGCCGAAGCCGATGGAAGCTGCAACGATGATGAGGTTCATATTGTTGCGGTATTCCACCTTGGCGAGCGTGCGGATACCACTGGCCGCGACCGTGCCGAAGAGGACAATACCCGCGCCACCCAGGACAGCTGTGGGTACGGCACCCACAACGCGTCCCATGACAGGAAGCAGACCCAGGAGCACCAGGATCACACCGCCCGCGGCAACCACATAGCGGCTCTTGATTTTGGTGACAGCCACCAGGCCTACGTTCTGGGCAAACGCACTCTGCGTGAAAGACCCAAAGACGGGGGCCACCAGGCTGGACACCATGTCTGCGCGCAGGCCAGCGGCAATGCGCTTCGAATCGGTTTTGGTCCCTACAATTTCACCCACGGCAAGGATGTCCGCCATGGTTTCGGTCAGGATCACCAGGACAACGATGACCATGGAGATGATGGCGGCAATTTCGAACGTGGGCATGCCCAAAGCGAAAGGCGTGGGAAACGCGACAATAGGCCCATCTCCTACTTTCGAGAAGTTTGCCATGCCGGTGATCACGGCGACCACTGTACCGATGACGATGGCGAGCAGGATGGAGAGCCTGGAGATGGTGGCGCTGCCCACTTTGCTCAGAAGGAGGACCAGGGCAAGGGTGATTCCAGCCAGTCCGATGTTGGCCACGCTGCCGTAGTCTTCTGCTTTCCTGTTGCCGCCCATGGCCCAGTTTGCCGCCACTGGCATCAGCGTAAGGCCAATGGTGGTGATGACAGTCCCAGTGACCACTGGGGGGAAGAACCGCACGATCTTGGAAAATATGGGAGCAATTAGCAGGCCGATTGCGGCGGAAGCGATAACAGCTCCGAACACCGCTGGCAGTCCGCCACCAGTGGTCACAATTGCCACCATGGTGGCAACACTGGCGAAAGATACCCCCTGGACGAGCGGGAGTTGGGATCCGAAGAAAGGAATTCCGATGGTCTGCAGGAGGGTAGCAAGGCCGCCCATGAATAGCGCTGCGGCGATCAGGACGCCGATGTCCGTGGTGGAGAGTCCTGCGGCCTGGCCAACAATGAGCGGGACGGCGATGATTCCGCCGTACATGGTGAGGACGTGCTGGAGTCCATAGCCAAAACTGCTGCCGACGGAGAGGCGCTCATCTTCGGGCCTGTCCGTGGGCTGGCGCCTGGTGCGAGCTTTGCTGGACGCTGCAGCTGAATTTCTAGTGGTCATGACAGACTTTCTGGGTTCATGGCAGACATCTTTGTCTGGCTAACGTTGTCTGGCTGATACGTGACTGTGTGCCGTCGTCGGGAACATCAAGACGGCGATCATGTGCGCTACGCACGGCACAGCGGGCGGGCGGACCCGTAGGGACGGGCCCTCCCGGGCTGCTAGGGGTTCAGCAGAACCCGGCAATACCTGACCAGGCGTTGTCGGCCGGAACGGCGTCTTCGCGCAGGACCGTGGCCTCGATAAGGCCATATGGCCTGTCGGCAGCGAAGAAGACCTCGTTGGGGTTGTCCAGGCCGAACGGCGCCAGGTCAACAAGGAAATGGTGCTTGTTGGGCATCGAAAACTTGATCTCGTCGATCTCCGGGTGGGCTTCGAGGACCTTGGTGCCCATGTCAAACAGCGTCTGCTGCAGGGCGTGGGAGTAGTTCTCGGTGAATCCCTCCAATAGGAGTCCCTTGACGTCGTCGTAATTCTTGTTGAAGTCGAGGGTGGAGAAATCGGTGCCGGCTTTGAATCGCCAGCGTGCCGTGACGTCGGTGGCAAGAATCCGGTCCGTCGTCTCCTGCAGGGTGGTGTATTTTTCCCGCGGGAAGCCGACAAACCCGGATTCGGTTGTTTTCAGGACGGTGAGGTCCTGGAGGCCCGAAATGAGGTGTTCGTGTTCTCCCTCGCGAACCAAAACCGCTGTGCGGATTTCCTGGCCATTGCGGACAAACGAGTGGTTGTGCCCTTCGCCATGGGCCTGGATCCTGTCCCAACTGTAGGCTTCGGCTGCCCAGCGTCCACCCGTGACCCAGTCGAAGCTGGCGGTAAAGTGTTCGCCCAGCCTCAGCAGGAATGCTTCGGGTGAGCCAATTCCCTCCCTCGCCAGTGCGTAGACGGTATTTTTCTGCGTGTCCGTTGCGACCACGTGGGCGTTGTCGCCTTCGAGGTGGGCTGCGTCGAAGTCACCGCGAAGCTGCGACGTGACGTTGAGATCTTCGATGTGGTGGCGCTCAGTGTCACGGGTGACTTTGACCACCCGAACTTCTGCTTTGCCGTACTGGTTGTGGCCGAGGATGATCTTGCTGCTCATGGTCAGGTTCCCAACTTCTGGTGTGTGGGATAAACGTCCCACACAGAAATTAAGCGCGTGTTTCCCACGCGTTTCTTGTGCTGCCGACCCAACAAAAAATGAGCCGACATCGATAGATGTCAGCTCATTACGACCCTGCCTGCTGCTCCCAGGTTTCATGGACTATGTCCACGAGATGAACAACAGATTAGCTCAGACTTTTCGTGGTGTACATCACTTCCCGAATTCACGGATTGTGACAGGGGTTACTTTTTGCGACCTGCGGGGTCCGTGGCGGCGCAGGCATCTACACGGCTTGCCTACCCTCGTTGGGTGGCTTACTCTTTCCACTGAGCAATAATATATTTCCGCAATGCAATAACTTATCGCTGAGACACATGTCGAAATGAGGCCAAGCCGTGAAACCTGCACCACCACCCGTGCCGTCCGAACCATGTCCAGCAAGAGAACACCCTGCGGTTCCACAGCCGTTTTATGTGCCGCCGGGGGGCGGTACGGATCCAGATTTCCATGTGCCGGCGGACGTTGAGCGAACTCCGGGACTGTTCGCACGGCTGCTTCACCGCCGCCGCTAGTCCCACCCACGGGCTGGTTGGCGTCCTGGGTGCTAGTCGGTATGGACCACTGACCCTCGTGCCAAGGCCAGTGGATAAAAGAACCACACGACAGCGGCCGCAGTCAGCAGTGCAGCAAAAACAATCACGCCAGCGCTACGCCCCACCACGACGTCGAAGACCAGTGCAGACGCGCCGGCAGCCAGGAGCGCTGTGCCAACCAGTGCTGCATGGACGATCACTGCGCTACGACGAACGAGCTCACGCTTCAACCGTCGGTGAAAGAGCGAGCGGTGCAGGCTGATGGGCGCGAGGAGCAGGACGGTCATTACCCCCGCCAGAAGTACCAGGATCAAGTAAGCGATGCGCTGGGTTTCATCAAGCTCACCGAATCGTGGCTGGAACGGAATGGTGAAGAGGAAGGCCACCAGGATTTGTGTGCCGGTCTGCATCACGCGGAGCTCCTGCAGCAATTCATTCCAGTTCCGGTCCGCTTGTTCCTCGCGGGTTTCCCGTCTGCCGTCATGTGCCATCGCGTCGTTGTGGTTCTCACTCATGGTCCACCCCTTGATGATGCGCCGGCGGGTGTGGGATGCCTGCAGCGTCAACTCCAGTCTCGCATTCCCGCAGCACTTTTTAGCTGATGATCCCGGAATGCGACCAGCGCCCAAGGGTGCGTGAGGTGGCAATGGGAGGTTCGGGTTGTAGTGGATGACGCAGCTGTGGTGATTCTCTAGCGGTTCAGGGTGGTGGCGAAGAGGTGTGAGACATCGGAAACATAGATTTCACATGGCGAAATTAACTTTCCGAAGAATGTGGCGCGTATCACCTTCCGGTGCTAGTGTCGTTTTTGCCAAAGGCGAGCACCCGAACCCGGGAGGCTATCTACCAGGCGCACTGAACCTTAAACATGCATCTGCAGAAGCCTGGTAAAGACCGCACTGGACTGCCCTCCCCTGCGGCGGGAACCGAGCACTCCCCGGATTTGCCGGCTTCCGCACGTCAAGGGAGTCGCACATGAGTACCACCGTGTCAGCAGAATCAGCACAGGAATTTCTTACCCGGGCCATCGAACTGGCTACTGCCAACGTACGTAACAGCGGAGGGCCCTTTGGTGCCGTCGTCGTCATTGCCGAAGGCCAGGCGTTCGACGGGGTCAATCGCGTCACAGCCACGAACGACCCCACGGCCCACGCTGAAGTTAATGCCATCCGGGCCGCCTGCACAGCGCTTGGTACTTTCGACCTCAGCGGAGCCACGCTCTACGCGAGCTGTGAGCCCTGCCCCATGTGTCTGGCGTCCGCCCTTTGGGCCAGGGTGGAAAAAGTAGTCTTTGCCGCAGACAGGTATGACGCAGCGTCTGTTGGGTTCGATGATGCAGCCTTCTATGAATACTTCGAGAACAGCAACCGGGACGCGCTCATGCCCGTCAGCCGCCTTGTCCTCCGTGATCTGGCGGCTCCTCCGGTACTCCAGCCTTTCACTACCTGGAATACGCTCGAATCACGGATTGACTACTAGGCCCGGTGACTGGAGTGACAATCCCGAAGCCCGCGCAGTCGCCATCCCCTGGCCCGTCACCACGCCAGTCCTCTCGGGGCAATGATGATGGCACAGATACGTGAGATCGAGTTCGCCAGGGTTGCAGTTGTCCTGCCTGCCTTCCTGGCTCACTCTGCCCGGGGACCGCTCAACGTGCTGATGGACGCCTGATGCTGGACCTGATGCCTGCGCTCCTTTCCTGGTACCCCGTGGCCTCGGGCCAGCGATGCGCGGTGGCTACAGTGGTTGCTGCCAGTGGCTCTGTTCCACGTCCCGTCGGAACGTCGATGCTGGTCTCAGAGCTGGGTGACACGTTGGGCAGCCTGTCCGGTGGGTGCGTTGAAGGCGCAGTGGTGGGGATGGCGTTGGAAACCATTGAGGACGGTGCCACCCGGCAGGAGAGATTCGGTTACACAGCGGCTGACTCATTCGCCGTCGGACTCACCTGCGGTGGAGTGCTGGACGTGCATATTGCTCCGCTCCATCTGCCCGCGGACCGGAGTCTTCTCGGGGGGACCGCGACGGCGGAGCGCGGGATGGCGCTCATCAGACGTTTGGATGGCCGTGGGCGGCGCGTGGTTCCAGTTGGGAATCCAATGGTATTTGAGCCACGGGAATCCCCGAACCTGCTGGACCTGCTAGACGGTAGGCCCGAACTCGTGCTGGCCGCGACGACCCAGCTGGTGCCGCTACTGCGGGCGGGCGGAACGGAAATCCTGCGGCTGGCCAATCAGGATGCCTGCCATGGAGTAGGTGGCGAAAGTCCCGACCAGGAGAAGCCGGAACCGGTGACCCTGCTCGTCCAGAGCCAGCTGCCCAAGCCCAGGATGCTGATTTTTGGTGCCAATGATTTTGGTGCTGCGCTCTTGCCGTTGGGCATGCATCTTGGCTATCACGTGACCCTCTGTGATGCACGGCCAGCGTTCCTGGCCCAGGACCGCTTTGCTGCCGCGGACCAGCAACGCGGCGACTGGCCGCATCGCTACCTGGCGGCAGAGGCCACAGCTGGTCGCCTGGATACACGAACCGTTGTCTGCGTGCTCTCCCATGATCCAAAGTTCGACATCCCGCTGCTGAATCTGGCGCTGCGCCTTGACCTGGCCTACGTCGGGGCTATCGGCTCACGCCAAAGCCAGTTCCAGAGAGCCGCCCACTTGGCGGATGCCGGAACGAGCACGGCTGAGGTGGCCCGGCTCCACTCACCGATAGGCCTTGACCTTGGCGCTGTTACACCAGCCGAAGTGGCAATCTCCATTGCGGCCGAAATCGTGGCCACACGGCTGGCCGGCAAGCCGGCACGAGGCCGCCTCAAGGATGGGTATGGCCCGATCCATCAACAGGAGTTTTTATGGACCTGACCACTGTTGACACCGTCATCCACACCCAGGATCCTGCGCTTTTCCGTCCTGGCGATGCCTGGCTGGCCGGTGGTACCGTGCTGTTCTCCTATGGCAGTTACGCCTTTGGCCCCGCACCCCTGCAGCGGCTGCTTGACCTCACGGGGGCGGGTTGGACGCCCATCAGCGTCACGGATGCCGGCCTGGAGATCGCAGCAACGTGTACGGTAGCCGAGCTCTATGCGCTGCCGGCCCTCCTGGCCGACCGGACCCAGGAATGGCCTGCCCTGAGTCTCATCCGTGCCTGCTGCGACTCTTTTGTGGCCTCTTTCAAAATCTGGAACGTCTCCACGGTGGGCGGTAATATCTGCACGGGACTGCCGGCAGGGCCCATGACGTCCCTTCTTGCTGGCCTGGGTGCGCAGGCCCTGATTCTGGGTCCCTGTGGAGCGCGCCGTACCGTCCCAGTGGCGGAGGTTGTGATTGGCGACTCGAGGACATGCCTGGCAGCTGGCGAACTGCTGCGCAGCGTCAGTGTCCCGGCGTCTGCCCTGATGTCGAGAGTGGCGTTCCGTCGCCTGTCACTGAGCAATTTGGGACGCTCCGGCGTGCTGGTGATCGGGCGGTCCGACGACGGCGGTGCAGCTCTGGTGCTGACTGTCACTGCCGCAACCAAACGGCCGGTCCAGCTGCGCTTTGCGGGGCACCCCACCGCTGGTGAGCTTCGGTCAGCTCTCGTTGAGGCGATACCTGCGGAGCTGTATCACGACGATGTCCATGGCCACCCCGACTGGCGCAGGGATATGACGTACCGCGTGTCGGAAGAAATCCGTGCGGAACTTGAGGCTGGCGCCACGGCAGGTGTCACTGTTTCGGGTGACTTCTGGCCGCCAGTTGCCCTCCAAGGACCCGGCGACGATACCCCCTGGGTACTGCCTACAGAAAAGGACGCCTAAGCATGGGAATTGTTATTAACGGCCGGGACTCAGGGGTCACACCGTTGCCGGGTCAGTGCCTGCGGACTTTCCTGCGCGACCAGGGGAACCTGGGAGTCAAGAAGGGCTGCGATGGCGGAGATTGCGGCGCATGCACGGTCCACGTTGACGGTACCCCCGTGCACAGCTGCCTGTACCCGGCCGTGCGGGCCGAGGGAAGGAACATCACCACTATTGAGGGATTGGCCGCAGCTGCCGCCTCTGTTCCCGTCGTCGCACCTGGGTTCCTGGCCGCATCAGCTGACCGGGATGCCGTCCTTGATGCAGGGCTGCATCGCGTCCAACAGCAATTCCTTGATCATCAGGGCTTTCAGTGCGGGTTCTGCACCGCCGGAATGGTGATGACGGCCGCAACATTCAATGACGGGCAGCGCGCCAATCTAGCGCGCAACCTCAAGGGCAATCTCTGCCGATGCACGGGATACCGGGCCATCGGGGATGCAATCCGCGCACATATGCCTCAAGGGGAATATGTGGATACCGAGGCGGGTTCTGAGGTGCAGCCCGCTGTCGTGCTTGATCGCGGCCAGGTTGGTGACGATGTCCCGGCGCCGGCGGGACGGGACATCGTCACTGGCGTAGCCCGCTACTCCTTGGACGTCCCGGCAGGGGAGTACCCGGGACTGCTACACCTGACACTTGTTCGTTCCCCACATGCCCACGCAGAGATTGTCGCCGTCGATGCCACAGCGGCACTACAGATTCCCGGTGTCGTTGCAGTCTTCACCCACCACGACGCACCAGAGCAACTCTTCTCCACCGCGCAGCACGAACTCTTCACTGACGATCCGGACGACACCCGTGTCCTTGACAACGTTGTGCGCTTTGTCGGTCAACGGGTGGCTGCGGTTGTGGCTGAGACCGTGGGGGCAGCAGTGCAGGGTGCGCGGGCTGTCCGGGTGGAGTACCGCGAACTGCCCGCGGTGTTCACTCCGGCGGCTGCCGTCGCACCTGGGGCGCCAGCATTGCATGGAACCAAAGATTCCCTGACCGCGCGGATTGCACACCCGGAGCGGAACATCGTGGCGGAGCTGCATTCCGCAGTGGGTGATGTCGAGGCTGCTTTCGCGGATGCCGACGTCGTCCACGAACGTACCTATCAAACCCAGCGCGTGCAGCATACGGCGCTGGAAACCCATGCTGCAATTGCCACGGTGGACGGAGCTGGACGTTTGCAGGTACGGACGTCCAGCCAGGTGCCGTTCCTGGTCCGGCGGACGCTCTGCCGGATTTTCGACCTGCCCCAGGACCAGGTCCGCGTGGTTACTGGCCGCGTTGGTGGCGGATTCGGTGGCAAGCAGGAGGTTCTGACCGAGGATATTGTGGTGCTTGCCGCGATGAAACTGGGCCGGCCCGTCCAGCTCGAATTTACCCGGACAGAACAGCTCACGGCCTCCACGGTCAGGCATCCCTTCACCATCAGGCTCAAAGCTGCAGCCAGCAGTGCGGGGGACCTGACAGGCCTCCTGCTTGATGTCCAGACCGACACCGGCGCCTATGGAAACCACGCGCCAGGCGTCATGTTCCACAGCTGTGGCGAGTCACTGGCCGTGTATAAGTGCGCCAACAAAAAGGTTGATGCGCAGGCCGTCTATACCAATAGCATTCCCTCCGGGGCTTTTCGTGGGTATGGGCTGAGTCAGATGATTTTTGCCATCGAGTCCGCCATGGATGAGCTGGCCGCTGCCCTTGGCATGGACCCCCTGGAATTCAGGCGGAGGAACATGGTGCGGGAGGGCGATGATATGGTCTCCACGCATGCGGAGCCCGAACCTGATGTCCACTATGGAAGCTATGGCCTGGACCAGTGCCTGGACCTGGTGCAGGACGCATTGGAACGTGGCGGGAAACGGTACCGCGACGCTGGTCTCGATGACCTGGGCCCACCATGGGTCACCGGCATTGGCACAGCCCTGTCTATGATCGACACCGTGCCGCCCCGGGGGCACTTCGCACACGTAAAGGTACGCCTGCTCCCGGATGGAACTTTCGGGGCCGACGTCGGCACCGCAGAATTCGGTAACGGCACCACCACCGTGCATGCGCAGTTGGCGGCCTCGGCATTGGGAAGTACCGCGGACAGGGTAGCGGTTCGGCAGTCCGATACGGAGCTCGTGGAGCACGATACAGGCGCCTTTGGATCCGCTGGAACTGTTGTGGCGGGAAAGGCGACGCTTGCTGCGGCCCAAGAGTTAGCAGTCCGGATCCGGGCTTTCGCCGCCGGTATCCGGCAGGTGCAGGTTGCGGGCTGTCTCCTGACGGCCGATGCCGTGATGTGCGAGGGAACCCGAGTCCCGCTGGCGGAGCTGTTTGCAGCAGCCCGGACTGCCGGCGTCGACCTTTCAGCAGAAGGGCGCTGGGGCGGCACTCCGCGATCAGTCGCTTTCAACGTGCAGGGCTTCCGGGTGGCGGTCAATAGGGCAACGGGGGAACTGAAGATCCTGCAGAGTGTCCAGGCTGCCGATGCGGGTGTAGTCATCAACCCACGGCAGTGTCGGGGGCAGATCGAGGGCGGCATTGCCCAGGCTATCGGAGCTGCGCTTTATGAGGAGGTAGTGGTGGACGACGCCGGGAGGGTCACCACTGACATCCTGCGTCACTACCACATTCCCACCTACGCTGACGTTCCCCGCAGTGAGGTGTACTTTGCGCAGACTGATGACACGATGGGGCCGCTAGGAGCCAAATCCATGAGTGAGAGTCCGTTCAATCCGGTTGCACCGGCGTTGGCTAACGCCATCCGCAACGCTACTGGAGTGCGATTTGCGCAACTGCCCCTCTCGCGGGACCGAATTTACTTGGGGCTACTCGATGCGGGCCTGGTTCCGGAGCCCTACGAAGCGGAAGCGTGATTTCCGACGTCGTTGGAACTCCATGCCTCTCGTTCCACAGTTGCTGCCTGCTTTCCCAGGCCCCGGACAGCGGTACTGTGTGGGCATGACGGGGAACCAAGGAAATGGATGAGGACACGGCGCCAGGTAAGACGGAACCAGGCCAGGCGGACGGCGACCTGGCGGGTGTCTCCGAAACAGTAGAGGACGCGGCTGCGGAGACCCTGGCCGACCGCGTTTTCTTCGTCTTCAGTGGGTTGAGTTCGGTCTGGTTCGCCATTGTCCTGTTCCAGGCGAGTCTTGGCTGGCGCCATGTCTGGTTCCTGGTGGTCTTCTGGGCTGCGCTTGCATACCTTGTCCTGCCGCGCCTGCATAGAATCTTCACCCGGATCTACTTGCCTGATTACTTCATTGGCCGGTCCAGGACCAGCGATGGGTTGCTGGGCGACCCGGTCAATGTGGCATTCCTGGGTAGCGCACCGCAGGTCCACACGGCAATGTCCACTTCCCAATGGACATTGGCGGATCCCGTGACGCTGGCCTCGAGTTGGCATATTGTGAGCTCCACGCTGACCCAAAGGAGCTACGACGAGGCGCCGGTGAGTCCGCTATTCCTCTTCAGCAGGCAACAGGACTTCGCCTACCAGCAGGAAGTGGACGGAAACCCCGGCAAACGCCACCACATCCGGTTCTGGAAAGCACCACCCGGGTGGCTGCTGCCCGGTGGGATCCCCGTGGACTGGTTGGCCGCTGGCACCTACGACCGCGCCGTAGGTTTTTCCCTCTTCACCTTGCAGATCACCCACAAGATCGAAGCCAGCATCGACGTGGAACGGGACTACGTGGTGCAGTCCGTGCTGGCGGCGGCGCCGGAATCGTCGTTGACCCTCATCCGGGATTTCTCCACGGGATATCACTCCCGCAATGGGGGAGGGGACAGTATCGTTACCGACGGTGATCTTCCCATCGTGGACCTATCGGCGCTCAAGGCCGGTGGCGGCCCAGCCATGGCCCAGCCGGCCCAGAAGAAAAGACGTCCGCTACCCACGCTGCTTGGCGGAATCATGGTCCTGGGGCGCGGCATGTCGTCACTTGTCCTTGCCGCGACATTCATGGCGCTCTCCACCGATGAACCTGCCATGATTCAGGCATTCGGTGATTCCGTGGCAGGCCTGGATCTGCGGACTGTCATCATCCCGGGGGCCGTTGGGCTGGCGGTTTTTGCCGTGGCGGAATTCACTGTGGCTTGGTTCATTTTCAGGGGTGGAAACCGTGCCCGGGTAGTGGCCATGACGCTAGGGGCGGGGTCCATCGTGGTGCAGTTCTCCAACGTCCTCAGCGGTGGCGATGCGATTTCTTTCAACACCACGCTGGTGAGTTTTTCATTGGACATCCTGCTGATCCTGGCGCTGTCCAGCGAAAGGTCCAGGACTTTTGCGCGCCGTCAGACCGGGAGCCTGCGGCATCCGAAGCCCCTGAAGCCGGTGCTTTCCGGAAATCAATAGTCCGTTCTCACGGGAGCAACCATCGACTCCCATCTTCAGAATCCGTCCGCCATCACGTTCGCGAGTCAGTTCACGACTGTCACTTTAACTTCGCCCTTGGCCAGCTCGTTGAGTTGCTCGCGCGGGGCGATGTAGGAGCCTGGACAGAGTGGAGTCCGGCGAGCTTCCACCGTGGCTGCCGGCTCGCGTTGTTGCTGCGGAGCTGCATCCGCTTGAGACGGGCAGGAGCGCAGTAGCAGTAGCGATGGTCATGGACTGCCGCACGGGGTTTCTTTCTTGATCCGGCATGCCGGTGATGGTGAGGATTGGCGGCGTCAAGAAGTGCCGCAGTGAGGTTTGCCCGGTGCACGGTTCACCGCCCCGCTGGGAAGCCGGTCCGTCGGGCCAAGGCCGCGACAGCAAGGGCCACCAAGGCCAGCGCCACCAT
This sequence comes from Pseudarthrobacter sp. PS3-L1, assembly GCF_030063285.1. GTDB lineage: Bacteria > Actinomycetota > Actinomycetes > Actinomycetales > Micrococcaceae > Arthrobacter. The sequence continues at coordinate 433,633 of NZ_JASISU010000003.1, read as the reverse complement.
GAACAAGGGGAGGACAAGTCCGCTCCCGCCGCTGATGAGGACCGCGCCGATGAGTCCCGCGCCGAAAATAGCCAGATTAAACGAGACACCCAGGAGCCCGTTAGCAACATCTGCGTTCTCACCGCTGGCTTCTCCGATTGCGGTCTGCAGCTGGGCAGCCGCGCCACCGAAGGCCAGGCCCCAAAGGGCAATAGCGGAGATGATGGCAACAGTGGACCCATTGCCCACAATGAAAACGACGCCAGCAACGGCAAAAAGTGCAATGCTGACGAGGACAAGGACACGCAGTGCCCGGTCCACGAATAATCCAGTGAGCCAGATGCCGCCGAGGGCTGCAACGCCAAACAGGATTAGGGACACGTCCACTGAAAGGCCCGTGTTGGCGCTGCGCAGGTATGCGGATATGTACGTGTACATGGTGTTGTGTGCGAGCATCCAGGCGACGACAACTGCCAGGATCACGGCGATGCCAGGCAGTGCGGCCACGCGGAGCAGCGGAGCCTGGGTCTCGGCCGGTTGTCCAGCTGCGGGTGGAACAAAAAAAATAACCAGCGCTATGGCCGCAGTGGTCAGGATGGAAAGAGCGCCAAAGGACCAGCGCCAATCCAGCGCTGTTCCCAGCCACGAACCAAAAGGCGTTCCTACCGCCAGGCCGATGGGCGTTCCGAGCGAAGCAATCGAGAGGGCTCGCCCAGCAAGCTGGGGGGCAGTAATGCGCCTGGCGTATCCGGCCAGCATGCCCCAGAGCAGTCCCGAGCAGGCGCCAGCCACGAACCGCGTGGCCAGGGACAGGACAATGTTTTCTGATAAGGCAGTGATGGAATTGGCTGCGAGGAACACGCTGAGACTGAAAATGAGCAGTGGTTTCCGGCTCATGCCACGGGTGAGGGTGATGGCCGGAATGGTCACCAGTACGGTGCCGAGGGCATAGGCGCGGACGTACAGACCCACGGCGCCTTCAGTGATGTCCATGCCTGATGCGATCTGTGGAAGGAGGCCAGCAGGCATGGTCTCCGTCGCGATCAGGATGAATCCGGCGAGTGCCATGATCAGCAGTGGGCCCCACGGGAACCCACCTGTTCCCAGGCTCGCGTCTGGTGTTCTGGTGGAGGGTGAGGTGCTCATGTGGCCATTCGCTTGGTTGTCGTGATGGTGGAGCGGAACCAAGAGGCGGCAGTGATTTTCTCGCCCTCCTGATGCCGCATGGAAAAGTCAATCACTGCCGCCTGAAGGGAGGAATACTACCTTGGAAGGTGTACTGACAGTGCATGGTCCGGCGAGGGAATGCGCCGTACGGTAAAGAGCATGGACAACACGAAAGAGGTCAAGAACTTCCTCGTTTCCCGAAGGTCGCGGATCTCACCCGAGCAGGCTGGCTTGCCCTCCGGATCCCAACGCCGGGTACCCGGGCTCCGGCGCACGGAGGTGGCCTCACTGGCTGATATCAGCGTCGAGTATTACGCGAAGCTGGAACGCGGGAATCTGTCAGGTGTTTCTGAATCTGTCCTGTACGCCGTGGCGCGGGCGCTTCAACTGGACCCGGCCGAGACTGCCCATCTCTTTGACCTTGCCAAGGCCGCAAGTTCCTCTCTGATGCGGCGCACCAAGAGGGACGCGAAAAAAGCAGAGGTTCGGGCGGGGCTGCAGCAGACCCTCGACGCGATCAGCAACGGCCCTGCGATTGTCCGCAACGGGCGGATGGACCTCATTGCTGCCAATGCCTTGGGCAGGGCGCTGTATTCGGAAATGTACAGGGATGCGCAGCGGACCCCGAACTTCGCCCGCTACACCTTCCTTGATCGTCAGCGCGCCGAGAATTTCTACCCGGACTGGAACGGGGCAGCTGATGTTGCGGTGGCCATCATGCGGACCGAGGCTGGCCGGGATCCCCACGATCGCGATCTGCAGGACCTGGTGGGAGAACTCTCGACGTGCAGTGACGAGTTCCGGGAACGGTGGGCCAAACATAACGTCAGGCTGCATGCGGCGGGAACAAAAACGTTTGGGCACCCTGTTGTTGGAAACCTTGAGCTCACCTATGAGGCTCTGGACCTCAATGCTGACAGCGGACTGAACCTCACCATCTACACTGCTGCCGCTGGCTCGCCATCGGAAGTTGGCCTGCGGCTGCTCTCGAGTTGGGCGGCAACACAGGAGGCTGCCACTGTCCACACGTCCGTCGCGGCCCAGCGGCCTGAGCCGTCCAGTGCGGAGTCCTAGTTCGCTGCGATGTTACCTTCTGGCCGGCAGGGCGGGCTCATTCGAATCCACGGCGTGCCTAGGACTGTGGATCGAAATTGGCGGCTGTGGTCAACGCAGTGATCATCCGCTCCAGCCGTGCAATGCCAGCGAACCGGCCAGCGTTGTCAGTCACCAAAAGCGGATGGAACCGGCTAGACGCCGGGCGGGTCATGGCCCGGTCCAGGGCCTGGGCGATCGGCGTATCCAGATTTGCACGCATTCCCGGGCTGACAACACCCAGCCCGGCACCCGATGCGTCCAGGAGAGCTTCGGGCCTGCCGTTCGCGGACATCAGAACTACGACGTCGAGCCCTTGGTCTGCTAGAAAAGCCTTTTGTGCCCGTGGGGTGCTCTCTGCCGTTGTTGCAGATTCCACCAGGTCCCGCAGGATCTGGGGATGCTTTGCCAGCGGCCTCGATGCGAGCCGGTGGGCGACATCCACGTCTAGTGTGGCCCATGCCGGGGCAGGGCGCGCCAGGAAATAGCCCTGGAGCAGCGGAACTCCCAGGGACGCCAGGGCATCGAGCTCCTGGGCTGTTTCCACACCTTCGGCAAGGATCCACGCATCCACCTGGCTTGCAAACATTCCGAGCATCCTAATCAGGGCGCGTTTTGCTTCGTCGCGGTCCACCCCCTGAACCAGCTCGCGGTCAATCTTGATAAGCGAGGGCCTAATGGAGAGCAGGTGTCGGAGGCCCGCGTAGCCGGCCCCGGCGTCGTCGACCGCGATCAGCGCCCCAGCCGCACGGAGGCTGTTGAGATCCGGCTCCAGATCGACATAAGACTCTATGGGCATCTGTTCCGTCAGTTCAACGACGATGCCCCCGAGGTCGCTGTGCTCTCGCCAAACGGAACGAACGTCCTCGGTTCCAAGAAGATCAGGTGAGACATTCACGGCCATGAAGCAGTTGGTCGGGAGGGACGGGCGAAACGCCAGCGCGCGCCGCAGTGCCGCCGCTTCCAACTGGGCAGCCAGTGAGTGCCGCCGCGCGGCCGCAAACCAAGCTTCTGGATTTTTCTCGCCAAAGCCTGGAAATCGTGCCAGGGCTTCGTAGCCGACAACTGTGCCCCGAGCGGTATCGACAATCGGCTGGAACGACGCTGCCATGCCCTCTCCGCTGCACGCGGTGTGGAGGTTGATCAACCATTGTGCGTCGGACTCCGGCACCCTTACGGACGAAGGGGCGGTCTCGTTCCCAGGCGTCAAGAAACGGTAGTGATTGAGCCTCTGACGGAGGCGCTCAGTTCCTCGGAAATGCTGTGAAGACCGTGGGCAGACACTGCATGCCCGGCTACCGCGCTGAGAATCTCATCTTCCGTGCTGCAAACCCACTGTGCTTCACAGCCGGGAACTACGTCGCCACATGCAAAAGCCTTCATCGAATTTCCCTCTATTTTGTTGAGTAGAAGCTCAGGATACTGCCTCATTACTTGTTGATTCAAGTTAGTCCACAAGGCCATTGGCCCCTGGTGAAGGGGCGCAGACCACGGATTCTTTCGACCCCCGGGAGGAGTTGCAGATCGACTACCCGGGTGCACCCCGGGGCTAGCGTCGCTAACCAATTGTGACCGGTGCTGCGGATACATCCCTTGACCAAAAGTGACCTGAATCATATATTTGTTCCACTCTTCAATATACAAATTTCGCAATGTGGAATTGGGGCACGGCGAAACAACAGGATTTTCGAATCGGAGCACATGATGCAGAGAACCCCATCAGTCCGCGGGACTGACATGCCAGAACCCCGGGATGCCCAGCAGCCCGTACCGCCAGAACTTGTACTGCATCCCGCAGCCGGCAACGATGCCCTCTGCGATGCAGCCAGCAGGACGTCGGGACAGCCCATCAGCCCTTCTCTCTACAACGTAGACCTGGCTCCTACCAAGCGGCAGGGTCGCCGCTGGACCGGCTACAGCATTTTCACCCTGTGGGCCAACGACGTGCACAGCCTAGGAAATTACGCCTTTGCTATTGGTCTGTTTTCCCTGGGCCTCGGCGGGTGGCAGATTCTTGTGGCACTGGGGATTGGTGCCGTGCTGCTCTTTGCACTGCTCAGCTTCTCTGGATTCATGGGCGAAAAAACAGGTGTTCCGTTTCCCGTGATGAGCCGCATCAGCTTCGGCATCCGGGGCGCACAGCTTGCCAGCCTCCTGCGTGGTGCGGTGGCTGTGGCCTGGTTCGGGATCCAGACCTTCCTCGCCTCCGTGGTGCTGCGGGTCCTCCTGGTGGCTGTAGCTCCATCGCTGCGTGAACTGGACAGCAACTCCATCCTGGGGCTTTCCTCGCTTGGCTGGATGGCATTTGGGGCGCTCTGGATTGTGCAGTTGGTCATTGTCAGCTTCGGGATGGAGATGATTCGCAAGTACGAGGCCTTTGCCGGCCCCATCATCTTGGTCACGATGGTCCTCCTGGCGGTCTGGATCTTCGTCGAAGCCCAAGGGCAGATTCAGTGGTCCGGGATCAGGGGCCTGGAGACCGGTGAGATGTGGCGCACCATCTTTGCCGGCGGTGCACTGTGGGTTGCGATCTACGGAACATTCGTTCTGAACTTCTGTGACTTCACGCGGTCTGCAGTGTCCAAAAAGTCAGTGGTCAGGGGAAACTTCTGGGGTATTCCGGTCAATATGCTGCTCTTTGGCGCCATCGTGGTGGTCCTTGCCGGCGGCCAGTACAAGATCAACGGAACCGTCATCGAATCGCCGTCTGACATTGTGGCCAGCATTCCCAACACTCTCTTTTTGGTCCTTGCATGCCTGGCAATCCTGATCTTGACGGTGGCAGTGAATCTGATGGCCAACTTCGTAGCTCCCGTGTACGCGCTGACCAACCTCTTTCCCAAGCACCTGGACTTCCGCAAGGCCGCCTGGATCAGTGGCACCATCGGACTGCTCATCCTGCCCTGGAACCTTTACAACAACCCCATCGTGATCGTCTACTTCCTGGGCGGCCTTGGCGCCCTGCTGGGACCGCTCTTCGGTGTGGTGATGGCCGACTATTGGCTCCTCCGTCGCGGAAAAGTCAACGTTCCCGAGCTGTACAGCGATCAGCCGGGCGGTGCTTACTTCTACCGGCGCGGCGTCAACCCCAAAGCAATTGCGGCATTGATTCCAGCCTCGATCCTTTCGCTCGGCGTGGCATTCGTTCCGGCATTCGCCGCGGTGGCACCCTTTGCCTGGTTTATTGGGGCAGGTGTAGCAGCGTTGACCTACTTCCTGATTTCTGATCGGCGCCAGCAGTTTGACGACGTGGACGGCGAATCGATAGCTGTTGCGAGTACACACTGACGTCCCATCAGCACCAAGATTCTTCAGCACCGTGACATCCAGCACCAGTTCAGCCAGCACGACCGGAGGGAAATTCATGCGCATCCTCGTTGTCAACGTCAACACCACTGCTTCAATGACCGCTTCCATAGCCGCCCAGGCCCAAGCCATTGCGTCTGCAGGGACGGAAATCATCGGGCTGACACCGCGGTTCGGTGCGGACTCGTGCGAGGGAAACTTCGAGAGTTACCTCGCTGCCGTTGCCGTCATGGATGCCGTGGTGAATTATCCGGACCCGTTCGACGCCGTGATCCAGGCCGGCTATGGCGAACATGGACGCGAGGGACTCCAGGAACTCCTGGACGTGCCAGTCGTGGACATTACCGAAGCTGCGGCCAGCACGGCCATGTTCCTGGGCCATAAATATTCCGTAGTCACTACCCTGGATCGGACAGTGCCACTGATCGAGGACAGGTTGAAGTTGGCCGGTCTCCAGGAGCGGTGTGCCTCGGTTCGAGCCAGCGGTATGGCTGTCCTGGAGCTCGAGGAGGAGCCTGAGCGGGCCGTCGAGGCCATCATTGACCAGGCGCTCCGTGCTGTACGAGAAGACAAAGCGGAGGTGGTTGTGCTGGGTTGCGGCGGAATGGCTGGGCTCGATGAGCAGATTCGGCAACGGGCTGGCGTGCCTGTGGTGGACGGCGTTGCGTCGGCAGTCACTATCGCGGAGGCCCTGGTGCGCATGAACCTGAGCACTTCCAAGGTGCGGACCTATGCATCGCCGCGCCCCAAGACCGTCGTAGGCTGGCCACTCATCCTGCCCGGTAGCTGAGCGCCAGCCCTCGCGGGAAATCCGCGTTCGCACCCAATCCAGTCCACCAGGAGCATCATGACGACCACTGCATCCTTCCCCGGTCCCGTTGCCGTTATCACCGGAGCAGGCACCGGAATCGGCAGGGCCGTCGCACGACTGATGCTCGAGGAAGGATTTCGGGTCGTCCTGGCGGGGCGACGCGAAGAGCCGTTGCGTGAAGCGGCCGCTGGACACCCTGGGGCGCTAGTGGTGCCGTGCGATGTCAGCCAGGAGCCCGACGTCGACCGTCTCTTCAGGCACGCGATTGATGCATGGGGCCGCGTGGACGTCCTCTTTAACAATGCGGGCATCTTTGGGCCGACTGCCGCAGTCGATGAAATCAGCCCCAAGGATTGGAATGCTGTTCTGGCCGTGAATCTCACGGGCTCGATGCTATGTGCTGCGGCGGCGATGCGGACCATGAAAAGCCAGAGCCCGCAGGGTGGCCGGATCATCAACAACGGTTCTATTTCAGCCCACTCGCCCAGGCCCCGGAGTGTCGCCTACACAGTCACCAAGCACGCCATGACGGGATTGACCAAAAGTATCGACCTGGATGGCCGGGCCTACGGAATCTCGTGTGGGCAGATCGACATAGGCAATACCGCCACGGACATCATGAGCACTCTTGGTGTTGGCGATGGCGCGGTCCAGCCCGATGGCAGCCGCAAGGTTGAGCCGACGTTCCCCGTGAAGGACGCTGCCCAGGCGGTGCTGCTGATGGCCCAGATGCCGGCGTCGGCAAATGTCGGTTCTCTGGTGATTTCGGCCGCCGGGATGCCCTTCCAGGGGCGCGGCTAGGGGTCCACGATGGTGGATTCGCGGCAGCGGCGCTGAGTTCGCGGGGTGGGTCCAGCGACTTCGAGCCGATCCAGCTACCTCGGTGTATCAGGTGGATCCTGTAGCCTCATGAGCGCGCGGACACCAGGATCGGCGTCCCGCCCAAGAACACAGGATTACCCATGGAACAGCCCATTACGCCCGAGCAGCCCGAGCCAGCAGGGCGCAAGCCCGAACCAGCACAACCAGGTGTTCCCCAGGCCGGAGCGGCGTCTTTTGCGTCAACGCGGACACCTGGTGCCAGTAGCCCTGCGTCGCCCCTGTGGTCCCGCAGGCTCATCCTGATTGGCGCTGTCTGCATCCCCGTGGGGTTGCTAGGCGGCTCCTACGTGCTCCTGGTCCAGCTTGTCGCCGTGGCCGGTATTGCCATGATTGCAATGGGCATGTCCTACGGTGCGCAGCCGCCAGTGTTTTCCCGGTGGACCCGAGGGGTCGGGGCCCTGGGTGCACTTTGGGTACTCTTCACTGCGGGCTACCTGGTAGCCGTGATGGCTGCCGCTGACTTCAACATGGAGAGCGGCGCGTTGGTTCCTGTGCTCTACAACGGTGGCCTGGCCTGCGTTATCGCCATGGCGGTGGTGGCAGTGATTGCAATAAGCCGGCGCGCTGTGGCTCAGCGGCCGGTGCCCAAGCGCTAGCTTCCTCGGTAGCTCGAGAATGAAAACGGGCTCAGCAGGAGGGGGACGTGGTAGTGCGCCTGGTCGGCCTGCACTGAAAACGTCAGTACCACTTCCGGGAAGAACGTTTCGGTTCCCAGTGCGGCAAAGTAAGGGGCCGTTGCAAACTGCAGGCGGTAGGTACCCGTCTCAACTGCTTCCGGTCCCAGGTCCTTGACCCTGCCGTCTGCGTCGGTTGTGGAGGACCCGATGACCTCCCAGGCATTGCCTCGCTGCGCCAACAACTCGACGGAGACGCCGTGCGCCGGCGTGCCGGTGGTGGTATCCAGAATGTGCGTGGTGATGTGCGAGACGGTCATTGGCTCATGGCTCCTTCGAGGCGCAGCAGTGCGATCTGGCGCAGCTGCTCATGGATGATGGGTAATTCCTGTTCAGGTGTATTTTCCAGCCGCTCCAGCAGTGCTGCCAGGATCTCGGGTTTAGTACGGCCAGCCGCCCGTATCAGGAAGACCTGGCCGAACTTTTCCTCGTACACGCGGTTTCCCTCGGCCAGGGCGTCCACGGTTTCCGCGCTTGCGGCACCCAGGCTCTGCTGTTCCTGGGCCGAAAGCCTTGCTTCTGCCCCCGTTCCGGCGTGGCGCTCGCCAATGCGCGGGTGGTGTGCCAGCGCTGCGTCCACTTCCGCGGATGTGAAGGGATCCGCAGCTGTAGCCGCCGCGGCCAGAAGGGCTTCAGTCGATGGAAAGGGCCTGGCTGCCAGAATGTCTGCGATCCAGCGAGGGATGTCCAGGCAAGGGCGCAGGGCAGCAGTAGCCGCTTCGGGCGGGGCTGTATTGAACTCGGAAAGCAGCATGGGACGGGTCCTTGGCTTGGGCGAAATCTGCGGTGCTGTGGCGGGAACGCTGTCGGGGGACCTTTAGGCATGGTGCCAGCGTTCCATTAATACCGTTATGTGGAATTTATATTCCACATAACGCAATATTAGCGGGATGACCCCAGTGTCGGTCAAGTGTTTTGCGCTACATGTCCACCGTAGACTTGAGGCATGCGGTTGATAGCGAGCGACATTGACGGAACCATCCTTGGGCACGACGGGAAAATCAGCGAACGTACAATCCGGGCGTTTCATGCCTGCCGAGATGCAGGTATTGAAACTGTTTTTGTCACCGGGCGCCCACCGCGTTGGCTCCAGCCCCTCCGGGAGCAGATGGGCCATACGGGCACGGTGATCTGCTCCAATGGAGCCGTTGTGTGGAACCTTGAGGTGGACTCGGTGGTCTCTGCCCACGCCATGGAACTTGATCTTGTGCTTCGGGTCAGGGACATCATCAAGGAGCTGCGGCCCTCGGCGATCTTCGCTGCAGAGACACTGACAGGGCTGCACGTGGAGCCCGGATTTGTCGAGAATGACGAGAGTGGAATCCTGGCGGACATCACCCCCGCGCCGTTGGAAAAAACCCTCGGCCGCGATTCTGGCGTCCTGAAATTCCTGGCCGTGGTGCGGGAGGGCACCGCCGACGAATTCCTTGCCGCGGTGCGTCCCGCCGTCGGTGATCTCGCCTCAGTGACACATTCCACCCCGTCGGTGGCCATGCTGGAAATCGCGCTCCCGGGCATCAACAAGGCTGTGACGTTGGCGGCCTACGCCGATTCGCTGGGCATCGACGCACGTGATGTCTTCGCGTTCGGGGATATGCCCAATGACGTCGAGATGCTTCGCTGGGCAGGCCACGGATATGCGATGGCCAACGGCCACCCGGATGCGATCAGTGCTGCTGGGCAAAGCGCCCCGCACTTTGACGACGACGGCGTCGCGCAGGTGTTGGAGGGTAGGCTCGCGGAGCTGAACGCTGAAGCCACCGCCTGAGGACCTTCGAGGGATCTGGTTTTCACACCGTTTTCTCATGTTGCGCTCATTCCCCGTTCACTTTGTGATTTTAGGCTGGCAAGACAACCAAAGGTTGTGAAACGAGCCACAAGGGAGAGCCATGACCCGCAAAGTGATGTCCAGAAGAACCGAAACCACACTGCAGGCAGCCCACCCTGCGCCGCACTGGCACGACCTGCGTCGAGGCGAGCGGGTGCGGGTCCTCCTTTCCAAGGGATTCGAGGAAAGCGGAAGCATTTTTGACCTGACGCGCGACCATGCATCCGTGTGGGTAGACCTCGATGCTGGCCGCGGGCGGATTCTGCTTCACTGCACCGACGGAGTAGAGATCCTGGCCGAACAGGCCTGATCCGGGCCGCACGCTCCTGACCCCCAGCCGCCCCGTGGGAGCGGACCCTTCTACTCAGGAGTAGGCTTTAACACCTGGGTTCCCCCGATCCGGATGCTGAACCGCCGCCAGGAAGCTCCCTCCCTGGGATGTACCAGCGGTGCGTTGTTCAGCAGTGACTCCCTCCGCACATGCCAGCCATGGTTGTGTGGAAGGTGAAACACCAACAAACGCAGGAGTATTTACATGCTTACAGTTAAAGCGTACGCCGCAACAGACGCCACCGGACCGCTGGTTTCGACCACCGTCGAACGCCGCGATCTGGGACCGCATGACGTCCTGATTGACATCAAATTTGCAGGTATCTGCCACTCAGACATCCACACCGTCAAGGGTGACTGGGGACCGGCCCAGTACCCGCTGACCCCCGGACACGAAATCGCTGGCATTGTCACCGAAGTCGGCTCCGAGGTATCCCGCCACTCCGTGGGCGACCGCGTGGGCGTTGGCTGCATGGTCAACTCGTGCCGCGAATGCGTCAACTGCAAAAAGGGCGAAGAGCAGTACTGCCTCAAGGGCAACACGGGCACCTACGGCGCCGAGGACCGCGACGGGACCATCACCCAGGGCGGCTACTCCACCCACGTGGTAGTGACCGAAGACTTCGTTGTCTCCATTCCCGAGGGTATTGAGCTCGACGTCGCAGCACCCCTGCTGTGCGCCGGAATCACCACCTACTCGCCGCTGCACCACTGGGGCGCAGGCCCCGGCAAAAAGGTTGCCGTGGTTGGCCTCGGCGGCCTGGGACACATGGGCGTCAAGATTGCCCACGCCATGGGTGCAGAGGTCACTGTTCTCTCCCAGTCACTGAAGAAGCAGGAAGATGGACTGCGCCTCGGCGCCGACCACTACTACGCCACGAGCGACGAGAACACGTTCAAGGAACTCGCTGGCAGCTTCGACCTGATCATCAACACGGTCAGCGCCAAGATTGATATCAGCGCGTACCTCGGACTGCTGTCCCTGGACGGCGCCATGGTCAATGTGGGTGCCCCGGCAGAGCCACTGCCCGTGAACGCCTTCTCGCTGATCGCCGGCCGCCGGTCCTTCGCCGGATCCATGATCGGTGGCATCAAGGAAACACAGGAGATGCTGGACTTCTGTGCCGAGCACAAGCTGGGTGCAGAAATTGAGGTCATCTCTGCTGACCAGATCAACGAGGCATACGAGCGCGTCCTCGCCTCCGATGTCCGCTACCGCTTCGTGATCGATACGGCAACACTCTAGACGAAACACCTGGCTCCAAGGGCCCGGTGGTCGACCCCGCACAGCGCTGGCATTTGCCAGGGCAGTGCGGGGTCACTTGTATGTGGGGGTGTCAGCTTCGTACGGCTCGGTATGCTGGCGAACGTGACTGACTCTCTGCCGTACTTCGCTACCTCGCATCCGCTGGTCCTGGCCCACCGCGGTTTTTCCCTGACCGGTCTGGAGAACACCATGGCTGCGTTCCGTGCAGCCGTTGACCTCGGCTGCACGCATGTGGAGACGGATGCCCAGGCGACGGCCGACGGCGTGGTGCTGCTCTTCCACGATTCCACCCTCGATCGGGTGACGGGCAGCAGCGGCAAGATTTCCGCGCTCCCCGCCCGGGTGGTCGCACGTGCAAGGATTGGCGGCAGCCAGGCGATTCCCACCCTGGAAGAACTTGCCAGCAAGCTGCCGGACGTCCGGATCAACCTGGATGTCAAGGAATGGAACAGTGTTGCCCCTGTTGCTGGACTGATAGAGCGTTTGGGGCTGCATGACAGGGTATTGGTGGCAAGTTTCTCGGACCGCCGACGCCGTGCCGTTCAGAAACGCCTGAGCCGGCCGGTGGCAGGATCTGCCGGGGTCGTGGGCAACGCGCTTTTTGTCCTGCTGGCACCCGTTGTTCCGCAGCGATTCCGGGCCAGCGTCATGGCGCGCCTGCTACCCGGCGTTGATGCGTTGCAGATACCCGAACGTTTTGGACCGGTGCGGACCGCTACGCGCGGGCTGGTACACAGGGCTCACTCGTGCAATCTGCAAGTCCACGTGTGGACAGTCAATGAGCCTGTGGTGATGCACGCACTGCTGGACCTGGGGTTCGACGGGATTGTGACCGACCGTGCGGACCTGCTGATGGACGTGCTGCGCGAACGGGGCTCCCGAAAACGTTAGTTAAGGGCCAGTCCCGGAGCGGTGTCCTCAGCCGTTTTTTGGTGCGACGTTTCCTTGTCCGGGACAGTAGCTGGAGCCCAGGTGGCCCAGTCTTCAGGCCTGACCGTGGGCCGGCCCAGAAAGTAGCCCTGACCGCCGGTTACCCTGAGTCCCCGCAGTGCTGCGAGCTCAGTTGCTGTCTCGATGCCTTCGGCAATCAGGCTGGCACCCACGCGGTGGGCAAATGACACCATACCCGCAGCGAGAGCCTGCTGTTCGGGGTCATCTTCGAGATCAGTGATGATGTTCCGGCCGATTTTGATGTAGTCAGGGTTCAGCTGGACCATCCGACTCATCGCACCCAGGGAGGCGCTGGATTCGTCCACTGCGACCCTGAGGCCTCTGGCACGCAGGGGGGCAACGATGGTGATGAACGCCATGTAGTCAGATTCGGAGATGTTCTCGGTGAGATCCAAGACGATCCGGTTGAGAGGCATCGATGTAGCTTCGAGGAGCTCCGGAAGCCTTGCATCAAGGCAGGATTCCGGAGAGAGGTTGATCGAAACGTACAGCTCTCCAGGAAGTTGCTCGGCAGTGACAAGTGCTGATCCCAGTGCCGAAAACTCGAGTTCAATGCCACGTCCCAGGGACGCGGCTTCGGCGAACCAGAGGTCCGCGGTTGCTCCGTCATCGCTCACAAATCTTGACAGCGCTTCGACGCCCTGCACGGAGTTGGTGTCGAGGTCGAAGATCGGCTGGAAAGCTGTCATCAGCATCCGCTGGTGCAAGAGCTCGCTGATCCGTTGGTTGCGGTCCACCTCGCTGAGGGCCTCGGGGGCACCTGCGTCCTCGGATGCGGCAGATGGTGCTGCCCAGCTGGTGTCCTGCGGCTTTGCGAGGGGCACACCGGGAAGATCCGTGGCGCCACTGAGCCGGCTTTCCTGCATATGGAGGAAAAGGGCGCGCTCGGGCTCTGTGGGAAACTGGGCCAGCAGCGTGCACAGCTGCTCCCGGTTTGCGGCCAAGGCGGGATCGTTATCCGCCAGGACGGAAGCCACAATGCCCCATGCTTGCTCTCGAACAGACGACATACTACCCCTGGTATTTTAAGGTGGTGCTCTCCCCGCGACGATGCACCGGAGAACTCCTGATACTACAGTTATCTCCTATTCTACGCATGGTAGTGCTTATGCCGCCTTGAATCGTTACAGGGACTGCAACCAGGGGCAGCTGCGAATGGCTACTCGGGTGGCTCAAAAGGGAGGCGCACCCGGACCTGCGTTCCCTTGCCCAGCGTTGAAGTCACGGAGATGTCCCCGCCATGGCCGCGGACGATTCCCTCGCAGATGGCCAAGCCAAGGCCGCTGCCGGGCACGGCGCCGTTCATGGCATTGGATGCCCGGTAAAAACGGGTAAAGACCTCGGGGAGCTCTTCCGGGGGAATTCCCACACCGGAGTCAATCACCCGGATTTCCACCGCCGGCCCGCCGTCGGGAATTCGTCCCGCCATCCCCAGCCGGGGTAACTGGCTGGTGACGTGGATGCTACCGCCGGTGGGAGTGAACTTGATCGCGTTGGAGACAATGTTGGTAAACAGCCGCTGCAACTGGACCTCGTCACCCGGGATTTCTACGTCAAGGGTTTCGTCCGTGTAGGAGATGGTCACACCCTGCTGCTCTGCGAGCGGTCGAAGGGCAAGGGTAACCAGTTGTAGGGTGCGGCCAAGGTTCAGGGGAGCGGACGTGATGTGATTGCCCTCAGGCGCGGAGTTTGACGCCCCCAGCATGTTGCCAACCAGGTCGCTCAGCCGGGTTGCGTTGCGGGAGATGATGTCCAGCATTCGGTGCACGTCCACGGAGAGTGGGCCGGCACTCCCGTCCTGGAGAAGGTCCAGGTAGGCCACGATTGACGTCAGCGGTGTGCGAAGTTCATGGTTGACGGTCGACAGGAAGTCCAATTTGGCCTGGTCCAACTGCCGCAGTCGCTGGAGTACTTCCTGCTGCCGTGCAATGAGGTGGCTCTGGAGGAGGCTGTACGCCGCATTTCCCACCACGTGCTGGACAAGGCCAAGTTCTGTGGCTCCCCAGTGCCCGTGGGAGCCCAGGGGCGCGATCTGCAGGATGCCCAGGGCGGAACTGCCCTCACCAACAGGTACCAGCAGAGTTGGGCCGCCAGGTGTGAAACCCGAACGTGCGGACGGAAGAATTCCCGGAGGGAGGAGCCGTGCGTGATCCTGGTGACCAGTGTTTTGGTCTCCGCCACCAAGGAGGACTTCGGCATTTTCCCACAATTGATCGGAGAGAGCCTTCAGCGGCGCGCGGTCTTTCCAGGCCTGGGCGGGCAACGTGCGGCCAGCGGGGCGGATCCATTCGGCATCGAGGGCGCCGATTCGCTGGTCCGCAAAGATGACGAGGCGTACATGGTCTGCTTCAAAGCACTCAGAAAGCCCCCGCACCAAGGTATCTGCGATCTGCTGCGCATCATTGGTAGAGCGCATGCTTGCCGTGACAGAGCGGATACCCTCGCGGAGAGTTGCAGCACGTTCGCGGACTGCCAGCCGTTCGGCATTGCGTGCGATCAGAGCCGTGGCCCGCATGGCGAGCTCTCCCGGTGCGGCCGCCGCGGTCGTGTAGTCGGCAACGATGTGCTGGGCGGTGATGGAATCAGCGGCATCGGCCATCAGGAGTACCGGAACGCTGGTAGAAATACTCGCCAGAGCTGAATCTGCCACCAGGATGTGGTGTGTCCCCTCGGAGAGCAGCATGGCGAGGGACGCAGACTCGGCGGCAACTTCGACGGCAAACCCTGCCTGGCGGAGAATACCTGCTGTGGCTGCCCTGCGTTTCGGATCGTGGTCAGCGACGATGGCGCTGTGGCGAATGTCGATTGCTTGTTTCATGATTATGGCAGAGCACCCCTTAGTTCCCACGTGTGTTCATTGTATGGTGTCGCCCACCACGCCTCCCCTCGTGTGAAGCTGCTGCTGAGGGAAGCTGCTGGGATGTGCCGCCCGACAATTGGTGAAGGGTGCAGAGGAAGCGCTTTCTGGTGGTGGCTGGCAAGATGGACAGCATGCGCATTCTCATTGCACCGGACAAATTCAAAGGCTCCCTCACTGCGGCGGAGGCGGCCAGTGCCATCGCCCAGGGTGCGTTGCGCGTTTATCCGGATGCCGTGGTGACGCAGTTTCCCATTGCCGACGGCGGCGAGGGAACCCTGGAAGCCGCCGTTTCCGCTGGTTATGAAGAGCGGCTCAACGCAGTTGTTGGGCCAATTCTGGCGCCCGTCGGAGCTGCCTGGGCCTTGCTCGACCCCCGGACGGACTCCGGAACGGAGCCGGTGGTGGCTGTGATCGAAACAGCCCAGGCCAGCGGGCTTGAACACATGGAAGCCTCTCCGGCCAATGCACTCCGGGCCCACAGCTACGGCTGCGGGCAGCTCATTGCTGCTGCCCTGGACGCTGGGGCAACGGAAATTGTTCTGGGCCTGGGTGGATCTGCCATGACAGATGGTGGCAGTGGTGCACTGCGTGCTTTGGGGCTGATTCCCCTTGATGCTGCAGGCACGATAGTTCCGCTGGGAGGTGGCTCCCTGGACCAGGTCTCACGCCTGGATATGTCGGGACTTGATCCACGACTCGAACGCACAACCTTCCGCATTGCCGTTGACGTCCAGAACCCGCTGTATGGTCCGGACGGCGCTGCCCACGTATTTGGACCGCAGAAGGGTGCGGACCAGGAGGGCGTTGAACAGCTCGACGCCGGTCTGCGCAACTGGGCCTCAGTGTTGCGGGAGGCTACTGGCCGGGACGTCAATGTGGCGGGCGCGGGAGCAGCCGGTGGATTCCCGGCGTCGTTCCTGGCCCTCTCAAACGCTCAGCTGGAAGGCGGGTTTGCCCTGGTTGCCGGCCTGACCGACCTCTCGGGGCGGCTCGACACTGCAGATCTGGTCATCACTGGAGAAGGATCGCTGGACTCCCAATCGCTGGCAGGCAAAGCGCCTATTGCGCTCGCCGATGCGGCCAGCGACCGCGGCATCCCAGTTTTGGTAGTGGCTGGCCGCATCCTGGTCTCCATGGAGGAGCTGGCTGAGCACGGTGTGCAGGCGGCCGCCCAACTGCTTGATGTGGCGCGGGGGCCCGAAGACGCCATGGGTAACGCTGGTACCTACCTGACCCGAGTCACCATGCAATTGCTCGAAGGGGCGTAGCCACCGTGGCCCGCGACGCCCGGGTCAGGTGCGGGGCAGGGCTGACGACGACGCAACCACCGCGCCAGTGTCCTGGCGGATCTGGAGGCTGGCGACGTCAGCACGCATGACTGCTGCGTTCATGCGGCAGGTGACTGTCTGCTGCGCACCAAAAAATGTTCCCGAGACGAGTTCCTGGCCGTTCGCTGTAACCAGGACCACCTCAAAAGAGTCTCCGGCGGGGAGCCCGTCGATGGCCAGCACCGTCTCTGTACCCCAGGTATGGGCTATCACTGACGCCTCAAACGAGGTACCGGCGGGGGTGCCATAAAGGGCTACGTTCTCCACTGCGCCCAGGGTGCCGGGTGGCCCTGTTGGGGCGGCCTGCGCGGTTTCTTCTGCCCCGCTGCCTGACGGTGGATATGAAAGCCCGGCAATTCCGGCACCGCCAAGACCGCCAACCACCAGCAGGGCTGCCGCCGCTGCGGCCAGGATCCCACGCGAATGCCGCTTCCCACCAGGACGGGACCAGCCGTTCCCACGAGAGCGCAAAGAGTCGGCGCCCGGGGTGGTGTGCGGCTTTTGAGCCAGCCCAGGCAGCCGTGGCGGGACTCCGGATGCACCTGCCTGTGGTTCAGGTGATCCATCCGCGCCATATCCGTTCGTGGCGGCCAGGATCTTCGCTCCGAGGCCCGGGGGCAGGGCAGGCTCTTCCCAGGTGAGATCGGAATTGCTCAGGCGCTGGGTCAGCCGCTGCAGTGCGTGAAGTTCACGCAACAGCGCAGGATCGCCGGCACAAAGGGCATCAAACTCTTCCTGTTCCTGGCCATCAAGTTCGCCGGCGAGGGCCGCTGCCACCAGCTCGTCCCGGCGTGACGGGTCCACCATCACTGCTCCTCCTCTTCTTCGCCTATTGCTTTCCGCAGTGCCCGGAGGCCGTAGTACATCCGTGTGCGCAGTGTTGGCGCTGGAACACCCGTACGCTCGGCAAGCTCCTGGTACGTCAGGCCGTCAAGTGAAATGGCCACTATGACGTTCCGATGCTCCTCGCTGAGGCGGGCCAGGCCACTGGTGAGCACTATCTGGTCTTCTGCTGCGCCAAAAACGGTGACGGGCGGCGCGGCACTTTCCATCCGTTCCTCAGGGATCGGCAGTGGCCGACGCGACCGTCCCCTCATCTCGTCAATGATGACATTGCGGGCAATTGCGAAGAGCCAGGTACGCTCCGACGCGAGGCCAGGATCGAACGTGGCGCGTGCCCGCCATGCCCGCACGAACGTTTCCTGGACGCAGTCCTCCGCAATGGGGGCATCTTTCATGGTGTTGAGGGCAAAGCCGTAGAGGGCGCGGCCGTGCTCCACGAATGCCTGATGAACATCAAAGTCGCCCATGGCATGCCTGTCGCGGCGAACCGTCCTTCCTCGCTGATGGTCTGCTGCATCGTGTCCATTCATCGACCCTGAAGGGCCGTCAGGAGGTATACGTCGCTTGCGGGACCTTTGTTCATGACTGCCAGAAACTTTCACCGCCATGGACAAAAAAGAAAATAGAAACTTTTGAACTGACCATGAACGCTGGGGCCAAAACGCGAGTATACCTTCACGAGGCGGCACCGATTCACGGAGCCGCGCATTGAAAGGGACACCATGAAAACGAGCATCAAAGCACGGGTCGCCACATTCTCTGGAGCTGCCGGGGCTGCCACCCTGCTGGCCGTGATGGTGGCATCGCCAGCGTCGGCCGAGACCACTGTGGACCGTCCCGACTCTTTCACCAGTGCTTTCAGCGCGGCTGCAACACCGGATCAGGTGGTGGGTCCTGATGGGGCGTTGGCGCCAGGACAACCGGGCGCAACTGGCACATTCAACCTCATGATCAATTCGGACCTCGATGTGGTCTGCTACGACATCACCCTGAACAATGTGACAGCGCCGTATCAGAGCAAGGCAAAAACCTCGACCCACCTCCACGAGGCAGCCAAGGGTGAGAGCGGTCCACCGCGGCTGGCCTTCCCCAATCCGGAAGGGGAGGGCACGGCAACCAGCTCAGGCTGCATGCAGGGACCGTTCACTACCGGGCTCATGGGCGACAACGGCAAGGACACTGGTGAAGGTTTCACGCTGAAGCAGATCGAAGCCAACCCGGCGGGTTTCGCCGCTGATACCCATACCTCAGCGTTCGTTCCCGGTGCGGTCCGCGGGCAGTTGACGATGCTTCCCATGGGTGGAGTCGACACAGGCGTGGCGGTCGGCCCAGCCGCGGCGCCCGGCGTCGTTCTTCCTGTTGCCTTGGGTGCGCTTGGTGTTGCTGCGCTGGGAACAGTGGTTGTGGTGCGAGCCAGGACCCGGAACAGCTGAGTTAGGCTCCATCATCACACCCGTTCCTTCTGCATGGTGACCAGCGGGGCGCTCCCGGCGTCCCGCTGGATCCCCGGGGCCTGCATGATGGAGAATCGTTTGATAAGTTTGCTTATGACTCGAGTTTTTATCCATGCAGGTCCAGCACAGGAGGAATAATGAGCGATCAGCAGCATTCAGTGCCCGAAGAAGAAGCCGGCGGCTACGGCACACCCACAGCTGAGCAGGAATCAGCGGGCGTGGATAAAAAGCAGTTTGCCCAGCCTCGCGATGAAGAAGACTTTGATGCGGCTGGACTGAACCAGAACAGTCCCGATGGTGAGATCTACGAGACCGGCTCGCCCAACCTGAGCCACTTTGGTGGAGAGGACGCCGACAGCTCCGGCGAGCCAGGGGCTGGAACTTTCGGCGGCACCGATGACCAGCGCCTTTCGGAAAATGAGAGCGAGGACGCCGGGTTCGAGGCGCCAGCCCAGGAAGCGGAATTCGGCGCGGAAGACGACGTCGATGTGCCCTCCGCCGACGCTGAACTTGACGAGAACAACACCGGAACGACTGAGCCCGGCGCCGCCGTTCCCGAAACCCAGGACTAGTCCCGGCCCGGTTCGGTGCACCAGCCACCAGGGACAGGAGCATTGATCGACTACTGATTGCATGATGACATGCGGCGTGGTCAATGCCCGCCCTGGATGAGAGCCAGCCGGGACCTCAAGCAGCCGGGGGCCCGGGTGGCGCAGCGACAACGACGCCGGTACTGCACACTGTGCAGTACCGGCGTCGTTGTCGTGTTGGGGGCTACTTGTTGGAGAAGCCTTCCTTGATCTTCTGTGCCGCGGCCTTGAGGTTGCTGCCAATATCGCCAGCAACGTCCTTTGCCTTTTCTGCAGCTTCGCCGACGTGGCCTTTGGCCTGGTCCGCCTGGCCCTCGGCCCTGAGATCGTCGTTACCTGTCGCGTCGCCAAAAGCCTCTTTGGCCTTGCCCAGGTGCTTGTTGGTGGCGTTTTCTGCTTTGTCGTCGATTCCCATAGTGAATTCCTTTCGAGTGGGTACTGCATCGGTGGATGGTGCTTTTGGTGAAGCCTTGGAAAAATTCCTTAGCTGACTGTTCCCGGGGGGGTGCCTGGTGAAAGTGCCTAGAGGGTGCGCTG
Organism: Pseudarthrobacter sp. PS3-L1; assembly: GCF_030063285.1. Classification (GTDB taxonomy): domain Bacteria; phylum Actinomycetota; class Actinomycetes; order Actinomycetales; family Micrococcaceae; genus Arthrobacter. The sequence continues at coordinate 413,734 of NZ_JASISU010000003.1, read as the reverse complement.
CGCTCTGGCCAGATTGGTGCGGGTTCCCGACCCAATGTAGATCAGGACCGGAACCGTCTTCCCTAGGAGGGAGTCCAGCCCGCCGAGTAGCCGTTCCACAGTGGTGGTGATGTCCGCCGGTGAAGCGCCCCTTCGAGCTTGGATGGAAATTTTGAGTCCATCAGTTCCTTTGATATCCCAGCTGGAGACACTGGTTCCGAGGATTCTGGGGTCCTCCTTCAGCGCAGTCTTGATCGCTTCGGCCGCGAAGCCGGTGTCGACGGTGGTACTGCCTTCGGCATCGGAGGAATCCTTCTCCCGGAGAATTCGATGAGTCTTTCCGCCGCCCTGGGAGAAAATCCAGGCAGCCAGGAGGATGATCAGGATCAACCCAGCGGCAAGAATCCCGACGCTCCACCAGCTGGTCTGCCCATCGGGCAGGGGGGTGCTGTCCAGCGCGGAGTGGGCGCTTTCGGACGCCTGACCTGTCACGTCCTTCCAGGTGGTGGCGCCGCCTGGAAGGAGCGCTGTTGCAGTCACGGCTGCGCCAACGGCCAGAATGACCAGTCCCACGAGTCCGAGCAGCAGCCTGTTGAGGCCGCGATGTGTGGAGGTCATACTCCCAACGCTCCTTTCTCGGTGATGCGCACTTTCGTTTTGGGTGCTGGTTTCAACTGATACCTGTCAAGTTCCTGCGCTATGGCGTCCAGGACCGGGGCCCGGTCCGCTGGCCTGCCAGTACTGGGGTGAAGGGTGACCTCCACCGTCCGGGTACCGATGGTGGTGACCACCTGGTCAGGGGAGAGCCCTGCGGCAAGGCTTGCCTGCCGGGAGATTGCCGAGGCGATGACTCGATCGTCGGCGACCACGGCGCTGCGGTCGCTGGCCAGGGCGTGTTTGCCTTTGCGGCCAGGCGACACGGCGAGGCCAAGAAAGACCAAGCCGATGATGCCAAGACCAATTCCCGCTGCTGCGAGGCCCGCCTGGAGCGTCGCATCAGGTAAGCCGAGGAGCCATGATTCAGCTGCTGCCGGCGAAACGAGAAGTGGATCGCTCTCCAGAAGGGAAAGAAGAATTTCCACTCCGGCCCAGGCAACGGCCGCCAGAAGCAGGATCGCCGTGATGGTGGCAGGGACGGCCCGGGACGAATGTGTCTCACGACGGACTATGCGGCCAGCGTAGGGAGCATCTGCTGTGGACTGTCTGCTCACTGCAATTTCACCTGCTTTCGTGCGTGATGGACTCCGGAGATTCTTATATCGACACGGCCGACGTCCGATCCGGTAATGGCTGTGATGCCAGCGGATATTCTGCGCCGGGCCTCGGATGCCCGATCAAATATCGATCCACCGCTGGACGCCAGGACCTCCGGGTCTGAAACAAGCTCCTCCAGGGTGGGAACGGCCAGTGGCGCCGTAAGACTGGCAGCCAACTTTCCGTTGTCATCATCCAGGGAGACTTTAATGGCGGCGACCGGGACCGCCAGCGCCTGCGCGGCCACTGCTGTGACAGCCTTCGACATGGCGTTTGCGGTAATCCGGGTATGTCCTGCCGCCACGAACTCCGGGCCACGCGATGAATGCGGACCAGCCGGGAGTGCGTGCGCGGTCATGACGAGGAGCGCTTGCCGCGGAGTGCATCCACGACGCCGCCGAGGTCAAGCTTCCCTTCGGCGCTGCGGCCAAGGACTGCGCCGAGGCCCATGAAGATCGCCATCAGGAGGAATCCCCAGAATCCGAACGCCAGGGCTGCGAATGCCAGGACTGCACCGGCTGCGGTGCCTGCAACTGTGGGACTCATGAGACGCGGGCCTCCTTGGGGGCTTCTTCCTTCTCGTCATCCTTGTCATCGTCGGCTGACGGAATGTGGATGTCGGTGATGGTGATGTTGACTTCCGTGACCTCCATGCCCACCAGTCCCTCGATGGACTCGAAGATGGCGCTGCGGACGTCGTCCGCTACTTTCTGGAGCGGGTGCGGGTATTCGGCCACCAGTGTCACATCAACAGCTACCTGGGTCTGGCCGACCTCAACGCTGATTCCCTGTGCTAGGTCTTTCTGGCCAACTGCCTCGCGGACTGCACCCAGTGCGCGCGTTGCGCCGCCGCCCAGTGCGTAGACGCCCGGAATGTTCTGTGTGGCAATGCCAGCGACCTTGGCAACGACGCTGTCCACCACGGTGGTCTGGCCGCGTTCGCCAGGCTTGTCCGAGGACTGGATCTTGGCCACGTCAGTGGGGGTGGCGGTGGTGGGGTGTTCCGTTGTGGAAGATGTTGACTGTGGCTGCGAGGTCATCTGCATTCTCCTGATATCCGTTGCATCCGGCTGTTTGCCGGTTCATACATAAGACGCACCGGGAGGACAATTCGTCACGGACTATCACGGGTGATCTATGTCACACCGATTGGACGGTGCCCTCCTCGGTCTCTGGTTCGGTTACTGTGCCGCGCAGTCGGGCGATCGCCTTCATACCGTGGTAGATCAGCAGGGCGGCGGCTGAGCCCAGCGCTATGCCGGTGAACGTGAGATCACCGATGACCCAGGTGTAGTCGGCAATGCCGATGATGAGCGCCACGGCAGCGGTGGTGAGGTTGATCGAATTGGCGAAGTTGACTTTGTTCTGGACCCAGATCTTCACACCCAAAACGCCGATCATGCCGTAGAGCATGGTGGCCGCGCCTCCCAGCACTCCCGCCGGAACTGTTGCGATCAGTTCGCCGAACTTGGGCGAGAAGCTCAGGAGTATTGCAAAGATTCCGGCTACCCAGTAGGCGGCTGTGGAGTAGACCTTGGTGGCTGCCATGACACCGATATTCTCTGCATACGTGGTGGTGCCGCTGCCACCGCCAAGGCCGGCCAGCACCGTCGCGGCACCGTCGGCCATCAGTGCACGGCCGGAGACGCCGTCGAGGTTCTGTCCTGTCATGGCCGCAACGGACTTCACGTGGCCGACGTTTTCGGCGACCAGCACCAGTACCACTGGGACAAAGAGGCCGATGACTCCGAGGTGGAATTCCGGGGTCTGGAACGGTGGGAGGCCAATCCAGGATGCCGCATCCATCTTTGCGTAGTCGACCTCGCCACGCAGCATGGCGACGAGGTAGCCGACGACGACACCGACAAGGATGCTGAGGCGGCCCAGGATGCCCCGGAAGAGGACGCTTACAAGGATGATGGTGACAAGCGTGACCAGTGCTGTGATTGGTGCGGCATCGAAGTTTGCCTTGGCGGCCGGTGCCAGGTTCAGCCCGATCAACGCGACAATTGCACCGGTCACGATGGGAGGCATGAGCCTGTTAATCCACCCTGCGCCGAATTTTTGGACCACCGCACCGATTGCTGCCAGGACGACGCCGGCCATCACCACGCCGCCCAGGGCGCCGGGAATGCCGTATTGCGCCTGGGAGGCCGCAATGGGGGCAATGAAGGCAAAGCTGGAGCCTAGGTAGCTGGGAACCAGGCCGCGGGTGATGACCAGGAACAGAATGGTTCCGATTCCCGAGAAAAGCAGGGTGGTTGCTGGCGGCATGCCGGTGATGATGGGAACAAGGAATGTGGCACCGAACATGGCAACGACGTGCTGCATGCCAATTCCAATGGTCAGGGGCCAGGAAAGTCGTTCGCCGGGGGCTACGACTTTGCCGGGCTGGACTGACTTGCCATTGCCGTGCAGGGTCCATTTGGTTCCGAGCATGCTCATGGGACGTGCCTTTCGAAAGGTGGCGCCGCGGCCGGAGGCTTCTACGGCGAGCTGGCGTGGGGCGCGGGGATCGGATGCAACTTTACAGTGGTGGCGTGCACCGCCACCTGCGGCCGGGGGTGAGCAGGATCACACCCAGGGTGGGAAGAATGCAAAAGTACTTGAAGTTGCAACTAACAAGAAAGCGATCATCCCACAGCCGGACCAGCTCGGCTCAGCGAAAGGTTCCACCATGACCATTGCCCACGATGAGGCAACAGTAGACGCCGCAGCCGTCGATACCATTTTTACCGAGGCGCGCACGGCCAATACTTTTACCGGTGACGTCACGGAGGCCCAGGCGCAGGCTATCTACGAACTCACCAAGTTTGGCCCGACGGCCTTCAACTCCCAGCCGCTGCGCGTGACGTACGTCCGCTCGGAAGCAGCCCGCGAGAAGCTGGCAGCAGGCCTCATGGCTGGCAACCGCGCCAAGACTGCAGCAGCTCCGCTGGTAGCTATCCTCAGCTACGACACTGACTGGGCAGGACGCTGGGATGAGTTCATGCCGGAATACAACGCACCCAAGGCCATGTATGACGCAGCCCCCGAGATGGCAGCTGCTGCAGGCAACAACAACGCCCACCTGCAGGCTGGCTACTTCATCCTGGCCGTGCGCACGCTCGGCCTCTCGGCCGGACCAATGACGGGCGCCGACTTCTCCGCAATCGACGCGTCCTTCTTCCCCGCCGGGGACCAGAAGAGCTTTTTGGTCATCAACATCGGCCAGGCAGGTACCGATGCCTGGGGCGAATCAAAGCCCAAGTTTGCCTACCAGGATGTTGTCCGTACTGTCTGACGCCACTCCTGCGACGAAAAAAACACCTCATGCGCCCTGTGTTTTACGGGTGCATGAGGTGTTTTTAGTGCCTTAGGGGACCTAGGCGATAACGCCGTCCACCAGTGCCTTGGCCTCGGCCTGGACCTGCCTGAGGTGGTCCGAGCCCTTGAATGACTCGGCGTAGATCTTGTAGACGTCTTCCGTGCCCGAGGGCCGCGCTGCGAACCAGGCATTTTCGGTCACAACCTTGAGCCCGCCGATGGCTGCGCCGTTCCCCGGAGCCTCCGTCAGCTTGGCCTTGATGGTCTCGCCGGCCAGTTCGGTGGCAGTGACATCCGAGGACGAAAGTTTGGCCAGCGCCGACTTCTGATCCCGCGTGGCTGCAGCGTCAATCCTTGCGTAGACAGGGTCACCGAACTGGTCAGTGAGACCGCGGTAGAGCTGGGACGGAGACTGCCCCGTGACGGCAGTAATCTCCGAGGCAAGAAGCGCCAGGAGGATGCCATCCTTGTCCGTGGTCCAAACGCTGCCATCGAGTTTGTTGAATGAGGCGCCAGCTGATTCCTCGCCACCGAAGGCACCCTCGCCGGAAAGCAGGCCCGGAACAAACCACTTGAAGCCCACCGGAACCTCCACCAGCTTGCGGCCCAGGCTGTGCGCCACACGGTCAATCATGGAGGAGGACACAAGGGTCTTGCCCACCACGGAATCGGGGTTCCAGCCACTGCGGTTGCGGTACAGGTAGTCGATCGCCACGGCCAGGTAGTGGTTGGGGTTCATTAGTCCGCCGTGACCGTCCACCATGGGCGTAACGATCCCGTGCCTGTCGGCATCGGCGTCATTGCCCGTAGCGATGTCGAAAGCGGCGCCGTCGGACATCCTCGCTATCAGGGAAGCCATGGCTGACGGTGAGGAGCAGTCCATTCGGATCTTCTCGTCCCAGTCCAGGGTCATGAAAGCCCACTGGGGATCCACGGTGGGGTTGACGACTGTCAGGTTCAGGTGGTGGCGCTCGCCGATCTCGCCCCAGTAGTCCACTGCTGCGCCGCCCATGGGGTCAGCCCCGATCCGGATGCCCGCTTCGCGGATGGCATCGAGGTTCAGGACGGAAGGCAGGTCGTCCACGTAGCTGCTCAGGAAATCGAATTTGCCGGTAGTCTCCGCAGCCATGGCATCGGCCAATGGAAGCCGCCTGATTCCGCGCAGGTCCGCTTCGAGCAGTTCGTTGGCCCGGTTGGCGATCCAGCCTGTGGCGTCCGAATCTGCAGGCCCACCGTGCGGCGGGTTGTACTTGAAGCCGCCGTCGCCGGGTGGGTTGTGGCTGGGCGTGACAACAATTCCATCGGCCTGCGGAGCCCCCGGGCCAGCATTCCTGTTGTGGGTCAGGATGGCGTGGCTGAGGGCCGGTGTGGGGGTGTAGCCGTGCCGGGCATCTACCAGGACTGTGACGCCGTTGGCTGCCAGGACCTCAAGGGCCGTGTTCTGTGCAGGCTCGCTGAGCGCGTGGGTGTCCTTGGCGAGGTACAGCGGCCCGGTAATGCCCTGCCCGGCCCGGTATTCAACGATCGCCTGGGTAATTGCGACGATGTGTTTTTCGTTGAAGGACGCCTTCAGGCTCGATCCGCGGTGGCCGGACGTGCCGAAGGCTACCCGCTGTCCGGCGTCGCTGAGGTCTGGCGAGACGTCGTAATACGCGTCAAGCAAAGCGGTGATATCTACAAGGTCCTGGGGTTGGGCAACTGTGCCCGCGCGGCTAGCCATGGGACCAGCATGCCAGACGATGGGCCGTGCAGAACTGTCAGTCCAGAATTTGGTCCTGTGGGATCCTGCCAACCATCGCGGATACGCCGGCGGTACGCTTGAAGAAATCGCTATATCAGGGGAGCCCATGACCGATCAGCCCAGTGGAAACAGTGATGCCTGGGAGGGCGGAGACGCCACTGCCTCCGGCAAGGATGGCGCCGGACGGCCGGTAGGGTACGAGCCGCCGCCTTATATCCCTGCGGCCCGGGGCGACACAGCAGCTCCTGCCTGGGACCGGTACACGAACGGTGGGTCCGGTCAGGATTCCAGTTCCGGCGACTTTTATGCCACGGGCGGTTATTCCGCTGGCACCCCTTCGGTGCCGGGGCCCTACCCGCAGTATGGTCCGCCTGCCGGCTACGGCCAGAATTCCTCTGCAGCCCAGCCAGGTCCGGGATACTATGGCGCCGGACCTTACGGAGGAAGGGGTACAGCGCCCCAGCCCAGGACGCTGAGCATTGTCAGCCTTGTGCTGGGCCTAGTCTCACTGTTCTTTGGGGCATTCATGATTCCACAGATCGCCGCCGTCATCGCAGGCCACCTTGGGCTCCGTCGGGAGCCAGCAGGCAAGGGCATGTCCATCACGGGACTGGTCCTTGGCTACCTGTGTTTTGTTGGGTATGGACTGCTGTGGCTGGTGATGATTATTTTCTTCGCCACATTTTTCTCGGACACCGGATATGGAACATCCGGATCACAGTCCGTCTGAGCACTTTCCTGCGGGTCGGAGCATACCTGCGACAGCAAATTCCCAGCTGTGCTCAGAAAATGGACAACCCCGTGCGGGTTGTGAATTCATCGAGCGCATTGAGGCCGGACACAGAGTTTCCGGAGCGTCCCAGTCCAGGACTCCAGACCACCACTGTGAGGTTGTTGGGAACCACAGCCACGATCCCACCGCCGACTCCGCTCTTCCCGGGCAGGCCCACCCGGTAGGCGAACTCGCCCGCTGCGTCATAGGTTCCGCAGGTGAGCATGACGGCGTTGATCCTTTTGGTCTGTGAAGAGGACAGCAGCGCCGTGCCGTCCACCCGTACCCCGTTGCTGGCCAGGAATCGGCTGGCAAGTGCCAGGTCCACGCAGCTCATGGCCAGCGAACACTGTCTGATGTAGTTATCCAGGACATCTGGCACCGGGTTCTCCAGGTTTCCGCAACTGGCAAGGAAATACGCCAAGGAAGCGTTGCGGCTGCTGTGCAGGTGTTCTGATTCGGCGACCACCGGATCCACTCCCACACCCGGGTTGCCGCTCTCCTGGCGCATGAGGTCCAACACGGTCCCGGCGGCATCGCCCGTCACGCTCAGGAGCCTGTCCGTCACCACCAGTGCACCAGCGTTGATAAAGGGGTTGCGTGGTATCCCGGCTTCTTGTTCAAGCTGGACCAGCGAGTTGAACGGGTTGCCTGAGGGCTCCCGGAATACGCGCTGCCATACGCCGTCGCCGTCAGTGGCAAGCACCAGCGCAAGGGCGAAAACCTTTGAAATGCTCTGGATCGAGAACGGCACGTTGGCATCACCAGCCGAAAAGACCTCGCCTTCCCCTGTGACCACGGCGATGCCGAACTGATCGGGATTCACCGCACCCAGTTGCGGAATGTAGGCGGCCACTTCGCCACGGGGCGGGGACGCTGCTACGGTGCCCGCGATGTCATCGAGTAGGTTCTGAAAATCCATGGTGTGGAGTACCTCCGGTTGCTGTGCTGCGTCACTCCGACAGGGCCCCGCCCGGGGCGCCGCGTCATTGGCTCAACGGACGCCGCCCATGCGCTTCCTGATGGCTGGTGAAGCTGCTGCCATACCCAAGGCCAGCAGCATGGCTGTACCGCCGATACCGATGAAGTACGGGAGCTCGTTTTCCGGGTTATAGAGTCCGGCCAGGATGCCGGCGAGCGTGGTTCCTAGCGATACCGAGAGGAAGAACAGTGCCACCATTTGTGTCTGGAAGGCCTTGGGTGCCAATTTGGTGGTCACTGAGAGCCCGATAGGAGAGAGGAACAGTTCGGCGAGCGTGAACAGGAACAGGATGCCGACCAGGGCGAGCAGCGGGGTTTTTGCGTCGCCTGCCAGCGGGATGAAGGCCAGGAACGCCAGGCCCATCACGAACAGGCCAATGGCAAACTTCAGGGCCGACCCGGGCTGTCGGTGGCCGAGCCTGGTCCAGAGAGCTGCCATGACGCCGGCGAAGATGATGATGAAGACCGGGTTGATGGACTGCACCCAGGCTGCCGGCATCTCCCACCCAAACAGGTTACGGTCCAGCTTCTCCTGCGAATACACGGCGATAAAGGTGAATTGCTGCTGGAAGAGGGCCCAGAACGCTGCTGAGGCGATGTAGAGGGGAATGAAGGCGACCACGCGCTGGCGTTCAGTGCCGTCCACCTTGTTGCTGCTGAAAATCAGGGCAAAATACAGCACCGACGCCGCGATGGCGGCATAGGCCATGCTCAGCGCGAGGTTTTCTGCATTGACCACTCCGGTTACCAGTAGCGCTGCAATGGCCACAACAATGGCGGCGAAGATAGCGCCGTATTTGAGGCGGTCTTTTGCAGGCAGGGGGTTGGCAATGTGGTGCGCTGCTTCGGGCAGCCTCTTGCGGTTCATGGCATAAATGCCCAAACCTATGGCCATGCCGATCGCCGCCGCACCAAAGCCCCAGTGAAAGCCCTGGCTCTCCTGGAGGAAGCCTGTCACCAGGGGGCCAATCAGGCCACCGAGGTTGATTCCCATGTAAAAGATGGAAAAGCCGGCGTCGCGGCGCTCGTCATTCTCTTTGTACAGGGTGCCCACCAGGGCGGTGGCGTTTGCCTTGAGGCCACCGGAGCCCACTGCCACCAGCAGCAGGCCGGTGATCAGGCCCGGAATGCCGGGGATAAGGGCAAGGGCTATGTGGCCAGCCATGATCATGATCGCCGAGCCGAAGAGCACGCGTTCTGACCCGAACAGCCTGTCGGCCAGCCATGCGCCAAGGATGGTGGAAAGGTAGACGCCGCCGCCGTAGGCGCCCACCAGGCTTGCAGCCAGGCCCTGGTCAATGTCCAGGCCGCCCTGGGACGCCGTGAAGTACATGTAGTAGAGCAGGATGCCCTGCATGCCGTAGAAGGAGAAGCGCTCCCACATTTCTACGGAGAAGAGGCTGGCCAGCATCTTTGGTTGGCCAAAAAAGGAGGTGTCGCCCTGGGTTGCGGCGGCGGAATCAGATAAATGAGGTTTGCTCATTTAGTTAATGCTGACAGTGTGCCCCGGTATTGTCACGTTCGCAGAAGGTGGCCGTGGCTAGAAACCCAGGTGCGCAGCAACCTGCAGCAGGAGTGCTTCCGCGCCTGGCCTTCCCACCAGCTGTATGCCCATGGGCAGCCCGCGCCCCGCGGCACCGCCGGTCCAGTGCACTGGCACCGTGATCGCAGGCAGCCCGCACACGTTGATCAGGGAGGACCACGGGGCGTATTGGCATTGCCGCCGATAGTCGTCGTCGGCCACGTGGTCAAGGTCCGCCGGATCGATCTCGCCCAGGGCGCCCAGCCCGGTAAACCAGCCGATGGGGCGTGGAGTCTGCGCCAGCGACGGTGTCAGGATCAGGTCCCATTTTCCGTACTGGGCAACAGTGTCACGCTCAAACTGCTGAAGAACGGCCAAGGATTGCTCCAGGATTTCCATACTGCGCCGCTGCGCCCGACGCCGGAACACCCGGGTCAGGGGCATGAGGGATGGTTCCTGGTGGGGTGCTATCCGTGCGGTCCCGACGTCGGCAGTCCACACCGTGGTGAAGGTTTCCGGATAGCGGGGATCGTAGGTAATCCGCGTTTCTTCGACTGCATGGCCGGCGTGCTCAAGCAGGGCAATGCCCGCGCCGAGGGCGTCCTGCGCTGCTGGCTCAACCTCGATGGGGTAGGCAGACGTCCATGGATTGTCCAGCGTGACGCCGATCCGCAGCCTCTGCGGTGCCCTGTCCACAGAGGCCAAAAAATGCTGGCGCCGCCGGTCTGGGGCTGTGGGGGAGGACATCAGTGCATCGAGGAGAAGAGCCGCGTCCGCGGCAGTATGCGCAAGCGGGCCGTTGACCACCAGCTGTGCAGGGTCTCCGGCAGGGTTGGCGCCAGGAAGTACTCCCCGGCCCGGTTTGAGTCCGATGAGCCCGCATGCTGCCGCAGGGATCCTGACGGAGCCGCCGCCATCGGATCCCGGAGCGAACGGAAGCAGCCCTGCGGCAACGGCCGCCGCACTCCCGCCCGAGGAACCGCCGGAGCTGCGCTGCAGGGAGTATGGATTGCGTGACGGTGCCGCCACGGCATTTTCGCTATAGGCGGTCAGGCCAAATTCAGGAACCTGCGTCTTGCCCAGGGAGATGACCCCTGCTGCCCGCAGGCCGGCAGCTAGTGGACTGTCCACGACTGCCGGGCGGTGCTCCAGGGCTGCGCTCCCGTGGGTTGTGGGCATGCCTGCAACATCTGTCAGGTCTTTGAATGCCGTGGGCATGCCGTGCAGCAGGGGAAGCCCACGGGGCCCGGTATTGGTTTCCGGCGCGCTGTCGGTCAGCGAGTTCCAACGGGCCCACCTGGCGTCTGCTTCGGCAGCTGCTGTCAGGGCGTGCTCGGCGCTGACGCTCACGAAGGCCCCAAGGGCGGTGTTGGACGCCGTGATTCGGTCCAGGAAATGCGCAGTGGTTTCCCTTGCGGAGATTTCGCCGGACCGTAGGGCAGCGCACAACCGAACGGCGGAAAGAGAACTAATGCCTGCGCTATCCGTTGCGGCAGCTACGGGGGATTTGGGTAACGAGTTGGGCATTGGATCAGCCAAGGAAGCGGGTCTCCAACCGCTCTTCGGAGCAGGAGTGGTCCGCGGCCTCCCGTGTGACGCGGTAGGCGCCCTTCCCGCGGACCTCGGTGACCGCTTCCACAAGGGTCGTTCCGTGATAGACCAGCCCCACGCCGTCGACCCACACCACGTCCTGTTCCAGCAGAGGGGCCTCCGGATCCGCAATGGTGGGCATCGGAAAGAGGTTCAGGTGGCTGAAAGTGAACCCGGCAACCCGCGGGGCGCGGCCAGTCACGCCGGAAAGTTCGACGGCGTGGTGCACCAGGGAGTTGAACTCTGGGCGGGTCCGGCTGCCTGGGCCGTATACACCGGAGGTAGCCAGGATGGTGGGTTGGGAAGCTGGCACGGCTGAACCCTTTCGGTGATGCGTGTGCAGTCTGGAACATCGCCCCTTCTGTCGCTGCCCACCTCCGCGGGCGTGCAGCCGGCACGAGGCTGTTCCCAGAAGCCTAGCGCGGCAAGACTCCTGGCCCGGACCTGCACTGTCTCTCCTGTGGGCTCGGGCGCTACGCTGGAGTTTAATGCCCGGATGTGGTGAGAGAAGAGGACTTCCATGAGCGATTTTGAGACTGTTTCCGTAACTGCCGTTCCCGAGGGCGCAGCGGTGCTCGATGTCCGTGAGGACTACGAGTGGGTTGCCGGCCACGCCGAGGGCGCGCGGCACATCCCCCTGGATCAGCTGCCCGAGCGCCTTGGCGAGCTGGACCCGGACCAGGATCTGTTTGTCATCTGCCGGACCGGTGGGCGCTCGCTGCGTGCCACACAGTGGCTGGCAGGGCAGGGCTACTCCGCCACCAACGTGGCTGGCGGCATGGATCAGTGGCTGGAAGTAGGCAAGCCGCTGGTCTCCGACAACGGGTTGAAGCCCTTGGTGCTCTAGCTCCTGGTGTCAACGCGTCCGCGGCGTGTCTAAGCGCTGGCACAGCCACAGCGGAGATTGTGCGTATGCTTACTTATTCACACGTGGGTGAACCCCAACGACGACGAAGCAGGTGCCTGATATGAGTACTGAAGACAACGACGGCCAGGGAATGATCGTTAACCCTAAGTCGACCGGCGAAAACAAGGAATGGGACGGCGACGAGGCTGACCGTGCCGACCGCCTGCGTTTCGAAGAAGAACAGGCGCTCATCCGTGAGCAGTCAGAGGCCCGCGAAGCCGCAAAGGACTCTGCGGAGACCGAGAGCAAGTAGCCAACATCTGGAAACCGGTCAGCTGTGGAACGGCTGGCCGGTTTCGCCGTTAACGCGATTGGCGGCCAGCGCAGCGGTGTCGAACGCGGTACCGCTGACCTCGGTGGCGTTGGTCCTGGTCCCCTTGACCCGGACCAGCAGCGATCTGGGTGATACTTCGACAGCCACCCTGGTGGCCTGCCCAGCCGTATCTCCGTCCAGCTGGACCGGCATGGGCTCTGCACATTCGATGCTGATGCTTCGCGAACGGTACACGGTCATGAAGGGCAGGCTTCCGGCGCTGCGCAGGACAATTTTTCCGTACATGGCGAGCCAGCCGATGATGCTGCGCGGGCTCATCACTACAACGTCCAGCATTCCGTCATCCACCATGGCCTGCGGCAGGAAATCTATCCCACCGGGAATCAGGCCGCAGTTTGCGAAGAGGACACTACGGATCTTCCTGCTTTGACCTGGTTCGCCGTCGAGGGATATCCGCACCCGTTTCCGGCGGCCAGGAAGATGCCGGACGCCAGCCTCTGTGTACGCCAGCCAGCCAACGCGTTTCTTGAGGTCATCATTGGTGTCGGCCAATACCTCGGCGTCGAGCCCAATACCGGCAATCACCAGGAACGCGTGCCTCGACGACTCACCAGTCTGACTGTTCTCAATGGTGATGGTGGCGGTATCGATGAAGCGCTGGCGGCCAAAGAGCGCTGTGGTGACGCTGCCGTACAGATCATGGACGTCCAAGTCCACGTTGCGAGCCAACAGGTTTCCCGTACCGAGCGGAATGAGCCCCATGGCAACGCCAGAGTGGGCCAGGGTTTCTGCCACCACGCGCACTGTGCCGTCGCCACCGCCCACCAGGACCAGATCTGCGCCAGAGTCCAGGGCTGCCTTCGCCTGGGAATGGCCGGGATCAAGGGCAGTAGTCTCAAAAAACGTCGGTTCGTCCCAGCCAGCCGACAGGCAGGCCCGCTGGATAAGAGCCCTCGCCTCGTGGGACCGGTTCTTGATGGGGTTGATGATCACTGCCACACGCTGCTTGCCCACCCCGGGATCATGGGGGTCCTCCTGGACGGCACTGCGGATGTGCAGGGCCCGTAGCCTGCGCACTCCCCACCAGCTGGTGGCGGCAAATGCCACGCCCCCAGCGATCAGAAGGTACAGCAGCCAATCTCCCATGGTGTTCCAACAGTATCCTGCGGGGCGTAACAACATGCGGGCAGCAGTGGCAGTGCCAGGGATTCGATAGGCTTGGCGGGTGATCGATGTAAAAGAACTCAGCGAAAATCCGGACAAGTTCCGTGCCAGCCAGCGCGCCCGCGGCGCCGACGAATCAGTGGTGGACTCGATCATCTCCGCAGATTCGGATCGGAAGGCTGCCCTGATCCGTTACGAGAACCTCCGGGCCGAGCAGAACGTTTATGGGAAACGGGTGGCACAGGCCAAGGGTGACGAAAAGCAGGCGCTGCTGGCCGAGGTCCGTGAGCTGGCAAATTCTGTGAAGGCCGCCTCCACCGAGGCAGATGGTGCGCAGGCGAGGCAGGAAGACCTGCTGCGTTCGGTCCCCAACCTGGTTGAGGACAATGTTCCAGCGGGCGGGGAGGATGACTTTGTGGTCCTCAAGACAGTGGGCACGCCGCGTGAGTTCACCGACTTCACTGCGCGGGACCACCTGGAAATCGGTGAACTTATCGGCGCGATCGACATGGAACGCGGCGCCAAAGTATCGGGTTCGAGGTTCTATTTCCTTCGTGGCGTTGGCGCGCGGCTGGAAATGGCACTGCTGCAGATGGCCATGGAGCAGGCTATTGATGCCGGCTTCGTCCCCATGATCACGCCCACGCTGGTGCGGCCGGAGACCATGCAGGGAACTGGCTTTGATATTAAGCACGACGCCGAGATCTACCGCCTTGCCGAGGATGACCTATATCTTGTGGGTACCTCGGAAGTGGCGCTGGCTGGCTACCATGCCGATGAGATCCTCGACCTGTCCGCAGGGCCTATCCGTTTTGCCGGCCAGAGTTCCTGTTTCCGCAGGGAGGCTGGCTCGCACGGTAAGGACACCCGCGGAATCATCCGCGTACACCAGTTCAACAAAGTGGAAATGTTTGTCTACACCACTGTTGAGGAAGCGGCCGCCGAGCACTCCCGACTGCTGGCCTGGGAAGAGGAGATGCTGGCCAAGTGCGAGCTGCCCTACCGCGTGATTGAAACCGCTGCTGGCGATCTGGGGATGTCCGCAGCCCGCAAGTTCGACTGTGAGGCCTGGGTTCCCACGCAGGGCGCCTACCGCGAACTCACCTCTGCATCCAATTGCACTACGTTCCAGGCCCGGCGCCTGAACATCCGTGAACGCGTGACCACTACCGAGGGCGTCACCAAGGGAACCCGTGCCGTGGCAACGTTGAACGGTACGCTCGCCACCACCCGCTGGATCGTGGCAATTCTTGAGCACCACCAGAACCCGGACGGATCGGTCAACGTGCCCAGGGCCCTGCAGAAATACCTGGGTGGCCTGGAGGTTTTCCCGGTCCTGTGATCCCACCCGGACGGGACCCACACGGCCGCCGCACCCGCTAAAGGGGGCGGCGGCCGTTGCTGTTTCTGCCGCTGAGCCTCTGCCAAACGTTGCGGCTCTGTGGATAACCAGCAAAGGTAAATATTCACAGTGTGGGCAGCCTGTGAATATTTACCGCAAGTTAACGGAGCCTGTGGCCTGGATCCTAGGCGATATGCGTGCGCCGTTGCGATACTGGATCAATGACTATTTCGACTGAATACACAGTCTCCGGCATCGACGACCGGCGCGGGACCCAGACGCTTCTGGTGGCATTGGACGTTGACGGGACCCTGGTGGACCACGACGGCGTCATGAGCGACGCTGTCCGTGAGGCGGCGCAGGCAGTGGTTGCCGCAGGCCATGAGGTCATGATTGCCACCGGCCGTTCACTAAATGCGACGTTGCCCATTATTGAGAAGATCGGGGTTGAACGCGGGTATGCCGTCTGCTGCAATGGCGGCGTAACCCTCCGCCTGGACCGGACGCTCCCGGATGGCTATGAGATCATCAGCAAATCCACTTTTGACCCCGCGCCTGCCCTCCGCGCCCTCCGGGAGAAGCTGCCAAACGCCAAGTACGCCCTCGAGGACGGCGAGGGTAACTTCCTGGCCACCGAGCGCTTTGAAGATGCCAGCTTTGGCGTCGAGGCCATCGGAGTGGACTTTGCAACCCTGCTGGACGCCGTCGCCGTCCGGGTGGTCGTCTTCAGCGCGGACAACACGCCTGAAGAGTTCACCCAGGTCATCACCGAGATTGGGCTTTCCGGCGTCACCTACTCTGTGGGGTGGACAGCATGGCTGGACATTGCTGCTGCTGGCGTGACAAAGGCCAGCGCACTGGAGGATCTCCGCGCAAGGCTCGGAATTCATCCCAGGCACACGGTGGCCTTGGGGGATGGCCGTAATGACATTGAGATGCTTGCCTGGGCGGGCCGCGGTGTGGCCATGGGCCAGGCTCCGCAGGAAGTAGTTGATGCCGCCGACGAAGTTACGCACTCGGTATACGACGACGGCGCCGCCGTGGTGTTGCGCGGTCTCCTGTAGCCACAAAGAAGAAGGCAGCCGGACAGCCACACGAGGTGGCTGTCCGGCTGCCTGGTAGTTCAGCTTCCGGTGCTGCGATGACCAGTCAAACGGCGATGCTGGATGCCCTCCGGCGTCGTGATTTTACGAAACCGATGGCCAGGTCAATGCCCAGGAAGATCAGGAGCGACCAGCCCAGGAGCGGCAGCGCGAAGCCCAGCCCCACCATGACGGTAATGACGGCCAGGATGCCCAGCCAGCTACCCCGGCGGAACGCGCCGCGCGGGGCGGGACGGCCCAAGGCCCACGAACTGCCGCGGATGGGCCTGCGCTTCCACCACATCATGTAACCCAGGACCACCATCACAGCCAGGCCGGCGGCGACTCCTAGGAGCACCAATTGGTTGGCCAGGCCAAACAAGATGCCCATGTGGGCCGCAATAGTCCAGTTGGTCAGCTTTGCCATCAGGCCAAACTCGCTGAAGTCTGCGGTGCTGGTAATCTCACCGGTGGTGCCATCGACTGCCACGACGCTTGCCGTTGCGGGCCATTGCCGGCCTACTTCCGTGAAGGTCCAGGCCTTGCCCGCAGAAGCCGGTGGCCTGATGTCCACCATGGGCGAGCTGATGATGCTGGCCCTCGCTGCGCCCAGGACGGTATCAAATTCCGCAGGCGTTGCAGTTGCCTCCACTGCAGCGGCAGTGCTCCCGCCGTGACCAGCGTGCGCGCCTGATTGGGCCGCTGCGCCGGAAAGCGAGGTGGAGACCACAGGTGTTTCCCAGCCCATCACGCTGCGCAGTGTGCCAATGTTTCCGCCAGCCTGGGCGGACCAAGAAAGCCCCGTGGCCGAAAGGAACATGAAACCCACCAGAAGTACTGTTCCCAGTGTTCCGTGGAGCCAGGCCATGCGGGCCCTGCCGGTGCGTTGTTTGCCCTTTGTGCCCGTAGCGCTCACTCCGGCACCGGGAGCCGGATTGTTTGCCGGGGACCCTGTCGCGCTCGTGCCGCTGCCCAGGCCAGTGGCCTGAGCCCTTGGTCCCCGGCGGCGCAGGAGCCGATCGATCCAGAGAGCAAAACCGCCCAGGGCAACAACCCAGAGCCATGATGCGGCCAGCTCACTGTAGATGCGGCCAGCCTCACCAAGATGCAGGGAACGGTGCAGGGTTGAAATCCAGGTCCGCAGCGGCAGGGATCCGCTGCTGCCGTACGTTGGCAGGTCCCCACGGATCTCGGCTGTTTCCGGATTGACGAAGACGGTCCGCAGTTGAGATTCACCCAGCGTGGGGTCAGCGAAGAGTACCCTCGTTGTGTCTTCCGGACCTGGCGCCGGCCTAACCTTTACCGGCGTTGCGCCTTCTGCAGCAACCACCGCCGCAGAGACCTGCTCTGCAAGGGAAAGCGGCTGCGTAACGGCGGGGACGTGCAGCTCCGTGGGGTACAACGCCTTTTCCAGCTGGGGGGTCATGGCATAGAGACCACCGGAGACGGCAGCAACAAGCAGGAACGGCGCAGCAAGGATTCCGGCGTAGAAGTGCAGGCGCAGCAGGAACGCGCGGAACCAGCCCGAGCCGGCGGATGGTGCCGGTGTCGGTCCAGCGGCTGGGCCGTGCTGTCCTAAATCGCGTGGAGGGATGAGGACGGACACGCGAGTTGTCCCTACTTGCCGGTGGAGCGCGGCGCGGCGGTTGCCGGCCTGCTGCGGATCAGCGCAGTGATACCGGCGCCGAGGCCCACAAGGCCTGCGGCAAGTCCCCACCAGGCAACTGCTGGTGTGCCGGTTTTGTTACTGGACTCAGGTGTGGCCGCAGGCTCGGCCGCTGTGGGTGCTGCAGCTTCGGTGACAAAAGAGGGTGCTGGGTTCTCCGGTTCCGGCTGTCCTTCAACGGCTGCTTCGTCCCACGTTGCAACTTCACCGTCTGTGTAGGTCTGGACGGTCGGCAGCACCAGGGTGGTTCCGGCGTCGGGCAGGACACCTACGGAAATTGCAAACTGCTGGTATTCGTTCGGCCCGATCTGATGGGCTTCGTCTGCTGTCCACTTGACGGAGCTCGGGGCCTTGGTGATGGTGGCGCCGTTCATGGTTACAGGCGCCGGCAAATCGCTGGTGGTCACAGTTGCTGTCCAGCCGTCCATGGGGCGCACCGAGACGGACGTCAGAGGAGTCTCGGTGGGCAGACTTACCTCAATGGAGTTTGTCTTGGCCGTGGCGGACTCGTTGGGAACGGAAAAGGTGAGCTGGCTGTAGCCCCCTGCGACCGGGTTCGCAGGTACCACCCGGACGTGGGCGGAGGCAGCGGGCGCGGTAAGTCCCAGCAGGCCTGCAGCGAGGAGTGCGGCAGAGGAGCCCATGAGGGCGCGGCGACGTGAAGAAGTCATGGCGGAAGAGCCTTTCGCAAAGCAGTCAGGAAAGTATTGGGAGGGTCAGCTGAAAACTGGCCGGCCCGCCATCCCTGCGCAGTACTTCGCGATGTGGGTGGTCAGGGGGCGGCCAGTGCGTCCGGGGGACCACGCCAGGCAGGTAGGGACAGCAGGACCCTACGACGCCGCGGGGCCGCTTCAATCAGCGCCGGAACCGAGGTGGGCGTCGCAAGAAGAGGGGCGGGGCGTGGCAGGTCTACGAGGGGACGGAGCCAGGCCGCCATTGTCCACAGTGCACGCTCGCCGAACGCCAGCAGTAACGCCGTGGCCACTGTCGCCAGGGCATGGGCGGCGAACATCTGGTGATGGCCGTGCGACGGCGGAGCTACCCCCAGGGCGGTGCCCAGCGCCGCGAATGTCGCCGGGCCGACGTCGTGACTCCCCGCGTGCCCAAGGCCCGCGTGGCCGGCTAGCGACTGCGCTGGCTGAGGCATGGAGACCGAGAGTGCTGTAAAGGCCCAGTGCAGGAAATACTGTCCGCCGCCCAACAGTGCAGTCAGCACTGTGAAGGAGAGCCTACGCCGTGTGGCCAGCATGACGGGCAGGAGCGTGAGGGAGCACAGGGCCGCAACGATTGCCGGGTGCGGGAGGACTCCGCCGGCAATCCGGTGACCGCCAGCCGCGAACCCGATGATCAACGCCGTCACCAACGCTGTCCTGGCCAGGCGAAGGAAGCCGCGCGAGAGCATGGGCAGTCCTTTCGCTGGATGAGGCGGTGGAGTCAGTGCTTGTTGGCCTGGCAGGGCGGGCACGCGCATGTCAGGGTGTTGCCAATCCTACTGTGTACGCCACGGACCGCGGTAGCGAGCCCGCCACGGAGCCCTCGACGGTCAGCGAACCTCAAGGATGAGGGAAAGCAGCCGTGCTGCTGCAGGCCTCGCGGCGTGTTCTTCTGCCCATTGCGCCCGGGACATTGCCTTGCTGACGGCCTGCGCCGTGATGCCCAACTCCTGCGCAACAAACTTCTGCTGCCCGCGGACACCCGGAGTTAGGAGGTCAAGGACTCGCCATTCGGCTGAGCTACGGGAACTGACGATGTGCCCAAGCAGCCGCAATACAGCCTCCGATTCTGAGGCAATGTCAGGAAGCGGGCCCTCGACGGCAACCGGGATGCGGTCCCTGCCGCTGCGTAGCCGGTCGACAGCGCGGCGGGCATAAACGAGGCCGTGCCCGGAAGCGTCCTTGATCTGGTTCGGCAGTGGCTCGTTGACTGGTCCAACTCCAAGGCCCACAAACCAGTTTCCACTGCGCAGGGCAACCAGCGCCACGTCCACGGCCTGGTCCGGGGAGTCCACGATGCCCTGCACTTCATCTTCCACGGACCGGTCAAAATCCAGGCGCGCAGGAATGTGCCGCAGGTCTTTCAGGAGCTGCGGCACGCAGTCGCCATCGCGTCTGCTATCCGTTTGGTTGATGGTCAGTGTGAACATTCTGGGACAACATTACCCGGTGGCAGGGATCGGGCAAGGGGTAGATCCAGGCATTATCTGAGGTCGTCAAGAGTGCCGGTGGGCAGGTGGATCCAGCCTTCGGTCAGTGCTGGACCTGCGTGATGTTCGTCTGGCCGGAGGGTGATTCCAAGGGCTACGGCGCGGGCTGCCAGGGCCGCTACGACGGCGTCAAAGAGATCATCGGAGGCCCGGAGCTTGCTCTGGTGTCCGTTGAGGTCCAGCCATGGCGCCAGTGACTCCAGCGCGGTTACCAGGGCTGCCAGTCGCCCGGCTTCGTCCACGCCGCGTCCCTTGTAGCCACGCGCTGTCAGCCCCCAAATCTTGAGGGAAGCAGCTGGGTAGACCTCCGCCAGCCGTCCGGATCCATCGCGGGGTTGGCGCTGGTGGTCCTGGGCAATTTTCGCCTGGATGACTGCACACCGCATGGCCGGGTGTGCCAGCCTGTCGGCCGAGACACTCAAAGGGATGAGCTTGGTCTGCGCCGTAACAAACCTGTCCGTTTCGCGATAGGCCAGCAAGCGGCGTCCGGCAATGCCGTCATGATCCAGGACGTGCTGCGGATCTCCGGTGAGGTGTCCGGTGATGAACGGCAGGAATGCATCAGGCCATCCCACCGGGCAGTCAATCCCAGTCATGGCAGCCCCAGCGAAAAGGTCAACAATGTCCTGGTCCGTGACCTCCAACTCCAGATGCACAAGGCGCGCACGGCCGTCAGTCCACTCCACGGCAGCAGCTGCTGTCTTCTTCGTGGCGGCCGCGAGGTCTACCCCTACTGTCCGCACTCAGGGGGCCCGGAGCTTGAGTGTCCCAGGAACTCCTGCTGGTCCACC
This sequence comes from Pseudarthrobacter sp. PS3-L1, assembly GCF_030063285.1. Classification (GTDB taxonomy): domain Bacteria; phylum Actinomycetota; class Actinomycetes; order Actinomycetales; family Micrococcaceae; genus Arthrobacter. Next base: position 393,160 of record NZ_JASISU010000003.1, on the reverse strand, counting down.
CAGGGTGCCGTTGCGGGCAAAGCTGGCCCAGACGTTGCGCATCAGGTATCCGGTGGCGTTAATCTCTGCCCAGGTCGCACCCTCAAGCAGGCCCGCACCACGCCAAGTATCTTCGTCGCCCAGGAGTAGTGGAAGGTCCACTGTGTGCGCGGCGCCGTAAATATTCCCGGGTGCACTCCAGGACAGCATGTACCTGTTGGCCCTGCCGCCTGCCTTCGCGTGGCGCTTGGCGAACGCGCGTGACGCGCGGCCGTAAACTGCCTCCGTGATGATGCGGTCCACAGCCTTAACAGCGAGGGGGCCAAGGACGGGAACCTTTGCCACGTGGCCCAAGACCTTGTTGCGGGGCAGGAAAAGCCGGGATTCCTCCGACGTATGGCCAATCAGCACCTGAATCCCGGGCGCGGTGGCGTCCCAGGCAGCATCGATATCTTCTTCCGGGGGGAGTGGCGCATGGCCATACTGGATTCCGAAGGGCATGGCAGCCAGCAGGCCGAAGCGCCGGGCAGTGTGGGTGACCTGGGCTTCGCGCTCCACTACTTCGAGCATCGGGGTGTCTTCGGTGACAGCTTCTGCCGCCACAGCCATTGCAGCATTCATTTTTGCCCTCCCGCGGGTGATCCCCAGAGGAGCGCTTTGTATGATGGCCCGTTGAAATAGCTTGGGGGCCTCCGGGATTGCCATCAGGTGGGCCACGGCGTCACCACCGGCTGATTGTCCAAACGCCGTCACACAGCCTGGATCTCCGCCGAACGCCGCAATGTTCCGCTGGACCCAGCGGAACGCCTCAAGCTGGTCCAAGAGACCCAGGTTAGCCGGGCGTCCCTGGGACGTGCCCAGGTAGCCAAAAAGTCCAAGACGGTAGGTGACCGAGACGACGACGACACGATTTTCACTCACCAGCGCATTGGGCTTGAAAATCGCCAGGTCTCCGGACCCCGTGGTGTAGGAGCCGCCATGGAGCCACACCATGACGGGCAGGCGCTCGCCGTCCTGAAGGTCACCAGGCATGGTGATGGAGAGTCTCTGGCAGTCCTCGCTGCCCGGAAGTTCACCGTAGTGCGTCCCCAGCACCTCGTCGAGGAATGGCACAGGACCCTGTGGGCATGCTGGCGAGAGTTCGGTTGCCGGGTACGTTTCGGTCCAGTCGGGCCGTGGCGCCGGCGGCTTGAACCGCGCTGCTTCCGCGTAGGGGATCCCGGTAGCTCGGAGGACGGCTCCGTCCTGCCATCCTGTGATCGGGCCACACGGGGGAGAGAAGGTAGGGCTGGCATTCATGCTCCAACCCTTCCACATTTTTCTGGACGTTTTCTCTGGACGTTATGGAGGTGGGGGTTAGTGGGTGGCTTGTTCTGGGTGTTCTTTCCAGCAGGCGAGGATGGTGGTGGCGGTTTGGTAGGCGAAGGCTGCGGGGGTGATTTTTTCTGGGCCTAGTGGTGTGGTGATGTTGGTGGCGTTGACGTGGAGGATCATGTTGTCTTTGAGGAAGACGACTGATCCTGCGGTGTTTTTGTAGGCGGGGAAGCCGAGGTTTTCTAGGCCTTTGATGTCGGTGGCGTTGGGGACTTCTACCTGGAGGGCTTCGAAGTAGGTTTTCGCGGCTGTTGGGTCGGGGGTTTCCTTCACGGAGATGATGAAGTCGCCCTCGGTGAGGTGGTAGGTGCAGGTGAAGATTTTATCGGTGAAGTCACTGATGCTGTGGGGGGCTTGGGGTAGGCCTAGCCGGGTGGCCATGTCTTTTTTGACTTCGTCGCCGCAGACCATTTGCGCCGCTTCGGTGGGGCCCTGCGCGGTGGTCTGGGCTGTGGTGGATCCCCCGCCGTGATGACTGGCCCCGGCCGCTGGGGTACTAGCAGCGGCGCTGGCGGTACCGGCCTCGTTTCCTGGGGCTGCGGTGGTGGCTCCTGTTGCCGCGGCACAGCCAGAGAGGAGCAGGGTCGAAAGAGCCAGTGTGCTGATCCAGCGGTGTGGATGATTCATGGTGTTCCTGTCCTGATACTCAATAAGCCGTGCCGGTCTCCTGCCGTGCCGGTCTCCTGCCGTGCCGGTCTCCTGCCATGCAGGTCATCCGCAGTGCGGTGTGGTGGTTAGGTTTGGAGTTGGGCGTAGATGACGTAGTTGTCATCGAAGAGGCCCGTGGCGGGGTCGTAGCCATCGCAGGTGATCAGGCGTAGTTCCGGGCCGGGGGTGTTTCCGTAGACCTCCAGGGTGGGGAAGTCTTCTTTGCTGTAGGCCGCGCCGCGGGTGACGGTGAACGTGGTGATCGAGCCGTCTTCGGCCCTCACGGTGATGGGCTCTCCAGGGGTGAGGTCCCGGAGCCTGGCGAAGACACCAGCGCTACCATCGGGTGAGTTCACGTGTCCGAGCATGACCGCTGGCCCTGGTGAGCCAGGGACCGGCGAGCCGTTATACCAACTCGCGGGAACGTTGTTTTCCGTCGCTGAGGGTACCTCCAGGGACTTGTTCTCACGTAAGCCCAGGGATAACAACTCGGTACTAAGGCCAACGGAAGCGATCTCCAAAGAGACCGGCGGCGAGGTCCGTACCGGGACCGGTTCCTGGGTAGGGGCAGCCACGGGCCCCGACGCTGCCGGCCCTGACGGTGAAGGTGCCGGTGGTGGTGTGGTGGTTGCGGAGGTAGGCCCTGAGGTGGGTTCCGGGCCTGCAGCGGGTGTTCCCGCGCACCCGGTCAAGGCGATGATCGCGGCGACCGCGGATGCTGTGAGGCATCCGCGGTAACCGTTCGAGCGTGTCATCAAGGGATGATCGATTCAGGCAGGGACAGGTGCTTAGGCTGCGGCCCGGCGACGGATCATGTAGGCCCCGCCAGCAAGAGCTACCAGTGCCAGGCCACCACCAAGGGCAATAGCCCCGGTGTTATCAGTAGCCGTTGTGGCAACACCGGTATCAGCGCCACCGACAGGCATGGCCATCTGCCCTGCAGCGAGAGTTCCACACAGGGCCGGTGAGGTAGCTGCCAACGGCAGTGAAGGCACCAGGTCAGAGGGTGCAGCAGCAGCCTCAGGGCTCAGTGTTGCCGGGTCCAGGCCGTGGACAACAACAACAGCAGTGCCATCATGGAGGGACTTCGCGGTCTCAGCGTTCAACTCAAAGGTCCGGTCCACCGTGTAGGAAGAACCCTGACCGGCGACAGTGAGGTCAAGACCGGCAGCAGGGCTGGTATCACCACTGGTTGAGAGCGTCGTGCCAATAGCACCGTAGAACGGGGCGCCCTCGGTCGTGGAGATAACCCCATCACCACTGGTATCAGCCGACGGCGCCGGGCACACACCCTGAGCACCCACGTGGATGTGCTGCACGTGCGGGTACGGGGCATCCATGAATGTCTCCGGCAACCCGGAAACCTTCAGGACAGCATGGGCAGTAGTACCGGTGACGTCCACAGTGACAGTACCCGTAGCCGTGCTCCCATTAAGCTGGCCCAACGTGGACTGGTACGAATGATCCCCATCATGGGCCATCGCCGGAGCACTCGAAAGCGCCAGGGCACCAAGAGCCAAAGTCGGAACAGCCAAAAAGCGAAGTGTCTTGTTCATTAGGAAAAACTCCTCATGCGAGTGACGCATTGATTGAAGGTGTGACACCCCTGATTCGGAGCCCTGAGGTGGGCGGATGGGTCAGTGCTGTGATTTAAACCACAAATTTTCCTCTCGATGCGGCCGGACTGGATTTCCTGTGGACAGGTTGCTGCCTGTGCGCGCCATGCATACTGGTTCTTCGATGCAAGCCAGACAAGGGAGCCGCAGTGCCATCGTTGCCCAGTATTGATCACCTTGCCCTGACCGTAACGGATGTTGAGCGGAGCGTTGCCTTCTACTCTGCGCTCTGGGGCACCGAGCCATCAGCGACCCTGACGGACGGGCCCTTTGTTCGGCGCAAGTTTGACCTCGGGGCTGGGCTTGGCCTGGGACTGACCCAGCATGCTGCCGGTCAGGGCGCTAGCGCTTTCGACGCCCTGAACCCGGGGCTGGACCACGTAGGATTCGCCGTGGACACTGTGGCTGAACTCAGGGAATGGGCCGCTCATCTGGAGCATCTTGGTGTGGAGCACAGCGGCCTCGTGGAGGCGGGTTATGGGACAGTGCTCAGCTTCAAGGACCCAGACGGAATTGCCCTAGAGTTTTTCGCCGCGTCCTGACGTCTTCGGCTTAAACGCAGGACGCCCAGACTCACGTGAGCCTGGGCGTCCTGCTCCCACGTTTGTGGGCGGCAGGAAATCTAGTGTCCGGCGGCCGGCACGTAGCGCTTGATGGACGCCTCGAGTTCAGCCTCGGCGGCAGCGCGGTCGCCCCAGCCTTCGGCCTTGACCCACTTGCCCGGCTCCAGGTCCTTGTAACGGGTGAAGAAGTGCTCAATTTCCTTGATGAGGAAATCACTCACGTCAGTGATCTCCTGGATGTGGTCAAAACGGGCGTCGACCGGCACGCAGAGAACCTTGGCGTCGCCACCGCCATCGTCAGTCATGTTGAACACACCAATGGGGCGTGACTCAACGATGACGCCGGGGTGCAGGTCGAAGTCCTGCATCAGGACCAGTGCGTCCAAAGGGTCGCCATCTTCGCCCAAGGTGTTGTCGAAGAATCCGTAGTGCGTGGGGTACTGCATGGAGGTGAAGAGAACCCGGTCCAGGCGAACGCGCCCGGTCTCGTGGTCGACTTCGTACTTGACGCGGGATCCACGGGGGATCTCGATGGTGACATCGTGCTTCATGGATGCTCCTTTGGATTCTGCACTGGTAAAGGGTGCAGAAGTAGCTGTCAGGTCTTCGCAGCCCCCGAGGATTCCCCCCCGGGCTGCCTACTACTATGAGGATATAGCGACAGGCCCGGGTTTCAGGAACTTGCGGGAAATTTCAAACGTGAGGAACCACCGTGGCGTCACCGCAGGGCCCACCGTCCCTACCCGGCCGACGGCGATCCGCCCTCCGCCGCGGGAGCGCTGTGGTGCCACTGCTTCTCGCCGCAGTGGTGGCAGCTCCCGGGATAGCCGCCGTCGTGCCGGCTGTGACCGGGCCCGAGCGTCCTGCCGTGACGGCGCCTCCGTCAGTTCCGCCCTGGCAGCAGGCGCCCACCAGCCTGTCGCAGGAACCGCCTGGCAACCTGTTGCTTCCCGGACCGTTGGCGACGGACGCGCCATTGCCCAGTGGAACCGCACTTGCGGCCACACTGGATCCGCTCCTGAACGCCGACGGCGGGGGGTCCTTTACCGCTGAAGTCCAGGACGCGTTGACCGGGGAGGTCCTATACAGCCGGGACGGAACGCGCGCCGTGGTCCCGGCATCGAACACCAAACTGCTGACCGCTGTTGCAGCTCTTCAGACCATGGGTCCGGACCGAAAGTTCCAGACGCGGGTGGTGTCGGGGCCTGCAGCCGGTGCGGTCGTCCTGGTAGGCGGGGGCGACGTGCTTCTCGCAGCTGGTGCATCCCAGCCCGGACTGACGCTCGGCCACGTGGGACTGGCAACCCTGGCAGAAGATACAGTCGCGTCCCTGGTTGCCGCGGGCTACGCGGGCTCCGTCACCGTGTCGGTGGATGATTCGCTGTTCAGTGGTCCCAACCTCAGCCCGGCGTGGGAAGACGGTGACATTGCGGTGGGCGAGATCGCCCCGGTCTACTCACTGGCACTGAACTCGGCCCGGTACGATCCCGGCAGTACGTCAGGTCCCCGACCGCAAGACTCGGCGCTGACCGCAGGCCAGGCTTTCGCTGCGGCCCTGGGCAGCGCAGGCGCTGTCCAGGGGCTGACTGTCAGTACCGACGTCGGGCGCTATTCCGGTGCTCCCCTGGCTGGTGCGCCGGAGCTTGCCACTGCCGAGTCCGCCACGGTGGGTGAGCAGGTGCAGTTGATGCTGGAGACCTCTGACAATTACCTCGCGGAAGTCCTTGGCCGAATGGCAGCGGACAGCCAGGAGCTTGCCGCAAGCAGCGCAGGGGCAGTGGACGTTGTCCTGCAGGAACTGGAGTCATTGGGGATCGCGCCGGGCCGGGTGCAGCTGGCCGACGTCTCGGGCCTCACCCTGGACAACACCATCCCGGCGGCAGAACTCACGGATGTTGTGCGGGCCATGACGAGCGGCACGGATCTGCGGCTCCGCGCCGCGCTGCCCGGATTCCCCGTAGCTGGCCTGACCGGAACCCTCAATGGCAGGTACCTTTCCGGCGCATCTGCCAGCGGAGCGGGCCTGGTGCGGGCGAAGACCGGCACGCTCAATACTGTGCTGGCGCTCAGCGGCTATGTGGTCGACGCCGATGGCAGGCTGCTGGTGTTCTCCTTCATCGGAAACAACCTGGAACCTGGGGCACCGGCAAACAAGGCGGCACTGGACCAGGCCGCCTCCGCCGTGGCTGGGTGCGGCTGCCAGTAAGTCGAGGGTTCGCCGGTCAGCGAAATAGACCCGGCGTCGGGCTGGGAGGCGCCGCGCATGTGTTCTGATGGGAACTATGGACTCATCTCAGGGAGCGACCACAGAATCCGCCTCTGCCGCGGAGGCGCTGATTAACTGGGACCTGGCCGCGTCCACGGCTGCCCGGTTGGCGCCGGCGGGTCCTGATCTTTCTGGCCGCGAGATCGGCGCAGCGGTGGAACGCATCCGGCTCATGGCCGACAGGTCGGTTCCCTACGTCCACGACATCACAGGCCTGGAAGCAGCAAGGGACCTGCGTGATTCAGAGGTCCTCGTTGTTGACCGGGCATCCTGGGCCAAAGCCAACACCCAGAGCTTTGCCGTGATGCTCAAGCCCGCCATGCAGGCCATGGTGGAGAGCCAGAAAGGCAGCATCAGTTCGGCGACGGTTGGTTTCAGCGGCGCCATTACAGGGGCTCAGCTGGGCGCGGTCCTGGCGTTCCTGTCCAGCAAGGTCCTGGGCCAGTACGATCCATTTTCTGCGCTTGCGGAGGATTCCGCGGCCCCTGCTGGCGGTCGTTTGTTGCTGGTGGCTCCCAACATCATCTCCGTGGAACGCGACCTAAATGTTACCCCTGACGATTTTCGGCTCTGGGTCTGCCTGCACGAACAGACACACCGCGTCCAGTTTGCCGCCGCACCGTGGCTCCGGCACCACATGCTCGAGGAGATCGAGAAACTCAGCGGCCAGTTGCTGGGCAATATGGATTCGCTGATGGAAAGGGCCACCGCAGCCACCAAGGCACTGCGGGACAGGACTGGCGCGTCGGACGTGCCTGGGCGGGGAGCGGTCCTTGACCTGCTGCAGAATCCGGACGAGAAGGCCTCAATCTCCCACCTCACCGCTGTCATGAGCCTCCTGGAAGGCCACGCCAATGTTGTGATGGACGCAGTGGACTCCCGGATCGTTCCCTCGGTAAGGACCATTCGGCAGCGCTTTAATGCCCGCGGCAAGGATCGTGGAGCCGTGGAAAAACTTATCCGCAGCGTCCTGGGGCTGGATGCCAAAATGCGGCAGTACTCCGACGGCGCCCGCTTTGTCCGCGGAGTGGTCGACGTTGCTGGCATGGACGGTTTCAACATGGTCTGGGAATCCGTGGAGCACCTGCCCACAGAAAAAGAAATCCATGATTCCTCACTGTGGCTGCAGCGGATGGGACTTTGAGGGCCGTGTCCGACGCTGAGACCGCCAAGCGGGACGGCGTTTTCGGCCCCGACGGGCAGGGCGAAGAAGGAGTCCAGCCAGTCGTCAGGAAGGGGCGGCGGACCCCGGGCCGGCTTGCGCCGGTAGTGGGAACGGCAAGAAAGCATCTCGAGCGTGCCCTCGAACAGGCTGGCTATCCGCAGCGTGTCCTGGTGGCCTGCAGTGGAGGCCCGGACTCGCTGGCACTTGCCTCCGTGGCGGCATACTTCGCCCGTCGCGGCAACGTCGCTGGGCACCCGCTGACAGTGGGCGCCGTCGTGGTTGATCATCAGCTTCAGGAAGGGTCAGCAGCGGTTGCGCACCGGACAGCCCGGACGCTCACGGACATGGGACTGGATCCTGTCCTGGTGGTTCCCGTGGACGTGGTGGCAACCGGCATGGGCCCCGAAGCAGCGGCACGCGATGCCAGGCATGAAGCGCTCGCGTCCGCGGCGGTTGACACCGCGTCAACCGCCGTCCTGCTCGGACACACCCTTGACGACCAAGCGGAGCAGGTGCTGCTGGGCTTGGCACGTGGCTCCGGAACACGATCCCTGGCGGGCATGCGGCAGGCCCGCGGAATTCTGCTGCGACCCTTCCTGGGGCTGCGCCGATCGGACACGGAAGAGATCTGCGACGTGGAGGGGCTCGATCCTTGGCTGGATCCCAGCAACTCGGATCCGGCCTTCGCGAGATCCCGTACCCGCGTTGAAGTCCTCCCGCACCTTGAGGAGAAACTGGGGCCCGGTGTTGCCGAGTCCCTGGCACGGACGGCTGCGATTTTGGCGCAGGATTCCGATTACCTGGATGGTGTCGCAACAGCTACGTTCGCGACTCTCGCTGAACGCGACGGCGGAATGCTCAGCCTTCCCGAAGCCGCCCTGGTTGATCTGGCCCCCGCCATTCGGTTCCGGGTGATTGCCCTCGCAGCCGCCGACGTCGGAGGCCAGCAGCCCAGTTACCGTCGCCTTATCGCTGCGGAGGCACTGCTGCGGCGGCAGGGATCCGCGGGCCCGGTTGAACTGCCCGGTGGTGTCAGCGTGTACAGACTTTCACTCGCTGAACTTGCTGCCAGGCAGGAGGGCAGCGGAGATTCGCAGGCCACGCGTGTTCCCCGTGCGGCTGCCCATTGTGGGAAGCTTGTATTCCGGCCTCAGAAACCGCCCCATTTTTAGTCCGCATCCCCGCATCTACACAGGAGTTATTGGTGGATTCAACCGACGTCCATGCAGACCTCAAGCATGTTCTTTATTCAAAAGAGCAGATCCAGGACCGGATCGCTGAGCTTGCTGCCCAGATCGACAAGGACTACCAGGGACGCGACATTCTCATGGTCGGTGTCCTCAAGGGCGCAGTCATGGTGATGGCTGACCTGGCCCGCGCACTGCACAGCCACGTTTCGATGGACTGGATGGCGGTGTCTTCCTACGGCTCCGGCACGCAGTCCTCTGGAGTGGTCCGCATCCTGAAGGACCTTGATACGGACCTGATGGGCAAGGACGTGCTCATTGTCGAAGACATTATTGACTCCGGGCTGACGCTCTCCTGGCTGAAGACAAACCTGGAATCCCGTGGCACCGCGTCCGTCGAGATCTGCACCGCCTTCCGCAAGCCGACAGCAGCCAAGGTGGAGATCGACGTCAAATACGTCGGCTACGACATCCCGAACGAATTTGTTGTGGGCTACGGCCTGGATTACGCGGAAAAGTACCGCAACCTGGACTTCGTGGGAACCTTGGCTCCGCACGTCTACGAGTAGGCACTTCCGTTTTCCCTACGCTCCAGTGAACGACGGCGGCCTTCGGGCCGCCGTCGTTTGTTAACCTCTGGTGCGAGGTGCCTGGGAGTTACCTGAAACGCTACGCCGAGAGGGAACTTTAACTCCTGACTGTGCGTGAACTACTGCGAACGGTGTATAGCTAGAGGCTGACGCCGCACCACACGTGCGTAGAAAATCCGCCGTGCAGCACCACGCACTACCAGGAGGGACGGGGTAAACCCCCGATCAGATGAAAGCTAAGAGTTTCTTCAAGGGCCCAGGAATCTGGATCGTCGTTGTGATCGGCATCCTTCTGGTTGCCTTCACAACACTGTCCCCGGGTGGATCTGCGCGGATCGATACAGACAAGGGCCTCGAGCTCCTCGCCGACAGTGGCAAGGTGGAGCAGGCCAAGATTTTTGATGGCGAAAACCGTGTTGACCTGACGCTGAAAGACAGCCTGGTCCTCGACGGGCAGGACAAGGGCAAGAGCGTCCAGTTCTTCTTCGTCAATGACCGCGGGGCCGACGTCGTCAAGGCTGTGACGGATGCGAAGCCAGCCGATGGCTTCACCGACCAGCCGATCGAGAGCAACTGGTTTGGCAGCCTCCTGACCATCCTGCTGCCGGTGATCCTCCTCGGTGGCCTTTTCTGGTTCCTGATGACACGCGCCCAGGGTGGCAGCTCCAAGATCATGCAGTTCGGCAAGTCCAAAGCCAAGATGGTCAGCAAGGACATGCCGCAGGTTTCCTTCTCCGACGTTGCTGGCTCGGACGAAGCAGTCGAGGAACTCCAGGAAATCAAGGAATTCCTGCAGGAGCCCGCCAAGTTCCAGGCCGTTGGTGCAAAGATCCCCAAGGGCGTGCTGCTCTACGGACCGCCAGGTACGGGCAAGACCCTCTTGGCGCGGGCTGTTGCAGGTGAGGCAGGGGTTCCCTTCTTCTCCATTTCCGGTTCGGACTTTGTTGAAATGTTTGTTGGCGTGGGCGCCTCCAGGGTCAGGGACCTGTTCGAACAGGCCAAGACCAACTCTCCAGCCATCATCTTCGTGGATGAGATCGACGCAGTCGGTCGCCACCGTGGTGCAGGTATTGGTGGCGGCAACGACGAACGTGAACAGACCCTCAACCAGCTCCTGGTTGAAATGGATGGTTTCGACGTCAAAACCAACGTGATCCTCATCGCCGCAACCAACCGTCCCGACGTCCTTGACCCGGCCCTGTTGCGTCCGGGCCGGTTCGACCGCCAGATTGCCGTGGAAGCACCGGACTTGGTGGGCCGCGAACAGATCCTTCAGGTGCACTCAAAGGGCAAGCCCATGGCGCCCGGCGTTGACCTCAAGGCGGTCGCAAAGAAGACCCCCGGATATACGGGCGCAGACCTTGCCAACGTCCTGAACGAAGCGGCACTGCTGACCGCCCGCTCCAACGCCAACCTGGTTGATGACCGTGCGCTGGATGAGGCCATTGACCGCGTGATGGCCGGCCCGCAGAAACGCAGCAGGGTCATGAAAGAGCACGAGCGCAAGATCACCGCGTACCACGAAGGTGGTCACGCACTGGTGGCCGGCGCGCTGCGCAACTCCGCTCCAGTCACCAAGATCACCATCCTGCCCCGCGGCCGCGCACTGGGCTACACCATGGTGGTTCCGGACAACGACAAGTACTCCGTCACCCGGAACGAGCTTCTGGACCAGATGGCGTACGCCATGGGCGGCCGCGTAGCCGAGGAAATCGTCTTCCACGACCCTTCCACGGGCGCCTCCAACGACATCGAGAAAGCCACCTCAATTGCCCGCAAGATGGTGACTGAGTACGGCATGAGCGAGCGGGTGGGTGCCGTGAAGCTGGGCCAAGCCGCTGGCGAACCGTTCATGGGACGGGATAGCGGGAGTGATCGTGGCTACTCGGACCAGGTGGCGTTTGTCATTGACGAGGAAGTACGCCGGCTGATCGACCAGGCACACGACGAGGCCTACGCCATCCTGATTGAAAACCGGGACGTGCTGGACCAGCTCGCCGTGGAACTGCTCGAACGCGAGACCCTGAACCAGGCAGAGATTGCGGAGATCTTCACCGACGTTCGCAAGAGCGACTTCCGCCAGATCTGGCTGTCCAAGGATTCCCGCCCCGTGCAGGAAGCCGGACCCGTAGAATCACGCCGGGAGCGTGCCGAGCGCGAAGCCCAGGAAGAGGCTACGGAAGCCCGGCTGGAAGAACCCCTGGACCTGCAGCCTCCGCACCCCCAGGGTGTCGCCGGCACAGATCCGTTCCAGGGCGGGGCCACCGATAAACCGTCGGACGGCCTGCCCGGCTAAACTTCTTCTGTGAATCATTTCGACGACGACGACGCCGACGCCCCCGCAGCATTCCCGGCTGACGGGGGCCCGGCCGGGCAACCAGGCAACACAGTAGACCGGCCGCGAATTGAGGCAGCAGTTCGAGAAATGCTGCTGGCCATTGGAGAAAACCCGGACCGCAGTGGTCTGCTGGACACTCCCAAGCGCGTCGCCAAGGCTTACGCGGAGGTATTTGCCGGGCTCCACCAGGACCCCTCCGATGTCCTGTCCACCACTTTTGACCTGGACCATGAGGAATTGGTGCTGGTCAAGGACATTCCGTTCTATTCGACCTGTGAACACCACCTGGTCCCTTTCCATGGGGTTGCCCACGTGGGATATATCCCCTCACATGAGGGCAAGGTCACCGGCCTGAGCAAGCTGGCCCGCCTGGTGGATATCTTTGCCCGCCGGCCACAGGTCCAGGAGCGACTCACCACCCAGATCGCAGACGCGCTGGTCAGCCATCTCAAACCCCGCGGGGCCATCGTTGTCATTGAATGCGAACACATGTGTATGTCTATGCGCGGCGTCCGCAAGCCCGGCGCCAAGACCGTCACCAGCGCAGTCCGCGGCCAGCTACATGATCCCGCCACCCGCGCAGAGGCCATGAGCCTCATCATCGGAAGGTAAAGACTTTTTTATGGATTCACTCGCTGCAGCACCCGGCACCGGCCCGGCCACCAGTCCCATGCCCGTCCTGCGCACGTCGCAGGCGAAAGCCAGCTTCGACAAGTTGCCCACCGGCAGGACGCTGGTGATGGGCGTCCTGAACGTCACGCCCGATTCCTTCAGTGACGGCGGCAAGCACCCCACACCGGACACGGCCATTGCCGCGGGACTGCGGATGCACTACGCCGGCGCCGACATCATCGACGTAGGCGGAGAATCTACCCGGCCAGGTGCTGAGGAAGTTAGCCCAGAGGAAGAACAGCGGCGTGTGCTTCCGGTGATCCAGGCCTTGGTGAAGGCCGGGGCGCTGGTCAGCATCGACACAACGCACGTATCCACAGCTGCGGCTGCCCTGGATGCAGGGGCCAGCATCATCAATGACGTTGCCGGTCTCACCATTGAACCGGGAATGCCCGAACTCGTTGCAACCCGGGGGGTGCCGTACGTGCTGACACACCGCCGTGGTGATGCGCGGACCATGAATACCAAGACTGACTACACGGATGTCGTGACGGACGTTGTGGCCGAACTGACTGAAGTCCGTGAAAAGCTCTACGCCGCCGGTGTCGCCCCGGAGCAGATCATCGTGGACCCAGGTATCGGTTTTGCCAAGAAGGATGCCCAGAACTGGGAGCTGCTGTCCGGCCTCGATGTCCTGCAGGAGATGGGCCACCGAGTCCTGGTCGCGGCGTCGCGCAAGCGCTTCCTTGGCTCACTGCTGAGCGTTTCGGGAAAGGCTGCAGCTCCTGAGGAACGCGATCACGCGACGGTGGCCATCACTGCCATCAGCGCAGCCCGTGGCGCCTGGGCTGTCCGGGTCCACGATGTCGGACCGAGCCTCGACGCCGTCAAGGTCGCCATGCAGATCAAAGCTCCGCACCCCGGACGGTAGGACGGTAGCGTGGACAGGATCACCCTCACCGGAGTCACCGCCGTCGGATATCATGGCGTTTTCGATTTTGAGCGCCGGGAGGGACAGAAGTTTGTGGTTGATACGGTTCTGTACCTGGATTTCACGGCGGCAGCGGAAACCGATGATGTCCTGCGGACGGCCCACTACGGTGAAGTGGCGCAGCGGATCACGGGGCTCATCGAGGGCGAGCCGGTGAATCTTATCGAGAAGTTGGCGGTGGGTATCGCCGAGACCCTCTTGGCTGAATTTCACGTGGACGCCGTGGATGTCACAGTCCACAAACCGCAGGCCCCCATTGCCGTTCCCTTTGGCGACGTTGCCGTGAGTGTTTCCCGGAGCCGGTCATGATGCCCAGCTATACCAAAGCCGTCATAGCCCTTGGCAGTAATCTTGGTGCGCGCCATGACACCCTTAGCGGAGCCGTTGCTGGGCTGGTGGATCCGCCGGAGGTGCGGCTCCTTGCTGTTTCTCCGGTGGTGCAGACGAAAGCCGTGGGTGGCCCGGCCGGGCAGCCAGATTTCCTCAACATGGTGATCACCCTTGAAACCTCACTGGAGCCTCTGGAACTCCTGTGGCACTGCCAAGGCGTGGAAAACAGCTACCACAGGGTCCGCGAGGTGCGGTGGGGACCCCGGACCCTGGACGTGGATATCATCACCTTCGGCGATTTTGTCAGTGACGACCCCAACCTGGTCATTCCCCATCCGCGCGCATCGGTGCGCGCTTTTGTGCTCTACCCGTGGTCACTGATCGAACCTTCAGCTCTCCTGTCCGGGGAATCCGTGGCAGACCTGGCGGTCCGGGCCAACGATTACCCGGATCTTTCCCTCTTTGACGGTTTCAGCGAATCCCAGGAGCTCCCCCGCCAGGGAGCAGCGGACTGACGCCATGAAACCCATCAATCCGCTCCGCCTCGTTTTCCTCGGGGCAGTCCTCGCGCTCCTGGGCTGGGCTGGAACTGTCCTGGCCAGTCGCTATAGCTGGTCGACGCCCCTGCTCCCTGCAGCTGCGCTGATCAGCATGCTGGTCATCGTTGTGTTGACGCTGGTGCTTGGCCTTCGGGTGTTCCGGTGGCGCAATAGCACCAAAAAGAAGACCTTCCTTGATCCGATCCTTGCCGCGAGGACCCTGATCCTGGCGCAGGCCTGCGCTTACGCCGGGACAGTGCTGCTTGGCTGGCATGTGGGCATCTTCCTGGACCAGTTCAGCACGTGGGGATTCAGCACCTCGCAGGGCCTTACCTGGCAGGCCGTTGGGGTTGCAGCGGGTGGCCTGGTGATGCTGGTGGTGGGCCTTGTGGTTGAGTGGTTCTGCAAGATTCCGCCGGATGATGGAGACTCTGCACCCGGAAACGGTGTGCGCAGGAACCGCGGCGAAACCGAGGGGGAAGGCGAGTATGCGTACCGAGGCGATTGATCCACCAGATCTCACGTGGCAGCGGGTCTCATCAAAGTATCTGAGGCTGCGGCTGATCACATGGGGAATCACAGCGGCCATCACGGTCCTGGTATTGTCCCTGCCGCTGGTCTTTGTGCTCCTCGGCTGGTGGAGCTGGCCGCCGCTGTGGCTGGCCATTGGCGTCCCTGCAGTGGTTCTTCTCCTGGAACTGTGGGAACTTCTGCTCATTCCGCGTCAGGTGCGGGCCCTGGGCTACGCCGAACGCGACGATGATCTCCTGGTGCGCCGCGGAATCATTTTCCAGCGAACGCTGGTGGTTCCCTACGGCAGGATGCAGTACGTGGATATTGCAGCCGGGCCCTTCGAGCGATCCCTGGGGCTGTGCACCCTGAAACTTCATACCGCCTCTGCCGGGACCAATGCCACCATCCCGGGCCTGCCCGCCGATGAGGGCGCCAGGCTCCGCGAACAGCTCTCCGCCCGCGGCGAAGCACGGTTGGCCGGGCTGTGACGGCTCCGTCACCGGATGGCGTGAAGCTCACGGCGTCCGACGGCGGCTGGTTGCGTGTCCACCCGGCGTCGCCATTTGTCCGGGGTTGGGTGGCGCTGGTAGCCATTGCCTTCTTCGTTGGACGGGATTTTTTCGAGCGCCTGCTCCAGGGCCGCGCCGTCCTTGACGATGAAATGGCGCAGCGTGCGCCCTGGCTCCTGATCATTGGTGGCGGAATCCTGTTCCTGGCGGTGCTGGGTTTTGTGCTGAGCTGGTATTTCACGCGCTATCAGGTTGCCGACGGATACGTCCGCGTAGCCAGCGGAATTTTCTCCCGGCAGCAGAGGCAGGCGCGGTTGGACCGGGTCCAGGCCATCGACGTCCTCCAACCGCTGGTGGCCAGAATTTTTGGCCTCGCGGAACTCAAGTTCGAGGTAGCGGATTCCGGTGAATCCGCAGTACATCTCGCATACCTGAAGAAGGCCGATGCGCAGAAGCTCCGCGCCACCATCCTGGCCCGGGCCGCCGGCATTGTTCCGGATCCCGGGATGCCCGAAGACACTGTCCCAGAAGCGCCAGAGCATCACATTCTCCGTATCCGGCCGGGCCGGTTGCTGGGATCCCTCCTGCTGAGCGAACAGACGGTGGGCATCCTCTTGGGCGCTGTGGGGGCCGTTGTCCTGTCCTCCCTGACGGAGAACCTCAGTTTTTATGTTTATCTTTTCCCGGCCGCACTGGGACTTGCCGCCTCTTTTTGGGGCTCCTTCAACAAGGGATACAACTTCACCGCTGCCATTTCCCCAGATGGGATCAGGCTGCGCTACGGGCTGCTCGACACGCAGGCCCAGACGGTTCCACCCGGAAGGGTCCAGGCCGTCCGAATTCACCAGGCGCCCCTGTGGCGCATTTTCGGCTGGTATCGCATGCACATCAACGTGGCCGGTTATGGAAATGCCGCGGATGCCAATGCCACAAGCTCCCGGACGCTCCTCCTGCCCGTGGGCACCTTCGATGACGTCCTGAGCATGATGGCGCTGGTGCTGCCCGACCCGGGAACGGACAACCCGGTGGATGTCTTTGCTGCCGGGATCAACGGCATGGACTCCGACGGCGGTTTTGTCACCTCACCGCGCAGGGTCCGTCCCATCAGCCCCCTGGGGTGGCGGCGAAATGCCTATGCTGTGACCACCACGGCGCTGCTGCTACGCTCAGGCCGCTGGTGGCGCTCCCTGGCCGTTGTTCCGCATCAGCGAACCCAGTCCATGGCGCTACAGCAGGGACCGCTTGCCCGCCGGTTCGGCGTCCTCGACCTGGTGTTGCACACCACGCCAGGTCCCGTTTCTGCACGCCTGTACCAGGCGGATGTGAGGGTTGCGCAGATGCTGTTTACCGAACAATCTGCCCGGGCCCGGGAGGCGCGGCGCAGCCAGACCAGCGAACAGTGGCTGGCGCAGGTGGTTGCCCGGCCCGGCAGCCCCATCAGCCAGGCGGAGGCACAGGCGCTTACCGCCGCCCATGGCCAGGCCTCGGTGCCCGATCCGCTACCGGAAACCGGCCTCGTGCCAGCCCCTACGTCCACACCCCTGCAGGAAGAAGACCAGCGCCATGTCTAGGCCCGGAAGGCTCGGAATCGGAATCATCGGAGCGGGCAGGGTGGGAGCCGTTCTTGGTGCCGCCCTGCGTGCAGCCGAACATGCTGTGGTGGGGGTGTCCGCAGTCTCGGATGCCAGCCGGGAGCGGGCAGAAACCCTGTTGCCCGGTGTTCCAATTCTGGAGATCCAGGACATCGTGGAGCGCTCCGAACTGGTGCTGCTGGCTGTGCCGGACGATTCACTCGAAGCCCTGGTGGATGGACTGGCCGCGCTGGGCGCGTGGCAGCCCGGCCAACTTGTAGCGCATACCGCAGGTCGGTTCGGTGTCGGCATCCTGCGTGGCATCAGAGCTGCTGGGGCAATCCCGCTTGCCCTGCACCCGGCTATGACATTCACCGGTATGAGCCTGGACCTGACCAGGCTGCCGGACTGTTCCTTTGGCGTCACCGCGGACCCAGCGATGTTGCCAATTGCGCAGGCCCTGGTGGTGGAGATGGGTGCCGAGCCTGTCGCTATTGCCGAGGGTGACAGGCCGCTGTATCACGCAGCGCTGGCACATGGGTCCAATCACCTTGCCACGATCGCCGCGCAGTCTGCAGAGCTATTGCGCGCCGTCGGGGTCGAGTCCCCGGCCAGGATGCTTGGACCACTGCTCCGCGCCACCCTGGAGAACGCACTGGCTTCCGGCGAGGGCGCGCTGACCGGTCCCGTGGTCCGGGGGGATGCCGGCACCGTTGCTGCCCACACGGAGGCCCTTCTTGATTACGACGGCGGTACCAGCGGCGACGTCCTGGCTGCATACAGGGCCATGGCAACTGCCACGGCCCGCCGTGCGGAAAGCCGCGGACTGCTAAAAGCTGACCAGGCGGCGGCGGTCCGCAGCGCACTTGACCCGGAAGGACTCTGACAATGGGCATATCCAGGAACATCAAAGTCCTCACCACTGCCGCTGAGCTCCGGGCCGAGAGTGCCCGGCTGTTGGCCCTAGGCGGAGCCTCGCAGGCACTGGTCCCAACCATGGGTGCGCTGCACGAAGGCCACGCCGCGCTCGCCAGGACTGCCGTGGAAGAGAACGACCTAGTGGTGGCCACGATCTTTGTGAACCCACTGCAGTTCGGGGAGGCAGCGGATCTGGACAGATACCCCCGCACACTTGACGCTGACCTGGCGCTCTTGGCGGAACAGGGCGTCCAGCTCGCATTCGTGCCGGAGCTTGAAGAAATCTATCCGGGCGGCGAGCCCCTGGTCCGCGTGACGTCCGGGCCACTGGGCGATGCCTGGGAGGGCGCCTCAAGGCCGGGCCATTTCGACGGGGCGCTCACGGTTGTTGCCAAACTCCTGCACTATGGATTGCCAGGGCAGGGCCAGGCCGCCTACCGTGCCTACTTTGGGCAGAAGGATGCCCAGCAACTGGCGTTGGTCAGGCGGATGGTAGCCGACCTGAACTTCCCGGTGGAGATTGTAGGAGTTCCCACCGTGCGGTCAGCTGACGGACTGGCGCTGTCCAGCCGGAACCGCTTCCTCTCAGGCGAGGAGCGGACAGCGGCCCTTGTCCTCTCCAGGGCCCTCCGGCTCCTGGAGTCCCGGGCTGATGCGCATGAGTTGTTGGACCTAGAATCTGCGCGTGCCATGGTCGAGTCCGAGCCGCTGGTTGAGCTGGACTACTTCGATGTGGTTGATCCCTTGACCCTGAAGCCGCTTGCCGGAAATCAACGGGACGCTCCCTTTCGCGGCGGAGGACTGGCACTGATTGCAGGCCGTGTTGGCCCCGTTCGCCTGATAGACAACGTGCCGCTCTCCAGCTGAAGCTCCCGGCTGCATGTTCGCTGGCTTTCCTCGCCGGGAATGGACCAGCCCCTTCGTGTGTTGTGCCAGCAGCGGGACCAAAAACGCCCTGCCATCACTCATCAAGCTTTAAGGGTTTCCCCATGTCTACAGACGTTTCCCCAGACGCCGCGAACAACACCGATGCGGGGTCGCTGTCGAAAGCTGCTGGACCGGCGTCCTCCGATGACAAGATGTCCCGTGCGTCCGTGACTGTCATAGCGACGCTGCTGGTGGCCACCTTTGTAGTGATTCTCAACGAAACCATCATGAACGTAGCGCTGCAGCGCCTCATGGTGGACCTGCAGGTGGACGCACCTACCGTGCAGTGGCTGTCCACGGGGTTCATGTTGACGATGGCGGTGGTGATTCCGACCACCGGGTTCATCCTGCAGCGACTGGCGACGCGGTCCGTGTTCCTGCTCGCGATGGGCCTGTTTAGCGTTGGCACAGCCCTGGCGGCCCTGGCGCCGGGTTTTGAGGTCCTGCTGTTCGCCAGGATTGTGCAGGCCGGTGGAACAGCGATCATGCTGCCCCTGCTGATGACCACGATCCTGACACTTGTTCCAGTACAGCGTCGGGGCGCCGTCATGGGCAATGTAAGCATCGCCATTTCCGTGGCCCCCGCCATGGGACCCACGGTGTCCGGGTTCATCCTGGAACACTTCACCTGGCGTTTCATCTTCATCTTCGTGCTTCCCGTCGCATTGGCCGCGCTCGCCATTGGGGCCAAATACCTCACCAATATTGGGGCTACCAGCAAGGTCCGCCTCGATGTCATTTCCGTGCTTCTCACGGTCCCCGGTTTCGGTGGCCTGGTCTATGGTCTCAGCCAGCTCGGGGGCGGCCACGGTGGCGATTCCGCTGGCCCGAGCACCACGGCAATCCTTGCCCTGGTGGTAGGTATCGCAGCCCTGGTGGTGTTTGTCCTGCGTCAGCTGAAGCTGCAGCAAACCACGCCCCCGGTGCGCGGCGATGCATCCGCCACGGGTGCGCCGCGTGCCACCAAAGCTTCCATGGGTGCGAAACGCTCACCACTGCTGGACCTTCGGGTTTTCGCCTTCCGGATGTTCACGGTTTCGGTGCTGCTCATGGTCGTGGCCATGATGGCACTCTTTGGCAGCGTGATCCTGCTGCCGTTGTACCTGCAGCAGGTACTGGGCCTCGGATCGCTGGAGACCGGGCTGGTCCTGCTGCCCGGAGGCCTAGCAATGGGTCTGCTGGGTCCTTTTGTGGGGCGCCTGTTCGACAAGGTTGGTCCGCTGCCGCTGACCCTCTCGGGTTCAATCCTGATGGTGGTGGCGCTCTGGCAGTTCTCCATGCTCAGCGAGACAACGTCCGTGGGCTGGATCGTCGGATTGCACGTCACGCTCAGCATTGGCCTGTCCCTGCTTTTCACCCCGGCCTTCACTACCGGCCTCAACCCGCTGACGCCAGACCTGTACTCGCACGGGTCCGCGATCATGAGCACCACCCAGCAAGTTGCTGGAGCAGCGGGGACAGCGCTCATGATCTCCATTTACTCGGTCGTTTCGGCATCGTCCGGACTCGTTGCGGGGACGAGGGCCGCCTTCATGACGGCAACGCTCATAGCCCTGGCCGCCGTCGTGCTGGCCGCGATGATGCGCAAAACCGAGACGTCAGCGGTAGCCGGGGCTCCCATCCACTAGGGCGTGCGGGTCCCGGGAGTGAACGGGGGTCAGCCGGAGTAAAACTCACTCAGTTCGGTGATGAGTTTGTCCGGTGCCCTGACTGCGCCATCATGGCCGTAACCGGTCAGGATGCTATAGCTGGACCCGGAGAGAACATTCTGGATTTGCCCGCAGGCTACCCCGAAGTGGGCCGGGCTCTTTTCTCCCACCACGATGAGTGTTTCCAGCGGCAGTTCCAGGAAGGGCTCGGCGGGCATATCCGCAGCGATGATGGCTTTGATTTCCCGGACGCCGGTCCGCATGAGCTCGCGCATCTGCTTGCCCATGGGGGTTGCGGCCGTGATCTTGTTGGCGATGGTGAGCATGGAAAGCGGCATGCGGGCGAAATGCACGCTTGTTTCCAGGCCCTTGGTCAGCACCGCCAACGCACGGTCGTCGTCTCCGGTGGCTGTGGCGCGCTCGTATTCACCCGTCCAGTCCGCCGTGACGCTGTGGTTCACCGAAACGGCAGGATCGTAGACTGCCAGCCGCTCAACCGGGAGGGTCCGCGCTGCATGGAGGGCCACCGCGCCTCCGAAACTGTGGCCGAAGACGTCGGTACTAGAGGTGTGCGACATGACGGCGTCCAGGTCACGGATGTCCACGTCCAGGGTGTAATTCTCAGGCTGGGGGGATGATTTGCCACGCCCCCGACGGTTGAACGTGTGCACCGGCCGTCCGAGGGCGGCACTGAGTTTCTGTGCAAACTTCGCGTAGTCGGCAGCAGTCACCATGGAGGCTGCGACAACGACAATTCCGGAACCCGATCCGGAGAGCTCGGCGCCGGTGGTGAACAACTCCAGGGTCCCGCCGCCAGGGGTGGTGATCATCTCGGTGGTCATCTTTGAAGCCTAGTCCAGCCGGGCCGGTCCCGCAGTCCCCAGAATTGTTGGTGGGACATGAAGCGGACCCGGTGGCTCAGTTTTCGTTTGTCGTGGCCGTGAAAAATGCGGAAATGTCGCTGACCAGTTCTGATACAGCGGCAGGGATGGAGCCATGGAACTGTTCAGGAGAGACCTTAAATGTGCTGCCTGGAACCGCTGCGTGGAGCCTTCTTGCCGTTTCCTGGTAATACTCCGGACTCTTCCCGCCGACCATGAAGTGCGTGCGGCGCGGCAGGACGGCAAAGGTCGCCACATCATCAACTTCCTTGAAGGCAGCCTTGAGCTCACCCACGCCGCTGGGGAGGAGCGTGCGCAGCAAACGGTTGACCCTCGTTCGTGAAACCATGGCCATCAGCCCAGCGAGGATGGGCTCAGGGACCCTGGAGAGGGTGCTGCTGGGCTGCATTCCTTTCCTGAGCTTTGCCATGGCGTGGGCTGGCCGGCCTGCGTTGACATCCTTCTCGAAGCCTGGCAGCCACGAGGTGTCCATGGAGCCGTCAATGTTCACCGCAGCATCGTAGACAACCAGTGTGTCTGGCTGGTGCGCAGTCCCTGCAAAAGCCTGTGCTGCGTTGAGGGCCACGGAGCCACCCAGGCTGTGGCCCAGGATGTTACGCGCCCCGGTGGTATCCATGACCAGCCGCAGGTCAGCAATTTCTGTGTCCATAGAGTAGTCCGCCGGCTGGTCGCTGGAGTCTCCGCGGCCGCGCCTGTCATAGACGTCAACGGCCCAGCCCTCGCCCAGGCCTTTAGCCAAGGCAATCGCGAAGGGCCGGTAGATCAGTGCCGTCAAGAAGGCGCCGCCTATGACGACTACGCGACGTGTGCCGGGGGCATTTTCGGCACCGTAGGTGTAGAGGGCCAGCCGGCCGCCGTCGTCAGTGGCCAGAACCTGTTCTTTCACCGCCCCATCCTAGTCGCGGAGGGCTGGTTTCCCGCTGGTCTGTGCCAGGAACCGCGCCATCCGCACTGCCAGCCGCTTCCCGGGCCGGATTGGCCCCTCGTGCAGTTGCCCAGGCACTTCGGCGAAATCCACGGCCGGGGCAACACCAGCGAGGAGGCGTCCGGTCTCCGCGAAGTAGGCTGGGCTCCAGCTTCCGCTGAGCATCAGCGTGGGGGTAGTGAGTCCGGCAAAGTCGTGGACCTCTGCGTCCGCTGCAAGAACGGACCGCATCTCCAGGACCGCGCTCGGCAGCAATGTCCGCATCTGCGCACCCAGCGGCGTCCGGGCTGAGGCAATGCTGAGCATCCGTAGTGCCCCCATGGGCAGCAGTGAAATAGGCCCTGCTGTGCCAAGGCCCTGCACCAGGTGGGCCCACGCGCTGTTCAGGTGCCCTGCGGTGAGGGATTCCTCAAGTTCCGGACGCCAGCGGTGGGCCAGGTTTCCTGACAGTGAGACAGCCGCGTCGTAGGTGACCATTCGTCGGATGGGGAAGGTGCGGGCGGCCTGCATTGCGATAAAGCCGCCATAACTGTGGCCCACCAGATCGGTAGCGCCGGTGGCACGGAGGACAGCGCCAAGGTCGGCCAGCTCGGTCGCGAGTGAATAGTCATCCGGCTGCGGTGCCGAACCCGCGCGGCCGCGCCTGTTGTAGCAGTGCACCGGACGGCCAAGGAGCAGACTCAGTTTCCGTGCAAAAGGATAGTACAGTGCGTCCGTCACCAGCGTGCCGTGGATCAGTACGACACCGGAAGATCCCCCTGGGCGCTCAGCGCCACCCGTTGTGTCGGTTCCGTTTTCCGACGGTGACCGGCCACCGACTCCGCGTGCAGGGCTGTAGAAGGAGTGCACCTCAAGCGTGCCTCCGCCGTCGTCCGCCCTTACAGCCCACGTCTCCACAGGCTGAGTCTATGCCTGTGAAGAGGGGGAAAAACCAGCACCGCATCTCCGCGTAAACTTGGGGACTGTGAGCTCCCAAAACATTCCCGCCCAGAACGCAGCCCTCGAAGCATCGGACACCAGCGAGCAGATGCGGATCCGGGCCCAAAAGCGCGCCAAACTCATTGAGAGCGGCGTCGAGGCCTACCCTGTGGGGGTGGGGAGGACACACTCCCTTGGCGAGATCAGGGCCAAGTATTCGCACCTGGAAGCGGACCAGACCACCGGCGACACGGTAGGGATCACCGGCCGGGTGGTCTTCGTCCGAAACACCGGCAAACTGTGTTTCGCTACGCTCCAGGAAGGTGGCACGGACGGTACGGGCACACGCCTGCAGGCCATGTTGAGCCTGGCCAATGTTGGTGAGGAAGGACTCGCCAACTGGAAAGCGCTGGTTGACCTTGGCGACCATGTCTTCATCAGTGGAGAGGTTATCGCCTCCCGTCGCGGTGAGCTTTCCGTCATGGCCGATTCCTGGGCCATGGCGTCAAAAGCGCTCCGCCCCCTTCCCGTACTGCACGCGGAACTGAGTGAAGAAACCCGCGTCCGGCAGCGGTACGTTGACCTTATGGTCCGTGATGAGGCGCGCCAGATGGTCTATACCCGGGCCGCGATCACTCGGTCAATCCGCGAAACGCTCTTCCGCCGCAACTACGTGGAAGTCGAAACGCCTATGCTGCAGCTGGTCCACGGTGGGGCCGCAGCCCGGCCGTTCGAGACACACATGAATGCCTTCGACCAGAAGATGACCCTGCGGATCGCCACGGAGCTGTACCTCAAGCGTGCCGTGGTGGGAGGAATCGACAGGGTGTATGACATGGGCCGCGTCTTCCGCAACGAAGGTGTCGATTCGACCCACAGTCCAGAATTCACCACTCTGGAAAGCTACGAGGCCTGGGCCGATCAGTTTGTGATGGCTGAGCGTATGCAGGAAATGATTCTCGACGCTGCGGACGCGGCGGGCGTCGGACGCACCATCAGCACCGCGGCCGGCGAGATCAACCTTGATGGCGAGTGGGCGTGGCTGTCCGTGTACCCGGGCCTCTCTGCCGCAGTGGGTACGGAGATCACCCCGGACACCACCGCCGAGGAACTCCGCGCAGTGGCGCAGGAGCACAGCGTCAAGATTGATCCCGCATGGGACGCGGAAAAGCTGGTTGTTGAACTCTTCGGAGAGATTGTGGAGCCTACTCTGCTCCATCCGACGTTTGTCTGCGACTACCCACCCTCTGCCCAGCCGCTGGCACGTCCGCACCGGGAAGATGACCGCCTGATTGAGGCATGGGATCTGATCATCGGGGGAATGGAATGCGGCACTGCATTCTCGGAACTGATCGATCCGGTCATCCAGCGTGAACGCCTGACCGACCAGTCGCGCAAGGCCGCTGCTGGCGACGATGAAGCCATGGCCCTTGACGAGGACTTTCTCCGGGCGCTTGAATACGGAGCCCCACCCATGGGCGGAATCGGCCTGGGTATTGACCGCCTGGTGATGCTTTTCACCGGGACTGGTATCAGGGAAACCATCCTCTTTCCGTTCCTGAAGCCAGAGGCTAACTGATCATGGAATACGCAGCCGTTCTTGTTCCCTCAATTGTTGTGGGCCTAATCTTCTGGTTTGCCATGAAATCGATCTTCAATGCAGATAAATCGGAGCGGCAAGCAGAAGCCCGCGCGCAGGCTGAAGCGGACGAGCAAGATGCGCTTCGAGCCAAGGTGGATAAGGCTGAATCCCCGGAAAATCCAGGCACCGGAACAGGTTTATAGGATTTCCCAAGCCCGGTAATTGCACATTCTTATTATCGCTTTGACGGCTTGCCATTCACTGGGTAATACTTTATGGGAAGTGTATAAATTTTGAACATCCCAACTTTTCCTTAAGGAAGTTATCTCATGGCACAGAAAGTTGAAATCATCCTCGTTGATGATCTGGATGGGGGATCCGCAGACGAAACCATTTACTTCGGGCTTGACGGTTCGCAGTATGAAATTGACCTTTCCAGCGCCAACGCTGCCGAACTCCGCGCCAGCATGGAGAAATTTGTCTCAGCTGGCCGCAAGGCTGCAGGGTCAAAGGCGGCCCGCGCAAGCAAGCCGTCGCCGGGAAGAAATCAGGAATCCGCACAGATTCGCCAGTGGGCCCGTGACAACGGCTTCACTGTCAACAGCCGCGGCCGCATTCAGGCCGAAATCCAGGACGCTTACCACAAGGCCAATTCCTGAGGCGTGCCACACAGATAACTGTCCCTCCTGCAGATGCCCCGTTGACCCTCTGGTCAATGGGGCATTCTGCTGTCGGAGAAATTTCGGCCGGGAAATGGGAAAAATGACCAGCGTCGCCAATCGATGGAATATCACCCGGGGAAACCTGGGTTAGTAAACCAAGGAATCCGGTGAAATGCCCCCGTCGGATTGCGCCAGCAGATTGCTTCCGGCCTGGCACCAGTGCAGGGGAAGCTCCGCCGTCGAAGGTCACCGACTGATTCTGGATAGGCGCGAATGACGCCGGGTTTCCCCTGTGGCGAACACGCTCCACAAGTCGGTGCCCTGCACGTAGCATCAAAGTAGTCGTAGCAAGGAGTGTGGCGAAATGTTTGAGCGATTTACGGACCGTGCCCGTCGGGTAGTGGTGCTTGCCCAAGAAGAGGCACGCATGCTTAACCACAATTACATCGGTACTGAACATATCCTCTTGGGCCTGATCCATGAGGGTGAAGGCGTTGCTGCCAAGGCTCTGGAGTCTTTGAGCATTTCGCTCGACGGCGTTCGCGAGCAGGTGCAGGAGATCATTGGACAGGGCCAGCAGGCTCCATCCGGTCACATCCCCTTCACTCCCCGTGCCAAGAAGGTGCTGGAGCTCTCGCTGCGCGAGGCGCTGCAGCTGGGGCACAACTACATTGGCACGGAGCACATCCTGCTTGGCCTCATCCGGGAGGGTGAAGGCGTGGCAGCCCAGGTGCTGGTGAAGCTTGGTGCGGACCTGAACCGGGTCCGTCAGCAGGTCATCCAACTTCTCTCCGGCTACCAGGGCAAGGAAACCACTGGCGCAGGCGTCGGCCCGGGCCAGCCCGAGGGCACCCCTGCGGGTTCGGTGGTGCTGGACCAGTTTGGCCGTAACCTCACCCAGGCTGCGCGCGAAAACAAGCTGGACCCGGTTATTGGCCGCGAGCAGGAAATGGAACGCGTCATGCAGATCCTTTCCCGCCGTACCAAGAACAACCCGGTCCTCATTGGCGAGCCGGGCGTCGGCAAGACGGCCGTCGTCGAGGGCCTCGCCCAGGCCATTGTCCGGGGCGACGTACCAGAGACCATCAAGGACAAGCAGCTGTACACCCTTGACCTCGGTTCCCTGGTGGCAGGTTCCCGCTACCGTGGCGACTTCGAGGAACGCCTCAAGAAGGTCCTCAAGGAAATCCGCACCCGCGGAGATATCATCCTCTTCATTGATGAGATTCACACCCTTGTAGGTGCAGGCGCGGCAGAGGGTGCCATTGATGCTGCGTCGATCCTGAAGCCCATGCTGGCCCGCGGTGAGCTGCAGACCATTGGTGCCACAACTCTGGATGAGTACCGCAAGCACATTGAGAAGGATGCGGCACTGGAGCGCAGGTTCCAGCCCATCCAGGTCAATGAGCCGTCAGTTGTGCATGCCATTGAAATCCTCAAGGGCCTGCGTGACCGCTATGAGGCACACCACAGGGTCTCCATCACGGATGCTGCCCTGGTGGCTGCCGCAAACCTCTCGCAGCGGTACATTTCTGACAGGTTCCTGCCGGACAAGGCCATTGACCTGATCGATGAGGCGGGTGCGCGCCTGCGGATCCGTCGCATGACGGCGCCGCCGGAGCTCAAGGCCATGGATGAGCGCATCTCCGAGGTCAAACTCGAAAAAGAATCGGCCATCGATTCCCAGGACTTCGAGGGTGCAGCTTCGCTCCGGGACAAGGAGCAGAAGCTCATCACCGAGCGTGCCGAAAAGGAACGTACCTGGAAGTCCGGCGGCATGGATGACATCTCCGAGGTTGATGAGGACCTGATTGCAGAGGTTCTTGCGAACTCCACGGGCATCCCGGTCTTCAAGCTGACGGAAGAGGAGTCCTCGCGGCTGCTCCACATGGAGGATGAGCTGCACAAGCGCGTTGTTGGCCAGAATGAGGCCATCAGGGCAATCTCGCAGGCTATCAGGCGCACCCGTGCCGGTCTGAAGGATCCCAAGCGTCCCGGTGGTTCGTTCATCTTTGCTGGCCCCACCGGCGTCGGCAAGACCGAACTGGCCAAGGCCTTGGCGGAATTCCTCTTCGGTGAGGAAGAAGCCCTCATCACCTTGGACATGTCCGAATACTCCGAGAAGCACACCGTTTCGCGTCTCTTCGGTGCCCCTCCGGGCTATGTGGGCTATGAAGAAGGCGGGCAGCTGACCGAGAAGGTCCGGCGTCGTCCGTTCTCAGTGGTCCTGTTCGACGAAGTAGAGAAGGCCCACGCTGATCTCTTCAACTCACTTCTGCAGATCCTGGAAGACGGCCGCCTCACCGATTCCCAGGGACGGGTCGTGGACTTCAAGAACACGGTGATCATCATGACCACCAACCTTGGCACCCGTGACATCTCCAAGACTGTTGCCACTGGCTTCCAGTCGGGGACGGACAGCCAGACCGGGTACAACCGCATGCGTGCACGGGTCACCGAGGAACTCAAGCAGCACTTCCGGCCCGAGTTCCTGAACCGTGTTGACGACGTTGTGGTCTTCCCGCAGCTGACTCAGGACGAGATCATCGAGATCGTGGACCTGTTTGTGGGACGCCTAGAAAAGCGCCTCAAGGACAAGGACATGGGCATCGAGCTCACCACCGCTGCCAAGAAGCTGTTGGCCACTCGTGGCTACGATCCCGCCATGGGTGCGCGGCCGCTGCGTCGCACCATCCAGCGCGAGATCGAAGACCAGCTGTCCGAGCAGATCCTGTTCGGAGAGCTCCACGCTGGTGACATTGTCGTGGTTGATGTCGATGGCGGTGAGGGTGACGAGGCCAAGTTCACCTTTGCAGGCAACCCCAAGCCGGTTATCCCGGAAATCGCGCCCAGCATCTGATCCTGCTGACCCAGAAGCCCCATCCCCTCCGACTTCGGAGCGGGTGGGGCTTCTTTGTGTTGCCCTGGCAGGGTGATGCGCATGCTTGGGCAGTGGGATGTGCGCGTAAAACTGTGAAAGAAATGTTTCACTCTGAGTGAACTCCCTGTGATCGGCAGCACAGGCAGTGTTGAATCAACTCATGGCCACAGCAGAACCGGCGATCCCGGAACCTCAACCACAAGCCCATCCAGCGACACCGTTCCACCACATGGACCATTACCTGAGCATCCCCCGGGTGGGTGGACTGACGTTGAGCATGGATGGCAAGAAGCTGGTCACCACTGTGGCGACGCTCAACGGCAAAGGTACCGACTACGGGACGGCGCTCTGGGAGATCGACCCAGAAGGCCAGCGGCAGGCGCGGCGCATCACGCGCAGCGCAAAGGGTGAGGCCGGAGCGGTGTTCTCGGCAACGGGAGAGCTCTACTTCACCTCATCCCGTCCCACGTCCGATGACCCCGGGGCTGAGCCGACCAAAGCGCTCTGGAGGTTGCCAGCTGAAGGTGGCGAGGCCCGCGTGGTGTTGAGCAGGGCAGGTGGAGTGGATGCTGTGCTGTGTGCCTCCGCTGCAGATAAAACCTTTGTGGTTGGGTCCGTCCTTGCCGGATCTAAAGACGAGTCCGAGGACGAGGCCAAGCGAAAGCTCCGCAAGGATGGCAAGGTCTCCGCGATCCTGCACTCCGAATACCCGGTGCGATATTGGGATTCCGATTTGGGCCCCGACCAGCCGAGATTCTTTGCGGTAGAGAACGGCACTGCGGACGGGGCCGCAAGCCGCAAGCCCGCCACCGTTGACAGCGCTGTGCCGCTGACATTGCGCAACCTGACCCCGGAGGCGGGTGCACGGTTCCGCGAGACGCACCCTGTGATCAGCCCAGATGGCCAGACTATCTATGCCAGTAGGACAAAACCCCTGGCCAAGGCTGAGAGCCGTTCAGTCCTGGTCTCCATCGACGTGGCCACGGGCGTTGAGCATGTCCTGGTAGACCAGCCGGGCATGAGCTGGTCCGCCGGGCCGGTAAGTCCGGACAACAACACGCTGGTGCTGGTCAGCGAGAGCGACACCACTCCGCAGCAGGCACCCCACGTGCAGCTGCACCTGCTGGATGTCAGTGCCGGAAACCGGGGTACCGACGTCGTCCCCGCAACGCCGCAGCCGTTGGTCCACGACTGGGATCGCTGGCCCCATCCTGCTGCCTGGCTGCCTGATGGGACGGGGCTCCTTGTCACTGCGGACGATGACGGCGCCTCGCCGGTTTTTCGAATCAGCATCCCGTCCTCAGCAGCGGAGGTCAGCGTCACCCGGATCACGCCGGATGCCGCCAGCTACACCGATGTGGTGGTCTCACCCGATGGCCGGTATGCCTATGCGGTCCGGAGTTCCTACGAATTCCCGGCTGAAGTAGTGCGCATTGCCCTGGATTCGGGGGATGTCACAAGGCTCCCAGCGCCTGCTGAGCGCCCGCAGCTGTCAGGGCGGCTGGAGCGGGTTGCCACAACAGCCGCAGACGGCTCCCGGGTGCCTGCGTACCTGGCACTGCCCGATGGTGCGTCGAAGGACAACCCTGCCCCGCTCCTGCTATGGATCCACGGCGGCCCGCTGGGGTCGTGGAACGCCTGGACATGGCGCTGGAACCCCTGGCTGATGACTGCGAAGGGTTACGCTGTCCTTCTTCCGGACCCGGCACTGTCCACCGGGTATGGGCAGGCCTTCATCCAGCGCGGCTGGGGATCGTGGGGCAAGGCCCCCTACACGGACCTGATGTCCATCACGGACGCTGTGGAGGCGCGGGCGGATATCGACGCCACCCGAACTGCGGCCATGGGGGGATCTTTTGGCGGTTACATGGCCAACTGGGTTGCTGGTCACACGGATCGGTTCAAAGCCGTAGTCACCCACGCAAGCCTATGGGCGCTGGATCAGTTTGGCGCCACCACTGACTCGTCGAACTACTGGTTGCGTGAAATGACGCCGACGATGGCCCTGGAAAACTCCCCGCACCTCCACGTGGACAACATCACGGCCCCCATGCTGGTGATTCATGGCGACAAGGACTACCGGGTGCCGATCGGCGAGGGCCTGAGGCTCTGGTACGAACTGCTCTCCCGGTCAGGGCACGCGGCGGACGACGAAGGCCAGACTGCGCACCGGTTCCTGTACTTCCCGGATGAGAACCACTGGATCCTAAAGCCGCAGCACGCCAGGGTCTGGTATGGAGTGGTGGATCAGTTCCTGGCCCGCCATGTCCTGGGCCAGGAACTTCCGGACCCCGAAGAATTGGGTCGCTAGGGATCCTCCAGCGGAGGGCGGGCGGATTCGGAGCCGGCAAACAGCTCGTAGGATTGGGGCTGTGACTGAGTCGTTCCGGATCCGCCCTGCCCGTACCAGCGATGTAGCTGCCATCAAGGCATTGGTGGCGCCGCTGGCAGATCAACGAATCCTCATGGCCAAGGAGACGGTGGCGTATTACGAGAGCATCCAGGAATTCCTGATAGCGGAGTCCTTCGACGGCGAGGTGATTGGCTGCGGCGCCCTGCACATCATGTGGGAAGACCTGGCTGAAGTCCGCACCCTTGCGGCGGCCGATACCTGGCGTGGTCAGGGGGTTGGCCACGTGATCGTGGAACATCTCCTGCAGCAGGCCCGCAACGTAGGCGTCGCTCGGGTCTTTTGCCTGACCTTCGAGGTCGATTTTTTCACCCGGCATGGGTTCGCCGTCATGGCGGACCAGACTGCCGTGGACCCCACTGTCTACTCCGAGCTGCTGCGATCCCACGATGAGGGCGTCGCTGAGTTCCTGGACCTGGCAAGGGTCAAGCCGAATACCCTGGGAAATACCCGGATGATTCGGGAGTTTGGGCAGCAGGAGATAGGCGCAGGCCAGGGCTGGGTCTGATGCCCGGATGGCCCTTTCGCAGCACCCCCGGCCGGGGGTAGGGTCAGAGCATATCGGCCAGGTCCGGAAGGACTCTGCCGGAACTACCCAACGCCCAGGAGCGTGCGCGTGAAAAAGCTCATCAATGACCCCAGAGCAGTGGTTAACGAATCCGTGGAGGGCTTCGGCCAGGCTCATGCAGACCTTGTGACAGTGGTTCCAGATCCGCTCTATATCACCCGTCGGGACGCGCCTGTGAAGGGGAAAGTGGGCCTGGTATCCGGTGGTGGCAGCGGGCATGAGCCCCTACATGCAGGATTCGTGGGTTTCGGGATGCTGGATGCAGCAGTTCCTGGCCCAGTCTTCACCTCGCCAACACCCGACGCGATCCTGCCAGCAACGATGGCAGTGGACGGCGGCGCGGGCGTCGTGCAGATCGTCAAGAACTACACCGGAGACGTCCTGAATTTCGAGACGGCGGCGGAACTTGCCCAGGCCGAGGGCGTGGAGGTGCGGACCATCCTGGTCAACGACGACGTCGCCGTGCAGGATTCGCTGTATACCGCTGGCCGCCGCGGCGTGGCCGGGACAGTCCTGGTCGAGAAGATCGCCGGCGCAGCCGCTGAACGCGGTGATGACCTCGATACGGTCACAGCAATCGGAAATCGGGTCAACTCCAACGTCCGGAGCATGGGCGTGGCCCTGTCCGCATGCATTGTCCCGCACGCCGGGCAACCAAGTTTTGACCTGGAAGAGAACGAGATAGAAATCGGGATTGGCATCCATGGTGAGCCTGGCCGGCACCGGATCCCCATGGAAAACGCCGACGGGATCACTGACCGACTCCTGGATCCTGTCCTTGAGGACCTCGGTATTGCCAGCGGCGAGGAGGTCCTCTTGTTCGTCAACGGGATGGGCGGAACACCGCAGAGCGAGCTCTACATTGTCTACCGCCGCGCGGCGCAGGTTCTGGCGGAACGCGGTATCTCGGTGGCCCGCTCACTGGTGGGTAACTACATCACAGCACTCGAAATGCAGGGCTGCTCCATTACGGTGCTCCGGCTGGACAGCGAGCTGAAGGAACTCTGGGATGCGCCCGTGCAGACTGCCGCCATGCGGTGGGGTCGCTGATGGGCCTCGACACAGCATGGGCGGTTGCCTTCTTGCATGCAGCGGCTCTGTCGATGGCTGAACACCGGGATGAGCTCATTGCCCTGGACAGGGCGATTGGCGATTCAGACCATGGCGAGAACATGGACCGCGGATTCGAAGCGGTGGTGGCCAAGCTGGGTGATACGCCGCCTGAGTCGCCCGCAGCAGCCCTGAAGCTGACGGCGATGGTGCTGATGTCAAAGGTGGGCGGGGCAGCGGGCCCGCTGTACGGCACGGCGTTCCTTCGTGCCGCCACGGCACTGGGCGAGACGGCCGACGTCGGCCCGGACGTTTTGGTCAGTGCGCTCCAAGCCGCCCTGGACGGCGTGGTGGCACGGGGCAAGGCAGAAGCTGGCGACAAGACCATGGTGGATGCTTGGATTCCGGCAGTCGCAGCGGCCCGGGACGCCGCCACTGCCGGAGAGCCTGCGGCAGCTGTTTTGGCTGCCGCTGCCAGCGCTGCTGCGGCTGGAGCTGCCGCCACTGAACCAATGCTGGCCCGCAAAGGCCGGGCAAGCTACCTGGGGGAGCGTAGCGTGGGGCACCGGGATCCTGGTGCACAGTCCAGTGCGCTCCTCCTGCTAGCCGCGGCGCAGGCTGCCAGCCAGCAGGACAGCCACGCAGGAAGTCCGGAGTCCCCACGGTGAGCGTGGCCCTGGTGGTGGTCTCGCACAGCGCCAAGATTGCCGACGGTGCCGTGGAGGTGGCCCGGGAGATGGCACCGGACGTGATCATGATGGCTGCCGGTGGTACTGACGATGGTCGGATCGGGACCAGCCTGGACACTGTGATGGCGGCCCTTGAAAAGGCTTCCTGCCCCGACGGAGTGGTCATCCTTGCGGACCTTGGTTCTGCGATCATGACCGCCGAATCAGCCCTGGAGTTCCTGCCAGATCCAGACTCGGCAGTCCTGGCGGATGCACCCCTGGTGGAGGGACTTGTTGCTGCCGCAGTTGCCGCGCAGGGCGGCGCGGACCGAAAAACAGTCCTGCAGGCGGCCGAAGAGCTCTTTCGTCGGCGCCAACCGGACGCGGAAGCGCTGGGAAGCATGGTGGCTGAGGGGCCACCGACTGGGTCCAGTCCTGATTTTTCCGGGGATTTCACACTGGTCAATGAAGCGGGCCTGCATGCGCGGCCAGCTGCCCAAATCGCCGGCGGCCTGGCCGCCATGGACGCGGAAGTTACCATCAACGCCGCGGAAGGAGGCTCCATGACGTCGCTGATGATCCTGGCTGCCGGAAAGGGTACTGTCCTTCATGTTGAGGCATGGGGAGTGGATGCGGAACGGGCTGTGAAGTTTGTAGGTGGACTGGTAGAGGCCGGATTCGGCGAAGCCTGATTTTTTCCTGGCGCCCGACTCCCTAGCCGGGGTATCCACACGCGGTGGGTTAGGCCGGGAAAACGCTGATGAGGTACAGGGACGCAACAGCGAAAGCCGCGAAGAGCGGAAGCAGGCAGCCAACCAACAGCTTTGTCTGGCCAGCATTCTGGAATGACTGCTTGGGGTCTGCCGGGTTGTAGGACACTTCGATGAATGAGCCCTGGATGGGAGCGGCAGCCTTTGAGACGTCGGATTTCCCGGCCACTACCGTGCCAGCCGGATCAGTGAACTGATAGGTCGCAAAGTACCGGCGGTTCCGGGTGCTCCCGCCGCCGCCATTGGTCCATCCGCCCACGTGTCCCGTCACTGTCGCCTGGATGCGCGGCCACGTTGCCGCTTGTTGGTCGCGGGTCCGGGCCTTCCTGGTCGTGACCATAAAAGCGGCTGCGGCACACAGGAAAAATACTGCCCAGACGACGTACAGGATGGTTTTCATGGCTCTCCTTAGTGACGGTACGGCCAGCGTATTCCAGCTGGATGCCAGTGGTTGCCCACCTGGACATGCTCAGCCAGGAAGATGATAGCCGCCCGCTGACAGCTCAGCCAGGCCATCGGTGACCAGCCCGGAGAGCGCACGCTCCAGTTGTTCGGGGGCGGAATTGAGCCTATGCAGGGAAGCCAGCGGCACGTCAATGCCCCCCGGCGCATAGCCAAGGTCTGCCGCCGGTGTATGGAAAAGTTCGGCAGCAACAGGATGTTCGGCCATCCGGAGTACCGCCACCACCGCGCCCCGTACTTGCCGGTCCGTGCCGTGCCAGGCTTGCCCCTTGGGGGTGTACGTGGGGGCAGGCTCCCCGGCAGCCAGCCAAGCGCATCGGGTTTTTACTGGGCATGCTCCACATTTCGGCGACCGGGCAGTGCAGGTCATGGCGCCGAGTTCCATGACTGCAGCATTCCAGGACACGGCTGTGGCTACATCGTCCGGGACCAACGCTGCGGCCAGGCGCATTTCGCCAGCTGTCAGTGCCTGTGCTGGCAGTGCAGCTCCGAGGAAGAGCCGGGCATGGACCCGCCGGATGTTGGTGTCGACTACCGTTTGCCGTTGCCCAAAGGCAAATGTCGCTACGGCGGCTGCGGTGTAGCTTCCAATACCGGGAAGCCCCAGGAGCTTCTCGTGGCTTGCGGGCACCTGGCCATCATGGCTGGCGCAGATTTCTCCTGCCGCTGCGTGTAGGCGAAGGGCCCGCTGGGGATATCCCAGCCGGCCCCAGTGCCGGACCGCCGCGCCAGCCGGTTCCGCAGCAAGATTTGCCGGCTCGGGCCAGCGCTGCATCCATTCTTCCCATACGGGCAGGACCCGCACCACGGGTGTCTGCTGCAGCATGACTTCGCTGACCAGGATCCCCCAGGGCGAACAGCCCGGTTCGCGCCAGGGTAGGTCCCTGGCGTGCACCGCGAACCAGGAGTTGATATCCGCATGGATTTCAGCGAGATCTTGGTCTGTGGGGGACCGGTCCGCTGCACCGGCGTCTGCGAAAGCGATGGCCCGTGCCGAAGCTGTGACGGGTGTGCTGGCTGTAGCCGCAGCTGGGGAGCTACCAGGGCCACGTGGGGAGAACGCATTATCTGGGGCGGGGGTGTGAGATTTGATGCCTGTAAGTCTATTGGACGGGCGGGTAGGCGGTTGTTCACTGAAATGGCTGAGCTTGCCCCGGGAGAAAGTGTTTCGGGGCACTGTTCGGTTTCAGGCGGCGTGGTGGAGGCGCAGAATGCCATCCACTCCTTAGCCTAGAAAGATGGGTAGGCAAAGTGATCGGGCATCGGGCGGGAGCGGTCCTGGCCGCAATTCCCGGTCGGGAACCCAGCCGCAGGGCCCTGCAGCTGCCTCGGCGAAGTCCGCCACGCGCCCTGGAGTACGGCGCACCAGCCCGGCGGTGTACCGCCGTCGCCGTCTGGTGGCAGGCGGCGGACTGCTGGTTGTCCTGGCACTCATTTTTGGTGGGTTTGTTGCAGCTGGGGCGTTCAACGGCCCCCCTGCTGCGGAATCCAGTCCGCAGAACAATCCGGTACCCGGCGGGGAAACCCCAGCGCCGCCCACTGAACCTACACCGTCCGCGCCCGTAGCGCCTGCCTGTGACCAGAGTCTGGTCAGCGTCGCTGCGTCCACCGATAAGCAGTCGTACGGCCCGGAGGAGAACCCCCTCCTGACCCTGAAAGTGACAAATGGTGGCAAGGTGGCCTGCGAGGTGAATCTTGGAACGTCGCAGATGGAATACCTGATCACCAGCGGCGCAGATCGCATCTTTTCTTCCAGGGATTGCCAGGCCAAGAGCGAAGACCTCAAGAAGACAATCGAGCCGGGTAAGAGCGAGACTGCCAACTTCCCCTGGCAGCGGAATCGCTCCGTTGCAGGATGCAAGGTGGTCCAGGCAGTGCCGGGAGCTGGCGGCGCCTCCTATAGCTTTACGGCAACCCTGGGCGACCGGGTAAGCAACAAGGTTGTTTTCGCGCTGAACTGAGGCTTTTGCGCAACCTTTGGCCGGCGGGCTAGAGAAAACGGTCCAGCAGGCTGGCTTCCGCCATGCGGCTTAGGCCCTCGCGGACTGTCCTGGCCCGCTGGTCTCCAATCCCGTCTACTGTCATCAGGTCATCGATGGTGGCTGCCATCAGGAACTGCAGGCCACCGAAGTGATCCACCAGGCGGTCCGCCACTGCTTTGGGTACTGCCTTGAGGCCCGAGAGCAGTCGATAGCCGCGCGGATGCACCACGGCGTCGAGTGTTTCCACGCCGCCGGCAAAGCCGATGATGCCCGAAATTTTGCCGAGATCGATCAATTCCGTGGGGCCCAGGCTGACCAGGGCGGTGACAGCATGCTCAATGTCCGCGGGGGAGGCGGTGGCGCCTGCGTAGTCCCGGATGATTACGTCGGAGCCTGGACCCCGGCCCACTGTCAGCTCATCGAGCTGGAGGGACAGCAGCCGGCCGTCCTCGCCAAGTTCCAGAACGTACTGCGAAATCTCCTCAGAAATGCGACGCACCATTTCCTGGCGTTGCAGTGTCACTGCGACGTCGCGGACTGTCACCATCGCCTCAATCTCCAATGCGGAGAGGGAGCTTGTGACCTGATCCAGGCGGGAGCGGTAGCGTTCCAGCGTGGCCAGGGCTTGGTTGGCGCGGGCCAGCACCTTTTCTGACCCTTCGAGGACATGCCGCAAACCGTTGACATACAGTGCGATGATCTGCATGGACTGGCTTACTGAAATGACCGGAACGCCGGTCTGGATGGCAACACGCTCAGCAGTGCGGTGCCGGGTACCGGATTCCTGGGTCTCGATGCTTGAATCGGGAACCAGCTGGACGGCGGCACGAAGGATATTCCCGGCGTCCTTGTCGCAAATGATGGCCCCATCCATCTTTGCCAGCTCGCGCAGGCGTGTAGGCGAAAAATCAATGCCAATGTCGAAGCCGCCGGAACAGATGGAGTCAATGGTCCTGTCCGACCCAAGCACGATCAAGGCTCCGGTGCGTCCGCGGAGGATCCTTTCGAGGCCGTCGCGGAGCGGTGTTCCGGGGGCCACTCTGCCCAGAGTCGCCTTGAGCGAGTCCTCGGGACTGCGAGCCATTGTTTTGTTCCCTTCAAAGGTTCATGCCGCGCTTCAGTACATGCCGAATATGGGCCTGTGCTGGCGGTGACCAAAATGGTCCTTGTTCCCCGTCACCAATGATAGAGGTATAAAACCTGGTCTTCCGCACAGGGCAGGCGCAAAGTGCCCCATCGTGACCTCTCCGGAAGACCCCGTGCAGCGCAGAAAACGACCTGTTGCGAAGTGGCGTTTTCTGCTGGACTGCCAGCTGTCCCAGCCGTCGCTGGCAGTGCCTGTTTTTTGTGGAACAGCCAACTGCAGGGCGGCACAATCATGGCCAAAGTCAGGGCAGGCGGCTGGGTTTCAGGAGTCTCGGCACGCCCGCCTGGGAAGGATCCAACGGGACAGGGCTGACTAAAGTTGCAGGTCCGCGGTGCAGGAGGCCGCTGGAGCGGGGCTGGCAGCGGATGCCACCCCTGCCGCGCATGAGCTTGTGGGCTCCCGGGGCCAGGACCCGGTCCATCCAGGCGCACGGGTGGGCATGCCGGCCGCCACGGATCTGGACTGACCCTCCGGCGGATTCTATGGTGAAGTCCTGGCCAATCAGGGGCGTAAGTTCGGCTCCGCGCAGAACGACGTTGCGGCGGGCCAGCAGTGGATCAAAAGGCTGAACCTCAAGTTCGGCTGCCATGGCTTCCAGCGCTTCAATGGCAATCAGCGTTACTGCGGCATCCATATGCGCGGCCTTGCCGAAGAACCTGTCTCCCACAATTCCCTTTCCGGCAACCAATTCCGCCGTGGCTGCATCCGTTGTGGGGACGTCGGCAGCACCGTCCCTGGCTCGGCCAAAGTATGCGTGTTCCGGGGACACCAGGAGGTGCAGAATTTCCACGTCGTATCGGTACTGTTTTCCCATGGCTCAAACCTAGCGGGACTTCAGCCAAGGTGTCCGGGATGCGGGTGGCCGAGAGCCTGCGATAAACTTGACCTTTGGCACCATGCCCACGACCTACGAGCCCTGCCTTTGCCGCCAACCGCACCGGGCAAGCTCGAATCCTTGCCGCAGCGAAAGTAGCACCGTGTC
Source organism: Pseudarthrobacter sp. PS3-L1 (assembly GCF_030063285.1). Taxonomy (GTDB): domain Bacteria; phylum Actinomycetota; class Actinomycetes; order Actinomycetales; family Micrococcaceae; genus Arthrobacter. The sequence goes on along the minus strand of NZ_JASISU010000003.1, from coordinate 354,966 downwards.
CCAAGAAGTCCTCAGCCCCGCCCGGATCTCCGAGATTCACAAAGAGGCGGGCCGACGTCGGACCTTTGCGGTGATTTCCCACCCTGACGCAGGCAAATCGACGCTAACCGAGGCCCTTGCGCTGCACGCCAAGGTGATCGGGACAGCTGGAGCCTCCAGCGGTAAGGCCAACCGCAAGGAAACGGTGTCCGACTGGATGCAGATGGAGAAGGATCGCGGCATCTCCATCAGTTCTGCCGCCTTGCAGTTCTCCTACCGCGATACCGTTATCAATCTCCTTGATACCCCGGGGCACGCTGACTTCTCCGAAGACACCTACCGTGTGCTTGCCGCCGTGGACTGTGCCGTCATGCTGGTGGACGCAGCCAAAGGCCTGGAAACCCAGACCATGAAGCTCTTCGAGGTCTGCAAGGCGCGAAACCTGCCCATCATCACCGTCATCAACAAGTGGGACAGGCCCGGACTCGATTCGCTGGCCCTGATGGATGAGATTACGGAGCGCACAGGGTTGCAGCCCATGCCGCTGACCTGGGCCGTGGGCATCTCCGGGGACTTCCGGGGCGTATGGGACCTGCGCAACGACAGGTTTGCCCAGTTCAAGCGCAACAACTCCGGTGCGAATATCGCCCTGACGGAATACTTCACCCCCGAAGAAGCCGCAGCGAGCCAGGGCGATGACTGGACCAACGCCGTTGATGAAGCCGGGCTGGTGGTGGAGTCCAATCTCGATTTCGACCTTGAGGAATTCCACGCGGGCCGCGCCACGCCGATTCTCTTCAGCTCAGCCGCACTCAACTTTGGCGTCAAGGAGATCCTTGACGCCCTGGTGGATTTTGCCCCGCCCGCTGCGCCCCGTCCTGACGTGGATGGCACTCCGCGGGAAGTCGCAGCACCCTTCGCGGGGTTTGTTTTTAAGGTCCAGGCGGGTATGAACAAGGCGCACCGTGACCATGTTGCCTTTATCCGGGTCTGCTCGGGCGTTTTTGAACGCGGCATGGTGGTCACCCAGACCCGCACCGGGAAATCCTTCGCCACCAAGTACGCCCAGCAGGTTTTCGGCCGGGAACGCGAGGTCATTGACCAGGCGTACCCGGGCGACGTTGTGGGTCTCGTCAACGCCTCATCCTTGCGGGTGGGGGACAGCCTCTTCATTGAGGAGTCCGTGGAATTCCCGGCGATTCCACTGTTCGCACCTGAGCACTTCCAGGTTGCGCGGTCCAAGGACCCCAGCAAGTTCAAGCAGTTCCGCCGAGGCATCGAGCAGCTTGAACACGAGGGCGTCATCCAGGTGCTGCGTTCGGACCTACGCGGAGATCAGGCGCCTGTGCTCGCCGCAGTTGGTCCCATGCAGTTTGAGGTTGTTGAGGACCGGATGGCGCACGACTTCAGTGCCCCGATGCGGCTGGAACGCCTGCCGTATTCACTGGCAAGGATCACGACGGCGGATGCCATGCCGGCGCTGGCAAACGTCCCTGGCGCCGAGGTGCTGCTGCGCTCAGACGGGGAGTACCTGGCGCTGTTCAATGACGTGTGGGCGCTGCGACGGATTGAAAAAAATCACCCGGACCTCAGCCTGGAACCGATTGGCACCCACAACCCGGCAAAATAGCGAACACCGGCAGGGACGCGGTGGCCGCCTGCGCTCAGCCGATTGATCGCCGGGTTACTTCTGCGTCGATTTCCCACTGCCGAAATTCGGTTTCGGCGTCCGGAGCTCCATGGGTGACGCATTCGTGGGTCAGTTGCCGCTGGATCCGACTGTCCAGGATCTGAAGCTCCAGGTCGTTGAGGGCTGTCAGGTCCAGTGGGAAGGCGTCGTTGGGCCTGAGCCGGAAACGATGGTTTCCTGGCTTTACGCTCAAGTGCGAGATGCTCTCAAGTCCGCTCAGGGTTGAATTGCCGCTCATCGTAAAGCTCCTCTTGGTGAAGCCAGTCACGCGGAGGATTCGGCGGCAGGCGATTAGAGTTGATGGTAGTTGATGACAGACCGGTCTGTCTCGTATGGTGGGCCTTCCTTGGCCGGCGCCGGTGGCGCCGCAGGGGGTATATCCTCGATGGACAATGACCGTAGCCCCAGAACTCTTTGAACCGCTTCTCCCAGCTGCAGTCCGGGAAGGCCGTGATGGAGCCAGGGACCGGATTATGTTCGCAGCGTACGAGCTGTTCTCCACGCGAGGTATCAGGGACGTTGGAACCAACGAGCTGATCGAGCGGAGCCGTGTTGCCAAGGCCACGTTTTACCGTCATTTTCCGTCCAAGGATGACCTGGTGCTGGAATTCCTCCAGTTGCGCCAGACGGCCTGGACTTCTGACCAGATTCTGGCCGATGCCTCCAGCAGGGGAGCCACGGCCGAAGAACGGCTACTCGCCATTTTTGATGTCCTCACAGACTGGTTCCACCGGCCTGACTTTGAAGCATGCCCCTTTGTGAGCATCCTGCTGGAGATGGGTGCAGGCCACCCGATCGGCATTGCCTGTATCGGGTATCTTTCAGAAGTCCGTGGCCACGTAAGAGCCATGGCTGAAGAAGCCGGGCTGATCCGTCCCGAAGACTTTTCCCGGTCCTGGCACATCCTGATGAAGGGCGCCATTGTGGCGGCCAGCGAAGGTGACCTCGAAGCGGCCAGCCGTTCGCAGCAGATGGGCCAGCTCCTGCTGGGCCTTCACCGTTCCTAGGCCCCGACGGGCACCAGCGCTCCTACCCGATCAGCAGGCTCAATGCCTCGGTTAGATGCTCGACCTCGCGGACTGAAAAGCCCGCTGGTACCGGACCTGGGCCGTTGTGGCTTGCTGGGACCACGGCGTGGGTAAACCCCAGGCGGTGAGCTTCCTGGATCCGCTGGTTGATTCCCGGGACCGGCCTGACTTCGCCAGCCAGGCCGACCTCGCCAAAGGCCACCAGCCGAATGGGCAGTGGTTTGCGTGATTTGGCCGAGGCCACGGCCAGTGCCACCGCGAGGTCCGTGGCAGGCTCACTGAGCTTCACACCGCCCACCGTTGCAACGTAGGAATCATCCTTGTGCAGCGCAGTGCCCGCCCTCTGCTGGAGCACGGCCAACAACATCGATACCCGCGAGCTGTCCAGGCCACTTGTGGCCCGGCGGGGCTGGGAGTTGGCTGTCTCAGCCAGGAGCGACTGGACTTCTGCGAGCAGTGGGCGCCGGCCCTCCATGGTGACGGTGATGCAGGTGCCGGAGACCGGCTCCTTGGTGCGGCTGACAAACAAGCCGCTGGGATCGGTCAGGCCAAGGATTCCGTTTTCTGTCAGGTCAAAGCAGCCGACGTCATCCGTGGGCCCGTAGCGGTTCTTGATGGCCCGCAGCATACGCAGCCGGGAGTGCCGTTCGCCTTCGAACTGGCAGACAACATCCACCAGGTGTTCCAGCAGGCGTGGACCGGCAATAGTCCCGTCCTTGGTGACGTGTCCGACGAGCAGCGTGGTCATGTTGCGACGCTTGGCTGCGGCGATGATTGATGCCGCCACCTCGCGGACCTGAGACACCCCACCTGCGCTGCCATCGACGTCGGCGCTGCTCAGGGTCTGCACGGAATCGACAATCAACAGCCGGGGTTCAATCTGTTCGACCTGTCCCAGCGCCTGGCCAAGGTCAGTCTCTGCGGAGAGGAACAGGGTATCCGCGACAGCGTCGATCCGCTCGGCACGGAGTTTCACCTGCGCTGCGGATTCTTCGCCGGTGACATACAGGACGTCCTGCCCGGTACGGGCGAACTTCGCCGCGACGTCAAGCAACAGCGTGGATTTTCCGACACCGGGCTCCCCAGCCAGCAGGATGACGGCTCCGGGGACCAGTCCGCCACCGAGAACGCGATCGAGCTCATCGACCCCGGTGGGCAGGAACGCGGCAGTCGTGGCGTCCACGTCAGCGATACGGCGCGCTGGAACCAGGACTGTGGTGGCCGCCGTCGTCCGGGCAACAGCAGTCCCTGTTTCCTCTACTGTTCCCCAGGCCTGGCATTCGCCGCACCGGCCCACCCATTTGGCAGTGGTCCAGCCGCACTCGGCGCATTTGTAGGTGGGTGTTTTGGTAGCCCGTGCAGTCTTTGTTGCCATGTATTCAACACTACTGCCGGGCACCGACATAGCAGGTGGCGGTGCAGTGGCCCTGACCAGGCCTAGAGCTCGGGCAGCATATCGCGTGCCTCGCGGGGATCCATTCCGGTGGCTTCGAGCAGGTCAACCATGAGCGGGCGGAACAGCATCACTACTGTTTCCCCCTCCAACCGCTGTACGTCCAGAAGCCGCGGGTGCAGGCGGAGCGCAATTTCGCTGAGGTCCTGGCGCGCCGCCCGCAGGTGTGCCCGGCGCGCACCCTCCTGGGTTTCTGCAAGGCCGAGGGACAGTTCATCGATCGCGTTGGCTGTCTCGTCCAGGACCGCTGCGATGTTAGCGGTGGCCTCATCTGACAGTGCTGCGTGGTTGATGGCACTGGTTAGGCGGCGTGCGAACACGCGGCTGTTACGGAGGGCAAGGTCAATGTAGTCCAGCGACTGCGCCAGCCGGTCCAGTTCGTCGCGATGCCGCCGGTACGCGGGGGCGAGGGTGGCCACCTCATCGGAGGCCCGGAGCGTCTGCCGCATGGCATCAACCAGGGGCTGGCAGTTCCGGCCGCGGACCAGCGCGTGCCAGGCCTTGGTGGAATCGCTGTCTGACATTGCCTGGCCGCATTCACGAAGCACTTCAGCGAGTTCGTGCAGCAGCTTGCGGACGTCTTTCCTCGGCTCGCGGCGAGGATCCTTAGGGATCAGGACTGTGATGAGCAGGGCAAACAGGCCGCCTACAACTGCATCGATACTGCGCGTAAAAGGGCCGCCGTCGGGCGCCGGAAGCAGGACCACCAGCAGGGACTGTAACCCCAACTGAGTAGTGAAGATAGTTCCGCTGTCCAGGAAGCGGGCCAGCAGGATGGAGAAGAGAAGGACGACGGCGGCCTGCCAGATTCCGCTGCCCAACCAGTGGAGCAGCATGTCTCCCACGGCGATTCCGATGGTGCAGCCCAGGCCGACCTCGACCACCCTGCGCAGCCGGGGGTCCCTGGAGAATCCCAGGGCAAGCAGGGATGAGGTCGCAGCGAACAGCGGGCCTGAGTGCCCCAGAATGTACTCGGCAAAGGCGTAGGCGCCTACTGCGCACACCGTCATCTGGATGGCGGGGACCAGCGAGTTGCGGCTGCGGACAACGCCCGTGCGGATGCGGCCACCCAGGAATTGTCGGCTTGCGGTGATGCTCTCGGCTGCTGGCATTTGTCCAGTCTATTTCCTGGCCGTCCACTACGGCGGCGCTGCGGCCGGCGCAATGCCGACCCAGTGGATGCATCGTATTGTCCCGCAGGCGTTAATCCTTTGTTCATCTTGGGTCGCCAGTCCCGTAACCCTGCCCCCCTACGTTGGATGAAGGTACAAACGTACGCATCAGCGCAGCGCCCTTCTCCGGGCTGCTCCGCGACAAAGAAACCCTGGAAGGGGTACATCCCAGTGAAGGCACTTCGCTTCGGCCGCCACGCGGCTCTTGCTGTTATCGCAGCTGGCGCACTCGCGCTCACCGCCTGCGGTTCAGACAACGCCACCGGCACCACCCCTGCAGGCGACGCTTCAGGCTCCGGCCCCAGCGTCAGCGGCACTCTGACGGGCATTGGTGCGTCCTCCACCGGTGCAGCCATGGACGCCTGGAAAGCAGGCTTCGCCTCCGCCAACAGTGGCGCAACTGTCCAGTACTCACCTGATGGTTCGGGTGCGGGCCGCAAGGCAATCATCGACGGCTCGGCACAGTTCGCCGGTTCCGATGCGTACCTCAAGGACGAAGAGCTGGAAGCCTCCAAGGCCCAGTGCGGTCCCGACGGCGCCATCAACATCCCGGTGTACATCTCGCCGATCGCCGTGGCATTCAATCTCCCGGACGTCAAGGAACTCAACCTGGACGCGCCAACAATCGCTAAGATCTTCCGCGGCGAGATCGCCAAGTGGAACGATCCCGCGATCGCCGGCCTCAACGATGGCGTGACCCTTCCGGACCTGGCTGTTACGCCCGTGAACCGCTCTGACGATTCCGGAACCACGTCCAACTTCACCGATTACCTCGCTGCTGCGGCGCCTGAGGTCTGGACTGACAAGGCTGCAGGTGTCTGGCCTGCGTCGCTGCAGGGCGAGAACGCCAAGGGAACATCCGGTGTGGTCAAGACCGTCACCGACACTCCCGGTGCAGTGACCTACGCTGACGATTCGGCAGTTTCCGGTTCGCTCGGTACCGCGCAGGTCAAGGTTGGTGAGGAGTTCGTAGCGATCTCCGCAGAGTCCGCAGCGAAGGCCGTCGAGGCTGGAGCGCCCGTTGAAGGCCGTGCCACCAACGACGTAGCCATCAAGCTTGATCGCACAACAACCGCCCAGGGTGCGTACCCGATCGTCCTGGTCTCCTACCACGTGGTCTGCAGCACCTACGACAGCCAGGAGACAGTGCATCTGGTCAAGGCCTTTGAATCCTACGTCGTTTCCGATGCCGGCCAGCAGGCAGCTGCCGATTCCGCAAAGTCCGCACCCCTGTCGTCCTCACTTGCTGAGCGCGCACAGGCTGCAGTGGATTCCGTGAAGCTCAAGTCCTGATCTTCTGCCAACAAGCCAGGTTCCCCGGCCCCCGTCACGGTGGGTCGGGGAACCTGGCTTGTTGGGGATCATCCCTCCTGCCGTATCCACACTGCTAACACCGAAGGGTCACCTAAATGACCGCCACTTCCCTGACGAGTTCCCAGGGCGCCGGGCGTGCCGGGGATAAAATCTTCTCCGGAGCCGCGTTGGCCGCCGGGTGCCTCATCCTCGCCGTACTCTTCGGCGTCGCGCTCTTCCTGGTAGTCCAGGCCATCCCCGCTTTTGTCGCACCAGCTGAAGACATTCAGGGTGGCGAAGGATTCTTCTCCTACATCTGGCCGATTGTGATCGGTACGCTCATAGCTGCCGTGATTGCCCTCGTGATTGCTACCCCTGTGGCCATTGGTGTGGCACTCTTCATCTCGCACTTCGCGCCCCGCCAGCTCGCCTCCGGGCTGGGCTACGTGGTGGACCTGCTGGCGGCGATACCCTCCGTTGTCTACGGCGCCTGGGGTGCGGCAGTTCTCGCCAAAGAAATCACGCCGGTCTACAACTGGCTGGCGGACAACATGGGCTGGTTGCCCATTTTTGCAGGCCCGGCCTCAGCCACCGGCAAGACAATCCTTACCGCTGGAATCGTGCTGGCTGTAATGGTCCTGCCTATCATTACGTCCCTCACACGCGAAATTTTCCTCCAGACGCCAAAGCTCCACGAAGAAGCCGCGCTGGCGCTCGGAGCCACCCGCTGGGAAATGATCAAAATGACTGTCCTGCCGTTTGCCCGCCCAGGCATCATCAGCGCCGTCATGTTGGGGCTGGGTCGCGCGCTGGGCGAGACCATGGCTGTTGCCCTGGTCCTGTCCTCCGGCGCGCTGACTGCCAGCCTGATCCAGTCCGGAAACCAGACCATCGCTGCTGAGATTGCACTCAACTTCCCCGAAGCCAGTGGCCTCAAGGTCAGCACGCTCATCGCGGCCGGCCTGGTGCTCTTCGTCATCACACTGGCTGTCAACATGGTGGCCCGCTGGATTATCGGCCGGCACAAAGAATTCTCGGGAGCCAACTAAATGACCTCCACACTCACCCCGACCCGCAAGCGGTCCGCGCTGACCAAGGGCCAGTTGCCCAAGGCTGCCCCGTACATTGTCCTGGTTGTCGCCCTGATTCTGGGTGCTGCGATCTTGGCACTCATAGGTTTCAACGCCTTCGGCTGGGGCGTGGTGTCTGCTTTGCTGTTCACCGTGGGCCTGGTCAGTTGGAGCGGTGCTGTTGAAGGTAGTCGCAAGGCCAAGGACAAGTTGGTCACCTGCCTGGTCGTAGGCGCTTTCCTGGTTGCACTGCTGCCGCTTATTTCCGTGATCTGGACCGTGCTGGTCAACGGTATTCCCGGGATTGTGACCCCGGGGTTCCTCGGCAACTCCATGAACGGAGTCACCGGGGCTTTTGACAATAAGTCTGTAGAAGAGGGAACGCCCGTCCTGGGCGGAATTTACCATGCCCTTCTGGGGACCATCCAGATCACGCTCCTGGCTACAGTGATTTCGGTTCCCGTGGGACTGCTCACAGCCATCTACCTGGTGGAGTACGGCAACGATGGCCGGCTGGCCCGTGCCATAACCTTCTTCGTTGATGTCATGACCGGGATCCCTTCGATCGTGGCCGGCCTCTTCGCTGCTGCGTTCTTCTTCGCTGTGGTGGGGCCCGGCACCAAGACGGGGGCCGTGGCCGCCGTCGCCCTCTCGGTCCTGATGATCCCGGTGGTGGTGCGTTCCAGCGAGGAAATGCTGAAAATCGTGCCCAACGAACTGCGCGAGGCCGCCTACGCCCTGGGCGTGCGGAAGTGGCGGACCATCCTCAAGGTGGTCATTCCGACGGCGATTTCAGGTATCGCCTCCGGTGTCACGCTCGCAATTGCCCGCGTTATCGGTGAGACGGCCCCCATCCTCGTGACTGCGGGGTTCGCCACCAACATCAACAACAACGTCTTCGGCGGTTGGATGGCCTCCCTGCCAACATTCATTTACACGCAGATCCTTAATCCGACCTCACCGTCCAACCCGGATCCGTCAACCCAGCGAGCCTGGGGCGCCGCACTGGTCCTGATTATCCTGGTCATGATCCTGAACCTGGGCGCCCGCCTGATCGCCAAGCTTTTCGCACCCAAGATCAGCCGCTAGGCCCGCGTGCCGTGCGTTCAGCACGTGCGGCTGCCAGACTTGAACTCATACCTCTGAAGCAAATGAAGGAACACAATGTCCAAGCGCATCGACGTCAAAGACCTGAATGTTTACTACGGTGATTTCCTTGCCGTTGAAGACGTCAGCATCAGCATCGAGGCCAAGTCCGTGACTGCGTTCATCGGCCCGTCAGGGTGTGGCAAGTCCACTTTCCTGCGCACCATCAACCGCATGCACGAGGTCCTTCCAGGCGCTCGTGTTGAAGGTGAGGTCCTGCTGGACGGGGATAACCTGTACGGCCCTGGCGTTGATCCGGTGACCGTCCGCTCCCAAATCGGCATGGTGTTCCAGCGGCCCAACCCCTTTCCCACCATGTCCATCCGGGACAACGTCCTTGCTGGCGTCAAACTCAATAACCAGAAGATCTCCAAAGGCGAGGCTGACGCCCTTCTTGAGCGGTCACTGCGCGGCGCAAACCTCTGGAACGAGGTCAAGGATCGCCTGGGCAAGCCCGGGTCAGGTCTCTCCGGTGGCCAGCAGCAGCGCCTCTGTATTGCCCGTGCCATCGCTGTCGAGCCGCAGGTAATCCTGATGGATGAGCCGTGCTCGGCGTTGGATCCTATCTCCACGCTGGCTGTCGAAGACCTCATTAACGAGCTTAAAGATGAGTACACGGTGGTGATCGTGACGCACAACATGCAGCAGGCGGCCCGCGTCTCGGACCGAACAGCGTTCTTCAACATTGCGGGTACCGGCAAGCCGGGCAAGCTCATCGAATACGCCGAGACCAGCACCATCTTCAACAATCCGGCGCAGAAGTCGACAGAGGATTACGTGTCCGGTCGCTTCGGATAAACCACCCTGGAAGCTTTGCCAGCACGGCTGACAAAGCGCCAGGAACAGGGGGCCAGCTTCGTGGAAGCGGGCCCCCTGCGTTTTGACCCCTGAACGGTGCGTCATATGGACCCTTGAACGGCCTGTGGAGGGCCCCGAGAGAGCGCAACGGCGGCGGCCCGGGATTGGCCGCCTGCTGTTCAGGATTTCAGCAGTGGAGACAGCGCGAGTTGCAGGATGAAAGCCACGGTCGCTGTGGCGAGTGGAGTTGCCACCCAGTAGCCCAGGATCCGGATGACGAGGCGCCTGTTGGTCGTGGCGAAGTCCTGGTTCTCGCCTGCTCCGATGACTGCAGCTGTCACGGTGTGCGTGGTGGATACCGGCCAGTACAGACCGATTGCCCCGATAAAAAGAAGAACAGCGCTAAAAATCTGTGCCACAGAGCCCCGGAGCGGATCCACCCGGGTCAATCTGTGGCCGATGGTGTGGGAGATTCGCCACCCACCAAAAAGCGTTCCAAGGGTGAGTGTCCCGGCGGTGAGGATGATGACCCAGAGCGGCATGCCGCCGTCGTAATACCCTGCGGCAATCAACGCGATAAGCAGCACGGCGCTGATCCGTTGGCCGTCCTGCAGTCCATGGCCAAAGGCCACGGCACCTGCTGCGACGGATTGGCTGCGACGGAAATTCTTGTTTATCACGTTTGGTTGGGCGTAGCGGGCCATCCAGGTGACCGGGAAGACCAGCAGGTAGGCACCAACAAATGCCACCAGAGGTGAAATCAGGAGCGGCAAAACCACCTGGAACAGCAAGGACCGGTCTACCCCTGCTACAGCGTTGTTTCCCACCAGGACGCTGGCCAGCGCCGCACCTGCCAGTCCGCCCACCAGTGCGTGCGTCGATGAGGACGGGATGCCACGCCACCACGTCAGGACGCCCCAGATGCTGCCACTCGCCAAACCGGCGGCCAGGATACTCAACCCGTTGTCGCCCGGAGGCAGTGAAATCCACGTCCTGCTGACGGCGATCGCCAGCCACGAGCTGAGTAGCGCGCCGAGGCAGTTGAAGAAGGCGGCCATCAGGACCGCGATGCTGGGGGTCAGTGCCCGGGTCCGCACGGCGAGGGCCACAGCCGTGGAGACGTCACGGAATCCATTCAGAAACGAGAACACCGCAGCCAGGAGAACCACCACAGCGAAAAGCAGTATGCTCACGTCAAGATTCCTTGACGATAATGCTGCCCACCTGGGTTGCTACACGGCGCATGTCTCGGCTGACCTCAATCAGCTGGTTAGCCACCTCACGGTTGCGGGCAAACGGCGTCGGCTTCATGTCATTGAGCATGTCCGCTATCCAGACGCGGTGGGTCCGCTCTGCCCGTTTGGCGAGTCTGAGGACTTCAATCCAGTAGTCCTCAAGGTCATCGAGATTATCCAGGCGTCGCATGGCATCGACCGTGAGTTCCGCCTGCCTGCTGATGATCTCCAACTGGTCTGCAGCTCGCTTGGGAAGGCGCTCCAGCTTGTACAACGCCACCAAATCCGCTGCTGCGTCGAGCTTTTCGATCGCCTCGTTGAGGTAGCGGGATAGGGCGTACATGTCCTCGCGGGGCAGGGGATTCACAAAACTGGTGCGCATATGGGTCAGGAGAGCGAAGTGCAGATCGTTGGATTTCGCCTCAAGGCCGTGGATGGTGTCGACCAGCTTGATGTGCTCTGACGCTGGAACACCCAAGAGCTCAGCCATCGTCTGGCCGGCCAGCACAATCTGGTGGGCCATCTGGGAGAGCAGGATCAGCCCTGCAGGCTCTTGGGGGAAAAGGCGCAACTTCACGTGGTGTACCGGTCTCCGGAAGGTCAACTGGAATCTGGATGGGCTCGCCGTGACCTGGGTGGAGGCGCGGCTTGCTCACACTTTACCGGCACCGGGTGAATGGAACGGTGCGGGCCCTCCAGCGGACCAGCGGCAAAGGCAGGAGGGCATGAAAATGGTGCCGAACCGGAGACGCCTCTCGGCGGTAGGCCGCTCTAGGCGGCTGAGTGTTGAAGCCCGGGGGTTTCGCAGTTCGGCACCACGATCAGTTTTCTACTTTGCGCCCACCAAGTCAACATTGACAGATCGCCGCCAACGGTTTTTGGTGCGGTTCAGTCCAGTTCTCCAAGCCGCCACGCGTTGGCCGCGTGTTCAAGGTCCTCGGCCGTTTTCACCAGTTGATGGGAATTGCGGGTTAACCTGCTGGCATGCGCCTCGTTGCTGAACTCGGCGCCGTCGGCCACAGTTGCCTGGCCCAGGGCAACCACGCGGCAGAAAGCTGCAGAACGCTCCAGGGCGACGTCGAAATCTCCATTGAACGCCCCGGACAGGATCGCATCGGCCATGGCGGACATCTCTGCGGCGCCTGGCGGCTCTGCTGCACCTGCCACCACGTTGGAAACCTCAGCAGTGTCCCTGCCGGCCCGGAAATACACAGAAATCCGCTCCGGATCCTGCACAACCGCTGCCCTAAGGGCATACAACCGCCACAGGGCACCGGGAAGTGACCGCGCCGGGCTCTCAGCCCACATCTCCGCAATGGCCTCGAGGCCCTGCTCGTCGGTGAGTTTGACCAGGCGTTTGGTGATCTCCGGATCATCGCTGTCGCGGCCATGCCGGACTAGGGCCTGTGCTGCCAGATGCGCGGCCTCGGAGACCCTGGCCGGATCAGCACCACCTGCAAACGGCTCAAAGTCGATGGGCGCGAAAGGCTTGGGTTTGTGATGACGCTTGGAACTGCCCTGGGAACTGGATGGTACTTGCTCAGTCATAGAAGCAACGCTACTCCTGTGCCCAGTCCTGATCGACCCCGGCAGCGTGTCCGCAGCGTGAGCCCGGTTCTGAAGCTGGCCCTGCGGTGGGGTACAGTATTAAGGTCCAGAAATGGACTGGGCCGAAGCGTGATTTTACGCCCGGCTGGGGCCTTTAGCTCAGATGGTAGAGCATCGGACTTTTAATCCGTGGGTCGAGGGTTCGAGCCCCTCAGGGCCCACCCCAGAAACCCCCTGCCAGCACTGCTGGCAGGGGGTTTTCCTTATCCTGGCTCACGGCGTCTCAGCGCTTCTGCTGCCCATGTTCGGCCCTGAAAACAGCCACCAGTGCATTTGCGTGACCATGCCCCATGCCGTGTTCGGTCTTGAGCCAGTCCACCTGCTCCAAGTGTTTCTTGTCCGCGACCGCCTCCAGCGCAGTCATCCAATGCGCAGCCGGATGGCCGTATTTTTTCTCGATGGACGGGAAATATGATCGCGGTCCTGTCACGGCTTCACTCATGCACCCATCAGACACCGCGGCAGAGCGCAAGGGCAACAGGCACAATGGAATCATGACCATTCCCGGCAATGGGCGGCTGCCGCGCCTCGAAGATGTTGCTCTGCGCGCTGGCGTCTCACACCAGACTGTCTCCCGTGTGGTCAACAATCACCCCAACGTCAGTGCTGCCACCCGGACAAAAGTAGAGGCTGCCATCGCTGACCTCGGATACCGGCGCAACACGGCGGCCCGCTCGCTCGTGACCAGGCGTTCCCACACCATTGGTGTCCTTGGCAGTGAGCTCTCTCAGTACGGGCCGGCCAAGACTCTCCTTGGAGTGGAGCAGGCAGCACGCGACGCAGGCTACTTCGTCAGCATCGCCGCCCTGCGAACGGTGACTGACGCAGCCATTGCCGACGCACTCCAGCATTTCCAGGATCAGTCGGTGGACGGAATCGCTGTCCTGGTGCCGCATTCCCACACGCTGCAGGTACTGTCCGAATTCAATCCCGGGGTGCCGGTAGTTACGGTGGGCTCGGCCGGCAACACCACCGTCAGTTCCGCCGTCGTGGACCAGCAGCGCGGTGCCGCAGCCGCCGTCGACCATCTCATTGCCCAGGGTCACCAGGCGATCGCCCACGTGGCGGGCCCCGCGGACTGGATCGACAGTTCGGAACGCGCTGAGGGCTGGCGTTCTGCCCTGCTGGGCGCCGGTCTTGACGCTGACCTGCTCCTTGAAGGCGATTGGAGTGCCGAGTCTGGATTTGTCCTGGGCCCTGCCCTGCTGGCCTCAGGCGCCACGGCAATTTTTGTCGCCAACGACCAGATGGCCTTGGGGCTACTGCGCGCCTTTACGGAAGCCGGGGTCCGTGTGCCGGAGGATGTCTCGATTGTTGGCTTTGATGACCAACCGGAGTCAGGCTACTTCAGTCCGCCCCTGACCACTGTGCGCCAGGACTTCGAGGAACTCGGACGCCGCTGCGTCGATGCCATGCTCCGTGAGATCGAAGACGGCGCCGCAGTCAGCAGCAGCACCGTGATTCCGGAACTCATCATCAGAGCGAGCACAGCCGCTCCCAGGACTGCAGAGTCAGGCCTGCCTGACTAGCGAAAAATATTCTTTGCGGAAACTGCATCCAACGGTGATGCTTCGCCGGTAGTAGAGGTGTAAGCATCAACGCCCGTCAGCCGGGCCAACCAAGGAGAAGGACATGCGCAAGAGCATTTTCACAGCAGGCGCCGGTGCAGCCGCCATTGCCGCGGCAATTGTTTTCGCGGGCCCAGCCCAGGCAGCAGAGGGTGATGCCCAACTTTCGGTCCTGCACGGAGTTCCCGATCTGACGGTAGACGTCTGGGTCAACGGCGACCTCACCCTGGATGACTTCACCCCGGGCAGCCTTGCTGGCCCGCTGGCACTTCCTGCCGGCGCCTACGAGCTGGCCATCACGGCTGCAGATGCCGTGGATGCATCTGCCCCGGTCATTGGACCGGTCACCGTGGACCTGGCAGCAAACGGAAACTACACGGCTGTTGCCAACCTCGATGCCGAGGGCAATCCAACCGCAAACCTGTTCACCAACGACGTTTCCCAAATCGAGGCAGGCAAGGGCAAGCTCACGGTCCGACACACCGCCGCAGCACCGGCCGTCGATGTCCTGGCCGGCGGTTCGGCAGTGGTGTCCAACCTTTCCAACCCCAACGAGCAGACCCTTACCCTGGACCCGGGAACAATCTCGGCTGCCGTTGCCGCGACAGGCACCACAACACCAGTCATTGGGCCGGCCGATGTGACGGTTGCAGAGGGCACACACACCATTGTGTACGCCTGGGGCAGCCTGGCCGACTCAAACCTCAACCTGGCAGTACAGACCATTGAGGGGCTGCATTCCGCTCCGGGCTCGGTTCCCGGCGCCCTGAACGGTACGTCGAGTTCCGCACCGGCAGGCCCTTCGGTTCTCACCCTCGGCTTTGGTGCAGCAGCCATCGCACTCCTGGTAGGCGGCTTCAGCGTTGCACGCTCGGTTGCCACTCGGCGGGCCCAGCAGTAACGATTCAGGATCCACCAGCGGTGTGGGCCGCCCGGCGCCTTGCCTGGCGGCCCATGGCTGTGGTGGAAAAAGTGAGTGAGACACCTGACCTGTATCCGAAGGTCGGTCCAGGAAGGCCCCAACGCATGAAAAATCCCAGGATTCCGACAGAAAAGTCCCGGCGCTTAGCGGTACGCTCCACCCTTGCGATGACCTTAGCCTCAGCAGCTTTTCTTGCTGGTTGCGCGCCAGCTTCACCACAACTGCCTGCAGCGGCTCCCAGCGAGACGGCAGCACTGGCGCCAAGTGACCCGACGTCGGACCCCATTCCCCCTGCCGCTGCACCGACGGCTACGGTCCCACGTGATATTCCAGTCCGGCAGGCTACCGCGACATCCCCGGCAGCGGTCCCAACGCCCACGTCGCTGACCGTGGCCGGTACAACGATCGACATGTCCGTCGCTCCCGGTGGGGTCTCTTCGGACGGGGCAATGGAGATCCCCAACGCTTTTGACCGAGCAGCCTGGTATCGCTTCGGACCAGCTCCAGGAGCCGAGGCCGGGACCGCGGTCCTGGCCGGACACATTGACACAACGTCGGAGCAGGCGCCTTTGTCACAGCTGAAATCGTTGGCGCAGGGAACGCTCATCCAGGTGGGGCGGCAGGACGCGTCGACACTGAATTATCGGGTGGTCAGGGTGGAGTTGATGGCCAAAGACAAGTTTGATGGAGAGTCGCTCTTTCGTCGATCCGGTCCCCACGAACTCAAAGTCGTGACCTGCGGCGGCCAATGGTTGGACGAACGGATGGACTACAGCGACAATGTGATTGTCACAGCGGTTCTTGAGTGAACGGGGGACCCGGTGACGTTTCCAGCCGTCGATGCCGTGAAGGAGTCTGCCGTGGCCCCTCCGGAGAGATCATCCCAAGGCTGGGAAGATGAGCTGACGGACTCGTTTATGGCAGGCGACCATGCAGCCCTCGCGGCCGCCTACCGCGAATTTTCTCCCCTGGTGCACACGCTGGCGCTGCGTTCGCTGCAGGACCGCTCTGCTGCGGAAGACGCTACGCAGGAAGTCTTCATCAGGGCCTGGCGCTCGCGGGCCACCTTCAGGCCGCAGCTTGCGCGACTCCCGGCCTGGATCGTCGGCATTACCCGGAATGTCATTTCGGATATGCAATCCGCTTATGTCCGGGAGTCCAAAAAGGCTCTGGCCGCTGCCGGGGCCGGTGTGGGCAGCGAGTCCGGGGACTCGGAGGTTGCCGCGGATGTGCTGGCTGACCGGCTCCTTCTCGATGGTGAATTGGACAGGCTAGGCGAGCCGCAGGGGTCAATCCTGAAGCTGGCCTTCTACGATGACCTGACGCACGAACAGATTTCACGGAAACTTGATCTCCCCCTCGGGACGGTCAAAAGCCATATTCGCCGCAGCTTGACCCACCTGAGACGCCGATTGGAGGCAGACCTTGCAACATCTTGATTCGGAAGAGTTGAGCCTCCTTGCCCTCTTCGGCCTTGGCGAAGATTCCATGAGCAGCGACCACCTCTTGGCCTGTCCTGACTGCGCCGCAGAGTACGCAGCATTGCGACGTGCCGTCGATGCGGTGCGGCCAGCACAGGGTACTGGCGACCTAGAAGCTCCCCACCCGCAGGTTTGGGCCGGTATTCACAGTCGGCTGGAACTCCCTGACTCTCTGCGGGACGATCCCCTTGGTGTCGAAGCCAGTACCCCCGCGGATCCTGTGGCCCAGTCCGATCCGCTGCCGAAAGTACCCTCCGCGCGGGTGATCCCGCTGACAGCGTCATCACGTTGGCGGACTCCGGCGGCCTGGGTGGGCGCCGCTGCAGCGTCGATTCTGATCGCCGTAGGTGCAGTGTGGGCCTTCAACCCGGCGCCACAGCAACTTGCCAACACGGAACTTTCTCCCTTGGGGCAATTTTCCGCCACGGGCTCCGCCGAGGTGGTGGAAACACGTGACGGTATCCGCCATCTGCAGGTCAAACTCAGCGAGGACCAGGCCCAGGGGTACCAGGAAGTCTGGCTGATCGCCCCTGACCTGTCCCGGCTGGTCAGCTTGGGTGTCATGGACTCTGAGACGGGAACCTTTGATGTCCCCGCTGGCTTGGAGCTCTCGGAGTTCCCCATTGTTGATGTTTCCGATGAGCCCCTTGACGGAAATCCAACGCACTCCAGCAACAGCATTGCCAGGGGGACCCTGGCCTTCTGAGGGGGCGCGCCCAACCCGCAGGGTTGGACATGCTCAACCCCTGCAGCCAATCTTGGGCATGATCTGAGCTGCCCAGTGCTCAGGTCCAGGGATGGACATGCTCAGTCCGCAATATTGAGCATGTCCTTCTGGCGATTCTGAGCGTGGGCATATCGCGATAGCACTCAAGGCGTGCATGTCCGTCACATGCAGCCTCGGGTGGACATGTGCGTTTTTTGCCTTGGCCCTCGGATGGGCATGCTCGTCCGAGGTTGCGAACATTGGGCATCGCCTGCCATGTCCAATGTTCAGAGGCTGAGATGAGCATGTCCAGAGGGGGCGTTGACTTTCCCATATGTTAGCGCTCACAATTGGGTAGGCCGCGATGTGGCGGCATGGCACTGGAGGAATTCTTATGGACGTCACGGCGGAGACCACCCCTGACTCGGAAAAGTACGTGATCGGGGTTGACTACGGAACCTTGTCCGGGCGGGCCGTTGTTGTTCGGGTCAGCGACGGAAAAGAACTTGGCAATGGTGTCTATGAGTATCCGCACGCTGTCATCACGGAGGCCTTGCCCGCGGACCTTGCTGGCGATGACGCGCAGCGGTTACCTGGTGACTGGGCATTGCAGGTCCCCAACGACTACCGGGACGTGCTCCGGCACGCGGTTCCGGCGGCAGTCAATGACGCAGGAATCAACCCGGCGGATGTCGTCGGAATTGCCACCGACTTCACCGCCTGCACCATGGTCCCGGTTCAGGCCGACGGCACTCCCTTGAACGAGACGGCGGGGTTTGCCACCCGTCCGCACGCCTACGTCAAGCTTTGGCGACACCATGCTGCCCAGGGCCAAGCGGACCGGATCAACACGTTGGCAGCGGAGCGCGGCGAAGACTGGTTGCCACGCTATGGCGGGCTGATTTCCTCTGAGTGGGAATTCGCCAAGGGCCTGCAGCTGCTCGAAGAAGATCCGGACACTTACGCCGCGATGGACCACTGGGTCGAAGCGGCCGACTGGATTGTCTGGCAGCTCTGCGGACGGTACGTTCGCAACGCGTGTACTGCGGGCTACAAGGGCATCTATCAGGATGGGCGTTACCCGTCGGAGGATTTCCTGGCGGCCCTGAACCCTGGATTCAAAGACTTTGTTGCCACCAAGCTCGAGCACACGATTGGACGCCTCGGCGATGCTGCTGGCTCGCTTACGGCGGAGGCAGCTCGGTGGACCGGGCTCCCCGAAGGCATTGCAGTTGCCGTGGGCAATGTGGATGCCCACGTCACAGCGCCAGCTGCCCGCGCCGTGGAGCCAGGACAGCTGGTGGCCATCATGGGGACGTCGACCTGCCATGTCATGAACGGCGATGACCTGCGCGAGGTGCCGGGGATGTGCGGGGTAGTGGACGGCGGAATCGTGGACGGCCTCTGGGGCTACGAAGCGGGCCAGTCCGGCGTCGGGGATATCTTTGGCTGGTTCACGAAAAATGGCGTCCCGCCGGAGTGCCATCAGGCAGCGGAAGCCGCTGGGCTGGGTATCCACGAATATCTCACCGAGCTTGCGGCACACCAGGGGATTGGCGAGCATGGCCTGGTTGCCCTGGACTGGCATTCGGGCAACCGTTCGGTCCTGGTGGACCACGAGCTTTCCGGGATCATGGTGGGCCAGACCCTCGCCACCCGGCCTGAGGACACCTACCGGGCGCTGCTGGAAGCAACTGCCTTTGGCACCCGGACCATTGTGGATGCTTTCCGAGACTCAGGTGTTCCGGTCAAGGAATTCATTGTGGCCGGCGGCCTGGTCAAGAACCGCCTGCTGATGCAGATCTATGCGGACGTCACGGGCCTGCCGCTATCCACCATTGGCTCCACGCAGGGCCCCGCGCTTGGTTCCGCCATCCATGCGGCGGTCGCTGCGGGCGCCTACCGGGACATCCGGGCAGCGGCGCGGGCAATGGGCGCTGAACCGGGAGATGTCTACACTCCGATTGCCGAGAACGTGGCCGCCTATGAGCAGCTCTTTATGGAATACCGGACCTTGCATGACTACTTTGGCCGAGGCGATAACGAGGTCATGCACCGGCTTAAGGCGATCCAGCGCAATGCCCGTTCCGGCAGGAATGGGGATGGCGCCAGGGTGACCAGAAGCGCCGTGGCTGGTAGGGATGAGGAAAGGACGGACGACGCCGGCACGGTAGTTGGTGATCCCCGCACCGTTGCGGGTACCCCGGTCAGGGCATCCGCATGAGTGCGCTGACGGTGGCGGTTGCCGAGGCGCGGGAAACTGTCTGCGCCCTGCATGCCGAACTGACCCGCTACCAGCTGGTGGTGTGGACTGCCGGGAACGTCTCGGCACGGATTCCCGGGCACGAGCTTATGGTGATCAAACCCTCTGGCGTTGCCTACGATGACCTCACTCCCGAACTGATGGTGGTCACTGACCTGTTTGGCACTCCGGTAACTGGACTCGATGGTGAGTCGTGGGTCAACCCGGAGCTGTCGCCGTCGTCGGACACCGCGGCGCATGCTTACGTGTACCGTCACATGCCCGAGGTTGGCGGAGTGGTCCATACGCACTCGACGTACGCGACAGCCTGGGCTGCGCGCGGTGAGGCGATCCCGTGCGTGCTGACCATGATGAGTGATGAGTTTGGCGGGGATATTCCGTTGGGTCCCTTCGCGCTAATCGGCGATGACTCTATTGGCCAGGGCATTGTGGAGACCCTCCGGAACTCCAACTCCCCGGCCGTGCTCATGCAGAACCATGGCCCGTTCACCATCGGCAAAGACGCAAGGTCTGCGGTTAAGGCTGCGGTCATGTGCGAGGAAGTGGCACGGACTGTGCACATTTCCCGGCAGCTGGGCACGCCCCTCCCGATCGATACGGCCGATGTGGCAGCCCTGTATGACAGGTACCAGAACGTTTACGGCAACTAGCCTGGCACCGCCCAACAACCCCCAATTTCGCAGGAGAATTTCATGACCAACGCTGCAGCAACAACCCTAGATGGCTACGAAGTTTGGTTCCTCACCGGCAGCCAACACCTCTATGGTCCGGAAGTCCTGGCCCAGGTGGCAGAGCAGTCAATGAGCATCTCGGAGGCACTCAATGCTGCCCAGGACGTACCGGTAAAAATTGTGTGGAAGCCGGTCCTTACTGATTCTGACGCCATCCGCCGGATGGCCCTGGAAGCCAATGCCAACGACGCGGTTATTGGTGTTACCGCGTGGATGCATACATTCTCGCCCGCCAAGATGTGGATCCAGGGCCTGGACCTGCTTCGGAAGCCGCTTTTGCATCTGCACACGCAGGCCAATGTGGAACTGCCCTGGGCCGACATCGATTTCGATTTCATGAACCTCAACCAGGCAGCCCACGGAGACCGCGAGTTTGGGTACATCCAGACGCGCCTGGGCATTCCCCGGAAAACGGTGGTGGGCCACGTGTCCAATCCGGAGGTCACCCGGCAGGTGGGTTCCTGGCAGCGTGCCTCTGCCGGCTGGGCCGCGGTACGGTCCCTGAAACTCACCCGTTTCGGTGACAACATGCGCAACGTAGCTGTCACGGAGGGTGACAAGACTGAGGCGGAGATTAGATTTGGCGTCTCGGTGAACACCTGGGCCGTCAACGACCTTGCCGATGCCGTGCACGGCGCGGCCGAATCCGACGTTGATGCCCTGGTGGCTGAGTATGAGCGCCTCTATGAGGTAGCCCCGGAACTCGCGGCCGGTGGAGAACGGCACGAATCCCTGCGCTACAGTGCCCGGATCGAACTCGGGTTGCGTGCACTGCTTGAAGCCAACGGCTCCGCTGCATTCACCACTTCGTTCGAGGATCTGGGCTCCCTGCGCCAGTTGCCGGGCATGGCTGTCCAGCGGCTGATGGCCGACGGCTACGGTTTTGGCGCCGAGGGTGACTGGAAGACGGCGATCCTGGTGCGTGCTGCGAAGGTGATGGGCTCGGGGCTGCCCGGCGGCGCCTCGCTGATGGAGGACTACACCTATCACCTGGTTCCTGGCGAGGAAAAGATCCTAGGGGCGCACATGCTGGAGGTTTGCCCGTCGCTGACCGCCAAAAAGCCGCGAGTGGAGATCCACGCTCTGGGCATTGGCGGCAAGGAAGATCCGGTGCGGATGGTGTTCGACACCGATGCTGGCCCCGGGGTGGTGGTTGCCCTGTCTGACATGCGCGACAGGTTCCGCTTAGTAGCCAATGTGGTGGACGTAGTGGATTTGGATCACCCGCTGCCCAAGCTCCCGGTGGCCAGGGCGCTGTGGGAGCCCAAGCCCAACTTCGCAACATCGGCCGCAGCCTGGCTGACTGCTGGTGCCGCCCACCACACGGTCCTCAGTACCGCAGTGGGCCTGGATGTCTTTGAGGACTTTGCCGAGATTGCCGAGACGGAACTCCTGGCCATCGATGAGGACACGACACTGAAATCCTTCAAGAAGGAACTGGCCTGGAATGCTGCGTATTATCGATTGGCTGGGCGTATCTAGCGGCCTGCAACACCTCTGAAAAGACGGGCAGCGCACGACGACGCGTAGCGGCTGTGGGGGGCCGCCCGCCGTCGTTCATGTCGCCGAACTGGGGCGTGCCCATTTTTGGGGTGCCGCACGTCTGGCAGGCTGGGATGATGATGCGGCAGATGACAGCAGTGCAGTGGGGCCTCGTTGCCACCTGGCTGGGGCCTTATGTGGTGCTGCGGGATCATTCCTGGCCGCTGCAGGACACGACGGTGCTGGAGGTTCAGGCACTCGACGGCGAACGCCTGATCGTCAAGGCCAGCACCACAAGTCATCATATTGGACGTGAAATTGCCGCCCACCGCCGTGGCCTTGGCGCACCCCAAGGGCGGGTCCCTGCACTGGTGGGAGCCTCGGTTGACGCAGGCATCCTAGTGACCGGGTACCTGCCGGGAGAGTTGGTCCAGGACACTGCGGCCGAGACTGACCCGGCGACGTACCGGCAGGCCGGTGAGCTCCTGGCTGCCATTCATCAGCCCGCAGGCAGTTCGGCAGGCTATGCCAAGGCCACGGTGGCGCGGACTCTTGGTATGCTGCCACGCTCCCGGGGCCTGCTTTCTGCCGCCGAAGTGGCAGCCGTGCGTGCTGTCCTGGAGAATGCCGACGTAGGCCCCGTTCCGTTGGTGAGCACGCATGGCGACTTCCAGCCCCGAAACTGGCTTTCCGACGACGGGACGGTCCGGGTCATTGATTTTGGCCGGGCAGACTTCCGCCCCTGGGTCCACGACCTGGTTCGGGTCACGCATGGGCAGTTCCAGGGGCGGCCTGAGTTGAGGGACGCTTTTCTTGCGGGTTTGGAGCGTGCGCTTGAGCCAGTCGATCAGGGAATCTGGCAGCTCGAGAACCTCTTACAGGCGGTGGGCACAGTGGTCTGGGCACAGGGGATTGGCGACTATGACTTTGCTGCCCAGGGGGGTCGTTATGGTCCGCAGGATCCTGGACGGGGCCCCGTAGCTTCCGGTTTAGCCAGGCAATCTGGAATCCCCTTGACGGCGAGGCCAGCCTGCCATGACAATATTTCTATAACGTTGTAAACCAGAAAACGAGGATGTTTCATGGGCCCTGAATCGACCGCAGCAAAAATCACGATCGACCCGGCATATGTTGTGGGTCCCGTCCGTCGGAAGACCTTCGGCGCGTTTGTTGAGCACCTGGGGCGGTGCGTTTATACCGGAATTTTCGAACCAGAGCACCCGAATGCGGATGAGGACGGTTTCCGCACGGACGTGCTGGATCTGACGCGCGAGCTCGGAGTTTCCACGGTCCGCTACCCTGGCGGAAACTTCGTTTCCGGCTACCGCTGGGAAGATGGCGTGGGTCCTGTCAGTGAGCGGCCAACCCGTCTGGACCTGGCCTGGCACTCCACCGATCCCAACCTGGTAGGCGTCGACGAATTCGCCAAGTGGTCCCTCAAGGCCGGGGTGGAGCCCATGATGGCCGTGAACCTGGGCACCCGTGGCACACAGGAAGCGCTGGATCTGCTCGAATACTCCAATATCGAGGGCGGCACGGCACTTTCGGACCAGCGCAAGGCCAACGGAGCCTCGAAAGGGTACGGCATCACGATGTGGTGCCTGGGCAACGAGATGGACGGTCCGTGGCAGATTGGCCACAAGAACGCTTCCGAATATGGCCGTCTGGCAGCTGACACGGCCCGGGCAATGCGGATGGTCGAGCCAGACCTGGAGCTTGTGGTTTGCGGCAGTTCCTCGCCGGGCATGGACACCTTTGGTGAGTGGGAGCGCGTTGTCCTCACGGAAACATATGAGGTGGTGGACCTGATCTCTGCCCACCAGTACTTTGAGGATCACGGTGACCTGCAGGAGCACTTGTCCGCAGGGCACCGTATGGAGGTTTTCATCAAGGACACCGTGGCGCACATTGAGCATGTCCGGTCCGTTAAGAAGTCCACCAAACAGGTCAATATCTCTTTTGATGAGTGGAATGTCTGGCATGCCAGCCGCGATGAGTCAAAGGTCCCCACCGGCAGCGACTGGCCCGTGGCACCGGTGCTCCTGGAGGACAAGTACTCGGTGGCCGATGCAGTCGTGGTGGGGGATCTGCTGATCACCCTGCTGCGCAACACGGACCGCGTCCATTCCGCCAGCCTGGCGCAGTTGGTCAACGTCATTGCGCCCATTATGACCGAGCCCGGTGGCCGGGCCTGGAAGCAGACCACCTTCCATCCATTTGCCCTGACCTCAGCAAACGCCAGCGGAACTGTCCTGCAGCTGGCTGTTGAATCGCCGCTGCTCACGTCCGCAAAGACTGTCGATTTTGCAGCGTTGTCCGCGGTGGCAACGTTCGATTCCGAGAAGGGCGAGGCGGTGGTGTTCGCGGTGAACCGTTCCTCGGACCAGCCGCTGGCACTTGAGGTCGCCGTGGGTAGCCTGGGTGCTGTGAAAGTCGTTGATGCCATCACGTTTTCCAACAAGGATCCCTACTGGCATGCCACAGCTGATGACGACACCTCCGTGGCGCCCTCCGGCAACGGCAGCGTGAAGGTCGACGGCGGAACACTCACTGCTGATCTGCCCGCCGTTTCCTGGTCCATGATCAGGCTGTCCGTCGCCTGACGTTCCGCTGAAAGAGCGAGAGCTCGATAAAAAGGGCGGGAAACCCCTGGCGAGATCTGGGGCGCCCTGCTCTTTTGGCGTCAAACAGATGGGCGAGCCGGCGGCGTCAGGTCCGGGTGCCGGTGACCGAGTCGCATCCACCTGTGGTGAGCGTAGCCCGGCATGCCGTGAAGAACATCCACCATGCGTTGGTCCCGCGACGGTGAATCAGCGCAGGGTCTGCTGTGCCGTCAAATACCGGGCAGCGAAACAACGGCGCAGTGAGCTGTGCCATGAAGATTCCTTGGGTTGCGGCTCTTGAATACTATAACGTTGTAAAGTTGCTGGGAAAGGGTGAAGGGCACATCATCTGCAACTATGGATCCAGACGTGCCGAAGGCGCTGTCCAAGGAACCGCCCGGCATCGAACTTAAGGACCACCAGTGGCTGTCACCATGAATGATGTTGCACGGGCTGCGGGCGTCTCACTCAAAACCGTCTCCAACGTCCTGAACGACTACGAATACATCAGGGAATCCACACGCCAACGGGTGCAGGCCGCCATTGCAGAACTGGGCTACGAGGCCAACCTGACGGCGCGCAGCCTGCGCTCAGGGAAGACCAAGATGATTGGGCTTGTCCTCTCCGACCTCTCATCCCCCTACTATGCCGAGTTGGCGTCACGGCTCATGAGCGTGGCAGCGGAATCTGGCTACCGGGTCCTGGTGGAGCAGTCCAATGCGGATCCTGCTGTGGAACTCGCCGCCCTGCGGGGCCCCTTCCGCCAACTGACGGACGGGCTCCTCTTCACGCCGCTGTCCATGGATGTCGAGGAAGTGGAATCCCACCGGGGCGCAAAGCCCCTGGTGTTGTTGGGTGAGCACATCCTGGACCCTCGGCTGGATGTGGTGACCATGCAGAACGAGGTTGCCGCCGCGGCTGTGACATCGCACCTGCTGGAATCTGGGCGACGACGTGTGGCCGTGGTGGGAGCCGGTATTGATGACACCACGGGCAGCCCGGGACTCCGCATGAACGGCTACCGGGCGGCGCTTGCCGATGCCGGCGTCCCGTTTGACCCAGATCTTGTGGTGCCCGGGGACTGGCGCCGGGACGGCGGGGCCGATGCTGTGGCCGCCCTTCTGGAGCGAGGAACGCAGTTTGATGCTGTGTTTGGACTCAACGACGTGTTGGCGCTGGGCGCAATGCACGAACTCCTGGTCCGCGGTGTAAAAGTACCAGGTGATGTCGCAGTGGTGGGTTTTGACGACATTGACGAGGCGAGCTTCTCGTCGCCGTCGCTGACTACTGTTTCCCCTGGGATGGATGAGATTGTCAGGCGTTCCCTGGCCTTGCTGCTGGATCGGATTGAAGGCCGGGAGAAGACTGCGGGCGGCGTGCATGTGGAATCCGACTTTGCCCTGAAAATCAGGGAATCGGCACCCTGACAGGGAGCCGATTACCGGCTCGCTGTCAGGGTTTCGCCTGCACCTTTGACGGATGGCGACCGCAGGGTGTTCCTTCGAGATGTGCCGTTCCTACCGCCGTGCCATGATGCTGGCGAGTAGGTAGGAGCGTGAGTTTCCATTGTCGATGTTCTTGTCAGGCAGGTCCCGTGCCCGCTCCAGGGCGGTATCCCTATCCGCCATGCCCAGGAACATGAGGTTGTAGTCGATCAGCGGCAGGTCTGTTTTTCCTGCGGGAGCTGACTGGTCCACCAGGGCGATGATTTTTTCCGGTGGCCCCATCAGGTAGTCCATGGTGGGGCCAAAAGGGATGAGCTGAATTCCTAGGATGGCGGCAGGGGAAGGATCGAAGAAGGTTGCAAAGTCCCTTTTCCCACCCCAGACCATGCCGACCAAAGGGGCGTCGAAGTCGGGGAAGGCTTCGGGGTAGACCCAATAGTCCAAGGCCGTCTGGCTCTCCAGGCTGAGCATCCAGGTTGCCTCAGTGGCCAGGGATTGATTGGTTGAGGCCTGTGCCCAGAGACTCAAGCCAGCCCAGGCATTAACAGCCTCGGAGGAGGACTCCTGATTGTTGCCATCTGCGAATGGCGAGGTTCCGGAAGCCCAGGAATGTCCAGCGTAGTCATCGAAGGCACGACGTTGCGGAAAGGCATCAGTGCTCTCCGGGGACGCGATGTCCATGGCCAGAAGGTCCGTCATGGTTCGGTAACGCTCAACCAGGGCACTGTCCGCCAACGCCATCGCTCCCACCGCGTAGAGGAAGTAGCCGTAGTGAAAATGGTGGTCGTTGAATTCGTCAGAACCATAGGCTGGTGCTTGGCCGACGACGCCGCCAAGGGATGTGTCATAGGTGAAGCACTTGGTGGCGTCTCCACTGCACCCTGTTGGACTGAGCCAGCGGTCCAACTCTGCGAGGATCAGGTCTTTGAGGTCCGAAGCCTGGGCGCTTAGCTGGAGTTGCTCGGCTAGAAGGTAGATATTGACGGCACGGTAGAGGGCCTTGCCGCCATAGTAGGAATCCGGTGCCAGGAACTGGACCTCGGAGGCTTCCCTGATGACGTGCCCTGCCAGTTCCTCCCGTTCCGCTGGGGTGAGTCCGGTCAGGTCAAGCTCAGAGCGGGCCGCGCGTTCGGCCACGTCGAAACTGAAGATCATCCCGGTGTGAAGGGAGAGCTGGCCGTTGATTGATGCGTAGCTTCCCTTGAGGGTTTCGCCGTCGGCAACGCTTTGGTGCGGCATGGCGGCGAAAACCGTAGGCCGATCAGCGGTGTCCAAAGCGTAGGTCGTTGAGACGGTTCCCTCAGTTACGTCATAGGTGGTGGTGGTCCCCCTCAGTGGCACGGCTCCCTGGCGCATCGCGTCAAGGGTGGCCGCGTCGGCGTCCTGTGGTTCCGCATAGAGTGTCAGCACAGATCCTGCGCCCAGTGCTGCGCGTGTGCCAGCGCTGTCCGAGCTGATGTTCTCGCCGACCAGATGATATGACGTCTCAGCCACCACGGCTGTATGGTCGGTATCCGTTCCCTCGAAGGAGACAGGAACGCTGACGTCCTGCTGCTCTAGTGCCTGGTATGAGAGATAGGGCCAGCCCTGGGCAGCGGTAAGGCGGCCAATTTCCTGGGAGCCTTTGAAATAGGAAAAGGTGGCGCTGAGTGAGTCGAGCCGTGACAGTTCAAAGTGATCGGCCGAAAGGCCCAGCATGAGGTCTGGGGTGTAGGAGCCGAAGATCGTTTTTGGTGTCGGGTGTGGAGCCGGCAGCCCAACGCCAAAGCCGTTGTCGCTGGGCTGAAAAGCCAGCACGCCGGAGAAAACAGGTTGCGGAACATCGTTGAAGATTGCGCCGGAGATCCAGGAATTTGTTGGTGGCTGGATTCCCTGGGCCGTCCGGATTGGCTTGGTGTAGGGCCCGGCTGCCTGGGGCAGCTCCCCCGCCAGTGCGGACGTGGCCGCGGCCCAGGAATTTACTGCCGCGATGTCAGGTGCTGGTGGTTGCGTTTCTGGCGTGCAACCAGACCCAGCCAGTGCAACAGCGATGCACACGGCAAGAACGCGCAGCCGCCTCTCGCGGGTTGTCGCGCGGCTCATGAGCTTGTGCCTGACGGAGTAGCCAGTTTGGTGAGTTGGCGGGCGAGCCAGGAACCGAAATTTTCGTCATCTTTCAGCTTCAGTTCCGCTGTGACAGGAGCTCCGGTGGAGAAATAGCTTTTCTCCGCCAACGACCGGCTCTTCGCCAGGACGAGGGTCTGGGCTGTATTGGCGCCATTGGAGGTGACCTGGATGTCGAACACCTCGGCATCTACCGACGAGTTGTCAGGCATTCCTACCGTCAGGACCGAGCCTACGGCCACCTTCGAATAGTCCCGTGGGGTCAGATCGAATGTCGCCTCTACGATCAGCGTGCTGTCGAGGTCGATCTGGGCCATTGCAGAATTTGCCGGTACGAAGGATCCTTCTGCGACGCCTAGATCACTGACGACGCCGTCGTTGGTGGCTGTAAAAACCATGACGTCGTCGCCAATAATGCTGTAGCCGACGCCTGTGGCGTTGAACCGGGAGGTGGCCAGCGCCTGCTGAAGGGTGGCGCTTTGCAGGCGGAAAAGTTCCTGGCCTTTTTTGATGCTGTCACCGCGGGAGACGCTGAGGTGTTGGACCGCCCCGCCGAACGGGGTGCCGATGCTGTAGCTCTCAGACCGCAGGACGGCCTTGTTGGATGAAAGGTGATGGGAACGGTCGTTCGCGTAGACGAGTCCGGCTCCGCTGACGGTGAGGATGAGGACAAGGGCAGCGAGCATTGTGAGAACTTTGCGGATAAGCATGGCGTGGCCTTTCTGGTTCAGACGGGGACGCTGCCGCTATGTTTTGCCCGTGGGCGGTCTTCTAGCGGTTCGGCTGCCGGTTCAGGTTCGCGCTGCGCGTGTGCCCGGCGGAGCGCGAAGGATTCGTGGATTGCGATCCCCAGGAAAGTACCCAGGACAAGTGAGTTCAGAAGGTTCCAGATCACCGCCATTGAAATCTGGCCGGTCCATTCCACTTTCCACAGGCCAACACAGGATGTCGCGGCCAGGAAAACGAATGTCAACAGCTGCGGAAGGATGAAGAGAAAGGGGGAGTTCCTTTTCCCTACGCGACCCGTGACGTGCCAGGCAGTATCTTTTCTGCGAAGCGCGTTGGCAAAGGCTCGGATATAGATGGGAAAGGATGCAGTGGAAAGCAAAAGGGTCTGCCAGCGGAACGAACCGATGGTGTAGACCGCCATGATGATCTGCATGACGTACAGCCCGCAATAAAAAAGGAGCCACTGCAGGAAGGGAGTGTGCTGGTTGACGGGGGTCAGGCCCAAGTAGATCTGTAGGGGTGGCAGCAACAGCAGGCAGAAGGTAATCAGGCCGCTGCAGTAAAAGGTAGCCGTTCCAAAATACTGCAGCCGCTGATCGATGCTCAGGGTTCGGTCCAGCAGGGGATTACGCCTGAACAGGATTTCGAAGGCGCCAGTAGCCCACCGTTGTTGCTGCTTCGTGTAGGACTCAATGGTTTCGGGTGTGTCCCCGACGGCCAGGACGGTCGGAATGTATACAGATTTCCACCCCTGCCCATGGAGAATCAGGGAGGTCCAGATATCCTCGGATTTTGACTTCTCGTAGAGTCCTCCAATACTCAGAACCGCGTGCTTGCGGAAGACGACGTTCGTCCCAACACAGAAGGCCGAATTGAACCGGTTCTTACCGGGCTGGGTCAGGGAATAAAATACGGTCTGCATATATCCGGCGCCCCGGGAAATGAAATTACTGATATTTCCGTACACCTGTGGGGTCTGCACAAAAGCTACTGTCTTCTCTCCGAAGAACGGCATGGTCTCCACCAGAAAGTCAGCAGCTGGAATGAAGTCAGCGTCCAGGACAACAAAAAAATCCCCCGTTGTGGACTTCAAGGCGTTATTGATATTTCCAGCTTTTGCGCCGGCATTGTCCACCCGCTGCAGATATCCGACGCCGAGATGCGCGGCAACTGCAGCAATTTCTGGAGAGTGGCCGTCGTCCAGGATGTAGGTGCTGTGGAAGCCACGCATGTCCCTGGCCGCACGTGCGGTGCGTTCGACGACGTCGGGCGCCTCACCGTAGGTAGGGATGTAGACATCTACCAGGAGGCGTTGTCCGCCAATCTGCATCCACTCCGTGGGGCGCATCAGGTGATCGTCCAGGTCCTGGCTTGTTGGGTAGAAGAGCTGGCGTTGTGATTCGTGGAAGACATAGCCGCGAGGGTTTTGGGCGGCGGACAGTGCGGTCCAAAGCGAGAGCAGGACCTGGAACATAACAAACGATTCGCAAGCCACCACCATGAAGTAGGGGAGTGGATCTCCGGCGTTGGCAGGATTGAGCAGAAAGCCCGCATAGAGCAGCACCCCAAGGGCAGCCAGCAGGACCAGCAGCGTCAGGGAGGGTGATTCAAGGTTTCTTTCGATTGTTCCGTGGGCGGCTGCCTGCGCACGGACTTCGCGCGTCAATGGTTGAGCCGAGGTCTTTTTGCGCCCCATCCGGCCCTGCCGTGCGGCGCCAGTGTCCAATAACAGCATGATGCTCCTTCGATAAGCAGCGTCGAGCCCGAATTCTTCTCGATACGGTTGGCCCCACCACAATGGTCCGGAGACTGTGCAGCGTTGGGGCGCAGTGGAAGAGGGCTCCAAAGAATTGGAGACGAGGTCTCAGGGAGGTGTGTTTTTGCCCAGCAGAAGTGTGGCGAAAATGGGTCTCTTGCTTGGCGGAAACCCGCCGCAGGGATAAATTCCTGAGGCTGGCAACCAGAAGGAGTGCCCAGCAGGGAGGGGGTGCGCTTCGAGCTGACCGCGGACTACCCCTGCCCGCCGGCGCAACTCCGGACCTGGCCGTTGAGAACACTCTCCAACAACCCGCTACCCGTGGCATGAACCGCCTGCCTGGGGCAACGCATATCCGGCGCACCGTTCGCATCGGTGCGATATGGGAACCCTATTCTGAGTTCAGCCGCGGTGACCCGAGTACCGAGTACTCGTTTTTTGGACCCCTTCATGCGTACTACTTGGGTGGGTGGCGTCCAAACCGTGTCCGGTGCTGCGCCTGGGAGACGAGGATCAGCGCGGAACGGATAAAGCCGCAGGAAGATCACGCAGCGAGGTCACCGTAATGTCGGGCGGTGCAAAGTGCGGTGGGTAGGTGCCATTGCCGCGGTTGAGCCAGGCGGTGTTCAGTCCTGCGCGGGCAGCGCCGTGGATGTCCCAGGGGTGGACGGCAACGAGGAGAATTTCTGCCGGTTCCACACCGATCCTGGTCGCAGCGTAACTGTACGACTCCGGGGCCGGTTTCCAGGCAGGTGCGTCCTCAACCGAGAGGAGCAGCTCAAAATGAACTCGGATTCCGGCCTCCGTGAACAGCTTTCCCGCAATGCTGGCAGAGCCGTTGCTGAGCGTGACCAAACGATATTCAGCGTCTGCCAGCGCAACGATCCCTTGGGGTACATCGTCGTGGAGGGGGAGCCCGATCAGGCCCTCCATGACGTGTGCAATGGCTGCGTCCAGGGGACGATTAATGCTTTTCCCTGCCAGGAGCACACGGAGCGCACCGGCTCCAATGTCTGCGAAAGGTACGTTGTCAGTGCTGGCTGTAAGAGCAAAACCGTCGCGCAGAAGCGTGGCAAACCATAGTGTCGACAGCTCCGGAGCCAGTCCGATGTCGCTGAAGCGGGACCCCAGCGCGGACATGTCGGAGAGAGTCTCGTTGACGTCGAAAAGGATAACGCGCGGTGTAGTGGCCATGGGATCCTGCAGTTCTCTTCGGATGGTTACGCCGCTGGCGGCGATCGGGTGCTGAAACGCTTTTCCTGAGGAGGCCGACCCCTTTTTATGGGGCCTGCCCAGGATCGCAGGCGACGGGCCCACTGGGTGAAAAATCAGCCGGCGCTTACCTGGCGAGACTTGACACCAGGTTGATGGTGGTTGCCAGGATGACCACACCAAAAAGAAAGGACAGCAGCGCGTGTCGGAGAGCCACGGCGCGGATGGCGCTGCTGGTGATGCTCGTATCAGAGACCTGATACGTCATCCCCAGGGTAAATGCTAGGTACACGAAGTCGCGGTACGCGGGGGGACCAGCCTGGTTGAAGTCGATACCTGATCCTCCGCTGCCGAAGTACACGGCAGCATAGCGGAGTGTGAAGAGTAGATGGATCAGGAACCAGGAGGCCGTGACCGTTGCCAGGGCGATCCCGCCCAGGGTCAATTTTGCCGCTCCGGACGCGTTCCCCGATTCGATGAGGACTAATCCTATGGCCCCGAAACTGGCAATGCTTGCCAGGATCAGGAGTGTCTGGGACGTGGTCCTGGTGGGATCCTCCCGCAGGGAGTGGCTTGCTGTGTCTGCGGGGCCAAGGCGGAGCACAGCGCCCCACACCCAAAAGCAGAACGTTCCCGAAGCACCAATCCACCCTACGGCGGGTGCATACGCCCAGGAGCCAATGGCCGCAGTACCTCCGGAGACGACACCGAGCACCACGAACATGACCAAAACGCGGAACCCCGATGTGTGCCACAGCGAATCGAACGTGCGGGCCTGCTGGTTTTGCGAAGTCATAGCTCTATGCCTACATCACCCGAACGGGAGTGATGGGAAAGGCTTGTCTTTTCGGTCAAGTTTATTATTCGGCCTCATGATGCGACCTGCCGCAGGCCAATGTCCTGCCCGAACGACGCCGCGAGACCATCGCCGAGCGTGTGAAGCGGAGGCGGCCCTTTAGGGTCTGTGGGATTCGCGAATCGTGGTCTTTGACGGGGAGCTGACACTTCTTCTGGACCGGCCCAGCTGGGCGTGACGTAGGGTGGAATCAAGACGATAGGAGCACTGCATGAAGAAGATTCTGATGGTACTGACCAGCGTTTCCGAGATTGGCGACACCGGCGAGAAGACCGGCTACAACGTAGCCGAAGCCGCACACCCCTGGAAAGTTTTCAAGGATTCCGGACATTTCGTCGATTTTGCCTCCATCGAGGGTGGACAGCCGCCTCGCGACGAAGTGGATACAAACGACCCCATCCAGGTTGCCTTCACGGAGGATGAAACCACGCGGGCTGGCCTCTACAACACTGCGCGCGTCGACGTCGTCGATCCTGAACAGTACGACGCCGTCTACCTGGTGGGTGGGCACGGCACCATGTGGGACTTCCCGGACAGTAAAGGACTCCAGTCGCTGGTTGCCAGTGTTTACGATGCTGGCGGCCTGGTAGGCGCTGTCTGCCACGGGCCTGCTGGATTGTTGAACGTCGAACTCAAGAATGGATTCCGGTTGGTGGAGGGCCGCAAGGTCGCGGCCTTCACCAACGATGAGGAGATTGCTGCGGGGAAGGACAAAGTCATTCCGTTCTACCTCGCGGATCGGCTTGAGGAGCAGGGCGCCACCCATGTCTCCGCGGATGTCTTTGAGGAGAAGGTTGTGGTGGATGAGCGGTTGGTGACTGGCCAGAACCCGGCCTCCGCCGGCGGTGTGGCCAAGGAGATGGAGAAACTCTTCGCCGAGGTCATTCATCAGGAAAAAGCGGAAGAACAGCATGACGCGGAAGCTCTGCGGGCAGAGAAGGACGCCGAGAAGGCTGCAGAAGAAGCAGAGTAGTGAGCCACACGGCACTCCGGTACGGAAGCCGCACTCACAATCACTGCAGTTAATCGACCCGTTCGTTGAGGGCTTGACCTCACCGAGGTCCATTGAGTGGAGAAGGCCGCCCCTTACAGGGTGGCCTTCTCTGTGTGTCAAGGCAGCTGATTCTCCATCGGATGCTCGGAACCGGCTGGGGCACTGCCTAGCGGGCGTGGATACGGGCAGCCATGCCAGCGTCGACCCAGAGACTGCCGAATTAACGGGGTAATGGGTCAAGGACTTTTCCGCGCAGGTCATCTTGGTAACGCGCCGGAAACGTGGGCGACCTACGCTGGTCCCACGCCACATGCCGTGGTGTACTGCTGTCACCGGTGAATCTCCGGCCAGCGCCGCCCGCCGCCGTGGTGCTGCAGGAATGAACACATGAGGAGCCCCATGCATTTGATGCCCCGCGAGCAGGAGAAGCTCATGATTGTGGTGGCCGCCGATCTGGCAAGGCGCCGCCAATCCCGTGGACTGCTGCTGAACTATCCCGAATCGGTGGCCATCATCAGCTATGAACTTATTGAAGGCGCCCGTGATGGCCGCACGGTGGCAGAACTCATGAGCTTCGGTACGACAATCCTGACGCGCAGTGACGTCATGGAAGGTATTCCCGAAATGATCCATGACGTGCAGATCGAGGCCACGTTCCCAGACAGCACCAAGCTCGTCACAGTCCACGACCCGATTCGATAGGACCAGCCATGATTCCAGGTGAGTATGTGCTGCGCGCGGAGCCAGTGACACTCAACGACGGGCGGGACGCAATCGTCGTGGCCGTTGTCAACACGGGCGATCGGCCCATTCAGGTCGGATCCCATTTCCATTTTGCGGAGGCCAACGCCGCCCTGACCTTCGACCGTGCAGCAGCTCACGGCCGCAGGTTGGACATTCCCGCGGGAACGGCAGCCCGCTTCGAGCCAGGAGACTCCCGCAGCGTCCGGTTGATTGAGCTGGCGGGCGCTCGCGAGGTCTTTGGCCTCAGTAATGCCGTGAACGGACCCCTGGACAGTCGTGAGGAGACACCATGAGCATGGAACTGACGCGCCGCCAGTATGCGGATCTCTACGGCCCGACGACGGGAGACGCCATCCGCCTGGCGGACACCGACCTGTTCCTCGAGATTGAGCGGGACCTCACCGTCTACGGAGAAGAGTCAGTCTTTGGCGGCGGCAAAGTCATCCGCGACGGGATGGGCCAGAACGGCCAGCTCACCCGCGACCAGGATGTCCCAGATACGGTGATCACCAATGTGGTCATCCTGGATCACAGCGGCATCTATAAGGCAGATGTTGCCCTCAAGGATGGCCATATTTTCCGTATCGGTAAGGCCGGCAACCCCGGCATTACCGACGGCGTGACGATTGTCATCGGTGCCAGCACCGAGATTATTGCCGGTGAGCATCGCATCCTTACGGCGGGCGGCGTTGATACCCATATCCACTTCATCTCACCCGACCAGGTCCCTACCGCGCTGACCAGTGGTGTGACCACCATGGTGGGCGGCGGAACGGGGCCGGCAGAGGGCACGAAAGCCACTACGGTGACGCCCGGAAAGTGGCACATTCAACGCATGCTGCAGGCCGCCGAGGGACTGCCAGTCAATATTGGACTTTTCGGCAAGGGCCATGCGTCAGCCGTCGAACCCCTGGCCGAGCAGATCCGGGCGGGGGCAATCGGGCTCAAGATCCACGAGGACTGGGGCGCCACCACCTCGTCGATTGATCTGTCACTGAGCGTCGCCGACAAATACGACGTGCAGGTGGCCATCCACACCGACACCCTGAATGAGTGCGGCTTTGTGGAGGACACGATCCGCGCCATTGCTGGCCGCGTCATCCATACCTTCCACACCGAGGGGGCCGGTGGTGGCCACGCTCCGGACATCATCAAGATTGCCGGGCTTCCCAACGTCCTTCCTGCATCCACAAACCCCACCCTGCCGTATACCCGGAACACTATCGAAGAGCACCTGGACATGCTCATGGTCTGCCACCACCTGAACCCTGACATTCCGGAAGACGTGGCGTTTGCCGATTCGCGGATCCGCGCGGAGACCATCGCCGCGGAAGATGTCCTACAGGATTTGGGCATCTTCTCCATCACTTCCTCTGACTCGCAGGCCATGGGCAGGGTGGGGGAAGTGATCACCCGCACCTGGCAGGTGGCCGACAAAATGAAAAAGCAGCGCGGTGTACTCAAGGATCCCGCCGGGGGCCAGCATGGTTCCCCTGCCGGATTGGGAGACGAGAGCGATAATTTCCGGCTCAAACGCTACGTGGCCAAGTACACCATCAACCCGGCCATCGCACAGGGCATGGCGGACGCGATTGGTTCCGTGGAAGAGGGGAAGTTTGCGGATCTGGTTCTCTGGGACCCCGCGTTTTTCGGGGTAAAACCCATGCTGGTGATCAAGGGAGGGCAGATTGCCTACGCCCTCATGGGGGACGCCAACGCCTCCATCCCTACACCGCAGCCGCGCACCATGCGACCCATGTTCGCGACCTTTGGCAAGGCGCTCCAGGCATCCTCCATCACGTTTCTGTCCCAGGCTGCCATTGACGCCGGCGTCCCTGCCGAACTTGGCCTGGAAAAGGTGATCCGGCCCGTCTCCGGCATCCGTACCCTCACCAAAGCGGATCTCATCCATAATGACGCCACGCCCGATATCCAGGTGGATCCCGAAACGTACAGCGTCACTGTGGACGGCGAGGACGTCACCTGCGAACCTTCCGACGTGCTGCCGATGGCTCAGCGCTACTTCCTCTTCTAGGAGATTCCGTGATCATTGAAAAGATTCTTGGCAACCTGCATGACCTGTCTTCCACGGACTCCGCATACCAGGGGCTGCACCGCGAGAAAGTTGTGCTCCCCAGCGGCCAGCTCGTCAAGCGGATCCAACGGGTCACCACTGACCACGGCAAAGAGATCGGCATCCGCCTGCCCTCCACAGCCGGGGATCTGCGTGACGGCGATATCCTCCACGTTGCCGAAACCAACATGATCGTCATCTCCGTGCTGCCCACTGATGTCTTGGTTATTGCCCCGAGAACCGTTCACGAAATGGGTGTGGTGGCCCACTCGCTAGGGAACAGGCACCTGCAGGCCCAGTTTTTCGACAACGAGTCCGAGTACGCCGCCGAAGTCATGGTGTGCGCCTACGACCACACCGTGGAGGATTACCTCCGTCATGTCGAAGTCCCCTACGACCGCCAGGAACGCGTGATGCCCGTTCCTTTCCGCCATGCTGAACACAGCCACTAAGAGCTACCAGCTTGCCCTTGCGCAGCTGACCGACTCCGCGCTTCCTACCGGGGCCTTTGCGCACTCGCTGGGATTCGAGCCCTACATTGAACGCGAGCTGATCTGTAACGAAGAATCCTTTGGGGTATGGCTATCAGCATTCATAGCCCAGCCGCTGACCTACTCGGACGGCCTGGCCATACGGTTCCTCTACGAAGGCTCAGACGTGGGACAGCTCGATGAATTGCTCTCCGCGCAGCTGTTGCCGCGGCAGGTACGGGAAGCCAGCATGAAGATGGGCGGACGGCTCCTGGAGATCGGTGGCGATGTGTTTCCCTCCGTGGACCTGGACCTGTACCGGGATCTGGTGTCCACGGGGCGCGCAGCGGGCCACCAACCACTGGCGTTTGCCGTCGTCGCACGGTCCTTGGGTATCCCGCTGGCCGAAGCGCTGGGCGCGTACCTTTTTGCCACCGCGACAACACTGACGCAGAACGCCGTCCGGGCCATTCCGCTGGGCCAGAACGCCGGGCAACGGTTGCTCAGGCACGCGGCCGACGACGTCGCTGCCGCCGTCGAGAGCATTGGCCACCTGGATGTGGATGACTTTGGGGCAGTCAGCCCTGGACTGGAAATTTCGCAAATGCGGCATGAAAGACAACGTGCCCGCATGTTTATGAGCTAACAGGAGGACAGCATGAGAGAACCTATCAAAATCGGTATTGGCGGACCCGTCGGGGCAGGTAAGACCCAGCTGGTGGAGCGGCTGACCCGGCACATGAGCGGTGAGATTTCCATGGCCGCCATCACCAACGACATTTACACCATCGAGGACGCAAAAATCCTTGCCGCCAACGGCATTCTTCCTGTGGACCGGATCATTGGCGTGGAAACTGGCGGCTGTCCGCACACGGCCATCCGCGAGGATACCTCCATGAACACTGCGGCGATTGCCGAACTCATGGCCAGGCATGAGGACCTCCAGGTGATCTTTGTGGAGTCAGGTGGTGACAATCTTTCCGCAACGTTCAGCCCCGAACTGGTGGACTTCTCCATTTACATCATCGACGTGGCCCAAGGTGAGAAGATTCCCCGTAAGGCAGGGCAGGGAATGATCAAATCGGATCTCTTCATCATCAACAAAACCGATCTGGCACCGCACGTCGGCGCGGACCTGGGCGTCATGGAACGCGATTCACGCGAGTTCCGCGGCTCCAAACCATTCTGTTTCACCAACCTTAAAACCGACGAAGGCCTGGACGCCGTCATCAACTGGGTACGCCGGGACGTCCTGATGCTCGACCTCGCCAACTAGTGTCCCTTGTGGCACCGGCACCCATGGGTACGCTCCGGCTCTCCATTGGTCTCCGGCAGGGCCGGTCCGTGGCGACGCGGCAATTTCACGAGGGGGCACTGCGCGTTCTTCGCCCGCACTACCTGGATGAGTCCGGGCAGGTCTGCTTCGTGATGGTCAATCCTGGCGGCGCCTACCTGGGAGCTGATCTGTTTGTGATTGATGTTGAGGTGGAGGACGGGGCCGACCTGCTGCTTGCGACGCAGTCGGCTACCAAGGTGTACCGCACGCCAGGATCCTTCGCCGAGCAGCGCATGAGCGTGCGATTGGGGGAGCGGGCGCGGTTGGAGCTGGTCCCCGATCAGCTCATTGCCTACCGGGAGGCTTCCTACCGGCAGGGGTCGTTGTACACCGTGAGCCCTACATCATCCTTGGTCAGCACAGAGATCATTACGCCGGGGTGGTCCCCGGACGGGGCATCATTCCGGTACGAGGAAGTGCGCTTGCGGAATGAGATTCGGGTAGAAACTCCCGGGCGGATGGGGGCCGGGGCCGAGCTGCTGGCTTTGGACAACCTGCTGATCCGGCCACCGCTCACTGACGTCACAGGCATGGGTTTCATGGAGGGGTTTAGTCACCTTGGCTCGCTGGTGGTTGTTGATCCCCGGGTGGATCAGGGCCTGGCTGATGAACTGTCAGTCCTCACCGCAGGCGCTGGTGCGCACACGGGGGTCTCCCTCACCCGCACCGTAGCGGGCACCACCGGCCTGATCCTCCGGTCCCTGTCCAACAGCACCGAGGTACTCAGTGCACTGCTGGGATCCTGCACCGCGCTTCTTCGCACCCGCTGGACCGGGCAGGCGCCCCTTAACCTGAGGAAATACTGATGGCTACCTCCACTCTCTTTACCCGGCTTTACCTGGACCGCGAAACACTGCCGCGACGGACACGCCTGTCCATCACCTTCGGTGCGGTGGCAACCCTGCACGCTGCCGCCGTCGTGCTGTTGCTGACGGGATTCATGGGTGACGGTGCGCAGCCGCTGGCCCTTGGGCTGGTGTTGACTGCGTACCTTGCCGGCATCAAACACAGCTACGACTGGGACCACTTGGCCGCTATAGACAACGCCACCCGGCGCTTTGTGGCTCAGGGCAAGGACCCCGTGAGCGTGGGCTTCGCGTTCAGCCTGGGACACAGCACAGTGGTCTTCCTGGCCGGGGTGCTGCTGATATCCGGTGCATCACTGGTGAGCACCTGGATGGAGGACGGGACCACGGGCAACCTGGTGCTTGGCCTGATTGGCAGCGGAGTGTCAGGCCTCTTCCTGTTGGCCATGGGCCTGTTCAATGGGGCTGCCTTTGTGCAGGCCACTCGGCTGTACAGGTCCTCGGCCAACAACGCTGACATTGCGCTGGAAGACCTAGAAGCCAAGGGCCTGGTTGCCAGGCTCCTGGCCAGGCCGCTGTCCAAAGTGCGGCATCCGCGCAACATCTATGTCATTGGATTCCTTTTTGGGCTCGGATTCGACACCGCAACCACCATTGGTCTGCTGGTAATGACAACCGCTGCCGCGCTTGCCGGAGTTCCGCCGCTGACCCTGCTGGCACTGCCACTGGCGTTCACTGCGGCAATGACCCTGTTCGATTCCCTGAACGGGGTGGCTGTGCTGACCATGTACCGATCCGCCCTGCAGAACCCGCGCCGAAAACTTGGCTTCAACGCAGTCATTACGGGGATCTCCGCAGTATCGGCGCTCTTCATCTCCTGCATCACCC
The DNA here is from genome assembly GCF_030063285.1 of Pseudarthrobacter sp. PS3-L1. Classification (GTDB taxonomy): domain Bacteria; phylum Actinomycetota; class Actinomycetes; order Actinomycetales; family Micrococcaceae; genus Arthrobacter. The sequence goes on along the minus strand of NZ_JASISU010000003.1, from coordinate 315,325 downwards.
TGGGTGGTTTCCTGAATGCCGCGTTGGGCCTGGATGATCCGTTGACCACCTGGCTGGGCACTGTGGACCTGGGGGAGGCCGGCCTACTGCTGGCAGGGACGCTGCTTGTTGTCTGGGGCGTTGCCGTGCTGCGGAGCCGGCGAGGGGCCCGGCGCGCGTAAGGCGTCCATGTCGCGGATCGAAGACTTGGTCCAGCTGGACTTGTGCCTCGCGTCGGTGACATACGGATGTCACGAAGTGGCGCAAAATCAGGGGTGGTGACACTCTTGTTGGATGCCCGAGGCAACTAAATCCCAGAGCCAGACATTCTCCCTGAACCCAGCGTTGGCGGCAGAAGCCAAGATTGCACGGATCGCTGTCACGGTCTTCCCCGTCCTCGTGGTTCTCGCCGGCGTCGCAGGATTCCTGGCACCGGGGGCCTTCAAACCAATGTCTCCGGCCGTGCCCTACCTGTTGGGCGTCATCATGTTCTGCATGGGACTAACGCTTACCCCGCCGGATTTTGCGGCGGTGGCCAAGCGGCCGTGGGCGGTGGTCCTGGGCATCGTGGCCCATTACGTGATCATGCCCGGGGCTGGGTGGCTGATCGCTGTGGCTCTCAACCTCAGCCCCGAGCTTGCTGTAGGAGTGATCCTGGTGGGCTGCGCGCCTTCCGGGACCGCCTCGAACGTGATGGCATTCCTGGCCAAGGGGGACGTGGCGCTCTCGGTTGCCGTTGCGTCCGTCTCGACACTCTTGGCCCCCATTGTCACGCCGTTGCTGGTGCTGTTCTTGGCAGGGTCCTATCTGCGGATTGATGCCGGAAGCATGGTGCTGGACATCCTCAAAACGGTGCTCATTCCGGTGATCGCTGGTCTCCTGGCCCGGCTGTTCCTCCGCCGGGCGGTAGCCAAGGTCCTGCCAGTTCTGCCTTGGGCATCCGCCGTTGTAATCTCCCTGATTGTCGCGATTGTTGTTGCCGGAAGCGCAGCAAAGCTTGTTGCCGCAGGGGGAATTGTTTTCCTGGCCGTGGTGCTGCACAACGGTTTTGGTTTGGGCCTGGGCTACCTTGCGGGCAAACTGGGACGCCTGGATGCGCGGGCCCGCAGGGCTTTGGCTTTTGAGGTTGGGATGCAGAACTCAGGACTCGCAGCCACCCTGGCAACTGCGCACTTCAGCCCGCTCGCGGCGCTGCCCTCGGCAGTGTTTTCCCTGTGGCATAACGTTTCAGGTGCAGTTGTTGCAGCGTGGTGGGCGCGACGCCCCCTCGCTGAGGGCTGACCTGGCACCCCTGCGGCAGCGACGTGGTCACGTGGTGGCAGGCGGTGGTGCTATCTCGGCGGAATGTTCCTAGACTGGGGTGATGATCACCGTTGGCGGAAGTATCGAAACCACCCTGTCCCCCGAAAAGGCTTTTGCGTTCCTTTCCGAGTTCGAAAATACCAGCGAATGGGATCCCGGCACCCCCGTGGTGGAGAAGCTGCAGCCCGGCACGTCCGCGGTAGGTAACAAGTACCGGGCGGAAGCCGAGTTCAAGGGCAAGCGCCAGGAACTGGTCTACGTTGTGCAGGAGCTCCGTGATGGACACATCAAGCTCAGGGGAGAAAACAAAACGGTCATCTCTTTTGACAGTATTGATGTCGCGCCGCTGGGCACTGGGTCCAGAGTGACCTACACCGCCGAGTTTGAGCTCAAGGGCCTTGCCAGGATCGCGGAGCCCTTCGTCAAGCCGGCATTCAACTCCCTTCGCGACCCGGCGCTGAACGGTCTGCGGGACAAGCTCAACGAACTCGCGACGCAGCAGTAGTCCCGGTGGCCGGAACGTCCGAAACCTCGAACCAGCTGACGGCGCTGCACCAACTGTGCGCAGTGCATGGCGTCAGGACCGCCTACCAGGACTGGGTAGGCCAACCCCAGGAAGTCCAGCCTGAGACGCTCGTGAAAGTCCTCGCGTCCCTTGGCGTGGACGCCGGGACGGAGGACGCAGTCCAGGCAGGGCTTATCGAGGCAGACATTGCGCAGTGGCGCAGGATGCTCCCGCCGTGCGTGGTGGTCCGGGAAGGCCGGGATGCCACTGTGCCGGTCCACGTCCTCGACGGTGCCCCTGCCAGCCTATGGATTGAACTGGAAGGCGGCGGCAGCATTGATGCGGCCCAGCAGGATGTCTGGCTCCCGCCGCGGGACGTTGACGGCAACCCCGTAGGACGCGCCACGTTCGCACTTCCTGGGAATCTACCGCTGGGCTATCACACGCTTCAGGCATGGTCAGACACCACCTCTGCCTCGGCCACCCTCGTGGTGGTCCCGGACCGGTTGGACACTGCCGACCGATTCGAACAGCGCCGCGGCTGGGGCCTGGCCACGCAGTTGTATTCGGTGCGTTCCAAGAGATCCTGGGGAATCGGAGATTTTGGCGACCTGGCAGATCTGGCCGCGATCAGTGGGGAGCGCGGGGCGGATTACATCCTGGTCAACCCGCTCCACGCAGCCGAGCCGGCCCCGCCCGTCCAGGCCTCGCCCTATTCGCCCTCCACCAGGCGCTTTTTCCACCCGCTGTACATCAGGGTCGAGGCCGTCGCGGAGTTCGCCTACCTTAGTGCCAGCCAACGCTCTGTGGCCGAGGGGCTTTTCCAGGACCTTGAACCGCAGAATACAGATCCCCGGGCACTCGACCGCGACGCCACGTATGCCGCCAAGCTCAAGGTTCTCGACATGGTGTACCTGGTGCCTCGTGGTCCGGCCCGGGAACATGACTTCCAGGAATTCTGCCGTGGAGCCGGGTCTGGGCTGGATGATTTTGCGCTGTGGAGCGCCATCCGCGAGGACAAGGCGGCCAATGATCCGTTCTGGACGTCCGACGACGGCGTCATTGGCTCTGCTGCCGTGGAGTCACTGCGGGCGGACCTGGACAACCGGATCGCCTTCCACCGCTGGTTGCAGTGGATTTGTGATTCCCAGTTGGCGGAGGCGCAGCGCACTGCGCTGAACTCTGGAATGCGGCTCGGCGTTGTCCATGACCTTGCCGTGGGCGCCGATCTGCAGAGCGCTGATGCGTGGTCATTGCGCGACGCGCTCGCACCCGGGGTCAGCGTCGGTGCGCCGCCGGACATGTACAACCAGCAGGGCCAGGACTGGAACCAGCCGCCATGGCATCCTGTCAGGTTGGCTGAAGCCGGCTACCGCCCCTACGCGCAGATGCTTTCCACTGTCTTACGTCACGCGGGCGGAATCCGCGTGGACCACATCCTGGGCTTGTTCCGCCTCTGGTGGGTCCCGGCCGGGAATTCGCCGGCCGCCGGCGCCTACGTGGGCTATGACCATGAAGCACTGCTCGGTGTCCTGGCATTGGAAGCACACCGGGCCGGTGCGGTCGTGATCGGAGAGGACCTAGGTGTCTTCGAGCCCTGGGTTCGCGACTACTTGGCGAGCCGGGGCATCCTGGGGACGTCAATTCTCTGGTTCGAGAACCAGGACGGTGCGCCGCTGCCGCCAGAGGCTTACCGGGTCCAGGCGCTTGCAAGCGTCAACACGCATGACCTTCCTCCCACTGCCGGATACCTGGCCGGGGACCATGTTGACCTTCGCGAGGATCTGGGCCTGCTGGAACGTCCGGTGGAAGAAGAGCGTGCGGAGCATGCTGCCACTATTGACGACATGCTTGTCCTGGTCCGCCAACGAGGACTTCTCAACTCGGACACAACGGATGAGGAGGACGTGATCGTTGCACTGCACCAACTCCTGGCCCAGGCGCCATCAGTCCTTCTGGGCGTTGCCCTGGTGGATGCCGTAGGGGAGCGACGGGTCCAAAACCAGCCCGGAACTACTGCCGATGTCTATCCCAACTGGCAGGTTCCCCTAGCCGATGACAAAGGCCGAGCCGTTTTGCTGGACGATCTTGCGGACAGCGTGCGGTTCAACAAGCTACTGGCAGCTGTGACTGAATCACTGCGATGATCCCGGCTGGCTTTCATTGACTTTGCTGTGCTGAGGAACCTTATCTCACGGCCGGGATCCTCAGCATGACTGTGGGCTCAGCCCGCCAAGATCAGCGCCGTAGGTGAGCCGCTGGGGACCGACTGTGGAGCCCCGGTCGGGAGCCCGGTGTCAGGGTCGAGCGTAAACGTGGTGATTTCGTTGGAACGCTCATGCGCTACCAGCAGGAGCCCCTCGACGACTATGTGGTGCCGCGGCCAGTCTCCGCTGCTTGGAACATCTGCCACGGGAGTGAGCGCAAGCCCGTCAGCCGCAACAGCCAGGACACCGATCCGGTTGCTGCTCCGGACACCCGTGTAGGCGAAGCGCCCATCGGGGGAGAGGCAGATTTCGGCTGCCGCGTCGTCCTTTGCGGCGGGTTCCAGTGTCGCTGGCCCCTGGAAAGCCAATGCGTAGTGACCGTGATCCCGGGCCGCGATGAAAACCTCGATGGAGTATTCGGACACAACTGCCACGTTGCCCCCTGGAAGCTCCACCATATGCCGGGGCCCGCTGCCCAAGGGGAGCGTCACCTGCGCGTCCTGTTCGAGTCCGCGGCCCGGGTGATAGGACCAGATGCGGAGCTGGTCATGCCCCAGGTCAGTGGTCATGACACGGCCATCGGAGAGCATGAGGCTAGAGTGCGCCCGGCTGGATCGCTGCTCCGCTTCTGGGCCCGCACCGCTAGCGTGGGGGTCCACGGACGGTGCAGCGACGAACCGTCCGGAGATTGAGCCGTTGTCGTCCAGCTCGAACACGATGACCTGGCCATCGCCGTAGCAGGTGGCTACTAGAAACCGGCCTTGCGGGTCCACTGCAACGTGGCAAGCAGCCTCGCCTGCCGCATGATCGCTGCCCATGCGTTCCAGTCCCGCGTCTCCGACCCGGCGAAACGTGCCTACCGTCTGGTCCGATTCACCCACGGCATACACCACAGGAAGGGTGGGGTGTACTGCCACGAACGACGGTGAGGGGGTTGCCAGGGCGGTTCCCGTGGGGCCGGTGCCGTCTGGCCCGGCGGTGACGCTGCCGATTCCAGTTCCCGTGCCACCGCGCTCGGAGGTATAGCAGCCGGTCCAGAGGAAAGTAGTGGGGCGCTGTGCAGTCATGGTCCCATCCTGCCAAGAATTCGTCCTGGGCGGCGACACGGGCGAACTAGGCCGCCTAGAACACGCTGAATTTTACGGAATCGGTGGTCCAGGCCCCACCATGAGCGGAACGTGTTCGCCTAGGTGATCATGGATTCCGACCTCCCGGCAAAGATTTTTGTATCAAGGGAGGGCACTGTCAGCGGCATGGTTGCGGTGGAAAGCATCACGTTGCGGATCTGGTCTACCATTCTCAACTGGATCTCCTCGAAGGGTAGCGGCACCGCCTCCACGTAGTTAGTTAGTTAGTTAGTTAGTGAGTAACTTGTATTACGAGTTTTGGATATCGGATTCACCGTCGATTTCCCTTGGCAAATTCCATGGATTCTCGTCCCGCAGCGCGGGCGGAAGCAGGCCCTGCGGAAGGTTCTGATACGCAACCGGACGCAGGAACCTGGTGATGGCCAGGGTTCCCACAGATGTGGTGCGGGAATCTGATGTGGCCGGGAAAGGGCCTCCGTGGACCATTGCGCGGCCAACCTCAACTCCTGTGGGCCAGCCGTTGACCAGTATTCTGCCCACTTTCTGTTCGATGGCGGGCAGGACCTGCGCGGCAGCCTCATGGTCCTGGTCCCTCAGGTGAAGCGTGGCAGTTAGCTGGCCCTCGATCTGCTGCACTGCGTGGATCAGTGAGGGGACGTCTGGATACCTGATGACCAGGCTCGCGGCACCAAAAATCTCACGATGCATAGCGGAATTTTTTTCAAAATCAGGCAGTTCAGTGCTGTAGATCGCCGGAGCTGGTGCATTCTTGCTGCTCCCGTCCGTACCCGTGCCCAGCACGGTGACACCATCCTGCGACGCGAGTTCTACCACCCCTTTTTTCCATGCTGATGCGATGCCTTCGCTCAGCATTGTCTGCCCTGACGCTGCCGATGCGGCACGTCCGACGGCGGCAACAAAGCGATCGCCTGCTTCCCCGGTGGGGGCGAACAGCAAGCCGGGAGATGTGCAGAGTTGGCCGGAGCTCCCCGTCACTGAGGTGACATAGTCACCAGCCAGGGCGTCGACGTCGTCCGTCAACGCTCCCGCGAAAATGATCACCGGGTTGAGCGATGACATTTCCGCGTAGACCGGGATCGGTTCCGGGCGGGCAGCTGCCGTGCGCATAAGGGCAAGGCCCGCGGTCTGGGAGCCTGTGAATCCCACCGCCTTGATGGCGGGATCGGCCACCAAAGCTACCCCGATTTCACTGCCCGGGCCGTAGACCAGTGAGAAGACCCCGGGGTGAAGCCCCGCTCCACGCACGGCGTCCGATACCGCCCGTCCCACCAGTTCACTGGTGCCAGGGTGGGCATTGTGTGCTTTGAAGACCACCGGACAGCCAGCGGCCAAGGCTGATGCAGTATCTCCGCCAGCGTTGGAGAATGCCAGTGGAAAATTACTTGCCCCAAAAACGGCAACAGGGCCCAGCGGAACCTGGCGCTGGCGAATATCGACCCGTGGCGTGGGCGTGCGCCCTGGCTGCGCCGGGTCAATGCGAATACCGCGGAATGCCCCTTCCCGCACCACGCTTGCGAAGAGCCTTAGTTGACCGGTAGTCCGAGCCCGCTCGCCTTCAAGGCGGGCTGTGGGAAGGCCAGTTTCTTGAGTGGCCCGCTCAATCAGGTCGGCGCCCAGGGCCTCGATGTTGTCTGCAATGGCCTCGAGGAATTGTGCGTGCACGGATGGTGGCAGTGCGCTGAACGTAGCGTGTGCCTCCGCGGCTGCTGCGGTTGCCACTGCCAGTTGGTCGGTCGCGAGTAGTGAATATGCGGGATCGAGGGGCTGGTTGGTGGCGGGGTCTCGTCCAGAGATGGTTCCTGCTGTGCCGGGAATGCTGTGGCCGGCAATGATGGAGTGTCCGGTGAGGTTCATGCTGTCCTCTCGTGGGTGTCTTGTGAAGTGGGCGTGCTGTGCTGTGCGGTGGAAGGTCGCTGGGCTCGGGCCAGGGTGCTGATCAGGGCCGCCAGATCAGCTTGATCCGCTGGGGAGAGGTTCTGCAGGGGAGGCCGTACGCCACCCATTGAGCGCCCCACGGCGTCGAGGCCACCCTTGACGATCGATACGGAGTAGCCCTTCACGCGGTCGCGGATGTCCAGGTAAGGGATGACGAAGTCGTTGAGCTTTTTGTTGACAGCCACGCGGTCGTTACTGCGCACGTCCTGGTAGAAGTCGAGGGCAAACTGGGGAACAAAATTGAACATGGCACTTGAGTAGGTGCTCATCCCCAACTGGAGCAGGGGCAGCGCGAACGTTTCTGCGGTTGGCAACCCGCCCAGATAGAACAGCCTGTCGCCCAGTTTGGCGTACACGCGGGCATCATGTTCCAGATCGCCTACTCCATCCTTGAAGCCGATGAAGTTTGCGTGCCGATCTGCCAGGGTTGCCACGGTGGTGTCTTGGTAGATGGCGTTGGCGCGGTTATAGATGATCACGCCCAAGGAAGTTGCGCTGCAGATAGCGCTGACGTGTTCGGTCAGTCCAGCTTGGCCCGCCTCGGTCAGATAAGGGGGAAGGAGCAGGATCCCTTCGGCGCCCGCAGCCTCCGCCGCCCGCGCGTTTTCGATGGCCTGCGCTGTTGAGCCGCCCGCAGATGCGAGGACGGGAACAGCTGCTCCTACTTCGTCGACCGCTGCCCGGACCACTTGGGCTGATTCTGCAGGTGTCAGTGAAAATCCTTCTCCCGTCCCACCAGCCGCAAACAGCCCAGCCACGGGAAAGCTGGCCTGCCAGCTCAGGTGCTTGCGGTACTTGGCCTCATCGAAGGAAAGGGTGGTGTCGAAAGCGGTGACGGGGAAGGAGAGCAGCCCGTCTTTGAGGACGTTGGCGAGTTCCTGGGGTGAATAGCGGGCCATGGGGAAACCTCCGATTCAGTGCCGCCAATCGCGGCAAGGTCTGAAGTTCCACGCTATGGGGCGCAAGTCATGCGCGTCCAAGCTTATTTTTGGATCGTAAGATACTTTTTGGGTATCAGTAGTGATCGATGATCATGCCAACTGCTTTGGACAACGCCGGGTTAGCATTGCTTCGTTTCCAGAGAACGTGCAACTCCGCGGGGTTGGTCCTACCGCTTTCCATCTGAAGGTAGCTGACCCCCTGGATGCCAAGGTGGGCCGTTGATTCTGGAACAAAGGCCACGCCGCGGCCGGCGGCTACAAGTGACACCATGGTAAGAATTTGGCTGACCGTGTGCACAACATCGCCGTGCTGTACGGGCAGGGTGCGCACCACAAGGTCGTAAAAATACCGGGCCTGAATTGGCGAGTGCATAATCAAGGGCAGTCCCCGGAGCTCGTCATCCGTGACCGGGCGGCCGCTGCCAGCCGGACCTGCCGTCGACGATCCGGAAATATTGCGCGTCGCAGTGACCAGCGGATGGCTGGTGGGTACCGCAAGGACCAGCGCCTCGCTATTCAGCAGGCATGATCCGTACTGGTCTGTATTGAACGGCGGGCGGGCCAGTCCAAGGTCCAGTTCACCGGACTCCAGCCCTCCGAGCTGCTCTTGGGTGACAAGTTCGTGAAGGGTGACAGACACGCCAGGCAGCGTCTCGTCGAGGCGTCTCAACAGCGGTCCCAAGACGCTGAAACCGCCAGCTGCAGTAAATCCAATGCTCAGCACGCCGGTCCCTCCGGCTGCGGCGGTCTGCGCTGAACGTGGTGCCCTGTCGGCCAGGGCCATGAGGCGGCGGGCTTCGGCCAGGAAGGCGCTGCCGGCGGCCGTCAAGGAAACCCTTCGGTTGTCGCGTTCGAAAAGGACGACGCCGAGCGATCGCTCCAGCTTCTGCACCTGCCGGCTAAGGGGTGGTTGGGTCATGGTGAGCCTTTCGGCGGCCCGCCCAAAGTGAAGCTCCTCAGCTACGGCGATAAAGCCGCTCAACTGGTCAAATGTGAACATGATGCTCCTGCGGTATCACCGTGCGCCCTTGTGTCGCATCAAAAGCATAGCAAGGCGGCGAGGGCACCGCAGGGCCAGATCAGCCTTGGCCGCCGCTGTCCATGCCGGAAGGAATCAGTCCCGCGTGGAGTCCACGTTGGTTGCGGGGCCAGCAGCAGTAGCTCCACCCTCATCGCTCCAGTCCTGGCCCAGAACGTCGTTGAGGGCTGGATCCGAGTCCACATCGGCATCGATTGCTGGCTCGGTAGCCGTCCGGTGGAAGCCCGAACCCAGTGAGGCACCAGCCCGGCGGATAGCGCCGCCAAGATGCTCGGTTACCTCTGGAGCCTTGTCCTTTACGGCCTGTGATGCCTCCTGGACCGTGTCCTGGACTGGCTCACTGCGCCAGAGTTTGGTGGCGCGGGACGTGATGTTCTCGTAGGCGCTGCGTCCTGATCGTGAACCGAGGATATAGCCCACGGCCAGACCGGTACCGAAAAGAAGTTTTGATTTCATCGGGTTCTCCTTGGGAAGTGCGGTATTGGGTATCACGTGTCAGTGGGTGGTTAAAGCGAAAGCCAGCCCCAGGATTACTTCCCGGGGCTGGCTTTTAGCTGCTTTGGCGATTAGGCCCTGGAGCCACGCTTGGTGATGGCACCGTAGACCAGCAGGACGATGATCGAACCGACGATCGCCAGGAGCCAGGAGCTGAGCGAGAAGAACTCGTCAACCTTTGCACCGAAGATCATGCCACCGAGCCAGCCGCCCAGCAGTGCGCCGACAACGCCAAGAAGCAGCGTGATCAGGATGCCACCGCCCTGACGGCCCGGGAGGATTGCTTTGGCGATGAAACCGGCGATCAGGCCAAGAAGCAGAAATCCAAGAAAGCTCATTATGTTGTTCTTCTTCCTATACTAAGGAGGCGTCCGTTGTGCGGGCGCTCGAAATCCTTCTGACCTAATACTAAACATGCTTAGTATCTAAACGCCAGCCGACGCTCAGTATGTTTCCAGTTTTTGGTGCTAGACGCTGCCGCCCAAGGATTGCAGCAGGGAACGTGTGGCGTACTCCAGTTTCGCCCTCGCGGAATCGCTCACGGTGTCCGATTTCCTTTGCTTTGCCAGGACGTCAGCAAAGTCCACAACCGCCTTGCCAGCCTTGTCCGTATCTGCCTTTTCGACGGACCGTTGTGCACGTTGGGCCTTGCTGGCCAACCCCTTTGCTATGGGTCCTGCCACCTCACCGGTGGCGGCGAGGGAATCGACAAGTTTCACCAGTGCGGTGACTGAGCCAGGCGTCCACGCCGCCCGTCGTGGAAAGTTGCTGAAGTCCATGTCCGAGGCCAAGTAGTAGTCAGTGTAGGCGGGCTGGTTGTAGGAAGTATTCTGCCGCGCTACCTCGGCCCTGTACTGCGGGTCATGCATCAGGGTGGGCAGCTTGTGCGTGGTAACTTCGGTGCTCAGGTACACGCGGAGCGCGGAGCTGTCTGCTGTGCGGACCACGAGTTCCTCCCGCCAGTCGCCGGTGATGTCCGCTACCAGGGCGGGTGTGCCCTTAGTGCCATTGTTGGTCCGCGTACCGGTTGCGGTCAGCAGGCGGCCCCGCTTCCAGTCATCGATGGTGGGTTCCTGGTCCCCGGCGCCGTTGACCAGCGCGGTGGTCAGGTCTGCGCCCCAACGGATGCTCATGTTGGTGCCCGGTCCCGTGCTGGAGAGTTTGGTGCCGTCGGCCGCCTGGGTACCAATGGCCCAGTTCTCCATGCCGGGGACGCCCGGATCAATATCGCCGATCATTCCGCGGCCAGTATCTTTCCCAGAGTAGGCACCGAACAGGATTTCGCCCGTTGCGGCATCGCGCATCACGTAGCCGTAGGGGGCGTATGTGCCGCCCTCATGGACGGTGAAAATCTCTTTCCCGGCGCGTGCAGGGTCAATGTCCGCCACGTGCATGGCATCTCCGTGGCCCAGCTTCGCTTCCTGCCCGGGGGCGGCGCTCCCTTCGGGCAAGGTGTCGTAAGAGCTGTACAGCAGCGACCCGTCGTCGTCGATGGTTGCCGAGCCGTAAACGATTTCCTGCCTGCCATCGCCGTCCACATCAGATGCACTGAGCGAATGGAAGCCCTGGGTGGTCAGTGTGCCGAACTCCGGATCCGTTCCGTCACGCCCGTGCGGAGAATCGTTAAAGGGATTGGTCATGGGTGTCCAGCCGGAGTCCACGCTCCATACTGGGGCCAGGTCCTTTCCGTCCCAGGTGAAGCTGGCCAGGGTGCTTCGCGTGTAGTAGCCCCGGGCGAAGACGGCCGATGGCTTCTTGCCATCAAGGTAGGCAACTCCCGCGAGGAAGCGGTCCACACGGTTTCCTGGCTCGATCCGTGCCATGGCGTAATCGCCCCACATCAGGCCGTCGTCGTGCCGTCCTTCCGGGTATGGAATGGTTTTGAGTTCATTACCTGACGCGCCGTCAAAAACGCTGAGATATTCGGGTCCGGACAGGATGAACCCCTCGAAGGCGCGCAGGTTGTTGCGCGCGCTGCGGGAGGGGGCATAGACGTCCATGAAGTAATTTGTTACTTCTTCGGCGTCTTCGCGGCTGAGCGGATACTGGTACTTCTGCGCCGTGCCGAACGCTTCTTCCAGGCTGGCGGGCCAGTTCCCTGCCTTGACCTCAGGGTGTTCGGACCATGCCATAAACGTTTCCACCATGTGCTGGTAGTACTCAGGTGCGCTCAGGCGGTAATCGTCGGTATTCCTGAATCCAGCCCGCTGGTCTTCCTTGGCAAGCGAAATGAACTTCTCACTGGCCACGCTGCCATTCGCTGTGTATGTGATCGTCTTTGTACCCGGAGCGGTCTTGAACATCAGTTCGGCGCGGCCATCGCCATCAAAGTCACTAACCAGCAACTGCGTATAGTGAGCACCCGCCCGAATATTTACGCCCAGATCGATCCTGTGCAGCAGCGTGCCGTCGGCCTTGTAGGTGTCCACGTACGTAGAACCGGTGTACCCCACCTGGGAAACGTCTTTGGCATTGGAAGGGTCCCACTTGACCACGAATTCGTACTGACCGTCACCGTCCACGTCCCCCACGCTGGTGTCATTTGCTGCGTAGGTGTAAGACTCACCTGCCGGTGTGACGCCGTCGGCCGGTTTTTTGAGGGGGATATCGTTGAAGTTCCCTTCCCAGGCGGTCACCTCGGCGCTGAGGTCCACCTCGACACCGTCGACGACGGCGGCAACTGAGTACGTGGAGGCGGCGGTGCCGTTCGGGTCCTGGTAGTTGGTGCTGTCGGTGACTGTGGCCAGTTTGGCGCCGTCACGGTAGACGGCGAAGTTGCTGCCTGTCACGCCGCTAGGGGAGGACCCGGTGGCCTCGTTCCCAAGCATGCGCCAGCTCAGGAAAATTCCCTGTCCGGTACCTGCGGCTACCAGGCCGCGGTCCAGGTAGTCCAGTTGGAGCCCAGGTTCAGCGGCGCGGGTCTTGCCTGTGTCAAATGGTAAGGGCGGGGCAGTTGCACTGGCTGCCGGTGATGCGAGCAGGCCAGCCGCGAGGGCAACGCCGGCCGCAGCGGCAATGGAGCGCGTGCGAGTGGTGTTCGGATTCATCAGTGAATCCTTTCAAAAGTTGAATGGGAAAGCGCTTCCCAAGCAATGTAGTGCTCGATTGGCCTGCCTGCAAGGCTTGTTTTTGCTATCACGGTGCAGTATGCAACGTTGTAATAAAACCATTGATCCTAGGGAATAATTATTTTATGGCATCAGTGTGCTACTTCGCGCCGCATGTAGGTCTTTGGATGGCCGGTTTAACTCCCTGCCGCGTCGAATCATTGGCCTCTGTCTAGCCGTGGCAGTAGTTTCTGGCCGGCGGAAAATCCACGGACGGATGCTTACCCGGGCCATACGCCATACCGGGGGAAGTTACTCGGCATGTGGCCTGGACTCAACCCTCGAAGTGCTAAACGAATCCTGCCTGAGCAGCCAACACCGCGACCTGGACTCGGCAATTGACGTTGAGTTTAGACATGATTTTTGTGATTTGGGCCTTGACTGTAGCTTCGCTGACATGCAGCGACAGGGCAATCTGGGCGTTAGTTTGGCCGGCCGTGAGTGCCTTGAGAATGGCCCTGTCCCTGCTGGGGAGGCGCTGTATTAACTTGATCTCGAAAGAGGCTTCGGGCGGAGCTGGGAGTGGAAATCTCTGTAGGTCCTGCGGCGCGGAAAAGATGCTCTCGCCCCGATGGATCATGCGAAGTGCCGCGCCAAGGTCGGAGGAAATGGATTGCTTAGACAAATAGCTAACGGCACCCGCATGGTAGGCATCGCACATGATTTCAAAGGAGGTGTGCGAGGAAAGCATCGCGATCTTTACTGTTGGGATGCGGTGGCTAATTTCTCTGACGGCGCGGAGTCCGTCGATATTTTGTACGTTTGTTTCCATCAGCACAATGTCGGGCAACAGGGCCAATGCCTCCGTGACCGCTTCATCACCGGTACAACTGACTGACTCGAGGTCTACCTGCTCTATGCCTTCGAATAGCCGTTCCATGCCGAGCCGCACCAGGTAGTCGTCGTCCACCAGATGAACCCGAAGCTTTTCCTGTATCAAAATTGAAATCTTCCCCCCAAAGCAAGTGACCTGTCCGTCACTTTCAATTTTTCCCAGGGTGTTCTACACAACCTCGGATCCCACTCAAGTTTTATACGAAATCGTCGAAGAATTCCAGATGGGTAATCCCCGTGACCGACCTACTGAAACAAATAGCGGGTTGGCTATCTACACGTAATAACTTCCGGACGTATGACTTAGTTCCGTATATCAGGCCAGAGGAAGTTACCGTCTTGGACATTTCCGCTGAGCCAGAGCGCTTATTCAGGTTGGCTCTCTGGTGTCTAAATAGTACTGAGGAGGCTACTGAGTACTCGCGAGCTGCGTGAGTAGTGTGCGACGGGCAACGCCATGTCTCGGGCGGGCATTTGTCCTTACTTAGGAGCAGTTTTGAAGTTACTCACAGGGGGTCCACCGAGTCGGTGGAAGAGAAATACGACGCGGTTGCTGGCTGGCGGCGTGGTGGCCAGCGTCGTGCTGGCACCGCTGCAGGGTGCAGTTGCCGCTCCCACGGATCTCAGCGAAGCTCGCGCTGAAGTCCTCTCAGGTTCATTGCTGACCACCGGGCTGGCGGGTGTTGGTCTTGCGGGAAGTGGATTTCCAAGCGATAGCGGTCCGAATGGTTCTTCGATAAATGCACAGTTGCTTGAAGCTGTTCAGGTTGATCTTGGTAGTGTCCGGGTACCGCTCATCAGTCCGGTCAGCGGGGCAGGCGGGTTGCTTTCTCTCGGCCAAGCTGGGGTCCTCAACAGCTATTCTGCGTCTCCGTCTGCCACCAAGTCATCTGCCTCGGCGGGGGCCATCGGTGCTGATGGGGCCATTGCCGTATCGCCTACCTCAACAGGGGATGCAGCCTCCCTTGATCTGACACCGCTCGTAGGCCAGGTTGTGGCAGGGAACCTCGTGGATCAGCTCCGCGTGGATGTTGGAGCCCTTGCTTCCAGCGCCGATCAAGATGGACAGAGCGTTGTGACCGACTATGTCGTTGCTGACGCTCAGCTGGATGTGCGAAGCCCCCTGGTGGCAGCCCTGACAACTGACCTGGCGGGAGCTGTCGACGGCCTGTCGACTTCTCTGAACAGTGCAGGTGCCGGTCTGAGCCTGGACCTGAATATTGTTAATTTGGCCAATGTTGCCGTCGGTCCCGTTGCGGTCTCTGTTTCGGGGGTTGGGTCGGCTCTTGACGCGGTTACGGATCCCATCCTCTCTTCAACGCGAACAAGCCCTGATGGCCTTGTCACAGTTGATCTACAGTCAGGGCAGGTCAGCGTCGATCTCGATGCCCTTGGACTCAATAACCAGCCCGCAAACACGTTGGTCCTGACCTCGGCAAATATTGATCGGATCACTGTCGCAGTTTCGGAAATTTTGAACGGTGTCGCAAACGAAGTCAACCAAGCGGTCGTTGGCGCCCTTTCCTCAGCGCAGGTATCGGTCACCGCTGGCCTGGCCGTCGACTTGCCGATCGTGCCAGACCTGAATGGCAACGCGACGCTCACGGGTACTCTGGCAAGTTTCCTTGGAGGTTCGGGTATCCCGGCTCCGTCAATCGTGGTGAATGTTCCTGGTTTGAGCACCGCAATATCCACCCCTCTTGTGGGACAACTTGCTTCGGGGCTCGTTCCCTTGGTCGGAACTGCCCTCAGCAACACCATTAACGCTGCAACCAGCGGCATCACGGGTCTTGTGACAGGTGCCGTCACGACGCTCTCCCCCGGCCTGGCAACTGTGCTGTCAAGCGCTGCCCAGCTTGTTGTTAATACCCAACCGTCGCCGGGCGCTTTCGGTCAGGGTTCAACAACCGTCAGTGCTCTCTCGGTGATAGTCCTTCCGCAGCTTGCTGGACCCGTTGCACTGGATCTTGCGACATCGAGCGTTCGTGCGGCGGTATTGGCGCCGAGTATTGTTCCTTCACCAGGGCGTGTAGTCGCTGGCGAATCCACAGTGGTTGATGGCGCTGGGTGGCCACCCCTTACCCTTGTCACTGTCCAGCTTACCGACGGCTCGGGAGCTAGTGTCGGAGCGGCTTTGACTGTAACGACAACTCCTGAGGGGACGTTCTCGCTTCCTCTTCCCGTTCCCAGCGGGACGGTGCCGGCTGATGACTTTACTATCACCGGAAGTACCGCTGCAGGATTGGAAGCAACCGCAGTCCTAGCCGTGATCGAACCGAACCAGGCTGATAACACCGCAGTGAATACGGCTGATAACACGGCTGTGAATGGTGCAGACAACACGGACGTGAACACGGACGTGAACACGGCTGTGAATACGGCTGTGAATGGTGCTGATAACACGGCTGTGAACACGGACGTGAATACGGCTGTGAATGGTGCTGATAACACGGCTGTGAACACTGCCGATAACACGGCTGTGAATGGTGCTGATAACACGGACGTGAACACGGACGTGAACACTGCTGATAACACGGCTGTGAATGGTGCTGACAACACGGCTGTGAACACGGCTGTGAATGGTGCTGATAACACGGACGTGAACACGGACGTGAACACTGCTGATAACACGGCTGTGAATGGTGCTGACAACACGGACGTGAACACTGCTGTGAATACTGCCGATAACACGGCTGTGAACACTGCTGTGAATGGTGCTGACAACACGGACGTGAACACTGACGTGAATACGGCTGTGAATGGTGCGGACAACACTGACGTAAACACTGCTGATAACACGGCTGTGAATGGTGCTGACAACACGGACGTGAACACGGCTGTGAACACTGCTGTGAATGGTGCTGACAACACGGACGTGAACACTGCCGATAACACGGCTGTGAATGGTGCAGACAACACGGACGTGAACACTGCCGATAACACGGCTGTGAATGGTGCAGACAACACGGACGTGAACACTGACGTGAATACGGCTGTGAATGGTGCTGACAATACGGACGTGAACACTGCCGATAACACGGCTGTGAACACTGCTGTGAATGGTGCTGACAACACGGACGTGAATACGGCTGTGAATGGTGCTGACAACACGGACGTGAATACGGCTGTGAATGGTGCTGACAACACGGACGTGAATACGGCTGTGAATGGTGCTGACAACACGGACGTGAATACGGCTGATAACACGGCTGTGAACACTGCTGTGAATGGTGCAGACAACACGGACGTAAACACGGCCGATAACACGGCTGTGAACACTGCTGTGAATGGTGCAGACAACACGGACGTAAACACGGCCGATAACACGGCTGTGAATGGTGCGGACAACACGGACGTGAATACGGCTGTGAATGGTGCGGACAACACGGACGTGAATACGGCTGTGAATGGTGCTGACAACACGGACGTGAACACTGCTGTGAATGGTGCTGACAACACGGACGTGAATACGGCTGTGAATGGTGCTGACAACACGGACGTGAATACGGCTGTGAATGGTGCTGACAACACGGACGTGAACACTGCCGCTAACACGGCTGTGAATGGTGCTGACAATACAGACGTAAACACGGCTGATAACACGGCGGACAACGGGTCAGTCAGCGTTGATGTCACTCCAAAGACTGTGTTGGTTGGCGGAAGCACTCTGTTGAGCGGGCGAGGGTTTACGCCTAGCGGAACCGCGACTGTTGTTCTCACCACACTCGGTGGCAGCGACGACTCGGCCGTGATCAAGACGTACTCCGTAGAGCTGGACGAATCGGGGCGCTTCCTACTTCGAGTTCCGACTGACGGCCTGGAAATCGGTAGCTATTCGTTGCTCAGTACGGATGACGAAACCGGCCGAAACGGAGCTACGGGCTTCGAAGTGGTCTCAATTCCGACGAACACCGAAGCGAACACAGCTGAGAACACGGCTGCTAATACCGCTGAGAACGTTGGTGATAATACGGCTGAGAACGCTTCTGTGAACACGGCTGCTAATACCGCTGAGAACGTTGGTGACAATACGGCTGAGAACGCTTCCGTGAACACGGCCGAGAACACTGGTGCGAACACCGCTGAGAACGTCGCAGCCAATGTCTCTGTGAATACGGCTGCCAATACTGCCGCAAACGGGCTGAATAATCCTGGCGGCAGCACCTCGGTCAATGTTGCGGCGAATGCACTCACTGTGCCGCCAATCAACAGTGGCGTAACGCCGTCGACGGTTATCTCCGGCGGCAAGTTGGCGAACACCGGAGCCGAAAGTGTCGCGCTCTTTGCGGGACTCGGTCTGCTCCTGCTCGTGGCGGGAATCTCTACGCTAGTCGTCAGTAAGCACCGGCAGCGCGCTAGGGCATAGGAAGAATTGTGGCGGCAGGGTTTGAAACTCTGCCGCCACAACTCACCTCTTCGCAGGCACACATCCGCCTCTCCGCATAGAAAGTGATTCCGTGACCACCCCACGTATTCGAAAGCTGCCAGCCGCTATCCTGCTGATCGGAACCCTCATCGGTGGAGCCCACATCGGAGCAACTCTTGCTTTCACCGGCCCGGATACGCCGTTGAAGCAATCTCTCCAACCTGGTCTCAACAAGTATTTTCTCGGTCCACTGGACCAGGGCTGGAACCTCTTTGCTCCGGGAGCTTACTCCCAGGACGAGTACCTGCTTGTCCGAGCATGTGTCAGTACTGCTGACGTGTGTGCCGGCGGCAGCAGTGCTGGAGCAGAATTCACTGAGTGGCGAAACGTCAGCGCGGAGGAAACCCCTGAGCCTGGTGTATCCAGGATCCTCGCAAACCGAGAGCACCGTCAGTCCAAAGTCGTACACAGTCGTTTCTGGCCCGCCGCGGCAGCTCTGTCGCCAGAGATGCGACGCATGGCAGAGGGCAATCACCTTGATGGACAACCAGTCTTTGGCGTTGCGCTGGATGACACAGCGGCGTCAAAGGATTTTAATCCGAAAGTATTGAGCCAGCTGAAGACCTATCAGCGAATGGAAGACACTGCGGTGGGTTTCGCTTCACTCTATGCCCTTCGGGAATGGGGCGGGAAAGCATCAATGGTTGAAGTTCGTATGCGCAGGGATGCAGTGGTGCCCTTCGAGAAAAGACATGAGGTGGCTGCGGACAAGACGCAAAGTTTCATGAACATTGGATGGCGCAGCGTCGTCATTTTTGATGAGGAGACACGAAACGCATGGCTGTGACATCGCCCTCACCGCAGACGTCGGGAGCACGTCACCGGCGCCCTCTCCGGCGTTGGCTTCGGGACCATCGCCACGTTCCTGGTGCCTGGCTTACTTTCCTCTCCTCATGGTTTGTCAGCGATCGGCATGGATCGTATGGTCTCGCCGTCATGCGCATCAGCTCTGGAATCTTGGTTCTGGGATGGCTACTAGCCAACCTGCCCATCGCAGACCGCATCTGGGGTCCAGGTGCGGCGTACTGGAACTCTTACCGGAGCGTTCTGGGATATTCATGGCCGTTGGACTTCTTGAATAATGCCGGAAACGGTGCTTTTTGGGCGTGGTACCTGGTAACCATCGGTCTGGTCATTACCTTCATCCTTGGCTGGAGGACACGTTTTACCACACCGCTCCTTTTTGTTTTCTACGCTGGGCTTAATGCCCAGAACACGGCAATAGCCGACGGCGGAAACTATTTCTTCCGCATCATGCTCATCTACCTGGTGTTCGCTGACATCTCACGACGCTGGTCCCTCGACTCGCGTCGTCGTTCACGCTTGGGTAAGCCAGAGACCCAGGTTGGCTCGGTAGTCCACAACTTGGCACTGTGCATGATCATCGCCCAATTGTGCATCGTCTATTTTGAAGCGGGGATGTACAAGGTCCAAGGATCACTCTGGCAAAACGGAACTGCCATCTACTACCCACTTGCATCCGAGACGTATGGGGCGCTTCCGTGGTTATCGTCGGCCCTCACCTTCTTCACATGGGGCACCGTACTCGCGACATATTTCACGGTCATCATCCAAGTGGCATTTCCGTTCCTGCTTTTCAACCGCATTACGCGCAGGATCGCGCTGCTCTGCATCCTGGCAATGCATCTTGGTATCGCTATCGCAATGGGACTTCCATTTTTCTCGGGCGTGATGGCCTCTGCTGATGCTGTCCTGGTGGGCGGTGCAACCTGGTTGGCGATCCAACAATGGGGCGCCAGCTTCCTTCAGCGGTTCAAGCGAAGTAACGGGCCAAAGCCACAATTGCCTCCCTTGACTGGGCTCCAAGAGCCGGTGGAAGCATGGCAACCCGAGCTGCAAAGGGATCTGGAACGTTCTCGTTGAGGTGAGCAGAGCAAGTCCGTGGACGGGCAGAAAAATCCACTTCGGATAACGCAGACACGTGACCCAGGCTTACGTGCGGCTCATTGAGTCCTGATTCTGAAACGGAAAAGGGGATCCCACGACCAAGCCGTGGGATCCCCTTTTCTGGGGTAGCCATTGGTTAGACAGTGCTTTTGGCCCATGTGGTCAATGTATTGCTCAGATCCATGTGGCCCTTGTCGACCACCTGCAGGTCAGCATGAGTGTCAAACCACTGGATGATTTCCCGTGCGCCATCCGCGAAAGGAATGG
This sequence comes from Pseudarthrobacter sp. PS3-L1, assembly GCF_030063285.1. Classification (GTDB taxonomy): domain Bacteria; phylum Actinomycetota; class Actinomycetes; order Actinomycetales; family Micrococcaceae; genus Arthrobacter. The sequence continues at coordinate 295,271 of NZ_JASISU010000003.1, read as the reverse complement.
TGGCTCTGAAATCAGGCACCAATGTCTTGATCTTCGTGTTGTCAAAGACTACCGAGTGGGACCTGTCGCCCAGCAGGCTGGCACCAAGTTCTGGACTGTGGGCAGCAATGGTCTCCGACGCTACGTGAACAAGGTTGGGTTCGGCCACCCCAGCGGCCCGGGCAAAGAGAGTAAAAATTTGGTCCCACGGCAGGTATTCATCCGAGGTGATGGTGTAGCTCTCCCCGATGGCCTGCGGCCTTCCCAAGAGTCCAACAAATGCTTTGGCGAAGTCTTTGCTGTGGGTAAGCGTCCACAGTGAGGTGCCATCCCCGTGGACCATGACCGGCAACCCCGCACGCATCCGGTGGATGTCGGTCCATCCCCCCGCCAGGGCAATTTTCGTTCTGTCATAGGTATGCGACGGGCGGACCACTGTGAGCGGAAAACCGTTGTCCCTATAGGCCTGGAACAGCAGTTCCTCACAGGTAATTTTGTCTCTCGAATACTGCCAAAAAGGGTTCTTCAACGGGGTGGACTCGCGGATGGGCAGCGTGGTGGGAGGCTTCTGGTAGGCCGATGCCGAACTGATGAAGACATATTGACCAGTTCGCCCGCGAAACAGCTCCATGCTGGTGCGAGCCTGGCTGGGGGTGAAGGAAATAAAGTCGGCGACGGCGTCGAACGTTCTGTTACCGAGAGCCGCCGCAACCGCTGACGTGTCCCGGACGTCAGCGGTCAGGACTTCCGCGCCTGCTGGAGCGGGGCGTCCGGCAGTCCGGCCCCGGTTCAGGATGGTGACGCTGTGTCCCAGGGCAACAGCGCGTTCGGCTGCCCAGGCGCTGATAACGCCGGTGCCGCCAACAAAGAGCAGTGATCGCGGCGCCACGGTGTCCGCCGTAGCCAGTAGTGCACTCACCATGCGTAGTCCTCAGGTGCGCTCTTGTGGCCGGGGAAGATGGTGTCCAACTTCGCCAAGGCGTCAGCGTCGAGCGTGACGTCAAGTGCACGGAGGGCCGCATCGAGCTGTTCCTGGGTTCGCGGACCAACGATCGGTGCCGTGACACCCGGCTGGTGCAGGAGCCAGGCGAGTGCTATATCACCGGGGGCGTGGCCCAGGTCATCGGCGAACTTCTCATAGTGGCGGATCGCGTCCTCATGTTTTTTGAGCGCATCCAGGGCACGCCCTTCAATGCGCCGCACGCCGGTTTCCTGCTTTTTGAGAACACCGCCCAGGAGGCCACCGTGCAACGGTGACCACGGCAGGATCCCGAGGCCATATCGCTGCGCTGCGGGGATGACCTCCAGCTCCACCTGGCGTGTGAGCAGGTTGTAGATGGACTGCTCGCTGACCAAGCCGGTGTAATTTCGGCGCTGGGCTGACTCCTGCGCTTGCGCGATGTGCCAGCCAGCAAAGTTGCTGCTGCCCGAGTAGATGATCTTTCCTTGCTGGACGGCCACATCGATGGCCTGCCAGATCTCATCCCATGGTGTCTCTCTGTCGATGTGATGGAATTGATAGAGATCAATGTAATCCGTCTGGAGGCGCTTCAGGCTCGCCTCGAGGGCCCGCCGGATGTTCAGGGCAGAGAGCTTGGAATCATTGGGCCGCTCACTCATTCCGCCATACAGCTTCGTGGCAAGCACAACACGCTCGCGGCGACCGCCACCTTTCGCGAACCATCGGCCCAAGATTTCCTCTGTCCAGCCGCGATGCTCCACGCCGCCATAAACATTGGCGGTGTCGAAGAAATTGATGCCGGCATCAAGGGCTGCATCCATGATGGAATGAGCATCTTCCTCCGCGGTCTGTGGTCCAAAATTCATGGTCCCCAGGCAGAGACGGGAGACGCTCAGGCCAGAACGGCCTAGATGGGTGAACTGCATGGTGTGTCCTTTCACCTGTGCATTGGCGAAGCCACCAACGCGGTTGTTGCTATCGGGAAAATCTCAGAATTGGGTGAAAGCAGCGACTGCGGGGTCGGCGCCGATCCGCGCACCGGATTCCAGCGCTGTGATGGCTGCCAGTTCATCAGGTGTCAGCTGCAGCGATGCAGCGGCCAGATTGTCGCGAAGACGCTGGGGATCTGAGGATTTGGGGATCACGATGGTGCCATTGGCCAGGTGCCACGCGAGGACCACCTGTGCCGTACTTGCCTGATGAGCCTTGGCGATTGAAGTGACGGCAGTGCTGTTGAGATCTTCGCCCTGACCGAGCGGGCTGTATGCCTCAACGGCGATTCCCAACTCACGGCACTTGGCTGCCAGTTCTTTCTGCTGGTAGCTGGGATGGAGCTCGATTTGGTTGACGGAAGGAAGCGTTTCAGTAGATTCCATGAGTCTCTCCAGGTGCTCGGACAGGAAGTTCGAGACGCCGATGGAACGGGTTCGCCCAGCAGCCTGCAGGGTCTCCATCACTTTCCAGGCCTGAGAGTAGAGCCCCTGTGAGGGGACCGGCCAGTGAATCAGGTACAGATCAACGTAATCAAGTCCCAATGCATCCACGCTTGCCCTGAAAGCACTTTCCACGTTGCCCTGATCTCCGTTGCGGAGTTTAGTGGTGACGAAGAATTCCTCACGGGGTATCCCTGAAGCCCTGACGGCGGCGCCCACGCCAGCCTCATTCTGATAGGCCGCAGCAGTGTCAATATGTCGGTACCCGGCCTCCAGGGCATCCTCGACCACTCGCTGGGTGTCTTCGGACGGAATCTGGAAGACACCAAATCCCAGTTGCGGAATGGTGATGCCGTTGTTCAGTGTCAGCTCTGACATGTATCTCCTAGGGATGGGGGCACTCGGCCGGAAAGCGCTTTCGAAGACCTCTTCGACCCTATGCACTTTTATACGGATAGTCAGCCCCCTTGGCATTTTTTCTTTTTAGCCGTGCTGTACTAGAAAATTTGTCCGAGCTGTCGTGGACAAAATGAGCGCCCCCGCGGTGCACCAGGGGAAGGTGCATCGCGAAGGCGCATGGCTAGAGCCGGATCAGCGTCTGGGGCTAGGGGCGTTCCAGCCTGAATCCCAATTTCATTGTCACTTGCCAGTCGGCTACCTTGCCGTCCTTCAGGTGGCCGCGGATCTCCTTGACTTCAAACCAATCCAGGTTCCGCAGGGTGCTCGATGCTGCATCAATTCCGTTGCGGACGGCTGCGTCCACCCCGTCTGGTGACGTGCCCACAATTTCGGTAATGCTATAGGTGTTATTGGCCAACGCTGGCTCCTCGTGATCGACGTCCATTCCCCGCAGGGCTGTAGCTGAACCCTAGTGCCGGCCACGGCGCTGTGCCAGGGGCTTTCGTCTACTTCCCTGCAAGCCTCAGGCAACGGAGTCCGGGCCGGCAACGCCCAGGACAAGGGTGCGGAGGTCATCAAGGGTCTGCTGCATATGCTCGTCCATGGCGATGCGGGCACGGCTGGAATCTCCTGATTCCAGTGCTGCGGTGATGTGCCGGTGATGCCCGATTGCATGTTCTTGGATCAGGCGCACGCGGGAGGTCTCGGTTCTGCGCTTCTCCAGCAGTCGCTGCAGTGGCTGAAACAGGACCGCCACAAAGACGTTTCCTGACGCCTGCAGAATCAGGTCGTGGAAGGCAAGATCGGCCTCCACAAATGCACCGACGTCATTGTTTTTGTGAGCGTCGGCCATGGCCTCAACGTGGTTGTGCAGGGTCTGGATTTCGGCGCCTGAAATCCTGCTGGCCGCCAGTTCGCAGGCCCCGGTTTCCAGCATTCGCCGCAGTTCGATCAGCTGGACGGCGGTACGGGCTTCATCCGTACCCTCTGATGCGGCGCGCAGCACCGCTTCCAGGGACGCCCATCGGTTAAGCGGGTTTACGAATGTTCCCCGGCCACGTTCCACGCTAAGGATGCCTTGGGCTGCAAGGGTTTTCATGGCTTCGCGGACCGTCATGCGACTGACGTCGTGCTTGGCGCTCAGCTCCAGCTCTCCGGGTACAGGTGTGCCAGAGGGGAAATCACCGGCAATGATGCGATCCAGAAGTTCGTCAGCAACCATGCCAACAAGTGATTTTCGTGCCACGCCCCTCCATCCCCGTGCAGATATGCCAGCCCAGTCTACTTGCGAGCACCCATGTGCTGTGCGACACTAATGGCAGATGTCAGACATCTTACATATTGCTTTACGTCGGATCCTCACAATGGAGTGCGCAATGCCTGCTGAATCAGCGTCTTTGGACATCTTGGAGTCGGAACTCCTCAGGCAGTTCCCGGCTGAGGTCAGCATTCCCGCAGCGAACGTCTCCGGTCTCCTTGGTAGCCATGCGGCCAACCGGGTTTTGGTGGTGCTGGATGATGATCCCACCGGCACTCAATCCGTTGCAGATATTCCCGTTCTGACCGCCTGGGACGAAGCAGATTTCGACTGGGCCTTCGGGCAGGGAAAGCCAGCCGTTTACGTCCTGACGAATACCCGCAGCCTGGATCCCGACGAGGCTGCTGCCCGCAACGCCGAAATTGTTCGCCACGCACTGGCTTCCGCGTCCCGGCTGGCCAACCTGCAGCTGGGCTTCGTAAGCCGCAGCGATTCCACCCTCCGTGGCCACTACCCGCTGGAGCCAGACATCATTGCCGCCACAGTCCTGGAAATCACCGGAGAGTCCACGGACGGCGTGGTGCTTGTCCCGGCATTCCCGGACGCCGGGCGGGTCACTATTGGCGGTATTCACTACATGCGCGGCACCGGTGACGCCGCCGGAACTCTCATCCCCGTGGCAGAGACTGAATTCGCCAAGGACGCCAGTTTCGGTTTCGCCAACTCCGAGCTCGCCGAATATGTGGCCGAGAAATCCCAGGGAAGGTTCCCAGCGAGCTCCGTGATTGTCCTGGACCTGGGCATTATCCGCAGCGGGGCAACTGCCATTGCTGACGCCATTCAACCGGCAAGTGGTTCTACACCGATCGTGGTGGACATTGTGAGTGAGAATGACTTGCGTGCATTGGCGCTGGGCCTGGATGAGGCAGAACGCCGTGGCAAGAAACTTCTGTACCGTGTGGGCCCGCCGTTTGTCCGGGGAAGGATCGGCCAGGAAGTCCGGGAACCACTGACCGGGGCAGAGGCCTTCGCGGGGAACTCGCCGTCCACCGCGGGTGGACTCATTGTGGTGGGCTCCCACGTGGGGGTGACCACCCGCCAGCTCAATGTGTTGAAGGCACAGCATGCCAGCGCGAGCACCATAGAGATCGATGTTCAGGAACTCTTGGGCCGCGGCTCGGAGGCCTACATCGGTTCCGTTGTTGACGCCGTTGTGGCCGCCCTCAAACAAGGCGATGTAATTGTCCATACCAGCCGCCTGTTGATCAAAACGGACGACGCCGTCGCCAGCCTCCAGATTGCCCGTAGCGTGTCCGCCGCCGTCGTCGCTGTTGTCAACAGGACGCTGAAAACTTTCCCGCCGCGGTTTGTGATTGCCAAGGGTGGGATCACGTCCTCCGATGTGGCCGCCCACGGCCTGGAGATCCGGCATGCCATTGTCCGGGGCCCCATGCTGCCGGGCATCGTTTCGCTCTGGGAACCTGTGGATGGGCCAGCCAAAGGCATCCCCTACATCGTGTTCGCCGGCAATGTGGGTGGCGATGAGTCGCTTGCGGACGTCACCCGAAAACTCAGCACCGCCTTCAACAGCTGACCCGCGGTCCAGGGCACAACCACCGTTAATGGAGAAGATCATGACCAGTACGTACACAGTTACAGTCCTTGGACTCGGCGCCATGGGCCTGCCCATGGCGACCCGTCTTGCCAGCGAACTCACCGTTCACGGCTTTGACATTGCCGAGCCGCGGCTGGCGCTGGCCGAAGAGGCAGGTATCCGCACCTTCGCATCAGCCCGCGAGGCTGCCATGGATGCCGATGCCCTCCTGCTGGCGGTGCGCAACGGCGAGCAGCTGCACGAGGTGCTCTTCGGCGAACAGGGCATTGCCTCGGTCCTGAAACCCGGCGCCGTTGTTATTCTGGGGAGCACAGTGGGCACTGACGCGATTCCCGCAACAGTGGCCGCACTGGCGGCGTTCGACGTCGAACTGGTGGACGCTCCGCTTTCCGGCGGACCCAAGCGGGCCGGGGAGGGCGATCTCCTCATTGTGGTGGGAGCTTCCCCCGGTGCGCGGGCCAAGGCCCAGCCTGCCCTGGACCTGCTGGCCTCCACCCTGACCGTGGTGGGAGACAAGCCAGGTGATGGTCAGGCTCTCAAGACTGTGAACCAGCTCCTCTGCGGCGTCCACATAGCGGCCGCGGCAGAGGCCATGGCCCTTGCTGATGCGCTGGGACTGGACCAGGCAAAGACTCTTGCGGCGCTTGAGGCCGGGGCAGCAGGGTCCTTCATGCTCTCCAATCGAGGCCCCAGGATCCTGGAGGCCTACTCGGAAAATGGTGCCGAAGTGCTGTCCAGGCTGGATATTTTTGTCAAGGACATGGGCATTGTCGGCAAAGCTACCCGTGCTGCTGGGCTCGCAGCACCGGTGGCTGCGGCAGCCGAACAGCTCTACCTGCTGGGCCAGGCTCAGGGCCTTGCCGCGGCCGACGATTCGGCCGTCATCAGGGTAGTCGCGCCCGCAAAGCGAACCGCCTAACACCACCCCGAACTGCGATGACGGCGGCACCCCCTCCGCCGTCGTCGCACACCTTCCAGGCTCAGCCGGGACGGACTAACCAAGCTCGCCAGGCTTAACTGGCGCTGTCAAAGGAGACACACCATGAGCGCTCTCGCTCTTCTGGCCATCGCGGCGGCAGGCGTTGCCCTGCTTTTGCTGGCCGTCATTAAGTTCAAGATCCCGGCCTTCCTGGCCCTACTTGTTGTCAGCGTCCTGGTGGCACTGGTGGCCGGAATCCCGCTCCAGGATGTCATTAAGACCGTCACTGACGGCATGGGTGGAACCCTGGGATCTGTTGCCATCCTGGTGGGCCTCGGGGCCATGCTGGGCAAAATGATCGAGATTTCCGGTGGAGCCCAGTCGCTTGCCGGGAAATTCACCCAACTACTGGGTCCGCGCCGTGTCATAGCAGCGCTGACGGCAGCTGCGTTTCTGCTGGCTATTCCGGTGTTCTTCGACGTCGGATTCATCATTCTTATCCCCATCATCTACGGTTTCGCCAAGGCTGCCGGGGTCAATCCCGTGAAGTTCGGGCTCCCCGTGGCAGGAATCATGCTGGCCATCCACGTCGTGGTCCCGCCGCACCCGGGCGTGGTGGGTGGGGCCGGAATCCTTGGTGCTGACATTGGTTGGGTCACCATTCTTGGCCTTGGACTTTGCATCCCGGTTGGAATCCTGGGCTATTTTGTGGCCCGGAAACTGAACCGCCGGGACTACACGATGTTGCCAGCCACCGCGGAGCAGTTCCGACTTTTTGGCAGCGGCAATTCCCAGGTTGAAATGGACGCGGCGCAGGGTGGAGTCAAGACCGAGGTCAAGACTGCTCCCAGCCCGGCGATGATCATCACCCTGATTGTGCTGCCGATTCTCATGATTATGGTGGGTACTGTAGGCGCTGTCATTCTGCCCAAGGACTCCTTCGCTTCTGCTCTGGCTGCATTTATCGGTGCGCCGCTGATTGCCCTGCTGGTGGCCCTTGGCCTGGCCTACTACTTCCTGGGCATTCGCCGGGGCTGGTCCTCCCAGCACACCGGGGAAGTCATGGACTCTGCACTGGCACCAACAGCCATCGTCATTCTGGTCACGGGCGCCGGCGGCGTCTTTGGCAAGGTCCTGACTGTCTCCGGTATCGGAACAGCCTTGGCGGAAGGCCTTCAGCAGGCCGGACTGCCAGTAATCCTGATGGCGTATCTCCTTGCGGCGATTCTCCGAGCTTCCCAGGGCTCGGCAACGGTTGCCATCATCACCACCGCGGGTCTGCTGGCAGCGTCGGTGGCTGACGGCGGCTACTCGCCGCTGCAGACGGCGTTGATTCTGGTCGCTATCGGGTTCGGTGCCCTGGGGCTGAGCCACGTGAACGACTCCGGTTTCTGGATTGTCACCCGCTACCTGGGACTGTCCGTATCCGATGGCCTGCGGACCTGGACAGTTCTGACAACCATCCTGGGCTTTGCCGGGTTCGTGCTGACCTTTGGTGTCTGGATGCTGGCAGGAGGCCTGGCGCTCTGATGCGCACACGACTGGATCACCTCGTCAGCGCTGCACTGCAGCACGGTTCCGCCGTTCCTGCGCTGACGTGTTACGACTTCACGACGGCGCTGGCTGTCGTCGGGGCAGCAGAGGACGCCGGCAGGGGGGTCATCATCTTGGTGGCACCAAAAACTCCCACAACGCCCAGCGGGCTTCGGTTTATAGCTGCGCTGCGCACCCTTGCGGATGCAGCGGATGTCCCCGTTGCCATCCAGCTGGACCATGCCACCGACGTTCAGGTCATTTACGACGGCGTCACCGCCGGTGCGGATTCTGTCCTTGCGGACGGGTCGGCTCTGCCGTTCGCTGACAATGTTGGACTGGTGACGCGTGTACGCGCGGCAGTAGGTGCCGACGTCGTGATTGAAGCAGAACTGGGCGGACTTGCGGGAGACGAGGACCGGGCCTTTGGTACCGATTACGCGGGTAGCGCCGTTGCCGGGCTGACCGACTCGACACAGGTGGAGGAGTTCGTCCGCGCCACGGGAGCCCAGCTCCTTGCTGTTGCAGTGGGCAATGTCCACGGAAAGTACAGCGGAGAACCCCAGCTCCGCTGGGATGTCCTGCAGGATATTGCAGTCCGCACGCACCTGCCCCTCGTTCTGCACGGCGCGTCAGGAATCCCCGCAGGGGAACTGGTCAAAGCCGCGTCAATGAATGTGGGCAAGGTCAACTTCAACACGGAACTGCGGACGGGCATCCTGGCTACGCTGCAGGCGGGGATAGCGGCACAGCGCGCGGATGGAGAAAACCTTCAGGGACTCCTCCGTGATTGGGACGGTTCCGCGCGGGCCTTCGCCACGGCGACATTGAACATGCTTAGTCGATAAGGCCAAAGCGCTAGGGGGGACTAGGATCAGATCATGCTCCTGGTCTCCCTCTTTTTCGCTTTCATTGCTGCCGCCCTGCACGTTTACATTTTTGTGCTGGAGTCCTTCACCTGGACCACTCCAAAGACCTGGAAGACGTTCAATATTCCGTCGCAGGAAGAAGCGAACATCACTAGGTCGTTGGCCTACAACCAGGGCTTCTACAACCTGTTTCTTGCCATTGGGGCGTTGATCGGTGTTGCGCTGGTGGGTATCGCCTCCTCAGCTGGCAGCGTTATTGCTGGCTGGACTCTCGTGTTTGCGTGCTGTGGTTCCATGCTGCTGGCGGCCCTGGTGCTGGCCCAGACCGGCGGCAGGAGCATCCGTCCGGCAATTATCCAGGGGACCACACCGCTGCTGGCAGTTTTCTTTGGGCTGCTGGCCGTGGCGACCTGATTGGCTTGTAGTAGGGCATTGCCAGTGGCCGGTTCTGGTGACACTCTCAGGGTATGAGCCAGAACAGCGTTATACCGGCGGACACTTTCACACCGGATGTCTCCACTCTCCGTAATGATGCGCAACATCGCTACGAGCTCCACTCCGGGTCCGCTCTTGCAGTCCAGCTCAGCTACGTTGACCGCCCCGGGCATGTGGACTTCATCCACACCCAAACCTCAGACTGTTCCCAAGGGGAAGGGCTGGCCCGGGTCCTGGTCCATTTTGCCCTTGATGACGTCGTGGCGGCAGGAAAGCGCATCGTCCCGCACTGCCCCTATGTGGCGGGATATCTGAAAAAACATGGTGGATATGAGCAGTACATAGACTGGCCGGGAGCGTAGGTCAGGATGGTGTGTGCTGTCACCGCTGGTCCCCAACAAAACAGTGACTGTTCTTCAGAGCTGGCAAGACCGTGGTGGTGACCTTTCCCGCTCTGATCTCAGCTATCACACACTCTCCGCTGATCAAGAGTGCCCCCTGAACGGATTCCACATCCAGCCCGGTTGGCGTCGTTGAGATGGACACCTCGACGGTGTCTGCCGTTTCTGGATCTAGGCCGATCAGGGTTGCGCGCAGCGCCTCCCGTTCCACGTGGGGCGTGGTTGAGGCCAGTCTGGTGAGGGCCTCTTCCATTGTGGTCCTGATGGTGTTGAGGCGGCCGGAACCTGAAGTTCCCGGCAGCACAGAGTCCACCGACGCCGGAACACGCGAGGAATCGAAGCGCGTTGATGCAGGCGCATCCTGCGCTGAGCAGGAGGCTGTGAGGCTGATCAGAACTGCCACCGGCGCCACAACCCACGGTGCCGGCCGCCGGTGTCGCCTGTCCTTCGAAGCGTCCTTTCTCATCGGCTGGCCCACGTCAGTGGGAAATCAGTTTCTGGCTGACCCTGAACTGATACGGGCGAAAGCGCACCGATGGTGGGGGCGTTGAGGTTGATGAAATCCGAAAGCCATGGGAAGACCCAGTGGAACAAGGCGGCAACCGCAGCTGCGATCAGGAGCAAAAACAAGACGGTGCGCAGCCAGATGGGGCCAGGCAACGTTCTGAATATCCAGCCGTACATCCTTTACTCGCCTCCCATGGCGGACCGGACCTGGTCTGCAATTTCTTGGGGCGGCCCCGCATCTAAGGGTTGCCAGGAGTCGAACACTGCATAGGCAATAAAACGCTCGCTGGCGCCGAATCGAGGGTTGCAGGTGGTGAGCGTGAGGTACCTGTCTTCTGGCGCTGTACCCACGTGCATCGGAACGGGAGCCAGCACCTCTGACTGGCTGGGCAGGACTATTGCAAAATTGCGGTAAACGTAGGAGTAGTAGCCTGCAGTTGTCTGCACGTAGATTTTATCGCCAGGCACCAGGGTGTGGATGGCATCCAAGGTTGCGCCGTGGGTCTGCCGATGCCCGGCCAGGACAAAGTTCCCTACTTCGCCAGGCATTGCTGTCGACTCATAGTGCCCAAGTCCGAGCGTATCGAGTTCGCGCTGCCCCGTCCCCTGTACCATCGGCCGAGGTTCGTAGTTTTGTCCGAATCGAGGGATATACACAACCCCAAAAACCTCACCTTCAGTTGATGGCAGGGGAGTGCTGGCTGGATCTCCGTAGCTGGAAGCCGCCGAGGGGCCTGCCGGGCCCGGGGCGAGATTTCCCTGGAAATCCTGGGCAAAAGAATCAATTGCCGCCCGTTGTGAGGCATTGGCTTGAACGGTGGTCCAGCCCAGCTCCCACACAACGAAGAGAAGGGCCACGGCGCCGACTGTCAGGAGGATTTCCCCGATCACCTGCGTCATGAACAGCGGGAAGGATGTGGACCGCGCCCTGTTTCTGGAACCCATACCGGAAGCCCGCTAACTTAGTGCTGATGCCGGCGTCGGGGCAGCAGCGCCAGGGGCCCGCCCACAACAGGGCGAAGTCCACCACCTGCGTCCAGTGGCACCAGAGGCTCGGGAGACCCAGTCGCGGACAGCCCGCCGACAGCGACGTCCGCAGGGGAAGCACTTGTACCTGCCACCAGCGTCTGGGCCAGCAAGGCAGTGACTGAGACTGCTGGCAAGTACTTTTTCACAGTGAACCCCCACGGAACTGAAAAGAACGTTGCCCCAAAGTCTTGGGCGCGCCGTCAAATGTCTCTTAATGTAGCAGACTGGCGTACGCCGCATAGTGTGCGCTTCCTCCAGGTCAGATGAAAATCAAAGACTGCAAAACGTACTGTATTCCAACGACGCACCATGAATTGGCTCACAATTGTTTGTAGGCAAGGCTGTCCTAAGTAAGGTTTACCTTGCCCACTGCGTTTCCATCGCGACCAAAGGACTACTTACGTGACGGCATTGCCCCACCACAAGAGCTTCTCTTCCGAACAGCCTTCGCTTTCCCAGGAAACTGTTGCACCGAAAGGGCAGCTGCCCGCTCATGACTTTGGCTCCTCGGTTGAGCTGGCACTATCCGCTAGCAACCATCTTTTTAATGCCCGCAATGCCTCCCGCTATGTCGCTCAGGTCCTGCAGGGTGTCAACACAGTCGCCACCAAAATCGAGGGCACCGAGCACCCCTTCACCGGCGTAGAACCTGCCAGACTCAAGGAACGCGTGGCCGCCGTCGATCTTGACTTGCCCCTTGAAGACACCGCGGCGGCGTTGGCTGAACTCGAGGATGTGTACCTGCGCGACGCAGTCTACTTTCACGATCCGAAGTACGCCGCACACCTGAACTGCCCAGTGGTAATTCCCGCGCTGGTGGGCGAGGCTATCCTCTCAGCCGTGAACTCATCGATGGACACGTGGGATCAGAGCGCTGGCGCCACCATGATTGAACGCCGCCTTATCGACTGGACAGCTGGGAGACTCCAGCTAGGGTCTGCCGCCGACGGCGTATTTACTTCCGGGGGCAGCCAATCAAACCTGCAGGCGCTGCTGATAGCCCGCAACCATGCCGTGGCGGTGCTGCGAAGGGAGACCGCCAATGCAGCTCTGCGCCTGCCACTGCTTCTGGATCGCCTGCGCATTTTCGCTTCCGCTGACAGCCACTTCAGCATCCAGAAGTCTGCGTCCATGCTGGGTTTGGGATACGACGCCGTCATCTCCGTTCCGTGCACCGCTGACCACCGGATGGATCCAGCCGCACTGGCCGCTGCCCTTGTGGAGGCGACTGACGCGGGGCTGGTCCCCATGGCAATTGTGGGGACTGCGGGCACCACAGACTTTGGCTCCGTTGACCCGTTGCGTGAGATTGCGGCCCTTTCCCGGACCTACGATTCCTGGTTCCACGTAGATGCCGCCTACGGCGGAGGGCTCATTGTCTCCAGCCGGTACCGCAATCTACTTGCCGGGGTTGGTCTGGCGGACTCCGTGACTGTCGATTTTCACAAAACTTTCTTCCAGCCGGTTAGTTCCAGTGCCCTGCTGGTACGTGACGCAGCAATGCTCCGCCACGTGACGTATTACGCGGACTACCTCAATCCTGAGAGCGCGGCCAAGGCCGAGATCCCCAACCAGGTGGACAAAAGCATTCAGACCACCAGGCGTTTTGATGCCCTGAAGCTCTGGATGACACTGCGCGTCATTGGTGCAGATGGAATCGGTGCGCTCTTTGACGAAGCAATCGACCTGGCCGCGCGGGTTGGGGGGCTACTGGCCGCAGATCCTGATTTTGAGCTCGAGACAGATCCGCAGTTGAGCACGCTTGTGTTCCGTTACCGGCCCACGGCTGATGGTGTGCCAGTGACCGAGGATGTTGCTGACGCGCTCAATCCAGCTATTCGTGCCGCCGTGTTTGCAACCGGCCAGGCAGTGGTGGCCGGGACCAGGGTCAACGGCAGGCAGTATCTGAAATTTACTCTGCTCAACGCAGAAGCGACGCTCGAGGACATAGCCGAAATCGTTGAACTCCTGCGCTGCGCTGGAGCACAACTGCTCGCTGTCAACAAGAAGGACAACGCATGAATGCCACCTCCACCATCCATGACCTGATAGGCATCGGAGTCGGTCCCTTCAACCTGGGCCTCGCCGCACTGTGCGAGCCGCTAGAAGACCTGGACTGCGTGTTCCTGGAACGCCGCCCCGGGTTCGAATGGCATACCGGAATGATGCTTGATTCCGCCCACCTCCAGGTTCCCTTCATGGCGGACCTGGTCACCCTGGCGGATCCGACGTCCCCGTTTTCTTTCCTGAACTTTCTCAAGCAGACCGGACGCCTGTACCGGTTCTACATCCGGGAGAACTTCTACCCACTCCGGGCGGAGTTCAACCAGTATTGCCAGTGGGTTGCCGGGCAGCTTGATTCGGTAAGGTTCGGCACCAACGTCACGGACGTGACCTACGACGACGGCGTGTACCGCCTCCTGGTGTCCTCACCAGAGGGGCCGCAGGAGTTCCGCACGCGGCGCCTGGTCCTGGGAACAGGGACAAGTCCCTACATTCCGGCGTCGTGCGTTGGAATCCGTAACGCCGAGCCCGCCGCGCCCGGGCAAGCGGATCCAATGCACTCAGGTCACAACGGGACAGGCCATGGCCTGGTGTTGCACAACGCGGACTACCTGCAACGTAAAACGGAGTTGCAGGCTGCTCGCAGCATCACCGTCGTAGGAAGCGGCCAAAGTGCAGCGGAGATCTATTTTGAACTGCTGCAAGACATAGATGCCCATGGCTACCAGCTGAACTGGGTGACCAGGTCTGCACGGTTCTTCCCGCTCGAATACACCAAACTCACCCTGGAGATGACGTCGCCGGAATACGTGGACTACTTCCACGCACTGCCGTCAGGCCAGCGGGACCAGCTGAACAAGAGCCAGAAGAACCTCTATAAGGGCATCAACGCTGATCTGATCGACGCCATCCATGACCTTCTGTACGCCAAGAGCCTGACCGGCCTCGTGGAAACCCAACTCCTGACGAACTCGGAGCTCACCGCCGCCAGCTGGAATCCGGAAACTGCCACCCACACCCTAGACCTGCACCACACGGAACAGGACACCACCTACTCCCTGGAAACCGAGGCAGTGGTCCTGGCGACGGGCTACGCGTACCAAGAACCCGAATTCCTGGCGGGAATCGCAGACCGGATTGCACGCGATGCCCAAGGCCGGTTCGACGTCGACAGGTTCTACAGTGCCGGCACCACCCCCGGGGAGATTTTTGTCCAGAATGCCGAACTGCACACCCACGGCTTTGTCACCCCTGACCTGGGCATGGCCGCCTACCGGAACTCCTGCATCCTGCGTGAAATTACGGGCCGTGAGGTGTACGCCGTAGAACGCAGCATCGCATTCCAGCAGTTTGGGGCGCCCAACCCGGCTGGAGCGGGCGAGCTCCCTGGACCAGAAAAACGCACTGGTGCGCTGAAGGACGCGGGCGTATGAGCTTCACGTTCCGCTCCCTGGCCCCAGAATCCGATGCCGCACTCCTGCACAGCTGGGTCACGCAGCCCTACGCCACATTCTGGGACATGCAGGACTTCAGCCGGGAACAGGTGGCCGCGGCCTACACGCAGATCCAGTCCAGTGGACACCACCATGCGGTGTGGGGCCTTGAGGATGGCAAGCCAGTGTTCCTGATGGAGGAATACGCGCCTGGACTCTCTAACCTGGCCACAGCTTACGCAATCCAGCCCGGAGACGTGGGCATGCACATGATGGTGGCGCCGCCAGTGGGAGCCCCGCGGCAAGGATTCACGGCAGCTGTCATGGAAGCAGTCCTGAACCGCCTGTTCAAGGATCCACGGGTGGAACGGATCGTGGTGGAACCCGATGCGCAGAACACCAGGATCCATGCCCTCAATGCCCGGCTGGGTTTCGTCCCGGCGGGGAAAGTGGACCTCGGGAGCAAAGAGGCCCTCCTGAGCTTCTGCACCCGGGCTGATTTCCACGAAGCCCGGCTCAAGCTTCACCAATCCGCTGATGTGGCGCCTACTTTGACCGTTTCACGTTAGGACCCCCGTGACCATCCTTGACCAGGAATCCGAGATTGCCCCCAGTGCGGCAGCACCCCACCTGGACCCACAGCTCTGGAACGTTGCCAACCGGCACCTCATTCGCAAAGCGCTCGCAGAGTTCTCCCATGAGCGGCTACTGACACCCCGGGAACACAGCGCGGGAAGCTATTCAGTCACCACCGACGACGGCTCCGTGGAGTACCGTTTCACCGCGGCTCGGCTCGAACTGGACCACTGGGCAGTGGATGCCCGCAGCATCAGCTGCCGCTCCGTTGTCGGAGACAGGGCCACGGGCGATGTCCCCGCAGAGGAGTTGCCCCTAGACGCACTGGATTTCATCACCGGATTCCACACCACCCTGGGCATCGCCCTGCAGATGCTGCCGGTCTATCTTGAGGAAATCAGCAGCACCCTCGCAAGCCACTGCTACAAGCAGTGGCTTGGGCAACCCTCCGCTGAGGAGCTTGCTGCAGGGATTACGCGCGGCGCCGATCCCGCCGTCGATTTCCAGCTCATCGAACGCAGCATGACAGAGGGCCACCCCTGTTTTGTCGCCAATAACGGCAGGCTGGGATTCGGGATCAACGACTACCTCAGTTTTTCCCCTGAAGCCGGCGCCCAGATCCAGCTGGAATGGATTGCCGTGCATCGGAACAAGGCGGTTTTCGCGTCCTCCGCAGGCCTGGACTATGCGGCGCACCTGGAGGAGGAACTCGGGGCGGCTGCCCTTTCCCGCTTCGATTCAGAGCTTCGCGTCCGCGCCCTGGATCCGGCCAACTACTTCTTCATGCCAGTCCACCCCTGGCAGTGGGAAAACAAGCTCACTGTGACCTTTGCCGCCGAAATCGCCCAGCACAACATTGTGCATTTGGGGATCGGGACTGACGGATACCAGGCGCAGCAGTCGATCCGGACCTTCTTCAACACCAGCTCGCCGCAAAAGCACTACGTCAAAACGGCCATGTCCGTCCTGAACATGGGCTTCATGCGAGGACTCTCAGCGCAGTACATGAAGGCCACGCCTGCCATCAATGACTGGCTGCAGGACCTGATCGAAAAGGATGCCGCGCTGCAGGCCTGCGGCCTGGCCATGATCAGCGAGGTCGCAGCAATCGGTTATCACAACGGTTACTACGAGGCCGCGTCGAAGAGCGGCTCCCCATACCGGAAAATGCTCGCGGCGCTCTGGCGCGAGAGCCCGCTGCAGCTTCTGGACAACGGCCAGCAGCTGGCCACCATGGCTTCCCTGCTCCACGTTGATTCAGACGGCGTTCCTTTGGCCTCGGCATTCATCGACAGGTCAGGGCTGGGAGCCAAGGAATGGATCCGCAGCTATTTCAGGGCCTATCTTGTTCCGCTGGTGCACTGCCTCTACAAGTACGAGCTGGCATTCATGCCGCACGGTGAGAACGTGATCCTTGTCCTGGACAACGGTGTGCCGGTGCGCGCCATCATGAAAGACATTGCCGAGGAAATTGTGGTGATGGGTGACCAGCTGGACCTGCCCAATGAGGTCTCGCGCATTAGTGCTGACATCCCGGCGGCCGAGATGGTCCTGGCCATCTTTACTGACGTTTTTGACTGTATTTTCCGCTTCCTGGCCGCCCTGCTGGTGGACGATGGCAAGCTTACCGAAGAGCAGTTCTGGGAAGCAGCAGCGGACATCATCCACGAGTACCAGGACACAAACCCGGACCTTGCCAGCCAGTTTGCCCGGCATGATCTCTTCGCTGAAGACTTCCAGCTTTCCTGCCTGAACCGGCTGCAGCTACGCAACAACCAGAACATGCTGGACCTGGATGATCCATCCGGTGGCCTCCAGATGGCTGGCCGGCTGGCCAATCCCCTGGCACGGTTTGCCCGGCAGTAGGCTGAACCCATGACCGTCAACAGTTCAGCAGCAACAGCCCTCGTGACCGGCGCCAGTGCAGGGCTCGGTGCGGAATTCTGCCGCCAGTTGGCGCAGCAGGGCTGGAACCTGGTCCTCGTGGCCCGCACCCAGGACAGGTTGGCGACACTTGCTGCCGAGTTGACCGCCTCCTTTGGCGTTACGGCTGAGGTACTCGCCGCTGACTTGACGGACGACGGCGGGCGGGCCGCCGTCGTCGAACGCCTCAGCGACCCGGCGCAGCCGGTGGGTTTCCTCATCAACAACGCGGGACTGGGCCTGCTGAACGACTTTGCCGACAACACGGTGGAGGACGAACGCAGGCACCTCGCGCTGCACGTGCAGGCCGCCATGGAACTGACCCACGCTGCGCTGCAGTCCATGCTGGAGCGCGGCTCCGGCCGGATCATCAATGTCTCCAGTGTGGCCGCATTCCTGCCGCGGGGCACGTACTCTGCGGCAAAGGCCTGGCTGCTGAGCTTCAGCCGGTGGGCAAACATTGCCTATGGTCGGAGCGGAATCCAGGTCACTGCCCTCTGCCCCGGATTTGTCCACACCGAATTTCACCAGCGCATGGGCATGGACAAAACCACCTCACCGCAGTGGATGTGGCTTGGTGCTGGCCAGGTGGTACGCGAGGCCCTGGCGGACAATGCCCACGGCCGGGCAGTGTCCGTGCCCTCGTGGCGCTACAAAGTGCTGGTGAACGTTGCCAAAGTCCTTCCCGCGCGGCTTGTTGCAGGACCGCCGCGGATCCCTGCGCCGTAAATCCGTACTCAGGAGGCTGCCGTGAGCTTTCCGTCGCGCATGTGCAGTGTTGCGTCCGTGAGGTCAAGGAACTCGGTGTCGTGGGTGACCAGGATGGTAGCCGCATTGAACTCGCGGGTCAGCTCACAAAGCATGGACATCACAGCTGCCGAGCGATCGTGGTCCAGCGCAGCGGTGGGCTCATCGACCAGGAGCAGCTGGGGATTCCCCACCAGGGCGCGTGCAATGTTGACCCGCTGCCGCTGACCGCCGGAGAGCTGATGGGGACGGCGGTGGCTTGCATCTGCCATTCCCACCGCAGCCAACAGGTCCAGTGACTCCCGCTGGAGCCCTTTGCGGGACCGCCCCTGCAGCATCCCGGTGAGGACCAGCTGCTCCAGTGCGGTCAGTGATCCCAGCAGATTGGGCTGCTGGAAGACGATCCCCGTGGTGCCGAGCCGCAGCTGGGTGCGTGCCCTGTCGTTCAGCGCAGTAGTTTCCACGCCGTTGATCGTGAGCGTTCCCGCCGTGGGCGCCAGCAGGGTCGCGGCGACAGCGAGGAGACTCGATTTGCCCGAGCCCGAAGGCCCCACCAGGGACGTGACTGTCCCGGCGTGGGCTGCCATGCTCACGTTATCGAGGGCCAAGAGCGTTTTGTCCTCGCCATCCGGGTATTCCAGGGTCACGTTGGAGAGAGACAGGACTGGTTCCAGCGATCCGCGGGATGTTTTGGGGCTGGCCGTCTGGTGCGCGGCGGAGTCGAGGGGTAGTGAAGTCTGCATGGGATGTCCTTCTGATGGTGGTGGATGCACCGGAACGTGCCTACTGGATGAACTGAAGAGCTAGGGGCCGGGGTGGCCTCGGTCCAGGCAGTGCGGTCAGCTGCCGCCGAGGGCGAGGAGCGGATCCACCGACGCTGCCCTGCGGACCGAAAGTGCGGAGGCCGCGATCCCCAGGACCACAACACCCAGGGCCGGTAGCAGGGTGGTGGCTGCGGAAACCTGGAAGGGAACTGCCTGGGCGGCGACGGCTCCCGCTGCAAGTGCTGCGCCGCCACCGGCCAGGGCGCCAACCAGGAGAACGATTCCTGCCTGTGCCAGGGCGTCGCGCAGGATATAGGAGCTGGATCCGCCGAGCGCTTTGAGGACGGCGATGTCCCGGGTCCGCTGTACTGTCCAGACTGTCAGGAACGCTGCGATGACCAGTGCGGAGATCGCGTAGAGAAAGCCCTGCATCATGGTCAGTGAACCGTTTTCGGACTGAAAGGATGCCAGGGCACTGACGCTTGCGTTTCGGGTGGAGCTGAGGGTTCCCGCTTTTTGGTCGACAGCCGCCGCAACGTCTGCTGCGGTTCCGGATGCTCCAGGTGAAACGTTGGCAGCGATCACTGTTGCCACGGAGCTCGACGGCGCATGGGCAACCTGCTGCCACTGGGCCAGGTCTACCCACACCACCGGCGTGTGGCTGTACCACTGGTCCTCGATGATGCCAGCAACCTGCACCGTGGTGCCGTTGATCTCGGCAGTCTTCCCCACGGACAGGCCCAGGGAGTCGGCAACACCTTGGCTGACCACTGCCGTGCCGGGTTCAAGACCGGCCGGAGCAAGAAAACCACCTGGGGCCGCGCCAAAAACTGCAATACTGGCGGTTCCGCCAGCTTCCAATCGTGCTTGGCTGATGCCCAGTCCCTCAGCGTCAGTGACGCCATCGGCCGCTTTCCAGGTGTTCAGCTGCCCCGCGCTGACCTGTGATTCCGGATAGGAAGCAGTGGCCGCGGTTCCGTCCGGAGCGCCAAAAGCAATGGTGGTGGCCGGGAGTTCGGTGATGGCGGATGTGGACTGGTGGGCCAGGCCAGCTGTCAGCCCGGACAGCATGACCAGGAGGAAGGTAATGAGGGCGACAACCGCTCCCATCAGGGCAAAGCGGCCCTTGGCGAATCGGATGTCGCGGAGTGCGAGATACATCGGGTGTCCATTCCTCAAAAATCGGTGGTTGGTGGTACCTCCACTCTTCCGGGATCGGGATTGGTGCGCATCGGGTTTTCGGGTGGTTGTGCGGCGTCGGATCGTTGATCAGGCAGTCAACCTATCGGTTGATTCGGCGTCACGGACCCCGTCGTAGACTGGCCTGATGCCAGCCCCAATGAGCCACGAGACCACGGCGGAATCTTCTTCGGGCCATGCCGTGCTCATGCTGATGAGGATTAGCCTGCACGTCGCATTCGCCACGCTCCTGATGGTGGGGCTGATCCGGATGTTCAGTGTCCAGGGAGCTTCGCCACGTAGCCTGGCGGCTGCCGCGCTTGCTGGTCTGTTGGCAGCGCTCTACCTGGCCGGAACTCTGGTTGAGAAGCGCAACGCGGCAGGCCACGGGGTGCTGGACGCGACGGATACCCCGGGGGAGCGGGGCAGACGAATCAGCCAGGTGGTCCGCGGAATCAAGCGCTATACGCTGGTGTGGCTCGGTGCTGTGACCCTCCTGTGGCTGCTACTCCTGCTCCTCAGCGCAGATTTTTCCTGGGTTGCTTTCCCCCTCTTCTTCCTGCACCTTCATGTGCTGCCCCGTCGTGCTGCTGTCGCCGTGGTTGTGCTTCTGACCGCGGCCGTGGTGCTCGCGCAGTGGGCGCAAGCAGCGGCGCTACAGCTGCCCATGGTCCTGGGGCCGAGTTTTGGCGCCGCATTCGCCGTCGTTATGGCCACCGTGTACCGCAGCCTGCTCGCCGAGGCCGCAGCGCAGCGCCGTGCCGTGGCCGAGCTCCGCCGCCTGCAGGAGGAGCTTCTGGCAGCCCAGCATGAGGCCGGTGTGTTGGCTGAACGTGAACGCCTGGCCCGCGATATCCACGACACCCTTGCCCAGGGCCTGTCCAGTATCGTGCTGATTTCCCGTGCTGCGGAGTCCTCCCTTGCGGCGGGCCAGCCGGACCTGACGCTGGAGCGCCTCCAGACGATTCAGGCCGCAGCGTCCGAGAACCTGGCCGAGGCGCGGTCCTTTGTCCGCGGAGTGCACGGTCCTGATCCGGCCGCCGGCGCGCTCGCCAGCCGGATCAGGCAGGTGTGCCTGGCCGTGCAGCGCAGCGCCGCTGCGGCCGGGACGCCCGTGGAGGTGAGGTTCCGGGCAGAAGGGGAGCCTGAGGTGCTTGCCGGTGAACTGCAGGAAGCATTGGTGCGGGCGGCCCAGTCCACGCTGGCGAACGTTTTCAAGCATTCAGGTGCGGCTACCGCGGTGGTGACCCTCGCGTTTATGGGCCCGGAGGTCAGCCTGGACGTGTACGACGACGGCCAAGGTTTCGACCCTTCGCGTGTGGCTGCAGCCCCGGAGCGGACTGACGGAACAGGATATGGACTGCCACAGCTTCGCGCACGGATCATTTCCCTCGGGGGCGGTATCAGCGTCGATTCCACACCTGGGGAGGGAACAGTTGTTGGTATCAGGCTGCCCGTAACCCCGGCCAGCCAACTCGATCTGGAGAGTACCCCCCATGTCTGACATCAGAATCCTCCTGGTGGATGACCACCCTGTGGTCCGGGCCGGGCTGCGTGCCATGCTGGCCGAGCTCGAGGACCTGGTGGTGGTGGGTGAGGCGTCCGACGGCGGTGCGACGCTGGCCGCCGTCGCCAGGGAATCCCAGGTGGGCCAGCCCATCGATGTGGTGCTCATGGATATCCAGATGGGAACAGGCATGGACGGGTTGACTGCCACGCGCGAGCTCCAGGCCATCCCTGGTGCGCCTCCGGTGATTATCCTGACCACCTTTGATACGGAGGCGGACATCCTTGCTGCGGTGGAGGCAGGTGCTAAAGGGTATCTTCTCAAGGATGCTCCGCCGCAGCAGATCAGGCAGGCCGTGCTGGATGCTGCTGCCGGACGGACAGCGCTGGCACCCGGCGTGGCTGCGCGATTGATGGAGCGGATCCAGAACCCAACCCCGGCCCTCAGCAGCAGGGAAATCCAGCTCACCGAGCTGCTGGCCAAGGGGCTCTCCAACGGAGCTATTGCGCGGGAGCTCTTCATCAGCGAGGCAACTGTCAAAACCCACCTGGTGCACATTTACGGCAAGCTCGGCGTGGATAACCGGACGGCGGCCATCGCTGCCAGCCGCGAACGGCGGATCATCCGGGGCTGACGGGCCAGCCGTTGGGGGAACGCACGCACCCGGTCGGATCCGCCGTCGTCGTTCTTTCCTGTTAATCACGGCAACCCCGCACCACAGTGGTTCCAGGGCCGCCGAAGCGGTGGAACCCGTGGCACGGGGCTGTGCGGGCGTCTGCGCCGGAGACGTCAGGCGTTCGTGGCTGCCTTGTCCGGATCCGCTTGCAGGTCGTCAAAAGGCAGGTCGGCCACAACAAAGTTGGGGTTTTCATCCTGCGTTGCCACCAACTCGCGGGCCTCCTCCGGGGTGTCCACGCTGGGCATTGATCCCGGAAGCGGCTTGTTTGCCGATTCCTTGAGGAAGAAGATGGCAATCGCACCAGCCGCCGAGGTCAGCATCAGGTAGTACGCCGGCATCATGTCATTGCCGGTACCTTCGATGAGAGCCGCAACGATGAACGGGGTGGTACCGCCGAAGATGGCCACGGCAAAGTTGTAGGAGATACCCATGGCGCTGTAACGGCTGGACGTCGGGAACTGTGCTGGCAGCGAGGATGCCAGGTTGGCCACGTAGAACGTTACGGGGAAGGCGATCAGGGCCAGGCCAAGGAGCGTGGACCAGATGGCTCCGACGCCAATCAACATGAACGCCGGGATCACCAGAATGATGGTACTGAAGGCGCCTACCCAGAGGACCGGGCGGCGACCAACCCGATCAGAGAGACGGCCCGTCAACGGAATGCATAGCGCCATGATGACCAGGACGGGGATCGTCAATGCAGTGCCATGCAGCTCGTCATAGCCCTTTTGTTCTGTGAGGTACGTAGGCATATAGGACGTCAGGGCGTAGCCGGCGGTGTTTGCTGCAGCCACCAGGACCATAGCGGTGATGATGGAGCGCCAGTATGACCGCACAGTAGCAATCGGGCCCTTGGCCGCTGTGGGGTCGCCGTCGGTGGCGTTTTTGTTGGATTCTTCGCGGGCGTCCAGTGTGGCCTGGAATTGCGGGGATTCCTCGATCTTGCTGCGGAAGTAGATGGCAATCAGGCCTAGCGGACCGGCCACCAGGAAGGGGATCCGCCAACCCCAGGCTTCCATGGTTTCCTGGCCCAGCGTCAGCTGCAAGACTGAAACCAGAGCAGCGCCCACGGCGAAGCCCATGTAGCTGCCAAGGTCCAGGAAGCTGGCAAAGAATCCGCGGCGCTTATCAGCGGCATATTCGCTAACAAATGTGGTGGCGCCAGCATATTCGCCGCCGGTGGAGAATCCTTGGACGATCTTGAGGAGTACCAGAAGCGCAGGTGCCCAGAGGCCGATCACGTTGTAATCAGGGAGTAGGCCCACCGCGAATGTGCTGGCCGCCATGATCATCAAGGTGGCGGCCAGGGTCTTCTGGCGGCCCACCTTGTCGCCCAACCAACCAAAGATCACGCCGCCCAGGGGGCGCGCAATGAACGTCGCAGCGAATGTTCCCAGCAGGAACAACTGCGCTGTCGACGGGTCCGATCCTGGGAGGAAGGGCGTTCCCAACGTGGTGATCAGGTAACCAAAAACGCCGACGTCATACCACTCCATGGTGTTACCCACGATGGTGCCGCCCATAGCCTTCTTCAGCATGGGCTGGTCTACAACATTGACGTCAGATTCCTTGAGCCTGCGGCGTGGCAACAGCTTGGGCTTGCGTGTTCCTTTGCCGGCACCTGTGCCAGCTCCGTGGGCGTTTTTCCCGCCTCCGGAAGAGGGGTTCATGCTTCTGTCTTCGGGCATTGATGTAGCTCCTGAGAAGGTGATTTGCTTGCGGCGGGCAACTACCGCGCTCTGGGCAGACCTAAAATTTTACGCCTTTTTGGTCAATTCTCCGATTCCGAGGCAGCGTTTTTGCTCGTTTTTCGGGTTATTCACCACTAAATACACACGCGTTTTCCTGCGGAAATTCCTTATGGTTACTGGGAAAGGGCGGCTAATTCTGCACCGTTGTGCGATCTTTGTCATTTAGTTCCCGAACTTCACCCTGGAAGGCCCTTTCCGATCGATTTTCAGGCGTCTACTGGTTCTAGGGGCGTCACCAAACATGCTCTCCTACATCAAATTCATGCAGACAAAAAGAGCCAGCAGACCTACCATTGGTGAACACTTCATTCATCGTGGAAGGAAGACTAATGACCGCCAGCAGCGCCGGAAAACAGGATGATTCAGGGTCGCTCGATCCAGAGGTTGGGCAGCATCTGCGCGCCAGCATGAAGGAAGCCCCGCCAGCAAGTATTTCCGAGGTGCTCCCGCCGCATTCCGAAAGCCAGCAATGGCCGGACGGCAGCGGCAAACACAAGCACCCGAAGGAGCGCTCCGCGGCGCACGGCCGGCAGGGCCACGAAGCTGCCGTCACGGCGGTTCACCGGACCCGACGCCCACCAATGCCGCACTCCTCCTAGTCCGGCACCCACCGACCCCACACCGTTCAGCAAGGCGCCTCCGCGTTCCCACTAGGGTTCGCGGATGACGTCTGACGGAGCCTTGTCCAAGCGCCATCCGCGCCATACGGGGTGCCGCAGCCGGCCAGTCGCGGTCCATTCGCCGAACCTCACTTCGCCCACCAGGGAGGCGCTCACCCAGTGGG
The DNA here is from genome assembly GCF_030063285.1 of Pseudarthrobacter sp. PS3-L1. Taxonomy (GTDB): domain Bacteria; phylum Actinomycetota; class Actinomycetes; order Actinomycetales; family Micrococcaceae; genus Arthrobacter. The sequence goes on along the minus strand of NZ_JASISU010000003.1, from coordinate 270,586 downwards.
CGTCCTTCATATCCTCGGCCGGAACTCCAGTCAGCGGCGGCGTTTTTCTGGCCAGGGCATCCAGCGTCTTCCGGAGTTCAGCCAGCTGCCGGTCCGTAAATCCGGATCCCACGCGCCCCACGTAACGGAGTTCTCCGTCCTCGGGAACACCCACCAGCAACGATCCCACCGTCGCGCTGCGGGCCCCGTTTCCCGGCCTCCAACCGCCAACCACTACCTCCTGTGTCCGCTCCACCTTGAGCTTGAGCCAAGTGTGAGTCCGTTGGCCGGTGACATAACGCGAGCCACGTCGCTTGGCAACAACACCCTCCAAGCCCAGCTCCCGGGCACTGTCCAGCAATTGCGCCACACCTTCGTCAAGAAGGGGTGAGACCTGTACCGGGAACTCCACCTCGGACATCAGCCTTTCCAATGCCAGGCGGCGCTGTTCCAGAGGCAGCGCGCGAAGGTCATGGCCGCCGTCGTACGGCAGGTCGAACAGCATTAACTGGAGCGGAATCTCCCGTTTCCCCCAGGTGATCTCAGCTGGCGCCGTAAGCTTCATCCGGCCCTGAAGCAAGCCAAAGTCGGGCGTGCCCCGGGCTCCCAGGGCAATGATCTCGCCGTCTGCAATAAACGCATGCTGGGGCCATAGCGCGGGGTCCGCAAACTCCGGATAGGTGGCAGAGACCTCGCGGCCGCTCCGGCTGAAAATGCGGACGCGTGACCCATCACTGTGGATCAGCGCCCGGACCCCGTCCCACTTCAGTTCGTACTGCCACAAGCTGCTGGCAAGATCAGCGACGCTTCCGGAGCCAGCCAGCATGGGCGCGAAATCGGCAAACTGCGTAGGCAACGGTGCAGAATTCCCCGAGAGGGGAGGGGCTGCAATGTCAGGTGCGGTGTCACTGTTTTCACCGGCGGTCCGTGCTGTGGGAAACCTGTGTGCATCCCCCTCCATCCGGTGGATCAGCCACTGCGGCTGCCCGCCGTCCTGCCCACCAGCTCCCGGACGTCGTGTCCGGATCAGCGCGAATTTGCTCCTCCCGCCCAGGCCGCCGTCGGGTGCGCCTGTCAGGGTAGCGATCACTTCGCGACCATTGACCCACTTGTGGGTTTCGTAGGTGCCGGAATCCCAGATGCGTACGGTTCCAGCGCCGTATTCACCGGGCGGGATGGTGCCAGCAAAACTGCCATAGGCCAGCGGATGGTCTTCGGTCTGGATTGCCAGGTGATTGGTACCGCTGGAGCCTGGAATGCCTTTGGGGATGGCCCAGGAGACGAGAACGCCGTCGTGCTCCAGCCGGAAGTCGTAGTGCAGGCTGCTGGCGTGATGCTCCTGGATCACGAACGTTGTCCCCGGTGGAGGGACAGTGGCAGTGGCCGGGTCGCCAAAGGGTTCTGGCGTCCTTGCCGGGTCCCGCATGGCTGTGTAGCTGTGCAGCGGGTCATCGCCTCCCTTGTGCGGCCCGCCATTCTGCTGACTCAACGGCACGACATTGACCAACGGATCAATCCCATCGGTGACCCGCTGCATCACCGTCAGGTAGTCCAGCTGGGCAAGCGCCGGGGCAGCGACCTCGTCCCAGGTTCGTGGCGCCGCGACGGTGGGTGTGGGCAGGCCCCGCAGCGAATAGGGCGCAATAGTTGTCTTCGCCGCACTGTTCTGGCTCCAATCAACCAGCACTTTGCCCGTGCGCAGTGAACGTTTCATCTCGCTGAGGGCCAGGTCTGGGTGATCCGCTTCCAGCGACCGCGCCAGTTCGTGGGCAAAGGCGGAGACCTGATCGGAATTTTGCGTGCCGTCCAGTGCCGCATACAGGTGGATTCCCTTGCTGCCGCTGGTCACAGGCACGGGATCCAGCCCAATGTCCAGCAGGATGTCGCGAGCCAGGAGGGCCACCTGCGCGCACTCGGCCAAACCCGCACCGGGACCGGGATCCAGGTCCAGGACCAGGCGATCGGGTGGTAACCGCAGCCCGCCGGAATCCACCCGCCACTGCGGTACGTGGATTTCCAGTGCAGCAACCTGCCCCAGCCAAGCGAGCGTTGCTGCGTCGTTGACAAGTGGATACTGGATCTCGCGCTCCTTGTGCGCAATGGCTACCCGTGACACCCAGCCGGGAGCGGAATCATCCAGGTTCTTCTGGAAAAACATCTCGCCTGGCGCATCCTCCGTCCCGACTCCGTGGACCCAACGCTTCCGGGTAGCCGGTCGGTTGAACGTCCCCGGGAGCAGCACGCCTGCTACCGCCGCGTAGTAGGCCATGACGTCGGCTTTGGTGGTGCCCGCAGCCGGATAGATGACCTTTTCGAGGTTGCTCACTATCAGTTCGCGGCCAGCTACCCGCACCCGGGCCCTATCCGCGGACATGGGGCTTCACCTGGCGGCATGTCTGATGTTCACTTGGGGAATGAGAGCAATCTGGAAGGGTGCCATCGCCTTCGGCCTGGTGAACGTGCCGGTAAAGGTCTACGGAGCCACTGAGGATCATGACATCAGTCTGCACCAGGTCCACAACGCCGACGCCGGACGTATCAGATACCAGCGTCGCTGCGAGGTCTGTAGCCAGATTGTTGACTACTCGGACATCGACAAGGCGTTCGAGGAGGACGGCCGAACAGTGGTCCTGGCCAAGGAGGAGCTCAAAGCAATTCCGGCGGAGAACAGCCACGAGATAGAGGTGGTCCAGTTTGTTCCGTCGGATCAGCTGGATCCCATGACTTTCGAGAAGAGTTACTTCCTGGAACCGGATTCCACGTCACCCAAAGCCTACGTGCTGTTGCGGCGCACCTTGGAAGACACGGACCTCGTGGCTGTGGTGCAGTTCGCCCTCCGGGAAAAGACCAGGCTTGGGGTGCTGCGGGTCAGGGGCAATGTCCTGGTTTTGCAGGCGCTGCTCTGGTCCGACGAGGTCCGGGAGGTCGACTTCCCGGCCCTTGCGGACACTGTCCGGGTTTCTGCCCAGGAACGTGAAATGTCAGCGGCGCTGGTCGAGTCCATGGCCGCTGACTTTGAACCGAGTGACTTTACGGACGATTACCAGATCCAGCTGCGGCAACTGATCGAGGCAAAACTGGACAAGGGTGAAGCCCTCGACACTGACGAGACCTTTGGGGTCACGGACAACGAGGCATCCACAGGCGAGGTGATCGACCTGATGGAAGCCCTCAAGAAGAGCCTGGACCGGAAGAGGGCAGCATCTGGCCGGACGCCCCCGGCAAAAACGACGGCCAAGCAAAGACCAGGAAAGAAAGCCGCAACCGATTCCAGCGGGGCGTTGGGCTAGGAATTGCGCAGTGCGGAGATGAGCTCGTCTTTTTTCTGTGACGAGTATCCGGTGAGTCCAATTTCCTTGGCGCGAACACGAAGTTCCACAACAGTCCAGTCCTCGTAATCGCCAGCCCTGCCGCCCTTTTTTCCCACAGCTGACCGGCCCTTCTTTGCTGCTGCGTTGGAAATTCGTGCTGCTTTCTGCTTCGAAGCACCATCATCGACCAACGCCTCGTACATCTCGGGATCCTTGATGCTCGGGTTGGAACTGGCATCCTTGGCTGGCATGGGTCCTCCACTGCGATCGGCATCAGGCGGCGGTTGCTGCCCGGGAAATGCTCACGCTAGATTGCGCCGTCGCCTAGCGCAAGGTTCCGGCAATGTGCGCATTGGTTTTATCCGGCTCCAACGTTTCACCGTGGCGCAGGATTGCTCCCAGCCCCAGCAGGGCGATACCCACGACGATTGGCCAGAACTCGACAGCGGTGCCGGCAAGTGCCGGCTCGATGCCCAACGGCCCGCCCGGGCTTGCCGCCTCGGGCGTCATTGATTCCGGTGGTCCGTTCCATCCTGTGATGCGGAGCGCCTGCTCGGATGCCACCGAGCCAGCTACTGTCATGAGGATCTGGAATCCTATGCCAACGACAATGAAGGCTCCACCAAGGCGGCGGACCATCCTGCTCAGCGCGGGCACAAAGATTGTCTGTCCGGGGTAGCGGAACAGTCCTCCCATACGGAAACCGACAAGGCCTGCCATGACAGCCAGTGCACCCTGCACCAGATGGGCCAAGGCCAAGAGCACCCGGACGTCCCAGCCGAGGTTTGCCAGGGTGACGTCTGCGGAAATCATGCCGCCGCCCACCACCTCGACGGGCGAGTCCCGAACAACCTCAACGCCGTCAGGCAGTTCTGGCCAGAAGGGCTTGAGGGGAATCGTTACGGGCACGTTTGTTCCTGGAACCAGGCATTGGGCCACCGTCGCGAGGGTGACCACGATTATCACTACGAGGTACAGGGCGCTGGCTACCCGAAGGACCTTGAAAGTGGTCGGGCGGCGCCAGGTGCCCAGTGATGGAGCAGGTCCTGCAGTCATTGTTTCCCCTAACAATGGATGGTTCCGTGCCCTCCGGAGCCTAGCAGGAGCCTAGGTTCAGCCGCCGCCCTGCGCCGATCTCGCGGGACAGGCGCCGTCTCGCGGGACAGGCACCGTTTCGCGGGAGCGCTCCCGCGACCCGGTGCCGCTCCCGCGACCTCGGGGATTAACGACGGCGGCCGGCCACCTGACGCTATGTCAGGGACCGGCCGCGCGTGCAACGCTGCAGAAGGATACTAGGCGTCGTGATCCGTTTCGAGGATGGCAACCAGGCGGTCCAGGGCCTCGTCAGCACCGGAACCCTCGGCGCGGAGCACCACAACATCGCCGTGTGAAGCTCCCAGACTCATGAGGGAAAGGATGCTGGCAGCATCCATGGCCTCATCCGCGGGCTCACCCTCGCTGGCAATGGTGATCTCGAGGTCATACTCGCCTGCCGCTTCCGCGAAGATGGCGGCCGGGCGGGCGTGCAGGCCTACACGGCTGGCAACTGTGGCTTTACGTTCGGACATTGTGTGCTCCTTTGTGATGGGCTGGCCTGGACTGGCTGCAGCGCCGTTTTCAGCGGTTGTGGACGGACCGTTAGACGGTCACCGGAACGGCTTCAACCGTAGCAGCCCGGTTCTTTACTGCCCAACGCTTCAGCGCCAGCAGTGACAGGGCAGTGACGACTGTTCCGACCACGATGGACAGGATGAACAGCCAGACGTTACCGATGGCGAAGAAGACGAAGATTCCTCCGTGCGGTGCCTGTGAGGTGACGCCGAATGCCATGGTCATAGCACCGGTGATGGCTCCTCCGAGCATGCTGGCGGGGATCACGCGCAGTGGGTCTGCAGCTGCAAACGGGATGGCACCTTCGGAGATGAAGGAGGCGCCCAGCAGCCATGCTGCCTTGCCGTTTTCGTGCTCGGCGGCAGTGAAGCGCTTCTTGTCCAGGGTGGTTGCCAGGGCCATTGCCAGCGGAGGAACCATGCCCGCAGCCATGACGGTTGCCATGATCTGCAGGGGAGCGGGGTTGTCGATGATGCTTCCGGCACCCAGCCCGGCGACAGCGAAGGAATAGGCCACCTTGTTGACGGGGCCACCAAGGTCGAAGCACATCATGAGGCCCAGGATGATGCCTAGGAAGACTGCCGAGGCGCCGGTCATGCCGGAGAGCCAGTCGTTCAGGGCAACAGTCAGTGCTGCGATCGGTCCGCCAAGGACCAGGAACATCAGGCCGGATGCAACAATCGAGGCAAGCAGCGGAATGATGACCACGGGCATCAGGCCACGCAGCCAACGCGGAACGCTCCAGGTACCAATCCAGTAGGCAATGACGCCTGCCAGCAGGCCACCGACGAGGCCGCCCAGGAAGCCTGCGCCCATGAAGCCGGCAACGGCACCTGCGGTGAAGCCAGGAGCAATACCGGGGCGGTCAGCAATGCCGTAGGCAATGTAGCCGGCAAGTGCCGGGACCAGGAAGCCAATGGACAGGGCGCCAATCTTGAAGAAGACCGCTCCGATGTACGCACCCAGCGGGCCCAGTGCACCATCAGGGAATTCAGTAGGCAGGTTGAAGAGGTTGTTGTCAGTGACAATCGCATCAGCAAAGTCCGTGATGAGGTAGCCACCGAGCAGGAAGCCGAGCGCAATGAGCAGGCCTCCACCGGCAACAAACGGAATCATGTAGCTGACGCCGGTGAGGAGCGCCTTCTTCAGCTTCTGGCCGATGTGCTCACCGCCGGCAGTGGAGGTGTCCTCGGCTGCGGAACCGGAGCCGGCTGCAACACGGCGGGCGTTCGGGTTCCCTACGGCGTCCAGGGCTTCCTGGACCATTTTGCCGGGCTCGTCAATCCCCCGCTTGACCGGAGCGGAGATCAGTGGCTTGCCTGCAAAGCGCTCCTTGCCACGAACGTCCACGTCCACAGCGAAGATCACTGCGTCCGCGGCGGCGATGACTGCAGGGTCAAGCGGCTTGGCCCCTGATGATCCCTGGGTCTCTACCTGGAGGTCAACTCCCATTTCCTTGGCTGCTGCAACCAGGGAATCGGCTGCCATGTAGGTGTGGGCGATGCCGGTGGGGCATGCTGTCACGGCAACAATGCGGCGGGGAGCTGCGCCACCAGTGGGGGCAGCGGCCGGTGCGGCGTGGGCGGCAGGCTTGTCAGCCAGGGCGCCGTCCACCAGTGCCACGATCTCCTCGCGGGAACCAGCAGACCGCAGCGAAGCCACGAAGTCCTTTTTGATCAGGGAGCGGGCCAGCTTGGAGAGCAGCTTGAGGTGCTCCTGGTCTGCGCCGTCCGGTGCTGCAATGAAGAAAATGAGGTCCGCAGGGCCGTCCTTGGCCCCGAAATCCACTGGGTGCGACAGCCGTGCCATGGCCAGTGTTGGCTCGTTGACTGCAGTAGAGCGGCAGTGCGGGATGGCGATCCCGCCGGGAATGCCTGTGGCAGTTTTCTGCTCGCGGGCAAAGGCGTCTGCGAACAGGCCCTCAACCTCGGATGCGCGGCCTGTGGCAGCAACTTTGCTGGCCAGGTGGCGGATCACATCCTCGGGCGAGGAGCCCAGGTTCTGGTCAAGCTCGACCAGGTCGGTAGTGATGAGCTGCGTCACTGTCAGTCCTTTCGAAGGGCCGTGATGGTTACGGCATCCGGGGTTGTTTGGGAAACTGCCGGCACAGTGGAACCCGGCAGGGAAGCAGCAGCGGCACCATGGGCCACTGCTTGACGAAGGCAGTCGGCGGGGGACTTTCCCAAGCCGTGGGCCAGCAGATAGCCAGCCAGGGATGAATCCCCCGCGCCGACAGTACTGACAGCGGTGACCGGCGGATGCGTGGCCAGCCACGCGCCGTCGGCCGTCACCAGCACAGCTCCTTTGGAGCCGAGCGTGGCAAGAACTGTTGCAACACCGGAGCCAACGACGGCGGCCGCGGCTCGCGCGGCGGCCTCCGGGTCTGCCTCGAGCTGCTCAGCCGTATAGGGGTGGCCGAAGCCAGCGGCCTCAGCCAGTTCCGCGAGTTCCTCGGCGTTGGGCTTGAGGAGGTCGGGAGTTCCGGCCGCGTCGCCCACGACGGCGGCGGCAAGGGGGCCACCGGAGGAGTCGACGGCAATCAGGGGAGCCCCGCTGGTGAGCTGGCGGAGCCGCCGGGTGACTGTGGTGTAGAAGTCTGCGGGGAAACCTGGCGGCAACGAACCGGCCAGAACTACCCAGGAAGCGCCTTCCGCGCGCTCCAGCAGGAGTGCGATGAGGGCTTCCTGCTGCGCGGCATCCAGGACGGGCCCGGGCTCGTTGATTTTGGTGGTGGTGCCGTCAGGTTCGGTGAGGGCCACGTTGGTGCGCAGTGGTTCGGCGATGGGGAGGGCCGCAAAGGGCACGTTGGCCTCGCTGAGGCCAGCCAGGACGGGATCGGTCTCGGCGCCCGGCAGCACGGCCAGCGTGTCCACGCCGGAGGTAACCAGGGCGCGGGAGACGTTGACGCCCTTGCCGCCGGATTCCTGCCGGACGGCAACGGCCCGTTGGACCTCGCCGCGTTCTAGGGCGGAGGGCAGGGACACCGTCCGGTCCAGGCTGGGGTTGGCAGTCAGTGTGATGATCATACGATCACCACGTCAACGCCGGCATCTGCCAGGGCGGCTGCGAGCTCGTGGCCCGGTTCACTGTCTGTGATCACTGTGTCCAGATCTTTCAGGGAGGCGAACTGGACCAGGGTTTCGGCATCCAGCTTGGAGGAGTCGACCAGCACCACAATGCTGCGGGCTGAGCGAACAAAGGCGGTTTTGACGGCGGCTTCTTCAGGGTCAGGGGTGCTGAGTCCAAAAGTGGCGTGCAGGCCGTTGGTGCCAATGAAGGCAACATCGGGGCGCAGCTGCTCCGCTGCCTGGACTGTGCTTTGGCCAACTGCGGCCTGGGTGATGCCGCGGACTCTCCCGCCCAGGGTGTGCAACGCGATCCCGGCGGTGCTGGAGAGTTTGGATGCTGCAGGAATGGAGTGTGTAATGACCACCAGTTCGGGGTCGACCGCCGTGATTCCGGCGGGTGGAGCGCTGCGGGCAATCAGGTCTGCGAGGGCTTCGGTGGTGGAGCCGGCATCGAGCAGGATGCTTCCACCGGAGGCTCGTGGAATGTAGCGCAGTGCTGCCTGGGCGATCCGGTTTTTTTCGGCCGTGAGCTTTACGGTGCGGTCCGGGACGCTTTCTTCAGTGGTACTGAACCGGTCCGCGCTGACTGCGCCGCCGTGAACCCGGCGGACTGTGCCTGCCGTTTCGAGGCTGGCGAGGTCCCTGCGGATGGTTTCGGTGGTAATGGAAAAGCGCTCAGCAAGGCCTGTCACACTGACGCGTCCGTTGCCGGCAACTAGCTCGGCAATCTTCTGCTGGCGCTCTTCGGCGAACACATACCCTCCATTGCGTAAAAGTCCCTCTTCCCGGTGATGGTCATCACAGGATGTGGAATTAATTGACTTTATCTAGGTTCATGTTGCTTTGTCAACGAAAAACAACAGAAACACAGATTTGGTGTGAGCCAGCACTCAACTCTGAGTACCCACCTGGAACTTAGGGTAGGCTTACTTGGCCCTGCGGAGCTCCGTAGGCCTGCCTCACAGCCGGAAGCCGAGAATGCCGATATCTCCTCCTGACCACGGAAAACTCCGGACCAAGGCGCTGCGGGGGAAGGGCGGCCAAAGCGAACATCGCGGGTTGGGCGCAGCGGCGCGGTGGCGAATCTGGGCTGGGACAATCCTGCTGGGCGGACACCAACTTGCGGAGGCCATGGTCCCCGTCCTGATCGGCGTGACTATAGACACGGCAGTTGATACTGGGGAATGGCCGGCGCTGGCATGGTGCATCGCGGGGTTGGTTGTCCTTTTCTCATTCCTCACGCTGTGCTGGCGGCACGGCGCCCGCTTCATCGAAAACGCATCGATGGCCCGCGCGCACCTATTGCGTGGATCCATGGCAGTCCGTTTGCTTGACAGTCGAGGAGTGGCTACGGACAGGGCGTCCGGTGAGCTCGTCGCCATTGCCTCTTCGGACGCCGATGCAGCGGCCACGGCTGTCGAAGCCCGCGCGGGCATCATCGCGGCAGTGGTTGGCCTGCTTGCTGCCGTGGGTGTCCTGGTGGACATCAATCCCTGGCTGGCACTGCTGGTGCTGGCTGGGGCGCCGCTGATCCTTCTGGTGCTCGCAGCCTTCACAAAACCTATTGCAGGACGCAGGGGAACGGCCCAGGAATCGGCGGGGCAGACCTCTGCGCTGGCAACAGACCTGATGCGCGGCCTCCGGGCCCTCCGGGGAATTGGTGCAGCGGCGCCGGCATCGGCCCGCTACCGGCAGGCGAGCCGAAAAAGCCTTGATGCCTCGTTGCGCGCAGCTCGGGTGGAGGCGTTCCAGACGGGGACAGCAGCGGCACTCAATGGCATTTTCCTCGCAGTTGTTGCCGTGTTTGCTGGACTGCTGACGCTGGACGGGAGCCTGAGCGCGGGGCAGCTGATTACTGTGGTGGGCCTGGCACAGTTCATGGCCGAGCCCGTGGGTTCCATTGCGTTCCGGTTGAAATCCCTGGCTGTGGCCAACGCATCGGCACGCCGTGTGGAGGAAGTGCTGAATGCACCATGGCTGCGACCGGACAGCTCAAGGGTGGAGACGGAGGCCATGGCTATTGCGCAGGTCAACCGGATGGAAATGCCAGAGGATGCAGCGTCCCCCGAAAGCACCCCCGCGCCGCGCCTTGTCCTGCACCGGGTAAGTGCCGGGTCGCTGCGCGACGTTTCAGTGGATCTGGCACCGGGAACCCTGCTTGCGATTGCCGGCAATGATCCACGCGACGCCATCTCCATTTTTGATCTTCTGTCCGGCAGGATGGCCGCTGATTCCATGCAGGGCTCGGTGCTGGTGGGGGAGCTGGGTCTCTTTGATCTGAGCACGGACAGGCTCCGGGAACTGGTGCTCGCAGAACCGTATCAGCCGGATTTTTTTGAGGGAACCCTGGAGCAGAATCTACGCGGACTGGCAACAGTTGCCGAACTTGCCCTCCTGCCGGCGCTGTCGATGACCCACCCGGCACTGAGCGCGAGTGCTGCCGATGAAATGATCGGATCCCGCACGAGGGGACTGGCGGAGGTGGTGGTGGACAGGGGTGCCAGCATGTCCGGTGGGCAGCGGCAACGGCTGGGATTGGCGAGGGCCCTGTTGGGAGATCCTCCGCTTCTGATCCTCAACGAACCCACCACTGCCGTGGACGCCATGACGGAGAAGGTCATCGCCGACGGCGTCCGCGCGCTCCGTCACGGCCGCTCAGGAAACCAAGGTGGAAAGGTGTTGCGAAGCACCTTGATCATCACGAACAGTCCTGTTCTGCTCGATGCAGCGGACCGGGTCCTGATGCTTGATCACGGCGCGGTGGTCCTGGACGGCAACCATGCGGATCTGCTTGATTCCAGTGCTGCGTACCGGGCGCTGGTCCTGCGATGAGGAATCGGGCAGCCGTGCCGCTGGTAAAAAAATCACAGGCCAAGGCGGAGAAAATGGCGGCGACGTCGGCTCGGCGCTTTGCGCGTAAAGCAGCAAAGAAAGCAGCAAAGGTAGCTGCCCGGCAGGCTCGGTTGACGGCCTATCGGGCGCGCGTGGGATCTCCTGATGCGCCACCGGGAACAGTGCAGCTTCCTGTTGCCTCTGCCCGGGAGACGTGGCGCGAACTTGGCCGTGCCTGCCGTCGGCGAATTCCCCTGGCGGTCCTGACGTTGCTGGTGACGTTGCTCGGCAGCGTGGCCTGGCTGGTGGCCCCCTGGGTTCTGGGCCTGCTGGTAGACCAGCTTCGTGCAGGCGCTTCGGTAGCTGATGTGCTGCAGCCCGGGGTGCTTATCGCTGCGGCGGCAGTCCTCGGTGGTGCGATTACCGCCGTCGGGGGTGTTTTGATTGCCCACCTGGGCGAACACATCCTGGCTGATCTTCGGGAACAAGTGGTGGACAGGGCCGTGAGGTTGCCGCCGGTCCTGCTGGAGAAGATCGGAACGGGCGATCTTGTCACCCGGGTAGGAGATGACGTCGGCATGGTCAGCCGGGCCCTTACCGGTTTGGTGCCCACTGTCGTGTCCTCCGCAGTGACAGTAGTGCTGACCGGAGTGAGCCTTGCGCTGCTGGACTGGCGCCTGGCATTGGCCGGGATGGTGGCGCTGCCTGTCTATGTTCTTGCCCTGCGGTGGTACCTGCCGCGTTCCGGCGCTAGCTATGCCATGGAGCGGACGGCAATTTCCCTGCGGAACCAAAGCTTGCTGGGCTCACTCTCGGGTGCGGCCACCGTCCGTGCGCACCGCACGGAGGATTCCCATGTCGCAGCAGTGCAAAGTCGGTCCGCCACGGCCCTGGCGCACTCAGTGTCAGTGTTCAGGCTTTTCAGTGGCTGGGCAGGCTGGCTGAATCGTGCTGAGCTGATCGGCCTGAGTGCAGTCCTGATTGTCGGGTTCGTGCTGGTCAGGGAGGACATTGTGAGCGTTGGTGCCGCAACGGCTGCGGCTCTGTACTTCCATCGGCTGTTCAACCCGCTCGCGGTCCTCCTCCTGACGTTCGACGACGTCCAGTCAGCGGGTGCAGGCCTCGCGCGCCTCGTGGGGGTTGCCAGCATCGCGGCCCCCGGCCCAGCCTTGGCCACCTCCATTCCGGCCGGCAGCTCCGTCCGGATCGAGGGGCTGACTCACTCTTACGGAGAGGCCCCCGTGGTGCTTGATCGGATCTCACTTGTTGTCCCGGGTGGGCAACGGGTTGCCCTGGTAGGTGCCAGTGGTGCCGGCAAGAGTACATTGGCCGCCATCCTGGCAGGGGTGACGCAAGCTTCGGGTGGCCATGTCTGGATCGGTGGGGTGCTGCTCTCCGAGATTGATCCGGAAGCGGTTAATGCCTACGTTGCCCTGGTCAGCCAGGAGGTCCACGTCTTTGCTGGGACTGTCCTGGATAACCTGCGGTTGGCTGACCCGCTGGCGAGTGAGGCGACTGTGTGGGATGCGCTGGAAGTTGTATCGGCCCAGTCCTGGGTGGCGGCTTTGCCGGATGGCCTTCACACACTGATTGGTGAATCGGGCCGCAGCATCCCGCCGGCAGCTGCCCAGCAGTTGGCTCTGGCCCGGGTTGTCATTGCTGATCCTCCGGTCATTGTGCTCGACGAGGCCACTGCCGAGGCCGGCAGCGCCGGGGCACATGAGCTGGAAGCCGCCGCATCTGCCGTGGCTGTTGGCCGCACAGCCATCACTGTCGCACACCGGTTGACGCAGGCCCAGGCCGCCGATCGGGTCCTGGTGATGGACCAGGGAGTCATTATCCAGGATGGGACCCATGCGGAACTGGTGTTGCAGGAAGGCAAATACAGGTTGCTGTGGTTGGCCTGGAGCCGGCAGCATGCGGGGCGCTGACGTGAAGGGACGGAGGGTGGATTCGGCGTTGCCGGTTGAATTCCCAGAAGCGGCGGTTAGCATCGCACTATGAGTACTCAAGAGAGCGACCCCATCTGGAACGATCCTTTTGTCAGGCTGCCGGAGGTCCAGTCGTTTGCGCTGACTAGCACCGATTTTGCTGCCGGGGAGGAACTGGCAGCACCCCAGCGCTCAGGCGCCATGGGTGTACCCGGCGGGCAGGATATCTCGCCCGAGCTGAGCTGGACTGGCGCGCCGCAGGAAACAAAAAGCTTTGTGGTCACGGCTTATGATCCGGATGCTCCCACGGGTTCCGGATTCTGGCATTGGTCCGTGGCCAATATTCCGGCATCTGTCACGAGTCTTCCTGCGGGGGCAGGGACGCAGGGCAGCGGGCAGCTTCCGGCCGGGGCCCTGACGCTGAAGAACGACGCCGGGATGGCGGGTTTTGTTGGTGCGGCTCCGCCGTCAGGACATGGTGTCCACAGGTACTTCTTTGTGGTGCAGGCCCTCGACGTTGAGTCGCTGGACATTACGGCCGATGCATCACCGGCCATGCTGGGATTCACGCTGCTGCCGCACGTCATTGCCCGCGCAGTCCTGATGGGTACCTTCGAATCTGAGTAGGCGTCCTCCCGCAGGCGATGCCTCGCCTGCGGGAGTGCCATTTGGCACTGTGCCAGGCGGCACCCACTCCGGATCTTCCGCCCGCTGAGGGGCGGTGCACGGACGCCGGGGAGAGTGCCGAAAATGGTCAGCCTGGCTGTGTATTCTTAGATTGCGGAGGTTCTGCCCGGAGTGCGGACTCCGGTCCAGCCGGGTGCAGGGTTGGGCCCAAGCAGGTGCTAGATGAAGGCGGTGAAGCGTGGACAACGGAGTGCAGAGGCAGCCGGAAGCTTCAGGTGGGTCTGTGCCGCGCGACGTTGTTGGCGATGCCGTGCCCTCCGAGAGCACGATGGCGCCCCCAACCGGGGCGACGGCAGGGTGCCACCCGCGCCGGTCCGGGTCTGGGAGGACTTCAGATGGCGACGCGCGGGCGCAACGGCAGTCGCGTGCGGGGATGCTGGAAGCTGCCGAGGACGCCTTCCTTGTGGATCGGGCAGTCGACGGGGACGTTGCTGCGTTCGAAGTGCTGGTGCGTCGCTACGCGCCCCTCATGCGCGCCTATGCCCGGCGGGTTACCGGGTCTGCCTCAGATGCTGATGACGTGTTGCAGGAAGCTTTCACGCAGGCATGGCGTCAACTGGCGGACCTGAACGACGGGTCCGTCGTCAAAAGCTGGCTTATGAAAATCACCGGTCATCGCAGCATTGACCTCCTGCGGCGGCGACGTGAGTATGTGCCGGTTGATGAGAGCTACGACCTGGCGGACGTAGCGCCGGGTCCTGAGTATGCAGCAGCAGCAAGTTCCCAGATGGCGGCGTTGCGGCACGCCCTGGACAGAATGCCCGAGGGGCAGCGACAGTGCTGGCTGCTCAAAGAAATGGGCGCCCAGTCCTACGATGAGATTGCCGCACAGTTGGGTATAAGTAGCGCCACGGTCCGCGGACGGCTTGCCCGGGCCAGAACCACCCTGATGAAGGAGATGGAGGAATGGCGATGAACGGCACCAACGACACACCCGGGGCCGCTGATGCGGACTGCGGACACAGCATCGAAGAACTCCAGGAATATCTCGAGACCGGGGAGTCACCAGCGTCAGCCCATATTGATACATGTCCCGAATGCCAATCCGGCCTTGCCGCCCTGCGGCGGCTGCGGGCGTTGACGGGGGATCTGATCAGCGCCGATGTGGAAGAGGCAGAAAAAGAAGAGCTTCCCTGGCTTGACGGCTTGATGAACAATCTCCGTCTGGAGACCCGCGCGGGACGTCGAATCCCGCTCTCCACCGAGGACGAGCTCGATTCGCTCTTCATTACCGAAGGGGCAGTCACAGCTCTGGTGCGTGCGGTCGGCGACACCATGGAGGGGGTCCTGATTGGCAAGTGCCGGATCCAGGGAGACGTTGACGCTGTCGGCTCCGAGATTACTCTCGACATCGAAATTGCTGCTTTTTTCGGCTATCCGCTCCTGCCCATGGCTGAGGAGCTCCGTCGAGAGGTTCGAGGTGTCCTTGCCCTCCAGACAGAACTTCTGGTGGGGGATATCAACATCCGGATTGTCAAGATCCACGAGCACGAAATCCAGCAGGGAGGTTCATCATGAAGACTCCAGCCGACGTCCGGGAAGCAATCCTGAGCATTCCCGGCGTGGTCACCGTATATGCCGCGCGGCCGCTACTGCGCGCCATGGTGGGCGATGTTGCTGCCGGGCTCGCACCTGGCGGGGTAGAGGAACCGGCCGACGTTGAGATCAAACGCCGTGCCGACAGCACACATGTGCTGGTCAGGATCGGCTCGGACAGTGCATTTGCATCGACGGCAGTGGCGCGTGCGGTGGCTGCCGTCGTCCGCGCCGAGCTTGCCGCGGAAGCTCACCCCGTGTCAGTAAACGTGGAGGTCAGCTCTGTCCGCTATGCCTCTTAGTGCTCGCTAGGCGTGCCGGATGGACACTGTTGCATGGTCCCGGCCGGAGTCGGAACGGCCTGGTACGCCCCTGCTGGTGATGCTCCACGGGTACGGGACCGATGAATCCCGAATGGCACGCCTCTTTCCACACCTGCCCGCAGAATTTTCCTGTGCTGCGGTACGGGCGCCGAAAATCATCGGTGATGGGTACGGTTGGTTTCTTCTGGACTACTTCCTGACAAATAATTTTGCCGACGTCATCTCAGCAACCCACCAACTCCACGCGTGGATCGAAGCGGCCCGTGTGCGTCATTCCAGCGTGACGCTTCTTGGCTACTCCCAGGGGATGGCCATGGCGACGACGCTTTTGCGCCTGCACCCCAGCCGGTACCCGGCCGCCGTAGGTCTCTCCGGTTTTGTTCTGGACAACGATCTTCTGGCGCTCAGTGAGTCCTTTGAATCACCGCCACCATTCTTCTGGGGACGGGACAAAGCTGACCTTGTCATCAATACCGACGCCGCGGCCCACACAGGGGAGTGGCTTGAGCGGAACGTGGCACTGACTGCGCGGAGCTACCCGGGTATGGGCCACGCCATGTCCGTCCAGGAGATGGGCGACGTCTCGGCATTTCTCCGTCATTACGTCCTGTCTGGAAAGTGAGACCAAGGGAATTCGGCTGCAGTACCGTCCCTGCGTAGAATTTGGGGGTGTGCGCCAACATGACATCTTGCGGCTCCCTTTAGTCAGCGAATAAGCTCAATGTCGGCCAGAACGGCCCTTCCGGGCCCTGAGAGGACGCTAAACATATGAGCCAGGCACCTGAGACTGAACCGTGGACCAGCGCCACTGCCATCCTTTTTGACCTGGATGGTGTGCTGACTCCCACGGCCACGGTCCACGAGCACGCCTGGGAGCAGCTCTTTGTCGGTTTCCTCGCAGACCACCCCGAGGTTCCTGGATACCGCGAAAGCGACTACTTCGATCACATCGACGGCAAGCCGAGGTTTGACGGTGTCCGAGATTTCCTCGCTTCGCGCAACATTGTGCTTCCCGAAGGTCCCACCGATGACTCGCCAGAAAACGCAACTGTCCAAGGGCTCGGCAACCGTAAAAACAGCATCTTCAACGAGGTGGTGGCCGCAGGTGTTGATCCGTACCCCGGATCCGTCAAGTTTTTGCGGGCCGCGCAGGACAACGGCCTGAAAGTGGCAGTTGTCTCCTCTTCCCGCAACGCCCCGGCAGTCCTGTCAGCTGCCGGGCTGGCCGGGCACTTTGCCGTGGTGGTAGACGGTGTTGTAGCCGCAGAAAAGGGTATCGCCGGGAAGCCGAAGCCGGACACCTACACCTACGCTGCCAGCCTCCTTGGAACTCCCACGGAGAAGTGCGTAGTGGTTGAGGATGCCGTGTCTGGCGTGCAGGCGGGCAGGGCAGGATCATTCCATTCCGTCATTGGCGTAGACCGCGGCGCTGGACGGCAGACCCTGCTTGATTCCGGCGCCTCCTATGTGGTGGCCGACCTGGACGAGCTCCTCTAGCCCCTTTGTTGCCGTCGCCCTCGGCGCCACCGAGCAATCTCCTGTACTACAGCCCTAAGGGCTGATCCCAGCCTCCACATCCCCGCCACCCGCCAAAAGGATCCACACACCATGGCACTCATCACTGCCGACCGCGAACGCTTCCCCTGCCATCCCTGGAAACTCGTGGAAACCCGTTATGAGCCTGCCGAGGTAGGTACTCTGGAGACCATTTTCACCCTGGGCAACGGCCACCTCGGTGTCCGAGGCGCCCACTGGTCCGAGGCGGATACAGAACTGCCCGGGAGTTTCATCAACGGGCTGCATGAGACCTGGGACATCCAACATGCGGAGAACGCCTACGGATTTGCCAAGACCGGACAGCGGATCCTTTACGTTCCTGATGTGAACAACTTTGCTGTGGTTATTGACGGCGAGGCTCTGAGCCTGGCCGAGTCTGCAGTGGTTGAGTACCAGCGCAGCGTTGACTTCTCCACTGGCATCTACCAGTGCGCCATCACGTGGCAGTGCCGGTCCGGGGCGCTGGTCACCACAACAGAGCGCAGGGCAGTGGGATACAAGTCCCGCGGGAACCTTGGAATTGTCCTAGAAATTTCGGCAGACCGTGATATCTCAGCGGATGTCACGTCCTATGTCATCAACCGCCAGGACCAGCAGAAGGAAGAGCACTCGGAGCACGATCCACGCAGGCCCGGTCGGCATGCAGGCCGGGTCCTGACCAGTACCAGGGAGGAAGGCGCTGACGGTTCGCTGCGGATTTCCTGGCAGGCAAAGGAATCGAAACAGCGGGTTGGCATTGCCGTTGATCACTGGAACTCCGGTGGGTTGCTCCCGTTTGAAACATTGGTGGACCAAGACCAGAGCAGCGTTAGGTACGTTCTTGCCATCGGTCCGGATGAGACTTTCCGCTTGGAGAAAGGTGCAAGCTACGCTGGCGGCCAGGACGTCCAGGTTGCGGACAGCGAGGACCCGGCCGACGTTGCCGCAGCCAATCTCTTGCAGGTATCGGAGATCTTTGCCGAGAGCGAGGACTTCTTCGAACAGTTCTGGGCCACCACTGACATTGTGGTGGAGGGTGGGGATGAGCTGCAGCAGGCGATCCGCTGGAATATTTTCCAGCTCGCCCAGGCCACAGCACGCGCCGACGTTGCCGGTATTCCGGCCAAGGGCGTGAGCGGTTCCGGATATGAAGGCCACTACTTCTGGGACGAGGAGGTCTACCTGATGCCTTTCCTGACCTATACCAACCCCAAGGGTGCCCGCCAGGTCCTGGAATTCCGGCACAATATGCTCCCAGCCGCGCGCGATCGGGCCCAGGAACTCAGTGTGGCTGGAGCACTGTTTCCCTGGCGGACCATCAATGGCCTGGAGGCAAGCGCCTACTACGCCGCTGGCACCGCCCAGTTCCACATTGCGGCGGCTGTCGCGTTCGCAGCCAATCGGTACCACTGGGCGAGCGGCGACGAGGAGTTCGTCTCAAGCATGGGCTCGGAGCTGTTGATCGAGACAGCCCGGATGTGGATTTCCCTCGGCTTCTTCGGCAAGGACGGGCTCTTCCATATCCACGGGGTTACGGGCCCGGATGAATACACGGCAGTGGTGAACGACAACCTCTATACCAACGTCATGGCACGGTTCAACCTGCGTGCAGCAGCCGACCTGGAGCATGCAAGCATCGACGACGATGAGCGCCAACTATGGAACGCCGCCGCAAACCTGATGAACCTGCCCTATGACGATTACCTTGAGGTCTACGCACAAGACAACGATTTCATGACGCTGGAGCCGTGGGATTGGGAAACCCCCCGGGAAAAATACCCCCTCCTGCTCAATTTCCATCCACTGGTCATCTACCGGCACCAGGTGCTCAAGCAGGCGGACACCGTCTTGGCGATGTTCCTGCAGTGGCAGGATTTCAGCGCCGAGGAAAAGCACCGGGCGTTCGACTTCTATGATCCGCTGACGACGGGGGACTCAACCCTTTCCGCCTGTGTCCAGGGAATCATGGCTGCTGAGGTTGGGTACGGGGCTGCCGCACTGAAGCACTTCACGGATGCAGTGTTCATTGATCTTGATGACACGCACGGCAATACGGTGGACGGTGTACACATCGCATCAACGGGCGGTGTCTGGAGTTCACTCGTCTGCGGCTTCGCGGGACTTCGTGACCAGGGACCGCTGCCGTACTTCGATCCGAGGCTCCCCCAGGAATGGTCGGCGCTGTCCTTCCACCTGCGCATCGACGGGCGCCTCCTTTCCGTCAGGCTGGACGAAAGATCCATCTCGCTGTCCATTGACCGGGGCGAACCCCTCGCCGTGGATGTGCGCGGTGAGGTTGTCTCGGTGGGTATCGAAGGCATCAGTGTTGCCCTTGCTCCCACCGAGGCGCCGGAACCCACCGTCTTCCCTTCCGGGTTGCCCACAGCGAGCCTTCCGGTGGTCCGTGCGAGGCTGTAACAGCCGGTATCCAGGCTGACCGGGTAGGCTTGGTCTATGTAGGGACCCCGCGAAAGCTCTTCACGGTGCCCCTCCCAAGGAACCCACAGCGGCCGCAGCACATCCAGACGCTCCGGAAGCCACTGCCCTGCGTGCCTCCACCGACGCTCGGGAATCGTGGGACAACGAGGGTGGCCACGACCGCGCTGCTACGGCAGCCTGGATGGAACGATGCCCCCTCCGCTAGGTGCCCCAGCTGGGGACCTCGACCCCTTCGTGCCACTCGCTTCCCCAGAGGTTCCGGCGCTCATTGAAAAGTTGGCCGTACATCATGACCACTTCCACTACCGCCGGTCCACGTCTTCGGGAAAATTCCGTGGTGCAGAGTTACAGCGACCTCCTCAAAGGTGTTAAGAAGGCAGGACTCCTGGAGCGCAGGGTGGGCTTCTATGTGACCCTCTTTGCCAGCCTGGTGCTGCTGATGGCTGCCACCTGGGTCATGTTCGCACTGCTGGGGGACACCTGGTACCAGCTCATCATTGCCGCTGGCCTTGGCATCCTGTGCACGCAGCTGAGTTTCCTGGCGCATGAGGCTGGGCACCGGCAGATCTTTGCTTCACGTAGGGCCAACGACTGGTCCGCGAGGATCCTGGCCGTTGGCGTTGCGGGTATCAGCTATTCATGGTGGGAGCAGAAGCATGGGGCACACCACAACCATCCCAACGTTATTTCCAAGGACCCGGATATCGCCACCGGTGCCATTGCCTTTCACCCCGAGGGAGCGGCCACGCGCCAGGGCAGGTTCTCTTTCCTGACCCGAAAGCAGGGGTGGCTCTTTTTCCCGCTGCTGTTGCTGGTGGGGCTGGGCCTGCAGATCGACTCGGTGCGCTATGTCATGGGCAAGGACAAAGTGGCTCATCGTTGGGTTGAGATTCCTGTACTCCTGGTTCGGCTGGCCACACTTCCCGTACTGGCGTTCGTGTTCCTGCCCTGGGGAATTGCTGCGGCCTTCATTGGTGTGCAGCTTGCTGTCTTCGGTTTCTACATGGGAGCGTCGTTTGCTCCCAACCACAAGGGAATGCCGGTTCTTCCGGCAGACAGCCGCGTGGACTTCCTCAGTAGGCAGGTGCTGACCTCCCGCAACATCCGCGGTGGCTGGTTCATCTCGCTGTTGATGGGTGGACTCAATCATCAGGCGGAGCACCACTTGTTCCCTGACATGGCCCGCCCGCACCTGCGTCAGGCCTCCACCTTGGTCCGTGAGTACTGCGACACCCACCGGATCCCCTACACCGAAGCCTCGCTGCTGAGCTCATACGGCATCATTGTCCGGTACTTGAACAGCGTAGGCCTTGCCGCTGGCAGGCATTTCGAGTGCCCCATGTCCACTGTTACCCGCCGGTTCTGAAATATTTTCGCGGGTGCGCAGGAAAGGTTCAGAGCGCCTGACTTACCGACCGGGCGGTCCGTGGAGACCACGATTCCTCTCCTGAGCTTTACCCGGCCGGTATCTGGGTAGCGGTTCAGGACTCACGCGGGGCATAGCTGGTCGAATCGCCTGCTCAACCGCCTGCCCGGTTTGTTCTGGTTTCCCTTGACGACGTTGTTGAATGTCCGGGCCTTGGGCTCTATATTTTAAGTGCACATGCGCGCACGTATGTACGTAAATGTCGGAGGAGTTCCTGATGCTCTCGGTTCTGCGGAAAGCGAGTTATGGTCGACTGTTCGCTGCCCAGGTAATAGCGCTGTTGGGAACAGGACTTCTGACGGTGGCGCTGGGGTTGCTGGCTTTTGACATAGCCAAAAGCAATGCCGGTGCCGTATTGGGGACAGCGTTGACGGTCAAGATGCTGGCATACGTCGGCTTTGCACCGGTCATCAATGCGATGGTGGCACGGTTGCCCAAAAAAGCTGTCCTGGTTGGTGCCGATCTGGTCCGGGCAGGAATGGCGCTCTGCCTGCCATTCATCACGGAAACCTGGCAGATTTACGTTGTCATTTTCCTGCTGCAGTCCGCCTCGGCAACCTTCACCCCGGCTTTCCAGTCCCTTATTCCAACAGTGCTTACGGAAGAACGCGATTACACCCGCGCGCTGTCGCTGTCCCGGCTGGCCTATGACATGGAGGCACTGGTGAGCCCTCTCGCTGCGGCCCTGCTGCTCACTGTTCTTGGCTACAGTGACCTTTTTCTGGGAACCGTGGCAGGATTCCTGTTCTCGGCCGGCCTGGTGGCATTCACCACGCTGCCCAAGAACGGCAGTGGCGGCCATGCTGCCGGATCACTGTGGCACAGAAGCACCCTGGGCACCCGGATTTTCTGGCAGAATCGACGGCTGCGCTCCTTGCTGGCCTTAAATGTGGTTGTCGCCGCGCCCACCGCAATGGTGCTGGTCAATACTGTTGTTTATGTCCGTGAGAACCTGGCCCGCCCGGCGACCGACGTGGCACTGGCTTTGGCATCTTTCGGCATAGGGTCAATGCTCATTGCAATCGCAGCCCCACGATTTTTGGAGCGGTTCGGCGACCGTGTCGTCATGCTCGCCGGGGCTGCGGTGATCCCGGCTGCGATGGCTGGGATCACGGTGGTTACCTCCGTTTCGCCCCCTCTCGTGGCCTGGTGGTGGCTGCTCGGGCTCTGGTTCCTGCTCGGCGCAGGCAATTCAACAATCCTTACCCCGTCGGCACGGCTGCTACGCGAAGCGTCCACGGAAGAGACCAGGCCCTATGTCTTTACGGCCCAGTTCTCACTTTCGCACGCGTGCTATATCGTCAGCTATCCGCTCGCCGGATGGCTCGGTGCCGCTGCGGGGTTGGGTTGGGCTGCTGCGGTGCTGACAATTCTTGCAATACTTGGCAGTGCAGGGGCTTTCCTGTCCTGGCCCCGTGCGATTTCTGCCGAAACCAGGGTTTCCGTTCCGAAAGAGAAGGCCATTGAGCAGTCCGCAGAGTAGTTCCTTCGAAGCCGGCGCAGGCGTGCCATCACTTTTCCACCAGGTGACGCCCGGCCCGGAACTACTCAGCAGTGCTGCCGGAACACTGCGGATGCTTGCTGAACCAACTCGCCTGCACCTTCTCTGGCAGCTCTCCCAGGGACCCAAAACTGTCACCGAACTGGTTGACGCAGCCCAGGTGCCCCGGACGGTGGCCAGCCAGCACCTCGCAAAGCTGCGGCTCAGTGGCTTGGTCGACACCCGCAAGGACGGCCGCCACGTCGTCTATTCACTGCACGACGGTCACTTGTCGAGGCTCATCCAGGAAACCATCAACCACGCTGATCACCAGGTGACAGGCGAACCCACGCACGGGTAGCTGCGCACTGCGCAACCCCTCGTGGCCTCCCGGTAACAAGCAGCAGGAGCGGATTCACGCTATTGCTCCCTCGGCGAAGCTGGCCTTCCCAGCCGCGCCGGTGCAATAGTCTTAAGCAGACTTACTATCTACCCTGCAGTCCGGTCCTGCCGGCCGCAGGCCCGAACAGAGGTAGCCATGGCCCGGCGCAAGAACCCAGCAGTGAAAATCGCCCAGGACACCGCACACAATGCAGCCTTCGACGCCGAGGGAAAGCCCCGGCCCGGACTGCACAACATGCTCCTCAAAGCTGTTGACGTCCAGCGCCCCATAGTCCTGGCCAACATCCGTAGGCTGCAGAAACGGCACCCGCAAGCTACTGCCGCGGAGGTGGCGCGCAAACTCGAGCGTGACTACCTTGCTGCCGTATCCGGTGGCGGGGCCGCCGTCGGGGCCACCGCCGTCGTCCCCGGCATTGGGACTGCCGCGTCCCTGGGACTGTCCGCCGTGGCTACTGTGGGCTTCCTGGAAGCCACGGCCCTCTACGCCACCTCGCTGGCCGAGCTCCACGGGATTCGGCTCATCAATCCAGAAAAAGCCAGCACCATGGTGATGGCACTGATGCTTGGCGAGGAAGGGACCACGCTGCTGAGCACGCTCAGCGGCCAGGCCCGCGGAAACGGCAGCAACGCCACCAAATCGTTGTCCGCGACGTTGTCCCGGGCTATCCCGGGAGCCAACTTCGGCCCGGTGCGTGGGCAGATCCAGAAGATGTTCCTTAGGAGCCTGGTCAAACGCCAGGGGACTGCATTCTTTGGCCGGGCGCTGCCGTTCGGTATTGGAGCCGTCGTGGGTGGTGCCGGTAACCTCATGATGGGCCGCGCAATAGTTGCCAATGCCAAGGAAGCGTTTGGCCCGCTCCCGGACACCATTCCGGGGGAACTCCGCGATGGGGCCACCGCCGCGGACCATCCCACGCTGGAAGGCAAAAATCTTGGACCTCAACGCTGATCTGGGCGAATCATTCGGTTCCTGGACCATGGGGCACGACGCCGCCATGTTCCAGGTCATTACCAGCGCAAATGTGGCCTGCGGGTTCCATGCCGGTGACCCCATCACCATGCTGGATAGCTGCCGGGCGTCCTTCGAACTCGATGTAACAGTAGGCGCCCATGTTGGCTACCGGGATCTTGCCGGGTTCGGCAGGCGCTCCATGGACATGAGTTTTGATGAGCTCTTCGGCGATGTGCTGTACCAGCTAGGAGCCCTGGACGGGGTGGCTCACGCGGTGGGCGCTTCTGTTGACTACGTGAAGCCGCACGGCGCGCTGTATAACAGGATTGTCCGTGACGCGGAGCAGGCCTCGGCTGTTGTGGCCGCCGTTAACGCCTACGATCCAGGCTTGCCGATCCTTGGGCTGCCAGGGTCCGAGCTCATCACCCAGGCTCGCGAGGCAGGCCACCCCGTGTTCCTCGAAGCCTTCGCCGACCGCGCCTACCTTCCGGACGGCACCTTGGTACCGCGGTCGCAGGAGGGGGCAGTGCTGCACGACGTCGCCGCTATCGCCCAGCGGGCCGTGCGCATGGCGCTTAAGGGCGAGGTCGAGGCAGTAGATGGCAGCGTGCTCTCACTGACCCCCGATTCGCTCTGCATCCATGGTGACACCCCCGGAGCTGTTGACATGGCCGTCGCAGTCCGCAGGGCTCTTGAGGATGCCGGTGTGGAGCTGGAATCTTTCGCCTGAGACGGTACGTGACATGAAGAACGTGAACTGAAGAAGGGAGGCAGGGCACCGCCAACGTCGGTGCCCTCCCTCCCTTCTAGGTGTGCGTTCTAGCCGAAGACGAAGTGTGCCACGGTGAAGATTGCCAGCCCAGCCAATGAACCCACCACCGTGCCGTTGATCCTGATGAACTGCAGGTCCTTGCCTACCTGGAGTTCGATTTTTCGTGACGTTTCCGCTGCGTCCCAGCGGGACACAGTATCCGTGATGACCGCCGCGATGTCCGAGCGGTAGGTGCGCACAAGATAGCCCGCAGCGTCGCCAATCCAGGTGTTGACCTTGCCGGCCAGTTCGGTGTCATTCACCAGGCGCAGGCCGAAGTCCCTGACAGCTGACTTGAAGCGCACCGTCAGTTCGCTGGTGGGATCGTCGACGGCGGTGAGCAGGGCATTCTTGACCGTCGCCCACGTGCGGGTAGCCAGCTCGCGGACCTCCGGATCGCCCAGAACCTGTGCCTTGATGCCCTCGGCACGGGCAATCATGGCCGGATCGTACTGAAGGTCCTGCGCTAGGTCCTTGAGGTAGGTGTCGATCGACTGGCGGACCTGGTGCTGCGGATCCGACTGGACCGCCTGGGCAAACTTCAAAACTTCCAGGTAGACCTTGTCGCCCACCATGCCATCCACAAAACTGGGAACCCAGGTGGGGGAGCGGTCCGTGACTACCCTGCTGACAACCTCACGGTTGTCAGCAACCCAGTCGGCGGCCCTGTCCACCAGGAGGTCCACGAGTTGGTGGTGGTGTCCATCGGCAAAAATGCGTTCGGCCAGCTTGCCCACCGGTGGTCCCCACGGCGGCGTGACCAGATGCTTCCGGACAAGGCCTTCAATGACGGCCTGGACGTCGTCGTCGTTCAAAACGGTGAAGGCGCCGCGGATGATCGCCGCACCCTCCTTGGCAACGCGATCCGCACCGCCCGGGCCAGTAAGCCACTCACCCGCGCGGCGGGCGATGTTGATGGTTGCGAGTTTGTCCTGAACGACTTCCTCAGAAAGGAAGTTGGTCTCTACGAACTCGCCCAGGGACGCGCCTATCTGGTCCTTGCGGCGCGGGATGATGGCCGTATGCGGAATCTTGAGGCCCATGGGGTACTTGAAAAGCGCTGTCACGGCGAACCAGTCAGCGAGGGCGCCCACCATGCCGCCCTCGGCAGCGGCCCGCACATACTGCAGCCACGGGTACTCTTCCTGAAGCGCGAAAGCGAAGACAAAGATGACGGCCATGGCCACCAGAAGGCTCAGCGCGAGAGACTTCATCCGGCGAAGGGCCCTTGCTTTCTCGGCATCCCCTGCTGACATTCCACCAGACGGGCCACCGGCTGCTGGGACGGCCTGCGGTGGCGCGCCAGCCGCTGGGCCGCCTGCCTTTGTGGGGGTCGCGGCGTGGGCGCCCGTGGGCGCAGTAGTTTGTTCAGAGTTCACCTGCATGTGCCAAGCCTAGCCCCGTGCCGGAGCGGTCCGTCAGCTAGCGTGTCCTCATGACACACGACACCTCCGAGTCCACCAGGCCCCTGGTTTTTGCCCACCGCGGTTCCAGTGCAGCGTTCGCTGAACACACCCGAGCGGCTTACCTGCAGGCGCTGGCGGATGGATCGGATGGCGTGGAATGCGATGTGCACCTCACCCGGGACCAGCAGGTGGTCCTTCTGCATGATTCCACCCTGGATAGAACCTCGGATGGTACCGGGCCCGTGGCAGACCGGACGCTTGAGGAACTGCGTGCCCTGGACTTTTCCTCCTGGAAGGGTGCCCGGGTGCCGGAAGCCTACGGCGCCAAAAGTGAACAGTTCCTCACCCTGCCCGAACTCCTGGACCTGCTGCGCGGCGCCGGACGCCCCATCAGCCTCGCCATTGAGCTCAAGCATCCCAGCCCCTTTGCGTTCAAGCTTGAGGACCGGGTGCTGGACATTCTGCTGGCAGAGGGCTGGACGCCGGAGTCCTCAGCAGTGGACAACATCAGCGTCACCTTCATGAGTTTCGACCCGGATGCCACCAAATACCTCCTCGGCAAGATCCCCGGGACGTTCATCTGCCAGCTGGTGGCTGACGTTGATGTTGCAGAACTCCGTGAGGGGATGGGCCTAGGCGCACTTTCCGGCAGCGCGGTGGCCAATGTCATGAAGGCTGCCCAGGCAGAGGGCGAACAGTTACTTGATAATAGCCAGGTAGGGCTGGCCGGTCCGGGAATTGACTACGTCCGCCAGCATGCCCGAACAGTGCAGCGCTGGCTTGAGTCAGGACGGCGCTTCCGGGTGTGGACTGTCGACGATGAACGCGATGTGGCACTGTGCCAGGGGCTCGGGATCCACGAGATCACCACCAACAAGCCCGCCCGGGTCCTGGCCCAGCTGTAGCAGCTGTGGTGCGGTGCCAAGCAGACGCTCCCTGTGGTTGAGTTGAACCATGCACCTGCCACCGTCCAGAGCGACTGTCCAAACTCTCTCCGCACTAGCCATGAGCGCCCTTTTGGCCGCCAGCGCGCTCAAGCACTTCCGCGACCCTTCCTTTTACAGGCAAGTAGTCCCCGGCTACCTGTGCCGTGAGGAACCAAAGGACCAGGCGCCGCGGGCCGGCGTGGATGCGGATCTGGTGTCCGCGGACCCTGACGCGGACACCGTTGTACCTGAACCGGCAGCTGTCGTTTTTGGGATGTCCGAGGCCGGAATTCCGGAGGCAAGGCCTGCCGGAACCAGCGGGGGAGCGAGGGGCAACGGTTCTGCAGGTGATCCTGGCTCACCAGGTCACGCGGACAGGAGCGGGACGCCCACGCCGCTGGCGATCATGACGCGTGGCGAATGGATCGCGGTGAGTGGACTCATAGAGGCCGGTGCCGCCGTCGGGCTTCTTGTTCCCGCCACCCGGCGATTTACGGCGACCGGCGTGACTGCCATGTACGCAGCATTTACCGCAGGTCATATCGATGCCCTGCGCAGGGCCTACGGACCGCGAGGGTCAGCAGGTCAGCGCAAAGCACATACGCTCAGGCTGCCGTTTCAGGTGCCGCTGATTCTGTGGGCCTGGAGCCTGCGAAAGAAAATCGCCAGACAGTGAGGCTGCGGGACTCGCCAGCTGTCCGGGTGGGGGTGTCCATCAGTGTTGCCACAGGTCTGTATGGGATCTCGTTCGGGGCGCTGTCAGTTACGTCAGGCCTTGACTTCTGGCAGACCATGGCCCTGAGTCTGCTGCTGTTCAGTGGCGGCTCCCAGTTCGCGTTTATCGGAGTGGTGGGCGGCGGCGGCTCCGGGGTGGCCGCCATGAGTGCTGCCACCCTGCTGGGAATGCGCAACGGCATCTACGGGATGCAGCTCAATGCACTCTTGCGCCCGCGGGGCTGGCGACGCTTCGCCTCGGCGCA
Organism: Pseudarthrobacter sp. PS3-L1; assembly: GCF_030063285.1. Taxonomy (GTDB): domain Bacteria; phylum Actinomycetota; class Actinomycetes; order Actinomycetales; family Micrococcaceae; genus Arthrobacter. The sequence goes on along the minus strand of NZ_JASISU010000003.1, from coordinate 242,950 downwards.
GGTCACCATTGACGAATCGGCGGCCACCAGCACCGGACAGACCGATCCCGACGAACAACGCCGGGGGTTCTGGGCCGCCGGCATCGGGATCTACGTCCTCTGGAACGTCTTTACAGCGGTGGGTGCGTTAGCCGGGAGCGGACTGGGAGATCCCAGGCAGTGGGGACTCGACGGTGCCGCTGTAGCCGCATTCCTGGCATTGCTGTGGCCCAGGCTGAAGGGGCGTGAGCCTGCGGCCATTGCCGTGGTGTGTGCTGTGGCCACAGTGCTGGCAGTTCCTTGGGTTCCGCCAGGCGTTCCGATTCTGGTTGCTGCCGTGGTGGCGGCAGTGATTGGCGCGGTGAGCCACGGCCGCAGCAACGAGGGCCTGGAACCTGACGTTGATCCCTACCCCGAAAGCAACGAGACCTTCCGGGGCGGAACGGCATGAACCTGTGGGGCTGGATCCTGGTTGCGTGCGTGCTCGCGTATGGCTGGAAACTGGTGGGATATCTGCTACCGGCCGCGGTCCTTGGCAACCCGCGGATGTCCAGGATCGCCGGGGCCATGACCATTGGGCTTTTGGCGTCACTGACAGTGGTCAACGCAACGGTGACGGGACAGTCCATTGTGCTCGATGCCCGGTTGGGTGCCTTGGTGGCAGCAGCTGTGGCACTGTTCCTGCGGGCACCGTTCCTGGTGGTGGTGATTGCAGGCGCCGCAGCAGCGGCCCTGCTTCGGTTGGCAGGGTTCCCCTGAGGCCTGGCGGCCGTTCGCCTCAGGCCGGAGCCATCCCGGCATAGGTCAGGTCGGGTTGGTGCTCTTGCGCCGGCAACGGCCGTGCAGGGCGGGTGGTGCGGATGGAATCCTCCATGAGGGACAGCGGGCGGTGCCACGCGTCGGAGCCGGGCTCCAGGGTGTCCAGGACTCCGATGAGCATGCCCAGCAACTGAATCATGTCCGGCAATGAAATATCTGTTCGCAACGTCCCCTGCGCCTGGCCACGGCCCAACAGGACACCCAGCGTGCCAATAACGTTGCCCGTAATGCTTCTCAGGAGCTGGCGGCGGCGTCCAGCGACGGCGGCAAGGAGGTTTGCGTCGTCGCTCGCGGCAGTCATGATCGCCTCGATCACACGGAGGAGGGCCCTGGCCGCATCAGGGTCAAGCAGAGACTGTTCCATGACCGGATCCACGCGAAGCCTCAACTGGCGGCCCAGCGTCGCCAGGACAAGGGCCTCTTTGTCGGCGAAGTTTCGGAACAGGGTTGCCGGGCCCACTCCCGCTGTGACGGCAATGGTCTGCAGTGGAACATCCGGTCCGAATTCCCTGAAGCACTGCTGGGCAGCGGTAATAATCTTGTCCACATTCCGGGCCGCGTCCGCGCGGAGGGGTTTGCGGGCTACTGCGACGTCCATGGGTTCAGGGTAGCAACGGGTTCCTCTCGGCGGACCGTTACCGGCCAGTACGTTTTTATGTGACAAAAAACTAATGGAGCAGGCACACTTGGGCTATGTTGCTTGCCTTTTCTGTAGCCCCATCCGGCACTCCCCAGGGAGCCGCGCCGGACCAGTCCGCCACCGATGCCTCGGTCCACGATGCCGTTGCCGCGGCGGTGAAAATTGTCCGTGACTCGGGCTTGCCCAATCACACCGACTCCATGTTCACCACCATCGAGGGGGAATGGGATGAAGTGTTTGATGTTGTCAGGCGGGCCACTGACGCCGTCGGTAAATTTGGCAGCAGGGTGTCCCTGGTGATCAAAGCCGATATTCGGCCCGGCTACTCAGGAGAGCTGACTGCCAAGGTTGAGCGCCTGGAGGGTGCGCTCGGCCAGATGGACAGCTGACCCAGCTCGAGCAGTTGTGCTGCTCGGCTTGAGCCATCAATCTACTAAGTAGGCTTATGATGGATGCGCGTGGACATGCCATTCGGCGTGGCGTGCAGGGAGGAACCATGAGCAGGACACCCGAGACGCCCGGTTTTGCCCGTTCTGTATCGGGGGAAGACGTCCCCGAGCCTGTTGACCTCCTTGGCGGCAAAGCCGGTCCGGCAGACCTGCGAGCGTTGCTGGCAGCCGTAGCTGGATCAGTCGGTGACGTACCGCAACTCCTTGCCCTGGCCCGTTCGGCCGGGAAAACGCTGCCGCTACCGGGGCCGCAGTCCCCAGCATCAAACAGTACGGCTGCAGTATGGACCGTTCTGGCCTCGATCGCAGCTGTTGATGTTGCAGCAGCAAGAATTTTTGAGCCGCACCTGGATGCGCTGGCAATCCTGGACCAGGCCGGAATACCAGATTCCGGCGGGCGGACCTGGGGCGTTTTTGCCGCCGAAGGCCCAGGGCTCCGGCTCGAGGCCATTGCCACGACGCTGGCAGCCCAGGACAACCATGTCCGCGGCCCGGAGGAAGGCCCACAGTGGCTCCTTGACGGCTCCAAACCGTGGTGCTCACTTGCCTCAGCGTTGGATGGAGCCCTGGTAACTGCGCATACCCCCGATGCTGGCCGCGCGCTGTTTGCCATCAGCCTGAAGGATGGGACAGTCGAAGCTGAGGAGCCTGACTGGATTGCCCACGGGCTCCGGGAGGTCCCCAGCGGAAGCATCCACTGCGCGGGGACCCCTGCAGTCCCGGTAGGCAATCCCGGCTGGTACCACGCCCGGCCCGGCTTTGCCTGGGGAGGCATGGCGGTGGCCGCCTGCTGGCTTGGCGGGGCAGTGGCGGTGGCCCGAGACTTCAGCCGGTCGCTGAACCACCAGGCCGACGGCGGCCGACAGCCAGACCAGCTGGCGCTCGCCGCCCTGGGCGAAATGGACAGAACGCTCACCATGACGCTTCGCTGGCTCGGCGCCACTGCCCAAGCGGTAGATGCCGGCGAACTCGATGGCGCTGACGCGTGGCCCGAGGCGCTGCGGGTGCGCGCAACCGTTGCTGCCGCCGTCGAACGCGTCCTGGACTTGGCTGCCCGCAACCGCGGACCAGCACCACTGGCCTTTGACAGGACGTACGCGAAGCGGATGGCCGATCTCTCGCTCTATGTCCGGCAGCACCACGGGTCCCGTGATGATGCCCAACTTGCCCGTTTTACGCTGCAGGGCAAGAGGTCCTGGTGAGCTTCACCCACGCCGAGCAGGGGACGCCAGAACGGCTATGGCGGGAGAGTTCCCTGCCTGTGCTTCCGGTCCTGGACCTGGTGGCACTGAATGCCAGACCAGAAAAACAGGCCGCCGGATCGCACCCAGGGGATGGCCGCATCCTCTCGGGTCTGACGTTCATTGTGCTTGCGGCCCATCCTGACGATGAGTCGCTGGGTGCGGGGAGCCTCATGTCGCAGGTGATCGCTGCCGGCGCCACCGTGGAGGTAATCCTCTGCACTGCCGGCGAAGCGTCGCACCCAAAGTCGCCCACGCTCTCGCCGCGCGAGCTGGCAAGCTGCCGGCTCCTTGAATTCCGGACGGCAATGGATGTGCTGGGCGTTGGCGGCAACTGGCTGTATCTCGGCGTTCCGGATGGCCAGGTGGCGGCGCACAGCGACCTGATCGCAGGGGCACTGCGAGATCGGGCAGCCAGGCATCGGAACGACTCCCAGGCTGTGGTGCTCGTTGCGCCGTATCGGTTTGACGGGCACACCGACCACGATGCCCTGGGTTCCCTTGCGGCGGACACTGCCTTGGCGGGAGGTCACGCCCTGCTCGAATTTGTCATCTGGTACTGGCACTGGGCGGTGCCGGATCGCCATGAGTGGCGGTCCTGGAAGCGCGTGGATGCAACGCCCCAGAGCCGGGCGGCCAAGGACGCCGCACTGCAGACCCACAAGAGCCAAATCGCGCCGTTGTCCCCAGAGCCCGGTGACGAGGCGCTGCTCCACGCAGGGTTCCTGGAACATTTTGAACGCAGTTTCGAAGTCTTCGCCCTCACGCCAGGTCGTGGACTGGCCGAGGGCCGGGCCGGTGCCGAGGCTACAGCTACCCGGCACTATGGCGCCGCTGATGCGGAGCAGATCTTCGACGTCGTCCATTCCGCCAGCGCGGACCCGTGGGACTACACCGGCAGCTGGTACGAAGGGCGTAAACGGGCATTGACGCTGGCAGCCCTGCCAGACAAAAGCTACCGCTCGGCACTCGAGGTGGGGTGTTCCATCGGCGCGCTGACAGCTGACCTAGCGCCACGCTGTGCCGCGCTGCTGGCAGTGGACGCCAGCGGTGCGGCCCTGGAGCATGCACGGAGCAGGCTTGCCAGGCTGCCCCAGGTCAGGACGCAGCAGGTGAGCGTCCCCGCTGACTGGCCAACTGGGTATTTCGACCTGGTGGTGGTCTCTGAAGTTAGCTACTACCTCACGCTGGCAGAACTGGACATGCTCGTCGATCGGGTTGCCGGAGCGATGTTGCCGGGCGGGACGCTCCTCCTGTGCCACTGGCGGCACCCGATCGATGGGTGGGCGCTTGACGGTGACACGGCGCATGCCCGGATTCGGCAATCGCTGGGATGGGACGTTGCCGGGGAGTACCGGGAACGCGACTTCCTTGTGGATGTCCTGGTGGCTCCCGGCGCGCGCAATGACTCTGCGGGAGCCTCATGAGCAACGTGTTGGGGAACCACCGTACAGTCGAGGCTGCTGACGGGCATGCAGGGATCCAGCAGGTTGTGGTGGTCATCCCGGCCCACAACGAAGAGCAACGGCTTGGACGTTGCCTCGCCGCCGTCTGCCACGCAATGAACGTCCTGCAGTCAGCAGAACCTGGCATCCAGATCCTGTGCGTCCTGGTGCTTGATGCCTGCACTGACGATTCCCAGCGGGCGGCTGATGCCGTTGTTGCTGGTGACGCCAGATTTGCCAGTATTGACAGCCACTTCCGGAGCGTCGGCGCTGCCCGCCAGCTTGGTGTCTCAGAAGGCCTGCTCCGGCTGCGGGCAAGCTCCGCCCTGCCATCAGCCTCCACCTGGGTGGCCAGCACCGATGCAGATTCGGTGGTACCGGAGCACTGGCTCCTGACCCAGGTGCAGATGGCCCAGGACGGCGCGGACGCTGTCCTGGGCACAGTCGAACCCGAGCCGTCAGGGGCCGACCCCGCAATCCTGCGGCTGTGGCATGGCAGGCATTCACTGACAGAAAATCATTCGCACATCCACGGCGCCAACCTGGGAGCAAGGGCTTCGGCCTATGTCGTGAGTGGTGGTTTTCCGGCGCTGGAAACGCATGAGGACCGCATCCTGGTGACCGAGATGCGCCAGCGAGGCTACCGGGTGGTTGCTACAGACCGTATCCGCGTGATCACCTCTAGCAGAACTGAAGGTAGGGCGCCCGAAGGGTTTGGTTCGTACCTTCGCTCCCTTGCGGAGCCTGGCAGCACCACGCACTAGGGTTGAACCTATGGTGAGCGCGGTGCGGGTCTGATGGCGAAGGGTGAACGCGGCGGACGCGGCGCAAAAGGGAATCGGAACCGGCCGACGTCGGGAGTTGTGGAGGTGCCGAAAGGTAGCCGTCCGGACGGCCCCGTGGAGGGTATCTACTACGTTGACACCGGCGACTGTGAGCTGATCGCGGACCAGGACAATTCCACGGGCTGGCTGCTTAAAATCAACGGCGTCATGAGCTCGCACATTGACCTGGCAGATCCGCTATTCCTTGACTTCGAATACATGCGCTGGGTAGCTGCATTGATTGAGTCGCGCTGGGCTCCGGAAACTAAACCCAAACTCCGCGGGCTGCACCTTGGCGGCGGAGCATGCTCATTGGCCAGATACTTCAATGCGTCCTATCCGGACGCCCGCCAGGTAGTGGTGGAACTCGACGGAAAGCTGGCCGATTACGTCCGTGGCTGGTTCGATCTGCCCAAGGCACCGCTGATGCGGATTCGGGTGGGCGAGGCCCGCGCTGTCACGGAGGCGCTGACCCCAGATACCCGTGACTTCATCATCCGGGACGTTTTTGCTGGTTCCCTCACACCGCGGCCGCTGACAACGTTGGAGTTCAACGCCCATGCGAAGGCCGTGCTGGCTCCGGGGGGCATCTACGTCGTGAACTCCGGAGATGCCCCAGACCTGAAAAATGCCCGGGAGGATGCCGCGGGCATTGCGGCATCCTTTGCACACGCCATTATTATCGCGGACCCGGCCATGCTGAAGGGAAGGCGCTACGGCAACATGATCATGGCTGGATCAGACCTGCCTTTCGACAACGATCCTGCACTGGCCCGGCGCCTGCTGGGGGGCGCGGTTCCTGCGCACATCTGGCACGATGCCCAGGTCAGGACATTCGCCGCGGGCGGGTCCGTTCGCCATGACCCGATTGCTGCGCCAGCAGGGATTGGCGCTGGTGCTGAAACCCTAGGCGCTGGCGACTGACGGATTTTCCAGGCGGCCGTTGAGGGTGGCAGCCTGTACTTGTTGGTGTCCAATGATTTCCTCGGCGTTGTCCAGGGTCCACCCGAACAGCGGCAGCAAAAGGGCCGTAAGTTCATGGCCCTTTGCAGTCAGGCTGTAGTCCACGCGCGGAGGAATGACGGGCTGTTGTTCGCGGTGGACCAGGCCATCGCGTTCCAGGATCTTCAGGGTCTGGGCCAGCATCTTCTCACTGATGCCTTCCGCCCGTTGCCGAAGACCGCTCCACCTGTGCGGCCCCTCGGACAGGGCCACCAGGATCAATACTCCCCACTTGCTGGTGACGTGGTCAAGAAGCGTGCGGCTGGAGCAGCCAGCCGGAAACATGGCGCCCGGGCGGAGGGTGGAATACGTGCTTACTTTCATGGTAGTACCTTACTTCAAAGTGCGTACTCTCCCGTGGGAAGTATCTTCCCGGATGAGCTGTTTGCATGAAGGACAGCATCACTTCTCTGGAAGGAAAACCAATGAGCATCGTCATCACCGGAGCAACCGGTCAGCTGGGACAGCACGTGATTGCTGAACTTTTGGACCGAGGCGTCGCTGCAGGCCAAATTGTCGCCCTAGGACGTTCAGCGGAGAAGCTCGCCACCCTGGCCGAACGTGGTGTCGAGGTCAGGGCCATGGATTACGACGACGCCGCAACAGTTGCTGCGGCGCTCAAGGGCGCCAGCAAAGTGCTGTTGATCTCCAGTAGCGAGGTAGGCAAGCGACTGGCTCAACACCGGGCGGTCATTGATGCGGCCAAGGCCGAAGGGGTGGAGCTGTTCGCCTACACAAGCATCGCGAACGCTGGAACCACGGCCATGACGCTTGCTGCAGAGCACCAGGCCACCGAGGGGTTGATTGAGAACTCCGGCCTCCCCGCCGTCATCCTGCGCAACGGCTGGTACCTGGAGAACTACACCGAGCAGCTCGCTGGCACCCTGGCCCAGGGCGCCATGGCTGGAAGCGCCGGCGAAGGCAAAGTCAGCGCTGCCACACGTGCTGATTTCGCAACGGCTGCAGCAGCTGTCCTAGTTGCTGACAACCAGGCCGGGGCCGTGTATGAGCTTGGCGGAGATACTGCTTTCTCGATGGCAGAACTTGCTGCCACAATCAGTGACGTATCTGGCACCACCGTTGCCTACAACGATCTTCCCGCTGCAGACTTCAGCAGCCTCCTTAAGGGCGCCGGAGTTCCGGAAGCTTTCGCTGACATCCTTGCGGACTCTGATCGTGGAATCGCCCGCGGTGACCTCTTCGTGGACGGTACCCAACTCTCCGATCTCATAGGCCGGCCCACCACCACAATGGCCGACGCAGTCCGTGCGGCGCACGCGGCACTCTAGCCATACGGGGCAGCGAGGCGCCGTTTTCGGAGGGAGCGGTGTCTCGCTTTTCCAGCCCCGCGGGAAAATGTGTGGCGCATCTGGAATCCCAGACTATGCCGTGGTTCGATGATGGCATGACTCCGGTGAACCCCATCCCTGAAGCGCCTGCCGCGCCGAAACTGGCTTCGAAGGTTCCTGCGGCCGAGAATACCCTCCGGATACTCAAGCTGTTGGCGTCAAGGCGTGGGCCGATGGCAGCGTCCAGCATCGCAACGTCGCTGGGCCTGCCCCGCTCCAGCGTCTATCACCTCCTGGGCGTCATGGAAGCCAGCGGATTTGTCCTGCATCTGCACGAGGAGCAGCGATACGGACTGGGTATCAGTGCCTTTGAGCTTAGTTCGGCATATTCACGCCAGGAGCCGCTGTCCCGGTTGGGGCGTCCACTGCTTGCTTCCCTGGTAGATGCGGTCGGTGAGAGCGCCCACCTGGCTGTTCTGCATGGCCGCGACGTGCTTTATATCGTGGAGGACCGGGCCAAAAATCGCCCGTCACTGGTGACCGACGTCGGCGTCCGCCTTCCCAGCCACCTCACGGCGAGTGGCAGGGCCATCTTGGCATCCCTCCCGAAGTCACAGGCACGTGCGCTGTATCCCAACGCGGAAGCGTTCACTGCCCGCCATTATGTGGAGGGCGCCATCATGAAGTATTCGGCGTTGTCTTCGCACCTTGACCAGGTCCGACAGCGCGGGTACGCAACCGAGCACGGTGAGGTGACCCCGGGGTTTGGCTCCATTGCTGCGGCTGTGACGGATCATTCGGGCTGGCCCACGGCTGCCGTGGCCGTAACCTTCCTGGAGGAAAAGGTGCCAGTGGAGCAGTGGCCCGTGCTTGCGGCCAGGGTTCAGAAGGCCGCCGATGAGCTCTCCTCCCGCTTGTATGGAAGGCCTGCCAGTACACTCACCCACTAGTGCCCCGGCCGGGAGTCTGGGATTACGGACAGTTCCACCCCGTGTGACCTACAGGTCCTGAGCATCAGCGGCTTTAGTGGAGGAAGGAGATTTCCACACCCTTCCACACCCAAAGGAGCCACCATGGCACCCGCCGATTTCACCACCGGTGCCCGCCCGGTCAAAGCAGCCCGGGGCACCACACTGAGCGCAAAATCCTGGCAGACAGAGGCTCCCCTGCGGATGCTGATGAACAACCTGGATCCAGAGGTGGCCGAGCGCCCCGATGACCTGGTGGTCTACGGTGGCACGGGACGGGCTGTTCGAAGCTGGGCCGCCTTCGATGCAATTACGGAGATCCTGAAAACGCTCGAATCCGATGAGACGCTGCTGGTCCAGTCCGGTAAGCCGGTGGGTGTGTTCAGGACCAATGAATGGGCTCCCCGGGTACTCCTGGCCAACTCGAACCTGGTGGGGGACTGGGCCACGTGGCCGGAATTCCGCCGTCTCGAGGCTGAGGGCCTGCTGATGTATGGGCAGATGACGGCTGGCTCGTGGATCTATATAGGTACGCAGGGAATCCTGCAGGGTACTTTTGAGACCTTTGCCGCGATTGCCCGCAAACTGACCGGGACCGAGGACGGCACACTGGCTGGCACCTTGACCCTGACTGGCGGATGCGGCGGAATGGGTGGCGCCCAGCCGCTGGCCGTCACCCTCAATAACGGGGCTTGCCTGATTGTCGACGTCGACGAATCCCGGCTTCGCCGCCGGGTGGGCAAACGGTACCTCGATGAGGTGGAAACGGATCTGGACACTGCGCTGGCGAAGGCTCAGAAAGCCAAGGACGAGGGCCGCGGATGGTCGGTAGGGTATGTGGGAAATGCGGCAGAAGTTTTTCCGGAGATTCTGCGGCGCCACAGGGCAGGTGAAGTCACAGTCGATATCGTCACCGACCAGACCTCAGCGCATGATCCACTGAGCTACCTCCCCGAAGGCATCACTGTCGAGGAATGGCCACGCGAAGCTGCGGCTGATCCTGTGGGATTCACCAAAAAGGCGCAGGCATCCATGGCCCGCCACGTCCAGGCCATGGTCGAATTCCAGGATGCCGGGGCGGAAGTCTTTGACTATGGCAATTCCATCCGAGATGAGGCCCGGCAGGGCGGATACCCTCACGCGTTCAGGTTCCCTGGTTTTGTTCCCGCCTACATCCGGCCAATGTTCTGCGAGGGAATGGGTCCTTTCCGATGGGTCGCGCTGTCCGGCGATCCGGAAGATATTGCTGTTACAGATCGGGCAATCAAGGACCTATTTCCGGAGAACAGGCATCTGCATCGTTGGCTGGATGCCGCAGCGGACAGGGTCGAGTTCGAGGGGCTTCCGGCCAGGATCTGCTGGCTCGGCTACGGCGATCGCGCCAAGGCAGGCCTGCTGTTCAATCAGCTGGTCCGCGACGGGAAGGTGAAAGCTCCTATCGTCATCGGCCGCGACCACCTGGACTCCGGCTCCGTGGCGTCCCCCTACCGTGAGACAGAGTCCATGGCTGACGGCTCCGACGCCATTGCTGACTGGCCTATTCTCAATGCGCTGCTCAACACGGCCTCCGGTGCCACCTGGGTATCGCTCCATCACGGCGGTGGCGTGGGGATCGGCAGGTCCATCCATGCTGGCCAGGTATCCGTGGCTGATGGCACTGACCTTGCGGCCCAGAAGCTCGAACGCCTTTTGACCAATGACCCTGGAATGGGAGTCATTCGCCATGCTGACGCTGGCTATGACAGGGCCCTTGAGGTCGCCGCCGAACGTGGCGTCCTCATCCCCATGCCCACCGCCACCGCCGCCCCGGAAAGTAACCAATCATGACGCTTATTCCCACGCACGCCCAGGACTCCACCGCCAGCACGTCGGGCAGAGCCCCCACTGTCATCCTCGGTTCAGCAGGCGTCACGCCAGAAGATACGCTCGCCGTCGCCCGCCACGGCGCCACCGTGAGAATCAGCGAGGAGGCGCTGGACGGCGTCGCCCGTGTCCGCGAACACATCGACACCCTGGCGGCCAGCGAGGTTCCCGCCTACGGAATTTCCACAGGGTTCGGTGCTTTGGCCAACCGCCACATACCTGCTGAACTGCGCACGCAACTGCAGAAATCGCTGATCCGGAGCCACGCCGCCGGCATGGGGCCCGCAGTGGAGCGCGAGGTGGTGCGAGCCCTGATGTTCCTGCGTGCCAAGACACTTGCTTCGGGCCGGACTGGGGTTCGGCCAGTGGTGCTGGAGACCATGGTGGCTGTGCTCAACGCAGGAATCACACCGGTGGTGCGCGAATTTGGGTCTCTGGGCTGCTCCGGTGACCTCGCACCACTCTCGCACTGCGCCCTTGTTCTGATGGGGGAGGGCGAAGCGGAAGGACCCGACGGTGAGCTCTGCGGCGGTCGCGGCCAGCGATCCGTGACCGAACTGCTGTCAGATCACGGGATTGTGCCGGTGACGCTCGCCGAAAAAGAGGGCCTGGCCCTGGTGAACGGCACCGAGGGGATGCTCGGCATGCTGCTCATGGCCATCGCCGACCTCCGGAAACTACTGACGACGGCGGACGTCACCGCCGCGCTCAGCGTTGAGGCGCTGCTGGGCACCGATCAGGTGTTCGTGCCGGAGTTGCACGCCGCACTGAGGCCACATCCAGGGCAGGCGGCCGCCGCAGACAACATGCTGCGGGTGCTCGCCAATTCAGCAATCGTTGCCTCACATCGGGTCAATGACACCAAAGTCCAGGACGCCTATTCGCTGCGTTGCGCACCGCAGGTCGCTGGCGCGGCCAGGGACACGGTGGACCACGCAGCCATGGTTGCTTCCCGCGAGCTTGCTGCTGCAATCGACAACCCGGTTGTCCTGCCCGATGGGCGCGTCCTGTCCAACGGCAACTTCCATGGAGCACCCGTGGCCTATGTCCTCGACTTTTTGGCCATTGTTGTCGTAGATGTGAGCTCCATCGCCGAGCGGCGCACAGACCGGATGCTGGACCCAGCGCGGTCCCACGGCTTGCCAGCGTTCCTGGCGTCCGATCCTGGCGTTGATTCTGGACTGATGATTGCCCAGTACACACAGGCCGGTCTGGTCTCGGACAACAAGCGCCTCGCAGTGCCGGCATCCGTCGATTCGATTCCTAGCTCGGCCATGCAGGAGGACCACGTCTCCATGGGCTGGCATGCTGCCAGGAAACTGCGGAAGGGAGTCGAGAACCTGCGCAGGGTTCTTGCCATCGAGCTGGTTACCGCTGCGCGGGCCATCGATATCCGCTGCCAGCTTTCGGACGGCACGCTGACTCCTGGGCCAGCTGGTGCCGCTGCGATACGTGCCCTTCGCGAATCCGTGGAAGGTCCGGGAGCAGACCGATTCCTTTCACCAGAGCTGGAAATGGCAGACCAGATGGTCAGATCTGGTGAGGTCCTCGACGCCGTCGAACTGGCTGTCGGAAAACTCGCGTGACCGACGAAGAATCTTCGGTGCTGGGGAGCGGCGGGCAGGCTGGAAAAATTTAGCGCGTCCTGCCCGGACTCCCGGTGTGTTCTGTAGTACAAAGAAGATCGCAGCAGGGATCCCATCAATGATGCTGGGATCTTTCGAACCTTTACAAAGGGGTATTTGTTCACATGAAAGCACGCGGGACATTGTTGTCCAGGCGCGGTTCCACATCTGCAGCTGACGCTGACTGGACGGTGTTACGTCCAGGTGACCAGGTGGAAATCGCCAAGCACGCACAGACTGTCGCTACGGGTGAGGTTGAGGAAGTCTCGCAGAGCGGCAATGTTATCTGGCTTGTTGCTGACGGCCAGACCGACAATCCGCACTTCACAAAATCAGACGGCATCGTCATCAGGAAGATCCCCTAGGGAACCTGGTGGACCCAAGTAGCCAGCCCCTTGTATCTGTGACTCAGGCGGCGATGTCTTCCTGGACCTGGCCAAAGGGAACGCTGGAGTCCACGGCGACTGTGTAATGTCCGGGGCTGGTGCGCGTCACCAAAATGCCACTGCCCGCCTCGCGGGCCGGGACCATGAGGTCTGAAACGGCCTGGTCCAGTCCATCGTGGATCTTGCTCGCTGCATCAAAGACTAGGTGAAGTGCGGAGCCCGCTGAGACGGACTGGGTGGATGCCAGGGGGCTATCCAGAATTGCAGTGGTCATTGGATTCTTTCTTTTGAGCGGCCTAAGAGCCTGAACAAGTGTAATTGCCGGTCGGAACCGTTCTAAAAATGACCGGCCCCTTGGCTGTCCCCCCTGACGCCGGAAGAGGCCGCGGTCCAAACGTCAGCACTGGTGGGACGTCTGGACAACGCATTCCGAGACAATGGTCTCATCAGTGAGCCCAATCACACAATACCTACCAGTTGTGATCAGAAAACGAACAAGTCAGCGCAGCAGGGTCGCAATCAGTCGTGCTGCTACCCTTGCCGTCCTGGAATCCGCATCCAGCGTCGGGTTCAGCTCTGCCACGTCGGCGTGAAACAGCTTGCCACTTGCCGCGACCTGACGGCAAAGTGCGCTGATGATCGCCAGTGGAACGCCGAATGCGGCGGGCGCGCTGACGCCTGGCGCCACAGCCGATGGCAGGACATCCAGGTCAATGGTCAGGTAGAGAACGTCGATACGGGACAGGAAATCCGCCACAAATGAGTGTGCGGCCTCTGCCGTGCAGTCCTCGTCCAGGAGGAATGCGACGCCAAGTTCCTGCGCAGTTTGGAACAGCGCACGGGTATTGCTTGGTTCTGAAATCCCCAGGACGGCGTACTCAAGGGTTCGTCCCACTGCCGCCTCGGACTTTGCCATCTGCAAAAATGGTGTTCCGCTGGTAGGGCGGACGTCCTGACGGAGGTCAAAATGGGCGTCGAGGTTGAGTACCCCGAGCCGTTGACCGTCTCGCACGGCCGCTGTACCGGCCAGGCCCAGGTAGCTGGCGTAAGCCGTTTCATGGCCGCCGCCCAAGACTACGCACAGATGACCTGAATCCACGAAGTGACTGATGGCGGTCCCGGCGCGGGACTGGCCAGCTTCAAGGTCACCATCCCCTTCCACCACAATGTCGCCAGCGTCCTTGACTTCCCGGTTCAGGTGGAATGCCAGGGGTGCGAGCGCTGAGCGGATGGCCTGGGGCCCTGACGCCGCGCCTGGGCGGCCCTGGTTCCGGAGGACCCCGGCATCACTGGCAAAGCCGAGAAAAACCACCGGACGCACGCTGGAAGGAAGGAGTTCGAACGGGGGTGAATCATCCCTGGACGGTTGGTGCGAGGGTGCTTCGGCCAGGAGGTGGACGCCCTGCCACCAGCGCGTGTGTGACGGGTCATCGCCGTCGTGCCAGCCTGTCCACGGGGCAGGTTGTCGGTCAACGGGTCCTGGGGGCGCGGCGTCAGAAGACATGGTCCAAGCTCACCAGATCATGGCCTCCGCTGTCAGGGAGTTCCGGGCGGGGCTGTCTGTCATGCCAGACCAGGGCGGTGGTCCGTTTTCTCCTGCGTGCTGGAATGCATCGCAGGAATAGTGAGGGTCTGGCCCACGTTGAGCCAGTCGAACCACCCGGACTCGAGCGAGCTCGCTGGGCCGGGGCTTTTGGACGTGAAAGGAATGGACCATGGATCTTGCAAACCGTCGAGGAATCATTACCGGGGCAGGCCAGGGAATCGGCCAGGCGCTGGCACTCGAATTTGCCGCCCAGGGGGCTCACCTGTTGCTCGTGGGCCGAACGGCGGCAACGCTGGAGCGCACGGCAGCACTGGTGCAGAGAGCCGGTGGAACTGCCGAGATATTGGTCCAGGATCTGAGTGCTAAGGACGCCGTGGACGAGGTCGTTGCGGCGATCGGATCGTGGGATGCAGTGGACTTGCTGGTGAACAACGCCGGAAACGTCCGGGCCGGGCGCCTTGAACTCTCCAGCGAGGAAGAGATCCGATCAATGATCGACCTGAATCTCACCGCCCCGCTGCTTCTCACTCGTGCCCTGCTTCCAAAGCTCCGCGAAAGCGCTGGGGCAAGGGGAAGTATTGTGCTGAACATTTCCAGCGGGATTGCCCTCGTGGGCATGCCGTTCTACGCCGTATACGCCGCAACGAAAGCAGGCCTGGCCCGTTTTGGTGAATCGCTGCGGCGGGAACTGCACGGTACGGGCGTCCATGTTGCAACCGTCTACCCAGGAGCTACCGACACGGCCATGATGTCTACGCAGAATGCCGGTGCGGATCAGGGCTGGGAGCGCCGCACTTTGGACGGCGTGATCACTGACCTGATGGCCGGGCTTGCTGCTGGCAAACACGAAATCAATACCGCGCCAGAAAGCCGTCGGGAAATGCAGCGTCTCAACGTTGAGGACCCAATGGCTGTAGATGCGTCAATGGTTCCGGGGCTTGAGAAGCTGGAAGCGTCCGTCAGGGACCATCGCAGCATGTAGCGAGAAAACCCCCGGTCGCTACGACCGGGGGTTTTCACGTTGGTAGTCCTCTACATGCCCAGTGCAGCCTCGATGGGCCCGACAGCGAAGAACAGCAGGAAGGCTCCGGCAACTGTCCACATCAGGGGATGGATTTCCTTGGCACGGCCCTGCACGGTGCGGATGATGACAAAGCTGATGAACCCAGCGCCGAGGCCGTTGGCGATCGAGTAGGTGAACGGCATGAGCGTGAACGTCAGGAACGCCGGAATAGCCACGCCCCAGTCCTGCCAGTCGATCTTTCCTACCTGGGCGACCATCATGAAGCCCACCACCACAAGTGCAGGGGCAACTGCCTCGAAGGGTACAAGGTTAATCAGGGGAGTGAAGAACATGGCCACAAGGAACAGCAGGCCCGTGACAATTGATGCCAGGCCCGTCCGGGCGCCTTCACCAATACCAGCGCCGGCTTCGACGTAGATCTGGTTTGAGGATACTGACGCGCCGCCGCCAATAATGGCTCCAAGTGCGTCAACCTGAAGTACCCGGTCCACGTTGGGAATATTGCCATCCTTGTCGATGCTTCCCGCCTCGGTAGCCAGGCCGACCATGGTGCCCATGGCGTCAAAGAAGATGCTGAGCAGGATCACGAATGCCAGCAGGGTGGCCCCGATAAAGCCGAGATGGCCAAAAGCGCCGAAGATGTTGGCCTTACCGATCAGGGAGAGGTCAGGGGCCGCCCAGCCGCTGAAAGCCGGAGCAACAAGTGACCAGCCCTGCGGATTGAAAGTATCTCCGGAAACACTGGGCCCAATCTTGAGTGTCATTTCAAGGATGACGGAAATGATGGTCGATGTGACAATCCCGATCAGGATTGCGCCCTTGACCTTGCGGATCACCAGGGAGATGGTGAGGATCAGGCCAAAAATGAATACCGCGGTGGGCCAACCCAGGAGTTTGCCGTCGAAGCCCAGCCCCACGGGCACGGTGGTTCCGGCCACGTCAGGTACGCGGCGCACAAACCCGGCGTTTACCAGGCCAATCAACGCGATGAAGAGGCCAATGCCCACAACAATCGCCGTTTTGAGTCCTTCCGGAACAGCCTTGAATACGGCCGTCCGAAAGCCGGTGAGGACCAGGACCAGCATGGTCACGCCGGACAGTACCACCAGGCCCATCACATCCGGCCAGGTCAAGCCCGGGTTGGTTGCAACAGTGACAGCCACAAAAGCGTTGACGCCAAGGCCTGTGGCCAGCGCGAAGGGATGCTTGGCCCAGGCGCCCATAAGAATTGTCAGGATGCCGGCTACAAATGCCGTCACGGCTGCTACAGCAGTGAAACCAAGGGTGTCGCCGTTCGAATCCGCACCCGAAAGGATGAGCGGGTTCAGAACCACTATGTAGCTCATGGCGAAGAAGGTGGCGAACCCACCGCGAACCTCGCGGGAGACGTTTGATCCCCGCTCGGAAATCATGAAATACCTGTCAAGTACAGAGCCCTGCTTGAGCATTGGTCCTCCGGGTGGGGTTGTGGGATCAGATTGAATCATAGAAGGCCCGCGGGCAGGCCCCACGCGCTTTCGCCTAGTCTGTAAGGAAGCCAACACAAGGAAGCAATCCCATGCGTGCACTTCGTCCACTGCTGAGCATCATCCTCGGCGCCCTCTTTTTCGCTGCCGGCCTGGCCGTTGCAGCACCTGCCTCCGCCCATGACGCGGCGGTGTCCACGTCTCCAGAGACCAACAAGGTCCTGGATGCTGTGCCAGCAGAAGTATCAGTGACGTTTAACAATAATCCACTGGGCCTGAACCCGGTTTTTTCGGTTGAGGATTCGACGGGCCAGAACTGGGCAGATGGCGATGTCCAGATTGTCGACAACGTGGCGACTCAGAAACTTAAGGACGACGCTCCGGCTGAGCGGTACACAGTCACCTGGGGTGTGGCCAGTTCCGACGGGCACCGGATCCAGGGAACATTCAACTTCTCCGTAACCGGTCCTGCGGAGGACCCGACGCCGGGAGCTACCTCAAGTGCCAACGCAACTCCTGGCGCCGGCACGGTTCCCACGTCGGCTTCTCCTGGGATTGCGTCCGCTCCGGCTTCCGCTGCGACTGTCCCCACCGCTGGTACCCAGGAGCCTGGTACTCCAACAGCAGCTGAACCGGCCGCAGATGCTTCGGAACCTTTTCCATGGAGCATTGTGATTTTTGCCGTCGTGGCACTGGCGTTGCTGATTGGGCTGGGCGTTACTGCACGGCGTCGGCTCCGGGTGTCCAACGATGACCCGGCTGATGTGGACGACTGAGGCCACACACGCAGGCAGAGCCTAGTGTTGGTAGAGCCGACACGTCCGGGAATACGCGGTTTCCGGCGGGTGGGAGGTTACGCGCGTAGTTCCGCCGATCCGGAAAATCCTGCATTGACCTGCAGCGGTGCTGCGCTGTTCGAAATTGCCTGGCACACCGTTTTTGCCTGACGGAGGACGTCCTTGGGGCTCGGGGTCACCAGGTCTCCAACGCCAACGAGGTAGATTCCTATGGCGCGCATGGCAGCCACAAGGTTCTGTCCTACAGTTACGCCAAAATCACTGAGCATTCGACGGAGCTGGCTTTGGGCACACCGCGTCAGGACTATGGTGTGGGCCAGCAGGACCCCCGTGGGTGTATGGACCTCCCAGAGGGGAGCAGGGGAGTCCTCTGAACGCATGGTGAGTTGGAATGCACGTGTTGTTGGCCGGATGTCCAGCTGGTGGCTGGCTGCGTAGTTGCGCAGGTGCCGAAGGATCTCTCCGCGTTCTTCATGCGAGGCCGACGCGGCAGCGTCGCAGCGCTGCAGGGGGGCAGTGACCGGAGACGTGGTGGCTCCTCCGCCGAGTCCGTCGACAACGATCGCGTCCACTCCGCGTTGTCGCAGCTCCGTGGCCACGGCGAGGCCGGAAAGCCCAGCCCCGATGATCACGGTGGTGGTCTGTTCGGTGGCGCCTGTGGCAGACACGAGTGACACGTAGCGTTCCTCCCTATGCGGCTCAGTTGTATCGGCAGCTGGGCCGATACGCGTCCTGTAAACCCCAACGTATGGGCGCGGTTGCCGTGGCCGGGCGCTTCTGGGATTGAAACGTTACCGACCCGCAATGTTCCGAACACTATCGAACATTTACCGGAAGGGATAGCCCTTTCGGAGAGTCCGGAAGAGCGCGTGGCATTCTCTTGCACCTTCGTCTCGACGAGTGCGGACCTTCCTGGACCGGGCGAATACTAGTTCTCCAGCGGAAAGTGTTTTGGCTGGTGGACGCGTGGTGCTGCTCCTTCTGGCAGAATGGCCACAAACATCAGGCATCGCAAGGAGGCGGCTCCCATGGGCGCACAGGAACATCAGCCAGATCCAGCAGGCAGTACAGGGCCAAACCCCTCCGGTCAGCAGGGAATCGTGGTGGGAGTGGATGGTTCGGAGCACGGTCAATGCGCCCTCGTGTGGGCTGCGCGTGAAGCACAGCGACGCGAGCGGCCCCTGCACATCGTCACTGCCTACTCAGTCCCGATTTTTGCAGCCTCGGGACTGGATGGCGGTTACGCCACAGTTGACGATTCAGTCATTCGAGACGGCGCCGAAGAGATCCTCCGGCAGGCCATGGAGAAAGTGTCGAGTTACGAGATTGACGTTGAGGCGTCCGTTGAGAACGGGGACGCATCTGGAGTTCTCCTTGAGATGTCATCCTCCGCAGAGCTGTTGGTCTTCGGCACCCGGGGCCGGGGTGGATTCGTTGGGAGGCTTCTGGGTTCCGTCAGCAGCGCGCTGCCCGCACATTCAAAATGCCCCACAGTGACAGTTCCCCTGATCTGTGCAGACCGCCTCGGGGAGATCACCGAGGACCGCAAGATCAATGCTGAGCGGGCCAAAGAAGGTCCCCAGACGGTCGAAAATGTTGTAGTGGTGGGCGTGGATGGTTCCGAACAGGCCAGGGTTGCTGTTCTCGATGCTGCTGAACAGGCGGAGCGCTTGGGCGCTTCCCTGCGGGTTATCTGTGCTGTCCCGCAGTACACCGGGTCAATGGCCTGGGTACCCGCACCGATGGACCGAACTGCCCTCTTTGCCGATATCAAGATTCAGCTCCAGGCCGGCGCGGACTGGCTCAAGAGCCACTTTCCGTCGTTGCCCGTGGAATATGTCCTTGCAGACGGGTCACCGGTGGAAGTTTTGGTAGCAGCCTCCAAAAATGTGGAGCTTGTCGTTGTGGGCACGCGCGGTCGCGGTGGATTTGCCGGGATGCTGCTGGGATCAACCTCCGATGGGCTGCTGCATCACGCAAAATGCCCCATCATGGTGGTCCCGGACCGCCACGATCCCAGGATGGACGACAGAAGTTCGTTTGGTCCCCTGCTGGGGATGGCCTGAGTGATTCAGTAGCGGGCCGCGACGGGGTGCAGGCCCATGGCTGACATGGCGCTGAGCTGGTTGACCAGGATTCCCTGGCTGGGGTTCAGGGCGTGCACCACCTGACCGTTGCCAATGTAGATTGCCACGTGGCTGAAGTTGGGGCTTCCTCCCCAGAACACCAAGTCGCCCGGCTGGACCTGTGAAATCGGCACATGGGTGGGGGCTGCAGCATACTGCTGTCCGGCGGTGCGGGGTAGTGCCTTACCGGCCGCCGAAAAGGCAGTCTGGACCAGGCCGGAGCAGTCGAAGCCGTACGGCCCGGTACCTCCCCATTCGTAGGAGAACGGCGCGCCAGTTTTGCTGATTGCCACGTTGATGGCTGTCATGTTGGATCCGCTCGGTGCAGGTGCAGGTGCAGGTGCAGGTGCAGGTGCAGGTGCAGGTGCAGGTGCGGGTGCGGGTGCGGGTGCGGGTGCAGGTGCGGGAGCCGGAGCAGGTGCTGGTGCCTGGGGCCGAGCCGGGACTGCTGCCTGTGGCCGAGCCGGGACTGCTGCCTGTGGCCGCACGGGAGCCGGAGCAGGTGCTGGTGCCTGGGGACGTACCGGGGTGGGAGTACTTGTTGCTGGGCGGCCTGGAGCGGGCTGGTTCTGAACTGGTGCGTTCTGAACTGGCGCGTTCTGAACCGAGGTATTCTCTGCGGGCCTGTTCTGCCCGGGTGCGTTGCCGCCTGATCCCCCCCGAGCATCTTGAGCGCTTGCCTGCGCGGTGGCCTCGGCAGCTGCCGCTTCCGCAGCGCTGGCTTGGACCTCTGCAAGGCGGGCCTCCTCGCGCTTCTTTTCCAGTCCGTCGATGCGAGCGGATTCAAGTTGCGTCGTCGTGTTCCTCAGGGAGGCAAGCTGGCCGACCAGGATCGACCGTTGCGAGAGTGCCTCCGATACTGCCTTTTCCTGCGCAGCATTGGCTTCTTCAGCTTGTCCTCGCCGGACCTCTGCTGTCTTTGCTGCTTCATCCGCGGCTTTCCGCGACTCTTCTGCCGCAGCTGTGAGCGACTCTGACGAAGCCGCAGCAGTCTCGGCTGACGCAAAAGCCCGGGACCGGCTGGTAGAAATCGCTTCGAGGGTTGCGGCGCGTTCCAGGATCTCGCCATTTCCAGCCACGAATGTTCCCAGTGCAGGGTTCACGCCGCCGTTGCGGTAGAGGTCCCCGGCAAGCTGGCCAACCTGTTTGCGCGTTTTCTGGTGCTGTTCCTCCGCCGCGGCGGCCTTTACAGCTGCGGTCTCCGCTGCCGACTGCCTGCTCTGCAGCTCCACCAGGGCGTCGCTGTAGGTGTTGTTGGCACCCATGGCTGTTGTCAGGCTCGCCCGCTGCGTGTCGGTCGCAGACTCGAGGAGTTGCTCGATTGCGGTTACCTGCGCCGCCGTTGCGGATTCGCTCGACTTGGCAGCTGAGATGTCGTCGGCTGACGGAACGGTGGGAGCGGCGGGGAGCTGGATTCCTGGCTTGAGCGCTTCAGGGGTCGCATGCGCCGGGAGCGCAAGTCCGCCAACAACAATCAGTGCAGAGCAGATGGCCGTGGCTGTTCGGCCAGATCCGGTCAGGGACATTCAGGAACCTCGCTGTGATTGTCGTCATGGAGCGAGGAAGCCTTGGCAGCCCTCGGCCGCGCAGGCTGAGCTATCCCGGCACAAGTGAGGTTACGGGTCCCGTGTCACTTTGGCAACACTGGTCACACGAACAACATCGGTGTAATTTCCTTGTGTTCGCGCACGTCAGCTCGGTGGAACGGTGCCGCCTGCCTGGCCGGGCGCGGACGTTCGCTCACGCGTGCTGGTGGGTTTCGTGGTCCGAGTGGCTGGCCGGCTCTAACTGGAATGTGCAGTGCTCGGTATCGAAGTGAGAGCCCAAGCAGGTTCCAAGTTTGTCCAGAACCTCATCTGCGCCGTGGGCATTGAGCACTGCGTCGTTGACAACAATATGGGCGGAGAAGACGGGCACTCCAGAGGTAATGGTCCAGATGTGTATGTCGTGGACGTCTACCACTCCATCAACAGAGAGAATGTGTTCCCGAATCATCTGCACGTCCACTCCCTTGGGTGTTGCCTCCAGCAGGACATCCACCACATCGCGCAACAGGCTCCACGCCCGCGGCAGAATCATCAGGGCGATCAGGACTGACGCAATAGTGTCTGCCGCCTGGAAGCCGGTGACCATGATGATGATGGCGGCGACAATGACAGCGAATGACCCGAGCAGGTCGCCCAACACTTCCAGGTAGGCACCGCGAACGTTGAGGCTTTCTTTCTGCGCCCCCTGCAGGATCAGCAGGGAGACAAGGTTGGCTGCGGCGCCCAGGATGGCTGCCCACAGCATGATGTCAGTCTGTACTTCCGGCGTGGAACCAATTCGCCGGATCGCCTCAATAAAGATCACGACGGCGATTACGATCAGGATCAGGGCGTTGGCCAAGGCCGCGAGCACTTCTGCCCGTTGGTAGCCGTAGGTGCGTGCATCATTGGCGGGGCGGGTGGCAATCCACGCGGCAAGGAGTGCGATCGAAACCCCTGCGGCGTCGGAAAGCATGTGCCCGGCGTCGGCCAGGAGTGCCAGTGACCCCGAAAGGAGCGCGCCCACCACCTGGATACCTACAACAGCCAGGGTGATGGCGAGCACGGCGATGAGGCGCTTACGGTGTTTTCCGGTGGCCGTCAGGCCGTGTGAATGGTCGTGGTCATGTCCCATGGGCCAAGGTTATCGTTCACCTGCGTCATTTCGGCACTGAGGTGACGGACGGTACAGCTCTCCGTTTCAGCCCCAACCAAGATCGTGGAGGCGTTGATCATCGATTCCAAAGTGGTGCGCAACCTCGTGGATGACGGTGACCTTCACTTCATGGACCACCTCGGCGCGGGATCCGCAGAGCTCAAGAATCGGTTCGCGGAAGATGGTGATTCGGTCTGGGAGGGATCCTGCATCCCACCACGAGTCACGTTCCGTCAAAGGCACACCCTCGTAGAGGCCCAGCAGGACTGTCTCCGGGTCTTCGTGCGGATCTGGAATGTAGGTGTCTTCAATGAAAACCGCCACGTTGTCCATGGCTTTGGCCAGATTGGCAGGGATGCCTGCAAGTGCGGCATTAACTGCATCCTCGAAATCGTCGGCCGTCATGGTGAAAGCCGCCGCTCCTGTTCCGGCTCCAGGAACTATCGGTAGGCCTGGCGGCAGGTACTCATGCATGCTTTGAAGCTTACCGGGATGGTGCGGTGGAAATCGGTGACCTGGTGGCGTTCTGTGTGGTCCGCTTTGTGGACCTTGCTCCACAGGAGGCTGGGATGTGGACCACGATTTGGGATATTTCCACGGTAGGCCCTATAGTTTTAGAGTCCAGTTCGGAACGGACAGCAAATAACTGTGGGGCTTTGGCGTCACAGATTTTCTTATGTTCCGTACAGGGTTCTGGCCCCCATCGTCTAGCGGCCTAGGACACCGCCCTTTCACGGCGGCGGCACGGGTTCGAATCCCGTTGGGGGTACGCAAGGAAATGGTTCGCCAGGCTGAAATTGTCTGGTAAGCTCGAAGCCTTGAAAAAAAGCAATGGCAACATTGCTGGAGCAGTAAAATCAAGGCCCTGTAGCGCAGTTGGTTAGCGCGCCGCCCTGTCACGGCGGAGGTCGCGGGTTCAAGTCCCGTCAGGGTCGCTTTGACTTCTGGAAGAAATTCCCGTGGTCATGGTGACATGTCACCTAGGCTCTGTAGCTCAGTTGGTAGAGCGTTCGACTGAAAATCGAAAGGTCACCGGATCGACGCCGGTCGGAGCCACCAGCTAAAACCCCGCTGTTTCCTGCAATCATGCAGAATACAGCGGGGTTTTTTCGTTATGGCTGAACTGTGGGGTCCGCAGCCTTTGCGGAACCTCTTGAGTATGAATGACCTCGGTGGGAAATTGGTGAGAGGGGAGTACTCGCGACCCGACCACCAAATGCCGATGTCGTGTCCAAAGAAAAATTCGACTGTGCGCTTTGCGGCGCAGAAGGAGTAATGGGGAATGGCAGCCATATCTGGCCCAGGCACCACAGAGCAACCTTCAGTAAACGCAGCAACTGAATCCTCAACGGGTTCCGGATCCACTGGGTCCGTAAAAGTGGATCGGGAGCCGCCCGCGGCGGCCACCCGCACTGACAAGAAAATCGCACCCTGGGTCTTCTGGCCCGCTGCAGTAATCATTGTCGTCTTCGCAGGCTTCGCAACCCTGTTTCCTGACGCGGCGAACGACATGTTCACCTCCGTGCAGGGCAACGTCATCAAGTGGTTTGGCTGGTACTACGTTGCAGCCATCGCTATTTTTGTTTCTTTCGCGCTCTGGATTGGCCTGAGCCGCTACGGTGACATAAAGCTCGGCAAAGACGAGGACGAACCGGAATTCTCGGTCATGTCCTGGTTTGCCCTCCTGTTCGCTGCCGGGATGGGCATTGGCCTGGTGTTCTTTGGTGTTGCTGAACCACTGAACCACTTCGCTGCTCCGCGCCCCGGTGTCGAGGGAACGCCTATCCAGCTGGCGCAGCAGGCAATGACCCAGACCTTCCTTCACTGGGGTTTGCATGCCTGGGCCATCTACGTGGTGGTAGGGGTCTCGATCGCCTATGCAGTGCACCGCAAGGGCCGCCCCATCTCCATTCGCTGGACCCTGGAACCGCTGTTGGGTACCCGCCGAGTAGCAGGTGGCTGGGGCAACCTGATTGATGTTGTAGCACTGGTCGGCACCCTGTTCGGTGTGGCCACGTCGCTGGGACTCGGTGTCCTGCAGATTTCTGCAGGCCTGGATCAGGCCAATATTCTCCAGGCAACGCAGATGACGCAGATCGGCCTTATCCTCTGCATCATCACCCTCACCATCGTTTCGGTAGTTTCCGGCGTCGGAAAGGGAATGAAATGGCTCTCCAATACCAACCTCGTTCTTGCCGGTCTGCTGATGCTGTTTGTTCTTTTTACCGGTCCCACGCTGTTCCTGCTCCGTGAATTTGTGCAGTCAATCGGCAACTACCTGCAGAACGTCGTTGGCCTGACCTTTAATACCCTTGCGTTTTCCGGTGCCGAGGGTGAGGCCTGGCAGGCTGCCTGGACCACCTTCTACTGGGGCTGGTGGATCTCATGGGCCCCCTTTGTTGGCATCTTCATTGCCCGGATCTCCAAGGGCCGCACAGTTCGTCAGTTTGTTGCCGGCGTTCTCCTGGTACCCACAACCGTGGGCTTCCTCTGGTTCTCCATCTTGGGCGGGACGGCCATCTACCGCGAGATCTTCGGCGGTGGCGGCCTCGTTGGCGAGGATGGAACGGTGGATACGGAGGGTGCGCTCTTTGGAATGCTTGGCGGTTTGCCCGGTGGCACGCTGCTGACCATCGGTGCCATCATCCTGATCGCCATCTTCTTCATCACCTCTGCAGACTCCGGTGCGCTTGTCATGGGGATGCTCTCCACTGGCGGTGACGCAGATCCGAAGAACTGGATCCGGATCTTCTGGGCTCTCGCTTCCGCGGCTGTTGCTATTGCACTGCTGTTGGCCAACGGGTTGGGCGCAATCCAGACGGCGGCCATCCTGACTGCCGTGCCTTTCAGCGTGGTGATTCTGCTGATGTGTGTTGCCACGGCAAAGGCGTTCCACAAAGAACACGCCACCCTCATGCGGGCGCAGCGCAAGCTTGCCCGTGAGGAGCTCACAGCTCACGTAACCGAGCATGTGCAGGACTCCATCCAGGATTCTGTCCAGGACTCAATGCAGGAGCACTATGAGGAGCACGTTGCTGATCACGTGGCAGAAGCTGTCGAAGCGCAGATCAGTGAACGCTGGACCAACGGTGACGCTCCAGACGCCGCGCCTGACTCTGAGCCTCAGCACGGTGATGAATCGGCCCAACGCCGTCACTGACGGCAGTAAACGCTGACCCGGTCAGGAACCGGCCGGATGCTGGCTGATGGGGCTGGTACCCGTCCCAGGCAGGGCAGCAAAGGGAAGCATCCGTTCTTCAGAACGGATGCTTCCCTTTTTGTCGGTTCGGTGCTCTAACGCTCGGCAGCCATGTGTATCAGGGCCTGGAGAGGCACGGGATAAGGTTGGAATGGACAGAAGGAGAGTGCCCGATGCAAAGCCATGAGGACGCGCCCGACACCGGCACTGAGACTCTGCGTGAGCTGCGGCCAGGCCTCCCGGGCAGGACCAAGATTGCCGATGGTGTCGTAGCCAGGATTGCCGGAATTGGGGCCAGGCAGGTTGCGGGGGTGCACTCTGTCGGTGCGGGGCCTGCCCGTGCCCTTGGTGCGTTCCGAGGTGCGGCGGGTACCACCGATTCCACGGCAGGGATCCGTGTTGATGTGGGTGCCACGCAGGTGGCAGTCGACGTCAGCCTGGTCGCTTCCTACGGGGTTCCCCTGCATTCTGTTGCGAACCACGTTCGCAAGGCTATCTATCAGGCGGTGGAAGACTTGGTGGGGCTGCAGGTCATTGAGGTCAATGTTGACGTGACAGATGTTTTCATCGGTGCCGAGGGGAGACTTCCAGCATGACCACTCCGCTCAACGGTCACACCCGGATCAGCACGCAGGCCCTGACCAGCCTCGCAAAGGCAGCCGCCGCACAGTCCCTGGGCGTGCAGCCTGCGGATGTTCGCATTGATTGGCGTGACGACGGAGGGCTCCTTGCCCTTTCCGTGGTGGCTCCGATGACCATTCCAGACCTCAATCTTGTCCTTCGCCAAGGACCCTCATACCCAGCATCCCAGGGGTCAGTCCTGGACATGGCGGTCACCGCCAAGGCTGCGATTCATCACACAGTTTCGTCCCTGAGCGGGTCTCGCCTCAGCCGCGTTGACATCAGGGTCAGTGGAGCCCGAACCAGCCACGGAGCAAAGGTCCAATGAGCCAGCCAACAGAACCGGCCCGCGGCGAAACGCGCAACGCGGTGCAGCCAGAAACGCCCCCGCCATCGCCGTTCCTGCGCCGCGTCTTGCGACGCGAATCTACCTCTCCGCGATCGGTTGCCGTGGTGGTGCTGGCCATCGTGGTGACGGTCCTCTGCGGCTATGCCCTCCTGGAAGCCCTGGTCCACCTGGTGGGGCAGCCTTCGTGGCTGATCGAACCACAGTATGCAGTAGAGGGTCTCGCGAAGCTGCCAGATTCGCTTTCACCGATCCTTCTTGGTGCGTTGGGGGCGGTGATCTTCATGGTGGGGTTGTTCTTTTTTCTGGGGGCGGTGCTGCCTGGCCGCCGCCCTCGGCATGTCCTCAACGGATGGACGGCATCGATGCGTGCCACTGAGTCTGGCATCCCGACTGACCGGATCGGTGTTGTCGTGGACGACGGCGTCCTGGCAGCCTCGCTGGCCCGCCGGGCACGCACAGCTGCCAACGTGCAGCGGGAGCAGGTCATGGTGGTGGTGTCACGGAAGCTGGTTGTGGTCAATGTACGTCCCACTTCAGGTGTTCCGGTGGATCGCGAGCTGATCAGCGGCGCTGTTGAGGAAGAAGTCCGCCGGATGCAGCTGGAGCCTGAGCCTGCGGTTCGGATTGTTGTCGCTGAGTCTGGGGTTGTGGGCGCATGAATAGCTCTCCACGAGGATTGAACCGATGGGCCATCGGGTTCTTCGGCTTCGTGCTAATCGCCATCGGAGCGGGGCTGCTGGCCCTGGTGGTTATTCCAGCCGTCGCCTCCGCCTGGCGCAACTGGTCTGGAGGTGCATGGAATTCTCTCCAGCAGGTCATCGAGCAGACCAGGCTACCCGGTGGGGGAGAAAGTTGGATCTGGCTCGCCCTGGCTGCGGTGCTCCTGGTCATTATTGTGTTGGTGCTCGCACTTGCGGCGCAGCAGGGCAAGGGCCGTGCAACGCTCCTTTCAACAGAGGTCGATGCTGGCGGCGAACCGGGGGATATCAGTATTGGTGGCGCCGTGGCCGAGCAGGCCGTCAGAGCGGCTTTGGCTGGGCGCCCGGACCTGCCAGGAGTATCCGTTGCAACGTATGAATACCGGGGAAAGCCAGCACTCCGGATACGCCTGCAGCCGCGGCAGGGAGTTGCGCCGCACCTGCTGGCCGGCGAGGTTGCAGACCTTGTGATGGCACTCGAACGCGTGGTGGGCCACCAGATTCCGGTCCTCATTCACGTTGGTGTGGGGGCCCGGTCCAGGCTCAGCAGGGCGGAACGGGTCCGCTAGGCCACCTCTCGGGTGTTTGGTGGGCGGCTGGGCCAGGGTTGCCAACGGCGAGTCAGGCCGTGGGGAGACCCGCAATCCCATTTCCGATGAGGATGGTGCCGAAGATCAGCAGGAGAAGCCCGGTCATGACCTGGTGATTCGCAGTCAGCCACCCTGCGATGCTCTCCAGCAACGGCAGCACAAGACGGGGTGTCACGAAGTATCCTGCGGTGGGGACGATGACCGTGACGGAGGCAGCGGCCACGAAGACAGCCATGGACAGGACCTCTGCGGCGACAGTGAGGTTGGCGCCGCCAATTGTTACCCCCGCTGCGATAGTAATGGCGACGTTCTTGGGGTTTGCTGCGGAGAGCGTGAGTCCCACGAGCAGTGCGCGCCCGGGCGTGGCGGACGACGCTGACGACATCCAACCAGGCAGTGACGTTTCACCTTGGTCTCCGAAGCGCTTCCTGATTTTCCGGTAAGCGAGGAAAAGCAGGCCAAGCCCAAGGAGAATTCTAAGGACTCCGGCGATCACGAACGCAGGGCCCGTGGTGGATTTTTCAAGGGCGTCCATGGCAAAGGAGAGGAACGTGACGATGGACCCGATTCCCACGACCCAACCCACCATGAACGGCAAGCTGTTGGTCCTCGCGCGGCTGGAGGTGAGGATCAGGACCACCATGATGATCGGGAAGGGGCTCAGGCTGATTCCAAGCGCCA
Source organism: Pseudarthrobacter sp. PS3-L1 (assembly GCF_030063285.1). Lineage (GTDB taxonomy): Bacteria > Actinomycetota > Actinomycetes > Actinomycetales > Micrococcaceae > Arthrobacter. The sequence goes on along the minus strand of NZ_JASISU010000003.1, from coordinate 214,641 downwards.
GCGGTAGCAGAGTTCCAATGATCTGATTCATGGTTGTGGCTCCCAGTTCCCAGGCACGGCACCGTGGAAAGTGTTCCACGGATTCACTGCAGTGTCCATGGTGGCGGTGATGTTTTGCGGAGGATTAGTCAAGGGTGATCCGGCGCTTGCTGATCAGAGAAAGGGGGCCGCTGACCGACGCTGCGCAGAGTGATTGGGGGATACTAGGTCTCAATCTGGAAACGACGCTGTGTAAACGCTTGCATTTTCCTGTGAACTTTGATTACTGTGATGCTCACCACGCATTCGCATCAGCGTTATCCAAAGGAACTCAGCGAGGAGTTATCCGCATGAAGAATCGTAAATATCTGCTGCCTATTGCCGCCACAGGCATCATGGCACTAGCCCTCAGCGCTTGCAGCTCAGGCGAAGACGCCGCTCCTGCAAGTGACGGCGACTGCAGCGCCTACGCAGACTACGGCAACCACGACGGCAAGGAAATCTCGGTCTACTCCACCATCGTGGACCTTGAAGCTACAAACCTTGAGAAGTCGTGGGCCAAGTTCGAAGAATGCACGGGCGCCACCATCAAGTACGAGGGCAGCAAGGAATTCGAGACCCAGATCGGCGTCCGCGCCAAAGCTGGCAACGCACCGAACATTGCTATCTTCCCGCAGCCGGGCCTCATGGCCGACCAGGCCCGTGCAGGAAACCTCAAGCCAGCACCGCAGGCAGTTTCCGACCTCGTGGACCAGAACTGGTCTGCGGACTGGAAGAAATACGGCACTGTTGACGGCACGTTCTACACCGCGCCGATGCTCGCCAACGTCAAGGGCTACGTCTGGTACGCCCCGAAGACCTTTGAGGACAAGGGTTGGGAAGTCCCCAAGACGTGGGACGAGATGATGGACCTGACCAAAAAGGTCGCAGATGACGGCACCATGAAGCCGTGGTGTGCAGGCTTCGAATCCGGCGAGGCCACCGGCTGGCCAGGAACTGACTGGATCGAGGACGTTGTCCTCCGAGATGAGGGACCCGAGGTCTATGACCAGTGGGTCACCCACGAGATTCCTTTTAACGACCCCCGCATTGTCAGTGCCTTTGATACTGCCGGTGACATCCTCAAGGACGATCAGTACGTCAACGCCGGCTTTGGTGACGTCCGCTCGATCCTGACCACCGGATTCGCACAGGCCGGTCAGCCGGTCCTGGACGGACAGTGCGCCATGCACCACCAGGCAAACTTCCAGGCCTCAAACTGGCCTGAGGGCACTGTTGTTGCTCCCGACGGTGACGTCTGGGCCTTCATGGCTCCGCCCAGCGACGCAAGCAAGGGACAGGCAATTGTTGGTGGCGGCGAGATGGTCGGTGCGTACTCAGACGCTCCCGAGGTCCAGGCCTTCCAGGCCTTCATGGCAAGCGCTGAATTCGCCAACACCCGCGTGAAGCTGGGCGGTGTGGTCAGCGCCAACAAGGGACTTGACCCCGCAAACGCCCAGACTGAACTGGACAAGGACTCAATCGCCCGTCTGCAGGATGAAAACACCACCTTCCGCTTTGACGGCTCAGACCTGATGCCCGGTGCTGTTGGTTCCAACTCCTTCTGGAAGGGAATCGTTTCCTGGATCAACGGTGCCTCATCGCAGGAAGTCACGGACAGCATCGAAAGCAGCTGGCCCAAGAGCTAACCTCCCCGGCTCGCTGAACCCCCGGATCCGTTGAGGATCCGGGGGTTCAGCAGCGTAACCCTCATTCTGATCCACGTACCCCGGAGGTTGGGCTATGGACTTCATTGGAGAAAAACTCCTGCAGGTTGTGATCGCACTCGCGGTCTTCGCTGCGCTTATCGGACTCATCATGCTTGTGGTGGACAGGGCTCCCAAGTCCGACAAGGAAAAAATTACTGTCATCGGGTTCCTTGCTCCCGCAGCAATACTGTTGCTGGTGGGATTGGTCTACCCAGCCGTCACCACCTCATTCCTGGCTTTCACCGACTCTTCGGGCAAGGTCAATGGAGTGGACAACTTCGTCTGGATTTTCACCCAGCCAGAGGCTCTTGTCACTCTTCGCAATACAGTCATCTGGACCGTCCTGGTCCCCTTGCTGTCAACATCTTTCGGCCTTGCCTACGCCGTTTTCATCGACAAGGCACGGGGTGAAAAGGTCCTCAAGGCTTTGGTCTTCATGCCCATGGCCATCTCCTTCGTTGGTGCCGGAATCATCTGGAAGCTCGTTTACGACTACCGCGGTCCCGGGATTGAGCAGACCGGTGTCCTGAACGCGCTCCGTGTTGCGTTGGGACTCGACCCCAAGCAGTTCCTGCTGGACGCCCCGGGAAACACCATCTTCCTGATCATTGTCATGGTCTGGATCCAGACAGGGTTCTCCATGGTCATCCTCTCTGCAGCCATCAAGGGCGTCCCCGTTGAACTGGTCGAAGCCGCGCGTCTGGATGGTGCCAATCCTTGGCAGCAGTTCGTCAACGTCACGCTCCCCGGTATCCGTGGCGCGCTGGTGGTGGTGCTCACGACCATCACTATCGCCACGCTCAAGGTGTTCGACATTGTCCGCACCATGACCGCTGGCAACTACGACACCTCGGTAGTGGCCAACGAAATGTACACGCAGGCGTTCCGCGCCGGCGAACCTGGCAGGGGTGCAGCCTTGGCGCTGATTCTCTTCCTCCTGGTTCTGCCGATTGTTGTGTACAACGCCCGTGTCCTCCGTCAGCAAAGGGAAATCCGATGACCGTCACGCCAACGCCGGATGGGGCCACACAGAAGACCCGCGTCAGGAAAAGCCAGACCAACAAAGAAGTCACCGGTGATGATGCTGCGCCGATGATGCGCAGGGTCAAAACCAAACTGACCTCCCGTTGGGCAACTGCTGCGGCAGTGATCATCGCAGTGGTCTGGACAGTCCCGACTTTCGGTCTATTTGTCTCGTCGTTCCGGCCCGCTGCCAAGCAGGTCGGCCCGCGCTCCGACGGTTGGTGGAACGCCTTTACTGACTGGCAGTTCACCTTCAAGAACTACGTGGATGTCACGGCCTCGGCAGGATCCCAGTCCGCCAACCTGAGTCAGTACTTCGTCAACTCGATTGCCATTGTTGTCCCGGTGACGGTGTTTGTGCTGGTTTTGGCTTCCATGGCCGCCTACATCTTTGCCTGGGGCAAGTTCAAAGGGCGCGACGCCGGATTCATCTTCGTCTTTACGCTGCAGATTGTGCCGCTTCAGATGGCGTTGATTCCGCTCCTGACGCTCTTTACCCAGGTGCTGCAGATCCCGCCGGGTTCCTACGCCCAGCTCTGGATAGCGCACACCATGTTTGGACTGCCACTGGGTATCTTCCTGCTGCATAACTTCATCTCGGAAATTCCGGGTGAGGTTATTGAAGCGGCCAAGGTTGACGGCGCTGGCCACACCACCATTTTCTGGCGGATTATCCTGCCTCTGTCAGTCCCGGCACTCGCATCTTTGGCGATCTTCCAGTTCCTGTGGGTCTGGAACGATCTCCTGGTTGCGTTGGTGTTCTCAGGAGGTACTGCCGACGTGGCACCGATCACCCAGCGCCTTGCTGAGATCTCAGGTACCCGCGGAAACAAGGATTACCTGAACCCAGCGGCAGCATTTGTGTCCATCATTGTTCCGCTGCTGGTCTTCTTTGGGCTCCAGCGGTACTTTGTGCGCGGCCTCCTCGCTGGTGGCCTCAAGGGATAACCCGGGCCGACGTCCAACGTCGACTACCTAGCGCACGACGGCGGGTCGCATCACGCTCTGCAGACGCAGGAGCGTCGGTGTGGCCCGCCGCTTTATCTCCAGAAGGGTAACCATCGTGGCACGCACCAGTGAGAGGTCCCTTCGGGGCGGTCACAGCGGAGTTAGCATCGAAGACGTGGCAGCAGCCGCCGGAGTATCAACCGCCACTGTTTCGCGGGCCGTGCGGGGACTGCCCAATGTCTCCTCGGCAACGCGTGAAAAAATCCTGGCGGTAGCAACCGACCTCGGTTACGTCGCGTCGTCGTCCGCCTCCGGCCTGGCGACAGGGCGCACAAAAACAATTGGTGTCCTGGCTCCCTTTGTTAGCAGATGGTTCTTCTCCAAAGCCATCGAGGGAGCTGATCGGGAGCTGCATCTACGCAACTACAACATGACGCTGTTCAATCTGGGCGGCCACGGAAGCAACAGGGTCCGGCTGTTCAGCAAGACAATGGTCTACAAGCAGATTGATGCCCTGTTGGTTCTCTGTATGGCACTGACGCATGAAGAGCTTGAACACTTGCAGAAGATCGACATTCCACTGATTGTGGTGGGCGGCTACGTGGAGGAATGCTCCTACATCGGCATTGACGACTACGCTGCGGGATCCCTGGCAGTCCAGCACCTGGTGGACCTGGGCCATCGGGACATTGCGCTGGTCCACGGGGACAATCAGACCGACCTGAACTTTGATGTACCCAGGGTGCGTATCCTCGCGTTCCACGATGTCATGGAACGGGCGGGCCTGCCGACGCGGCCAGAATGGGAACAGTGGGGTGACTTCACCCTGCTCAGCGGCCAGGAGGCGTTTCGCCGTCTATGGAGTTTGCCGGGGAAGAAACCGACTGCCATTTTCTGTGCGTCGGACGAGATGGCCATGGGCGTCATTTTTGAAGCCGCGAAGGCTGGGGTCCGTGTCCCTCAGGATGTTTCGGTCATCGGTATCGATGATCACGATTTTGCCGAAGCCATGGGGCTGACCACCGTGAGCCAGCACCCCGATGACCAGGCCGAACTTGCCACCCGCATGCTGCTCGATGAGCTGGATGGACAGGCAGGGGCGGTACGTTCGCTTGCCGCGCCGCATGAACTGATTGTGCGCGGCACCACGGCGCCGCCATGCACCCCCTGAATCGCCGCTTCCTCAGCTGACGGTTTTGTGGTTGCGCCAGGATGCTGCGCGGTCGGCTGAAGCCCGGACCTGAACGCCGATAGGTCAGGAAGCCCGGGCCAACTGCCGGATCGGTATCCATCGTGAAGCGAGCCGGCGGTACGCTGCTGCTGCGCCGGTCATATCCCCCTCTGCGAGGCACTCGATACCAAGCCGGATGTCCATGGGCGAATCATCGGGGTGAACCCGGTCCGCTACTGCGCCGTAGTCCAGCTCCAGCATGGCGCCAGCGCCGAATTTGTCCAGCCACGTGCTCAGCTGTGTGAGGTCATCGAGCATGTCCAGGTCCGGGGCCGCCAGGGCCAGGCTGGCTGCGGCGTAGCGGGCACGTTCCCTGGCCTGCGTGATAGATGTCCAGACACGGACTGTGAGGATCCGGCCATCGGCTTCCACCACATCCTTCCGGTCAGTTTCCATGAAGAGCGAGAACCACGCGAAGGGGATGCCCCACGTAGAGGCCCTGGAATGGATGAGGTGTGCAGAGTCGTCCGCCGTGACGGCATCGATCCGGGCCTGGTGACGTTCCCTGACGTCCTCCGGGATCAGGAGTTCTGCCAGCGGGCCGTGGATGCCTTCCATCAGCGAGTTCGCAGCCAACCCTGCCCGGAGAACCAGCTGGTTCGGGCAGTACAAAAGGTCCGTGGCGCCATGCTCGGCGGAAGGCGGAGTGCCATCCGCCGTGGTGATCCGGATGCCATCGGTCCTTCCAGAGGGGAAAGGATCACCGTTGGGCCGGGTAATGCGCCCCAGTGACGCCTGGACTTCAGCGGCATCGATAGCGGAGCGTTCCTGCAGCTGGGCAGCTGCTGCGCTGAGTCCGGCCTGGTAGTGCTCCGGAAAACTGGACAGCGGTTCGTAGACCCGCAGGGTCGAGGAAAAGGGAAGTCCCCCCTGCCCCTGATGGATTCTGCCGCTCACTGCAGGCACCTGCTGGCTGCCATCAGCTGGCCACATCCACAATGACTGGCGCATGGTCAGAGGCGCCCTTGCCTTTGCGCTCCTCGCGGTCGATTGATGCGCCAGAGACCCTTGCGGCTAGTCCAGGGGAGGCCATGACAAAATCGATCCGCATTCCTTCCTTTTTGGGGAATCGAAGCTGTGTGTAGTCCCAATAGGTATAAACGCCTGGGCCAGGAGTGAAAGGACGGACGACGTCGGTATATCCGGCAGTCTCAAACGCTTCGAAAGCAGCCCGCTCGGGTCCGCTGACGTGGGTATAGCCACCGTCGCGGAAGAAATCGATGTCCCAGACATCGTCATCCGTCGGGGCGATGTTCCAGTCACCCATGAGTGCGATCTGGGCGCTAGGATCCTCGGCCAGCCACCCCTGGGCATGGTTTTTCAGGGTGTCCAGCCACTGCAGTTTGTACGGCATATGTTCATCTTCAAGGGACCGGCCATTGGGGACATAGAGGCTCCAGATGCGGACGCCGCCACAGGTCGCAGCGATGGCCCGGGCTTCCTGGACGGGGTCCTTGCCGCCCTTGCCAAAAGCGGGCTGGTCCAGGAACGTACGCTCAACGTTGTCCAGGCCCACCCGAGAGGCAATGGCCACGCCGTTCCATTGGCTCAGGCCGAAGTGGGCCACCTCGTATCCCATACGCTCAAAGAGCTCCCAGGGGAAGTTCTCGTCCTTGCACTTGGTCTCCTGGATAGCGAGTACGTCGCAGTCACTGCGCTGCAGCCAGGCTTCCACGCGGTCGGCACGGGCACGGAGGGAATTGACGTTCCAGGTAGCTATCTTCACGCAGTCCAACTTACCTTGTGCCCCGGACAGGAGTCTCGGGGCAGGCTCTGGAATTTAGTTGGAAGTCCGAGTATATTCGGCTGGACGATTGACCTGGATCACATGCAAAGGAGCGGTATCCGATGGTGCGCGAGCTGACCCATTACGTTGCTGGAGGCAGAACCCGCGGCACGTCAGGACGCTTTGGCGACGTCTTTGACCCGTGCGAAGGTGCTGTCCAGGCGAAGGTTCCGTTGGCCAGCAGGCAAGAAGTAGAGCACGCTGTGGCTCTTGCCGTGGCCGCCCAGCCCGGATGGGGCGCCACCAACCCGCAGCGTCGGGCGCGGATCCTGCTCCGTTTTGTTGATCTGGTCAACAAAAACCTGCAGGAACTTGCCGAGCTGCTTTCGTCCGAGCACGGCAAAACAGTGGCGGATGCCAAGGGGGATATCCAACGCGGTATCGAGGTAGTTGAGTTCTCGGCGGGAGCGCCCCACCTCCTCAAGGGTGAGTTCGCCGATGCCGGCGGCATCGACGTCCACTCTGTGCGTCAGCCGCTGGGCGTAGTAACGGCGATCACGCCTTTTAATTTCCCAGCCATGATCCCCCTGTGGAAGGCTGGCCCGGCGCTGGCAGCTGGCAACGCTTTTATCCTCAAACCGTCAGAGCGCAATCCCTCCGTCCCGCTGCGTATCGCGGAACTCCTGACACAAGCCGGTCTGCCGGACGGTATTTTTACCGTGATCAATGGCGACAAGGAAGCAGTGGATGCGCTGCTGGAGTCTCCTGACGTCAAAGCCGTGGGGTTCGTGGGGTCGACCCCGATTGCCCAGGCTATTTATGCCAAAGCGGCAGCCCACGGGAAACGGGCCCAGTGCTTTGGTGGAGCCAAGAACCATATGGTGATCATGCCCGACGCCGATCTAGAGATGGCCGCGGATGCGTTGATGGGGGCCGGGTACGGCTCCGCCGGGGAACGCTGCATGGCCATCTCCGTTGCCGTGCCGGTGGGAACAGACACTGCCGATCGACTGATAGCCATCCTGCAGGACCGGATCAAGGACCTCCGGGTGGGGCACAGCATGGATGCCGGAGCCGACTTTGGCCCCGTGGTATCGGCGGCCGCTAAAGAGCGGATTGAGGGATACATCGCCGCTGGTACTGAGGCTGGCGCTGCCCTGGTGGTGGATGGGCGCGGCCTGGAAGTGGACGGCTATCCGAACGGCTTCTGGGTGGGCCCGACCCTTTTTGACCATGTCAAGGAGGACATGTCCATTTATCGGGAAGAGATCTTCGGCCCGGTTCTCAGCGTGGTGCGCGCTGCCGACTATGACGAGGCGCTGCGGCTCTGCAGCGACCACGAGTTTGGCAACGGGGCGGCAATCTTCACCCGCGACGGAGACTCAGCCAGGGATTTTGCCAACCGCGTGGAGGTTGGGATGGTGGGAGTCAACGTTCCCATACCCGTACCGATTGCCTACTTCACGTTTGGCGGCTGGAAGGCCTCCGGCTTCGGTGACCTCAATCAGCATGGCCCGGACGCATTCCGCTTCTACACCCGCACCAAGACAGTCACCACGCGGTGGCCTTCTGGTATCCGCCAGGGTGCACACTTCACCATGCCGGAAGGAAGCTGATGTCCACCTCTAGCCCTGATGTTTTGAGTGAACAGCGCGGTCACCTTGGTCTGATCACGCTGAACAGGCCCACGGCGATGAACGCCCTCACCACCGGTATGGTGGCGGCCATGCTGGACCAGTTCCAGCTTTGGGAGCATGACGAATCCGTATCCACTGTGGCAGTCAGGGGTGCTGGGGACCGCGGCCTGTGCGCCGGCGGCGACATTGTGGCGATTTACCACGACATCCTTGCCGGAGGTACTGACACAGCACGATTCTGGCGCGTTGAATACGAACTCAACGCATTGATAGCCCGCTATCCCAAGCCGTACGTTGCCCTTATGGACGGCCTGGTTCTGGGCGGTGGAATTGGGATCTCGGCCCACGGATCCCTCCGTGTGGTGACAGAGCGGACGCGTGCCGGGATGCCAGAGACCACCATAGGATTTGTGCCCGACGTCGGCGGCACATATCTACTGTCCCGGTCACCCGGGGAGACGGGAACGTATGCCGCACTCACGGCTGCGCACCTGAACGCAGCCGATGCGATCTTCCTGGGACTCGCGGACACCATGGTGGAGTCGTCCCAGCTGGACGCCTTGGTGGCGGCGCTCGCCGAAGGCGATGCGGCCGACGTCGTGGGTCAGTTCGCCGTGCAGGTTCCGGACTCTGGGCTGGCCCCGCGCCAGCAGTGGATCGATACGTGCTTTGCGTCGGACGATGTCGGTGAGATTATCCACCAGCTGCAGAACCAGGGCCCGGACGCGGCGGAAACGGCGGCTGACCTGCTGGCAAAGTCACCCACCGCTGTGTCCGTGACCCTCGCAGCGCTTCGGCGAGCAGCGGATCTGAGCCTTGAGGAAACGCTGCAGCAGGATTACCGGGTTGGCCTGCGGTTCCTGGGTGGGCCGGACTTCCGCGAGGGAATCCGGGCACAGGTGATCGACAAGGACCGCACGCCGCAGTGGCGACCCGCGACGGTGGGGGAAATCCGGCAGGATGCCGTGGACAGGTATTTTGAACCACTAGGGGCGGACGAACTGCTGCTCAACGCTCATCAGCACAGAGGAGCAAACTGACATGGCTGCATCGGCAGGGGCCCAGACCATCGCCTTCCTGGGGCTTGGCCACATGGGTGCTCCAATGGCGCGCAACCTGGTGGCCGCAGGGCACCGCGTGGTGGGGTTCGACGTCGTGCCAGCGGCGCTGGATGCTGCCAAAGCGCTGGGTATTCCGACGGCGGCAGATGCCCTGGAGGCCGTCCGTGGCGCTGACGTCGTCCTCACCATGTTTCCCAGCGGCAAACACCTCCTCGATGCCTACTGCGGGGCTGCGGACGATGGGCTTCTCGCTGCGGCCATGCCCGGAACGCTGTTCCTTGACTGCTCAACCATCAATGTTGAGGAAGCCCGGGACGCTGCCGAACGGGCGCTTGCCGCAGGTCACCGTGCAGTGGACGCGCCTGTTTCCGGGGGAGTGGTGGGTGCTGAGGCGGGCTCGCTGACGTTCATGGTGGGGGCGTCGGAGGATGACTTTGCTGCGGTGGAACCGCTGCTGGCGATCATGGGTCGGCGGAGCGTGCACTGCGGTGGTAATGGCGCTGGACAAGCGGCAAAGATCTGCAACAACTTGATCCTTGGAATTTCCATGATTGGCGTCAGCGAGGCATTTGTCCTCGGCGAGAAGCTGGGACTCACCCACCAGGCATTGTTCGATGTTGCGTCCGCGGCCTCCGGCCAGTGCTGGGCGCTGACCGCCAACTGCCCAGTTCCCGGGCCTGTCCCTGCCAGTCCGGCCAACCGGGACTACCGGCCGGGATTCGCTGGCGCACTCATGGCAAAGGATTTGAACCTGGCTATGAACGCACTCACGAGTCATGGTGTGGCAGCAAGGATGGGGCCATTGGCAGCGCAGATCTACGATACGTTTGCCGCTGAGGGTGGTGCGGGCAGGGACTTCTCCGGCATCATCACCGACATCCGGGACCGGTCAGCAGCGGGCACTGGTCCTGGTGATGAGGCTGCGCCCACAGACGCGGCAAACCAACGGAAGGACAACGCATGAGCGTGGAGTATTCGAACATCCTGGTTGAGCAGCACGGCAGGGTGGGCCTGGTGACCCTGAACCGGCCCAAGGCGCTCAATGCCCTGAACAAGGCCACGCTGGACGAGCTGGTAGCGGCAGTGTCCGCCATGGATGCAGATCCGGGTGTCGGCGCCGTTGTGATCACCGGCTCGGCCAAGGCCTTTGCTGCCGGTGCTGACATCAAGGAGATGGCCAGCCAGAGTTACATGGAGATGTATGCCGCGGACTGGTTCCGGGGCTGGGAAGACCTGACCCGGCTGCGAATCCCGATTGTTGCGGCCGTCTCCGGTTTCGCGCTCGGTGGGGGTTGCGAACTGGCGTTGATGTGTGACTTCATCATTGCCGGCACCACTGCAAAGTTCGGCCAGCCGGAAATCAACCTTGGTGTCCTGCCCGGTATGGGCGGTTCCCAGCGGCTGACCCGCGCCGTGGGGAAAGCGAAAGCCATGGACATGATCCTTACCGGACGGTTCATTGATGCAGAGGAAGCTGAACGGTCTGGCCTGGTGTCCCGGGTGGTTCCTGCGGAGGATGTGGTGCGTGAGGCGCTTGCCGCCGCCGAGGTCATTGCCAGTAAATCCAAGCCGGCGGCCATGCTGGCCAAGGAAGCCGTGAATGCCGCATTCGAGACAGGGCTCGTGCAGGGTGTTCTCTTTGAACGGCGGCTCTTCCACTCAGCGTTTGCCATGGCAGACCAGAAAGAAGGCATGGCGGCGTTTACCGAAAAGCGGAATCCGGAGTTCAAGCACCGCTGATACAACCGGGTACCACATGACCTTGGGGGTAAGCAGGCTGGGTGCTGCACGGACAGGACGCCTTTCATGGCAGCGTGACTCGCATTCCCAGGCAGCTATCACCCTATAATTCGTGCATGCCTATGCGCCGCCTCGATCGAGGTTACTCCGCCCCGTTGTTTCTCGCTCAGCAATCAGGGACTGCGCAGTGAGCGGCGGCCTCGTCGCCCTGCTGGACGATGTTGCGGCACTCGCCAGGATAGCCGCAGCCTCCGTCGATGACGTTGCGGCAGGCGCAGCCAAAGCTGGCGCAAAGGCTGCTGGTGTGGTGATCGACGACGCCGCCGTCACCCCGCAGTATGTCTCGGGCGCGGACCCTTCCCGCGAGTTGCCCATGATCAAGAAGATCTTCTGGGGTTCGCTGCGGAACAAACTTTTCATCATCCTGCCGGCACTGCTGCTGATCAGCGCTTTCGTGCCGTGGATCATTCCCTTCATCCTCATGCTGGGCGGCACTTACCTCTGCTTCGAGGGCGCGGAGAAGGTCTGGCACAAGCTTCGCGGTCACTCCGAGACCCATAAGTCTCCCGCTGTTGAGCGTGGCCCTGAGGCGGAGGCGAAAGTAACCAAGGGTGCCATCACCACCGATTTCATCCTGTCCTGCGAAATCATGGTGATCTCGATGAACGAGGTTGCCAACGAGTCCCTCTTGGTCCGGGCCCTCATCCTGGTGGTCGTAGCTTTCGCTATCACAACGCTTGTCTACGGCGCAGTGGCATTGATAGTCAAGATGGATGACATTGGCCTGCACCTGGCTGCCAGGGATTCGCTGCGTTCCCAGCGAATCGGCGGGCTGCTCGTCAGGGGAATGCCAGCAGTCTTGAGCACCATCACCTTGATCGGGACTGTCGCGATGCTCTGGGTTGGCGGCCACATCATGCTCCAGGGGGTCTACGATCTTGGCTGGCATGTGCCCTACGACGCCGTCCATGTCCTTGAAGCGCCATTTGTGGCGATTCCCGTTGTGGGTGGGTTCCTGGCCTGGCTTGTGAACACCCTCTGCTCGGCTGTCTTGGGACTTGCCTGGGGTTTGCTTGTTATGGCCGTCCTGCACCCACTCCTGAAAGCGCTGCCCTTTGGCAAGAAGGGAGATGGCCACGAGGAGGGCGATCTTCGCGCCGCGGTTGCAGGGTACCGGCCTGCCACTCCGGATCGCAGTGGGCACCGGGACTGATCTCGACGCGGTCCGGGCTACCCCAGCTGGTCTGCCATGGACGTATCCTGCTGGAATGCCCAGGCCGTCCCGCGCGCCCATTCAAGGTCGTCGCAGGCCAGCTCGCTGCGCAGGAGTGCCCGTCGCCGGGTATCGAGCACGTGCCAGGCTGCTACAAGATCCAGTGACGGATCCGCCGGAGCAAATCCTTCGCCGTCCAGGACCCCTGTCAGTTGCTCGGCCTCGACCAGGAGATTGGCTGGAATGAGGTCACCATGGGTCATGGCTGTGGATTGCGCCGCGGGTAGATTCCGAAACTGTGACCAGAGAGTCCGCAGCCGATCAACGGTGGGCATGCTTGCGCTTTCCTGGAAACTGGCGCGACATCAGGTGGCGGGCGAGCTCCTCATCGATGCTCAACTCGTCGTCGTGCATGGCAATCAGTGCCCTCGCAGCGATTGACCGCCCCGGATCACTGCGTCCAGCATCCCTGGCGTGTAGAGCTGTGACAGAGGAGAGAGAGTAGGAGTGCTTGCTTCGTCGAGCAGGGCGAGGACAGACTCGGTAACTGCGGCGGGCAATGGCGCAATGTTCTCCGACAGCTGCTCTGGCGTTCGGGATCCCACCAGCACAGAGTCGACGCCGGGCCTGCGTGAGACCCACTCCAGGGCCAGCCGTGCTGGGCTCATCCCAGCCTCGGCGGCGCCCTGGCGCAGCACGTCCGCTATATGCCAGTTTTTGTCTGTGAACTTACTTGTCCCGAAAGGGTTTTCTCCAGACAGTCGCCCGGCATCAGTCGCCGATTGTTCGGCCTGTCGGCGATATTTTCCAGAGAGCAACCCGCCGCCCAGCGGGCTCCATGCCACAATGCCCAGGCCGAGTTCGTGTGCGGCCCTGATGGTCTCACCCTCGATGCCGCGTTCCACCAACGAGTACTCCAGCTGGAGTGCAATGGGTCCGGGGAGTCCCTGCGCCGCGGCAAGGGTGGCAACCTGGACTGCAAACCATGCTGGAACATTGGACAGCCCGTAGTAAAGGATCTTGCCGGACCTGATCAGTGCGGCAAATGTCTCCACCAGCTCCGCCGCGGTGGTTTGCCCATCCCAAACATGTAGCCAGTACAGGTCGAGGTAATCAGTTGCCAGTCGGCGAAGGGAACCCTCAATGGCCTGGGAAACGTGCTTGCGCCCGGAGCCACCGCTTAGCGGTCCGCCGCCGTCGTTGAATCCGCTCTTGGTGGCCAGGACAACCTGATGCCGAATCCCGCGTTCTGCAATCATGGATCCGATCAGGGATTCGCTCCTGCCCCCGGAGTAGACATCCGCCGTGTCCAGGGTCGTGCCGCCGGCGTCAAGATAGGCGTCGAGGACCTGCCCGGACGCAGTATCCGAGGACCCCCAGGATTCGTTGCCAAAGGTCATGGTGCCCAGGGTGAAGGGGCTGACGGCCAAGCCGGAGCGGCCCAGCAGATTCAAATGTGCCATGGGGTTCTCCCGGGAATAGTGTGTCAATCAGGCAGGCAGGCCTCTTGGCGGGCTGCCCTGTTGGTTGAATGCGCGGCGGGGTTGCGGAAAGCGACGGCGGATCAAGGGTACTCCTGGTCCGGCTGGACTGGTCCCGCTACGCTGTTCAATGGCTCGTGCAATGGGTCCACCAATGCAGCCAGGACAGCAGGAAGCAAGTGGTCCTCGCGCCCCCAGACCGGATCAAACAGTTCCACAAACCAGGAACTGGCCAGGAGCAGAGCCAACGAGTCATTGCTCTCGGCCGCCCAGTCCCGGAGCTCGGCTTCTTCAATGGGGCTCTCATTTACTCCTAGGACTGTGACCACGTCGCCGCCCTGAACCGTCACCGGGACGGATACCTGGCTTGGCTCGCCCGGAGCGTGGACCATCGCCACAATGTCGCTTGCCGCGGAGAGTCGGAGCAGGTGAACCGCGGTCTCCGGATCCGCATAACCGGTGAGGTACTGCCGTTGCTTGAGCCCTGCGACGTCCACTCCTGGCTGGGATTCCTTTGTGAAGAAGCCACTACGGTTCACCCGGGCAAGCTCGACGGCGATTGGCGCCGTTTCGGCATCAATCCTGGCAGTCAGCGTCCCAGGCTGGTACTGGCTGGCGCCCTCCAGCCAGCGCGCCGTCAGTTCTCCTGCGGCTGGCAGCGTGGTGGCCTGCCGCCACACCTCGCGGTCGGCCAGCAGCCGCCCGTGCTCGTCGCGTTCATCTGTGTACTGCCCGGCATCTATCTGTTCCGCATCCACTGGTGGCCTCCCTCCGTTGTCTCCTGCAGGGTATGCCCCCAGCTGCCGGCCTGTCAGGTTCGACGACGTCCTGGGTCATGCGGCGAGCCGGGGAGCTATGTGAAGTCTCCGGCGTTTCTTCGGAAGTCTGCCAGGATGCGGGTCAACTGCTGAACATCGGTTGGGCTGAAACCCGAGTTGGCAAAAACCTGCGCATTGAGTTCAACAGTCGCTGTTGTTGCGAGTTTCCTGCCCGCCGGGGTCAGGCGGACCAAGGTGGTCCTACCGTCCGTGGGATGGGGCGACCGCTCCACCAGTCCGGCGGCTTCCAGCCTGTCCACTGCGTTGGTGACCGACGTCGGATGCACCTGCAGCAGGGCGCTCGCCTTGTTCATGGGTAGCTGGGCTTCGCGGGCAAATCCGAGGAGGGCCAAGAGCTCATACCGGGCGAATGTCAGCCCGAAGGGCTTCAGGACCGCCTCGATCCTCGCCAGCAGGATTTGCTGGGTTCGCATGATTGCAGTGATCGACGCCATGGGACCGGCGACGTCGGCCCAGCCGCGGGATTCCCAGTTCCGTTGCGCATCGGCAATGGGATCGCGGGGTAGCGGGGCGCCCATGGGTCAGTTTTTCAGGCCGGGGAAGTCGGTGTCAGCGTACTCAGTGCCAGTTCCAGCGCCTGTACCAGCGCCGTTTCCGGAGCTGTCAGGAGTATGCCGTGCCAGCTCCGCGTCCCGCAGCTCCACACGCCTGATTTTGCCGGAAATCGTTTTGGGCAGGTCCGCAAATTCCAGCCGGCGGATCCGTTTAAAGGGCGCCAGGTGCTCCCGGGCGTAGCGCAGGATTGCCTCGGCAGTCTCCGGGTTCGGCTCGTGGCCTTTGGCGAGCACAATAAACGCCTTGGGGACTGCCAGTTTCAGGGCATCAGGTGACGGGACCACGGCTGCCTCCGCGACGGCTGGATGCTCAATGAGTACGCTCTCCAGCTCAAAGGGGGACAGTCGATAGTCGGAGGACTTGAAGACGTCATCATCGCGGCCAACGTACGTGATGATGCCGTCGGCATCCCGGCTGGCCATATCTCCGGAGTGGTAGTAGCCGCCGCGGAACGCTTCGGTAGTCTTTTCGGGATCCTGGAAGTAGGACTTCATCAGCCCGGCCGGACGGGAGTCGAGGCGCAGACAGATTTCGCCGTCGTCGGCCTCCAATCCTGTGGCCGGATCCACCAGCACCACGTCATACCCGGGCAGCGGCTTTCCCATGGCTCCTGAACGGACCGGCTGGCCCGGTGTATTGGCAATCTGGACAGTTGATTCGGTCTGCCCGAACCCGTCGCGAATGGTCTGTCCCCAGTTGCGCCGAACATGCTCAATGACTTCTGGATTCAACGGTTCACCAGCGGAAACAACCTTTGTGGGAGGTGTTTTCAGGTGTGTCAGATCTGCCTGGATCAGCATCCGCCAGACGGTGGGCGGGGCGCAGAAGCTGGTGACGTGCTCGGCGGCCATCTGCTCCATGAGGGCGTGGGCGTCAAAACGCTGGTAGTTGTAGACGAAGACGCAGGCCTCGGCGATCCACGGGGCAAAGAAGTTGGACCATGCGTGCTTGCCCCACCCTGGCGATGCCACGTTCAGGTGCACGTCGCCCGGTTCCAGGCCAATCCAGTACATGGTGGAGAGATGGCCCACCGGGTATGAGGTGTGGGTGTGCTCCACCAGCTTGGCCTTTGATGTGGTGCCGGAGGTGAAATACAGCAGCAGCGTCTCATCGGCCAAGGTGGGGGCATCAGGCGCGAAAATCGTCTTTTCAGCTGAGGAGTGGCTGTACTGGTGGGCGGCAGGATTGGCTGGCTCCGCCGCCGCCACTTCAATAAGGTTCACGGAGCCCGTGACGGCGGCAAACTTGCCAATGTCCGCACTGGCGGCAGTGGCCCAGGTGGCACCGCCGCGATCCACTCTGTCCTGAAGGTCGTTGGGGCCCATGAGCGTAGTGGTCGGAATCAGGACAATCCCGAGCTTGATCCCGGCCAGCATGAGTTCCCAGAGTTCCACCTGGTTGCCCAGCATCAGGATCATCCGGTCACCACGGCGCATGCCGATGTTCCGGAGCCAGGCAGCCACCTGGTCGGACCGCCGGGAGAGTTCCGCGAAGCTGCGGCGAGTTGCGGTTCCGTCCTGCTCGGTGATGATCAGTGCTGGCCGCCCGCCACGGTCTGGATCTGCGGCGATGGCGTCGAACCAGTCCAGGGCAAAGTTGAAGTGCTCAAACCGAGGCCACGTGAACTCGGTGCGTGCAGCGTCGTAGTCGTGGCGCAGGGAAAGCAGCCTGTCGCGAGCTTCGCGGAATTCTTCGGTGACGTTCATGGCCAGCCTTTCCGGTGGTGATCTCCATCACTTTGGGGGTAGGGTCTCAGCAATATACTAGGACATCCAAGGTTCTGGGTGGAGCTCCGCTGAAGGGGATGAGGTCTACGTGCCGCAGAAACGTGAAAGTGATCAGCCGCAGCGTCGGCCGTCTCCTGCGGGGCCGCCGTCAGGTCCAGGGGATTCTGTCCCCTTTCCAGAGGCTGACCTCCTCGAGGTCATCGCATGCCTGGATCCAAGTGAGCAGAAGCGTTACCGGCACGCGCGCGACTTCCTGCAGGAATCCATCCGTGCGGCCTCCATCCCCTTTTGGGAGCAGGAGGAGTTCCCGGTGGGGCTCGTCCGTGAGTTGGGCCGTCAAGGACTGGGTGAACTTCAGGTGGACGGATCGTCGGCGCTGTTCAAGGGCCTGATGTACACGGAGGTGGCACGGGCGGATGTGTCCCTGAGCGCGCTGGTGGGCATCCACAACGAGCTCATTGTCGGCATGATCAACGATCTCGGTTCACCTGAGCAGAAAGAGCGTTGGCTGCCGGGCTTGCGCTCCCTATCAGTGTTGGGAGCGTTTGCCCTGACTGAGCCCCAGCATGGATCCGATATTGCCGGTGGACTGGAAACCACTGCACGGGGCGATGGTGCGGAGTGGATTATCAGTGGTGCCAAGCGCTGGATCGGGTCCGGAACCGTGGCTGACTTTTCGCTGGTGTGGGCCCGGGACATTGCAGACGGGCAGATCAAGGGTTTCATTGTCGAGAGTGACAGGCCGGGGTTTACCGCTACCAAGATCCGGCACAAGATTGGGCTGCGCATTGTGCAGAACGCGGACCTCGACCTGGACGAGGTACGGATCCCGCGCGAGAACCTGCTGCCGGGCGCAACGTCGTTTTCCGCGACCACCAACCTCCTGCGTGATTCCAGGGCATGGGTGGGTTGGCAGGCTGCAGGAATCCAGTTGGCTGCGTTCGACATTGCCCGCAGCTACGCCCTGGACCGCCACCAGTTCGGAAAACCGTTGGCCCGCTTCCAGTTGGTGCAACTGCAACTTTCGGAGATTTTGGGCAACGCATCGGCGTCATTGGCCATGATGGTGCGGGTGGCGTCGCTGCAGGAAGCTGGGCACCTGCAGATGGCACAGGCGGCGATGGCTAAAGCCACCACCACGCGGCTGGCACGGCAGTCCGTTGCGATGGGTAGGTCGTTGCTGGGCGGCAACGGGATCAGTACCGATTTCGAGATGGCCAAACTCTTCGGTGACGCGGAGGTCCTCTATACGTATGAGGGCAGCTATGAGATCAATTCGCTGATTGTGGGAAGGGCCGTAACGGGTAAGTCTGCCTTTGTCTGAGCCCGCGCTGAGGGCTTACTTTTCGCCGTCCGTTATGGTTCGCACCGCAGCACCAACCGCTTTGAGGCGTAACGAGGATGCCAAGCCCAGGTGATAGACATGCAGCTCAGAGCTACCAGCGTCAGCTAGCGCTGCCCAGTTCTGCGCAAAACCCCCGGCATCAGGAGTTTTGGGTGGCAGGACAAGCACATACGAGCCGACCGTGAGCTGTGGCTCTGCTGACCGGAGCAGGGCAACGGTCTGTGCACCCTGGCTGCTGGATTCCCAGCAGGGAACGACGGCGGTCACCCGGCCAAGGTCCACCGAGCTGCGGCGCAGTGCCTCCAGCGCCACAAATGGTCCCGTTGACCATGGATCGGGAGAGACATGGAGGGACACCCTGAAACCAGATCGATCCGTTGACGCCGCGGAATCCTTCCACAGCTCGATCTGCGCGAGAACTCCATCAAGCAGGGCTGCTGTGGCATCCCAGCGCACCTCGAGCAGAAGCTGGAACCGCCCGTCGTTGTTGTTCGTCAGCGGTGCAACCGCCTCGTCCCACCGTACGGCGTCCCTTACCGCCGTTCGCATGGAATCAGCGTCTATCCCACGCTCCTGATAGCTTTCGCTGCACGCGATGCAGAAGCACAGCGAGAGCAGGTTCTGCACATGGGTGGAGTAGTCGGCGCCGGCGGTTTTCTCGTGCTGGTTTTGGTGCCCAAATCCGAGCGGCCCCACAGCCTCTAGGATGATGCCATCCGGCTGCCCCAGGGTCAGCACCTGCTCCACCACCGTGGCTGCATACTGCCTGACCTCTGGAAACGAGGGGCACAGGGCGTGGCGGTAGCGCTCGCCGAAGGCGTTGACCACGCAGAGGCCCGGTACGGCGGATCCCAGGGCGCTTGAGTGGGTCAGGACCGTCCATGCATCCACCGGCAGGCCCACTACGCGCAGTTCTGCAGCAGCCTCGGTGAACGAATCCACAGTCCCCGTCCACTCGCTCGCGTCCCGAGGAACCAATGTCTGCCCATTCCAGGCCGACCCCACGCGGACGTAGAGGGCGGCTTCCCGCGCGTCCACTACGCGTCGGTCCGGGTGGCGGGGCGTGGCGGCACGGACACTATGGTAGGCGGCCGCAAGGGCAACTCTGTCGACGCCTGTTGCCAGGATTGTGTCGGCGGCATCGCGATCAGCCAGGACATCCCAGGGATAGAGGTATCCAGTCATTGCCGTGATTCCCGTCCTGGCCGTCTGGCCGGCGGGGCGCGCTGCGGTGGGGGCGCCGGTCGTTGGGACTGGATCCGCATGGTTCACCACCGTGGCAGATCCGCAGTAAATTCGGGGACAAAACGTTGCATGTAGCCCGTGTCATCGCGGGCACTCATGTCCGCGTCCAGGTATTGCTGGTGAAGTTCGGCCAGCTTGGCGCGGTCAAGCTCAACACCGAGCCCTGGGCCCCCGGGTACTCTGACGCTGCCGTCAACAAAGTTCAGGACGCCAGGCATGATGACGTCGTTGTGGCCGTTCCAGGGGTAGTGGGTGTCGCAGGCGTACGTCAGGGCCGGGGTCGCTGCGGCCACGTGCACCATTGCGGCAAGACTGATGCCCAGGTGTGAGTTGGAGTGCATGGACAGGCCGATTCCGAATGTCTGGCAGAGTGTCCCGAGCTCCCGGGTATGCCGCAGCCCGCCCCAGTAGTGGTGGTCTCCCAGGATGACCTGGACCGCGTTGAGTTCAACACTGCGCTTGATGTGGTCAAATGCCACGACACACATGTTGGTGGCAAGTGGCATGGCAGCGCGCTCGGCTACCTGGCCCATCCCCTCCAACCCCGG
The DNA here is from genome assembly GCF_030063285.1 of Pseudarthrobacter sp. PS3-L1. Lineage (GTDB taxonomy): Bacteria > Actinomycetota > Actinomycetes > Actinomycetales > Micrococcaceae > Arthrobacter. The sequence goes on along the minus strand of NZ_JASISU010000003.1, from coordinate 194,595 downwards.
AGTAGGGTCTTCGAGGTATTCCAGCAGTCCATCTGTCTGTTCTGCTACCCAGCGAGAGGTCTCCACGGTCCAGGCCGTGTTCGGATCAAGCCGCAGGGGCAGATCCGGGAATTCTGTGCGGAGGGCCTGGATTGCCTCGATTTCCTGGGCTGGCGGGAAAACGCCCCCTTTGAGCTTGATGGACTTGAATCCGTATTCGGCAATCATTTTCCGGGCCTGGCGAACTATGCCCTCTGGGTCCATGGCCGCACCCCACTCATCGGTGATGGCAGGCCGGCCGTCCAGTGCGGGATGCTCCGCCCACTTATAGAACAGGTAGGCGCTGAAAGGAACGTCGTCGCGGACCGTGCCGCCCAGGAGTTCGCTGACGCTACGGCCCGTGGCGTGGCCCTGGATGTCCAGGGCGGCTACCTCAAAAGCGCCAAAGACCGCTGCCCGTTCAAAAACGGAGAGTTCGGCCGCAAGTGCCTCGTGGATCAGGATTTCCATGCGGGAGGTATCAAAAACGCTCACGCCCTTGATGGCTGCTGCCCCCACCGCCAGGTTGGCCAGTCGACTACTCCCACCAGCGCACTCGCCGAGGCCCAGCAGCCCGTTGGCCGTGTGGACTTCGATCACCACCCGGTGGACCAGGGGTTCGTGGACCCCTACGGCATTCAGGAGGGGCGGGTCGGAGAAGGCAATCGGGGTAATGGTGATGTCAGTGATCTGCAGATCATCCGCCGTCGGAAGCTGTGGGCGGCTGAGGGTGGTGCTGGTCTTCATGGAACTTCTTTCGCTGTGGTGGGTAGCGCGGACAGTGCAGGAGTCAGCCCTTGGTGGCGCCGGAGGTGATGCCGCGGATCATGGAGCGTTGGAGGAAGAGGTACACCAGGAGGCTGGGGACCATGGCCATGACGGCGCCGGCCAGCAGGACTCCGGGACCCACAGTGGTGTCGTTGCGCAGCACGGACAGTGCCACAGTGAGTGTGTAGTCGCTGGGATCGTTCGCGGCTATGAGGGGTAGCAGGTACTGGTCCCACACCATCATGAAGCCGAAGATCCCGATCACGCCCAGGGCCGGTTTGCACAGGGGCAAAATGATGGTGAAAAGCATCCTGAATTCGCCCACACCATCGAGGCGTGCTGCTTCTTCAATCTCGGCCGGGATCTCCTTCATGAATTCACTCATGATGAAGATGGAAAAGCCCCAGATGCCCACCGGCAGGATCACTGCCAGAACGGTTCCGCGAAGGCTGATGCCCAGCAACGGGAGGTCCCCCAGGATCAGTGAGAGCGGGATGCCGATGACCTCCTCGGGCAGCATCATTGTCATCAGCACCAGCAGCATCACCAGGGCCTGGCCGCGGAATTTTTTCCTGCTCAGGCTATAGGCGGCGAACACTGAGACGGTCATCTGCAGCAGCAGGCCGCCACCGGCAATGACCAGGGAATTGAGCAGATAACCCCACAGCCCCTGTTCCTGGGCTGCCTCGAAGTTCGCCATGGTGAAAGTCTTCGGGAAGAGGGAGATCTCCGTGGGGCTGGAGTTCCGATCGAAAGCGCCGGAGATGATGGCCATGAAGGGCAGCGCAAAAATGCAGAATACGAGGATGCAGAGCACCACCCGCAGTACCATGTTGGTGCCGAACCGGGGTGCCCATCCCAAAGCGGAATCGAAGCGTGCCGATGATGATGGACGTTTGTTTCCCTTGGCTGATGTGACTGAACTCCGTGCTGGGGTCATCGTTCTGCCTTCCTTCGGGCCAGGACTTGGGTGCCGACGGTCAGCAATAGTGTGACCACCAGCAGCAGGACAGCGGCTGCTGACGCAACCCCGATATCATTGCGCTGGAACCCCAGCGAATACATTCGGGTCATCCAGACTTCGGTTGAGCCCGCGGGTCCGCCTCCGGTGAGGACGTAGACCTCCGTAAAACTTCGTAGGCTGCGGATGGCAGCCAGGGTCAGCACAATCACGATTGAGGGACGCAGTGCTGGCAGCGTGATGTAGCGCAGGCGCTGCCAGATGGTTGCCCCATCCACGCCAGCAGATTCATAAAGCGTCCGGTCAATGCCTGTGAGTCCGGCCAAGATGATCACCATATTGTAGGGAGCGCCGCTCCAGATGCCCACGACCGCGATTGACCACAGGGCGGTATCGGTGCTGTTTAGGAACTGCAGGGGTTCCAGGCCCACCCATCCGAGGATGGTGTTGAGTGGCCCGTCCGCGGTGGGGAAGTACAGGATGCGCCAGATTTCACCGACGACGGCGAGCGCTGTCACCACGGGAAGGAAAATCGCCGTGCGGAGCACCCAGAGTGAACGGGCCTGGCCTTCCAGGAGCAGTGCCAGGACGAACCCGACTACCAGTGCACCAAGCGTCTGGGTCAGGCCCAGCACTACCGTGTGGCCCAGTGCGTCCATGAAGCGCTGGTCAGTGATGACACTGATGTAGTTATCCAACCCCACAAAGACGTCGCCTAGGAAAGGCTGGACCTTGAAGAGGCTCAGGCGGAAGCCCTCGAACATGGGGATGAACTTGAAGTACAGTCCCAGCACGGCGGCAGGAGCCAGGAATAGCCAGATGGCAAGAGCCTGTTTGTGGTTTCCGCGTTTCCGGCGAACCGGCGGCACCTCTGTTGAGCTTTTTTTCGAAGGTGCCGCCGTCGGCTTTGTTGGGGTTACTGTCATGATGCGGCGTTCTGGCTTTGCAGTTCGGTGGTGATGGCGGTGTCAAGCTCCTTCAGCCCGGAAGCAATATTGTCCGTCCCACAGTCAGAAACGATCTTGTTCAGACTTTCGGCCGCTGCCTGCTTGATCGGAACAAAGTTGATCGCCGAGGGGAAAGCCTGTGAAGAGTCCTTCAGCGCATCCTGGACCACGCCCCAGCGGGGATCGTTGTAGACGGTGGCCGCGTCAATGTCAGAGTTCACAGGAACTCTGACAATCGGCTGCTTTCCGGCGGTCATGCCAGCCTTTTGGCCCTCTTCGGAGACCAGGAAATCAATGACCTGCTTGGTCTGGTCCTTTTTGGCGTTGCTGGCGGTGACGTAGATGTTCTCGCCCTCGGCCAGGACGGTGTTGTCTACGGATCCTTCGGGGGCCGGGATGGCCTCGTAGGTGTCTTTGCCCATAGCAGCATCAAAGGAGCCGAAGTTGTACGGGCCGGTCAGGATGATTCCGGCCTTGCCGGTCTGGAAGAACGGAGTGGCGACGCTGGTGGCGGCGGTGAGCGCGCCGGGCTGGACGTTTCCGGGGGTGCAGAACTGCTGCTTGACCCAGGTCACCCCCTTCTCGGTTTCACTGCTGGAGGCGTTGGAGGAGAACTTGCCGTCGCCGTCGTCCTTTAGGTAGCTGCCGCCATTCTGGAAGATGTAGGAGGATGCCCACCAGCCCAGGTAGCCACGTTCTGTGGAGCCGGGAACCACCATGCCGTAGGTGTCGGCCTGGCCATTGCCGTCAGGGTCCTGCGTGGCGAAGGCCGTGGCCAGTTTGTCCAGGTCTTCCTGCGTCTTGGGGATCGACATGCCCAGCTTTTCGCGCCAGTCCTTGCGTATCAGGGTGACCATTGTCTGGCGGGAGAAGGGGACACCGTAGGTTGCGCCATCCAGGCCCTTGGCCTCATCCCAGAGGGAATCGGAAATCTTGTTGTTACCTTCGACTGAGGACTTGTCGATCTCCTGCAGGTAGCCCTGCGAGGTGTAGTTGCCCAGTGCCGCGGAGTCGTTGATAACGATGTCCGGCAGCTTCTTGGACGCAGCGCGGGTCTGGAGCTGCTGATCGAGATCCGGAACGCCCTGGAAGTTGACCTGCACGCCTGTTTTCGCCGTGAATTCCTTGAAGAGGGCGTCGTAGGTTGTTGCCGCATCGGTACCTGCGCGTGCCCAGACCTCGATGGGCTGGCCGTCGTCGGAAGCTGCTGGAGCGCTGGCACCGCTGGCGCAGCCCGACAGGAACGCTGCTGAAGCGATGGACAGCGCCGCTACGGTGCGAACGCGTGACCTGAATGTGGAATCCACTTTGATTCTCCCTTTTTACATATGTAAATTGCTGTTACTATATGAAACGTACTTCATGAGATTATGATCAGGATCACAGAGTGTCAACAGTTGGAGGAAAGATGTCTGCAGCGCAGCAGTCGCACATCATCGCACTGACGGGTGGTGCGGGGATGATGGCGACCCTGCTGCGGCCGTTTCTGGCTGCGGCCGGTCACTCGGTCAGGCTTCTGGACATAGTCCCCGCGGCGGATCCTGGTCCCCAGGAAAGCGTGCACGTAGGCAACGTTGCTGACCTGGATTTCATGGTTGAGTCACTGACGGGGTGCACTGGGGTGGTTCACCTGGGTGGCATCCACCGTGAACAGGCCTGGGAAGACCTGGTCCAAACCAACATCACCGGCACCCGGGCGACGTTGGAAGCCGCGTATCGCAACGGCGTCGAGCATGTCCTTCTGGCCAGCTCCACCCACGCTGTGGGATTTCACCCGAGCGCAGCGGCCATCGCCGGGGAACCCTTGGTTCCCCGTCCTGACTCGTATTACGGCGTCAGTAAGGCCGCAATGGAGGCGCTTGGTGGCCTGTACGCGGACAAGTACGCCATGAAAGTGGTCAGCGCGCGGATTGGAACCGGCGGAACGCACCCGGGAAACACCCGCACGCTCTCTTCATGGCTCTCCCCGGCGGATTCCGCCCGACTGGTCGAGGCTACATTGAACGAGATAGGCGCACCGGGCCACCACGTGGTCTGGGCTGTCTCGGCGAACACTCGGGGTTGGGTGGACACCACAGGTGGCCAGGGCATTGGCTATTTCCCGCAGGATAATGCGGAGGATTTTGCCGGGGCCATAGACGAGGCAGGTCAGCAGGAGTGGGATCAGCTGTTGGGCGGGTATTGGTCCAGCGCCGGGCATAAGCTGGGGATTGATAACTTTCCACGGTTGGTTGTGCCATGACCTGCCGGAATCAGCGAGCCTGGGGGACCGAATCGTGACGGCTGTAGAAGAGTTGGCGGGCGACGCCGGGCCTTCAGGGGATACCCGGATGGTCAAGTCTGCCGAACGCACCATCGCAATCCTTGAGCTGTTGGCTGCCGCGCCCCAGCCGTTGACCACCGCTGAGATTTTCAAGCAGACAGGGTATCCGCGGTCCAGCCTGCACTGGCTGCTGCTGACCCTGCTGGAGCTCAACTGGATTGAACAGTCAGCGGATGGCGCCTACCGGATCGGAACGCACGCGCTGCTCTGCGGGACCGCGTACCTGGACCGTGATCCGGTGATGGAGCACGTCGCGGGGATTCTTGAAAAGGTCCGCAACGCGACCACCTTCACCACGCACTATGCCCGCTTGGACAGATCCGATGTCATTTATCTCGCCACCCGGCAGGCTGTGGACCGACGTCGGCTTTCCTCCCGGGTAGGCCGCAAGCTCCCTGCCCAGACAACGGCGCTGGGGAAGGCGATCCTTGCTGAACTCACTGATAGTGAAGTGCAGGAGCGGCTTGGCCCTGGCCCCTACCCTGGGCTGACGCCAAACACCGTCAAGGATTTTGCTTCCCTCCAGCATGAGTTGGCCGAGTTCCGGCGTACGGGCCACTCGCTGGAACGCGAACAGAACACGGTGGGGCTGTGTTGTGTGAGCGTTGTGGTGCCGTACAGGATTCCCGGGACGGACGCGATCAGCTGCTCGATTCCCACGGAACTGGCAACCGAAGACGTGCTCAAGGAGACGGTGGCAGCGCTGGAGTCGGCGGCATCGGAACTGGCTAGGACACTTCGCGTTGCAGGAATCAGGTAGCCCCCCAACCAGCTAGCGCCCGCTCTTCCGACGGGCAGTCACAACGTCACATCGCGCTCCCCGGTCGGGCGGGGGCAGGTGGGGAGGGCCAGCGCTACTTCCACCACGTGTCGAAGATGGTAACCGGGACGGTGCGCTTGTGCCGGGTCCGCAGGTACTTTTGTTCGATGACCTCGGCCGCGGCCTGATCGATCTCGCGACCTTCCAGGTAATCGTCGATCTGGTCGTAGGTGATGCCCAGTTCATCCTCATCAGTTCGCCCTGGAGTGCCGTCGAGGAGATCGGCAGTTGGCGCCTTCTCCCAGACGCGGGCCGGGGCGCCTAGCTCTGCCAGAAGGGCCCGGTTTTGGCGCTTGTTCAGGCCAAAAAGCGGCAGGATATCCGCGCCGCCGTCGCCAAACTTGGTGAAGAATCCCGTGACGGACTCTGCGCCGTGATCCGTGCCGAGCACCAGGTAGTTATGCTCGCCCGCCAGGGAGTATTGGGCGATCATGCGGGCGCGGGCCTTGACGTTGCCCTTGTTGAAGTCGGAAATGGGGCTGCCGGTGGTCTTGGCAAATTCTGCCTCGAACGCATCAACAGCTGGCGCAACATTAAACGTCCACTCCTTCTGCGGTCTGATGAACGTGAGAGCGGCCTGGGCATCGTCTTCGTCGTGCTGTACTCCGTAGGGAAGACGAACCGCCACAAAAGTGGCATCGACGCCCTCGGCCTTCAGTTCCTCAACCGCCAACTGCGCCAAGCGGCCGGCCAGCGAGGAATCCACACCGCCGGAGATGCCCAGGACAAAACCCTTTGTATGGGTGGCCTGCAGGTATTCCTTCAAAAAAGTTACCCGCTGGCGGACCTCCCCAGCCGGATCGATCCGGGGCACTGTGCCCATTTCCTCAATGATCTTTGCCTGAAGTTCTCGCATACTTCAAGGATAGTCAGGGCTGTCAACGGCGGCCACAGTGGTCTTGTCGCCACCGAGGTCATCTGGCCGCGCTGGGATCCTCCGGCGCGGCGTCGCGCCGCTCCTGAATCAGGGCGTTGTTACGCAGCAGTCGCAGCGCCGTGACCAGCAGCAGTCCGCCGAGCATGTTGAAGATCAAGGTGTAGGCAAACCAGCCGATCCAGTCTGCGTACGTGACGGCAACGCCCGCGTGGATTGCGCCGAAGATCAGCAGAGAGTCCAGGATCGAGTGGAATAGCTGCAGGCCAGCGAGGAGGAATCCACCGGCGACGGCGGCAATAATCTTGGCCGGATCCGAGTCCGTGCCGTGCTGCATGCGCGTCATCAAGGTGATGGTGCTGCCACCCAGGACGGCCAGGGCAACTGATTGCCAGGTAAATCCAGCGTCCACAAAGTGCTGGGCCGCGTCCGCCAGTTCTGGCTTCCACTGCGGGAACGCCGCAACAACAATCCACATGAACAGCCAACCACCCACGAGGTTCATCACCAGTGTGCCGCTCCACAGCTTCATGAGCTGGCCAAGGGTGGCTTCCTTGGCCGCGACCGCCGTGATGGGGACGAGGAAGCCCTCGGTGAAGAGTTCGCTCTTGGCCAGCAGCAGGGCGATGAAGCCGATGCCGAACGCCAGGCCTGCGAGGAGGTGGTTCTGGGTTTCGTGCATGACTGCCAGATAGGCCATCACACCCAGGCCAACCTCCACTCCGCCGAAGAATCCGGTGATCGCGACTGTTGGCCATGATCTGGCCAGTCGTTCAGCGCCTTCCTCGACGATGCGGTCAAAAGACTCGGCGAGCTCGTCCTCTACAGGGGCCCTTTTGCTTCCGAGCTGCCGTCGGCGTTCTTCGCTACTCATGGTCTTCAGCGCTTTCGTGAGGTCTGTGCAGTGGACGGAAATACCCCTGGCGGAACTCTACTCTGCACTGAGCATCTGCAGGCGCTGATGCGCTGGGGTCCTGCCGCGGGCCATCGCCGAATTCATCTTCTGGTGGCAAATTCCACCTGTGTTGCTGTTCCGATGCGGTGGTTTTGTTCCACGGAGCGACCCCATGCAGTTCCGGCAAGAATCAGGGCAATACCGCAGTAGCCGAGGGGGCTGATGGAATCGCGGGCAAGGAAAATGCCGACCAACACTGCCCAGATTGGCTCTGTTCCGAGCAGCAGGCTGACCCTGGAGGGTGAGGTGCGCCGCACTGCCCAGGTCTGGATGAAAAAAGCGAAGACGGTGCAGATCAGCACAAGGTAGAGAAGAAGGGCTCCGCGCCCCAGGTCAAGGGTCGAAATATACGTTGGTAGCGGATCGCCGTACACCAGGGATGCCAGGGTGAAAACTGCTGCGCAGGTGGTGAGCTGCACAGTGGTGAGGTGGAACGAATCCATCGGCCGGGCGTGGCTGAGCCTGTGCATCGAGGTCACGTGAATGGCGCGGACGACGGCGGCAACAAGGATCAGGAGGTCGCCGAGGCTCGGTGGGTGGAAGGCGCCGTTGCTTGCCAGAAGTGCGACACCGATGACTGCGGTGCCGGCGGCAAGGAAGAATGTGCCCGGAAGCCGGCGGCCGGAGACTGCTGAATCAAGGATGGGCGTGAACACCATGGTTAGGCTGATGATGAGTCCGGCATTGGTTGCCGAAGTATGCGCGATTCCGAAAGTCTCGAAGACAAAGATGGTCGCCAGCAGGACCCCGAGGATGATTCCCACCCGGACTTCCGACGAGGTTGGACTGTTCCGGCGTGCAGCCATGATGAGGATCATCACGGCTGCCGAAAGGAGCATGCGGAGCGCCAGGAGTGCCATCACTGACTGTGGTGAAACCAGCTCTTTTGCAGCGAGGTACGTGGACCCCCATGACGCGGCGACAAGGAGCAGGAGCAGGTCGACACGGAGTCGGGAGATAAGGGCGATCACCAGTCCATCCTCCGGTTCACAATCCCGTAAGACAAGTGGCTGATTTATGGGTCAATGGTTTAGTTTGAACTTATGGAACTCGGCCAGCTTCGTGCGTTGCGGGAACTTGGCGAGCGGGGAAGCATCGCCGCAGTAGCAGCGGCCCTGCACGTCTCGTCGTCGTCCATTTCCCAGCAGATCAGTGCGTTGCAGCGGCACGCGGCGATCCCGTTGACCTTCCGGGACGGGCGTCGCACAGCGCTTACCGACGCCGGCAGGGAGTTGGCGGCTGCAGCCGTTGACGTTGAAGTGGCTCTTGAACGGGCCGAGCGGGCAGTGACGCGCTACCAGGGTGATGTTGCCGGCACCGTATCAGTCGCGGCGTTCCACAGCGCTGGCCTGGCGGTCTTTGGGCCACTTCTCTCTGCAATGAATGGCCCGGGACGGCCCCACCTCCAACTGAGTGATTTTGACGTTGCCCAGGAGAGCTTTCCCCAGCTCACCTCTGACCATGACCTTGTCCTTGCCCACAGGTTGATTGGCAGCCCGCCCTGGCCCACCGCCGTGCATGTAGAGCCACTGCTTTTTGAACCCCTGGACATTGCCGTCCGACGCGACCACAGGCTGGCCGCACTCGACGCTGTTGAGCCAGCCGACCTCCGCGGTGCATCGTGGGTTGCCGTCCAGGAAGGGTTCCCGCTGGCATATGCGATCACGGCAATTGCCGGTATCGGCGGAAATGAGGCGCGGATTGAGCATCGGATCAATGAATTTCGGGTGGCCGCGGCGGTCATTGCCGCCAGCGGCTGCATAGCTCTCATGCCGCGGTACACCACCGATCTTCGGGACCACCCGGACCTTATCCTCCGCCCATTGGCGCACCCTGGGCTTGGCCGTTACATCGATTGCCTGACCCGACCGGAAACCCGGGAGCGCGCCAATGTGAAAAGTGTCCTAGCGGCGGTGAAAACGATTGCGGCAGCCCTCACCGAGGGCCCGCACCACCTGTAGCAGGACCGGATAGTGGCGGTTGCATGCCGCCAGGCACCTGATTGGGCGTTCAGGGTGCAGACTTTAGTCCATGGAGACGGTTGCAGGGGACCAGGCTGCGCATGCGCCGCGGCAGCGGGGCGCCAGGATCCGGCGCGCGCTGAGGAGAACCATGACCACGGCGGATTCCGGCGCGTTTACCGAAGCGGTCCGTGCTGTCCGCGCCGGTGAGGTTGCTGCGGATCTCGCGGCAGGACAGCTGATCGGCCGGATGAGCGATCGGGAGCTTCTCGGACTGCTCGACGGTGACTCGCCCCGGCGGCTGCTGCCGTTCATTCCCGTGCTCCTGGGCCGGCGTCCATTTGTGGCGGGGGCGCTTCCGCGCCTCGGCATCCCAGGCATCCGTTTCAGCGACGGAACCCGCGGCGTCGTCATCGGCAGATCCACTGCCTTTCCTGTGACAATTGCCCGCGCTGCCACATGGGATCCCTCACTGGAAGAGCGCGTGGGGCGCGCAATAGGCCTGGAGACACGGGCGCGGGGCGCAAATTACTCCGCCTCGGTGTGCGTCAACCTGCTTCGCCATCCAGGGTGGGGCCGGGCCCAGGAATCCTACGGGGAGGATCCCGTGTTGACGGGCCAGATGGGCTCAGCGCTGACTCGCGGGGTGCGTGTGCACGTGATGGCGTGCGTAAAGCATTTCGCGCTCAATTCCATGGAAAACGAGCGATTCGAAGTCGACGTCGCAGTGGACGAGCATGCCCTGCATGAGGTGTACCTGCCGCACTTCAAAGCCGTTGTGGACGCCGGCGCCGATTCCGTGATGAGCGCCTACAACAAGGTTCGGGGCGAGTACATGGACCTCAATGGAGCTCTACTCACCGGCGTACTGCGGCACGAATGGGGTTTCGCCGGATTTGTGACCAGCGATTGGGTTTTTGGGACCCACGATTCCGTCGCCAGCCTTGAGGCAGGGATGGATGTGGAGATGCCGCTACGCCTGCTGCGCTCTCGAGACCTGCCCGCGGCCCTGCGAAAAGGTGATGTTGCGCGCGACACCGTGCTGCAGTCGGCGCATCGCATCCTGCGTACCAGCGTGCTCCATGCCGCCACCCGTGAGCTGGCGGAACCTGGGCCCGAGCGTATTGCCTCCCGCGCGCATCGGGAGCTGGCGTATCAGGCTGCCACTGAGTCGATGGTGTTGCTGAAGAACGATGTTGTCGGAACAGTGCCGCTGTTGCCGTTGGCTCCTGCACCTGGTCATCTCGCCGTGATCGGGCGGCTAGCGGAACGGGCCAATCTGGGCGACCACGGCTCCTCACGCGTGCGTCCGCCGTCAACTGTTTCCCCTGTGCAGGGACTGCGGGAAGCGCTGCCCGGGACTAGGATCACCACCATGACCGGTGAGGACGAAGCCGATGCTGTGGCTCTGGCAGCTGCGGCGGACACCGTGGTTGTTGTCGTCGGCCTTGACCAGCATGATGAGGGCGAGTCTGTCGTCACAGGTGGTGTTGACGTCGGTGTGCTGGGGCCGGCATTCGACTCCGGTCGCATGCGGCGCTCGCTGGTGGCCCTGGCTCATGTTGCGTCGCGGTTTGTCCGGGGCGGCGACCGCTCATCGCTGGAGTTGCGGCCCGCTGACGTGAGCCTGATTCACGCGGTTGTTGGCGCAAACGCGCGCACCGTCGTCGTCCTGGTGGGTGGCAGTGCGATCCTGACGGAAGCATGGCGGGGAAGCGTTGCGGCGCTGTTGCTTGCCTGGTATCCAGGAATGGAGGGTGGCCATGCCCTGGCGAGCGTGCTGACCGGCGCTGCGGAGCCCGGTGGGAGGCTGCCGTTTGTGCTGCCAACGGATGCCGCGCATCTGCCGCCTTTCGATAGCGCATCGAAGTCAGTGGTCTATGACGAATCGTGGGGTCAACGCAGGCTCGATGGGGCTGGGCATGTCCCCGCGTACCCTTTCGGGTTCGGTCTGGGGTACACGGAGATTGAGCACCGGCTGCTGGCCCATAGCTTTGACAGCACCGGCGGCATCGCGGACGTGCTGGTGACGAACATCGGGGACCGCGAAGGCTCTACCATCATCCAGGTGTATGCGGCGGATGTATCGCTTCGCAGGCCCGTCGCGCAGCTTCTGGGCTTCCAGAAGGTAAAACTGCGGCCCGGTGAGCAGGCACGCGTTCGGGTGTCCCTGGATCCGGGGCCCACGCTAGAGCGTGATCCAGCGACGAAGCGCTGGTCACCGCGCGGAGGCGACTGGGCAGTGCTTGCTGCCCAGCACAGCCCCGCAGACTGGGCTGGCGCGGTGCGGCTCTGGAGTACTGAAGAAGCGACTGGCGACGACGGTGCGCCGGACGCGGTGCTGGCCTGACGTTGTTCCTGGCCTGAATTTTCCCGCCCTGGCGTGTTCCGTTCACTGTGGGTGGCCGTTCTCGCCTCAGGTCCATGTGGCGTGTGGTGATCCCCCTCAGGGCAGGGCCGGTGGCGACGTCGAAAGCCCCTCGACGCGCACGGGCACTTCGCTGTCACCGCGGAGAATAGCGCGAAGAAAGCGCCGCGCCTCCCACCGCAGCAAGAAGGCGCCCTGGCCATTTCGGAGCACAAGGTCCCCGCTGGGTGTCGCATACCGCTGTTGCAGATCAGCCAGTTCCTCTTCGCGCAGCAGGGCGACAGTCCGGTCCGTGGCTTCGTCAACAAGACGGACCAAGGCGGTGGGTCCTGTCAGATCACTGGCAACGAGCAACCGCTGGCTTGCGTCAAGGATGGTCCTTTGCGCGGCACGGGTGACCACCAGGGGGCGGGACGGTCCGTCCAGCAGGCCGGCCAGGACGTCCACTGCTGCATTCGGGCGGCCAATTTTCTGCGCTGCCGCCTGCATGCGCTGCAGGCGGCCAGGTTCCCGCAGCACCTCGTCAATCTTCCAGCCGATCGTGGCGGGGGTGTTGCAGCGCACCGCTGCCCCCTGCTCCATCAGGTAGTCGCCGTTGCGGACCTCCTGGCCCGGAATTGGGTTCACCAGCACCATGGGAAGTCCCGCAGCCATGCACTCCGAGGCCGTCAACCCGCCTGGCTTCCCGACAAAAAGGTCCGCCTGATGCAGCAGCTGCGGCATCTCCTCGGTGAAGCCGAGCACGCGGAACCGGTTGGCCGCGGGCGTCACCAACCGCTCAATGCGCCGCCGAAGTTCCTTATTCTGCCCGCACACAACCGTCGCGGTGAAGGGGGACCGCATGTGCAGCATCTGGCGGACGACGGCGGCAGCGTAGTCGCCGCCTTTCGCACCTGCGGAGACCAACAGTTCGGGGGGCTCGCCGGCGTGGCGGGCGGATGCGGGGTGCTGCGTGGTCGTAATCGGTATCCCCGTCGCAGCAACGCGATCCGGCGGCAGACCCAGGGCGGTGAGTTCCACCCTGCCCTCCTCCCTGGCGACGAAGAGCGAGTGGAAGGCGCTTGTCAGCCAGAGCCCCTGGAAGTCGTAATCCGTGGTGACCACGGCAGTTTTGGCACTCACGGTACCCCGCAGGAGCAGCGAGGCAAGCAACTGGGCTGGCAGGAAGTGTGTGCATACAATCGCCGTCGGCCGGAATCGTTTGATGGCCCTGACTACCGGAAGGGCGTTCATTCGCGTCCAGGGATCGATCGGGCCGCGTCGCCGGAAGGGTGCGTCGCTGGCGTCGTAGCCCCACTCGATCAGCCAGGGGAGCCCCTCCACCAGAACAAAGTAGCCTTTCCCGAGGACATCGCGATAGAGCGAGCTGCTCACCTGGAGTACGTCCAGGACCAGAACCTCGACAACGTCGGGGCGGGCGGCACACGCCTGCTCCACCGCAGCGGCGGCGCTGTTATGACCAGACCCCACGCCGGCCGACAGGATCATGACACGCTCTTCCCCAGCGGAGTTGGATTTTCGTGCCGACGTCTTGCGCATGAACAGATGGTAGCGGACAGGCCTTCACGGCCGTGGCCTGTGCCCAGCCCAGGTTCAGACCTGCGGCACGCTGCCTGTTGATTCCCGAACCCGCAGATGGGTCGGCATCACAGCAACGCGACGCGTCCCCGCCGCCAGCGCGGGATTCAGCTGTGAGAGCAGCATTGTGACTGCAACGCGTCCGGCCTGCTCCGTGGGGCTTGCAATGGTGGTCAGGGGCGGGTGGCAGAAATCTGCGCCGAAAATGTCATCGCATCCCACGATGCTGATGTCTTTGGGAACCTGCACTCCGCGCGCGGCAAATCGCTGCAGCATGCCGATGGCCAGCAGGTCGTTAAAGACGATGCATGCGGTGGATCCCGTCCTCAGTGCCGCGTCAGCAGCGGCCGCCCCGGACGTGGTCTTGGGCGCGTAGGGGCCAATCCGGTGGGTCTGGAGTCCGCGCTGCTGGCTGTCCTCCTGAAAAGCCTTCCACCGCATCGAATCCGACCAGGAGTTTTGCGGCCCGCTGACGTAGCAGACTGTGCGGTGCCCCAGGGAAGCCAGATGCTCCATCGCCTGGATGGTTGCCGACGGCGTATCGATCACAACGGTGGGCGCCTCCGCTGATGCCCGGTTGAAGGTCACGAGCGGCTGGATTGCTGCTGCGGCGTTGAGTTGCTCATCGGTGAGCCTTGACGCGGCAAGAATGACGCCGTCGGCCGCGCGCTGCATGCTCCGCAGCGCATCGAGTTCCATCTCGGCAGATTCCTCTGTGTCGACCAGAAGCTGTGTGTAACCGGCTGCTTTGAGCTGGTGCTGGGTGCCCCTGATGATGTCGAAGTAGAAAGGATTGGTGATGTCCGGTACCAGGAGGGCGACAGCGTGCGTACGGCCTGAACTCAAGCCGCGAGCCTGCGAACTAGGCACATAGTCCAGGGCCTCGGCAGCTTCTACCACCCGAGCCCGCGTGAGGTGGTTGACCCGCCCCGGGTTCGAGAGGGCGCGGGAGACAGTCGACGTCGCCACGCCGGCGGCTGCCGCAACGTCCCGGATGGTGGCGGGGCGTGCCCGGTCCGTCGGTTCCGCCTTGTTGTGCGTGCTCACTGGTTCTCCTCCGGGACGGGCGGAACGTACTACTGCGAGGCTTCTGTTGCCGCACAACTAGTGCGATTCGACCATTTTTGGCAACAATTGGCAAACGCTTGCCAAGAATGTTGCCAGATTCCTAGACTTGGAGCCAGCGGCAAGGGCGCCTATCAGGTAGCCCCATCGGCAGCCGTTGTCCCATATCAGGTGGCCTGGCCGCCAAAGGAGTTGCTACGCATGGTTTCGGATACTTCAACACCCTGGCTCCTGTCAGGATTCGGAGACGAAATTGACGACGATCCTGCCATTCAGATGGCCGTCCTGCAAGCTTTGGGCGCCAACCACATAGAGGTCCGCAGCGCCTGGGGAACAAACATTGTGGAGATGTCTTCGGAGCAGCTGGAGAGCCTGAAAGTACTGCTGGATGGACATGCCATGAAGGCCTCGGCCATAGCCTCGCCTATCGGCAAGGTGGACGTGGGCCTTCCGGTGGAGCATGAACTTGAACGCCTGGACCGAGCCATCACAGCGGCCAAGGTACTGGGTACTGACTACATCAGGATCTTCTCTTTCTACTACCCGGCCGGGGCGACGCCGGAAAGCGTCCGCACCAACGTGCTGGAGCGGATGTCGGCCCTGGCTGCGAGGGCCCAGCAGGCCGGAGTGATCCTGCTGCACGAAAACGAAAAGGGCATCTATGGCGATACTCCAGACCGCGTCCTAGACATTATGGAATCGGTGTCGTCGCCGGCGCTGAAAGTGGCGTGGGACGCGGCGAACTTCGTCCAGGTGGGTGTCCGGCCGTTTGCCGAGGGGTACGCCAAGCTCCGTCCGTACCTGGAGTATCTCCAGATTAAGGACGCCCTTCTCAGTGACGGAAAAGTTGTGCCAGCCGGGGAAGGCGATGGTGATGTCCTGCAGACCATCCAGGCACTCCATGACGACGGCTTCACCGGCTTTGCCTCCCTGGAGCCGCACCTTACCGGCGCCCATGGCCTGGGCGGCTACTCAGGACCGGCGGCGTTCGGTATTGCCGCCCGTGCCTTTGCCGCGGTGACGGCGCAGGCCGGGGTGGCAATAGCATGAGCATCCGCGTTGCCATCACCGGCTGTGGAACCATCGGCAGGACCCACGCCGCAGCCCTGAACGAGTTCGAGGAAACCGAAATTACCGCGCTGGTTGATGCCTCAGCCGAGGCCGCCGAAACCCTTGCGGACTCCATCGAAAAGTCTGGCCGCACCCGGCCAGCCACGTTCACCAGCCAGGCTGAGGCATTCGCCGGTGCCGCCGTCGATCTCGTGGTGCTTGCCACCCCCAGCGGACTGCATATCGATCAGGGACTGGAAGTCCTGGCTGCCGGGAAGCACGTGGTCATTGAAAAGCCCCTGGACGTGGACCTCAGCCGCGCGCAGGAGATCGAGGCGGCAGCGCAGGTGGCCGCCGCACAGGGTCTGGTTGCCACAGTAATCAGCCAGCACCGCTTTGATGAAGCGAGTATTGCAGTGGCCAGCGCCGTCAGCGCAGGCAGGCTCGGCACACTTACCTCCGCTATCGCCTCCGTCGCCTGGTGGCGGAGTCAGGGATACTACGACTCCGGCGACTGGCGGGGGACGTGGGCCATGGACGGGGGCGGCGCCGTCATGAACCAGGGCGTCCACACCGTGGACCTGCTGCTGTGGTTCATGGGCCGGCCGGTAGAAATCAACGCCCGCACCGCAACGCTCGCCCATGCAGGCATCGAGGTCGAGGATACCGCCGTTGCCACAGTCACGTTCGGCAATGGCGGACTGGCTGTCCTGCACGCAACCACTGCCGCGTACCCGGGCCTGACAGTCCGGTTGCAGCTGATGGGGTCCCAGGGCTCAGCCGTGGTGGACAATGATCAGCTGCAGTATTTCCATGCCGCCGATCCTGGTGCTGAGGGCGAGTCCATGGGCCTGATGGGAGGTGGCAACCAGGCTGCAGAGGAAATAGCCAAGTTTCCTGCCGAAAGCCACACACCCGAGGACCCCACTGTGTATCCGGGGGGCCACGTGCGGCAGTACCGGGACATTCTGGGTGCCATCCGGGAAGGCCGTGCGGCGGGCGTCACCATCACCGACGCGGTCCATGCGTTGGCGGCCGTCCGAGCCGTCTATATTTCCGCGACCCTGAACCAGCCGGTGCTTTTCGACGACGTCCTTGCCGGAAAGTACAACGACCTGCAAGTACGCACCGGCACCGACGCCCCGGACGTACGCTCGTGACCGGGCAGCTGGCCGACCATCCAGACCGCCTGTTTCCGGCAGACCCCGGTACCAGGGACATTGCCCGCGCATTGCACGCCCGCGTGGCGGACCTGCCCATCATTTCCCCCCACGGCCATGTGGACGCGGCAGTGATCGCCCAGGACACGCCCTTCCCGGATCCTGCCGCACTGCTTGTCACACCGGACCATTACGTCACCCGCGCTATCCATGCTTCAGGGGTTCCCCTCGACAAACTGGGCCTGGGTCCCACTCCGGCCGCGGCCCGGGAAACCTGGCGGGCCTTTTGCGCAGCCTGGCCGCTTTATGAGGGCACTGCCTCGGGGTACTGGCTGCGGCAGGAATTCCAGCACGTGTTCGGCATTACCCAGGAGCCTTCCGCTGTCACTGCGGACAGCATCTATGACGAACTCTCCGAGACCCTCCTGGAACCCCGGTTCCGGCCGCGCGCGCTCATGAAGGAATTCAACATCGAGGTCCTGGCCACCACAGATGATCCGCTGGACTCCCTGGAACACCACGCGGCACTCACTGCCGATCCCACCTTTGCTACCCGTGTTGTACCAACCTTTCGCCCTGATGCCTACCTCAACATTGGACATGTCCAGTGGAAATCCAACGTGGAGCGCCTTCTGGCAAGCAACGGTGGCGCCAGCGGGTACGCGGCTTACCTTGCGGCACTGGAAGGACGACGCCGGCATTTTCTTGCACACGGAGCAGTCTCGTCAGATCACGGGGTCCGGACGCCCGCCACCGTAAAGCTTGATGTCGCCGATGCCACGCGTCTCTTCGACAAGGCCCAAACAGGGGAAGCATCTGCCGCTGACCGGGACGTTTTTGAGGCGCACATGCTGTACGAGATGGCACGGATGTCAGTGGACGATGGCCTGGTTATGACCGTCCACCCCGGTTCGTACCGTAACCACCACGGGCCAACGTTTGATGCCTACGGTCCGGACACCGGGCATGACATCCCCTTTGCTGTGGATTACACAGCTGCGATGGCACCCCTCCTGCAGGACTTCGGAACGGCCAAGGATTTTCACCTCGTGCTGTTCACGCTTGACGAGACAATCTTTTCGCGCGAGCTGGCGCCCCTGGCCGGCTTCTATCCCTCCGTCTACGTGGGCGCGCCGTGGTGGTTCCTGGACGCTCCGGATGCCATGTTGCGGTTCCGCTCCGCCGTGACGGAGACGGCAGGATTCTCCCGGACCTCAGGCTTCATCGATGACACCCGGGCCTTCTGCTCCATCCCGGCCAGGCATGACACGTCACGCCGGATCGAAGCTTCCTTCCTGGCACGGCTGGTCGCCGAGCACCGAATCAGCGAAGACCGTGCGCACCAACTGATTCTTGACGTGGTTGATGCTGCACCGCGGCGGGTGTTCAAGCTGTGAGCACCGCCACCACACCTCTCCTTACCCGCGGGGGCGGGCTCGCGGCGCCGGTCCGGATTGTCCACCTTGGCCTGGGTGCTTTCAGCCGGTCCCATATTGCCTGGTACACGGCGCACGCGTCCGATGCGGCAACGTGGGGGATCGCCGCCTTCACCGGCCGACGTCCCGACGCTGCTGTCCAGCTTCAGGCCCAGGGCGGGCTCTACACGGTGATCGAGCGTTCTTCGACCGCGGATTCCTTTGAGGTCATCGGCAGCATTGTCGAGGCAGTCGATGGCGCCGACGTCTCGCGTTTGAGGGAACTGCTTGCTGCCCGAACGACGTCGGTCCTGACCCTGACCATTACCGAGGCCGCCTATGCGACAGGACCCGATGCCGGGCATACCGCAGTGCCAGAGCAGCCCGTCACGCCGATGGGCCGGCTGACGTCCGCTCTGGCCGCGCGGCGCGACGCCGGATCGGGACCGCTGGCCGTCGTCAGTTGTGACAACCTGCCGGGCAACGGCGCTGTGGCGAGAACCGCCGTGCTGGATCTTGCCCATCGCTGGGACCCGCCTCTGGCAGCCTGGATCCAGGAAAACGTGAGCTTCGTGAGCACCTCGGTGGACCGGATCACCCCCCGATACCAACCCGAAGATACGACACTGGTCCAGTCCTCCTGCGGCTATACCGATGCCGTCCCCGTGGTTGCCGAACCATTCCACAGCTGGGTGCTGTGTGGAGACTTTCCTGCCGGCCGTCCTCGATGGGAAGCCGCAGGGGCAACATTCGTGGATGCCATTGAACCGTTTGAGAACCGCAAGCTGTGGCTCCTCAACGGCGCCCACTCCCTGCTGGCCTACACGGGGCTGCTCCGGGGCTGCTCCACGGTTGCCGACGCGCTCGCAGACCCATTCTGCAACCAGGCGATGGAGGATTTCTGGGCGGAGGCCTCGCTCCACCTTTCGGGCAACGAGCTGCATATTCCTGAGTACCTGGCTGCTTTGCGTGAACGGTTTGGCAATACCAGGATTGCCCACCACCTGGCGCAGATCGCGATGGATGGCAGCACGAAGGTCAGGCTCCGTGCCGTGCCGGTACTGCTCGCCGAACGGCAGGCTGGCCGGACTGGGCGGGGCGCGGCCACCATTCTGGCGGCGTGGGCAGCGTGCGTGGGATCGTCGACGCAGCTGCAGGATCCGCACACCAGCGCCCTTGCCCGAGCCGTGGAGGCCGAGGGTGCTGCCCAGACGGCGGCGTTGCTTGGCGTGATCGGCCCGGAACTGGCAGCTGATCCCCGCCTGGTTGCCGTGGTCCATGAACAGCGGTTGCGGATCGACGCGGGATCCCGGGACGCAGGTGGCAGTCCCACTGCCAGCCCGGCTGGCCCCGCCACTGGCACCCGCTGACGTCCTCACATCCACCATCACTTCCCGGAAAGGTTCCTCGGCATGAAAATCATCGCAGCGGACGTCTTCGTAACCAGCCCTTCACGCAACTTCGTCACGTTGCGGATCACGACCGATGACGGTGTCACGGGCATCGGTGACGCCACGCTCAATGGGCGTGAACTGGCAGTGGCGGCCTATCTTAGGGAGCACGTTGCGCAATTGCTGATCGGGAAGGACCCGCACCGGATCGAGGACACGTGGCAGTTCCTCTACCGAAGCTCCTACTGGCGGCGTGGCCCCGTGACCATGGCTGCTATCGCTGCCGTGGACATGGCCCTGTGGGACATCAAGGGCAAGGTGGCCAACATGCCCGTCTATCAACTGCTGGGCGGTGCATCGCGCAGTGGGCTCCGCGCCTACGGCCATGCATCAGGAGCGGATCTTCCGTCCTTGTTCGACTCCGTTAATGAGCACCTGGAACTGGGGTACAGGTCCATCCGGATCCAGACTGCCGTGCCGGGCATCAAGGCTGTCTACGGTGTTGCAGCCCAGGCCCAGGCCACCGGCGAGCGCTACGACTACGAACCTGCTGGCCGGGGCGCGTTCCCCCTCGAGGAGGACTGGGACACGCGCGCTTACCTCCGGCACCTACCCACGGTTTTTGAGGCTGTCCGTAACGAATTCGGCCCGGAGATCCCGCTGCTCCACGATGGCCACCACAGGATGACTCCCATCCAGGCCGCCAAGCTGGGCAAGGCGCTGGAACCATATGACCTGTTCTGGCTTGAGGACTGCACCCCCGCAGAGAATCAGGAAGGGCTGCGCCTGGTCCGCCAGCACACCACCACGCCACTGGCCATTGGCGAGATCTTCAACACTGTGTTTGACTTCCAGACACTCATCAAGGAACAGCTGATCGACTACGTGCGCGCCGCATCCACGCACTTTGGCGGAATCTCGCCGCTGAAGAAAGTGATGGACTTCGCTGCCCAATACCAAATCAAGTCCGGCTTCCACGGACCCACCGACATCTCTCCCGTAGGCTTCGCCGCGCAGCTGCATGTGGGCTTGGCCATCCACAACTACGGTATCCAGGAGTACATGCCGCATTCGGAGCGCACCAATGAGGTCTTCCATCAGTCCATGACCTTCAGGGACGGCTATCTGCACCCCGGTGACGAGCCGGGGATTGGCGTCGAGTTCAACGCCGACGCTGCAGCATCGTTCCCCTACCAGCAGGCATACCTTCCCTATAACCGGCTGGTAGACGGCACAGTCCACGACTGGTAAACGACGTGCCACCGGCTGGCCCCGGGCCGGTTTGCCGGGCACAAACACTCCCGCTGCCCGGTAAACTGGAGGCCATGACCACCACAGCTGATTCCGCCGCAGCCCGCGCTCGCCTCCTTGAACTCATCAAGGAACTGGCAGTTGTCCACGGCAAAGTGACTCTCTCCAGCGGCAAGGAAGCCGATTACTACATTGACCTCCGCAGGATCACCCTGCACCATGAGGCCTCGAAGCTGGTGGGTCAGGTCATGCTGTCCCTGGTGGACGACGCCGGTGTGGACTTTGAGTGCGCGGGTGGACTCACCATGGGTGCTGACCCCGTGGGTACGGCCGTGATGCATGCCGCCGTTGACGCTGGCCGTCCAGTGGACGCCTTCGTGGTGCGCAAGGCCCAGAAGTCCTATGGCATGGGCCGGCAGGTGGAGGGTCCCTCCGTCGTGGACCGCAACGTCCTTGTCCTTGAGGATACGTCCACCACCGGTGGATCCGCGCTGACCGCCGTCGAAGGTGTCCGTAGGGCTGGCGGCAACGTTGTTGCAGTTGCAGTGATCGTGGACCGTGACACGGGTGCCAAGGAAAAAATTGAAGCCGAAACCGGCGTCCCCTACCTGTTTGCCTTCGGCAAGGATGAACTCGGTCTCGCCTGAGGCATCCAGGGCGGTCTATTCTTTGTTGGATCCAACAAAATTACCAGTGGAGAAACCACAATGACTGAGTCTGCGGAAGTCGCGATGTCAGTGATTCAGATCCAGAATCTGATCCTGGAAAGCGCCGATTTTGAAGCGTTCCTCAATGAGCTTGCACGGCTTTCCGCCCATGCCGCTGCCGACGGCGGGGAGGACGCCTACTGTGGCATCACGCTGCTCCGTGACAGGAAGGCTGCCACCATCGGGTGGAGCAGCCCAGAGGCGCGGTCGGTGGATGAAATCCAGTACTCCCTGTCTCAGGGGCCGTGCCTCACAGCTGCACAGGAGGAGCGCGAGGTCTACATCGCGGACCTGCACGAGGAAGATCGGTTTGGGCCCGACTACGCCATGGCCGTGGCCGAACGTGGGCTGCGTTCGGTCCTTTCCGTACCCTTCCATCTGCAGGGAGACGCCAAAGCTGCCCTGAACCTCTACTCCGATGTACCCAACAAGTTCACGGACCAGGCCAGGGAACGGGCTCGCGAATATACCCGCGAGGTCTCGCAGGCGCTCCGGCTGGCTGTGCGCTTTGCTGTTCAGAACGACACAGCCACCAACCTCCGGGCCAGCATGGAGTCCCGGACAGCCATCGATATTGCGGTGGGGATTGTCATGGCCCAGAACCGGTGCAGCCAGGAAGCTGCAGTGCAGATCCTGACCAAGGCGGCATCCAACAGCAATACAAAACTGCGTGACCTGGCCAAGTCCCTGGTGGCTTCGGTGGGTGGCGGGACCCCTGTGGCAACGCACTTCGATGCGCCCAGCCAGAGCCAGGTGGGATAGGGATTGTCCGCCCTGCGGAAAATAGTTTGGTGATTCATGCCCTGCCGGTTACGCTCAGACCGGTTGAGTAAACGGCCATAGCAGCACTCACTTTGGAGTTCCTATGGACCGCAGTACAGACATTCTGGCCCAGGTTTCCGGTCAGGGCATTGCCCCGGTAACGGCACTTTCCCCCGCTGCGGATTCCCCGGTGGCTCTTGCCCGGGCGGAAGGCCTGTCCGGGTTGACTGAAGCGAACAGTCCACTCGACGAATGCCACCTTTCAGACCGCACGGATGACGAGCTGCTGATGGCCAGTGACCAGGCCTTCGCCCGCATGGAAGACGCCCCGGGCCAGCGCAGCGCGGACTTCCTCGCCGAATACGCAGCAATCGCCGTAGAACTCGACCGCCGGGAAGAACTGTCGAGCTGACTCCTTGGCCTCAACGACTGGTGGGTAACCGGATCCTGACCCAACGGGCCGCCCTGCGGCAGCAGGAGAGAGCCGGTACCGATACGGTAGATGTGTGGAGCACAACCGGGAAGAGATTGCTGCCTCTGCCAGGCTCCTGGAGCAGGCAGAAGCCCTGCGCAAATTTTCCCGACGGAAGTTTCTGGTCGGGACAAGCATCTCTTCCCTGCTGGCAGCAGACATGCTCTTTACCCGGCGGGTCCAGACCCAGCGCCGCGTCACAGCTATTCTTCCGGTGCAGGATGACTTCGCTGATTCGTACCACCCCAACGCCAGCTGGTTCCTGTTTCCAGGCTTCAAGACGAGCTGGGAGGAAGCCCAGTGGATCCTCAACTCCCTCCGTGGAGCCCTTAACAAGCGGGCCCGGCTCGCCGCCGTCGGCTATTCCAACGTGGGACTCGAGGTCAGCGACGTGGTCGCAGCGCTCCTCGCATACGTCGAAGAGCAACAGATCACCACCCTTTACTTCTATGGGCACAGCTTCGGCGGCATGCTCGCGACTCAGGTGGCCGTCCAGCTGCGGGAGGAGCACGGGATCGAGGTTGCCATGATCCTGCTGGACTCCACCCCGTGTACCCGCAATGACGTCCTGGACCAGAGCTGGTTTGACGGCGTCGTCTTCCTCTATGAATCGGGTTTCCGGGTTCCCTCCGTCCTGCGGGGCAGTTACGAGCTGGGCGAACGCGTAATTCACAAAAATGAGCGTACATGGCGCCAGATCCTGGACCAGAGCCTGGAACAGCTCTCACCCATCGCTCCATCGAGTGTGCTGGTGCAGACCGAGTCGGCGTATATTTTTCACTTTGAAGCGGCCCCGCTTGCGGGCAGGCTGGGGCAGACCAAGATGGCATATTTGGGCAGCCCGGCGGATACAACCGTCAGGTACTTCACCGCAAGCGCAGCCTGGGCCACAATTTTCGCCCAGAACATGGTCTCGGCCGGCCTGCAAACAACTGGTGCGCGCCCCGCCCATGCCAGCCCGCAGTGGAACCCGTTTATTTACCGCCCCTTGATCACCCAGATCCTGGACGAATCGTTCCCACTCCCTAAGGGAAGTTCACCGGCCACGGCATTTTGAGCGCGGCCGGTGTTCCTGGGTTCCGCTGGCGCCTAGACCTGGTCCTTGAGGTCCGCCACGGAGTTCAGGATCTGATTGGGGCGGAACGGGTACGCGGCAATGTCCTCGCGCTGGGTGATCCCGGAGAGCACCAACACGGTGTGCAGCCCGGCTTCCATGCCAGCGATGATATCCGTGTCCATCCGGTCACCGATCATTGCGGTGGTCTCGGAGTGGGCATCGATCCGGTTCATGGCGGAGCGGAACATCATGGGGTTCGGCTTGCCCACAATGTAGGGCTCGCGGCCGGTAGCCTTGGTGATCAGTGCAGCAATGGCGCCGGTGGCCGGCATGGGGCCGTCCTTCGACGGTCCAGTGGCATCCGGGTTGGTGGCGATAAAGCGCGCTCCGTCCAGAATCAGCCGGATAGCCATGGTGATCGCCTCGAAAGAATATGTGCGCGTTTCCCCCAGCACCACAAAGTCGGGATTCTGGTCGGTGAGGATGAAACCGGCCTCGTGGAGCGCCGTCGTGAGTCCTGCCTCGCCAATGGTGTAGGCGCGATTGCCGGAGTCGGAGCCGTGCACCTGGTCCTTGAGGAACTGCGCAGTGGCGAGCGCCGAGGTCCAGATGTTCTCCTCAGGGATTTCCAGCCCGGAAGCGTGCAGTCGGGCCGCAAGGTCGCGGGGGGTGTAGATCGAGTTGTTGGTGAGCACCAGGAACCGGCGGGATGTATCAACCCACCTCTGGATAAGCTCTGCGGCTCCGGGAACCGGCTGGTTCTCGTGGACCAGTACGCCGTCCATGTCAGTGAGCCAGCACTCGATTTCCTGGCCATTGCGGTAGACCGTGGGGGTGGGGGTGCCCTGTTCTGCTTCTGCCATGACGTCCTCCGAAGATGGTGGGGTGGGTGCCGTGGAGCCGGTGCGGTGCATCGTCCCACGCAACCCAGTCTAGTGTTGAACCGTGAACCAGACGCAGGAAACCCCGCAGCCAAAAGATCCCACCACGGCAGCGGAGGTAACGGAGCCCGCCGTCGTGGCTGAAGTGGGGCTGGGACCCTGGGAGGGTGACTATCCTGCTGGAGACCACTGGGATCCGGAGTTGCTGGCCGCTGGCGACAGGCGCAACGTGGTGGATAAGTACCGGTATTGGAAACACGATTCGATTGTGGCGGACCTCGATTCGAAGCGGCACGACTTCCATATCGCCATCGAGAACTGGCAGCACGATCTCAACATTGGAACGGTGGTGCGGACCGCCAATGCGTTCCTCGCCAAGGAAGTCCATATCATCGGGCGACGTCGGTGGAACAAGCGCGGGGCCATGGTCACCGACAGGTACCAGCACGTCCGCCATCACCCCACCGTTGAGGATTTTGTCGCCTGGGCGCAGGGGGAGGGCTTGCAGATCATCGGCATCGACATCTTCCCCGACTCCGTGCCGCTGGAAACCTACGAACTGCCACGGAACTGCGTGCTGGTGTTCGGCCAGGAGGGACCAGGACTCAGTCCCGAGGTCCACGCTGCTGCATTGGACACGCTGTCCATTGAACAGTTCGGCAGCACCCGCTCCATCAACGCAGCATCCGCTGCCGCCATAGCAATGCACGCCTGGATTCGCCGGCATGTGTTCAACCAGGGCCTCTAGTCTCCCTCGCTTCATCGATGCGTAGAGGCGGCAAACGTAACCGGGCGCACGCGGAGCGCAGGATGGCTAGGATGGTGCCTAGCCGTAAGCGGTCTATTCCAGGGCTATCGGCCCATAGACGAATCTGAGCATAGGAGTCAGCATGCCCATTGCAACCCCAGAGATTTACTCCGAAATGATTGACCGTGCCAAGGCTGGTGGATTCGCTTTCCCCGCCGTGAACGTCACGTCATCCCAGACCCTCAACGCCGCCATCCGTGGTTTTGCTGAGGCTGAGTCCGACGGCATCATCCAGGTCTCCACCGGTGGTGCGGCGTACTGGTCCGGCGCTTCGGTCAAGAACATGGTTACCGGTTCGCTGGGTTTCGCCGCATTTGCCCGCGAAGTTGCCAAGAGCTACAACGTCAACATCGCCCTGCACACTGACCACTGCCCCAAGGACAAGCTCGAAGACTTCGTCCTCCCGCTGCTGGCCGCCTCCGAAGAAGCCGTCAAGGCTGGCCGGGACCCCATCTTCAACTCCCACATGTGGGATGGCTCGCATGAGACCCTCGAAGAGAACCTGCGCATTGGCCGGGAACTCCTGGAGCGCACGGCTGCAGCCAAGATGATGCTCGAAGTTGAGATCGGCACCGTTGGTGGCGAAGAAGACGGCGTCGAGAACGAGATCAACGAGAAGCTCTACACCACCACTGCTGACGCGCTGGCAACCATTGAGGCGCTGGGTCTTGGCGAAAACGGCCGCTACCTCACGGCACTGACGTTTGGCAACGTCCACGGCGTGTACAAGCCCGGCGGCGTGAAGCTGCGCCCGGAGCTGCTCAAGCAGATCCAGGCTGAAGTTGGTGCCAAGCTCGGCAAGGACAAGCCGTTCGACCTGGTCTTCCACGGCGGATCTGGTTCTTCTGACCAGGAAATCGCCGACGCTGTTTCCTTTGGTGTCATCAAGATGAACGTCGACACCGACACCCAGTACGCCTTCACGCGTCCAGTGGCCGGTCACATGCTTGCCAACTACGACGGTGTCCTGAAGGTTGATGGCGAGGTCGGCAACAAGAAGATGTACGACCCCCGCGTCTGGGGCGCATCTGCAGAAGCCGGCATGGCAGCACGGATCGTGGATTCAGCTCGCCAGCTCGGCTCGCTGGGCAAGACGTTTTCCTGATGTCTGACGAGTTCCGCAAAAACCTGATGGCGCCGGAGCCCACCCTGCTCCCGGCCGAGACCGAGGTGTACGCCCAGCTTGATGCCGGGCAGGAAGCCCTGGACCTCGTCGAGTCAAACCCCACGTCTTCCCTGCTCTGGGCCGTTTTGGCAGAGGAAGCCTGGAACGAAGGCCGCACCATCGAGTCCTACGCCTTCGCGCGCGTGGGCTACCACCGTGGCCTTGACTCCCTGCGCCGCAATGGCTGGCGTGGAACCGGGCCCATCCCGTGGGAGCACCAGCCGAACCAGGGTTTCCTGCGTGCGCTGTACTCGCTGGGGCGCGCATCCGGCGCCATCAATGAGGCTGACGAACACGCCCGGATCCAGAAGTTCCTGGCAGAGTCCGATCCCGCTGCCCAGGCAGCTATCGAGGCCACTGCTGGGCACTGAGCTGTGGCTGACTTCTGACTGACGTACGACGACGGGCGGTCACCTTCCTTGCGGAGGTGGCCGCCCGTCGTCGTGGTGTCCGGTGTCCCTGTGCGGTCATCGAGTTCGCTGGAGGAGTGCGCCGCGATCATCGAGTTCGCGGGAGGAGTGCGCCGCGATCATCGAGTTCGCGGGAGCGGCGCTTTTTCGCTGGAGCGTTCCAGCGACCCCGGTACCTCTCCCGCGAACTCAGAGCATGGCGCCAGCGGCTTGCAGCGTGGGATCAACCACGCCTTCGATCACGCTGGGGTGGAGGGGGGCACCTAGGCCTTGGCGAGGCCCGTCCGGGCCATGGCATCTGTGTAGGCAACACGCATGTCGGCGAGGAATTCTTCCTGGCGTGCAGGTGAACCTGCGAACGCGCGGCCGCTCAGGGAGCGCACCTTGTAGGTCTTCAGGCCACGGCGCCACAGCAGTGGAACCTCGGTCTTCAGCAGCATGGTGGCGAGGCGGTTGGCTTCCGCGCCGTGAGCAACAATAACGGATGCGCGGGGAACCAGAGCCAGGAACTTCAGCAGTGGCTTGAGCCCAGCGGAGACCTGATCCGGGGTGAACTTGCCGTTGGGCTCACCGGGTGTGTGCCAGGGGTGGGTGTTCCAGGGCATAACGTATTCCGGTCGTAGGCCCAGCTGCCACTGCAGACCCAGCATGCGGGTGACGGCCTCTGCGTCACCGGGAACAGTGAACCCGGATTCGTCTGCCTCGCCAATGTTGGAGTAGAGGCTGATGATGCGGCATTCGTCCACGTCGTGGATGGGATCCACGTAGGGCACGGTCGTGCCAGGCTTTGTGGCCTGCAGGGCGTCACAGAGTTCGTTGACGGCGCCAACCGAGGGCTCGTACCTGCGGCTGAGGAGCGTTTCGCGGATGTTTTCGGATGCCGGTGCGGTCATGAAGGGCTGTTTCTCCTGCGTATTTGGTGCTGCATGTCTGGTGCTGCGTCCGTCTTGGGTCCGGGCACGGGGAAGCGCGCCGGTCCAGGGGCGGGTTGAAGAGGGAAGGCCGGAACTCTCCGACACTTATCAGTTTAGCAAGCCCCACGAAATGCGCTGTCGGCGCCATCCGCTAAACTTGGGTGGTAAGAGCCCCGGACCTCTTGCACGTCGAATCGGAACTGTCAGTGCGCACTTCGCCCACTGACAGGCGTCGAGGCAGGTGGAATCGGGGCATTTTCATGTACGGCGCTGAGCCACCGCGGCCTGGCCCGAAAGAATGGGGGAGGATCCCATGCCAGCAATCGTGATCGTCGGAGCCCAATGGGGCGACGAAGGCAAAGGAAAAGCCACTGACCTTCTGGGTCACCGGGTTGACTACGTCGTCAAGCCCAACGGTGGAAACAACGCCGGGCACACAGTTGTCGTGGGCGGTGAGAAGTACGAGCTCAAGCTCCTTCCTGCCGGTATCCTGAGCCCCAACGCAGTCCCCATCATCGGCAACGGCTGCGTGGTGAACCTTGAAGCACTCTTTGAAGAAATCGACGGGCTGGAAGCACGCGGTGCGGACACTTCGAAGCTGAGGGTCTCCGCCAATGCCCACCTAGTGGCTCCCTATCATCAGGTCCTGGACAAGGTCACGGAGCGCTTCCTGGGAAGCCGCGCCATTGGCACCACCGGTCGCGGTATCGGACCTGCCTACATGGACAAGGTGGCCCGGCTGGGCATCCGGGTCCAGGACGTCTTTGACGAGTCCATCCTTCGTCAGAAAGTGGAGGGTTCCCTCCGGCAGAAGAATGAACTCCTCGTCAAGATCTACAACCGCCGCAACGTGGAGGTTGAAGAGATTGTGGAGTACTTCCTTTCCTTTGCCGATCGCCTGCGTCCCATGATGATCGACAGCACGCTGGTACTCAACAATGCACTGGACGAGGGCAAGGTGGTCCTCATGGAGGGTGGCCAGGCCACGTTCCTGGACGTCGACCATGGCACGTACCCGTTTGTGACGTCGTCCAACCCCACCGCTGGCGGCGCCTCCGTGGGTTCGGGCATTGGCCCCACCCGCATCTCGCGCTCCATCGGCATCATCAAGGCATACACCACACGTGTTGGCGCCGGACCGTTCCCCACCGAACTCTTCGATGACATGGGTCTTTACCTGCAGAAGACCGGTGGCGAGTTCGGCGTGAATACCGGACGTCCCCGCCGCTGTGGCTGGTACGACGCCGTTCTGGCGCGTCACGCTTCACGGGTCAACGGATTCACGGACTACTTCGTGACCAAGCTTGATGTCCTGACCGGTATTGAGCAGATCCCCGTCTGCGTTGCGTACGACGTCGACGGCGTCCGCCACGATGAAATGCCCATGACCCAGACGGACTTCCACCACGCGACACCAATCTTCGAATACTTCGAAGGCTGGACAGAAGACATCACCGGTGCCCGCACGCTGGAGGACCTTCCGGAGAATGCGCGCAATTATGTGCTGGCGCTGGAGAAGGTCTCAGGTACCCGTTTCTCCGCAATTGGCGTGGGACCTGATCGCGATCAGACCATTGTGATCAACGACCTCATCGCTGACTGAAAGTTTCCCTTCAGTAATCGTTGCTGTTGACGTTCCTCGAAACTGTTGTCAGGTGGATGTTCCTGGTTAACCTGATCACGGGACGGATCAGGAGCTCTACCGAACCAGCGAGAAACAGCCAGGTTCCTGTGATGGTGGAGCTTTCATTGAAGAACAGAATGCTGCCAGCAATGAACCACAGCGCGATCATCACATCGTTGAGGATCGACAGGGTCTCGTACCTGTTGTGCAGGACCAGCTCTTTTCCGCCGAGATTGAGGTCCAGATCTTTCGGCACAGCAGTCCTTCCAAAGTCCTTGACGTGGCCGCATGGTGTGGCTGCACGGCTGAGGACCCTATGGGTTCCCTGCATTCAAGACTAAGCGGATACGGCAAGGACCGGGGCAAGCCAACAGGCTGACCCCGGTCCTTGGCTTTGTCCTAAGGGCCTACGCCAGCATCTGGCGCCGTGAGGAAATCACGCCGGTGTTGAACCCGGCCAGGTGCAGACCGCCGTGGAAACGGGCATGCTCAATTTTCACGCAACGGTCCATCACCACGTCCAGTCCGGCGGCCTCGGCGTCGGCTGCCACTGTTTCGTTCCACGAGCCCAGCTGAAGCCAGAGCGTTTTGGCCCCTGCAGCGATTGCTTCCGCAAGGACGCCGGGCAGGTCAGCGTCCTTGCGGAAGACGTCCACTACATCGGGACTTTCCGGCAGGTCAGCCAAAGAGGCGTACGTGGGCTGACCCAGGATTTCCTTCACCACCGGATTAACGAAGTAGAGCCGGTAGTTGGTCGACGACTGGAGGTACGTCGATACAAAGTAGCTGGCCCGCGAAGGTTTGTCCGAGGCACCCACAATGGCGATCGATTTCGCTTGGCGCAGCAGCTGCAGTCTCTCAGGAGCAGACGGTCCGGTCCAGGTTCGGGATTCGGTGCTCATGAGGTGGCTCCAATCGTCAGGGATTCCTGGCCTGCTGCGGAAGTCCCGGATCCAGTTCCTGTCGCAATCTCCAGGGCCTGGTCCAGATCCCAGAGAATATCCGCAAGATCTTCAAGGCCTACAGAAATCCTGACCAGATCCTCCGGAATGCCCGCAGTCTCAAGTTGCGCTGCATTCAGCTGCTGGTGTGTCGTGGAGCCCGGGTGGATCACCAGGGTCCGCGAGTCACCGACGTTGGCCAGGTGTGAGGCCAGCTGGAGTGATTCTATGAATGTCTGCCCGGCGATGCGGCCACCCTTGACACCAAACGAGAAGACGGATCCCGGACCCAGTGGAAGGTACTTCTGCGCCCTCTCGTAGTGCGGATGGGAGGGAAGCCCGGAAAAGTTTACGTACGCAACGCGGGGATCCGCCTCAAGCCATTCCGCTACTGCCTGTGCATTCTTCAGGTGCTCATCGAGGCGCTGTGGCAGCGTCTCAACGCCCTGCAGGAGCTGAAATGCGGACATGGGGCTCAGTGCGGGGCCAATATCGCGCAGCTGCTCCGAACGCAATTTGGTCAGGAAGCCGTACTCGCCAAAGTTCTCCCACCACGAAACATTGCCGTAGGAGGCTACTGGTTCGGTCATGGCCGGGAACTTGCCGTTGCCCCAGTTGAACCTGCCGCTTTCGACCACCACGCCACCGAGGGTGGTGCCATGGCCACCCAGGAACTTGGTGGCCGAATGGATCACGATGTCAGCACCGTGCTCAAGCGGACGCACCAGGTACGGGGTGCTCAGTGTTGCATCCACCACCAGGGGGATGCCGGCGTCATGTGCCACGGCTGCCAGTCCCGCAAGATCCTGGACCTCCGAGGACGGGTTGGCCACGACCTCCACGAAGATCGCCTTGGTGTTTTCCTGGATGGCTGCGGCGTAATCGGCAGGTTCGGTCCCTGCGACGAAGGTGGTGTCCACGCCAAAGCGGCGCAGTGTCACATCCAGTTGCGTCACCGTGCCGCCGTAGAGCTGGGACGCTGCCACAAGGTGGTCCCCGGCCTGGGTCAGGGCTGCGAACGTAATGAACTCCGCAGACATGCCCGAGGCGGTGGCAACCGCGCCGATACCGCCTTCGAGGGACGCGATGCGTTCCTCGAATGCCGCCACGGTGGGGTTACCGATCCGGGAGTAGATGTTGCCGTATTTCTGCAGCGCAAAAAGGTTTGCGGCATCCTGGGTGTCTTTGAAGACGAAGGACGTGGTCTGGTAGATCGGGACGGCACGGGCGCCGTGCTCAGCGTCGGGAGTGCCGCCCGCGTGCAGTGCCCGGGTGCGGAAGCCAAAAGTACGGTCCGCCATCAGAGGGCCGCCAGCGACGCGGCTGCGGAGACGCCAGAGAGGTCGAGTTCGGTGCCGTTTCTCCGGGCAAGATCCGCCTCAAGGTCGCGGACAATCGGCAGGATGTCCGTTCCGAAGGCCGCTACCTCCTCCTGGAAGTGCAGGTAACCCGTGAGGAACAGGTTCACGCCAATCTTTTTGAATTCCACAATTCGCTCCGCAATCTGTTCAGGGGTTCCGATTAACTGGGTTCTGAAGCCATCGTTGTACTGGACCAGGTCCTCGAAGCTGGAATCGGCCCACATGCCCTTGCCATCCTTCGTGGAGGCGCCAGCTTCCTGCACTGCGTCACGGAAGCCCTCGACGGCGGGCCGGTGGGCTTTTTCCACAATCTCGCGAAGGGTGTCGCGGGCCTCCTTCTCGGAATCACGGGCAATGACGAATCCGTTCAGGCCAAAGCGTGGTGCTGGCAGTGCGCCCTCTGAACCCCGGCCTGCGTCCGTGGATGACGCCAGGACGCCAGAGATGTTCTCGCGGAAACCATCCAGGTCTTTGCCGTTTGAGAAATACCAGTCAGCCACGCGGCCAGCAGTGGATTGGGCTGCTGTGGAGTTGCCGCCGAAGAAGACCTCAGGGTGGGCCCGCCCCGGAACGTCTACCGGTGCCGGGTTCAGGCTGAACTCATTGATGTTGTAATACTTCCCCGCCTGGCTGTACTCGGTTTCGGTCCACAGACCGCGGAGCACGCGGATGAATTCCTCGGTTCGGACGTAGCGTTCGTCGTGTTCGAGCCATTCCAGACCGAAGTTCTCGAACTCTGACTTCAGCCAGCCGGAGACGATGTTCACGGCAGCGCGGCCGTTGGAGATGTGGTCTGCCGTGATGATGAACTTCGCCAGCACCCCCGGGTGCCACATGCCTGGGTGTACGGCGGAAATGACTTTGAGGCGTTCGGTAGCTCCCAGCAGCGCCAGCGAAAATGAGGTCGCCTCGTGCTGCTTGTCCGCACCGTAGGACGCTGCGTAGCGGGTCTGGGTCAGTGCGTAGTCAAAGCCGGAATTTTCCGCAATGCGGGCAAGCTTTTTGTTGTAGTCGAAGTCCCAGCTGGTGCGCTGTTCTATGGTGGAGACCACCAGGCCGCCGGAGACGTTGGGCACCCAGTAGGCAAATTTGAGGGGTTCGGCGAGACGGGCGACGGGGCTGACTTCAGTCATGGCAGGTGTCCTTTACTTCTGTCCGGTGGTGGCTGTGCTTGGGGGTGTGCTTTTTCCGGAGCGTGAGTGGTAGCTCAGGAGCGCATCCTGGATACCGGCGATCGCCGGCTCGTTCTGCAGCGAGGTGGTGTCCCCGAGGGGCGAGTCTTCAAATAGTTGCGTAAGGAGCCGGCGCATGATCTTGCCGCTGCGGGTCTTGGGTACATCAGGAACGACGACGACGTGGCGTGGTTTGGCAATCGGCCCAATCCTGGCTGCAACGTGGGTCCGTAGTTCCTCGGCCAGAAAGGAGGGACCCACGCCGGCTGGCTCCGCGACACCAGTTCCTGCTGGGCGGGAACGGGTGGGGACCACAAATGCGACGATGGCATGCCCGGTCAGTGGGTCCGTCACTGGACATACGCCAGCTTCCACCACGTCGGGGTGGCTGACCAGCGCCGACTCGATCTCAATGGTGGAGAGCAGGTGGCCGGAGACGTTGAGGGTGTCATCGATCCGGCCGAGGATCCAGATGTCGCCGTCGGCATCGTATTTTGCTCCGTCACCGGCCAGGAACCATCCCTGCTCGGGGTACTGGCGCCAGTAGGAGGAAAGATACCGTGCGGGGTTCCCCCACACGGTCCGGGCCATTGCTGGGCCAAGACCGTCCACCACAATGAACCCTGGGACGCCAGGAGCAACGGTGTTACCTTGGGCGTCCACAATCCTGGCGCTTACGCCTGGCAGCGGACGAGCCGCGCAGCCTGGCTTAAAATCCGGGTCCGTGGGTGCGGGGGAGAGGATGGTGGCGCCGGTTTCGGATTGCCACCAGGTGTCCACCATGGGGGCTGTCCCGTTTCCCACGTTCTCGCGCAGCCAGCGCCAGGCTTCGGGGTTGACGGCCTCGCCGACGGTTCCCAGCAGGCGGATGGAGGAGAGATCGTACTTTTCCGGTACCCCGTCCGGGAACCACCCCATCAGAGACCGGACCAGGGTTGGGGCGGTGTAGTACTGCGTGACGGCGTAGCGTTCGATGATCTCGAAGTGGCGCCCGGGGTGTGGGGTATTGGGAGTTCCCTCGAAGATCACCTGGGTGACCCCGTTGGAGAGCGGTCCATAGATTTCATAGGTGTGGGCCGTGACCCAGGCAAGGTCCGCCGTGCACCAGTGCACGTCGTCCGCACGCAGGGACGGATCCGGGTTGCTGAAGAGGTGGTCAAAACTCCAGGAAGCCTGGGTGAGGTACCCGCCGGAGGTGTGGACAAGTCCCTTGGGCTGACCTGTGGTCCCGGAGGTGTACATGATGAACAGTGGTGTCTCGGCGTCGAACGCTTCCGCCGTGTGTTGCGCCGATGCCGTATCGACGACGTCGTGCCACCAGATGTCCCGCCCGGGAGTCATGGGTACGCTGTTCAGTTCTTCCGGGCGCGTGGTGCGATTGACCACCAGGACATGTTCGATCGAGTTCTCGCCAGCAACTGCCGTGTCGGCGTTGTCCTTTACCGGCACGGCGACGCCGCGTCGGTACTGGCCATCCGTTGTCACCAGGAGCTTGGCATCGGTGTCCTCTACCCGGAACTTCAGTGCTTCTGCCGAGAAGCCGCCAAATACCAGGGAGTGAATGGCGCCAAGCCGGGCTATCGCAAGGGTGATGATGACCGTTTCCGGAATCACGGGGAGGTAGACCACCACGCGGTCACCCTTGCCAATACCAAGGTCGGCCAGTGCGTTGGCGGCTTTCGAGACTTCGCGCTGCAGAGCCGCATAGGTAATGCTGCGGCGGTCACCCGGCTCACCCTCGAAGTGCAGCGCAACCTTGTTGCCGCGCCCAGCCACCACATGGCGGTCCACGCAGTTATACGCGACATTCAGGGTGCCACCGGCAAACCATTCGATGGCTGGGACGGAGTACTCGGCTTCATCTGCTGCCACCTCGGGGCCGCTGAGGCGGGAGGCTTTGGTGAACGTGTGCGCCGTGTGCCAGGGCTGTTCCCAGTCCAGCCTCCTCGCAGCCGCCTCCCAGAACGCAATTCGGGCAGGTGCATCAGGGTTTTGAGTGGTGCTCAAGCCCATCGCTTCACAGCCCATTTCTCGGCCAAGCCCAGCAGGGCATCGGTGATTTTTCCGATCACGGCCAACATGATGATGGCCAGGAACATCCGATCCGTACGGCCGTTGTTCTGTGAATCAGTGAGGAGGAACCCCAGGCCCATGGAGGAGGCAATGAGTTCCGCCGCCACCAGGAACAGCCACGCCTGGGCAAGTGCCAGCCGCAGTCCAGAAAAGACGGAGGGGACGACGGCGGGTAGCTGCACTGTGGTAAGCAGGCGGACACCCTTGAGGCCAAAAGCCCGGGCCGCTTCCACAAGATTTCTGTCCACATGGCGCAGTGCCAGTGAAACGGTGGTGAACACCGGGAAAAAGGCGCCAATGATGATCAGTGTGATCTTGGAATCCTCGCCAATCCGCATCCAGAGGATCAGTAGGGGAACCCATGCCAGGGAGGGTACCGCGCGCAGCGCGCCGAGTGTCGGGGAAAGCAGCGCATCAGGAAGCCTGGAAAGTCCCACCGTGGCACCGAGGAAGAGGCCAAGGGCCGCGCCGATGGAGAATCCGATCAGGACTCGCTGGGTGGAGATGGCAATGTGCGTGCCCAGCTCACCGCGGGCCACCAGTTCTGAAGCTGCGGTGAACACCATAGCGGGGGACGGCAGCTGGACGGGACTGAACGCACCGGCGGTGGATGCAATCTGCCAGGCGGCCAGAACGATTGCAGGCAGTAGCATCCCGAGGGGCAGACGCGCCCAGTTCCTTGAGCGGACTCCGGCGGGAGACCATCCCGAAGCTGGAGCAGGGGCCTTGGAGGTCCCTGCCTGGGTTGCGTCTGCCGTTGTTGTGGCTGCGGCTGCAGCACGCGCATCCACAACGCTGTTGCCGGTGAGATGGGGCTCCATCACGAGTCCTTAATGGCTGACGGATCAGCCTTCTTCACCAGCGAGTCATCAAGGAGAGAGGCAACGGCGTCGTCAATTTGCTGCTGGGAACTGACGTCCCCGGTCTCCACGAAAGTGGGGCCAATTTTTTCGAGCACCTTGCGCTGGGCCTCTCCGGGAGCGGGGTCCACGTCCAGGTTGCTGCGCTCAAGCACCACTGTCTTGGCCACGTCCAGGTCCAGGCCTGCCACATCAGCCAGGATCTGGGCCGTTTGATCGGGGTTCTCTGCGGCCCAGGCGCGCGCCTTTTCGTAGGCGTTCACCACGGCCTGGGCCAGTTCCGGCTTCTCCTTCAGGAAGGATTCGTTGGCGTTCAGGAATCCATAGGTGTTGAAGTCCAGGTTGCGATAGATCAGCTTGGCACCATTTTTCTCTGCTCCAGCCATGATGGGGTCCAGCCCGGCCCAGGCTTGGACCGAGCCATTTTCCATGGCTGTCCGGCCATCTGCGTGCTGGATGTTCTCCACGCTTACGTCACTGGGGCTCAGCCCGGCCTGCTCCAGGGACTGGAGCAGGAAGAAGTAGGGGTCCGTGCCCTTTGTCGCAGCAACGGACTTGCCCTTCAGATCCGCCACAGACGTGATGGGGGAGTCCGCCGGTACCACCAGTGCCGACCACTCGGGCTGCGAGAAGATGTCGATGGTCTTGATGGGTGAACCGTTGGACCGGGCAAGGAGGGCGGCGGAGCCAGCGGTGGAGCCGACATCCACAGCGCCGGCCCGTAGTGCCTCATTTGCTTTGTTGGAACCAGCGGACTGGATCCAGTTGACCGTGACGCCCTGGTCTTTCAGGCTTGCCTCAAGCCACCCCTGGTCCTTGATGACCAGGCTCAACGGGTTATAAGTGGCGAAGTCGATGTTCAGCGTTCCGCCGGCTGCCGCCTGTGCGGATCCTTCGCCTGCAACACAACCCGTCAGGGCCAGGCTGGCAGCGGAGGCAAGGGCGGCTGCCCCAAGGAACGAACGGCGGGAGAAGCGTGTGGGATGCGACATGGGAGTCCTTCTAGGCGGAAATCAGGGGAGATAAGGGGCTGGCGGCAGATGAGTAGCCGCCGGTAGTGCACTGTGGTGACCGGTGGAACGGGTGGGTTGGCTGCAGCGCGCCAGTGTTAGTGGGCGCCGACGCCAAGGCTGGCAAGCAGTGAGCCGCGAAGGCTGGCAAGTTCGGCTGACGCTCGGTCTCGGGGCCGGCTGCCGGGTACCTCAATGGTGCGGACGATGGTGGCACCTGAATCGCCGCCGTCGGAACCCAGAACAATGAT
Organism: Pseudarthrobacter sp. PS3-L1; assembly: GCF_030063285.1. GTDB lineage: Bacteria > Actinomycetota > Actinomycetes > Actinomycetales > Micrococcaceae > Arthrobacter. The sequence goes on along the minus strand of NZ_JASISU010000003.1, from coordinate 157,222 downwards.
CCGGTCCGCAAGCTGCAGAGCTTCGTCAACGTCGTGGGTGACAAGCAATACGGTGGTGGGTTCGGCCCGGTGGACGTCCAGGAGGAGATCCTGCATCTTGATCCGGGTCAGGGCATCCAGCGCTCCGAAAGGCTCGTCAAGCAGCAGCACCCCGGGATTGCGGGCAAGCGCCCGGGCCAGCGATGCGCGCTGGGCCATGCCGCCGGAGACTTCGCGCGGTCGGTGTTTCGCAAATGGGGAGAGTCCCACAAGGTCCAACAGGCGGGCCACTTTGGCCTTGCCCTCCTTGGCGCTGGACCCCTTGGGCAGGCCGATTGCGATGTTGGCCTGCAGGGTGTGCCACGGCAGGAGTCGGGGTTCCTGGAAGGCGAAAGCGCAGCGTGGATCGATGCCTTCAACGGGTGTATCCCTGATGACGACGGATCCGGCACTTGGCGCATCAAGGCCCGCTGTCGCACGCAGCAGGGTGGACTTTCCGCAACCCGAGGGACCAAGGATGGCCAGCACCTCACCGGCTGCGACGTCGAATGTGACGTCCCGCAGGACAGTGTGGGTTGAGGGTCCGGAACCGAAGCTCCGGCGAAGGCTGCGGAAAGAGACTGGAAGTGCCCGCGCTGCCGACGAACGATCGGTAACAACGGGGTGGGGCAGGACTGCAGTCATGAAATCACTCCATCGGTCCTGGCAGTAGCACCCTACGGAGTTTCGCCCCTCCAGGATTGGTCAGATCCGGATTCCCAGGGCGTTGTCCTTGTTATCACCGCGTGCCTTGGGGGCGCCGGGTGACCAGGGTTGCTGCGGCTTCATCGATCCAGGTCTCTCGGCCGCTCGGGATGGTCAATCATCATGCAACAGCATCAAGTCGCCTTTGGACAAATTTCAGGCCCCCAGGGCGTAATAAACGGGCGTAATATTCGGTTACCAGGGTCTATTGGTCATGAAATGTGAGGATTCTTCGATTTAGCAGTGATTCCGGCGTGCTTTGGGTGAGGTTTAGGCTGGATTCATGGCACATGTGAATGATCAAAGCGTGATCGACCGTCTTATGCGGACCCCCGGAACGTGGGCCGTCGTCGGGTTGTCCACCAACGAGTGGCGGCCTGCCTTTGGTGTGTCCCTTTTTGTACGGGACACGCTTGGCATGCGCATCATCCCCGTCAACCTGCCTGGTGCTGATGTCCACGGCGAGACTGGATACCGCAGCCTGGCGGACATTGCAGTGGCGGAGCACCCCCTGGATGTGGTGGAGTGTTTTGTCAATTCCAGCAGGGTTGGGGCCGTCATCGATCAGGCGATTGCCGTCGGAGCCCGGGCCATCTGGTTGCAGGTGGGAGTGTTCGACGACGCAGCTGTAGACCGTGCCAAGGCTGCAGGCCTGGACGTAGTCGTGAACGCCTGCCCTGCCCAGGAGGGTTGGCGGATGGGTCTTCGGTGATCATCACAGTGCCTTCCGCGCTCTTGGCGTGAACTGAACGTAGGCTGTATCCATGGACGGTGCGCAGCTGCGAGAGTTTTGCCTGAGCTTCCCCGGAGCTTTTGAGGACTTCCCTTTCGGGCCGGAATCCTCCGTGTTCAAGGTAAAGTCTGCCATCAGTGGAGATACCGGAAGCGTGGCAAAGATGTTTGGTCTCTCGAACCTCTCCGCGTCCTCCCTCCAGGTCAGCCTCAAGTGCGAGCCCGCTCTTGCCGTTCAGCTGCGGGCAGCACACCCCGAAATCACTGGAGCGTGGCACATGAACAAGTTCCACTGGAACGGTGTCCGCCTTGACGGAGACCTGGACGATTCCATGATCAGGGACATGGTGGAGGACTCCTATGACCTGGTGGTGGCGTCCTTCCCCCGCAAACAGCGAGAACAGCTTGGGTGGGCCATGCTTTCTGCTAGCTCTGGCACTCCGGGCCAGCGACCCTAGACCCACTGCCTCCCGGCCCACATCACACGTATCAACACTCACCGACCTACGGAGTCCTATGTTGAATAGAGCCACATCCATCCTGCAGCGTGAGAGCGTCCTGGCGTATCCGGGAATCGGATCCACAAGGACCGGGGATTCACCTACTGGCTTCAAACGAACCGACCATACAGTGGTGGTGGGGCATGGTTACGAGGCGTATCGCCAGCTCGCGGAAGGGATTCTGGGCTGGGAGCTGCAGCGGCGCTCCGGGCTGAAAGTCACGGCCTCCTCGCCGCGTGCCACACCCGGCGTGCGCGTGGTCAATGGTTTCGGCGTCGGACCCCTCCGGGTGAATGCGCCGTGCGAGGTCATCTGGACCCGTGAACCGGTGCCCGGCAGTGTTCCGCAGCGCGCGGGGTTCGGCTACGGCGCGCTCAAGGGCCACCCCGTCACTGGTGAAGAAGCTTTTGAGGTGGAACTCACCGACACCGGTGAAGTCCGGTTGGTCATCACAGCCTTCAGCAAGCCAGCAAACTGGTTCTACCGCGCGGGCAGCCTTGCAACCGGCATCGCCCAGCGTTACGTCACCGCACACTACATCGCCAGTGCTAGGGAACTTATCAGCTGAGTCCCCTCACCTGCAGGGCACCTTGTTTGCCTGGGGTGCGTCGGTCAAGAGCGGCTCCAGGGGTACTGTGGCCTCCACGTCCCAACGTCCTCCGGAGCTGCCCGCTCGAAGCGCGCCACCAAGACGGTCAGTTCTTTCCCGCATGAATCCCGGCCAAAACCCATTGGGCGGAATTTCGCTGCCCTGGCTCTGCGAACCAGAGGCAGTGCTGCTGAACATCAAGGTGAAAGAACGGGCGTCGCTCGTTATGGTGATGCTGACGTCGGGGCGGCAGACTGTGGACCTTTGGCGGCTCCCGGTATTGCCGGTGCGTTCCTGCGCTTGGTGACCATTCCTCGGTGCTGGCAATGACCCCTGCAGTAGGGGTGGCGGTTGTCCCGCACCGCCACGGACACCAAAGCGAACCAGGAGCAACGTGAGGAGCGTTGATTCCGACAACAGCGTCGTGATTCTGGCATACATCACAAGCGCGCCTGACCAGAAAGGTGCAGGCGCGCTTGTGAATCGCTGTGGCAGGAGGAGCAGCAGGACTAGCCGAAGTACTTCGGCAGGGTCCCTTCATGCGCCTCGTTCAGGGCGTCCAAAGCCAGGTCCTCAACGCCGTTGATGTCCAGGATGCCGCTGTCGGCATCCACGACGCCGATACGCAGGTGCATGAAGCCGCGTGCGGTGCACATGTCGTTGAAGCGGACTTCTTCCGAGCGAGGAACGCCCACGATGGCGCGCGCCTGTGTTTCGGAGAACAGCGCCGTGAAGAGGTCCACGCCATCGCGGTCCATGAGGTCCTGAAGCGCAATCCGAGCACCGACGCCGTAGCGCAGCGAGGATTCCACCAGGGCGGCAGCCAGGCCACCTTCGGAGAGATCGTGAGCTGAGTCGATCATGCCGTCACGGGAAGCGTTGATGAGGATCTCACCAAGTTCGCGCTCGGCCGCAAGATCAACCTTGGGTGGCAGGCCGCCAAGGTGGCCGCGCAGGTTGGACCACTCAGAGCCGTCCAGTTCCGCTGCGGTGGTGCCCAGCAGGTAGATGGCCTGGCCATCTTCCTGCCAGCCCGACGGCGTGCGGCGGGCGACGTCGTCGAACTTGCCCAACACAGCCACCACCGGGGAGGGATGGATGGGTGTGGAGCCGGTCTGGTTGTAGAGCGAGACATTGCCGCCGGTGACGGGGATACCCAGCACCATGCAGGCGTCGGAAAGTCCGCGGATGGCCTCCGCAAGCTGCCACATGACGTCTGGATCTTCAGGGGAACCGAAGTTCAGGCAGTCGCTGACGGCCATGGGAACGGCGCCGGAGGTGGCGACGTTCCGGTAGGCCTCAGCCAGGGCCAACTGCGCACCGTGGTACGGGTCAAGGAACGTGTAGCGGCCATTGGCATCCGTGGCGAGTGCCACACCAAGGCCGGTTTCCTCATCAACGCGGATCACGCCAGCGTCGTCGGGGAAAGCCAGGGCAGTGTTGCCGCCGACGTACCTGTCGTACTGCTTGGTGATCCAGGACTTACTGCACATGTTGGGGGAGGAAATCAGCTCGGTAACAGCGGCAGCCAGCTGTGCCGGAGCTGCGGGACGGCCTGCGTCCTGGACTGAACCTGTGAACGAATCGGCCTGCAGCGCATCCTGCCAGTCCGGGCGGGCATACGGCCTGTCATAGACAGGACCGTCATGCGCCACTGTCCGTGGATCCACGTCAACGATCACGGCGCCGTCCCAGGTGATGATGAGGCGGCCGGAATCCGTCACCTCACCCAGCCAGGAGTACTCGACGGCCCACTTGTCCATGACAGCTTCGAAGGCCTCGATATTCTCGGGGGTCACCACAGCCATCATGCGTTCCTGGGACTCTGACATCAGGATTTCGCCAGGCGTCAGGCTGGGATCGCGCAGCAGGACGGAGGTCAGCTCAACCTCCATGCCGCCGTCGCCATTGGATGCCAGCTCGGAGGTTGCGCAGGAGATGCCAGCTGCGCCTAGGTCCTGGATGCCCTCCACCAGGGATCCCTTGAAGAGCTCCAGACAGCATTCGATCAGGACCTTCTCTGCGAACGGGTCACCGACCTGAACTGCAGGACGCTTGGACGGTTTGGTGTCATCGAAGGACTCTGACGCCAGCACAGAGGCGCCACCAATACCGTCACCACCGGTGCGTGCACCGAACAGGACCACCTTGTTGCCCTTGCCGGAGGCGTTCGCGAGGCGGATGTCCTCGTGACGCATCACGCCGACGGCGAGCGCGTTGACCAGCGGGTTGCCCTGGTACACAGAATCAAACACCATTTCGCCGCCAATGTTCGGCAGGCCCAGGGAGTTTCCGTAGCCGCCGATTCCCGCCACGGCACCGTGCATGACGCGGGCAGTGTCCGGGTGGTCAATGGCACCGAAACGAAGTGGATCCATCACCGCGACGGGACGGGCGCCCATGGAGATGATGTCGCGGACAATTCCGCCGATGCCCGTGGCAGCTCCCTGATATGGCTCCACGAAGGACGGCGAGTTGTGCGATTCGATTTTGAAGGTCACGGCCCAGCCGTCCCCGAGGTTGGTGACTCCGGCGTTTTCGCCGATGCCGACCAGCATGTCCTTCTTCATCTCCTCGGTCACCTTCTCGCCAAACTGGCGCAGGTGGTTCTTTGAGGACTTGTAGGAGCAGTGCTCACTCCACATCACCGAGTACATGGCCAGTTCCGCACCGGTGGGTCGCCGGCCCAGGACCTTGACCACTTCATCGAATTCGTTCTTCTTCAGGCCCAGCTCCGCCCAAGGCAGCTCTGTGTCAGGAGTTTTTTCCGCGTTCTCCACCGTGTCGATGTTGAACTTCCGGTTGGTTTCCAGGCTCATTTGGCGCCTCCCACGATCTTGGTCAGGATGGACGTGAAGAAGCCGAGGCCATCAATCCCGCCAGCGCCGCCTGGGGTTTCCGGACCGTAGCCGGCTTCCACTGCGTGCTCGGGGTGTGGCATCAGGCCTACGACATTGCCGGCCGCGTTTGAGATGCCTGCAATGGAGCGTCGCGACCCGTTGGGGTTGGCGCCCACATAGCGGAATACCACGCGGTTCTCGGCTTCGAGGGCATCAAGGGTTTTCTCGTCAGCGATGTACTGGCCGTCCTGGTTTTTCAGGGGAATCGCAATTTCCTGGTCCAGGGCGTAGTCGGACGTCCACGCAGTGGTGTTGTTTTCCACGCGCAGGATCTGGTTGCTGCAGTTGAATTTCAGGTGATCGTTCTTGATCATGGACCCCGGCAAAAGATGGGATTCCGTCAGGATCTGGAAACCGTTGCAGATCCCCAGCACCGGTAGTTTGGCCTCAGAGTTCGCCGCGTCGATGATCCTTGTCATCAGGGGGGCGAAACGCGCGATGGCACCGGCGCGGAGGTAATCGCCGTAGGAGAAACCGCCGGGGATGACAACTGCATCCACCTCGCCGAGCTCAGTGTCAGCGTGCCAGAGCGATATGGCACTTGCTCCCGCGAGCCGAATGGCGCGCGCGGCATCGCGATCATCAAGGGTTCCAGGGAAGGTGACGACGCCGATTCGGGCGCCAGCAAGGCGTGGTTCTGCCGCGATTGCGACAGCTTCGCCGATCAGGGGAAGCTCACTCATCTCAGGCAAGGACCTCAACGTTGACGACGTCTTCGATGACCGGGTTGGAGAGCATGGTCTCGGCAGCTTCGCGGGCCTGGGCCAGGATTTCCTCGGTCACCTCACCGTCGACCGTGAGTTCAAAACGCTTGCCCTGACGGACAGAGCTGAAGCTGGTGAAGCCCAGTCGGGGGAGGGCTCCAACAATTGCTTTCCCCTGCGGGTCCAGAATCTCGGGCTTGGGCATGACGTCAACAACGATCCGGGGCATCCGGCAACTCCTGTGCATGAGCATTGGGTAAGGGCGCAGCGGAGTGATGCCGTCTCACGCCGTTCCTGGACGTGCTGATGAAGAAGGCACAGAATGGACGGTCGCTCCGCGAGCTTGCAGAGCCTATTCTACCGGCCAACCCGCACGGATCTGCATTTTGTGAAATGACCCTGGCCGGGCGGCGGAATGTTCCACGGACTGCCAGTGTGTGGCGGCATGCTGTGGTCTGGGGCAGGGGACAACAGTAAGATGGCGGCATGGCTGAAAAACCGAAATCACTGCTGCTGCCCTTTGTTGCTGCGGCATTGTTCGCAGGCCTGGGGAAAATGGTTTTCCAGAAGGTGCAGGCAGATCGCGCCGCGCGCAAAACCATGGTGCTGGGCCCCGTGGACGATCGGATCCGCCAGCAGCTCAGCGACCTGGTGCGCACGCCGCGCTGACGTCCCTGCGCGGCCCGTGGGCCGAGTTAGCTGCCTCATTCCCTTGCTTTTGGTGAACCTGGACCCGGCACGCCCGGGCCGGCAGCTGGGATCCCCCGGACGGTCTCTTTCGCGCACTTCTTGAGAGTGCCGACATGCCGTCATCATCCACGGAATCCTGATGTGTGCCGAGACAATACTCCGACGAACTGTGTAAACGCTGTGTAAATTCACGTGACAAGTTGTGAATCCTTCGATGAGATCTATGTCATATTCGACTCTCAATCTGTAGTGTGAGTACGGCCAGCCCGGGCAGTGCAGACATAATCTGTCATTTACCCAGGCTGGCATCGTGTGCCCGGCACCGCCGGGAGCGTTCCTTAGGAAAGGTACATACCACTCGTGAAAACAGCAGGAAAAAGCTTCTTCAGAAGCCAAGGGGTACGGAAGGTTGCAGCTCTTTCCATCGGCATTCCGCTGCTCCTAACCTCCGTAGCCGTCATGCCCGCCACTGCAGCCCCCGCCCAGGGCGGGCTGCCGGCGGTCCAGCAGAAGACAGTTGACCCCAAGGACTACCAGGCAGGCCGGTACATCGTGGTGCTGGCTGAAAAGCCTGCGGCTACGTATGCGGGTGGTACGCAGGGGCTTGCGGCCACCAAGCCGGAGACCGGCAAGAAGCTCGACGCCGAGCGGCCGGAAGTCCAGCGCTACCAGGAGCACCTGGAGACCCGGCAGCAGGAAGTCGCAAAGGACGAGAGCGTCCAGATCAAGAAGACTTTCACGGCCGCCATCAATGGCTTTACCGCAGACCTCTCCGCTGACCAGGCCCTGAACCTGGCAAAGGATCCTGACGTATTGGTTGTGGCGCCGGACACTGAGAACGCGCCGGACTATTCCACCACCGATTTCCTCCAGCTTTCCGGTGCAAAGGGGATCTGGAACACCACCTTCGGGGGCACCAAGAACGCAGGCAAGGGCGTTGTGGTTGGTGTCATCGACTCTGGTTACACGCCGTCGAGCCCTTTCTTTTCTGGCAGTGACGTCAAGCCGCTCCGCGGAGAACCCAAGGTAGGTGTTCCCTACCGTGACGGCAACGGGAACATTGCCATGCTGAAGGCCGACGGTGACACCTTTGTTGGCGAATGCCAGAAGGGCGAGGGCACGGGCGCCGGCTTCGACGGTAGCGCCTGTAACTCCAAGGTTCTCAGCGCACGGTACTTCGCAGATGATTTCAAGGCATACGTACCGCCGGAGAACCGAGCGCCGGAAGAGGTGCTTTCCCCGGTTGACGTGGGAAGCCACGGAACTCACACGGCCAGCACTGCAGCCGGTAACGCCAACGTGCGTGCCAACCTTGGAGCCCGCGACATGGGAATCACCGGGGGTGTGGCACCGGCTGCCGCGCTCTCCATCTACAAGGTCTGCTGGGAGGATACCGATCCCAACACTGGCGGCTGCTATAGCTCCGCTTCCGTCGCGGCAATCAACCAGGCAATCCTCGATGGTGTTGATGTGCTGAACTACTCGATCTCGGGCAGCACTTCCACCACCACGGATCCGGTGTCACTTGCATTCCTGTCCGCAGCGTCTGCCGGCATCTTCGTCGCCGCGTCGGCGGGCAACTCGGGCCCCACGGCGAGCACGGTCAACCACGGGGCACCCTGGCTGACAACTGTCGCTGCGAGCTCTTTCTCCACCGAGCTTCAGGGCACCATCGAATTCACTGACGGAACCAAATTCCGCGGTGCAAGCCTGATGGCGAACAACGTACCGGCCAGCCCGCTGACACTGGCTTCAAGCGCTGCAGCGGCAGGCGCGGTCAATCCCGAACTGTGCGCTCCCAACGTCCTTGACCCGGCCAAGGTGGCAGGAAAGATTGTGGTCTGCGACCGCGGAGTAGTTGACCGCGTTGCAAAGAGCACGGAGGTCAAGCGCGCCGGCGGCGTCGGAATGATCCTGGTCAACGTGACTGCCTCCTCCGAAGACGTCGACCAGCATGCCGTTCCCACCGTGCACGTCAACCCTCCCGCCACCCAGCAGATCAAGGACAAGCTGGCAGCGAACCCCGGCATTAAGGCTGCGTTGGTCAACAAGGACACCACCGGGCTGCCGTCTGAACCCCAGCCACAGATTGCCGGTTTCTCTTCCCGAGGACCGCTGCTGGCAACCGGGTCAGACCTCCTCAAGCCTGACGTTGCAGCTCCGGGCGTTGCAGTCCTGGCAGGCGTGTCGCCCATTGCGGAAAACGGTGCGCTGTTTGGGATGCTCTCCGGAACATCCATGGCCTCACCGCATGTCGCAGGATTTGCGGCGTTGGTCCTTGGCAAGAACCCCACATGGTCACCGGCAACGGTGAAATCAGCCATGATGACTACTGCCAGCGATATCAAGAATGCTGACGGCAGCCGCAACAACGACGTCTTCGCAACCGGAGCCGGCCAGGTTTCCGTGGGCCGGGTCCTCGATCCGGGGCTGGTCTACGACGCCAACGAAACCGACTATCTCAAGTTCATCCAGGGAACCGGCCTGGATCTGGGAATTCCGGACCTGGGCAGTACCGCTCCCCGGGACATGAACCTGGCATCCTTTGCCCTCGGATCCTTGACTGGTGCAACCGAAGTGACCCGGACCGTGACAGCGCTGACTCCCGGCCTTTACCGGGCACAGGCAAATGTCCCGGGCGTCAAGGTCACTGTGACACCGTCCATCCTGAACTTCAGCGCCGCAGGTGAAAAGCGTACGTTCAAGGTCAAGTTCGAGAACACCTCGGCGCCTACTGGGCAGTTCGCCATGGGTAGCCTGGTCTGGCAGGGTGCTGGCAAGAACGTTGCCTCACCCGTTGCTGTGCGTCCGCAGGCTGCTGTGGCGCCAGCCAACGTTGCCTTCACCTCCACGGGTGGAACGGGCCAGGGCAAAATCCCTGTAACGTCTGGAACCAATGCGCCCATCAGCATGAGTGTTGATGGGTTGTCCAAGGCAGACTCGAGTGCAGTTGAACTGGTGCCCGGGGCCCTGGTCCTGGCCAATAACGGCTCCAACGCTGCAAAGCAGGTCACCGTTGCGGAAGGTTCGCCGCTGGCAAAGTTCTCAGTATTCTCTTCAGACGAGGCTGCGGACTTTGATCTTCTGGTCTTCACTCCGGATGGGCAACAGCTGGCATCCCAGACAGTTTCGGCGAGTGAATCTGTCTCTGTGACCAACCCGAAGCCGGGCGTCTACACAATGTTCGCGAACCTCTATGCCAGCCCCAATGGACAGCCCACCAAGGCCTCCCTTGATGCTGCCGTCTTGGGAGCAAACGTGGGTAATGCCACGGTAAGCCCCAATCCGCTGCGTTTGGCAAACGGTAAGTCCGGCGACGTCACCATGTCGTGGAAGAACCTGGAGGCAGGTTCCTACATTGGCCGCGTGAACTACTCGGGTGGCGCTGACCCGACGTTCGTCTCCGTGGTGGTCACCCCCGGCGCGACAGTCGTTGTTCCGGATGACGAGCAGACTGACCCGGCGAAGAAAGATAAGAAAGACAAGGTCAAGAAGGAAAAGAAAAAGCAGGAGGTACCGGCGGACGCCGGTAACGCAAACCTTCTGCGATAGGTAGGCAAGAACAAAAAATAGGCAGATGGCCGGTGGATCACAGTGATCCACCGGCCATCTGCCTGTCCAGCCTGATCCAAACCCAGTCCGGGCTTGCCCTGTTTCTGAGTTCCCGGAAGGTCGGTTGACGTAGTGGCTGCTACGCTCCGGAAACGAGTCAGACGGCACCGCGCGAGCCCGGTGTTCCCCCCAGGAGGGGAGCCAGGGCACGCCAGCGGGCGATCTCGCAGCCATCAGTCAGGGAGAGCTCAGTCCGGACCGCCTTGCCAGCAAGGGTGCCCGTGATCACTGCTCGCTGCGGGCCCCCGTACTGCTGGGTACAGATCCTTGGTGGTCCCGGTTCCGGGAAGAAGATTCCTTGGCCGTACTGCTCCACTGCAGCAAGTGCTGCTTGAGGATCGGGGATCCGCGAACGTTCCTGCACAAGGCCATCAGCCACCACGAGGGTGAATTCGTGGTGTGGACCGGCCGGTGTTTCGCTCAGCACGATGGTCAGGTCCATTGACACACGGTTATCTGTCTCGGTCAGGCTCACAGTGTTGTCCTTTGCCGGAGAAGATCGGAGGGGTGACCATCAGGTGAGGGGAGTGGCTGATCGCGGGTGAGGCCAGCAAGCACGCTCCCGAGCCTGTTCCGGAGAAGTGCGGCTTCCTCGGCGAAACCGCGCTGCTGGGCAACGTAGTCTGATTTACCCGCGGGCGTTTCAATCCGGATGGGCGGATAACCCCATTCCGCCAGATCGTAGGGAGAGGCGCGCATGTCCATGGCACGGACCCGCCATGACAGTTCAAAGCAGTCCATGATCAGCTCACTGGGCAGCAGCGGAGTGAGCTTGTACGCCCATTTGTAGAGGTCCATGTTGGCATGGAGGCAGCCGGGTTGTTCCAGATCGCGCTGGTTTTCCCGGCTGGGTTTCAGTTCGTTGAGGGCCAGGGCATCGGGCGTGTAGAACCTGAAGGCGTCAAAATGCGAGCAACGGATGCGGTTCTCTTCCACTACGGTGTCCGTTCCCTCGCCACCGAGGCGCAACTGGAGGTACTCGTGACGGTGTTCAAACTTTTCCTGCCGGTACACCATGGCCCATTCGTGGAGGCCGAAGCAGCCAAATTGAGCGGGGCGCGCAGCCGTCCGAGTCAGGATGATCTGCGCGAATGTGACAGCTTCCTGGCGGGCGCTGATAAATGCTGCGGTATCCACGGTGACTGCCGTGCTGTCTGCCGGGAGGCCAGCGTCGGTCTTCTCCCGGGCGGTCACTGCCCGGTAATACTTCCACGTCAAACGGTCAGCGGCAGCGGGCCCGGTCAGGAAAGTGCCAGCGCCCGGATGCCAGCGCATCAGCTGGCCGGGTTTCTGGGTGTAATACGTGAAGAGGAAATCTTCCACCGGATGCTTATGCCCAGCAGATCTCCGGGCGAGGTAGGGGTCCGCGTAATGGCGAACCCGGCCGTGGTGAGCCGCTTCACGCTCTTTCCACTCGCCCTCCGCCAGGACGCTATACGTCTCCACTGGCCGGGCCAAGGATATCCACTACTGAATCCCATTCATTGATGTTGCACCCGTTCGCGCGGGTATACGTTGAATTGACAGCCCTGCCGTCAACAGTGCCTGTAACCGTCGCCGTCTCTGGTCCACCAAACTGCATGGTGCAGGCCTGGTCCGTAGGTGGGGGCTGCTGAAACAGGAGCGAGCCATTGGCCAGCAACGCCGCGCAGGCACCGGCCGGATCCGGGTGCGCCGGCTGTCCTGACGGGTCTCCGCCGGAGCAGGTCAGGGTATAGGTCACGGCGGCAGCAGTTTCCGAGGGTTTGATGACAATTGTCAGGTCCGCGTTTCCGCCGCCAGCAGCGCCCGGCGAACCTGTGCTCGGGGACGTTGGGACGGACGGTGTGGGCTTAGCACTAGCAGACGAGCTTGCGCCATCTGTGGCCGGGGCGGGGCTTGTTGCAGGCGTTGGCGGATTGGAGGTTACGGCTGATTCCACGCCGCCTCCAGCGCAGCCTGTCATAAGCCCGAGAAGCACCAGCGCGGGGATTGCCCGGCGGACCGTAAAACTCATCAGAAACCCTTCCCGTTGTCTTCTCGTCAGTCTAGCGCGCGGAGTCTTCGCGGTGTAGGGCCACAGCAGGTCAGACCCCGGGCTCGTCCGGTGCCTCCGGGGCGGAGCGGTTGGTGGCTGCAATGAGCCCCACCATCGCCCGGTGCAGGTCGCCTACTTGATCGCGGGTCAGGCCTAGCCGATCCATCATGGTTCCAGGGACGGCCACTGCCTTCTGGCGGAGGGCGGCCCCTTCCGGGGTCAGTTTGACTGACAGGGCCCTCTCATTTCCGTCCATCCGTTCACGCGTAATCAGGCCGGCGGCCTCGAGGCGGCGTAGTAGCGGGGAAATGGTGGCTGGTTCCTGCGCCAGGGCGTCGCTGATATTGCGGAGCGACTGCGCGTTCTTCTCCCACAGGCACAGCATCACTAGGTACTGCGGATGTGTCAGCCCAAGCTTGTCCAAGACCGGCTTATAGGCACCGACTACATTGCGGGAAGCCACTGTCAGGGCGAAGCACAGCTGATGCTCAAGCAGCAGATCCTCTGTGTCGCGGTCAAGCGGGGTTGCCGTGGTGGCGGTGCCTGGTCCTGCCGGACGGCTGCTGTCAGGTTCCATCGTCATTCTCCAATAGTTAGTGCCCTAATGGTTAGTGTACTATGAGAGGAAAGTCGGTGAACGACATAAGGAGAACATCATGGCCAAAGACAATGCTGCGCAACGATTTATGCGTGCCACGGGAAGATTGCGTGCTGTATTCGGCCCGGCAAACCGTAGCGACCTTGACCATGAGATGACAGCCGAGAACCGCAGCCTGTTGGCACGCCAGGAAGTGGAAACCCAACAGTGGGAGACGGTCAAAAGGCCTGACGGAAGTACGTACGTGGTTCCCAGGAATCCGAAAGATCAATCGCTGCGCTGACACCGCAAAGGCCCCCAGGAACCGGTTCATACCAGTTCGTGGGGGCCTTTTTATGAGGGTGCGCAGTAGATAGGTTGCCTGCGGACCCCCGGGCGTCAGCGGCCAGTTCCGCCGTACACCGTGGCTTCGTGGCCACTGTCCAGATCAAACGCCTTGTGGATAACGCGGACGGCGTCGTCCAGCAAGTCAGCATGCGTGACGACTGAGATGCGGATTTCCGAGGTGGAGATCATGTTGATGTTGATTCCTGCGCCCGAGAGCGCAGCGAAGAACCGTGCTGAAACGCCCGGGTGTGAGCGCATACCCGCCCCAATAAGGGACAGCTTGCCGATCTGTTCGTTGTATTCGATGCTCTCGAAACCGATCTCAGGCTGTGCGGCCCGCAGGGCCGTAAGGGCTTCTGCCCCTTCGATGATGGGAAGCGTAAACGAGATATCAGTGCGCGCAGTTCCGTGCGTGGAGACGTTCTGCACGATCATGTCGATATTCGAGTGTGCATCGGCGATGACCTGGAAGATCGCTGCGGCCTTGCCGGGGATGTCGGGGACACCAACCACTGTGACTTTGGCTTCTGACCGGTCGTGTGCAACGCCGGAGATGATTGGCTGCTCCAAGGCAACTCCCTCTTGAATAGTGATCTTGTCATCGGCGCTGGGCAAGACCCAAGTGCCTTCGTTCTGGCTGAATGACGAGCGGACATGGAGCGGAACGCCGAAGCGGCGAGCGTATTCAACACAGCGCAGGTGCAGGATTTTAGCGCCGGAGGCGGCCAGCTCCAGCATCTCCTCGCTGGAGATGGTGTCGATTTTTTTGGCTGTCGCGACAACTCTCGGATCAGCTGTGTAGATGCCGTCGACGTCGGTGTAGATTTCGCAGACATCCGCCTCCAGTGCTGCAGCCAGCGCCACGGCAGTAGTGTCGGAACCGCCACGGCCCAGGGTAGTGATCTCATTGGTTGTCCGGCTCATGCCCTGGAAACCAGCAACTATCGCAATGTGCCCTTTGTCCAGGGCGGTACGGATCCGGTGCGGGTCAACATCAATGATCCGGGCTTTTCCGTGGATGCCGTCGGTGATCATTCCAGCCTGCGAGCCGGTGAAGGATTGGGCGGAAGCGCCGTACTTGTTGATGGCCATGGCCAGCAATGCCATTGAAATTCGTTCTCCCGCTGAAAGGAGCATGTCCATTTCACGGGCCGGAGCCGAGTCCGTGACCTGTCCAGCCAAATCGAGGAGTTCGTCGGTGGTGTCGCCCATGGCAGAGACAACAACAACTACTTCGTTACCCGCGTTCTGGGCATCAACAACCCGCCGGGCCACGCGCTTGATGCCCTCGGCATCCGAGACGGACGACCCGCCAAACTTCTGCACCATCAACTGTCGGTTGGCTTGGGAGTGAGCGGTCTGGGGACTGGGCTCCTGATTGACAGGCACTTCGGTAGTGGGCGTGCTCATGCGCGTACCTTCACTGGATCTATCGGAACTGGAAGACCTGCGGCAAGTGCCATTGAGGCCTGGTTTCCCCCAGTTTATCGCCGGGCCCTGCAGGGCAGATAATTGTGACCAAAAATCGGCCCGACACGGGTCAGCTACCGGATTTTGCGACAGCGACGGGTCTGTCAAGCCGGAACCTCAAAGAAGGCAGGCCTTTTCCCGCTTGGTCCTGTCCGGCTGTGAGGTACAGATCCTGCTGGAATCCCAGGCTCCTCAGGAGCCGGGCCGAGGCCACGTTGGGTTCGTACACCCCAGCCAGGATGGTTCGGATGTCCTTTTCCGTGAAAAGCCAGGTGATCAATGCGCCCACCGCTTCGCGCGCGTATCCCTGGCCCCGATAGTCCGGGTGCAGGATGTAGCCCAACGATGCCTGTCCGGGTTCAATCCGTCCACGCTCGATCTTTCCGTCCACCAGCGTGGCGGAACTGTTCCACGTACGGCAGTCGCCAATCAGCGTAGCTGACCCGCGGAGGACGACTGCCCAGCCCACTGTAAAGAGGGTCGACGTCGACGCCTCACCAAGGTGCACGAGTTCTGTAAGGCGGTCTGTGTTTTCCGTGGGACTCAGCGGTGGGTGGGACAGGAACCGTGTGGAGTCGGGGTCTCCGCGGAACTCAAGGACCGCGGCGGCGTCACCGGTTCGCAGCGGGCGCAGCTCTAGCCGATCGGTATGGATAGTGGAAGGAGCCACGGCACCCGTCGGTGATCGCATGTCAGGTCAGGGCGTTGCGGCGGCCCTCAAAGGCACGCCCCAGGGTGACTTCGTCGGCGTATTCCAGATCGCCACCCACAGGCAGCCCCGAGGCGAGCCGGGTAACGGTAATGCCAATGGACTTGAGCATCCGGGCAAGGTAGGTGGCCGTCGCCTCACCCTCGAGGTTGGGGTCCGTGGCAATGATGATTTCCTGGATGGCGCCGTCATTAAGCCGCGTCAGGAGTTCACGGATACGCAACTGCTCCGGTCCCACACCCGCGATGGGATTAATTGCCCCGCCCAAGACGTGATACCGGCCGCGGAAGGAGCGCGTCCTTTCTACGGCCTGAACGTCCTTCGATTCCTCGACAACACAGATGACCGAGGGATCGCGACGCCCGTCACGGCAGATATTGCAGAGCTCCTGTTCCGTGACGTTCCCGCACACGGTGCAGAATTTAACCCGCTCTTTGACGGTGGTAATCGCGTCCACCAGTTTTTTCATGTCCTGTGGATCGGCCTCAAGGATATGGAACGCAAGCCGCTGCGCGGATTTCGGCCCCACTCCGGGAAGGCGTCCGAGCTCGTCGATCAGCTCTTGGACTGCGCCTTCGTACACAATTTCCTCGTTACTTCAGGTTGTTCGGGCTTGGGATTCTGCTGTGTGGCTTTTCGAGAGTACGGCGCCCAGCGGAAGCATGGCGCAGGACAAACGCTAATATCTGGTTGGCAGCGGACTGCCGTCCGGGGACCTTTCCTCCACAAGTTTCCCGCCGAGGATCCGCTCTACGGCTGCGCGGCCAAAAACGCCTGATTCCTCAATTGTCTGGTCATCCGCACTCGGAACATCCTGTACCTCTGGGGTAGGGACCGCGGAACGGATGGGGGCTTTGGCCCTGCCAGCCTCCGCTTCCGGGCTGCTGGACAACCGCTGATAGAGGCTTTGCCTGGAGCGGGCAGCTGCTGCAGAGTCCTGCGGACGTGCCGTGGATGCGGCTGCCGGCGCGGCTGTGGCCGCCACGGCTGACAGTGCCGGTTCCCTGGCGGGCGCTGAGTCAAGCCATGGATCGATGACGGGTGCAGCCGCCTGGACTGGAAATACCTGGTGCCCGGTAGACGCAGGCATAGGCGCAGTGGCTGGTTCGTATTCGGGTGCTGGCTGCGATGCTGTGACGTCGGGTGATATGGCGGGTTGGTTGCTTGGCCCGGCTGCGGGGTCGGCAGCCGGGGTGGCGTTCTGCCAAGGATCGTCCGCGGACTCTTCCGCCGAGCCTGCCTGGGACGACGAACCTTTGGTCCCGACATTGCTCTCGGCGCCTACCTCCCAGATTCCGGGGGACTGCTCGACAGCGCGTGACCACTGATCGATTACCTCTGGTTCCTGCGCTGGGTCTCGGTGAGCTGGGGCGAGGTCTTTCGAGCCTGTTGGGCGGAGAGACAGTGATGTGGGTGCCGCGGCACTGCTTGCTGAGTTGCCTTTCCCTGGAGCGTTCGACGGCAGCTCTCCCGCCGCTGCACCGTGATCTGACATGGCTGGGGCGTCGACAACGCCAGCTCTCTGTGGGTCCCAGTCAAGGGGCGGTTCCTCGTCGAGGGGTGGGGCATCTTCATCCAGCGGCAGTCCCCAGTCGTCATCGGAGTACCCGGAGGTTCCGGACGTTCGCGGTTCTGCAGGTGAACCGGGTTGCTCAGGTGATGGTCCAGGACGTGAGTCGGAGCCTGAATCAGGTGTCGGGTCATCCACCGCTGAAGGGGGGCCTGCTTGCTGAGGTGCGGGGGAGCCTGCCTGCTGAGGTGCGGGTGCGACTCCTTGTTCTTGCGAGGGAGCGGGTTGCTGCGTCGTGGAAGTGAGCCCCCATGCTTCATCAACGCTTGACGCTGCTGGACTAGATGCGGATGCTGGATCTTCAGTGGACGCCGGTGCTTTTGGGTTTGGCGCAGAGCTCGTCCGGCGTGCGCCGCCTGCGGACGCGACGAGCTGCGCATCGATCCCTACAACACGCTGGACTGCCTGCCGGAGATTTTCGGCATGGTCGGCCCGGCCAAAAGCACCTGCCAGGCCCGTCGTGGTGAATGCGAGCGTGACAACCTGTCCGTCAAATGAGGCCACCTGCGCGTTCGGTTCTACAAGCGCCCACGTGCTGCGCTTGATTTTGGAAAGTGCGTGCAGGATCTCAGGCCAGGCCCGGCGGAGAACCTCCACATCGCCAGTCGCACTTGCCACCGGGGATGAACTGTCTTGGTTGCTGGACCGCATGCTCGCCGTGCTGGGCTCCCGTTCTGGCGTGGGTGCGGCCGGCGTGACAGTGCTGGGCTCCCGTTCCGGCGTGGGTGCGGCCGGCGTGGCAGGAGCTGTCCCAGTGTCAGGTGCCGTGGCGTGCTGCCCTGGGCTGGCCATGTCCGCCGAGCGGGGGCCGGCAGATTCCTGGCCAGCCGCAACCCGCGACGCCGGTTGAGCAGAAGTCGGGGGAGCCGTGGGTCCTGCTGCCGCTGCTGCCGCTGCTGCCTCAGGCTGCACGTGAGCCGGGCGCTGCTGCTGTGTGGTTGGCTGCGCGCCGAGGGTTTGGGGCTGAGTAGCGTCAGCGCGTGGCGTCAGTGTGGCGGGAGCCCCGACGTCGTTTCCGCCGAAACTCAGGCGACGTTCCACCCGATCGATCCGGGCTGCAATTCCGCGTTCGGTCTGTTCGGAACTGGGCAGCAGGATCCGCGCACAGAGGAGTTCCAGGTGAAGACGCGGCGAGGTGGCCCCTGTCATGTCTGTGAGCGCCGTGTTCGTAACGTCGGCCGCGCGCGACAGTTCAGCGGCACCGAGGTTGTGGGCCTGATTCTGCAACCGGGCAATCTGGTCTTCCGGCACACCTCGCAGGATGGTCTGTGCGCTCTCCGGCATGGCCTGAACGATGATGAGATCGCGGAAGCGTTCGAGGAGATCTTCGACAAAACGGCGAGGATCGTGGCCTGTCTGGATCACGCGGTCTACCCCACGGAACACTGTCACTGCATCTGCGGCAGCTACTGCCTCAACAATGTCGTCCAGAAGCGACGCGTGCGTGTAACCGAGCAGGGCAACGGCCAGTTCGTAGTCCAGGCCAGTTGTTCCCGCCCCGGCCATGAGCTGGTCCAACACTGAGAGAGAGTCCCGCACTGACCCGCCGCCAGCCCGGATTACCAGTGAGAGCACCCCTGGTGCCACAGGCACGTTTTCCTGCTGGCAGAGAAGTTCCAGGTATGCCATGAGGGGCTCTGGCGGAACCAGCCGGAAGGGGTAGTGATGGGTTCGTGACCTAATGGTCCCGATCACCTTGTCGGGCTCCGTGGTGGCAAAAATGAATTTGATATGTTCCGGCGGCTCTTCGACGATCTTCAACAGTGCGTTAAAACCGGCGGAGGTGACCATGTGGGCCTCGTCGATAATGAAGATCTTGTAGCGGTCCCGGATGGGAGCAAACGTTGCGCGCTCGCGCAGATCCCTCGCATCATCCACGCCGCCGTGGCTCGCAGCGTCAATTTCAATAACGTCCAGGGATCCCGAACCGCCGCGGGCCAATTCAATGCAGCTTGGGCATGTGCCGCACGGGGTGTCGGTTGGGCCCTGCTCGCAGTTGAGGCACCTGGCCAGGATGCGGGCGGAGGTGGTCTTGCCACAGCCGCGAGGACCTGAGAACAGGTAGGCGTGGTTGACACGATTCTTGCGGAGCGCTGCCATGAGAGGCTCCGTGACGTGTTCCTGCCCAATGACGTCGGCGAAAGAATCTGGTCGATATCTGCGGTACAGGGCGGTAGTAACAGTCACAGGGAAACCCTACCAATCGGGACTGACACGCACGGCATCTGTGGGGGAATAGTAAAGACCCCTCATGCACCCGCCAGAGCCCATTTACCCTTGCTACCTTCCGGTCCTGGGGGAGTTCAACAGGATGACGCCACATGAGGGGCCGTCATAAAGTTTACCCGAAGATCGTAGCTGCCCTAACCGCCGTCCGCAGGCCGTTGCCAAAAGGTCTGGTTGGGTCGATCATGGAGAGGTACACCGGTTGGGGGCAGTCGTCACCCGCGGAACTGGGCACTTCTCCCACGGTGGATCCACAGATTGCATGCCAGCTCTCAGGTCAGAGTCCGTTTGCTTGGCGGCCGGAGTACGCATGGAATGGGCGCGTTGGGGGCGTCCATTCTGTCCTCATCGCCAAGCAGGGGCATCGAGCGCGTGCAAGGCCCCCAGCCATCTCCTGGATGTTGAATTGGGCGATGCCGCAATGTTCCGCTATTCTAATATCTGCTTTTGTTTCGAGAGCAGCTGGAGAATTCGCCTAGCGGCCTATGGCGCACGCCTGGAACGCGTGTTGGGTTAACGCCCTCGGGGGTTCAAATCCCCCATTCTCCGCCACCGAAACCCCCGGATCACTGATCCGGGGGTTTTTTGCGTTAAAAATATTCGCGGGGCTGTGTGGGGTGGTGGCCTGTTTGCCTAGCACCCCACCATTCATCCCGCGCTAGTCGGCCATGGGGCGGCGGCGTTGGGCTTTGGTAGCGGAGCGCTGTTCCTTTGCCGCCAGACGGCGGCGGTTCGATCCCCGGGTTGGTTTGGTGGCCCTGCGTCCCGCAGGTTCGGGTGCGAGCCCAGCAGTCAGTAGCTGCGCAAGTTTGGCCAGCGCGAGCTCCCGGTTCCGGAGCTGCGACCGGCTCTCGGACGCACTTACTGTGATGACACCGTCAACAAGTCGGTGGCCCAGGCGGGAAGCCAGTACCTGGCGTTGGCTCTCCGAGATCGAGCGGGAGGCCATCAGGTTCCAGGACAGTTCGGCGCGAGTGTCGGTGGTATTGACGTGCTGGCCACCCGGCCCCGAGGACCGGGAGAAGCGCCACCGCAGTTCCGTAGCCGGGAGGGTGAGTGCTGGCGCTATCTCAAGATCCATGCCTTCAGCGTTGCACACCTGCGGACGTGAATCCCTTTATGCGCTACTTCGTGGCGCCCTCTGAAACCAGGGGTCGTTGCCAGGAATTCCTAGCCGAGCCCCAGGCGCTTGCGACGGGCGAGGGCCGAGGTTTCGCTGGCACCTACCTTTCCCAACGAAAGATGCACCATTTTCAAGATCATGCGTGTCGCAGCCCGCACGGGGAGGCGGACTGGGCCAATCCGGGCTTCGCGCAGTCCCAGCATGGTGCGGTACTGGGGTTCAAGGCTACTCACGGCAGCGGCAAAAAGCACCGGGTAGCCAATTTTGAGCAGGGGATGGAGTGGGGGATGCCTGATGAAGTGCACTGTTTCGGCTACAGCTTCGTCTGAACGCAGGAAACCTCCTGCTCGCCAGGCCTCAAGTTGGGTGGCCATTTCGGCTTCACTGCGTGGCGGGTCAACAACGCCCATGAGCTCACCGGCTCGGGCCCATTCACGGACATAGGCATCGGGTCCGCCGGGGATCGGCCGCCCCCACGTTTTGTGAGCGGCCAGGAACGCGTCGGTGAACGCGATGTGGATCCATTTGGCGAGCTCAGGGTCATTGGCGGCATAGCTTTGCTCCACGCCGTGACCGTCCATGTAGGTGCCAACCACTGATTCGTGGAGCCTGCGGACATAGTTGGATGCCTGGGTTGCAGTCTCGGTTGATCCATAGGTGACAGTGAAGATCCAGCGGATAGTGTTTGCCAGGCGCTTGAGTGGATCTTCCTTGTAATTCGAGTGGTCACGGACGCCAGCAAGGGCTCCGGGGTGCAGTGCCTGCATCAGGAGCGCACGAATGCCACCGACAATCGGTGCCATGTCTCCGTTGACGATCCACACGGAAGAACCCGGCGCGAAGTAGCCCCCATCGTGGCCCTGCTCCAAGTCCAACTGCCACTGGGGCGTCTTCCCGCCCTTGGAGCCACTAAAAGTTTCCACCAGAATCCGCTTTGACGGTTCAATAATGCTGCGCACAGGGTTCACTTTGTTTCCTCCACTGATATGCAACGACCGCGACGGTCCTCTTGTTCCATGGGGTAGGCAAGCAGCCGCCAGGCTCTTCCCAGCAGGGTTTCAATGTGGTCCCATAAGGGAGTGAGTCTGACGGATGGGGATCGGACGAGCGCACAAGGAGAACATTGTGGCAACGCACCGCCAGTCAGGACACGGACTCCACCCGATGGGGGCCTGCGCTGCTGCCGCGCGTATCGGTACCGCTCTACTGGTTGGATCTGCAGCAGTAGTGGGGGTAGGGCTCAACGTCACAGTTGCCAATGACGGTCCAGCCACAGCTCCCCGCGCGATCGCCGGGCCACTGGTCAACAGGGCGCCGGGTGGCCAAAACCCGCAGACCACTGCGGCGGATGCACAACCGGTCATGAAGCCTGGCATCAGTGCCGATCCTGCAGCGCTTCTCTCCTTCAGCCGAACAGTGGTCCGTACCCTGGACAGGAATGGAAAGTCGGCTGTCAGTGCCGCCTCGGCGAACTTGCGCCGGCCACCCCAGGGCTCGCTGATGGCACCTTTGGAAGTCCTCGCTCCCAGCTCTCCCTTTGGCTATCGGATCAGCCCACTGTCCAGCGCTGTCGGCGACTTCCACCTGGGGCAGGATTACGCTGCGGCGTGCGGAGCGCGCGTCTACGCTGCTGATGAAGGGATAGTCAGGGCTGCTGGTTGGCATCCCTGGGGTGGCGGCAACCGGGTGGAAATTGACCATGGCAACGGCCTTATCACCACGTACAACCATTTGCAGGCAATCGCTGTCCGACGTGGAGAGTCGGTGGCAGTGGGGCAGATCATCGCCCTCGTGGGCACCACGGGCTCGTCCACAGGGTGCCACCTCCACTTCGAGACCCTCAAGGATGGTATCCACGTCAATCCTTCGGCCTGGAGTCTCCTTCCAACTCGACAGCTGGATCCGGTAGGAACATTGGACCTGACCGACTACAGCGCCCTGCCGGACAAGGGTGGCACAGTCCGGTGGGCTATTCCGGCAGCTGAGCACCAGGATCTTCCTGTGGCGGGAGGTGCCAACGAGCTCCCGGCTGCGCCGACCACCATGCCCGGTCTGGGCGTGCCTGCTCCGGTGGCCCCCACTCTCTCGGTGCCGACTGGCCCGGCAGAGCCAACGCCGGATGCTCCTGCCCCGGCGCCGACGTCATCCGTCATCACTGTGCCAAGTGCAACACCGTCGGGCGCCGCCACTGCTGGTCCGCTCCCCAGCGGATCCACCTCGCCGGTTCCCGTGCCATCCGCTACGGGGTCCACCACTGCGCCAGGGACACAGCACCCGGGAACGCCGCTGCCGGACACAACTGCAACCGCTACACCCACAGCTGGGGGATCTTCGGAAACGGCGACATCGGATGGCACGTCTGCAGACCATACCGCCTCGACAACTGCACGGCCGTCCCGTAGCACTGCAGCGAGTGGACGGTCGACGCCGACATCGAGTTTTACGATCCAGCCAGGACGCTAGCCGCCCACCGTAGGCCATGGTGTGGCAGCGTTCCAGCGGTCCGAGTGTGCCGGGAGAACAAAACTTCACGTTCCGACCCGTACGCTGGTCAGACAGTGACGAAGTACTTCCATGACAAAACGCGAGGATAAAGCTGTGACTGATCTCTACTCCATCCCTTTGACGCTCAATGACGGATCCGAGACTGACTTCGGAGCGTTCAAGGGTGACGTGGTCCTAGTGGTCAACGTCGCATCACAGTGTGGATTTACGCCCCAGTACGCCGGACTTGAAGAGCTCTACGGCGAGTTCAAGGACCGCGGCTTTAAGATTCTGGGCGTTCCCAGTAACCAGTTCGCTGGCCAGGAACCCGGTGATGATGCCTCGATTGCGGAATTCTGTGAGCGAAACTTTGGTGTGACGTTCCCGTTGACAGTGAAATCGGATGTTCGTGGAAAAAACCAGCACCCCCTGTATTCCGAGCTGACGAAGTTCAAGAACGGAATCCTTCCGGGCCTGGTGAAATGGAATTTCGAGAAGTTCCTGGTCAGCCGTGAGGGCAAGGTCGTGGCCCGTTTTGCCCCGACGGTCCAGCCAGACTCCGTTGAAGTCGTTGAGGCGATCCGGCAGCAGCTGGGCTAGCAGCAGCCGAAGGATCACACCCCAATGTCACCCGCGCACACATCATCGCCAGCGAGTGGGAGCATCAGGCCCGAGTACCCGGCGCCGAGCCACTTTCTGGTCCACATCAGCGATGCCCACGTCGGCTGGTTGCCGGGCGGGGTCCACGGCGGAATCGATGCGGCCGCCAACCTCAAGCAGCTTCTCGATGGGCTGGTCAGCTCGGACGCCCGGCCTGGGGCGATCGTCTTCACCGGCGACCTTACCAACCATGGTGATGCCGGGTCCTATGCAACACTCAAGCAGCTCGTCGAGCCAGCGGCTGAGGCCATGGGTGCGCGCATTATCTGGACCATGGGCAACCACGATGACAGGGAAAACCTGCGCGCAGCCCTCCTCGGAGTGCCCGGTAACGCAACGTCGTTGGACGAAACGTATCTCGTGGACGGGCTGCGCATCGTGACGCTGGACACGACGGTGCCAGGCTTCCATCACGGCGAGGTCAGCGACGAACAGTTGCGCTGGCTGGCCTCGGAGCTTTCCGAACCCGCGCCGCACGGGACAATCCTGGCCATGCACCATCCACCTATCCCGTCGGTTCTTGACCTGGCAGTCATGGTTGAACTGCGCGGTCAGCCCCGGCTTGCGGACGTTCTTCGGGGAACAGACGTCCGCAGCATCCTGGCCGGACACCTGCACTACTCCACCACAGCCACCTTTGCCGGAATCCCGGTGTCTGTCGCAGCCGCCAGTTGCTACACGCAGGATCTGAACGCCCCTGCTGGCCGCAGCCGTGGGCGCGACGCGGGCCAGGCCTACAGCCGGGTTCACGTCTTCGATCACACGGTGGTCCACTCGGTTGTTCCAGTGGCCGCTGGCGTAACAGTCGGCGAATACCTGACACCGGAGCAGGCTGCAGGACGGATTTCCGCGGCTGGCATCAGGCTCCGCTGACCGGTACCGGCGCCCGATCGTCACAGACTCCTGCGGACGCTAGTTTTCCCAAGCGCTAGTTCTCCCAGGGCGCCTTGATGGGGAAGTACTGTTCCAGGAAGTCAGTGACGAGCTCAGTGCGCTCCTTCGCTGGAACCTCTGGAAAGCTGCCGTCATTAAGGCAGAAGAAGTCCATGTTGCGCTTCGCCAGGAGCTTGGGCAGGTAGTTGAGCCCAGCACGCATGGTGGTATCCACGTAGCGCACCTTGGCCGCGGTCTGGGTCACAGCACGCCCGGTGAGGAGCGCGTAGTAGTGGTAGAACGAATTGGTCACGGAGATGTTGTCGGCTGCGCGGAAGCGGCTTGCGGCAGTGGAACGGAACTCTTCGGGGAACTCTTCCTCCATGGTTGCGACCACGCTGCGCCGGAGCGGAGCAGCGGTGTGTTCCAGGTGCCGGGTTGTGATCCGGCCGAAACGGTTCCACAGAAGCTTGCGGTTCACACGCGCTGCGTTTTCGAATCCGCTGCGTTCCACAGCGTTGTCCCCGAGGCCAATCCGTGTTTCGGCTTCGATGAACTTTGTAATCCCGCCCGGGGTGAAGAACTTGTCTGGTCCTACCGCGCGGCCAAAAAACATGTCGTCGTTGGAGTACAGGAAATGCTCGGAAAGACCCTCGATGTTGTGGAGTTGGCTTTCGACTGCCTGGGAGTTGTGCGTCGGGAGCACTGACGGGTCGGAGAAAAACTCATCGCTGCGGACAATTGTCACGCCGGGATGCTCAGCCAGCCATCCTGGCGCCTGCGAGTCCGTGGCGATGAAGATCCTGCGAACCCACGGCGCAAACATATAGATGGACCGGAGGGCGTACTTGAGCTCGTCAATCTGGCGGTAGCGGGCCTCGTTGTCATCGCCCTCGCCCACCACAGCATCCTTCATCTGCGATTGGCGGGCTGCAATGTACTCCGGCGAACTGCCATCCACCCATGAAAAGACGATGTCGATGTCAAAGCTGATGTCGCTGGCGTGGTCGGCAAACATGTTTTCAATGGTGGGCCACGTGTGCCCATACCGTTCCACAGTGCCCCGCACCGCGTCTTGGGCGCGCATGGTCCGCCGGGTCAGGGAATTCTCGATGGGAAGGATGACCTCGTCACCTTCAAATCCCCAGAGCTCCAGCTGAACGCCGGCAGAGGAACCGAACTCGAACCCACCGCCGGGTTCCACGCGCGGCCGGTAGAGACGGAAGATCCGGGCCTGCCGGTTGGGGGAGAGCTCGCCGTCAGAGACCAGAACGGAAGACTTCTTTTTGGCGTCAACGGTCATGGAGTAGATGGGCTCGTCCTGGCATGCTTCAACCAGGGCCGCCCGCAGTGACTTTCGGTCTTTCCAATCCAGTGCAATGACAGGACGGTCGTTGTTGCCGCGCACCAGCACGTAGTCCAGGCCAGCCTCTGCCAGGACACTGCGGATGAACATCAGGTCTTCAACCATGGCCTGGAACGGCGTCCGGTTGGTGTTGATCAGTGCGTAGCGACCCTTGTGCCGGACCACGTCGGGACGACTGCCCAGCCGAAGCCTGGCAGCCGCCGAGGTGACCTCGGTGTGTTCCCTGGCATCTACTGAGGCGGGCCCGCCGTAGTAGATCTCGTCCTGTTGTGTTGCGTCTGCGATGGTGGTCTCCGTGCCGATTAAGAAGTAGGTCTGAAAAGTAAGTGCTCTTAGCAGCATGATAGCCCCCAGCCAGCTGCCGGAGCGGACCGGAAGTCCACACCCCCTGGCGCGACCGGGCCTAAAAGCTCAGATGCCCAGTGCCTGCCGCCAGCTGCGGAGGAATGCTGCCCCGGCGTCGTCGTGAATCACCTCGGGACCCAACCCCAAATCCGCGGCGGTCCGTACTCGGTACTTTGTCGACGGGATTCCGTCGGCTGGCCGGACATCCACGTGCTCCACGACGTGTCCACGCTGGTTGAGCCACTCGGCCATGGCATAGTCCGTGCGCGAATCTCCCACAGTCCGCCACGCTGTCGGCGTGATGCCCTGCGCAGCCAGTAGCTCTACCGCGCGGCTGGCACCCAGGTCCTTGCCCAGCAGGACCGATTCAATGTCGGTGGAAATGATGGTGGGATCGATCCGAAAACTCACTGCGCCGTCGGCATCTGGCGCACGGCTGTCCAGGTGAATCGCACCCAGCCCATGTTCGCCCATGAGTTCGAAGGCGCGGGCATCAAAATCGGGTTGAACGGCCAGATAGTCGGCGTTGTCCACTCCGATGTGCTGTTCAACGGAGACCATCGCCACCTTGGTCTCGTCGAAGAACATTTGCGCGGAGAAGCTCTCCGCTACCAGGGACCGGACGGCATCACCGTAGGCGGCAGGGACGGCGAGCGTGTCATCGACTGCTACCTCGTTGGGCCCGTCGGCGGTATAGCTGAACCAGACGGCGCCCTTTTCGCAGATGGCGTGGACCACTGTGCCACGAGGCATTCCTGCTGCAATCATCGGCTCCATGACCTGGGTCCTGATGAACTCGTCAGACCTGCCGGTATTAAAAATGACAGGGATTCCGGCTGTGGCGAGGGCGAGGAGATCGGCGATGATGCCCGGGCTGACCCTGCGGGAGACAGGACTCGCAATGGGACCGTCCACGTCCAGCAGCAGGGCCAACGGAGGAGTTTCGCGTTGGATGGCCGCGTCCGGGGTGGTATCGGGGAACTCAGGTGCACTCATGGTCCCTATTCTGCCAGCGATGGGGCAGCCCACGGGGCAGGCGCTGGCAGGGCCGGACGGGGGAACAGTACCCATTGGAAACGCTGGCACCATATGACACATGATTGCTGTTTGGCTACAACCTGTGACACGGCCGTACGCGATATTCCCATTGCGGCATGAAACTGCCTAGGCTTACGGGGTGATATTCAAAGCTGTGGGCGAGGGACGCCCTTACCCTGACCATGGTTACAACAGTCCCAAGGAGTGGGCGGAGCTACCTCCCCGCCCTGTTCGCCTTGATGAGCTGATCACCACCAAGCGGAATCTGGACCTCGATGCCCTCCTGGCCGAGGACTCAACCTTCTTTGGCGACCTGTTTCCCCACGTTGTTCAGTACAGGGGCAGCCTCTACCTTGAAGACGGGCTGCACCGGGCCGTGCGGACTGCCCTGCACCAGCGCACCGCCATCCATGCCAGGGTCCTGGTCATCGATGGCTAGGAAACCCAAGGACGTCACTGTCCTGCACGGGCACCGCGTGGTGACCGGCCCCGAGCTTCGGGCTACGTTCGTGGAACCGGAAGAAGCGCTCGAGAATCCAGTCCGGACCCGGGGCAGAATTATCCATGGGGTGGTCCTGGTGCTCCTGATCGCCCTGATCAGTGCGGCAGTGGTGGTGGCACTTGCGATCATTGACGGGCGCATCAAGCTTCCCACGGCTGCCGCCGGCCCAGCCGAGATAGTAAGCCTTTGCCCCTCCGACACCTACGAGTACGCGCCCACCGGGTCAGTGGTCAATGTCTACAACTCCACGGCGACAGGAGGCCTGGCCCGGACTGCAGCAGATGAGCTCCAGGCCCGCAGATTTGTCCTAGGCGCCGTAGCCAACAAGGAAACTTCCTACTCAGGAGTGGCAGCAGTGATCTCCGGCGCGGATGGACGCCAGGGCGCCTTTAGCGTTCAGCGCAACATTCCAGGCACCGACTATTTTCAGGACAGTCGCGAGGACGCGAGTGTCGACGTGGTTCTCTCCACCGGCTATCAGCAGATGGTGGCCGGTGACCTGGTTAACAAAGAGCCGGGGCTCCTCACCTGCCCGAGGGAGAACAAGCGGATTGCCGACAAGGAAGTATCACCCGTCCCAGGGGCCAAGTAAGCCTGGTTGGCTCGCGGCAGACGTGCCTGCCACCCGAACCGGGTTCCCGTCCTCGGCAAATTGGGCTCCCACGCCCAGCTGGATGAACCGGACAGTACGGCTGATTCTGGCCTGGAGTTCCGCTGGATCTTCAGCGGTGCGCGATGCGCTTGAGGACAGTGTTCCATGCACCAGCTGGGACTGCTCAGCGACGTCAGCCTCGGGGAACCAGCCCTGCTCCATACCGTCGCGAAGGATGGCGTGGAGCATGGTACTCAATTCGCCCACATGATCGGCCAGTTTGGCGAAGGACGACGGCGAGAGCACCGCCGCCATGGCGGGTCCGGGTGGCAGGTGGCGTCGGGAGAGGTCTTCTGCCTGGGCGCGAATGTACAGTTCAAGGCGTTGGACCGGGTGCTCGATGGTGGCCAATGATGTGCGCAGCTCGGACAGGAATCGGCCCGTCCTGTCCAGTGCGTAGGCGATCAGGAGCTCTTCGATGTCCGCGAAGTAGTTGTAGACGGCTGTTCGTCCTACCCCAGCCTTTCTGGCCACGTCCGTCATGGTCAGGCCGGGCAGGCCGTCACTGAACAGGAGCTCCCCGAACCCGGCCAGGATGCGTCGCTGCGTCTCCGCCCGCTGTTCGGCGTTGCTGGCGGCAGAAATGCGAGGCATGCTGACACTTTATCGCGAAGTGTCAGTAAAATTCGCTAGGAAGCGCACCCCTCCGGGCCGCAGGCGTCAGCCTTGGCCGCGGCATCCACCATCACCAGTGGTTTGCTTTCCTCCCAGGCCTGGGTCAGGGCCGCAGTGAAGGTTTCCCGCGGTTGTGCACCGGAGAGTCCAAACTTCCTGTCAAGCACAAAAAACGGGACCCCGGATACTCCCAGTGCTCGCGCTTCTTCAATGTCGAAACGCACCTCGTCCGCGTACTTGTCGGTGCTGAAAAGCTCGGAAACGGCGCCGGCAGGAAGCCCCAGCTCCGTGCCAAGCTCTGTCAGGTAATCCTCGCTGCCAATGTCGCGACCTAGTTCAAACTGGCCGCTGAGCAAGCGCTCCTTGGCGTTATCCTGCAGGCCGTGGGCTGCTGCAAGGTGGATGAAACGGTGGGCCGTGAAACTGTTCGCCACCACGGCGGCGTCAAAGTCATAGGTCAGGCCTTCTTTGGCGGCCTCGGCAGCTACATGGGTGAACATCTCCGCTACCTGGTCAGGGTGCATACCCTTGCTGGTGCTCAGGTAGTCCAACTCGGTTCCGTCAAAGTGCGCAGGGATGGTGGGATCCAACTGGTAGCTGCGCCACGTCACCTCAACGTCGTCGCGATGTTCAAAATCTGCCAGTGCAGCCTCAAACCTCCGTTTGCCAATAAAACACCACGGGCACGCTACATCTGACCAGATCTCAATCTTCATACAAACGACAACCCCACAGGTGCCAGCTGCATTCCCATGATGCGCGTGCGGACATGCAGCCGCCGCCCCCAGCCCTCTCAGCGGGCCAGGCGAAGCTCCATGACGTAGTCGTGTTCCACCGTATTGCCCAGGGTGAAAGTCTTGGTCCCTACCCGCGAAAACCCGGATTTCTCATAGAACCTGATGGCTCTGGCGTTCTGGTCGTTGACTCCCAGCCAGATTCCTGGTGCACCGCCGTCGCGGGCTGCAGAGATTCCCGCTGCCATCAGGGCGGCGGCCGCGCCCCGGCCGTGGCTTGCCGGGTGGACATAGCATTTGCTCAGCTCAAGGGCAGCCGGATCCGTCAGCGCGGATGCGACATCAGGATCGCTGGCAACCCGCGCCACGAGCATCACATAACCCTGCAGCGCGCCGCCGTCGTCGCTCACCAGGAGGGTGGTGTCAGGGTCCGCAAGGTGCTTGCGGAAACTGTCCACGCCAAGATGCGCCGCCAGGTGGGCGGCGATGTCGGCAGGCGAGGACGACGGCGGGCAGGCCAGGGGGAAAGTGACGCTGGCCAGATCTGCAAGGGCGCCAGCGTCACTGGCCTCCGCGCGACGAATGGTGTGGTTCATGCAGGAATTTTAGCCAGGCTACTGTGAAAACGCCGCATCAAAACTGGTCTGGGACGCCGGGAAGTCGAACTTCTTCAGCGCAGCCAGGGCTTCTGGAGCACCGTGTAGCCGGTCCATGCCAGCGTCCTCCCACTCAACGGAGATGGGGCCGGCGTAGCCAATTGCGCTCAGTGCCCGGAACGACGATTCCCAGGGCACGTCGCCGCGTCCTGCAGAAACGAAGTCCCAGCCGCGGCGCGGATCGCCCCACGCCAAGTGGGAACCCATAACTGTATTGCGGCCAGTCTGGCGGACCTTGGTGTCCTTGCAGTCCACGTGGTAGATCCGGTCCTTGAAGTCCCAGATAAAGGACACCGGATCGATGCCCTGCCACATGAAGTGGGAAGGATCCCAGTTCAGGCCGAACGCCGGGCGGTGGCCGATTGCCTCAAGGGTCCGCACGGTGGTCCAGTAGTCGTAGGCAATCTCGGACGGGTGGACTTCGTGGGCGAAGCGCACACCGCATTCATCAAAGACATCCAGGATGGGATTCCAGCGGTCAGCGAAGTCCTGGTAGCCGGCATCGATCACCTGCTGGGGGACCGGTGGGAACATCGCAACGTACTGCCAGATCGAGGATCCGGTGAAACCCACCACGGTGTCCACGCCCAGTGCCTTGGCCAGTCTGGCCGTGTGCTTCATTTCTTCTGCCGCGCGCTGGCGAACGCCCTCGGGGTCACCGTCACCCCAGACTTTCTCGCCCACAATGGCTTGGTGGCGGAAGTCGATGGGATCATCACAGACTGCCTGGCCCTTGAGGTGGTTGGAGATGGCCCACACCTTGAGGTTGTACTTTTCCAGGACCGCGAGCTTTGATTCGACATATCCGGGCTCGTCCCAGCGCCAGGCGTCCAGGTGGTCGCCAGAGACAGCGATTTCGAGTCCGTCATAGCCCCAACCGGAGGCCAGCCTGGCTACTTCCTCAAAGGGAAGATCGGCCCACTGGCCGGTGAAGAGTGTGTACGGGCGTGACATGTCAGGCTCCTTCTGTGGAGGGTGCTGCATCGGGGGAAAGGCGGATCAGGCGGCTGCCAGCGGCTGCGGAGTCCTCAATTGCGCTAAGGATTCGCTGGACTGCCAGTCCGTCGTCGAATGAGGGCGACGGCGGGGTTCCCGTGGCAATCGCCAGCAGCAGGTCCCTGATCTCATGCGTGAAGGTGTGCTCCCAGCCGATGATGTGGCCTTGGGGCCACCAGGCATCGAGGTACGGGTGATCAGGTTCGGTAACGAGGATGCGCCGGAAACCCTGTTCGCGGACTGGTGCTGTGGCATCGAGGAAGTGAAGTTCGTTGAGGTTTTCCAGATCGAAGCGGAGCGCGCCGTCGGTGCCATAGATTTCCACTTTCAGGGAGTTTTTGGCTCCTGTGGCCACCCGCGAGACCTCGACTGACGCTACCGCTCCGGAGGCGAGGGACAGTGTTGCCCAGGCGGCGTCGTCGACAGTTACCTGTTCCGGACCTGTTGGGCCGGGACGTTCGGTGGTGAACGTGTGCAGCCGGCCGGAAACCTCTGTGACGGTATCGCCCAGCAGGAAGAGGACCTGGTCGATAGCGTGCGAAGCGATGTCCCCCAGTGCGCCCGAGCCCGCCGTCTCCTTGGTGAGGCGCCAGCTCATCGGGGACTCAGGGTCGCTGAGCCAGTCCTGCAGGTAGGACGCCCGGACCTGCCGGACGGCCCCTATCCGGCCTTCGCTGATCAGCTCTTTGGCGAGCGCCAGGGCCGGTACGCGGCGGTAGTTGAAGCCCACCATCGACTGCACGCCCTTGGTGCGGGCAGTGGTGGCCGCGGCCGCCATCTCCTGCGCCTCCGCCAGCGTGTTGGCCAGCGGCTTTTCGACCAGCACGTGTTTGCCTGCGGCGAGGGCCGCAGTCGCGATTTCTGCGTGCATCCAACCGGGCGCGCAGATATCGACGATGTCGATGTCCTCGCGGTCCAGGACACTGCGCCAGTCTGTGGCGGATTCAGTCCAGCCATAATCGCGGGCGGCGGCCGCGACGCCGTCAGCATCGCGGCCCACCAGGACCTTCTGCTCAAACGCCGGAACGTCGAAGTAGCTGGCAACGTTGCGCCAGGCGTTGGAGTGCGCCTTGCCCATGAAGGCGTAACCAATCATGGCCACACCCAGGGGGCGGCCTGATTCGCTGCCCGGCCTTGTCTGTTCTGCAGAGACGGTCATGATCTGCGTCCTAGAGTGTTGCTGTCTCGGGGGCCCAGTCCTCGGGGAGGGCTGGCGATGACTGGGCAGAACTCTTGACGTCCACAAATTCGCCGGTTTCCATGGACTCGGCAATCGAGACCATGGCATCAACCACGTGATAGGCGAGCTCGCCCGTAGCACGGTGGGCGGTGCCGGCCCGCAAGCTCCGGGCCATATCGAGCACACCCATGCCCCGGCCGTTGGCAGGGCCGGTCGCGGGGACGATGGTCCAGTCCTCGTCGCCAGCACGCCAGATACGGACATCGCCATCAAACATGTTGGGATCGGGGAGGGACAGGGTTGCTTCGCTGCCGGTGATCTCCATGAAACCCATGTGCACGCGGGGGGATTCGAAGGAGAAGACGCTGTGCGAGGACGCGCCTGACTCAAACTGCGCCATGGCGGATACGTGGGTGGGGACCTCCACAGCAAACTCCTCGCCTGCCTTGGGGCCGGATCCGATGGTGCGGGTTTCTGTGGCCTTGGAGCCTACTGCTGCCACTTTGCGGATGGATCCAAAAGCCTGGACCAGTGCGGTGAGGTAGTAGGGGCCCATATCGAAGAGCGGTCCGGCGCCCTGGGCGAACAGGAAGGCGGGGTTGGGATGCCAGCCCTCGGGGCCCGGGGTCTGGAAGGTGGTCATCGCTGTCAGGGGCCTGCCGATGTCGCCGCGTTCAATGAGGCGCAGGGCAGTCTGGAGACCCGCTCCCAGGAAGGTGTCCGGGGCGCAACCGAGGCGGATGTTCTTTTCCGTAGCAAGCTTCAGCAGGTCAAGGCCTGAATCGCGGTCCAGGGAGAAGGGCTTCTCGGTCCAGACATGCTTGCCTGCGTTGACTGCCTGTGTGGCAACTTCCACGTGGGCTGCGGGGATGGTCAGGTTGACGATGATCTCAACGTCCGGGTGGTTCAAGGCCTTGTCAACGCCACCCCATTCCGGGATGTTGTACTCCGCAGCCCGGGCTTTGGCAGCTTCCTCAAACAGGTCCGCAACCACCAGGACCTTCAGGTCCGGGAATGTGGTGAGGGTATCGAGGTACTGCTTGCTGATGTTGCCCGCGCCGATGACGGCGATGCCCACGGGTCCTTGTGCGGCGCTCATGCCTGCACGCCCGTGGTGCCGGCAGGGTTGGCTGCGTTCAGGAAGGCCAGGCTTTCGGTGATGCCCTCGAAAATATCGCCATCGTAGTCATCGAACTCCACGACGCCCACCTCCAGAGCCGTGGCAGCTGCCACGATGTCCAGCACGGCCACCTTGCCCTTGCCAGCTGGCTGCTGGGCTTTCGTATTGGTAGTCAGGTCGCCATCCTTGATGTGGATGAACTTCACGCGCTCGCCGAGGGTTTCCAGGATTTTCACCGGATCTTGGCCGCCTACGGCAACCCAGTAGGTGTCCACCTCAAGGACAAGTTCCGGATCCAGCAGGTCCGCAAAGTATTCCAGGGCGGTGCGTCCCTCAATCATGGACTCAAGCTCCCACTGGTGGTTGTGGTACCCCACGCGGATGCCGTACTGGGCGCCCTTTTTGGCTGCCGCGTTCAGTGCAGCGGCTGTTTTCTGGATGTCCTCGGCGTTCTGCCAGTGCTCGGCGGCAAGGAACGGGTCAATGACTGTGGTCATGCCGAGCGCCTTGGCGGCGGTAAAGATCTCATCCTGGTCAGCACTGAGCAGGGGAGCGTGTCCTGACGGGGCCGTCAGGTTGTTTTCCTTCAGTGCGGCTCCCAGTTCGGTGGCGGTAGCTACAAAGTTGTAGGGCTCGACCTGGGTGAATCCGATGTCCGCGACCTTGCGGATAGTGCCGGGCAAGTCCTGCTCAATGGCATTGCGCAGGGTGTAAAGCTGAATTGCATAAGACATGGTGTCTCCTGACGGTGGGGTCTGGGCGTTGGCCCTGGAGTGACCGCTCCTGCGTAGTTCAGGCCGGTCCTCCCAGCAACGCTATGGTGACTTTTGCCGAGGGTCAAGCAAAAGATGTAAATAGTCGGCGTTTCTTTTGTGAACGTGACATGAAGAAGGCTTGCGTGTTATCACTTGTCCATGAGCGTTGCATCAGGAATTCGATCTATGCCCCCGGATTTGCGGGTGGGCCTGGTGCGGGCTGGTGACCTTTTTCAGTTGCTGCGCGACGGCCAACCCCGGACCCGGGCGGAGCTGGCAGCAATTACCGGCCTGGCCCGATCCACTGTCGCGGCACGCATTGATTCCCTGCTTGCCTCCGGACTGGTGGGACCGGCCGGTGAGGCAACTTCCAGCGGGGGGCGGCCGCCGTCGCGCTTTGCCTTCAACGCTGCTGCCCGCGTGGTCCTTGCAGTTGACGTGGGTGCAACGCACCTGATGGTGGCTGTCACGGACCTTGATGGACACATTCTGGCCGACAGGCGCCTGGAACAGAAGGTGACGGAAGGTCCCGAAGCTGTCCTGGCACGCGCCATTGCGGCAGGGCGCGACCTGCTCAAGGAAGCTGGCCGGCCGGAAACTGATCTTGCCGGCGTGGGCATTGGCCTCCCAGGGCCCGTCTCGCATTCCACGGGAAGGCCAGTGAAGCCGCCCATCATGCCCGGCTGGGATGCCTTCGACGTTGCGGGGTACGTGCAGCGGAGCCTGCCCGTACCAGTCCTGGTGGACAACGACGTGAACATCATGGCGCTCGGAGAACAGACAGCGCATTGGCCAGACCAGGACAACTTCCTGCTGGTCAAAGTGGCCACCGGGATTGGCGCTGGCATCATCAGCAACGGTGAGTTGCAGCGCGGTGCTGACGGAACCGCCGGAGATCTTGGCCATGTCCGGGTACCGCGGGGCAATGGAGTGCTTTGCAACTGTGGCAATACCGGATGCCTGGAGGCTCTTGCTTCAGGCTGGGCCATTGCACGGGAACTGACCGCTGCGGGTTTGGCAGCGGGCTCCGGAAGCGACGTCAGGAGGCTGGCGGCGGCTGGCAATATCCAGGCCATCCAGGCACTGCGCCAGGCCGGCCGGGACATCGGGGACGTCCTGGCCACAGTGGTGAACCTCCTTAACCCCTCCGTCATTGTGATCGGCGGAAGCATCGGTGAAAGCGGAGAAAACCTGGTGGCCGGCATCCGCGAGGTGGTCTACGCCCGGTCGCAGCCGCTGGCAACATCCCACCTGCGGATTGTCCTCTCCGTTGCAGGGGACCGCGCAGCAATCTTTGGTGCCAGCCGGTTGGTGACCCACCATCTCCTGTCTGCGAACGTGGTGGAGTCTTTGCTGACTGCCGGTTAGTAGCGCGGGCAAGCATGGCCCAAAGGGCGGCTTCCGGTGCCGTTTATGGCCGCAGGCGACGAATCGGCGAACCGGACAGCCATGCCCGGACGTCCTCCAACGCCCCTCCGTAAAAAGCGTCATAACTCTCCGCAGTGACGAAGCCCAGGTGCGGAGCGAGTACCGTGTTGGGCGCGCTCAGGAGTGGATGGCCGGCAGGCAGCGGCTCATGGTTGTAGACGTCCAGGGCGGCGCCCCGAATCCACCCTTCCTCCAGCGCGGTGAGCAGAGCATCTTCATCGACCAGCGCGCCGCGTGAGGTGTTGACCAGCAGCCCGTCGGGTCCCAGCAGTTGGAGTTCCGCCGCACCCACTATCGACTCCGTGCGGGGAGAAAGGCGCACGTGGAGGCTGACGACGTCGGAACGTCGGAAAAGCTCATCGCGATCAACCAGCGTGGCCCCCGCAGCCGTGGCTGCTTCAGCGGTCAGGTTCTCACTCCACGCCACCACTGTCATCCCGAATGCAGCACCGTAGGCGGCAATTCTGCGGCCAATCTTGCCCAGGCCCAGGATTCCCAAGGTCCGGCCAGCGAGTTCAAAACCCACAGTCGACTGCCAGCGGCCCTCGCGGAGTGCGGCGTGTTCCATGGGCAGGTTCCGGGCAAAAGCCAGGATCAGGGCCCAGGTCAGCTCTGGCGCGGCGGTGGGGGAGCCTTCCGTGCCGCAGACGGTAATTCCCAGGTCCGCTGCGGCAGTTACATCGATCGACGCATTGGCTGGGCCTGTGGTGACAAGCAGATCCAGGTTGGGCAGCTGTTCAAGGACGGAGCGTGGAAAGGGAGTGCGTTCCCGCATGGCAATGATGATGTGAAAATCAGCCAGCGTGGCTACGGCTTCCTGCTCAGAGCCGAAGTGCTTGGTGAATACCGTGACGGTGACCCCGTGGTCAGCGAGTGATCCCCAGTCCGCGTGGTCCATGGCCACCCGCTGGTAGTCATCAAGTATTGCCAACCTGTAGTGCTCTGCCATGGTGCGTCCTTCATTGGGTGCGCGGATACCTTCCATCCTAGGCGGCACGGATTCAACAGGGTCGGCTGGGGAATACTCCGCTGGGGAATACTGGGGGGAGCGAGCGGGGGGAGCGAGCTCGGGTGGGGAACGGTGGATGGGGAGCGCTTCTCCCCATCCAGGTGTAGTGACATGCGTCGTCTTCACCTGTGAGCCTGCTCTCTTAGCTACCCGTGCGGCACCCTCCGTGGACCAATCGGACTATATTGGCGTAGGTCAGCTCAATACCCAGTCAGCTCAATCACAGACCACGGGAGTGTGCACGCTAATGGCCAAAGAACTTGCCGTCCAACTCATCGAACAACTCCAGGCTGCCGGTGTCCAGCGGATCTACGGAATTGTGGGCGACAGCCTGAACCCCATCGTGGATGCCGTCCGCCAGACCGGTGGATCCGCCAAGGGTGGGATTGACTGGATCCATGTCCGCCACGAGGAAGCCGCAGCTTTTGCCGCCTCGGCTGAAGCCCAGCTCACCGGCAAATTGGCGGTCTGCGCCGGTTCCTGTGGCCCCGGAAACCTGCACCTGATCAACGGGCTCTATGATGCCAACCGCTCCGGCGCTCCCGTGCTGGCGATCGCATCCCACATCCCCAGCAAGCAGATCGGCAGCGGCTACTTCCAGGAAACCCACCCGGACCGCCTCTTCAACGAATGCTCTGTCTATTCGGAACTCATCAGCACCGCCGAACAGGCCCCGCGTGTCATGCACAGCGCCATCCAGCACGCTGTTGGCCTGGAGGGCGTTGCCGTCATCACCCTTCCCGGAGATGTTGCTGGCCTTGACGCAGTGGTGGATGCCCCTGCCCCGGCCGCGTTCCGCAAGGCGAGCCTCACCCCTGACCCCCAGAGCGTGCAAGAACTGGCAGATGCAATCAATGCGGCCAGCAAGGTCGCCATCTTTGCTGGCGCCGGTGTCCAGGGGGCTCATGACGAGGTCATCGCGCTCGCGGCCAAGATTGCTGCGCCCGTGGGACATTCGCTCCGCGGCAAGGACCTGATGCAGTATGACAACCCCTACGACATCGGCATGACGGGGCTCCTCGGCTACGGTGCAGCCGCCGAGGGTATTGAAGACGCAGACCTGCTGATCCTGCTGGGCACAGATTTCCCCTATGACCAGTTCCTGCCGGACACCAGGACCGCCCAGGTTGACCGGGCATCCCAGCGCCTGGGCCGGCGGACCGACGTCGACGTTGCAGTGCACGGTGACGTGCTGCCCACCCTGGCTGCGCTCATGCCGCTGGTGACGGCGAAGAAGAGCCGACGGTTCTTGGATTCGATGCTCAAGAAGCACGATCGCCTGATGAACAAGGCGGTGGGTGCCTACACCCGCAAGGTTGATGAGATCACCCCAATCCATCCCGAATATGCGGCCTCGATCCTTGATACGGTCGCCGCAGAAGATGCCATCTTCACGGCGGACACAGGTATGTGCAACGTCTGGACAGCGCGGTACATCAATCCACTGGGAACGCGCCGGCTGATCGGGTCTTACCTCCACGGTTCCATGGCAAATGCCCTGCCGCACGCGATCGGCGCGCAGGTTGCCTACCCGGACCGCCAGGTGATCTCCGTATCAGGCGACGGTGGGCTCTCCATGCTGATGGGCGAACTCATTACCGCAGCAGCTCATAGACTGCCGCTCAACGTGGTGGTTTTCAACAATTCCACACTGGGTATGGTCAAGCTGGAAATGCTGGTGGACGGTCTGCCGGACTTCGGAGTGGACGTCCCTGACGCAAACTATGCAGAGGTGGCCAAGGCCCTGGGATTCCATGCCATCCGCGTGACGGACCCCAAAAGGATCGAAGACGCATATCGCGAGGCGTTTGCGCATAACGGGCCCTCCCTGGTGGAACTCATCACCGATCCACAGGCGCTTTCGATTCCACCCAAGATCAAGGGAGCCCAGATCCTTGGATTCGCCACGGCAATGTCCAAGGTGGTGCTGAACCGGGGCGCAGGTGAGGCTGTGGCCATGGCCCGCAGCAACCTCCGTAATATCCCGAGGCGGTAGAAGCGCAGACCGGCGCAGGGTACCTGTCGCTGGGCGGACATTCCTGCTGGCTCCGTCGATTGTTCTGGGCCGGGCCGGCAGAAAGTCCTGCCTTGGATCTGCCCTAGCGTGGTCCACCCTGCCAGAGCGCTGTGAAAGGCGCTCCGGATGTGACGCGGTTCTTGATGCCGGCGGTAACAAAGGCCTTGGCCGTCCGCGCAGCATCGAGGGCAGTGGCTCCTTTGGCGAGTTCGGCAGTGACTGCCGCGGCAAGGGAGCAGCCAGCTCCAGAGACCGCAACGTCGCCCACCTTGGGGGCGCTGAGTACCTCCAGGGTGGTCCCGTCAAAGAAGACATCGACGGCGTCGGGCCCGGAAATCCGGACGCCGCCCTTGGCCAGGACTGCCGCGCCGCTGATCTCATGGATCTTCACGGCCGCTGCCTTCAGCGATTCGACATCGGTAATTTTCAGTCCAGACAGCGACTCTGCCTCAAAATGGTTGGGCGTGACGAAGGTGGCCAGCGGCAGGATCTGGGCCTTGAGGGCCTCGTCCGTGTCCAGCGCATGCCCGGGCTCTTGGCCTTTGCAGATCAGGACGGGGTCCAGGACAACGTTGGTGAAGTTGGCATTCGTCAGGGCGGTGGCAACCGTGCCGATGGTGGCCGGGCTGCCCAGCATGCCGATCTTGACGGTGCCGAGCTCTGAAACCGCACCTGACCCGGTGCCGTATGCCGCCGTCGTCGCCTCCAGCTGGTCTGCGATGACCTGTTGGTCGATCGGCACAAACCGGTGATTCCAGTTGTCCTTGGGATCAAAGGAGACGATGCAGGTGAGGTTGGCGATCCCAAAGACGCCCAACTCCTGGAAGGTCTTCAGGTCCGCCTGCGCCCCGGCACCGCCGGTGGCTTCGGAGCCAGCAATCGTAAGGACAACGGCGGGAGTGGAGGTGGTGGACGCTGCAGCTGATGCGGAAGTCATGGTCCTATTCTTCCACCGGGATGCGGCCAGCGCTTTGTCCTGGTGAACAATACGACCAAAACGCGGGTGTTCGCTGTCACAGGGATTAGCGTGGCGGGCGGTGTTGCGTCAGGTGATGCCGATGACAGGAAGGCTCGCCGATGAGTGCCGCACCATCCGAGGCCACGCAAACGCGCAGGGCCGTGAAAAACATCCTCAAAGGATCCGCCGGGAACCTCGTGGAATGGTACGACCTGTACGTCTACACGGTTTTTGCGGCCTACATCCAGTCCCACTTTTTCAGCTCGGAAAGCGACCTGCAGGCCGGACTGGAGGCCATGGCTGTCTTCTCCACCACTTTCCTCATGCGGCCAATCGGGGCCTGGTTCTTTGGCAGGTATGCGGACCGAAAAGGCCGCAAGGCCGCCCTGACGCTCAGTGTCACCATGATGTCCGCTGGCTCCTTTGCCATTGCCGTCCTTCCCACCAAGGATGTCCTGGGTGTGTGGGCCCTCATTATTCTCGTCCTGATCCGACTGGTCCAGGGTTTCTCCGTGGGTGGGGAATACGGCACCAGCGCCACGTACATGTCCGAAGCGGCAACAGCCCGCCGTCGTGGATTCTTCTCGAGCTTCCAGTACGTCACCCTGGTGGGCGGTCAAATGCTTGCCTTGCTGGTGCTGATCGTCCTGCAGAACACCATGGCCAGCGAGATCCTCACCGAGTGGGGCTGGCGCATTCCGTTTGCCATTGGTGGGGTTGCTGCCCTGGTGGTGCTGTGGCTGCGTCGCTCCATGGAAGAAACCCTCTCCTCCGACCAGTTGCGCGCAGCCCATGTGAAAGTTCCCGGTGAAGCCCAGCCCGGCACCATGCGCCTGCTTTTCACGCAGCATTTCAGGCCGCTGCTGATCTGTATCGGTGTCACCCTTGGTGGCACCGTGGCCTTCTATACCTACACAAACTTCATCCTCAAGTTCATGAATGACACGTCAGGCATCGCCAAGACCGATACCTCGGTCATTAACTTCTGGGCGCTTTTCATCTTCATGTGCCTGCAGCCCGTCTACGGCATCATCTCGGACAAGGTTGGCCGCAAACCCCTGCTGCTTTGGTTCGGCATCACAGGCGTACTCTTCACCTGGCCGCTCCTCTCCGCGCTGGGCGGAACCCGGGATCCTTTCACCGCGTTCCTTCTGATGCTTGGCGGATTGCTGATTGTGGGCGGCTACACCTCCATCAATGCCCTGGTGAAGGCCGAACTGTTCCCGGCCTCCATCCGGGCTCTTGGTGTGGGACTGGGCTACGCCATCGCAAACTCGCTTTTTGGCGGCACGGTTCCCCTCATTGGCGCGGCGCTGCAGAAAGCGGGAAACATCGAACTGTTCTTCACCTACGTCACGGTGGCAATCGGACTCTCCCTGCTCGTGTACATTTTCGCGCTCAAGAACAAGAAGCCCACGCAGCTTGATGCGGAGCAGGGCGCAGCCTGGGCCAGTGCCTCTGGACCTAGCGACGGTGCAGCTGATCATGGCGGCGGCGGGAACCAAGACCGGGACCGGGACCTCAGCGAGGGCTCACGCCGCTAGGTTTCCGCAGGCCTGCCCGGACTTTCCTTGGGCCGTGCCGTGCCGGCCTTGGGCGGGCCGGGCCGTTCCGGGCTGGGGTTGGCTGTGGCGTGTGCGTGTCGAGCTCGCGGGAACGTTTCGTCGTCGCGGGAAAAACCCCATTTCGCTGGAGCGCTCCAGCGAAATGGGGCTTTTCCCGCGAAACGGATGCTGGGCGCTCTGGTGAACACAGCCAGCCAGTTGGCGAAACACCGCGGTTAGCGCGTTGACTTCCTTCCGGTGGCATCCGACGCCGCGATGTCCGCCAAGGTTTCGGCCAAGGACTGATAGTCAAAAGTGAAGCCGGACTCGACCAGTCGCCGGGATTCCACCCAGCGACTTTTCAGCACGAGTTCTGTTTCCGTTCTGATCACGACAGCGCCGATTTTCAACAGCCAGGCTGGTGATGGAAGACCGGCCCAAGCACCGTACGCTGCCCTGACCAGGCGCATCAGCTCGCGGTTATCGACCACCTGGGGTGAGGCTATATTTACTGGGCCGTCAATGCCCGGCGTGGCGTAGATGTGCTGCACCGCCCGGTACAGGTCAGCCACGTGGACCCAGCTGAACTTCTGGGTTCCCTTGCCCATATGTCCGCCCAGGCCCGTTCGGACGAGCATGCTCAACGGACGCATGACACCCCCGCCCGGGCCCAGCACAATTGTGATTCGCAGCGGAATTTTTCGTGTCGTGGGTGTCTTGGCGGACATCAGTTCCGCTTCCCAGGCCTTGGCCACTTCCACCGAAAAGCCCACCCCCAGCTCGCCGCCTGATTCCGCTTGCGGCCGGTCCTCTGCGTGCCGATAGATGGTTCCGGTGCTAGCGTTCACCACACTGCAGGAGGGGCGGAACTCTTACTGACTGCCCGGCCCAGTTCCGCCGTCGTCCGCACCCTGGAATCGATAATCTGGCGCCGGTTCCGCGCGCTGTACCGGCAATTGACTGTTCTCCCAGCGAGGTTCACGAGGAGGTTGCTGCCCGTGATCACCTGCACCAGGGCTGCCTCTTCGCCCCAGGGTGCGGTATCTCCCCGGTGGCGTCCAATGGTCCGGACTGTCCATCCATCGGCGGCAAAACGCCTGATGAAATACCGGCCGATGAACCCGCTGGCCCCTGCAAGAACGACTGTTTTGTCCATGATTCCCCCGCGGTTACTGTGCTCAGTGACGGACGGATCGGCTGAGGGCCAGGACGTCGTCGATGATTTTTCCTACGCCCGGAAGTCGTGCGAGGGAGAGGCCGCGGGCAATCAGCGGCGCGGCGCCGTCCACAAGCGCCCGGGTGCGGCGCTGTCCGGCGGACGTATCGTGGACCCAGAACAGCGTGATCCCCAGATAGGCCAACCAGAGCATTTCTGGCAGGTCGGCGCGAAGCTTCTTTGGCACCGATGTACCTGCCACTGTGGATTCAAAGATCGCCACGGCTGAACGTCGTGCAGCGCGGGAGCCAGGAGAAAAGGGGCTGACGGACGACGCCGGGCGGATGGCTGTGGTGATGAAGTCGGCGCCGAACCGGTGGTAGGGGGCCATGGCATCCAGTCCCGAATGTAACGTGGCCTTCAGCCGTGGTCCCAGGTCGGTGTGCTGCTGCAGGGCGACGGTGGCGCGAGTGGCATGATCTGCCTGAATTCGCCCGTAAAGTTCCTGGACCAACTCGTCCTTGGACGCAAAGTAGTAATAGGCGTTTCCCACGGAGATCCCAGCCTCTGTGGCGATGGCACGCATGGTGGTCTTTTCGAAGCCGATTTCCCGGAACATCCGGAGTGCAATGTCCGCGACTTTTTGACGGGTCTGTTCACTCTTGATAGTCACGCTGGACCCCGAATTCCGTGAATCTTCTCATTTCTGGACTAGGTCAAAAGTTAGCATGAAAAAATGAACATGTTCAAAAATGTCGGCGTATTGTCACGGTGCGCCGCCTGCGCCTCTGGTGGGAGAATAGATTTACTGTCCTCACCAGGCAGCATTCCCAGTGCTAA
Organism: Pseudarthrobacter sp. PS3-L1; assembly: GCF_030063285.1. Lineage (GTDB taxonomy): Bacteria > Actinomycetota > Actinomycetes > Actinomycetales > Micrococcaceae > Arthrobacter. The sequence goes on along the minus strand of NZ_JASISU010000003.1, from coordinate 113,804 downwards.
TACAGCCGGCGGCTGCGCTGCAGCGCCGCGCAAACCACTTCGAACGGATCGCCATGTCTTCCCGCGCGCCATCTTCCCTTCCATCGCCAGCAAAATTCGCCAGCCTCGGATCGCCCTATTTCGGCGTCATGCTCGCAGTTATGGCGGTGGTGGTGATCCTGAGCAACATCGGAGCCACCAAGGGTGTGGCATTTGGTCCGATTATTACAGACGGCGGGTTTTTCCTCTTTCCGCTGGCCTACGTCCTGGGTGATGTGATCAGCGAAGTGTATGGCTTCCGGGTCGCCCGCAAAGCCATCATCACCACTTTTGCCCTGTCCGTTTTTGCCTCGTTGTGCTTTTGGGTAGTCATTGCGCTTCCAGGGTTTAACGATGAGTACGGGGTAAGCAAGCAAACTGCCCTGGAAGGAGCCCTGGGCCCCGTTCCGCAGATTGTGCTGGCATCGCTGCTCGGATTTGTGGCGGGCCAGACAATCAACTCCTGGATCCTGGTCCGGATGAAGGCCCGAACAGGCGAAAAATCCCTGTGGGCACGGTTGATGGGATCTTCAGGTGCGGGGGAGTTCGTGGACACCCTGATTTTCTGCAGCATTGCCGCCTCCGTCATCGGCATTACCGATGCGGCAGGTTTCATCAATTACGTCCTTGTGGGTTTTGTATACAAGACGCTGATCGAGTTCCTGTTTGTACCGTTGACCAGTGTTGCCATCGGCTGGGTCAAAAAGCGCGAGCCAAGCTATGGCCTGAACGTGGCCTGACGGGTCCGAGTCCAGAGTGGGTTCGCTGGATCGTACCGAGTTCGCTGGAACGCTCCCACGGTGTTGGTCCGGTCCAGCGAGCTCACTATAGGCGGCTAGTCTCGCAGGGAGCGAAGAACCCTATTTTTGAACTCGCCTTCATTGAACAGGTCTTTCCATTCGATGCGGAGAACTGTCCAGCCCATCTCCATGAGCGCCTTTTCCCGGCGTCTCTCTTCGTAGAGCACCTGATCCGTGGGTCGATAGTCAAAGTACTTAGATTTGCCATCGAACTCGAGAGCCAGTCTTCGTTCCCGCCATGCGAAGTCGAGTCGGTAGGTTCCGAGCCGGGTCATCACCTCGAGCTGCGGTTCTGGGGCAGGGAGCCGAAGCTGGTGAATTAGATCTCGGGTGAGGGTTTCGCCTGGAGATTCGGCACTGGGATCTGCTGCGGCAAGGACACGGCGCAGGCTCCTTACGCCCCTTTGCCCATTGCAGTGTTCCGTGCGGGCCTGAATCACTGCCCTGTCGGCGCCGAGCCGAAGCGCATGGTCCATGATGATGAGGGCCGGGCGGTAGGGCAGGATGAGTCCGCAGTCTGCAGCAGTGCATTCCAGTGTGGTGCTTGGCAACCCTGCCACGTTTGCCTGATCGCCGGGCTCGATGATGGCGGTGTGACACACCACGTCTGCACCGTGCCGGTCTCGGGAAGGTGACGTCGGTTGCGTCAGGTGAATAAGCGAATCCACCTTCCAGAGGTAAAGGCCGTGCAAGCGGGCACCGGAGGTGTGGGTGTACCGGGAGCGGCCACCCGACGTCGTGCGTGTTCCATGGGCGTGTGCGTGGATCAACTGGAGGTTTCTGACACTTGGAGGCTGTTTGAGCCATGAGCTGCCTCTGACGTAGCAGCCCTGGCGGAGCCGCACAAGGGTCCCGTCGGCGACGAACGCTGTGATGGTGCGTTTCCCCACGCCCACGTCGAGGAGTTCCTGGGTCCGCCACAGGTTTCCCCGCGTGGGCAGAAGATCGGAGCGCGTCGCCGTCATGGACTAAGCATGCGGCGCGCGGTCGACGTGCCGAATAGTGTGCTGCGACTATGTGGATAACAGCGGTTTCGCGGGAGCGGCTCGTTTCCGCTGGAGCGCTCCCGCGACGTCGAACCGCTCCCGCATAACGGAACCGCTCCCGCGAACCGCGCCCGGGGAACAGGCCTCGTTAGGAGGCTTTGGAGTAGTACTGGCCCAGTGTCTCCGCCTTGAACTCGAAGAACGTGCCGGATTCGATGGCCAGCCGGGCATCGTCAACCATTTTCACAACAAAGCGTTCGTTGTGGATGGAGATCAAGGTGGCAGAGAGCATTTCCTTGCCTTTGAAGAGATGGTGGATGTAGGCCCGGGTGTAATGCAGGCATGTGTAGCAGTCGCAGCCATCCTGTAGCGGACCAAAGTCGCGCTTATATTTGGCGCCGGAGAGGTTGAACCGGCCCTGCGGAGTGTAGAACGCGGAGTTGCGTGCAACGCGGGTGGGTGAAACGCAGTCGAACATGTCCGCGCCGTTTTCGATGGCCGTGAAAATGTCATCAGGTTCCGAGATGCCCAGCAGGTGCCGGGGCTTGTTTTCAGGTAGTTCTTCATTGCACCACCGGACAATGGTGCCGAGATTCTCTTTTTCCAGGGCGCCGCCAATGCCAAATCCATCAAAGGGCATGGCTCCCAGATCCTGGCAGGCCTTGCGCCGTAGATCCTCATACTGGGCACCCTGGATCACGCCGAACAGCGCCTGGTAGGGCTTTCCCACCCGGGATTCGGTGAGCTTGAAGTGTTCGGCAACACAGCGCAGTGCCCACAGCCGAGTTCGCTCAAGGGAGTCCTCCTGGTAGCCGCGGGAGTTCTGCAGGGTGGTGAGTTCATCAAAGGCAAACATGATGTCTGCGCCGATCTGATGCTGGACCTGCATGGAGATCTCGGGGGAGAATCGGTGCCGGTCTCCGTTTAGGTGGCTCTTGAACCAGACGCCGTCATCATCGATGTGGGCGAGCCGTTCCTTGCCTGGGGCCACGGCGTCGTCCGGGCCGGAGTTGTCCACGGACTTCATGTCGATGACCTTTTTGAACCCTGAGCCCAGGCTCATGACCTGGAATCCGCCGGAATCCGTGAAGGTGGGGCCAGGCCAGTTCATGAAGGAACCCAGACCGCCCGCTTCGTCCAGGATGTCCGCGCCCGGCTGCAGGTACAGGTGATAGGCGTTGGCTAACAGTGCCTGGGCGCCGAGGTCCGCCATGGACTCGGGCAGCACAGCCTTGACCGTGGCCTTGGTCCCGACGGCGATGAATGCGGGGGTAGCGATGTCACCGTGCGGGGTACTGATGACTCCGGTGCGCCCCAGGAATTGGCCACCGTTCTGTTCTACCTGCGCGGGCGACGGTGAACAGGTCTCGGTCAGCCGCTTTCCCACGGTGAACGAGAATGCCGACTGCTCCGCGGGGCGCTCGGAGTGCCCGAAACTCTGGGCGGGGGCAGTGACGGCAGCGGGCGAGGACGGGTCAGGAGCGGAATTGGCTGGCACCATACAAGTGTGCCAGCAAATCGGATAGATCCCTCAGTTGGCCTGCTGCACTGTGGGGTAGTTCTCAGCGCACCAGGAATCCCAGGAGGAACGCAGGCTAGCAAGTCGAGTTGCGCCAAGTCCGTACGTAGAAACGATAACCAGTGAACCGCCGTGGGGCCGCACATTCGCAATGACAGCCTGGTCTGCCACCACCAGTAGGCCCTCACCGTGGTCCGCGTATTCATCAACGGTCAGGCCAACCTGGTCTGCGCTCCGGAACCAGACCTTTCCCTTGATCAGCTCCCCCGTAGAAAGAGTCAGCCGGTAGTCCTCGCCCGGTGCAGGGAGATTGGCGAGGCCAAGTTTAGCGATGGCCGAGCCGGGTTCGCCGGGTACGTCAGCAAAGATGGTCCGGCGGCTGGAATGGGGATGGCGTTCCAGGGCAAAACGAAGTTGTTGGAGGAAGGTAAGCCAGCCTTGGTTGATGTCAGCGTCCCAGGCGGCACTGTCCGCACCAGGCTCCGTGGCAGCCCGGGTGATACTTACCCGGGTGCCAGTCGGCACTGGCTGCAGAACGAAAGTATCGCCTCCGTTGACAATAAGCCGGGTGTGGTCCGGAGCTTCCCTCACGTTTGCAGAAAAGTAAATCTCTTTGACTTCAGCGTCTAGGTCCGGGGCTTCCCAGCCATGCCACTGGGCCACCCGTGCGGGTGTGCGGAGCATGGTCCAGACCTGTGGCGCATCGGCAGTGATCACTACGCTTGGCGTGTTGTCCATGAGCCTGAATGTACAGCGCGGTTGTGCTCGCTGATAAGGGCAAAAGTGCCCAGCGTGCAGGGACGTGCGGGCGGGTATGGGCGGGAAGCCCAGTTCACGCCCAGCCGAACCAGGGATCAGCTGCGGACGGCCTCAAGCTCATTGGCGATCCGGCGTTCTAGTTCCGGGCCGCCGATGGTCTCGGAACCGCCGTGTGCGCGGAGGAACAGCAGCGATTCGAGCCGGAGGAGGCGCCATTCACGTTCGGCGTCGTGGTGCGAATTGTCGATGGCCCGGAAGATCTCCTTGTCGTACAGGTTGGGTTCGTTCAGTGAGCGCTGCCGCACCTTGGCCTGCATCCGGGCCTTGAATGCATCCGTTTCCTGGGTGTCCGGGGCCCGGAGGAGTTTTTCGTACACTTCAGCGCGCGGATCCTGGCCCGACTGGCGGCAAATGTAGGCGGAGAGCGCCAACGTGGCTTCCACGGAGGTCCAGCGGCCCGGGTTTCCATCAAATGGCAGGACGTTCAGCAGGTCCGCGACGGCAAGTGCGCCCTCGCTGTCCTTGCGCACTATGTACAGTTCGTGCGCCAGTTCGCTGAGGTCCTTCAGGCAACTTCCGGACTTGGTGTTGATGCCCTTGGCCAGCTTGTCGGTGAGCAGCATCACTCCATCGGCTCCCTGGTGCCGTGCCGCGACGTCCTCGATAACGGACTCCGGTGGACCCTGGGGGGAGGGGATGGCGGCCAGGTCATCATCGGTGGGTCCGCTGATCGCGGGGGCCGCGGGCGGCAGGGGCGGGACCACGACGGCGCCCGTGCCGGTCACGGGGTGATTGTCCGCAGGGGAGGGGGTGCCGCCGTCGGGCTCTCCGGGCGAGCGCAAGGGGGTACCCTCGGTAACGGCAGCGAGGCCGGCGGAACCAGGGGCCAAGACCTTGACCTGGGACGAGACGCCGATCCGGAGCGTTGCACCGTCAGTGAGGGTGACGTGAACCAGCGCTGGCGCGCCAAAGTCATCGTATTCGACGCTCACATCGGTGATCTCGGCGCTGGAAGTGGCGTCCGGGAGGATCATGCGGCTGCCCGCGCTCAGGGTTCCAGCCTGGTTGTTCATGTAGTGCGATTCGGCTGGGGTGGAAGTCATCGGGAGTCCTTAGGTTCTCTTGCGGTCCACCGTCCAGTGTACAAAGGTGCCTGTGAAAAAGCTGGGCACCGCTCCGCTGGGGAGGCCTTCAGAAACCTACGCCGGCAAAGGACAGCGCCTGGCGGATCAGCGCACCGCGCCCGCCACTGAATTCGAGCTGGACGTTGTCACTGAGGACTTCATTGGGTGTCATCCAGGTCAGTTCCAGCGCGTCCTGGCGGGGTTCGCACTCGCCTGTCACGGGAATGACGTACGCGAGGGCGACGGCGTGCTGGCGCTCGTCGGTGAAGCCTGTCTGGGACGGTGCGGGGAAGTATTCAGCCACTGTGAACGGGACAGGGCTGATGGGAAGCTGGGGGAAAGCGAGCGGACCCAGGTCCTTTTCCATGTGCCGCAACAGGGCTGCCCGGATTGTTTCCCGGTACAGGACACGGCCTGAGACCAGCGACCGGACCATGGTGCCGTCTTCCTCCGCCTGGAGCAGAGTTCCTACCTCGTTGACGTATCCCAGCGGGTCAAGTCGCACCGGGACGGCTTCCACATAAACCATGGGAAGGCGGCTCCTCGCCTCAAAAAGGTCATCCTGCGAGAGCCAGCCGGGATTGGGGTCAGGGGTTCGAACGCTCATGCTTAATTCTTACCCTATGGACCCGTCGAGGTTCGCTCCGGCACCAAAATTGCCCCCGTGGCGCAATCGCCGCCGCAACGGTTGCGGTTCCGTTAAGTTGCAGGTGTGGGCTGCTGGAGCCAGTTTTCATGCTCATTTTCAGGGCACGACGGCGGTCCTCACGCTGAGTGTCGAGCCTGCCAGAGAGCCGGGAACTGCCACCGAGAGGCTCCGATCGGTCAGCGTGCTGAGACGGTGCCCTGCGGCTGCGAGCCGCTGTGCCAGCGCCGAAAGGTCGCCGTCGTAGGTGAAGGAAAGCACGGGGTGGGGTGCCTCTGCCGAAGACAGGACACCAAATGTTCCACCATTTTTGGCGCTGAAGCAGTATGCGTCGTCGGCGGCCGCCACGTGGTCTGTCGCTGCGGGGGCGATGGGCAGTGGGCGGGCGCCTATCCCCGTCAGTGCCGCTTTTGCAGCTGCCCGATCAGGGGTGTACCAGAGGAGCTGCACGCCCAGCTGGGGATCCGCTGTCGTTTCGACGGTCCAGGAGCCGTCCGCGGACCGGCGTGCCGTGGTGGCCGTGAAGGACAAACCATCGCCTGCCGAGATGACGCAGGTGCGATCTGCGCCCTGTCCTGACGGTGGGCTGGCCAGAGGCGTGTGGGCAGCCTCTGCTGCCCAGAGATTTGTCCGCCTCGCGAACTCTGCGACATCTCCCACTTCCACGCCGAACGCCACAAATTCCGCCTGCCCTGCTGCTACCGGGTGCACCGCTACCCGGCCTGCGCCGGCGTCGAACTTTGTGGGCGTTCCTTCTGGTGACGGCGCCACCGGCGGTGCGGGATCGGCGCCGGATACCGCGAGCCCAAGGTCCGTCAGCAGCTGGCGCCAGGCCAATGGGTGGGCGGTGTAGATGGTGGGATGGACCCGGAGCATGGCGTGTTCCTTTACGTGCCGAGAGGGTGGATAGGGAAGCTCCGCCAGTGAGTCGCAGGGCGCCTCCAGCAATCTAGCGCACGATTACGCGGTCCAGCGATACCCTGATTCCATGGCCCAAGAACTGATGGAACTTGTGGTCAGGGATGCTGCGCAATGGCGTGCCTGGCTTGCCGAACACCATGCTGACAGCCCAGGGGTGTGGCTGGCGCTGCACAAGAAAGGGGGCAGCGTCACGGAGCTCACGTACGCAGCCGCGCTGCAGGAGGTGCTGTGCTTTGGTTGGATTGATGGACAGGCACGCCGGCGGGATGAGGAATCGTCGTTCCAACGGATGACCCCCCGGGGCCCCAGGAGTCCCTGGTCTGAACGCAACGTTGGGTACGTCAGGGTCCTTGAAGAGAAGGGGTTGATGATGCCGGCCGGTAAGGCGGCTGTTGATGCCGCCAAAGCGGACGGGCGGTGGGACCGGGCGTACGCAGGGCAGGCCACTGCCGTGGTGCCGGAGGATCTTGCGGCAGCAATCTCTGCGGTCCCCGCAGCGCAGGCCATGTTTGAAGTCCTGACCAGCACCAACAGATATGCGCTCATCTACAGGACAAACTCGGTCAAGCAGCAGTCCACCCGGGCGCGGAAAATCGCTGGTTTCGTGGAGATGTTGGCGCGGGGGGAATCTCCGTATCCGCAAAAGAAAAGACCCTGACGGCGATGGTATTCCTAACGGCGTGCCGGCGTGCCGGCATGCCGGTCAGGTCGAAGGGCCCGCGGTGCCCGTGGGATCGACGGCGAAGGCGACTGCCTCGCCCAGCACACGAAGGCGAAGTTTGGCTCCCGGCCTCGCAATGGACGCGTTCCAGTGCCGAATGGTGATGATCTCTCCGCCGCCTGGGTAGCGGTGGTCTCGCACGTCGCCCTCGGCTAGCGGGAGCGGCGCAGGCAATTGGAGCCGCACGGTGGTTTCCGGCCCGAAGTAGTCAGTGTCGACCACTGTCCCGTGGATGGGTCCGTCTTCGGAGATGCGAATCTGTTCGGGCCGCAGCATCAACTGGACCCTGCCCTGGGCTGGTGGCCGGCGCACGGGGATGCCTCCCAGTGAACAGGTTGCCAGGGACCCTTCCATCCATGCCTCCAGGATGACTGCGTCGCCCAGGAACTCGGCTGTAGCGCGGTCGGCGGGGCGCGTATAGACAACAAACGGGTTGCCAATCTGGGCGAGCCGACCGCCGCGCATTACCGCCACCTGGTCTGCGAAGGACAGTGCCTCGGACTGGTCGTGGGTCACCAGGATGGTGGTGATTCCAGCGTCCTTGAGGACAGTTCCCACCGCCCTGCGTGTCGCCACCCTCAGCCCGGCATCCAATGCAGAAAAGGGTTCGTCAAGGAGCATAAGCTCAGGTTCACGCGCGAGCGCACGTGCCAGCGCCACCCGCTGCTGCTGACCGCCCGAGAGTTGGTGCGGGCGCCGGGTGACCATTGCCGGATCCAGGGAGACCATGTCCAGCAGTTCGCTGATGCGTCGCTGGATACCGCGCCTGCCACCGGAAACTCGTGAACCATCCAGGCCAAAGGAAATGTTCTGCCCGACGCTCAGGTGGGGGAACAGTGCACCGTCCTGCGCGACATAGCCCACCCGACGCTTATGGGCAGGGACCCACGCTTCGTTTCCGGCGACTGCACTACCGTTGAGTGCAATACGCCCAGAATCAGGATGTTCGAAGCCTGCGATCAGGCGCAGGAGCGTCGTCTTTCCTGAGCCCGAGGGGCCTACAATCGCCGTTGTCCCGCCTTTTTCGACGGACAGGTTGACACCCTTGAGCACTTCCTGCTGGCCGAACTTCTTGGTGACACCATCAATTTCCAGGTGGCTGTTGGTACTCGGAGCCACCGACGGGGCTATCCGCTGCACTCCCGTGGGATATGGATCGCGCGGGGTATTCATGTCTGTCACTGCCCGGCCACTTTCTTGGACTGCTGGAAGAGGAGATAGGTCATGGGTGCCGAGATCAGGATCATCAGCAGGGCATAGGGCGCCGCGCCGGCGTAGTCGATTTCGCTGCTCTTGCTCCAGAATTCGGTGGCGAGTGTCCGGGTGCCGTTGGGCGAGAGCAGCAGGGTGGCCGTGAGCTCATTAACGATTCCCAGGAACACCAGCGCGGCTCCGCCAGCAGCAGCGGGAGCGGTCAGGCGCAGCGTCACACTGATGAAAGCCCAGAGGGGCGGCTTGCCGAGTGCTTGTGCTGCCTCGTCGAGTTCTTTGGGTGCCTGGGACAGGCCAGACCTGATATTGACCAGTGCCCGCGGCAGGAACAGCAGCACATAGGCGGCGATGAGCAGCCCGGCCGTCTGGTAGGCGGCGGGAACAAGCCGGATGCTGACTGTCACGAATGCCAGTCCCACCACAATGCCCGGCATGGAACTGGTGATGTAGTTCGAGAGTTCAAGGGACTTGCTGAACCAGTTGGGGCGTCGCACGGCAAGGTAGGCCATCGGAAACGCCACGACGGTGGTGATGACAGCAGCGCCCAGGCCATAGGCAAGGGTTTGCACCAGCGCTGGGGTAAATTCGTCGGCCACCCAGATGGACGGGCCGCCTGCGATGATCCAGCGGAGCACGAACACCAGCGGCAGCCCGAATGCCAATACGGTCAGGGCGAGGAGGGAGAGCTGGGCCGGAATGTGATAGCCGTGCAATTTCATCCGCAGGGCTTTTGCCTGGGCGCCAGGGCCGATCCGGGCATACCGCGCGCCGCCGCGGCTGCGAACTTCGCCGAGCAGCAGGATCAGGCACAGGAAGACCAGCACGCTTGCCAGCATGTTCCCTGCGCTTCCGTTAAAAGTGGACTGGTACTGCACCATGATGGCCGTGGTGAAAGTGTCGAACCGGATCATGGCGAAAGCACCGTATTCGGCCAGCAGGTGCAGCGAGACCAGCAGCGCGCCACCGGTCATGGCGATGCGCAACTGGGGCAGCACTACCCGGAAGAATGAGCGCCAGGGGCCGAGGCCCAGGGAGGCTGCTGACTGCTCGATGGCCGGGTCAAGTCGGCTCAGGGTGGCTGCGGCTGGAATATAGACCAGGGGGAAATAGGAAAGGGTGGCAATGAGGACCCCTGACCACAGGCCTCCGAGGGATGGCACGGCAGAGACCCAGGCGTAGCTGTTTACGAAGGCCGGAATAGCCAGGGGAGCTGCCAGTAGCACCGCCCACCACCGCCGCCCCCGCAGATCGGTCCGTTCCACCAGCCACGCACCGCCGACGCCGAGCACCAGGCACAAGGGCACTGTCACCACGGTCAACAGGACAGTATTCAGCAGAAGCTCGCCAACTCGCGCTCGGAAGATCAGCCCGACGGCGACGTCCCACCCCGTGGTGACTGTCATAAAAACGACGTACCCCAGCGGAACCAGGGCAAAGAGGGCGATCAGGACCGCCATGACGCCGACCGCAGATACGCCGAAAGGCGGGCGAGGGCGCCTGCCCCTGCCCGCCGTCGTCCGTCCTGGTGTGCCGGTAGGCACCAGACTGGTGGACATGGCCGCTACAGCAGCCCGGCCTCGGTCATCAGTTCGCTGACCTTGGAAGAATTGAGCTTGGCCGGGTCAACGGTGGGTGCCTGAAGGTCCTTGAGCGGAACCAGGGCCTCGTTGGCCGGCACGTCTGAGCCCACAGGGTATTCGAATGACGTGCCTTGCTGCAGGACTTCCTGGCCAGCTTTGCCCGTGATGAACTTCAGGAACGCCTGGGCGTCATCGGCATGCTTGGAGGACTTCAGGACACCGCCACCGGAGACCGAGACAAAAGCGCCCGGGTCTTCATTCTTGAAGTAGAACGGCGTGACATTTCCGGAATTTTCTGCGGTTTCAGCCTGGTCGCCGTAATAGTAGTAGTGGTAAATCAGGGCAGCATCAACCTCACCGGCATTCACGGCCTTCATGGCTGTGCTGTTGCCCTTGTATGCCGTGGAGTTTTCCTTCATTCCCTTCAGCCATTCCCTGGTGGCATCCTCGCCCTTGAGCTCGAGGAGTGCTGACACGATGGCCTGGAAGTCGGCGCCTGATGGGGACGCAGCCCATTTGCCCTTCCATTCCGGCTTCGCGAGGTCAAGCATTGACGTGGGGAGCTGGTCCTCACTGAGCTTGTTCTTGTCATAGACCAGAACAGTCGAACGTGCTGCGATCCCGGTCCACTTGTTGGTGGAGGGCCGGAACCCGGCAGGAACCTGGTCCACGGTGGCTTGGTCCACGTCCGCCAAAAGGCCGGCGTTTTCTACCTGGGCCATGGCAGGAGAGTTCTCCGTCAGGAAGACGTCAGCCGGTGAAGCCTGGCCCTCTTGGATAATCTGGTTGGACATTTCAGTGTCACTGCCCTGACGCTGCGTCACCTTGATGCCTGTTTCTGCGGTGAAAGCATCCACCCATTCCTGGGTCAGGGATTCGTGCTGGGCATTATAGACAGTAATCTCGCCGGCACTCTGGGCCGCATCGCTGCCGGACGTCGACGAGGCGCCACAGGCCGTCAGGCCAAGGGCTGCGGTAGTGGCCAGGGCAATGCCAGCCAGCGCGTTGATGCGGATCTTCATGGGGCTACTCTCTGCAATATCGATGTCCAGACTGAACAGTCCCATCCACGAAGGAGGGAGACTGGTATATACAAAAACTGTAGGGTAGCCAACCCTAATAAAGCGATTCCGGGATGGGGTATGTGGTGAGCATCACATGCCTACTCCGGCATGTTGAGTTGTTCCTTCGACAGCCCTAGCAGCTCTGCCGTCGGGGCCTTTAGGATCTCAGCGTGGCTGCAGCTTCAAGCGCCATCCAGGCCTGGAGCTGGGTGGAGAGTTCCACGGAGTTGAACTCAGGGCCCGTGCCGATGCCCGCATCTTCTGGGGCTGGAAAGAGTGCTTGTGCCGGAAAGACCGTCAGGGATTCCGCTGCGATGGACGTTACGCCCGGTACTACGGCAGCGGCGCTGACGCGTCCGGCCCAGAACCCTTCGGCCGTATTCCGGACCAGGTCCGCAGCCTGCTGGCGGGCGTCCCGGGGGAGCCGCCCATCCCGGGCGGCAAGTGCCAGGTACCGGGTAAGGATGCCAGTAAATAATCCTCTGTCGCCGACGCCCTCGCAGCGCAGTATCTGGGCCTTGCTCCCGGATTTGGCGCCCTGCGAGGGGGGCGTGTCTGGCACTGTGAGGTGCTCTGCCGTGGCGTGGATCAGGTGCGCAGCCCGGGCAAGATTGGCTGCACCGCCCAGTTCCAGGAGCGCTCCGAGGACTGGCCCTTGGTTGTAGGTATAGAACGGGCCCTCCCGCGACAGGGAGCCGTCAGCGGTGATGCGCGTTCCGTCAAGATAGAGCCCTACACGGTGATCAAACAGGCGCTCGTCGAGCCAGTCCACCAGCTGCTGTGCCGCTGCATGGTCGCCCAGCCGGGCGAGGTAGAGGGCCACTGGACCCGTGGCGGGAGTATTTTTGAAGTCACGTTTACGGCTCCAATAGGTACCGCCACCAAGATCACTGGTGCAGGCCGATCTGAGCTGTGGTTCCAGGGACTGCTGGATCCTGGCGCCCCTTCGTGCCGCCGGTACTGCAGCCTGTTCGAGCCGTTGCGCGGCCAGCGCCAGCCATGCCATGTCATCGAAGTAGCCGTTGACGTAGACCAGGACGTTCCGGATCCGGATACCTGACAGGAGCCGTGCGGCAAGAACTGACGACGATACCTCAGCCGGGCTGGAACCCACGCTGCCGGCGTTGGCGGACGGTAGCTGCCTTTCGCGTTGGGCCGCGTCCACCAGGGTGTCCACAAAGTGCGCCTGCCACCAGTAGTGCCAGGGCTGGGTCAGCCGGTGCAGGCGCCGTGCAGGCAGCTCGGTGGCTGCAAGGAGTGTGCCAGGCAGGAAGAACAGTGGCCGGGCAAAGAGTGCTGTCACAGAGTCCCTGGCCGCGGCGGCGCGCTGGTTCGGGGACGTGGAGATGGCGGCCGGCAAGGTCATGGGCACAGCATATCGCCGCGGATGCAAAGGCGGGTTATGGGCCCGGTGGCTCAGCGCAGACCGGCCCCCAAAGATGCGGCAGCCCACTATTTCAGTTAACCTGCACTAACCATGTTCGATCGGATTGTGGCCGCATCAAGGAGGATGTTATGGACATTGTGGGTTCTGTTGCGCTCATTACGGGTGGAGCTTCCGGATTGGGGGCTGCCACGGGCCGTCGGCTTTTTGCCGCAGGGGCCTCGGTGGTCCTGCTGGATCTTCCCGGATCAGCTGGAGCGCAGCTGGCGGAGGAACTCAATGCCACTCTCGGCCCGGACCCGGAGGGTGCGCGAAAGGCCGTATTCGTGCCAGCCGATGTCACCAGCGAAGCCGAGGTCCAGGCCGCTGTTGACGCCGCCACCGCGCTTGGCCCCTTGCGGATTGTGGTCAACTGCGCCGGGATTGGCACGCCGGGAAAAGTCTTGGGCAGGGACGGAGTACTGCCCCTGGAAACATTTGCCCGGGTAGTGCAGATCAACCTGGTGGGCACTTTCAACGTGGTTCGGCTTGCGGCCGCAGCCATGGCACAGACCTCGCCACGTGAAGAAACTGGGCAGCAAGAAGGCATGGCGGCGAATCCAGGATCCCAGGAGCGCGGAGTCATCATCAACACGGCGTCTGTTGCCGCCTTTGATGGCCAGATTGGCCAGCCAGCCTATGCTGCGTCCAAGGGTGGAGTAGCTGCCATGACACTCCCGTTGGCCCGCGAGTTTGCCCGGTCCCTGATCCGTGTTGTCACCATTGCGCCGGGTATTTTCGAGACTCCCATGATGGCTGGCCTGCCGCCTGAGGCCCAGGCTTCGCTGGGCAGCCAGGTACCACACCCCTCCCGGCTTGGCCGGCCGGATGAGTATGCCAACCTGGCCCTGCATATTGTGGACAATCCCATGCTCAACGGTGAGACTATTCGCCTTGACGGCGCCATCAGGATGTCCCCCAAATGAGCCGGGTCCCATCCGGTGCCACCGTGGGGGACCTGCCCACGGCAGACTTCTTCGACGTCGAGTCCCTCCTGTCAGCGGGTGAACGCCAGAAGCTCGCGGACCTCCGTGAGTTCCTGGCGAAGGAGATTGCTCCCCATGCCGGTGAATGGTGGGATGCGGCGGAATTCCCCTCGCATATCCTGCCCGCATTGGCAGCCCTGGAGCTGAGCACCCCCGCCCAGCGCGGCTACAGCCACCTTTTTGCGGGCCTGGTGATTGCCGAAATGACCAGGGTTGATACGTCGATAGCGACGTTTTTCCTGGTGCATCACGATCTTTTTGTGGAATCGCTCCATGCCTTTGGTTCCGAGGAACAGCGGGAGAGACTTCTTGCGGATGCTTCGGCGCTTCGTATCACCGGCGCCTTTGCGCTCACGGAGCCGCTCCACGGATCCGATGTTGCAGGAGGCATGCAGACCCGCGCCCGCCGTATCCCCGGGACTGACGGCCGCCCTGACCGCTGGGTGCTGAATGGGCAAAAGCGTTGGATCGGCAACGGAACGTTCTGCGATTACATGCTGGTGTGGGCCCGCGATGAGGATGACCGTGCGGTGCGGGGCTTCATTGTGGACGCTACCCTCCCCGGGGTCAGCAGGAGCAGAATTGAGCACAAGATCGCGCTGCGGACCGTCCAGAACGCCGATCTGACGTTCACCGACGTGGAGCTCGACGAAGCCGATCGATTCAGTTCAATCACCAGTTTCGAGGACACCAACGAACTGTTGCGCGGATCGCGGATCATGGTGGCCTGGCAGGCAGTCGGGCAGCAGTTGGCGGCATTCGACGTCGCCCGGCAGTACGCGATCGAGCGTCACCAGTTTGGCCGTCCGCTGGCGTCCTTCCAGCTGATTCAGCAGCAACTGGTGGACATGTTGGGGAACGCCGTGGCCAGCATGTCCATGATGGTGCGGTTGGCCGGGCTCCAGGAGGCCGGTGCTGCCGACATGCCGCAGGTGGCCCTCGCCAAGTCCTACATCAGTGCCCGGATGCGCGAGACAGTGGCCATGGGCAGGTCAATCCTGGGTGGTAACGGCATCCTGAGCGACTACCGGATGGCACGAATTTTTGCGGACGCGGAGGCGATCTTCACGTACGAGGGCTCATTTGAGATCAATTCCCTGATTGTCGGCAGGTCCATCACAGGCGTGTCCTCAATCGTCTAGCGATTCCGCGGAGGTGGACTATTCGGCGGTCCGCTTCTCGCCGGCTTCCACCCGGACTGCGAGGCTGTTGTTTTTCACCGGCATGGGGCATGTGCCGAAGGGCGTGAAAGCACTGGGGTAGTTGATGGCGCGGTTGAAATCGAGGATGACAGTGCCGTCGGGCCGTGGGCGAGCTGTGGAAACCCTGCGCCACGAATCGGTGGAATCGCCGTTCGTGGCGTCGTGGAAGGTCACGTTCAGGGTGCCCAGATCGTCCTGCTCGGCTTGGAGTCGAATTTCATGCTTAATGCCAGGAACGTGGAAGGCCAGCTCGCCGGCAGAGCGGTGGATTCCGCCCACCAGCGGATTGGCCGTTTTTATGGGGATGTCCTGCGGCTCTGCGTAACGCGTGAAGTGCGCCATGATGACCCAGTCCGCGTTAAAAGCGTAGGTCGGAACGGCGGTGAATTCCGTAAAGACGGGGGAGGTGGAATCCCTCGTGCGGATGGCGTACTGGCCTGCACGCTTGGCGAGTTCCACGCGGACCCGGGAGCCGTCATCGCCGCCGTACTGGACCCAGAGGTGGGACTCTTCGTCCGCCAGTTCGATGGTGATGGTGCCGTCCACGACGGCGCCGGAGTCCACTACCGTCAGTCCGTCACCTGCCGCGGCCCGCAGGGACGCCGTTGTTCCGTCGGCAGACCAGAGTCCCGGGGCCAGGTCGACGGCGGAGGGTTCAGCTGCCAACCACTGGAAGGATGTCAGGGTCAGCCAGCCGTAGTCGCTGGCCAGCGCAGCATTTCGGCTGGTGCGGAACCGCTGCCACTGGGCCTCGCTGGCTGCGAAATCTGGGTGCTGGGAATTCACGGGGGCCTCTCTGGCGAAAAAGGATGTGGCTGGTCTGCCGTGCCGCCTTCAACCCTACGTGTGGCGCCCCGGATTCCCGGCCGCTGGTAGTGACGAATTCCCGCTTCGGTCAGTTCCAGATCGCGTCAGCGTATTCCGGGTGGTCAACAAAGGGATTTCGGTTGCCCTGCCACTGCTCGAAGATGCGCTGGTTGCGACGCTGTTCAAAAGCATCGGGCGGATCCATCCGGTTCCAGTCCAGCAGGACACTCAGCTTGCCCATGAACGGCGAGGTGCCGTTATTGACCTGGTTGTTCATCTCGAGGTCGGCAAACCCATCGCCGCCCTCATAGCGGACCGCCATGTACATGATCATGCGTGCCACGTCTCCCTTGACGGCTGCGCGCGGCTCCCAGGAATCGGCGTCCGTGAAGTTCCCTGGTGCTTCGGCGGATGCTGTGCCACCTAGGTCGAAGTCCTTGTTGCCGCGCTCCGAGTTGACGCTGACATCCGTGGGGCGCAGGTGGTGCACATCTGTCCCGGGGCCCGTGGCAGTACCAAAATCACCGTGGGACTTGGCCCAGACGTGCTCGCGGTTCCATTGGTCAACACCGCCACCATTGGTATTTTTGGCCTGCGAGCGTCCGGTGTAGAGGAGTACCACGTTGTTGGCATTCTTGGGATCCTGGTCGGTGTCCTTGAGCGCATCCCAGACCTGGTCGTAGCTGAGCGTGCGCTGCACGGAGATGATCTGGTGGAGGCTAGATTCCAGGGCCGTGCCAGTCTTTCCGCTGGCAGGAGCGTAATAGTCACCCGCGTCTGGACCTGGCGTCGGGGCAGGTGGTGAGGGATCCGGGCCCGGGGTGCTACCGCTCATGCTGATGGCCGTGGTGTTCTTCAGGCCCGGGTGCGAGAAGTAGGCGGTCAGTTGACCTGTCACGGTGACCTGCTGGCCCACGCTTCCCGGGTTGGTTTGCAGGCCGAACGTGGCCCGGAAGGCTGAACCAACCTGGACGTAGAGCATCCGGGCAGGACTTGTTTCGCTGGCTGTTACTGCAATGGCCAGCGCTGTATCTGAGGTGAAGCCGCTGCGGAGGACGGTGCTTGACCCGGTGGGTTGGCCCACCACAAAACCCGTGACAGCCGCCGTCGAATTGTTCTGGGTGGTGATGGCCTGCGTGACGGTGAGGGAGCTGGCGGCCTGGGACCCAGGGGCAATGACGACCTGGCTGACACCGCCGGCAACCAGGAGCCCCAGAACAACCAGGGCACTCAGGAACAGGTGGGGGAGGAACGTGTGGGATGGCGTGGGAGTCGGCACGGGGCTGGCGGGGGCGGTATCGGGGCGCATGAAGGCTCCTGAAGGTGGTGCGGGCCTGGGGATATATTGACACTCTCTGTCAATATATATTCAAGATATGTCATATAGCGTGTGTGCGAAAGGGCGGTGGCCTTGAGGTGGCCGCAATGCGCCCGCAGCGTGGCGGAAGAAATCGCTGATGGAAGCCAGATGCTACTGACGTCCGGGTGGCCGTTTGCTGAGACGGATTGCCACACCGTGGCGTGGGGCGGGTAGCATCGTCTACCAGTAACGTGGCTCACAGTATCCAGCGCAGTGTACGAGCGGAGTCCAAGTCCCTCGAAAGACAGGTTCCATGACTGACACTGCATTCACAGCTGAATCCGATCTCGCCTCCGGACTGGCCGCGGAACTTCGCGCGGACGTCCGGCGGGTCTCGACCCTGCTTGGAGAGTCGCTGGTCCGCCAGCATGGTCCCGAGCTCCTGGAACTTGTGGAGCAGGTGCGCCTGCTGACCAAGGAGTCCAAGGAGGCGGCCCGTGGTGGAGCTGACGCGACAGGCCCGTGGAGTGCCCACGATGTCGTGGAGCAGGTCCGTGAACTGCTCGGCTCCCTGCCCATTGAGCAGGCCACCGACCTGGTACGTGCCTTCGCGTTCTACTTCCACCTTGCCAATGCGGCCGAGCAGGTTCACCGTGTCCGAGGACTGCGGACTCGGCAGGAAAAAGACGGTTGGCTCGCAAAGGCTGTTGCAGACATCGCCGAGCAGGCCGGACCCGAAGTCCTGCAGGGAGTGGTGGACGGCCTGGACGTCAGGCCTATTTTCACTGCCCACCCCACGGAGGCTTCGCGACGGTCCGTGTTGGACAAGATCCGCAAGCTCTCCGATGTGTTGGCAGAGTCCACCGAGGAAGGCACCACGGCGCGGAGCCGCCAGGACCGCCAGCTGGCAGAAATCATCGACCAGATGTGGCAGACCGACGAGCTGCGCCAGGTCCGGCCCACTCCCGTCGATGAAGCCCGGAACGCAATTTATTACCTCGGTGGCATCCTCACTGATGCCATGCCCGCCATGCTGACTGACTTTGCGGAATTGCTGGGCGCCCATGGCGTCACGCTCAAGTCGGATGCCGTCCCTGTCCGCTTCGGTTCCTGGATTGGTGGCGACAGGGATGGAAACCCCAACGTCACGGCAAGTGTGACCCGTGAAATCCTCCAGATCCAGAACCAGCACGCAGTGCGGATCAGCATTGCCATGGTGGATGAACTGATCACCATCCTCTCCAATTCCACAGCACTCGCCGGAGCAGACCAGGAACTGCTGGACTCCATTGATGTGGACCTGGCAAACCTTCCGGGTTTGGACAAGCGGGTGCTCGAACTCAATGCCCACGAGCCCTACCGCCTCAAGCTGACCTGTATCAAAGCCAAGCTCATGAATACTGGCAGACGTGTTGCAGCCGGAGCCAACCATGAGCATGGCCGTGACTATAACGGCACCCCTGAACTGCAGCTGGACCTGGCCTTGCTTGAAGCGTCATTGCGCAACCACTCCGGTGCGCTCGCAGCCGATGGCGCACTTGCCCGTGTGCAGCGTGCCATTTCTTCCTTCGGCCTGCACCTGGCCACGCTTGATATCCGCGAGCACGCTGACCAGCACCATAGCGCCGTTGGCCAGTTGATGGACCGTCTGGGCGGCCCCGGCGTGCACTACGCGGAGTTGAGCCGTGCTGAACGTTTTGAGGTACTGGGCTCCGAGCTGGCGTCCCGTCGGCCGCTCTCCGGGCACCCGATTAAGTTCGACGGCGACTCCGACGGCACCTACGACGTCTTCCGTGAGATCCGCCGGGCCCTGAAAACCTATGGTCCGGATGTTATCGAGACCTACATCATCTCCATGACCCGTGGTGCCGATGACGTCCTGGCGGCAGCAGTCCTGGCCCGCGAGGCTGGGCTGGTGAACCTCTTCGGCGACTCCCCGTATGCCCGGATCGGGTTTGCCCCGCTGCTCGAAACGGTGGAAGAGCTGAGGGCTTCCGCGGAGATTATTGACCAGCTGCTTTCCGTCCCTTCATACCGTGACCTGGTTCGCCTCCGCGGCGACGTCCAGGAAATCATGCTCGGCTACTCGGACTCCAACAAGGAATCCGGCGTGATGACAAGCCAGTGGGAGATTCACAAGACCCAGCGGAAGCTCCGCGACATTGCCGCCAAGCACGGGGTTCGGGTGCGCCTGTTCCACGGCCGCGGCGGCTCCGTGGGCCGTGGTGGCGGACCCACCTATGATGCCATCATGGCCCAGCCCAACGGGGTCCTGGAAGGTGAAATCAAGTTCACCGAGCAGGGCGAGGTGATTTCTGACAAGTACTCGCTGCCGGAACTGGCCCGTGAAAACCTGGAACTCTCCCTTGCGGCCGTGCTGCAGGCATCGGCCCTGCACCGGGATCCACGTACTTCAGAGGAACAGCGGGAGCGTTACGCCGCTGTAATGGAGGATGTTTCAGACGCGGCATTTGCCCGGTACCGTACCCTGATCGACCACCCGGACCTGCCGGCCTACTTCATGGCTGCCACACCGGTGGAGCAGCTCGGGTCACTCAACATTGGCTCCCGTCCCTCGAAGCGGCCGGATTCAGGCGCGGGCCTGGAGGGGCTGCGTGCCATTCCCTGGGTCTTCGGCTGGACGCAGTCACGGCAGATTGTGCCCGGTTGGTTCGGTGTGGGGTCTGGTCTGAAGGCCGCCCGGGAAGCGGGACACTCCGCCGCACTGGTGGAAATGATGGAAGGGTGGCAATTCTTCGGCTCCGTCCTGTCCAACGTTGAGATGACCCTGGCAAAGACGGACATGGATATTGCCGGGTACTACGTCTCCACCCTGGTGCCCCAGGAACTCCACCACCTTTTTGTCGCCATCCGTGAGGAGTATGAACTTACTGTGGCAGAGGTCCAGAAGCTTACTGGCGAGACGACCCTCATGGACGCCCAGCCCGTCCTCAAGCGCTCCCTGGAAATCCGGGACCAGTACCTAGATCCGATCAGCTACCTCCAGGTGGAGCTGTTGCGCCGTGTGCGTCAGGATGCAGCAAAGGGTACGGCCAAGGACGGCGAGCGGGTGGACATCGACGAGCGGCTCCAACGGGCCATGCTCATCACGGTCAATGGTGTTGCCGCCGGGCTTCGCAACACCGGGTAGGCGGTTTTCGCGGCATGAGCGGCGGTTCCAGGTGGTCAACCACTGTGGAGCCGCCGCTAGGCTGTAGGGCATGCCATCGTTCCAGACGCGTTTGAAAATTACCGGATTGCGCCCAGGTAACCCGCCAGAAGCTGTCATGGATGCCGCGGTCGAGGCACTTGCCTCCCTGCACCATGTGGAATCGCATCAGCTGGACCTGGCCTCGGGGGTGCCGCAACTGACCCTGCGGTTCCTTGTGGATGTCACCGTGTACAGCGGCGAGAACCGGAATGCGCACGCTGCCGCGGAGATGATGCGCGACGCCGTCGAACGTGTTGCCCTGACTGGCAACCTGAGCGTACTGCGTCGTAACCGCGGGAGATGGGTGCCGCTCTAGGAAGCTGGCAGTTCCTGGCTAGTCCGTTACAGACTGGCCGGCGGATCCGGTTCCACTACGGGTGAGCGGTTGCCCCGCTTGCGCGTGGCGATGATACCTACGACGGCGCCGATCACCAGGCCCGCCGCAACACCAATCAGCGAGCTTGCCCAAAACGGCAGCCCGGTGGTGGTGCCCGTGAAGTACCCGAGACCCACGAGCCAGCAGGCCCACACAACGGCACCCAGGCTGGCGCAGACGCTAAATCCCGGGGTGGAGACGCCAGCGATTCCCGCCGCCGCAGAAGTGGCCAGCCTGCCGCCGGGGATGAAGCGGGCGCCGATCAGGGCACCGTAGGTAGAGGAACGGCCTGCCTTCGCGATACCCGTGTGGATACCCCGATGGAACTTTTGTCCCCACCGCCAGCGATCCAGGACGTGGCTGAGGCGCCGTTTGAACAGGGCAAAGACGAGCATGTCGCCGAGCCAGGAGGCCACCGCAGCCATTGCCAACAACAGGAAGATGTTGATATGGCCTTCGGCGGAGAGCGCACCGCCCGTCACCAGGATCATCTCGGAGGGAATTGGCGGGAAAATGGCGTCGCCCATGACGGCCGGGATGACCCAGCCATAGACGGCGGCCCCCAGGCTGTCTGCGCTGCCAAAGTCCATTGCCACAACGTACCGCATCAAGATGGGCGTTCCTGAAGAATGACGAAGACTGCCCGTTCCACTGGCGTCAGGCTGCCGGGAGACCCTTTGGAGGCGCTCCGCTCAGTGTGAGCGCACTTTGGTAGCGCACGGGTTTGCCGCTGATGGGATCCCGGAAGGAGATGCCGCGCGCCAACAGTTGCAGCGGCAGTGAGTAGTCATCCGGCGCTTTGTCCAGCAGATCCGGATAAAAGGCGTCGTTGACGATTCCCAGGCCAAGTGATGCCATGTGAACGCGTAGCTGGTGTGTTTTTCCGGAGTGCGGCTCCAACCTGTAGAGGGCGCGCTGGCCGTGCTGGCCGGCGTCGAACGTCTCTTCCCGGACAATGCGCGTTTCAGCGTTCGGGTCGCCGTCGATCACTTCGGCCAGCAGGTAGCTCCGTGACTTGGTCATCCTGTTCCGCACCACCACGGGAAAGTCGACGGTGGGGAAGCCCGGTGCGGGTTCGGCAGCTGAAACGCACTCATATTCCTTCTGGACCTCGCGTTTCTCGAAGAGGACCTGGTACTTTCCGCGGGTTTGCGGGTTGGTGGAGAGCAGCAGGATCCCGGCCGTCATGCGATCGAGCCGGTGCATGGGAATCAGATCGGGGAGGTTCAGCTGGTTCCGGAGCCGTACCAGCGCCGATTCCTGGATGTAGGTGCCGCCGGGGGTGGTGGGCAGGAAGTGCGGCTTGTCCACCACCAGGAGGTGATCATCCTGGTGCAGGATACTGAGCTCCACGGGAATCCGGGTCTCTGGCGGGAGGGACCTGTAGTACCAGATGAACGTGTGGTCCAGGAGCTTGGTGGTCCGGTCCAGGGGCAGGCCGTCCCCACCCACGATCTCGCCGGCATCGAACCTGTCCTCGATGCCCTGCGGATCGATGTGCCCCCACCTGTGCATCATGTAATCCATGGCTGTCTCCCAGGGCCCTTCGCTGGGAAGGCGGAGGCGGGTGGCGTTGACTCCGTCACGCACAGGGAGGGGAGATTGCATCACGGCTCCAGTCTACGGGCGGCCCTCCGGCAGGGCCTTCCCTGAGCGTGGCAGGGGGAGGGCTTTGCGCTGGGTTCGCGGGAGCGTTCCCTGTTCGCGGGAGCGTTTCCTGTTCGCGGGAGCGTTCCAGCGAACTTGTGCCGGTCCCGCGAACCCAATGGGGCCGAGCTGCTATGCGATGGCCACACGTGGGGGTTCGGACAGGAAGCGGCGCGGTTGCGGAGCGGCCTCCAGCTGATCCTGGGCCTTCCGAAGGGCCCGGACGGCTGTCTCGAGGTGGTGGGGCGGCAGTGTGTAGGGAAGCCGAACGTAGTGGTCGAAGGCACCGCCGACGCCGAACCGTGGCCCAGCTGCCAACCGAACCCCGAAATCCGGGGCAACAACTGTCAGTGCGGTGCTGATGGGAGTTGGCAGGCGGCACCAAAGGGTCAGCCCGCCGTCGGGCTCCTGAGCTTTCCACGTCGGAAGGTGAGTGGCCACGAGGTCCTGGAGTGTGGCCCTGTGGTGTCGCAGGGTTTCTAGCCGGTCCGGAAGCGGCTCGTCGAAGTGCCGCATCAGGTGAATGGCGGCTAGCTGCTCCGTCAAGGGACCGCCAAGGTCAAGCGTGGACCTGTGGGCCGCGTAGCGACGGATCTGGGCTGTACTGGCCCGGATCCAGCCTGTCCGCAGGCCGGCCCAGTGCGATTTGCTGAGCGAGCCGATTGTCACGACCCCAGGGCCAAAGGCCGCCACGTGGTGGGATTGCAGCCCGTTGAGGTTCAGGTCCCGCAGGGTCTCGTCAATGATCAGCACTGTTCCGCTAGCTGTGGCTGCCCGAACCAGCTGGCGGCGTTGCGAATCGGGCATGAGCCGGCCCGTCGGATTATGGAAGTCAGGGACCATATAGGCCGCGGCGGGGCGGTGCGCGAGCATGCCAGCGGCGATGGCGCCAAGGTCCCAGGAGTCCTGCCCCGGTCCGTCCATGGGGATGGGGATGTGCTTGGCCCCTGCGGCAGTGATCGCATCGAGGGCATTGGGATAGCTGGGGTGCTCCACCAGGACCTTCGCTGGCCTGCCCTGCCGCGGCCCAGCCTCTGCGCGGAGGATGATCGTCAGTGCGTGCTGGGCGCCTGAGGTGATGAGGATCTGGTCAGGCGTGGTGGGAACTCCTGCGTCGCTGTAGCGTTCCGCCACAGCCTCGCGCAAGGCTGGCAATCCGAGTACCTCGTAGCCGAATCCAGGCAGAAGGGCTGGCAGGTCAGTTAGTGCTGCGGCGTACGCGCGGTGCACCACCTCTCCGCTTGCCGGCAGGGAAGCGTAGGCGAGGTCAAGGATTCCGTCGGGGGCAGAGATTCCTGGACCGGCTGCACTGGCGGAGGCGCGGGGTAGCCGGGTACGCCCTTTCGCGCCTTGCCCGCTGCTGAGGAAACCCTGCTCGCGCAGCTGGGCATAAGCTGCCGTGACAGTGGTACGGCTCATTCCCAACGCCTCCGACAATGAGCGTTCGCTGGGCAGTGGCGTGTCCAGCGGGAGGCGCCCGTCCAGGATCAACAGGCGGACGACGTCGGCCAGCTCGCGGTAGGCGGGGCCGGCGCCGTTCTGCCATGGCCCCGTGAGGCGGGCGAGGGCTGCTGCATTCAGGACTCCGGGCATGAGGCCAGTATTGCAGACTGGCTATGGAATACAAGGCCAGTCTGATTGACTATTGATTCATGATGACCCGCAGACTCCTCCAACTGTTCGTTGGCCTGGCCATGTACGGCTTTTCCCTCTCGCTCTTTATCCGCGCAGCCTTGGGCTTGGATCCGTGGGATGTATTCCATCAGGGACTTGCCGGCAGGGTGGGGCTGAGTATTGGCGTGGTGGTTATCATCATGAGTTTCATCGTTCTCCTGCTCTGGATTCCATTGCGCCAGAAGCCTGGCTTCGGAACCCTGTGCAATGCCGTGCTCGTGGGGCTGTTCGCCGACCTTGGGCTTGCCGTTATCCCGGAGTTTTCCCACCTCGGTGGGCAGGTTGCCATGTTGGTGGGTGCCGTCCTGCTAAACGGTGTGGCTTCGGCATGCTACATCGGTGCCCGCTTTGGCCCCGGTCCCAGGGATGGCCTCATGACCGGCCTGGCGCGGCGAACCGGCTGGTCGGTGCGGATTTCCCGGACGCTGATCGAGGTTGTGGTGCTGGCGGCGGGGTGGTTCCTGGGCGGCTCTGTTGGACTCGGGACGGTGGTGTATGCCTTGGCGATAGGTCCATTGGTCCAGCTCCTGCTGCCCTATTTCGAGGTGCCGGAGAAGACCGGTCAGGAGGAGGCGCTAGGGGAATCCTTGCCAAGTCGGGCAGTGCTCTAGGGGCCTCGCGATCAGCCTAGGGGCCTTGCCGGCGCAGGACGTACGGCGCAGGACGTACGGCGCTGGACGTACGGCCAGCCGTGCGAGCGGCCCACGGAGTGGCCCCGGTCCAGTGGCGGACCGGGGCCTGGTTCCTGGCTAGAGGGTTACCAGCAGGCTTTTCATCTCCTCGATTTCTGCCTCCTGTGAGGCCACGATTGTTCTGCTGAGCTTAATAGTTTCGGGGTTTTTGCCCTGGTTGATCTCCGCCTTTGCCATCATCACCGCACCCTCGTGGTGGGCGATCATCTGGCGAAGGAATAGCATTCCGGCATCGTTCCCCTCAGCGGCATCAAGCTTCTCCAGATCGTCATCGCCCATCATCCCGTCGCCCATGTCGTGCCCGGGAGCCATCTGAGTTGGTTCGTCCCAGGTTTTGAGCCAGCCCGTCATCAGGTCAATTTCAGGCGCTTGGGCGTCCTTGATCTTCTTGGCAAGAGCCGTAATCCGCTCGTCCACATTTTGTTTACTGAGCATCATCTCGCTCATCTCAACGGCCTGGGCATGGTGGGGGATCATTCCCTGGACAAACATGGTGTCCGCTGCATTGTGGTCAGAGTCCGCAGCGGAAGGGCTCGATGACATGCCCATGCCGCCATTCATGCTTGCAGCAGTACTGGAGGGTGCGCTCTGTGGAGTCCCGGCACATCCAGCCAAGGTTATAGCGGCAGCGATGGTCAGCGCAGAGATGGTCATATTTTTACTCATGGGTTTCAAATCCTTTGGTCATCAGGGTGGCGTATTTGCGCTCGTGCGGATGGCATGCGAACCAAGGCACTAGGCACGCGAGGGTACGCGTCGTGAAAAATGGCACCTGCCTGGCAGGGTGGAGCCGCGTTTTCTACGTCCTGCTGATGGAAAGCTGGCCCGGGGAAGGCCCCAGGGGTATGTAGGGATACCTGGAGGGCGGAGTGGCAAGGCCGTTGGCGCTGCCGAAGGGCAGGGCTGCGTCACCCGGCGACGGGGCGAGGAGGACTGTTGTGCCAGGGGATGGGACGCATGCTCCACCCATGGCGGACATTGTTGCGCAGCCGCACCCATCTGAGCAGCACGCTTTCACAGTCTGCGTGAGGTTCTGCCCCGGATTCTTGATCGAGGGACCGGGCGCATCCGCGTGCTGGCTATGTTGTGCTCGCATCGCGTGTGATGTCTGTGAAATCTGTGACGCTGTTGCGTGGTGACCGTTGGGTGCGGAGGGTAGCGCGTGGTCCTCGGCCATGATGTGCATGCCGAGTATTCCGGCGATAATCCCAAGAAGTCCGGTGAGGAAGACTGTACGGCGAAGAAGGGCGAGTGCCTGAATGGCAAAACGCGTTTTCATCGTCTTCCTCATATCCTTTCTTTTTACTTCCCCTGTAAGTACCGGGACCTGACGCAGACGCAATGTGTTTCTCTGGTGATCAACGGAGAGGTGCGGACTTAAGTTTCAGACGTCGTGCGGTGTGCCACTTCACTGCAGGCTATTGGATTTTTCGCCTGAGTGCGGTGCGACGTGAGGTGAATTCCTCTTCATCGATGTCCCCACGGGCAAAGCGTTCGTCGAGGATACGTTCAGCATCTTGGTCCTGTGGACGCTGGGTAGCTACCCCGTCGACCGGCCTATTTCGAGGGCGCAGGAGGATGACCACCATGGCAACGCCTGCCCAGAAAATCACCATCACCAATGCCATGCCCACCCATGCGCCAGCCCCTGCACCGTTGCCATACCAGTCATTCATCATGATCGAGCCTCCTCTTCCGAGGCTAGGTAATGCCAGGCGTCTTCACTAGGGTCTTTTGCCCCACCAAACCAGCATCTGGCCCTGGCTCTTGATACGCCTAGGGCCGCCGGGGCCCTGGGCTACTCCTTGATCTGCGGCGCGGGTTGGCAGACAGGGCAAAAGTAAATGTCCCGTTCCTCTTCCCCGTTGAGTTTGCCCAGGACGGAGTGCTTGATAGGCGTGCGGCATTTGAGGCACGGCTGGTGTTCCCTGCGGTAGACCCAGTAACCTGGCCGGCCGCCCTCACGGCCCACCGGTATGCCCCTTGCATTGAGGACGGTGACACGACGCCCCGGGCCCAGGTTGGCCTCGAGTAGGATCTTGGCGCTGGCCAGCATCTGCGGCAGCGATGTCATTGCCGGCACGTCCCCTGAACGAACCAGCGGATGGACTTTTGCCAGGAATAGCGTCTCGCAGCGATAGATGTTGCCGATACCCGCGAGGTTCTGCTGATCTAGGAGCGCGACGCCGATAGGAACCTCGGGTGAGGTGAGGATGCGGCGCTCGGCTTCCGCAGAGTCCCAGTCCTTCCCCAGGAGATCCGGGCCAAGGTGTCCCACCACGGATCCCTCATTCTCGGTTTTGACGACGTCAAGTACTCCGAGGGAGAAACCCACAGCGTCGGCTGTGGCGGTCCGCAAGATGCAACGTGCAGTGAAGCCCGGCTTCCGCCAGCGTCCGCCAGGCGGGTAGACCTGCCAACTGCCCTCCATTTTCAGGTGCGAGTGGATGGTCAGGCCCCGGCTATCCGGGCTCAGGACCCGGATCAGCAGGTGCTTACCGCGCGGTACTACCTCGCTCACTGTCCAGCCAGTGACGTTCAGTGTCGCGAAGCGCGGTACGCGGAAGTCCGAGGCCGTAATGACCTGGCCGGCCAACGCGGCGTGCAGCGTAGCCGTGGCACGGAAAACGGAATCACCCTCAGGCACGGACCCTCAACCCCTTGGGCGTGGAGTAGGCGCCGGCGGCGGCCAACGCCACGGCTGTGGGCGTATCAAGGAGGTCATGGCCGTTGACCTTTTCCATGAAGAGTTTGTCCACCGCTCCCCGGGTTACCACACCCACCAGCGCCACGGCTGCAGCGTGCAGGATGGCTGGGTCATCAGAGAAAGCGAGAAGGGTTTTACCGCCTCGCTCTACGTAAAGAATCAGGGCGCCATCGACCATGACCACCAACGCGCCTGCCTTTCGGCCTGGGCGGTGGCCACTGCCAGCTTCCGCATTCAACGCTGGCCAAGGAAGCGCAGCGCCATAGGGATTTGCCGGATCCGTGGCAGCCAGGGCCAGTGCCACGGGCTCGGTGGCCTTGAGTTCCGTATCCTCTCCGAATGTCCGGAGCCTGTCCACGGTGGCGGGAACGGCGAACTGAGCGGCACCGAGGTGTTCGATGAAGTAGCCGCGGCGGCACCGCCCGGCCTCTTCCAACCTCGCCATCACCTTGTACATCAGCCCGAACCCGCCCAGGATCTGTTCTGCCATGACAGATCCGCGGGTGACAACTCCGTAGCGGTCAAGCAGGAGTTCGGCCGTGGCGCGGGCGTGGACGGTGGCGTCGAGTTCGGGCAGCGCCAGTGCGGACCACCGTCCTGCAGCTGTAGGTGGCGTGGGCGTTCCGCCGGGGTTTCCGTACCGGCCACCTGGTGTACCAGCCGAGCCCAGCAGTCCAGTGCCGTGCGAGCGGCCCAGCCGGTTCATGCGCGGCGCCCTGGCCCGCGGCGCCTTGGAGACCTGGCGGTGCGCGGTATGCCCGCCAGCGATCATGGCCCGGACCGGGGCAAAGGTGTCTCCGGTGATGCGTCCCGCCCAGGCGAGATTCCACAGTGCCGTCACAACGTCCTGGTCGCTGAGGACTGCATCCATTCCGCCTGCGATCTCGGTGAGCTGGCGGTAGAAGTAGCCGCCACCATTGTTCTGCAGGTGGTCGAGCACCCGCTGTTCGGCATCGGAGGGTTTGAAGTCGATGGAAGGGTTCAGGGTCAGCGGCGACGATTCGGCCAAGTGAAGGCTGATCCAGCCGTCATTTCCGGGCAGCGCTCCCGCCCCGGACCAGAGAATCTCTCCGGTGGCCATTAGTTCATCGAGCATAGCGGGCTGGTAGTTGCTGATACGGCTGCCCAGTACCAGCGATTCCCAAGCAGATGCAGGCACCGGAACCCCGGAGAGCTGATCAATCGCGGTGACGATCCCGTCGAGTCCGCGCAGGGCAGGTTGTCCGCGCTGGCTGGCAGAACGCACATTCTGCCAGGCTGGCAAGAACCGGCCGTAGGCGGCGTAATCCACCGGCTCAACCTCAGCCCGCAGGGCAGCCAGGGACCGGCGTCGGAGCTTGCGCAGCACCTCGGCATCGCACCACTCAGGTGCCGGGGCAAGGGTCCGGATCGGCGTCTCGCGGGCACTGTGCGTCGCGGAATCATGGGGGTCGAAGCTGGCGGGTTCAGCGATATCCAATTCGTCGCTGTCGAGTCCGTCGTCCTCGGGATCCGCAGCGGCTGTGTCGGTTTCTCCAGTCTC
Organism: Pseudarthrobacter sp. PS3-L1; assembly: GCF_030063285.1. Classification (GTDB taxonomy): domain Bacteria; phylum Actinomycetota; class Actinomycetes; order Actinomycetales; family Micrococcaceae; genus Arthrobacter. The sequence continues at coordinate 84,907 of NZ_JASISU010000003.1, read as the reverse complement.
GGGGCCGGTGGTGGGAACATCCAGGATAGCCAGGGACTCCGGTGCTGACGGAGCTCCGCTGTTCCCGGCGCCTGCGTGCGGCCGGAATTCGCCTTCCACCACCCGGCCGTCAGCGGAAAGTCGTTTAAGGGCGGTTCCGACGACGGCGGGTCCCAGTCCCAGCCTCGCAGCAGCTTCTGTTGCGGTGAAGGGCCCGTGGGTCCGCGCGTACCTGGACACCAGGTCACCGAGGGGATCGGCAACCGGTTCGATGAAGGCCAGCGGCACGCCCATGGGAAGCGGAACGCCGATGGCATCCCGGAGCCGTGCAGCATCTTCGACGGCTGCATAGCGTTCGACGCCGCCGATGCTGACTTTGATGGCTCGATTGGCACGCTGCAGGGCGGTGAGATGACTGGCTGCATCAGCCACGGTGGCATGCATTGCCAGCAGTGAGGCTGCGCCCTCACCATTTTCGGCGTCCACGGCGGGTGGTGCTGCCACGGTTTCGGGCAGGGCGGGCAGGGCCTCCACGGCCGTTTGGGACAGGGCTCCGGTGGAGAGCGAATTGGTCATGCCTGCCCCCTGGCCGGGGTCCGCGCCGGCGAGACGCTGGGCGGTTTCCTCTGCCGTGAGTGGTCCCAGCAGGCGCAGGAGGTCTGCAACGCCTTCGAGGCCACGGGCCCGGCGGTCCGGCAAGAGCCGCTGAAGCTCCTGTTCCGTAGAGTCAATAACTTTGGCGTCAAGAAGTTCACGGAGTTCAACGCGGCCCAGTAGCTCGTTGAGCAGCGTGGAGTCTAGGGCCAGTGCTGCCGCCCGCCGTTCTGCCAACGGGGAGTCACCCTCGTAGAGGAACTGGGCCACGTACCCGAACAGCAGGGACTTGGCGAAAGGCGACGGCTGCTGGGTGGTGGTCTGCACCATTCGCAGTTCGCGCCTTTCAATGGACGCGGCAATGTCCTTCAGCGCCGGAAGATCGTAGACGTCCTGCAGGCACTCGCGGACAGTCTCAAGCACAATCGGGAACGTGGGATATTTCCTTGCCACATCCAGCAGCTGGGCCGAACGCTGCCGCTGCTGCCACAGTGGTTGGCGTTTCCCGGGGGTCTGCCGCGGCAGGAGCAGGGCACGGGCCGCACACTCGCGGAATCTTGACGCGAACAGAGCGCTTCCGCCCACCTCTGCAGTGACAATCTGGTCCAGCTCTTCGGGATCAAAGAGGAACAGTTCGGCACCGGGGGGTTCGTCCTCCATCATGGGTACTCGCAGCACTATGCCATCGTCGGCAGCCATGGCCGAGCCATCCATTCCATAGCGCTGGTGCAGCCGTTGACCCACCGCGAGGGCCCACGGCGCATGCACTGGCATGCCAAACGGACTGTGGAGGACAACACGCCAGTCACCGAGTTCGTCGTGAAAGCGTTCCACTACCAGGGTGGTGTCGCTGGGCACTACGTCTGTGGCGAGGCGCTGTTCGGTGAGGTACTGCACCAGGTTCCCGGCGGCGAAGTCGTCCAGCCCGCTGGCTTTGCAGCGTTCCATGGCGGGCCCGACGTCGGACGCTGAAAGTTCGCGTACAAACGCCCCCAGGGCGCGTCCCAGGTCAACGGGACGGCCCAGGGAATCACCCTTCCAGAACGGCAGCTTTCCAGGCTGGCCGAAGGCGGGGGAGACTAGCACCCTGTCGTGGGTGATGTCCTCGATTTTCCAGCTGGTGGCTCCGAGGGCGAAGACATCCCCTACCCGGGATTCGTAGACCATCTCCTCATCCAGCTCACCCACCCGCCTGCCACCCTTGGCGGGTTTCGCGCTCACGGCGCCTGCCGGCGGCGCTCCGGCTTCAGACTCGCTGCCAATAATGTAGACGCCAAAGAGTCCGCGGTCCGGGATGGTCCCACCAGAGGTGACGGCGAGGCGCTGGGCACCTGGCCGGCCCTCGATCGTGTCCGCGTTGCGGTCCCAGACGATGCGCGGACGGAGTTCGGCAAATTCGTCTGAGGGATACCGCCCGGCCAGCAGGTCCAGGGTTGCCTCAAAAGCAGAGCGCGGCAGGGAAGCGAAGGGCGCGGAGCGGCGAACGGTGGCAAACCATTCCTCCACGTCAATGGCGCCCAGGGCAGTCGCAGCAACTGTCTGCTGAGCCAGGATGTCCAGGGGGTTGGTGGGGATGCTGAGCCGTTCAATCTTGCCCGCAAGCATGCGTTCCACGGTGATTGCAGTATGAACCAGGTCCGCGCGGTGTTTGGGGAACAGCACGCCCTGGGAAATCTCCCCCACCTGGTGCCCTGCCCGGCCAACGCGCTGCAGGCCACTGGCCACAGAGGGTGGGGACTCCACCTGGACCACCAGGTCCACGGCACCCATGTCAATGCCCAATTCCAGGGAGGAGGTCGCCACCACGCAGCGCAGCCTGCCGGATTTGAGGTCATCTTCAATCAGGGCGCGCTGATCCTTGGACACGGACCCGTGGTGTGCCCGGGCCAGGACGGGATCGGCGCCGGCCGAGGTCCCGGCCTGGGCCATCATGTGCGCAGGCGTGGAGGTGGAGGTGGGCAGCTCGGATCCTGCCCGTGGACCACCAACGGAGCCCTCCCCGTCCATACCGGCGGCCATGAGTTGGCGTTCGGCATAGATCTCATTGAGGCGTGCAGTGAGGCGTTCCGAGAGCCGACGCGAGTTTGCAAACACGATGGTGGACTGGTTGGCCAGCACCAGGTCCACGATTTTTTCTTCCACATGCGGCCAGATCGAGGCCTGGGGCTGGAGTCCGGAGGCTGGTCCAGAGTCGGACGCGCTGGCCGCACCCTGCAGATCCGACATGTCCTCCACCGGAACGGAGACAGTCAGGTCCCAGGTCTTTCGGGACGGGGGCGCCACGATTTCAACCGGTGCGCTGCCAGCGAGGAACTGGGCCACAAGTTCACGAGGCTCCACTGTTGCGGAAAGGCCAATCCGCTGGGCAGGTTTGGGCAGCAGCGCATCGAGTCGTTCGAGCGAGACGGCCAAGTGTGCACCACGCTTGGTGCCGGCCACCGCGTGGACCTCGTCGATGATGATGGTATCCACCTCCGCCAGCGTTTCCCGCGCTTTGGAGGTCAGCATCAGGAAGAGGGATTCGGGGGTGGTGATCAGGATGTCCGGCGGGTTGGTCAGCAGCGACCGGCGGTCCGCAGTGGTGGTGTCACCGGAGCGCACGCCCACCGTGATGAGCGGGGCTGGTAGGTCCAACCGCTTGGCGGTTTGGGTGATGCCGATCAGGGGCGCCCGAAGGTTGCGTTCGACGTCGACCCCCAACGCCTTCAGCGGCGAAATGTACAGCACGCGGGTCTTCCGCTTGGGTGCCCTGGGGCGTTTCCCCTTACCCGTCGGCGCTGGAAGACTGGCCAGCGGGAGCTCGGGGACGGGGTCTCCGGCCGCCAGTAGCCGGTCCAGCGCCCAGAGGAACGCGGCGAGGGTTTTGCCTGAACCGGTAGGAGCAACCACCAGGGCGTGCGAACCGGAGGAGATTGCATTCCAGGCGCCGTCCTGGGCTGGCGTGGCCTCACTGAACGCACCAAGGAACCAGTCCCGTGTGGGCCGGCTAAACCGGTCCAGGGCTGTCATGACTGGTGCGCTGGTTGTTCCACCACGGCGCTGCTGACCCTGCATTCTTCCATCATGCCTCACAGCACTGACAGTTCTGACCGGGTGGTCTCCAACGGTAGCAACCACCCGGTTCGGCAGCCTCAGGACGCTGCGAAAGCTCCAATGTTCAGGATACTGATGGCGGCGTTTGCGCACGCCGAGGTGGGCTGCTCAATGAAGATCGAGCCTGTGTCTCCGGGTGGGTAGATGCGGTAGCCCGCGGCGTCAACAGGTTGGCAGTCGGGGTAGTTACCGGCCTGGGTGTACCGCAGCGTCGCTGCACCGGACTGGCCCGGTGCGAGCAGGACTTCGGCTGAGGGCGATGACTCGTCCCGGCTGGCTGGCGCGCCTATCGGTTCGCCGGTGGGATCCGCTGTCAGGGAAACGCCGGCGAAGCCGTTCAGCGTGCAGTCGGCATCGCCAGTGTTGGTCAGGGTCAGGCTCATGTAGACGCTGCCGGCGGCTCCGCCACCCGAGTCAGGGTTCACGGCAGCAGACAGCATGGACGTGGTGCAGGCAGAAGGCGCACCGGGTGCAGGTGCAGGAGTAGGAGAGGACGACGACGGTGCTGGCGCGGGCGACGATGATGCGTTCGGTGACACGGGCGCGCTGGTGGCGGGCGCCGCCGTCGTCGCGGCAGCGTTGGTGCTGGGGGCGGATGCCGAACTTGTCGCCTCGGGTGAACTGCCGGCGCAGCCCGCGAGCATCAGGCCTGCGATGGCTGTGATGGCTGCGGTCGATAACATACGGGTGCGGTGCTGTTCCTTCAGTCTCATGCTGCCACTTTCACCTATCCGGTTGCCTCCGTCAACCACCGTTGACCTGCCCGGCGATCAGCATCCGCGCAGGTGGGGGGATCGATTGAGGTCAAGCTGAGCTCTAGATGGTGACGTTGAGGCCCGCTGTGTAACCCCCGGCGGCTGTGCCTGACATGGTGGCGAGCTGGTAGATGCCGCCGTCATCGCCGAAGACCATGTCGCGGGCCAGCGGTGTCTGGGGAAGGTCCATGCCGAGGATTCGTACCCGATGGTGGCATACACGTCGTTGCAGGACGCTTCCGTCAGGGCAATCTGCGAGACCCGGAGAATCTGCCCGGCGTTGGTGGCATTGCTCATGGATTCGAAAACCTCGAAGTGGATGTGCGGCCACCGGCCCATGTACGCGCCCGGGAAGATCGTGGTGAAGGTGAGTTGGCCACTGGCATCGGATTCCTGGACTCCACGGAGGAAGTTCTCGTCCTCCAATCCGGAGTCGTACATGGAGTATTTGCCGTCCTTGTCGCAGTGCCAGGCGTAGACTGCGGCCCCAACCAAGGGTGAGCAGCCGTTGGTGTTGTCCAGCAGGGTCAGCGTCAGTGTCAGTGGCACGCCGGTGGCAGTGGCGGTTGCGGCGCCAAAACTGGTGGTGATGTCCTGGCGGACCACGCCGGAAGCATCGAGGACATTTGGTCCGTTGGAGCCGTCGCCGGGGTACGGCCCGGCTGTTTCTTCTGGAATCTCAACTCCACATTCAGCGATGGCCCGTGTCACGGTGGCTGAAGCGGAGCCACTGGGCGCGGACGACGACGTCGCAGCAGCGGCGCTTGACGTCGCCGAGGGCGCGGCTTCTGCTGTGGTGGTCGGTGGCACGCTTCCTGCGGGGGTGCAGGCGGCGAGGGCGGCAGCTGCCCCGCCGCCGAGCAGGACGCCCAGCGTCCGGCGTCGGCTCAGCAAGCGCGAAAGATCAAACTCGAGTCCCCTGTCGTGGTCGGGGTGCGGGCCATTGACGAGGGAAGACTCTCCGGTCTGGGTTTTTTCATAGGGCCATCAGACCGAATTCTGCTGTGCCAGACTTTTCGCCGCACTGTGCGCCGGCTGTGAAAGCTGCGTCAATCAGCGTGAAGCTCGTGTAAAGATTGCTGCACACACGAGCGACTTACTCAGGGGGCATGATGCAGTTCAGGCGTTCAGCGGGTATCTATGTGGCAGGAGTCTGTCTTTTCCTGGGTGGCCCGCTGGTGACGTTTATTGCCTCCATCTACTGGACCACGGTAATGGCGCGGGGTTCGGACCAGGGCCTGGCTACGATCCTGGTGGGAGTAATGTTTTCTGGCGGACTGATGGGCGTTGTTGGCTTCTTCATGCTGATTGTTGCCGCGCACCGTGCGCTGGTCAAGATCGATGCGTTGCAGGTGCCAGCCCCCGCTGCGGCATCCGGGTACTCCCAGGATTCGTGGCCCGAGCAGGACGAGCAGTGGACCCAGGAGCAAAGCTAAGCGCCAAGGTGAAGTGTCTGCTAACGGAAACTGCGGGCAGCCGACTCTAGCCGATCGCAGTATGTGCGCCACCAGGCCTGGTCCACGGCTGCCATATTGTCGTTGCCGTCCCGGTGCCCGACGCTGCCGTCGGCCACCTCACGCACGATGTCTGCATGGCCGGCATGTCGGTGCGTTTCTGCGGTTACATGGACCAGGATGCGGGCGAGGCTGACTGGGTTGCTCGCTTCACGCCACCACGGCACGGAGCCGGAGGCATCAAGGTCCAATGCGGAAACTGTGGCGTCTGCATGTGCCCATACTCGTTGATAGAGACTGACAATCTCGTCGCGGGATTCCTCAGGGTGCGCCCACATGTCTTCGTTGGGTTCGGCAGTGGGAGAAAGCCAGGCAATCTTTTCGGGGAACGGCCGGTTGAAGACCACGCCGAAGTACTCGGCCTCGACGCCGGCGAGGTGCTTGACCAACCCAAGAAGATTTGTGCCTGTCGGTGTCAGGGGCCGGCGAACGTCGTACTCGGAGAGCCCTTCCATCTTCCAGAGGATCGCATCGCGGCCCTCCTGCAAATACCTGCTCAACTCCGCCTTGGCAACATCACTCATAGGGGCCAGCTAACAACGGTTACGGGCCGATCACAAGCGGGAACGAACCTACTCCATTCCGGTGGCGGATCGTAGGCTAGAGTGCCACTCACCTGACCTGCTAATCCGTGGGTCATCTGTCAAATGCGAAATGAGTGTTGTGCCTGACGTTTTTGGTTTGCACGTGACAGACACAGACGTTGATGACTTGCGTCGTCGGCTCAGGGACACGAGGTGGCCCCTCAGCTGGCCGTCTACAGGGTGGGAAGCCGGCACCGATCAGGCGGAGCTGCGGAGGTTGGTCGCCTACTGGGCTGACGGCTTCGACTGGGCGGCTCAGGACCGCTGGATCCGTGCGTTGCCGTGGAACAGCGCCACTATTGATGGAACCACCGTGTCATATCTTAGATTTGATGCGGAAGCACCGGGCGGCATCCCGATAGTACTTACCAATGGGTGGCCAAGCACGGTGCTTGAGCTGGTGACTCTTGCCCAGCGGCTGGCGACGCCGTCGCTCTCCGGTGGAAGGCCAGAAACCGCTGTGACGGTGATTGTTCCGGCAATTCCAGGGCTGCCATTCTCCCCACAGCGACCATCCCTGCACGAGCAGACGCACGAACTCTGGCACCGACTCATGAAAGATCACCTTGGCTTCGAACGCTATGCGGCACACGGCGGGGACCTGGGGGCCGGAATTACCTCACGCCTCGCAGAGGCCCACCCCGAAGCCGTTGCGGGAATTCATCTCCTGGCCGTTGCTGGCCCGGCGGACCTTGATCAAGCGACGATCAGCGATGAGGAACAAGAACACCTGCAACGCGTGGACGCCTGGACAGCAGCAGAAGGTGCTTATCAACACCAACAACAAACTCGTCCCTTGACTTTGGCCCCTGCTTTATCGGACTCGCCAGCAGGGTTACTTTCGTGGATCCTCGAAAAACACAGGGCATGGAGCGACTGCGCAGGGGACGTCTCAACGCGATTCAGCGACGACTATCTTCTTACGCTCGCCTCGGTCTACTGGTTCACGAATTCCATCGCCACATCGTTTCGTCCCTACTACGAGTTCGCGGCTGGCTATACAGCCCGGGTCCATCAGGTTGCAGTCCCGACGGCGGTCGCTGTCTTTCCCCGAGATCTTGCGCAGCCACCCCGAAGCTGGGCAGAGCGGTCCTACAACGTCACCCAGTACACGACGATGCCCCGGGGCGGACATTTCGCTCCACACGAGGAACCTGAGCTGCTGGCCGCCGACATCAACGCGTTTTTGCAAACTCTCTGATCAACACATCCGCTAACTTCTCCTGTGCGAAATGAACCAGGTGGCCGACCCCTGCGGCGAGGTTTCTCAGACAGGCCCGCGTTGACGTGGCGAAGAGCCAGCTCTCTTCAGGGTCTGGGCTGCGTGCGACGTCAACGCCATCGGTGGCGCAGTTGAAGCTTTAGGTTCCCCGGATGGGGGGCCCACGCAGCACAAAGCGTCCCATCACCATCGGCCCATTAAAACCTCAACAGCGGTGACAGTCGTCAGCGCTCACTAGCACCAAGCTCGAAACGGCCACGTATGGGGTGGATCGCCTGCTAGTTAGCGGTGGTCTTTTGAAGGCAACTAGGGGACACAACCCGGGTAGGGCTGGCCGGGTTGTTGACCAGGGCACCAGCAGGCCTCGTGGGGCGTCGTTGAAGGTCTCCGCCGCAGTTTGGGCAGGAACCATGAGGAAACAATCTGACGCAAGCCGGGCACCATGTGCACTCGAATGTGCAGATGTATGCCTCGTCGGATGGGGAAATGTCCCGGTCGCAACATTCGCAATTTGGGCGGATCTCAAGCATTTCTCAACTCTATCTTCGAGACGCTTCTCGTTAGTTACCAGAAGCGCCTCGAACTGCCCCCCGGTCAGGGATCAGTGGCCGGATTAGTGGAACTCGCGTTTGTAGTCAAAGCTCCAGGTGTTGCCCACGAACGAATGGCAGGAGGTAGTCAAATAGCCTTTCTGCGCATATTGGTTCTTCCAGTAGGCGCAGGCTTCATAGGAAACTCGCGGCCACGCAGTAAAGCCGGCAGGTGTCGCCGATGCTGCCGGGGCGATAGCGACGCCTATGCCCAAGAGAAGACCGCATGCCAAAGTGATAGCCGAGTAACGCTGGCGCGAATGAAAAGTTTTCATGCTTACTCCTTTTATTAAAGTTGAGAGGTATTCAAGCTCAGGGTGCGCTCTTTGCCGAGTCTACGGACGAAGACGACGCATTGACATGGGCAGCTGTACCCATTCCCACCCACCGAATTCCCACCCACCAACGCAACTTCAGGGCCTTTCTTTATGACATCCTGGAGGAACTCCGCTCCATAAGTCGCGGGCATGGTCAACAGCCTCCCACGAGCCTCAGTTCGCTAGTTCTAGGAGTCAACAAGACCGGGGGCAGTTCTCGAAGCCGGGGCAGTCCCTGGTGAGGACAACACTGGCTCGATTTGTGTGGTTCGAGGGAGTCGCGGCGAGGACTTCTGCCGGGGCTTATCGCAACCGTCCAAGTTTCCGTATTTAATGATGCTCGCAAAGTGTCACCTGACGGGACTGCCCAGGATTGAGTAGACCGCTTCAGGTCGCATTCTGTGCCTCAGCTTGTGCTGGTCTCGGACGTACCTGGGGATTCCGGTGACTTGATGAGTTGCGTGAGCCAGTCTGTGAGAAGCCCGCTGGAGGCGGGGTTCGTTGCTTCTTGCATGTGGTGGAGGGCATGCCATGACTCAACGTCTGAACCTGAGGTGAATCCAGGGTTGGTGCTGATTTCGTGGATGAAGCGGGTGAGCGGGCAGCGTTCAAGGTCCAGGACATGCGGGGCAGCCAGCCGGGCAAATTGCCAGTGATAGGCCAATGCGCCGAGTGGCGTTCGAAGGTGAGACGTATGCAGGTAGGGTTCGAAGGAATCCACCCATGGCCCGCAGTCTTCGCCCGGCATGGGCTTTGAGAAAAAATAGCCCTGGCCCAGCGGCGCCCCCAGGACGGTGGCCACTTCAGTGAGGCTTTCGTCCTCGAGGCCTTCAACCACTACAGTCATCCCGAGGTCCCTGCCCATTTGAATGAGGGTGGTCATGATACTCAGTGATTCCAGAGGCCGGTCATAAGCGTGTAGGAAGAGCCCACGGTCGAGTTTGATTGCAGTGAAGGGGAACGAGGACAGCCGTTGGAGGCTGCTGTACCCGGAGCCGAGGTCATCCATGGCTAACCGGATTCCGTATCCGGCGAAGTCCTGAAGCGCGGCTCGCTGTTTTTCCAGTTCCATGGTCTGGGATTCCAGGAGTTCCAGTCCTAGGCCACCAGGTTCAATGTGATAAGCGCGGAGCGTTCGCTCCACCATTGCCGGTAGTGTGCTGTCGTTCAGGATCTCTGGAGGCAGGTTCACTGCCACGTTAGGACGCACGCCTTCCCTATCCCAGCCGGCGATAAGCCCTAGTGCTTGGTTGAGGACATCGTCGAAAAGGATGCGTAGATCTTCGGCGGTGAGATGTGGCAGGAACTCATCGGGGAAAGCAATCCGCTCCCCAGGTAGGTGAAGTCGGGCCAGGGCTTCGAAGAGAACCACCGAGCCTTCGCGGAGATCGATGATGGGTTGGAAGTGGACCAGGACGTTGCCGTTTCGGAGGGCGCTCCTGTACATCTGCGGACTTCGAGGGATTTCTGCCGTGGTTTGGGCGTGAACAGGGAGCGGATCGACGGCGGATTGCCACCACGGCATAGCTTGGGCGCGCCGTTTTTTGGCAGTATAGAGAGCTTCATCAGCGCTGTGCAGGATTATCTGGCTGTCCGTGCCCTCCCGGGGAATCAACGCAACACCCATCGACATGCCAAGGTGCACCTGGTGCCCTTGAACAGTGAAGGGTTCCTCTACTGCCTCATGAATGCGGTCCATAATTCCCGGGAGGTCTTCATCCGATGTGGCGAAAGAGACATTTCCTAGGATGAGGAGGAATTCATCCCCGCCCATCCTTGCCAGTAAGTCCCCATCGCGTAAGCCTGCCGTGACACGGCTTGCCCACTGCTGGAGGACTGAATCCCCTGCCGCATGACCGAATGTGTTGTTGACGTCCCGGAAGTCGTCCAAATCGATGAGACCTACCGCAACCGTCATATCCTGTTCCGGGAAGCGTTCTACCGCATTTTCGAGAGCCTGCTCGGCTGCGGCCCGATTCGGTAGGCCAGTAACATGATCGCGCATGGCTTGGGCCTGTAAGTGTTTAAGCAAAGCCACATCGTTCGTGATGTCGCGTTGAACGCTCACGTAGTGAGTGACCTCGGTACCCTGTCCCTCGCGCATTGGGATGATTTTTAGGGCCGTCCAGAATGCGGAGCCGTCTTTACGGTAGTTAAGGATCTTCCCGTCGAATACCTGCCCCGAGCCCAGGAGTTCCCTTATCTGCCGTCTGGTCCCCGCATCTGTACCGGGGCCCTGCAGGACTCGGCAGTTCTTTCCGAAAAGATCCCCTGGCTCATATCCGGTCATCGCGACGAACGAGGCAGACACATGGGTGATGGCTTGCCTGGCGTCGGTGATCAGGGAGTAGTCAAATGTCGCAGCGCGTGCTGCCTCAAGGATGTCTGCAGAACCACGCATGCCGTCACCGCCGTCATCGGTACTACACACCACAACGCTCATATTTCCCCCATGGAATCTGGCTGGCGAACATCAAGCTGGACCCAGCCGTTAATCCGGCGCTGGCTTATCGGAGGATGTTCGTTGCAGGCTACTAAGCGCTAATCGTACACAGCCCCGGCAGTCCCGCCAGCCGTTTATCCTTGCCGTCACCGCGGATGCCGTCACCGGACGCGGTGACGGCATTCAAGGCGGACAGCTCTCACCATTCTGCCCCGGGAGCTAACGTCCTGTCCTTGGACCGGCGGGTCAGGAGTGGACGGGTTCGCTCAGGGTGTCGGCCATCTTCCACCAGAGCCGGTTTACCTCGAAGTACCTGTCGGCGGAGTCGAGTGGCTTCTCCCACGGCTTGTCGATGATGTAATGGATGTTTTTCACCGACGCCGAATCCCAGACGGAGGGGTGCTGGTGTGGGAGGGTCTTCAGCGCGTTGTATACGTAGGGCAACGGAAGCCAGCGGTCGCGATAGTACTCGTTGAGGAAGTCCTGTTCGGCGAATGGATAGCTCGACAGGTCGTCCACGGCCGATAGCTGTCCCACCATGTCGGCGAGAACCGCCTGGTCAGGCGACAACACGAGGAAGCCGCCGTTCAGGTAGTTGTCGGTTGCACCCGGTTCCGTGACATGGTCTCGACCTCGGCAGTGGGTGTAGAAGCAGTTGTCGGGCGTCCAACTCTGCGGATAGCTCGGGATCCGGTTGGGGTTGCAACGGCATGCGTGGCAGGCGGCGATGGTCCCTTCGGCCAGTTCGAGCGAGAACAGCTCATCCATGTTCTGGGTCACGAGCATGTCGGCGTCCAAGAACACAACGCGCTCGAAATCGGTGAGGCCCCAGACAGCCAGCTTTGTCCAAACCTCCGCAAAGCGGGAGTTGGCGTAACTGTGCGCTGATCCGCCCGCTGGACGCAGCGGCGCGACTTCGCGCACGATGCATCCATCGTTCCGGAGGAGGCCCCGGGTCTCCTCGTCGATCCCGTCCGTCACCATGACGACGAGGGGGGCCTTACTGCCGGAATCCGCGAGCGAGGCCCGTAGCGTCCTGACCCCTACCAGGTAGTTGGGTTGCGTCAGCAAAGTAACCCAGGCATTCATCGGCGGTGCTCCTGTCCTAGTGTGTGGGTCGAGTCAGTCGAGTAGGGCCGCAGTGAACGCGTTTGCGAATCGGTGCTGGGGGTCGAGTGCCTCGCGCACCCGCCGGAAGGCTTCCCACTGCGGGTAGAGTTCCGGCCAGTTGTACAGGGACTCATCGAAGTACTTGCCCCAGTGAGGGCGTCCGCCCTCCTCGGCCAGGGCCCGTTCCACCGCCCGGAGGAAACTGTCGCCCTCTTCGGACAGCGAGCCATCGGCAGCGTAGTAGACCACGAAACCGAAGTAGCAGGTGTTCTGGCCGTGGGATGGACTTAGCCAACCGTCAGACGGGCCCGTGCAGCGCAGGATCACCGGGTAGTGCATCCGGGGACGCGTCCGCGTGTGCCATTCCTTGATCTTCCTGACCACCGCACCGGCCCTGTCCAGTGGGATGGCAATCTCGACGTTGATCTGTGGGGTGGCGATTCCCCGACAAAACACCTGATAGACATCACCGGTGACGTCGGTGAAGTCCCGGAAACGCGCCACAGTCTGCAGCGGCTTGCCGTCGTCGGCTAGCCCCCTGGAGTCATCGCGAAGCTGGCGAAGCGTGGATTCCACGGTGTTGTTCATCGTTGCATTGGTGGTCTCATACTTCACCAACTCACTACCGCCAGCCCGGTACCGCGAAACCTCGTCGTCGGTCGCCTCGTTGGCGGTCCAGACCTGGACCTGATTTTCCTGGGGAAACCACCATGCCTTGACCAGGACATTTTCTTCGTTCCAGGCCTTCAGGTCCGATTCTAAGTTGTCGGCGTCGACGGCCTTTTTGACGCAGGTGTAGATCATGGACTCCCGCGCCTGCAAGGTCACAGCCGTGATGACGCCGAGTGAACCGAGGCTGAGCTGGACGGCGGGGAAGTCCGGGTGGTCACGATCAAATTCGGCGAGGGTGCCGTCCGCCAACACCATCCGGATCGACAGTGCAGCGCTGGCGATGGAGCTCTGCCGCAAGCCTTGGCCATGGGTCCCGGTAGACAGGGCGCCGGCCAGTGTCTGCTCAGCAATGACTCCGGGGGAGGCATCCAGCATCTGTCCTCGCGCCGAGAGAAACGCATATACGTCGGCCAAGGGGGTCGAACCAGCAAAGGTCGCGGTGTCCTCGGTGCTGGAGATCAAGCCGCTGAGCTTACTCAGGTCCAGCAGCGTACCGCTCCCGTCAGCGACCTGAATCATTCTGCCGGGTGACATCCGGCTTCCGATCATCCGAACCCGGCCGTCGCTGGTGGACAGGAAGTCGCACAGCTCCGCCTCAGTGGCCGGAGCGACAACCGAGCCGGGTGGGCCCAGCCGAGAGTTTTTGGCCCAGTTGCGGAGCCGAATGTCCTCACCGGTGAGTTCCGGCTCTTGGTGAGGGTAAGCGAGTTTCGTGATAGCCATGGCACGTCTCCTGTGGAAGTTCGGGTCTACCTTCGGAGCCGCATTGATGTGCGGAGCCGGTCCACCAACGCTGGTGATTTTCAGCGCCGTGGATGAACTTCGTACTTCTGTAGAAGTCTTAAGAACACCATAGCGGATGCCAGGTCACGGCGTTGATTACACTGGAGCGATGACTGTCGTATGCGTCCCCGATTCAAACGCCCGAAAACTCCTCGGAGCCCTTCCCGACGGCGTCGAGGTGATCGTCTGGGACGGGGAGGACAAGAAGCCCGAAAACCTGGCGGATACCGTCTTCTGGGTGCCGCAGGTCGAGGACTCCACCAATCTCGCCGAAAAGTTTGCCGCCATGCCGAAGCTCAAGGTCACCCAGCTGACGAGCGCCGGCGTGGAGGACATCCTCGGCCACGTTCCGGACGGGGTTTTACTGTGTACAGCACGCGGTGTTCACGGCTCGGCGGTCGCCGAGCTCGTTTTGACGGTCATCTTGGCCACGCTTCGTCGCCTGCCTCATTTTGGTGAAGCGCAGCGACAGGGCAGGTGGGACCCGGTGGAGGCTGACGATCTGCGCGACAAGCGGGTCCTGATCATCGGAGCCGGTGATCTCGGAGAGCAGACCGCCCGCCGGCTGCGGGGCTTCGACGCCGAGCCGGTACTCGTGGCGCACACGGCACGGGACGGCATCCACGCCACCTCGGAGCTGCCGAGCCTACTGCCAGAAGCTGACGTGGTGGTGCTGACTGTTCCGCTTACCCCGGAGACAACCGGCCTCGTGGATGCCGAGTTCCTATCCCGGATGCCCGACGGCGCCCTGCTGGTCAACGTCGCCCGCGGCAAGGTCGTCGACACCGCAGCGCTTCTTGCGGAGCTGACGGCCGGTCGGCTGTACGCCGCGCTGGATGTGATGGAGCCGGAGCCGCTACCCGCTGGCCACCCGCTGTGGGAGGCGCCGAACCTGATTATCACCCCGCACGCGGCCGGCTCCATCGCGAAGTCCGGTGCGCGTGCCTTCGCGCTGGTCAACGCTCAGGTGCGCCGGTACGTGGCCGGTGAGGACCTCATCAATATCGTAGAGGGCGTCGACTGAGCCCTCAGGCGTATGCCGTGAAATGCGGACCGAGGCTGTCGAGCCAGGCGACCGGATGCACAGCCATGGCATCGTTGCCAGGCCGGGCCCACGCTGCGGCGACGGCCTCCTGTAGAGCCGCGCCTGTCCGGGCGAACGGGTAGCGGTCAAGCACCCAAGTGCGGTTCGCGGCGCGTACCGGCGCCAGGACATCGATGTCTTGGATCAGACCCGCCACCTTGTCGCGGATGAGTAGCGGTCGTTGGTCCGGGACCCGCCAGGCACCAGGCGCATCGAACAGCTCGTGGCCGCCGCCGCCGTCGTAACCCACCACGAGACAGCCTGACGCAAGTGCCTCGGCCACTGGCAGACCATAGCTCTCGGAGTGACCGAGAGCTATGAAGACCGCCGTACTTCCCAGGGTCTCTGCCACTTCCGCCCGTGGAGTCTGGACCAACTCCACCAGATCCACCTCCGAGAGGCGTGGGTCGTTGGCCAGCAACCGCTTTAGCAGTGAGGCTTCCCGCGGCCGTTTTTTGGGGAACCAGCTCACCCGGAGCCGCTCGGTCGCCGCAGGGACGAACAGCTCTCCGTCCACCGGGTTGGGGACCAGGCTCACGGGCAGGCCGGGCAGCGTGGCTTCCAGCACGTCGCGGCTCTCCGAGGAGACTACCCAGAGTGCAGGCGCCGGTGACCAGCCGGGGAAATCCTCGGCAGGGGTGCCAGCGGCGAAGGTATAGAAGTGGTTCTGGTTGAAGATGACCTTGCGGGCTCCGGGCGCCGGATCGCAGCCCTGGACGGTAGGCGTCTCCGGCAGCACCAGAAGGTCTTGCGCGCCGATCGGGGTGGTGGCGCCAAACACCATCGGCACGTCGTCGGGGATCCAGTTGGTGCGGTCATCAGAATCGGGCAGCCACAACCAGGCCTCGTGGCCGGCGTCGCGCAGCAGCCGGACGTGCTGGGTCATAACGTGCACGCCGCCACTGTGGTGGGCAGTAGCGAAACCCGCGTAGATGATCCGCCGTGGGACCGGGCTGGAACTACTCATCACCCTGCCGGAGGGGTTAGGTACCACGAAGCTCCGCTCCCGACGTTGTGAGCGGGGAACGAATCCGGTCCGAGCCCAACGTCCGCCCGCCACCCATCACCCCATTTGGTGTTTAGGCCGTTCAGGATCTCCGCCCGGTTGTCCTCCGAGGTCTGGCCGGTCCGGTTCATCGTCTGACGACGAAGGTGCGAGACGTACGCACCCTCGGTGACCACGCACCGCAAGCCAGCTGCACGGACCCGAATCGCCAGATCGATGTCCGCGCCGTATCCGTGCCGGGTGAAGGTCTCCTCGTCCAGGCCTCCCAGTTCGACGACGGGCGCCACCGCAAACGCGATCGCGGTGCCGTCACAGAAGTCGACGTCGCGCAGCACGTCGCGCGGGGCGTACTCCGCGGCGGTGGGCGGGATCTTGTGGGCCCGCTGGTGGAGCCAGAAGTCGTCGTAGCATGCCGCAGCCAGCGCGATGTCGTTGGCTGTCGAGAACGGTGCGAGCAGCCCATCGAGGAACCCGGGCGATAGCCGGATATCGTTGTTGAGGACCACACAGACATCATGCCCGTCTCGCGTCGATGTTTCCAGGGCCCAGTTCGCGGCACCGATCCACCGCAGGTTGCGCCCTGGGCGGTGGACCGAGATGCGCCCCTGCGGGAGGACGTAGTCACCCGCGTTGTCGACAACCACGATGCGCACGGCCGGGTCGAGGTCGCTTCCGTCGCGACACAGGTCATTTACGACAGCATCCGTCAGTTCCGGTGAACCGAACGCGGGGATGACCACCAGGGTCGACGCGCCGGTGCTAGAAGACGTCACTGCTCGGCGCGGGCTGTGCGGACCCCGCGGTGGCTGTACAAGGTGATCACGAACATCGGTTCCTGTCGGGTCAGGTGGACTTGTGCCACGGCAGCCAAGAATACCCGGTCTTTGCTGGCGCTCCTGCCAACGGGGTCTTCCTCGCGATCGCTTTCGGAAAATGGCGCTGGGTACTTTTCGCGACCGTGCGGCCGTTAACCTACGCTTCGAGTTCCCGAATCATTGGAATGAGCTTGCTGCGGGTTTGCACACACCACACGCGCAATGGATCCGCTGCGCTGGCTTTGCCGATGATCTTCTTTTTCAGGTCCGTTCGATGGGTTGTTCCACTGTTGCAGACCCCATCGCGTGGACGAATTTCCCGGTCTGGAGAAACTGGCGGACCAAGAACAGGTAAACGATTCCCATTCCCAGCAAAAGGACAAGAACTCCGATATCAAGTGCGGATGAAATCCCTCTGGATATTACTTGGCCGCAAAAGTAGATAAACAACCCAGGTGACAGGACTAGCTGTTTGGCCAGGCGGCCGCGAATTTCGATAGCGGCACCACGGAGGAGTGCCGCATGCTGGACTTCTACCGGCTTTGTTCCCAGGATCTGCCGTCGGACATGCTTTACCTCGGCAGGTTCCAGGCCGGTTGTAATACCGACCCCCTGGGGCTGGACCCGTGGTCCGATGTTTTTTTCCCCATAAATCAAGCCAATGACTATGACTCCTAGTCCCGCCAGAACCGAGCCCAGATACACCCAGGATCGAAGGAAAGTCCCTTCAATCTCCGGCCAAAAGGACGCAAGGAAGAATCCAGCACCACACGCACAGATAAGAATCAGTGGAAACTGGAAAAGGAAGTATCGGCGGACACCGGCCCCAATACCTGCATCGGTGACGTTTTCTGCTCTCTCAGCAGCCGTTGCCCAGCGGGCTTCCGCTCCTATATTTGATTCGCGCACTCTAGACCCCCATATAGTGTGTGACTTTCAGTTCAATGGTAACCGCCGAAATTTTGCACCAGGCTAAAACTAGCCAAACCGGTTTGATCTTTACCCCCATGACGCTTGTCCAGAAATGTCGCGGCGGGTCCCCTTCTCGCAGTGAGTGGGTGGAGCAGTCTGCATCGACTACCGCTGCCATAAAGAGGTACTTCCTGCTTCGGCAGGTCAGCCGATCAGCGTGGTGGCCACGGAGTATCGCACTAGCGTGGTGTACGCGGTTTTGGCGCCTGATACGCGTACTTTGATAGCGCTTCCCTTGTCCGTTGCAATCAGTGTGTACGTTGGGGCCGTGGCGCCCGAAATGGCGGCGCTTCCGCGGAACCATTGATAGGTCAATGTCACGGGTGCGGGGCCCCAGTTTCCTGGCGTGGTTGTGAGTACTGAGCCGACTTTCGCTGTCCCTGAGATGGTGGGAACTGGCGCTGTTAGGGTGCCTGCTGCCACGGTGGGGGTCGCGGCTGAAGTCTTGGCTGCTGTCGTAAATCCGGTTTTGGTTCCGGTGGTGCGGACGGTCATGGCTTTGCCTAGATCCGTTGCAGTCAAGGTGTAGGTAGCGGAGGTTGCACCTGTGACCGAAACTCCGCTGCGGAACCATTGATAGGTCAATGTCACGGGTGCGGGGCCCCAGGTTCCTGGCGTGGTTGTGAGTACTGAGCCGACTTTCGCTGTCCCTGAGATGGTGGGAACTGGCGCTGTTAGGGTGCCTGCTGCCACGGTTGGGGTCGCGGCTGAAGTCTTGGCTGCTGTCGTAAATCCGGTTTTGGTTCCGGTGGTGCGGACGGTCATGGCTTTGCCTAGATCCGTTGCAGTCAAGGTGTAGGTAGCGGAGGTTGCACCTGTGACCGAAACTCCGCTGCGGAACCATTGATAGGTCAATGTCACGGGCGCGGGGCCCCAGTTTCCTGGCGTGGTTGTGAGTACTGAGCCGACTTTCGCTGTCCCTGAGATGGCGGGAACTGGCGCTGTTAGGGTGCCTGCTGCCACGGTGACAGAAGCTTGGCCCTGGTATGGCTCAAGGGGCCAGTCGTAAACGCTGAGCCGGGCGGTGATTTTTTTGCCGGCGTCGGAGGTTTGGATAACAAATGAAGGTCCGTTTGTTCTGTAGTCCTGGACCCCGGCAACGAACCAATCGTAGTAGGGGCCAAAATCAGGAGCGGGGCTCAAAGTGCCATGGTCAATGGTCAGGGTGTTGCCGACGCTTGGCGTGCCCGAAATGGTGAATGGTTTAGAAGCAGTAACGGCATCTGCACCTGATTTTCCAGCGTGCGCTGTGTTGTCGTGCGGAACGTAGCCTGCTTTGGTGCCGGTGACTCTTGCCCAGATGTCGTACCCAGCATCGGCGGCAGTGGGCACGTAGACCGTCGCAGTGACGCCCGCAATATCCTGGAGCTCGCCGTTGTCCTTCGAACGCTGCCACTTGTAGGAGAGGGCCACCGGAGCTGGCCCCCAAATACCGGGATCAACGGTCAGTTTCTCGCCGGCCCGGGCAGAACCATAAACGAATGGCCTGGAAGGGGTCAACGATAGCCCTGCAACGTCTAACTGCATGGTTAGTTTCACACGCTGCCCGGCAGCGGCTGCTGTCAGAACGGTCGCCGTGTCTTTGGCGGCCGTGTTGTCGTAGCACTCGGATGTGTACCGCTTTTCGCGGGGCGCGCCCTCGTAGACATTGTCTGAGACACACAGCTTGTATTTCTTGCCCACTTCCATGCGCCAGTAAATCTTGCCCTTCGCATCCGACGTAAGGGGGCCCAGCTGTGGTCCGTCCCAGGCTCCCGATTGGTCATTGTAGACCCACGGGATGTACCCAACACCGGCAATCGGTGCGCCCGCGGGATCGATGACGGTGGCCTCGATGATGGTCTCATTCTTAAGAATGAAGTTCACGTTGGTCCATTTGACCCCGGATGGGACGTTAGCGCCCGTGTAGGTGTCTACGGTTCCGGTACCGTTCCAGTACTGCTCCAGGTAGAGACGCTGACCCGACTCGTCGCGGACGTTGATGTATGCCTGATTGGGTGGAATTTTAGTGAGGGTGAAGTAGCCATTGGCGTCTGGCTTTGTGCTGCTGACTTGTCCTCCGCCGGCCGGGGAAGCTGAGACAGTCACGTCTGTCAGCGGCTGGCCGGCCTGATTTTTCACCTGGCCACTCATGCTGCCGAAAGCTTCCAGCTGAGGGTTGTACGTGGTGGTGGGGGCAGCCTCGGTGACGGCAACAGGCGTCGAACCGTAGGAGCTGGACTTGTTTGCGTTCCACTCGTCGGCATAGGTGGCGGAGCAGGGTCCGCTGCTGCAGGTGGTCCATATTTTGTAACTACCTGCAGAGGGTACGGCGAAACTATAGGACCCATCTGGAGCAGACCATGCGCCGGCGACAAAAGAGGCCCGGTCGTCGTTGGTATAGGCCCCCACCCACACGTCGCCCAGCACAGTTGCCGTTGCGGTGGCTGTCAGTTTCCCTTTGACCACGCCCTTGAAAGAGTATGTTGCAGCCGAAGCGGGCGTCGCGCCAGCGAAGAGGCTCGCGGCGACCAGGACAACGGCCGCCAAGATGGCCCACGGCCCCTGGTTTCGGTTTCGAATCGGATGGTGGGCGGCGGGTCGCGGCAACGGCATAGGTGAGATCCTTTTCCCCAAGAAAGTAACTGAAAGGATCGAGCGACCCTCCGCAATCGTAGGCGTAGGCGGGCAGCAGTGCCATGGGGAGTTCTCTCCTCTGTCCGC
This sequence comes from Pseudarthrobacter sp. PS3-L1, assembly GCF_030063285.1. GTDB lineage: Bacteria > Actinomycetota > Actinomycetes > Actinomycetales > Micrococcaceae > Arthrobacter. The sequence goes on along the minus strand of NZ_JASISU010000003.1, from coordinate 64,671 downwards.
AACAGTTCCGAGGTCACCGAACTGGGAAAAACAGGAAAAATAGGTAGGCAGCAACAGCGTCGCTATCGAGCCCAACAGCCGAGAATTAGCCCGGTGTAACGGGCACGAGGCAAGGATCCGTCGCGATCTGCCTCTACTGCGGCTGCACACCCGATCGCCTGGCACCCGGACGCCAAGAAGTTGTGACGTCCGGGTGGGGTCCGAAGGCATCCGGCGCTTTGAACACGGTGGGAGTACTGGGGGTCGTCCCGTCGAGCTTTAGCCGTAGGGCTAATCATTCCTTTGAACCGTTGTAGGGCCGCGTGGTGGCTGGGAGTGTGGTGATTACGTCATAGCTACACATTGAAGGACGCTAGAAGGGGTTGAAGAGAATGCCTAATAACTTGCGGAAAGCCGTTACCCGCACCGGGATGGTTGCAGCGGTATCAGCACTGTTTTTTGGGGTGCTCGGGCCTATCTCGCCGGCACATGCAGAGGATGCCCCTACGCGTGAGCAGTTGGAGCAAGACTGCAGTGGCGAAGGATGGAACCACGGTGGAACTGGGTACACGATCTACCTCAACGGGTGCACCTTCGAGGAAGGAAGCAGCTCGGACTACCCAGACTGGAAAGCCAATGGAATTACGGTCTCCAATTGTTCTGGCGGAACGCGGGACCTTGATTTAGCCGAAGCCCAGACGGAGACGTGGACCACTGGTTGGTCTATAGGAGGGTCCCTCTCGGGGGCTAAGAATTGGCTCACTGCTGGTCTTACTGGAGGCTACAACTGGTCTCACTCGACCTCCGTGACCAATACCTTGACCGCCCATATTCCTCCCGGTCAAAAAGGTGTCCTGAAAACTGCAAACTGGATGCACAAGTCTGAGGGAAAAATACGAGTTGACTACAGTCAGCCCATTTACGGACAGAGCACCTGGTACATCTATGATGTCAGCATCACGACACCAACCGATCAGGTTGAAAAATCAATTAACCAAGTCTCATGCGGAGAGACGCTCATGAACGGCCTCTAACGTGCATTTTTGTTCCTGCTATCATCTCCGGTGCCAAGAACTATGTACCAGTTAGGGAAAAGCTTGATGCCCGAACGTTTGGAATATCCCAGCGTCGGGCTCTTCCCTTGCCACGTGTAGCGACAAATTCCACCTTCCTCCCGCGATGCCGTCGGGAGGACACGCGGGTGGACTACCTTGAGTATTCGGGTGCCTCTCCACAATGGGGCTTTATGTTTCCGATGTTGCTGCTGGGTAATTTCTCGGTGGAGAGACGTTTATGGACGGGCTGCTTGGGCTGCCCCAACCTTTTTCGGCCTTATTGGTCTGGGTTTGATGGCATATATGGCCTTGGGGCTGATTGGATGTTTGGACGCCACCCGCATTCTTCAACCATGCTGGATTAAAGGGTCCGCTAGACGACTTAAGAACGGCACGGATCCATGATGGAACCTAGAAGAACGCCTGAGTCCTGCTCCCAGTCCAAGGCGAGACCCAGCTTCACTGCCAGAAGACTAGCGGTCATGGTGGCAAGGAGAATCGTCCTCCTACCCACCGCAGATCCTTTTCATCCCTGAGCTGCGGTTCAGTGCAGCCTGGACACCTGGCGTGTTCTCGCCTACGCGGAGCTAGTGGGTGGTTTTGCTGAATTCAGGGCTGTCACGTGGCGCACCTCTCGAAGTTCGGTCGTACCGCCCGCATCACCAATTTTTTCTCCGCCGTCAGTGCGCCAGCCATGGCTTTCGTAAAACGAGGCTGCCCGGTCGTTGCCAAAAAGTACCCACAGGTACGCGGACTGAAAACCGTCAGCCGCAAGTTCCTGTTCGACGTTGAGCATCAACGCGTGCCCAACCTTTTTGGACCAAAAATCCGGATGTACGTAGAGCCCGGCAAGCTCACCCTGATCGCTCGAGCCCTCGTCCCGGCCAGCCCCAAAACTTGCCCAGCCGACGATCCTGTTGCCACACTCCGCTATGAGCAGCCGGTGCGGTTTTGTTCCCGCGGGGCCTGCGTAACTAGGGAAGGCAAGCTCCGAAAGAAGCCGAGTCCAGGCCTCCGCCCTTGTTGAGATGCTCAGGCCATCCAGGATGTGCTGTGCGATGAGTCCAGGATATGCGGATCGCCACGACGCCACATGAACTGTGGCCACTCCATATGCATCCTTAACATCAGCCCAACGGATACTCACTTCAGCCATCCGGACAGACTAACTGATGCCTCGTGTGCCATGCCGGTCCCGCGAACGGCAAATTTCCGCGCGCGCCGTACCGCTGTGTCACCGCACGCGCTTTCCGGGCAAAACAAAAAGCCCCGCTTCCCTTTGTTTACAAGGGAGGCGGGGCCTTTCTCAATCGCGGTGACGGTGGGATTTGAACCCACGTTGGCTTTCACCAAACAACATTTCGAGTGTTGCACCTTCGGCCGCTCGGACACGTCACCAACCTGACTAGGTTACCGGAGCAGGCGCCGCTTCCCCAAAACGGCGCCCGACGCGCGTAGGCGACTGCCCGTGCAGCCGACCGTGCAGCCCACCACGCTGCCAGCTGAAGCCTGGCTGCGGACTTCCACGCCAGCGCGCACACGGCTAGATTCATAATCACCATGACTACTGCTAACGATGAGCTTCAGGCCACCGCATACTGGACCACCGACGTCGGCCAGGGAGAGCTCAGGACCGAGACACTTCCGGCCCTGGGGGCTGGAGAAGCACTAGTCAGGACCCTGTATTCAGGAATCAGCCGGGGTACGGAAATGGTGGTCCATGCCGGCCAGGTGCCGCCCCGCGTCGCCGAAGCCATGAGCGCGCCTCGCCAGGACGGCTCCTTTCCGGGGCCTGTGAAGTTCGGCTACCTCTCCGTGGGCATCGTGGAACAGGGCCCAGCGGACTGGGTTGGGCAGCGTGTTTTTTGCCTCAACCCGCACCAGGACCTCTACATCGCGCCCTTGAGCGCCCTCATCAGAATCCCCGACGCCGTTCCATCCCGCCGGGCAGTACTCACCGGGACGGTGGAAACGGCAGTCAACGCACTCTGGGAGGGCGGCCCTCGCCTGGGGGACCGGGTTGCAGTGGTCGGTGCGGGGCTAGTGGGCGGTATGGTAGCCACCCTGCTGAGGACCTTCCCACTGGAGCGCCTGCAGCTCCTTGACGTGAATCCTGCAAAAGAAGACTTTGCAGAGGCACTCGGCGTGGACTTCGCGCACCCGGACGATGCCCTGTCCGACAACGACATGGTGTTTCACTGCTCCGCGCGCCAGGAGGGCCTGGAACGCGCCCTGCAGATTGCCGGGGACGATAGCGACGTCATCGAGATGTCCTGGTACGCCAATCGTTCCGTGACAATTCCGTTGGGGGAGGACTTCCACGCCCGGCGACTCTCCATCCGCGCCAGCCAGGTGGGCATGGTGGCCACTGCACGCCGCTTCCGCCGGACCACCACCGACAGGCTGAACCTTTCACTCAATTTGCTCAAGGACCCCGTGTTTGATGCCTTCCTCACCGGCACCTCAGCGTTTAATGACCTGCCCGACGTCGTCCAGCGGCTTGCGAACGGAAAACTACCGGCCCTGTGCCACGTCATTGAATATCCTGCGGCAGGTTAGCTCCCCGCCCAGTGCGGACCGCTTCCAGAGGACCGCTTCCTGAAGACCGAACCCTGGCAAGCGCACCTGGAAAACCACGGCTTGAGCGCCCCAGTTTTTCGCCCTAGAAATCTCACCCACGTCGACCCATCCCAAAGAGGCCCCACCATGTTCAGCCTGACAGTCCGCAGCCACTTCATGATCGCCCATAGCCTTCCCCGTGAAGCTTTCGGCCCAGCCCAGGGCATGCACGGCGCCACGTTTGTCGCGGAGGTGAGCTTCCGGCGTCGTGAGTTGAATGAGAACGCCATTGTCCTGGACATCGGTGAGGCTGACGCCATCATCAAGGAGATCCTTGATGACCTGAACTACCGCAACCTGGACGAGCATCCTGCCTTCGCCGGCAAGCTGACCACCACCGAGGCGCTGGCCCAGTACATTGCAGTCACGGTGGCCGAGCAGATGAAAGCCACAGTGGATGGGCCGCACCTGGCAGGACTGGACGTCACACTCCGTGAGCACCCGGACGCGTGGGCCTCGTTCTCGTTGGACATGCCCACTACCTGACGTGGCCCCGGGTGCACCTGAGCCGCTCCCGGCCGTGTCCAGCGGTCACGAGACCTGCGCCCGCTCAGCTTCTGTGGCCGGCAAAAAAGTCACGCAGCAGCGCGGCTGACTCCTCTTCCCGAACCCCGGCGTAGACCTCCACCCAGTGGTTGAGCCTGCGCTCGCGGAGCACGTCGAACACGCTTCCCGCAGCACCCGCCTTCTCGTCCCATGCACCAAAAACCACACGTGGAATCCGGGCCAGGACAATGGCCCCGGCGCACATGGCGCACGGCTCCAGCGTCACCACCAGTGTGCAGTCCGTCAGGCGCCAGCCATCAGGCAGGGCGCCCACTCCACCTGTGGCATCTGCACCGGTGTCGTCTGCACCGGTAACAGCGGAACCAGCGTGGCGGGCACCAGCAGCGATGCGCCGCAGCTGGGCTGCGGCTTGCCGGATAGCAAGGACCTCCGCATGGGCTGTGGGATCCCCATGTGCCTCGCGTTCATTGCGGCCGGTTCCCAGCACTGTCCCGTCAGGGCCAACCACCACTGCGCCGATGGGAACGTCAGCGGTTGCGAGGGCCAGCCGGGCTTCGGTGAGGGCCAGGCCCATCCATTCACTGCGTTGCTGCTCTGCCGGGACCATGGCTCAATGATAGTTTCTGATGATCTCCAACCAGTGAAATGACAGTGCCGGGAGGCCCCGTGAACACCCTGAAAGACGCGTTGGACCGCTGGTTCAAGCCTTACGCGGCCCTCTGGATAACCCTTGTCCTGGGCGGATTCGTTGTGGTGCTCCTGACGGTCGGCGGTGCTGAAGTCTATGAAAGCGTGGTCGAGGCAGATGGCCTGGCCGCCCTGGACGAGCCTGTCCTTGAGACGGCAATAACCTTGCGAAGCCCTGGGCTTGACTCGGCTGTCACAGCATTCACCAACGTGGGCGGCACCATTGGGATGCCCATCCTGGCGTTACTGCTCACCGCCTGGCTGACGTTCCTGAGCCGCAGCTGGCGTCCATTACTTTTGATGGTGGCCTCTGCGGCCGTCTCGCTGGCTGCAACAACTGCCGGCAAAATACTGATCGGCCGGGCCCGCCCGGACACCGCCGACGCGGTGCCTCCCTATGAGACGTCGCCTTCTTTCCCCAGCGGGCACACACTCAACGCCACGGTCCTGATTGGAGTGCTGGTTTACCTGATCTGCCTGCAGTTCCACACCCGATGGATCCGTATCACCGCCATCACCGCAGGGGCAGCATTTATTGTGGGAATGGGCATCAGTCGCGTATTCCTGGGCCATCACTGGCTCACCGACGTGGTCGCAGCCTGGCTGCTGGGCCTCGCCTGGGTGGTGGTGGTGATTGTGGCGCACCGCGCCTTCCACATGTTCCGGCGCCGCGAGCGCTCCGGACCTACGCCCTCCTTTGACCGTCCCATCATGCGTGACAGGCCTGCTTCCGGGGAGTAGTTCCGCTGCCGGATGGTATTTTTGAACCTATGCGCACAATCCTTGTTGACCACCCCCTGGTTGCCCACAAACTGACCGTTTTGCGGGATAAGAACACCCCCTCGCCCGTGTTCCGCCAGCTGACAGAGGAGCTGGTGACCCTCCTGGCCTATGAGGCCACGCGCGATGTCCGCACGCAGCCCGTCACTATCGAAACCCCGGTGTCCACCACCATAGGCACGGCGTTCACCAAGCCCACCCCCCTGGTGGTGCCGATCCTACGTGCCGGGCTCGGGATGCTGGAGGGCATGACCAAGCTGGTCCCCACCGCCGAGGTAGGTTTCCTGGGGATGGCCAGGGACGAGGAGACCCTTGACATCATCACCTACGCCGAACGGCTTCCCGAGGACCTGACCAACCGTCAGATCTTCGTCCTTGATCCCATGCTGGCCACGGGCGGCACGCTGCGCGAAGCGATCAAGTTCCTGTTCAAGCGCGGCGCCTCGGACGTCACCTTCATCTGCCTCTTGGCAGCGCCGGAAGGTCTGGCTGCCCTGGAAGAAGAACTGGCCGACGCCAACGTCACGGTGGTCCTTGCCTCGATTGACGAGCGCCTCAACGAAAAGTCTTACATTGTCCCCGGCCTGGGCGACGCCGGGGACCGGCTTTATGGGATCGCCGGCTAGCCTTCCGCGGCGGCCTAGGGGCCGTGCTGGCAAAAAAGGATGCCCGCTCTAGTACCAGTTGTTGGAGAGGTGGAAGCTCAGGGCGCCGCAGGGGGACTGGTAGCGGTCCTTGATGTAGCCCAGCCCCCAGTTGATCTGCGTCTGGTAATTGGTGAGGTAGTCAGCCCCAGCGCTGGCCATCTTCTCTGCCGGCAGGGATTGCACAATGCCGTAGGCGCCGCTGCTGGAGTTTGTTGCGGTGGTACTCCAGTCGGATTCTTTGGTCCACAGCGTCACCAGGCACTGCATCTGGTCTGCGCTCCATCCGTAGGAACCGAGCTGGCCGGCAGCGTAGGCCTGGGCGCCAGCGGGATCATCCACGGCAACCGCTGGAGCGGGCTCCACTGCTGGTTCTGCCGGGGCAACAGGTGCCGCCTCGGCCGTGGCTGCAGGCTCCTGCGCAGGTACAACGGGAACGTCAGCCCCGGTAATCGGATTCTGGGCTGCGGCCTGCGGTGCGATGGGTGCCGCATCCGCTGACGGAGTCGCTGGTTCTGGCGTCTGGGCAGGCTGGTTCTCTGCTGGCGCGGCCTGCACGTTGGGCTGGTTGCTGGCCTCGGGTGTACCGGCAACCTCGCTCACAGCATCCAGCAGTGCCGAGGACGGCCCTGGATCTATTGCCTGGCCAGCTGCAACAACACCGCAGAGCAACGCACCGGCGGTGACGGCAAGGGCAGCGCGCTTGCCCACGGTGCTGCGCTGAGGTTCGGAGCGGAGTTTGCGACGTCCATGCGCCTTGGGTTCGGCGGGGGCAGGAACAATCGTCTTCTGCTGTTCAGACATGGTTTTGGGGCCTCTCATGCCTGCGGAGTTAGCTGTCGGGTTCGGATGAGGTCATCCGGCGGCTCGGCGGGAAGCCGAGTCAACTTCACCCCTAGGGCGACTGGAAACGCCCGGGACTGTGGGTCCCCCGTCTCTGCCTGATCATGCGGTCACCGGACGGCGGCAGAGCTCGGCAAACCTCCGGGTACGCGGATAGTTGGGAATCCGCACGTCTTTCACGCTACCGGACCTAGACGATTAAGTCACGTTTTGGTAACAGAGATCACGACGACGGTGGGTTGGCTTGCGCTATGTCAGCCTGCGTCTGCGAGCAAGGGGATCCGGAGGGTAAAAACAGTGTTTCCTGGCCGGGAGGACAGACTTACAGTCCCGCCATGCGCCTCCACAATCGACTGCACTATGGAGAGCCCCAAGCCGCTTGTGCCCTCTGCGCCACTGGCGCCAGCAGGTGCCCCCAGCCCCTTGCGGGATGGGTCTGCCCGCGCAAAACGGGCAAATGCCTGGTCCACAAAGGCCGGATCGATGCCCCCGCCGTCGTCCGTCACGGTCAGCTCGGCAAAAAATCCATCAACCCGGACCCGGCTCCTGACGGTAGTGCCTGGCGCAGTGTGTTTGCGCGCGTTGGAGAGCAGATTGATCAGGACCTGCTGCAGCTGGGCCGCGTCCCCGCGCACCAGGACAGGATCCGCCGGGAGGTCGAGGGTCCATAGGTGTTGCCGGGCAATGACTTTCTCGTCACTGACGGACTCCACCACCAGCTGCGAAAGGTCCACCTCCCCAAGCTTGAGTGGCTGCCCCTCGTCCAGGCGCGCCAACAGCAGGAGATCTTCCACTAGCGTGGTCATGCGCTCGGACTGGCTGCGGACCCGTGCAAGTGAGCGTTCGCCGTCGGGCGTGAACTTCTCTGTCATGCGCATCAGGTCCGTGTACCCGCGGATGGCGGTCAGGGGGGTACGGAGTTCATGGGAAGCATCGGCGACGAACTGCCGGACTTTGGTTTCACTACGCTGGCGAGCCTGCAAAGCGTTCGCCACGTTGTCCAGCATCAGGTTCAGTGCGTGCCCCACACTGCCGACCTCTGTCCCAGGGTTTGCATCCACCGGCGGGACCCGCACCGCGAGGGCAACCTCACCTGCGTCCAGGGGGAGCCGGGACACGCGTGTTGCGACATCGGAGAGTTTTTCCAGCGGCTTCATGGTCCGGCGGATCAGGACAGTCCCTGCCAACCCGATCAACAGCAACCCGACCAGGGAGTACACCACCATGGTGAGCACCAGGGAAGAGAGAGTGTTCTCCTTGGCTGCCAGGGGGAGGCCCGTTATCAGGACCTCTCCCGTGGGCAGTTGTGCGGCGGCGACACGGTAGTTGCCCTCCGACAGCGATACGTCCGATGGGCCGGCTCCAGGACTGAGGGCCAGGAGGCTTGCCCTGTCGCCGGAACTCAGCGGCGAGCGGGTGGCATTTCCTGCCAGGAAACCGGCACTGGTGACCTGGCCGCCGGCAATCCTGGCGCTCAGCGTACCCACAACCTGGACTTCGGGATTGAGGAAATTGGGCCGGGAGTCATCGTCGTCCCCCTGGGGCCTGCGACCAGCATCATTGGATCGTTCCGCCGCTTGGCCCAGCTGGGTGTCCAACTGATCCGTCAGGAAGCTGTTCATCGAGGCGAACGTGGAAATGCCAATCGCGGCGCAGATGGTGATCAGGAGGGCCATGGCCACCAGGACGAGCCGGGTCCGCAGATGCCATGTGGCCGGTTTGCGCCAGCTGCGCGCGTAGCTAGTCCCGGCCGGCCCCTGCCCTCCCGAGGATGCCGGGGCTGGCTGGTGGGACGCAGCGCTGGCGGAAAGTGCGGCATTGTGCTGGTGGGTGGCCACGGATCAGTCCGCAGGCTTGATGACGTAGCCTGCGCCACGGACTGTGTGGATCATGGGCGGGTGAATGGAATCGACCTTTTTCCGCAGGTAGGAAATGTAGAGCTCCACAATGTTCGCCTGGCCGCCGAAGTCATAGTTCCAGACACGATCAAGAATCTGGGCCTTGCTGATGACGCGTTTGGGGTTCTCCATGAGGTAGCGCAGAAGCTCAAACTGCGTTGCTGTGAGCTGCAGTTTCTCGCCCGCCCGTGTGACATCCCTGGTATCCACGTTCAAGACCAGGTCTCCCACCACCAGCTCGGCAGTGTCCATGGCGGCGACACCTGACCGCTGGACTAGGCGGTGCAGCCGGAGCAGGACCTCTTCCATGCTGAATGGCTTGGTGACGTAGTCATCCCCGCCCGCGGCCAAGCCCGTGATTCTGTCCTGGACCGCATCCTTGGCGGTCAGGAAAAGGGCAGGTATTTCCGGGGCGAATGCGCGGATCCTGCGGAGGAGTTCAACGCCGTCAAATCCTGGAATCATAACGTCGAGGATCAGGACATCTGGGCGGAATTCTTTCGCCAGCGCCAGCGCTTCCGGTCCATCCTCCGCAACAGCTACTGTCCAGCCCGCCATCCGCAGCCCCATGCTCATCAGCTCAGAGAGGCTCGGCTCGTCGTCCACTACCAGCGCACGAATTGGTGAACCATCCGGGTGGCTCAGCAGCGGAAGGTGATTGGTTGTGGAGTGCGAGATGGCCATGGATCAACTCTCCGGTCCTGCGGTTAGCCCAAGCTTTGGGCTTCCTGTGAGTGCGCTGTGTATCCCACACTAGCCAGCAGGGCGATTTCTGGAGTGCAGCTCCACTCCAGCGACATTTTATGCTGGTCCAGGCAGAACATTTTCCGCTTTTCGCGGCAGTCCACTGGACTTCCTGGCTGATGAGGGGAGAAATTCAAGGCCCGGGCCATGAAGTGAATATAAGTAAAAGTTATTCGAAAGGATTCGAATAATATTCCGCAGAGCGAGGTTACTTGCCCTCTGGAAGGGATTAATAGTTCCTGAGCGCACCCCTCACTGAATGGTGATCTGAAACACACTGGCTATTTTTGTCTCAGGATGCGGACGATTCTGTCCATTGTTACTTGCGGGTTCGCATTGTTACGTTGCACACTTCAATTGTGAACAAGAACCCAACAGCACCTGCAGCCGCAGAACCCTGGTACAGCACCTCCGCTGCCACCTCCAGGGATTGTTGCCGAATGCACGCCTGACCCTAAGCACCCCAAAAAGTCCCTAGGCATTCGCCCACTGCCCAACGCCGGGCGTCCCTCCCCGACGCCAGCGCGGGGGAGACCAGCATTCGAGCCGGTATACCGGCCTTCACATTGAGGTAGCACGTCATGTCAGTAGCATCCGGATACGTCCACATCTCCGTGCGCAACGCCAACAAGCCACCCCAGGCCAGCGGTCTGCGCCAGGGTTTCTCGCAGCGACCAGCCTTCGCGCCGGCAACGTCCGGCACATCGTTCCCGCCGCCGGGAATCGCTCCTCAAGGCCTGAACCCCTCCTCCTACGGTCAGCTCCGGGCAGTGCCGCCAGCAGACACCAGCCCCATGACAGCACCCACGCCGGTGATCAGCGATTCTGCCAGCATCCGGGCGGTAGCCAACGACACCGCCGCCCGTGGTTTTGTCCTCTACATGGGCATCGACGAGGACACCGCGGCAGCCGCCGGAACCTCCATTGCCAAGCTCGCCCAGGAAATCAGGGCCTACGCCCAGTCGCTGGTCCCCGGCGCCGACAGCTACGCTGCCGTAGCGGTTGCTCCCGCCAATGCGCCCGGCTCCTCACTCGACGTCGTCCGTTCCACCTTTGGTGACCCCACCGTTGCCGCACGTCAGCGCGCTGAGGCAGCTCGCCCCCAGTTGGCGCCCGAAAGTCGCCCGACGGGTGTCCTGATCGACCTGGCACGCCGCGAGGTGCATCTTGACGGTGAATCGCTGAACCTGACCTTCAAGGAATTTGAACTCCTCAACTACCTGGTCGAGAACGGCACTCGCACTGTGGGGCGCGATGAACTCCTTGAGGGATTGTGGCGGAATGCCGAAGAGGTTCCCAATGAGCGCACCATCGACGTCCACATCCGTCGGCTCCGTTCCAAGCTGGGACGCCTCGCTAACACGGTCCGCACCGTCCGCGGCCAGGGCTACCGCTTTTATGAGCACCCCGAAGTTGTTGTGTGGGCGGCTCCGGAATACTCGATCTAGTCCCCCATACCCCCGTGGACTGGGGCGGCCCACCCCTCGTCGACTCAGCTCTTTCCGTCAGCAACAACAGCTTCTTGGGCTGACGGATAGGGTTGGGGGATGAGCGAGCATCACATCAGGCGACTGGTCATCATGCGCCATGCCAAGGCAGATTGGCCCGGTGGCATTGATGACCATGACAGGCCCCTGGAAGAACGTGGGCACCGCGAGGCGCCGTTGGCCGGGAAATGGCTGGTCCAGAACAGCATCCTCCCGGACTTCATGCTCTGCTCCAGTGCATTGCGAACGCGGCAGACCTGCACCTGGGTGTGCAGCGAGCTCGGCGACAAGGCGCCCACTCCCAAACTGGAGAGTGGGCTGTACGCTGCATCCGCCCACGGCATGCTGTCGGTCATCAATCATGTGCCGGACACCGTCACGACGCTGATGGTTATTGCGCACCTCCCGGGTGTGCAGGACCTGGCCATGCATTTGGCATCGCGCGATTCAGACCAGGACGCCTACATGGAAGCTGCCAGCAGCTATCCCACAAGTGGCATCACAGTGCTTGAAACGGAGAAAACCTGGGCCGAGCTGGATGGACAGGATGCCCGCATTACGCATTTTGTGGTTCCCCGGTAAGCAGCTCGAGGCAGCCATCTGCCCCGGTCAGCGCCGGGGCTGTGCCCTCCTGGGCTGGGATGGAGCTGGCCGGTTTGTAGCTGGCCGGTTTGTAGCTGGGCGGGTCGCGGCCGTCCGGGCTGTCGTGGCTCGGGTCGCGGCCTGACGTGACCTGCGCTGGGGCCCCTTTTGGGCCCGCCGCCTGGGCGCACGCCAGATAGCACCAACAAACAGGACGAGCAGGGCAAAAACCAGCGCCAGGCCCGCACCGTAGAAGTAGTTGTCAGTGTTGGTTGTGGGCAGCGGCGTGCGGAACACTGACCTGGTGTCGTCCGAGGCCAGGCCCCACGTGCCAAGGAAGGCGAGGCTGCAGGCCAGGGCAACACTCGTGGCCAGACCACCGATGATCAGGACCACGTGCCTGCGTCGCAGAACCAGTTCCAGTACGCAGGCAAGATAGGCCAGGGCAAGGACGCCCACAAAGGCCAAGAAGACGGGCATGGCCAGCGTCAGGCCCGTAAGGACCAGTAAACCTGCGGCAACAATCGTTGCAATGACAGCAAGTTTTGCGCTCGGACCCATGGGTTCAATCATCCCTGATGGGACGGCTCCTTCTGGACGTATCCGCGCATGATCGCCATGATTGCTGCAACACTTTGGTCACGGGATCGTTCAGGATGGTAGGTCTGGCGGTCCAGCCCCACAACAAAGCATGCCCCAAAAATCGCAGTGACAAGGCTCCCCCGGGACACCGAGGGGTCCACGGGGTAGGTTGCCGCGACCCGTTGGACATTGGCATCGATTACGTCCAGCAGAATGCTGCGTAGCTCAGCAAACGTGTCCTGCCAGACACTGGGTGTCCGCCAGTTCTCGCTGACCCACAGGCGGGCAAAGGATGGGTACTCGCTCATGAAGTCCATGGCCTGGGCAATGACATCGCGCATGACGTCCAGCGGATCCTGCGCCCCACCCTGGGCATCGGTTTGCGGGACGCTCAGGAGCCGCGCCAGCAGGATGTCCACGCCATGACGGAGCAACTCCGCGATCAGATCGGATTTACTTCCGAAGTTGTAATAGACGGTTCCCTTGGAGACCCCGGCGGCCGCGGCAATTTCATCCACTGTTACCTCGGAGGCGCCACGTTCTCCGATCAGAACCATGGAGGCCTCAAACAGTTTCTGCCGGGTTGCGCTGGTCCTGGCAGGGCGCAGCTTTTTGTCCGGGTCTGGCTGGGTGCTCATACGGCGATCTCCGGCTTCAGGGTTTTCAGGGTCCAGAACTTGTGTTTGTGCACTGCCAGGGTCGACAGCGCCGCGCCCAGGAGGGTGTAGCCGATGAGTCCCAGCACCGTGGGCACAATCATGGACAGGTCGCCACCGTAGATCAGGTGCCGCATCCCCGTGACCACGTAACCCATGGGCATGATCTCGTGGACAACATGGAGTGGCTCTGGGGTGGTCTGCCACGGGAAAGTACCGCCGGATGAGACCAGTTGCAGGACCAGCAGGATCAGCACCACAAACTTTCCTGGCGTCCCGAGCAGCGCAACGATCCCCTGGATCAGGGCAGTGAAGGCCATTGCCGCTGCCAGCATGAACAGCCACATCAGGAAGGGATGTGCTGGATTAAGTCCCAGGGCCAGGTCCACCACCAGAGTCAGAAGGGTGGCCTGGACTACCGCGACGGTGAGAAAGGGAAGCCAGCCGCCAACAGCTATCTTCCAGGACGGTGCGTTGGATGCCAGGGCCCGCTGGGTGATGGGCCGCATGGCCTGGACCAGCATGAACACGCCAATCCACAGCGCCAGCGTCATGAAGAACGGGGCCAGTCCGGCGCCGTAGGAGCCGGCTTTCGCCTGGGATACCTTGCTCACCGAGACGGGATCGGCGATCACCGAGGACAGGCTGGATTTCTGCTGGTCATCAGGATTGGGGACCTGCCCTGCGCCAGCGGAAATCTGGTCGGACAGGCTCCGCGAGCCGTCGGCTGCGCTGACAGCGCCACTTTCCAGTTGGGCAGCGCCGTCGTTGAGGGTGGCGGCACCTGTTGTCAGCTGTCCGGCACCATCGACGGCGGTCTGCTCACCGGCCGCCAGGGTTGCGGCTCCGGTATGCAGCTGGTCAGCTCCGGTGGAGGCCTGGCCAATCGCACTAGACAGTGCTGGCGTGGACGCGGCCAGTGTGGCCGCGCCATCGCTCACGCTTTGGGCCCCGTCGGCGAGCTGCGCTATAAGAGCGGTATCGGTGGAAAGCTTCGATTTCGCGGCGATGACGGGGCTGGAAGCGGCCGCTGCATCAACGTCGGCCAGGAGTTTGTCCGCTTGCTCCTGGGTGATGACCTGGTCGGTGACAAGCCTGGCCGTGGATGTGGCGAACTGCGTTTTTAGTGCTTGATCTGCTGCGTCAAGCTGCGTTACGGCGTCCTGGACCTTTGTGTTGAGCTGGGCATTACCGGCTGCAACCTGGGCTGCACCGGCGGCCAGTGCGGCTGAATCTGCCGGCAGGCCCGCCGTTTTGTCCTTGAGCTGATTCAACCCGCTACTGAGGTCGCTTGCTCCCGAGGTGAGTTGATTGGCGCCGTCGCGGAGCTGGACCTGACCGGAATAGAGCTGGTTCGTTGCGCCCGCGAGTTCATCCGTTCCGCTGTGCAGGGAGGTACTGCCATCACGGAGGGTGGCTACTCCGTCGGCAAGCTGACCGGCGCCGTCGGCTGCCTTGAGCATCTGGGTGTGAATGGTGCCGTACCCGGTGAGGAGCTGGTTCGCCGTTTCCTCACCCACTTCCCTGGCTACGGTTTCGTGGACCGAGGTGGTCAGTTTGTCCACAATGGTGCTCAGGAGATAGTTGTTTGCGTCGTTGGTGGTGACGTCAAGGATGGCCTGCTCTGCGGAGTCGAAGCTGCCGGGCGAGACCAGATTGGTGGAGAAGTTCTGCGGGATCTCCAGGGCAAAGGCATAGGTGCCATTGCTGACGCCCTGATCGGCTTCCTCGGGTGTGGACACAACTTTCCAGTTGAATGCGTGCCCATCCACCAGGTTGTCGGCTACGGTCTGCCCGGCCCGCAGTTCGGTGCCGTCGGCGGCAGTGGCCCCGGCATCCTGGACCACCAGCGCGGCGTCAATCTTGTCCAGATTTCCGTAAGGATCCCAGTTGGCGTAGAGGTAGACGGCGCCGTAGAGCAGCGGAACCATTGTCAGCGCCACAATGGTGAGCTTGGGCAGGATTCCGCCCGTCATCCGCTTGAGTTCTGAGCGGGCCAATCGTAGGACTGTCACTTTTCTTCCTCGCTCCGGTGCCGGTGGTGTTGCGCCGGATCCGGGGTCATGATGTCTGCTGTTTTTGCCGGGCCACCGTGTGTGTCCCTTTCGTCTGGGCTTGCGGCGTTGCCAACATCCACGGTGGGCCCGTCCCAGTCGTCGGGGACGGCCGTGACGACTGCAACGACTGCCAGTTTGCGTCCTGACTGCGCCGCCAAGGCCTGTAACTGCGGCAGCCATTCGGCAGAACCCGCGCTATGCCTGTCAGGGGAGTCAAGGACCAGCAGGTCGGTTCCGGGATTTGCCAGGGCCAGTGTTGTCAGGAGCTCGGTGCGGCGGGCCGCCGGTAATTGCTCTACCCACAGGTCTGCGATGTCCTCGAAGTTGTTGACTTTGAGCCACGGCTTGCTGACCAGTGCGCCACGGAACCTGCGGGGAATCAGTGCCAGGTCCTCGGTGACGAGGTCCCGGACGCTGAGGTGCTGTTCGGGTTCGTTGACCCTTGGGGAATCCACCAGGCCTGCCGCGCCGCGGATCTTCCGGACCTCGCTGTGTCCATCCCAGCTGATGGAGCCAGAGGTGGGCTTCATCCGCCCGCTCAGGGCCAGGGCCAGGGCTGTGCGCTGGTCCTGGCCACTCCCGGTGGCCAAGAGAAGCTCGCCGCGGGCAACGGAGAGGGTGGTGGGCGGCAGGAGATCGTCGCGTCTGCCCTTGACGTGGAGCGAGGTGGTGAGGAGCACTGGTGACCTTTCGGGGTATCAATCTCCCCCCATCCTAATCAAACTGACCGGTCAGTTCAAATAGAAAGAAGGGCACCAGTGCCGATGTCTCCTACAGGCCGTACTTCTCCAGCAACCGCAACCAGACCTCGCTGACGGTGGGGTAGGACGGAACGGCGTGCCAGAGCCGCTCCATGGGTACCTCTCCCACAATGGCAATGGTGGCTGCGTGCAGGAGTTCTGCCACATCGGGTCCAGCGAACGTGGCGCCCACCACCACCTGGCGGTCCTCATCGACCACAAGCTGCGCCCAGCCCTGATAATTGTCAGCATGCAGCGAGGATCCGGCCACGGCAATGGGCAGCTCAACGCTGGAAACATTGAGGCCCCGCTCCTGGGCTGTGGCCACGCTCAGGCCCACGGAGGCCAGCTCAGGATCAGTGAACACCACGCTCGGGACAGCGTGGTCGTTGGCACTTTGTGCTGCACGGCTCCACGGCTCAGGTTCGCCCGACAGTGTGCCCTTGGCCCGGGCTGCGATGGCGGACCCCGTGGCACGCGCCTCATATTTGCCCTGGTGGGTGAGCATGACCTTCCCCGCAGCGTCACCCACGGCGTAGAGCCAGGGACCATCCGCAGCAGCAGTGCCCTGCACCAGGCCGGTGGAATCCGTGGCCAATGACAACGTGCTGCCCTCGCCGCCAAGTCCCAACTGCTCCAGGCCCAGGCCTTCCAAAGCTGGGTGGCGCCCGGTGGACACCAGCACCTTGTCCGCCTGGATCTCGGCGCCGGATCCCAGGGTCAGGGTAAAGCTGGAGTCGTCATTCTGGGCAATGTGGGTGATCTCGGTATTGAGCCGCAGGTCAACGCCGTCAGCCTTCAGCCCCGCAGCCACCAGGGCGGATGCCTCAGTGGCGAAGCTGCCCAGCAGGCCGCCGCGGGCCACGAGGGTGACCCTGGAGCCCAGCCGGGCAAAAGCCTGTGCCAGTTCGGATCCTGCAACACCACCGCCAACCACGGCTAGGCGCTTCGGAATCTCCTGGGCTGAGGTGGCCTCGCGGGTGCCCCACACGTCAAGGTCCGAGAGCCCCTCCAGCGGCGGCATTGTGGGCGTGGAGCCTGTGGCCAGCACCACTGCGGACCGTGCAGTGACGGTGTACGTCCGACCGTCGAGCCCCGCGACCTCGACGGTCTTGGCTCCGGTCAGCCAGGCATGGCCGCGGATTAGGGCGATGCCTGTGTTTTCAACCCAGTCCACCTGACCGCTGTCCTGCCAGTTGGAGGTGAATGAATCCCGGCGTTTCAGCACGGCCGCAACATCCAGGGTGCGGGTCACAGCTTCTGCCGCCCCCGGAACACCCTGTGCCCCATGGAGTGCGGTACCCGGCCGGAGCAGGGCCTTGGATGGCATGCAGGCCCAATAGGAGCATTCACCACCCACCAGTTCGGCTTCGATCAGCACAGCGGTAAGGCCGCCTTCGATCACCCGCGCGGCCACGTTTTCACCCACTGCACCGGCGCCAATAACCACCACATCGTATTCGCTGTCCACGGCTTGAGTACTCATGTTCACAGCCTAGTGGGAACGCCCGACGGCGGCGTGAACAGTTTTTTGCATGCCTCCCGTGAGGATTGGGGCAAGGGCCGTTTGGATTCCGTTAGGACAGCGGCCGGCACCCTGATTCCGGGTATCTAATCAAGAGGCCGCCCCGGAACGGGCGCCGCATTCGGCCAGGATGCGCCAAAAGATTTGAAGGAGCCAATCGTGCTAGACGTCGTCTACGTCCTCACCGGCATCACACTTTTTGTGGTGGTCGGTCTCGTGGCCAAAGGGGTGGAAAAGCTGTGATCGTCTTTTCTGCAGTGGCCGCGATACTGGGGATTGCCGCCATCGGCTACCTCGTGTACGCCCTGGTGAAACCGGAGCGCTTCTGACATGGAGATCTTTTTCGGCATTCTTCAGTTCCTCCTCCTGGCGCTCATCCTGGTGGTGCTCTACCGTCCACTGGGCGACTATATGGCCCGGATCTACACCGCCACCACCCACCTGCGGGTGGAGCGGCTCTTCTACCGGCTGACCGGCGTCGCAGAAGACACGGAGCAGTCCTGGCGCGCCTACCTTCGCAGTGTGCTCTGGTTCTCCGCCATGGGTGTGCTGCTGGTCTACGTCCTGCAGCGTTTCCAGAGCGTGCTGCCCTACTCCCTGGGCCTGCCCGCTGTTCCGGAGGGGCTGGCGTTTAATACAGCCGTTTCCTTTGTCACCAACACCAACTGGCAGTCCTATTCTCCCGAACTCACGCTGGGCTACACGGTCCAGCTTGCGGGCCTGGCGGTGCAGAACTTCGTTTCTGCCGCCGTGGGCATCGCTGTCGCCGTCGCCCTGATCCGGGGGTTTGCCCGCAAGGGGTCTGGGACCATCGGCAACTTCTGGGTTGACCTTACCCGGGGAACCCTCCGGCTCCTCCTGCCTGTGGCGCTGGTGTCCGCCGTCGTCCTCCTTGCCGGTGGCGTGATCCAGAACCTGAACGGCTTCACGGAGGTCACCACGCTCTCCGGGGGGACCCAGACCCTGCCCGGAGGCCCTGTCGCATCGCAGGAAGCCATCAAGCTGCTGGGTACCAATGGAGGCGGATTTTTCAACACCAACTCATCCCACCCCTTTGAAAACCCCACGGCCTGGACCAGCTTCTTCCAGGTTGTCCTGATGCTGATGATCCCATTCTCCCTCCCCCGAACCTTCGGCAGGATGGTGGGTGACAAAAAGCAGGGCTATGCGATAGCCGCCGTGATGGCCACGTTCTACGTCGCCTCCCTCCTGATCCTCTCCGGGCTGGAACTGGCTGGAAATGGCACGGCAACAGCGCTCGCCGGCGGCGCCATGGAAGGCAAGGAACAGCGCTTCGGAATCCTGGGTTCCACCCTGTTCGGCACCACCAGTACCCTTACCTCAACCGGTGCCGTGAACTCGATGCACGATTCCTATACGGCACTGGGCGGCATGCTGCCCATGCTCAACATGATGTTGGGCGAGGTTGCTCCCGGCGGTGTGGGTTCTGGCCTGTACGGCATGCTGGTCCTGGCCATCATTGCCGTCTTCGTAGCGGGCCTGCTGGTGGGACGCACGCCCGAATATCTCGGCAAGAAGATCAATCCTCGCGAAATCAAGCTAGCCAGCCTCTACATCCTGGTGGTCCCTGTCCTGATCCTCGGCGGCACGGCACTGAGTTTTGCCATCCCGGCGCTCGCGGAGAGTGTCACGGGAACGTCCATCTGGAATCCCGGAAACCACGGTCTCTCCGAGGTCCTGTATGCCTTCACCTCGGCCGCCAACAACAATGGATCCGCCTTCGCCGGGCTCACCGCCAATACGCCGTGGCTGAACACCGCGCTGGGTGTGGCCATGCTGCTGGGCCGGTTCATCCCCATTGCGTTGGTCTTGGCCCTGGCAGGTTCCCTCGCCGCGCAGGAGAAAATTCCGGAAACCGCCGGCACCCTGCGCACTCATAAGCCCCTGTTTGTGGGGCTTCTGGTGGGTGTGACGCTGATTGTCACAGCCCTGACCTACTTCCCCGTCCTCACACTCGGACCCCTCGCAGAAGGGCTTCTCTAGACCATGTCAACGTCCACAACACAGATCCCCACCACGCCCGACGCCGGCGGCACCCCGGGTGAACCTGCCGGTTCTGGCAGCACCACGGCCAGGCGTTCCTCGGCCATTACCGCGGCAGCACTGGTCCAAGCCGTCCCCGGGGCCCTGCGCAAGCTGGATCCGCGCCTCATGTGGCGCAACCCCGTCATGTTCATTGTGGAGGTTGGCGCCGCGCTGACCACCGCCATTGCCATTGCCGAACCCTTCCTTGGTGGACCGCAGCCGTCCGGCGGATCCGCAATTCCTGGCTCTTTCACGGGCGCCATCGCCGTGTGGCTGTGGCTCACGGTACTCTTCGCCAACCTCGCCGAATCTGTCGCCGAGGGCCGCGGCAAAGCACAGGCAGACAGTCTACGAAAAACCCGCACCAGTACTCCCGCCCACGTGGTGAGCGCGTACGACGACGCCGCAGATCCCGCCGCCGAGCGGGCCGCATTGGTCCAGACGCCGTCGTCGGAGCTGACACTGGGGGACACAGTAGTGGTCACTGCCGGCGAACTGGTCCCAGGAGACGGGGACATCGTGTGGGGTATCGCCTCCATTGACGAATCCGCCATTACCGGCGAATCCGCACCGGTGGTCCGCGAATCCGGTGGTGACAGGAGCGCGGTGACAGGTGGTACCCGTGTCCTCTCGGACCGGATTATTGTCCGCATCACGTCCAAGCCTGGCGAGACCTTCGTGGACCGAATGATTGGCCTGGTGGAAGGCGCCGCGCGGCAGAAAACACCCAACGAGATCGCGCTGAACGTGCTGCTGGCCAGCCTGTCCATTGTCTTCGTGGTGGTAACGCTGACCATCAACCCGATCGCTTCCTATGTCAATGCCCAAGCCAGCGTTCCTGTGCTCGTTGCGCTGCTGGTCTGCCTCATTCCCACCACCATTGGTGCGCTGCTCTCCGCGATCGGCATTGCCGGCATGGACCGGCTGGTCCAGCACAATGTACTGGCCATGTCGGGGCGCGCTGTAGAGGCGGCTGGTGACGTCACTACCCTTCTGCTCGACAAGACTGGCACCATCACCTACGGGAACCGCATGGCGTCGGCATTCCTGCCGGTGCCCGGTGTGGCGGAGCAGGACCTAGTGGCCGTTGCTGCCCGGGCATCCCTCGCGGACCCCACACCAGAGGGCAAATCCATTGTCGACCTTGCCCGCACCCTCGGCACCGATGTCAGCGGCAGTCCAACGGGCGAGATTGTCCCGTTTACGGCACAGACCCGCATGAGTGGCCTGGACCTGCCCGATGGCACCCTGCTGCGCAAGGGTGCTGGTTCCGCCGTTACCGCATGGGTGGAATCAATGACCCCCATTCCTGCACAGATAGCTGCTGCGCTTCAGGCTCAGGTCACAGAGGTGTCCCAGGGGGGTGGGACGCCGCTGGTGGTTGCTACGGCGGAGACCGATGGCGGTGCCCGGGTTCTCGGCGTCGTGCATCTCAAGGATGTGGTCAAGGACGGTCTCCGGGAGCGGTTCGCCGAGCTGCGCTCCATGGGTATCCGTACGGTGATGATCACCGGCGACAACCCGCTCACAGCCAAGGCCATTGCTGCTGAGGCCGGGGTGGACGACTTCCTGGCGGAGGCGACCCCTGAGGACAAGATGGCACTGATCCGCAAGGAACAGTCAGGTGGGCGCCTGGTGGCCATGACGGGTGACGGCACCAATGACGCCCCTGCGCTGGCCCAGGCAGACGTGGGCGTGGCCATGAATACCGGCACATCCGCGGCCAAGGAGGCCGGTAACATGGTTGACCTTGACTCGGATCCCACCAAGCTGATCGACATTGTGCGGATCGGCAAACAGTTGCTGATCACCCGCGGCGCCCTGACGACGTTCTCCATTGCAAATGACATTGCCAAGTACTTCGCCATCATCCCGGCCATGTTCGCCGGTGTCTTCCCTGGGCTGGGTGTCCTGAACATCATGGGTTTGCACTCACCGGCATCGGCAGTATTGTCCGCGATCATCTTCAACGCGATTGTGATCGTATTCCTGATCCCGCTGGCGCTGAAGGGCGTCAAGTACCGCCCGCTCGGCGCTGACAAGGTCCTCGGGCGCAACCTCCTGGTGTACGGCCTTGGTGGCGTGGTGGTGCCGTTCATCGGCATCTGGCTGCTGGACCTGCTCATCCGCCTGATCCCCGGTTTCTGACCACCCCTTTTTGAGAGAAAGCTGAATTTTCATGCGTACAACATCTTCAGGGGTCCGGGCAGCCTGGACCGGACTGCGGGCCATGCTGGTCTTCACAGTGGCACTGGGCGTCGTGTACCCGCTGGTGGTCCTGGGAATTGGCCAGCTCGCGCTGCCCGCCCAGGCCAACGGCTCCACGGTGACCCACAACGGCGCCGTGCTGGGTTCGGCGCTGATCGCGCAGCCGTTCACCAGCGCGGACGGTGCCCCGCTGGCCACCTATTTCCAGCCGCGGCCCTCTGCGGCTGGGGACGGATACGACGGCGGTGCCTCCACCGGTTCCAACTACGGCCCGGAGAACACGGACCTGATCTCCGCGATCGAAGGGCGGAAAGCCGCCATCGCAGATTTTGAGCAGGTGGATCCGGCAACTATCCCGGCGGATGCCCTGACGGCCTCTGCGTCCGGGCTTGACCCACACATCAGCGAGGCCTACGCCATGCTGCAGGTTCCCCGTGTTGCCAGGGAACGCTCGCTGCCGGAATCCACTGTGGAGGATATGGTCAAGTCAGTACTGCAGCAGCGTGACCTTGGATTCCTGGGTGAACCGAGCGTCAACGTCCTGCAGCTCAATCTTGATCTGGATGCAACGGAAGGCTAGGCCATGCAGCGAGGACGACTCCGGGTGCTGTTGGGAGCGGCGCCCGGCGTCGGCAAAACCTACGCCATGCTCGAGGAGGGCAAGCGACTCCTGGAGGAGGGGCGCGATGTGGTGGTGGCCGTCGTCGAAACCCACGGCCGCAGCGCCACCGTGAGCATGGCCGAGGGCCTGGAAACCCTGCCCCGGCAGACCATCAGCCACCGGGGGGTCACGCTGACGGAGATGGACCTGGACGCGGTGATTGCCCGGCAGCCGGACATTGCACTGGTGGACGAACTTGCACACACCAATGCCCCGGGTAGCGCCAATGACAAGCGGTGGCAGGACGTTGCGGCGCTGCTCGACGCCGGCATCAACGTGATCTCCACCGTCAACATCCAGCACATTGAGTCGCTCAATGACGTCGTGGAACAGATCACCGGGGCCCCGCAGCGTGAGACTGTTCCGGACGCGGCATTGCGGTCAGCGGACCAGATCGAGGTCATCGACCTGGACCCGCAAGCACTCAGGGACCGGCTCGCCGACGGTCGCGTCTATCCGGCAGAACGGATTGACGCGGCGCTGTCCAACTACTTCCGGCTGGGCAACCTGACGGCGTTACGCGAACTTGCCCTGCTGTGGCTGGCCGATGAGGTGGACAGTGCGCTCAAGTCCTACCGGGCGCAGCACGGGATCGACAGCACCTGGGAGGCCCGTGAACGGGTGGTGGTCACACTGACCGGGGGCCCCGAAGGGGACACCCTGCTGCGCCGCGGCGCCCGAATCACGGCACGTTCCGGTGGTGAACTCCTGGCAGTGCACGTCAGCAGCCAGGAGGGGTTGCGATCTGACCATCCCGGAGCCCTTGCCCAGCAGCGCGCCCTGGTGGAGAAACTCGGTGGCACCTACCACCAGGTGGTGGGTGAAAACGTGCCACATGCGCTGGTGGATTTTGCCCGCAGCGTTAATGCCACGCAGTTGGTCATTGGCGTGAGCCGCCGCGGCAGGATTGCGGCGGCACTGAGCGGACCTGGCATTGGTTCCACGGTGACCCGCGAAGCCGGTGCCATCGACGTACACATTGTTAATCACGAATCGGCCGGTGGCAGGTTCACCCTGCCAAAGGTGGGCGGTGCGCTGACTTTCCGGCGCCGCATGGCGGGGTTCCTCCTGGCCTTGGTGATAGGGCCGCTGATGACCCTGCTGTTGACAGCGTTGCGCAGCGAAGAGTCCATCACCAGTGATGTGCTTTCCTACCAGCTGGTGGTGGTTGTCGTGGCTCTCGTGGGGGGGATCTGGCCGGCACTTTTCGCCGCACTTCTCTCCGGGCTCACCCTCGACTATTTTTTTGTGGACCCGCTCCATACGGTCACAGTGGCCGAACCCTTCCACTTGCTGGCCCTGGTGCTGTACGTCATCAATGCCGTCCTGGTCAGCTATGTGGTGGATCAGGCGGCGCGGCGCACCCGGGCTGCTGCCCGGGCCACCGCTGAGTCCGAACTGCTTGCCAGTGTCTCGGGTAGTGTCCTGCGGGGTCAGGGAGCCCTGGATGCCCTGGTGGGCCAAACGCGTGAAGCCTTCGGCCTTACGGGCGCCCGCCTGTTGGTGGAAGGCCGCACGCTTAGCAGGGACGGAACGCTCCCGGACGACGCAGGCCAGCCCAGTAGCACTGTTGCTGTGGGGGAGAGGGGGGTCCTTGAGTTGTATGGGGTTGAACTGGCCGCGTCCGGACGACGCCTCCTCAGCGTCATAGCCACCCAGCTGGAGGCGGCACTGGAGAATTCCGATCTGGCCGAGACAGCCAGGGAATTCGCGCCGCTGGCTGAAACGGACCGGGTCCGCAGTGCGTTGCTTTCGGCCGTGAGCCATGACCTGCGCCGGCCCTTGGCTGCCGCAACGGCCGCCGTGAGCGGCATCCGGTCTGCAGGGTCCGGCCTGTCCGCTGAGGACAACAGGGAGCTGTTGGCTACGGCAGAGGAGAGCCTCGAGACGCTTTCTGCGCTGGTGACCAGCCTCCTGGATGTCAGCCGGCTCCAGGCTGGCGTGTTGGCGGTGTCACTGCGGCCCATTGATGCCGAAGATGTAATCCTTCCGGCATTTGATGAGCTGGGGCTCGGCCCGGCCACCGTGGAGCTGGACTTGGATCCGGACTTGCCGCCCCTGCTGGCCGATCCCGGGCTCCTGCAACGGGTGATCGTGAACCTGTTGGATAACGCCCGGCGGTTTGCCCCGGCAGGGACGAAAGTGCGGATCTCCACTAGCCAGTTTGCCAGCGAGGTTCAGTTCAGGATCATTGATCACGGCCCTGGCATTGACGCCGCCAGGCGTGACCAGGTGTTTGTGCCTTTCCAGCGCCTTGGGGATACTGACAACCTGACCGGGCTGGGGCTGGGACTGGCCCTGTCCAAGGGTTTCACGGAGGGCATGGGTGGCACGTTGGAGACCGAGGACACCCCCGGCGGCGGACTGACCATGGTGGTTGCCCTGCCAGCCGTGCCTCGTGGTCCGGTGGCTCCTGCTGGCTCCACACCGTCCATAGATCGAATGGAATCATGAAGATCCTCATCGC
Source organism: Pseudarthrobacter sp. PS3-L1 (assembly GCF_030063285.1). Lineage (GTDB taxonomy): Bacteria > Actinomycetota > Actinomycetes > Actinomycetales > Micrococcaceae > Arthrobacter. Next base: position 39,904 of record NZ_JASISU010000003.1, on the reverse strand, counting down.
CGACGACGACCCCCAGATCCTGCGTGCCCTGCGGGTGACGCTGACGGCCCGCGGGTACCAGATTGTGACGGCGGCCAACGGCACCGAAGCGATCAATAGGGGGATCGAGCATCATCCGGACATTTACGTCCTGGACCTGGGGATGCCGGAGTTGGACGGCATTGACGTGATCCAGGGCCTGCGGGGGTGGACACAGGCGCCCATTCTGGTGGTGTCCGGCCGTACCGGCGCAGCTGACAAGGTGGAGGCGTTGGACGCTGGCGCCGATGACTACGTGACCAAGCCGTTCTCCATCGATGAGCTGCTGGCGCGGCTTCGTGCCCTCACGCGCCGGGTCCCCAGCCAGGAGTCACAGCCTGTGGTGGTCATGGCGGACATCACCATTGACCTTGCGGCGAAAAGCCTGCGTCGCAAGACAGCCAAAGGGTCCGAGATCATTCGCCTGACGCCCACGGAGTGGCAAGTGCTCGAGCTGCTGGTGCGCAACGCCGGCAAACTCGTCACTCGACGGAGCCTGTTGCAGGATATCTGGGGGTCCGAGCACGTAACGGATTCCGGGTACCTGCGGCTGTACATCTCACAGCTACGTAAAAAAATAGAGCCGGACCCCAAGCAGCCGCGCTACCTGATGACCGAATCCGGCATGGGGTACCGGTTCGTGCCCGACGAGGTCTAGGCCAGCGTAGGCCGCGGTGCTCGAACCTCCCCAGCCAGAACGGCGAAATACCCGGGGACCTGCTGCGAGAGGCCAGCAGGGTTCATTGGAACCACGTTGATGGCGATGGGTCCGTCGGCAACCATCCGCCACTCTGCGGCAGGGAAGGCCGCACGCAGTTCCGCGGCGCCGAAATGCCCGGGGCGTGGCAGATTTTCAAGGGCACGCCGAAGGGGCCTGGGAATGTTTCCCCGTGTAGCCCCCAGCTCCTGCAGGTAGGCCAGGCTGTTTCCCTGGAAGTTGGTCTCAGCGAGATACACCCGGCCCCGGTCCCCAATGGCGGTTCGGAGGTTGGCGGCCAGAGACGCCTGTTTGTCGGGTTTAAGAATGTGGAGGACACCGCGGACAAAAATGTTGGCAGGTCCGGTTCGTTCTAGGATTTGTTGTCCAGCGCCGGCTTTGGTGGCGTCCAACTCCATGAAGTTAACGTTTGCTAGGCCCTCAGCCTCGCTATTTGCCCGTTCCACCGCGCCGCTGGAAACATCAATACCCAGCACGCTGGGAAACAGCGCCGCAAGCCAACGGCTGTGGGTTCCGTTGCCGCAGCCGACGTCAACTACCGGAAGTGTCGGATCAAAATGGGCGACGACGGCCTCTGCGTAGGCGTCACGCTCCGTCCTGGATCCAGAGTCCCACAGGACGTCTCCCGAACGGCCGGTGGCGTCGATTCCACGCCAGTAGCCTTCCCACGCCGTGTGTGGGTTCCGCGGGGCACGGGTGGCCAGCCGGATTACTGATGGAACAAGTAGCATCCGTTGCAAACGCTTTGACATTCCCTCATGCTACCGAGGGGGCACAGGCGTGCGGATATGGTCCAGGACCTTGTCCGCAACCAGGGGATAACCGAAGTAGTAGCCCTGCCCGTACAGGCACCCCATTGCTTGCAACTGGGCAGCTTGCTCGGGTGTTTCGATGCCCTCCACTATTGCTGTCAGTCCGGCTGCGGAAATCAGCTGCAAAATGGCAGCAACAAACTCTTGCTGCTGTGGATTCGAGCACATGTCCTGGATGAGCGAATGGTCAACCTTGACCGTGTCAGCGGGAAGCGTCCGGAGGTAGCTGATGGACGAATAGCCTGTCCCAAAATCGTCGATCTGCAATCCCACCCCCAGATCTCGGAGGCTGCCCAGGACCTGCTGTTCAAGGGCGCCCCTGGACATCAGCACCGTCTCGGTGATCTCCAGCACCAGGCGCTGTGGAGCTACTCCGTGGCTTTTAAGCGTGTCTTGGATATCCGCCAGCAGGTCGCTGCGCAACAGTTCGGCAGCCGAGAGATTGATGTGCAGGTGGAAGCCTGCCAGGTCAGGTGCTGTGGTGTTCCAGCGCATGAGCTGAGCCACGCCTTCATGCAGCACCCACCTGCCCAACTCCAGGATCAGCCCCGATTCTTCGGCGATGTGGATGAAACTGTCCGGCATGATGGTTCCACGGCTGGGGTGGTGCCACCGGACAAGCGCCTCTAGTCCCGTGACCCGCCCCGAGGCCAGTTCCACCACAGGCTGGTACAGCAGCGCCATCTCGTCTCCGTTGATCGCGCTCCTAAGCTCCGAGGTGATGCGTGAGCGTTCCTGGACGGCATCAAGCATGTCCGGATGGAATAGTTGGATGGTATTGCGGCCCTGGATCTTCGCCTGGTACATCGCGATGTCAGCATCGCGCATCAGTGCCTCTGCCGGATACCCTGGCGTACCAATACAGACCCCAATGCTGGCCCGGGCCCAGACTGTTTCGGTGCCAACCTGGACACTGTCCTGTAGGTGGGCGGAGACCCGGTGGGCAATGTCAAGGATTTCCTCATCCGTTGCCTCCGTGATGACAACGGCAAATTCATCGCCGCCCAGGCGCGCTACCGTATCGGTGGCCCTGACTGCTGCCCGGAGCCGGGTGGCGACTTCGACCAGTACCGCATCACCGGCACCGTGGCCCAGGGTGTCGTTGATTGCCTTAAAAGAATCCAGGTCCAAGACCAGCGCGGCTGGCGCCAGACCACTCTCCACGCTAGCCGCGGTGGCTTCCTGGATCCGTTCGTTCAGAAGCGTCCTGTTCGCAAGGCCCGTCAGGGCATCCATTTTGGCCATCCTCTCCAGCTCGTCCTGCGTCCGGCGCAGCATGGCAGTCCTGTCGGCAACTCGCTGCTCCAGGTCCGAGTAGATGTGGTCAAGCTCCTCGGCGAGCAGATTGACACCGATGATGACGGCGTCAATTTCGTCCCCCCTCTCAGATGGTTCCACACGCGCTTCCAGGTCACCGGCAGCCAACCGGACAATTCCGTCCACCAAGTGCTGCAGGCGCAGGTCTTCAGAACCCTTTTCCGGACTCATGAGCTGGCTTGGAGCCAGTCCAAGGCGTCAGGACGGGAAGTGAAAAAGCGGGTTGGGCACGGCGGGACGTGGACGCCAAGGAAGAAGTTCGCCAGGACGCGGTCTACAGGCGACTTGCCGAGCAGGGCAATCCGGGACGCGCCGCAGGGAATGGACCAAATGGCTCGCGCCTCGCGGCTGACTGACCCGACGGCGGCCATATCAACAAGCATGGGGAGGTGCTCCTCCTGGCAGAGCTGGTTGACTCCGGCCATCGCTGCCCGTGCATCCTCGACCTGAATATGCGCTCCGGGCAGCCAGCGCAGATTGAGATACCCGTCCTCGCTCACTTCGAGGCTCGATTTTCCACCGTTCGCAGCGACAGGATCCACGACCACTCCCTCCCGCGAGCACGACGCTGAACCATTCAGCTGCTCCTCATAAGGTATCCCACGAGGGCGGCCCTAGGGCCTTCTAGAGCTCACTTTCGCGGATCTGAAGAGTTAGCCAATCGATGAGGAACTGGCTTGAGGAAGGACCCGGAGTGCGTGTCCTGTGCTGCTGTGCGTGCCACACCGAGGCTTCGGCGGGAGAGGCGGCGCCGTTGATGAAGTGCGTGAGGGGGCAGCGGTCAAGGTCCAGGGGGTGCGGTGCGGCCAGACGGGCAAACTGCCAGTGATAGGCCAATGCTCCGAGCGGTGTCCTGACCGGGGAGAGGTGCTCTTGCAGGGTGAATGATTGAGCCCAGCGAAGGCAATCCTGCGCTGGCATCGGTTTGGCGAAGTAGTAGCCCTGGCCAAGGAATGCGCCGAGGACAGTGGTGGCTTCGGCCAGGCTTTCGTTTTCCAGTCCTTCAACAACAACGTTCATGCGCAGGTCCCGCCCCATCTGAATAAGCGTGGCAATGATGCTGAGGGTTTCCACCGGGCGATCCCTGACATGGTGGAACAGCCCGCGGTCGAGTTTTATGGCGCCGAACGGGAACGAGGAGAGCCTTTGCAGGCTGCTGTAGCCAGAGCCAAGGTCGTCCATTGCAAGGCCGACACCCACATCTATGAGGCTGCGCAGGGTGGTGCGCTGTTCCTCCAGGTGCAGGTCCTGGGATTCCAGGAGTTCCAGTCCCAGGCGCTGGGGGCTGATGGTGTGTGCCTGGAGCAACGTCTGGACCAACGTGGATAGTGAGCCACTGGTGAGGACTGCCGGTGGCAGGTTGACCGAGACGTCGTGGCGGCTGCCCGTCTGGTCCCAGGCGGCTAGGGTCGCCAGGGCACGGTCAAGGACGCCAGTGAACAACACAAGGAGATCTTCCGATGTGAAATGCGGCAGGAACTCATCAGGATAGGCAATCCGTCCCCCTGGGAGTGACAGGCGGGCCAGTGCCTCGAACAAGTGGACAGATCCATCACGGAGATCGACCACTGGCTGGAAGTGGACCGCTATGTCGCCGCTGTTCAGCGCATCACGGTAGTCGGAAGACAGTGTTCCGCGTGCTGGTGCGGAGCCACCATTGGTGGGATTGTCCTGCGGCTGGACGCTCGCGTTCTGGGCAGTTTCCCACCAGCGGCCCCCAAGGTGTCGTTGCTTGGCGCTGTGGAGGGCCTCATTGGCGCTGCGAAGAATGCTCCGGCTGTCTGTGCCGTCCTCTGGTACAAGCGCAATTCCCAGGCTCATTCCGACGCGGACGCTCTGGTCGCCAATCGTATAGGGCTGGTCACCTGATTCTTCGATACGGCCGAGGACGTCCATCAGGTGGTCGTTGGCCCGGCCGCGGTCAATATCTTTCAGGATCAGTAGGAATTCGTCTCCGCCCATCCGGGCCAGCAGGTCGCCTTCCCGAAGGCAGGAGAGTATGCGTGTTGCCCACTGCCGCAACACGTCATCGCCTGCGCCATGACCGAAGGCATTATTGACCAGGCGAAAATCATCAAGGTCAAGGAGTCCTACGGCCACGGTGGTGTCGGGACGGATCGCACGCTCCACGGCCGCCTCGACAGCCCGCTCCGCGGCTTTCCGATTCGGAAGCCCCGTGACGGCATCGGTAACGGACTGAACCTGCAACTGCTGCAGGAGAGCCACCCGGTTGCTGATGTCGCGTTGGACGCTCACGTAGTGCGTGACGGCGTCTCTGGTCCCCACCCGCATTGGAATAATCTCCAGTGCCGTCCAGAATGGTGAACCATTCTTCCGGTAGTTGAGGATTTCCCCGTCGAAGGATTCTTCCGAGGTAAGGACGTCCCGCATGACGCGGACGGTGTCTGCGTCCGTCCCCGGTCCCTGGAGGAAGCGGCAATTTCGCCCCAACAATTCAGCCTGCCCGTAGCCGGTCATGGCAGTAAAGGAGGCCGACGCATAAATAATCGCCTGGGCTGCGTCCGTAATCACCGCAATATCTGCAGTAGCTGTCATTGCCGCTTCCAGGACCGCTTCCAGGTGCTGAATCTCAGCTGCATTGTCGTTCACACCCACAGCAGCGCCCCCCATAGTGTCCTTGACTATCGTCTTTACTATCCCCCAAGCACGCAGGACTTCACTACTGTAAGGGAGTTTCCGGCTGTCACAGTTGTCACGCACGGCGGCCACTGTCGAAGCGCGTTCTTACGAAAGTTATGCTGCTGAAAGAGCGGCACGCCAGCTCGGCCGGGCAGCTCAGCCCAGGCGGGCTGCTCAGTGCTATCGCTTAACGCAGAAGATCCGCACCGTTTCCAGTGCGGATCTTCTTCATCTGTGCGCCCAAAGGGATTCGAACCCCTGACCTCCTGTTCCGTAGACAGGCGCTCTATCCAGCTGAGCTATGGGCGCATCTTTGGTTTTGGCCAAGAACCTTCGCTCTCCTGCCGAACCTCGAATTACTTTACGCGAGGCCGGGCCGTTCTTCAAATTGACGGTAGTGTAATGTGCGCAACTAGACCGGTATAGGTGACCTTAGTCACAAAAGGGGCCAATATTCACGATAAATTCCTTGATATTACGGGGTTTCGATGGTTGGGACCGGAAATACCCGCCGGTATATACCAGCGGCGCCACTGTTGTGGCCCCTAGATTTGAACCACACCGATGACTTCCAAGGAAGGGAACCCCAATGGGCGATCTTGCGCGACTGCCTCTGCTTGAAGCAGCACCCACCACCCACGCCGGACTCCTGGCCTGGGTCGAGGAAATGGCCGGACTTACCCAGCCGGATCAGATTCACTGGGTTGACGGTTCAGCCGAAGAAAACACGCGGCTCACCGACGAACTGGTGGAGGCGGGAACGCTTAAAAGGCTGAACCAGGACCTGTTCCCGCATTCTTTTGCTGCGTTCTCCGACCCCGCAGACGTGGCCCGCGTGGAAGAGCAGACGTTCATCTGCTCCGAAAACAAGCGCGATGCCGGGTTCACCAATAACTGGATGGAACCGTCGGAGATGAAAGACAAGCTCCGTGGCCTGTTCTCCGGCTCTATGCGTGGACGCACCATGTACGTCATCCCTTTTGTTATGGGGCACCTGGACGCCGAGGATCCCAAGTTCGGCGTCGAGATCACTGACAGTGCCTACGTGGTGGCATCCATGCGGATCATGGCGCAGATTGGCACCGAGGTCCTGGACCGGATTACGCAGACCAACGCATTTTTTGTCCCCGCACTGCACTCCCTGGGCGCGCCCCTGAACCCCGGCCAGGAAGATGTTGCATGGCCCTGCAACCCTGACAAGTGGATTGTGCACTTCCCCGAAGAGCGCTCCATCTGGTCTTTCGGCTCCGGCTACGGTGGCAATGCCCTGCTTGGCAAGAAGTGTTATGCCCTTCGCATCGCCTCTGTGATGGCCCGCGACGAAGGCTGGCTTGCGGAGCATATGCTCATCCTCAAGCTGACCTCGCCGCAACAGAAAAACTACTACGTTTCTGCAGCGTTCCCCTCTGCCTGTGGCAAAACCAACCTGGCGCTCCTGGATCCGACCATCGACGGCTGGAAGGTCGAGACCCTCGGCGATGACATCACGTGGATGCGCTTCGGTAAGGAAGGTGAGCTGCGTGCCGTGAACCCCGAAGCCGGGCTGTTTGGTGTTGCGCCGGGAACCGGGTGGGCCACCAATCCCAACGCCATGCGCGCCATCGCCAAGGGCAACAGCATCTTCACCAACGTGGCGCTCACGGACGACGGCGGTGTGTGGTGGGAGGGCATGACGGACGATGCACCGGCGCACCTGATTGACTGGCAGGGGAATTCCTGGACGCACCAGTCGGGGACTCCCGCAGCACACCCCAATTCGAGGTTCTGCACCCCGATCGACCAGATCGACATGCTCGCTGAGGAGTACTACAGCCCCGACGGCGTAGAGCTCTCGGCAATACTCTTCGGCGGCCGCCGCAAGACCACCATTCCCCTGGTGACCGAGGCCCGCAGCTGGAGCAACGGCATCTTCATGGGGGCGACGCTCTCCTCGGAGACCACAGCTGCAGCTGCTGGTGCCGTGGGCGTTGTCCGCCGCGACCCCATGGCGATGCTCCCGTTCATCGGCTACGACGCCGGCGACTACCTCAACCACTGGATCAATCTCTCGGCAAAGGCTGATCCGGCCCGGCTGCCCAAGATTTTCCTGGTCAACTGGTTCCGCCGCACGCCTGAGGGTGGTTTTGCGTGGCCTGGTTTCGGAGACAATTCCCGTGTCCTGAAGTGGGCCATGGAACGCCTCGAGGGTACCGCCGATGCTGTGGAGACGCCCATCGGATTTGTCCCCACAGGGGATGCGATCGATCTTACGGGCCTGGACATGACGCCCGCAGAGATTGAATCGGCGGTCCGGGTGGATGCGCAGGAGTGGAAAACGGAACTGGCATCCATCGAGGACTGGTTCGCCAACTTCGGAGCGTCCCTTCCATCGGCCCTGCAGGCTGAACTGGATGGCCTGAAGCAGCGACTGGCCTGACGATCAACAACAGCGGCCCCGCACCTCTCTCGCTGGAGGTGCGGGGCCGCTGTTGTGCATGTCCGTTACTTCCAGCCGGAGGCGCGAACCAACCGGTTGGCGGCACTACTGGACGCGGCGTGGGGGAGGACTAGTCCACCCAGATGATGGCCTCATTGGTGTCTGCCGCCAGCTCGCCGAACTCCATTTCCCCAGCAGCCTCCGGGGTGTAGGGCATGACGGCGGCGAACAGCGAGCCATCCTGGTGTTCTGCGGCAACGTGGACAGCATCGGTTCCGTCGTCCACCAAGGTGATGTCACAGACGACGGCGGCAGCCCGGATCTCATCGCGGTGCTGGCGAAGAAGAGTGGTCAGGTCAGCGATCATCGCGTCGGCGTCGAACTCTTCGTTCTCGTCAGCATCAGGCGGTGTGATAGCCACCATCCGGAGCTCGCCGTCGTTCTGGACAGTCAGGGCAAATGGCAGAAAACCACCGGAGCGTTCCAACTGCTCACGGGCAGCGCCAACGCCGGTTCCCAACAGGTTCTCAAGGTCCTGCGCGGAAGCCTCCGGCACGGAATCGCGCCAGGATCCGGAATCCTCGGGTGTTTGGGTCATGCGCTGCGCACCTGGGCGAGCACGCGGTCGCGGATGCGTTCCATGGTGGGTGTGTCCACGGCCTCTGCGTTCAACCGCAGGAACGGCTCAGTGTTGGACGGGCGAAGGTTGAACCAGTAGCTGCCATCGTTGGCCGTGAACGTGCTGCCGTCCATCGAGTCGATGCTGATGTCCTCGTGGGCGAAGTCCTGGCGCACGCGTTCCACAGCACCTACCTTGTCCTCGATTTCGGAGTTGATCTCCCCGGAAGAAATGTAGGGCTCGTATTCACGGCCCAGGTCGGAGAGGACCCCGTCCTGCTCGCCCAGCGCGGCCAGGACATGCATGGCAGCCAGCATGCCGGTGTCAGCGTTCCAGAAATCGCGGAAGTAGAAGTGGGCGGAGTGCTCACCGCCGAAAACTGCGCCTTCCTCGGCCATGACTGCCTTGATGAAGGAGTGGCCCACCCGAGTCCGGACTGCCCGTCCGCCGTCGTGTTCCACCAGTTCCGGAACTGCACGTGAGGTCAGCAAGTTATGGATGACGGTGGGTGTCTGCTCGCCCTGCGCCTTTGCGCGGGCGATTTCACGGCGGGCCACCATGCCGGTGATGGCCGACGGCGAGACAGGTTCGCCCAACTCGTCGATCACGAAGCAGCGGTCGGCATCGCCGTCGAACGCCAGGCCAATGTCCGCGCCATGTTTGACGACGGCGGCCTGCAGGTCCCGGAGGTTCTCCGGCTCCAACGGGTTGGCCGGGTGGTTCGGGAAGGAACCATCAAGTTCGAAGTACAGCGGGATGATCTCAAACGGAAGCTTGGGCAGCAATGTGTCGCCCAGCACGGCTGGCGTCGTCAGTCCTGCCATGCCGTTGCCGGCGTCGACAACAACTTTCAACGGCCGCGACGTGGACAGGTCCACCAGGCTGCGGAGGTACTCGGAGTAGTCCTTGAGGACATCCCTGACGCCGATCTGGCCGCGGGTGCCGCGGGCAGGGATGCTGCCGGCGTTGAGGTAGTGCTCGGCTTTGGCCTGGATGTCGTTGAGCCCGGTCTCCGAGGAGATGGGCTGGGCGCCTGCCCTGGACATCTTGATGCCGTTGTAGCCGGCAGGGTTGTGGCTGGCGGTGAAAGTGGCTCCCGCTGCGTTCAGCGAACCGCAGGCAAAGTAGAGCTCGTCGGTGGAGATCAGGCCCAGGAGCTGGACGTTGGCCCCCCGGGTGGCTGCGCCGTCGGCAAACGCTTTGCTGAACTCGGGGGAGGACGGCCGCATGTCGCCACCCACAAGGATTGTCTGTCCTTCCAGTTCCAGCACATCAACAAAGGCGGCCCCCACAGCTTCGACGATCTCAGCCGTGATGGATTCGCCCACAATGCCGCGGACGTCGTACGCCTTGAAAGACGCCGACAGGTCAAAGGTTTCAGTCTGCTCGCTAGTCACGGGATCCATCTTACGGTGGGAGCGCTTTGGCTGGTTCCTGATGTCACTCCGCCGCGCCGACAGGGGACCTGGTAGATGAGGGTTTCCACAGTGGGCGAATTCCAGGCGGTCCTGTCGGGGCTGGCTGGGATACTGAATCAATGGCTACTTCCCATCACCACTCCCTGGACGCATCTTCCCCGACTGACGCAACGTCGCCACGTGACACGGTGTCTGCGACTGACCCGGGCACGCCGGACGGGACCCGGCAGCTTGCCCTCGAGGTCCTGCGCGAACTTGTGGGGCACCCGTCAGCCGATTTCCATGATGGCCAGTTTGAGGCGATCGAGGCCCTGGTGGATGGCGGCCGCCGCGCGTTGGTGGTCCAGCGGACAGGTTGGGGCAAGTCTGCTGTCTACTTTGTTGCCTCGCTGCTGCTGCGCCGTCGCGGTGCGGGTCCCACACTGATTGTCTCGCCCCTGCTGGCCCTCATGCGGGACCAGGTTGCCGCAGCGGCCAGGGCGGGAGTGCGGGCAGTGGCGATCAACTCCGCGAATGCGCTGGAGTGGGATACCGTCCGCCAACAGCTCGCAGACGATGAAGTGGACGTGCTGCTTGTCTCCCCGGAGCGCCTCACCAATCCTTCTTTCCGGGAAAACCAGCTGCCCGAGCTGATGCGCCGGACCGGCCTGCTGGTCATTGATGAGGCACACTGCATCTCCGACTGGGGCCACGACTTCCGTCCGGATTACCGACGGATCGCCGATCTTATTACCGAATTGCCGGACACTGTTCCCGTCCTAGCCACCACCGCCACCGCCAACTCCCGGGTAGTCCACGATATCGAGGAGCAGCTGGGCGCCGATGTCCTGACTATCCGCGGGGCACTGGGGCGGGATTCCTTGCGCCTGGGCGTCCTGGCCCTGCCCGATTCCAGGCAACGCCTGGGCTGGCTGCTGACGCACCTGGCCGAGCTACCGGGCAGCGGCATCATCTACACCCTCACTGTCTCCGCTGCGGAGGACACCGCACGCCTGCTGGCCGGCGCCGGCCATGAGGTGCTCTCCTATACCGGGAGAACTGACCCAGCGGATCGTGAGCGGGCCGAACAGCTCCTGAAGGACAACAAGGTCAAGGCGCTGGTGGCTACCTCGGCACTGGGGATGGGATTCGACAAGCCTGACCTGGGTTTTGTAGTGCACCTGGGGGCTCCGTCCTCCCCTGTCGCGTACTACCAGCAGGTGGGTAGGGCTGGGCGTGGCGCAGCGAATGCGGACGTCCTCCTGCTGCCGGGTTCCGAGGACCGCGACATCTGGCAGTATTTCGCCACAGCATCCATGCCCTCGGAGCAGAAGGCATCCGCGGTACTGACGGCGCTTGCCGATGCCGGCGCTGCGCTCTCCACCGTGGCGCTGGAAGCGCGGGTGGACCTGCGGCGCACACCGTTGGAACTTTTGCTCAAAGTGTTGGCGGTTGACGGTGCTGTGGAGCGGGTGGGTGGCGGCTGGCGGGCTACCGGCGTGCCGTGGACCTACGACGCCGAGAGGTACAGCCGTATCGCTGAGGCCAGGGTGGATGAACAGGATTCCATGGTCATCTACCAGGACACCGCTGGCTGCCGCATGGAGTACATCACCTCGGTCCTGGACGATGAAACGGCACACGCCTGTGGCCGGTGTGATAACTGCGCAGGTGTCTGGTTCGACAGTGGCATTTCTGCTGACGCCACCGCCTCCGCAGGGGAAACACTGAGCCGTGCGGGAGGTGTTGTGGAACCGCGGCTGCAGTGGCCCAGCGGGATGGACCGCTTGGGTGTTGCCGTCAAGGGAAAGCTGAAAGCCGATGAACTGGGCTCAGAGGGCAGGATCCTGGCCCGACTGACGGACCTGGGCTGGGGTGGCGCACTGCGTGGGCTCTTTGCCGCTGGAGCCGAGGACCGCGCCATTGACCCGGAAATGCTGCAGGCCTGTGTGCAGGTGCTGCGCGAATGGGGTGGCGGGAATGGCCGGGCCCCGGGCTGGAGTGGGGCGGGCCGGCCCGCGGCGATCATAGCCATGCCCTCACGGAGCAAACCACAGCTGGTGGATTCGCTGGCCAGGGGAATTGCGGAGATCGGCAGAATCCCGTATCTGGGCAGCCTGGACCTAGCCCACGGTGGACCCACGGGAGCCCGTGGTGGCAACAGCGCCTACCGGCTGGCAGGAGTCTGGGACCGCCTGGTGGTTGGCCCGGAGCTGGCTGCTGCGCTGGCGGACGTGCAGGGGCAGCCGGTCATGCTGGTGGATGACCTGGTGGACAGCCGCTGGACTGTCACGGTTGCGGGGCGCGCCCTGCGGCAGGCCGGCGTCGGGGCGGTGCTTCCCCTGGTTCTTGGCCAGGCTGGCTGACGGCCGAAAAGCGCCAGGGTCCGGGCGGGTACGCAAAAGGCCCCGATCAATGATCGGGGCCAAACGCGGAGACGGGGGGATTTGAACCCCCGGTGGAGTTGTGCCCCACACTTCATTAGCAGTGAAGCCCATTCGGCCGCTCTGGCACGTCTCCATTTGCTGTTCCCAGCCCACCAAGAATACGCAGACTGGGCCATGGAGCGCAAAACGGCCTGACGGTGTGCCGTCCCTAGACGCCGCCAGCCAGCGCCCGCCACAGGAAATGTTGGCTTCTGCCCTGCAGCGCAGCCGCCTGGCGGTTGTCCGAGGCGCCGGCGTGCCCGCCCTCCAGCGCTTCATGGAACCAGACGTTGCGGATCCCCATGGCCTGCATCCGGGCAGCCATCTTGCGGGCCTGGACGGGGCCTACCCGGTCATCAGAAGTGGCGGTCCAGATGAACGTTTCAGGGTATTCCACACCATCGCGCAGCAGGTGGTACGGGGAGAAGGTCTGGATAAAGTCCCACTGTTCAGCCTGATCTGGATCCCCGTATTCGGCAATCCACGAGTACCCGGCGGAGAGCTTGGTGTAACGGCGCATGTCCAGCAATGGCACACCGCAGGACACTGCGCCAAAGAGTTCCGGGTACTGCGTCAGCATGTTGCCTACCAGCAGCCCACCATTGGAGCCGCCCACGCAGCCAAGGCGATCACGGGAGGTCACGCCGCGGCTGATCAGATGCTGGGCCACTGCCGCAAAGTCCTCGTAGGCGCGGTGGCGTTTTTCCTGCAGGGCCGCCCGGTGCCAGGACGGGCCGTATTCGCCGCCACCGCGGATGTTCGCCACCACAAAGACCCCGCCGCGGGAGTGCGGTTCAGCACCATCCACGCCGGCCACCGGCTCGCTCCGGCGTTCCAGCCAGGCCCGTCCAATGGTGCCGCTGTACGCAGGTGTACGGGAGATCTCAAAGCCGCCGTAGCCGGAAAGCTGCGTGGGATTCTGGCCGTCCAGGATCAGGTCCTTGGACGCCACTTGGAAGTAGGGCACCTTGGTACCGTCGGCAGAGGTCGCGAAGTGCTGCTGGACCTCGTAGTCATCGTCGAGGAAGAACGACGGCGAGGCCTTCACTACCGCATGCTCGCTCACCACGGTGGTGCCGCCGTCGTCCGTTCCCTGCCTCTGCAGGGTGCCGCGCATCAGTGTGCTGGGGGTGGTAAAGCCGGTGGCGATAAGCCAGAAGTCGTTGCCCGCGTCTTCAGCCTCGTCTTCGTCGTCGACGGCATAGGCGTTGACGTCATGCAGCGGTGGGCAGGCATCGAGGAGGCTGGATGCCCACGCGCCCGGCAGCGAGCATGTGCTGCTGCCGGCCCGCGACGGGTCCAGGACGTGGATTTCAGAAGAGACATCGCGGAGCAGGTTCAGCAGGAGGAAATTACGGGTCCAGCTCCAGGACTGCAGGGACGTCTGGCTGTCAGGCGTGAACAGCACTGACAGGTTGCGCGCGCCGGCCATAAAGGAATCAAAGTCCGCGGCCAGCAGCGACCCGCCCGGGTATGTGGTGTCTCCGACAGTCCAGTCGCCCTGGGGCCGCAGGAGCAGCCAGTCGCGGTGGGCGCTGGCATCAACGTCCGTGGGGATGTCCAGCGTGGTCCAGCCATCCGCTGTCCTGAGCGCCGTGGAGCGGTTGAAGAAGTCGATGTAGTCCACCGAGAATGTGCGCTCGTAGCCCGGCGTCGAATCGTGGACCACTGTGGCCAGCATATGGTCCGCTGCGACCTCGAAAATCCGGGGTGCGTCAGCCAGCAACTGCCCACGCGTGAGCTGGACGGCGGTCCGGGCATAGGAGGACGTGGTGACGGGAAGTCCCTCTGCGGTAGAGGAGACCAGCAGCGTGTCGGCATCTAGCCAGGAGACGTTGCCCTTGGCGGTCGGCAGGTCAAAACCACCCTCGGTGGGTTCCACGAAACTGCGCGTCTCGACGTCGAACTCGCGGTAGCGGTTCGCATCGCCACCGTCGGGGGAGAGCGCCAGCAGGGCAAAGCGGTGGTCAGCGCCAGCTGCCGGCCGCAAGAAAGTGGCGCCATGGAAAACCCATTCGGTGCCCTCAGCCGCGGACAGCGCATCGAAGTCCACCAGCACGTCCCACTCCGGGGTGTCCTCCTGGTAACTCTCCCAGGTGGTGCGCCGCCAGAGGCCCCTGGGGTTGTGCTGATCTTTCCAGAAGTTGTAATACCAACTGCCCCGCTTGCCCACCATGGCAATTCGATCGGTGGAGTCCAAGACCTCCAGGATGCTTTCTTCGAGGGTGCCGTATGCCGCATCTTCCAGCAGGTCCTCTGTACGGGCATTCTGTTCCCGAACCCAGGCCAGCGGTCCCTCTCCGTAGATGTCCTCCAGCCAGATGTTCTCATCGGTGGGCTCAGGGGCGGCGCCGTTGGGGGTGGCCTCGGGCGTTGGATCAGCTTCGGTGGTGGTCATGGGCTATATCCAAACAACACTTGCGCACCGGCTGCAAGTCACAAGCCGATACTCTGGACTCCGTGGGAACTTCGCAGAGCATCAGGACGGTCATCATTGGGGCAGGCCCCAGGGGAACCAGCGTCCTGGAACGCCTGCTGGCCAACTGGGCCGCCAATGCCGGTGAGCACGCCCCCGGCGCATCGCTGCACGTAGACATTGTTGATCCGTATCCGGCCGGTCCAGGGCACGTCTGGCGGCCAGACCAATCGCGCCTGTTCCTGATGAACACCCAGTCGTTTTATCCCACAGTCGTTCCCAGCCCGTCCCCGCCCGCGCCCGCGTCCCCGTCCGCAGCCGCAGCCGCAGCCGGTTGTCCGGAATCAGGACCTGAAGCGGCACTGGCGCCGGCCCTTGCTGGCACCACCTTTGATCAGTGGCGGTCCAGCCAGAGGGTGTCCCCCGAGGCGGGGCTCAATGCGGCAGAACGCGCCGAACTGGCAGGGTTGGAAAGTACAGGATTTCCTAGCCGCGCGCTCTATGGCCGTTACCTTCGCAGCACTCTTGACGCTCTGCTGCAGAACCTGCCCGACGGCGTCAGCGTCGCCTTCCACGAGGACCGTGCGACGGCAGTGCACAAGCAGGCGGCCGGTGGGTTCGCCGTCGTCCTCGGGTCTGGAACCCTACTGGCTGTCGATTCTGTGGTGCTGGCCCTGGGTCATGTGGAATCGTTGCTCAACCTTGAACAACGCGCATTGCGGGGCGCAGCGGAGAGCTTGGGCCTGCTCTATGTCCCGCCGGCTGTTCCTGCCGACGTCGACTGGTCAGCCATCCCGGCAGGGGAGCCCGTGCTGGTGCGTGGCATGGGCCTCAACTTCTTTGACGTGATGGGTCAGCTGACGGAGGGCCGCGGTGGCAGCTTTGTCGGGGAGGGTAGTGCCCTTGAATACGTCCGCTCCGGTACCGAGCCCGTCATCATTGCTGCCTCGCGGCGGGGCACCCCCTACCGGACCAAGGCTACGCTGCAGGGGTACTACCCCACGTCGGTCACGCTGCGGTACCTCACCCCTGAGGCTCTGAAGCGGCTGGCCGTCTCAGGTGTGCAGCCGGGATTCGATCACGATCTGTGGCCTCTGCTGCATCGGGATGCGCTGTGGGCCTACTATTCGACGCTGGTCAACGCCCAACCGGACGCGGTCACGGACCCGGCGGGTTTTTTGGTGGCGCTCGATGAAGCGTTGCGGCTGCGCTCGCACGCTGCCGGGAAGTGGGAAGACACGGTGGACTCCGTCCTTGCCGTGCACGTCCCACCGGCCCATCGGCTGGAGCTGCTGGCTCTGGCGGCTCCTCTGGCCGGGCGGTCCTTTTCCTCACGCCGCGAACTTGATGCCGCGGTCGTCGATTACCTGCGCGACGATGCCCTCCGATCCGCGCGCGGTGAACATGACCCGCTGAAGATGACCATTGGGGCCCTGCACCACGGGCGATCCGTGCTCAAATCCATTGTGGCCGACGGTGGAATCACGGATGAGTCGTGGATGTCCGGGCTGCGCGGTTGGTTCGAGTCATTTGTCGAGGGTTTGGCCAGCGGCCCGCCCGCGCTCCGGGCCGAACAGCTCGCTGCCCTGGTGCGCGCCGGCGTCGTGAGTTTCGTCGGGCCGGATCCGAGCTTTGGCGTGGACCGGGTGACCGGTGCTTTCACAGCCACCTCGCCGTGGGTTTCCGGCGGTGGCGTCCGAGCCAGGACCATGGTGGAGGCCCTGGCTCCGGCGAACCGCGTGGGAGTGAACGATTCGCCCCTTCTGCAGCAGTTGCTGCGCGAGGGCCTGGTCCGCCCGCGCCTCATGATGACACCGGAGGGGCAGCCCGTTGAGTCCTCCGGGCTCGACGTCGAGCCGCACCCCTACCGTGCACTGGGTATCAGCGGGGCCGTGACCGAAGGGATGTACGTCCTGGGCCTGCAACTTTCAGCCACCCAGTGGGGGACAGCGATTGCAGCCGAGGCCCAGCAGGCCTCGGGACCAATCTATGCCAGCGGGCAACGAACCATCCGGGACGCCGATGAGATCGCGCGGGACATCCTGCACCTCCCCTGAGGACATGTTCGTATCTGGACTCCAGCTCTGGACATAGTCTGTTTTGTCCACTGTCCGGGCACAGGAATGGACATGTGCACTCACGCCGCCGTGCCCCAGAAACGGACATGCTCATTCCAAGCTCCAAGGAATGGACATGGTGGCGCATGCTCATGGCCTGAGCTAAGAATCGGGCATGTCCAACTTTCCGTAGGCAGAGCCGAACTTTCCGCCGTTGTAGACAGACATGTCCAGCCCTGGACCTGAAGCGTGGGCAAGATCTGCCATGTCCAGTACTGAAGCCAAGGAACGGGCACGCCCGTTGGTGCTGCGCCCACGAAATGAGCATGTCCACTGGTGCTGCGCCCACGAAGTGAGCACGCCCACAGGAGACGTGGCCTGGGCCCTGATTGGGATTCCTGCAAAAAATGAGCATGCCCATCCCTGGGGCTGAGCAGTGGACACGAACTTTCATGTCCATCGCTGCAACCCTGGGACGGGCATGCTCATCGGTGCGGGTCTAGAGATTGGGCATGTCCAGTGGTGGTGAGCTGCTGCCCTTAGCCACTGCGCCCAGCCTCTGCGCCCAGCGTTCTACGCCTAGCCTCGCAGGCACACCTGGTATTGGACCCAGGCAATGCCGTAGCGGATCCAGCCCAGCACGTCGTACCACTTGCTTGGCTTGACCGGGGCCTTGCAGACTGGTGGGGCTGGAGTGCTTGCGCCCACCTTGACCTCGGCCTTGACCACTGTGCCCGATTCGGCTGCGGTCAGGGTCAGTGTTCCGGCACCGGCTGCTGCACCGGCGGGAACAGCGAGGTTCACACGTGCGGCTCCGGCGCTGACGGGTACCGTTCCCAGCTGGGTAACTTTCCCTGCAGCGTCGGTGAACGTTGCTGCCAGGGTTTTGTTGGCTGGGCTGCCTACCGAGGTCAGGTCCAGCTTGGAGATAGCCAGGGTGATGGCTGCTCCTGGCTTTACCTCAGCGGCGGTGGTGTTGACCACGGCCACGGTGCGACGGGCAAAGTCCGGCGCGACGGGGCTGCTCTTCTGCAGGTAGCTGATCCAGGCGTCGCGGTCCACGAGTCCTGAGTCCTTGGTGTTGGCGCCCTGCGTGAAGATCCGGAAGTTGTCGCCGCCTGTTGCCAGGAAGCTGAATGTTCCGATCCGGTAGGCCTTTGCCGGGTCAATCAGTGATCCGTTGACCCGGATGGCGGTGATCCGGTCACCGGCGGCGCGGGCTGCGTCGTAGGTGTAGTTCACGTTCTTGGACAGGCCCAGCTGCTGATAGGCGCGGCTGGGTACCGTACCATCGGCGTTGGTCTGCCACTGCTGCTCCAGGAGCGTCTTGACCTGCGCACCTGTCAGCGACGTGGTCCAGAGGTTGTTCACGAACGGCAGCACCGCATTGGCTTCTGCGTAAGTGATGGTGCCATCGGGCGCGTAGTACAGCTCGTTGCGCAGCCCACCGGGATTGACGACGCCGATTTCGGCGCCACCGAGGTCCGCGGACTTCAAGGAATCCAGCAGGGAGTCCGCGACGAGGTTGCCCAGGGTGGACTCGCTGCCACGGTCATCGCGCTTGGCTGGTCCGCCCGCGGGATCTGCGGTGAACGCCGTGGTGATGTCCTTGGTGATCGAGCCGATGGGCTGGTTGCCCACTACTGCGGCATCTGCCAGTGCTTTCTTTACGATCCCATCCACCGCGGCAACGCGGGGGTAGGTGGCGATAAGGTCTGCGGCGGGTTCGGTGCTGCGCTTGACGTTGCCGGCCTTGGACTCGGTAACTTCCTTGGTGGCAGTGTCGATGGTGAGCTGGATCTGGCCGATGTTCTCGCCGTAGTTGCCGGTCTGGACGATCGGGCGGGTCTTGCCCTCGACGCCGGGAACGGGAGCGTTCCAGGCATATTCCTTGTGCGTATGGCCGGTGAAGATGGCGTCCACGTCAGCGGAGGTTTCGGTCACAAGCTTGGCGAAGGGCCCGCCTGCTGCGACTTCCTGCTCCAGGGTTGCACCGTCGGGAGTTCCTGCGCCGGCGCCGTCGTGGTCTTCCACGACGATGATGTCCGCCAGGTTTTCGGCAGTGATTTTCGCAGCTGTCCGGTTGATGGCTTCGACCGGGTCACCGAAGTCCAGGTCAGCGATGCCGCCCGGGGTGACCAGTGAGGGAACTTCCTGGGTAACGGTGCCGATCACCGCGACCTTGATGCCGTTCATGTCCAGGACGGTGTACTCCGGAAGTACCGGGGTGGTGGTGCCCTTGGCGTAGACGTTGGCTCCCAGGTAGGGGAACTTCGCGTTGGTGCCATCAGCGATGATGCGGTCCCTGAGGTCTGGCCAGCCGCCGTCGAACTCGTGGTTGCCTACGGCGGATGCCTTCAGTTCCAGGGTGTTCAGTACGTCGATGGTGGGCTGGTCCTTGGCAACGGAGGACGCGAACAGTGACGCGCCCACGTTGTCTCCGGCAGAGAGGAACGCTGTGGCGCCCGGGGTTGCAGCGGCCTTGAGCTTCTCGATGGTGCCAGCGAACTGCACGGTGTTGGCGTCAATACGGCCGTGGAAGTCGTTGATGTTCAGGAAGTTCAGGTCAACGCTGGACGGGGCCGATTCCAGGTTCATGCCCACCACTACAGGGTCGTGGTCGCTGGCGCGGAACTGGTTGGGTTCGTAGTAGTTGGTGACGTTGTTGTTGAAACGGCTGTACTCGAGGGCGACTGATTCAACGGAGTTGATGTTCCAGATGTCCGCACCTGTCACCACAGCGTCGGCTGCGGGTGAGGCCAGGATGTGGTCCAGGGAGCCCACCAGTCCACCGAAGAGGTAGGAGTGTTTGGCGGAGCCGTCGGTGTTACGTGCTTTGTTGTCCTGGTTCACATACCCGGCAGAGGTAAGGACGTTGATCGGGTCTTCGTAGCCGTAGGAGTTGAAGTCACCAATCAGGAAAACCTTGTCGGTGCCCTTGGATTTCTGGAGTTCCTGCGTGAAGCCCAGCAGGGATGTTGCCTGTGCCGTGCGTGCCAGGTTTGAGGCGCCCTGGCCCTTGTCAGTGTCGTCGGGTGTCGCGGCGGAGCCCTTGGACTTGAAGTGGTTCGCAATGGCGATGAACTCGGTGTCGGCACTGCCGCCTACAGGTTTGAAGACCTGCGCCAGCGGTTTGCGGGCCGTAGCAAATGCTGTTGTGTCGTTGTGGATGATGGATTCGCCCACCGTTTCCACAACTGCTTTCTTGAAGATGAAGGCCGTGCGGATCATGTCTTCATTGCTCAGCGGAGGAGCGTTGGCAGGTGTGCGGACATAGTCCCAGATGCCGGGGGTCGCAATGTTGAGGGCATCCACCAGCTTGGCCAGTGCGTCATCGCGGTTCTTGCCGAACTGGGCGGAGTTTTCGATTTCCATCAGGGTGACAACGTCTGCGCCGGCCTTGGTGATGGCGTCAACGATTTTGGCCTGCTGGCGTTCAAAGTTCTCGGCGGTGGCGGCTCCGCGGGCGTTGCAGCCGCTGCTGACGGTGATGGGGTTACCCGCACGGTCTGAATAGAACCTGCATCCTGCCAGCGTGTCACCGGTGGTGGGGAAGTAGTTCAGCACGTTGAAGGAGGCGATCTTGACGTTGCCACCGACAGCCTGGGGTGACTCGGTTCGGGTTGCCCCGAACGACGCCGGCTGCACAGTGTCCTTGTTTGCTGCGGTGAGGTGCGTCAGCGGCTGCAGTTTCCAGGCGTTGTTTGCGTAACCCAGGACTACGTTGGTGGTGAAGGTTGCCGGTGAGCCAACGCGGACCGGATCAGCTGTGGTCAGGTACGGCAGGACCTCGGCCTTGGTGGTGGCGTCCTTGAGGAAATTGGTACTGGACCCATCGTCGAGTTTGATGCCGCGGACGGCATTGTCTGCCACAGCTGCCGTGTACTCGGGGGAGCCGAAAGGTGCGACGGCGGTGGGCTGGACCAGCGCTGTGGTGCCACCTGCCAGTCCAATTTCACCGTACTGGTTCAGGGTGTAGTTATCCGTGACGGTCAGGGGTCCTTGCGGGGCAAGGAGCATGCCTTCCAGGGATTCCCGGAATGTGTCGTTTGCCGGAAGGGTAAACGGCGTTGCCTTGACCTCTGGAGCTGCCTCGGTGAGCTTCGTCAGCCCAGTTGCGGCGGTCACGTTCACCTGTGTCATGCCAAAGTACTCGGCGACAGCCCCGGTGATCTCGACGTAGTCGCCCATCTGGACAGCCGCTACAGTGCTGGGGGAGTAAACGAAAATCCCGTCTGATGCGGAGTGGTTGGTGGCATTGAGGTCACCGCCCGTGCCGGGAGTCTGGATGTAGTAGCCGTTGAGTCCGCCGGTGGGGAAGGTCGCTGTGACCTTGCCGCGTGTGGTGACTGTGGCGCCCACCAGGGGGCTGTCCGTCCCCGTCCCTTGGATCTCTGCGATGCTCTGGGTTGTCGGATCCGGGGCTGGTGTGGGGTCCGGGTCAGGAGTGGGATCTGGATCAGGACCCGTTCCGCCACTCGCCGCAGTAGGCGTGATGCTGGCGTTGAGCGAGAAATCAGCGGCGTTGCTGTTGGTATCCACGCCGGTAACCCTGTTGAGGGAGCGAACATCAGTATTGCCCGAAGGGGCCGTGGCTGCTGCGGTTTCAAAGGTGTTGGTGGTGCCGTAGCCCAAAATATCCGCCACGTTTGCGGGCTCGATCACGTTCCCGGCAGGAAGCGCCAGGGCTCCTGCCTGCTTCGCCAGGATGAGTGTTCCGGCACCGCCGGACGGGTTGAGCGCACCTCCTACGACGTCGGCGGTGGGCAGTGCGGCGCCGTTGGTGCCGTTACTTCCGCCCTGGACCAGGAAGTGGCCTTTGGCAGGGATGCTGCCGCTCAGGGGCACGACGCCAGAAGGATTTCCGGTGGAAGTGGCCGATCGGTACTGCAGCGACCAGCCGTTCAGGGGCACTGCTGCGTCGGAGGAGTTGTAGAGCTCAACAAATTTGTTGGTGAAAGCGGCGCCGGCGCTGCCTCCGCTCAGGTAGGCCTCGTTGATGGTGACGGGTGAGTTGCCCGCTGCCGCTGGCGCGGCTTCAACAGCGATGGCGGGCAGCGCTATCAGGGGAGCGGCGATGAGCCCCACTGACAGCGCTGTCCCCAGCGCCAGTTTCCAGGATGAGTGATGCATTCTGCTCCGACTTTCGTTGGGTTGCCCCGGTAGGGATGCGACGGAAGATGTCCGGATTGCCGCACAATGTGGTTTCCAGGCTGCGTCTCCCAAAGACACGGCCTGGCACATCACAGCAGCCTTGAATGAACGCAGTATTGCGTCCGTGTGCATTCGAGGTGTGTGCCGGACATCACACAGACTACCGGTGGGTAGGAGTCCAGGTGAGCAGATATGAAAGATTCACTGAAGAATTTACGAGCACGTAACGACGACGGCCTGTTGCGCCGTTGGCTTAGTGCTCCGTCGATGCAGTCGCTTCGGCAACAATCTTGAACATCGCACCGGTGGGGTCCGAGAGCTGGGCTACCCTGCCGAACTCGCTGTCCTGTGGACCATCGATCAGTGTTCCGCCGAGGGCCAGCGCCTTCTCCAGGGTTGCGTCGGTGTCTTCCACGCTGAAATAGACCTCCCAGTGTGATGGAACGTCAGCTGGCAGATAGGCAGCAGCATCCATGACTCCCGCCTGTGCGCTGTCTCCTTCGCCGGAGGTGGAGTAGCGGAATTCCGGGGTGTCGCTGAGGACTGCAGGGTGCCAGCCGAAGACGGTGCTGTAAAAATCCAGTGCGGCGTCGTACTTCTTGGCGTGGAGCTCAAACCATGCGGGCGCACCGGGCTCCGCGGCGACCTCGAACCCTTTCATGGCACCAGGCTGCCAGGCCCCGGCTGCCGCACCTGAGGGATCCATGAAGAAGAGCATGGCGCCTTGATCGGGAATGTCCATGGGCCCCACATGGACGGATCCGCCGTTGGCAGCGATGGCGTCAGCTGTAGCTTTTGCATCTTCGGTGCGCAGGTAGACGGACCATAGGTCTGGCATTCCCACCTGGTCCGGTTGCCGGGCCATGATGCCGGCCACGGTGCTGCCGTTCTTGGTAGCCATGATGTAACCGCCGTATTTTTCCTGGTCCCCCGCGGCAAAGTCCCAGCCGAAAATGGCACCGTAGAATGCGCAGGCCTTTTGGGTGTCTGTGCTCATGAGGTCGATCCAGCAGGGGGCCCCGTTGGTGAAATCTGGCGTTGGCATGTCATCTCCTGAACGGAACACCCCGAATCCGGGACTGTTGGCCTGATCACAAAAGACTATTCCTGGGCCCTGCCGGTTTCAAGGCTCTCGGTTTCAGCGGGCTACGGGGCGCCTTCCCCAGCCAAACGAAAAGCCCCGGTTCACCAGCAATCTGGTGAACCGGGGCCTCAACGCGGAAGGTAAGAGATTCGAACTCTTGGTACGGGGTTACCGCACACTAGTTTTCAAGACTAGCTCCTTCGGCCGCTCGGACAACCTTCCCTGCCTAGTAGTCTTTCATAGGCAGTTGCTTGGCACAAAACAGGGGTGTCCGGCAGCCGCCGGTAGCCGTCCGCTGATGGCTGCCACTGAGTTCTGCAACAGGAGATTTTCATGAAAGCCGTCATTATTTCGGGACCGGGCGGTCCCGAGGTCCTGGAAGTCCAGGACGTTCCTGCGCCGGTGCCTGGTCCGGGCGAAGTCCTCATCGATGTTGTTGCTGCCGGCCTCAACCGTGCGGATGTCCAACAGCGGAAGGGACTGTACCCGCCCCCGGCCGGTGCATCCGAGATTCCGGGCCTTGAAGTGTCTGGCCGGATTGCCGGGTTTGGCCCGAACGTCAAGAAATCGTTTGTGTTGGGCGACAAGGTGGTGGCGCTCCTGTCCGGTGGTGGCTATGCGCAGAAGGTTGCTGTTCCCGCGGAGCAGGTTCTTCGGATCCCCGACGGCGTTGACCTGGTCACTGCCGCTTCCCTGCCCGAGGTTGCCGCAACTGTCTACTCCAACCTGGTGATGACTGCCCAGCTCCAGGCTGGAGAAACAGTCCTGATCCACGGAGCAACTGGCGGCATTGGCACCATGGCCATCCAGATGGCGAAAGCCCTGGGCGCAACTGTTGCGACCACTGCCGGTACGGATGAAAAAATCAGCACGGCCACCGCGTTTCTCGGAGCGGATATTGCCATTAACTACGCGACGGAAGATTTTCCCAGTGCCCTGAAGAAGCACAATGATGGCAAGGGTGCCGATGTGATCCTCGATGTGGTGGGGGCCAAGTACCTGCAGAAGAACGTCGAGGCCCTGGCAGAGTACGGCCGCCTCGTCATCATCGGTCTGCAGGGCGGTGCCAAGGGCGAAGTTGATCTGGGGCAATTGCTGACCAAGCGTGCTGCCATTGTTGCCACCGCGTTGCGCCCGCGTAGCGTTGCGGAGAAGGGCATCATCATGGACGCCGTGCGCGACTCAGTGTGGCCGCTGGTGGTGGACGGAAGCATCAAGCCCCTGGTCGCCAAGACTTTTCCGTTGGCCCAGGTCAGTGACGCGCACACGTACTTCGACTCTGGCGATCACGTCGGCAAGGTCCTGTTGGTTCTCTGATCCACTGCCGGGCAGCGGGCGCCGTCCCACCACGAATCCTGGAAAGGAGACCATGTCCATCCGCTTCAGCCTGCTGGCATTGCTGCAGGACACCCCGCGGTACGGGTATCAGCTCCGCTCCGAGTTCGAAGCCCGCACGGGAGCCGCCTGGCCACTCAATATTGGGCAGGTCTACACCACGTTGGACCGCTTGGACCGCGATGGCCTAGTCCACAACGACGGCGGCGACGGCGAGGGGCACGTCATCTACAGCATCTCCGATGCAGGCCGCGCTGCTGTCGGAAGCTGGTTCGGCGCTCCCGTGGGGCGGACAAGCCCGCCGCGCAATGAACTTGCCATCAAGTTGGCCCTGGCGATTACCCTGCCGGGAGTCAATGCGGCGGCCATCATCGCAACGCAGCGGCTGGCATCCATGCGGGCCCTGCAGGACTACACCAAGTCCAGGCGCGACACCGTCGCGATGCAGCGCGGCGCGGATATGGCTGCGCTGCTGGTTCTGGATTCACTGATCTTCCAGACCGAGGCCGAAGTCCGCTGGCTTGACCTGTGCGAGGCGCGCTTGGTCCAGCAGGCGGGGCAATCATCGGGCCAGCAGGTACAGGGTAATGCAGCACGTCAGCAGTCCACCGGGATTTTCAGGGAAGGCGCGTCAGCTGCGGCAGACTCGCGCCGGTAAGTCTCCGGCAGGCAGCCAGGGTTAGCCGTGCTTCTGTTGCCGCTGGACGACGTCGGGACACCGTTTATCGCGTGCCGGCGCAAATGCCACCGTGGGTTCGCCCCGCAGCCCCGCACGCGTTGGTAGGGTGCCTTGCAGAACACTAACAATGTGGGGAATCTCAAGGAGGAGACATGTCCGACGTGCCCGATGAAAACAGGCCGCAAGCGGCCAGCGGGAATCAGCTGGTCACCGACCCTGACCTGCCAGCAACAACAATTGATCCCGAGGTGCTGGCTGCCCAGGACCGCAACTGGACTCCGGCCAAAATTGCGCTCTGGGTCGCCATCGCACTCCTTGGTGGCGTGTCATGGGTAATGCTGGCGATCATCCGTGGTGAGACTGTCAACGCCATCTGGTTTGTTTTCGCCTCGATTTGTACCTATCTGATCGGGTACCGGTTCTATTCCAAGGTTATTGAGCGGTTCCTGCTCAAACCTGACGACAAACGCGCCACGCCCGCCGAATACAAGGCCGATGGCAAGGATTTTGTCCGCACTGACCGCAACGTCCTCTTCGGCCACCACTTCGCCGCAATCGCAGGCGCTGGACCCCTGGTGGGACCAATCATTGCGGCGCAGATGGGCTACCTGCCTGGTACCATCTGGATCATCCTCGGCGTAGTGGTGGCGGGGGCAGTCCAGGACTACGTGGTCATGTTTTTCTCCATGCGCCGCGGCGGTCGCTCCCTGGGCCAGATGGCCCGCGAGGAACTGGGCCTGATCGGCGGGACGGCAGCACTGATCGCCACCCTGTTGATCATGGTGATTATTGTGGCAATCCTGGCGCTCGTTGTCGTCAACGCCCTCGGCGAGAGTCCCTGGGGCGTTTTCTCCGTGGGCCTGACTATTCCGATCGCCCTGTTTATGGGCGTATACCTGCGCTACCTGCGCCCAGGCAAGATCATGGAAGTCTCAATCATTGGATTTGTGCTGCTCATGGCGGCCATCATTGGTGGCGGCATTGTGGCCGAAACCGAATGGGGCGCCGCAGTCTTCAGCCTGGACAAGGTGACGCTGGCCTGGGGGCTCATTGTTTACGGCTTCATCGCGGCAATTCTTCCCGTCTGGCTGCTGCTGGCGCCGCGTGACTACCTGTCCACCTTCATGAAGATCGGCGTGATTGTGATGCTGGCACTTGCCATCATTGTGGTCCGCCCAGAGATCACCGTTCCCGCTTTCAGCGAATTCGCTGGCAGGGACAACGGCCCAGTCTTCCCGGGATCTTTGTTCCCGTTCCTCTTCGTCACCATCGCCTGCGGAGCGCTGTCCGGGTTCCATGCCTTGATCTCCTCAGGTACAACCCCAAAGCTGATCGAAAAGGAGCGCCAGACGCGGTTTATCGGCTATGGCGGCATGCTGATGGAATCCTTTGTGGCCATCATGGCCCTAGTGGCAGCCATCTCCATTGACCGTGGCATCTACTTCGCCATGAACGCACCACTGGCGCTCACCGGCGGAACCGTCGAGACCGCAGCCGCCTGGGTCAACAGCCTGGGACTGGCTGGCGTCAACATCAGCCCCGATCTTCTGGCCCAGACCGCAAAGGACGTCGGGGAGGAGAGCATCGTCTCCCGGTCTGGCGGCGCGCCTACCCTGGCTGTTGGCCTGGCGCACATCATGCAGCAGTTCATTGGCGGGCCAGCCATGATGGCCTTCTGGTACCACTTCGCCATCATGTTCGAGGCGTTGTTTATCCTCACAGCCGTCGACGCCGGTACTCGTGTTGCGCGCTTTATGCTGCAGGATTCAATCGGCAACTTCATCCCCAAATTCAAGGAAGCATCATGGCGTCCGGGTGCCTGGCTTTGCACAGCGATCATGGTGGGTGCCTGGGGTGCTGTACTCCTGATGGGGGTCACTGATCCGCTGGGCGGCATCAATACGCTGTTCCCGCTGTTCGGTATCGCCAACCAGTTGCTCGCGGCAATTGCCCTTGCCGTCTGCATGGCAATTGCCGCACGGGGCGGAACATTCAGGTTCCTCTGGATCATTGCGTTGCCGTTGGCATTCACGGCCGTCGTGACCATCACCGCCAGCTTCCAGAAGATCTTCTCCTCGACGCCGGCCGTAGGCTACTTCGCCAACAACTCCGCGTTCGCCAGGGCCCTGGCGGATGGAAAGACAGAGTTTGGTTCCGCAAAGTCGGTTGCCGCCATGGAAGCAGTGGTGCGCAACACCATGATCCAGGGCTGGCTGTCCGTTATTTTTGTCATCCTTAGCATCGTGGTGATTGTTACGGCCACCCTTGCCACCGTCAGGTCTTACCGGAACATTGCCTCCGGTGGAAAGTCGAGCAGCAGCGAAGACCCTGCCATCCCCTCGAGGGTATTTGCACCTGCAGGATTTATCGCTACCGCTCCAGAAAAGGAACTGTTGGCGCAATGGCAGAACCTGCCGCCGGAACGCCGGGCAGAAAAAGCGGGGCAGCACTGATGTCCCTTGCTGCGATGGCGGCTGTTTCCGCCGGGTTCAAGGGATTCGCCCGTTATTTCAGTGGAGTCTTGGGCGCCGATGCCTATGTGAAGTACCTGGAACATCACGCAGCGTCAGGGCATGACGAGGCCCCGATGACTGAAAGGGAATTCTGGCGGGACCGCAACGACAGGCAGGACACTCATCCGCAGGGTCGATGCTGCTGACTGCAGCCATCTGCAGGAGAAAGTGACAGCCCAGTTGAGCGGCAGGGCGGCAGTCCAGCGGACATGATGGACTGCCGCCCGTGAGAGTATGAACAAATGACTGATCCCCACGTGACTGTTCCGGAAATTGGGCCTGTAGCCCCCGCAGCCGGGCAGCGCCACTAGGTCCGCCGTGGGATTCTTTTCGGCAGCCCGGCAGGGGAAAAAGGATGATGCTGAGCTTGGTAAAGGCTTATGGCGCCGCGCACATGATCGTTTCCGGCGCGGTCTGGACCGTTACCACCAGGTTCTCGAAGGCGTGGAGGACGACTCCCTCTACAATGAACTCGTCGAAGTAGCCAACCAGTTGGGCGCAGTATCCGAACGCGTCAGGGTGGTGTGCGTTGAGGCGCAGCGCCGTTCGCCAAGTGAAGGCCTGGACGTTCCGGGTTCGCTGTCCGGGGTACACCGTGCGCTGTCCAAAGCAGGCAACTCCTTGGCAACCACTGCCGAAGCCGCAGCCATGCTCCGCCTGGCCGTTGGCCCCGTGCCTGTGGGCGCAGCATCAGTCTGGCGGCGTGCTGAATCCGTGGTGGAACAAGTGGCCGACGCCGAACGCCATCTCGCCGAGGACACGCAGGGGTACTAGTGGGAATCGTGGCCCGGACGCGGATTATTCCCGGTTAAGCGTGCGGCGGACAGGTTTGAACACCGAAAAGACGTTCGGCATGATGAATGGATGACTACTTCACCGAACCTCACATTCAACGACGGCCACACCATCCCGCAGCTCGGCTACGGCGTGTGGCAGGTCGAAGACGACGTTGCGGAAAAAGTGGTGGGCCAGGCATTCAAGGCCGGCTTCCGCCACATCGACACAGCCAAGATCTATGGCAACGAAGCAGGCGTAGGCCGCGCGATTGCCTCCTCGGGACTGGCTCATGACGAGCTCTTTATCACCACAAAGCTCTGGAACGACGACCAGGGCTACGACTCCACACTGGCAGCCTTTGAGGCATCCATGGAGCGCTTGGGCCTCGATACGCTGGACCTCTACCTGATTCACTGGCAGAAGCCGGGCGCCAAGTCCTACGTCGATACCTGGCGTGCGCTGATCGAGCTGCAGAAACAGGGCAAGGTCAAGACCATTGGTGTTTCCAACTTCACCAAGGAAGGCCTGCAGGAAATCATCGATGCCACTGGAGTAACCCCAGCCATCCACCAGATTGAGCTGCACCCCTTCTTCAACCAGGCCGAACTGCGCGAATTTGGCGCAGCGCATGGCATTCTTACCCAGGCATGGTCCCCGCTGGGCCAGGGTGGCGAACTGCTGAAGGACAAGGTTGTCACTGATATTGCGGAAAAGCACAACGCTACCTCCGCACAGGTTGTCATTGCCTGGCACCTTGCCATCGGCAACGTTGTCATCCCCAAGTCCGTGACCGAATCCCGGATCCAGGAGAACTACGCCTCGCTGGACATCACACTCGATGCAGCAGACGTTGAGGCAATCAGTGGCCTGGACCGCGGCGCCGAAGGCCGCATCGGCGCAGACCCGGCCACCGCCGACTTCTAGGAAACGGCCCCGAGTACGGGGCTCGCAGGGCCCAGGGTAGTCAGCCCTGCAGCCCGAAAACTGACAAACGTCGCCGCAGCCCAAGGGGCTGTGGCGACGTTTGCGTGTGGAACCGTTTGTTTTTTGCTTGGCCTGATGTGATGCGTTCAGATCCCGCCCGGACCCTGGTCGTTTGGTGCAGGGTGGATGCTTCGGGTCTCGGAACGCTCATTGTTTCGTCGGATCCAGTCCGTGATGTAGACCTTGGGAAGAATCTTGGACACGGCCAACGCCACGTAGAAGATGGTGTTGATCGCCACGAACGTAGCAAGGATGGCGAAAAGGTCAGTCTGCAGGAGCGTCTGGGGTAGGAGTATTCCGGCTGGAATTGCGACTGTCATAGTCCTGGGCTCGATTTCTTCGGCAGGTGTTCGGTCTGGGGAGGTGAGATGTGGCTGAGGTGCTTCCAGTCAGCCTTGCGTCCAATCGAGAGATCAATTACTCCCTTCACATAAACGATGTTCAAGAACATGTCGAAGACAAGTTCAGGGAAGACCAGCAGGGCAAGGCCACGTGCCTTCCAACCGCCTTTCCACACCGTGGCAACACGTTCGATCGTGAAGATCAGGCCCAGTCCGAGCCAGAACGGGAACCAGACCCAGTCGTCGAGGGAGAGGGCCATGAGCAGGATCAGCAGCAGATACGTCCCCAGGGCTATCACCCCGTATCCTATGCCGAGTTGCTGTGCCCAGTAACGCATGGTCTGGGGAGTGAGTCCGTAGGCACCGATGTTTTCGAGGGCGCCGCGTTGCCACCGAAGGCGTTGAGCCCAGAGCGTCTTCCAGGTCGGCATCAGTTCTGTCACCACCGTGCAGTTCTGGGGAGAAATCATCAGTCCGCCCAGGGATTTCAGCGCGATGGTGAGTTCGTTGTCCTCCGTCAAGGACGCTGTGTCGTAAACGTCTCCATGGATCCCGGGAAGAGAATCTCCGCGTCCTTCGGCGATGGCACGCAGAGCCACTGGACGGAAGACGGATGCGGTGCCGGTCAGGACAAAGACGCGACCTCGACGCCTGCGCATCTCCCTGGCGTAGCGGATGTATTCGTTGCGCTGGAACTGTCCCAGAAGTCCGTGGCCCTGTTCACCGTAAAAAAGTCCACCGACTGCCATGAGTGCGCGGTCTTCGCTCATCCGACGCGCCGCGTTGGCCAGGAAGCCATCGTCCAATGCGGTGTCGGCATCCATGATCATGACAACATCGTTATCGCCCAGGCCTGGGAGTATCTTTCGAAGTGCCTGATTCAGGGCCCCGCCTTTTTTGTGCGTATTGCCGACGGTTTCAAAGACGTCGACACCAGCTGCGCGGGCAATATCGACAGTGCTGTCCGTGCAGTTATCGGCCACCACCACAACACGTTCGGGGGGATGCGACTGCTCAAAAAGCGACGCCAAAGTCTGCGGAAGGGATGCCTGCTCGTTGTGGGCGGGGACCAGAACAGTGATGGTCACTGGTCCTGCATAGACTCCGCGGGTTGTCTCCATGATGATCTTGGGGGCCAGCGGCGTGGAACCGCCGTTGGTTGAGCGACGTGTTCTGTTGGTGATGCGCTGTTCCAGCAGGGCTACTCCCAGCGCCAAGAAAAGTGCAAGGAAGATCGCCGAGAGAACAATATTGACCGGCGGAGCGTCCGCTGCATAGAGAATGTTCCACAGGCCGAAGAGAAGCCCATTCACCGGAGTCTCGCCGGGTAGGGGGCCCACGGCCGATACGGCAAACCAGAGGGCTGCTGCCGCGGCGATGGTAGCGCCTGCAATGAGCAGTCCGGCCGTTCGCGGAGGCCTCGGTGGCGTCCCGGAGGCTGACCGCCCCCTGCCGTGGGGTTTCTTGGGACTGGAGGGTACGGGCATCTGAGGTTCCACCTTGTGTGAGGATGTCTGCGGTGGGGGCAGGATCAGATGTCCTTTGCCGTGGAGAAGCCACCAAACAACTCCAGTCCCAACACACACTGTGGCCTCACTATACCCAGTGGTTGACCGCATCATCAGGCTCGGTCAGGCCGCACCTGCCGGGGCGGGGCGCCATTGACCCCTAGGCTGCGTTGAGTGCGGCCGGGCCGTCGACGACGTCGACAGTCGACCAGGCATCCTCGCTGCTGCACTGGCTGTCTGCGAAGCGTTCAGCTGTGGCGAGGGTTGCAAATATTTCATGTTGGATCCGGCCGCAGCCGGGATCGAAGAAGGTCACGTGGAACTCACGTGCACCGGGTGCAGCTGTCTCCTCAGGAGCTGAAACACCAGCGTTGACGCTTGCCAGGTTTTCCATGACTTCAGTGTGCAGCG
Organism: Pseudarthrobacter sp. PS3-L1; assembly: GCF_030063285.1. GTDB lineage: Bacteria > Actinomycetota > Actinomycetes > Actinomycetales > Micrococcaceae > Arthrobacter. Next base: position 8,282 of record NZ_JASISU010000003.1, on the reverse strand, counting down.
GAGCCCTGACAATTCCGGTACTCACGCCATCGTGTTGCCTTGGCGAAGCAGGCGCTCCCTGGCCGCGTCCGCAGTCCGTTGGCTTTTCCTGGCTGCCCGGGCAAGGATCTTTGCCTCCGCTGCTGCCGCCGCTGCCTGTTTTTGCACAGATTTCAGCTGATGGTTGAGCGCAGAGAGCTCCGTACGCGCTGCAGTAATCTGCGCGGACAGCTCAGCCATGCTGCGTTCCAGATCTGCTGCTTCAGCTTCCTTTGCCTGCGCCTTCGCGGCCTGCATCCTGGCGTTCCGGGCGGCAGCCGCATGCGTGTCAGGTGCCGTACTGCGCTTCTGCTGCACAGGACGGAGAGTGCTGGTCCGCTCGAGTCCAGGGGTCCCCACAACGGCAACGGCTCCGCCCACGTCAACAGCGTCGATGCCATCGGCAGTGAGGGTGCGAACGAGAAGCCCACTGGTCACCGCAGCTGAGGCCGCACGGTCAATCGTGAGCGCTTTGAGCGTCGCTTCGATCTCAACCGCAGTGGCGGCGCTCAGAACTTTCCCGAATGAGCCTGCCACCTCGCGTGCCTGGGTCAGCCCGGTGCGGACCAGCCGACGTCGTTCTTTCGCCAGATCGCGCAGGCGGGCTGCATTGACCTGGGCCTGAGCTGCACGGAGCTCCGTACCCAGGTCCTGAAGTTCGGTGATGATGGCTGGCCGTTGCCGGACCAGCATGTTCAGTGTCCAAGCAGCAACGGACGGCTTGGGCAGTGCGCGGATTGCCACAGCAAGTTCCTTGGCCTCCGGTCCGGAAGCTGCACGGGCAGCTGCCGTGCGCGCGGCCACAAATTCGCCCAGTGGGGCGGAATAGACCTGTGCGGCGACTGCGGCAAAGGAATCGGGATCCATTCGGCAATCCTACGGCCGGACAATGAAAGAACCCCCGGAAGTCAACAGCTTCCAGGGGACCTTATGCGAGCTTCCTATCAGAATCGAACTGATGACCTTTTCATTACGAGTGAAACGCTCTACCGACTGAGCTAAGGAAGCACCGCATGAAAATGACCGGTGTCCCGGCCGCTTCATGCAAGAGATAACTCTAGTGGAATGCCGCCGTCCGGGTCAAAATGGCTGTGCCTCCTGGCGCACGCGGACAAACACGGTGGAGTCGACGTTGGTGGATTGTTCACCGCCCCGAAGCACGGGGTTCAGCAGGTGATTGCTCCCGTCGGTGATGCTAGGCACAGCGTGGATGCCGAGGTCGCTCCACCGCAGCTGAGGGGGATGACTATGACTGCACATACGCAGGGGACAGATGATGCGGCGGTGCGGCCCGGTGGTGCCACCCAGCTTGCTGTGGTGGCGATGGTGGGGACCACCGTGGTGAATGACGGGCTCGTGGAAAACGCCCTTTCTCGCACGCTCCAGGGTGAAGGCATCAGCGCCGGCTCAGCCCAACTGGGGAGCATGCTGGCGCACGCCAGTGCCGTGTCAGGGACGCCACGGATCGATATCCTACGGTCCTTCTTCGCAGATGATGATCAAGCGCACCGTGCCAATCGTGCCTTTGAGCTGCACTGCGATGAACTGATTTCCGACGGCGGTATTCTCCCCGTCCCGGGCGCTGAGGATGCGCTCTGCGCGTTGCGTTCAGCCAACATCCAGATTTGCCTCGCCACGGGGTTCGGCCGTCATACGCAGAATGTGCTCCTCGAATCACTTGGCTGGATGGGGCTGGCGGACCTCAGCCTGTGCCCCTCGGATGCCGGCCGCGGCAGGCCCTACCCTGACATGATCCTCACGGCCGTGTTGGCCCTCGACATTGACGATGTCCGGAGCGTGGCAGTGGTGGGCGGTTCGGTTGCTGACATGAAGTCCGGGATCCGCGCAGGCGCAGGCACGGTCCTAGGTGTCCTCACCGGGGCGCACGGCGATGCGGAGCTTCGCTCCGCGGGTGCTCGGGCAGTGGTGGACTCCATCAGGGACGTGCCGGGTTACCTGCTGGCCGGCAGACGCTAATCCACGTTTCCTGACGGGCAGTCTTCCTCAGCAGACCGTTTTGTCGGTTGGCTGCGTGCCGTCGAGGAAGTACTGGTTCACCGCGTCGCTGATGCAGCTGTTGGACCGGCCGTAGGCCGTATGGCCTTCACCGCGCCAGGTCAGCAGGGACGCATTGCCCAGCTGTTCGCGCAGCGCGCCAGCCCACTCAACGGGGGTAGCCGGATCCCCAGTGGTGCCGATGACCACGATGGGTGCATCTCCCGTGTACTGCACCGCGGCAGGGGTACGGATGCTTGGGTATGCCCAGTCCTGGCAGGACGTTCCACCGTAGGCCAGGAACTTGCCCAGAGTGGGAGAGTCCTGCTCCAGCAGCCTGGCATCAGCGCGCATGGCGGCCACATCGGTCACCATGGGGTAGTCCAGGCAGTTGACGGCGTTGAACGCAAACGCCGAGTTGGAGGTGTACGTGCCATCCTCGGCCCGGTCAGCGCCAAGGTCTGCCAGGCGCATCATCAGGCTCAGGTCCCCGGAGAACGCCGCGCCCAGCGCCTGCGTGAGTGCAGGCCAGCTCTCGTCGGCATAGAGCGGTGTGATCAGGCCGCTGACCAGCAGGTTCCCTGTCACAGTCCGTCCATCGGGTATGGTCTGCGGGTTCGCGCTCACGGCAGTGATCAGATCCTGGATTTGCGATACGCCGTCCTCAACGGTGCCGGAAAGCGGGCAGCCGGATTCCGCCAGGCAGCTGGCTACGTATGCAGCAATGGCCTTCTCGAACCCTCGGGCCTGTCCTCGGGTGAGTTCCTCGTTGCTCAGGGAGGGGTCCAGCGCGCCATCGAGGACCATGCGGCCAACGGTGTCCGGGAAGAGTGACGCGTAGGTGGAGCCGAGGAACGTCCCGTAAGAGAACCCCAGATAGTTCAGCTTTGCGTCATTGAGGACCGCGCGGAGCACATCCATGTCTCGCGCTGCGCTGACGGTATCCACATGGCCCAGGATTGTGCCAGTGTTTGCTGCGCAGGCCTCGGCAAAGACTTTGTTGTCTGCAATCGCGGAGGCCAGGCCTGCGTCGGTTTCCAGGTCGTAGTTTGCTGCCCGTGCTGCATCCCGGGCTGCGTCATCCAGGCACGTCACGGGGGCTGAGCGCTTCACGCCGCGCGGGTCAAAGCCCACCAGGTCGTAGGATTCCCGAAGATCCTTGGAGATGGTTTGCTGGGCCCCCAGGACGTAGTCGTAGCCGGAGCCGCCTGGTCCGCCGGGATTGACCAGGATACTGCCCTTCTTGGTGCCGCTGCTCTGCGTGCGGACGGCTGCGAGGGTGATGGTCTCCCCTGCGGGATCGGCATAGTCCACCGGGACCTTTACTTGCGCGCACTGCAGCCCGTCCTCGCAGGGGGTCCAGGAAACGCTCTGCGTGTAGAACGGATCCAGACCTTCCGGAGCCGAGGCAGCGATCGAGGGATCGGCCTGGCTGGTGGCGCGGTCCGCCGAGGTGCTGCCTGAGTCGGATCCCGTACACGCAGCAAGCGATACTGCCAGCACCACGGCGGCGGCAGCCCGTGCGGCAATGAAGGCGCTCCGGTATCTGGGGGACCTGATCGGGGCAGCTGTCATTGGTTCTCCTTGGCTTTCTGGATCAGGCTTGCGGCCATGGCTTCCATGGTTAGTAGTGGTGCAACGTTGGTGGTGGTGATGCGTTGGCGGGCCTTGCTGATGGCGTCCATGCGGGCCAGTGTTTCTTCGGGCGTTGATTTGCCCGCGAAGGCCTCAATGTCCTGGTGGAGTTCCACATTGACCAGCTCGACGGCGTTCCCCATCTGGACAATGAGGACGTCACGGTAGAAGGACTGGAGGTCGGTCAGGGTCCTGTCCAGTGAATCGGTGATGGAGCGCTTGGCCCGTCGCTTCTGGTCGTCCTCGAGTGCCTTGACCTGGCTGCGCATGGTGGGCGGCAGCGTTCCGCTCTCCGGTGCTCCCAGGCTCGCCAGCAGCGAGATTTTCTCGGCGGCGTCGCGTTCCTCGTTGGAACTGGTGGCTTCGGCTGTCGCAATCTTCACCAGTTTGTCCGCCATCATCACGGCATCGGTAATGCCGCGGAGCTGCACCGGGATCCGGACCGTTTCCATGCGGCGCTCACGGGCACCAGGGTCGCTGGCCAGTCGCCGCGCAATGCCGACGTGACTCTGTGCAGCGCGCGCTGCGCGTTCGGCCAGGAGGGGATCGACGCCGTCGCGCTTCACCAGGAGCGCCGCAACATCAGCCGCCGGTGGCAGCCGCAGCGCAACAGGGCGGCAACGGGACCGGATGGTAATCAGCACGTCAGCGGGCGATGGTGCGCACAGCATCCAGATGGTCCGCGGGGTGGGCTCCTCAATGGCTTTGAGCAGCACGTTGGTGGTGCGTTCTGCCATCCGGTCCGCATCCTCCACTACAATGATCCGCCACCTTCCAGACGACGGCCGGTTTCCGGCTTTGGAGACCAGCTGGCGGGCTTCGTCGATGGTGATGGTGACCTTGTCCGTACGTACAAACGTGACGTCGGAGTGCGTTCCGCCAAGAATGGTCCGGCACGCGGCGCAGTGTCCGCAGCCGCGGTCCTGGACGTTGTCCTGGTCGCAGTTCAACGCCGCAGCGAAGGCCCGCGCCGCGTTGGAACGTCCGGATCCGGGCGGCCCCGTAAACAGCCAGGCGTGGGTAAGGGCCGCGCCCTGGGCGGCCTGCCGTAGCTGCTCCACCACGGATTCCTGGCCCTGCAGGTCATCCCAGACGCTCACGGGGCAAGCTCAAGGGGAGGTACAGCATCCAGCAGGGTGGTGACCCGCGCCAGGATCTGCGCAGAGAGTTCCTCAACTGCCTGGTGCGCTGGCAGCACAAGGTAGGTCTCGGGAGCGGACTGCGCCAATGCCAGGAAGGCTTCCCTGATGCGGCAGTGGAATTCGTCGGCTTCGGATTCCATCCTGTCTTCGACAGCTTCGCCTGCGGTACGGCGTTGGCGCCCAATGGCTGGTTCGACGTCCAGCAGGACCGTCAGGTCGGGGTGCAGCTCGTCGGTGGCCCAGTTGTTCAGGGTTCGGACTGCGTCAGCGCCAAGGTTGCGGCCGGCGCCCTGGTAGGCCACGGAGGAATCAATGTAGCGGTCTGAAAGGACCACCGTGCCGTCCTCCAGCGCCGGGCGGATAACCTGCGTGGCGTGCGCAGCGCGGGAAGCGGCGAAGATCAACGCCTCCGTGCGGGCATCGATGTGGCCGTGGCCGTGATCGAGCACCAGGGAACGCAACTTCTCGCCAATGGGTGTGCCACCGGGTTCGCGGGTGCGCAGAACCGTGTGTCCGCGGGATTCCAGGGCCGCGGCCAACAGGCTGGCCTGCGTCGATTTGCCGGCGCCGTCGCCGCCCTCGAATGCAATGAAGAGTCCCTGGTTCTGCGTAGTCACCGCACCAGCCTACCGACATTCCCTGACACAGCCCGCTGGACGCGATCCGCTGTGGACAGACGCGCCGATGTGGACAGACGCAGCGAACATGCGCCGAGCACACGCGCGCACCCGGGTGCCACGCGCCACGCGTCATGGCTTTCACCCCCGGCCACCCGGCGTCGTACGCTGTGCCCATGAGTCTTTCCGAGCAGATGGCAGCGTCACTCAAGGCCGATTCCCTGGTGGTGGCCGCTGGCCGGCCACCACGCGAGCATGATCAGCCGGTCAATCCTCCCCTTGTGCTGTCCTCGACGTTCTACGGCACGGGCCCGCTGGCCGACGGCGATCGCGGGTATGGCCGCTACTCCAATCCCACCTGGGATCCTTTTGAGGAGGCCCTGGGCCAGCTGGAGGGTTCGGAGCTGCCTGGTTTGCTGTATGCCTCGGGCCTGGCAGCTGTCAGTTCGGCGCTGTCACTGGTTCCGGCCGGTGGCGTGCTCGTGATGCCCTCGCACAGCTATGCCGGCTCGCTGGTGATGGCCACGGAGCTGCATGAAAAAGGATTCCTGCAGTTGCGGACAGTTGATATTGCTGACACGAATGCTGTCCTTGCCGCACTGGCACCAGCTGATGACGCACCAGCTGCCATGCTGTGGCTGGAAAGCCCCACCAACCCCATGCTGGGGATCGCTGACATTACCGTCCTGGCCGCTGCCGCGCACGACGTCGGCGCGACAGTGGTCACGGACAACACTTTTTCGACGCCGCTGGTGCAGCAGCCGCTGGCACTTGGGTCCGACGTCGTGCTTCATTCCGTGACCAAATACCTGGCCGGTCACTCCGATGTGGTCCTTGGCGCACTGGTCACCTCCAATCCGGAGCTTCGCGCTGCACTGTTGCACCATCGGATCATTCACGGGGGGATCGCTGGACCGTTTGAGGCGTGGCTGGCGCTGCGTGGGCTGCGGACCCTGGCGCTTCGGGTGGAACGGTCCCAGGCCTCGGCGGCAGAGCTGGCCCGCAGGCTCCAGGATCATCCCCTGGTGGAATCCATCAGGTATCCCGGCCTGCCCAGCGACCCCGGGCACACCAGGGCACGGGCCCAGATGAAGGGGTTTGGCGCCATTGTCTGCATCCAGGTCGCTCCGGTTGCGGGGCTGGACGGTGCTGCCGCGGCCGATGCGCTGGTCTCCGCGGTGGACCTGTGGTTGCCTGCAACATCCTTGGGCGGGGTGGAATCGCTGATCGAAAGGCGCCGCAGGCACGTTGCGGAACCCACGTCCGTGCCCGCCAACCTGGTGCGGCTCAGCGTGGGGATCGAAAATGTCGAGGACCTCTGGGCAGATTTGGAGCAGGCTTTCACTGCGTTGTCCCGGTAGGCTGGTCCTGTGGACGGACGACTGATGATTGCGTATATAGAATCCGGGATTTTCCTTATCCTGGCCCTGGTAGCTTTTGCCCTCGAGGCATGGGCCTTTGTCGACTGCCTGCGCCGCAAACCCGCAGCTTTCGAGGCGATGGGAAAGCGGACCAAGACGTTCTGGATGGCCCTCACCGGTGGCGCCACGGCGATTGGCCTGATCTCCGTAGTGGGCAGTGGCGGTGGGCTCTTTGGAACCCTTGGCCTGTTTGGCCTGGCTGCGGTTGTGGCAGCTTCCGTCTATCTTGCCGATGTGCGCCCCGCCGTCCGCGATGCCGGCGCTGGTGGATCCCGGAACAACGGCCCTTACGGCCCCTGGTAGCCTGCAGCCCTCCTTTATAACTGGCCGCGCCGTAGCAAAAGCCAGGCGCCCGCAAGCTCTAGCCCTGGATTCCGTGTGCCTCGAATTCGCTGCAGCGGTTCTTCGTCGCGGGAGCGTTCCCTGGTCGCGGGAGCGTTCCAGCGAATTCGCCCCGTTCCCGCGAATTCGAGCTAGGGCCCTCGGCGAAGTCCACCCCATCCCGCAAAGCCCTGTCGCCAGAAACAGCCGGACGACGGCGGTCGCTCAGCGCAGGGGCGCCACTGCCGCCCAGTCAACAGTCAGTTCGCCCAGCCGCCACCGCACCTGCCCGTCATGAACCGGCCAGCCAGCATTGCGCAAACCCTGGCACATGGCCTGCCACCGCTGCCGCTGGCCAAAAGATGCCAAAGGCGCCGCCTCCAACCACTGCCGGTCCATGGCCTGCAGCAGGGCATTTACCGGCTCGCCGGGAACGTTCCGGTGGATCAGCGCCTTGGGTAGCCGTTCCGCCAGCTCTGACGGGGCCGTGAAACTACCAAAGCGGATGGACATGCTCAAACTCAGTGGTCCCGAAGCGTCCAGCGCCACCCACGTAGCCCGTCGGCCAATCTCATCGCACGTGCCATCGACAAAGAGCCCATTGACCCCAAGGCGGTCCTGGACCAGTGCCCAAATCCCTGGAACATCCGCTTCCTCGTACTGGCGCAGCACATTAAAGGCCCGCACCAGCACCGGGTTCCCCGCGATGGGCAACTCGAACCCGCCACGGTGGAAACTCAGCCCGGGCTTGGACAGCAAGTGCCCGGCGCGGACCCGCTCCGGCTCTATCTCAATTCCACACACCCGCACGTCGGGGCGGATGCACTGCAGGCGTTCAAAAAGTTCGACGGCGGTTGCTGGGGTGGCGCCGTACCCCAGGTCCACCACAAGGGGATCGACGGCCCTGCGTAATCGCCATGCTTGCGGCCCGGTGAGCCAACGGTCCACGCGCCGCATGCGGTTGGGGTTGGTGGTACCGCGGGTAACGTTCCCAACCGGCCTGCCACGGGTAGCGCGGAGCGGACCCGCTGGCCCGGCCATCGCCTGGGCCTCTCCCGTGACTCCCGCCACCCGCTCCGCTTTCTGTACCACCGCTTAAGCCTAGCGTCGTCGTGAACTGCAGCCGCCGTCGT
>NZ_JASISU010000002.1 GCF_030063285.1 Pseudarthrobacter sp. PS3-L1 | reverse complement strand
GTGGTTCCCAAACAACAAACCCATACCAACGGTTTGTGTTCAGGGAACAAAAAACCACAACAGAATATATGTCTCACAGACACCACACCCATCCCACCCCACAACAAAAAACCCTCCAAGGCTTTTTGATTCACCGGGGACCGGATGGTTCGTGGAAGTCGTGACCACACACTTCCCACCCCCCACACACGTGGCCGGGGCCGGGTACAAGGGTTACGGCGGTCATAGCGTGGGGGAAACGCCCGGTCCCATCCCGAACCCGGAAGCTAAGACCCACAGCGCCGATGGTACTGCACCCGGGAGGGTGTGGGAGAGTAGGACACCGCCGGACAACACTTCAGAAAAAAGGTCGAGGGGCCCCACCACTGGTGGGGCCCCTCACCCGTTAACACCACAACCCCACAACACACACCCCACCCCGCCAACCGCGGGAGCCTACGTCAAGGCAGACGCCGCTCCTCGCCTAGAATTGGGGGAGATCAAGTTCCCGCGGCGCTTTCAAACAGTGCGCGGGTCGAGCACTGAAGGGCGATCGATCGGTATTCCGACGTCGCTTACGTACCAGGAGGAACCCATCATGGCCGAAAACAACGGCGGCACCAGAGACGACAAGTTTGGCGCTGATCGCAGACCTGAGAGTGGGCAGCGCAGCGGGGGACCTTCTCGTGGCTTTGCTGGCCGCGGGGGAAACTCTTCAGATCGTCCTTCCCGTGAGGGCCAGGGCGAGCGTCGGTCCTTCGGTGATCGTGACAGTCGTGGTGGCCAGGGTGGCGAGCGTAAGTCTTACGGTGATCGTGACAGTCGTGGTGGCCAGGGTGGTGAGCGTAAGTCTTACGGTGATCGTGATAGCCGTGGTGGCGAGCGTAAGTCTTATGGTGATCGTCCTTCCCGTGAGGGTCAGGGTGAGCGTCGGTCCTTCGGTGATCGTGATAGCCGTGGTGGCCAGGGTGGCGAGCGTAAGTCTTATGGTGATCGTCCTTCCCGTGAGGGTCAGGGTGAGCGTAGGTCCTTCGGTGATCGTGACAGTCGTGGTGGCCAGGGTGGCCAGGGTGGCCGCTCGGATCGTGGTTATGGCGGGTATGGACCCAAGGAAACCGAGCAGGCGGTTAGGGTTCCGAACGCAAAGGACCTTCGGAGCGCGAACCGACCCGATCGCGAACGTTCGCCCGATATTGACGACGATGTAACGGGCAAAGAACTGGACCGCCCCACCCAGCACCAGATTAAGACTCTTGAGGAAAAGAGCGCCGAGTGGGTGGGCCGACACTTGGTCATGGCGGGGCGCCTCATCGAAGATGAGCCGGAACTTGCCTTCCAGCACGCTCTGGCAGCCAGCCGTCGGGGCGGTCGCCTCGGCGTCGTCCGTGAAGCGGTTGGGCTGACTGCTTACGCTGCGGGTCACTACGGAGAGGCGCTTCGGGAATTCCGTACCTACCGTCGTATCAGCGGATCAAACGTTCATCTGCCCGTCATGGCTGATTGCGAACGTGGTCTGGGACGTCCGGACCGGGCCCTTGATGTTGCCCGTTCTGAAGAGGCCAACGATCTTGATGCGCCGGGGAAGGTTGAGCTGGCAATTGTTGCTGCTGGCGCCAGGACTGATCTCGGCCAGCTTGATGCAGCCGTTTCTGAGCTCGAAATTAGTCAGTTGGACATGCACAAGGCCTTTTCTTACAGTCCACGTCTGTTCCGTGCATATGCTGATGTGCTGGCTGCTGTTGACCGCACGACCGAGGCTGCCATGTGGGAAAAGCAGGCCGACAAGGCTGAGAAGGCACTCGGAATTGATCAGAACGACGACGAACCAGAGATCTTCGACCTTGGTTGGGACGAGGAAGAGGAAGCCCGGGAGGAAGCTGATCGCCGGCGGATGCTCTCTGAAACTGCAACTGCCGCGACGTCGGTGCCTGCGATGAGAGAGGAACCTGCGCCGGCAGCGTTGGCAGATCTGGGCGACGACGCCGACGCGACGACTTTTGAGTCTGATGACGCAGAGTCCGATGACGACTCTGTGGAGCATGACGAGCTCGCGCACGCGCGGGACCATGCGGACCAGGCTGAGGCTCCGGCAGATGAATCTTCAGACGAACGCCACGACGAAACTCAGGGTGACCTCGACGACGCCGGGCGTCAGGGGTAAACGCGAATGTCTACTGATGCCCTTGTCAGCGCCTTCGACGCGCTGCTTTCTGACCTGGACGGCGTAGTTTACGCTGGTCCACACGCTATCCCTGGTGCTATCGAGGCGTTGAAAGCGTTGGCGGGGCACCAGGTAGCCCTTGGTTACGTCACGAATAATGCCTCAAGGACACCCGCGCAAGTGGCAGCCCACTTGCGCGAGCTTGGCGCACCCGCTGAAGATCACCAGGTAGTCAGTTCCTCACAGGCCGCGGCAACTCTCCTTGCCGATCTGCTCCCGGCTGGGGCTAACGTGATGATCACCGGTAGCGCCGCCTTGGCCGAGGAAATCAGGGCAGTTGGACTGAATCCCGTCAAAAGCCAGGAGGATGATCCAGTTGCCGTGGTCCAAGGCTTTGATCCCGGACTGGGATGGAAAGACCTTGCGGAGGCGGCCTTTGTTGTCACTTCAGGGGCTCACTGGGTTGCAACGAATACGGACATGTCCATTCCACAGGCGCGTGGCATCGCCCCGGGTAACGGCACACTTGTTGCTGCTGTTGCCGCAGCGACAGGACAGCAACCACGTGTTGCGGGGAAACCCGAGGCGCCGCTCTTCCGTGAAGCTGCAAGGCGCCTGTCCGCCACCCGACCTCTTGTCGTGGGGGACCGCCTCGACACCGACATCCTCGGTGGCAACAACGCTGGGTTCGCTACGGTAGCTGTTCTCACCGGCGTCGATACCCGTGAGTCGATCCTCGCGGCAAGGACGGCGGAGCGGCCCACCTTTCTCATTGCTGACCTGCCTGGGCTGTACCTTCAGTACCCCGACATCAGGGAAGAACAGGGTACATTCCTGTGCGGTAGCGCGTCAGCAACTGTTATTGGACCAGCCGTTCATATCAACGGTTCGACTAACGATCTCGACTCATGGCGAGCCGGCTGTGCCGCCTGGTGGGCCGCACATCCTGACACGGAGATAGCGACCGAGCCCGATGTTGTCTGGGCCGGTCACTAGACTGACGTGATGACGCAGCACAGTACAGAAGCGGGGTCAGGAAACGACCATCCTGCGGATGCCTTGCCCTATCCTGATGTGTCGCATGTGTCGGATCCTGCGGTCCGGCGTGTGCTGGAGACGCTCCCCACTGTTACTGACGCGCCTGTCGCGTCCCACCCGGAAGGTTACACGGACATTCACGATCATCTCCTCACCCTCCTGAACGAGGAAACTCCAGGCATGCCCACCCCACGGCCGGAGGCGTCTTGATGGCTGGGCGTCTCGATCAGGAACTTGTTGGACGGGGGATAGCGCGGTCACGAACGCACGCCGCGTCGCTGATCTCCGAAGGCAGGGTCAGCTCCAACGGCTCTGTACTTTCCAAAGCTTCCCTCCAGGTCACCGACACAACGCAACTCGATGTCCGGCTTGATGAAACAGATATCTACGTGAGCCGCGCAGGTCACAAACTCGCCGGGGCACTGGATACGTTCCCGGACATCACTGTTGAAGGCAAACGCTGCTTCGACGCCGGCGCCTCGACAGGCGGCTTCACAGATGTTCTGCTCCGCCGCGGTGCCAGCCACGTTGTAGCGGTCGACGTCGGACACGATCAGTTAGTGCCCCAAGTACGCCAGGACGCGCGGGTGGCCGTCCATGAAGGCATGAACATCAGGTACATGGATCCTGCAGATATCGACGGTCCCTGCGAGCTGACTGTTGCTGATTTGTCTTTCATCTCCCTCACACTTGTTGTGGGTCCCTTGGCAACGTGCACCAATCCGGGTGGTGACGTGATTCTGATGATCAAACCTCAGTTCGAGATCGGCAAGTACCGGTTGTCCCGGACTGGAGTGGTGAACTCTGAAAGAGAACGAAAAATGGCTGTGACCAAAGTGGCCGAGGCCGCATCGGATGCTGGCCTCCAGCCTCACGGTTTGGCAGTGAGCGCCCTGCCCGGACAGGATGGGAACGTGGAGTTCTTTCTCTGGACAAAGCGTAGATTCTCAAATGAGTTGCCTAAGATCGAAGAGCGCGACAGCGCAGTCAGCGCGGTACTGGCCAGCATCTGGCCTAACGACTAGAAAGTTGAATCGATGAGCAGGCGCGTACTGGTCCTGGCACACACGGGACGGGAGGAGTCGCTCAAAGCTGCCTGGGAGGCGTGTGTCCACCTTCATGCCTCGGGTATCACGCCCGTGATGCAGGAATCCGAACGTGCTGACATGACGCGGTACTTCGGCTATCTCGAGCACCCCGTGGAGATCCTCGGTCAGCAGGTTGAACTCACTGATGTAGAGCTGGTCATGGTGCTCGGCGGAGATGGGACCATCCTGCGAGCGGCCGAACTCGTCCGCAACGTCGATGTTCCGCTGCTGGGGGTCAACCTGGGCCACGTAGGTTTCCTGGCAGAGAGCGAGCGTGCTGACCTCGCTCAGACAGTTGGCTGGATTGCTCGCCGCGACTACACGGTTGAGGAACGTATGACTATTGACGTCCAGGTTTTCGTCCAGGGGCAAAAGATCTGTCAGACGTGGGCGCTCAACGAGGCAGCCATTGAAAAGGGCAGTCGGGAAAGAATGCTTGAGGTCGTTACGGAAATAGACGAACGGCCCATCACGTCTTTTGGCTGCGACGGCATTGTCCTTGCTACCCCGACGGGGTCCACGGCCTATGCCTTTTCCGCAGGTGGGCCTGTGGTGTGGCCTGATGTTGAGGCACTTGTTATTGTCCCCATCAGCGCCCATGCCCTTTTCGCCAAACCGCTTGTCGTCTCGCCGGATTCACGGTTGGCTGTAGAAATCCTGAGTCGGACAGAAGCCATGGGTGTCTTGTGGTGCGATGGACGCCGTTCCGTTGATCTTCCTCCCGGTGCCCGGATTGAAGTCACGCGGTCGGCCATCTCTGTACGACTCGCCCGGACGCATCCAACGCCGTTCTCCGGGCGCTTGGTCAACAAATTTCAGCTTCCGATCAATGGCTGGCGTGGACCTGTCCATCCTGACGACATCATGCCTACTGGGTCTATCCCGGCAATTCGGACCTCACGACCCAAGGCGCCATTGCCCGCTCCGCAACCAGAGACAAACACTATAGATGGGGGCCCGGTCAGTAATGCTTGAAGAAATCCGCATCCGGGATCTTGGTGTAATCACTGACGCTGTTCTGCCCTTGGGGCCTGGATTGAGCGTGGTGACGGGCGAGACTGGCGCCGGCAAGACAATGGTGGTCACAGCGGTGGGACTCCTGCTTGGGGCCCGGACGGACGCTGGACGTGTTCGAAGCGGGGCCAAGAGCGCTTCTGCCGAGGCCGTGGTCCGGCTTCCCCTGGATCATTCAGCACTGGAACGCGCCCGTGAAGCAGGCGGTGACGTGGAAGAGTTCGACGGCGGCGCTGAACTTTTATTGGCCCGCCGCCTCGGCGCTGATGGCCGCAGCAGGGCTTTTGTCGGTGGGAGGGCTGCACCGGTAGGCGTTTTGGCTGAGATTGGCGAGACGTTGGTGGTGGTTCACGGGCAGTCAGACCAGATGCGCCTCAAGAGTGCGCCAGCACAGCGAGGTGCCTTGGACAAGTTTGCTGGCGAGGAGCTCGCCGGCCCCATGACCGCGTACCAGCAGACATTCGCACGGTGGAAATCCAGCCAGGAAGAGCTCGAAACGCTGCGTGCTGCGGCACGGGACCGGCTCCGCGAGGCAGAATCCCTGGAGAGTGCACTCGCCGAAATTGACGAGGTTGACCCGCAGCCGAACGAAGATGAACTCCTCAAGGCCGATGCCGTCAAATTGGCCAACGTCGAGGAGCTGCGCATCGCAGCCACCACAGCGCAGCAGGCTATTACGGCAGAAGACTTTGGTGACTCAGCCGATGCCACCACTCTTGTGGATACGGCCAAGCGGACGCTGGAACACGTCGCTGAACATGACGCCGAGTTGGGTGCAGCAGCCACCAGGCTCGCTGAAATAGGGTTCCTCCTCACGGATCTGGCTACTGAACTTGCCAGCTACCAAGCAGGGCTGGATACAGAAGGCCCAGAGCACCTTGCGGTCATCGAGGACCGTCGTGGTGTCCTGGCGACGCTGGTCCGAAAGTATGCTCCCAGTATTGACGAAGTCCTTCAGTGGGCATCTGCTGCAAGGACTCGGCTCGCCGAACTGCAGGACGACTCCACCAGGATTGAATCGCTGGAAACAGAAGTCCAGGAAGCGTACGCGCGGCTGCTGGACCAGGCGCAGGTCATCAGCTCGATTCGCGTCGACGCTGGCCGTGAGCTTGCAGACCGGGTAAGTGACGAGTTGTCTGCCCTAGCGATGGCAGATGCGACCCTCATTATAGAGATTACCCCTGGTTTTGGGCCTGGTCCCTATGGCGCCGATGAGATTGGCTTCCTTCTGGAGCCGCATGCGGGTGCTCCTGCACGGCCGCTGGGCAAAGGCGCATCTGGCGGCGAGCTCTCACGGGTCATGTTGGCCATTGAAGTGGTTCTGGCCGCCGTGGACCCTGTGCCGACCTTCGTTTTCGACGAGGTGGACGCGGGTGTGGGTGGTCGTGCCGCCGTCGAAATTGGTCGACGCCTGGCCATGCTGGCGCGCCATGTTCAGGTGCTGGTGGTGACGCACCTTCCACAGGTGGCCGCCTTCGCAGACCAGCACATTACTGTCATAAAAAATTCCGTTCGCGGCGATGATGGCACGGCTGCCAGCGGATTTACTTCTAGTGATGTCCGTCTCCTTGACGGCCCGGAGCGAGTGCGGGAGCTGGCCAGAATGTTGGCAGGCCAAGAGGATTCGGAGTCAGCGCAGGCGCATGCTCAGGAGCTTCTGGATGACGCCAAGCTACTCCCGCGGGGCTGAACACTGTATTTTGACTTGGGTGGGTTAAATTAGCGTATTTTTTGATCCCCGGCTAGCCCTTGCCCATACCCGCCTCGCGGGGCACACTGAGTCACTTGGGAGGGATCCTTCCCGATCCGTGGAGACTCATTTGATGATAGGCTCAAATTCCGTGGTGCAGCGATCAAATTCCCGTGTAAATTCCCGGTTCCCGGGTTCATCCAAGACGACCAAGCACATCTTCGTAACCGGTGGTGTGGCGTCCTCGCTCGGCAAGGGACTCACGGCTTCAAGCCTGGGTCATCTCCTTCGGGCGCGTGGCTTGTCTGTAACAATGCAGAAGCTGGATCCATATCTCAATGTGGATCCAGGTACAATGAACCCCTTCCAGCACGGTGAGGTCTTCGTCACGGACGACGGCGCCGAGACGGACCTGGACATTGGCCATTATGAGCGTTTCCTTGACGAGAACCTCGAAGGTTCCGCAAACGTCACCACCGGGCAGGTGTACTCCACGGTCATTGCCAAGGAGCGCCGGGGTGAGTACCTGGGTGACACAGTTCAGGTAATCCCGCACATTACTGATGAAATCAAACGTCGTATGCGGCTCCCAGCTGACGTGAAGAACGCGCCGGACGTCATCATTACCGAAATTGGTGGCACCGTTGGCGACATCGAATCCCAGCCATTCCTTGAGGCCGCCCGTCAGGTGCGCCAAGACGTTGGGCGTTCCAACGTATTTTTCTTGCATGTCTCCCTTGTGCCCTACATTGGACCCTCCCAAGAACTCAAGACCAAACCCACGCAGCATTCTGTTGTTGCGCTCCGATCCATTGGTATCCAGCCCGAAGCGATCGTCATCCGTTCGGACCGCGAGGTTCCTGCCGCAATGCGGGAAAAAATCGGTCGCATGTGCGACGTCGACATCGATGCAGTCGTGAACGCGGCCGATGCACCCAGCATCTACGACATTCCCAAGACACTCCACTCCCAGGGCCTGGATTCCTACATCGTCCGAGCACTGGATCTGCCGTTCAAGGATGTT
Organism: Pseudarthrobacter sp. PS3-L1; assembly: GCF_030063285.1. Lineage (GTDB taxonomy): Bacteria > Actinomycetota > Actinomycetes > Actinomycetales > Micrococcaceae > Arthrobacter. Next base: position 743,618 of record NZ_JASISU010000002.1, on the reverse strand, counting down.
GACTGGACCAGCTGGGACAAGCTCCTTGAAGCTGTCCACAATCCCCTCCACCAGGTGGAGGTCGCCCTAGTGGGCAAGTACATCGATCTCCCCGATGCCTACCTTTCCGTGACGGAGGCGCTGCGTGCCGGCGGCTTCGCCAACAACACCAAAGTCAACATCCGCTGGGTACCCTCAGACGAGTGTGAAACCCATGAGGGTGCCGTGAAGGCACTCTCAGGGGTAGATGCCATCTGTGTTCCTGGAGGATTCGGAATCCGCGGTCTTGAGGGCAAGCTCGGCGCCCTGAAATTTGCCCGCGAATCCAAGCTTCCCGTCCTGGGGCTGTGTCTTGGCCTGCAGTGCATGGTCATTGAGTATGCCCGGAATGTGGTGGGCCTCGAAGGTGCTTCCTCAAGCGAATTCGAACCTGATTCCAAGTACCCGGTCATTGCCACCATGGAGGAGCAACTGGATATTGTTGACGGCAAGGGCGACCTTGGCGGCACCATGCGCCTCGGACTCTACGACGCGACGCTGATTCCTGGATCCGTTGTTGCGGAGACCTACGGCCGAACAGACGTCAGCGAACGTCACCGTCACCGCTACGAGGTCAACAACAAGTATCGCGAACAGATCGAAGCCAAGGGTTTGGTGTTCTCCGGTACATCACCTGATGGAAAACTGGTCGAGTTCGTGGAACTTCCAGCTGACGTCCACCCCTACTACGTGGCAACCCAGGCGCACCCGGAACTGAGCTCACGCCCGACCCGGCCGCATGCGCTCTTTGCTGGCCTCGTCAAAGCCGCGCTGGTGCACCAGGGCGCCATCGTGGACAGCACATCCGCCGACGCGCCTGCTGCTGCCAAGTAGTTCCACCACGTAACTGAAGACTGTAAAGGACGGCGCGATGCCTGGTAGCCCTGAAACCCCTTCTTTCGACAAGATGGTTTCGGACCACCCGAGCTCGCGCCGTCTTGTGTCCAGGGAGACGCCCTACCAGGGCAGGATCTGGAACATTGTCAGCGACACGTTCGAGCTTAACGATCACGGTCCAGCCTTGACCCGAGACTTCATTGACCATCCCGGTGCCGTGGCCATCGTGCCGATCAACGACGCAGGGAAGATTCTCCTTATTCGGCAGTACCGTCATCCGGTGGGAATGGACCTCTGGGAGATTCCGGCAGGACTGTTGGATATTGAGGGCGAAGACTTTGTTGCGGCGGCGGCCAGAGAGCTTGCAGAGGAGACTGACCTGGTTGCCGGGAAGTGGAGCGTCCTGGCCGACTTCTTCAATTCTCCTGGGTCCTCCAGTGAAGCCATCCGAATATATCTCGCTCAAGGTCTCAGCGAGGTACCCGAAGCGGACCGTCACCAGCGTGAGGACGAAGAGGCTGAGATCGAATTCCACTGGATGGACCTGGACGACGCCGTCACTGCTGTCCTTCAGGGCCGCTTCCACAACCCGTCCGCCGTCGTCGGAATTCTTGCCCTTGCCGCAGCCAGAAGTGCTGGTTTTGACCGGCTGAGGCCAGCAGATGCTCCGTGGCCTGCGCACCCGAGTCAACGCTGACGCTGTGGCGGAAACATCCGTTCCACAGGCGACAGCCCTTGACCGGCAGGTAGGAGACTACCTGCAGCACATGCGGGTTGAACGCGGACTTGCTGCGAATACTGTTGCGGCATACCGTCGCGATCTGTCTCGTTACGCCACCTACCTGCGCGCCGCGGGCTGTGGTGGCGCCGCCGATGCGACGCGACACCATGTCACGGCTTTTGTCCAGTCACTGCCTGATGGCACGGACGGCGGTGCGCCGTTGACTGTGCGCTCTGCAGCCCGCACAGTCGTTGCGGTCCGTGGTTTCCACAAGTTCCTAGCCCTGGAGGGCATCACCACGACCAATCCGGCATCGGACGTCCACCCACCCATGGCGGGGAAGCGACTCCCCAAAGCCATCAGCGTGGGTGAGGTGACACAAATCCTTGAGGCCGCTAGTGCCGACACGCCCACCGGACTGCGAGACCGTGCGCTGCTGGAGTTTCTCTATTCGACAGGTGCACGCATCAGCGAGGCCGTTGGATTGGATGTTGATGACATCAGCGTTGCGGTGGACGAGTCGGGACCGGCCATAGTGCGTCTTTTCGGAAAAGGCAGCAAGGAACGCATGGTCCCGCTGGGATCCTTTGGCGCCCGGGCACTGGAAAATTACCTGGTCCGTGCCAGGCCGCTGCTTGCCGCGAAGGGAAAAGGGACACCTGCTTTGTTCCTGAACGCCAGGGGCGGGAGGATCAGTCGGCAAAGTGCCTGGACCATCCTTAAGAGCGTTGCGGAACGGGCCAACATCACCAAGGACGTTTCCCCCCACACCCTGCGGCACTCCTTCGCCACACACCTGCTTGAAGGCGGAGCGGACGTCCGCGTGGTGCAGGAGCTTTTGGGCCATGCCTCCGTCACCACAACCCAGGTCTATACGCTTGTCACAGCAGACACCCTCCGCGAAATCTATGCCGCGGCACACCCGCGGGCGCTGGGCTGAGCTACACCGTATCGGACATGCTCACTTCGTGGTCAGTGTTCTGGGCATGATGCGTTCCGCGCGCTGATCCTCGCCCCGGGTGGGCATGTCCAGTGGATATCCCCACCCCCAGTCGGACATGCTCACTTCTGGTCTCGGAGGTTGGGCATGATTGGTTATGCTCACGTGCTGCGGCAAAGGGTGGGCATGCTCGCTGGGCTTTGATGGGGGGATTGATGCCTACGGTAGTGCGATCAGCGTCAGCTCCACTGTCCCAAGAAAGAGTGAGAGCAATGACGTAGCCATTGCTGAGAGCAGCAGCAGGCCTGGGTGTGCAAGTGCCACTACTGTTTTTCGCAGGCGAGGCTGGCCGCGCAGGAACGACTGCGGAACCCGCGACGCCGTAGGGAATTGCCGCCAGCCGCGGAGTCTTCGCAAGAACCATGCGCAACGCCCGATGAACGCCAGCCAAAGTACCCACACGACGAGGGGGATCAGCGCGGCCATAAGCTTGAATCCCAGCGCCGTGACCTCCCGTTCTGAGTCTCCGGCAAGCGTCTGGACGGTCGTGGAGATTGAGGCACTGATCACCACTGATACGGACCAGACAACGAAGGCCGCCACCAGCGCGAGGAAACGAACGAAGAAGAGTGCCAGAACGGACTCACGAGGTACTTTGACCTGATCCCGCGGAGTCACATGCAGGATAGCCAGGGTTGACCCCAGCGATGGCAGTGCAGCGCAAGCGACCAAAATGAACCAAGCCCAGCCGGCAAAGTCGATGTACTCATCGGCCACAATCAGCGCTGTCCAAGAAATCCCCCAGAGCCAACCCCAAAGCAACGGACGTCGGACCAGCCAATCAGGCAGGTGGGCATCAAGTGCTGAGCTGCGGGATGGGCGTTGCCCTGGAAGGTTTTCCTGATTCACACTGCGATCTTGGCACATCAGACTCCGGTTAAGGCAGGACTTGGTCCATCATGCTCAAGGGTCTGGATATGGGATGGGCATGTCCCGCGGGGAGGAGCTTTGCAAGTTGAGCATGTCCTTGAGTCAGCAGCCGCAGTGAGCATGATCCGTCATGCTCAAGACCCAGGTGCTGAGATGAGCATGTCCCATGGGAGGGGGAGATGGCCTTCCGCGATGAAGCTTTAGGGTTGGTTCATGACTGCTGCCCAGGTGACCCTCTGCTTCCTGCTCCGCAACAACGCAGGAAGTCCCGAAGTACTGCTGGGATTCAAGAGGACGGGCTTTGGCCGAGGGAAAATTGTCGGCGTGGGTGGGCACGTGGAGCCCGGGGAGACGGTCCAGGAAGCCATCTGCCGCGAGGTCAGGGAGGAAATCTGCGTCGAGATCTCCCAGCCGGATCTGGACTTGGCCGGAACAGTTGACTTTGTTTTCCCCAATCGCCCGGAGTGGAACATGTTCAGCACCGTGTTTGTTGTGCGGCGCTGGAAAGGAGAGCCCGTCGAAACCGAGGAGATTACGCCGGGGTGGTACAAAACCAACGAGCTGCCCGTCGAACACATGTGGGCGGACGCCGAGCATTGGGTTCCGGAGATGATCGCCGGCGGTACGCCAGATATCCGTGTGGTCCTGGCCGCGGACAACGAAAGCGTTGCCAGTGTCAGCCGTGGTCCCCAGACGCAGGGCACCACTCGCCAGCCATGAGTTCGACGTCGGCAGGCCCGGGCTGCGGGTGACTGATCTCAGCGGACCTCGCACCGTTGCGCCCGGCCTGCCGCCGTCTGCGGGGCCGTTCAGCTAGGGCAGGTGGCGTTCCGCCGGGCCGTTGTACTCGCTCAATGGCCTAATCAGGGAGTTCGCCGCTGCCTGCTCCATGATGTGAGCTGTCCAGCCCGTGATGCGGCTGGCAACAAACAGGGGAGTGAAAGTGGCCGTGTCAAAACCCATCAGGTGATAGGTCGGTCCTGCCGGGTAGTCAAGGTTCGGCTTGATGGCTTTGGCCTCATCCATGGCTTGTTCCAGTCCGTTATAAAGCCCCAGCAATTCTGGCCTGCGGTAATGTTCCACCATGGAATCGAGGGCGGCCTTCATGGTGGGGACTCGGGAATCCCCGTGCTTGTAGACCCGATGGCCAAATCCCATGACCTTCTTCTTGGCAGCGAGGGCGTCCTCCATCCAGGCCTTGGCCCGCGCTGCAGCTTCCTCCAGTGATTCCTCGGAGCGGATCCCAATTTCGTCAAACGTGTGCATCACGGCCTCATTTGCTCCGCCGTGCAGGGGGCCCTTGAGCGCCCCGATAGCGCCTGTCACGGCGGAATGCAGATCCGAGAGGGTGGAGGTGATGACCCGGGCCGTGAAGGTAGAGGCATTAAAAGAGTGTTCTGCGTAGAGAATCATTGACACATTAAAAGCTGCCACCACGTCCGGCGCTTTGACCTCTCCAAAAGTCATCCAGAGAAAGTTTGCCGAATACCCAAGATCATCACGCGGAGACAGCGGTTCCCCGCCATGGCGCCGCCGCTGATCATAGGCAACAACGGCTGGCATGGCAGCGAACAGGTCGATTGCCTTGGTCATGTTGGCCTCTGTCGAGGAATCTTCGGCCAGTGGATGGCGGGCTCCCAGGACAGACGCTGCTGTTCTGCAGACATCCATCGGATGGGTGGTTTTTGGCAGCGCGTCGATAACCTGGCGCACCACCGGGTCGAGGGCACGTCCTGCCCGCTCACGGGCGGAGAAGGCTGCGCTCTGTTCTGCTGTGGGAAGTTCACCGTTCCACAGCAGATAGGCCACGTCCTCGAAACTGCACTGTGCGGCAAGTTCCTGCACCGGATAACCGCGATAGAGCAGTGAATTGGTCTCAGGGTTGACCTTGGAGACAGCGGTGTAGTCCACCACCACTCCTGCAAGGCCCTTTCGAATGTCTGTGTCAGCCAAGGGAAACTCCTTTGTTCCGTGGGGTCGGTCCCGTGCTGCTGCCGGGGCCGGTGATCTGCAGGTCAGTTAGTACCTGGGACCTGAAAGTTGAACACGTTGCTGTCGAAGTGATCGTAGGCCTGGTAATCCACCAGATCGTACAGCCGGGACCGCGTGAGCATGGAGCTGACCTGCGATTCCTGCGTTCCGTCTGCTGCGATTGAGTCAAGGGTACGCTCGGCGGCGCCCATTGCACTACGAAGCAGCGTGACCGGATAAATCACCAGATTGACGCCGACGCCCTGTAGCTGCTCGAGAGTGAAGAGCTCGCTCTTGCCGAACTCGGTCATGTTGGCCAAGATGGGCACCTCCACTGCGTCGCGAATGGCCTGGAACTCCTCAAGCGTGCGCATCGCCTCTGGGAAAATGGCGTCCGCGCCCGCCTGCACTAGCTCGCGGGCTCGGGTGGTGGCAGCTTCCAGACCGTCAACGGCCCGGATGTCGGTCCTTGCCATGATCAGGAAGTTGGGATCCCGTCGGGCGTCGGCGGCCGCCCGAATGCGTTTGGCGGCTGTATCGGAGTCCACCACGTTTTTGCCGTCAAGGTGTCCGCACCGCTTGGGATTGAACTGGTCCTCGATATGGCATCCGGCCAGGCCTGCATTTTCCAGTTCCTGAATGGTCCGGGCCACGTTCATGGGTTCACCAAAACCCGTATCCGCGTCCACCAGCGAAGGGAGGTCGGTCATCCGTGCAATCTGGCCCGCCCGGGTGGCCACCTCGGTGAGGGTTGTCAGCCCGATATCCGGCAGGCCCAGGTCGTTTGCGAGTACTGCGCCAGAGATGTAGACACCAGCGAAACCTTTTTCCTCAATGAGCCTGGCGGACAGGGGGTTGAAGGCCCCGGGGAACTGGGCGGTAGTGCCACTGTCCAGCAGCGCCCGAAGCCGACGTCGTTTTTCTTCTGCTGTGACATTCGAGTACAGCATCAGAAGAGTCCAGCCGGTGCGGCAGCGAGATCAATGACACCGTCGGCAGCAGTGAGGTTCAGCTGATCGAGTTCACCGGCCTCCAACTGCGGGAGACGTTCGACGGCGGCGAGGAACCTGTCGATTTCTGCCTGGTCCAGCAAACCTTCCGCCAGGGTCCGGAACTTGTGGATGTATTGTTCCCGGGCAAAGGGCCTGGCGCCGAGGGGGTGTGCATCAGCCACGGCAATCTGGTCCTCAATCACCGTGCCGTCCGTCAGCGTTATCACTACTGAGCCGCCAAAAGCCTTCTCGGCGATGTCCAGTGAGTGGTAACGGCGCGTCCACTCCGGATCCTCCTCAGTGGTGACCTTGTGCCACAGCGCAACAGTGTCCGGGCGGGCCGCGCGTTCCGGCGTATAGGAATCCACGTGATGCCAGGAGCCGTCCTGGAGTGCGACGGCAAAAATGTATGGAATCGAGTGGTCCAGGGTCTCGCGGCTGGCGCTGGGATCGTACTTCTGGGGGTCGTTGGCTCCGGAACCGATGACAAAGTGCGTGTGGTGGCTAGTCCGGATGAGGATGGTGGCCACGTTCGCGGGATCGGCCGTTTCCGGGTGCTCGTCGTGGAGCTTACGGGCCAGGTCGATCCAGGCCTGTGCCTGATACTCCGCCGAGTGTTCTTTGGTATAGGTGTCCAGGATGGCCCGTTTGGCTTCGCCAGCTGCGGGAAGGGGGATCTCATATGCTGCCTCGGGACCGTCAAGCATCCAGGCGATGACACCGTCCTCACCCTCATAAATGGGTACGGGGGACGTCTGTCCGCGCATGGCTCGGTCAACGGCTTCCACTGCCATTTTGCCGGCGAAGGCCGGTGCATGGGCCTTCCAGGTGGAGATTTCTCCCTTGCGCGACTGACGCGTTGCAGTCGTCGTATGCAGTGCCTGGCCGATGGACTGGAAGATTGTCTCGACGTCGAGCCCCAGGAGCGTACCCAGGCCAGCAGCGGCTGAGGGGCCCAGATGGGCCACATGGTCAATCTTGTGCTTGTGCAGGCAGATGGCCTTGACCAGGTTCACCTGGATCTCGTAGCCCGTGGCGATACCGCGGATGAGGTCGGCTCCGCTGAGCCCGGCATGCTGGGCAACGGCCAGCAATGGTGGGATGTTGTCGCCAGGATGCGAGTAGTCTGCTGCCAGGAAAGTGTCGTGGTAGTCGAGCTCCCTGACGGCCACACCGTTGGCCCAGGCTGCCCACTCGGGGGAGACTCGCCCGCCTACGCCGAAGATCCCGGCGCCGCGTCCTCCGGTGCTGGCAGCATGGCTGAGCGCCTGGGCCCGGGCGGAAATGATGGGGGCCCGGTTGAGGGAGGCAACCGCCACGGATGCGTTGTCAATGATGCGGTTGATGACCATGTCCGTGACGTCGTCGGTGACCGGAACGGGATCAGCCGCGACCCGGGCGATCTTGTGGGCCAGCTGGTCCTCGCGGGCCAGTTTTTCGTCGCTCGAATAGACGCGGACGGGGTGGAGCTCAACCATGGGGTTCCTCTCGATGTGTGGCTTTGATGTGCGAAAGACTGCGGTGCAGGTGGACGGTGGTGGCGGCCGTGGCGAAGTCAGGGTTACCTGCGGCGATTGCCTCAGCGATTGCCGCATGTTCGGCTGCGGCCTCCGTGAGGCGTTCGACGTCGTTGGCTGCCAAGCGCCGCACCCTGGCCAGATGGACGCGGAGTCCGCGGATGGCACTGACAAGGTAGGTGTTGGTGGTTGCGTCGTCAATTGCGGCATCGAGCCGGGCCACCAGGTCGTAGTAGTCGGTGCGGAAAGGATCGGCGGGCGTCAACAGGAGAGGCGCTCGCAGGAGCTCAGGATGGAGTGCGGCAAAAACTGAGCGGTCACCGCGCTGCGCTGCGAAGCTCGCAGCCTTGACCTCGAGGGTGCCGCGGACTTCGAAAAGGTCGTCGATGTCCGCCAGTGAAATGGAGGTCACCACCACGCCACGCCGTCCCGGAGTAGTCAGTCCTTCTGCGCTGAGCCTGCCGAGGGCCTCCCGGAGCGGAGTTCGGGAGATGCCTAGCCGGGCTGCCTGCTCCACTTCTGCAAGGACTGATCCAGGGGGGAGCCGCCACTCCAGGATGTCAGTGCGCAGGGCTTTGTATGCTTTGTCGCTGGCGCGCATCGTTGCTCCTCCTCGTCCCCTCGAGTGTATACATTCAGGAGTGAGAGAGCTAGTGCCGACAGCAATGTTCTTCTACAACTAGCTTTCGACGACTCATTGAAGTGACCTGTGTATACAGAAAGGCGCGACTATCAGCCTTTCGGGGATTGCCTTCCCGTCCACAGGTACTCATTCTCGGGACGGCCGGGGGTCCCGTAGCGCGCTGAGCGCGAGACGGACCCCGAGTCTGCTAGGAACTCCAGGTAACGCCTTGCAGTGACTCTGGACATGCCCAGCGGATCCATCACCTGCGTGGCGGAGACGGCTGCGGTCTGCGCTTTCAGGAAAGAACTCACTGCATCCAGGGTGGAGGGTGCCAGTCCTTTGGGCAGCGGTGACTCGGAGGGTGTGCGGAGGCTCGCGAAGGCCTGATCGACGTCGTTCTGTGAAGCCGGAGCCTGTCCGGAACCAGGTTCCGGAGAGGCCAGCTGCAACCTGAAGGAGCGGTAGTTGGAGAGTTTTTCGGCGAATGTTGCAAAAGTAAAGGGCTTGATGAGGTACTGCACGACGCCAACTGATACAGCGCTGCGCACAACTGCCAGTTCGCGGACAGCTGTGATGGCAATGATGTCGGCAAAGAGTCCGGCGCTGTGCATCCGCCGCGCGATGTCCAGGCCGTGCAGGTCGGGGAGATTCATGTCCAGGAGCACCAGTTCCACAGGCTTTGCGGCTGCGGCCATCTCACCCAAAAGCCGCAGCGCAGACTGGCCATCAGGTGCTGTGCCTGCCACGACAAAACCTTCCAACCTGGCAATATAGGCTGCGTGGGCAGCCGACGCGATGGCCTCGTCCTCAACGATGAGGACCCGAATATGGCTCACGGGCGATGCTCCTTTTTCTGCTGCTGGGGGAGGGCTGCCGGAAGGAAGACCTCAAACTTTGCGCCACGTCGTCCATTGAGCGTCAGCGTTCCGCCCAGGCGCTGGACTGCCTGACGTACCAGTGCCAGGCCTATTCCGCGCCCCAGCGGACCCGCTGACTTGGTGCTGTAACCGTGCCTGAAGATTGTGTCCAATGCCCCTGGTTCCAGCGGGGAGCCTGAATCATGGACCACAATGTCCAACCCTTCGGGATCCGACTCCACGACCAGGTCCACTCGCCGTGGCGCAGGGCCGTCAGCCGCCGCATCGATGGCGTTGTCCAGCAGGTTACCAAGGATTGTCACCAGATCCTGGACGTGGATCCCTTCCACCGCCCCGGATCCCACTGTAGAGACATCTAGGTGCACCCCTCGCTCGTGCGCCTCCGCTACTTTTCCCATGACCAAGGCTCCCAGAACGGGCTCATCCACGGACCTCAACATGTCGTCTGTGAGTTGCTGGCTCAGGGCAAGGTCCTGGGTAGCATAATCAAGGGCATCCTGGGTGCGCCCCAACTCCATGAGCGAAACCATGGTGTGCAACCTATTCGCATGTTCGTGGGTCTGGGCGCGGAGGGCATCAGAAAGCGTCTTCATGGTTTCCAGCTCGCTGCCCAGCGCCTCAATTTCCGTCCGGTCCCTCAGTGTTGCCACTGTTCCGTAGGTTGCTGTCCGTTGCCGTGCACCAGAGCGCGCCGGGCCGTGGGCTGGACGTTGGTTGATGACCAGAATCCTTGGTCCGGCCAGCACAATTTCATCATGGACGGTGCGGCCTGATTCAAAAAGCTCCAGGAGCCCGTCGGAGAGGGGGAGATTCCTCAGCGCAGGAGGATTGGTTGGATCTGCGGCTTCGGAGGGGGCCAGGCCCAGCAGCTCGGCGGCCTGGTCGTTGTACATGACCACGCGGCCACGGGTGTCGATCAGGAGCAGCCCCTCGCGTACGGAGTGCAACACCGACTCGTAGTAACTGAAAAGCTGGGCGAGCTGTTCAGGCCCCCAACCACGTGTCACTTTCCGCAGATACGTGCCGAGCAGCCAGGCAAGCAGCGACCCGCCAACGAGCAGGGCGGCTCCTACCCCCACAAGTGCGGGTAGCCGGGACGTCAGGGCGATGTCGACCGCCCGGACCGTGATGCCGGCGGCCACCAGTGCGCGGACTTTTCCTTCCTCGTCCAGCACCGGAGCGATGGTCCGCACCGAAGGACCCAACGTTCCTGTGGTTACCTCTGTCAGTACCTGACCAGCCAACGCTGCATCAATGGAGCCTATGTAGGGCTTACCTAGTTCTTCTTCCCTGGGGTGGGTCCACCGGGTCCGGTCCGGCGCCATGATCGTCACAAAATCCACCCCCGCCGAGGCTGTGATCTCCTGGGCGTACGGCTGCAGTACCGCAGACGGATCAGCACTTTCTGCCGCACTGAGAACCAGTGGATTGGCGGCTACAGTGACGGCGATCCCCCTCATCCGAGCCCCGGCTTCGTCGTAGGTGCGGTCCCGCGCATCGACGAACGTTGCGGCCCCGGCAATGGCAAGGAAAGAAATGACAAGCAACAGGTTCGCGACAAAAAGTCGCCTCGCAATGCTCCAACGCTGGATCATCAGCACCTTTCTGCGACCAATATGAACGCAACAGTGAGCCAGCTCACTGCCTACCTAATGATGGATATCACACAGGATGGTGGGCTGGGCATTGAAACAGCGCACCGCGCCCCATCAGAAACATTAACAAGGAGATACGCCATGGCCTCTCAACGAGGAGAGTCGCTGCCGACGCTGAAGAAGCGCCGTAAGGGCCTCGACAAGTCGCACTACCTCTACATTGCCGTGATAGCTGCGGTGATACTTGGAGCTCTCGTAGGCCTCATGTTCCCCGAGGTCGGCAAATCACTCAAGCCGCTGGGCGACGGGTTCATCAGTCTGATCAAGATGATGATCGGCCCGGTGATCTTCTGCACCATTGTGCTGGGAATTGGCTCCATTGCCAAAGCCGCGACTGTCGGCAAGGTTGGTGGGTTGGCGCTTGGTTACTTCATGATCATGTCGACCTTCGCGCTCGCCATCGGCCTCGTGGTCGGCAACATGATCCACCCGGGCGAGGGCCTCAAGCTCACGCCCTATGATCCTGCGAAGCCAGCTGCGCTGGACCCCACCGCGGCTTTCCTTTTGGGTATCATCCCAGGTTCAATCCCGGTCCTGCCGACACTCCTTGCAGCCATCCTGGTGGGCTTTGCCCTGCAGAAAATGGGTCCGCAGGGGACTCCGATCCTCAAGGCAATCGGGCACGCACAGGCGCTGGTCTTCCGGGTGCTGATCATGGTGATGTGGCTTGCTCCCGTTGGTGCCTTCGGTGCTATCGCGGCCGTCGTCGGTGCCACAGGGTTCCAGGCGATCGTGAGCATGCTGACGCTGATGATTGCCTTCTACGTCACCTGCGCACTGTTCATTGTTGTTATCCTGGGCGGCCTGCTCAAGGTGGTCACGGGGTTCAATATCTTCAAGCTCATGAAGTATCTGGGCCGTGAGTACCTGCTGATCTTCTCCACATCTTCGTCCGAGGCAGCTCTTCCCCGCCTGATTGCCAAAATGGAGCACCTGGGTGTCTCGAAGCCGGTCGTTGGGGTAACAGTTCCCACGGGATACTCCTTCAACCTCGATGGCACTGCCATCTACCTGACCATGGCTTCGCTTTTTGTCGCTAACGCCATGGGCACTCCGCTTGACCTCGGATCGCAGGTTTCGCTGCTGATCTTCATGATCATCGCTTCCAAGGGTGCCGCCGGTGTCACAGGAGCAGGCCTTGCCACCCTTGCCGCGGGACTGCAGGCACACCGGCCCGAGCTCCTTGGCGGTGTTGGCATCATTGTTGGTATCGACCGGTTCATGTCGGAAGCGCGCGCATTGACCAACTTCACCGGCAACGCCGTGGCCACTGTCCTGGTGGGCACCTGGGTCAAAGAGATTGACACGGTCCAGGTTGAAAAGGTCCTGAACGGTACTGCTCCGTTTGATGAGCAGACCATGATCGCTGGCCACGATGTTCCGGAGACAACCGAACGCCAGGAAAAGGAAACAGACCGGGTGCCGGCCAACGCCTGACCCCACCAGCCTGAACCGAGCCCGGTTACGGACAGCCCGATCGCGCCACGTCAGTTCATGCCTACCCAACAGCCCCCGCGGACACTGCCCGCGGGGGCTGTTGGGTGTCTCGTGAACCAGCCCCTGACAGGAACCTTCGACCTTTACCAGAGAGTCAAGGCTCACGGAAAGGGATCCAGCAGTAACAGGAATTCGGGACGGCTGGGCTGTAACGTGGTGGGCAGGAAAGGTCGGCGCCGAAGATTCAGCGCATGGACAGTCAACGTCATTGAAAGTGTGGATAGATACGTGAGCAGCGAGCAGGGTGCAGTGACGCTGGAGGGTGCGGGAGACGAGCTGGAAGACGCCGTCATGGGTCCAACTGGCAGGCCGTACCGCGAATTCCCTGAACCAACGCCGCTGTCTTCCCACGGTCCTGCCAGGGTCATTGCCATGGTTAACCAGAAGGGCGGAGTGGGGAAAACCACCTCCACCATCAACCTCGCCGCTGCACTGGCGGAGTTCGGCCGCAAAGTCTTGGTGGTGGACTTTGACCCGCAAGGGGCGCTCTCCGCCGGTTTGGGCACCAACCCCCACGAGCTTGATCTCACCGTGTACAACGTCTTGATGGACCGCAAGGTCGACATCCGCGACGCCATCCAGCACACGGGAACAGAGAATATTGATCTCTTGCCGGCCAACATTGACCTTTCGGCAGCAGAGGTGCAGCTGGTCAACGAAGTCGCCCGTGAGCAAGTCCTGGACCGCGCGCTGAAAAAGGTAGAAGACGAATACGACGTCGTTCTCATCGACTGCCAACCATCCCTTGGCCTCCTGACAGTCAACGCACTGACTGCCGCCCATGGCGTCATCATTCCCCTGATCTGCGAGTTCTTCGCTCTCCGGGCGGTGGCGCTCCTGGTCGAGACCATCGACAAAGTACAGGACAGGCTCAATCCGCGCCTGCAGGTTGATGGTGTCCTGGCCACCATGTACGACGCACGGACCCTTCATAGCCGGGAAGTCATCACCCGCCTTGTTGAGGCATTCGGCGACAAGGTTTTCGAAACCGTCATCAAACGGTCAATCAAGTTTGCTGACGCCACAGTGGCCGCCGAGCCCATCACCAGCTATGCCGGTAACCATATTGGCGCTGATGCCTACCGCAGGCTCGCCAAGGAACTGATTTCCCGCGGAGGGGCGCCGTAACTTCCCATGGCTGAGCTCAAGGCCGGCTTCGAGGTTCGACTCGCCAACTTCACTGGCCCCTTCGATCTGCTCCTAGGCCTGATTGCAAAGCACCAGCTGGATATCACGGAAGTGGCCATTGCCACCGTGACCGATGAGTTCATCAGGTACATCCGCGGATTCCAGGAGATCGGCACCGACTGGGCTTTGGATGAGGCCAGCGAATTCCTGGTGATCGCGGCAACTCTCCTGGACCTCAAGGCTGCGAGACTGCTCCCAGCAGGTGCGGTGGATGACGACGAAGACTTCGCACTTCTTGAAGCCCGCGACCTGCTGTTTGCAAGGCTGCTGCAATACCGGGCTTTCAAGCATGTTGCTGTACTGCTGGGGGACACGCTGGAGGATGAGGCCCAGCGATTTCCCAGGGCAGTGGGGCTCGAGGAACATTTCGCCGCCATGCTGCCGGATCTGGTGTGGCGGCACACGCCGGAGCAGTTCGCGGCCCTGGCCAGCAAAGCGCTGTTGCCGAAGGTTCCCCAACCCACAGAGGTTGGCCTGGCGCACCTGCACGGCGGAACCGTCAGCGTCCGCGAACAAGCCGAACTCCTGGGCCTGCGGCTCCGGGAGGGGCATCCCCTGTCCTTCCGGGCCCTGATTGCTGATGCTGAATCAACCTTGGTGGTGGTGGCACGGTTCCTGGCGCTCCTGGAGATGTACCGCGACCGGGCCGTGGGATTTGACCAGGTTGCGCCGCTGGGGGAGCTCGGTGTCCACTGGAGGGCTGGTATCCACGAGTGGTCCAGTGACCATCTGAGCGAGGAATTCGAGGGACAGACGTGAGTCAGGAATCGCTAGGGCACGAGGCGTTCCCGGACGTCGGAGATGGTGGGGTTCGGCCCGGCCGCGCCAAGGCAGCCTTGGAAGCTGTCCTGATGGTCATCGACCAGCCAGCAAGTGCCAGCCAACTTGCCGCCGGGCTGGGACTCGGAGTTGCCGACGTCGAACTTCTTCTGACGGAACTGCAACGGGACTATGACGGCTATACTGGAAGTTCCCCGGATCCGGAAACGGTGCATCACCATGCCCCAGCTCCAGTGCCCCGGGGATTTGAATTGCGGACTGTTGCCGGCGGGTGGCGGATCTACTCGCGTGCTGAATTTGCCGACATTGTGGGCACTTTTGTCCTAGATGGGCAGACGGCACGCCTGACGCAGGCGGCTCTGGAAACTCTTGCAGTCGTCGCCTATCGGCAGCCCGTTTCGCGGGCCAGGGTGTCTGCAATTCGAGGAGTCAATGTCGACTCTGTCGTGCGGACGCTGACTCAGCGTGGATTGATTGAAGATTCGGGTACTGATCCCGAGTCTGGAGCCATCCTGTACCGGACCACATCCCATTTCCTTGAAAGGATGGGGATCGGGTCTGTTGCCGAGTTGCCCCAACTCTCGCCCCATCTTCCAGGGCTGGACGGGATTGCGGAGTTCTACGACGCCGGCACCATCTAGGCGGTTACGCCACCTATCATCACATTTCAGGGCAGACGAAAACTGCCCGGCTGGTTAGGGTTGTCTACAGACACCCCTGATCGGGCATCATCAACGAAGGACGGGTCATGACACAGGCGGGACGCCAGGGTTCACCACGTAACGGTTCGGGACGCAACAGTTCTGGACGAAACTCAACAGGCAGGCCGGCGCAGGGCAAGCCGACCGCAGGAAAGCCAACCCAGGGGCGTCCGGCCCAGGGCGGCTCCGCCGCTGGTGGCGCCGGTCGCAAACCGGGCGGCTTCAAGGGTGGATTCACCCAGGGCGAGCGACCCTACAAGGCTCCGAGGCCGCGCGAGGAGCGTTTCATCGATCCGGACGAGCAGCCCCAGGACAGCGCTGCCGCCGTTGGCCGGGAGCGAGGACCGGCAGGGGCAGGAGCCCGTCGGCCCGGCGCCCGCAAACCAGGTGCAGGGAAAGTCCCGGGGACTCCCGGTGCACTCAAGCCGAAACCGCGTTCGACGTCGGCCAAGACCTTCGGCACCAAAGCGTTCGGTAGCGAGCGGTTCGGCCAAAACCTTGGACCCGTCCGCAAACCGTCCCGGAAACGCGGCCCGCGTGGCGACGTTCCCCAGTCTGAACTCCACGACGCCGACGGTACCCGACTGCAGAAGGTCATGGCCCAGGCTGGCGTCGCATCACGCCGGGTATGCGAGGAAATGATCGCCGAGGGCCGTGTTGAAGTCGATGGCCAGGTGACCACCGAGCTCGGTGTCCGGGTGGACCCATCGACTGCCGTCATCCATGTTGACGGCATCAGGATCCAGCTGGACGACAGCCTTGTGTACATGGTGTTCAACAAGCCCAAGGGCGTTGTCTCCACTATGGAGGACCCCGAGGGGCGTCAGTGCATCAGCGACTTTGTCCGGAACACCAATGGTGAGCGGCTTTTCCACGTGGGGCGCTTGGACGTCGCCACCGAAGGCCTGCTGCTGCTGACCAATGACGGAGAGTTGGCCAACCGGCTCACCCACCCGTCCTACGAGGTTCCCAAAACCTACCTGGTCCAGGTTCGCGGTCCGTTCCCGCAGGGCATCGGTGCGCAGCTCAAGGCCGGTGTCGAACTCGAAGACGGCATCGCTTCCGTCGACTCTTTTCGCTTGGTCGATTCCACGCCGGGCCACGTATTGATCGAGGTTGTGTTGCACTCCGGTAAAAACCGGATTGTCCGCCGGCTTTTCGATGAGGTCGGGTTCCCCGTGATCCGCCTGGTCCGAGTGAAGGTCGGGCCCATCGGGCTTGGCGACCAGCGCCAGGGCAGCATCCGCAACCTCGGGAAGCAGGAAGTCGGCCACCTGCTGTCGTCCGTGGGGCTGTAGGGAATGTCCGCCTTCGTTGCCCAGGGTCCCGGTCAGCTGACTGGACCCGTGGTGGTGCTGGGCACTGGACTCCTTGGCGCCAGCATTGGGCTGGGACTCCGTGGCCGTGGCCTAGAGGTTTTCCTCTCGGATCCCTCTCCCACCAACCAGGCAGTTGCCGTTGACATTGGGGCTGGCCAGCCCCTGGCCGAGCCAGCTCAGGTAACCCCTGAGCTGGTGGTGGTGGCTGCTCCACCGGATGTGACGGCCGACGTCGTCACTGCCGCGCTTTTTGCGTACCCCACTGCCACGGTCGTGGACATTGCCAGCGTGAAGGTCGACATTGAGGCGGCTCTGCGGTGCCGGAAAGTGGATCTTTCACGCTATGTGGGAACCCACCCGATGGCTGGCCGGGAAAAATCAGGGCCAGTCGCAGCGCGCGGTGAGCTGTTTACGTCCATGCCATGGGTGGTGTGCCCTTCGGAAGAAACGGCACCCCGGGCCCTGACTGCTGCGAAAGCCCTCGCAGCAGACCTAGGTGCAGTGGTCTCCGTGCTCTCGCCCGAGGAGCATGATCAGGCTGTGGCGCTGGTGTCGCACCTCCCGCAAGTCATGTCATCACTTTTGGCGAGCAGGCTGCAGGGGACACCCCTGCATGCACTCTCGCTCGCGGGCAATGGCCTGCGCGATGTGACTCGGATAGCCGCGAGTGATCCGACGCTCTGGGTCCAGATCCTTGGGGCAAACGCCGCCAAAGTGGTGGAGGTTCTCTACGGGGTCAGGACAGACCTGGATCGTCTGATTGGCACCCTGGAGGATCCATATGCTGACGGTGCCCGGCTGGACCTTGCCCAGCTGATCAGCGAGGGCAATGCTGGCCAGCAGCGTATTCCTGGGAAACACGGAGCCCCGCCCCAGGCGTACTCATGGCTGACTGTCCTGGTGGACGACAGGCCGGGACAAATCGCTCGACTCCTCACGGAGATTGGCGAAATTGGCGTCAACCTCGAAGATCTCCGACTGGATCATTCCTCGGGACAGAACAAGGGCATGGTGGAAATTTCCGTCATGCCGAACACACACGATCACCTGATCGAAGCATTGAACGACAGAGGATGGCAGGTGCTGCAGTAATGGCCAAGGAACTTTTTGACGCGCTGGCGTCCCTGCGGGTGGGGCGTCCGCTCGTCGTGGCCATTGACGGGCCCTCCGGATCCGGCAAATCCAGTGTCAGCAAAGAGGTAGCACGCCGCCTTCATGTGGCGTACTTGGATTCAGGTGCCATGTACCGCGCACTCACATGGTTCGCCTTGGAGCAGGGCATCGATGTCAAAGACGCTGTTGCTGTGGAACAGGCAGCAAGGGACTTTCCCTTGGACATCAGTACGTCGGCCGACGACGAATTTGTGCGTGTGGCCGGAACTGACGTCACCGAGGCCATCCGCGAACCAGTCATCTCCGCTGCCGTCAGTGCCGTTGCCACCACGCTGGGTGCACGCACTGAGCTGATTCGACGGATGCGGGCAACCATCGAGGAACACCACCGCAGGATTGTGGTGGAGGGCAGGGACATCACCACGGTGGTGGCCCCCGGAGCTGAAGTACGCATGCTGCTGACGGCAAGCGAAGAGGCCAGGCTCCGGCGTCGTGGTATCCAGTTGGGTGGCACGCAGAGCGCCGAGCAGCTTGCCCTCCAGGTAACGGGCAGGGATGCCAAAGACTCCGCGGTGGTGAACTTCACCCAAGCGGCTGACGGTGTTGTGACGCTTGATTCCTCCGAGTTGGACTTTGCCGAGACAGTGGATGCTGCGCTAGAGATTGTCGTCAGGATCCTGAACCGTGACTGAGCGAGACATTCCGGGGCGTTGGACCATCCTGTGGAGTCGCCCTGTCGGCTGGGTCCTTGACCACGTGGTCTACCGCACCAGAGTGGTCGGCCGCAGCACTGTACCGTCCCGGGGTCCCGTTATTTTCGCGGCTAACCACATCAGTTTCCTGGACGGGCCAGTGATGTTCGGCGCCGCGCCACGGCCCATGCACATCCTTGTCAAGAAAGAGATGTTTAAGGGATTCCTCGGAGTGGTACTGCGCGCCAGTGGCCAGCTCCCCGTGGACCGTTCCGGCGACCGTGCTGCGCTGCAGCGCTGCAAGAGTGTCCTGGATGCTGGCCATTGCATCGGCATTCTTCCAGAGGGGACCCGGGGTGGGGGCCAAGCTGGCGCCATCAGCAATGGGGTTGCTTGGCTTGCCCTTAATTCTTCGGCGCAGGTTGTTCCGGTAGCCATTCTGGGAACCAGGCAGGGAGTCGAGCACGTGGACTCCGTGCCCAGGCCAGGACGGCGCCTCCACGTTCAGTTTGGGGAGCCGTTTACGGTCTCCCGCCAGCCCGGGGAATCCGGGCGTGTTTCAATGGACAGGGCAGCGGCAGACATCCGTGCCGCCCTGGCCGGCAATATTCAGGACGCCATTGCGGCCAGCGGGCAGGAACTTCCCCGCACGGATGACCGCACCATTTTTCAAGCAGTAGCCGGGACGCCGGCAGATGACCCTTTAAGGAACGTGTTATGAGCGATACGACTCAAACCTCCAGCCACTCCGGAACCGGCGACGACGATTACAACCCCAGCGGCACCGACCAGGTGGTTGAGAGGCTGGCAGCCATCGGTGACGAGGAAGCCGATGTCCGCGCGGCCTCGCTCCGGGCTGGCCTTGAAGACTACGACCTCGATGAGGACGACGCCGCCCTGTTGAGCGGCGAGTACGACGATGAGGACTTTGACGGTCCCGCCCGGCTCGATCCCGTCCTGGCCATCATTGGCCGGCCCAACGTGGGTAAATCAACTCTCGTAAACCGTATCCTTGGCCGCCGCGAAGCAGTCGTTGAAGATACCCCCGGCGTCACCCGGGACCGTGTCATGTACGCCGCCGAGTGGAATGGCCAGAAGTTCACCCTGGTAGACACAGGTGGTTGGGAACACGATGCCAGGGGTATTCACGCCCGTGTCGCCGAACAGGCTGAAATGGCCGTCGAGATGGCTGATGCTGTGCTGTTTGTTGTGGACTCCGCCGTGGGGGCGACCGCAACGGATGAGGGCGTCATGCGGATGCTCCGCCGCAGCAAGAAGCCCGTCATTATGGTCGCCAACAAGGTTGATGACTTCGCCCAGGAGGCAGACTCCGCATCCCTCTGGGGCCTTGGCTTCGGCGAACCCTATCCGGTATCGGCGCTGCACGGCCGTGGGGTGGCCGACCTCCTGGACCACGTGATCAACACCCTGCCGGAATTTTCGACCATTGAGGGTGTGGAGCGCTCCGGTGGCCCGCGCAGGATCGCGCTGATCGGGCGCCCCAACGTGGGCAAATCCTCTCTGTTGAACAAGCTTGCCGGATCCGAGCGCGTTGTTGTTGACAACACCGCTGGCACTACCCGTGATCCCGTGGACGAGTTCATCGAACTGGGAGACCGCACCTGGCGCTTCGTCGACACGGCAGGAATCCGCCGCCGCCAACACATGGCACAGGGTGCCGACTACTACGCCTCCCTCCGGACGCAGGCCGCGCTGGAGAAGGCAGAGGTTGCCGTCGTGCTCCTTGCTGTGGACGAAGTCCTCAGCGAACAGGACGTCCGCATCTTGCAGTTGGCCATTGAGTCCGGCCGAGCCATGGTCCTGGCGTTTAATAAGTGGGACCTGCTGGACGATGAACGCCGCACGTATCTGGAGCGTGAAATCGAGCAGGACCTCGCCCACGTCGCATGGGCTCCCCGAGTCAACATTTCAGCACTGACCGGATGGCACAAGGACCGTCTGGTGCCTGCGCTTGACCTGGCTCTGGAGAACTGGGACAAACGCATCCCCACCGGACGCCTCAACGCGTTCCTTGGCGAACTGGTGGCGGCACACCCGCACCCGGTTCGCGGTGGCAAGCAGCCCCGTATTCTCTTTGGCACGCAGGCCTCTAGCCGCCCGCCAAAATTTGTTCTGTTCACCACAGGGTTCTTGGACCCGGGATACCGCAGGTTCATCACCCGACGGTTGCGTGAGACGTTCGGCTTCGAGGGAACACCCATCGAAGTCAACATGCGTGTCCGCGAAAAGCGCGGCAAAAAGCGCTGATTGTAGATTCTGGGGAGTTGCACAGCGGGAAGTGTCATTGGCACCCCCGTGGATCGTGTAAGCTCTTCTAGGTGGTTCGGCCGGACTGCTGAGTGAGGTTCTTGGAGCAATCCGGGACCATTGCGCAGCGGAGAACGGCGGAATCAGCGGGCTGTAGCGCAGCTTGGTAGCGCACTTGACTGGGGGTCAAGGGGTCGCAGGTTCAAATCCTGTCAGCCCGACCGCACAGGAAAAGCATCCGATCATCGGGTGCTTTTCTGTTTAACCACACACGAGAGGTCAGTTCGCATGAGCCTGATCCGTTTGAACGATGTCCACGTCAGTTTTGAAAAGACGCCGATTCTCCGCGAGGCGTTTTTCCGGCTGGAGAAGAAAGACCGCGTAGGCCTTATCGGGCGCAATGGCTCCGGCAAGACCACCCTGCTGAAACTTGTCCTGGATCAGGTCCAGCCGGACTCTGGCACGGTGGCCGTGGACGAGGGAACGCGCATTGGCTACTTCTCCCAGTTCTCGGAGCTTGATGGGACGGCCACCATCACGGAGGTCCTTGATGGTCTCTTCGGTGATGTCCACGCCGTCGAAGCGGAGCTGGCGTCCATCGATGCTGCCATTGCCGCCGATCCCGCCGGCGGACCCGAGCAGGACAGGATGATCATCCGCCAGGCTGAACTCTTCGAGGAGATGGATCGGCTGGACGGATGGGACTATCCCCGGCGAATCGACCAGGTACTGACCACTCTTGGCTTTACGCCCGCGCATAGGATCTGCGCCATAGACGAGCTTTCCGGTGGATGGCGCAACCGTGCCGCGCTGGCAAAGATCATCCTTGAGGAGCCGGATGTACTGCTCCTTGATGAACCCACGAACTTCCTTGACGTCCAGGGTGTTGAGTGGCTGGAATCCTGGTTCCGGGACTTCAAGGGTGCAGCCGTCATTGTCTCGCACGATCGCAGGTTCCTGGACGTTGTCGCCACACGCATCATCGAGGTCGAGAACTTCCACCTGCACGAATATCCGGGCAACTTCGGCGAGTACATCATTGCAAAGCAGTTCCGGCTCAAGACCCTGGAAGCCCAGTTTGTCCATGAGTCGGAGCTGCTGGCCTTTGAAGCCGAAGGGATCGCTGACCGGCGCGAGGCTGCCAAAGGGGGCGGGCGGAACCTTGGCAAGCAGTTGGCCGGTATCAAGAAGTCACGCGCACCACGTCCGGTTGATGAGATCATCACCGAGATCTACCGGGGCCTGCATGTCAAGGATGTCCTGTGCCGTGTAAACGGGCTGGGCAAGGGTTACGGAGACCGGACGCTCTTTTCGGGTGTTGACTTCGAGATACGTCGAGGCAACAGGATAGTGGTCCGGGGTGCCAACGGCAGCGGCAAGAGTACCCTGCTCCGCGTTCTCACCGGCGAGGAATCCGCCGACACAGGCACTGTGGCATGGGCGGGAGGGGCCCGAGTGATCTCCTACAACAAAGTTCTTGAAGACCTGGACGATGACGATACGCTCACCCACGCTGTCAATGCCATGCCGGACAGCCTTGCGCTGACAGCAACCCGGAAGTCAGTGGGCAGGTTCCTGTCCATGTTCGCTTTTTCGGAGGCGGACAAGAAGAAACGCCTCCGTGAACTCTCCGGTGGACAACGTGCGCGCGTAGCCATGGCACAGTGCCTGCTGTCCGGGGCCTCGGTGCTCCTGCTCGATGAGCCCACTAACCATCTGGACCTTTCCAGCACACAGGTGATGGAGCGAGCGCTTCTGCATTTCCCGGGAGCCGTGGTGGTGGTCAGCCATGACAGATTCTTCACCGATAAGATCGCCAACCAGCTGATCCTCTTTGGCGGCGCGGGCGCTGACAAGGGCATCGTGGAAGTACGCGCTGCCTAGCGGTGCAGGCGCCTCAGGAATTCTATACCCGGCCCCTGCAGCCATGAAGAGCGTGCTTCTGTAGCCCTTCTGCCTGCAACTGAAGCGATCTGAAACGATCCCGACGGAAACGCCTATACTTTGTGCGGTGGACCGTTTATCTGGCCCTCGCGACCCGGCAAAGTACCAACGAAAGGCCCTTTGATGAGCACGATTCCAGCAGACTTGACCTACACGGCAGAGCACGAGTGGGTTTCAGCGCCGAGCTCCGAGGGCGTTGTCCGTGTGGGCATCACTGACTTTGCGCAGGATGCCCTAGGCGACGTTGTCTACGCGCAGATGCCTGAACCCGGCACAGAGGTCAAAGCCAAGGAAGTAGTGGGAGAAGTCGAATCCACCAAGAGCGTCAGTGACATTTTTGCCCCGCTTGCTGGAGAAGTAGTGGCCCGCAATGAAGAACTGGACACTGATTCCGCCCTGATCAACAGCGATCCCTACGGAAAAGGCTGGCTTCTTGAAATCAGGTTGGCCGATCCAGCGGACCTGGGGTCACTGCTCAGTGCAGCGGACTACGAACAGCAGGTAGGCTGAACCTACTGGGTTTTTACCTGACCATCCTCTGGCGTCCCCGCACGTCAGCGTGGTCTCGAAAAGCCCAGCCCGGGCCTGCGGAAGGCCCAGTGCACCGTGATGATTGCGCTCAAGCGAGACGCAACGACTGAGGAGGACCCTTTTGGCTGGCCAAGAACAGCACCCTGGCATCGATGGACAGGTATCGGAATCCGACACCACCTCGATCCACATTACGGCCCCCGCTGCAGAGCAGGGTATAGCTCCTCAACTTTCCACCGAAGAAGGAGCCGCAGTTGAAGCCCTTCCGGCCGATTCGGCGCTGCTGGTAGCACACAGTGGCCCCAACGCTGGTGCGCGGTTCTTGCTGGACTCCGACGTAACCTCCGCCGGGCGTCATCCGGACGCGGACATCTTCCTAGACGATGTCACTGTCTCCCGGCGCCATGTCGAATTCCGCCGGACCGAGCGCGGCTTCAGCGTCGTGGACACAGGCAGCCTGAACGGCACCTACGTCAATCAGGACCGTGTTGACAGCGTGGAACTGCGCTCCGGTAGTGAAGTCCAGATCGGCAAATTCCGCCTCACCTTCTACCTGAGTCCTGCCCGCGCAGCAGGCCGCGCCTGATCCCGGAGTATCTGCCTGTGGTGATGGCACATGCGCAACGTCGTGGGCCGCAGGTCCTCAACATTGGTGAGGTCCTCGGTCAGCTGAGTGGAGATTTCCCCACCATGACCGCGTCCAAAATCCGGTTCCTGGAGGAAAAGGGCCTCATTACCCCGCGGCGGACCCCAGCGGGATATCGGCAGTATGCGGAGTCGGATGTAGAGCGGCTTCGGTTTGTCCTTTCCCTCCAGCGCGACCAGTATCTGCCACTCAAGGTCATCAAGGACTATCTTGACGCCATTGACAGGGGGGAGAGGCCTGAAAACCTGCCCCCCGGCGTCGTGGTGTCCCCGAGGATTGTCTCGGATGAGATGGCTGCCGAGCTCGCGCGGCGCGGCCGGCGCCTTACGGAGGAACAGTTGCGGACGGAATCGGGGGCGAGCGTTCCCCTTCTGGAATCTTTGCTAAGTTTTGGTCTCATTGGCCACTCGCAGGGGATGTTTGATGAGCACGCACTGCAGGTCGCCCGAGCCTGCGTCCAGCTGGAGGGTCACGGCCTGGAGCCGCGTCATCTCCGGCCGTTCCAGGCGGCCGCTGAGCGCGAGTTCGGCCTGGTTGAGCGGGCAGTTGCGCCGCTGACGTCCCGCAAGGACGCTGCGTCCCAGGCTCGTGCCGCTGAGGCGGCCCGTGAAATCAGCGATCTTTGCCTCTCATTGCACAGGGCTTTGGTTCAGGACCACATTTCCAGGATGGACTTCTAGATGATTGAGGTGGAGATCGTCGGCGTTCGGATCGAGCTTCCCTCAAACCAGCCTCTGGTGCTGCTTCGGGAGGTCGAGGGAGCACGTCATGTTCCCATCTGGATTGGAACAGCTGAGGCAAGCGCCATTGCGCTGGCTCAGCAGGGCGTGGTTCCACCCAGGCCCATGACCCACGATCTCCTGGTCGACGTGGTGGAGTCCCTCGGTCACGCCATTGTTGGCGTCTCAATCGTGGCGGTCGAAGACAGCGTCTTTTATGGACAGTTGACTTTTGAAAACGGGACGACTGTCAGCTCTCGGGCTTCCGATGCCCTCGCCGTTGCGCTCCGCGCCCGGTGCCGCATTTGGTGCGCCGACAACGTGATGGAAGAAGCTGGCGTCCACATCACTGAGCACGATGACGGCGAAGAGACACAGGGAGGGCCAGCCACGCAGGATGAAGAGCGTGAGCTGCGACGTTTCCGCGAGTTTTTGGACGATGTGGAACCCGAAGATTTCGGGCGCTAGGTCACGTTAAGGTTAAAGTTGAGGCTGAAAGTTTCGACACGCCGGGACAATGCCCCCGACGTCTTTGACCTTGTCTCTTTACGGGCCTAACGTCGGAGATATCAAGTTCCCGTTGCTTGCAGCAGCCGTGCCGGTCACACTGAGGTGTACAGTCCCGGCGGTGCCCAGCGCATAACGTCCGAGGCATGATTTCATGCCGGACTGGCAGCACATCTTCGGGAGCAGACTACAAGGAGGATCCAGGTGAGTCCCACAGGCGAAGCAGGAGGGTTGAAGCAACCCTCCGGAGCTGGCTCGTCGGTTCCCGTCAAGGGCGCCCAAGGGCTGCTCTTTACCGAGGATCTCCCCGTTCTGGATGAAGACGCAGGGTACCGCGGGCCCACCGCCTGCAAGGCGGCCGGGATCACGTATCGCCAACTGGATTACTGGGCACGGACCGGGCTGGTGGAGCCTGCTGTCCGAGGCGCTGCTGGCTCGGGTTCACAGCGGCTCTACGGGTTTCGAGACATCCTTGTCCTCAAAGTCGTCAAACGGCTGCTGGACACTGGAGTGTCGCTCCAGCAGATCCGATCTGCCGTAGAACATCTTCGCGAACGCGGTGTGGAAGACTTGGCCCAGATCACCCTGATGAGTGACGGTGCAAGTGTCTACGAGTGCACGTCGGCTGATGAGGTTATCGATCTGGTGCAGGGCGGACAAGGTGTCTTCGGGATTGCCGTTGGCCGAGTCTGGCGCGAAGTGGAGGGCACGTTGGCCTCGCTTCCCAGCGAACACGCCCTGGAACAGTCCTTTCCCGACGATGAACTCAGCAAACGCAGGGTATCCCGCAAAATCAGCTGAAAGATTTATAACACCGAATGCTCCTGCAGTCGCAGGGGCATTCGTGCTTTAAGGCTGATCTGTTGCTGGTGATGCGACGGTGGTGGAGCGCCCAGGCTGTCCTAGCCCCGCCGTGGTTCCCTGGGCTGACGACTGGTGCCCGAGGCCAAAAGGTTTTTCAGCAACAGGTCAAAAAGTGCCGCCGCGTTCTTTGCCGACTCGCCGGGCCACTGATGAATTGGATGTGCTGCTCCCTGGATCTGCTGCCAGTTTGCCTGCTCTGGAATTCGTGGCTGAAGAAGCAGATCGCCGAACATCGACTCCATTTCTGCAAGTCGGAAGATATGTTCGGAGGATCCGGTCCGGACGCGGTTTGCAACAATGCCCGCAGGCGCAAGGTTGGGAGCAAATTCCTGCCGAAAGAGCTGCATGGCACGCATGGTGCGTTCTGTTCCAGCAACCGAGAAAAGTCCGGGCTCGGCAACGAGTGCCACCCTGGTGCTCGCTGACCAGGCCATCCTGGTCAGGCCGTTGAGGGATGGCGGGCAGTCGATCAGTATCAGGTCATACTTCTGCGTTTCGGCAATGATGGTGTTCAACCGCCGCAGGTCGCGTCGGCCAAGGTCCGGCCGATCGTAGATGCCGGAAAATGCGGAGCCAACTGCCACATCCAGGATGGCCTCTGCGGAAGCTGTGGCCCGGTTCCGGGACGCCCATCCACTGACTGCTACGTTCTCAGCCAGATTGGCCCGCCGCGGCCGTTTGAGCATCCGGCCAATGTCCAGCCTTTCGCCGGAAACTACCCCCAGCGCCGTAGTGGCATCCGCATGCGGGTCCAGGTCCACCACAAGGGTGGGGATTCCCGCAGCAAGCGCGGCGGACGCGAGTCCCGTTGTGACGGAGGTTTTACCCACCCCGCCCTTGAGGCTGCTGATGCTGACTACTTGCACGTGAAAACCCAAGACCTAACGCCGGTTGCAATGTTCAGGAGCTGTCCCCTGGACAGCCGGGCCCCAGCCTGGCCGGAACCAAGCTAGAAAACGCCCTACACCATCATATGGTGCGGCTGAAGTGAAACCCGCGATCTCGCACTCCGGCACGGCTCGGCGCCTGCGTGGTCCCATGATGCGGGCGTTCCGTCCATCCGCGGCGTGCTGTAACTACACTGGAGATGACGGTTCTTCATGTGATGGTTGCCACATTGGTTTGTGCAGACCGGCCACCGTCTTGGACACTGTGAGCACATTCACCGATTCATCCGCCCAGGTGCAGGAGAAGTATGTTTTCGAAGATTTTGGTGGCCAACCGTGGGGAGATTGCCATCCGCGCTTTCCGCGCAGGGTATGAGCTCGGGGCCAAAACAGTCGCAGTCTTCCCCTATGAGGATCGCAATTCCATCCACCGACAGAAGGCCGGGGAGGCTTATCTCATAGGCGAAGAAGGGCATCCGGTCCGTGCCTACCTTGATATAGCTGAAGTCATTAGGGTTGCCAAGGAATCCGGGGCGGACGCCATCTACCCCGGGTATGGTTTTCTCTCAGAGAATCCGGAGTTGGCCCGGGCGGCGGAAGAGGCCGGCATCACGTTCGTGGGACCGCCAGCTGATGTCCTTGAACTCGCTGGAAACAAGGTGGAGGCGCTTGCGGCTGCCCGCCGTGCAGGTGTTCCGGTGTTGAACTCCAGCGCACCGTCCAGGGACGTGGACGAACTTATTGCTGCCGCAGACCAGATCGGGTTTCCAATCTTTGCCAAGGCGGTGGCAGGTGGTGGAGGTCGTGGCATGCGTCGTGTCGAGACGCGCGAAGCCCTGCCAGAGGCGCTGCAGGCAGCAATGCGGGAAGCCGATGCGGCATTTGGGGACCCCACCATGTTCCTGGAGCAGGCCGTCCTGCGGCCCCGCCATATTGAGGTGCAGATCCTGGCTGATGCCCAGGGCAATGTGATGCACCTCTTTGAGCGGGACTGTTCAATCCAGCGCAGGCATCAAAAAGTCATTGAGATTGCTCCCGCACCCAACCTCGACGAGGGCATCCGCCAGGCCCTCTACAGCGACGCCGTGAAATTCGCGAAAGCCTTGAACTACGTCAACGCTGGAACAGTGGAGTTCCTGGTGGACACAGTGGGGGAACGTGCGGGCCAACACGTGTTCATTGAAATGAACCCACGTATCCAAGTGGAGCACACTGTCACGGAAGAGGTGACAGACGTCGATCTGGTCCAGGCCCAGCTGCGCATCGCAGCCGGCGAGACCCTTGAAGAGCTGGGGCTATCCCAGGAGACAGTCAAACTCCGGGGAGCGGCCCTGCAATCCCGTATCACCACAGAGGACCCTGCCAACGGATTCCGGCCGGACGTTGGAAAGATCACTGGCTACCGGTCTGCGGGCGGAGCTGGAGTGCGTTTGGACGGTGGGACTGTCTACTCTGGCGCGGAGATCAGCCCCCACTTCGACTCCTTGCTGGTCAAGCTCACCTGCCGTGGCCGTGACTATCCAGCGGCCGTGGCACGTGCACGTCGTGCCCTCGCCGAATTTCGCATCCGGGGGGTATCTACCAACATTCCGTTCCTGCAGGCTGTCCTGGATGATCCGGACTTCATCGCAGGAAATGTCGCCACGTCCTTTATCGAGGAGCGGCCAGAACTGCTCAACTCGCGGGTTTCTGCGGACCGCGGCACCAAACTGCTGACGTGGCTTGCCGAAGTAACGGTCAATAAACCCAACGGTGAACTGCCAGTCCATTCCGATCCACTTGAAAAGTTGCCCCCGCTCCCGGACGCCGTGGCATCGCAGGGAACGCGCCAGCGGTTGCTGGAAATGGGACCGGAGAAATTTTCGGCCGCACTCCGTGAACAGACTGCCGTGGCCGTCACCGACACCACGTTCCGGGATGCCCACCAATCACTTCTTGCCACCCGGGTTCGAACCCGTGACCTGGTGGCAGCCGGACCGGCAGTTTCAGCCCTCATGCCAGAACTGTTCTCTGTGGAAGCCTGGGGTGGTGCTACGTACGATGTAGCCCTCAGATTCCTAGGCGAGGATCCCTGGGACAGGCTGGTGGCGCTGCGTAAAGCACTCCCGAATGTCTGCCTGCAGATGCTGCTCCGCGGCCGCAATACCGTCGGATACACGCCCTATCCGGAAGAGGTCACCACGGCCTTTGTGGCAGAGGCCGCGGCGAGCGGCATTGATATTTTCCGGATTTTTGACGCCCTGAACGATGTGGAGCAGATGGCCCCAGCCATCCGTGCAGTCCGTGCAACGGGAACCACCGTGGCCGAGGTTGCCCTTTGCTATACAGGCGATCTGCTTGACCCAGACGAAAACCTCTACACCCTGGACTACTACCTCGACCTGGCCCAAAAGATTGTCGATGCAGGGGCCCACATCCTTGCTATCAAGGACATGGCCGGCCTGTTGCGGCCAGCGGCTGCCGCCAAGCTTGTCGCGGCACTGCGGGAGCGCTTT
The DNA here is from genome assembly GCF_030063285.1 of Pseudarthrobacter sp. PS3-L1. Classification (GTDB taxonomy): domain Bacteria; phylum Actinomycetota; class Actinomycetes; order Actinomycetales; family Micrococcaceae; genus Arthrobacter. The sequence goes on along the minus strand of NZ_JASISU010000002.1, from coordinate 714,383 downwards.
GATCTGCCGGTCCACCTGCACACGCATGACACCGCAGGTGGGCAGCTGGCAACGCTGATGGCTGCCATTGATGCAGGTGTGGATGCTGTGGATGTAGCATCAGCGTCCCTGGCCGGCACCACCAGCCAGCCTGCGGCATCTGCCCTGGTGGCAGCGCTGGTACACACGCCCCGTGATACAGGTCTGAATCTGGCGTCGGTCTGTTCGCTGGAACCCTACTGGGAGGCAGTCCGCCGGGTTTACGCGCCTTTTGAATCTGGTCTTGCGGGACCCACCGGCCGGGTTTATCAGCACGAAATTCCCGGTGGCCAGTTGTCGAACCTGCGTCAGCAGGCTATTGCCCTCGGCCTCGGTGAGCGCTTCGAGGCCATTGAGGACATGTACACAGCTGCCGACCGCATTCTGGGCAGGCTCGTCAAGGTCACTCCGTCGTCAAAGGTGGTCGGTGACCTCGCCCTGCACCTGGTGGGCCTCAACGCTGATCCGGCTGACTTCAACGAGAATCCGCAGAACTATGACATCCCGGATTCTGTCATAGGATTCCTGTCCGGTGAGCTGGGTGATCCGCCGGGAGGCTGGCCTGAGCCCTTCCGCACCAAGGCACTGCAGGGGCGCACCGTAAAAATCCGGGACGTCGAGCTGAGTTCCGAGGACAGTGCGGCACTCCAGGGTGATTCCAGGACCCGGCAGCAGACGCTCAACCGGCTGCTTTTTGCCGGACCCACCAAGGACTACGAAAAAAGCCTAGAGAGTTACGGCAACATCTCAGTGCTGGATACTCGGGACTACCTCTATGGACTGCAGCGGGGACAGGAACACGTCATAGCGCTGGAGAAAGGTGTTCGTCTGATCGCCTCGTTGGAGGCCGTTTCTGAACCTGACGAAAAGGGCATGCGGACAGTGATGTGCACCCTGAATGGACAGTCTCGGCCTGTCGTGGTGCGTGACAGGTCAGTCGTCAGTAACGTCACAGCTGCCGAAAAGGCCGACGCCGGCCGGCCCGGGCATGTTGCGGCCCCCTTCGCGGGGGCCGTCACCTTGACCGTGGCTCTGGGCGCGACTGTGGCAGCCGGAGATACTGTTGCCACAATTGAAGCCATGAAGATGGAAGCGTCTATTACAGCGCCCGTGGCGGGGACGATTTCCCGGCTGGCCGTCTCCGCCGTAGGCCAGGTGCAGGGCGGGGACCTGCTGATTGTGATCGAGTAGGCGCCAGGAACTGCTCGGGCGCAGTACCGGGCAGGAAGGGGCTCCCTCGCATCTCAGGCGAACTGTGATGTGAGGGGGCCCCAGGCGTATCTGGTGGTGTTGGGTCAGGCACGGGGAGCGGAGTACATCTCCGCAATCACGGAATCGAAGTCCTTGATCACTTGGTTCCGCTTGACCTTGAGGGACGGTGTCAGGTGCCCGGAAGCTTCCGTGAAATCCGCAGCGACAATCCGGAACGACTTGATGGCCTCGGCCTGGGAGACAGCTGAATTTGCCTGGGTGATGAGTTCCTGCACCGCAGCCTTGACTGTGGGATTCTCCGTTGCCTGCTCAAGAGTGGTCCCAGCTGGCAGGCCGTGCCGGTTCAGCCAGCCAGGCAGGGCATCGGGGTCCAACGTCACAAGCGCTCCAATGAAGGGCCTGTTGTCTCCCACCACAAGTACCTGGGAGACCAGGGCATCAGCCCGGATTCGGTCCTCAAGCTGCGCCGGAACGACATTCTTGCCGGTAGCTGTGACAATGATTTCCTTCTTCCGGCCAGTGATCCGCAGGAAACCCTGCTCATCCAGCTGACCGATGTCTCCTGTCCGGAACCAGCCATCGGCGTCAAAGGTTTCTGCAGTCAGATCTTCACGGTGGTAGTAACCCTGCATGACGCAGACGCCCTTGGCGAGAATCTCGCCGTCGTCCGCAATCTTGACCGCATTGCCGGGCAGCGGGCGCCCCACTGTACCGATCCTGATCAGCGCGGGTGTGTTAACAGTAATAGGAGCAGTTGTCTCGGTAAGGCCGTAGCCTTCGAGAATTTGCAGGCCAATGCCCTGAAAGAAGTGACCCAGCCGTTCACCCAGGGGCCCACCACCGGAAACAGCGTGGTCAACCCTTCCACCCATGGCCGCCCGGAGCTTGCCGTAGACCAGCTTGTCGAAAACGGCGTGTTTTACTTTCAGCGCGAGCCCAATCTTGCCTGCCTGACGCGCCTTGGAGTAGGCGATGGCAGTCTCTGTGGCCCGATGGAAGATGGCTCCCTTTCCACCGTCCTCAGCCTTGGTCAGCGCCGAGTTATAGACCTTCTCAAAGACTCGTGGAACAGCAAGGATGAAGGTGGGTTTGTAGCTTTGCAGGTCCCCGAGCAGGTTTTTGATGTCGGGGGTATGGGCAACAGTTGCTCCACCGGCAACGGCCATAACTGAGATGAACCGCGCAAAAACGTGGGCCAGGGGCAAGAACATGATCGTCGTGGCATTCTCGTTCACGATGCCTCCCATGATGGCGAGGGCGTTGTCCGAGAGCTCCACGAAGTTGCCATGTGTCAGTTCACAGCCCTTGGGCCGCCCGGTGGTGCCGGAGGTGTAGATGATCGTCGCGATGTCGGACAGGCCAGCATTGCTACGGCGTTCCTCGAGGTGCTCATCAGTGGTGGTTGCCCCCGCACGTCGAAGTGTATCCAGCCCTGTGCCATCGAGCTGCCACACATGCCGAAGGTCTGTGAGCCCCTCGGAGTCCACAGCTTGGCGAATGATATTTTCGTGGTGTGCGGATTCGCCGAAAGCTGCCACGGCCCCCGAGTCTCCCAGGTTCCAGGCAACTTGGGAGGGCGAGGACGTTTCGTAGATGGGGACAGAGACGGCTCCGGCAAACCAGATGGCAAAATCCACCAGCGCCCATTCGTAGCGGGTACGTGACATGATTCCGACCCGGTCACCGGGCTTCACGCCGCTGGCAATCATGCCCTTGGCCAGGATCGAGACGTCGGCCAGGAAATCCCTGGCGGAGATGTCCGTCCACTCGCCAGCGTCATTGAGGCGGGAGAACAGGGCAGGATTGCTTGGCTTGGCGGCCTGGCGAAGCACCAGATCCGTGATGTTGTTGTCCGCGGGCACAACCACCAGGGGCGGAACACTGAATTCGCGCACTATAGCTCCTTTGATATCCATCGGCCCGTGCAGGGGTACGCTACAGCCTAGTACGCCGACTTGGGCACTGTGCGGTATCTCACCTACTCGCCGGTAACAAAGGGGTTACGGTGACTGGGCCGACTTTTTTTGGGCCGGGCGGGGTTACGGGCCAACCTAGAATGGATGACTATGAACGAGTCTTCGGCTGCCAGCGACCTCAGTCCGTTTCTGCGACCTGCACCCTGGAAACGAGCGCCCAGGACTGGCCGAGCGCGGATACGCCGGAGCTCCATTGGCCGCGAGCACCGCCACCTCGGACGCCGTGGCCTCGCCATCGGAATCGACATCGGCGGTACCAAAGTCGCTGCCGGAGTAGTGGATGCGGAGGGAAATATCCTCAGCGAGTCTAGGCGTTCCACGCCCGGCAGGGACCCCCGAGCCGTGGAGGAAGTCATCGTCGAACTCGTCCGGGAGCTTGGTGCCGTTCACCGGATCCGATCGGTCGGCATTGGTGCCGCTGGCTGGATGGACCTGGACGGCGGAACTGTACTTTTCAGCCCCCACCTAGCATGGCGCAATGAGCCCCTGCGGGATAACCTGCAGCGGCTGCTCAAACGCCCTGTCTATCTCACCAACGACGCCGATGCAGCAGCATGGGCGGAGTGGCGTTTCGGTGCAGGCCAAGGGGAGAGCCGGCTGGTCGCCATCACCCTGGGAACGGGAATCGGCGGTGCCATGGTGCTGGATGGTCGGATTGAACGCGGCCGGTTTGGTGTAGCTGGCGAGTTTGGCCATCAGATCATCATGCCCGGTGGTCATCGGTGCCAGTGCGGCAATCGAGGGTGCTGGGAACAGTATGCCTCGGGAAATGCGCTTGGACGCGAAGCCCGCATCCTGGCCCAGGCGAATTCTCCGGTCGCCCAGGAGCTCCTCAAGGCAGTCGACGGAAATCCGGACCTCATTACCGGAGCAATCGTGACTGAACTGGCATTGTCCGGGGATCCAGCGAGCCGCGAGGCTATTGAGGACATTGGTGAGTGGCTGGGGCTCGGGCTCGCCAACCTTGCGGCCGCGCTGGATCCTGGATTGTTTGTCATTGGTGGTGGCCTCTGCTCGGCGGGGGACCTCCTGCTTGCACCTGCGCGGCGGGCTTTTGCGAGAAACCTGACCGGGCGGGGCTTTCGCCCTGCTGCCGGAATCGAGCTTGCAGCCCTTGGCCCCAACGCCGGGTTGATCGGCGCGGCGGACCTCTCGCGTGTCAGCAGCAGGTTGCGCGGCTGACCCTTCCGCAGCGACAGCCACGTCGAAGAAGGCAGTCCGGAGCGTTGCCAGCGTGCCGCTGGGATCAGAGCCGGGCGCCGTTGTCCGTTTCGTCTTTTTCCTGGGGCAGGCGGCTGATGAGATATACCACCGAGACTATGAAGATTGCCACAAGTCCCAGCACGGCTGTCAGGGGAGCTGATCTCCAAAACATCGCTATCAGCACCAGTGCAAGTGGACCACCGACTGCACCAGCCCATGCCAGAACGGCTTTTGGCTCTGCACCCGCAAAAATGACTGGATCCTCCGGAGTGAAAATTCCCTCGTCGTTTTCGTCCTCCACTACATAGTCGCGTGGGTTCGCAGGTGCCGGCCCGTCAGGAGAGCGTTCAGGGTGGGGAGCTGCGAGGCCCAGCGGATCAAAATCCTGGAACAGCGCAGCCGGTGGGTGCTGGTCTCCCTGGTTCTTTTCGGCTGGAACATGGCCCCCCGGGCCCTCGCCGGAATGCTCACTTGTGGCCGAACGGCCGTCAGGTGTGGTCCCTGGAACAGGTACGTCAGTGGCCTGGGGAGTACCACCCTGCAGCCTAGCGACAAGATCACGCCAGACCGCATCATCAGACTCGGAATTCTGATCTGCAGCGTCGGAGTCGGGGCTAGTCATCGAGCGAATCTTCCTGCTGGAACAATTGTGGTGGGTTAACCTTTACGGCGCCCGCGTGCTTGATTGGGTCTATATGGTGCCGGATGAAATCAACAGACCCTGAAAAGATCTGCGGAGCATCGTTGTCCATGGTGGCCACGTGATAACTGTTGGCCAGGGGACGCACTTCAAGCGCGGCGTGGGTCAGGCCAAGGCTCAGGGCTTTCATGCTGGAATCGGATACTACGTGGTCCACAGTGGATCGGAAGGCAAGGACGGGTGAGCTGACCCGGGGGAGTAGCCGCACCGTGTCCCTGAACAGTAGCCTCAGCTGGTGCACGGCGGCGACGGGACTTCTGGGATAGGCTCCCTCGTCGCCATCGGCCTTCAGGATGTCGTTGGCAATGGGCGGTGTGCTCTTGAGCGCGTATTTGAGTAGCCCGGCAAACGCCGCCCGGGGGTCGTCGATGACCAAGCCAGGATTGACCAGAAGAGTTCCAGAGACCGGTCGGGTGGCAGCCAAGCGGAGTGCCAAAGCGCCACCCATGGACAGTCCTGCGGCAAATACATGGTCACAGGTGCCCTCCAACTCCAGATAGGACTCGTCCAGTGCTCGATGCCAGTCCTGCCATGTGGTCCGCCCGAGCTCCTGCCACGACGTGCCGTGACCAGGTAGCAGAGGCATCCGGACAGCAAACCCAGCGGCCGCCAGGTACTGCGCCCAATCCCGAAGGCCGTGCGGACTCCCGGTGAAGCCATGGGAGAGGACCACCCCCACGCACGGACCGTTACCGCTGAACTGACTCGAAAATGGACTGTGGTCGTGACGTGCGTTCACGGAGTCTCCCGGGCGGATTCGGAGCTGGAATGGAGGCGGATGAAGTCAACGGTGCCGGCGAATATAACGTTCGCATCGGTGTCAAGGGTTGCCACATGGCCACTGTTGGGCAGGTCAACCACGCGCGGGCGCTCCGCCAGTCCGTGGCGGATGATGGCCAACGACGACGGTGGTACGACGTCGTCGGTCACTGACCTAAACACCAGGACGGGGGCAGTGACCGCTGGCAGTGCGCGGATGCTAGCGGAGAAGAGTTTTTTGAGTTCGTGGACCGCTGCCAGCGGCGTACGGCTGTAGTCGCCGTCGGCCGTCGCCGGTGCCGTGGAGCACTCCTCGACCTTCGGAACCACTGACCGCTGAAAGAATTTGAGTACCCCAATCACCCAGATGCGCTTGTCGTAGAAGCTGAGCCCCGGGTTCACGAGGCATACGCCGGCTACGGAATGTTGGCTGGCTGTGTGGAGAGCTATGGCGCCACCCATGGAAAGGCCTGCCACGAAAACCTGGTCGACAGACCGGGCAAGTTCCTCCGTTGCTTCGGCAAAGGTTCCCTGCCACTGTCGCCAGGTAGTCCGCGCCAGATCCAGCCACGAGGTTCCGTGTCCCGGCAGGAGGGGAACGCGCACCGCGAACCCCTGCTCCGCTAGTTGTCGCGCCCAAGGGAGCACACTGAGGGGACTTCCGGTAAAACCGTGGCAGATTGCGACTCCAATGCGTGCGTTGGGACCGTGACCCGGATAACTAAATGCGGCAGGTTGTCCGGGTTCACTGCTGTCTGTCATGGTCCAATGGTGTCATTGTTTGCAGCAAATCTCATTAGAGTGGGTTGCCTGGAGCACACGCCCAGCGCAGCGTTGTGCTGGTCATCGTCTGGAGAGGTACGTCACGTGTTCTATTGGGTGATGAAACGGGTCTTCCTTGGTCCCATCATGAAGCTCCTGTTCCGTCCGTGGGTCAAGGGCCTGGATAATGTTCCGGTCGAAGGGCCAGCCATCCTGGCCTCCAACCATTTGTCATTCTCAGATTCTATTTTTATGCCGCTGATGGTCCATCGGCCAGTCGTTTTCCTCGCCAAATCTGAATATTTCACCGGCAAGGGAGTTAAGGGCCGCCTCACGGCATTGTTCTTCCGGCTGACCAATCAGCTGCCTATGGACCGCTCGGGTGGTGCGGCCTCAGCACAATCCCTGGATGCTGGCATGGAGGTGCTGTCCAAGGGCGGGTTGCTGGGCATTTATCCGGAGGGAACGCGCAGCCCCGACGCCAGGCTCTATCGCGGCAAGGTGGGAGTGGCCAAGTTGGCCCTCGAAGCCGGCGTCCCGGTGATCCCCGTGGCAATGATTGGAACCGACAAGGTCCAGCCCATTGGCAAGAGGCTGCCGAACATCCGCCGGATCGGCATGATTTTTGGGGAGCCACTGGATTTCTCCCGCTACGAGGGTATGGCCGAGGACAGGCTGATCCAGCGCTCCGCAACAGATGAGATCATGCACCAGCTCATGATGCTGTCAGGTCAGGAGTACGTGGATGAGTATGCGGCAGTCGCAAAACTCCGTTTGAGCGGGAAAGCTCCTGTCGTCCCAGATCCGCCCGTCACTCCGGCGCCTGACACTCGGGTGCCGGACCAGGGCCCTGACGATTCCCATCCGGCGGGGTAGGACGCCCGCACCTGAGGCGGATATTCGCGGGTCGCAAGGGACAACTAGGGCGCAAACGTCCGCATGATGGCCAGGATAGGGCTAGTGCGCTCGTGACCATTACTCTTGGAGTGTGACTGAGCTATCCGCAAATCCCGCCATTTCCATGTCCAGTACTGCCCAGAGCGGCGCAGCCGACTATCCAGGATTGGATGCCTGGCGCGACCTTCCTGTCTCCCAACAGCCCACGTGGCAGGACCAGGACGTCTTTGACGCGTCAGTCAAAGAGCTTTCGGCCGTACCACCGCTCGTTTTCGCCGGCGAAGTTGATGTCCTTCGGGAACGTCTGGCTGCGGCTGCCCAGGGCAAAGCCTTCCTGCTGCAGGGCGGTGACTGCGCTGAAACTTTCGAGGCAGCAACAGCGGATCGAATCAGTGCCCGGGTCAAGACCATTTTGCAGATGTCTGTTGTCCTCACATACGGTGCGGCACTGCCTGTGATCAAGATGGGTCGTATGGCGGGACAGTTCGCCAAGCCGCGGTCCTCCAATGATGAAACTCGAGATGGCGTGACGCTGCCCGCCTACCGCGGTGACATAGTAAACGGCTACGAGTTCACTCCTGAATCCCGCGGGCACGATGCGGCCCGTATGCTTCGCGCTTACCACACCTCAGCGTCGACCCTGAATCTGATTCGCGCCTTCACCCAGGGTGGGTTCGCGGACCTGCGCCTGGTCCACCACTGGAACAAGGGCTTCACCAGCAACCCGGCGCATGCCCGCTACGAATCGCTCGCCCGCGAGATCGATCGTGCCATTACCTTCATGGATTCCTGCGGAGCAGATTTCGAGGCCCTCAAGCGCGTCGAGTTCTTCGCAAGCCATGAGGCGCTTCTTCTTGACTACGAACGTGCCCTGACCAGAATCGACTCGCGTACTGGCTTCCCTTACGACACCTCGGCCCATTTCCTGTGGATCGGGGAGCGGACCAGGGAGCTGGACCACGCTCACGTCGACTTCCTGTCCCGGGTACGCAACCCGATCGGCGTAAAACTCGGTCCTAAGACGACCGGTGACGACGCGCTTCGACTGATAGACAAACTTGACCCCAACCGGGAGCCGGGACGGCTGACCTTCATCACCAGGATGGGCTCTGGCAACATCAGGGAAAAGCTTCCGCAGCTGGTGGAGAAGGTCACTGCCTCCGGTGCGCAGGTACTCTGGGTCACGGACCCTATGCACGGCAACACCGTCACGTCCCCCAACGGGTACAAGACGCGTAATTTCGACGACGTCATGGATGAGGTGCGTGGCTTCTTTGAAGTACATCAGTCGCTGGGTACGGTCCCGGGTGGCCTGCACGTGGAGATGACTGGTGACGATGTTGCAGAGTGCCTCGGCGGTGCAGATCCTGTGGACCAAGAAGCTTTCCTCGACCGCTACGAGTCGGTCTGTGATCCCCGGCTTAACCACAAGCAGTCCCTAGAGATGGCGTTCCTGGTAGCTGAGGCTCTCTCGAAAGACTAGCCCGCTGCCTGAATCGTGGTGTAGGAAGCGCCCGCCACCAGATCGCTCTGGCGGCGGGCACTTCCTTTTGACCTGCGTGACGTGATTGTTGCTACACCACTGTGATGGTGACAACCGAGCCTTCAGGGACAGCAGTGCCGACCGGATCCTGGGCCCGCACGGTTCCGAAGAAACCCCCGAGGATGTTGTTTTGCTGGACCGTGAACCCCAGGTCTTCCAAGGCCTTTTTGGCGTCGGTCGCCTGTTTGCCGACAAAACTGGGCACTTCGATCAACTTCGGGCCCGCAGAGATCGTCAGTACTATCGAGTCGCCACGATTAAGCGTTCCCGACGGCGGCGTCTGGCTGACCACTGAACCCTTGGGGATGGTCTTGTCGTTAACTGTGTTCCCCACGGTTGCGCTTAGTCCAGCGGCCTTGACGGCTCTGATGGCGGCGGCTTCCGATTGACCTCGGACATCCGGAACCGCAATGGGTTCCCGTCCTTTGGAGACCGTCAACTCCACGGGCGTCCCACGTTTCACGGCAGTGTCCGCCGCAGGCGACTGTGCTGTCACTTCGCCAGCAGGGACAGTCTCGCTGAACACTTCGGTGACAGTTCCCAGCGCCATGGCCGCAGTATTAAGCTCAGATTTGGCTTCTTCAAACGTGCGCCCAGTCAATGTTGGGAGGGGAAAGAGCTGCGGCCCCTTAGAGACCAACAGTGAAATTAGTTCGAATTTCCGGATCTCCTCGCCAGCCGCAGGGGCCGTTCCGACAACTGTTCCGTCGGCGACGTCGTCATCGAATACTTCCTCTGCAGCAAAGCGGAACCCGGCATCACTCAGGGTTCGTGAGGCATCCGTGCTGGATTGGTTCGCTACCGTTGGGATAATGCCGGGCGAGCCCGGGCCCAACCCAAAGAACCAGCCGGCGCCAGTGGCCAGGACAGCCGCCAGAATCAGCACCACCACCCATATGATGCCTCGACGTCGAGGGTGTCCGCCGCGCAAGGATTTTGCCGGTGTAGCAGCTGCGCGGGACCGTGCGCGCTCGGCGTCGCGGCCGAGCTTTCGCTGGGCCCGTTGGGACAGCGGTGGATGATCGTGCGCAACGTGCGGTTGCCGGGCCCCATAGATATGTTCGGCCTGCTGGGATGGAAGCCCGGGGGGGCGATGCTGGTTTCCGCCTACGGGCAGGCCGTCCGGGAAGACGGAGGTGCTGTTCTGCGCTCGACTGACGACTTCCGTAGGTTGGAAACCCTGGGTGTGCCCGCCCGAAGCATCTGGTTCGGTAATTGCTTCTGTGGCCGACAGAGTGCCTCGGGTAAAAACGGCAGTCTGGTCCTGGTGGGTGGGGAGTTGGAGGCTTTCTGTTTCTTGGGAGCTGAGAGACGTCGGGCGCTTGGCTGGCTGCTGCGGAAGGCGCGGTGTCTTGGGCGTGGAAGGCTTTGCCGCTGGTGGTTGCACGTCTAGATCGGCGTCGACAAGGTTGGTCCGGATGTGACGCAGTTCGCTGAGGAGCGCTGCGCCATTGACCGGTCGGTTTTCCGGATCCCGGGCTGTGCACCACTGGACGAGTTCATCGATTTCCTCTGCCAGTCCGGGAACCATGGCGGACGGGAGGGGAACGTCATCGTTGACATGCTGGTAGGCAATCTGGATGGGCATGTCGCCATGGAATGGCTGTTGGCCTGTGATCATTTCATAGAGCATGATGCCGGCGGAGTAGATGTCGCTGCGGGCATCAGCGGGTTGGGCTAGGACAAGTTCGGGGGAGAGGTAGGCAACTGTACCCAGCAGGGCGCCCGTGCCGGTTGACGAGGTGACGGCCCGCGACAGGCCAAAATCACCGATCTTTATGCGCCCGTCATCCGCAATCAGAACATTTTCTGGTTTGACGTCTCGATGGAGCAGCCCAGCATCGTGGGCCGCTGCAAGTCCTTCAATGACCGGGTCGATCAGGGCCAGGGCCAATCGGGTGGGCAGCGCGCCCTTGTCGTTGAGGACATCGCGCAGCGTATGGCCCTTGATGTATTCCATCACCAGGTAGGCGGTGCTGCCGTCGTTTCCCTGGTCCAGCATGCCAACCACATGGGGGTGGGAGAGCTTGGCTGCAGACTTGGCTTCCCGGCCCAGGCGGTCCAGGAAGTTTTCATCATGGGCAAGGTGGGGATGCAAGATCTTTAGCGCGACATCCCTGTCAAGGCGAAGGTCGGTGGCCAAGAAGACAGTGGACATTCCGCCCACGGCAATTCGGGAACGGACAGCATAGCGGCCGTCCACCACTGAGCCTGGGAGGCCATCCGGCGCAAGATTATCCACCCTACGATCCTAATGCCGTAACGAATAGGGCCCGATCCGCCATGCGGTTCGGGCCCTATTCGTTACCAGTGCAGCCAGCCGCGTAAGGCCGGAATGTTTCATCAGTCCTAGAAAGTGCTCTTGTGGGCCTTGATCGCGGCGACGTAATCAAGGGTGTCGTCAAACATTCCGTTGGTGGAAACAGAATACTGACCCTGGTAGTAACCAGCGATTGCGTTGTCGAGGTCCTTGCTGGTGGCAAGGAGTTGGCGGATGATCGCGATTCCGGCACTGACATTGTCGTAGGGGTCGAGCAGATTGATCTGGCGGCCAGTCAGGTCTGAGGCCCATTCTCCCGATGACGGAATGACCTGCATGGTCCCAATTGCATTTGCAGGGGATACAGCGCGCTGGTCGAAGCCAGATTCCTGGAAAGCGAAGGCCAGAGCAAGGGAGGGCTCTACCCCCATCCGGTTAGCAGTCGAGATGATGATGGATTTCATTTCATCACGGCTGGGGACAGGGGCTGCGTTCAGAAGGTTCTTGTTCTGGTTGGCAGAGTCCACCACTGCTGTGGGGTACGTGAAGCCCAAGAACGAGCTTGGCACGAGGGGATTGGTCTGGCTGGCTGCCGGTGCAATGGCCGAGGAATCCTGTTCAGTTTCCACTGCCGCTGCGCCTGGCAGGGAAATCTTCTGGCCAGGGAAGATCAACGCGCTTGAGCCCAGATTGTTTGCAGCCAGCAACTCTGCCAGTCCCACGCCGTTGCCGGCTGCGATGGCGCTCATGGTGTCGCCAGCCTTGACGGTGTAGGTGCCCGCTGTGGCCGGTGCTGATGCGGCAACTGAAGCCTCGCCACCACTTATTTTCAGTTTCTGGCCGGGGTGGATCAGGGAGTTTGCCTGCAGATTGTTGCGGTTGAGCACAGCTGATGTCTCCAGCCCAAACTTGGCAGCAATCGCACTGACGGTGTCTCCGCGGACCACCGTGTAGTCTGCGGGCGCTGCGTTCCTGGCAGGCCGCCTGAGCGAAGGGATGGCAGTTGACACTGAAGCTGCGGGAATCTGCGCCGACGTCACTGTTGCTGTTTGTGCCTTCTGGGCCTTGATGGCAGCCTGCAGCATCGAGGGAATGTGCTGGGGTGCAGTATCAGCGCTGGCGGGCTGGGCAAGGGCCAGGGATGACAGCATGACTGCCGGGAGGGCAGCCGCGGTCGTGGCAGCAAGTACCGGAATGCTGTGCCGGGTGTTCCGGAGTGGCGATCGGGTCATCGTCATGGGGTGGATCCTCTTCTCAGCCACGCGAGCTGGTGGGGGTGATGTGATTCACGGTATTCAACATCACCAATGGTACTTAAGTTATTGGTGTGACGAATGATGTTCCTGATAATTGTCTGGTAAATCTTCCGCAATGCAAACACTGCTGGCCACAGCATGACATCGGAATATTCTGAGCCGCAGTGTCATCAGCTTTCAGGCAGCGATATTTCGTCTGAATCAGGGAAAAATAGGTGCGGGGACCCGGTACATGGCAATCTAGGACCTGTGAGTACTGTAGAGAGCCTTGTGGGCGAATGGCTGCCCCTGCCGGATGTTGCCGAGATACTGGATATTTCCATTACCCGGGTGCACAGCCTGATCGAGGAGCGGTCTTTGGTGGCCCTGCGGGTGGGCGAGCGCAATATCCGGTCCGTTCCGGCAGCGTTCATCCTTGACGGGCAGGTTGTTGACAGCCTGCGCGGAACCATCGTTGTGCTGGCGGATGCAGGCTACTCCGACGCTGATCTTGTGACGTGGCTGTTCACTGCCGATGAGTCGCTGCGTGGACGCCCGGTTGATGCCCTGCGCGAAGGCCGGAAGACAGAGATTCGACGCCGAGCCCAGACCCTGGCGTGGTAGGACCTACACGCCTTTTGTTGGGATAAAGAATCTAAGACACACCAGTGGCGCCGGATCTGTCCGGCGCCACTGGTGTATGTCCGATAGCCGCTGACCCTGGCGGCTTGCCCTTCAGTGGACTGCCCGCACTAAGGCTCAGGATGCCCGGCTGACGCTTGCCTCGGCAAGACGTCGGAGGGCAGTATGAGTCAATTCGTCGAGCGGCAGCTGGTCAAGGGCAGTGAACGCTGATGCGCCAAATTCGGCAATCAACGATTCTGTGGCTTCCAGCGCGCCGCAGTTTTCGATGATGCTGCGTATTTCGGCCACGTCAGCGTCACTGAGGTTTGGACTGCCGAGCCGGTTGTCGATAAACGCTGATTCGTCTGCAGCTGCATGTTCCATGGCGAGTGCCACGAGCACCGTGCGTTTTCCTTCGCGAAGGTCGTCTCCGGCCGGTTTGCCGGTCGTGATGGGATCCCCGAAAACTCCCAAGACGTCGTCCCGCAGTTGAAATGCTTCGCCCAGCGGCAGGGCAAAGTGGGAGTAGCCCCTGAGCAGGTCATTGGATGCCCCGGCCAGTGCACCACCTAGCGCCAGAGGATGCTCGGTGGAGTATTTGGCCGACTTGAAGCGAATGATCGACTGCGCCCTTGATACCGCCCCCGACCTGTCGCGGACCGGTCCAGCTACCTCTTCCAAAATATCGAGGTACTGGCCCGCCATAACTTCAGCCCTCATGAGGTTGAAGATCAAGCGTGCACTCGTTCCGGCGGCGGCTCTGGGCCCAATGTCCGTGAAGGCTTCCTCGGAAAATGACAGGCACAGGTCCCCGGCGAGGATGGCCGCTGCGTGGCCAAAGCGTTCCCTGTCCAGCGCCCAGCCCTGGGAATCATGAAGCTGCATGAATCGTTGGTGCACGCTCGCTCCGCCCCGGCGCGTGTCTGAGCGGTCAATGATGTCATCATGAATCAGCGCCGCTGCCTGGAACAGTTCGAGTGCAGACCCGGCCGTAACAACCTCAGGGGCCGCTTCCTCGCCACCGGCTCCACGCCACCCCCAGTAGCACATCAGGGCACGCAGGCGCTTGCCGCCCGTGACGAGGTTTGAAATCGAATCCATGATCGGGTCAATGTCGCTGGAGATACCGGACATCACCGACTGCCGGGAGGATAGGAAGCCAGTCAGCTCGCCAGCCACCGTTGCAACGAAGGAGGACTGTTCCAGCCGCAGCTGCTCGGCAATGCTCATTTGATCGAATCTCCCGAAACTGTCGCGCCAATGGTGAAAGTTGATACGCCGGCTTCCGACTGGACTGAGACGTTGATGGTTTCGCTGTCTCCTCGGAGAAAGTCCTTGGACGGTATCTTCTCGACTGTGTCCCCTGGAACAGCCTTGAAACCCTGGGACTCGAAGGACTGGGTATAGAACGCCAGGATCGCAGGCGCTTCTGCCTTGATTTCGCCTACCAGCCCTGCTGTAGCTGGCCCCCCTGGTGTCAGGAGGCTGCTGGATTTCACTGTTGCGCTGGGCATGAGTGGAATGAGCGTGCTGGGAAAGTCCTGAACAAGGGAGCCGTTGGCTGATTGCGACGTGGGGACTGCCGATGCTGTTGGGCCATTGGCGCTGGGCGACGCCGCCTGGGTCTGGGCAGTCGTGGCCGGAGACGACACAGCTGGTACGTCCGAGGCCGATGGCGAACAGGCACTCACAGCCAGAACTACACACGCGGCAGCGAGCGCAAGGGGCGGCTTGATGCTTCCTAAGACCGTCACAGGGACTTTCCTCCTGGAGTTGTTGCCGGATTCAGCCTCCAGTTTAGTCAGTCCTGCGGCATAGGATGACAGGCGTGGTGCATCAGACAAACAATCAGCCTCCAGAAGCCAGGCTTCAGGAGCTTCGGCGCAGCTGCATACTCCATGTGGATATGGACGCATTTTTTGTCTCCGTCGAGCTGCGCACAAGGCCCGAACTCAAGCGAAGACGCGTCATTGTTGGTCATCCTGGTGAGCGCTCAGTGGTGCTGTCAGCTTCCTATGAAGCGAGGGCACTTGGTGTCAAGTCCGCCATGCCCATGGTGGTCGCCCTGCGCCTGTGCCCTGACGCCGTCGTCATCGAACCGCGACATGCGCTGTATCAGGAAGTCTCTCGCCAGATCATGATGATTTTTGGCTCCATCACCGACCTCGTGGAGCCACTGAGTGTTGATGAGGCCTTCTTGGATGTCACGGGCGCGGTTCGCCGTTTGGGCTCGCCGGCAGCGATCGGCGAGTTGATTCGCAAGCAGGTAGCGGCCGAATTGGGAATTACCGCGTCGGTAGGCATTGCAGCCACCAAATTTGTGGCCAAGATTGCTTCAACGCGCTGTAAGCCGGACGGATTGCTCGTCATTACGCCGGAGGAGACGGTGCCATACCTCCACAGCCTGCCGGTTGGTGCGCTGTGGGGTGTCGGTGCAAAGACTGCTGAGGTCCTCGGCCGCATGGGAATCCGGACCGTAGCCGATGTTGCTGCCACGCCTGTCTCGGCCCTGAAGCGCTCACTCGGAGCGACAGGGGAGCACGTCCATCGATTGTCCTGGGGTCTGGATCCGCGGTCCGTGACGCCCGCGCGCCTGGAGAAGAGTATCGGCGCCGAGGAGACTTTCGGAACGGACACCTGGGACACGGAGATCCTGCACCGGGAACTTCTGCGGCTGTCACATCGAACGGCTGCACGCCTACGCAGCACTGGCATGGTAGCTCGCACGGTAGCCATTAAGGTGCGATGGTCCGACTTTTCGTCTATTACCCGCAGCCGTACAGTCCACGCCCCGATGGACAGCGCACAGCTGATCTACGCTGTGGCTGTCCAGCTCCTTGATGGTTTGGGGGCACGGCCCTTGGCAGTCCGGCTGGTGGGTGTCCGTGCTGAACAGCTTGAGGAAGCGGCCACGGCACCCATGCAGCTGAGCTTGGATCGACGTGATGACAACTGGCGAACCGCCGAGCAGGTGCTGGACCAGGTAACTCAGCGGTTCGGTGACAGCTCAGTGCTGCCAGCAAGGCTTTTGCGGCCGGGGAACACCCGTCGTGACTGACAGGCGGGGGATAGGTCACCGCTGCCGATACTGTGTCTTTCAGATAATGCCCCAACGATCTATCCTTATGCATATAGGGATTTCGAGCGTTGTGATCTACCGGACATGCCAGCAAAACACGGCTGGTAAAGATGAGTTCCCAGCAGCGACCATTGTTGGCAGTTGCAGGGAACAAAACGAGTCGACCAGACGTTATCGGAGCAGAATCATGGACTGGATACAGTCCTGACGTAGGCCTACTTAAGGAGGTCGTGATGCCGCTCTCGGAGCACGAACAGAAGCTGCTTGAACAGCTCGAGAAGCAACTGCATGAAGACGACCCGAAATTCGCCAGTTCCATGGGGTCGGACCAGGCTAAATCCTGGTCCACGCGTCATCTGGTGATTGGAGTTCTCGGCACTCTCGCCGGGATCCTCCTGCTACTCGTTGGCGTTACAACCCAGATCATTCCGATTGGTGTGCTCGGCTTTGTCATTATGGGTGGTGGTGTCTACTTCGCCACCATGCGCAGCAGCTCCGCTACATCTGGCGCGTCGGGCCGGTCAGGCAAATCCGCGAAGCCGCGCAGCAGCTTTATGAGCAGCCTCGAAGAACGCTGGGACGAACGACGCCGCGGACAACCCTGACCCACTCCACCCTGAACACTGCACCATGACAGACCCGGGAAAACATTCTCTGACCTGACATGCTCCAGGGATCACCGGCTCTTTCACCGCCGCAACCCCATACGTAAAAGGACTCGCTTCGGCGAGTCCTTTTGTTTTAACCCCTACTTTCCACCCCTGCCGTCATTCCCAGCCAGAGGAGGGTCGCTGCGGGCCAAAAGGCGCACGTGTGGAGTGAGTTGCGTTGACTGTGGGTGGAAGTGGAGTAATGTGGAGGGCATAAGAGGGTAGTGCGACGCAGGGGAATGCAGTTCCTGACGACAGACGGGTGGTAGCCAGTGTTTCTGGGTACACATTCACCGCGTCTGGATGAAAAGGGCCGCATCATCCTCCCGGCAAAGTTCCGCGATGAACTTGCTGAGGGTCTGGTTCTCACGAGGGGCCAGGAGCGATGCATCTACGTTTTCAGTGAGAAGGAATTTGCCCGAGTTCACGAGCAGATGCGGGAGGCTCCAATCTCCTCGCGGCAGGCACGTGACTACATCAGGGTCTTTCTCTCTGGAGCCTCGGATGAGGTACCTGACAAGCAGGGTCGCGTCACCATTCCGGCGGCGTTGCGCGAGTATGCAGGCCTCGGCAGGGAATTGGCAGTGATTGGCGCCGGCACCCGAGCGGAGATCTGGGATGCACAGGCTTGGAACGAATACCTCGCTGAGAAGGAAACAGCTTTCTCTGAGACGGATGACGCCATACCTGGGATTCTCTGACGGTATGGCTTGACGGCGGATTCTTGAACGAGACCTCCAGCCGCCCGCCCCAACGCAGTCCTGGCTCACTTCCCCGGAGCCAGGCCAGCGGACAAGGGGTGGTGCGGATGGGGATCTGGCTGAAGAACCCGCCGTCAGTGCACAATCCTTCTTCTCTGAAAACCCAGCAACTCCCACTGCGCCGATCGCCCACCGGAAGGACTACGGCATGACAGACCAGAACAAGCCAACGTCTGAACGCCATGTGCCGGTCCTGCGGGACCGGTGCATTAATTTGTTGGCACCCGGATTCGAAGCGGCTCGCAAAGGTGCCAGCCAGCCAGTCGTGATTGACGCGACGCTGGGCATGGGCGGACACTCCGAAGCGATGCTCGAACGTTTTCCTGATCTCCATCTTGTGGGCATCGACCGGGACGAGGAGGCGTTGGCCTTGGCCGGCGCACGACTGGAACGCTTCCAGGGCCGGACCGACCTTGTGCATGCCGTCTATGACGAAATTGACGACGTCCTCGCTGATCTTGGCGTCAGCGAGGTACACGGCGTCCTCATGGACCTCGGCGTCTCATCGCTCCAACTCGACGAGCGGGAGCGGGGGTTCGCCTATTCATTTGACGCGCCCCTGGACATGCGGATGGATACCAGCGCAGGTCAGACGGCTGCAGATGTGGTCAACAACTATTCAGAAGAAGACCTGGTCCGAATCATCCGGAGCTGGGGTGAGGAAAAATTCGCTGGGAGGATTGCCAACCGGATTGTCGCAGCTCGGTCGGAGAAAAGGTTTGCCACCACCGGCGAGCTTGTTGATGTCATCCGTGCGGTGGTTCCTGCTGGTGCGGCCAAAACCGGAGGTCACCCCGCCAAGCGCACGTTTCAGGCGCTACGCATCGAGGTCAACGAGGAACTCGACGTGCTGGAGCGTGCGGTTCCCGCGGCAGTGAATGCGACTGCGCTCGGAGGCCGGATAGTTGTGATGTCGTACCACTCCCTAGAGGACAAAGTTGTGAAACGGGTCTTCCAGGCGGGCTCGTCGTCGTCCGCCCCGCTGGGATTTCCGGTGGAACTCGAACAGCACAAAGCTGTGTTGAAGATGCTGACTAAAGGCACCGAAGTGCCTACCGGCGAAGAGATTATGCAAAACCCCAGGGCCGCATCTGCACGATTGCGGGCTGTTGAAAGAATCAAAGCCAGGAGAGATGCATGAGCACCGCCGCAGCGCCTAATTACTCCGGGTCAACCCGACAGTCCAGTTCGCTCCCCGGGACTAGCGGAACCGCGGCGCGTAAGCCGCGGACTCCACTGGCGTTGGTCCGATCGACTCCCCGCAAGAGGCGCGCACCCTTCGTAGTGCTCTGCTTCGCCCTGTTAGCCGTTGCCCTTGTCACTGTTCTTGTCCTCAATATCTCCGTCTCTACGTCGCAGTATGAGCTCGTCAGCCTCCGCAGCACACAAGCAACCCTGACCAAGGAAAACCAGGACCTGACACAGCAGCAACAAAATTTCGAAGCTCCCCAGAATCTCGCAGCCAAGGCCGCAGACTTGGGTATGGTCGCTTCGACGTCGAAGGGGCAGATTGACCTCTCAACGCTGTCCGTCAGCGGCAAAGCTGCGCCCGCAGCCGAAGGCAAAGCGCCGGGGACGCTCCTTCCGGCACCCGCCGTTGGTGGCCTGCTCAGCGTGGTGCCACCGGCCAGTGCTTCCGATCCGCTCGAAAGCAGGTCTCCGGCAGAACAACCGGCTAAGGCAGCGGTAGCTGCCGCACCGACACCAGAGCTCAATGGTGGATCTGTTCCTGCCCCGGAACAGAAGACCCCGGGGCAGTAACGCAGTACGCTCGCACTTTCTCAACCAGCAAGGAACCCCGTGGCGCAGAAAACCGGCAAAGCCCAGAACAACACCACAGCAGTTTTTGGACGAACCGGTAAGACTGGCCGCGCGAGCCAAAACCCCAAGCTGGCCGGGCCCACAAAGCGGCTTCGGCTGGGACTGGGGATCATGCTCGCGCTTCTTCTGGTGGTTGGCGGAAAACTTGTTCTGGTCCAGGGGCTGAACGTTGGCGGAATGGCGCAGGCTGCGTTGGACAAGCGCATGCGGGAGTCTGTTCTTCCGGCCGAACGTGGCAGCATCGTCGACTCCCAAGGCACAGCGATGGCCAACAGCGTGATTCGCTACAACATCGCTGTTGACCAGGTGCTGAACACGAACACGGAAGAGTTCTACAGATTCAACGCATCAGGTGGTGCCGTTGAGACCATCAGTCGTGACCAGGGAATCTCAGAACTCGCAGCACTCCTGGGAATGAAGGACGCCGAGGTCCGCGCCGCCGTCACGGGCGAACAGAAATACTTCCTGGTCGCCAAGGACGTCAAGCCTGATATCGAGGACCAGATCTCCAAACTTGGGATCCCAGGTGTGGTCTCCGAAGGGGTCAGTAAGAGGGTCTACCCCAATGGCTCGATCGCGGGGGGAATTATCGGCTTCCTCGAAGAGGGCGGCTCGGGTATCGCTGGCCTGGAACAAACCCAGAATGACGTTTTGAGCGGAACGGATGGGAAACGACTGTTCGAAATCGGTGCCGATGGACTGCGGATTCCCGTGGGAATCGATGAATTGACCCCGGCGCAGGACGGCAAGGACGTCAAACTCACGCTGAATTCAGACCTGCAGTACTTTGCCCAGCAGGCCATCCAGGACCAGGCGGATAAACTCAGCGCCGAGTGGGGCTCGATAGTCGTGGAGGATGTAAAAACCGGCAATATCGTTGCAATGGCCGATACTAAAGCACCGGACCCCAACGATCCAGGAAAAGTAGCTGCGGAGGACCGGGGAGTGCGTTCTGTTACAGCAGCGTACGAACCGGGATCCGTTCAGAAAACCCTCACAATGGCTGCCCTGATTCAGGAGGGAAAGGCCAGCCCGCTGGAAAAGTTCGTTATTCCTCCGTCGTACACCGTCAACGGACAAACCTTCACTGATTCGTTCACCCACGGTACCGAAGACCGGACCCTTGCAGGGATCCTTGGTTGGTCCATGAACACGGGAACTGTCATGGCTGGCCAGCGCCTGTCCAAGGAGCAGCGTTACGATTGGCTGCGGAAATTTGGCATTGGCGAGGCCCCGGAAATCGGGCTTCCCTCGCAGGCCAACGGCATTCTTGCACCCGCAGACCAGTGGGATGGCCGGCAGGAATTTACGGTGTTGTTCGGTCAGGGCGTGTCCCAATCCACCCTGCAGACGGTACGTGCTTATCAGGCCATCGCAAATGATGGACTGATGCAGCAGCCACGCCTCATTGACAGCTACATCAGCCCTGACGGTACTGAGGAAAAAGCCCCAGCCAAGGAATCCAGCCAAGTGATTTCGCCGGATTCGGCCCAGCAGGTCAGGGACATGCTTGAAAGCGCCGTCACGCAGGGTGAGGTCAAGGATGCTGCCATTGACGGCTATCGGGTAGGTGCCAAAACCGGCACCTCGGAATCACCGTGCGATGACGGCACCTCAGGCTTCTGCGGATACACAGCCTCTATCGTTGGAATGGCGCCCATGGACGATCCCCGGTTTATCGTTGAGGTGGTACTGCAACGTCCCAAGGGTGATATCTACGGAATTACCCAGGGACCTGTATTCCGGTCAGTGATGGCCCAGGCGTTGCGAAGCTACAACGTCCAGCCGTCAACCGGAAAACCTGCTCAGCTACCGCAGTACGCAAAATAATCAGTCCGCCGGGCCCGTTTTCCAGCAGGAAAATGTGCCAGTCATTACAAGTACCATCGGAGAATTCGTTTGTCTGAGTCCACCAGTCCTGACGCCGGAGCAGGACAGCCCTCTACGGCAGGTCGTCAATCGCCGTTCCGGCCAAGCATGGTCGCACCCGTGCAGTTGGGTACCTTGGCAGGGGTCCTGCCAACTCCGGCCATTGTGGATGCTGAAGCGACGCTGATCACCGGAATCAGCATCGACTCGCGAACGATCCTTCCCGGTGACCTGTATGTCGCACTGCCCGGCGCTGGCAGGCACGGAATCGATTTCGTTCAACAGGCGGTGGCTGCGGGAGCTGCGGCCGTTCTGACGGACCAGGCTGGTGCCGATGCCCTGGATAGTCAGGCTTCGCTGGGCATCCCCCTGGTCGTCACCACTGAGCCACGTGAGTCGGTGGGCAACCTTGCCGCGAAAGTTTATGGAACATCGATGCCAGGGCCGGCCCCTTCGCTTTTTGGCGTGACGGGAACCAACGGAAAAACCACCACAACATACTTCCTCAATGCGATACAGCGTTCGCTCCAGCGCAGTGCAGGCCTGATCGGGACCATCGAGATCCTCGCTGGTGGTGCCTCGATCCCCAGCCTGTTGACCACACCTGAATCCACTGATATTCACGCCCTCTTGGCGCTCATGAGGGAGCGAAACCTGGATACCGCAGCGATGGAAGTCTCGTCGCATGCACTTACGTTCCACCGTGTTGATGGTGTCGTTTTCGATGTTGCAGGCTTCACTAACCTCACGCAGGACCACCTTGACCTGCATGGCAGCATGGACGAGTACTTTGACACCAAGGCAACGCTTTTCACTCCAGAACACGCGCGCGTCGCCGTTGTTACGGTGGACGATCCCTGGGGGAGGAGGCTCGCCCAGCAGTCGGAGATTCCTGTCATGACGCTGTGCACAGATGGCGGGGACCACAATGCGCAGTGGAATGTCACAGATGTCAGGCCCCGTGGCCTTGGCAGCAGCTTCGTGCTGAGCGGGCCCCATGATGTCCGGATTGAGGTGTACACCGGACTGCCCGGTAGCTTCAACGTCTCTAACGCAGCACTGGCGGTTGTCATGGTTTTGGCCGCCGGGGTGGACGCAGATGACCTTCAGAAGGCTCTGGAGGCCTCTGATCCCCTGTCTGTCGGAGTTCCGGGGCGCATGGAACTGATCAGCACGTCACCTGCCGCTGTCGTCGACTTTGCGCACAATCCAGATGCACTGGCGCGCGCGCTGAAAGCCGTTCGCTCCGACGAACCGGGATCTCGGGTGATAGTCGTGTTTGGTGCCACCGGCCAGCGTGACCAGGGGAAGCGTCCCGAGATGGGCGCAATTGCTGCGTCACTAGCAGACCTGGTGATCATCACCGATGACGATCCCCATGACGAAGATGCCGCTCTGATCAGGGCAGACGTTCTGGCAGGGGCGAGGAAAGCCAAAATGGACCAGCATCTTTCCGCTCGTATTGAAGAAATCTTCCCCCGTGAGCTGGCCATCAGCGAAGCAGTACAACACGCCACCGAGTCTGACACGATCCTTGTTGCCGGACGCGGCCATGAGGTCTGGCAAGAGGTCAAGGGCGTCAATATTGCCCTTGATGATCGGGTGGAGCTCCGTACGGCCTTGACAGCCAGGGGATTCACCGTTCTCCAAAACCACCGGATAGAGTCCTAGACCGAGATGATTGCATTTACTGCGGCTGAGATTGCCGACATTACTGATGGCCGCCTACAGGCAGACCCGGGGATTGTCCCCGAATCTGTGACGACGGATTCACGGGACGTTACTCCGGGGGCGCTGTACGTGGCCAAAAACGGCGAACACGCTGACGGTCACGCTTTCCTAGGCCAAGCCCTTGTAGCTGGTGCAACGTTGGCGATTGTGGAGCACGACGTTGACCCGATCGACGGTGTTACCGTCCCCTGTGTGGTGGTCACCGATGCCGTGCTCGCTATGGGTGCACTCGCGGCGGAAGCGGTGCGCCGGATCCGTGTCCACCGTGGTGCCGCAGGGCTTGACTTCACGGTTATCGGGATCACCGGTTCAGCGGGAAAAACCACCACCAAGGATCTGCTGGCTGGAATTCTTTCTGCTACCGGGTCCACCGTGGCCCCGCAGGGTTCCTACAATGGCGAGGTGGGCGTTCCACTGACTATTTTCCGGGCGGACAACGATACGCAGTTTCTGGTCATCGAAATGGGCGCAACCGGGATCGGCCACATCCGGTACCTCGGTGAAATGGTCCAACCCGACATTGGTGTGGTCCTCTGTGTGGGATCCGCCCACGCCGGAGAATTTGGCGGTGTGCAGAACATCGCTGTTGCCAAGGGTGAGCTGGTGGAATCCCTCTCTACTGCCGGGACGGCCATCCTGAACCGTGATGACCAGCAGGTGTGGGCCATGGCTTCGCGCACCGGTGCGCGCGTGCTTGCTTTCAGCGCCGAGAACAGTCCAGCGGCCGACGGCGGGCCTACCGGCGACCAGCGCCTGGTGCAGGCGCTCTCGGTAGACACTGCCCCCGACGGAACGCCGCGTTTTGATCTTGTCTTCCCCGCGGACAGCGAAACGTATCCGGTGGCCAGCCAGCTGATTGGTCGGCACCACGTCACAAATTTGCTGGCTGCCGCCGCTGCTGCCTTCGCTGTGGGGATCCCAGCAGCAGAGATTGCGAGCTCGTTGAGCAGCCAGGGTCCGGCCAGCCGATGGCGGATGGAACGCACTGAACGTGCCGATGGCGTGACAATCATCAACGATGCCTACAACGCAAATCCGGAATCAATGCGGGCCGCGTTGCGAACCCTTGCGGACCTGGGCCGCGGTCGACGCACATGGGCCGTCCTGGGTGCCATGCTTGAACTGGGTGAAGACTCCATCAGGGAGCACACCGCGGTGGGCACGCAAGTAGTGCGACTCAATATTTCGCGACTCCTGGTGGTGGGCAAGGCGGCCCGCTCACTCTACGTTTCCGCCGTCCAGGAGGGTTCCTGGGGCGATGAATGCATTTTTGCTGAGACCATGGACGAAGCCCAGGAGATCCTTGCTCGGGAACTCGTGGCTGGAGACCTTGTGTTGTTCAAATCATCCAACAGCGTGGGCCTGCGCCTGCTCGGCGACCGGATAGCAGCCCTCTTACCCATCCACACTGAAAATGACGGGAGCGCCCAGCTGTGATTGCACTTCTGATTGGTGCCGGATTGGCCCTCATCCTTGCGTTGGTGGGCACGCCACTGTTCATCCGTCTCTTGGTAAGAAAACGCTACGGGCAGTTCATTCGCGACGACGGACCCACCTCGCACCACACCAAGCGAGGAACGCCCACGATGGGCGGCACGGTGGTGGTGGGGACGGTTGTGGCCAGCTACGGCTTGACGCACCTGGTCATGTGGCTCCTGAACCCGGACTCGGCCGGGCCGTCGGCCTCGAGCCTGATCCTGCTTTTCCTGATGGTAGGTATGGGGCTGGTCGGTTTCCTGGATGACTTCATCAAGATCTCTCGCCAGCGAAGCCTGGGTCTCAACGCCAAGGCCAAGCTGATCCTCCAGGCCGCGGTGGGGATCATCTTCGCCATCATGGCGCTAAATTTCCCCAACAGCGCCGGAATCACTCCAGCGTCGACCCAGATTTCCCTAGTACGGGATATTCCATGGCTTGATCTGGCCTTTGGCGGAACAGTCCTTGGGGCGATTCTCTTTGTTCTGTGGTCAAATCTGATCGTGACAGCAGCCACCAATGGCGTCAACCTCACGGATGGTCTTGACGGCCTAGCAGCCGGAGCCGCCATTATGGTCTTCGGTGCCTATACGCTGATGGGAATCTGGCAGAGCAACCAGGCCTGTGGTTCCGCCAAGGAAGCCGGCAGTGGATGCTACACGGTCAGGGATCCGATGGACCTTGCACTGCTCGCGGCTATCATCAGTGCCGCCCTTGTCGGATTCCTCTGGTGGAACACCTCTCCCGCAAAGATCTTCATGGGGGACACCGGATCCCTCGCAATTGGTGGAGCCGTTGCCGGTTTTGCCATCCTCTCCCGCACTGAACTGCTGCTGGGGATCATTGGTGGCCTTTTTGTCATCATCACGTTGTCCGTCATTATCCAGGTGGGATACTTCAAAGCCACCGGTGGCAAGCGGTTCTTTAAAATGGCTCCCCTTCAGCACCACTTCGAACTCAAGGGTTGGCAAGAAGTTACTGTGGTAGTCCGGTTCTGGATTCTTGGCGGACTTTTCGTGGCGGCGGGGCTGGGGATCTTCTACGCTGAATGGGTGGTCCTGCTGTGAGCTCCGGACGACTTGATGGACTTGTCAGCTGGGATGCCGACTGGGCCGGGCTGAAAGTTGTTGTGACAGGACTGGGCCTTTCCGGCTTTGCTGCCGCTGACACTCTGATTGAACTTGGGGCTGACGTCGTGGTGGTGGATTCATCCACCACCGACAGATCCCGGGCTCAGGCCGATACCTTGATGATCGTTGGCGCCCGCGCCGTCCCCCTAGGGGCCGAGCACATCGAGTCGGTTCCATTGGTGGACGGGACGGTTCCGGACCTTGTTGTCACGTCTCCCGGGTGGCGTCCGGACCAGCCACTGCTGGCTGATGCTGCCCGTCGCGGCATCCCCGTGTGGGGAGATGTGGAACTAGCGTGGCGGCTCCGGGTCCGGGCTGGCCGAAAGACAGCCGATTGGCTGACCATTACCGGCACCAATGGAAAGACCACCACTGTTGGCCTGGTCGAATCGATGTTGCAGGCGGCGGGGCTCAAGGCCATCGCTGTCGGCAATGTAGGGACACCCATCCTTGACGCCCTGCGTGATCCTGTTGAGTACGATGCCTTCGCCGTTGAACTTTCCAGCTTCCAGCTTCATTGGTCACATTCCCTGTCGCCCGAGGCCAGTGTCTGCCTGAATGTTGCCCAGGACCACGTTGACTGGCATGGCTCATACGATGCCTATCTCGCGGCCAAAGCAAAGATCTACAGCAACACCCGGACCGCCTGCATCTACAATGCTGAACAGGCCGAAACCGAACGGATGGTGGAGGAGGCCGATGTGGTTGAAGGATGCAGGGCCGTGGCCTTCACCACCAACGTTCCTGCTGTGAGCATGGTGGGCGTCGTGGAAGGGCTCCTGGTGGACAGGGCCTTTATTGCCGAGCGACGTGACAGCGCAGTAGAGCTTGCCGCGTTGACGGACCTGGGCCGCATGGCACCCAGACACATGGTGGCGAACGCCTTGGCGGCGGCCGCCCTGGTCAGGGCATATGGCGTCAAGGAAACTGCTGTGCGTGACGGAATTCGTAGCTACCACCCCGGAGAACATAGGATCCAGGCTGTCGCAAGGGCCAACGATGTCCTGTGGATCAATGACTCCAAGGCCACCAACCCACATGCCGCCGCAGCTGCGCTGGCTTCTTTTGGGAGTGTGGTTTGGATTGCCGGTGGGCTCTCCAAGGGAGTCAGCTATGACCAGTTGGTCCAGGAGCATTCTGCCCGACTCAAAGGCGTCGTGCTGATTGGCACCGACACCACTACCCTGCAGGCTGCACTCCAGCGACACGCCCCAGATGTCCCCGTGCTGGCTGCATCCGCGGGTCACACTGAAACTATGGAGACTGCCGGAACCGGCGGATCAGTTGCAGCGCCAGCTCCGGAATCAGGGGAAGCGCTGATGTCCCACGCAGTTGCAGCAGCCGCACGAATCGCTGGGCCGGGGGACACCGTACTTCTGGCTCCGGCAGCAGCATCCATGGATCAGTTCTCTTCCTACGCTCACCGTGGCACCGCATTCATCGATGCTGTCCGTGAGCTGGTGGAGGGGCAGGCAACCACCGGCGAGGAGTAGTCATGGTGAGCACTCCAACGCACCGCCCACCCCAACGGCAAAAACCCCAAAATGAAAAAAATGCCTCATCGCGCGTGCGGGTAAGCCTCCGGCCGCGAGTATGGTTCGGGGCATTCTGGGGTGCGCTAGAGGGTAACGGGCGGTCCAAGAACGGATCGACGTACTACCTTATTCTGGGCGCCACCCTCGCTTTGACGGCCATTGGCATCCTTATGGTCCTGTCAGCGTCCAGCGTGGAGTCCATTGCAGCGGAGAAATCGCCCTACGGTGATGCCCTGAAGCAGGGGATGTTCGCCGTCTTGGGTTTTGCTGGCATGTTCATCCTGTCAAGGATCAATGTGGTCTGGCTCAAGCGCCTTGCGTGGCCCGCGCTCGGGATAGTCCTGGTGCTCCTCATCCTGGTTCAGTTGGTTGGTGACAACATCAATGGCAACCGTAACTGGATCAATTTCGGCGGTTTTACGTTCCAGCCCTCAGAGGCGGCCAAACTGGCGCTGACGCTATGGATGGCTTCCGTGCTCGCAATGAAGAGCAAACTGCTGGCGAACTGGAAGCATGCTGCGGTTCCCGTCGCCCCTGTTGCCCTCCTCGTCATTGCCCTGGTACTCATCGGCAACGACCTGGGTACGGCCATGATCATCATGCTTATCGCAGCAGCAGCGCTGTTCTTTGCCGGAGTCAGGCCATCGTTCTTCGCTGCAGCTGCAGCAATCCTGGGGGTTGCAACAGCGCTCTTTGCTGCGACAAACGCTAACCGCGTCTGTCGCATCACCACCTGGTGGACGGGCCAGGCCTGCGAAAATTCACCTGGTGCAGATTACCAGTCGACCAACGGCCTTTATGGGCTGGCGTCCGGTGGCTGGTTCGGGGTCGGACTCGGCCAAAGCAGACAGAAATACAGCTGGATCCCGGAAGCCCACAATGACTTTATCTTTGCCATCATCGGTGAGGAGTTGGGCCTGGTGGGCACCGCCGTCGTCCTGGTGCTCTTCGCTATCCTTGGGACAGCAATTTACCGGGTTGTCGTTGCCCAAGACGACCTTTTCCACCGGGTCCTCGCCGGAACGATCATGGTCTGGCTCCTGGGCCAAGCCACTGTGAACATGTCAGTTGTCACAGGCCTGATGCCGGTGATTGGCGTGCCGCTGCCGTTTATCTCCTACGGCGGGTCCGCGCTGCTGATGTCCCTTTGCGCCATTGGGGTGGTGCTGTCCCTTGCCCGGGAACAAATGCCCCCTGATGCCCGGCCGCGGAAGCTCCTGCGGTTCTCCAAGCTCGGGGCCAGCATGAAATCCACGCGAACATCGAGGGCCAGGACAGCTACAACAGTGAAGGCCGGGACCAAGCCAAAGACTCAGTCCCGGCCGCCTGCCAAGAGTTCTGCTGCAGCTCAATCGACGAAGACACAAACCCGGCCGACAGCGCCCGCCACGTCCGGTAAGAGCCAGCGGACGGCGACGTCCAGCAGGGCCACGCCGGGAACGCACACCACCAGAAAGCGCACGTAACAACCTATGCCTTCATCTCTGTCAGTGGTCCTGGCCGGCGGCGGTACCGCTGGCCATGTCAGTCCACTGCTCGCCATCGCTTCGGCGGTCCGCGACGCCCGTCCGAATGCCTCGATCGTCGCTGTCGGGACGCCGTCCGGTATGGAGACGCGCCTCGTCCCTGCCGCAGGTTTTCACCTGGCCACCATAGATCGGGTGCCTTTTCCGCGGCGGCCGTCCGTTGATCTCCTGCGGTTGCCAGGACGGCTGATAGCTGCTGTCCGGCAGGCAGGCGCCATCCTGGACGAGGCCGGAGCCGATGTGCTCGTCGGCGTTGGCGGCTACGTGTGTACCCCGATGTACCTCGCCGCAAAAAAACGGGGGATACCTATTGTGATCCATGAAGCCAATGCCCGGCCGGGCCTCGCAAACAGGGTGGGTGCACGGCTGGCCATGACAACCGCCGTGGCCTTCGCCGGGACTCCGCTGCGTCGCGCAGTTCATGTGGGCATGCCCATGCGTCGCGAAGTCTCGGGCCTCGATGTCCAGGGCCGCCGCGCGGAAGCCAGGACCTTGCTAGGGCTTGATCCGACGCTGCCAACACTGATCGTGACCGGAGGCTCCTCCGGTGCCCAGAGCATCAACCAGACCATCGCCCAGTGCCTCCCGGCGCTTGCTGCAGCTGGTGTCCAGACCCTGCACATCACCGGCCGTGGAAAGACAGTTGCCGGAACCGATGGCGAGCCCCTGCAGGCTCCCGGTTACCATCAGGTGGAATACGTTGATGCGATGGAACTCGCCTACGCCGCAGCCGATGTCCTTCTGGCCCGGGCCGGTGCAGCCACCGTCAGCGAGGTAGCTGCCGTCGGACTGCCGTCAGTATTGGTCCCACTGCCGATCGGCAATGGTGAACAATCCCTCAACGCCGCCGGACTTGTTGCGGCAGGCGGCGCGCTGATGGTCAGTGATTCTGACTTCACAGCGCACTGGGTGAATGACCATCTGCTTCCGCTGCTCTCCAGCCCCGCTGCCCGGCGGGCAATGGCCGAAGCAGCGCACACCCTTGGCATCAGAAACGCCGATCAGCGCATGGCTGATCTAGTCCTGGAAGCGGTATCGGCATGAACAGCCCGCAGTACGATCAGTCGGCCTTGGGCCGGATCCACTTCATCGGAGTCGGTGGTGTGGGGATGTCCGCCATCGCACGGATCCTGGTCTCCCGTGGCCTGACCGTCAGCGGATCAGATGCCAAAGACCTTCCTGTCATGGCTGACCTAGCAGCAGCCGGCGCCCGCATCCATGTTGGATATGCGGCAGAAAATGTAGAGACGGCCGAGACAGTTGTTGCGGGCTCTGCCATCCGGGCGGACAACCCCGAACTTGCAGCCGCACGGAAAGCTGGGCTTCCGGTGCTACACCGCTCCGAAGCCCTGGCTGCGGCGATGGGGACCGATACCGTCGTTGCTGTGGCAGGCACACACGGGAAATCCACCACCACTTCAATGATCGCCGTATTGCTGCGCGGAGTCGGGTTGGATCCGTCCTTTGCCATCGGTGCCAACGTCCCCGCGCTCGGGGTCAACGCAGCCAGCGGATCGACTCCTGTTTTTGTTGCCGAGGCCGATGAGTCGGATGGCTCTTTCTTGAACTACCGCCCAAAGTTCTCCGTGGTCACCAATGTCGAGGCGGATCATCTGGACCACTACGGGACAGCCGAGGCCGTCTTCGCATCCTTCGATGATTTCTCCCGACTTCTTCCAGCCGACGGTGCGCTGATCGCCTGCGCGGACGACGCCGGTGCGCTGGCTCTGGCGCAGCGCACCGCTGAGGGGGGCGGCACCAGAACGGTACTCTACGGAACAGCCGCCACTGCCGACGTCGTGCTCCATGACCGTGGCCCTGACGGAATGGCAGTGAGCGTTGGGGATGAGACATTCCCGCTTGTTCTCCAGGTACCGGGCCGGCACAACGCACTGAACGCTGCCGCTGCCGTGGCTGTCGCCGTGGAACTGGGTGTAGCCGCGCAGGATGCCGTGGCGGCCCTTGCGGGATTTTCTGGCGCTTCCCGGCGTTTTGAGCTCAAGGGTAGCGTTGCGGGAGTCCGGGTGTACGACGATTATGCCCACCATCCCACCGAAGTGCGCGCGGCGCTGGCTGCGGCCCGATCTGTGGCAGACGGTCACCGGGTCCATGTGCTGTTCCAGCCGCACCTATTCTCCCGGACTCGCGAATTTGCCGCGGAGTTCGCTGCCGCCCTGGATGCTGCGGACACGGCGCTGGTTCTGGCCATCTATCCGGCGCGGGAAGATCCCATTCCCGGGGTGACCAGTGAGCTCATCACCGCTTTGCTTGGTCAGGGTGGTCAGCCTGCCGAGACGGCAACCGCTGCCCGCGATATTGCCGCGGGAGCGCAGTCAGGTGACGTGATCCTCACCATTGGTGCCGGTGACGTGACGGCCTACGGGCCGCTGATCGTGGAAGAACTCCGTGCCCGGCAGTCGTAAGCCTGGTTACCCGGCGGCTGACCGTTCCAAGGTAGGCTCCGGGGTTTCGGTGCCGAGCAACGGCGGTCAGGCCGGCCGCGGAGCCCCAGAATCAGTGATCTCTGCCTCCCGTTCAGCTCCGCTATCTCCCGAGACTGCGCGTGGTACCAGTGCAGGACCACGTGGATCCCGGGACTCCGTCCGCATCCCTGCTGGAAACGTCGTTGCCTTCCCGCAGCCAAAGCGGAAGCGCGTCCGCCGGAACATCCTCATCAGCCTCATTCTGGTGGTACTCCTCAGCGGTGGTGCGGTTGCTGCTGCGTTTTACTCACCCTTGATGGCCCTGAAGACTGTGCGTGTCACCGGCACCTCGCTGCTCACGCCAGAGCAGGTGCAGGACGCCCTTGGGCCACTGAACGGGACGCCGTTGCCCCAGATAGGCAATGATCAGGTCCAGGAGCTACTTTCACCCCTGGTCCAAGTCAAGGCTGTCACGTCCCATGCCGAACCGCCGGGGGAACTGGTGGTCAACATCCAGGAACGGATCCCCGTTGCCATCATCAAGCAGGGTGAGCAGTTCACGCTGGTGGATGTGGAAGGCGTGTCCCTTGGGAGCACCGCTGATCCGGCCAGCGTGGCGCTACCGCTGATCGACGGCGGCGCTGGCACGATCGGTCAGGATCTGTTCCAGGCCACTGCAGCTGTCCTTGATGCTCTCCCGGCCGATATTCTGGCCAGGCTCTCCAATGCATCGGCCCAGTCGGTGGATGCCGTGGAACTTAAGCTCGTGGACGGTCAAACTGTAGTGTGGGGCAATGCGGGGGACCGTGAACTCAAAGCCAAGGTGCTGGAGGCGCTTCTCAAAGTGCCGATGGATCCGAAAAATCCCATCAAGGTTTATGACGTCAGCGTTCCCAGGAACCCAGTTACACGGTGAGACAGGCTTAAACACCAGGGATTCGCACGACACGCGGCGGCGGTTATTGCATGTACACAGCAGAGCAAATACCGTCAAAAACAAGAGTTACTTGACATAACTGTAACCCTCAAGTCGAGGGTTAGGGTTCTAAGGCTCAAGTAGTACTCACGCCAGATTTCGCAACAGGACACAAACAAGGGACACGTACCGTGGCAGCACCGCAGAATTACTTGGCCGTCATCAAGGTCGTCGGCATCGGCGGCGGCGGCGTAAACGCAGTCAACCGCATGATCGACGTTGGACTGAGGGGAGTCGAGTTCATCGCCATCAATACTGATGCGCAGGCACTCCTCATGAGTGACGCCGACGTCAAGCTCGACGTCGGCCGCGAACTGACCCGGGGCCTGGGCGCTGGAGCCAACCCTGAGGTGGGCAAGCAAGCCGCTGAGGACCACGCTGACGAAATCGAGGAAGTCCTCCGCGGCGCCGACATGGTTTTTGTTACAGCGGGTGAGGGTGGCGGCACCGGAACCGGCGGCGCCCCCGTCGTGGCTCGGATTGCCCGGTCCCTCGGTGCCCTGACCATTGGTGTGGTCACCCGTCCGTTCACCTTTGAGGGCCGCCGTCGTGCTGGCTCCGCAGAAGCTGGCATTGATGCCCTCCGCGACGAGGTGGATACCCTCATTGTCATCCCCAATGACCGCCTTCTTTCAATCAGCGACCGCAACGTTTCTGTTTTGGATGCCTTCCGTTCAGCAGACCAGGTCCTCCTTTCCGGTGTGCAGGGCATCACCGACCTCATCACCACCCCCGGCCTGATCAACCTCGACTTTGCCGATGTTAAGTCCGTCATGCAGGGCGCGGGTTCAGCGCTCATGGGCATCGGTTCAGCTCGTGGCGAGGATCGTGCCGTCAAAGCCGCCGAACTCGCCATCGCATCGCCGCTGCTGGAAGCATCGATTGACGGCGCACACGGCGTCCTGCTTTCCATCCAGGGTGGTTCTGACCTTGGCCTGTTTGAAATCAATGAGGCAGCGCGCCTGGTCCAGGAAGTGGCCCACCCGGAGGCGAATATTATCTTCGGTGCCGTCATCGATGATGCGCTCGGCGATGAAGCGCGCGTCACGGTCATTGCTGCTGGCTTCGACGACGTCAAGGCAACGTCGCCGTCCATGGATCAGTCGCAGCCCGCGGCCGCACCACAGCGTCCAGCGGCACCTGCGGCGGCACCCACCCAGTCTGCGGGAAACGGTGCAGCTCCCTCCAACGTGCAGCCGCTGCACGCCGGTATCGGTGCCGCGGGCCTGAGCAACTGGGGACAGCAGCGCCCCAGCGCCGTGCCGGCCGACTCCGGATTTGACGTCGACCTTCCCACCGTCGTGGAGCCTGATCTCTCCAGCGGCAAGTCCGATGATCTGGACGTCCCAGACTTCCTGAAGTAAAGAGCCGTGTTTCTTTGGCGTGGAGAGGCGATGCCCGGTGTCGCAGTGGCCTTCACGGACATCAGGGCCGGTAACTTGGCTCTCCACGTCAAGGACAACGCAAGCGATGTGCTACGCCGTCGCCTGGAGGTCGAGGAGGCCGCTGGAATCGCCCCGCGGACCTTCCAGTACCTGAACCAGGTGCATGGGAACACTGTCGCCTCCGTGGATATAGGTACCCAAGGGGTGATCACCGCCGATGCTTCCGTCAGCGAATCGGCTCCCCTCGCCATCATGGTCGCTGACTGCATTCCAGTACTCCTTGTGGGCGTCAAGGAGAATGGTGGTGCCGTCATGGGGACAGCTCATGCAGGGCGTCCCGGGATCCTCAACGGTGTCATCCCGGCAGCAGTTCACCATCTTAGGGAACGTGGTGCCGTCAGTATCCGGGCGTGGCTTGGGCCATCAATCTGCGGAAGGTGCTACGAGGTGCCTGATGAGCTGCGCGCAGCTGTTGCCGAGACTGTCCCAGAATCGTGGTCCACCACGTCCTGGGGTACTCCTGCCCTTGACCTTCCTGCCGCAGGGAAATATCAACTGGCGAAAGCCGGTGTCACCGTTGCCTATGAGGGGCCGTGCACGTTGGAAACACCCAATCTCTTCTCCTACCGCCGCGCCGCTGACACAGGTCGGTTTGCTGGCCTGGTCTGGAACAATGACTGAGCCGGGCGTCACGCCCGCACCAGCGGCGGATCGGAATGCAGTCCTGGCACAAAACCTCGCTGCCGTCCAGGCTCGGATCGCGTCCGCTGTCGATGCTGCGGGCCGAGCAGAGACACCGCCGATGCTGATTGTGGTCAGCAAGTTCCACCCCGCTGCCGACGTCCAGGCGCTTGCCAGGCTGGGCATCACCAATTTTGGTGAAAACCGCGATCAGGAGGCTGCCGCCAAGGCTGCTGAGGTGGGGGATCTAGGGCTCCGTTGGCACTTTGTCGGCCAACTCCAGACAAATAAGGCCAAGTCCGTTGCCCGATACGCTGCCTCGGTGCATTCAGTGGACCGGAGTGCACTGGCAGCTGCCTTGGGCCGGGCGGTTGACCATGAGCACGATGCGACAGGTCGTGGTCCCCTGGAGATCTTCATACAGGTCACCCTGGACGATGATGCTTCCACCAGCCGTGGAGGAGCAGACCCCGCGGATGTCCCAGCGCTTGCTGACGCAATTGCGGAGAGGGGCCTCCTTAGGCTGGCTGGTGTCATGGCTGTTGCCCCACTGGGCGCCAACCCGGACAGGGCCTTTGAAAAGCTTGCGGGAATCTCGGCACGTCTGCGTAGCGACCACCCGTCGGCAGCAGCCATCTCGGCCGGAATGAGCCAGGACCTAGAAGCAGCAATCCGCCACGGGGCGACACACCTGCGGATCGGTTCGGATATTCTCGGTTCACGTCCTGCGGTGGGGTAGCGTCACAGTATTGGAAGCAATCGGTGGGCTTCTACTCTGCCATACGGCAGGGTTCCCGCCACTGGAAACGATGAGGAGTCGACCATGGCCGGCGGTCTGCGCAAGACAATGATCCTTCTTGGGCTCGCCGACGGCGACGAGCACTACGACTCTAACCAGCATGTCCTGGCCCGGGACGAGGACGACACCAACGATCGAGATCGGGAAGAGCGTCGTCCCGCTGCTGTCCGTGAAACCCCAGAATCAGCCGAAGAGGAATACCGCGCCCCCGTGACTCCCATCAAGCGTGCGGCGTCGAGCCGCGATGACCTCCCAGGCCTTCGCCAAATCACCACAATCCATCCGCGGTCCTACAATGACGCGAAGTTGATTGGGGAGAGTTTTCGCGAGGGAATTCCCGTGATCATGAACGTCACCGACATGGGCGAATCGGATGCCAAGCGACTGGTGGACTTCTCGGCAGGGCTGGTGTTTGGTCTTCGCGGTAGTATTGAGCGTGTCACCAACAAGGTGTTTCTACTCTCACCGTCGTACATTGAAGTGATTGGCGATGACAAAAAGGCCAGTGAAACAACGGCCAGCTTCTTCAACCAAAGCTGATCCCACTATCCCTTGTTGATGCCAGGCAGGTCATCCTGCCTGGCATCCTTGCTGAAACAGGACCGATACTTTTGCTACTTGGACGCCTCGGCTGCCGGAATGAACACGGAGATATACGATAAGTCATGGGAATAGTTTTCGGACTTGTCTATCTTGTCCTTCTGCTCTTTTTCGTCGCACTGGTCATTCGGCTGGTTTTTGATTGGGTTCAGATGTTTGCAAGGGAATGGAGCCCCCGGGGCGTTGCGCTTGTCGCTGCCCACACGGTGTACTCCCTCACAGATCCTCCCCTGAAGGTCTTGCGTAGGCTGATTCCACCGCTCAGGCTGGGTGGCATTTCGCTTGACCTGGGATTCCTCGTGCTGTTCATTGCGGTAAGCATTGGCATGGCAGTGACCCGGGGTCTGGCATAGATTTCTCTTTGGCTGCCACGCCGACCTTTACCGCCATGGAAAAGTCGAGTGCGGACGCGTCGAAGAGGTTTGACACCACGGTGTTGAATTAGAGTAAGCAGAAGATATTTAGGTACCGTAGTCAAGGACGGCCGGAAGGCCTACTGACTAACTAGACCAATGAGGTGACCAGATGGCTTTGACGCCAGAAGACGTTGTCAACAAGCGCTTTCAGCCGACCAAGTTCCGCGAAGGCTACGACCAGGATGAAGTCGATGACTTCCTGGACGAAATCGTCGTTGAACTCCGTCGCCTGACCCAGGAGAACGAGGACCTTCGCAAGAAGGTCGCCGAGTCTGGCTCAGGCACCCCCGCAGCCGCAGCAAAGTCGGCTCCTGTTGTGGAGAAAGTCCCAGCCCCTGTCAAGGCCGATGCCAAGGATGACTCCGCGGCCAAAGCCAAGGCCGAAGAGGAGGCCAAGGCTGCCAAGGCAGCTGCTGATGCTGCAGAGGCCAACAAGAAGAAGGAAGCCTCCGCCGCCGCGCCAGCTGCGGCTGTCGCTACTCCTGCCGCAGCTGCGCCTGCCCCCACCAACTCCGTCTCCGCTGAGTCTGCAGCCGGTCTGCTCGCCATGGCCCAGCAGATGCACGATCGTCACGTTGCTGACGGCCAGGAGCACAAGGACAAAATCATTGCCGAGGCACAGGTTGAAGCCAGCAGCCTGGTCAACGATGCCCAGGAGAAGTCCCGCAAGATCCTTGGCGCCCTCGAACAGCAGCGTTCAGTGCTTGAGCGCAAGGTCGAGCAGCTTCGCGGCTTCGAACGTGATTACCGTTCACGCCTCAAGTCCTACATCGAGGGCCAGCTCCGTGACCTTGATGCCCGCGGCTCGGTAGCAGCTCCCGAAAGCAGCGACGCCAACTAGTTCAAAAGTCTAAGCCGGTGGCCGAGGAAAACTCTGCCACCGGCTTTTTGCTTTATTAACACTGAAAGCACCATGACAGATCAACCCGCCGCTGAGGCACCTGAGTCCGCTCCCGCACCCCGACCGTCACGACGTGCGGTGTATTTCGGCTTTTTTTTCGGCTTTGCACTCTTCGCGTATGTTTTTGATCAGCTCACC
Source organism: Pseudarthrobacter sp. PS3-L1 (assembly GCF_030063285.1). GTDB lineage: Bacteria > Actinomycetota > Actinomycetes > Actinomycetales > Micrococcaceae > Arthrobacter. The sequence goes on along the minus strand of NZ_JASISU010000002.1, from coordinate 677,297 downwards.
AAATTCTGGGTCACCAGCACCATGGTTGAAGGCGAGCGGATAGCTGTGCTTCCGCCACTGCTGCACTGGTACTTCATCCGCAATTCTGGTGCTGCCTTCTCCATTGGTGAGAACGTCACCTGGATTTTCACCATCATCATGGCCGTTGTCGCCATCGTCATCCTCCTCCAGGTACCTAAGATCGGTTCGCGCTGGTGGGCGCTTGCGTTAGGTCTGCTCCTCGGAGGCGCCTTGGGAAACCTGACGGACAGGCTTTTTCGCGAGCCATCCTTTGGTATGGGACACGTTGTTGACTTCATTTCCTTCCCTAACTTTGCGATCTTCAATATTGCTGACTCTGCAGTGGTCTCAGCAGTCGCGACCATCATCGTTCTGACGCTGTTGGGCATCAACATGGATGGCTCACGAACTGTTGGCGGGAAGAAGCCAAAAGAATCAACAGCCGCAACGGATACATCGGGCAGTAATGGAAAAACCAATGACAGGGATAGTGCGAGAGATGAGTGAGCGCCATGTCGTGGGTGAGGACGTCGCTGGGCTGCGCGCGGATGCAGCAGTGGCTCGACTGCTCGGAATTTCTCGATCGGCTGCCGCAACGCTTTTGATGGATGGCCACATCACCACCAACGGCAAGTCCGTCGGCAAGTCATCCAAAATTACGGCGGGAACAGAGCTGGAGGTTTCCCTCCCTGACCGGCGGGATCCCCTTGAGGTAGTGGAGGAAGTTGTGGAGGGACTGAAAATCCTGCTTGACGATGAGGATTTTGTGGTCATCGACAAACCGGTTGGCCTGGCCGCTCACCCGTCACCGGGCTGGGTTGGCCCTACGGTTGTGGGCGGCCTGGCTGGGGCTGGGTACCGAATTTCTACCTCCGGGTCAGCTGAGCGCGCGGGAATTGTGCACCGGCTTGACGTCGGCACATCGGGGGTCATGGTGGTGGCGAAGACCGAGCACGCATATACGGTCCTCAAGCGTGCCTTCAAGGAGCGCACCGTCGAGAAGGTCTACCATGCTGTAGTCCAGGGACTTCCCGATCCGCTCCAGGGCACCATCGATGCACCCATTGGCAGACACCCGGGGCACGACTGGCGTTTCGCTGTTATCGAAGACGGACGTCCCTCGATCACCCACTACGAGGTCCTTGAAGCGTTTGGCAAGGCAACGCTGGTTGAGGTGCATCTGGAAACCGGACGCACGCACCAGATTCGCGTCCATTTCTCCGCGCTCCGGCACCCATGCGCTGGTGACCTGACCTACGGCGCGAATCCACGACTGGCTGCCACGCTGGGTCTTACCCGGCAATGGCTGCACGCTCGAGCCCTGACGTTTGCGCACCCCCGCTCCGGAGAACCCGTCACAGTCACCAGCGACTATCCAGCAGACCTGGTCTATGCCCTGGAGGTACTCGCTAGCGGAGATGCCTGAGCCTTCCGGCGGTAGACTGTTCCGGTGACTTCCAGCAACGCCTCGTTCGTCCACCTGCACAACCACACTGAATACTCCATGCTGGACGGCGCAGCCCGTCTGGGGGAGCTCTTTGATGAGACGGAACGGCTGGGCATGCCAGCCCTTGCCACGACTGACCACGGCTATTTGTTCGGGGCCTTCGATTTCTGGAAGCGTGCCACGGACCAGGGCATCAAACCGATCATCGGGGTCGAGGCCTATGTCACCCCTGGCACAGCCCGGACGGACAAGACCAGAATCCGGTGGGGCGAAGAACACCAGCGCAAAGACGACCTTTCGGGTGGCGGCTCCTACACGCACATGACGCTGTTGAGCTACAACAACACGGGGATGCGGAACCTGTTCCGGGCGTCCTCCATTGCTTCCCTTGACGCCGTCTTTGGTAAATGGCCCCGGCTGGACCGGGAATTGCTCAACACGTATTCCGATGGCTTGATTGCCACTACTGGTTGCCCGTCCGGTGAAGTGCAGACGAGGCTTCGGCTCGGTCAATACCGGGAGGCTGTGGCAGCCGCCGCCGAGTTCCGGGATATTTTTGGCGCAGAGAATTACTTCTGTGAGCTGATGGATCACGGTCTCGATATCGAGCGACGGGTGACGGGTGACCTACTGCGCCTGGCCAAGGACCTAAACCTTCCCCTGGTGGCCACCAATGACCTGCACTACACGCACGAACACGACGCCAAGGCGCATGAGGCGCTCCTGGCCATCCAGTCAGGTTCCACACTGCTGGAACCTACGTATGACAACGGCGGTTCGCGGTTCGCCTTCTCGGGAAGCGGTTACTACCTCAAATCACCCCGTGAAATGCGTGAGTTGTTCCGCGATCATCCTGAAGCCTGCGACAACACGCTGCTGATTGCTGAGCGTTGTGAGGTGTCCTTCAATACGGGTGCCAACTACATGCCCCGTTTCCCCTGCCCGGAAGGTGAGGACGAGACATCCTGGCTGGTCAAGGAAGTTGCGACAGGCCTGGACTTCCGCTACCCGGATGGTGTTCCCGACAAAGTCAGGACGCAGGCAGACTACGAGTTGGAAGTCATTACCTCCATGGGTTTCCCGGGGTACTTCCTGGTGGTGGCCGACTTCATCAACTGGGCCAAGAACAACGGCATCCGGGTTGGCCCGGGCCGTGGTTCAGGTGCTGGCTCCATGGTGGCGTACGCCATGCGCATTACTGACCTTGATCCCCTCAAGCACGGCCTGATCTTCGAACGTTTCCTGAACCCGGACCGGGTCTCCATGCCCGACTTCGACGTCGACTTCGATGACCGTCGCAGGTCAGAGGTCATTGACTATGTCACCAGGAAATATGGTGATGAACGGGTGGCAATGATCGTCACCTACGGAACCATTAAGACCAAGCAAGCACTCAAAGACTCTTCCAGGGTGCTGGGTTACCCCTTCAGCATGGGTGAACAGCTGACTAAGGCGTTGCCTCCAGCAGTCATGGCCAAAGACATTCCGTTGGCTGATATCCAGAACGCGGAATCAAAGCGCTACAGCGAGGCAGGCGATTTCCGCCAGTTGATCGCGACTGATCCAGAGGCCGCGAAGGTCTTCGAGACGGCGCTGGGCATCGAGGGCCTCAAACGCCAGTGGGGCGTTCACGCGGCTGGCGTCATTATGTCCTCCGACCCCATCATTGATGTGATCCCGATCATGCGGCGGATCCAGGATGGCCAGGTCATCACCCAGTTCGACTACCCCACCTGTGAGGGCCTTGGCCTGATCAAGATGGACTTCCTGGGGCTGCGAAACCTCACCATCATTTCTGACGCCCTGGAAAATATCACGCTGAACCGAGGCCACGAGCTGGACCTTGATGCCCTGGCCCTTGATGACAAACCGTCGTATGAACTAATGGCCCGCGGGGACACCCTTGGCGTATTCCAGCTAGACGGTGGCCCCATGCGGGCCCTGCTCAAGCTCATGAAGCCTGACAACTTTGAGGATATTTCTGCAGTCCTTGCCCTGTACCGGCCAGGACCCATGGGTGCAAACGCCCACAATGACTACGCGCTGCGGAAAAATGGCATCCAGGATGTCATTCCCATCCACCCCGAACTGGAAGAGCCGCTCTCGGAGATCCTTGGTGGAACATATGGCCTGATTGTCTACCAGGAACAGGTCATGGCTGTTGCGCAGAAGTTGGCCGGTTACTCCCTGGGGCAGGCAGATATCCTCCGGCGGGCCATGAGCAAGAAGAAGAAGTCTGAGCTGGACAAGCAGTTTGCCGGCTTCTCCCAGGGCATGCAGGACAACGGCTATTCGATGGCTGCCGTGAAGACTCTCTGGGACATCCTGCTGCCGTTTTCCGACTATGCCTTCAATAAGGCGCACTCCGCTGCCTACGGGCTTATTTCTTACTGGACCGCCTACCTGAAAGCCCATTACGCCCCCGAGTACATGGCGGCGTTGCTGACCTCAGTGGGCGATGACAAGGACAAGTCGGCCCTCTACCTCAACGAGTGCCGCCGGATGGGTATCACGGTCCTGCCACCGGATGTTAATGAGTCCTCCCTGAATTTCACCCCGGTGGGGACAGACATCCGCTTTGGGATGGGAGCTATCCGCAACGTCGGCGTCAACGTGGTCGACGCCATGGTGGCATCCCGCGACGCTGCTGGGGCCTATACGTCGTTCAAGGACTTCCTTATGAAGGTTCCTGCTGTGGTCTGCAACAAACGCACCATTGAATCCCTGATCAAGGCTGGTGCCTTTGACTCGCTGAACCATCACCGCCGGTCCCTGGTGATGATCCATGAAGAGGCTATAGATTCGGTGATTACCCTCAAGCGCAACGAGGCTATCGGTCAGTTTGACCTTTTTGCCGGATTCGGCGAGGAGGAGTCAGAAGCCTCACTGAGCATCGACATCCCAGATCTTCCCGAATGGGAGAAGAAAGACAAGCTCTCCTTTGAACGGGACATGCTCGGACTCTACGTCTCGGACCATCCACTACAGGGGTTGGAAGGCGTCCTCAGCCAACACGCCGATCAGTCGATTACCTCGATTATTGCCGATGACGGGCCGCATGACGGTGCCATCATCACGATTTCTGGAATGATCACGTCCCTGAGCCGGCGCATTGCCAAAGCCAGTGGCAATGCCTACGCCAGGGCCGAAATCGAAGACCTGGGCGGCTCCATTGAGGTGATGTTCTTCGGTCAGGTATATGGCCCGATCGCCACAGTGCTCGCGGAGGACCTCATTGTGGTCATCAAGGGACGGCTCCAACGGCGCGATGACGGAGCGATTGCGCTGAACTGCATGGAACTTTCCGTTCCGGACCTCAGCCAGGGCACCAACGGACCGCTGGTGATCTCCATGCCCAATCACAAGGCCACAGAGGCGGTGGTGACCGAGCTGGGTGACGTACTGCGTAACCACCATGGAAACTCAGAGGTGAGGATCAACCTGCACGGTGATTCCCGAGTCCAGGTCATGGCATTACCCGTCCACCTTCGGGTCAATCCGAACCCATCCCTGTTTGGAGACCTCAAGGTGCTTCTGGGACCTGCCTGCCTGGACGGCTAGGAGCTTCCCTGCTGCCTAGATGACGTAGTCGACAGGAACTGGTTGGCCGTAGCCCCCTGCGTGGTACAGCAGGGGAGCTGCGGGTTCACCCACCTGGCCGCCGACAACTTCGACCACCACGACCGCGTTGTTCTCGAAAGACAATCGCATCTGGACCTTGCCGATCAGCCAGCCGGCAACGTCCTTGAGCACTGGGACTCCTTCGGGTCCTTCCTCCCAGTGGTCGCCGTCAAACCTGTTGCGGGTGCGGGCAAAGCGGTCGGCCAACTGCTGGTTTTCCAGACCCAGCATGTGGACGCCGATAAACGTTGAATTGGCGATGGCAGGCCATGAACTGGAGCTGCGAGCCATATTGAAGGTGAAGCGTGGCGGTTCGGCTGAGAGGGAGGCAACGGACGTTGCGGTGAAGCCGAAAGGTTCGCCCTTGTAGTTCACAGTAATGATGGCAACGCCTGCTGCATGGCGGCGGAACATTTCCTTGAACGTCACGGCGAACGCCTGCTGTTGTTCGGACACTGGTGGAGCTCCCTGATGGCGCTAGGCAAAGAGTGGACGGAATCAACCTTAAGCCCGCCCACTGTGGGAAAGAATTCGTGACTTAACATGCGCCGCGGGTGCCCTTGTCATATCGTTTGTTACGGTATGTTCCATGATGCAGCCAGTGCCAAGCGCTTCCGTGGTTTCCGAAACGCCAGTCCCGGGTTCGGCTTCGCCGCCAGAGCGTAGACCTTGGGCCTGGCTTCCATGGAGCGCTGCCGCAGGACTTCCCCTTGGGGTGGGGTGGTGGCTGTTGGCTCCGTCGGGCGCGAACTTCCTCAGCGGGAATCCCGATCTTGCGCTCGGCACCAATGCCGAAGCCTGGTTTCCCCGTGACCTGACGCTTGCCGCGCTGCTGGTTTTCGCTGGCGTGGTGGCGTCCATAATTGTCCTCGCGCGCGGTACCAAGGACAGGGACCAGCAGGTGGGGTTTGCGGTAGCTGGAGGCCTGCTCGGGGCCGCTGTCGCCTGGGGGGCAGGTGTTGTGGCAGGACAGTGGTGGGGGCCGGGCCTGGATACCGCAGCAAACGCCAGTATTGCCTTTTCACTGCGCTCTTTCTCTGTTCTGGTTTTCTGGCCGGCCACCGTGGCCATCCTGACCTTTGTTGCATCGCTCGGCGCACTCTTTGCCGGGCGTCCTGCCACGCAGGGCGGCCAGGCCCAGAGGAATGCCACAGACCGCCAGTAGCGCGGGCGTGCTCCGAAGACCGGGCCAGGAGTGCGTAAAATAGTCAGCGTGAGCCCTACACCCAATGCCTCCAGTTCTCCCGCAGCTTCAACGATGCCTCCCGTCCCGGCCGTCCGAGACCTCGAATTCCGCACTGTAGACCTGAGGGGGCGGGTACTGTCGCTTGCGGAGTTGCGTGAAGCCATGCCGAGGGTGCAGCATCAGACCACCGAGGAAGCCGAACGCACTGTACGGGGCATCATTAGCGATGTCCAAGATCGCGGTTTTGCGGCACTACAGGACCTTTCCGCGACCTTTGACGGCGTCGAGCTGCCGGACCCACGCGTTCCTGCAGCTGTCATGGAAGCTGCATTGTCCGCTTTGGAGCCGGGAATCCGCAGCGCCCTTGAGGAATCGATCCGAAGGGCAACAGTCTTTGCCGAAAGCCAGCGACCCCAGAATGTCGAAGTGTCGTTTGGTGCCGGGGCAACGGTCGCCCAGAAGTGGATTCCGGTGTCCCGGGTGGGCCTCTATGTACCAGGTGGGCTTGCGCCCCTGGCCTCGTCAGTGATCATGAACGTCGTCCCCGCTCTCGCGGCAGGAGTGCCGTCCATTGCTCTAGCGTCCCCGCCGCAGAAAAATTTTGGCGGATGGCCGCATCCCACCATCCTGGCTGCAGCCCAGCTCCTGGGCATCACGGAGGTCTACGCCATTGGCGGTGCACAGGCCATCGCCTCTTTTGCCTATGGGGTTCCCACAGCCGACGGCGTAGGGCCACTTGAACCAGTGGATGTCATCACGGGCCCGGGCAACATTTTTGTTGCTACCGCAAAGCGGTTGGTCAAGGGAGTCGTGGGGATTGATTCTGAGGCCGGGACGACGGAGATTGCGGTCCTTGCGGACGCCACCGCCCGCCCGGAGGTCGTTGCCGCAGACCTCATCAGCCAGGCCGAGCACGACCCTGGAGCAGCATCGGTCCTCATCACCGCCTCGGCGGAGCTGGCTGCCGCTGTGAAGCTGGAACTCGTCCGGCAGGGACTGGCCACACAGCATGCCGCCAGGGTATTCGAAGCGCTGTCTGGACCACAGTCAGGTGTTGTGCTGGTCGATGACATTGAGCAGGGGATCGCAGTGTGCGACGCCTACGCAGCTGAGCACCTGGAGATCCTGACGGCAGACGCCCCCGGCGTCGCAGCACGGATCCGCAATGCTGGCGCCATCTTTGTTGGCGAGTACAGTCCGGTCAGTCTCGGGGACTATTGCGCAGGGTCAAACCACGTCTTGCCCACCAGTGGCACCGCCGCCTTTTCCTCGGGCCTCAATGTGACCGCTTTCCTCCGTGCTGTGCAGGTGGTCAACTACACCAGTGATGCCCTTCGGGAAGTGAGTGAGCATATTGTGAGCCTTGCCAACGCAGAGAATCTCCCGGCACACGGGGCCGCCGCCACGATCCGGTTCGAACCTGGTCCCAGAACCCACGTCGAGTAATGACACAGTTGTTATGAGCAAACATGAAGCCCTAAAATGGGGTGGCACGCCTAGCCTAGCCTTTTGGGTCGCTCCGGTGTGCCCCTCCAGACCACGTCATGACAGCAGGAAAGGAACAACCCATGTATTGCCCTTTCTGCCGCAACCCTGACTCACGGGTGGTTGACAGTCGGATGGCTGATGACGGTTCTGCCATCCGCCGCCGTCGTCAGTGTCCTGAGTGTGGACGACGGTTCACCACCGTGGAAACGACCAGCCTGTCGGTGATGAAACGTTCGGGCGTGGGCGAGCCCTTCAGCCGCAGCAAGGTGATCAACGGAGTGCGGAAAGCGTGCCAGGGCCGTCCCGTCAGCGAAGACGACCTGGCCCTACTGGCCCAGGAGGTCGAGGAGAACATTCGGGCCTCCGGGACTGCTGAGATTGATGCCCACGAGGTAGGCCTGGTAATCCTCGGGCCTCTGCAGAAATTGGACAGGGTGGCGTATCTTCGGTTCGCCAGCGTCTATCAGGCGTTTGACTCACTCGAGGATTTCGAGACTGCTATTTCGATTCTGCGCCATGAGGCTGAGGTCGAGGGAGCCACCGGAGCCGATATGAAACTGGGCAACACCCAAACCTGACTGTCGGTTCCTGGGGCGAACACTACCGTCCGCCAGCCACAGGCAGGATCGCTCCCGTAACATATCCGGCATCGGCCGACAGCAGCCAGGCTACGGCGGCGGCAATTTCTTCCGGCTCTGCACCGCGGCCCATTGGAATGGTTGGGTTCAGGAGCGCTACCCGGTCAGGCACCCCGGCGGCCGCGTGGAGTCCAGTGTTGGTGCTCCCGGGAGATACGGCATTGACCCGAATTCCATGGGCTGCAACCTCAGCAGCCAAGCCCACTGTCAGCACGTCAACCGCCCCTTGGTTGCCGCATAGTGCACCCACGTGCCGGGTGACCCGGCTTTGGTGGCAGTGGATGAGATGTTCACAATCGACCCACCCGAACCGCCATGGTGTGTCCCCATCCGCAGGACGGCTTCCTGGCAGAGCCGCAGCACGGCCGTGACGTTGACCGCAACTACGTGCTGCAGAGTTGCGGCCGGGACGGACTCCAGGGGGCCTACGCGGTTCCCGGTGATCCCAGCGTTGTTGACCAGCGCAGTGACCGTCCCCAGGCCCTGGGCAGCATCAAACAGTTCTGCTGGCCCTGAGGCAGAACTGACATCGGTGCGGACTGCGAGCGCAGTACCTCCGCTCGCTGCGATGGATGCCACGACGCCCGCCGCGCCGTCGTCGTCCTGCGAATAGTTGACGACGACGGCGTAGCCGGATGCAGCGATCCGGCGGGCAGTGGCTGCGCCGATCCCACGGCTCGCCCCCGTGACGATCGCCACCGAAGCAGACCCAGGACCGGCCTCCACAGTTATTTTGCGATGTTGTGGTGGACGGCGATTTCGAGTGCCGCGCCCACGATTCCTGCTTCATTCTTCAGTTCCGCCGGAACAATTTTGGTCCGGAGATCGAGTCGTGGCAGGTACTCGTCGGCGCGCTTCGAAATTCCGCCGCCCACGATGAAGAGCTCGGGGGAGAAGAGGAACTCCACATGGGAGAAGTAGCGCTGCAGCAGGACGCTGTACTCTTCCCAGCTCAGGCCATCACGTTCCCGAGCGACTGCTGAGGCTTTGCTTTCTGCATCAAAGCCGTCGATCTCCAGGTGGCCAAGCTCGGCGTTGGGCACCAACTGCCCGTTGAAGATAAATGCTGAACCGATTCCGGTGCCGAGAGTGATCACCATGACCGTGCCGTCAACGCCCTTGCCGGCGCCGTAGCGGGCCTCAGCCAGGCCAGCTGCGTCGGCGTCGTTGATAACTTCAACGGGCCGGCCGAGGCGCTTTGTCAACAGTGCGTCGATATCTGTGTTGAGCCACGATTTGTCTACGTTGGCCGCCGACAGGACAATGCCGTGCTGGATGATGCCTGGGAAGGTCACGCCTACCGGGCTGGATGGTGACGGCGCGTCGTCGCGTGAGCTGAGTTCCTCCACAACCTTGGCCACCACGTCTGCAACGGCGTCGGGGGTTGCTGGCTGCGGGGTCGGAACCCGGAATCGGTCGCCGATCAGTTTCCCCTTTTTCAGGTCGACAATGCCACCCTTGATGCCCGTTCCGCCGATGTCGATGCCGATCATCGGTTCGTGCTTGGGCGACTTTTCGTCCTTCTTGCTCACTTTGTTTGTCCGTTCGTGGTTTTGGCAGGATCAAAGGCGGCCGCGGCACGGTCCACCGGGAAACTCAGGGGAGGGTCAGGACCTCGGCTCCAGCCTCGGTGACCAGGAGCGTGTGTTCAAACTGCGCGGTCCGCTTGTGGTCCCGGGTGACAACCGTCCAGTCATCTGGCCACATGTCCCATTCAACCGTGCCGAGGGTGAGCATTGGCTCGATGGTGAAAACCATCCCGGGTTCGATCACAGTGCTGTAGGCCGGCGCTGCGTCGTAGTGCGGAATGATGAGGCCGGTATGGAAAGCCTCACCCACCCCGTGCCCCGTGAAGTCCCGGACCACTCCGTACCCGAACCGCTTGGCATAGGACTCGATGGCCCGCCCAATGACGTTGATCTCGCGGCCTGGCGCCACAGCCTTGATGGCGCGGTTCAGGGACTCCCTTGTGCGTTCCACGAGAAGGGTGGATTCCTCATCGACGTCCCCTACCAGGAACGTGACGTTGGTGTCGCCATGGACGCCATTGATGTAGGCGGTGATATCGATATTGAGGATATCGCCGTCGTTGACCACCGTGGAATCGGGGATTCCGTGGCAGATGACTTCATTGAGCGAGGAACACAGTGACTTGGGAAAACCCCTGTAGCCCAGGGTGGAAGGGTATGCGTCATGGTCCAGAAGGAATTCGTGCCCCACCCGGTCCAGGGTATCCGTGGTGACGCCTGGAACTATGTGTTTGCCCACCTCAACGATCGCTCGGGCTGCGATGGTGCTGGCATGCCGGATTTTTTCGATAGTCTCGGCGGACTTCACCTCTGAGCCGGTGAACTTGGCGGGCGCCGGCCGGCCAACATATTCGGGGCGGGCAATGCCCTGCGGAACGTCCCGACGGGGGCTCAGCGTCCCTGGGGTCAGGGTGCCAGAGGGTGCAGGGGAAGCGTGGGAAGGCATAGATTGATCATATAAGGCAGCACACAGCGCAACGAACCCCCACACGGGTGAATGTCGCCGAACCAAGGATGAAGGAGCCCCGTCATGGGCGATTACTGGTACAACGTCAACACGCATGAGATTGAAGTTGGCAGGCAGTCAGACTGGAGCCAACTGATTGGACCCTATGAAACGCGGGACGAGGCTGCCAGTGCACTTGAAAAGGTCAAGGCCCGCAACGAAGCCTGGGATAAGGACGAGAACTGAACTTTCAGTGGAATCCGGTGTACCACTGACGCGTCCGCTGGTTCTTGTTAATGGAATGCCAGGAGCCGGTAAAACCACCCTCGCCCGGTCCCATGCTTGCGGAATCTTTCTGGTTCGCTCCCAGGGACAGGGATTTCCTGCTGGCCGACGCAGGGGCGGCATCCCGCACGGTCGTGCCCGAACTGTGGTGCGATGCCGGGCCCGATCTAGCCCGACAGCGCTGGCGGACCCGGGAGAGGCACCCCGTGCACCACCCGCAGGAACAGGACCAGGCTCGGTGGGATGACTGGCAACTGCGGGCCGAACCGCTGGGGGTAGCACCCGTCATCATCGTAGATACACGCAGTCAGCTAGCGGATGCCGGCCTCGATACCCTCGTGGAACAGCTCGCCTCAGCTGTCAGAAAGAGTGCTCCGGTCCCGGGAATGTCCCCGATTTGACCTCTGCGGAAAACTCCTGGGCGGCACTGTGCAGCGTTGAACGGATGTCAGCATACTGCTTCACGAACTTTGCCATTTTTCCACCACGCAGCCCGACCATGTCCTGCCAGACCAAAACCTGACCAGTCGTGGCGTTTCCGGCACCAATTCCAACGGTAGGAACACCGACGGCGGCATCTACTGCTGCGGCCGTTGCCTGGGGGACCATTTCCATCAGCACAGCGAAAGCGCCAGCGTCAGCCAGTGCCACTGCATCAGCTATCAGGCGGTCGGCATCCTCGCCGCGTCCCTGGACGCGGTAGCCACCCAGCACGTGTTCGCTCTGCGGGGTAAAACCAATGTGGGCCATGACGGGGACGCCAGCCTGGACCATGGCGCGGACTGTCTCGGCGTAAAATGCGCCGCCTTCGATTTTGACGGCATGCGCCCGTCCCTCCTTAAGGAACCGAACGCCTGTGGCAATACCCTGTTGGGGCGAAACTTCGTAGCTTCCGAAGGGCAGATCCGCCACCACCAACGCCCGGTTGGCGCTGCGCGAGACCGCGCGGCAGAGGGGAAGGAGTTCATCCACCGTCACGGGCAGGCTTGTTTCGTTCCCAAAGACATTGTTCGAGGCGGAGTCGCCCACGAGGAGAACTTCGATGCCTGCCGCATCAAAGATTTCCGCCGAGTACTGCTCGTAGGCAGTCAACATGGCAAATTTTTGGCCCTGGTTTTTGAACTGCTGCAGATGATGGGTGCGGACCCTGCCTCCTGGCTTACCGGGCGTCGGCGCGGCGGCGGTTGGCCCTGTGCCATAGGGCGCTGGGGTCTCGGCGGGCGTGCTGTCATCAGGAATGCTGGTGGGGGCCATGGCTTGAGCGTAGCGGTGCGCATGCGTTCGATGCCACCTGTGCTGGCCCCTGTCCGTCCATGACTAGGGGCCGGCCCACCAGGGGACAACGGCGTGCGTGAACCCTTCAGGTGGACCGACGCGTCCGGTGGGGTGCGTGCGGTGGCTGGTAAACCCTGTGTTACGGGGTCGGGTCACGCCAGCATCGGCAGCCAATGCTGAGTAAGGTGATGGAAGAACTGCCGCAGGTCCCTGCTTCACGGGATCCGCTGCGAGATTGCAGACCGGAGAAAGGCAACCATGGACCGCCAGCAAGAATTTGTCCTGCGCACAATTGAAGAGCGCGACGTCCGTTTTGTCCGTCTGTGGTTCACCGATGTGGTGGGGTCGCTGAAATCGGTGGCGCTGGCACCGGCAGAAGTTGAGGGTGCCTTCGAGGAAGGCCTCGGATTCGACGGTTCGGCCATTGAAGGGCTCGCACGGGTTTTTGAATCCGATATGCTCCTGCAGCCGGATCCATCGACGTTCCAGATCCTGCCCTGGCGCGGTGAAACAGAGCAGACGTCGAGGATGTTCTGCGACATTCTGACTCCCGACGGCGAACCTTCCGCAGCAGATCCCCGTAACGTCCTCAAACGGACCCTCGCCAAGGCTGCGGATATGGGCTTCACCTGCTATACGCATCCCGAGGTGGAGTTCTACCTCTTGAAATCCCAGGAACCCGGACCCGACGGCGCACCGGTGCCCGTTGATGAAGGCGGCTATTTCGATCACGTTCCGGGTGGCGTGGCGCAGGACTTCCGACGGACTGCAGTTGCCATGCTGGAATCCGTGGGAATCTCCGTCGAGTTCAGCCACCATGAGGCGGGGCCGGGGCAGAACGAGATCGACCTGCGCTACGCGGATGCGCTCCAGACGGCCGACAACCTGATGACATTCCGGACCGTCATCAAGGAGGTGGCCCTGCAGCAGAATACCTACGCCACGTTCATGCCTAAGCCATTCACTGCCCACCCCGGTTCCGGCATGCACACCCACTTTTCGCTTTTTGAGGGCGATACCAACGCGTTTTATGAGGCCGGAGCAGAGTTTCAGCTGTCAGAAACTGCGCGACAGTTTATTGCCGGTATTCTTCGCCACGCACCCGAGTTCACGGCCGTGACGAATCAGTTCGTGAATTCCTACAAGCGGCTCTGGGGCGGCGGGGAAGCGCCGAGCTACCTCAGCTGGGGCCATAACAACCGTTCTGCACTGGTCCGCGTCCCGCTGTACAAGCCGGGCAAGGGACAGTCCGCGCGCATCGAATACCGCGGGATCGATTCGGCGGCAAACCCGTACCTGGCCTATGCGAGCCTGCTCGGAGCCGGCCTCAAAGGTATCGAGGAGGGCTATGAACTGCCCGCCGCAGCCGAAGATGACGTCTGGTCGCTGAGTTCGGCCGAACGCAGGGCCATGGGCCATGACCCGTTGCCTGCCAGCCTGCACGACGCAATCCGCGCCATGGAAGATTCGGAGCTCATGCCAGAAATCCTGGGAGAACAGGTCTTCGAACACTTCCTGCGCAACAAGCGTGCCGAGTGGCAGGACTATCGCCTCCAGGTGACACCCTATGAACTGCAGCGCAACCTGGGCATCCTGTAGCCACCCATGAGCCTTGCACGACAACTGATATCGGCGGGCTTCAGTGACCTGGAGAAGGGTGAGCGTTTCCTGGCCGCTCCCGAGTTGGAAGGCCTGGACAGGGAGCAGCTCTTTGCGGGGCTGCACCTTGCCGCAAATCCGGATACAGCACTGCAGTCACTGGTGCGCCTTATTGAGAAACATCCCGGCCTGAAAAACCTGGCGGCAGCTGACCTTGCGACGAGCGAACCCCTCTACCGGGTTCTGGGTGCATCGGAGGCTCTTGCAGAGTTCCTGATTCGCCATCCCAACCATCTGTCAGCCTTTGACGTCCGCGTCAGCCCCGAGCCCATCCAGGCAGATCCTCGGAAGATACGTGAGCAGCTGCTCACATCAGTGGCAGCGGATCCGAAAGCTGCACGGCCGGTTGCAGGAGTGACGGGACCAGAGGCGTACGTTGCCCTGCGCGCCGCTTACCGGCGCGGCGTCGTGGACCTGGCCATCAAGGATCTATGTGCCGCAGACCCTCTGGACTTCATGCCTGCTGCCGGAGCCGAACTGGCTGATTTGGCCGGGGCGGCCATTGAGGCTGCACTCGCAGTCTCTCGTGCCGAGGCGGCAGGGCAGTTCAGCGCCTCCGAGATCGCAGCGGTAGGACTTGCTGTGATTGGGATGGGCAAATGTGGCGCCCGCGAGCTGAACTACATCTCCGACGTCGACGTCATCTACGTCATTGACGCAGGCGGGCTCGGGGATGCCGAGGCAACTACCATCGGCACAGCGTTAGCCAGCGGTATCTCCAGAGCCATCGGTGCACCGGGACGGGAGCCAGGTCTTTGGGAGGTGGACGCGAATCTTCGCCCTGAAGGTAAATCCGGCCCCCTGGTGCGCACCCTGGCCTCCCACGAAACGTACTACGCACGGTGGGCCCAAAGCTGGGAGTTCCAGGCGCTCCTCAAGGCACGCACCATCGCCGGCGATGCAGAGCTCGGAAAGCGGTATGAGAGCGCTGTTGAGCCGCTGATCTGGGCCTCCGCAGGACGTGACGGCTTTGTTGAGTCGGTGCAGGCTATGCGGCGCCGCGTGACAGAACACATCCCGGCTGCCGAACAGCAGCGGCAGATCAAGCTCGGACGGGGCGGCCTGCGTGATGTCGAATTCACTGTTCAGTTACTGCAGCTTGTTCACGGAAAGTCAGATGAATCCCTCCGCTGCCGGGACACGACCTCGGCGATCACGGCGCTCTCCGCCGGTGGCTACATTGGACGTTCGGATGCTGCCGCGTTTGACCACGCCTACAGGTACCTTCGGGTCATGGAGCACCGTATCCAGCTGTTCCAACTCCGCCGGACGCATTTGCTGCCGGTGCGCGACGAAGCGCTGCGTTCCCTCGCGAAAGCGATGCTCGGTCCGTTCGCCACCGGCCGGCCCCACCCCGACGCACTCATGGCTACGTGGCTGAAAACCAAAAAATCCGTTCGGGAGCTACACGAACGCATCTTCTACCGTCCGCTCCTCAACTCCACGGCCCGGCTCAGCAGCGAAGAAGCAAGCCTGACCCCGGAGGCCGCCCAGAGTCGGCTGGCTGCCCTCGGCTACCGCGATCCGCAGGGAGCCATGCGCCATATTGCTGCCCTGACGGCGGGCCTGAGCCGGCGTGCTGCACTCCAGCGCCAGCTGCTGCCCGTGCTGCTGGACTGGTTGGCGCAGGGTGTCGATCCGGATGCTGGCCTTCTTGCGTTTCGGCGGGTCAGCGAAACTCTCGGCACCACGCACTGGTATCTGGGCCTACTCCGGGACTCGACGGCCGCTGCGGAGCGGCTGTGCCATGTGCTGTCCAATTCACGGTTGATTGCCGATCTTCTCGAAGTTTCCCCTGAGTCGGTGGCGTGGCTGGGTTCTGACAAAGAGCTTGTGCCGCTCACCTTTGAGGCGCAGTGGCAGGAAATTACCTCGAAAATGTCCAGGCATGCGGATCCCGAAAACGCCATGCGACTCATTCGCCTTATCCGGCGTCGGGAGATTCTTCGCATTTCGATTGCGGACTCTGCGGGGCTCCTCAGCCAGGATGCCGTTGGTGCGGCACTTGCTGACACAGACAGGGCAGCTGTTTTGGGTGCCCTGCGGGTAGCCGAAAACGTTGTCTCGGCGACGGGGCCGCTGAAGGCTGCGGTCCTGGTGGTCGCGATGGGTCGCCAGGGGGGACGGGAGATTGGTTACGGTTCAGACGCCGACGTGATGTACGTGTACCGTGCGCTGCCAGGGTTCTCAGATGCTGAAGCACAGCAGCAGGCAAGCCGCCTGGTGGGCAAGCTGTCCAGCTTACTGACGCAGCCACTGAAGCCAGCCATCATGGCCGAGCGCGTGCTCCAGATTGATGCCGATCTCAGGCCCGAAGGGAAAAATGGTGCCATGGTGCGTTCCCTGGATTCGTTCGCTGAGTACTACCGCCGCTGGTCTTTGATCTGGGAAGCGCAGGCGCTGCTGCGGGCCCGTCCCATGGCAGGGGACGACGCCCTGGCGGCCGACTTCAAGGCGCTGATTGACCCTGTCAGGTATCCGGCTGAACTGTCAGACAATGACGCCCGCGAAGTCCGCCGGGTCAAAGCCCGAGTGGAGTCTGAACGGCTTCCCCGTGGGGCGGATCCAGCACGGCAGCTCAAGCTGGGCCGCGGCGGACTCAGCGATGTGGAGTGGCTCGTTCAGCTCCTTCAACTCCAGCATGCTGGGCAGCACCCGGAGCTGCGGACCACATCAACGATTCAAGCCCTTGCGGCTGCAGTGACACTGGAACTCCTCACTGCCGATGACGCAGCGGTGCTTTCGCAGGCGTGGCGGTTGGCCAGCCGGATCCGTTCCGCAAACGTGATCTGGACTGGAAAAGCCTCGGATCTGCTGCCCTCTTCCCGGCGTGACCTTGAGGCAATTGCACGGTGGTGCGGCTACGATCCCGGCAATGCAACGGCACTTGAGGAGGACTACCTTCGGCACAGCAGGATGGCCAGGGGAGTCTTTGAACGAGTTTTTTACGGCCACTAGCCTCCCCGCGCCGGAGAGCTTCGCCACAGCAGAGTGGCAAGAGGGTAACCTCTACTGAGTACTTTGCCGGCCTGGCGCCGGTATCCCGCCGATTCAAGAGGTGCAACCTTGCGCACAGTCCATCACTCCAGGAGCCGCGCGTTGCGGTCACGAACTGCTCTGGGAGCGTGGCTTGCAGCCGCAGCCATGCTCCTTGGCGTGACAGGCGCCGTCGCCGCACCGGTCACGACACCCCAGGGATCTGCCCCCTCGCAGACCATCCTGGGGCAGGAGGCGGCTGTGCAGCCTCCGTTGGCAGTTGACGGCAAGGACTATGTGATTGGTACGGACACCACGTTCGCGCCGTTCGAATTCCGTGACGGTAGTGGTGAGCTTACCGGCATTGACATGGACATCATCCGTGAAGTGGCCAAAACCCAGGGCTTCCAGGTCCAGATCAAATCGTTGGGTTTCAACGCTGCGCTCCAGGCGCTGTCCTCCAACCAGGTGGACGGCGTGATAGCCGGAATGTCCATCACTGATGCCCGCAAAGCAATCTACGACTTTTCGGACCCGTACTTCGAGTCCGGTGTCCAGATGGCCGTGGCCAAGAACAACGAAGACATCAAAACGTACGAGGATCTTCGTGGCAAGACAGTGACTGCCAAGACGGGCAGCGAAGGCGAGACCTTCGCAAATTCTATTGCGGACCAGTATGGGTTTACCGTGCAGCCACTGGACCAATCTGCCACGATGTACGAACTGGTGAAGTCCGGCAACGCCGTAGCTGTTTTTGATGACTATCCGGTGCTCGCGTATGGCATTAGCCAGAACAACGGGCTGAAGGCCGTTACCGACAAAGAAGCTGGCGGATCCTACGGATTTGCCGTGAACAAGGGCCAGAATCCAGAACTCCTTGCGGCGTTTAACACGGGCTTGGCAGAACTGAAGGATAACGGGCAGTACCAGGCAATCCTCGACACCTACCTGAAGAACCCGGAGCAGGTCGCTGAGTCTTCCTTCTGGGATTTGTTGGGCAACAGCTTTCCCGCCCTTATGAAGGGCCTGGGGAACACAGTCCTCGTCACGGCAATCTCCTTCGCTGTGGCTATGGTGATCGGACTGCTGATGGGATTCCTCAAAATCTCCACCAACATCGTCCTGCGCGGCGTAGCCACCACCTTTGTTAATATCTTCCGGGGGACCCCGCTCCTGGTGTGGGCATTCTTCTTCTACTTCGGCATACCGCAGTTGACCGGCCAGCCCATTGATATCTGGGTCGCTGCTGTGCTGACCTTGAGCCTGAACTCAGCGGCGTACATTACCGAGATCGTCCGTGGTGCCATCCAGTCAGTGGATCCGGGCCAGCTTGAAGCAAGCCGAAGCCTAGGTTTGGGTTACAACAAGTCGATGCAAAAGGTTGTTGTTCCGCAAGCATTCAAGATCATGACACCGTCCCTGATCAACCAACTGATCATCATGCTCAAGGACAGCTCGCTTCTGCTAGCGATTGGTTTCGCCGAACTCCTGTACCAGGGCCAGCAGATCTACGCGGGAAACTTCCGCATCACCGAAACACTGTTTATTGTGGCCGTGATGTATTTCGTCGTCATCATGCTGCTGACCAAACTGGCCAACGCTGTGGATAAGAGGTTCAACAAGTGAGCACCGAAACGATTGCACCGACCAAGATCTCCGTCAAGGGACTCAAAAAATCATTTGGGTCCAACGAGGTCCTCAAAGGCATCAATGCCCACGTAGCGGAGGGCGAAGTCGTCTGCGTGATTGGCCCATCAGGGTCGGGTAAATCAACCTTTCTGCGCTGCCTGAACAAGCTCGATGAGATCACTGCCGGCGAAGTGCGAGTTGACGGGTTCAACGTTGCCGACCCCAAAGTAGACATCAACGAAGTCCGGCGCCACGTAGGCATGGTGTTCCAGCACTTTAACCTCTTCCCACATATGAGCGTCATCGAGAACATCATGTTGGCCCCCGTGGAGCTCAAGAAGGAAACGACGAAGGAAGCCAGGGTTTCCGCACTCAAGCTTCTTGAGCGGGTAGGCCTGACGGAAAAGGCGGACGCCCGTCCGGCCTCGCTTTCTGGGGGCCAGAAGCAGCGTGTGGCGATCGCCCGTGCACTCGCCATGAATCCTGACATTATGCTGTTCGACGAGGCCACGTCGGCACTTGATCCTGAAATGGTGGGGGAGGTGCTGCAAGTCATCAAGGACCTGGCCAAGTCAGGTATGACAATGGTGCTGGTAACCCACGAGATGGGCTTCGCCCGGGAAGTTGCCGACCGGGTCTTGTTCATGGCTGACGGCGTCATCTGTGAAGAGGGCGTGCCGGAAGTGCTCTTTGACAACCCACAGCAGCAGCGAACCCAGGATTTCCTGTCCAAGGTTCTCTGACACGCCCCTGAGAAGCTAGGCGTCGGCCTGACGTCCTGGGGAGCCAGCTTCGGCACCGGCCCGGTGAACTAATGACAGTTCACCGGGCCAGTGCTATTTTTGGCGCATGGCCAAACAACTCTTCGTGAACCTGCCGGTGAAGGACCTGCCCCGGAGCGTGGCGTTCTTCAGTGACCTAGGGTTCACTTTTAATCCCAGCTTCACCGATGAAAATGCAACGTGCATGATCGTCAACGATCACGCCTGCGTGATGCTCCTCGTGGAGAACTACTTCCGGTCCTTCATCACCAAGGACGTCGCCAGCACCGTCACCGGCGCCGAAACAATCGTCTCCTACTCCGTCGACAGTCGCGAGGAGGTCGACAGGGCTGCCAGCACGGCACTGACCTCTGGCGGTGCGCCATCTGGCGAAGCCCTGGACCACGGTTTCATGTACACGCGGAGCTTTCAGGATCCGGATGGGCACCTGTGGGAAGTATTCTGGATGGATCCGGCAGGACCGTCTGCTGAACCTCTAGGGGAGGCCCCAGGACAGGGCTCTGCCGAGAGAGCGGAAGCCTGACTCACCGCGACTAGGCTGGTGTTTATGGCACCTTCCCTCTGGCTCATTGACCTGCGTGAACTGGATGGCGATGCGATTGCCATCAAACTGGGCGACGTCGCGGGGATGAACCTCGCTCCCGGGCAGGAGAGGTTCGTTGGCGAACCACTGAAGATGCTGCTGCTGGCCCTTGAGGATCCGACCCGCCACCCGTTTGTCATGGAGGCCGACGGCGTCCCGGCTGGTGTCCTCACGCTGCAGAGGAGTGCCGCTTGTGCAGCTGGCTGGGACTTGGACGACACGGCCTGGCTCCTGCGTGGCTTCCTCGTAGACAGGAATTTCCAGGGCCGCGGCATTGGGAAGCTGGCCGCCGTGGCTGCCTGGGAGCAGGCGCGTAAACGCTCCGCTGCACTGGGCGGTCAGGAACAAGGGGTAGTTCTCTCGGTGAACAACCACAACCTCGCCGCCCGTGCCGTCTACGGCCGCGCCGGTTTTGTGGACAGTGGCACCTATCTGGGAGGCAACGCTGGTCCGCAGCGCATCATGTACAGGACGTTTTGATACTTTTCCCTTCCACCTGCCTCCGCACCGCGTTAAAGCACTGCGGCCCCACCAAAGGGTGGGACCGCAGTTTTCCATCACAAGACTAGACGCCGTAGTAGAGCTCGAACTCGTACGGGTTGGGCCGCAGTGAAAGCGGGCGGATCTCGTTCTCGTACTTGTATTCGATCCAGGTATCGATCAGGTCCTGGGTGAAGACGCCACCAGCCTGAAGGAACTCGTTGTCCTCGCTCAGGGCATCGAGTGCTTCTTCCAGGCTGCCCGGAGCCTTGGGGATGTCCTTGGCTTCCTCGGCAGGGAGCTCATAGAGATCCTTGTCGATCGGAGCCGGCGGTTCAATCCGATTACGGATTCCGTCGATGCCAGCCATGAGCTGGGCAGCGAATGCCAGGTAGGGGTTGGACGAGGGATCCGGTGCGCGGAACTCAATGCGCTTGGCCTTTGGATTGGTGCCCGTAATCGGGATCCTGATACCGGCCGACCGGTTTCCCTGGGAGTAGACCATGTTCACGGGTGCTTCGAAGCCCTTGACGAGGCGGCGGTATGAGTTCACAGTCGGGTTCGTGAAGGCCAGCACTGCTGAAGAATGCTTCAGCAGTCCACCGATGTACCAGCGGGCCATGTCGGAGAGGCCGGCGTAACCCTTCTCGTCGTAGAACAGCGGATCGCCGTTGCTCCACAGTGATTGGTGGCAGTGCATGCCCGAGCCATTGTCGCCGAAGACAGGCTTGGGCATGAAAGTCACAGACTTGCCCCAGGCGTCAGCGGTGTTCTTGATGACGTATTTGAACTTCTGCAGGTCATCGGCAGCGTGGGTCAGCGTGGTGAACTTGTAGTTGATTTCCGCCTGGCCGGCAGAGCCGACTTCGTGGTGGCTACGCTCGACCTCGAGGCCGACTTCGTCCAGTGCAACACACATGGCATCGCGGAGGTCAGCCTGCTTGTCAGTGGGGGAAACAGGGAAGTAGCCGCCCTTGACAGGAGTCTTGTAACCAAGGTTTCCGCCCTCTTCGGAACGTCCCGTGTTCCAGTGAGCCTCTTCTGAGTCGATCTTGTAGAAGCTGCCCTGCGGGGAAGATTCGTACTGTACGTTGTCGAAAACGAAGAATTCAGCTTCCGGTGCAAAGAACGCTGTATCGGCGATGCCGGTGGAAGCGAGGTACGCCTCAGCCTTCTCTGCAACTCCACGCGGGTCGCGGTGGTAGGGGTCGCCGGTGCGCGGGTTGACGATCGAGAAATTCAGCGCCAAGGTCTTTTCCATGCGGAAAGCGTCGATAAAGGCGGTGGTGACGTCGGGGATGAGCTGCATGTCCGACTCGGCAATGCCCTGGAAGCCACGAATCGATGATCCGTCGAAGAGCTGTCCGTTGATGAAGAAATCAGCGTCTACGCTCTTGGCTGGCACGTTGAAGTGCTGCTGTACGCCGGGGAGATCGGTGAAGCGGATATCGACGAACTTGATGTCTTCGTCTTTGATGAACTTGAGGACTTCGTCCGCAGTCTTGAACATCTATGCTCCTAACGCATATTTTATCTCTGGCTGAGAGCCATATGGTCCAGCCCAATCAATGGGAAGGCCGTCCTAATGACATCGGGCCCGCAGCTGCATGTAACTTCTACCACCCTAGGGACACGGGGTTTCCCTTCCGTGTCCACATTGTTTCAGGGAGGTTACACAGCGGCGTTCTGTTCTTAAAGGTATCTGGTGTCCACACTGTGGTCTAACGCATGCCACAACGTGAACACCCCACGAATGGCTAAACTTGGGATGTGGTAGATCGAAGAGATATTGGTTCATGGTTGTCAGGTCCGGATACGTCCGGGATTTCACGGTATCCGGGAGAGCGGCTCGGCTTGCCCGAATCCGGCTCTGGGTCCATAGCGCGTGCGGGCAGGCGGATCCTGGCGATCTGTATTGACTGGGGGCTGAGCCTGCTGATCAGCAATTTCGCGTTCGGTGGTGACGAGTGGGCCACGCTGGCAATCTTCGGAATCCAGCAGATTCTCCTGGTGGGAACGCTGGGCTACAGTATTGGCCACCGGGTCATGGGCATCCATGTGGTCCGCCTCGGTGGCGGACCTGCCGGGCCGCTTGCCGGCGTCGTCCGGGCAGTTCTCCTCTGCCTAGTGATTCCGGCAGTTGTTTTTGACCCCGACCACCGCGGTCTTCACGACAAGGCCATGGATACCATCCTGATAAGGATCTAGCGGGACTTACCCGGCAGCGGACTCCAGGACATCTTCAGCCGCGCCGGAGTTGTCGGTCAGGTAACCATGGCGATCCGCCCAGCGTTCAAAGCCGATCGTGGCAAATGGGATAACAGCGGAAAAGCCAGCGAAGAGTGCAACTCGAAAAGGCCAGCGCTGGAGCCGCCACAGAACCAAAGCGGTCACTCCGTAGCCAATGAAGAGAGCCCCGTGGATGGGTCCTGCAATCTCCACCCCGAGTTCGGTGGTCTGCAGAACCCATTTGAAGAACATGCCGATCAGCAACGCGGCCCAGCTGCATGCTTCACCAATTGCGAGGATACGGAAAAGGCGCAGCACAGCTGCTGTGGAAGGTCGTTTCACCATTTTGTCCTTGACGCTCGTTGCGGAAACTGTGATTGGTGCCGGAGAACAACAAAAAGCCCCGGCAACCGGAGGTGACCGGCGCCGGGGCTGACCGGAATTCTAGCGGCCGCGTTGTGGGCGGACCTTGTAGGGATCGACGCCCTTGGGGATAGGGAGCCTGTTACCAAGGGATGAGATGCGCTTTGACACAGCATTCACCTCCAGCTTGGTGAGCTCCTTTTTCATCTTCCCCATCTTCTTTGCCACCTGGCTCAGGGGAACCTGTCCCTCTCCTTTTCCGCTCTGGATCACGTGGACAGTCACGTTGGGAAGGATGCGACTGAGCCGTTTGCGTTCCGCATCAACTAGGGGCTTGACCCGGTGTGACGGACCCTCCGTTACCAGGATGACTCCTGGACGGCCGATGGCACGGAAGACGGCATCCTGGGTCCGCGGGTTGACTGCAACAGGCTGATCCTCAGTGATCCACCCGCGTCGCAGTGTTCCCAGGGCGGCTCCAGATGCGCCGGGCTGGTCCTCAATCCGGGCGAACGCAGCCCGTTCCGCCCGGCGTGAAAGAATCAGCGTGGCTCCCAGGAGCCCGAGCGGGAGGCCGATAATAAGTCCGGTGATCCAGTTATCCAGCAGGAAGCCAACTAGGAAGCTCAGCGCAACAACACCGAGGAACACCAGGAGCATCAGCCACGGGACCATGGGATCGTGCTTGCGGGTCATGGTGAAGACCTCGCCGATCTGCTTCAGTCGGCTCGGCTTCTTGACCTTGTTGGCCTTGGGCTTCCGGGAGAAGAGACCACGCTTCGGTGCGTCGGCGGAAGAGGTACTGGAATCAGGGGTTTTAGCCATAGTGCGTCAATTCTACGTGATTCACGGCTCAGCAGCGCACTGCCAGGGGGCAGTGCGCTGCTGAGCCGGTGGAGTCTGGTGTGGGCCTAGGCGTGCGCAGCGATCAGCGAGCTGGCTTCCTGCCTGGTGCTGCCGGAGCTTTCAATATGAGCCAGCGCAGCAGGTATCTCGAGGCCCTTCTTTCGCATGGCCGTAGCCCAGAGCCTGCCAGCACGGTAGGAGGAGCGCACCAGCGGACCTGACATGACGCCAAGGAACCCGATTTCCGCAGCTTCATCCTGAAGATCGACAAATTCCTGCGGCTTGACCCAGCGGTCCACCGGAAGGTGGCGTTCGCTGGGACGCAAGTACTGTGTGATGGTGATCAGGTCGCAGCCTGCATCGTGCAGGTCCTGCAAGGCTTCCGAGATTTCCTCCCGTGTCTCACCCATGCCGAGGATCAGGTTGGACTTGGTCACCATGCCGAGGTCGCGGCCCTGGGTGATGACATCGAGGGAGCGCTCATACCGGAAGGCTGGCCGTATGCGCTTGAAGATCCGCGGTACGGTCTCAACGTTATGCGCGAACACCTCTGGCTTGGAATCGCAGATGGCCTGAATGTGCTCCGGTTTGCCTGAGAAGTCCGGAATCAGGAGTTCAACGCCTGTCCCCGGGTTCAGTTCATGGATCTTGCGGACAGTCTCGGCATAAAGCCAGACGCCCTCATCGGCCAGGTCGTCGCGGGCCACGCCAGTGACAGTCGCGTACCTCAGCTGCATGGCCAGTACGGACCGAGCAACCTTAGTTGGCTCAAACATATCCACCGGAGAGGGCTTGCCCGTATCGATCTGGCAGAAGTCACACCGCCTTGTGCATTCAGAACCGCCGATCAGGAACGTTGCTTCCTTGTCTTCCCAGCACTCAAAAATGTTGGGGCAGCCAGCTTCTTCACAGACCGTGTGAAGGCCTTCTTTTTTTACCAGGTTCTTGAGATTGACGAACTCGGGACCCATCTGAACCTTGGCTTTGATCCAATCGGGCTTGCGTTCCACCGGGGTGGCCGCGTTGCGCTGCTCGATCCGCAGCATCTTTCGGCCTTCGGGTGCCAGGGTCACAGCATTGCTCCTTCGTGGGTGGCTACTAGGGCATCTTCATTGTTGCGTAGTTCTTCGGTGATGCGCGACACGAGATCTCGCGGAGCTACATTGCGCCCGGTTTCCTGGGCGATACTGGTCACGCCAGCGTCAGCTATTCCACAGGCGATGATCTGTCCATAGGGGGCAAGGTCGTTGTTGCAGTTGATGGCGAAGCCGTGGGTTGTGACTCCGTCGTGGACGCGAATTCCAATGGCGGCAATCTTCCGTGCCGGACCTGATGTGTCCGCGGGGATCCAGACGCCCGCTCGTCCCTTGATCCGCTGTGCCGTGATGGAGTAGTCCGCAAGAACGGCAATCATCACCGCTTCCAGCCGCTCGACGTAGTCTCGGATACCGGCCGGATTTTTCAGCTTGATGATGGGATATCCCACCAGTTGCCCGGGTCCATGCCAGGTGAGCTTTCCGCCCCGGTCAACAGGTATCACGGGGGTGCCATCGAAAGGCCGTTCGTGGTCCTCGGTTCGCTTCCCAGCGGTGTAGACCGCTGCATGTTCAAGGAGCAACACGGTGCTCGGCGCCGTTCCAGCGACAACTTTGTCATGGACTTTCTGCTGTGTATCCAGGCCCCGCACGTAATCCACGTAATCGGGGGCAAGACCCAGCTGGTGAAACTCAAGAGTCATGTTAAGGAGTTTAGACCTCTGGGCATCAGCAGCCCGGTTTCGTGCTCAAGCTCTCACTGTCAGCGCCACCGGAGCAGTGTGGATAACTTCTGCGTCGTTTGCCAAAAGGGAGTATCTCTGGGGTATGGAAAGAGCGCAGATGGGAGAAAATCCGGTTCCGGAGGTGGCAGGTTTCACTGTTGAAAGATTCTTGGGACAGGGAAGCAGCGCCTCCGTATGGCTTGTCACCGATGATTCCACGCGACGCCGATATGCCCTGAAATTGTTTGCGCAGCCTCCATTCGAGGACGGTTTCCAGATCGATGGCACGAACCGAACGTCCACGGCTGACACCTGCGACTTTGTCAGCACTGCGACGCAGCAGGAACTTTTGCGTGAAGTGCGCATCCATTCGGTCCTGCAGCATCCGCACCTGGTGCGCTCCCATAACGTCATCACAGCTGGTGTTGGCCATAACGGCGTGGGAGGTTCTCCAGCGCTGCTTCTTGACTATGCCCCGGGCGGATCGCTCTCAGACCTGGTCCTAGGAAGGGGGCCGCTCAGCGTCGGGGAAACCGTGACTGTCCTGACTCCTGTGGCACAGGCCCTGGCATACCTGCATTCCCATGGGATCACCCATTCAGACGTCTCGCCCGGGAACATCCTATTTATGGCTGATGGGCGTCCTTTGCTGGCGGACGTGGGCATTGCCCACAGGGTGGGGGAGCCCGTGGCGGAGAACGCCCAGGGCACGCTGGAGTTCGCCGACCCGGCACCCCAGGATGTCATCAGGGCTGGGCTGCAGCCCGAACGGGACGTCTACGCGCTTGCCGCAGTGGGCTGGTTTTGTCTCACTGGCAGGGTGCCACCCCCGATCTCGGGCCGTATGCCGCTCCCGGTGTCCGATCCAAGGGTGCCCTCCGCCCTGGCAGCGGCACTGGAAGCTGGACTTGCACCAGACAGGCGGGCGCGGCCCACTGCAGCGGAATTCGCCACTGCCATTTATCGCAGCGCCGAGCCGACGAGTCTTTCCCTTGCCGGAGTCGTCCACGCGACTGTGGCGCCGGAGCTTCTCACCCGGCGTAGCGTCACCCCTGGTGAACCTGGCCCCCTGACGGTGGTCCTGCGATCCTGGCGACGGTTCTTCAGAAGTTCAACCTGGATGGTGGGCCATACCGCCGGCGCCTCCCATGTGCAAGCCCCACGAAGGACTTCACGTCGGACTGTCCGGGCACGGCGTACGCCGAGGCACGTCCACGACCAAAGTCGACGGCGGCGGCGCCGTGAGGCACCGCCAATGCTTCGTCGAGCCTGGGTCATCGTTTCAGCCGCAGCCTGCCTCGTTGTCGCATCAGTTGCCTGTCTCGCAGCATTCCCGGAACAGATGGGTGTTTATTCTCCCGACCGGGAACCACCCTCTGCTGCCGTTGCGTCGGTGGCAGCAACTTCGGGTCCAGATCACCCAGGCATTCCTGCCCACGACGTTGGGCAGGCAAGTGGTTCGACTCATCTTGCTCGCCCACCCGGTGTCCCCGGCCCGGCAGCCACAACGGTCCCAGCTGGTCTGGACCAGGGTGCGGTGGTGCCTGGCATCCCGGCCCGCGTCCAGGACCTCATGCGTTCTGATGACCCTCTTCAGGCAATTCAGGGACTGGCTTGGGTGCGTTCGGAGGCCCTGCGGACTGGCCAGATGGCTCTTTTGAATCGCGTCAACGCACAGGGCTCTCCCGCGGAGGCAGCAGATTTGAGACTTGCTGCTGAACTCCGGGCAAAGGGAATAATCCTGGACGGTTTCAGCATGGTGTTGGAAGCCATGACACAGGTTGAGTCACCCTGTGGCTTCTGCATTGACCTGCACGCCGGGAACTCCGCATACCGGGAACTCTCGGGAAGCGCAGTCGTCAGCGAACACGCGGCCAGCGCGACAAGTAATCTACGGATCGTTTTGGTGAGGCCGGAAAATGAATGGCGGATCAGCGAGATCCTAGGTTTCCCTTGAGGGCCCTAGAGCGAGTCTGCGACCCATGCAGCCGCAGAATCCACTGTGGGGTGCTCGAACGTGTAGCCGCTACGCGTCAGGACTGCAGGCTCCATCCGCTGGCCGGAAAGGAGCATTTCCTGCGCCATCTTTCCCATCACAAGCTTGAGGATGGGCCCGGGTACCTTGAGAAATGCTGGCCGGTGCAGTGCTGTTGCCAGAGCCGAGGTCAGGGTGTTCACGTCGGCGCTCTGTGGGCCGGCCAGGTTGACTGGCCCCTCAACGTCGGCCGTGAGCAGAAAACTCAAGGCTCCGGAAACGTCCGGGAGACTGATCCATGGCCAGAACTGCCGTCCGCTGCCCAGCGGGCCGCCCACGCCAAGCCTGAGCAGTGGCAGCAGTTTGCCTAGGGCGCCCCCCTTGGGGCTGAGGACAATCCCTGTCCGCGGCGTTACGACGCGTACTCCGGCAGGGGCCAGGTGTGCGGTTTCCTCCCACTCGACGCAGAGATCCGCAAGGAAACCAGTGCCCGCCGCGTGGTCCTCCGTGATGATGGTGGAGCCGGTATCTCCGTAATAGCCAGACGCGGACTGACTCAGGAAGACGCTTGGGGGCGTGGAAAGGCTTGCCATTGCCTGCGTCAGGGTTCTTGTGGCTTTCAGGCGCGATCCGACGAGGACATCAACTCGTTTTTTGGTCCACAACCGGTCTCCGATTCCGGCGCCGGAAAGGTTGATCACGGCATCGGCGCCTTCCAGGATGCTGGGATCCAGGCTCAGGGACGCCGGATCCCAGCGTGCCTCGTGGGGCCCTGAAGGTTCACGGCGGACGAGGGCCATGACGGAGTGGCCCTGGGATCGTAGGGTTGCTGTCAGGTCTGTTCCGATGAGCCCGGAGGCCCCGGCTATTACTATGCGCATGTTCCATAAGATCACGGCTGGCGCGCGGTTGGCACCTCCCCACCAGCCCCACGCGTCGTGACTATGATCATTTGATGACTTCTTCAAGCTACCTCCGTTATCCACACGTGCATGGCGACCTTCTGACGTTCGTTGCAGAAGATGATGTCTGGATGGCTCCGGTGTCCGGAGGCCGTGCCTGGCGTGTCTCAGCACTTCAGTTGCCGGCGAAGAATCCGCGATTTTCACCGGATGGCAAGCGCTTGGTGTG
Organism: Pseudarthrobacter sp. PS3-L1; assembly: GCF_030063285.1. Lineage (GTDB taxonomy): Bacteria > Actinomycetota > Actinomycetes > Actinomycetales > Micrococcaceae > Arthrobacter. The sequence continues at coordinate 648,470 of NZ_JASISU010000002.1, read as the reverse complement.
GACGGTGATCCAGGGAACGTCCCCTGAAGTGGTTACAGCGGATGTTGACGGTGGTGACTACCGTCAACTGACGTACTTTGGGCATGCCAGCACGAAGCTCAAGGGTTTTACAGCCGCCGGTGACGCTGTCGTCACCAGCGGCTTCCGACAAGCCGAATCCAGGCACACACACGCGTACCGGGTTCCCCTGCAGGGTGGCTGGTCAGAGGAATTGCCGTTCGGGCCCGTGGAGTGTGTGGCCTTTGGCCCAGAGGTGGGCGATGAACGGCCAGTGGTACTTTCCAGCGTTCTTTCCCGTGAGCCTGCCTGGTGGAAGCGTTACCGTGGGGGCACTGCCGGGAAACTGTGGATCGATGCGGACGGCAACGGTGAATTCGACAGGCTATTGCCGGAACTTGACGGTAACCTTACGGATCCGCTGTGGGTCAAGGGACGTATCGCTTTCCTCTCGGACCACGAGGGGTATGGGAACCTTTATTCGGCTCTGCCCAATGGGAAAGATGTGCGCCGGCATACTGACCACCAGGACTACTACGTCCGCCACGCGACCACTGACGGCACGAGGGTTGCTTTCGAGTCTGCCGGAGAGCTGTGGATTCTTGAGAATCTGGAGTCGGAGCCTCGGGAAGTGGAGATCCGCCTCGGTTCAGCCTCCGCCAACCGGCGGCCGGTACCGCTGAACGTCAGCAAGCATCTTGGCGAAGTAGTGCCCGACGCAACGGGTAAATCCAGCGCCGTCGAGGCCCACGGGACCATTCACTGGCTCAGCCACAAGGATGGCCCCTCCCGCGTGGTCGAGGGCACGACCGGTGTGCGTGGCCGGCTACCGCGTCCCGTTGCGGGCGGCCGAATTGCCTATGTGGCGGACCACGGTGGCGAAGAAGCACTTTTCCTGCGGGACATTGCCTCCACTTCAGGATCGGGCCCCGACAGGACTGCTGTGGCAGCAGCCAGCAACGCTGCGCCACAGCAGGGGGAGAGCTTAGCGACACCGTCAACGGGGTTTCGTGAACCCAGCGAGGACGACGCCGTCCTCCCGCGGCCAATTCCAGCAGCAACTGGAACAGTTCCAGGCAGACCTGATAAAACCGGTGGCGGAGTCGCCAGCAGTCCACTGGAAAGCATGGCTTCTGCAAATGGCGCGTCCGCGGGCAAGGCTCTGGAAGGCAAAGCGGCTGAACGTAACATCACTGCGGCGGATACCGCAGCAGCCCCCGATACAGCTGAACAGGTTTTGAGCCCCTCCGGGAATGAGTCTTTTCCCATTCCTTCGGGTGGACGGGCCAGTGCCCTGGAAGCAAGCCCTGATGGTGCTTCGGTGGCGCTCGCAACGGCATTCGGTGAGGTCTATGTGCTCGATACGCTCACGAGGTCCCTGCGCCTTGTCAGCAGCATCGGAGACGGCACCATTACGGATCTTTGCTGGTCCGCTGATTCCGCCTGGCTCGCCTGGAGTGAGCCCGTGACAGCATTCGGTTCGCGGAGCAGGCTTCGTATGGCGCGGGTCGCAGACCAGCAAGCAGCCATTATTGACGTTACAGACGGCCGCTTCAACGATGACTCACCGGCGTTCACCCCCGACGGACGTTTTCTTGCCTTCCTCTCCAACCGAAGCTTCGATCCGGTGTACGACGGGCACGCCTTTGACCTGTCGTTTCCTACGCCCATCAAGCCCTACCTTGTGGCTCTGGCGGCCGACACCCCGTCGCCCTTCGGCCCTACCGCCTTCGTCCCGGATGGCGACTCAGTTTCGGAGCGCAACGACAGTCCCGTAGGTCGAGCCGATGGAGAGACGAAATTTCAGCAGCCGGTGTCTGTGGACCGGGAAGGCCTGGCGCTTCGGATCATCACGGTGCCTGTGACACAGGGAAACTACTCGAAGCTCAGTGCCGTGGAAGGAGCACTCCTGTGGCTGGACACGCCCCTGAGCGGGGTTTTGGGTGACGGCCGGGCTGCACAGGACGACAAAGACACTCCAGCGTCGCTCACCCGCTTCGACCTGGACCGGCGAAAGGCAACCAAACTTGTAGAGGCCGCGTCCACGTATCGGGTTTCGGCGGATGGTAAAAAACTGGTGGTGGTCCACGAGAAGAAAGTGACTGTGGTCCCCGCAGACGCCAAGGCGGACGAGGAGAAGGGCACCTTGCTGACCGTGGACTTGACCCGTATCCGTGTGTTGCTTGATCCGGTGCAGTCGTGGCACCAGGCATTCAACGAAGCCTGGCGCCTGCAACGTGATTTCTTCTGGGCAGCTGACATGGCAGGACAGGACTGGGAGGAAGTGCGCGCCCGTTACCTGCCACTAGTGGACCGGCTGGGTTCCCATGATGACCTTGTGGACGTGCTCTGGGAAGTCAACGGAGAACTCGGAACGTCCCACGCCTATGTCAGGCCCTTCGCTGTGGCAGAGAAGGACAGCCGGGCACAGGGTCGCCTGGGCGCAGATTTGGAACAGACGGAATCTGGGTGGGAAGTCACCCGGGTACTCGCTGGCGAGTCGTCTGATCCGCTCGCTACCTCGCCGCTGACGCGGCCCGGTGTGAATGTACGCAAGGGGGATGTCCTCTTGGCGGTCGACGGCGTCACGTTGGCAGAGCGAACTACGCCGGCGATGCTTTTGGTGGGGGCCGCCGGGAGGGCTGTTGAGTTGACCGTCCGGAACGGTGATTCCCATGGCGCGGCTGCCGGGGTTGAACGGCGCGTTGCAGTTGTTCCCATGAAGGACGAAGAACGTCTGCGGTACCAGGAATGGGTGGCGGGCAACAGGCGGACTGTCCGGGAGGCGTCGGATGGGCGCTATGGTTACCTGCATGTCCCGGACATGATGGCCCATGGCTGGGCCCAGTTGCACCGCGACCTGGATTCTGAAGCGGCGCTGGATGGCCTGATTGTCGACGTCCGACGCAACCGCGGCGGGCACACGTCGCAGCTGGTGGCCGAGCTGATCGGTCGGAAGGTTACAGGCTGGTCCATGCCACGTGGGGAACGGCCTGAAACGTATCCACATCACGCGCCACGCGGGCCCGTCATTATCATCACCGACGAATTTGCTGGATCGGATGGGGACATCATCACGCAAGTCTCCAAATTGCGGGGGATAGGGCCTGTCATTGGCACCCGGACGTGGGGCGGCGTCGTGGGGATCGACAACCGGTACGCACTTGCGGATGGGACAGGTGTCACCCAGCCGCGGTATGCAACCTGGTTTACCGGGGGTGTTGGCTGGAGCGTGGAAAACTACGGCGTGGATCCTGACATTGAGGTGCTCTTCCCTCCGCACGCGTACGCTGCTGGAGGAGACCCCCAACTTGAATACGGTATCGGTGCGCTGAAGGAAATGATCCAGGAGCTGCCTACCGACTTGCCTCCTGCACGGGAAGGCTACCGGACGCTGAAGCCGGCTCCGCTTCCGCCCCGGAAGAAGTAGGCGACCCTAGGAAAGAAAAACGTGGGCCACGGTGTGGTCAGACAGCGAAGAGGCCCCGCCACCGGGAAACCGGTAGCGGGGCCTCTTCGTATGCCCGGAATGATTAGGACTTCAGTGTTGCATCCAGGGTGATGTCAATGCCTGTCAGCGCGGCGGAAACGGGGCAGCCTGTCTTGGCCTCTCCGGCGATGCGCTGGAAATCTTCCTCGGAAATGCCCGGAACGCGCGCTTCCAGAGTCAGGTGGCTGCCGGTAATGCCAACTCCGGGCTTGAAGCCAACGTCAGACTTTGTGTTGATTTCCTCGGCGGTGTGGCCAGCCTCGGCCAGCGCGTTGCTGAACGCCATCGAGAAGCAGGCTGAATGGGCTGCGGCAATGAGCTCCTCAGGGCTGGTCTTTCCTTCGGCAGCCTCCGAGCGGGCCTTCCATGTGACATCAAAGGTCCCGAGGCCGGAGGTGTCAAGGGTCGTGTTTCCGGACCCTTCCATGAGGTTTCCGTTCCATACAGTGTGTGCGCTGCGTGTTACTGCCATGTCCACTCCTCTGAGATGTTCAACTCGGGTCCGGCATCTGCCAGACCCTCCAGCAATGATCCTAAGGATACTTACGAGCTGACGCACCGTCTGTCCGCTCTCAGATGATTTTCAGTAGGCCTTGGACAGGTGGACCGCACCGCCAAGGAACTGCTGTCGATGATGCCGGTCAGTTCCAGATGGTCGCGATAGCCACGTTCAACAGGGCCAGTCCGCCCACGGAGTGCGCAAGGGCCTTGTCCACGCCATCACCACGCTTGTACTGCCTCCGGCCGATGAATGCCAGCACTCCAACCGCCAGTGCAATAGCAAATTTGATGCCGAGTTTGAAGTAGTTGGCATCAATGTCCAGTACTGGGATGAGTCCCATCATTGCGATACCGGTTAAGAGCTGGAGGACTGCTCCATCGAACTGGCGTGGGTGGACTGTCGGGGACTTCATGTTGCCGATCCAGATACCGACGATCATTGTTGCGCCGACGATATGAAGGAAGACGAGGAGGCTATAAACGATTTGCATGGCACCAGCTTAGCCAGTGGTGCTGTGGGACGGTGGAATTCGAGCACCTGATGCGCAGGCGAACAGGCTGATCCAACGCCAACGCCCCCTGCCACAGTGTTTCCACTGTGGCAGGGGGCGTTTTTCAGGTTGCTTCCTTAGAGTCCCAGGTCCGCTTCGAAGGCGCCTTCTTCAAGCCGGGCCTTCAGCGTTTGCAGGAACCGACCCGCGTCAGCGCCGTCCACGAGACGGTGATCGTACGTCAGTGAGAGGTACATCATGGAGCGAATTGCCAGTGAATCGTCGCCGTTCTCGTCAGCGACAACAACTGCGCGCTTGACGATCGCACCCGTCCCCAGGATTCCAACCTGGGGCTGGTTGATGATCGGGGTGTCAAACAGCGCGCCTACTGAGCCAATGTTGGTGATCGAGAAGGTACCGCCAGACAGTTCGTCGGGGCCGATCTTGCCGTCGCGGGTGCGGCCGGCAATGTCGGCGATCTTGCCAGCAAGGCCAGCAAGGTTCAGGTTACCGGCGTCGGAGATGACCGGAACAAGCAGACCCTTGTCCGTGTCCACCGCAATGGCAAGGTGCTCGGCATTGTGGTACGTGATCTCCTGCTTGGCCTCGTCGTATTCAGCGTTCAGCTTCGGGTGCTGCTTGAGGGCTTCAGCAACAGCCTTGGCAATAAACGGCAGGAACGTGAGCTTGACCCCGTTTTGGGCCTGGAAGGAGTTCTTGGCACGCAACCGGAGCTTGGCAACCTTGGTCATATCGACCTCGTGCACCTGCGTCAGCTGGGTGGAGACTTCCAGGGACTCGCGCATTCTACGGGCGATCACCTGACGGATCCGCGGAGCCTTCTGGGAGGTGCCACGCAATGACGATGCTGCTGCGCTTGGCGCGGCAGACGCGGCCGGTGAGGCTGCTGGGTTTGGCTTTGTCGCTGCAGGTGCGGACTTGGCCTCAGCGGCTGCCTCAACGTCCTGCTTGCGGATGCGGCCGCCAACACCAGTGCCCTTGAGCGAGGAAATATCAATGCCGTGCTGGTTGGCGAGTTTGCGGACGAGGGGAGTGACGTAGCCTGATTCACTCCCGGTCGAGGCCGTCTCGGCTTTCGGAGCTTCGGCTTTGGGTGCCTCTTTTTTCGGAGCCTCCGTGGGCGCCGACTTCGGTGCTTCCTTGGGAGCTGCCGGCGTAGGAGTCTTCTGTGCAGGTGCCTCGGCTTTGGGTGCTTCCTTGGGCTCAGCGGCTACGGGAGCTTCAGCCTTCGGCGCCTCAGCCTTGGGTGCTGCACCGGAACCGATGACTGCCAGGACGGAGCCGACCTCTGCCGTTTCGTCCTCGTTCACGCGGATTTCCTGGAGCGTGCCGGCCACCGGGGAGGGGATCTCTGTATCAACCTTGTCGGTAGAGACCTCCAGCAGCGGCTCATCGACCTCAACACTGTCACCAACGGATTTCAGCCAGCGGGTGACTGTTCCCTCGGTGACGCTCTCACCCAGGGCCGGGAGTGTTACCTCGTGGCTGTCGCCCGAAGGTTCCGGCGATGCCTCGGTTGCCGGGGCTTCTTCCTGCGCGGGTGCCTCTTGTGCCGCTGACGGCTCGGCCTCGGTGGAGGGTGCTTCTGCTGCAGGCGCTTCCTCAGCCGGGGCATCACCCGAGGCGCCGCTTCCGTCGCCGATGCGGACCAGTGGTGCACCAACTTCTGCAGTCTCGTCCTCGGCCACCAGGATTTCCTCGATCACGCCAGCGATCGGAGAGGGGATTTCGGTGTCTACTTTGTCGGTGGAAACCTCGAGCAGCGGCTCGTCCACCTCTACCCGGTCACCTACCTGCTTGAGCCAGCGGGTGACGGTTCCTTCGGTGACGCTCTCACCGAGGGCGGGCAAGTTAACGGATTCAGACATGTCGTCCCCGTTCTCCTTATTGATCTTTAGTGCGGATGATTGCTGACTGGGTTTGAGCTTAGTGCACCCTGCGGATCATGCAGGGTGCACCAGGCTCAGGGTGCTGCGGAAAATCAGCCGTGCAGGGCTTTGCCAGCCAGTGCGAGGTGGGCTTCGCCGAGAGCCTCGTTCTGGGTGGGGTGGGCGTGCAGGAGCTGGGCTACGTCTTCTGGGTAGGCTTCCCAGTTCACGATCAGCTGTGCTTCGCCGACCTGTTCGCCCATACGCGAACCGATCATGTGGACCCCCACCACGGGACCGTCCTTCTGGCGGACCAGCTTGACCAAGCCAGCAGTGCCGAGGATGGAGCTCTTGCCATTGCCGGCAAGGTTGTATTCCTGGGTCTGGATCTGGTCTTCGCCGAACTTTTCCTTGGCTGCCTTTTCGGTATATCCGACAGTGGCGATCTCAGGCTCGGAGTAGGTGACCTTGGGGATATTGATGTCCGCAATGACAACCGGCTTCAGGCCTGCGATTTCCTCCGCCACGAAGATGCCCTGCTGGTAGCCACGGTGCGCGAGCTGGACACCCGGAACGATGTCGCCGACGGCGTAGACGTTGCCCACTCCCGTGTGCAGGCGCTCGTTGGTGATGACGAAGCCGCGGTCGATGGTGACGCCTGCCTCTTCATAGCCGAGGTTCGCTGTGACGGGCCCACGGCCTACGGCCACGAGCATCAGGTCAGCCTCGAAGGTTTTGCCATCCACCAGGGTGACTTTGACGCCGTCGTCGTTCTGTTCGACGCCCTGGAAGAAAATTCCGGTGGAGAAGTTGATACCGCGCTTCTTGAAGGCCCGCTCGAAGTTCTTGACGATCGTGGCGTCCTCATTGGGTACCAGCGAGGGCAGGCCCTCGATGATTGTGACGTCCACACCGAAGGATTTCCAGACAGAGGCAAACTCGACGCCGATCACACCGCCGCCCAGGATGATCGCGCTCTTGGGGATGTAGTCCATCTTGAGGGCCTCGTCAGAGGTGATGACCTTGCCGCCAATTTCCAGTCCCGGAAGGGAGCGAGAGTAGGAACCCGTGGCCAGCACGACGTTCTTTCCCTTGTACGCGGTGCCGTTGACCACAACAGTGTCGGCTCCCTGGAGTTTTCCTTCTCCCTCGATGACCGTGATGCCCTTGGCCTTGATGAGTCCCTGCAGCCCCTTGTACTTGCCAGCGATGATGCCGTCTTTGTACGAGTTGACAGCGCTCATGTCGATGCCATCAAGGCTGACGTTCACACCGTACTTGGCAGAGTCGCGGGCGTGGTCCGCAAGTTCCGCCGAGTGCAGCAGTGCCTTGGTGGGAATGCAGCCGTTGTGGAGGCAGGTGCCACCCAGTTTTCCCTTTTCAATGAGGCCGACTGTTAGGCCCAGTTGACGGGCCCGCAGGGCAGCAGCGTATCCGCCACTTCCTCCGCCGAGTACCAGCAGGTCGAATTCTTGCGCAGTTGCCTGATCGGCCACTTAGACGCTCCCTCGCGTGAATGATGAGGCGGGTATACGCATCATCTGGTCTTGAACCCTGTCCTGCCGAGATTATGCCAGCAGGTGGATTCCCTTGCATTTGTGACTACCAAACTTCACCTTAGCGAACCACCTATCCATGCTCCACCCTGCTGCCATGATTCTGGAAGTCCTGTGGTGAGAGTCACGGGGCCCGGTGTTACCCGGAACGGCCGCTGAGCGGGCTTCGGAGTGGCGGGATTCCCTGCGGGTGCTGCCTTTGCGCTGGAGCGGTGAGTGCGCACCCGCAGGGAATAGGTGTGGTGGTGGATTCGCTACGAGTCCGCGCGGTCCTCCAGATAGGACACCAGCGTCCGAACGGTGCAACCGGTGCCCTGCTTTGGTGTGTAGCCGTAGGGGCTCGCGTTGTTGAACGACGGACCTGCAATATCGACGTGTGCCCATGGAATGGTGTCGCCGGCCTTGTCCTTGCCGACAAACTCCTGCAGGAAGACGGCAGCGGTCATCATTCCACCGTGACGCTCGCCAATGTTTGCAAGGTCTGCAACCTGGGAGTCAAGGCTGGGACGCAGCTCCTCGGGGAGCGGCATGGGCCAGACGAGTTCTCCGGCTCGATCAGCAGCGACCTTGAGGGGGCCGGTCACGGAATCAGCACCCATGATGCCGGCGGTTCGGTTGCCGAGCGCGATCAGCTGGGCGCCGGTAAGTGTCGCGACGTCGATAATAGCGTCGGGGAACTCTTCGCTGGCGGCTACGATCCCGTCAGCCATGACCAGACGGCCTTCGGCGTCGGTGTTGAGGACCTCGACCGTCTTGCCGCCAAACATGGTGAGGACGTCTGCAGGGCGGGATGCTGCCCCGCCCGGCATGTTTTCAGCGATGCAGAGCCATGCCGTTGCCTTGACGGGCAGGCCAAGTCCCGCTGCCGCCAGGACCGTGTTCAGTACGACGGCGGCGCCCGCCATATCCGATTTCATGTCACCCATGTTGGCAGCCGGCTTGAGGGAGATTCCACCCGTGTCGAACGTGATTCCCTTGCCCACGAGGGCAACTTTGGCGGTGGCCTTGGCGGGCGAGTATTCCACCTTCACAAGGCGCGGCTGGCGGCTGGAGCCCTTGCCGACACCCATGATGCCGCCGAAGCCTTCCTTTTCGAGTCGCTTCTCGTCCCAGACGGTGACCTTGACGGGCAGGCCCTTGGAGAGTTCCTTGGCGGCATCCGCAAATGATTCCGGGAAGAGGTGGCTGGGGGGCTGGTTGACCAGTGAGCGGGTCGCGTTCACTGCCTTGCCGATCACACCTGCGCGCTTGAGGACTGTGGGCAGGGCCGCATCGGATGCCAATTCCGTGAAGATCACGGCTTTGCGGACGGGCTCCTTGAGGCCTTCGGTGCTGCTGCGGTATTCGGTGAAAGAGTAGGCGCCCATGGCGGCCCCCTCGGCGACTGCGGCAACGTCGCCGAGCGTGGCGGTAGGCAGTGCCAGGATGACGGTACCCGTCCCCGCGAGCTGGCGGACTGCAGAACCTGCGGCTCGGCGCAGGACCTCGCCCGTGAGCGTGCCCCCGGCGTCGACCTTTCCGGCCCCAACCAGGGCGATGATGCTGGTTCCCGTCTCCGGGAGTCCTGGCAGTCGAAGAAGCTGGTCGGCTGCGCCAGTTGCCCCAAGGGCCTTCAGGGACTCAGTCAACGCCTCAGCTGATTTTGCAGCCAGCGGATTTTCGAGCAGGAATGGCCCATCGCTGCCCTGGCCGACACCAATCACGATGGCGTCAGCAGCCGCTTTTTTCAGGTCACGCGAGATCGCGCTTAGGCCGATTTCAACATTTTTCACCACGAGGTACAGTCCTCAATTCTCTGATTTTTCCGGCTAGGACAGCATGTTTGGCGCCCAGCCATGATCTTTCCGGCACAGCGGGCACTGGTGGCTTCCACCTGCGCTCAGCTCATGTGCCGGCACTTTTGATCGTAGTCTCTTGGCACACTGAGTGGGCAATTCCCTGAGATGTGCGCCACAGTTGCAGGCAGTGCAAGCGCCAAGGAATGGACCTGGGTGCTGGCGCGTTGAAAGGAGTAAATCACCCGTCACCACGAAAGGACGACGCCGTGCTTGAACGGATTTCAGGGTCGCTGCTCGACCCGGATGCCCTCTATGCCAGTAACATCGGCCTGTTTCATAGCCCAGAACTCCGTGGACTGAACATGGTGATGGGTTTTACCGGCTTTGCAGACGCTGGTCAGGTGGTGCGGCAGATCAACGCTGAGTTGCTGGACTCACCGGATGCCGAACCAGTGGCAGTTTTCGACGCCGACCAGCTCATCGACTACCGTTCCCGACGCCCCCACCTGTCCTTCGTGGAAGATCATATCCAGGACTACCAGGCGCCCCGGTTGGCTCTTTACCGCCTCATGGATGGGTTGGGGAAGCCCTATCTCCTGCTTGCGGGATTCGAACCCGACCTGCAGTGGGAGCGATTCGCACGTGCGGTGGTAGGAATTGTGGAGAAGCTCGACGTCAACTTGGTGACATGGATCCACTCCATCCCCATGCCTGTGCCGCACACCAGGCCCGTCGGGGTGACAGTGCATGGCAATCGGCCCGAACTCATCGAAGGTATCTCTGTCTGGAAACCCACTGTTGAGGTCCCGGCGGCCATTGGCCACATCCTGGAGCTTCGCCTGATTGAGGCGGGCCGGGGGGTCGCCGGGTACGTTATCCATGTTCCGCACTATCTTGCTGATGCCGAATATCCCACCGCAGCCGTCGCCGGGCTGGAGTACCTTGGCGCGGCAACGTCGCTGATGCTTCCCAGTGACAGGCTGCGGGAGGCTGGCCGTGAGGTGGGTCGCCAGATCGCAGACCAGGTGAGCGCCTCCGAGGACGTCCAGCAGGTTGTCTCGCGCCTGGAAACCAAATACGACGAAAAGGCTGAGGGAACAGTGCGTCGGTCGTTGCTGGCTGACGAGAACGATGAGCTCCCCGACGCAGACGCCCTCGGTGCGGCCGTAGAGGCTTATCTGGCACGTGAGAATCCCACGGCCTGAGTCCCTTTACGAGTCCACCGCTGGCAGGCGCGGAGGTGTTGACCCTGTAGTCTCCTTCTCTGCTGGATCCTCAGTCTCAGGGAAGTCATCGCTGGCCGGACGGCATAATGGGACTGTGACTGCACCCCGCGCATGGCTCATCTGGACCGTCGGTATTTTCTCGTATCTGGTGGCCGTCTCCCAGCGAACCTCTTTCGGTGTGGCTGGAATCGAAGCCACGGAGCGATTTCAGGCAAGTGCGGCGGCAATCTCGTCCTTCACCGTCCTGCAGCTGCTGGTCTATGCGGGCCTGCAAATTCCCGTGGGGATCCTGGTTGACAGGTTTGGATCACGGGCAATGATCGCCGCTGGTGCGGTCCTCATGGGGCTGGGACAGCTGCAGATGGCTTTTGCCGACACGGTTCCGGCAGGGGTTTTGGGCAGGGTTCTCGTGGGTGCGGGTGATGCAATGACGTTTATTTCCGTCATTCGGCTGATCCCTCTGTGGTTCGCACCAGCAAAGGTGCCGCTGGTCACTCAACTGACAGGCATGTCCGGCCAACTTGGCCAGCTTTTCAGCGTTGTGCCATTTGCTTTGGTCCTCGGTGCGGCAGGGTGGACGCCCGCCTTTCTGATGCTCGCTGGCATGGGTGGTCTTGCCGCGGTCCTGGTTTTGATTCTGCTTCAGGATGCGCCACCGGGGGTGCAAGCCAGGGCCTCCAACCAGGGCATCAGGGACATCGGTCGTTCCCTCCGCCACGCCTGGCAGCAGCCAGGTACGCGCCTTGGCATGTGGAGCCACTTCACCATCCAGTTTGCAGGCACGGTTTTCGCCATGACCTGGGGATATCCGTTCCTGATCTCTGGGCAGGGGCTCGATTCGGCAACCGTCGCGGGGCTCATGTCCCTCTACGTCGCAACTGCCATGGCAGTCGGGCCTTTTTTTGGCCGCTTTGTCTCGCGTCACCCCCTTCGGCGTTCCACCATGGTGCTGCTCATTGCGGGGATGACTGCGCTTGCCTGGGCTGCGGTGCTGCTGTATCCCGGGCGGTCGCCACTGTGGCTCCTGGCCGTCCTTGTGGTGGTGCTCGCTGTCGGCGGTCCAGGATCAATGATTGGATTCGACTTCGCCAGAACTTTCAACCCTGCGCACCGGATGGGGACGGCCACCGGAATTGTCAACGTAGGTGGCTTCTTCGCAGCGCTTATTGCGATTTTTCTTGTTGGTACCATTCTGGACATTCTCTACGCCACAGGCTATTCGCAGGGGGAACTCTACGGCCTTGATGCATTTCGCATTGCCCTCAGCGTGCATTTCCTCCTGCTTGCTGTTGGATCAACGGCCATCCTGGCAGCCAAGAAGAAAGTCCGGCACCAGATGGCAGCCCAGGGTGTGGTTGTGCAGCCTCTGTTGCGAACCATGGCCGAGCAACGTCGACAGCGCCGCGATCTACGCAGGGAGAATCAGTAGCTCTTCGGGGACCATAAAGCCGAGCGTCCCTGCCCGGCGGTTGCCATTCTCTTTCAATCGCTCGCGGGCAGCTCTTCTTCGCTTTCGTAGCTATCGTGCCCGAGCCTGTCTCGCGGAGCCAGGCTGCGTGTCGGGCATGTCGCGAACTCCGAGCGGGATCGTTATCCACATAGTGTGATTGCCCCCTGGAAGCACCGCGCGGGACGCAGGACTGTGGTGCCATGACTATATCGGAGACGCTCCGCGCAGGCGGGCCGCAGGACATTCTTGGTTTCATTCCGCATTCCCTCGGGTACTGGCCGCGGCAAAGCCTGGTAGCGATCACGGTCCAGGGCAAGAGACTGGGTGCAACACTTCGCGTTGACCTGCCGCGCGGGGATGAATGCACGGAGGGTCCGGACGCCACCCTGTCTCGATTCTCGGAAACTGTGCGCGATTACCTCCTACAGGACACGGCGGCGGACGCTTCACTCCTGGCAATCTACAGTTCTGATGCCTGGTCTTCCCTGAGTGAGCGTCTAACCGGTCTCCTAGGTTCCCTCAGTGCAACGCTGGGTGCCGCCGGCCTGCCGGTCCGCGATGCCTGGTTTGTTGGAGAGGAGAGGTGGCGGGACGCCTTTTGTTTCGATCGGGTGTGTTGTCCTTCGTGGGGGAGACCTCTTTCTGAGATTTCGGACAGCTTCCTCAGTGCAGAACTGATCCTGCGCGGAAGTCGTGTGGACAGTGGTCCGGACGCACTCGTGTCACCTGCTGCGACGGCGCTCCCAGCGGAAATTCTGGCCGAGGAGCGGTGGTTGGGTGATCTTCGGCTGCGTGAGCACAGCAGGCCACAGTTCCTGGCCGTGCTCGAATGCTGGCATAGGGCTATGGGCGATGGTGCGGTCCTCCGCCATTCCCGTGCTGGAGCGCTCCACAAGGAGGCGAACATTGGGGCGTACCTATGCGCCACCCTCCGGATCCCCGCCTGGCGGGATGCAATCCTTGTGATGGCTGCGGCCGGTGCAGGGGTCGCCTTGGTGGGGGTTCAGGATTTTGGACTTTTTGATGATGAAACTGACGTAGGACAGACGCTGTGGCCGTGGTCAGAAAAGGCGACTGAGGAGCCGACGGTGCAGGAACAAGCCGGCAAAAGTCCAAGGACCGGGAATGGCGGCGGAAAGGTTTCTGCCGGATTTTCCAACGCGTTGATTGCCGAGTGCGGGCACTGTACCCCGCTGCGGATGCGAAATAGCGCTCCAGGCTATGGGGAAGTCCTCCTGGGCATGGCTCCCTCGGTGCCTCTGTGGGACCATGTGGAAGGCCTTGAGGCTGCCCTGGAACAGTGCATCCTGCGCGGCACTCCCGAGGCTAAAGCCGCAGCCCTGACGGGAAAGGGTTGGATTGAGTGGTGCCGGGGCCGGGGTTCCTATGCAAGTGTCTATCTCAACCGGGCGTTGGTGACCGAACCAGGCTATCGACTCGCAGAGCTTTTGCAGGATCTGGTGGGGCGGGGGACTCTGTGCGGCTGGGCAGGAAAGCCAGAATCTGCGTGGCAGAAATTTCGGCCGGACCCGGCATAGCGTGGTGTCCCGGGCTGGAAAATTACTGAGCCTAGGCCGCTAATTGACAAAGTCGTGAGACAATAGACGCTGAGACCCGGTTGGGTCCGTGAATCAGATGAATCGGAATGTGACCGGAAACGGGAACATTTCGCCTCGTTTGGCAGTTGTTGAGTGTGACTCTGCTTTCCGTGCGATCATCTATTGCTTTCCACGGACTTGACAGGGTCATAGTGGTGTTGCCCGTACGGCGATCCACAGACCGCTGCTAGAAAGGTTTTCTGTGACCCCCTCTTCCGCGAAGACGGAATCTACCGACCAGACTGAGCTGTCCCCTGAGGAGAAGCAAGCCGCGACGAACGCCAAGCGTGCTGCCACAAGGGCGGCAAACAAAGCTATCCGCGAAGCTGCTGGCGATGGCGCCGGCGGCGATGCGAAGCCTGCGCCCAAGAAGCGCGGCCCAAAGCCTGGCGCAAAGGCAGCTGCTGAGGCAGCAGGTAAAGCCGCTGATGATGACTCCGACGAAGACCAGGACGACCTGGGGCCGGATGGTTCCGAGCCTGCCGAGGACTCCGATCTTGCCGGTGCCAAGGCTGCTGCCGCGGCTACGGGGAAGGGCTTCGTCTACTCCGATGCGGATGACGACGATGCCCCCGTGCAGCAGGTCATGTCCGCAGGCGCCACGGCGGATCCTGTAAAGGACTACCTGAAGCAGATCGGCAAGGTCGCCCTGCTGAACGCTGAGCAGGAAGTCGACCTTGCCCTCCGCATCGAGGCCGGGCTGTTTGCCGAGGAGAAGATTGCTGCAGACGACGGCGCGATGGATCCGAAGTTCAAGCGTGAGCTCGAATTCATCATCCACGACGGCAAGCGTGCAAAAAATCACCTCCTGGAAGCGAACCTTCGCCTTGTTGTTTCCCTCGCCAAGCGCTACACAGGCCGTGGAATGTTGTTCCTTGACCTCATCCAGGAGGGTAACCTCGGGCTGATCCGCGCTGTTGAGAAGTTTGACTACACCAAGGGATTCAAGTTTTCCACGTATGCCACGTGGTGGATCCGCCAGGCAATCACCCGCGCCATGGCAGACCAGGCGCGTACTATCCGTATTCCCGTCCACATGGTCGAGGTCATCAACAAGCTTGCCCGTGTGCAGCGCCAGATGCTTCAGGACCTGGGACGCGAACCAACACCGGAAGAGCTCGCTCTTGAGCTGGACATGACCCCCGAGAAGGTCGTCGAGGTCCAGAAGTACGGTCGGGAACCCATTTCGCTCCATACACCCCTTGGTGAAGACGGCGACTCCGAGTTCGGTGACCTCATCGAGGACTCTGAGGCAGTGGTCCCGGCAGACGCAGTGAGCTTCACCCTCCTGCAGGAGCAGCTCCACTCGGTCCTGGACACGCTATCCGAGCGTGAGGCCGGTGTGGTGGCCATGCGGTTCGGGCTCACTGACGGACAGCCGAAGACTTTAGACGAAATCGGCAAGGTCTATGGTGTAACGCGGGAACGCATCCGCCAGATCGAATCAAAGACTATGTCTAAGCTCCGCCATCCTTCACGCTCTCAGGTACTGCGCGACTACCTGGACTGAGAGCTGAACAATGTTTCGTCGGGAGGCACTCTTCACATTGTGAAGGGTGCCTCTTTTTTTGGTTCGTTTATTACACGGCCAGTGTCGTGTCCTTGCCCGACGTGTGGCACTAGACACTCTTGAACACACAAAAAAGCAGGGCATCCCCTCTGGGGATACCCTGCTCTGCAGCTCAATGCTGCATTGTGGCCTGTGTCGTGAAATCAGTCGGCTGAGACCGGTTCCTTTTCGTGGAGCCTGCCGGTCTCGTCGTGCCAGTCGGAGCTCAGCGGCTTGAGCTTCGCTTCGACTGAACGGGCGTGGTGGCCGCAGAAGAGCAGCTCACCGCCGGAGGACTCAAGTACAACACGGACATATGCCTGTGCTCCACAACGATCGCACCGGTCCAGTGCATTGAGCATGCGGTCCGCAATTGCTGCTGTCATTTCGGCCTCCTCAGTAGATCTGTTCCTCTATATAACCAGCATTCGGAGTCAGACTAGGCTACGGATGGCCGACTTTCGCTGTCCGCGTATCACGTGTCCGTAACGACGGTGTCCGAGCCGGGGGTTGCCGGTGTTGCGACAAGAGTCCAGGCCCGCTGCCGACTAGGCTTGGTACAGCCCCTACGGGCCAAGATTGACGTACCAAAGGAGCGCACCCCGACGTGGCACCAAGTTCTGATTACACTGCACGGCACCTCTCTGTCCTGGAGGGTCTTGAGGCTGTTCGGAAGCGACCGGGCATGTACATCGGTTCCACTGACTCCCGAGGTCTCATGCACTGCCTGTGGGAGATCATCGACAACTCTGTTGACGAGGCGCTGGCAGGATTTGGTCATGACATCAAGGTGATCCTGCATGCCGACAATTCCGTGGAAATCCACGACGACGGTCGTGGCATTCCGATTGACAAGGAGCCGAAGACCGGCCTGACGGGTGTTGAGGTGGTTTTCACGAAGCTCCACGCCGGCGGAAAGTTCGGCGGGGGTTCCTACACTGCCTCCGGTGGCCTTCACGGTGTTGGTGCGTCAGTGGTGAATGCACTGTCGGCACGTTTGGACGTTGAGGTCGACAGGGGCAGTAAGACTTACCGGATGTCCTTCCGCCGCGGTGAGCCAGGCCGGTTCCAGGACGCTGGCCGGCGCGCAGATCCTGCGGCGGAGTTCGTTCCCTTTGTGGATGATTCAGTGCTGGACATCGCGGGGAAGCCCAAGCGAGGGGTGACCGGAACCAGGATTCGTTACTGGGCTGACCGGCAGATCTTCACGAAGGATGCCAAATTCTCCTATGACGAACTCGCCTCCCGGGCCCGTCAGACTTCCTTCCTCGTCCCCGGACTCAAAATTACAGTGCGCGATGAACGCCGAGTCCCGGGGACGCCCGGGGAGGCTGGTCCGCATGAGGAAGTTTTCCACCACGACGGGGGGCTCTCGGAATTTGTCGACTTCCTGGCCATCGATGCAGGAGTTACTGATGTCTGGCGCCTGCATGGTTCCGGCAAGTTCAAGGAGACGGTCCCTGTCCTCGACGACAAAGGTCACAGCGAACTGGCCGAAATTGAACGGGACTGCGAAGTTGATATAGCGCTGCGCTGGGGAATAGGTTACGACACAACTGTGCGCAGCTTCGTGAACATTATTTCTACCCCGAAGGGCGGCACGCACCAGTCCGGTTTTGAGCAGGCCCTTGTCAAGACGTTCCGCAAGGCAGTTGAAGCCAACGCCCGCAAACTCAAAGCGGGGAACGACAAGATTGACAAGGATGACATTTTTGCCGGCCTGACGGCGGTACTGACAGTCCGCCTTGCCGAGCCGCAGTTTGAGGGCCAGACGAAGGAAATCCTTGGCACCTCAGCCGTTCGGGCCATCGTATCCCGCGTTGTTGAGCAGGAAATCACTGCCAAGCTCGGCTCCGCGCAGCGTGCCGACAAGGCGCAAAGCGCACAGCTGCTCGAGAAAATCGTCGCCGAGATGAAATCGCGTATTTCGGCGCGAGTGCATAAGGAAACCCAACGTCGAAAGAATGCGTTGGAGACCTCGTCCATGCCTACCAAGCTTGCCGACTGCCGCACGGACGATGTTCTTAGATCTGAACTGTTTATAGTCGAGGGTGACTCGGCGCTGGGCACTGCCCGGCGCGCTCGGTCCTCGGATTTTCAAGCCCTGCTTCCGATTCGAGGCAAGATCCTGAACGTACAGAAGGCATCGGTGGGGGACATGCTTTCCAATGCCGAATGTGCCGCGCTGATTCAGGTGGTGGGTGCTGGTTCAGGCCGCAGCTTCGACATTGCGGCTGCCCGCTATGGGAAAGTGATTCTCATGACAGACGCCGACGTCGATGGCGCGCACATCAGGACACTTCTCCTGACGCTGTTCTTCCGTTACATGCGTCCGATGATCGATGATGGTCGCGTGTACGCCGCTGTCCCGCCGCTGCACCGGGTAGAGGTCATTAACTCCGGTCAGAAGGCAAACGAGATGATCTATACCTACTCTGAGTCGGAACTTCACACGCTACTCAAGCGGCTTGTCAAAGAAAAAAAGCGCTATAAGGAGCCCATCCAGCGGTACAAGGGCCTCGGCGAAATGGACGCAGAGCAACTGGCCGAGACCACCATGGACCCCCGCCATCGCATGCTGCGCAAGGTGAACATAGAAAACGCCCAGCAGGCTGAATCAATGTTTGATCTTTTGATGGGATCAGATGTTGCCCCTCGCAAGGACTTCATCATCGCTGGTGCCGCTGGCCTGGACCGAGAGCGCATCGACGCCTGAGATGAGGGACGGCTCGACACTATTCCAAGATTGGGGGAGGGGGTCCAGCTGCTGGCCCACCACTCACGGCGCAAGCAGTGTCAGCCGAGCAGGCCCGGCACAATCAGGAGTGCCGTCGGGACGGCCAGCAGCATCCCGCACAGGAGCAGCACAGCACCTGTGGTGACTGGCGCCAGAGGCTCCTGCGGGGACAAAAGACGACTCACCCGGGACGCTGTGGTCCGCGCGGAATCCGACGCTTGCATGAGCTCTAGCGACGGGGACGCCGGGTAACCGACCGCAGGCGAGAGGGTGTCAGTGCGCTCTTGGGCGTCAGGTCCGGATTGTGCGAAGCGTGCAGCCGCCTTCGCGCGTTCTGGCGCACTGGCCACTATCGCAATAGCTTTGATTAGGGACGCCTTGCTCTCCGTCTTAAGGGCCACGTCATCAGCCAGCATCTCGATCAGGGAGTTGACTGCGTCCTGTGCAAGCCGGGTCGTTGGCAGCCATGGCAGGGCCTGACGCCAGGCGGCAAATGCCCAAAGCAGCAGGTGATGTCGCTGGCTCAGGTGGGCATTTTCATGGCGCAGGACGGCCCGCAGTTCGTCAGGCTCCAGTGCGGACATGAGCCCATCGGAAAGGACAGTCACGGACCTCGCACCTCCGGGTAGGCAGTAAGCCACCGGAGAGTCGTGGTTGATGACCATGGTCGCTGAACCGTCTGCGGTCGGCTTGGCCAGGAGGTCGAGGAGTTCCCGATGCCTACCGCGTTGCCTTTGGATGCGCAGGTACGTCAGCAGCAGTGTGAAAAGAAGATGGACAGTCAACAACGCTGCTGCCGAGAGGGCAAAGATGTGCCAGAAGCCCAGAACTGTGGTGGGAGCGTTGAACAAGACCATGCCGGCGACGGCACGCACTCCGGCAATGAGGTTTTCGCCCGCAGGTTCGAGACCGTAAACAAGCATTGCGCCAATCATTGACAAACCACCCGCCAAGGCGATGGTTTGCCAAAGAATCATGGCGGTGAAGGGCGCCCGTGCGGGCCACTGCGCACGGGAGAGCATGATAGGCACTGGCCATGCCAGCGCTATCGCGAGGACCGCCAGAAGATATGAGGTCCAGAACATGGTCGGTCAGTCGCGACCCAGGAGCTTACGCAGGGTCTCCGCTTCGGTCGAGGTGACGGAGCCAATGAAACGGGCGAGGACCGCCTCCCGGTCTGGAGCGGAGCCCAAGACTTCGTGCATGAGTTCGGCAGTGTGGTCAGCCCTGCTTGAGACGGCCTGGTAGCGGTGCGGGCGCATTCCGCGCTCCCGTTCGACCAAGCCTTTTTTCTCCAGCCGGGAAAGAACCGTCAACACCGTGGTGACGGCAAGTTCCTTGCCCTCGTGTCCGGCAGTTCCTCCGACGGCAACCGAGGTTTGCGCAAGTTGATCGCGCAGGGTGTTTGCTGTGGCCGCTTCACGACCAGCCCACAGGAGGTCCATGACCGCTCTTTCCAGATCCCCAAGGCTTGCCATTCGATTCTTCTTTCGGTTCCAGCGGCCGCCTGCTGATGTCCGGCCGTCATCGTTCTTAAATACTTCACCAAACTTTACAGGGTTTTCGCGCGTGTTTCTACGTTCAGTAGAACTAACGCCGGTGCCTTATGAGTCGTTGGACCCTAGTGGCGGTTGGATTTCGCTGGGATACTTCATGTGTTCTACACTCGGCAGAAGTTGATTTCTACGTTCTGTAGAATTCAAACTGAAGAAACCCCGCCAACAGTTGGGACCGCCTTGGACGCCTTGGAAATTGCCCGGTGGCAATTCGGAATTACTACCGTCTACCACTTCATGATGGTGCCGCTGACCATCGGCCTAGGCCTCGTGGTCGCTGTCATCCAGACCGCATGGGTGCGTACCGGCAAGCAGGAGTACCTGCGGATGACCAAGTTTTGGGGCAAGCTGTTCCTGATCAACTTCATCATGGGTGTTGCCACGGGCATCGTCCAGGAGTTCCAGTTCGGGATGGCCTGGAGCGAATACAGCCGGTTCGTAGGAGATGTTTTCGGTGCCCCCCTGGCTCTCGAAGCGCTTCTGGCCTTCTTCGTTGAATCGACCTTCCTGGGCCTGTGGATCTTCGGCTGGAAGCAGCTGAAACCCAAGGTTCACCTGGCGTGCCTGTGGATTGCGGTGATTGGCTCCGTATTCTCCGCCTACTTCATCATCGTGGCCAACAGTTGGATGCAGCACCCGGTTGGTGTTGAGATGATCGATGGCCGACCCGTCATGACGGACGCCTGGGCAGTCTTCACCAACAACACGGCCCTAGTGGCCGTCCCGCACACTATCCTTGGCGCCTTGGCCGTTGCTGGCGGTTTCCTCCTCGGCATCTCGTGGTATCACCTGTGGCGCCGTCGCAAGGACGGGATCGACACTGTTGGTCCCGATGGGAAGGTCGTTCCCGGATCCAGTACCACTCCTGGGCGGGATAAGGGCGACCATACCGTCTGGATCCGGTCCCTTCGGATCGGTGCAGTGGTTGCCATGATCTCCTTTGCAGGCACCGCTATTACCGGAGATGTGCAGGGCAAACTGATGTTCGAACAGCAGCCCATGAAGATGGCTGCGGCCGAGGCGGCCTGCCATGACGGTACCGGCTTCTCCATTCTCAGCGTTGGCAACCTCGGTTCCAAGAACTGTGATGACATCAAGGCCCTTATCGAGGTTCCCGGAATCCTCTCCTTCCTGGCCAAGGGCGACTTCACCACCGAGGTCCAGGGTGTCAACAGTCTGCTGGACCAGTACAAGGCCGATTATGGAACCAATCTGCCGGACAACCCGATCTACGGCGAGCGTGCGGGCCAGGAAATCGACTACGTTCCGGTCATGGAAGTCACCTACTGGGGTTTCCGAGCCATGATCGGCTTCGGCGGGCTGGCTGCCCTAGCAGCGCTTGTGGCGCTCTGGATCACACGTAAGGGCACCGTGCCAGCATCGCCCTGGCTGATGCGTCTCGCTGTTCTTGGCATCATGGCCCCCTTCGGGGCCAACGCGGCAGGCTGGATCTTTACCGAGATGGGGCGCCAGCCCTTTGTGGTGGCTCCCAATCCTGACATGAACGGAATAGACCAGGTCTTCATGTTTACTGCGGCTGCGGTGTCCCCTGGCGTTACAGCAGGGGAGTTACTCACCTCGCTGGTGGTGCTCGCGACGATCTACGGTGTGCTCCTGGTGGTGGAGGTCAAGCTCCTTGTCACCTACGTGAGGGGCGGTGTCGTTTCGGCAATGCCCGAACTCGCTCACGGCGGGGACGCATCCGGTGGCCATGACGGTACTGAGGATGAGGATGACCCCGGAGCAAGTGGCCGCAACGCCAAGGAGGGTGACGATGTCCTTGCCTTCGCCTACTGACCCAGTGCGTGATGGCCCACGTACCCAGAAGATCCGTCCGGTCACTGCACAGCTCAACAGAACGGCATAGGACTACAGTATGGAACTACTCCCCACCATCTGGTTTATCGCCATTGCGGTGCTCTGGACCGGCTACCTCTTCCTTGAGGGATTCGATCTTGGCGTCGGCATGCTCATGAAGCTCTTTGCCCGCAACAACACCGAGCGTCGAGTCCTGCTCAACACTGTCGGTCCGGTCTGGGATGGAAACGAAGTCTGGCTTCTGACAGCGGCGGGCGCAACCTTCGCGGCCTTTCCAATGTGGTACGCCTCCCTCTTTTCTGCACTCTACCTCCCACTCCTGGTGGTTCTTGCAGCCCTTATCTTCCGAGCAGTGGCGTTCGAATATCGCGGCAAAATCAATACGCGGCAGTGGCGGAACCGCTGGGACTGGGCCATTGCCCTTGGCTCATTCTTTGCAGCGTTCGGTGTTGGCGCGGCGTTGGCCTTGACCACCACGGGCCTGCCGCTGAATGCCAACGGCGACCGCGAGGGTGGTCCGCTTGCCTGGTTCAGTGGCTATGCGCTGCTCGGTGGTCTCGGCGTCGTTGGTTTTTCCCTGATCCATGCGCTTGCTTTCCTGGCGCTCAAGACAGACGGCGAGATCCGTGTCCGGGCACGTCGGTGGTTTGTCAGGCTCCTGCCGGCTCTTCTGGTTCCCCTGGTGGGGTGGGCTGTGAGCGTCCAGCTCCTGACTGGCACACTCTGGACCTGGTTGGTTCTGATGGGTGCGGTTATAGCCGCTGCGGCTGCATGGTCTGCCGAGCGAAAGGGCGCCGAAGGCAAAGCTTTTGTCCTTCTCGGTATCGCGCTGGTGGGTTCAACCGGGGCAATCTTCGGTGCGGCTTTCCCTGTGGTCCTGCCCTCGACGCTCGATCCCGCTTTCAACCTCACCATCAGCAATGCCTCCTCGTCTGACTACACCCTGGGACTGATGAGCATTGTGGCGGCCGTAGGACTACCCCTGGTGATCGCCTACCAGTCCTGGACCTACTGGGTGTTCCGCCGTCGTGTCAGCGCGGCCCATATCCCGGAAGCCCATAGTTTCTTACCGGCCATTGCTGCCAAAGCACTCCTAAAGAAAGACTGATTTTTCCGTGCGTCCTGAACTTCCCAAGGGTCCCGCAGCGCGGGCAGCCCTTTACATCCTGGGCCTGATTGCCGCGTTGAAGGCGCTGTCTCTGGTCCTCATGGCCCAGGCAGTCGCTTCACTGTTGTCCAGCCTGGCCAGCAGTGCAGTCGCTGAAGCGGGCTCTGTTGGCCCGGTCCTGGACTGGCAGGCCCAGATGTATCTTGGCGCCGCTGGAGTACTCCTGCGGGCCGTGACCGTATGGGCACAGGGCGTGGCAGCTCGCCGGGCAGCCCTCGGGGTCAAGGAAGAACTGCGGGCCAGCCTTCTTTCGCGGGCACTGCGGGACGCGCCGGGGGACGGTGGAGGGCGCGACGGCGGCCTGGCAGTCCTGGCCACACGGGGCCTGGATGCGCTGGACAATTACTACACACAGTTCCTCCCGGCGTTGGTCAACTGTGCGACGATCCCCCTCCTGATCGGTGTCCGGATCCTTTTCGCTGACTGGGTCAGCGCCCTGGTGGTGGTACTAACAGTGCCGCTGGTTCCACTGTTCATGGTGTTGATCGGACGCTACACAGAGGACAAGGTCAGCGACGCGCAGGCAGCGCTGTCCCGGCTTTCCAGCCACATGCTCGAATTGGCGAAGGGCCTCCCGGTCCTGGTTGGGCTTGGCCGTGCGAGCGCGCAGCGACAGGCGTTGGAAGACATCTCGGGGGACTATCGGGACAAGACCATGGGTACCCTCCGGACCGCATTCCTGTCGGCGTTGGCGCTGGAACTGATCTCGACCCTGTCGGTCGCAGTCGTAGCCGTCTTCATCGGAGTGCGGTTGGTCCATGGGGATATGCCCCTTGAGGCAGGGCTGCTGGCATTGATCCTTGCTCCTGACTGCTACCTGCCACTGCGGGAGCTCGGTACCGCTCACCATGCCAGCGATGATGGCAGGGCAGCTCTGTCTGCCGCCCGCGCCACAACTGAAGCTCCGGAGCCCCTGGCATTGCCCATCGCCCATCCCTCCCGCAGGACTGCCGGCGACTCGGCGCCAAGGGCGATCACCGCCGTCGGCCTGAGCGTGACGTACCCCGGACGGCAGGCCGCCGCGGTGGGGCCCTTGGATTTCAGCGCCCCTGCTGGACTTGTCACAGCCCTCGACGGGCCCAGCGGCGTTGGCAAGAGTACTGTCTTAGCGGTGCTGGCCGGGGCTGTGCGCGGGGGAACGGGGACCACCGTGGTGGGTGCCCTGACCGGAGTGGACCGTCAACGGATCGCCTATGTTCCGCAGCATCCCGTCCTGGTCGAAGACAGCGCACTGGAGGAAGTACAGCTCTACCTTGCCAGTGCCGACACTCACGTGGGAGTAGGGGCTGCGGCCCATGAATCGGCAATCTCTGCCGCGACCGCGCAGCAGTGCCTCGAAGCTGCTGCTGCTGGTCATCTGGCACACAAGCACCCTGCTGAACTGAGCCCCGGGGAACTACGTCGGGTGGCGTTCGCCTGTGGGCTGGCCCGGATCCATGCCGGTGCCACGCTCCTACTCCTTGACGAGCCGACTGCGCACCTTGACGATGCGTCAGCTACGCTGCTCCGGACTACCATCGAAACCCTCCGCGGACGTGTGACAACCATCCTCATTGCACACGATTCCGCGACGCGCGAGATCGCGGACCGGACAGTGAGCGTCGGCGCGGGGTTGCCCCTCGGAGTTGCTGCCCATGCAAGCGCCCGCGTCGGGCGCAGCGAGTGGGTGGGCGCCAGTGCCCGCGGCACCACCGCTGTACGTCCACACGCTGACGTGGCCACCAGTAGCCTGGCCGGTGTGACAACAGGCGATGCGCACGATGTCCCACAGACGGTCCTAGCCGCCTCGGCAGGCTCCGACGACGTGGCGCCGGGGAACCTGCCTGCCAGCGCAGGCCTGGGTACCGTGACCATTCTGCGCCGCCTGTTGGCTCCGGTGCGGGCAAAGTTCCTGCTGGCAGGGCTCCTGGGCACCCTGGCAGCGCTGTTCGCCGTCGCGCTTTCTGGCCTCTCGGGGTGGTTGATCATCAGGGCGTCAGAGCAACCGCCCATCCTCTACCTGCTTACGGCAATAGTTGGTGTGAGGTTCTTTGGTATTGGCCGGGCTGTCCTGAGATACACGGAGCGACTTGTCCTCCACGACGCTGTCTTTTCGGCCCTAACAACTCTCCGTGGCAGGCTCTGGGAATCCCTGAGCCGGCGGGCCCTGTCACTGCGTCGTCTTTTGCAGGGTGGGAGCGTGCTGGGTACCGTCATTGACGACGTAGACACTGTCCGTGACCTGATTCCCCGCGTGGCGTTGCCCCCCGTGACAGCGCTGGGCGTGGGTGCCGCCGCCGTCATCACCACTGCGCTTCTCGTTCCAGCGGCACTGCCTGCGACGGTGGGAGCGCTGATCCTGAGCCTGCTGGTGGCTCCCGTAGTGTCCCTCGTTGCTGACCGTCGGGCTGCCGTCCAGGAGCAGCTCCTGCGGCAAGGCGTCCTGCGGCGTATTTCTTCGGCTCTCGATGGCCGCGCGGCACTGCAGGTCAACGCTGTTGCGCCCACAATCCTTGCCCGGCTCCGAAAAGCGGACCGGGAAGCAACTGCCGCCACGCAGCGTACTGCGTGGGCCGAAGGCCTGGGCCAGGGCATCACCGTTGCAGCATGCGGTGGCGCGGCACTGCTGAGCCTGTTCCTCGCCGGGCCAGGGATTGCCGACGGCAGCATTGCCCCGGAAATAGCCGCAGTTGTTGTCCTCATGCAGTTGGCACTTGTGGAATCCTACGCTGGGATGACAACAGCAGTGCGGCAGTTCCCTGCACTGCGGGCTGTCACGCGACGCATGGCCGCTGCCGGAGTTTTTGAGCGTGAGCACGCGGCCGACGGCGACGGGTTGGTTCCCGTTGCGCCGCTCAACGGTGGATCCGAGGGCGTGAAGCTGTCGCACCTCTCCGCAGCGTGGTCGGGAGGGGAACCCGTCTTTAGGGGACTCAATGCCACAGTGGAACCTGGGCGCTGGCTCGCAGTCACGGGGCCTTCCGGTTCAGGGAAGTCGACGCTTCTTTCAGTACTGCTTGGCTTCCTCGCGCCAGCTGCTGGATCGGTGCAGGTCACGGGGCGGGCAGCATGGTGTCCACAGGAAGCCCATCTGTTCGATTCCACGATCCGCGGCAACCTCCTTGTTGCCTGTGAACCAGGTGCAGGTGGTGGATCCGCGGCATTGGAACCGGCCATGCGCGATGCGCTCGCATGCGTTGGCCTGTCGAGCCTGCTGCGCCGGCTGCCGCAAGGACTCGACACCCGAATCGGTCCGGGCGGTGCGTTCCTCAGCGGCGGCGAACGGCAACGGCTTGCGGTGGCCCGAACGCTGATGTCGGGCGCCGACGTCGTGCTTCTCGACGAGCCCACAGCACACCTGGACGCCGAGATTGGGGAGACCATGCTGCATGATCTCCGGCGCGGACTCAACAACCGCACGGTAATCCTCGTGACGCACAACGCCGCGGACATCAGCAGCGACGACCAGTTGCTCCGGTTGGCTCACGTGGCGTGAGCGCCGGTACTTAGGCGTCGATGTCGTGTGTGTGGTGCACCACGTCGTGCAGGAGGTACTGCGAGAACGTCAGGACTGTGAAGGCAGAGCCGTTGCTGCGTCTTCCTGTCCTGGACCACTCTGATTCCGGTGCTGCGGCAAATGACGCGGCGATCTGTTCCCCTTCCGCGGTCAGCTCCGCACTGACCACCGCAGGATCTGCGGATGCGTATCCGCTATCCAGTGCCGCCGCATCCTGATCCCAGTCGGCGAACTCGGCGTTGTCGACGTCAAGCATGAGGTGTAGCCGCTGGTCAAAAAGCGCAAACACATCGCGGACGTGCGCTGCGTACTCAAGCACTGACCAAGAATCTGGGGTGGAGCGCTGAGCTGCGTCCGGACGTCGGAGTGCCGCCCGCCACCGCGGAAGCAAGCTCTTGATAATGCCTGGAACAGTGGCAGGGGTGGCCGTCGCAACGTCAAAGGCGCAGTCCGGGCAAGGGCGGGACAGGACCCAGGTCCAGTCCTTCTGATCAGGAGTGATTGGCATGCCAGAAGTCTAAGGGGTGTGGCGTTCTCATAAACCAGGGCGAAGACCTTGTTACGGGAGCCGGACTTTCCCGTTCTGCTGTTAGCGTGGCACACGATGCATACCCCTCAGGACGCGCGCAGGGCCGAGTTCCTCCACGCATATGACAGCCAACTCCGTACCGATGCCGAAACCCCAAGTGCCCTCAAGATCAAGCAACTAGGCCCGTTACGGTTGGTGACTTTCGCTGGTGGACGAGGCTTTGTTACCTATGCGGATCTCGGGGGCGCCGGGAAGTCCACTCTTCAGGGATGGGTACGTGAGGTGCTGAACCACTTTGGGGAAGACCCCGCCATGACGAGGGTCGAGTGGAAGTCCCGGGGTCACGACGCAGCACCAGGACTTCACGATGCGCTGCTGGGCAACGGCTTTGTCCCGGATGATCCAGAGTCCATCATGATCGGTCATTCGGCTGGCCTGGTAGCAGACATTCCTTTGCCCGCAGGTGTCACCCTCCGTCGCATCACCGGTGAAAGTGATGTGCGGGCCATGAGCGCAATGCAGGACACCGCCTTCGGCGACGAAGTATCGGAGTCCCGTGCCAACGACGTGCTTCACCGGCTGGAGCGTGATGACGGCATGGAACTGTGGGTGGCTGAGCACCACGGGAGCGTGGTGAGCGCGGGCCGGCTCGAACCTGTGGCAGGCACCGACTTTGCTGGCCTGTGGGGAGGAGCAACCCTTGAGGCGTGGCGCGGCAGGGGCATTTACCGGGCGCTGACTGCCGAACGGGCGCGTGCGGCACTTCGCCTAGGCAAAACCCTGATGCACAGCGATTCCACCGAGTTTTCACGGCCCATCCTCGAGGCGTATGGCCTCATCAAGGTCTCCACCACCACACCGTATGAATGGCGCCGCTGAGATTCCCCACCTTTGGCGGCCGAGACAGCAGGACGACGGCGTGTCGCTGGGGAAACGCCGTGCGCGCCCCTGAAAGGTGGGGAAAGCCAGTGGGGTCAGTACTCAGAAGAGGCCGGGGCGCGTTTCTGCTGCATCAGCGTCTTCCGTCGGCGCAGGGTCCGGCCACGCCATGGCAGGTCCAACTGCATCCACCGCCTGGGACAGCGGGATGCCCGAGCCGTCCCTCCTGCCGTGTTCCTGGGGGAGGGAACGTGCAATTCCAGCAGCGGAAGCAGCCTTTGCCGGGCCATGGCCCACCCACCCCAGCAGAAGGAGATCCTCCCCCTTCAGGAAGCGATGCGCCCTGACGCCGGCTGTCGCGCGTCCCTTGGCCGGGTACTCCGAGAATGCTGTGACCTTGGCGGTCCCCGGGGCCGTGCCGGGGAGGGCGCCCTGCGTTCCCGCAATGGTCACGACGACGGCGGCATCATCGAGTGCCGCGACAACACCGAAGAAGATCACAACGTCGTCGGTGGCGAGTTTGATACCTGCCATGCCACCTGCGGTCCGGCCCTGCGGCCGAACAACGGAGGCGCCAAATCGCAGGAGCTGGCCCTGTTTCGTGACGAAAGCAAGGTCGTCGTCGTTGCCAGCAGGAGCGACGCCTAGGATGGCGTCCTTGTCCTTGAGGGCAATAATGTCCCAGTCTTCCCGGTTGAGTGGATACTCCGGTTGGACACGTTTGACGATGCCCTGCGAGGTGCCAACAGCCAGAACCTCATCGAGGGGGACGAAGGCGACGAGCGTTTCATTCTTCAGCAGCGTGACAAAGTCTTTGGCCGGTACTCCGCCTGCCAGGTTTGGCAGTCCGGACATGGGAACCAGGGCTGGCATATCCATGACCTGGAGGCGGAGCATCCTGCCCTTGGAGGTAACAGCGCCTATTTCTCCGCGGGCAGATGTCTTGACCACTGACCGGAAGACATCGTGCTTGGCACGCGGTCCGGATTCAGCCAGCGGATCCTGGCCCGTGGTGCGCGCTATCTGTCCTGAAGCGGTGAGGATGGCCCAGCAGGGATCATCCGCAATCTCCAGGGCCAGGGGAGATGCCTTGCCCTTGCCCGTGCCAGCTGCTGCAAGTGCGGAGGCAACTGTAGGCGAGACGGCCTCCGATTCGAGCAGTACCGTGCGCCGGGGAGTGCCGTACTTTTCCGCAACAACAGCAAGTTCGTCCGAAACCAGGGACCGCAGGCGCTGGTCGGACCCCAAGATTGCCTCGAGTTCCGCAATCTCCCGCAGGAGTTCGTCCCGTTCCTTCTCCAGTTCGATAAGCGAGAAGCGGGTGAGCTGGCGGAGCCGCAGTTCCAGGATGTAGTTTGCCTGGGTCTCGGTGAGGTCGTAGATGGACATCAGGCGAAGGCGGGCGGCGGATGGTTCGTCAGAGGACCTAATGATCTGGATGACCTCGTCAATATCGACAATGGCCACCAGCAGGCCTTCGACAAGATGGAGCCGGTCCTGCTTTTTTCCAAGCCTGAAGGCCGTCCGTCGCCGCACCACGTCCAGGCGATGGTTGACGTAGACCGTCAGTAGCGGAAGCAATCCCAGCGTTTGTGGCTGGCCGTCCACCAGTGTGACGTTATTGATTCCAAAGGAATCCTCCATGGGCGAGTACCTGTACAGCTGCTGCAGCACCGCGTTCGGATTGAAGCCGTTTTTGAGTTCAATTACCAGGCGCAGCCCATGTTTGCGGTCGGTAAGGTCCACGATGTCGCTGATTCCGGCCAGCTTCTTCGCGTTGACGGCATCCTTGATTTTTTCGATGACCTTTTCCGTACCCACCATGTACGGCAACTCCGTGACCACTAATCCAGTGCGTCGGGCCGAGAGCTGTTCAATCTCCACCTTGGCTCGGGTCTTGAAGGACCCCCGCCCGGTGGCGTAGGCATCACGGATACCGTCCAGGCCCACGATCCGCCCGCCGGTGGGAAGATCCGGGCCGGGAACAAACCGCATCACGTCCTCAAGTGTGGCGTCCGGGTGGGCAATCAGGTGGCGGGCAGCTCCAATCACCTCCACGAGGTTGTGTGGAGCCATATTGGTGGCCATGCCGACGGCGATTCCCGTGGCACCGTTGACCAGGAGGTTGGGGAATGCTGCAGGCAGGACCTCAGGCTGGGTCAGCTGGTTGTCATAGTTGGGGACGAAGTCAACAACGTCTTCATCCAAGTGGTCCGTCAGCGTCAGCGCAGCCGCTGCAAGCCGTGCTTCTGTGTACCGCGGAGCTGCTGGACCGTCGTCGAGCGAGCCAAAGTTGCCGTGGCCATCCACCAGGGGCAGCCGCAGGGAGAAGTCCTGTGCCATCCGCACCAGTGCGTCATAGATGGCCGTGTCTCCGTGGGGGTGCAGCTTGCCCATGACCTCGCCAACGACACGGGCGCTCTTGACATGGCCCCTGTCCGGCCGCAGGCCCATCTCGCTCATCATGTACAGGATGCGGCGCTGGACCGGCTTGAGCCCGTCGCGGGCATCGGGGAGGGCGCGGGAGTAGATCACCGAATAGGCGTACTCCAGGAATGAGCCCTCCATCTCGGAGGTGACGTCAATATCGACGATGTTCTCGGTGAAATCCGCGCCGGTATCCCCGGCGGGGGTGGGGCTTTGGCGGCGGGCCATGGAGGCGAGGGATCCTTTATACGAATAAACGGGTGTGCGGGAACAGATTTTAGCTAGGCTAAGCCTATGGTGGAACAGCCGGTGGACGGCGTATATCCAGAATATTGGGAAGCGGATGTCGTTCTGCGCGACGGCGGCACTGCACATCTGCGCCCGATCCACCCTGCTGACGCGGACGCCGTTCAACTCTTCCATACCGGGCAGTCACAGAATTCTGTCTACATGAGGTTTTTTGCCTACAAGGCAAGGCTGAGCAGCCGTGAACTCAAACGCTTCACGGAAGTTGACTACAGGGATCGGGTGGCCCTGGTAATCACCATCGGTGGGGCGATAGTGGGGATTGGCCGCTATGACCGCCTCGACGATCCCACCGATGCAGAGGTGGCGTTCAACATTGCCGATGCCCACCAGGGCCGCGGCATTGGATCCATCCTCCTCGAACACCTTGCTGCTGCGGCCAGGGACAACGGAATCCGCCGGTTCACCGCTGAAGTGCTGCCGGAGAACCGCAAGATGCTGATGGTGTTCTCCGATGCCGGCTACGACGTTCAGCGGCACTTTGACGATGGTGTGATCAGCCTTGAATTCACTATCGACCCCACGGAGAAATCCCTTGCAGTCATGGAGGCCCGTGAACACCGCGCCGACGCGCGCAGCGTCAGGGACCTGTTGACTCCAAGCTCCATTGCCGTTATCGGCGCCAGTCGCACATGGGGGACAGTGGGGTACCAGTTGCTGGAGCACATCATTGAAGGTGGGTTCACCGGACCCGTCTATGCCATCAACCCCGAGGCGCTAGAGCTTGCCGGCATGATGTCCTTCGGTTCGCTGGCCGACGTTCCGGAACCAGTCCAGCTTGCCGTGATTGCCGTTCCCTACGAACAGGTGGACAGCGTGGTCAGTGAGTGCGCCGCCGCAGGGGTAAAAGGCCTCGTCATTGCGAGTGCCGGATTTGCCGACGACGGCGAGCGCGGACTGGCTCGGCAACGGGCCCTGGTGCGCAATGCTAGGTCCTTCGGGATGCGGGTCATTGGACCGGCGTCGCTGGGGATCGTCAATACTCATCCGGATGTCTCCCTCAACGCCTCCATGGCCCCCACGTTGCCGGCGCGGGGCAGCCTGGGCCTCTTCAGCCAGTCAGCGGCCATCGGAATAGCTCTCTATGCTGCGTCAAGTCGGCGCAGCCTTGGCCTGTCATCATTCCTTTCAGCGGGCAATCGTGCTGACGTTTCCGGCAACGACATGATGCAGTTCTGGGAGGACGACGCCGACACAACCGCCGTCGGGCTCTATTTGGAGTCGATTGGCAACCCCAGGAAGTTCTCGCGGCTTGCCCGACGCCTAGCGCGGACCAAGCCCGTCATCGTCGCCAAGTCCGATTCCATGGGTCTGCAACTCCCTCCTGGACATGCCGTCCGCACCACGCAGGCACCCGCTGGCGCCCTGGACGCGATGCTGCGGCAGTCCGGCGTCATCCGCGTTCAGACAGTGGAACAGCTGCTGGACGTGGCGGAAGTAGTGGCAGGACATTCGCTCCCGCGAGGGCCGCGGGTGGCCGTGATCAGCAATTCCCGGGCACTCGGCCTGGTCGTGGCCGACAGTGCGGCAGTCCACGGCCTTGAAGTGGACCGAATGATTCCAGACGTGGATCTTGACCAGGGCATGTCGTTGGCGCTGCCCGCACTGCGGGCCGTCCTGGACCAGGCACTTGACGCACGAACTGTCGACTCCGTGGTGGTAGCCCTGATTCCTGCACGGGGCCTGACAGTAGAGAAGATCGCAGCGGTCCTGGCCGAGGCCGCCGTCGCGGCGGGCAAACCAGTGGTCGCCGCCTTCACGGGGATACTGGACCCAGCCATCCATGTCGAAGGAATCCTAGGTGCAGCTGCCCCAGCCGCAGCCCCTGGCGGCCCTGGCCCAGCCGAGGGTGCGGAAGTGCCGGGCGCACGGGGAATTCCCGGATTCAGCAATGCCGGCTCTGCAGTGTCCGCGCTCGCATCAGCTGTGAACTATTCGCAGTGGGTCGACCGCGATCACGGTGTCTTCGAGGAACCTGAGGGCTGCCGCGTCGAGGAGGCTCGGGCGGAGGTGGAACAACTGCTGGTCAAGGTAACCGGAGAGCAGCTCCTGGCTCTCGACCAGACGCAGACAGCAAGCCTCCTGGGGCACTACGGCATCACAGTGCTTCCCTCAATGGGTTTTGACACCGCAGATCAGGCAATTGCGGCTGCGGAAACCCTTGGCTGGCCGGTGGTCCTGAAAACCACCGACCCGGGCCTGCGCCATCGTCTTGACCTTGGCGGAGTCCGGCTGGACATCGAGGATGCGGAGGCGCTGCGGCGCGATATCACGACTACCCGACGTGCCCTGGCCGGGTATGGCTCTCCTTCGCTGGAGGTCCAGAGCATGGCACCCGTCGGTCAAGCCTGCGTCATGCGCGCGATCGAGGACCCACTGCTGGGACCCGTTGTGTCATTCGGAATGGCGGGGGATGCTGTGAACCTGCTCGACGATTGGGCACACCGCGTGCCACCACTGTCCGGATCCGATGTCAGGGATTTCATCAGGGCCCCGCGGGCTTCGAAGAAACTCTTTGGCTACCAGGGACTGCCCTCGGTGGACGTTGCCGCACTCGAGGACCTCGTGGCCCGGCTGACATTCCTCAAGGACACCCATCCAGAAATTGCACTGGTGGAATTCAATCCCGTGCTTGCCGGTACGGATGGACTTGCCATCCTTGCGGCGGACATCAAAATTGGCAACCCAGCGCGCAGAACGGACAGCGCACGGCGCGCCATGCGCGGCTGACCGGAGTTAGCAAGTGACCGGCTGATCTGTGAAAATGGACCTATGACTTCACAGCCCCCCACGCCGGACCCGCAGCAGGCAGGCGGCAAGAAGGCGGCAGGCCACCACGGCTCCCACACCCACAGCGCCCAGGGCCAAAGCCTCGATACAGCGCTGCAGCAGGCAGGTTTTTATCCGCTCCTCGTTGCTGACGTTGTTAACGATGCCCTGGACGGGCGTGACTGTGTTGCACACCTGGTCCACCTGGAGACCCATTTCGACCGAGCCGAAGTTCGCAGGCACATCACCGTCTTGGTGCTGACCCGGGACATGTTGGTGATCACCCACGTCGATGACCAGCAGCTTGATGACGCCGGCGAGCAGATCGTGGCCCAAATTTCCACTGAATCAGTGCCAGTGGCCCAGATCCGTTCCGTGGTGCTCAGCTACATGTATGCCCAGCCGCAGAACTACAAGCCGAGCGACCCGGTGCGTGAACTGACGCTTGCTATTGCCTGGTCCGGCGGACAGCGCCTTGACATGGGGCCCGCAAGCTGTGGCGATCCGCAGTGCGAAGCGGACCACGGGTACACGGGCAGCATTGCCCAGGAGGACATCGTCCTGCGGATCAGCGCCGAAGCTGATGGCCCCCAAGCAGTCCAGGACGCCAAGCTTTTTGCTCGGGCCCTGCGTGCCGTCAATACCGGATCTGCCGCCCCGAGTGCACACATTCCGTCCACTCCGAGGCCCCGTACAGGTGTGTTCGGCACGCGCCTGAGCCGCGGGCACCAGCGCTAGATGCACCAGTCGACCTCTGGCACTGACGCCGTCCGTAATCCTGCTTCAGCTGATGTCCCCGTTGCCCCTGCTTTCGGGCAGCGGTCCATTGCGGAAGTTCTGTCCAGTGCGGCGGCAAGTATCGGCGTGCCGGAATTTACCAACCGGTTGGGACTTCCACAAGCTCAGCGTGTCTGCGTTGTCCTTGCCGATGGGCTCGGCCGAAGCCTTCTTCGAAAGAAGTCGGCGCACACTCCGTTCCTCCGCTCCATCCAGCAGCGTGGCCAGGGCGTTGTCCCGACCTGGCTCGATTCTGGATTTCCGTCTACCACCGCTTCCTCGCTCGCAAGCCTTGGCACAGGGCTCCCGCCAGGCCAGCACGGACTCGTGGGCTACGACGTCGTGGATCCCGACCACGACACGGTGGTTAATATGCTGGGGAACTGGGATGCCGCCGTCGACCCCCTCCAGTGGCAACCCTTTCCCACAGTTCTTGAACGGTCTGCTGCAACAGTTGATGTTGTGACGGTGGCCCTTCCCCGGTTCAGCGACTCGGCCATGACCCGGGCAGCGCTTCGCGGGGGCCGGTTTTCTGGAGGCAGCAATCCGCATGCGCTGACGTCAGCTGCGGCAGAGGCCATGCGGTCCAGCAACAGGACCCTGATGTACTTCTATGTTAATGACCTGGACAAGGCCGGGCATCGCTACGGCGCCGAATCTGCGCAGTGGGAGCACCAACTCGAGGAATTTGATGCAACGGTCAAGCGACTGAACAGTGTCCTACCCGCTGGGACAACCATTCTGGTCACTGCGGACCATGGAATGGTGGACATTCCCGCATCACAACGGATCGACTACTCGGCGGATCCTTCATTGATACACCGAGTCCGGCACACGGCCGGGGAACCCCGGATGGTGCACCTGTACCTTGAACCTGACGCAACACCCGCGGAGCACGCCCAACTGCTGGCTTCCTGGCGGAACCGCTTCGGCGACCGAATCTGGGCCTTTACCCGTGCGGAGGGTATCGCTGCCGGGCTCTTTGGGGACGTTCGCCCAGAAGTTGAAGGGCGGATTGGGGACATCATGATTGCGGTCCGCGAAACAATGGCCTTGTACGACACCCGCCGCGTACGGGCCGAGTCCATGGAGGTGGTGGGACAACACGGGTCACTGACCCGGGCCGAGCGCGAGGTACCCCTGCTCTGTTTCGCGGCTGAGGGAAAGAAGTCCACCCGTGGCTGAGCTTGTCTTTTTCTCAGGAACCATGGACTGCGGAAAGTCCACGCTGGCGCTGCAGATGGACCATAACCATCGGGTCCGTGGCAGGGGCGGAATCCGATTCAGCAGGAATGACCGTGCAGGAGAGTCAATGATCTCCAGCAGGCTTGGCTTGCAGAAAGCCGCCGTGGAAGTCAGTGACCGGACGAACTTTTGGGTCGAAGTCATGGAGAGGCGCACGCGTGGCCAGCGTGTGGACTATCTCATCTGTGATGAGGCGCAGTTCTATACGCCAGAGCAGGTTGAGCAACTTGCGCGCCTTGTTGATGAGGTGGAACTGGACGTTTTTGCCTTTGGGATCACGGCTGACTTCCGCACGCGGCTCTTCCCCGGCTCCCAACGGCTCATTGAGCTTGCTGACCGTGTCCAGGTCCTACAGGTAGAAGCACTCTGCTGGTGTGGACGCCGGGCCACGCAGAATGCGCGCACGGTGAACGGCATCATGGTGGTGGAAGGTGCCCAGGTGGTGGTGGGTGACGTCGACATGGCCAGGGATTCCGACGCAGCCCATGCAACAGGCCCGGCTGCCGACGTGGTGGGGTATGAAACCCTGTGTCGTAGGCACTACATGCGCCGAGTCAGCGCCCACGCAGCGACGATGATCGATGAGCAGGATCAGTTGCTGCCTTTTGATGTTGAATCTTTGCCACGAAAGGACCAGCCTGCCGCTGCAGCACCGTGAACCTCGCGGTGAGCACCGCACCACTTTTTAGCCCCGATGGAGGAACACCGGGCATGACGCGAGACCGCATACGGGTCACGGCAACGGGGCGCGGTAGAGCTAACGGTCAGTCGCCTCGAGTACCGAAGACGATGTCGTCCCAGCTCGGTACGCTTGATCTTTTCGGCTTGGACGGTTGACGCTCGGGTGTTTTGGCATCGGATGCTGCATCGTCTTCTCCGCTGCCCTCCGACGTGTCCGTCCGTGGCCTGCCATAACCAAGGAGTTCGTTCAGACCGCTCCGGCCACTACTTCGCGGCTTTCCGGATAACGGGCGGGCTGGGGCCTCTGCACCGGAAGGATTCTCCCGAGGGGTCGGCGCAGCCTGGATCGTTACCTCACGGGTCTCCGTGCTGACGCCATCGTGCAGCCTTAACGAATCGTCGGAAGAATCACGCAGCGGTGGAATAAGGCTCAGCCGTGAACCCGTGGACGGCCGACGTTCGCGCTCTGCTGTTTCCGTCGAATCTGAACGAGACTCAGGGCCACCCGTTGCGGCAGGGGAGTTCTGCTCCTCCTGGACGACGTCGGGGTGTTCACTGGGACGCGGATGTGCCGCGGGGACTCCGTTGGTGAGGAGAAGGGCGAGAGCGTCATCTCCATCTTCGTCAGTACCGAGGCGCTGGCCCCTGCGTGAGCGGAGCATATCCAGAAGGCCATCCGCGTCTGCCGCCGACGCCACGTCGTCCTCCGGCGTAGGGACTGATACCTGGGAGGCAGTTGGGGTTCCGTCAGGACTTTTGGTTGCAGCGTCGGACTCAAAATCAAAGGGTTGGTCGGACACGGCTGAGAGTCGGCGGGAGGGGAGCGGTCCGTCCAGAGGCTCAAGCTCGCTGAGCTGCTGCGCCCAGCGGTTGGCATTCTGGAGCGATTTCCGGAGCGGGCTGAATACCCAGCGGGCCGGAGGTGCCTCGCCAATCGCGCTCTGGTGCTCCGAGGTATCTTCGAAGCGCGCGACGACTGCCCAGGTTCCGTCCGGAAGGCGCCACGAGTCCCACTCCACGGTAGCGGGGTCCACTCCATAGGCGGAGAGCCTGTGGGACACCATCTCATCGAGCGACGCAGGCTCGTCGCCGAAGGCTGATCGGTACGAATCCTGGCCCGCCAAGGGAGCAGCTACTTCGACCTTGCGAGCCTGCTGGGCAATGTGATCGCGCTCAGCAAGCACAGGCCCTTCGTAGCGTTCAACCTTGGCCAACGGGATGCCTGAGAGCTCGGATACTTCAGTCGCCGTCGCTCCGGCCCTGATCCGTGCCTGGATATCGCGTGGCGAGAGCGCAACGGGCGCGCTGCGCGTTGGGCTCTTGGCGACCGGGCGGCTGGCAGCCCTCAGTGCCTCATCAAGTGGCAGCCGGAACATCTCGCTGCCGGCTCCGCTCAACAGGAGATGTTCTCCGTCGTCGTGGACGCCTACAAGCCGTAGATCCTGCATACAAGTCCTCCACTATGGCATTAATATCTATCGAAACTCTGCCACTGATGGGCAGTAAAGTGCTGCACCTGTGAGGGCGCGCCGTGATATTCCGTTCGGGAATCACACGTTGCCGCGATTTTCCGCTGCGGCGCTCTTGACAGTCAGGCCTACTCCGGCCGTGTGGTGAGTGCCGCCACGAGGTCTTCAGGATGCCTGCTGGAAGTAAGCCAGTAGGGCGTGCTGTCTGAGGGGTCAGTGATGGTGGCCCGGACAACGGGACTGACCCAGCCACGGATGCAGAGGTAAGCCACGGCGTTGAGCCGGACTCCACGCTCGGCAGTTGCCTCGCCGTCGCGAAAGGCAGCAACCTCGCCAATGAACTGACGTTCAATCGTGGCCCGGCCTACGGTGAAGGTCCGGTCTGTAACCTCAATGAGGGGGGTCGAGAGGATGAGAAGTACGGCCATGATGACAAAGAGCACTGCAGCCGCAGTCAGGCCAGCACCAAAGCTAATCGGAGCGAAAACAAGGATTCCAGCGCCTGAAATACCGGCCACCACAACCCAGATCCACAGGGCGGGCCACAATTTTTCCCGGTAAACAGGAGTAGCTGGGCTGACGTTGTTGGCTGGACTCGGGGCGCTGGAACGTGAATCGGGCATGGTCCAAGCTTCCCACCTTTGCGGGGGTATTTCATCCCGCACCCCCAATTCCTCTAGGCTGTCGCGGCTGCCACAGTGCCGCCGCGCACCGTGCCGCCACGCCCTGCCTGGAGTTAGGATGAAGCATTGTGACTGAACACCATGCAGCAGATGCTGTGCCAACCGAGCCCTCGTCCGTGACCAACCAGGATGCGGGCACCATTGATATCGAACTCAAGATGCTCGACGACGGGCTGGAGCCGCCGTCGTATGCGCACCCTGGTGACGCAGGGGCGGACCTGCGGACACGCGAGGATGTTGTGCTTGAGCCAGGGGAGCGCCGCCTGGTGCCCACGGGAGTTTCGATCGCGCTGCCCTTCGGTTTTGTGGCACTGGTTCATCCCCGTTCGGGGTTGGCCACCAAACACGGGTTGACAGTGGTCAATGCACCGGGAACCGTGGATGCAGGATATCGGGGCGAAATTTCGGTCACGCTCCTGAATACGGACCGTAAATCTGCAATCGTTCTCCGCCGCGGCGATAGAATTGCACAAATTGTCATCCAACGTGTGGAGCATGCTCGGTTCATTTCCGTCCCAGAGCTCGGTTCCTCAGTCCGCGGCGTCGGGGGCTTCGGATCCACCGGCGGTTTCGGAGCAGAGAGCCAAACGCCAGCGCATTGACTGGCGCAGCACCTGCTGCATACTCAGCACACGATTGATGTTCACACTAACGAGGAGTCGGAAAACACATGGTCTTTGGGCGTGGCAAGAAAGCTAAGCAGAACCAGTCGGACAAATCCGGGGTGTCACCGGCGGAGCTTGATGCTCCTCAAGACACGGCGGATCCCGTGGGAAGCGATGCGCCCGTAGGTCCTTTCGATTTCGCGGATATTGACAGCACCGACGGCTACGTCGACCTGGGTGCACTGCTGATCGCACCCAGTGAGGGCCTCCAGCTGCGGCTTGAAATTGAAGAGGCAACGCAGCGGGTCATTGCGGTAACACTGGACCTCAATGGTTCGAGCCTTCAGCTGCAGGCGTTTGCCGCACCCAAGACGGAGGGGTTGTGGGACGAGATCCGGGTCCAGATCGGCCAGTCAGTTGGCGGACAGGGCGGTCAGATCGATGACGTCGAAGGCAGCTTCGGAACCGAACTGATTGCCAAACTGCCGGCCACCACCGCTGACGGCAGCCAGGGCTACCGTGTCGCCAGGTTCGTGGGTGTGGACGGACCCCGCTGGTTCCTGCGCGGCGTCTTTGGCGGACCTGCGGCGCTTGAAGCTGACGCAGCCAAGGATCTTGAGGCGCTCTTCCGACAGGTTGTGGTCCTCCGCGGAGACAGCCCCATGCCACCACGGGATCTTCTCCAGTTGCGGCTTCCAAAAGAGGCTGCCCAGTCTCCCGTTCCTGGGGCTGTGCCTCCTGGGGCTGGCGCGCAACAAGCTGCACCGGCAGCCGCTCCTGAACTTCGTAAGCCTGAACGGGGACCGGAGACTACCCAGATTGGCTGACCATGCCAGGATTCCCCGGCCGCACGTGCACCGAACGGCCCACTCCATCAGTGGTCTTCCCGCGCGCGGCCGGGTTCTCTGCCGTGGCCACATCGAATCTGTCACCTATCCATCAGCCGAGAGCACGTCGTACTTCACGGCAGTTGTCTCGGATTCGGATGCGCCCGCTGGAGCAGGGCGGCCCCGCCTGAAGGTGGTCTGGATAGGCCGGCGGCGGATCCCGGGCATCGCGGCCGGGGTGGAAGTCCAACTGGAGGGCATGCTGGCCCGAAACCAGGGCATGCCCACCATGTTCAATCCCCGCTATGAATTGTTGTCCCGCCAGGAGAAGTCATGACGTCCGCCCAACACCCACCGCCCGACGACGAAACACCGCGGACGAACGCCGCCGAACCGAGTAGCGGGCTGGCCCAAGGTTACGCAGAAAAAGCTGGCCTGCGCCGAACCGCGGCAGGACATGTTGATGTTCTGGGGAGCGCTGGAGGTGTCCAGGGAATCGCGGAGAGCATCCTGCCGGGTCTTGTTTTCCTGGTTGCCTTCACGCTCACCCGCGATCTCCAGCCGTCGCTCATCGCGGCCCTCGGAGCGGCAGCAATTTTTACCATCACTCGGCTGGTCCAGCGCAAGCCACTGACACAGGCACTCGCTGGGGTGGTGGGAGTCGGGATCTCTGCCTGGTTCGCCAACAGCACCGGCAAAGCAGAGGACTTCTATTTGCCCGGGCTGCTGACCAATGCCGTATATATCGTGGCCATGGTCTTGTCGATTGCCGTGCGGTGGCCCATTGCCGGCCTGCTGTTTGGGCTTGTCCGCAATGAGGGTCTGGAATGGCGCAAGGACCCACTTCGTGTCAGGGCCTACCGCCTGGGTACCTGGATCATTGTCTCGGTGCTGGCCTTGCGCCTGATTGTCCAGGTGCCGCTGTACTTGATGGGACCGGACGGCCTTGCCGCCCTGGCGACGACGCGGCTGATCATGGGAGCGCCGCTCTACATTCTCGGGATCTGGATCGCCTGGCTGGTGACCCGGCCCGTCAACGCCGGTTCCGATCAGCCGTCGAACCCATCGTCGTCGGCTCCGTGAGATTCCGTTCGGGTGACATCCTCGGCGTCGGAACCCTCGTGGCCGGCGCTCTCCGGCGACAACAACGCCCGGAGGTCGTCCTCGGCGGCAATCGTGGTGACAAAGAACAGCTCGTCGCCCCCATCGATGGTCTCGTCACGCGTAGGTGTGATGGGGGCGTGATCGCGCAGGATCGCCACAAGGGTGGCATCCTCGGGCCAGCTGATGCTTCCGACGGTCGCGCCAATGACGTGCGAATCGTGGGGGACTGTGAACTCCACCAGTGAAGCAACGCCCGTCTGAAGTGTCAGCAGGCGCACCAGGTCGCCGATCTCCACCGCTTCCTCCACCAGCGCCGTCATGAGCTGGGGCGTGTTCACAGCTACATCGACACCCCAGGAATCGTTGAACATCCAGTCATTCTTTGGATTGTTCACGCGACCCACTGTCCGTCCCACACCAAATTCTGTTTTTGCAAGCAGGGACACCACCAGGTTGACCTTGTCGTCCCCCGTGGCGGACACGACGACGTCGGCTTCGTCCAGTTTGGCTCCCTTCAGGGTGCTGAGTTCGCAGGCATCGCCCACCAGCCAGTGCGCACCCCTCAGCCCGCTGCGACCGATTACTTCCGGTTTGACGTCAATGAGCAGAATCTCGTGCTTGTGCGAGAGCAATTCGCGGGCAATGGAGGAACCGACACTGCCAGCCCCGACGATCACAACTTTCACTACAGCTCCTTGGCGGGCGCTTTGGCCAGAATGTGGGCGACTTCTGAGGTCCTGTCAATGGGAAGCATGGCGTGCACTGTGTCGGCCTCCTGGTAGACGGTGCCAGCTGTGGGCAGCATGGCCTCGCCGAACCTGGTGAGGTAAGCCACCCGGATCCCGGTGGCGTCTTCGATGGCAGCGACGCGATGTCCGATCCAGGCTGCGGCTACGTCAAGTTCAGCGAGGACCAAACGGCCCGAGGGTTCCCGGAAATCGCCTGTCAGGTGTTGTTCCGGGAGAATGCGGCGGAGAACCTGGTCGGCGCTCCATCGGACTGCAGCAACCGTGGGGATCCCGAGCCGCTGGTAGATTTCCGCCCGCCCTGGATCGTAAATACGCGCCACCACGTGAGGGACATGGAAAGTTTCCCTCGCCACCCGGGTTGCGAGGATATTCGAGTTGTCACCGCTGGAGACAGCGGCAAATGCATAGGCTTCAGCCACGCCTGCCTGCTTGAGGGTGTCGCGGTCGAATCCCACTCCCGTGACCTTACGGCCGGTGAAACCTACCCGCAGGCGCCGGAACGCCCTGTCATCCTGGTCGATGATGGCCACCGAATGGCCGGCATCTTCGAGTGTGTGGGCGAGCGTGGCGCCAACGCGCCCACAACCCATGATCACAAAGTGCGCCACGCGGATCTCCTTAGTTCTTGCATCCCTGCACTGCAGGACAAAACTCTACAGTCACGGGGGATTCATTTCAGGCGCGAGGCACAAAGGCGATTCCCCGCCGTGCCAAGACAGCCCGGAACGCCAAGGATCAGATCCGGGCTGCCGGACGTGTCGTAAGGTTGCTCTAGTCCTCAACCGGTGTGGGACATTGTGAGTAGCCTCAAGGAACCCTCGTGTTGAACATTCTGAATGCCGCCAAGCGCGTGCTGGTGGGCAGGCCGTACAGAAACGACCGGATGGCCCACACCCTGCTTCCCAAGCGTATTGCGCTGCCCATTTTTGCCTCCGATGCGTTGTCGTCAGTGGCCTACGCGCCGGATGAAATCCTCTTGACACTGGCCCTCGCCGGTGTCAGCGCCGTGGCTTTTTCGCCTTGGGTAGGTCTGGCCGTCATGGTCGTTCTGCTGACTGTTGTTGCCTCATACCGGCAAAACGTCCACGCGTACCCCTCCGGCGGCGGTGACTATGAGATTGCCAACGTCAACCTGGGAAAGCCGGCAGGATTGACGGTGGCCTCGGCGCTTCTGGTCGACTATGTCCTGACCGTCGCAGTGTCGATGTCCTCGGCGGCTTCCTACCTGACCACTGCTGTACCTTCCCTGCATGGCAGGCAGGCCATCATTGCCACTGTCGGCGTCGTGATCCTTGCCCTGGTGAACCTACGGGGCATCAAGGAAGCGGGCAACGTCTTTGCCGTTCCGACATATATCTTCATGGCATCCATCCTCGGGATGACAGCCGTGGGGGTCTTCCAGGCGGCCACGGGAACCCTCGCGGAGGCACCCTCGGCGGCGTTCACGATCGTGCCTGCCCCCGGCTTCGATGAGGGGATGGTGGGCCTCGCCGGGGCCTTCCTCCTCCTCAGGGCCTTTTCTTCGGGGGCTGCGGCGCTCACTGGCGTGGAGGCCATCAGCAATGGTGTTCCCAACTTCAAAAAACCCAAGAGCAAAAACGCGGCGACCACCCTGCTCCTTCTCGGCGTCATTGGTGCCTCCATGCTGGCCGGCATCATGTACCTGGCCAACGCCACCAAAGTTCATATTGTGCTCGATCCAGCAACAGAGTTCCTGCTCAACGGCCAGCCACTGCCCGAGGACTACATTCAGAACCCGGCCATCAGCCAGATTGCACAGACTATTTTTGGGGCCGGGTCCCTGCCGTTCTACATTGTGGTAGCCGCCACGGGTGTCATCCTGGTCTTTGCCTCCAATACGGCCTTCAACGGGTTCCCGGTCCTTGGCTCCATCCTCGCCCAGGATGGCTACCTGCCCCGTCAGCTGCGGACCCGTGGCGACAGGCTGGCGTTCAGTAACGGCGTCCTCGCGTTGGCCGCAGGGGCGCTGGTGCTCATCATCTCCTTCAACGCTGACGTCACCAAGCTGATCCAGCTCTACATTGTTGGTGTCTTTATCTCCTTCACTGCCAGCCAGCTCGGCATGATCCGGCACTGGGGCCGGGCCCTGAAGCTGGCCAGGGACAAGACAGTGCGTCGCCAGATCATGAAGTCAAGGATCATCACCACCATCGGTTTCAGCATGACGGCACTTGTCCTGGTCATTGTGCTGATAACGAAGTTCCAGCAGGGTGCTTGGATTGCACTCCTAGCCATGTTGGTGCTGTACCTGATCATGTGGAGCATCCGGGCCCACTATGACAATGTTGCGAAGGAACTCGCAGTGGATGAGGATTCCTCGCCACGTGCGCTGCCCACCCGGGTCCACGCAGTTCTCCTG
Source organism: Pseudarthrobacter sp. PS3-L1 (assembly GCF_030063285.1). Taxonomy (GTDB): domain Bacteria; phylum Actinomycetota; class Actinomycetes; order Actinomycetales; family Micrococcaceae; genus Arthrobacter. The sequence continues at coordinate 604,740 of NZ_JASISU010000002.1, read as the reverse complement.
GTCTCCCACGTGCGCAAACCTGTTCTTCGCGCGCTGGCCTACGCACGTGCATCGCGGCCGTCCCAGTTGGATGCCATTACTGTGGATATCGACCCCGATGAGACTGCGCAGACCATTGCGGACTGGGACAAGCTGGACATCCCTGTTCCCCTGACCGTCCTTTCCAGCCCTTATCGGGAGACCATTACGCCCATCATGGAGTACGTCAAGACCATGCGAAAGGACTCCCCGAGGGACCTTGTTGTGGTGTACATCCCGGAGTATGTAGTGGGTAAGTGGTGGGAGCAGCTGGTCCACAACCAGACGGCGCTCCGCATCAAGACCCGGCTGCACTTTGAGCCCGGCGTCATGGTGGCCAGCGTCCCGTGGCAACTGAAATCTTCCGAAGAAGCAAAGAATATGCAGGATATGCGATGAATGAATTCACACAGCCCAACTCCGCGGCAGCCAGCGAGGCCCAGCAACCTACCGAAGTGGTGATCGACGTCGGACCGGTTGCCCACGGTGGGCACTGCGTTGCCCGGTACCAGGGACGGGTCATCTTTGTCCGGCATGCAGTGCCGGGCGAGAAGGTAAAAGTCAGGATCACCGACGCCGGTGAGAACGCAAAATTCTGGCGTGCCGACACCATTGAAGTGCTGGCGGCCGACCCGGAGCGCGTGGAGCACTTCTGGCATGCTGCGGATCCGCTGCGGACATGGGCCAATGGGCATGCACCGGTGGGGGGAGCTGAGTTTGGGCATATGACACTGGCCAAGCAGCGCGAACTCAAAGCCGCAGTGCTGACGGAACAGCTGCAGCGTTTGGCAGGCCTCGATGTCTCCGTTGAGGTCCAGGGGGTTGGTGTTGCCCCGTCAGAACCTAGCGGTACTGGACCTGATGCGGCGTCCGACGCCGGCAGTCGCCTCGGTGCTAGCGGCACCGAGGGTCTGGGGTGGCGGACGCGGGCAGCCTACTCCATGACGCGTGGTGGCCGCCTGGGAATGCACGCCCACCGTTCCGAAGATATCCTTGCAGTACGGGAAATGCCGCTTGCTGTGCAGGCCATCAACGACCTTGCCCTGTGGGACCTGGACCTTGACGGGATAACACGGGTAGAGGTGGCCGCACCCGCCAATGGCTCCGCCCCCCTGGTCCTCCTGGTTCCGGCAGCAGGCACAAAACCGCGACGGCTGCGCATGCTGGCTGCCCAGGTTCCTGGGGATGCCTCTGTCGCCGCCCTCGACGCAGCGACGGGCGCTGTGACCCAGCTCCGTGGCCGTACCTGGCTCCAGGAAACCGCTGCCGGCCACGACTACCGTGTTTCCGGTGGCGGGTTCTGGCAGATCCACAAGGCTGGCCCGGACACCCTGGTGGCTGCCGTGCTGGAACTTTTGACCGGTGCAGGCCACCTACGGGATGGATCCTCAGTCGCCGATCTCTACGCTGGCGCCGGTCTCTTTACCGTGCCACTGGCCGCTGCCGTGGGGGAAAGCGGCACGGTCCTGAGCATTGAGGGCGCAGCCGGCAGCAGCAGGGATGCCCGAAAGAACGTCCGCGGAGCCGCGCAGGTGGAGATCATTGAGGGGCGTGTGGAAAAAGTCCTACGGTCCGCCCAAAGGTCCTTTGACTCGATTGTCCTCGATCCGCCGCGCGCAGGTGCAGGCAAGGCTGTCATCGGCCAGCTCCTGGCCTCGGCACCCAAAGCCATTGCCTACGTCTCCTGCGACCCAGCATCGTTTGCGCGCGATGTCGGATATGTTCAGGAAGGCGGCTGGGAGCTCTCCGAACTGCGGGCCTTTGACCTCTATCCGCACACCCATCACCTGGAAACTGTGGCGCTGCTGACTCCCAAGGGCGCCACCCCGTAGGATGGGGGAGAGTAATCCACGTCGCGTACGGTTGCTCCTGCAACCTGCTCCGGGTAGGGGGTGCAATCCGCATTTCCGTTAGGACTGCCTAACTGGTAACGGGTCAACCGCGCGGCAAAGATGAAACTGTTGCGAGAGGAGTCCTGCGATGAGCGTTGTGGACAGCTTCGGTTCAAAAGGCAAACTTAATGTAGCCGGAACCGAATACGAAATTTTCCGGTTGAACTCCGTTGAAGGTGCAGAAAACCTTCCGTTCAGCCTCAAGGTATTGCTAGAGAACCTGTTGAGGACCGAGGACGGCGCGAACATCACCGCCGATCACGTGCGCGCCTTGGCTGGCTGGGATCCAGATGCCCAGCCTGATACAGAGATCCAGTTCACGCCTGCCCGTGTGATCATGCAGGACTTCACTGGAGTTCCCTGCATCGTCGACCTCGCCACCATGCGTGAGGCAGTCAAGGAATTGGGTGGTGACCCCAAGCGGGTCAACCCCCTGGCACCCGCCGAAATGGTGATCGACCACTCCGTCCAGATCGACGCTTTCGGCAACGCCGGCGCCCTGGAACGCAACATGGAGATCGAGTACCAGCGCAACGGTGAGCGCTACCAGTTCCTTCGCTGGGGCCAGACTGCCTTTGACGACTTCAAGGTGGTGCCACCGGGAACCGGCATTGTGCACCAGGTAAACATTGAATACCTGGCGCGCACCGTCATGACGCGCGAGATCGATGGAGTCACCCGTGCATACCCGGATACCTGCGTCGGGACGGACTCACACACCACCATGGTTAACGGCATGGGCGTGCTGGGCTGGGGAGTGGGCGGCATCGAAGCCGAAGCTGCCATGCTGGGCCAGCCTGTCTCGATGCTCATTCCCCGCGTTGTGGGATTCAAACTGACCGGTTCCATTCCGGCAGGGGCTACCGCCACTGACGTCGTGCTCACCATTACCGAGATGCTGCGTAAGCACGGCGTCGTGGGTAAGTTCGTCGAATTCTACGGCGAAGGTGTTGCGGCAGTGCCGCTGGCAAACCGCGCCACCATCGGCAACATGAGCCCGGAGTTCGGCTCCACGGCTGCCATGTTCCCGATCGACGATGTCACCATCGATTACCTGCGCCTCACCGGCCGTTCAGAAGAAAACGTCTCTCTGGTGGAGTCGTACGCCAAGGAGCAGGGACTCTGGCACGACGCCGCAAGGGATATCCGCTTCTCCGAGTACCTCGAGTTGGATCTCTCCACGGTTGTTCCTTCCATTTCCGGACCCAAGCGTCCCCAGGACCGTATTGAGCTGACGGATGCCAAGGAGCAGTTCCGCAAGGACATCCATAACTATGTGGCACTCAGTGGTGGCAGCGTTGACGAGGCCCTGGACGAATCGTTCCCGGCATCTGATGCGCCGTCGTTCACGCACGCTGATTCGGTGACCACTGACGCCCCGCGTCTGGTCTCCGCTGCTGACGGCGCCCACGGCCGGCCGTCCAATCCGGTGCACGTCACCATGGATGATGGCCGGACGTTCGAACTGGACCATGGAGCGGTCTCCATCGCTTCCATCACGTCCTGTACCAACACATCCAACCCCTCGGTGATGCTCGCCGCCGCGCTGTTGGCACGCAACGCCGTCGAGAAGGGCCTGATGTCCAAGCCCTGGGTGAAGACCTCTGTTGCTCCCGGCTCCAAGGTTGTCACGGAGTATTACGAGAAGTCAGGCCTGAACCCCTACCTGGAGAAGCTCGGTTTCTTCACGGTGGGTTACGGCTGTGCCACCTGCATTGGCAACTCGGGCCCGCTGGAAAGCCAGATCTCCGAGGCGATTCAGGAGCACGATCTGTCGGTCACGGCTGTGCTTTCCGGAAACCGCAACTTTGAAGGCCGCATCAACCCGGACGTCAAGATGAACTACCTGGCCTCACCGCCCCTGGTCATCGCCTACGCCCTGGCTGGTTCCATGGACTTCGACTTTGGTGTTGACGCCCTGGGTCAGGACACTGACGGCAACGACGTTTTCCTCAAGGACATCTGGCCCAACCCCGTGGAGGTCCAGGAGGTTATCGACTCCTCGATTGACAGCGAAATGTTTGCCAAGGGCTACGAAGGCGTATTTGACGGGGATGACCGGTGGAAGGCACTCGACACTCCCGCCGGCGACACTTTCGCCTGGGATCCGAACTCCACCTACGTGCGGAAGCCCCCTTACTTCGATGGCATGCCCGCCAAGCCGGACGCCGTCAAGAACATTTCCGGTGCACGCGTTCTGCTCAAGCTGGGCGATTCAGTCACCACTGACCACATCTCGCCTGCTGGTTCATTCAAGTCGGACACTCCCGCCGGGCAGTACCTGCTGGCCAATGGTGTCGAGCGCAAGGACTTCAACTCCTACGGTTCACGCCGAGGTAACCACGAGGTCATGATCCGCGGAACGTTCGCGAACATCCGTATCCGCAACCAGCTCCTGCAGGACGTCGAGGGTGGGTTCACCCGCGACTTCACGCAGGACCAGGGTCCACAGGCCTATGTCTACGATGCAGCCCAGAACTACCACGCAGCAGGCACACCGCTAGTGGTCCTGGCTGGCAAGGAATACGGTTCAGGGTCCTCGCGTGACTGGGCTGCCAAGGGAACGGCACTCCTGGGTGTCAAGGCAGTCATGGCCGAGAGCTATGAGCGCATCCACCGCTCCAACCTGATTGGTATGGGTGTCCTGCCACTGCAGTTCCCCGCAGGGGAGTCAGCAGCAACGCTAGGACTAGAGGGCACCGAGCACTTTGCCGTTGAGGGCGTGACAGTCCTGAACGAGGGTACGACCCCGAAAACGCTGAAGGTTACGGCTACCAAGGAGGACGGTTCCACCTCTTCCTTCGACGCTGTACTGCGTATCGATACCCCTGGCGAAGCCGACTATTACCGCAACGGTGGCATCCTGCAGTACGTCCTGCGCCAGATCTCAGCCAGCTGATCAATAGTTACTAGCTGAGTTCATCCCTTGCAGAGCCCCGGCCGGTCACCGACCAGCCGGGGCTCTGCGTGTCTCGCAATTTCTGCGAGGCGTTAGAGTTAACAGGCACGTCTACCACCCGAAGGAGGGACCGTTGGGCATCTTGGAAACCATCCAGAACCCGCAGGACCTGAAAGGCCTTACCGAGGTTGAGCTGGAACAGCTTGCAACGGAGATCAGGGCTTTCCTCATCAGCAATGTCTCCCAGACGGGCGGACACCTGGGCCCGAACCTCGGTGTGGTGGAACTGACAGTGGCGGTTCACCGAATTTTTGATTCACCTCGTGACAGCGTCATTTTTGATACCGGCCACCAGTCGTATGTGCATAAGCTGCTGACCGGGCGTCAGGACTTCTCCACCCTCAGGCAGCAGGGTGGGCTCTCTGGCTATCCGTCGAGGTCGGAATCAGAACACGACATTGTCGAGAGTTCACACGCATCATCGTCCCTGTCGTGGGCGGATGGCATCTCACGTGCCCGCCAGTTGACGGGTGAGGGTGATCGGTACACGGTAGCCGTGGTGGGCGATGGCGCACTGACTGGCGGCATGGCCTGGGAGGCCCTCAACAACATTGCCGCCGACAAGCGCCGTCGCGTTGTTGTTGTGGTCAACGACAACGGCCGTTCCTATGCGCCAACCGTGGGTGGCTTCGCTGACTACCTCGCGTCGTTGCGGCCCACCATCGACTCGTTCCGTGCAGCACCGGCCTACGAGGGCGCACTGGACTGGTCCAAAAAGAAGCTCCAGAACGGCGGCCCAGTAGGCCAGTTCAGTTACAAGAGCTTGCATGCCATGAAAAAGGGCATCAAGGACTGGTGGGCACCCCAGGGCATGTTTGAGGACCTGGGCATGAAGTACATTGGGCCCGTTGATGGCCACGATCTTGCAGCCCTTGAAAACGCGCTCTCCACAGCCCGTACCTATGCGGGTCCGGTGATTGTCCACTGCATGACGGAAAAGGGCCACGGGTATGCGCCGGCTCGCGCCCATGACGCAGACCAGTTCCATGCGGTCGGCATTATTGATCCAGAAACCGGCGCACCGACCGGCGAGGCAGGGGCTGCATCCTGGACCTCCGTCTTTGCCGACGAGATCGCGGATATTGCCGATGAACGTCCAGATATTGTCGGGATCACCGGCGCCATGCTTATTCCGGTTGGTCTGCACAAGTTTGCCGCCAGGCACCCGGAACGCGTCATTGACGTCGGTATCGCCGAACAGCACGCCCTGACATCGGCAGCTGGCATGGCTTTTGGTGGGCTGCATCCTGTGGTCGCAATCTACGCCACCTTCCTGAACAGGGCTTTTGACCAGTTGTTGATGGATGTTGCGCTGCATAAGGCCGGTGTGACAATCGTCCTGGACAGGGCGGGTGTCACGGGACCTGATGGGGCAAGCCACCACGGTATGTGGGACATGTCCATGGTCCAGATTATTCCGGGGCTTCACCTGGCTGCTCCACGGGATGCAACCAGGCTCCGCGAAGAACTCCGTGAGGCCGTGGCGATCGCGGATGCGCCGAGCGTCGTGAGGTATTCCAAGGGAACGGTCGGGGCCGAGGTCGATGCCATCGAGCGACTCAGCGATGGTGTTGACGTCCTCGCGCGCAGGCCGCAAGGTTCTGCCGGGAATGACGTCCTGATTGTCAGCGTCGGCACCATGTCGGAGTTGGCCCTTGACGTGGCCGATCGTCTTGGTGATCAAGGCATCAGCACCACCGTGGTGGATCCCCGATGGGTGCTCCCCGTGCGCCAGTCGATCATTGCCCTCGCCTCCCACCATCGGCTTGTCATCTGCCTGGAAGACGGTGTTCGGGCTGGTGGAGTGGGGTCGCGGATTCGCCAGGAAATGCGGGCTGCCGGGGTGGATACTGCGCTCAATGAGGTGGGTCTTCCCGTGGAGTTCCTGGACCACGGCAGCCGCCAGGAAGTCCTTGAGCGGGTGGGTATCACCGCCCAGCAGATCACTCACGACGTCGTCGCGCAGGTGTTGGGGACCAAGGTCCCCTTTGCGAGGCCTCTTCCGGGCCAGGAACACCCGGCGACAGGCAGCCTGCCGATTATATAGTTGCTCTCAGCTGGCTCCTGTCCGCGAAGGGACGTGGTGGCCGCATCACACGGCTGGATGCGAAGAACAGATGTACCGGACACACACTGTCCGGCAATCCCCCTTTCCGGCATGTCGGCGGAGTGGTTCACGAGAGGACAGTCATGAGCGGAATTATCAGGGTCTACAGGCGCGACGAGGACAAGGTCCTGCATTTTCGCGAGGCCTGGTTTGACGAGGATTACAGCCAGTTCGTCATGAACCACGGAGTCGTGGGGCATCAGAGCAGCACGGATGAGACAGACGTTGCAGCCGATGCGGCAGAGGGCCTGATGGATGCGTTTGCCGTGCAGTGCGCCGAGGATGGCTACGCAGAGATCCCGGATGATCAGCAGCACTGGGTGGTTGCGCAGTATGCACTCAAGACGAAAGTGGGCACGGACCGGGACCGCTACCTTGAGGAAAAGGCCAAGGACGCACTCATCAGCCATTTGGCCTGGCGAGGTCTCGGCATCGTTGACCGCTCGGAATTTTCTGACGGAAAACTGAACATTTTCTGCCTTTGCCCTGATGTGAACAAGGCTGTCAACGCCATTAAGGTGTGCATTCGGACCGAGGACCTCGATTTTACCAAGCTAAGTATCGGCTCAGCCACGTATGGCGAGCCGACAGTGCTGAAGCTCAAGCACGGCCCCAAGAACGCCACGCGCTTCGCCCTCTAAGACCGGCTCCTCTCCGACGGGGACACCTGCCGCCATAGGACGCCCATGCGGGGCCCGGCTACGGTGGAGGTTGATGATGCGTTGTAGGGTGGAAAACATGACTGCTTACCGCCGCCTTGGAAAGTCCGGACTGTCCGTCTCCGTTGTTGGCCTGGGGTGCAACAACCTCGGCCGGGCCGGGACGGCCACAGAATCCCAGCAGGGAACCGATGCTGTGGTCCACGCGGCCCTTGACGCCGGGATCACCCTTTTTGATGTAGCTGACGCCTATGGTTCTTCACCGGGCCTCAGTGAGCAGATGCTTGGCAAGGCGCTTCATGGCCGTCGCGACGAGGCGATTGTGGCCACCAAATTTGGCATGGACATGAAGGGTGCCAGTGGACCGGACTTTGGTGCTCGGGGCTCCCGGCGCTACATTGTGCAGGCCGTGGAAGCATCCCTGCGCCGCCTGGGGACCGACTGGATAGATCTCTACCAGTTCCATACTCCTGACCCGCTGACGCCCATCGACGAGACCCTGAGTGCACTCGATGACCTCGTGTCCAGCGGGAAGGTCCGCTACCTTGGCCACTCCAACAGGTCAGGCTGGCAGATCGCCCAGGCCGAATATGTGGCCAGGGAACTTGGCAGTACTAGGTTTATTTCCACCCAGAACCACTACAATCTCCTGGACCGCCGCGCCGAGCTCGAAGTCACACCCGCCGCAGAGGAATTTGGACTCGGAGTACTTCCGTATTTCCCTTTGGCCAACGGCCTTCTCACCGGAAAGTACACGAAGGGCAAGGCGCCTGCAGGCTCGCGCCTCAGCCACACCCGCAGTAACCTCGTGGACGACGCCGACTGGCAGCAGTTGGGCCAGTTCAGCGAGTTTGCGAAAAACCGGAATCTGAGTGAGATCCAGGTGGCTTTCTCTTGGCTTGCCGCGCAGTCCTCGGTGGGCAGCGTCATTGCTGGTGCCACCCGGCCCGAACAGGTTGTCGAGAATGCGGCAGCAGCATCCTGGCTGCCCTCTGACGCGGAGCGTGAGGAGCTGGATGCCATTTTTCCGAAGGTCCCCAAAGTAGCCCTCTTCTAGGCAGCCATGACATCCTTCCTGCTGGATGTGGACACCGGCATTGATGATGCCCTTGCCCTCGTTTACCTCTCCGCGCTGCCGGAGACAGAGTTTGTGTCCGTCACGGCCACTCCCGGCAACGTGGATGCGGACCAGGTCGCTAGGAACACGCTAGCGATTCTGGAACTGTGCGGCCGGCCGGGCATCGAAGTCGCCATTGGTGCTCGCGCTCCATTGCACATACCGCTTGTGACCACACCAGAGACCCATGGACCACAGGGATTGGGCTACGCAGAGCTCCCAGATCCGCAGGGCAGTTTATCGGAACATGACGCCGTAGACCTGTGGGTTGCCCATGCCCGGGCTAGGCCTGGTGAGCTGACGGCGTTGATCACTGCTCCGTTGACCAACTTTGCCCTGGCCCTGCGTAGGGAGCCTGCGCTGCCCGAGCTCCTCGCAGGAGTTGTCATCATGGGCGGAAGCTTCTACCACCAGGGGAACACCACTCCCACGGCGGAGTGGAATACCCATGTGGATCCCCATGCGGCCAAGGAGGTCTTTGCAGCGTACCGGGGCCGGGCCGTGGACAAGCTGCCCGTCGTCTGTTCGTTGGACACCACGGAACGGATTGAAATGCACCCGGAGCACGTCCGCCTCCTGGCTGAGGCTGCTGGCCTGGCATTGCCTGAACACGTGGACGGAGATCAGCCGGAAGGGCAGCGGAGCACTGCCGACAATGCCCTGATTCGACAGCTCTCGGATGCTCTGAGATTTTACTTCGAATTCCATCGGCACTATGACCAGGGATACCTGGCGCACGTCCACGACTATTTTGCGGCCGGTGTGGCTGCAGGGACGCTGTCGGTGGAAACCAGGCTTGCGACAGTTGACGTGGAGACTGAATCCGCGCTCCTGATGGGCACAACCGTGGCCGACTTCCGTGGGCTCTGGGCCCAGCCGCCCAACGCCCGGATAGTCTCAGTGAACCATCCGGACGCAGCGTTTCAGGAACTGATATCTGCCGTCGGGGCTCTCGCCGTCACCCTGGGGTAGGGAGGCTAGCAAGGGTCCACAACGGCGGACGCCAGCATCGCTGGCTCAGAGCGGCGCATCCGCCGGTTCGTCAACACCGAGCGACAGGAGGGCATTTTCCACCACCTCGGTCAGTGCCGGATGGATCCAGTACTGTCCGCGTGCCATGGTGTACACCGGCACTGAGGTGGTTATTGCCTGAATCAGGGGTTGAATCAGGAGGGAGGCCTCGTGTCCCATAATGTGGGCACCGAGCAGTTTGCCAGTGGCTTTTTCCGCAACCAGCTTGACGATCCCTTCCCTGTCCTCCATGGCCCAGCCATAGGCGGTGCTTCCATAGTCCTGGATGGCCGTGACAATTTCGACGCCCTCGCCGGCCTGCTCCCTGGCTTGATCCTCCGTCAATCCAACGGCTGCAATCTGCGGAGTGCTGAAGACTGCAAACGGCACGGCCCTCGTGTCCAGGGGGCGCTGGCTCTGCGGATGTTCGAGGTTGTGGGAGACCACGCGGGCTTCGCGATTGGCCACATGCTTGAGCTGGTGGCGATTGGCAATGTCGCCAAGGGCGTAGATTCCGTCCACGGCGACCCCGTTGGAAAGGACCTGCTGGAACGGATCGACGTCGAGCGTTCCGTCAGCACTAAGGTCGAATCCTGCCACATCAAGGTCAAGCGTGTCCGAGTTGGGAATGCGGCCGGTAGCCAGCAGGACGACGTCAGCCTGGAGCTTCAGCGTCTCTCCTGCGTCGTTGCCAAACACCACTGTTACCTCGGCACCGTCGGCCGGCCGCTGACTATCACCCGCCTGAATCTCCAGGAGGCGCCAGCCAAGTTTAAGGTCCCATCGCCCGGCGGCGGCTATGGCGAACCGGCGGGAGATCTCCTGGTCGTTGCCGCGCAGGAGTGACTGCGAGCGGTTCACCTGGACGACGTCGGCGCCCACGCCGTGGAAAATCGAGGCAAATTCCGCTGCAATGTAGCCGCCACCCACGACCACGGCTTTTTTGGGTGGTCCATCAATGCGCATGACGGTGTCGGAGGTGTGCACCTGCGGAAGATCGACGCCGGGAACGTCGGGTATGCGGGCTCGGGAGCCGGCGGCGATCACGATGCGGTCTGCGGTGATCTCAACTCCGGAAGCCGTGCGCAGTGCCCTTGGGCCGGTGAACTTCACGTACTCCGCATACAGATCAACATTATCCAGCTCTTCGTCCCGGTATCTGCGTCCACCCGCAGAGATGGCATCGATCCGGCCAAAGACCCGGTCCCGGATTTCATTCCAGCGGACGCCGTCCAGTGTCAGGTCAACGCCAAGCCGCCCGGCCTCTGTAGGTGCGGCGGCCAGGCCGGCTGGATAGACGAACATCTTGGTGGGGATGCAGCCCACGTTCAGGCACGTGCCCCCGAAGGTGCCACCGTCGATGAGGGCAACCCGCTTGTCATCCCAGAAGGGAGTGATGAGTGAGTTTCCGGAACCGGAACCAATGATGGCGAGATCGTAATGCGGCATTCTGGGCCTTTCGGGTCAGTGGACGGCCAGCCGCCCAGAACCAGCCTAGGGGATCATCACTCCATGCGGCAGCGCGGCGAGCCCCGATGGCTTTCCCGGTAGACTCAGTGCTGGACCGGAAGGGCAATGAGTACCTCCGGTTGCCGCTCAGGTGACATAGGCGGCGTCCATGATGTTCCGACCTTTGCCGCCGCATACTGCGGAGGTGGTGGGTGCATCGCGTCTGGAAAAGCAGGATCTGGAAGTATTCGGACCAGCGCCCCAAACCCTGAAGGAACTTCAATGTCATCGACCTCCCTGACGCTGCCCGCGCCGGCCCCCGCGGCTGCGCGCAAGCGGCGCCTGCTCGAAATTCTTGGTGCCCTCGCCATTGCGGGAACCTATGCCTATCTGGTCCTCAACCAACCTTCTGACATCGCGGGCGGTCCCGGCAGTGCAGCGGCGTTGATCGCGCTGTCTGGTTTCCTCGTGGGCGCCATTCTCCTTATCATGGCCGTTCTGCCTACCCTGCCGGCGAGCACGCTGGTCCTCATCCCGGTGGCCCTGGTGCTCAATATTGTGCTCGGACAATTTGTCGGAAGTACCCTGGTGCCGTTTTACCTTGATGCCATAGGCACCGTGCTGATTGCTGTGCTGGCGGGACCCGCTGCCGGAGCTGCAACAGGCGCACTGAGCAGCATCATCTGGTCCTTCTTCAACCCGACAGTCCTGCCGTTCGCAGCAGGAGCTGCACTCATTGGTGCCCTCGCCGGACTGGCCGCACGCTACGGTCTCTTCCGCCGCTTCTATTTCGCGCCGATCGCAGGCTTCCTCACCGGGATCATTGGTGGCGTGGTGTCAGCACCCGTGGCGGCGTTTGTCTTTGGCGGTACCTCCGGGGTCGCTACGGGCGCCATTGTGAGCGCATTTCGCGCCATGGGCGATACGCTCTTCGCCGCCATTACCAAGCAGGCGCTCCTTTCGGACCCCATGGACAAGGCGATCGTCTTTACCCTTGTGGCTCTCCTGGTCTATGCACTTCCGCGGCGGGCCCGGCTGCAGTTCCCCTTTGTCCGACGCCATAACGTCCTTGCCGGGACGGGCCGCGACGACGCCACCAACTGACGACCTTCTCCGCGGTTCCGCCTAGGTACCCATGAAACTCCACCCGCTCACGTCCCTGGCCATCGCTGGCAGTGCCGCCGTCGTGACGACGGCGGCAGCAAGCGTGCCGTTGTCCCTTGCGGTCATGGCGACGGCAGCAGCGCTGTCGTTCATGTCCGGGCGTGGAGCCCAGGTTCTTGCTGCCTCGGCTATGATCCTGGTGCCTCTCTGCCTGGCGCTGTTCATGGTGCACGGGCTGTTCTTCCCGGAGGGAACCACAGTCATTGCACAGTGGGGACCGGCCCGAGTGACCATAGAGGGGCTCACTTTTGCCGCTGAACGCGCCTCCCGGATTGGCGCCGCAGTGGTGCCCCTGCTGGTATTTTCGTGCACGGTCAGTGTTCCCGACCTGGTGGCAGCACTCTCCGCCAGGGGCGTTTCCGGCCGGGTGGCATTTGTGCTGGCCGCAACGCTGGCTCTGGTACCTGCCATCGGTCAGCAACAGCTACGTATCCGCCAGGCCCAGGAAGCGCGCGGCCTGGTCATCCGACGGCATCTTCCCTCCCGTATTGCAGCGTTCCGGCTGCAGGCTTTGCCGTTGGTGTTGTCACTGGTGGAAGAAGCTTCCGGCCGGGCCCAGGCCCTTGAGGCCCGGGGATTTGTTTCGGCCGCCAGGCCGACTAGTTACCGACAGGTCCAGGATCCGTTGCCGCAGCGGATCCTGCGCTGGCTCGTTCTCTTATGCGCCGCCGTTGTTGTGGGCCTCCGGCTCTCCAGTAGTCTGCCGGGTGGGAACTGGTGACCGAAGAAAGCTCGGTTCTCCGCGCCTGTGTGGAGCACTTCACCTTCCACGACGAAGCAGGTCCCGTGCTGACGGGGCTGGAACTCGCCCTGCGACGAGGTACCATCACGGCCCTTCTTGGAGCCTCCGGCAGCGGAAAAACCACTCTCGGCAGACTGCTGGGCGGGTGGTCGAGGCCAGGGAACTCAGGCCTTCTCTCCGGTGTCCTTGAGGTCGCTGGCCAGATACTCCATTTCGAGGGAACCGACGATGATCCAGCCATCAATGCCGCGGAGTGGGCCCGCCATGTGGGGTATGTGCCGCAGGACAGCACAACTGTGCTCTCCATGGTCCGGGCGACAGTGGGGGAGGAGCTTGCCTTCGGACTAGAGAACCGTGGGGTGAGCCCTGCTGCCATGCGGGAGAGCGTGCAGCATGTTGCCGGACGTCTTGGGTTGACGCACCTCCTGGAGCACAGCCCCACCACGCTCTCCGGTGGAGAGCTGCGAAAGCTTGCCATCGGGTGCGTTGTCATCATGAATCCGGAGGTCCTGATTCTCGACGAGCCGGCTGCATCCCTTGACGCGGAAGCAGCGGCAGGGCTGGTAACCCTCATGCGCGATCTCGCTGGCCGGGGGACGGCAGTCCTTGTCCTCAGCCAGTGCGTGGATGCCCTGGTGCGTGCCGCTGGTCACTGGTTCCTCCTGCAGGAAGGTAGCCTGAGTGCTGGTGGAATCATGGCTGAACTGCCTGACTTTACGGCACTCGCTGCTGCGGGCCTGGTGGTCTCGGCAGGCTGCGGCGGGGTGGGGAGCACCCCAGCAACCGATCTACCCGTCGATGCCCAGCTGATGCCAGATGGGTCAGCCCATCGTGCGTTACCCCCGGATCTCGGCGGCTCAAAATTCCCTGCCGCACAACTGACTGACGTCCAGTTCGCGTTTGGCCCGGTGGCCCGGCAACGCAGGCCCTTGCGTCGGCGCAACGCCCAGCGCGCCGTTCCCCCGAACACGGTCCTGCGCGGGGTCAACCTGTCGCTTCAGGCGGGTGAGGTCATCGCAATAACGGGCCCTAACGGTGCCGGGAAATCCACGCTTCTGCGGCACTTCAATGGTCTGCTGCAGCCGGACAGCGGTTCTGTCTTGATCGAGGGGAAGGACATTGCCGGGCAGGCGACAGGGACGGTTGCCGCGGCGGTGGGACTACTTTTTCAACAGCCCAGGGACCAGCTCTTCGAACGTACGGCGCAACGTGAGGTGGCTTTCGGCCTGTCTGGCTCGGCAGGCACGATCGCTGCCGCCGCAACCCATGCCCTGGACGTGGTGGGACTCTCCGGAGCCTCCTCGCGCCACCCTGCCGAGCTGCCAGCTTCCCAGCAGCGTCTCCTTGCCCTCGCCACCGTCCTGGCTCGTCGTCCCGCCATTTTGCTGCTGGACGAACCGACAGTAGCCCTTGACGGTCATGGGCGGCGGTTCCTGGTGCGGGCAATCCACGTAGCCGCAGCGGCGGGCGCCGCCGTCGTGCTGGTCACCCACGACGTTGACTTTGCCGCTGAGGCAGCGCACAAAACCCTGGTTTTGTCCGACGGCATACTGGTGCCTGCGGAGCCGTGATGCAGCAGGGCACCGTCCCACGCGATGGGACGGTGCCCTGCTGCATCAATGGTGGAACGGGTACGTCCAGGCCAGCCTACCCAGCCGGGTGGAAGAGTCGCCCAGTCATCCGCTCGGAAGCGCCCACGCGGTCCAGGTACGGCGTAATGCCGCCAAGGAACATCGGCCAGCCAGCACCGCGGATCATGCAGAGGTCGATGTCCTCTGGCCCCGCAACAACGCCTTCATCAAGCATGAAACCCACCTCTTGGGCCAGGGCGTCTTCGGTCCTGCGAAGAACTTCCGCTGCCGTTGAGGGATTGGAGCCGAAGGTCAGCAACTCACTTGTGGACGCCGGAATGACGTGGCCGCCGTCTTCAGCAGGCGCCCAGAGCGCTGGGATTTTGTGGTCGATCATCGTCTGGAGGTTGGCGGAAACCTGGAAGCGGTCGCCGAAAGCCTCGTGCAAGGATTCCTGGACATGCTGTGCCACGGGAAGGCCCACCATTGCACCAAGGGTGAAAGGGGTCATGGGAAGTCCCATGGGTCGCAGCGCCCGGTCGGCAACGTCTGCGGGTGTTCCCTCGTCGAACGCAGCAATGACCTCTCCCATGAGTCGGAGCAGGATCCTGTTCACCACGAATGCTGCGGCATCCTTGACCAGCACTGCTTTCTTCTTCAGGCCCTTGGCCAGCTCGAAGGCGGTTGCCAGGACCGCGTCATCAGTTTTTGGGGCACGGACGATCTCCAGCAATGGCATGACAGCCACTGGGTTGAAGAAATGGAATCCCACCAGCCGCTCTGGGTGCTCCAGGTCCTCCGCCATGGCTGTGACAGAGAGCGACGACGTGTTTGTGGCGAGGATGCAGTCCGGCCGGACTATCGCTTCGATCTCGGCGAACACCTGCTTTTTGAGACCAAGTTCTTCAAAGACAGCCTCGATCACAAAGTCAGCGTCAGCAAACGCCTCTTTCGATACGGACCCCGTAATCAGTGCCTTCGTTCGGTTGGCAGCGTCCTGGCTGACGCGCTTCTTCGCCAGCAGCTTGTCTACCTCGGCGTGCACATGCGCTATGCCGCGGTCCACCCGTTCCTGGTCGATATCCGTCATGATCACGGGGACCTTGAGCTGTTTGGCGAAAAGCAACGCTAACTGCCCGGCCATGAGTCCGGCGCCCACGACACCCACCTTGGTGACGGGGCGGGCAAGCTTGCGGTCCGGTGCACCGGCTGGGCGCTTGGAACGACGCTGCACCAGGTCCAGGAAAGCATAGACCGTAGAGCGGAATTCGTCGGTCTGCATGAGTTCCGCCAGCGTCGTGCATTCGAGCTCAGCGGATTCTGCTGCCGTCATGGTCCGGTTCGCTGCCATGATGTCCAGGACTCTTCCTGGTGCCGGCGCGGCGTTGGAAGTCTTGGACTCCACGAAGGTCCTCGCCGCCGCAATGGCCGCGTCCCAGCGTTCCGTCACGACCTTATCCATCGGATCAACACTCTGGGTCCGCTCCGGCACGATGTTTCCAGCGATGACCTGGGCTGCCCAGGCCACTGACTGCTCCACAAAATCTGCTGGTTCAAAAAGAGCATCTGCCATTCCCATGGCAAACGCTTCAGGCCCGCCCAGCGTGCGGTTGTTGCTCAGCGGATTCGTGATCATCACCTTGGTGGCGTTTTCCGGCCCTATCAGGCGCGGCAGGAGGTAGACCCCACCCCAGCCGGGGACAAGGCCGATAAAAGCCTCGGGCAATGCCAGGGCTCCGGCGCCGGTGGACACAGTGCGGTAGGTGGACTGCAGTGCGATTTCCAGCCCGCCGCCCAGTGCGACGCCGTTGATGAATGCAAAGCTGGGGACACCCATGGTGGCGAGGGTGTTGTAGACATCGTGGCCCAGTTGGGCCATCCACAGCCCGTGCTCTGGGTTATCAAGGGTCTTCACCGCAGAGAGGTCTGCGCCAGCCACCAGGAAATAGGGTTTGCCAGTGACGCCAACACCAACAATCTCACCCTTGACGGCCCGGTCGCGCAGTGCTTCTAGGACGGCACCCAGTTCGATCAACGTGTTGGGGCCCAGGGTGGTGGGCTTGGTGTGGTCCAGGCCATTGTCCAGTGTGATGAGCGCGAAAGTACCGGGGCTGGCTCCATCGACACCCGGCAGGACTATGTCCTGCACATAAGAGTGCGTTATGGTTTCGTCCGGGAAAAGTTCAGCGAGCCTGGTGAAATCCTTGGCGCTCATGCCTGTGCTCCTTTTTCTGCTGCTGCGCCCAGGGAACTCGTGGCCTGGCCGCTGTACTCAGCGTGGTTGGGGTTTTCCCAGATCACTGTGGCACCCATGCCCAGCCCGATACACATGGTGGTGATGCCGTACCGAACACTGTGATCCGCAGCGAACTGGTGCGCCAGCTGGGTCATCAGCCGGACACCAGAGGACGCCAAGGGATGGCCGACGGCGATCGCCCCGCCATAGCGGTTGACGCGAGGGTCGTCGTCGGCGATCCCGAAGTGGTCCAGGAAGCTGAGAACCTGGACGGCGAAGGCTTCGTTGATCTCGAACAGGCCAATGTCGTTGATGTCCAGGCCAGCGTTGCGGAGTGCTTTTTCCGTGGCTGGCACGGGGCCGATCCCCATGACTTCCGGCTCTACTCCGGCATAGGCAAAGCTGACAAGACGCATCTTCACGGGAAGGCCGAGCTCCTGTGCTGTCTCCGAGGAAGCGAGGATTGCGGCTGTGGCACCGTCATTAAGCCCGGCGGCGTTTCCGGCAGTTACCCGCCCATGGGCTCGGAAGGGAGTCCTGAGCCCCGCGAGGTCAGCGCGTGTGGTTGCGGGGCGCGGCGGCTCGTCCGTGGTGTGGACTGTCCATCCCTGTCCAGGTTTCATGGTGGCCACGGGAACCAAATCTGGCTGTATATGCCCTGCGTCGAGGGCTGCGCCAAATTTCTGCTGTGATGCGACAGCGTAGGCATCTGTCCGGTCTTTGGTGATTGCCGGGAATCTGTCATGGAGATTTTCGGCCGTGTTTCCCATGTTCAGGGCTGCTGGATCCACCAGCCGCTCCGACATGAAACGTGGATTGGGATCGACCCCGGACCCCATGGGGTGGTTTCCCATGTGCTCGACACCACCAGCAATGACAACGTCGTAGGCACCAAACCCGATTCCACTGGCTGTGGTCGTTACAGCCGTCATGGCACCAGCGCACATTCTGTCGATCGCAAAGCCCGGCACTGTCCTAGGCAGTCCGGCGAGGAGGGCCGCTGTCCGGCCGAGGGTCAGGCCTTGATCCCCTGTCTGCGTGGTGGCAGCGACAGCTACCTCGTCGATTCGTTCCGCAGGAAGTGTTGGGTTGCGCCGCATGAGATCTCGGATGCACTTGACCATGAGGTCATCGGCGCGGGTACCGGCGTAAATACCCTTTTCGCCCGCACGCCCAAAGGGTGTCCGGACGCCATCAACAAAGACGACGTCGCGGACGGCTCGGGGGGTTCCGGGGGTACGTTCTGGACTCACAAAGTGCTCCTCATCGAGACGGTCTGTAGCTCAAGCCTGCGCGAACAGCAGTGACCCTAATGTTACTGGTGAGTAACTTGCGGCGCAAGAGTGCCCAGGAGCGCCTGTCCAGCACGCAACCGGGTTCCCCGCGGGGCCGAGCCCCTAGGAGGCGGCCTGGGTGTTTTCGCCGGTGGGTTTTTCCGGCAGCGGCTGGGGATTGAGGAAGGCATGGGTGATCAGGGGGACCACCAGTCCCAGCTGCCATTCACGCGCGCCCAAGTCCCGCAGGCTTTCCGCCACAGTCTCCATGCTGATGTCAGACGGCGGGCGCCAGGCAACGCGGCGCAGGAAGTCCGGGGTGAGGAGGTTCTCCAGCGGGATGTTGACTTCCTCCGATTTGGCCTGCAGCACGGGCCGGACTGTGGCGAGCCGCTCGGCTGCCGCAAGGTCACGGTCAGCCCAGGCGCGCGGAGGTGGGGGTGCGTTGGTGGCCAAGTGCAGAGGTGGCAGCTCTGGAAGGTCACGTGCTGCGGCGATACTACGCAGCCAGCGCGGAGCTTCCCGCTGGGCAGCTCGGCCATGAAAGCCTTTTGTCCCGAGGAGCTGGGGGACCGTCGAGGGCATGGCTTTTGCTGCTGCAACCAGGGCCGAATCGGGGATAAGCCGGCCAGGGGCCACGTCCCGCTTGCGGGCCAGTGCATCGCGCTCGATCCACAGTTCGCGAACCGCTGCCAGCTGACGACGATCGCGGATCTGGTGCAGACCAGAGGTTTTACGCCAGGGATCGATCCGGGGTGGTGCCACGCCTGCGGTCAGGATCGCTGCGAATTCTTGTTCCGCGTACTCCAGCTTCCCGTCGGCTTCCAGGAGCTCCACCAGCTCCTCGCGCAGTTCCGCGAGGACTTCGACGTCAAGGGCCGCGTAGCGGAGCCAGGGTTCGGGTAGCGGCCTAGTGGACCAGTCCGCAGCGGAGTGTTCTTTGGCGAGTCCGAAACCAAGGAGTTGTTCGATAACCGCGGCCAGCCCCACACGGGGAAGGCCAGCAAGTCGTGCCGCCAGTTCCGTGTCGAAAAGGCGGTCCGGCCACATGCCCAGTTCGGACAGGCACGGGAGATCCTGGCTGGCGGCGTGCAGAATCCATTCCACCCCGGAAAGCGCTTCATTGATGATGGACAGATCCTCAAAAGGCTCGGGATCAATAAGCCAGGACCCGGCGCCCTCGCGCCTGATCTGGACCAGGAAAGCCCTTTGGCCGTAACGGAATCCCGATGCCCGTTCGGCATCGACTCCTGCCGGACCGGTACCGGCCGCGAGTGCAGCGGCACAGCGTTGAAGCCCGGCGGCGGTTTCGATGACCAGGGGGACACCTTCGCGTGGCTCTGAGAGGGCGACGATTTCCGGGATGGATTTCTCGAATCCATCGACGTTGATGTGGGGAGGGGACTCGGCAGCAGGAGCGCCAGCTGCGGTTACGTCCGGAATGTTAGGGGTCATGGTGAATACAGTTTACCGAAACACGCGAACGCCCCCAGATTCAACTTCATCGGTTCAGTTCCTGCGTCGTCCCGGCAGTGCCGTAACACCTTCGGGAAGGGGCGGCAGTCCGGCAAACGTGCAGACCATGTCTGACCAGGCTTCCAGGTGGGATTGCACATTGGGCCCCGCAGGAGTCCAGGATGCACGCAGTTCCAGGTCAATGGTCCCAGGACGGCCGGACAGCGTTCCGAAGCTTTCCGACAGCACGCGCGTAGCTGTTCCGCCGGCGGACCGGTAGGGGGCCTGATGATTCTCCAGTGCCTCGACCAGCCACGTCCAGGCAACGGTGCCGAGCATCTCGTCATTGCCCATCTCTGGTTCCAATTGGGCCCTGATGTAGGTGACGATCCGGAATTCACCATCCCAGACGGGGGAGCCCGCCGGATCATGGAGCAGGATAAAACGACCTGTGGCCACTTCCTCATCCTCAGCCTGTCCGACAGTGGAGCTCAATGCCGATGCGGCCGGACCGTGAACGGGAGCTGCCGCACCCGCTTGTCCGGCCATGACTTCGGCCCCCAAAGCGACTGCAAAGGGCGCGAGTCGGGATGGCGCAGGGATTTCGGCAAGTCGGACTTCGCTGCGGTTCCTGGCCTTGCGCAAGGTTCCCAGTGCGTGCAGGAAGTCTGCAGGCACATGGGTAAGATCGTTCACTCTCGAAGAATACTCAGGAAAGCGAAGTATCCTTCGCAGGCACGCCGCCCGTTGTGCCTTTGGGACACGGCGCAGTGACAGCTGCCGGTGCACCGTTTTCCCGCTGGCCAGCGGCCCGGAGTGTGCCCTCGGGTACTGGCCAGCAGGGGCTTACTGCGACGAAGTGGCAGCCAATTCGCGTCGCAGAGCTGTGACGAAGGAGTCCACGTCTTCTTCGGTGGTGTCGAAGGAGCAGACCCATCGAACTTCACCGGTGGCCTCGTTCCAGTCATAAAAACGGAAGGATTCGCGGAGTTTGTCTGCTACGCCAGCAGGAAGGACGGCGAAGACGCCGTTGGACTGCGTCGCCTGCGTGGGCACGACTCCTGCAAGGCCATCCACTCCGGAGCGGAGGCGGGCAGCCATGGTGTTTGCGTGCTGTGCGGACCGGAGCCAGAGACCGTCCTGCATCAGGGCAATGAACTGGGCAGAGAGGAAGCGCATTTTCGAGGCCAGCTGCATGTTCATCTTGCGCAGGTATAGCAGCCCGTCGGCCGCAGCAGGATTGAGGGCCACGACAATCTCGCCAAAAAGCAGGCCATTCTTGGTGCCACCGAAGGACAGGATGTCCACCCCGGCATCGGTGGTGAAATCCCGCAGGGGCACTCCCAGGGAAGCTGCTGCGTTGGCCAATCGAGCTCCGTCCATGTGCAGCTTCATTCCGCGGGCATGGGCGTGGTCCGCGATGGCCCTAACTTCTGCAGGGGTGTAGCAGGTGCCTAGTTCAGTGGTCTGCGTGATGGAGACAGCCAACGGCTGTGCCCTATGCTCGTCGCCCCAGCCCCATGCCTCCTGATCGATAAGTTCCGGTGTCAGCTTTCCGTCCGGAGTTGCGACCTGCAGGAGCTTAATTCCGCCAATTCGCTCAGGCGCACCATTTTCATCAACGTTGATGTGTGCTGTGGTGGCGCATACAACCGCACCCCAGCGGGGCAGGATCGACTGCAGGGCGAGGACGTTGGCTCCGGTGCCGTTGAACACCGGGAACATTTCAATGCCAGGTCCAAAATGATCCTCAAGGACTTCCTGGAGGCGTGCGGTGTAGTCATCTCCGCCGTAAGCCACCTGGTGTCCGGTGTTGGCTGCGGCCAGGGCCTCAAGTACCTCGGGATGGACTCCAGAGTAGTTATCGGATGCGAATCCCCGGACGGAGGTGTCGTGGATCCGTGCCGGGTTGGTCTGGGTTGCTGTCATGTTCTCGCTCACGTTCTCAGTCTAGGGTTGCCAGGGCAGCGCCGTCGCATGATGGTCAAGGTGCCAGCGTGATGCGGTGCCCGTTGATCTCATGCCCTGGAGTATCAAAGAGCCTGACGACGGCCGATGCCAGGTCGTGTACATCCGTGGCTCCGGGGAACCTGCGTTCTGGCTGAGCCGTGCGCTGCGCGTCGTCCACCAGGGATTTGACCACCAGGACAACGGCTGCACTGTCGTTGTTGTTCGCTGCAAAACTGTCGGCCAGCGACAGTGTCCACGATTCTGCGGCCGCTTTTGCTGCCGCGTAGTTGGCATTTTTCGCCGTCGGTTTCCCTACGGCCGTTGAGGACACCATAACGAAGCGGGAGCCCTCCTGTGTTGCGAGGTCGTGGTGGAAAGTGCGTGTGACGTTGCGTAGCGTGGTCACGGCACGAGCCACCATGAAGTCCCAGTCTGAGTCACTCTGGGATGTGAAGTCAGCGCCACCACGCCAGCCGCCGACGAGATGGATGATTCCGGCCAGTCCGGGGCTGGCCGCCATCACCCGCTCACGCAGGTGCTCAACGTCCGCCGCGTCCTCAAGATCGCAGACCATGGCGGTGGCGCCACTGATGGCGGCGGCCTGCTCGCTGCGTGCCCTGTCGGATCCAATGCTCACAACACGGAATCCAGCAGCCACAAGTGCGGTGGAGACCGCGACGCCCGAGGGGCCGCTGCCGCCGGTCACGAGGACCGTACGGATGTCAGCAGCGGCTGGTACTGCGGAGGTCTGCTGCCCGGTCATGCGCCCGCAGCCGGCGCGGGAGTGGCGCCTGTTATGCCGGCTGTGGATTCGATAACTCCGCGCATTTTCTTCTCCAATGCCTCGTAAAACATTGACAGCGGGAACTCATCATCAAGAACCTGGTCGGTCAGTCCACGGGGCGGGCCATCCAGGGGTAGGGCCTGCGGACCCCGCGCCCAGACTGATGCTGGGTTGGGGGTCACTGTCGATGAGACCAGCTGGTAGGCGGCCAACCAGTGGGCGGTCTTGGGACGGTCTATTGAGCGCCAGTAGAGCTCCTCAATTGCTGCACCCAGGGCGATAACGACGTCGGCCGCTTCGTCCCAGTCGATGGTCAGCTTGGTGTCAGTCCAATGCAGGACATGGTGCTGGTGCATCCACGCAAAGAGGAGCTGGCCACCCAGTCCGTCGTAGTTGCGCACCCGGGAACCGGTGATGGCAAAGCGGAAAATCCGGTCGAAAATGACGGCGTACTGCACTAGCTTCGCGTGTTCCCTGGCCGCCGGGTCGGCGTCCTCGTCCTTCTCAATCCGCACGGATTCGCGAAACGCTGTGAGGTCGCAGCGAAGCTCCTCGAGGGAGTAGAGGAAAAACGGCATGCGCTGCTTGATCATGAAGGGATCAAAGGGCAGGTCGCCACGCATGTGGGTGCGGTCGTGGATCAGGTCCCACATGACAAAGGTTTTTTCGGTGAGTTCCTGGCTCTCAAGGAGGTCCAGTGCACCGGCAGGAAGCTCAAGGGAGGTGATCTCCGCGGCGGCGCGCAGCACACGCCGGAAACGCGCAGCCTCGCGGTCTGCGAAAATCCCGCCCCACGTGAATGTCGGCGTGGTCCGTACGCCAACGGATTCGGGAAAGAGAACCGCTGAGTTCGTGTCATAACCGGGCGTGAAGTCGATGAAGCGGATGGGGACGAATAGCTTGTTTGAGTACTCGCCAGCTTCCAGTTCGGCAATGAAATCTGGCCAGATGACCTCGATCAACACTGCTTCAACAAACCTGTTGGTACTGCCGTTCTGGGTATACATGGGAAAGACCACCAAATGCTGTCGGCCATTGAGCCTGTCGCGCTGGGGGCTGAATTCAAGCAGGGAATCGAGGAAGTCCGGGACGGGGAAGCCCGCCAAGCTCCAGCGGCGGAAGTCCTGAACCACTGCAGTGAGGTAGTCGGCGTCGTGCGGGAATGCTGGCGCAAGTGCTTCGATGCCAGCGACCAGCTGATCCACGTGTTCTGCGGCGGTGCCATGCTGTTCCGCATCAGGGATCGAGCCGTCTTTAACCTGGAGCAGCTGAAGCGACTCTGCGGCACGTCGGAGGCTGAGCCAGTCCGCGTTGGTCGCTGTGATGCTCCCGGTGATGGACTCTGAGCGGGCTGTGGTGGTGATGGTCATGGCTGCTGCGCCTCCCTTGTTGCGGTGTTCAATGAGCGTAGCAACAAGACAGGGTTTCTAACTCAAATTTGCCAGAAGGGTAAGCAACTCTGGTGCTGGATCGGCTCTTCAGCGGTTCGAGCCCTTCGAGGCGTTGGCCTCGCCACGCTCATCATCGACACGTACACCGCGCTCATCCAGGAGTGGCCCGCGCTGGCTCCCGAGGACCTGACGCGGGGGATCCGACGGGACCTGAGATGCCAGTGGCGACAGGTGGGGTACCCGCCTGTCGCCACGTGCATCGTTTCTCTCTACAGGGTCCAGCTGCTCCAGCAGAAGGTGTTCAGCCGTCCGTGGCATCCGCTGGGTCTGTAGTGCTGGTGACCAGCTTCATGGAGACCGAATTGATGCAGAAGCGCTGGTCAGTCGGGGTGCCGTAGCCCTCACCCTCGAAAACGTGTCCCAGATGGGAATCACAGGTGGCGCAGCGGACCTCGATGCGTGCCATGCCCATGGTGCGGTCATGGATGTAGCGCACCTTCTCCTCCGCGAGGGGGGCCCAGAACGATGGCCACCCACAGTGTGAATCAAACTTCTCATTGCTGGTGAACAGGTCTGCACCGCAGGCACGGCACTGGTAAACACCCTTTGTATGGGTATCCCAGTACTCACCCGTATAGGGCCGTTCAGTTCCTGACTGGCGCAGGACCTGGAATTCCTGCGCAGAAAGCTCCTGGCGCCACTCCTCATCACTCTTTACGACGGTGGGTGCCGCAGGCTGGTGAGGTGAAGGGACAAACTCGGCTACGGGCGAGGATGCGGAATCAGTGGATTTTTTTCCGAAAATACTCATATCAGGGTCAACGCTCAGGAGTCGCCGATAAATCCCGATCCTGCGTAGAGATGCAGGACGGGGACTCCCAGCTGGTCCTGCGCCTTGTTGGCCCAGTCAGTGTGGAAGGTGTCCGAGACGGCGTGCGGACGGGTAATGACGACGGCTTGCGTTGCCCCGATCTCGTTGACCTTGGCGACAAGGCCGTCCACGGCGGTCCCGGCCAGGACCTCACCGCTCAGGTCCGTGCTGATCCCCGCGAGCGTTTGCAGGGAAGTATCGAGAGTCTCTTGGGCTTCTGCACGCTGTTCGGTGGCGTCCGCCGTGGTGGACGTAAGATCGCGGAATGCCTTGGCAAATTCCAAGAGTGAAAGATTTTCGAGGAAGTCCACCAGGAGGTGGCGCTCGGTGTTTCCTGGCACCAGCACCACCAGCTGTGTCTCGCGGCCATCCGCCAACTGCGCAATGTTGGCGCGATCTTCGGGGCCAAGGGGTTCTTCGGTCAGGATGACAATTGGATCACTCATGGGTTCAGCCTAGTACGCGGCGCAGTGATCGTTGACCGATGTGGCGGAAGCGGTCCGACCGGTGAGAATAGGGACATGGCATCTTCAACCAAGTCCCCAGCCTTGCGGGTCGAATCCGGTATGTCCCTGCGGACCAAATGGACCATTGGCGGCATTATTGGTGGCAGTTCGCTGGCTGGGGTGTTGGCCGGTGGCTCCTCTGCCCTGGCCGTCTACTTCGCACGGCGCGTCATCACGCCCTCCCGCCAGCGCGTGGCCGATCAAGAGATCCTCGCTGTCCCGCGTGACGAGCACGGTGGCCTCAGCGTCATCCTGGCCGCCACTGATGACACGACCGTGGACGGTGTCTACAGCCTGTACTTCGATGGTGGCCAGGGGCACGCCCGCATAGGCCGGATCATTTCCTACTCACCCGCTGAACGGACTGTCCTTCGGGACGTGGAGGAGGTCTACCAGGGGACACTGGAGACCGCTACGCGCGGCTGGTGGGGTGGGGCGATTTTCCCCGATCCGGCAGCCATGGGTCTTGATGCGGAGGATGTACTGATCGATGTCCAAAACGGACAGGCACCCGCCTGGCTGATCAGGCCAGCAGAGCCGGGCCCGGTTTGGGCCATCATGGTCCATGGCCGTGGTGCGTCGCGGCAGGAAACGCTCCGGGCAGTGCCGGTAGCCCAGGCCGCCGGGCTGACCAGCCTGCTCATTTCCTATCGAAACGACGGCGAGGCGCCCTCTGCCGATGATGGACGCTACGGCCTGGGGAGTACCGAATGGGAAGACGTTGATGCTGCAATCGCCTATGCCCTGGCCCACGGGGCTGCGGAGGTCATGCTCTTTGGATGGTCGATGGGTGGGGCCATCTGCCTGCAGGCAGCTGATCTTTCCCGCTACAGGCAGCTGATCCGCGCCATGGTGCTCGATGCGCCCGTCATCGACTGGATCAACGTGCTGGCGCACCATGCCGTCCTCAACCGGATCCCCAACCTCGTGGGGCGCTACGGACAACTGATGCTTGCCCACCCGCTTGGTCGTCGGCTTACCGGCCTGTCAGCGCCCGTTGACCTCAAGGCGATGGACTGGGTGAGCCGGGCAGTGGAGCTACGGACGCCGACCCTTATTCTGCACAGCGTCGATGATGAGTACGTGCCGTACGGACCCTCCGCGGCTCTCGCGGAACGAAATCCTGACATGGTGCGCTTCGAGACCTTCCAGGAAGCACGTCACACCAAGGAATGGAATGTAGATCCGGGCCGGTGGGAATCGCTGGTGCGCTCCTGGCTTCAGCAGCAGCTGGCACCCCGCGCCAATCCCGGGGATCCAGCCCCGGCGGCGCCGCCACTCTGAGGCCTGGTCTGGGCTCCAGGCGGAGTCACCCCGGCATCCCAAGGAAGCTATCCTCCGGGTAGCCCGATGGGACCTATTATCGCGCCAGTGAGTCGAATCAGGTCCGTAGGAGAAAGCTCAACGTCCAGTCCGCGTTTTCCCCCTGATACCAGGATGGTGCTGTGGGTCAGCGCCGAGTCGTCGATGACGGTGGGGACAGGGTGGCGTTGTCCTAGTGGAGATATTCCGCCGAGGACGTAGCCCGTCCGTTTTTCGGCCAGCGCCGGGGCCGCCATGGCGGCCCTCTTTTTCCCTAGCGACGCGGCAAACGCTTTCAGGTCAAGGGTGCCGGTGACGGGGACGACGGCGGCACTAAGGGAGCCATCAACTTCCACCATCAGGGTTTTGAAGACCTTTGCGGGGCTGACTTCCAGGGCCGCCGCAGCTTCCAGCCCGTACTGGGTCACACCTGGCTCATGTGTGTATGGATGCGCTGTGAAGTCGACGCCTGCGGCCGTGAGGGCCACCAGGGCCGGGGTTCCCGCTGCGGCAACCTTGTGCTTCATCATCGGACCCTACCCATCCAGGTACATTGCCGCGTAGGGTCAGGAATCCGCTGCGGCGCGCGTGTGCGCCATGTCGGCGGCGATTTTGCGCTTGATCCGTCCCAGCATGGCTGTCATGCCACGCATCCGCAGGGGCGTGATGGCCCGGGTGAGGCCCAAAAGCTCCGGCATGTCATCCGGGACAGCGAGGATGTCGTCGCCGCTGAGCCCGTCCAGGCCTTCGTGCAGGACTGCTGCAAAACCACGCGTGGTGGGTGCTTCCGGAGGTGCCTTGAAGAACAGCCTGAAGATGTCGGCGTCGTCAGTCTGTTCTTTCTCGATGGTCAGGAAAAGCGGCGACTGGCACTCCACTACCTGTTCCAGAAGCTCAGGGTGGTTGGTCAGCCTGCTCGGAAGCTCCGGAAGGCCACGTGAGAACTCGAGGAGGAGCTGGAGGCGGTCAGGTTCCGTCAGCGCCTGGAAGTCGTCAACTATTTCAGCCAGGGCGGGAGGCAGGGGAGAGGTTGTCATTGGACCAATCCTACGCAATGCGTGCCCCTACCCCCTCGCCGGCATCCCGCGCAGGGGACGCCGCGCGTCCACCTAGGCGGGCAGGGAGCCACGTTCGGTGCCCTTGGCAATGGGCACGCGGACTGCATTGCCCCATTCAGTCCAGGATCCGTCATAGTTGCGCACCGACTCGAAGCCCAGCAGGTACTTCAAGGCAAACCAGGTGTGGCTCGAGCGTTCCCCGATGCGGCAGTAGGCCACAACGTCGTCACCGGCTTTGAGCCCTGCCTCGTCCAGATAGAGGGCCTCAAGTTCTGCCCGGCTGCGGTAGGTGCCGTTTTCTGCCGCCGCACGCCCCCAGGGAATGGAAGCAGCCGTGGGAATGTGGCCGCCACGCAGGGCGCCCTCTTCAGGGTAGGCGGGCATGTGGGTGCGCTGCCCGGTGTATTCCTCCGGAGAACGGACATCGATGAGTGGGTTGCCCAGATGGGCCAGCACGTCATCCTTGAAAGCTCGGATGGGAGCGTCGTTGCGCTCCACCACCGGGTAGGTGGCCGGTGCTGGTGTTGACGTTTCGTGGCTCAGTTCGCGGCCTTCTGCGATCCACTTGTCGCGCCCGCCGTCGAGCAACCTGACATCCTCGTGACCGAAGAGGGTGAAGACCCAGAGCGCGTAGGAAGCCCACCAATTGGATTTGTCGCCGTAGATCACCACTGTACTGTCGCGGGAGATTCCCTTGGCGGCAGCCAATTCTGCAAACGCTGGGCCGTCAATGTAGTCGCGGGTGACTTCATCATTGAGGTCTGTATGCCAGTCGATCTTGACAGCGCCGGGGATATGGCCCATCTCATAGAGGAGGACATCCTCGTCGGACTCCACAACAACCAGGTCGCCGCCTGCAACGTCGCCAGCCTCGATGGCTGCGGCAAGCCATTCTGTGGAGACGAGGCGCTCGGGGTGGGCGTAGGCGGAAAATTTCTCGTTCTCTTCAACTGCGTAGGGCATGGTGCATGGCCTTTCACTGGAAAATACTCGGTGGGTGTACCCACCTTCCACCCTAGTCATGGCTGCAGCCTGCTGCGTAAGAACGTTAACGTTGGGAAATATGCTCTTGCTCACGTCCGTGCGCCGGCTTCGACGCGGCAGGGCCCATGCCAGCTTGCCGGTATTCTGTGGGAGATACCCGCACTTCCAGAATGGATCCCCTTGGCACAGATTGAACAGCTCACCGCGCGGACGCCGAAAGTCTCGGTGGACGAGCTCCTCAACGGATTTTATCCCTCGCCCAGGTTTGGTGAGGTGTCCTTTGCCAGCTACCGTCCGGATCCGGCCCAGCCCAGCCAGGGCGCTGCGGTGCAGGCGCTCGAGGGTTTTGCCGCTGGTGTAGGAACCGGCGATTCCGGCGGCTTCTTCAAGAAGATGTTCAGCAAAAAGGAGACCTCACGTGCAGGGATCTACCTTGACGGCGGGTTTGGTGTGGGCAAGACCCACCTCCTCGCCTCCCTGTGGCACGCAGCTCCTGGGCCCAAGGCTTTTGGCACCTTTGTGGAATACACAAACCTTGTCGGTGCGCTGTCGTTTCGCAAGACTGTGGAAGCACTGAGCAGCTACAGGCTGGTGTGCATCGATGAGTTTGAACTGGATGATCCGGGAGACACTGTGCTGATGTCCCGGCTGATGCGGGAACTGGCCGACGCCGGGGTGAAGCTGGCTGCCACGTCAAACACCCTGCCGGGGTCCCTGGGTGATGGCCGGTTTGCTGCCGTCGATTTCCAGCGGGAGATCCAGGTCCTGGCGGACCAGTTCGACGTTCTGCGTATTGACGGGGAGGACTTCCGGCACCGTGGGCTGCCCGACGCTCCTGCGCCGTTGAGAAACAGCGAGCTCTCCGGTCGCATCGCGTCCGACTTTGAAGGAAAAACAGTAGCCCAGGACGATTTTGCAACCCTGATCGACCACCTTGCCGGCGTGCATCCCAGCCGCTACAGGCAGCTTCTTGACGGTGTTGACGGTGTGGTCTGGCGCGATGTCCACACCATCACCGAGCAGTCCGTGGCACTTCGCTTCGTTGTCCTCGCTGACAGGCTGTATGACAAGGACGTACCCATCCTGGCCAGTGGCGTGGCGTTCGACAACCTCTTCACTGAGGAGATGATGACCGGGGGCTACATGAAGAAGTACTTCCGGGCTGTCTCACGCCTTACCGCGCTTGCACGCGAGGGCCAGGAAGGCAAAGTAGCCGCGGCCTAGACCGTGGCTGCCGGGTCCACCGGCTCCTTCCTCCTACGAAGAACCGATCGGACGAGGAGTCCAGCCAGCAGGGCCCAGAACGCCGCCGCGATGCCTGCGAAGGCGAGTCCGGACGCTGCCACCAGGAAGGTGATGGCAGCCGGGATGCGGTCTTCAACCCTTTCCAGCGCAGCCGAAATAGCGGCAGCGAGTGTTCCCAGGAGCGCCAGGCCGGCAACAGTCTCCAGCATGCCCTGGGGTGCGGCGGAGACAAGCGTCACCAGTGCTGCAGAAAACGCTGCCAGCACCAGGTATGCCAGGCCAGAGGTGAAAGCGGCAATCCAGCGCCGGGAACGGTCGTGCCCTGCCTCGGGGCCAGCGGAGAGGGCTGCGCTAAGGGCGGCAAGGTTGATGGCATGGCCCCCAAAAGGCGCGGCAAGCGCTGTGCCAACGCCTGTGACCAGCATGGCCGGACGCCACGGCGTCGGATAGCCAAAGGACGTCATCACCGCCACCCCCGGGATATTCTGCGAGGCCATGGTGACGATGAAAAGGGGAATCGCGATTCCGACCAGGGCCTGCGGGCTGAATGCTGGGGTGGTCCACACCAGTGCTGGGAGGAGGGTCCCTGTTCGGACGGGCGTCCCAGCCAGCGCTAGGCTGATCCCGATCACAGCGAGGGCAACGAGCAGGGCGGCGGGGACTGACCAGCGCGGCGCAAATCGCATCATGACCAGCCAGCAGGCAATGACCGGTGCCACCAGCAGGGGAACTGTTCCGAGCGCTTGGATGGGGGCCAGGCACAGCGGAAGCAGGACGCCCGCAAGCATTGCCTGGGCCAGGGAATCCGGGATTCTGGTCAGCAACCTGCCAAGGGCCGGGATGAGTCCTGTCAGGACGATCAGGAATCCGACGGCTATAAAGGCTCCGACGGCGGCTGGCCACCCTGCTGTGAGTGCTGCGGACCCAGCTAAAAGGGCCGCCCCAGGGGTGGACCATGCCAGCGTGACAGGGGCTCTGGAGCGCCACGAGAGCCAGAGGACACCTACACCGAACACCAGCGTCAGGGCCAGCAGTCCTGACGCTGCCTGGGCTGGACTTGCGCCGACGCTCTGAAGTCCAGCAAGAACCACGGCAAACGATGAGGTAAAGCCGACCAGTGCCGTCACGATTCCGGCTATGACCGGCTGTGCGAGGTTCTCGGCTGTGGCGGGGGAGGACTGGGTACCCCGTGGTTGGCGCATAAACATGAACCCTACCCGCAGCGTGGGGTTCATGTTTATTTGTTAAACGCCAAGGGCACAGACGCTGCCTCACGGCGGATCTGTGCCCTGTTTGACGTACTTGGGCAGTCAGACGACTGCAGAATCTCGAGAGTTACGGAGTCTTGTCCGCAGTGGGTGGGAAAGCAGGCGGCGGCGTTTGCGCCGGTGGCTGCTTGTCCGTGCTGCTGGGAGTCGAATCCCCGTCTACCTTGTCAACGAGTTTACCAGCGCCATCCTGGACCTTGTCGATGTGACCGGCGTACTTTCCGCCCGTCTTCGAATCGACAAAATCGCCGGCTTTTTCAATGCCGTTCCTGATGGCCTCTTCGTTGCCCTTAACGAGGCCCTGAGCCTTGCCCTTGAGATCGTCAATTAGTCCCACGAGCACCTCCCTTCAATCGCGGAGCCAAATTGCCCCTCTGCGACTGATAGTACCCAGACCGAGGTCGACTTCCTAGGCGACCGGGCCGTTTTTCGCCAGTGTGCGCCCACAGCGTAAGCCAGCAGGCATTACGTGGCAATGACGCAAAAAAAGACACCTTCGGCCGAAGGTGTCGTCATGGTGGGCGATACTGGGATCGAACCAGTGACCTCTTCCGTGTCAGGGAAGCGCGCTACCGCTGCGCCAATCGCCCCGACCAAATACTTGGTGGGGTGGGATCTCCAAGAGATCAGAGAGCGGACGACGAGATTCGAACTCGCGACATCCACCTTGGCAAGGTGGTGCTCTACCAGCTGAGCTACGTCCGCAGTATGAAGAACGCCGAAGAAATTCTGCGAACCGCATGAAACGGGTTTCCCCGTTTGGTGGGCGATACTGGGATCGAACCAGTGACCTCTTCCGTGTCAGGGAAGCGCGCTACCGCTGCGCCAATCGCCCAATGTCTTCCAGTTTTCACTGGAAACAATGGATAAACCGAGGTGGGTACGGGATTCGAACCCGTGTAAACGGCTTTGCAGGCCGCTGCCTCGCCTCTCGGCCAACCCACCCTGTCGATACCAGCCCAGATCTACTCTGGACCAGAATCATTAAGGTGTCCTGCGAGCGGACGACGAGATTCGAACTCGCGACATCCACCTTGGCAAGGTGGTGCTCTACCAGCTGAGCTACGTCCGCAACAATGGAGACAACGTCAATACCGCAGTGGCATTCCCTCGCTTCCAACGAGTAAGAACTCTATAGGAGGTTGTCCGGTTCGCCAAATCGTTGCCAGTGAGGCACGGGCCGAGCGCCTTTCTCGCCTGTAACGGCGCGGAACTGATCGAATTACACGGGTGTAATTTGCGGCAGGTGGCGTTGACCTGTTGGAAGGGTCGTGGTTGAACCCGGACACCGTTCCGGACACTGTGTAGAGCCCCCTGGCGGGACTGACGTTTGGGTGCGGCCCTGTGGTGGCGGTTTTTGCGGGATCGATTTCCCATTTGACTGCAGGGTCCGCTAGGATTCAAGGGCACTGGGGCGATTGGCGCAGTGGTAGCGCGCTTCGTTCACACCGAAGAGGTCACTGGTTCGAACCCAGTATCGCCCACCAGTAGAGATCCCCGTCAGCCCGAGAACGTCGCGGCGCTGGCGGGGATCTTTGTTTTCCCGACCCCCATGCCTGGGAAAGTTGTCGGACCCCAGTGAAAGGGTTGTTCCATGACCGCACCACTTCTGGCCCATGCCACGGATTATGGCCGCATGTACGCGCGCTCCACCTCGGTCCCCTACACCGTGCCGTCCATCACCACAGTGATTGGACAGCAGCCACATGGCCTGGATGGCTGGTTTGGCTATATGGGAGCGAACAGCCTCGCCCAGGACCCTGCCCTCGCTGACAGTCTCGGAAGCCCTGGCAAACTCCGGCAGGTCGTTTCCAGGGCAGCGAAGTCAGCAGAGACTTACCGGGATGATGCTGCCCGGCGTGGAGATCGCGTCCACAACTACTGCGAGCAGGTTGCGCTACGCGCCCTGGGCAGGCCACACACGGTGACGGAAACCCGGGAGTTACTTGGCGCCAACGGCGAAGAGGGATTTGCCGCACGGTTCGATGAATGGTGGGAGTTGTACGACGTCGAACCCCTCGCGCCGGAGATCACAGTGTGGAATGCCACGGTTGGCTACGCTGGCACGCTGGACCTGGTCGCGAAGATTAACGGACGTACGTGCCTGATCGACTATAAAACCAAGGGCACGTCCCGTGACGGGACAGTTAAACCGCTCGATGACAAGGTCGTCATGCAGCTGGTGGCAGGCATGAAGGCCGAAGAAAGCCTGGTGGATGGTGAGGCTGGAACGTGGGAGGGGTGGAAATACGGTGATTCGCCGCTGCTCCTCGCGGTCGCCATTGGCGAGACTGAGGTCCGCCCCGTGCGGGCCAATCCGGACGTCCTCAGGCATCACTGGTGGAAGTTCTGTGCGCTACGCCGGGTCTGGGAAATGTCTGCTGACACCGAGGCCGCCGGGCAGGCACTCCTGCCCATCGCGCCGCCGGTTCGACAGCCGGCCGCCGCTCCCAACGGCAATCAGGCGACAAGCCACTAAACTGGGTGTGCCCCTGCCATCTGACTTAAGGACCGATCCTCCATGGCCATTCTGAATATCCGCATCATCGGCGATCCCGTGCTCCGCACAGTGGCGGATCCCGTGACGGACTTCGGACCCGAGCTGGAAAAACTCGTGGCGGACATGATGGAGACCATGGAAGACGTCGAGGGAGCTGGCCTGGCTGCCCCACAGGTAG
The DNA here is from genome assembly GCF_030063285.1 of Pseudarthrobacter sp. PS3-L1. Lineage (GTDB taxonomy): Bacteria > Actinomycetota > Actinomycetes > Actinomycetales > Micrococcaceae > Arthrobacter. The sequence goes on along the minus strand of NZ_JASISU010000002.1, from coordinate 571,049 downwards.
GCGTCAGCCTCCGCGTGTTCACCTACCGTATTGACGGGACGGAAGGTCATATCATCAATCCCGTCTTGGAGAACAGCACAGACTTCCAGGCTGATGTGGTGGAGGGGTGCCTCTCCATTCCCGGCCTGGGCTTCCCGGTGCAGCGCTTCAGGTCAACCCGGATCACAGGCGTGGATATGCACGGGGTCCCAGTGAGCGTGGCTGCGCAGGACATGCTTGCGCGGTGCTTCCAACATGAAAATGATCACCTTGACGGAGTCCTCTACACCGACAGGCTGACTGGCGAGGACCGTAAAACTGCCCTTCGGGTCATCCGGAATGCCACCTACGACTCCATCGCTGAAGAGACAACGGCAAAGCGGGCCAAAACCGTCGGAACCAGCTTCGGCGGCGCGGGTTCCAGCTTTGGCCTGGGCCAGTGAGGGTCCTCTTTGCGGGAACGCCAGCGGTCGCCGTTCCGTCACTTGATGCGCTGATTGCGGCTGGATTCGACGTCGTCGCCGTCCTGACGCGGCCTGATGCCCCGATCGGACGCAAGAGGGTCATGACGCCCTCGCCCGTCGCGCAACGGGCCGCGGAGCGTGGAATTCCGGTTATTTACGGTGCAAGAATCACCCCTGAGGTCACCGAGCTGATCCGGAATGCAGGTGCGGATGTCGCAGCCATCGTGGCATACGGCGGGTTGGTGCCCCCCGCGGCGTTGGCCGCTCCCAAACATGGCTGGATTAATTTGCACTTTTCGCTTCTTCCCAGCTGGCGTGGGGCAGCACCTGTGCAACGAGCGATCATGGCTGGAGACGACGTCACGGGTGCCGTGACGTTCCAGTTGGAGGAGGGCCTGGATACCGGCCCGATTTTCGGTACGCTGACGGAAACGGTGCATGCCGGTGATACCGCCGGTGAGCTTCTGTACCGACTCTCCCACAGCGGGGCCGTGCTGCTGACACAGACGCTCTCGGCACTCGAGACCGGACACGCTGTGGCTTTGCCCCAGCAAGGTGACGTCACACTCGCGCCAAAACTTACGCTCAACGACGGCCGCATCACGTGGACGCATCCCGCGGTGGCCATTAGCAGGCAGATTCGCGGCGTCACGCCCGAGCCCGGATCTTGGACAGAATTTGCTGGTCAGCGGCTCAAAGTTGGGCCGGTGAAAAGTGAGCCTGCGGTCATCGACCTGGCCCCCGGTGTCCTTCGCCTGGACGGCAAGCGGGTCTTGGTAGGCACCGGATCGCATGCTGTCCACCTGGTCCAGATCCAACCTGCAGGCAAAAAAATGATGGCGGCGGCCGATTGGGCCCGTGGCCTGGCATCTCTTGAAAGCGTGGTATTCGAATGAGCGGCTCCGAACAGTCAGGGCAGGGAGGCAGCAGCCGTGGCGGTCAGCGGCCTCACCGTCAGGGACCCGGCAGCGGTGGTTCTCAGGGTGAACAACGTGGTGGTCCAGGCGCTGCGCGGGAACAAGCCGGAAGTTCCGGCAGGAGGCGTGACGCGCAGGGCCGCGAACGGAACAGGAGCACACAGAAAAATTTCACTGACGCAACTCCCGGACAGCGAACCCGTCGGGCAGATCCCGCACGCCTGGTTGCCTTCGAGGTCCTTCGTGCGGTGGCCGACGACGACGCCTACGCGAACCTCGTGCTGCCGCACCGCATCAGGCACCACAACCTGGACAAACGGGATGCCGGGTTTGCGACGGAGCTGAGTTATGGTGCTCTGCGAGGACAGGGAACCTACGACGCCATCCTCGCCACCTGCGTCGACAGGCCCCTGGCCCAGTTAGACCCGGCAGTGCTTGCCGCACTTCGGATCGGAACCCACCAGTTGCTGGCCATGCGCGTTCCAGCCCATGCCGCACTGGACCAGACTGTGGGGCTTGCCCGGGCTGTGATTGGTGCTGGGCCCTCCGCCCTGATCAATGCAGTCCTGCGCAAGGTGTCTGCCAAATCCCTCGGCGAGTGGATCGAGGAGCTTGTCAGCGGCTCAACCGACGAGACCGCCAATGCGTCGCTGCGTTACGCGCACCCCGAGTGGATTGTCCGGGCCATGCGTCAGTCCCTGGTGGCCCACGGCCGCCCAGCCTCGGAAATCAACGACCTCCTGGAGGCAGATAATGCTGCCCCGGTCGTGAACCTTGTGGCCCTGCCGGGCATCGGTTCCCTCGAAGAAGCCCTCGCTGAGGGAGCAACGCCAGGGGACCTGGTGGTTGACTCAGCACTCAGCAGCGGCGGTGACCTGGGCCGGCTTGAGTCCGTCCGTGAAGGCAGCTTGCGTGTCCAGGACGTGGGTTCGCAGTTGGTGGCACGTGCCCTTGCTGCGGTGGAGCTCGACGGTGACGGTCACGAGACCTGGCTGGACCTGTGTGCGGGTCCCGGGGGCAAAGCTGCGCTCCTTGCTGCCCTGGCAAACCAGCGCGGAGCCCTCCTGCTCGCGAATGAGCCCCTCCCGCACCGGGCAAAGCTTGTCACCACAGCACTCTCGGCTGTCCCGCGTGATGCCTGGAGCGTGCGGACCGGAGACGGACGCGACATTGGAACCGAACAGCCGGAAACCTTTGATCGCGTCCTCGTCGATGTTCCGTGCAGCGGGCTCGGTGCTCTTCGTCGACGCCCGGAATCCCGGTGGCGCAGGACTGCCAAAGACCTTGCTGACCTGGGGCCACTCCAGCGTGCACTGCTGAACTCGGCCCTGAATGCTGTCCGGCCAGGTGGCGTGGTTGCCTACGTAACCTGCTCCCCGCATCCAGCCGAGACCACAGCCGTCGTCGCCGATGTTTTGCGCAAGCGCACGGACTTGGAGCTCCTCGACGCTGGAGCTGTCCTGGATTCCGTCAGCCTCGGCGGTGACCTGGGCGCAGGGCACGAGCTCACAGCCCAACTGTGGCCACACATCCACCAGACAGATGCGATGTTCCTAGCCCTGATCCGGAAGGCACCCTGATCCAAGAGGTGCCGCTTCGGATAATTCACGGGGGCATCGCGACGCTTGACCGTCCGCCCACTCCACATTCTTGCGAAAGGCCATCAGTATGACGCAGTGCTGCATCAATCCGAGCATCCTCTCCGCCGACTTTGCCAACCTTGAAGCTGAACTGCACAGGATCAGCAACGCTGATGCCGTGCATGTGGACGTCATGGACAACCACTTTGTGCCCAACCTGACCCTGGGACTTCCCATCGTCAAGAGACTGCAGGAAATCAGTCCGATACCACTGGATGCACATCTGATGATTGCCGATCCCGACAGGTGGGCCCCGGCCTATGCAGAAGCTGGCCTGGCTTCGGTGACCTTCCATGCGGAAGCTGCCCTGGCGCCCATCAAACTCGCCCGGGAGCTTCGTGCCCGGGGAGCGAAAGCGGGAATGGCACTCCGGCCCGCAACAGCCGTAGAGCCCTATCTGGACATGCTCGAAGAGTTGGACATGCTGCTCATTATGACTGTCGAGCCGGGGTTCGGCGGCCAGGCGTTCCTTGACAACACGCTGCCCAAGATCCGCAGGGCACGTGCCGCGATTGACGGCTCTGGGTTGGGATTGGCACTTCAGGTCGACGGCGGCGTCACCGAAGAGACGATCCTTCGCGCCGCCGACGCCGGAGCGACAGTTTTTGTGGCTGGCTCAGCCGTTTATGGTGCCGAGGATCCAGCGGAGGCCGTCACCCGACTACGGGCTGCTGGCAGCCGCTGACGCCACAACCTCCAGACCTCTTGGCCGATTGACTCCTGGCGTTACGCCGTGGGTCTGGGAATAAGCCGTGGTGCGGTCCGGTTGTGGGATGATAGCAACACATACGTGCTCCGGGGTCGGTGTAAGTCCGAACCGGCGGTTATAGTCCGCGACCCGCGCGCTGTATTTCTCTAGGGAGGTACAGCAGACGGTTGAATCGGTGAAATTCCGGTACCGACAGTTAAAGTCTGGATGAGAGAAGCACGTACAGCTTGTTCGGTGGTGCCCTGAGCGCCGCCGTTCTGTGCTGTCGTATGCCCCCGGAGCCATCGCGGTTCGAGAGGGAAGGAACGACACACACAATGGACCTTTTGCGATGGCTCTTCGAAGCCCAGATTCCCGTAGGCGGAACTGCGCTGATTCTGAGAGAAGTTCTTGGCAATATATTCGGACTGCTCAGTGCCCTTGGTGGTATGAGGCGCAGAGTCTGGGCCTGGCCGGTGGGCATCGTCGGCAATATCCTGCTCCTGACCGTCTTCCTAGGAAACGTCTTTGGGTCCGCCACGCCCGCAACCCTCTGGGGCCAGGCCGGCAGGCAGGTAATGTTCATCGCGGTAGCCATTTACGGCTGGCGCCGCTGGCGGGAAAGCAGGCACGCCGACGGCGGGAATACCGCCGTGGAGCCCGGCTGGGCAAGCAACCGGACCCGTGTGATCCTGGCCATCTCGCTGGTAGCGGGGACCGCCGCACTGACACCCCTGTTCTCCATCATGGGATCCTACCCACCTGTCTGGGCTGACGCCTGGACCTTCGTCGGATCCCTGCTGGCTACCTACGGCATGGCCCGGGGATGGACGGAGTTCTGGCTGATATGGGTGGCCGTTGACATTGTGGGCGTTCCCTTGCTGTTCAGTGCCGGCTACTATGCCAGCGCACTGATGTACATCTTCTACGGTTTCTTCACCCTGACGGGTTTCTTCGTCTGGTGGCGCGCCTCCAGGCAAAGTAGCCGCAGTGCTGTCACTGTCGAGACCGTCTTCCCTGACCCGGTGACAACCCGATGAGCGTATCCCAGGACGTCCGTGCTCCAGACCGCTCATTCTCTCCCGGTGAGCGTGCGGCCATGGCGCAGGCCTTGCAGGCAGCAACGTTGGGGCCCCGTGGCGCGAATCCGCTGGTGGGTGCGGCCATTATGGACAGCGCCGGCGACCTGTTGGCCCTTGGATATCACCGTGGGGCCGGCACGATGCATGCAGAGGTAGACGCCATATCCAAGGCCACGGACTCTGGCTTTGACCTTCGGGGGGCAACCATGGTGGTGACACTTGAACCCTGTAACCATGAGGGCCGAACGGGTCCCTGCTCCCAGGCAATTATTGATGCCGGGATCACCCACGTGATCTATGCCGTGGACGATCCCCACGATCCCGCGGCTGGCGGTGCTTCGCGGCTTTTGGCCGCAGGTGTCACTGTCCGTAGTTCGTTGGCAGAGTCGGCGTCGTATGAACTCAATTCCCGCTGGTTCACGGCAGTGTCAGAGCCCCGGCCCTTTGTCACACTCCACATCGCCCAGACACTGGACAGCCGTATCGCAGCCGAGGACGGGACGAGCCAATGGATCTCCAGCGCTGAATCGCTGGCGGACAATCATGGTCTCCGCAGTCGAGCCGATGCGATCCTGGTGGGTACCGAGACAGTGCTAGTGGACAACCCACGCTTGACCTCGCGCGACGCCGACGGGCGGCTCAGCGGCCGGCAGCCACTGCGGGTGGTCATGGGACACCGCCCCATCCCTGACGGAGCCGCTGTCTGGGGCGACGACGGTAATGCCGTCCAGCTCGCAACCAGGGATCCGCGCGCTGCACTTTCGGAACTGTACGCCGCCGGGATCAGACACGTGATGGTTGAGGGCGGGTCCCGGATCCTGAGCACGTTCCTGCAGGCGGGTCTGGTCGACGAGCTCATCGTTTACCTGGCACCAACTCTGCTGGGCTCGGGTACCCCGGCACTCTCTGGGCTCGGTATCCCGACCCTCTCCCAGGCCCAGCAGTGGGACTGGGACCCCGCCCAGGGTGGACCCATCGTCTTCCTGGGCCGCGACGTCAAGCTCCACCTTCGGCCAGTACCGCCACTCGATGAGCACCCGGCCGGACACCGCGGTGTGCAGGAGCCGGCGGTAGGAAGCCAACCTCTGCCGGGGGTTCTTCCTGGCTCGACCACCTACTCAGCACCAGGAGTTAACTGATGTTTACAGGAATCATTGCCGAACAGGGCAAAGTCACAGCAGTGGAACGCAGCGGGGACCACAGTGCCACCCTTCGCCTCAATGCTCCGACCAGTACACAGGGCCTTGGACTGGGTGGTTCTGTGGCAGTCAACGGCGTCTGCCTGACAGCCACGACTATTGACGGAACGGATTTCAGCGTCGACGTCATGGGCGAGACCCTGCTCAGGAGCACCATTGGTGAGCTTGCGGTAGGAGATTCGGTGAATCTTGAACGCTGCGTGGAAGCGGGCGGTCGCCTTGACGGACATGTGGTGCAGGGGCATGTAGACGGCGTGGGCCAGGTGGTGGAACGCGAAAACCTTGGCAATTGGGAGCGGTTGAGGTTTGCGATACCCCAGGATCTGGCCAAGTACGTCGCGGAGAAGGGGTCCATCGCCATCGACGGGGTATCGCTGACAGTGACAGCCGTCAGTGACCCCTGGTCCAGCAGTGCGTGGTTCGAGGTGGGGCTTATTCCCACCACCCTGGCTGACACAGGTTTGGGCGCCAAACCCTTGGGCGGCCGCGTGAACCTTGAAGTGGACGTGTTGGCGAAATACACAGAGAGACTCCTGTCCTTCCGGCATCGGCCATCAGGGACGGCTGCCCAGGACCAGGAATCAGGGGAAAAGTCATAATGGCGACTCCATTAACCGTTGGTGTGCTGGACCCGATCGAGGACGCAGTTCGAGCCATCGCAGCTGGCCGGGCCGTGCTGGTAGTTGACAACGAAGACCGGGAAAATGAGGGTGACATTATCTTTGCTGCCCAGTTTGCAACCCCAGCCCTGATGGGGTGGACTATCCGCTACAGCTCAGGGGTCATCTGTGTTCCCTTGACCGAAGACCGGGCGGATGCCCTGGCCCTGCCGCCCATGGTGGCCGTCAACGAGGATGCAAAGGGCACGGCATACACGGTCTCCTGCGATGCGGCAGTAGGTGTCAGTACCGGAATTTCAGCCACGGACAGGGCCCTGACCGCCCGAAGCATTGCCGATCCGGGACTGAGGCAAGAATCGCTGACCCGCCCTGGGCATGTTTTCCCACTCCGGGCCGTTAACGGTGGAGTGCGTGAGCGCCCGGGGCATACCGAGGCTGCAATCGAACTGTGCAGACTCGCCGGTGTGGAGCCGGTAGGAGTCATTGCTGAAGTTGTGTACGACGATGGTGAAATGATGCGCCTTGACGGACTGCGAACGTTTGCTGCCGACCATGGCTGTCCACTGATATCTATTGCAGATCTGGTGGCACATGTTGCGGTGTCGGACAGTGCGGTGTTTGGCGGTGGCGCCCTCGCTTCCGGGCGGGGTCTTCAAGAGGAGAAAAGATGACGCTTTCGGATACGTCTGGCAATGCCATCGACAACGCCGCGCTCAACTCACACGGATCCCCGCATCCTGTGAGCAGTGGCCCCGTTGTCCAGCTCCCCACGGCATACGGTCATTTTGTCGCCCAGGCCTGGACTGACCTGGAAACAGGCGTGGAGCACCTGGCCGTGACTTCACCACAACCGCCCCAGGAAGGAGTTGCACCGCTGGTGCGCCTCCACTCCGAATGTTTGACGGGCGACGTGTTCGGTTCGTACAGGTGCGATTGTGGTGAGCAGCTCGCGTTCGCCCTGGAACTCATCAACGCCCAGGGCGGAACCCTGCTGTACCTGCGCGGTCATGAGGGGCGTGGAATCGGCCTGGCGAACAAGATTGAGGCCTACGCACTCCAAGAAGCCGGGTATGACACTGTTGAGGCAAACGAGCAGCTGGGCCTTCCAGTGGATGCCAGGAAGTATGCCGCTGCGGGGCAGATCCTGGCGGAAATGGGACTGCACCGGATTCGCTTGCTGAGCAACAATCCTGACAAGAAGGACCGCCTGGCCGACGCCGGCGTGCAGGTGGTGGAGATGGTTCCGACGGAAGTCCCATCCCGTGAACAGAATCTCCGGTACCTTAAGACCAAAAGGGACCGGATGGACCATCGTCTGACGCTCGGTGCGGATGCGGCACTGCTTCCGGCCGACGTCGAACCCCTGACCCGCGAACCCAACCACGAACAAGACTGAACGGACACCCCCATGAGCGGCCACGGCGCACCCACTATTGACCTCAGTACACTCACTCCCGAAACAGCTGGCAGCCTTCGGCTCGCAATAGTGGCCGCAAGCTGGCATACCGAGATCATGGACGGGTTGGTGGCTGGTGCACTTCGTGGCGCTGCAGACGCTGGGATCGCCGACCCCGTGGTCCTGCGTGTACCGGGGGCCTTTGAACTTCCTGTCGCAGCGGCACGGCTCGCCCCGCACTTCGACGCTGTGGTGGCCCTGGGCGTCGTGATTCGGGGCGGTACCCCGCACTTTGAATACGTCTGCCAGGCGGCGACGGACGGCCTCACGGAAGTGAGCGTCCGCACTGGTACCCCTGTCGGTTTTGGTGTACTCACCTGCGATACCGAGCAGCAGGGACTGGACCGTGCTGGGCTGCCCGGCTCAAAAGAAGACAAAGGACACGAGGCAGTCACAGCCGCAGTGGCAACGGCTGTGCTCCTGCAGCCCTTCAGCTGACCTCCCGCCAAACCGGGTTGGGAACGAGTCTCGCCGCGATGGTGGGGTGCAGGAAACCTGGGAGACACCCTTTGTTGGCGAACCACACGCTACGTGGCCTCCCTCACATCAGCAAGGTGTTGCGGGCTCCAAGAGGCAGGGCTGCCCCAGTACACAGTAGGCTTGTGCAGTGAAGAATTTCGAGACACTGTTCGCTGAACTGAGTGAAAAGGCGGCCACGCGGCCGGCTGGCTCCCGCACTGTTGCTGAACTAGAGTCCGGCGTGCACGGCATCGGCAAGAAAGTCGTCGAGGAAGCCGCGGAAGTCTGGATGGCCGCAGAGTATGAATCTGATGAGGAAACAGCTGAGGAGATCTCCCAGCTGCTCTATCACCTTCAGGTGCTGATGCTGGCCAAAGGTCTCACCCTGGCGGATGTTTACAAGCATCTCTAGCCCCTGCTGCGAACTGCGTACGGCCATCATGCCGGACCGGTCGACCAGGTGTTACCTGAGTTCCTGTATCCCGCCCCCACCCCTGAAATGAGACAACCATGCTGCGAGTAGCAGTTCCCAATAAAGGTTCCCTCTCCGAGGCAGCTTCCGCCATGCTTTCCGAGGCTGGCTACCGCCAGCGCCGTGACTCACGTGAACTCGTCATGGTTGATCCAGACAACGACATCGAATTTTTCTTCCTGCGGCCCCGGGACATAGCCGTGTATGTAGGCCAGGGAACGCTCGACGTCGGCATCACCGGCCGCGACCTGCTGCTCGATGCTGAGGTCGAGGCGGACGAGTTGCTGGAGCTTGGTTTTGCTGCCTCGACGTTCCGGTTTGCCGGACCCGTGGGTGACTTCACATCGGTTGACCAGCTTGAGGGCAAGCGGCTTGCGACAAGCTATGACGGGCTGCTTCGCGGCTACCTCGCCGAGCGTGGCATCAATGCATCTGTTGTCCGTCTGGACGGTGCGGTGGAGTCCTCCGTGCGACTGGGTGTGGCTGACGCGATCGCAGACGTCGTGGAAACGGGAAACACCCTGCGGGCGGCAGGGATGGAAATCTTCGGCGAACCCATTCTGCATTCAGCATCCGTCCTGATTGGCCGCAGGGGAGAACGAAACCCTGCTGCCGAGGTCCTTATCCGTCGATTGAAGGGCGTCCTAGTAGCCAGGCAGTATGTGCTGATGGACTATGACATCCGCAAGGAACTTGTGGAAGCCGCTGCGGCACTCACGCCGGGACTTGAGTCTCCTACGGTGTCACCGCTTCGGGATTCCGACTGGGTGGCCGTGCGTTCCATGGTTCCCAAGCGCGATACCAACCGCATCATGGATGAGCTCTACGACCTTGGCGCGAGGGCTATCCTGGTCAGCAGCATCCACGCCTGCCGTATCTAGAGAGGTCCTTCCATGCCTGTAGCTGTTCGCGTTATTCCCTGCCTGGACGTCGACGCTGGCCGCGTGGTCAAGGGCATCAACTTTGAAGGCCTGCGGGATGCTGGCGACCCCGTGGAGCTTGCCCATCGCTATGACACGGCGGGCGCCGATGAGTTGACGTTCCTCGACGTCACGGCGTCGTCCGGGAACCGCGAAACGACTTTCGACGTCGTTCGACGCACCGCAGAGGAAGTCTTCATTCCCCTGACGGTGGGTGGCGGTGTCCGCGGTGTCGCCGAGGTGGACAGGCTCTTGCGCCACGGCGCTGACAAGGCCTCCATCAACACTGCTGCTGTCGCTAGGCCAGACGTCATTGACGAGATCACACGACACTTTGGCTCCCAGGTGCTGGTGCTTTCCGTGGATGCCCGCCGGACGCGACCCGGATCAGCACCCACTGCGTCTGGATTCGAAGTGACGACCCACGGCGGCAGGCAGGGAACTGGGATCGACGCCATTGCCTGGGCCCACGAGGCTGCCGAACGCGGCGTAGGCGAGATCCTCCTGAATTCGATCGACGCTGACGGAACCAAGGACGGGTTTGACTTGGAGCTGATCCGGCGTGTGCGTGCTGCGGTGAAAGTTCCCATCATCGCCTCGGGCGGTGCTGGCGAGCCGGCGCACTTCCCGCCCGCTGTTGCAGCCGGTGCCGATGCTGTCCTTGCGGCATCCATTTTTCACTGGGGACCAGACAACATGATGCAGCAGGTCAAAGATGCCATCCGCGAGGCGGGATTCCTGGTCCGCTAGCGCCGGGTGGGGACTACAGTCCTACTTCTGCTGACTGCAGAAGGGCTACTGCGTCCGGCTGTCCTTCGAATGTTACGAGGGCGTTCTTAGTGCGGCCGTGGGCGTGCATCAGGAGCTCTCCGGGCTCACCGACAATCGCCACGGACACGGGTGCACGCTTGGCGACATGCCGGGGGCCGGAGGGGCGAACGAGGACAATTCCAAGGTCCACGCCTCGGTAGAGGATGGCTGCGCGCTTGATCAGGTCATCCCAGAGTGCATCGGAGTAGGCTTCGTCGAGTGCCCGTGGCGCCCAACGTTCGGTCGCCCGGCGGACATCCTCGGTGTGCACAAAGTACTCGATCAGGTTGCTGCTCTCATCCACCGCCCGGATGCTCATGGGGGAGTAGCGCGGCGGCCCAGCGCGAAACGTTGTGATCAGCTTCGTATATTCAGTGGGACTTTCCAGCTTCGTGGCGAGTTTGTCGGTCGCCTTTTCCGTTGCCTTGGCCATGCTCTTGAAGATAAGTCCCAGTCCAACAACGGGTTTGCGCTCACGGAGGAAAAGGTGCGCAGCCAGATCCCTGGTCTGCCAGCCTTCACAGAGCGTGGGGGAATCGGGGCCGGCTGCAAGGAGCGTTTCGGCCAAGACTTCTCGGGACGGATCGACGAAATTCATTACTTGAGAAATTAGCACGAGACGGCACCCGATGCGCAGTGAATCGCCGGGTGATTCGGCGTGTGGGAGACCGAGAGGGGTGTTGTGCATGCAGGCACTAGACTTGATGTGATGTCAGATCAGCCCGCTCCCGCCCCCATCCCGCTCCCCGACGCGATTGTGTCGGCACTCAAGCGTGACGCCGCCGGCCTGGTCGCCGCCGTCATCCAGCAGTTTGATACCCACGAGGTGCTCATGCTCGGCTGGATGGATGATGAAGCCCTGCGGCGAACCCTTACGTCAGGCCGCGTGACGTTCTACTCACGTTCCCGCCAGGAGTACTGGCGCAAAGGCGATACGTCCGGCCACGCGCAGTGGGTAAAATCCGTTGCCCTCGATTGTGACGGTGACGCGCTCCTGGTTCAGGTGGATCAGGTGGGGGCCGCCTGCCACACCGGGACGCATACGTGTTTTGACGGCCGCGCACTGGATGCTGTCACCGGACACCGGGCCTCCTAGCTTTCACACGACAGCGGCTACTGCCGCGCCTCTGGCTCAGTCCCACGGACAGCAGACAAAGACACCCCAAGACAAGAACAGGCGGAGAACCACAGCCATGCAGGACCTTGGAACCATCAGCCCCAGCCTGGAAGAGTTCCGTGAACTTGCCGCCACCCGACGGGTCATCCCTGTCCGACTGAAAGTACTCGCGGACACCGAGACTCCCATCGGCCTGTACCGCAAGCTTGCCAACGGACAGCCCGGTACCTTCATGATGGAATCTGCCGCTGTTGGCGGCTCCTGGTCCAGGTACTCCTTCATCGGCGCTTCATCCCGGGCTACCCTGACCACGGAGCAGGGTTCGGCCCACTGGCTCGGCGAACCGCCTGCGGGCGTTCCGACGTCGGGCAATCCGGTAGACGCGGTGCGCGACACGATCGAGGCGCTGCGGACGGAACGGTTTGAGGGACTTCCGCCCTTCACCTCCGGACTGGTGGGATTTTTGGGCTGGGAGGCCGTCCGGCACTGGGAAAAGCTGCTCAGTCCGCCTGAAGACGACCTGCAGCTACCCGAAATGGCGCTGAACCTGGTCTCTGACATGGCTGTCCACGACAACATGGACGGCACCGTGCTGTTGATTGCCAATGCGATCAATTTCGACGGCGGCACCCACGGCGTGGACGAGGCATGGGCTGAAGCCGTCGCGAGGGTTCGGGCACTCCTGGCGAAAGTTGTGGAACCCCTGCGGCATCCGGTCTCCGTCATCGACGCGGCCACAGTCGATTTTGCAGCCAGCGTACGGGAACGCTGGGACGAAAAGGAGTACCTTGCTGCGCTGGACCGCGGCAAGGAGGCAATCGTTGACGGCGAGGTCTTCCAGGTCGTCATTTCGCGGCGTTTCGAAATGGACTGCGGTGCCTCGGCACTGGATGTCTACCGGATTCTGCGCACCACCAACCCCAGCCCCTACATGTACCTTTTCAGCTTCGAGGACGCACAGGGCCGGGAGTTCTCCATTGTTGGGTCGTCTCCAGAAGCGCTGGTGACGGTAACGGGCGAGGACGTCATTACCCATCCCATTGCTGGATCGCGTCCCCGGGGTAAAACGGTCGAGACTGACAAAGCCCTGGCCGAAGAACTCCTTGCAGATGAGAAGGAGCGCTCAGAACACCTGATGCTGGTTGATCTTTCCCGCAATGACCTCTCCAAGGTCTGCGTCCCCGGAACGGTTGATGTCACGCAATTCATGGAAGTAGAGCGCTTCAGTCACATCATGCACATGGTCTCCACGGTGGTGGGACAGTTGGCGCCTCACGCCACTGCCTACGACGTGCTCCGGGCAACATTTCCTGCTGGAACCCTCTCAGGCGCCCCTAAACCGCGTGCACTCAGGCTGCTGGATGAACTCGAACCGCACCGCCGCGGCGTTTACGGCGGCGTGATCGGGTACCTGGACTTTGCCGGAGACATGGACATGGCCATCGCAATCCGCACGGCCCTCCTCAAAGATGGACGAGCCTACGTGCAGGCCGGCGGCGGCATTGTTGCAGATTCAAGCAATCCAGCCGAAGCGCTGGAAACCGTCAACAAGGCCGCGGCTCCCCTTAGGGCCGTCCACGAAGCCAGTTCGCTGCGGACTGTTTCGCTGCGAGCCGTGGAGGAGATTCGATGAGCACGACCGGCGCTAGCGCACCGCGCACTGCGACACCGGTTTGGGCACGAAAGTCCACAGTGGTTCTGGTAATGATTGTGCTGTCGTTGGCTGTCTTCTTCACCACCACGCAGACCTGGTTGACGGTGCAGCTGGACGCCAGCGAGTTGGGGCAGAACCTGAGTACCCAGAATGCGCTGACAGTCCAGGGCAGCAAGGCCGCGACAGCTGTCACTGCACTTGCACTGGCTGCACTTGCTGGTGGGATTGCCGTGTCGATCGCAGGAAAGATAGCGCGCTGGATTGTCTCGGCCATCATTGTCGCGGCAGCAGCCGGGATCATCGGTGCCGCTGCAACAGTGTTGGCTGACCCCCTCGCTGCAGCCCAGGGATCCATTGCAGCGGCCACAGGCGTCTCCGGTGGAACCGCAGACGTCAGCGTTACGGTGTTCCCTGTCCTGGCCGTTGTGGCCGGTGCACTCCTGGTGGGGTCAGGTGTGCTTGTCATCCCGGCGGCACGCTATTGGAAAACACGCACCCGCTACGACGCCGCAGCCACGCGAGTCAGTGCCGACGCCGGACCAGTGGATGAGATAGACAGCTGGGACAGGCTGTCACGCGGAGATGACCCCACCTGAGTCCAAGCGGGAGCGGCGGTGCCCGGTCCGGCCACGAAAAATGGCAGAATATAAGCAGTATTCGTCCTGAGGAGATTCACAATGAGCAAAGCCCCTGTTTCCGCATCCACGTCCAAAGGTGCCGCAAAGGAATTCCATGGCGTTGACCACAGCCAGGAACTCGGCCACGGTAACAGCCCGGCCGCGTGGACGTGCGTCATTGTCATGCTGGTGGGCGCACTCATCTGTTCTATCGCATTCGTCATTGCCAACACCCCCATTTTTATCGGTGGCGCTGTGGTCATGGTGATCGGCCTCATCCTTGGTTTTGTCATGCGTAAGGCCGGCTACGGCGTTGAGGGCCACAAGCTGAAAAACACCGGCCACTGATGTCCACAGTTCTCGATGACATCAATGCCGGTGTCCGGGAGGACCTGGCCAGCCGGCGGCGCCTTGTCTCCCTTGCTGAGATCACCGAGCGGGCGGCCCAGGCTGCTCCCGCACGTGATGCGTGGGCCGCGCTTGGCGGACCGGACGCCGTCCGTGACAACCTCGCCGTGATTGCTGAGATCAAACGCCGTAGTCCTTCAAAAGGCGATCTGGCCAGCATCGCCGATCCGGCATCCCTGGCTGTGCAGTATGCCGACGGCGGTGCAGCGGTCATCAGCGTACTGACTGAGCAGCGCCGCTTCGGCGGCGCACTGGCCGACCTCGACGCCGTCCGGGCGAGAGTGGATGTGCCCCTGCTCCGCAAGGACTTCACCGTTGATGAGTACCAACTGTTTGAAGCGCGGGCACATGGGGCGGACCTGGTCTTGCTGATCGTCGCTTCGCTCTCGGATTCCCAGCTGAACGAATATACCGAGATCAGCCACTCGCTGGGAATGAACGTCCTCGTCGAAACCCATACGCCCGAGGAAATCGAACGGGCTGTTGCTGCCAGAGCCCGCATCATCGGTGTTAATGTCCGGAACCTGAAGACGCTCGACGTCGACCGTTCCGTGTTCGCCACACTCTCAGGCCTCATCCCGGCAGAGGCGCTGATCATCGCCGAGTCTGGCGTCCGTGACGCAGCCGACGTTGAACACTACGCCGCGCATGGCGCCAATGCGGTCCTGGTGGGTGAGGCACTGGTCAGCCACGCAACGCCGCAGGAACGGATTGCGGAGTTCATGGCCGCCGGTGCGAGCGGGCGGGTTTCCCGCGGCTGAGGACAGCTTTTCGCCGAGCCCTGAGGGCAGGCGGCAGTGCTTCAATTCTCGAATTTCTTCCGATCAACTTTATTTCGATCAATGATGAACAGGACGGTGGGACCGATGGTCGATGCACCCTCAACCAACACGGACAACAACCCGGCAGATGCCTTTTTGCAGGGGGCACCGTCGCTGAAGAACGCGCCGGGACCCTACTTCGGCAACTACGGTGGGCGATGGATGCCTGAATCGTTGATCGCTGCCCTGGACGAACTTGAAGATACGTTCAACAAGGCCAAGGCTGATCCGGAATTCCTCGCGCAGATTGCCGATCTGAACAAGAACTACTCTGGCCGTCCCTCGCTGTTGACAGAGGCGAAGCGGTTTTCCGAGTACGCCGGCGGTGCACGGGTATTCCTCAAGCGCGAAGACCTCAACCACACAGGATCACACAAGATCAACAACGTGCTGGGCCAGGCACTGCTGGCAAAGCGCATGGGGAAGACCCGCGTGATTGCCGAGACGGGCGCAGGCCAGCACGGTGTTGCGAGTGCCACGGCGGCTGCGCTGCTGGGCCTTGAGTGTGTTGTCTATATGGGTGCGGAGGACTGCCGCCGCCAAGCCTTGAATGTCGCCCGCATGCAACTCCTCGGCGCGACAGTTGTGCCCGTCACCAGCGGATCCCAGACCCTCAAGGACGCCATCAACGATGCCTTGCGTGACTGGGTCAGTAACGTGGACAGCACCCACTACCTCCTTGGTACTGCTGCCGGCGCCCATCCTTTCCCGTCCATGGTCAGGTTCTTCCACCAGGTCATTGGAGACGAAGCACGCAGCCAGATCCTCGAGCAGGTCGGCAAGCTTCCCGATGCCATCTGTGCCTGCGTGGGCGGAGGGTCGAACGCTATCGGGATCTTCCACGGCTTCCTCGACGACCCATCCGTGAAGATCTTCGGCTTTGAGGCTGGCGGTGACGGCGTAGAGACCGGTCGGCATGCAGCCACGATCAGCCTGGGAAAGCCTGGAGTGCTGCATGGCGCCCGTTCCTACCTGATGCAGGACGACGACGGCCAGACAGTCGAGTCGCACTCCATCTCCGCGGGACTGGACTACCCCGGTGTTGGTCCGGAGCATGCCTACCTCTCCGACATTGGCCGTGTGAGCTATGAGCCCATTACGGACACAGAGGCGATGGATGCCTTCAAGCTCCTGTGCCAGAGCGAGGGGATCATTCCTGCCATCGAGACAGCCCATGCGCTTGCCGGGGCCATCAAGGTTGGCCATCGGCTCACCGAAGGGCAGGCAAACCCCCAGGACACAGTCATCATAGTGAACCTGTCCGGGCGCGGAGACAAGGACGTGGCAACTGCCGCTGACTGGTTTGACCTGCTGAACGAGGACGGCAGCGTCAAGGGAACCAACCTGTCCACCCGTGCGCCCAAGGGCCCCGCAGAACGCGCCGCCGCGCAGGAGGAAATGCAGTTATGAGTGCCACCACGTCCAGTAAGTCCGCAGCAGCCATTGACAGGGCCCGTGACGCCGGCCGGTCAGCCCTGATCTGCTACCTTCCAGCTGGGTACCCCGATGTACAGGCAACTATTGACGCTGGCATTGCCATGGCCAGAAATGGCGCGGACCTCATAGAAATAGGGATTCCCTATTCAGATCCCGTCATGGATGGTCCAGTCATCCAGGCGGCCACCACTGAGGCAATTGCCAACGGATTTAAGGTCGAGAAAGTGTTCGACGTAGTCCGGGGCATTACCGAAGCAACTGACGCAGCAGTCCTGGTGATGACGTACTGGAACCCGGTTGTCCGGATGGGCGTGGATACATTCGCCAGGCGGCTTTCCGAAGCCGGGGGAGCGGGACTCATCACGCCGGACCTCATCCCCGACGAAGCAGCTGAGTGGTTTGCCGCATCTGATTACTATGGACTGGACCGGGTCTTCCTGGTGGCTCCGTCTTCAACGCCTGAACGATTGGCTTCGACTGTTGCCGCCAGCCGTGGTTTCGTCTACGCCGTCTCCATCATGGGAGTCACCGGCGCCCGCCAGGACGTCAGTAGCAGTGCCCAACAGCTCGTTGCGGACACCCACGCCGCCGGGGCCGACCGCGTCTGCGTTGGATTGGGCGTCTCGAATTCCGGTCACGTCCGTGAAATTGCCGCCTATGCCGACGGAGTGATTGTAGGGACTGCGCTCGTTGCTGCAATTCGCGACGGTGGCGTAGACGCCGTGGCATCACTCACCCAGGAGCTCAGCACTGGACTCGAGCGGGTTGAGGCCTGACATGCACATCCTCACCACCGTCGCTGCCGTTGTGCCAACAGCGCTTCCCAGCCCCGAATGGTCGGGATTCGATATTCCGCTACCGTGGGGATCCCTTCGTATCCACGCCTACGCCCTGTGCATCCTGGTCGGAATATTTGCAGGCCTGTGGCTGACGTCCCGTCGCTGGTCCAGGCGTGGCGCGCCAGAGGGTAGCCTGTGGGACATTGTCATCTGGGCCATCCCGCTCGGCATCATTGGTGGCAGGCTCTACCATGTGGTCTCCTCGCCTGACGCGTACTTCGGGCCGGGGTTCGACGGAACCGGTGATCTTTCCCGCATTCCAAGGATTTGGGAGGGCGGCCTGGGGATTTGGGGCGCTGTTGCCCTTGGTGCCCTCGGAGCCTGGATCGGTTGCCGCCGCGCCGGTGTTAAACTTTCAAGTTTTGTCGACGCCGCTGCACCTGGCCTCCTGTTGGCGCAGGCGTTGGGTCGGTGGGGCAATTACTTCAACCAGGAACTCTTTGGGGGGCCCACCACACTCCCGTGGGGCCTTCAGGTTGACGAGGTCCATGTTCCGGCTGGCTTCTCGGCTGACACACTGTTTCACCCCACCTTCCTGTACGAGTCGCTGTGGAATGTCGTGGGGGTCGTGATCCTCTTGGCCCTGGACAGGAAGTTCAGCTTCCGTCGTGGCCGTCTCTTTATGCTCTACGCCATGTACTACACGCTGGGACGGGTTTGGATCGAGGCGATGCGGATTGACGATGCCGAACAGATCAGCCTTTTCGGGATCACCACCAGGCTCAACGTCTGGACCAGCATTGCCGTTTTCCTGGCAGCACTGGTGATCTTCATCCTGGTAGGCCTTCGTGGCCGTCCTGTCCCGGACTCGGTCTACCTGTCGGGACGCGAGCCCGAACCATCGGCAACCAGTGCTTCGGCACCTGATGCCGCCGTGCCCGTGGCGGCTGGGTCTGCGCCGGCTGCGGCTGAGGCTGCGCCGGAAAGTCGCTCGATTCACCGGCAGGCGGAGTCCGCGCCGGAGAACGTCGGCGACGATTCCTCGGAGACCGGCCAGCTGCGCGACCCTGGAACGGTGGACACGAAGGATCCTAAGCGTCCGTAGGGTGGACGTTTATGTCTCAGATAGTGAATGCCGTGCTAGTGTCCCCGTAGTCAAAAAACTGTTCAGCCGCCACGATTGGCCGGGCAGCAATGGTTGCGGGGGCACACCTACCTCTCCAAGTGACTGCCACACTGAACCCCAGTTGTCAGCTATTTCCTGACCCGCAGCAACTACCTGTTTCATCCCAGAGGCAGGACGGGCCCCTTGCCGATATCCAGGCTGGGTCCTCGCCACAGTGTTGTGGCAGCGGGAAAGTTCGTCCAGCATATTGCGGCTGGTCGGGTGTACCGGTTGGTGGGCCGGCGTAACTGTTCGTTGCGTGAGTCCCGCTGGCCTACAATTCCAAGTAACTAACACTTTGTTGTGCCCGTCACACCGGCGCGCTGAGTGGGGCCAACGTTGTCCCTTCCATACGCACGATTAGGAGGAAGGACGTCTCCCATGACCAAAGCTCTTCACACTCCCAACTGGTCCGAATCGCAGCAGCCTGAACAGGTAGTTTCTCCGTTCACCAGGTTCGCTGCACTTCCGGAAGCTTCAGGGCTCTACAACCCTGAGCAGGAGAAGGACGCCTGCGGCCTCGCTATTATCGCGACGCTGCGCGGTGAACCCGGCTACGACATCGTCGCCGCAGCGCTGACGGCCCTTCGAAACCTTGAACACCGCGGCGCCGTCGGGGCTGATGAGGGAACCGGCGATGGTGCCGGCATGCTCATGCAGATCCCTGATGAGTTCTTCCGCGCCGTGACTGATTTTGAGCTGCCGGCGCCCGGCCAGTTTGCTGCCGGTACGGCCTTCCTGCCCGCAGAACAGCGTGAGGCTGATGCTGCGAAAGCGGGGATCGAGAGTCTGGCAGAGGATGAAGGCCTCACGGTCCTGGGCTGGCGCGAGGTCCCGATTGTTGCCGACCTTGTGGGAGCCATGGCTCGGGCCTGCATGCCGTATTTCTCACAGCCATTTTTCGCCACCGCGTCAGGCGAGCTGCTGGAACCCGCGGAACTTGATGCGCGTGCCTGGCGGATCCGCAAGCGCGCCCAGAACAAGTTCGGGGTGTACTTCCCGTCCCTGTCCTCACGGACCATTGTGTACAAGGGAATGCTGACCACCGCCCAGCTGGAGCCGTTCTACCCCGATCTCTCGGACAAGCGGTTCAAGACCAAATTGGCTATTGTCCACTCCAGGTTTTCCACCAATACGTTCCCGTCATGGCCCCTGGCCCAACCCTTCCGTACAATCGCCCACAACGGTGAGATCAACACCGTCAAGGGCAACCGGAACTGGATGCGTGCGCGGCAGTCCCAGCTTGCGAGCTCCCTTTTGGGAGACATTCCCGAGGAGCTCTACCCCATCTGCACCCCTGGCGCCTCTGATTCGGCGTCGTTCGATGAAGTCGCGGAACTGCTCTGGCTCTCCGGACGCCCCATCACGCACTCCATCATGATGATGATCCCGGAGGCCTGGGAGAACCACGCCACCATGGATCCAGCCCGGCGCGCCTTCTACGAATACCACTCGCTGTTGATGGAGCCGTGGGACGGCCCCGCTGCGGTGTCCTTCACCGACGGCACCCTGGTGGGTGCCACCCTGGACCGGAATGGCCTGCGGCCGGGACGGTACTGGATCACTGAAGACGGACTGATCATCTTCGCCTCCGAGGTGGGCGTTATCGACGTCGAGCCAGCAAAGGTTGTCCGGAAGGGACGCGTGTCGCCTGGCAAGATGTTCCTGGTGGACACGGAGGCTGGCCGGATCATCGACGACTCCGAGGTCAAAGCAGAAGTGGCAGCAGCCAACCCGTGGGCCGAGTGGGTCAAGGACAACCTGATCGACCTCAAGGACCTTCCGGAACGCGAACACGTGGTTCACACGGCCGCATCGGTGAACATCCGGCAGCGGACTTTTGGCTACACCACCGAGGAACTCAAGATTCTCCTGGGGCCCATGTCGCGCTCTGGGGCTGAGCCGCTGGGTGCCATGGGTTCGGACACTCCCGTTGCCGTGCTGTCAAAGCGGCCTCGTCTGCTCTTTGACTATTTTGTCCAGTCCTTCGCGCAGGTGACCAACCCGCCCCTGGATGCCATCCGCGAAGAGCTGGTCACCTCGCTGACCTGCGCAGTGGGCCCCAACGGCAATCTTCTGGACACCAAGCAGGTGCGCCAGCCCCAGATCGCTCTGCCCTTCCCCGTCATCACTAACGATCAGCTGTCCAAGATCGCCAATATTGAGAATTCCGACGGCGACCGAGTGGCCATGAAGGTCCGTGGGCTCTACCGCCCGGAAGGCGGAGACAACGCACTTCGTGCCCGGCTGACTGAAATCTGCGAGCAGGTGTCCGGTGCCATCAACCGCGGCGTCCAGTATGTCGTTCTCTCCGACCGCGACTCCAATGCACAGTGGGCGCCCATTCCGTCGCTGTTGCTGGTCAGCGCCGTCCACCATCACCTGCTCCGCAGCGCCAACCGGACCAAAACCGCTTTGGTGGTGGAAGCCGGCGATGTCCGCGAGACGCACCACGTGGCGGTCCTGATCGGATACGGCGCGTCCGCTGTCAACCCATACCTGGCCATGGAGTCCGTAGAGCAGCTCATCACTGCCGGTGATGTCCTGGGGGTTACCCCCCAGGAGGGCGTGAACAACCTGATCAAGGGACTGGGCAAGGGTGTCCTGAAGATCATGTCCAAAATGGGCATCTCTACTGTGGCTTCCTATACCGGTGCCCAGACTTTTGAAGCACTCGGCCTTGGCCAGGAACTGGTGGACGAGTTCTTCTCCGGTACCCACTCCCAGCTCGGTGGAGTTGGCCTCGACGTCATCGCTGCAGAAGTCCTGGCTCGGCACCGCATGGCCTACCCCGAAGGCGGCATCGAACAGCCGCACCGGCCTCTGCTGGGCGGCGGAGAGTACCAGTGGCGACGCGACGGTGAGCCGCACCTTTTCAACCCTGAAACGGTGTTCAGGCTGCAGCATGCGACGCGGGAGCGCCGCTACGACATCTTCAAGTCGTACACCAAAGGCGTAGATGACCAGTCCGAGAACCTGATGACGCTCCGCGGGCTGCTGAGGTTCAAAACCGGCCACCGCACTGCTGTGCCGCTTGAAGAGGTGGAACCCGTCTCCAGCATTGTCAAGCGCTTCTCGACCGGTGCGATGAGCTATGGTTCCATCTCGCAGGAGGCCCACGAGACCCTTGCCATCGCCATGAACCGCCTTGGCGGCAAATCCAACACCGGCGAAGGCGGGGAAGACGTTGACCGCCTCCTTGATCCTGAACGTCGCTCTGCGGTGAAGCAGATCGCTTCCGGACGGTTCGGGGTGACGAGCCTGTACCTGAGTAATGCGGACGACATCCAGATTAAGATGGCCCAGGGTGCCAAACCCGGCGAAGGTGGCCAGTTGATGGCACAGAAGGTCTACCCCTGGGTAGCTCGGACACGGCACTCGACTCCGGGTGTGGGCCTGATATCGCCGCCCCCGCACCATGACATCTATTCCATCGAGGACCTCGCACAGCTGATCTATGACGCTAAAAGGGCCAATCCCTCGGCGCGAGTCCACGTGAAGCTAGTCTCGGAAGTGGGGATCGGCACTGTGGCGTCAGGCGTCACGAAGGCCAAGGCCGACGTCGTTCTCGTGTCTGGGCACGACGGCGGTACGGGCGCCTCTCCGCTGAACTCGCTCAAGCACGCCGGTGTTCCGTGGGAACTCGGGTTGGCGGAAACTCAGCAGACACTCATGCTCAACGGACTCCGTGACCGTGTTGTGGTCCAGGTTGATGGCCAGCTCAAGACGGGCCGGGATGTGGTGATTGCGGCCCTGCTCGGTGGTGAGGAATTTGGTTTTGCCACGGCTCCGCTGGTGGTCGAAGGCTGCATCATGATGCGTGTCTGCCACCTGGACACCTGTCCTGTGGGTGTGGCAACGCAGAATCCAGAGCTGCGTTCACGGTTTACTGGGAAGCCGGAATTTGTCATCAATTTCTTCGAGTTCCTGGCGGAGGAGGTCCGCGAGATACTCGCTGAACTTGGCTTCCGAAGCCTCGAAGAAGCTATCGGCCACGCTGATTCGCTCGACGCCAAGGATGCCGTCAATCACTGGAAGGCCGAGGGCCTGGACCTTGATCCGATCCTTCACGGGCTGGAATTCGACGATGACGCACCCCGGCGCAACATGACATCCCAGAACCATGAACTCGACAAGCACTTCGACCAGCGCCTGATCAGCATGGCCACCGAAGCCCTCACGGATCGTAGTCCTGTCAAGATCGCAGTTGATGTCATCAACACCGACAGGTCTGTGGGAACCATGCTGGGCCACGTTGTGACCAAGACATTCAGCACGGATGTCCTCGCTACCGACACCATCGACATCACCCTGAGCGGTACTGCAGGCCAGTCGCTCGGGGCGTTCCTACCCGCTGGCATCACTCTGCGGCTTTTTGGTGACTCCAACGACTATGTGGGCAAGGGTCTTTCCGGCGGTCGCATCATCGTTCGACCAGACCGCGGAAACGTGTTCAAGGCCGAGCAGAATGTCATCGCTGGCAACGTCATCGGCTACGGGGCCACAAGCGGGGAGATGTTCCTCCGCGGCCAGGTCGGCGAACGGTTCCTGGTCCGGAACTCGGGCGCCACGGCAGTGGTTGAAGGAATCGGTGATCACGGGTGCGAATACATGACGGGTGGCCAGACGCTGATCATCGGAGCCACCGGCAGGAACTTCGGTGCCGGAATGTCTGGTGGCACCGCTTACGTCTTGGACCTCCACGAAGCGCAGGTCAACAAGGATGCCTTGGCACGTGGCGAGCTGCAGTTGCATATCCTCGATGCCGAAGACCGTGACATCGTTCGTGGCCTTCTGGTCAAGCACCGCGAAGAGACAGAATCACTGCTGGCGGGTCGATTGCTCGAAGACTTCGAGGACACTGCCGCCCGCATCACCAAAGTACTGCCCCGCGACTACGCCGCGGTACTGCAGACCCGCCTAGATGCCATTGAAGAGGGCCTGGACCCTGATGGCGAAGAGGTATGGTCACGAATCATGGAGGTAACCGGTGGCTGATCCACGCGGATTCTTGAAAGTGCGCGAACGGGAAACCCAGCCGCGCCGTCCTGTTCCTGTCCGCATCATGGACTGGAAAGAGGTCTACGAAGCGCAGGAAAAGGGTGTCCTGAAGGCGCAGGCCGGCCGGTGCATGGATTGCGGCGTACCGTTCTGCCACCAGGGATGTCCCCTTGGGAACCTTATTCCGGAGTGGAACGACCTCACCTGGCGAGATAAGGGCGAAGAAGCAATTGAACGGCTTCACGCCACCAACAATTTCCCGGAGTTCACGGGCAGGCTCTGCCCTGCGCCCTGTGAAGCCTCGTGTGTGCTGGGAATCAACCAGCCGCCCGTGACGATCAAGCAGGTGGAGGTATCCATCATTGATGAGGCCTTCGAGAATGGCTGGGTCACGCCTCTTCCGCCTACTCGGTTGACAGGCAAAACTGTCGCCGTTGTGGGATCAGGCCCGGCGGGCCTGGCTGTGGCACAACAGCTCACACGGGTAGGCCATACTGTCGCCGTGTATGAGCGGGACGATAAAATTGGCGGCCTGCTGCGCTACGGGATCCCCGACTTCAAAATGGAGAAGGAGCAGATAGACCGTCGCGTTGAGCAGATGAAGGCTGAAGGAACCCGTTTCCGAACCGGCGTCGCCGTGGGCACTGACGTCACGTGGGAGCAGCTGCGCAGGCGCTATGACTCGGTAGTTGTTGCCACGGGCGCCACGGTGCCACGCGACCTGCCGATTCCCGGCCGTGAGCTTGCCGGCGTTCACTTTGCCATGGACTATCTGGTGCCATCGAATCGCGTCGTTGCCGGGGAGTCCCTCGATGACCAGATTCACGCGAAGGACAAGCATGTTGTGATCCTCGGTGGCGGCGACACCGGTGCCGATTGCCTGGGTACAGCCCACCGTCACCAGGCCGCATCGGTGACAACACTGGCCATTGGACAGCAGCCGCCCGTGGAACGTGGCGGACACCAGCCCTGGCCGACATTCCCCACCCTCTTTGAGGTTGCCAGCGCACACGAGGAAGGCGGTGAGCGCAGCTACCTTGCCTCCACCGTTGAATTCGTCGGTGAAAATGGTCAGGTGACGGGCGTCAAGGTCGCCGAGACCGAATTCGTTGATGGCAGGCGGCTCCCGAAGGCTGGCACGGAACGCATCATCCCCGCCGATCTTGTCCTCCTCTCCCTCGGATTCACCGGACCAGAACCGTCAGGCATCCTCGAACAGGTCAGGGCCGAATTTGACGGGCGTGGAAACGTCGCCAGGGATGGCTACTACATGACCTCCACAGAGGGCGTTTTTGTGGCAGGTGACGCGGGGCGTGGACAGTCACTTATTGTCTGGGCCATCGCCGAGGGTCGAGCCTGCGCTGCCGCCGTCGACAAGTTCCTGATGGGAAGCACCATCCTGCCGGCTCCGGTGGGTCCCAGCGACAGGGCCATGACTGTTTTGTAGTCCGGTGGGCGCCCACGTCCAGGAATTCATCTTCTAGAAAACTTAACCACAGCACGAAACTACTAGGGTAGGTACATGAGACGCGCAAAAATCGTGGCCACATTCGGGCCAGCAATCGCAAGTTACGAGAACACCCTCGCGGTCCTTGAAGCAGGTGTCGACGTCGCTCGGATGAACATGAGCCACGGCGACTACACAGTTCACGACAGCACGTATGAGAACGTCCGCAAGGCTGCGGCAAGCCTGGGCAAGCCTGTGGCCATCATGGCTGACCTTCAGGGACCCAAGATCCGCCTGGGCCGTTTTGTTGACGGCCCACATGCTTTGGCAGTGGGCGATACTTTCACAATCACCACTGAAGATGTGCCGGGCACGCAGGAAATCTGCTCGACGACGTTGAAGAGCCTCACCGAGGACGTCAACGTTGGCGATGCCCTCCTGATCGACGACGGAAAAGTTGCGCTACGCGCCGTGGAGGTCGACGACGTCAAGGTCGTTGCCATCGTGACCGTTGGCGGCATGGTTTCGAACAACAAGGGCATCAACCTCCCCGGCGTTGCTGTGAATGTTCCCGCACTGAGCACCAAGGACGAAGACGACCTCCGCTGGGCAATGCGCCGCGGCGCGGATCTGATTGCACTGTCGTTTGTCCGGGATGCCTCGGACATCGTCCGCGTGCACGAGATCATGGATGAGGAAGGCCGCCGCGTTCCCGTCATCGCAAAGATCGAGAAGCCCCAGGCTGTTGAGCAGCTCCCCGAGATCATCGATGCGTTTGACGCGATCATGGTCGCCCGTGGTGACCTGGGTGTCGAGCTCCCCCTGGAGGAAGTCCCGATTGTCCAGAAGCGCGCAGTTGAGCTGGCGCGCCGCTGGGCGAAGCCCGTCATCGTGGCGACCCAGGTGCTTGAATCCATGATTGACAACCCTCGTCCCACACGAGCTGAAGCATCTGACTGCGCAAACGCCGTCCTTGATGGTGCCGACGCCGTGATGCTCTCCGGTGAGACAAGCGTGGGCAAGTTTCCCATCGAAACGGTCAAGACCATGGCGCGGATCATTGAGTCCACCGAGAAGCACGGGCTGGAGCGCGTTCCTCCACTGGGCACCAAGCCCAAGACCCGTGGTGGCGCCATCACGCGTGCCGCAGTCGAGATCGCTGATCAGCTGGACGCCAAGTACATCTGTACTTTCACCCAGTCAGGCGACTCTGCGCGTCGCCTTTCGCGTCTGCGCCCCATGAAGCCCGTCTTTGCGTTCACGCCGGTTGAGCACGTCTGGAACCAGCTCGCACTCACGTGGGGAATCCAGCCGGTGCTGGTCCCCATGGTGGGGCACACCGACGAGATGACTGCACAGGTTGACCGCAGCCTGCTGGAAATGAAGCTCGTGGAAGACGACGACCTGGTGGTCATCGCGGCCGGTTCGCCTCCCGGAAAAGCTGGTTCCACCAACTCCCTCAAGGTGCACAAGGTGGGCGACCTCGCCGACACCTCGCGTCACGGCGAAGAGTCCAGCAACAAGGAAAAGCTCGGTCCGTGGCCGGAAAAGAAGAAGAAGAACAAGTCTGACGCTTCTTCCTGAAGCAGCCAGCTGCTCAGCAGCTAGTAGTCAATGACGGAGGGCCCCGCGAAAGCGGGGCCCTTTGTTATGCCGTGGCGACGGCGATCGTGCCTACCTTGCCCGTCAAGGGCAAAGCGATGATAAGGAAAAGGACCCCACCATTGATGTCAACGGTGGGGCCCTATTCTGACTCTTTTTTGGTCAGTTGACCTGGTTGATGATGGTCTCCGCGACCTCGCGCATGCTCAGGCGGCGGTCCATGGAGGTCTTCTGGATCCAGCGGAATGCTTCAGGCTCCGTCAGGCCCATCTTGGTCGTCAAGAGGCTCTTGGCACGCTCCACGAGCTTGCGGGTGGCAAACTGTTCCTGGAGATCAGAGACCTCGGCTTCAAGGACCTTGATCTCCTCGTGGCGCGAGAGCGCAATCTCGAGTGCAGGAATGAGGTCAGCCGGGGTGAAGGGCTTAACGACGTAGGCCATGGCGCCGGCGTCGCGGGCGCGTTCCACGAGTTCTTTCTGGCTGAACGCGGTCAGGAGGACCACCGGTGCGATCCGGGCCTTGACGATCTTCTCCGCTGCCGTAATGCCGTCCATGACGGGCATCTTGACATCCATGAGCACCAAGTCGGGTTTCAGTTCTTCAGCCAGCTGCACGGCCTTCTCACCGTTGTCCGCTTCGCCGACTACGTCATAGCCTTCACCGCGGAGGATCTCGATGATGTCGAGTCTGATGAGGGTCTCATCTTCGGCCACCACAACACGGCGGGCCGGCTGGGACGTGGGCGTTGACTCCGTCATTTCACTCACGGGATCTCCTAACAAGGGGGACGGCATGGAGCTCACCACTGTGAGTGGGGATATCCTGCTGTGGTTGATCTGGTCTACTGCGGCGGCGCTGACGCGATTCTGGGATTCAGCCTATCTGCATGTAGAGTAATTTCGCGCACCCGAAGTAATCGCGTCGCTCACAATCCGCTGTGAGCGTACGCAGGGAGTGTGTTTTCACTCAGCCCGAGTGGCGGAATGGCAGACGCGCCGCACTCAAAATGCGGTATCGAAAGGTGTGTGGGTTCGAGTCCCACCTCGGGCACAGTGTTTCCGCAGGTCAGAGGGGTTTTAAACCTCAAAGTGTGCACAGAAGCTCGTCTTCTGTGCACACGAAGCCTAAAATTTTTGGGTATGGCCAGCATTTGGGAACGGAAAAAATCAGACGGACCCAGGTCGTTTACGGTTCGCTGGAGGAACCCCGGGTCGCGAAAGCAAGAGGAAATTACCCTCGCGACGTCGGCTGAGGTCCAGACACTGAAGCGCCTCCTTGATGCCAACAACCAATCCTTTGAGATTGCTCAGCATGCGATGGTCGAGACCCAAGCGCATGCCGTCGCTGCCGTGATCCAAGGGGACGTCGACCTTCTGGTCCTGGTCCGGCCTTCAGTTGGCACAGTGAACACGTATTAGACCATGCTGAAGCTGCACATTGCCGACGTCATCGGCCATATCCCGGTGGACAAGCTCACAACGCGCTAGCACTCAGGGAGCCGGCAGGAACCTTGGTGCACAGCGACCGGGGTTCGCAGTTTCCCTCCAACGCCTTCGTCAGGACGCTTAAAGGCAGCGGGCTGAAGAGATCGATGGGGCGTGTGCCGACAATGCCGCCATAGAATCGTTCTTCTCACTCCTGCAGAAGACCGTGCTGGATCGTCAGCGATGGTCCACGAGGGCCGATCCGGGCCGGCCATACTGACCTGGATCGAGAAAAGCTACCACCGAAAACGCCGCCAGCGGCGCCTCGGGCGGCTAACCCCGATCGAGTTTGTGACAATCAATACCGGCCTCAAGGCCGCCCAACAACGCTCAACCCCGAGAGTCAACGAAGATCCGGGGCAGTTCGATTCAGGTTCACTTTCCATGGAGAGCATCCATCAACAGTGGTTGCCGACAAGCTATGGCATCATCTGCACCACGACCGAAATCCACAACAAGCCTTCGATTGACTATGAAGCCGGGGCCCTCTGGAGGTCCGTTGATGATCCAACGCGCGTTGTTCCTTTGCTCATCGATCTTGCTCGCGAGGATGTTTCAAGGCCTCTGAAGAACGTTCAATCCCGCCTCGTCTCTCACCGTCCGTCACGGCAGTCGGTTCTGAGGACTTCACGTTTCTCGCCGAGCCCCGTACCGTACGACCTTTGGTCGTCCTCCAAGTCCCCGGACCATTCGCATTCACTCTCGGCACGAATTGAAGGATGCCTCGGATTGTCGCATCAGTGGACTACGGTTAGCAGAACAATTGGCGTTAGTTTCGAGGGGGACGTATGGATTTTGCAGAAAAACTCACGGCGTTGGCAGCAAAGGTGCGGCAGCAGCGCGAAGTAATTCAGACCGAAGAGGCCACGAAGAACGCGTTTGTCATGCCTTTCATTTCCACGATCCTGGGCTACGACGTCTTCAATCCGCTGGAGGTTGTCCCGGAGTTCATAGCAGACGTAGGCCTCAAGAAGGGGGAGAAGGTCGACTACGCCATCGTCAAGGACGGCGAAATTCAGATTCTGATCGAATGCAAGAAGTCGACGGAGCCCGTAAAGATCGAACACGCTTCCCAGCTTTTTCGCTACTTCGCTGTGACCAACGCCAGGATCGCTATCCTCACCAACGGCGAGGTGTACCAGTTCTTCACTGATCTTGACGCGCCGAACAAAATGGACGCGAAACCCTTCTTGGTCCTGGACCTGAGTGACATTGACGAGTCGCTCATCCCCGAGTTGCAGAAACTGTCCAAGGACGTCTTCGACCTCGACTCCATAATCAGTGCCGCCGGGGAACTAAAGTACATTGGAGAACTCAAGAGGACTCTGGCCGCCCAGTTTCACGAGCCGGAAGACGATTGGGTCAAGTTTCTGACGGCGCGAGTGTACTCCGGGGCGTACACCCAAAAGGTGCGGGAACAGTTTACTTCACTGGTGACCAAGGCGACGAAGCAGTTCCTGAACGACCAGGTCAATGAGCGCCTCAAGAAAGCTCTCGGGTCGCCCAGTTTTGCTCAAAATGATGAGCCTACTCTCGCGGCATCGGTCACCAGCGCGCCGGTCGCCGATGCCGATCTGGCGGTAGCCGATGGCATCGAGACAACGCTAGAGGAGCTTGAGGGCTATCAGATCGTCCGAGCCATTGTGTGCAGCGAGGTAAAGCCCTCTCGCATTGCTCAGCGAGATTCCAAGTCCTACTTCGCGATATTGCTGGACGACAACAATCGGAAGCCGATCACGCGACTGCACTTCAACCGCACCCAGAAGTACATCGGACTCTTCGGCCCGGACAAAGAGGAAACCAGAGTGCCCATCGGCTCCCTGGAAGAGATCTACGAGCACACCGAGGCGTTGCGAGCCACAGTTTCAAGCTATTTGTAAAGGCCACGACCGCATCTGTATTTTCTGCCACAAACGGACCGAGGTACCTTGGCCGCAGAGGGCACAAAGAGGGACCCCCGCCCTGCTGAGGGTCCCTCGGTACTGAAACCGTGCCGGCTGCGTTAATCGAATAAAACGCAGCCGGCTCGGAAGCTCTTAGGCTAGCGCCGCCTCCCGCGCCTCTGGGCTGGGAATCCTGAATAGACCGCAGTGCGATATGAAACAAAGGTTTTCGGGATGCCCAGTATGTGCGCGGTCCGCCTATTTACGATTCCCGGTGATAGCAGTTGTGCGGGCCAGCGAGCCAGTTTACTTGCCCTTCCTGCATTCGGCGTTCTATTGAATTGAGCTAGATGAAAGCCCGAATTAGCTCAACGTGTCGGCAAGCGAGGCTTGGGCGTGCCTAAACGAATCTTTTTGGGTGGTGCCCATGCAGAGCAATTAGAAGCCTGAATGTAGTAAGTCGTGGGCCAAGGCGTTCCGGGCCTCAGCTGCGCTGGATCCGGGAAAATCAACAGAACTGAGCGTGGCCAGAGTGGATCGGGCAGGGCTTCAATCCAAGCGTGTTGAACATGGTCGAAACGATTCCACCGGATCATTATCCAGGATCGTGTGGGTTGGAGGGAATCGACGCTCAGTACCGTGACTTCGGCTGTAATGCGGTGCGCTAGCTTTGCCTCGTCGAAGTGTGTCCACTGTTCGATTGCCGCTGCTGTCCAAAAACGAAGCCGGTGAAGTCGCGCCAACCATATTGCGCCGGCAGTAGTGATGGCCAGGAAAAGGCAAACGCGGTCGCTTGCAGCAGCATGGTTGGAGGCCAGCTGTTGGCCATAGAGCCCAGAAGGTAGGTGACACATATAGAGAGGGCCACGCTAGTCAGAACCAACGCAGGTGTCGCAAGCTTCGGCTTCAGCACTGGGTTTGCATCCATGGACTACCTTCTCGACCAGTTTAGATTTGCCAGCCGACATCGATAAGCCGGTCTTCCCACGTAATCGGGTCTTCAGGCAACTTCGAAGCCTGCCGGTAACTGGCAACCTATAGAGCCGCTTGGTCAACAAGGCGGCATGTTTCCGGGGTAGTCCAGTGTTTGCAGGAGCTGGAACCCGGTTCGAGTCCCACCTCGGGCACAGTGTCGTCCACACTCAGGGGCTTGAGGCCCCTGAGTGTGGACAGAGCATTCCCTGATAGGCCCCTGCCGGGGCTTTTTTTGTTGGTTCTGATGGCGGAGGAGGAAGACTGCTGAACCCGGTGGGAGTTACGCGTTGGGCGAGTGCCTGAAACGTTTGTCACCCGGCCCGCGGACGTACGCCCGCGGCGATCCGAGTTCCGGGCCCTGGATCCATATCGGCATTTCAGCGATCCACCCCGCTGTCCAGAAGCCCAGGGCGCCTGCGCCCCTCATGATGGCCTCGCCACCGAGGATGCCTGCAATGAGAAGAGGCAGCGTGATCCCAGTAATGACCACGCTCAGACCGAGGATACTTAAGATGTTCCGGGTCTCACCTTCAAAGTTGTCGCTCAGGTAACCAAGAAGGTAACCACCGCCGATCATTCCGACCATCGAAACGCAAAGGATGGATGTGACTGTCTTGATGAAGTCATCGCTGAACCGGTAGGCCCCGATCATGGGCCTTTTTGGACTCGCTTTGAATCCCGGCGAATCCAAGCGACCTGTCCGCGGCCGGGAGTTCTTCCTCTTGTTTGATTTACTCACACGCATCGGACTAGGCATGGCTTGTGAAAGGCAACCACAAAACGCAGTACCGGCCCTGACTGCCATAAATCCGACGTCAAAACCCATGGAGACAAAGGCGCCGGAGTGCGGGACGTGCCCGAGGGCCCCATCTCCTAGCTTCTTTGGGCCTCCGGCCGGAGATCTCCGGCCTGTAGCGGCGCGCCGACGGTGGGGGTGGCTGGTGTTGGTTCCGGTGGCGGTGGGACGTAGGTGGCGAGCTCTGCTGGAACAGCGGGCCTGTCGCCCGGCCAAGGGCCGTAACGGGCTGCGAGATCTTTGGGCGACAGTGAAAGCGTCCGTCCGGTGTACTCCGGCCATCCCAGGGCAAGCGCCGCTGGCTGGAGGTCTACGCTTTTCTTTCCCGCCATAAACGCGATCGAGACCGTGGTGGTGGGTTTTTCAACCGGAACCGACCAGGCTAGGGCAAGGGCGTAGTCCACCAGTTTGGGCACCAGCTCCACGGGATACCCTTTCACCAGTTGGAGACCGGCGGTTAATTCAATCTGGTTCGGGAGGCCAACGGGTCCGCTGGTCAGGTAGGACTCGTTTACGCCGGGAATTTCAGCGAGGACCTTCATTGCATCGGAGTATTTCCAT
Source organism: Pseudarthrobacter sp. PS3-L1 (assembly GCF_030063285.1). GTDB lineage: Bacteria > Actinomycetota > Actinomycetes > Actinomycetales > Micrococcaceae > Arthrobacter. Next base: position 538,595 of record NZ_JASISU010000002.1, on the reverse strand, counting down.
TGTGGATCAGCCGGTGGTGCGTCGGAGCGCCACAGGCTGCTGCACCCGGTGAGGGCCAGCAGGACAGCCAGCGCGGTGACTACCGCAAGGACCGCGGTACGGCCTGGCCTCGGGACCGTGGTCATGCGTTGGATAGCGCGGTACCGAGCGGCCTGTTGGCCCGCCAGTAATTGAGGCTCATGATAATGCCGGCCAGGAGGAGCGCCAGTCCGGTCAGTGCGGCGACCATGACGAACTGCTGACCGTCAAATTCCAGGCCGATCCAGCACACCCCGATCAGCGCCCCGCCGAATCCGGCGAGCCAGAGGTCAAAACGCCAGGTAAAGCACACCCAGCGCCAGAACGCACCCTTCCCTTCATCTACCGGTGTATCAGGGTGCTGTCGGAGCCACGCGAGAAAGTACGCCTTCTTGATGAGGGAGGTGACAACCACCGCGAACAGGCCACTGGCGACAGCCCCGTAGAAGCCGAGGGCGAGCCACACGGCGGTTGAGTTCTCCTCGCGCAGACCGGCAGGCCACCCGCCACCGGCCATGCTGCGCAGTGGAACAAGGATCAGCAGTACCCAGGCGGCTAGTGGAACGAGGCTCCAGAGACCGTGCGCCCAGAGTGCGAGCGGCCGGTAGGTAGCGAGGACGGACCCGCCACGTAGGCCGCTGGTGGGGATTCCGTGCATCGTGCCGCGCCGGCGCAGATATCCGGGGATTAGGAAACACGTGGCCGTTACCAGCAGAATGCCGGGCCCGGCGGTGAGGGCCGAGAGCCCCGACAGCTTGCGCTCCACTAACCCGAACTCCGCCCGATAGGTCACCGTGCGGTTGGCGATACGAGCGAGCGACTCTGTCTGCAGCGTCGCGGTGCCGGCGATGATGACCGCGAGCAGGGCCATCCCGCACAAGGCCAGGACTGAACCGATGCCCAGGAGCACGAGGCCCCGCGACGACCGTACCCGCGGTGTTGCGTCAGACGCAGCGGGAGCCGGGATTGCAGGGGGGATGGGTGAAGAAGCGGCGTTCACGCTGCACACTCTCTCTCAGTTCGCATACACGGACCGCAAAGGCAGATTCATCTGCGGAAGTGCAGCTAAGCCTACGGGGGCCACCGCAACTGCGAGGACTCGGACTTTGGGGCCGGGCTTCCCGTCCCCGATCCAGGACCCGCGCGGTTTGAGTCGCCGCAGACGTCGGTTCTGCCAACGACGTCGAAGATTCCGTGCAGACGGCCGGCCGTTTTGCGGGGGAGTGGCGGAAATTCAGGGGCTGGAACCCGGTCCGGTTTCCACCCGGGGCCCAGTGGAGTGCAGCGCAGTGGAGTGCAGTGCAGGGGGGGCTGAATGCTTCGTCCAGCTGAACACGATGTATTGCCTTGCGAGCTACGTATAGGGCGGGACTTCTATGGTGCAGCATCCACCCCGTTCTGATGGGTCGATTCAGCGATTCGCTTGATCGCGGCAAGGGTCTTAGGGATGCCGTCCAGGGCTTGCCGGGTTCGGTCACTGATTTGCTCGCCTGCTGATTCGCCAAACTTTTCTTCGAACATGCTTATTCCGTCCGGAAGGAATTCCCAGGACTCGCTGAGGACTGTTCCCGCGTCCGAGGCCGTGAAGGTAAATCCCCAGCGGACAAGACTGCCACCAACCACCCAGGCAAACTCGCGACCGGGATCAGCCGCGACCACCAGTGACCTCGTCTCCCACGACCGGTGGGGGAGTTCGTTGCGCCCAGTGAACCATGCGCCCGCCTGGCTGGCAGTGGCCTCATCGTCCCACCAGCACGAGGTGCAGACCGGGCTCCATTCGCCGGTCCGGCCGATATCGGAGACCAGTGCATAGAGCATCTCCGGTGATGCATGGACCGTGACGGATTCGTTGTGATGACGCACTTTTGTCTGGCTCATCCATGTATCCTCGCAGACTGGTAGCTTCTTTGCGGACAACCGGGCACCGGTTCAATGCCGCCCAGAGACCTCCAAGGATCCGGGACTATCATGGCCCGGTGCCACCACTAGATGTTGTTCTGACAGCGTGGCGGATTGACTGGGCAGCCCTGGCCCTGATTCTCTCCGCCGCCCTCCTCTATAGCCTCGGCCTGAAGTCAGCCAAAGCACAGGGTCATCACTGGCCCCGGCACAGGAGCGTCGCTTTCTATCTCCTCGGCCTGGGGTCGTTCGCGGCGCTGACATGTGGCTTCCCCGGCGTATACAGTGCGGATCTTCGCTGGGCTTTCACGCTCAAGGTTTCCCTGCTGTTTTTCATTGTTCCGCTGCTGGTGGGCCTCGGTAGGCCCGTATCGCTCGCTCGGGCGGCGTTGTCGGCGTCCCAAGTGACGTGGCTCGATGCTGTCCTGTCACATCGGCTGGTCCGCTTTGTCACAAACTCCCTGGCTGCACCGCTCGTGGGACTGGCGCTCTTTTCCCTCTTTCTGACGCCAGCGTTCCATACCCTTCGCGCCAATCCAGTGGCGGAGGCCATTCTGACGGTCCTGGTGCCGCTTCTGGGATTGCTGATGGCGCTTCCCGTCATCGAAGAGGGAAACTTTCACCGTTCCAGCGCCTTCATCACCTTGGAACTCATCTTCGTCTTCATGGAACTATTGATTGATGCAATTCCTGGAATCCTTCTGCGCCTCAATGGACAGGTGCTGGACAACGTCATGGCAGTCCAGTCGGGTGCCACGTGGTACCCCAACGCGCTGAGGGACCAACAGCTCGCTGGGGATCTTCTCTGGTTCATCTGCGAAATAGTGGACCTGCCGTTGATCATCCTCATGTTTATGCGGCTTGCGAGGAGTGACAGGCGTGAAGCCAAGGGTTTTGACGATCTGAGCGATGAACAGCTCGACGAATTGAACGCACACCACCTGCGCCGCGTCCGCTAGGCCCAAGCGGTTGCTTGGCGGTCATGGTGCATCGGCGGTGTCCGTGTGCCTGCCCCTATGACGTGCTCTCCACGACGCTCCACAGTTGATGGACCACTCCGGTCAGCGCTTCGGTCACGCTGGACGTGCTGTGGGTGACCGTGGGGGGTACGTACGGTGAGCCCCGCTAATTTCGGTACTCCAAGTTAAATAATTTAGGTGTACCGAAACTAGCGTAATCTGATCCTATGAATCACAGCTGGATTACGTCCCTATGAGTACTGTGAGCACTTCGAGGAAGGTCAGCGGGCATGACTGGCGCACACGGCTCTTGCTCCTGGGGCCTGCGTTTGTGGCAGCCATTGCCTATGTGGACCCGGGCAACGTTGCTGCAAACCTCACGGCAGGTGCACGTTTCGGATACCTCTTGGTCTGGGTATTGGTCCTCGCCAACCTGATGGCCGTCCTGGTGCAATACCAGTCTGCGAAGCTGGGCCTGGCGACAGGGAAGAGTCTGCCTGAAATTTTGGGTGAGCGGCTCAGGGACCGGCCCCGCAGGCTGTTTTGGCTTCAGGCAGAGACGGTTGCAGGCGCAACTGACATGGCCGAGGTCATTGGCGGCGCCGTGGCACTCTATCTGCTGTTTGGCGTTCCGCTGCTTTTGGGCGGAGTGATCATCGGTGTGGCATCGATGCTCCTTCTTGTTCTGCAATCTTCCCGTGGTCAGCGGTCGTTCGAAACGGCCATCATGATCCTCCTGGCCGTCATAGCAGTCGGCTTTGTCGCTGGCCTTTTTGTCAGCCCGCCCGACGCCGGTGGTGTTGTTTCGGGATTGATTCCGCGGTTCCAGGGGTCTGAGACAGTCCTCCTGGCCGCGGGCATGCTTGGAGCCACAGTGATGCCGCACGCTATCTATCTGCATTCAGCGCTGGCACGGGATCGGCACGGCTTCTCGGCTGACGCAGCTGTTCGCCGCGGACTCATCAGGGCAACCCGGTATGACGTTGTTGGAGCCCTGCTCATTGCGGGAATAGTCAATATCTCCATGCTGCTCCTGGCGGCTTCGAGCCTTCAGGGTGTCGCTGGAACGGACACCATAGAAGGTGCGCATGCTGCAATCAGCACTGCTCTGGGTCCGGTGGTCGGCGTCGTTTTCGCGGTTGGCCTGCTTGCCTCAGGCCTGGCCTCAACGTCAGTGGGCTCGTATGCGGGCGCAGCAATCATGGGCGGCCTCCTGAAAGTGAAGATTCCGTTGCTGGCCAGGCGCGTCATTACGCTCGTTCCTGCCCTGGTGGTCCTGGGGCTTGGCGTGGAACCTACGCTTGCGCTTGTGCTGAGCCAGGTCTTGTTGAGCTTTGGTATTCCGTTCGCCCTGATACCCCTCATCCGCCTTACCGGTGCGAGGGAGGTGATGGGCAGCCACGTTGACTCGATGCCGATCAGGATCGCGGGGTGGAGCAGCGCCGTGCTGATTGTCGGACTTAATGGTGTCCTGATCTGGCTTACCTTCACTGGTCAGGGGTAGCTGGGCAACCCGCCGTAGTGTGCTGCCAGGCGCGCCAGGCCCTCATCCAGGGATACCGCAGGTTCCCAGTCCAGGAGCTCGCGGGTTTCCCGCTGGTCGAACCAATGGGAGGTTGAGAGCTGCTCTGCAAGGAACCGGGTCATGGGTGGCTCATCCTTCTGCCCAGCGACGATCCAGATCCTCTCCACGAGCGTTCCGGCCGCTCGGGCAACACTGCCCGGCACTGACCACCTCGGCCCCGCCACACCGCCCGCTGCGCACATACCGGACAGCAGTTCGCCCACCGGCCTTGGCTCGCCATTGCTGACGACGAGTGCCCTGCCGTGAATGTGCTCCATGCGGTGCAGTGCGGCTGCAATGGCCGAGGCCGCGTTATCAATATAGGTGGTATCGATCAGAGCCGCTCCTGCGTCAAGCAAGGGCAGGCGGCCGCGTGCAGCGCGGTCCAGCACACGCTCCACCAGCTGTGTGTCACCCGGTCCCCAGACAATGTGCGGGCGCACGGCAGCGACCCGGAACTCCTTTGCGTCCGCAGCCAGGGCCAGTAGCTCTGCGGCGGCCTTGGTCCGGGAGTAGGAACCGTGTGCCCGGTCCGGATCAGCCTTCTCTGCACCAGCTCCAGCGATGGCTTCCCCGGTGTTTGCAACCGAGGGCGAAGAGACAAAGACCAGGTCCCGGACGCCGGCTTCACGGGAGGCCCGGAGCAGGTGCCGGGTGCCTTCTACATTCACTTGGGTAAACTCCGCGGCTGGGCCAGTGAAGGAGACCTTTGCCGCCAGGTGAATCACACCTTCGACGCCGTCAACAGCACGCCTAACGGCCAGGTGATCGGTGATTGACCCGCAGAGATCCTGTGCGCCGTCCACATGCGCTGGCCGACGCTGGAACGTGGTGACCTCATGGCCCTGACTGACCAGCACGCGGGCCACTTCCCGTCCCAGCATTCCGCTGGCACCCGTGACAAGGATTTTCATGGCCTGCCCGGCCTGCCGCCGGCGACGACTGACGCCGCCCACCGCGAGAGGCGTGTCCGATCGATCTTCGCATTGTGTCGGATATCGGTAGGTTGGGCGCCGACGACCAACACGGCTGAAACCTCTGTCCCTACGTCCTTTGCTGCCCTGCGAACACGCGCCGCCAGTTCCGGTGCGGCGAGGCCAGGACGGCGGACAGGTGGAATCGTCTCGACGACGGCGATCACCGCCTGCGTGCCAACCGGCCCTACCCCCACAATGGCTGCCAGTCCGACGTCGTGCAGCCGTTCGATGGCCTGCTCGGTGCCGACAGGGGTCAGGGCGGCACCCGGGGGACTCACCACGTGCCCGAGGCGGCCTTCCACCCACAACCGTCCGGTGGCGTCAAGGTGTCCAACATCACCGGTGCGGTGCCATCCCGAAGTGCGGATACTGTCCCGCTGGGTCAGCCACAGCCTGTCGTATGTTTCTTTCACGTGCGGGCCGCTCACCAGGATTTCCCCCGTCACGCCTGGCTCCGTACCGGGAGTGTTCGCCGGGGCTGTGCCGTCCGGGGCGATCGGGATGATGGCAACACGGGTGCCATGCACGGGACGTCCAACGCACACGCCGTTGCCGGCACCCAGAACGGTCCCCGCCATTGCGTCTGCTGCTGCGGAAAGGATCTCGGTGAGGCTGATGTCCGTTACCGGCAATGCTTCGGTCATCCCATAGGGGGTGTGGAGGGATGCCGAGGGTACCAGTCGCTGGACCTCGGTGAGCAGCGACTCGGGGACAGGAGCGCCTGCGGAGAGGAGCAGGTGGACGTGCCTGAGCGCCTGGGATCCGGCTGAGGTCAGGTGCTCCCGGGTGGCGACTACATTGCGCAGCGCCGCGGGGGACGCGAACACCACTGTCGCCTCGATTGCCGCAGCCGCGTCCGCGAGAGCCTGGGCTGACAGCGTCCGGGGAGCTGTCACGTCCATGGCAGGGGTCACTGATACGGCACCAAGCGCCGGACCAAGGAGGGCAAACGGGGCGAAGCCTGCAACCAGGCGGGCTCCGGGACTGATCTGCAGCGTCTGGGCCACCGTGTCCCGCATGGCGCCGAGGCGCCGATGGGTGTAAAGCACACCCTTCGCTGGGCCCGTTGATCCCGACGTGAAGAGCACTGCAGCGGGTGCGTCAGGGTCTGGCGTGGGCAACAGGGCCGTTCTGGCACGGTGTTTCCCGCGCTCGGACAGGGCAGCGAGTGACGTCTCCACGGACAAAGCCCGACGCTGCACCGAGGGCAGGTCCGCGACACTGATCCGTCGTCCTGGCCACCCAAGTGCGGCGGCAGCTGCCAGCGCCTTCGTGATACCAATCAGGAAATCGGGAGTTGCGCCTTTGACGGCCCGGCTGAGGCCGCGCGTGCCAAGGCCAGCGTCGGCGACAACCACCACGGCCCCGAGGCGCAGGCATGCGTAGAGGACCACTGTGAGGTCCACTCCTGGTGGCACCATCAGGCTCACCCTGCTGAGCGGCCCTACGCCGGCCTGGTGCAGTCCGGCGGTGAGGTCTGCGACGCGATCCTCGAGCTCACGCCAGGTCAGTGAGCTGGCGATGGATCCATCAGCAGACATTTCCGCGACGGCTGTCTCAGCGCCGTGGACGCCTGCTGCGCGTGCGGTCATTGCCATCCAGAACGGCTGAGTGGCGGGATCGGCTGCCGCCGTGGAATCGTTGTCTGCCGTTGATGAAGAGCCGGCGAAGCTGGGTTCTGTGGATGGTGCGGTATCTGCAGCATGGTCCGCGAGCCACTCGAAGACGGGGGTAGCGATGTCCCGGTCCTCGGCGACAAGGTGACCCGCGCCTTCAAAGCGGTGAACCTCCGCATGCGGAAGCCGATCGATGAGGTCCTTGAGGTACCTATCGGAGAAAATGGGGTCCCGGGGTCCCCACAGCAGCAGTGCCGGAACCTTCAGGTGGCGGAGTCCGTCGGAGACACCCGTGAGCGCGGGGAAGCTGGGATGCGAGGGGTCGGCGGGAATGTCAGCCACAAAATTCCCGACGCCGGCACGCCGGTCCGGACCCCTGTACGGAGCCATGAACGCTGCGCGAGTTTCTGGAGACAGCGGCGGGTGCGCCAGGGCGTGGGTCACCCGCAGGAAGGCGTCCGACGTCGTTGTTCCCCAGCGGTGAACCGCGGGGTGGAGCGCAAGGCGGAGAGCTGGCGGGATGCGTGATTCAACCGGTTGGTGGACGGCTGTGTTGGTGAGAACCACACCTGCCAGCTGCTTCGGATGCGCCAGGGCCCAGCCAAGGCTGATCGCCCCTCCCCAGTCATGGCCGACGGTGACGACCCGGTTACCGAGGTCCAGTGCAGCGCTGAGATCACCCAGATCGTTGATCCGGTCCGCCAGGCGACGGAATGTTCCCGAACGCTCAGAGAAGCCCATGTCCAACTGATCTACCGCAACAACCCGCCACGGGTGGACTGGATCGGATCCAGCGGCCAGCAGGGTCCGCCACAGGTAGGACCATGTGGGGTTTCCGTGGACACACAGCAGGGTACCCCTCGGAGTCAGTCCACGTTCAGCCAACTGGTCGCCGTTATCCAGCAGATGCCATCTGCGCTCAGTTCCAGCCGGGTCCGCTTCGGACGTGGAAACCACATCGATTTCGCGGGACCATGCAGGGTCGACGCCGGGCCAGGGGCCAGCTACCATGCGATTTCCACCATGGCAGTGTTCAGGCCGGAACCAACCCCCATGCACAGGACGCGGTCACCTGAGCTCAGTGTCTGGGCTTCAGCTGCGAGGGTCATGGGAAGGGAAGCGGGACCCACGTTGCCCCACTCCGTGAACGTGATGGGGACTTTTGCCGGATCAAGGTCCACTGCGTCAATGATGGCCTGGGTATACACGTTGCTCACCTGGTGCGTGACATACCTGTCCATGGACGCCCAGTCCCACTCGGGTTGCGCCTCGCGCCAGGCATCGACCACAAGCTGCAGTCCACCATCGAGCAGTCCCTTGGTGTCGGTGGACATGCCGTCAATGCCGCCCACACAGAGGTCATGGTGCTCAGTCCCTGCACGCATGACGCCGCCAATGATCCGGTGGGCGCCGGGGTGTTCGTCTGCCGGACCAAGGACTGCTGCAGCCGCCCCTGAACCGAGGGTAAGCGTGGCAAACTCACTGGTGAAGTCTGCGCGGGTCGTCTCTGGCCGAAGCAGGCGGGCTATGGTTGCCTCCTGGGTCGCTTCGGCGTCCTCACCGTTAACGATCACCGCATACTTGATCTGGCCCGCATCGATCATGTTTGCTGCCAGCGTCAGACCATTGACAAATCCAAGGCAGGCATTGGCAACATCAAAATTCATGGCTGAGGACGGCATGCCCAGGCCATGGTGGATTTTCACGGCGACAGAGGGTTCCAGGCTGCGGCGGGTCACGGAGGTGTTGATCAGGAGGCCCACCTCGGACGCTGCGATGCCCGACTCGGCAAGTGCCTTGGCGCCCGCTTCAATGGCGGCATCGTCGAACGATGTCCCAGGAGCCCACCAGCGCCGGTGCGTGATACCCGTGACGCGTTCCAGGAGGTTAGGAGGGAACCTGAGCCGTTTCATGGTCGGGGCGAGCCGGCGGTCAAAGTCAGCTGAGCTGACTATCTGCGGAGCTTCGACGCTGCTTACCGAAAGCAACGCGGTGTTGCTGTGCCGGAATGTTGCATTCCCTATCAAATCAAGCCTCTGTTCGTGTCCGTCCTGTGCCCGGGAGGTTGCTCACCCCATAGAAGCAAAAGCCCAAGAGCTTAACTATGCCCGGTGCAGGCTGGTTCCTGCATATTTCGCCTGCGTCGTCAGCGGCATGGTCCGCTCAGTCGGGCGGAAATGTCGGAGCTCGACAAATAATTCTACGTACGCTTAGCTGTTTCTGACCATTCGGCCACGGCCACCGTGGCCTGCATTCCTTGTCAGCGCAGCTGGACAAGGAATCCGTGACCCAGCAGCAGAGAGCCGTCCAGGAGCCACCAATGCCCCCGAATGGACTGATGACCACGTTCCCTGCAGCTTTTAATCTACAGCGGCTGGAAGCCGGTCTTGCGTTTGCCGCGGCCCGTAGCGACCTTGAAGCGGTTTTGCTCGACGGCGGGCCGGGCGCTGCAGTGGTGGTGCAGGCTCCACCGGGTACCGGCAAAACCACGCTGGTCCCTCCTGCTGTGGCGAACATCATCACCAATGAGGCAGCCTACGGACGCCGTGGAACGATTTCCAAAGTTGTGGTGATGCAACCACGCCGTGTGGCAGCGCGCTCCGCGGCCCGGCGGCTCGCGGATCTTGATGGCAGTCCACTTGGCCACCGAGTGGGTTTCACCATCCGGGGAGAACAGAGAGCCGGTGCTGACACCCTGGTGGAATTTGTGACGCCGGGGATACTTATCCGACGCCTTCTGGCTGATCCGGGACTGCCGGGCATAGGAGCCGTTGTCCTTGATGAGGTGCACGAGCGCGGACTGGAGTCTGGGCTCCTGTTTGGAATGCTCGGTGAGGTGCGTGAACTGCGCGGGGACCTTCGGTTCATTGCCATGTCAGCCACTCTGGAGGCGGCCGGTTTTGCGGCGCTGCTGGGGGTGGAAGACGGAGCGTCAGCACCAGTGGTTGACTGCCCCGCGCCTCAGTTCCCGCTGGCGGTCGAATGGAATCCGCCGTCGCAGACCCGCATTGATGAGCGCGGCATCACCAAGTCTTTCCTGGACCATATCGCGAACACCGCGGTCGCTGGCTTGAATGACCTGCTGGCCGCAGAGCCCGACGCCGACTGCCTCGTCTTTGTCCCGGGAGCGGGTGAGGTGGCTGCGGTGGCGCAACGGATCCGCAGCCGCTGTGGCACTGGCCTTGATGTGCTGGAGCTCCACGGCCAGGTCCCGGCTGCACTGCAGGACGCAGCCGTTTCAGCGCGGGCCCCGGGCGGACTCCCTCGCGTTATTGTCTCCACTGCGCTCGCCGAATCCTCCCTTACCGTGCCGGGGGTGCGCCTGGTGATCGACTCTGGACTCTCCCGTGAACCACGTCGGGACGCGGGCCGGGGGATGACGGGCCTGGTAACAATGACGAGTTCGAAGGCTTCAGCACACCAGCGGGCAGGCCGTGCTGCCCGCCAAGGCCCAGGGCGGGTGATCCGTTGCTACAGCCAGCAGACGTTTGCTGCGGCTCCTGCGTACCGAACTCCAGAGGCGGCTGTTGCCGACCTCACCTCAGCGGCACTTGTGCTTGCATGTTGGGGCGCCCCCGCCGGCGTCGGCCTTCGCATGCCGGATCCCTTCCCAGTACCGGCCATGGAGGCGGGCATGACTGTTCTTCGCGGCCTGGGTGCACTCGGCTCTGATGGGCGGGTGACGTCCCTTGGTCAAAAGCTGGCTGCTGTACCCGCCGACCCTCGCTGGGGCAGGGCCCTGGTGGAGGGTTCGCTGCTGGCTGGACCAACCGTTGCTGCTGACGTTGTTGCCGCAGTCACCCAGGACACCAGGCCAGCTGGCGCAGACCTTCCTGCCGCGCTGGGCATGCTTCGTTCCGGGAAAGATCCTGCGGGCAAGCGCTGGCGGGATGAGAGCCGGAGGTTTCAAGCCTTGATCCCACGGGTACGCGGATCATCGGGGGACCCAGAGGGAGAATCGGCCGGACCTCGGGGCGAATCTGTTGGGACGCGGGCCAGCGCCGGGCATGGTCCGGGAACAGTGGTGGCCCTGGCCTTCCCGGAACGCGTGGCACGCCGCATACCTGGAACGGAACAGTACCTGTTGGCCTCTGGAACCCGTGCCGGACTCCCCGTCGGGAGTGGGCTTGCCGGCAATGAGTGGCTTGCCATTGCGGAGCTTTCCCTGTCGCAGGCACGGGATGCCGCGGGAACAGGCGCCATTATCCGATCTGCCGCTGCTCTCTCGGAAGCCGACGCCCTGACCGCAGCAGCAGGTCTGGTCACCGAGCGTGTGGAGACTGTCTTCGCGAATGGAAAAATCACTGCCCGTCGGATGCGGTCCCTGGGTGCACTGGTCCTCTCGACCACCACCGTGCAGGCAACGCGCACTCAGGCTAGGAACGCTGTCGGGCAGAGCCTGCAGGTGCACGGCCTTGATGCTGTTGGCTGGTCTGAGTCCGCGCAGTTGCTGCGTGATCGGCTGGCGTTCCTGCATCGCGTGGTGGGGGAACCCTGGCCAGATGTCTCTGACGGGGCATTGCTGGCTGAGGTGGACCTCTGGCTTGGACCTGAACTGGACCGGCTGGCGGAGGGTGTTCCGGCGGCGAAGATCACGTTGGTCGAACCACTGCGGCGGTTGGTGCCCTGGCAGGTGGCACAGAAGCTTGATGTGCTGGCACCCGAACGCCTGCACGTTCCCAGTGGGTCCTCCGTCCGGCTGGACTACTCGTTGACGGGCGACGGCGGCGCCCCGGTTGCTGCCGTGAAATTGCAGGAGTGTTTTGGACTTGCCGAGTCGCCCCGGTTGGCCGACGGGCGGGTATCGGTCCTCTTCCACCTGTTGTCTCCTGCGGGCCGGCCGCTCGCTGTTACGGGAGACCTCACGTCCTTCTGGTCTGGTCCGTATGCGCAGGTCAGGGCTGAGATGCGGGGACGCTATCCGCGGCATCCCTGGCCAGAGGATCCGTGGACAGCGCAGGCCACCGCGCGAACCAAGCGGCGGGGCGGGTAGCGTCCGTCTCCCCAGCCAATGAGCGCCAGCTGGTGTCCTGCGGAGCCAAACGAACAGATGGCGCCCTGTCGTCGGGCAGGGCGCCAGCAGGTGACCCACACCAGGTGCTATTCGGCTCGCACTCAGGAAACCTTGAGAGAATAGTGCATGCCCGCACCGCTACCTCTGTTAGGACACCATGCTCGCAGCCCTGCCCACAGCTTCTGACCCCTCAGCCGCCGGCGGACTGTCCGACTGGATTGTCAGCGTCATGGAGGCCATCGGCGCTCCGGGGGCAGGACTGATCGTTGCCCTGGAGAACCTGTTCCCACCGATTCCCAGTGAAGTGGTCCTCCCGTTGGCTGGTTTCACCGCCAGCAGGGGTGAATTTACCCTGCTGGGCGCCATCTTTTGGACAACACTTGGATCTGTGGTTGGCGCGTGGATCCTGTATCTCCTGGGCGCCTGGCTGGGTCTGGAACGCACCAGGGCCCTTGTGCGCAAAGTGCCGTTCATGTCAGGAGACGACGTGGACAAGGTCCACGTCTGGTTCGACAAACACGGGTACAAAGCGGTGTTTTTGGGCCGGATGATTCCGCTGTTTCGCAGCCTTGTATCCATCCCGGCAGGTATCAATAGGATGCCCATGCTGCCTTTTCTGGGGTTGACCCTGGCTGGGAGCCTGGTCTGGAACAGCGTGCTTATTCTCGCGGGATACTTCCTGGGCGCGAACTGGCACATCGTGGAGCAGTACACAGGCGTCTTCCAAGGTGTGGTGATTGCAGCCTGTCTTCTTCTTGCCTTCGTCTTCATTGCACGCAAGGTGCGGAATTCGCGCCGTTCCGTGTCTTCCTGAGGCGAAGTCGGGCCACCTGTCCAACGAGCTACCCACCACGGCTACTGACAGATCCTGCTCCTACTCGAATCGGGAAGGATCTCCCATCCCGCGACGAACCACCTCTGCAACGCCCGAGGAAAAGTCGATGACGGTGGTGGGCTCTGGGCCGCAGTCACCGGCATCGATCACCGCGTCCACCATGTGGTCAAGCCGTTCCTTGATTTCCCAGCCCTGGGTGAGGGGCTCCTCCTCGTCCGGCAGGAGCAATGTGCTGGAGAGCAGCGGCTCGCCAAGTTCGGCAAGAAGGGCCTGCACCACGCGGTGATCGGGGATCCGCACGCCCACTGTCTTCTTCTTGGGGTGCAGAAGCCGCCGGGGAACTTCCTTGGTGGCGGGCAGGATGAACGTGTAACTGCCAGGGGTGACTGACTTGATGCTCCGGAAAACGTCGTTGCCAATGTTGACGAACTGTCCAAGCTGGGCGAAGTCACGGCATACCAGGGTGAAGTGGTGCTTGTCATTGAGTTGCCGGATGGTGCGGATCCGATCAAGCGCATCCTTGTTTCCGAGTTGGGCGCCCAACGCATAGCAGGAGTCCGTAGGGTATGCGATCAAGCCGCCATCCCTAATCATGGATACCGCCTGGGCAATCGAACGGGCCTGGGGGTCCTCAGGGTGAACATCAAAGTAGCGAGCCATGCCCTGATCCTACGCGCGCCAGGCTGTGACCATCCATCCTGAACCTTGTCGGTACGTATGCCGGGATGCGACGATAACAGCGTGGAGCCACTGTTGAATTTCCTGGGACATTACTGGTGGCTGGTCTTTGTGTTCAGCGGTATGGCTGGTGGTTGGGCCACCTCATGGCGCAAGTCCACAGAACGCCGCCACCAGCGCCGCCTTGAAATCCTGGCAGCCAAAAACCAGAGCTTCGAACGGCTGCAGCACGCCGAAGCTGACCTGGACGGAATCAAGAAGACGCACGACGGCGTCGAACGTCGCTGGCTCGACTACGAACTGGATGTGGGGAAGATGATCGACTTTCCCATGATGTCTGATGTTCGTGAGCCCCTCACGGTCGCGTTCCTGCGAGCCAAACGCGAAGCGGAGGGTCTCCGCCCACCGCCCGGAGGTGATCCACTTCCCGTAGCCCGATGTGAGGCCTACCGGGCTGCAGTCAATAGCTTCGACGTCGCTTTCGGGATCGCCGAACGCGAGGCTCGACGCATCAAGGATGGCCGGTTCACCGGTCCTGAACGTGACAGGCTCGCCACCGCCAGGAAATTGCTGCGACTCGCCGAAGACACTGCAGCAACCCCAGCGGAACGGCAGTCCGCGTATCGCAGGGTGCGCCGCGAACTGGATGGCCTTATTGATCTACCCGATGCCGCAGTTGCCGCACTGGAAACCCGGATGGCCCCAATGCTGGATTCAGGCCACCAGGAGAGTCCCAAGCCCTAGCGTGGTGTTTTGCCCTGCAGGCCCTGGCGCGTACGATCTATAAGGTTTCAGGCCTGTTCTGTGAATACCGCAACCCGTTCCCGGCAAACATTTGGTGAACTAGGCTGTGACGGGCAGGCAGGGGAGTGGAACTGCTGAACTGACGTTTTCTGCAGATTGGGCAACAGGTGGACATCACCTTCATGGTGGCGCTGGTTATAGCGCTTGCACTCTTTTTCGACTTCACTAATGGGTTCCATGACACGGCAAATGCGATGGCAACGCCCATCGCCACCGGAGCGATCAAGCCCAAGACCGCTGTTGCCCTGGCCGCGATCCTCAACCTGGTGGGGGCCTTTCTTTCCACGGAGGTTGCAAAAACTGTCTCCGGGGGAATTATCCGTGAAGGAACCGACGGAGTTCAGATCACGCCGGAGATCATTTTCGCCGGACTGATGGGCGCTGTCCTCTGGAACATGATCACCTGGCTCAAGGGCCTCCCGTCGAGTTCCTCCCATGCGCTGTTCGGCGGGCTGATCGGTGCAGCGATTGCGGGCATTGGCTTCAGTGCCGTGAATTTCGAGACGCTGATGCAAAAGGTCATCCTGCCAGCCGTTTTTGCGCCCCTCATTGCAGGCCTGGTTGCCTATTTGTGTACCAGGCTTGCCTATTCCCTGACCTCACGCCATGACCCCGAGACGGGTGACAAGCTCACCCAGAAGCGCGGCGGTTTCCGCACGGGCCAGATCTTCACCTCCAGCCTCGTTGCGCTGGCACACGGGACCAACGATGCGCAGAAGACCATGGGAATCATCACCCTGGTTTTGATTGCCGCCGGGACGCAGGAAGCCGGTACCGGGCCACAGTTCTGGGTCATCTCGGCCTGCGCCCTCGCCATCGCGATCGGCACATACTCCGGTGGCTGGAGGATTATTCGCACCATGGGTTCCGGCCTTACGGAGGTCAAGCCAGCGCAGGGATTTGCCGCGGAAACAAGCACAGCGTCAGCGATCCTCGCGTCGTCGCACCTAGGTTTTGCACTGTCCACCACCCAGGTCGCTTCCGGCTCGGTCATTGGTTCCGGCCTGGGCCGCAAGGGGACGTCTGTACGCTGGGGAACTGCTGGCCGGATCGCTATCGGCTGGCTCTTTACCCTGCCAGCGGCTGGCATTGTCGGAGCACTCACGGCTGTGCTGGTCGGTACGGGGACTGTAGGCGTTGTGATCGCCGCAGTCGCTGGATTTGCGGCTGTAACCTACATGCTCCTGCATTCGCGGAAGTCGTCAGTTGGAAGCCACAACGCTGTCGAGGTTGAGTCGGCCGGGCAGGCGGTCCGCTTTCGGAAGAAGAAGTCGATGAAGAGCAAGGGCACCAAGGCAAAGGGAACGCAGTCATGAAATGGTTGGAATTGGTGACGGTCGCCGGAGCCACCCTTGTCTCGGCACTGGTGGTTGTGACTCTCTACTCCTTGGGGGTAAGGCTGACAGCCATTGCCGGGGATACCACAGCGGCCAGGCCACGCTCGGTGAAATATTTGGCTTTCGCCTGTTTCGGGCTGTGCGGCCTGGCGGTCCTGTTCGGCCTATACCTGATCATCCCGTATTTCGGAGCCTGACGGGCCCGGAACAGGAAGCAGTGAAGCCCATGGGCCATGGCGCCGTGGGGGCTGTCAAAGCGGTTCCCGGTCCGTCGGCGCTAGGCTTGTCACATGACGGAGTTCCACTATTTTGTTGCGGCCTCGATTGACGGATTCATAGCCACTGATGACCACGGCCTCTCCTGGTTGCTGGCCTTCGACGGCTTCGCTGGCAGCGAGGAGTCCTATGCCGACTTCATTGCGGATATTGGCTGCGTGGTCATGGGAGCCCAGACCTACAGGTGGCTCCGCGAGAACAACTCAGCGGCCTGGCCTTACCCCGATGTGCCGAGTTACGTGTTCACCCACCAGGAACTGTCAGTACCGGCGGGCGCCGATGTCAGGTTTATCAGGGGTCCGGTCAGCGAGTTCACCGAAGATTTTGCTGCCGTGGCGCAAGGGAAGAATGTCTGGGTGCTCGGCGGCGGAGACCTTGCGGCCCAGTTTGTCGCTGCTGGCAGCTTGCATGAGCTGGTGCTGTCGGTGATTCCCGTGGTGCTGGGATCGGGACGTCGGTTGCTACCGCTCACGGCACCGTCGGGCGACTTAACGCTGTCGCGTTCCAGGGTGCTGGGCCGTGGCGTGGTGGAGAACCGGTACCGCTTCCATGAAGCGACGTGAACCCAGGTACCGCATTGCAGTCCCAGCCCGGGGCATTTGCGCCCGCCCACTGTCCTGAATGGCTGTCCTGAACGGCTACTTCTGGTGGTTGTCCCGCAGCATGTTGGTGATCTTTGCGGTCGAGAGTCGCCGGCCCTGATCATCTGTCATAACGATCTCGTGGGTCGTCAACGTGCGGCCCAGGTGGATGGGTGTGCAGGTTCCAGTGACACTTCCGGAGGCAATGGAACGGTGGTGGGTAGCGCCTACCTCGATACCGAGAGCATGTCGCTCAGTGCCAGCATGCAGGGCAGCAGCCACGGAACCCAAGGTCTCGGCGAGGACCACGTGGGCCCCGCCATGCAGGATCCCCGCGAGCTGGGTGTTTCCCTCTACCGGCATGGTCGCGACGATGCGCTCCGCAGAGAGCTCCACAAACCGGATTCCCATTTTCACGACGAGTGCGCCAACACCGCGCTCACCAAGCCAGCCAAAGAGGTGCGGAGGGACCCCCGCTGCGGTGAGTTCGTCGGCATAGGGTACCTGGGTGAAATTGTCGTCCATGGCAACTAGGCTGGCACCTGTGAGTGAAACTACCAAACCGGCCACCGCCGGCACCGATATTGCCCCTGCAGAGGCTTCCGCCCTGACAACCCAACCCGGGCAGGTGCCTGCCGCTACGGGTGTCTCAGCAACAGCGGCTCCGGTGGTACCGCTCACTGACCAGCCCCGGCTCCTAGTCCTTGATGGACACTCCATGGCGTTCCGGGCTTTCTATGCCCTGCCAGCGGAAAACTTCTCGACAACGTCCGGCCAGCACACCAATGCCGTGCACGGGTTCACGTCCATGCTGATCAACCTGATCAAGGAACAGAAACCCACCCACGTAGCAGTTGCCTTTGATGTCAGTGATGACACCACGTTCCGTAAAGCCGAGTATGACGGTTACAAGGGCGGACGCAATGAGACGCCCCGTGAGTTCAGCGGCCAGATCGACCTGATCGACAAGGTCATGGGTGCCTGGGGTATCAAGACCATCAAGATGCCCGGTTTTGAGGCTGACGACATTCTTGCAACCCTGGCCGCGAAGGGGGATAAAGCTGGCTTCGAGGTCCTTCTTGTCTCAGGTGACAGAGATGCCTTCCAGCTCATCACCGACAACGTTTTTGTCCTGTATCCCAAGCAGGGTGTCTCCAACATTCCCCGCATGGACGCTGCGGCCATCCAGGAGAAGTATTTCGTCACTCCGCCGCAGTATTCAGACCTTGCCGCGCTGGTGGGTGAGACCGCGGACAACCTGCCAGGGGTGCCGGGCGTGGGTCCAAAAACGGCAGCGAAGTGGATCAACCTCTACGGCGGGCTCGAAGGTATCCTCGAGAACATTGATTCAATCGGCGGCAAGGTGGGCGGCGCCCTGCGCGAGCATGTTGAAGACGTTAAGCGCAACCGTCGCCTGAACCGGCTCCTCACGGATCTGGACCTGCCAGTCGGCCTTGATGACCTGGAGGAACCACGGCCAGACCATGCTGCGGTCGAAGAGCTCTTTGACACCCTTGAGTTCCGTACGCTCCGTACCCGGTTGTTCGCGCTTTATGGCAATGAGGAATCAGCCCAGGAACAGGAGTCCATCGCCATCCCTGAGTTCAGCCAGTTGACCTCGGCCGCTGAACTCAAGGCCTTCTTTGATGCCGGTACTGGCCAGCGGACGGCCGTGGCGGCTGACCTGCAGCCGGCGGTTGTGGGGGAGGAAGTACTTGCCCTGGCCCTGGTTCGCGACGACGCTGCCGCTGTGGTGGACCTGGTGTCCTTGGACGCCGAAGCCGATTCTGTGGTGTCGGCTTGGCTGAAAGATCCTGAGGAGGCCAAGCTCCTGCACGGCTACAAGGCTGCCCTGAAAGGTCTTGCAAGCCGAGGCCTAGGGCTGGAGGGGGTGGTTGATGACACATCCATTTCCGGGTACCTGATCCAGCCTGACCGCCGCAGCTATGAACTCGCGGAACTGGCTCAACATCACCTGCAGCTGACAGTCTCCACGGCAGCTGCCAAGACCGGCCAGTTGGAACTTGCCCTCGACGAAGCGGACGCCACCGGGCGTGTGGCTCTTGTACAGCAGGCCGCTGTTGTGCTGGCACTGAGCCGGTACTTCGAAACGGAACTCCACGACCGCAAGGCACAGGAACTCCTGACAACCCTGGAGTTACCCGTCAGCCGAGTATTGGCAGCCATGGAAATGACAGGCATCGCCGTGTCCATGGACAAGATGAACGACCAACTGGCGGATCTGGCCAAGGTGATCGAGCACGCCCAGGAGCAGGCCTTCTCGGCGATCGGACATGAGGTCAACCTCGGATCGCCCAAGCAGTTGCAGACAGTCCTCTTTGAAGAACTTGAGCTTCCTAAGACCAAGAAGATCAAATCCGGCTACACCACCGACGCAGCGTCCCTGAAGAGCCTCCTGGAGAAAACCGGGCACGAATTCCTGGTCCAGCTCATGGCGCACCGTGAATCCGCCAAGCTGCGCCAGATGGTGGATTCGCTCAAGAAATCGGTAGCTGCCGACACCCGGATCCACACCACCTACGCCCAGAACGTGGCAGCCACCGGGCGCATCTCATCCAACAACCCCAATCTGCAGAACATCCCCATCCGCAGTGAGGAGGGCCGCCGCGTCCGTGGCATCTTTGTGGTCAGCGAAGGCTACGAATGCCTTCTCTCGGCCGACTACTCGCAGATTGAAATGCGCATAATGGCCCACCTCTCAGGCGACGAGGGACTCATCTCCGCATACCGGGAGGGGGAGGACTTGCACAGGTTTGTGGGCTCCAACATCTTCCATGTTCCCGTGGAGGATGTCACCAGTGCCATGCGCTCCAAGGTCAAGGCAATGTCCTACGGCCTGGCCTATGGGCTGACGTCATTCGGACTCTCCAAGCAGCTGGAAATCTCCGTGGATGAGGCTCGAAACCTGATGAAGGACTACTTCGACAGGTTTGGAGCTGTCCGGGACTATCTGCGTGGCGTCGTTGAACAAGCCCGTATTGATGGCTATACCTCCACCATTGAAGGCCGCCGCCGCTACCTCCCGGACCTGACCAGCACCGACCGCCAGGCGCGCGAGAACGCAGAGCGGATTGCCCTGAACTCACCCATCCAGGGATCGGCTGCGGACATCATCAAGCGGGCCATGCTGGGAGTTGCCGCGGAGCTCGAAGCCCAAGGCCTCACATCACGGATGCTACTGCAGGTTCATGACGAACTTGTCCTCGAAGTTGCCACCGGTGAACTGGAAGCAGTGAAGACCCTGGTGACCCAACAGATGGCCGGAGCCGCTTCGCTGACAGTCCCCCTCGACATCCAGATCGGGCTGGGTCCAAGCTGGTACGACGCCGGCCACTGATAGGGACGCCCTTCAGGTCAAGTCCTGCGGATCACTCCTTGTGGGAGCCGTTCGGCGTGGTGTTTTGCCTTGCGGGTAGCGCGTCCGCACAGCTTTGACTAGGCTCGACATCGTGCCAACAACGAGCGAAGACTACGTAATCCGCCGGTTTGCCCCGGTGGCCAAAAACGAACCAGGATACGACGCTGCCGTCGCATGGACCCATGCAGTGACATTCGGTTTCCATGACGAGCGTCGCACTGAGGAGCGCGTTGACCGCGGCCTTCAGATGAGTGTTGCCGACGGTCGGATGTTCACGGGGGCTTACCAGACAGGCGAGCCAGCGCCGCACTCGCTGCCAGCAGAGATTCCCGTGGCAACCTTTGGGACCATGCGCAATTCCCTGAACATCGGCTTTGGGCGGCTTCTCGAAGCCCACCTGGTGACTGCCGTTACGGTGCGCACCTCGCACCGTCGTAGGGGATTGCTTCGCAGGATGATGAGCGAAGACCTTGCGCTGGCCAAGAAAGATGGGCTGGCCATTGCTGCGCTGACTGCGTCCGAAGCATCCATCTATGGACGGTTTGGATTCGGCGTGGCCACCTCGGAGCAGAACATCCGGGTAGATACCTCGCGGCGATTCCGGATCAATCACACGCCGCTCGGCACAGTGGATGTGGCTGACCCCAAGGTCCTGCTGGATCTTGCCCCGGAGGTATTTGCGAAGATGCACGCCAACCTCCCCGGCTCTGTTGGCCGGCAAGACTATTACCGACAGGTTGCCTCCGGGTCTGTCGGGGACGAGGATGGTGCGCCTGACGCAAAGGTCAAGGCTGCACTGCACTACTCGGCAGACGGAACGGTGGACGGGTATGTCTCCTACAAATTTGCTGGTTGGGACAAGACGCCCGCAACCATGGAGATCGTGGACCTCGTAGCCGCAAACCCGGCGGCGTATCTTGAGCTCTGGCAGTACCTCGGGGCGATCGATCTTGTGGATCGGGTGACCTGGGAGAACACAGCTGTTGACAACCCTCTGACCTGGGCATTGGAGGATCCCCGGTGCATAGCGGCCGCCGACTCCCGGGATATGCTGTGGCTTCGGATCCTGGATGTCCGCAAAGCACTCGAAGAACGCTACTTTCCAACCGACGGGCGCCTGACCCTCAAGCTGCGTGACGCGCTAGGGCTCGCTGGCGGGACCTTCACGCTCGTCGTGGACTCTGGCAGTGCGGCCGTTGCAGAGTCCGTAACTGCTCCAGACCTGGAGATGGACATTTCAACGCTGTCATCGCTCTACCTCGGTGGAGCAAGTGCCGCATCGCTGATGGCCGCCGGGCGAATCCAGGAAAACACCGCAGGGGCCGGATTCCTGCTGACTAGAATGTTCGCCGTCGAACGTCCAGCATTCTGCCAGACGCACTTCTGAGGTGTCCCTCTGACCTGTGGTCCCGCAAGGTACGTGCTTTGACCCCGGTTGGCCGGTTCGTCTAGAATAAACGGGCGTGTACTACGTGTGCGCGTCAAAATGCATTAATTTTTCACCATAATCAGGATGACCCGGCAATCCGCCGCGCACCACTGCCGATACCCGGACGTGGTGGTCACCTGACCGACTCACTATCCACAACGGAGCCCCTACTACATGACCATCACCTCCACCGAGAAGTCCGGTACCCCCGTCGTCGCCATTAACGACATTGGGTCCGCTGAAGACTTCCTCGCAGCAGTCGACGCCACCATCAAGTACTTCAACGACGGAGATCTCGTCGAAGGTACCGTCGTCAAGGTTGACCGCGATGAAGTCCTGCTCGACATCGGTTACAAGACCGAAGGTGTCATTCCCTCCCGCGAGCTTTCCATCAAGCACGACGTTGATCCCGGAGACGTTGTCTCCGTTGGCGATCTCGTCGAGGCCCTGGTGCTCACCAAGGAAGACAAAGAAGGCCGCCTGATCCTCTCCAAGAAGCGTGCTCAGTACGAGCGTGCCTGGGGCGACATCGAGAAGGTCAAGGAAGAAGACGGCGTCGTTACCGGCACCGTCATCGAAGTTGTCAAGGGTGGTCTTATCCTCGACATCGGTCTGCGCGGCTTCCTGCCGGCATCACTCGTCGAGATGCGCCGTGTGCGCGACCTGGCTCCGTACATTGGTCAGCAGATCGAGGCCAAGATCATCGAGCTGGACAAGAACCGCAACAACGTTGTTCTTTCCCGCCGTGCATGGCTTGAGCAGACCCAGTCCGAGGTTCGTTCCACGTTCCTCAACAAGCTGGAAAAGGGCCAGGTTCGTCCCGGTGTCGTTTCCTCGATCGTCAACTTCGGTGCATTCGTGGACCTGGGCGGCGTCGACGGTCTGGTTCACGTTTCCGAGCTGTCCTGGAAGCACATCGACCACCCTTCAGAGGTTGTCGAAGTTGGCCAGGAAGTCACTGTCGAGGTCCTTGAGGTCGATCTGGACCGCGAGCGGGTATCACTCTCGCTCAAGGCTACGCAGGAAGATCCGTGGCAGACCTTCGCCCGCACCCACGCACTGGGCCAGGTTGTGCCGGGTAAGGTCACCAAGCTGGTTCCGTTCGGTGCGTTCGTACGCGTCGAAGACGGCATCGAAGGCCTTGTCCACATCTCTGAGCTCGCCGTGCGCCACGTTGAACTGGCCGAGCAGGTTGTCTCTGTCGGAGACGAGCTCTTCGTCAAGGTCATCGACATCGACCTGGAACGCCGCCGCATCTCGCTGTCCCTCAAGCAGGCCAACGAAGGTGTCGACGCCGACTCCACCGAATTCGATCCGGCTCTCTACGGCATGGCCGCAGAGTACGACGAAGAGGGCAACTACAAGTACCCCGAGGGCTTCGATCCTGAGTCCAACGAGTGGCTTGAAGGCTACGAGAACCAGCGCGCCGTGTGGGAGCAGCAGTACGCTGATGCCCAGACTCGCTGGGAAGCCCACAAGAAGCAGGTTGCCCAGCACGCAGCTGACGATGCAGTTGCTGCAACGTCCGGTGAAAGTGATTCAGGCACCACCAGCTACTCCTCCGAGCCTGTTGCCCAGGAAGCCACCACCGGTGGCGGTACCCTGGCATCCGACGAGGCACTTGCTGCTCTTCGTGAAAAGCTGACCGGAAACTAATTTCGGTTTTCGGAGCCCACTGAGGCACCACAGGAACAGGCCCCCGCCCTAGGCGGGGGCCTGTTTTTTGTTGCGGTTTTCGAAGAGTGCTGTGTCCGGTGCCTTACCCTCAGACACCATCGGCACCGACCGAGTGGCCGGTGCCGATTGCCCTGCGGCTTCCTTTGCCCGCCGGGGCAAAGGAACTGGAAGAATCAGACGTTGTGGCCCTGGTGCCTGCCTTCGGCGATCTCCTCAAGAAGCTTGGCGTTGAAGGCGCCAAGGTCGTCAGGGGTGCGGCTGGTGATAAGGCCGTTGTCCACCACCACTTCAGCGTCGCTCCAGGATGCGCCAGCGTTGTTCAGGTCCGTCGCCAGGGTGTAGTAGGAGGTAACCCTGCGTCCGCTGATCACACCGGCATCAATGAGTAGCCAGGGGCCGTGGCAGATGGATGCGACAGGTTTATGCTGCTCAAAAAATGCGCGGGCAAAGGCCTGGGCATCCTTGTCTGCCCGGAGATGGTCAGCATTGATGACGCCTCCCGGAATGACCAGTGCCGCAAAGTCTTCGGCGTTGGCTTCTGCGGCAGTGATGTCAACGGAGAAGGTATCGCCCTTGTCATCTCCGTCAAAGCCCTGCAGCGGATCCCTGGTGGGTGAGACCAGTACTGGCTCGCCGCCTGCGGCTTTCACTGCATCCCACGGACTTGTCAGCTCTACCTGTTCCACGCCGTCGGTGAGCAGGAAAGCAACTTTCTTTCCAGCAATCGTGTGTTCTGTCATGGGAAACTCCTGAATCCTGTGCGCGGACCGACAAAGCGGGCGCGCGCAGCGGTTTTGGGGACCTCTCCAGCGTATGAATCCAGGCAGTAATAAGCAAGCTTGGTATCAGCTGTTCATGCCTGCCGGTGGCAGGCATGGGGTGAGTCAACGACGTGGTGTACTTGTCTAGAGGTCCATCCGGGCGGTGACAGCATTTCCTGTGTGCGTCAGGTCAGCTCCGCCGCTGGCCAGGAGGCGTTGGGCAGCGACATTGCTGGTCGCCGTCGAAGCTACAATCCTGGTGACGCCAACGGCCCGTGCAGCTGTCAAGACCAATTCCATGGCGCCGGAGCCAATGCCCTGCCCCCGGAAAGTTCGCCCGAGCCAGATGCCCGTTTCCGCGGCGTCCACCCCGACGGATTTCAGTCGAACCGAGCCTGCCAGTTCGCCATCGACCAGGACGGCCCACGTCTTCTCGCCCGTAGGTCCGTCAAGTCCACTCGCTGCATGGTGATAGGCGAGGAACCAGTCAATGCGATCTTGGTTCCAACCACCGGCCATGTCCGCTGTGGCCCCACGAGGCGGCGTGACGTCATCCGCATCGGCCTGCGCCAACGCCAGCCTCAGTAGCCCAGGAAGAACTACAGTTGTGACGTCCGCCAGGTGGAGCGTCCGGGGAAGAGTTGCGTCAGTCCTGTGGTTTGACGAAGAGGTGTCGGTGGCGGGCTCCCTGTGGCATTCAGTCATGGTGTCCTCGTCTCAGATCCTGGTCGATCCATGATGTCTCACCGGAATGTAGTTCAGAGATCCCCGCGGTGAGGGACAACACGAGCTCCTTGGCCCCCGCAATGGCGCTGGCCCGATCAGGCACTGCCAGCACGAGCTCTGCCTGGAGGGGCCCATAGGTAGTTGGTTGCAGCTGGTATCCGGCCGTTCGCAGATCGTTTTCCAGCCGCCCGGCATGCTGATGCGCTGCTGAAACCCGGCAGATGCGCAGCCGGGACCGGCGCACCAGGGGAGCGAGGTCCAGTGCAGTCGATACGGACTCCGAATATGCGCGGATCAGGCCCCCGGCACCGAGGAGGACGCCGCCAAAGTACCTGACGACGACGGCACTTACGTCGCTAAGGTCGCTGACCCCGGGTGCTGTCTCCCTACGAACCATGGCCTCCAGCATGGGGAGTCCGGCAGTTCCGGAGGGTTCGCCGTCATCGTTGGAACGCTGGGTATCCCGGTCCGGTCCAAGAACCAGTGCCGAGCAGTGGTGCCGCGCATCATGGAATTCTTTTCGCAGTCCGGCAAGAAGGTCGCGGGTGTCATTCTCGGACGAGGTGCGGGCCAGGACTGTGATGAAGCGTGAACGCCGGATCTCCAGCTCGTGGCGGAATTCACTGCCGGCGGACACTGTGGTGTACGTGGTGGACCGGCTCTCGCCCTGGTCCCTCATCCCCTGCACAGTGCCTGCCACGGGATCAGTCTAGTGTTGGAGGGTGCTGAACGTAGGATTAACTGGCGGAATCGCCTCTGGAAAATCGCAGGTGGCGGCCCGACTGGGGATACTGGGGGCAATCGTCATCGACGCTGATCTCCTTGCCCGGGAGGTGGTGGAGCCTGGCAGTGATGGACTCGCTGCCATTGTCCGGGTGTTCGGTGACGGTGTCCTTGATCCTGGAGGTGCCCTCAACAGGCCGGCCCTGGGCGCCCTCATTTTTGCTGACGCTGGCCTGCGGGGCGAGCTTAATGCCATCATCCATCCACTGGTCCGGCGGCGGTCAGCGCAGCTCAGGGCCGCTGCGCCTGCTGGAGCGATTGTTGTCCAGGACATTCCATTGCTTGTGGAGACGGGGCAGGGCCCAGCATTCTCCCTGGTGGTGGTGGTTGATGCACCTGAGGACCTTCGCATCCGACGAATGATGGACCATCGTGGAATGGCCCGCGTCGATGCCGAGTCCCGCATTGCGGCGCAGGCTTCAGTCGCGGAACGATCTGCCGCAGCAGATGTCATGCTTGGCAATACCGGAACAGTGGAGCAGCTGATGTCGGAGGTGGACAGGCTGTGGCATGGCCGGTTGGTGCCCTTCGCAGAGAATCTTCAGAACGGGCGGTGTGCAGTCCAGCCGACAATCGTCACTCCTGCGGATTCCGGGTGGGCCTCCCAGGGGAAACGGCTGGGGCAACGCGTGGCCCGCAGCCTGCCAGCTGCCCTGGCGGTGGACCATATTGGCGCTACAGCCGTCCCCGGGTTGCCTGCGGAGGACGTCATTGACCTTCAGGTCACACTGCGGAATACGGCCGACGCAGCGACGTATGCTCCGTTGCTTGCCACCGCCGGTTTCCTGCACCACCGCGCACCAGCGGACCGTGTGGGAGCTGAAGCCTTTGCTGTCCACGGCGCTGGCCCCAGCTACCGCAGCGCCGATCCGGGAAGGCCCGCTACACTCCAGCTCTGCATCGCGGGATCCGATCAGTGGCGGTGGGCCCTGGCGTTCCGGGACTGGCTACGCACGGACGAGGTTGCGCGGCAGCACTACCATGCATCACTTAAGCCACGTGGGGATGAAGAGTCCGGTGTTCCGGCAGGCCGGGTTGAACGATTCGACCCCCGGTCAGCCGGAGTGATTAACCGCCTGGAGTCGTGGATCGAAGCATCCGGGTGGGTGCCGCCGTCGTACGGCTCCTGACTGTTCGCCCTCAACGGATCAGGACAGTGGCTGTCCGCCTTCGGGAGTACATTTGAACCATGAGTCTTGCGCAGGAAATCAACCGTGTTGTGTCGCCCTTCGAGGTCATCAGCGAGTTCAAGCCAGCGGGTGACCAACCGGCAGCGATTGCCGAACTGACCGAGCGCGTCAACAACGGTGAGAAGGACGTGGTCCTGCTCGGTGCTACTGGAACGGGCAAGAGCGCCACCACCGCCTGGCTTATCGAACAGGTTCAGCGTCCCACCCTGGTGATGGTCCAGAACAAGACCCTTGCCGCACAGCTGGCCAACGAATTCCGGGAGCTGCTGCCCAATAACGCAGTTGAGTATTTTGTCTCCTACTACGACTACTACCAGCCTGAGGCCTACGTGGCCCAGACGGATACGTTTATCGAGAAGGACTCCTCGGTGAACGAGGAAGTGGAGCGGCTGCGGCACTCTGCTACCAACGCCCTCCTTACCCGCCGCGATGTGATTGTGGTGGCGACTGTCTCCTGCATCTACGGCCTGGGTACGCCAGAAGAATATATCGCCGGCATGGTGACGTTGACCAAGGGTGCGCAGATGAACAGGGACGACCTGCTGCGGAAGTTCGTTTCCATGCAGTATGCCCGTAATGACATGGACTTTCACCGGGGTACGTTCCGGGTCCGCGGCGACACGGTTGAGATCATCCCAATGTACGAGGAACTCGCAATCCGCATCGAGTTCTTTGGGGATGAAATCGAAAACATCATGACCCTGCACCCGCTCACCGGCGACGTGATCCGGGACGAAACCGAGATGTACGTCTTCCCGGCTTCACACTATGTGGCGGGCCCAGAACGTATGGCACGAGCTATCAAGCGTATTGAGGATGAGCTCGCAGAACGGCTCCAGGTTCTGGAAAGCCAGAACAAACTGGTGGAAGCGCAGCGTCTGCGCATGCGCACCACCTATGATCTTGAGATGATGCAGCAGATGGGATTCTGCAACGGCATCGAGAACTACTCCTCCCACATTGACGGCCGTGCCCGTGGAACCGCCCCACACTGCCTCATCGACTACTTCCCGGACGACTTCCTGCTGGTTGTGGATGAATCGCACGTAACGATTCCCCAGATTGGGGCCATGTACGAGGGCGACATGTCCCGCAAACGGAACCTGGTTGACTTCGGTTTCCGGCTTCCCTCAGCCATGGACAACAGGCCGCTCAAGTGGGACGAATTCCTGGACCGGGTTGGCCAGACGGTCTACCTCTCGGCCACACCCGGAAAATACGAACTCGGCAAGGCCGACGGCTTTGTCCAGCAGATCATCAGGCCAACCGGCCTTATCGATCCAGAAATCGTGGTCAAGCCCACAAAGGGCCAGATCGATGACCTCCTGCACGAAATCAACATCCGTGTTGAGAAGAATGAGCGGGTCCTGGTGACCACGCTGACCAAGCGGATGGCGGAAGACCTGACCGACTACCTCCTGGGCCATGGCATCAAAGTGGAGTACCTGCACTCGGACGTGGATACGCTCCGGCGGGTGGAACTTCTGCGCGAGCTCCGGATGGGATCTTTTGACGTCTTGGTGGGCATCAACCTCCTGCGTGAGGGCCTGGACCTTCCCGAGGTCTCCCTGGTCAGTATCCTCGATGCGGACAAGGAGGGCTTCCTGCGCTCCGCTACGTCACTGATCCAGACCATTGGCCGTGCAGCCCGTAACGTTTCCGGCCAAGTTCACATGTACGCGGACCGGATCACCGACTCCATGGACAAAGCCATCGACGAAACCAACCGCCGCCGGGCCATCCAGGTGGCGTACAACACCGAGCACGGTGTCGACCCGCAGCCCCTGCGCAAGAAGATCGCGGATATAACCGACCAACTGGCCAAGGAAGACGCGGACACGGAGGAGCTCCTCAGCAACAACAGGCTCGCCAAGGGTGCAAAACGCGGAAAGTCGGGTACCAAGGCATCTACCCAGGTGCGCAAGGATGGCCTCGCAGCCGCCCCAGCGGAAGACCTTGTCAGCCTCATCGAACAACTCTCAGAGCAAATGCATGCCGCCGCAGCAGAACTGCAGTTTGAGGTAGCGGCGCGGATTCGCGATGAGGTTGGCGACCTCAAGAAAGAACTGCGTCAGATGCAGTCGGCGGGCCACGCCTGATCGCCCGGCCCGCCAGCGTGGCAACGGCGGTTAGTGACCGCCGTTGCCACGCACCATGCCAAGGAGCCGCCCGAAAATGGCCTCGCCGTCGTCGGTAATACCGTCATGGTGAAAGTCGCTGCTTTCCCACACCTGGAGGCCACGAACGGCACGGGCTGTAGCCAGCGAGAGCTCACGGTCAACGTAGATGTCCTCGGTGTAGACGGCGGCCGCTGTAGGGACAGTGTTACGACCCAACTGCGCCAGGTCATACAGGTCACCCCAATCGGTCCTGCCAGCAAGGAGATCAGCAACCTCCCGCAGCGGGCGGAGCGCCGAGTCCTGCTCGAAATACCACGGGTACACCATTTCCCCGGTCAGCAGCAGATCCTCGGCGTCGGGAAGAAACTCAGGATGGTCCGCTAGGACGCGCCAGGCCGCCCAGTCGGTGGCTTCGCCCTGTCCGTAAATGGATTCATGCATGAGTGCATACAGCGGATTGGACGCGCGTGAGGCGAGGACACCGAGTTGCTCGAGGAAGGCGTCTGAGAGACGCGATCCGTCCGCTGTCGTGGTGAAGGCGTCCTCCAGGAGGTAGTGCAGGGCATCAACACGCGTGTTCCCGCCGAGGAAAGCGCCAGCCATCTGGAACCGTTCAATAGTCAGCAGGTCACCGCTAGGCAGGAATTCGGGTGTACTGCGTAGGTGCTCGGCGATGCGGTTTACTGTTTGCCTGTCTTCCGGGTACCAGCCGAAGTACTCGGCGTTCCGGGCTGCGACCCGTGCGAATGTTGCGCTGTAGACCTGGTCTGCAGGGCCGGTCAACGGCGCTAGGCCACCGGTGACCAGGGCTTCCCTTAGCCCTTCCGGTGCAAAGGACAGGTACGTCAGGGCACAAAATCCACCGTAACTCTGGCCGTAGATACTCCATGGCCCGGAGCCCAAAGCTGCCCTGATGAGTTCAGCGTCGGCAACAATTGAATCCGCACGGAAGTGCGTCAGGTACTTGGCCTGCGCGGCAGCGTCACCTTCAAGGGGAAGGGTGTTCCTGTCAGCAGGACTCGACAGGCCAGTTCCGCGCTGATCGAGCATCAGGATACGGAAATCCTTTGCTGCCGCTTTCATCCAGCCGTTGAGGGAGGTGAGGCGATTTCCCCGACCACCTGGTCCGCCCTGGAGATAGAGGAGCCAGGGAAGTTTTTCCGCCTCGCTGGCACTGTGGACAGCGGAAACGTATTCGCGCGCAAAAACAGTGATTCTTCGGTGCTCGGCAGTACCGGCTTCGGCGTGGTCGAGGGGTACTGAGAAGAAGTGTTCGGCAGTACGCATGGACCGGAAGCTGTGCCGCGCCCGTACGTGGTGTTTGGCGCCGCCGGACGGGCCGGCACCCTGAACGAGCTCAGCCACGGGCTTCTACCTGACCTGCAGTGCCGTAGGTTTGCAGGGCCTGCCCGGTCAACCGGAAGGTTGACCAACCGTCCATGGGATGCGCCCCCAGGTTCTTGTAGAAGTTGATGGAAGGCTCGTTCCAGTCAAGGACGCTCCACTCAACCCGGGCGTACCCTCGTTCCACCGCCGTTTGCGCCAGGAACTGCAGCAGTGCCTTGCCGTGGCCCTCGCCACGTGACTCGGGGCTGACATAGAGGTCCTCGAGGTAGATTCCGTGGACGCCTTCCCACGTCGAGTAGTTCAGGAACCAGAGGGCAAAGCCCTGGACCTCACCCTCTGCATTCTCTGCCATCGTGGCGAAGGCACTAGGCGCCTCGCCAAACAGCACATCCATCAGCATGTTCGGAGTATTCCGGACAGCGTCAGGCTCCTTTTCGTAGGTCGCCAGATCGTGGATCATGCGAAGGATGTCGGGGACGTCATGGGGCGCGGCGGGTCGAATTCTACTCATGGAACGAGCTTACTAGGGGCCCTGCGCGCCCCCGGAACGAGGGCAGGATCAGAGCCGATTGACATCGACAACGCGGACCACTGCAACACCCGCTTCGTCCGAGGCCGCGAGATCCACCTCCGCCGAAATACCCCAGTCATTGTTACCGGCAGGGTCCTCGAAAATCTGCCGTACTTTCCATGTAGCGGAGCCTTCGGTGATCATGAGCAGTCCGGGCCCCCTGGCGTTAGGGCCGGTGCCAATGTCATCGTGCTCATCAAAGTAATCATCGAGCGCATCCTCCCAGCGGCTCGCGTCCCAGCCAGCGCCTGCGTCGAGCTCTCCCAGGGCCTGCGAATCCTCGTCAGCAAACAGTTCCACCCGGCGGAACATTTCGTTGCGCACCATCACCCTGAATGCCCGGGTGTTGGTGGTCAACGAGGGCGGTGGGGGTGGAGGTGCGTCATGGGGCGTGGGTGCCAGCCCACTGGTCAGCTCCTCCCATTCATCCAGCAGGCTCGAGTCAACCTGGCGAACCAGTTCGCCCAACCAGGCGATCAGGTCTTCCAGGTCTTCGCGGAGCGCGTCCTGCGGGACTGTCTGGCGAAGAGCCTTGAAGCAGTCGGCCAGGTACCTGAGGACAATCCCCTCTGAGCGTGCCAAGCTGTAGAACTGGACAAATTCCCCGAAGTTCATGGCCCGTTCGTACATGTCCCGCACAATCGACTTCGGCGCCAGCTCGAAGTCGCCAATCCACGGTGCTGCCCTGCGGTAGACGTCAAAGGCCTCGCCGAGGAGCTCGGCCAGGGGTTGCGGGTAGGTGACCTCTTCCAACATGGCCATTCTCTGGTCGTACTCAATGCCGTCAGCCTTCATGGCCGCAATTGCCTCCCCTCGGGCTTTTTTCTGCTGTGCCGAGAGGATCTGGCGAGGCTTCTCAAGGGTGGACTCGATCACTGAGACGACGTCAAGGGCGTAGGCGGGCGCCTCGGGATCAAGCAGATCCAGGGCAGCGAGGGCAAAGGGTGACAACGGCTGGTTCAGTGCAAAATTGGCCTGCAGGTGGACAGTGAGTCGGACAGTGCGCCCGTCCCGGCCCTGCTCCGACTCGGGAATCCGCTCAACGACCTCTGCAGCGAGGAGCTCCCGGTAAATTCCGAGTGCCTTTTTCATCAGCTTGAGCTGGGAAGACCGCGTTTCATGGTTTTCCGTCAACAGGCGGCGCGCTGCAGCAAACGGATCACCGGGGCGTTCCATCAAATTCATGAGCATCGAGTGCGTCACAGTAAAACTAGACGTCAGCGGATCAGGAACAGATTCCACCAGCCGTTTGAAGGTTGGCTCGCCCCAGGAGACAAAGCCTTCCGGAGGCTTTTTCTTCACGACCTGGCGGAGCTTCTTCTGATCGTCGCCAAACTTGGCTGTTGCCTTCGCCATGGCCTTGACGTTTTCAATGACGTGTTCTGGCGCCTGTACCACCACGGTTCCGGCAGTGTCATACCCGGCGCGGCCGGCGCGGCCGGCAATTTGATGGAACTCGCGTGAATTCAAGGGACGGGTGCGGACGCCGTCGTATTTGCTCAGTGCCGTGAGGAGGACGGTGCGAATGGGCACGTTTATCCCAACTCCCAGGGTGTCGGTCCCACAAATGACCTTGAGGAGCCCAGCCTGCGCCAATTGCTCCACGAGGCGTCGGTACTTTGGCAGCATGCCTGCATGATGGACCCCGATCCCGTGCCGTACCAGGCGGTTCAATGTCTTTCCGAAGCCTGCGGCAAAGCGGAAGCCGGCAATGAGCTCGGCTATTTTGTCCTTTTCCTCCCGCGAGCAGACATTGATGCTCATCAGTGTCTGGGCCCGATCGATGGCCTCGATCTGGCTGAAGTGCACCACATAGACAGGGACCTGGCGAGTAGAGAGAAGTTCCTCAAGGGTCTCGTGCACGGGAGTCTGATGGTAGTAATAGTGCAGCGGGATGGGCCGTTCGGCGGAACTGACTGTGACAGTGGGCCGGCCGGTAAGGTCCGTGATACCTGTTTCAAACCGGCTGACATCCCCAAGCGTTGCGGACATCAAGAGGAACTGGGCCTGGGGGAGCTCCAGCAGGGGCACCTGCCATGCCCAGCCGCGCTGCGGATCAGAGTAGAAGTGAAACTCGTCCATGATCACGGTGCCCAGAACGGCGGCGCTGCCCTCGCGGAGTGCAATGTTGGCAAGGATTTCAGCCGTACAGCAGATAATCGGGGCATCCTGGTTGACGCCGGAATCACCGGTAATCATGCCGACGTTTTCGGCACCAAAAATCTCGCAGAGGGCGAAGAACTTCTCGGACACCAGCGCCTTGATGGGCGCCGTGTAATAGCTGCGCTGGCCTGCCGCCATTGCCTGGAAGTGCGCCGCTATGGCCACCAGCGATTTCCCGGACCCGGTGGGGGTGGCAAGGATGACGTTGGCGCCGCCAGCGAGCTCCATGATGGCCTCATCCTGGGCCGGGTACAGCTCCATGCCCCGGGATTCAGTCCACTCCAAAAAGAGCGTGTACAGGGAATCGGCGTCGACGGTGCCCGGGTTTACGCCGGGCGTGGCGAAGGAAAGGAGTTGGTCTGAAAGTTTCATTGATGTCAGCTTAGTGCCCGTCAGCTTAGGGTCGGGGAGTCGACGGTCGTTCGATGCCGCACCGGGCACCGCTGCCACGTGTCCAGCGGAGGATGTGTTCCGCGCGTTAGGCTCAGCGAAGCCCGTCCATCATCGAGCCTGGAGACGTCAATGAAGTGGGACCCCACCAAGTACAGCCAGTTTGGCAACTTCCGCGATAGGCCATTTTTTGATCTCACCGCCCGGGTAACGGCGGCATCGCCACGTCAGGTGGTCGATCTGGGATGTGGGCCGGGTAACCTCACGGCCACACTGGCAGAGCGCTGGCCGGACGCCGACGTTCTTGGCCTCGATTCCTCCACCAGCATGCTGGAGCGCGCGGCCGTGGCTACCGAGGGGTTGCCGGGCCTTCGCTTTGCCGAGGCCGATATTGCGCAATGGATGCCCGGTGAGGCAACCGACATTGTCGTGAGCAACGCAGCTCTCCAGTGGGTGCCACACCATCGACAGTTGCTGCCGCGCTGGCTTGCCGGGCTGAAGCCCGGCGCCTGGATCGCTTTCCAGGTTCCAGGAAATTTCTCCGCTCCGTCCCACGCCCTGATGCGCGAGTTGGCCGATTCCCCACGGTGGGCGGAACGTCTTGCCGGCGTCCTGCGCCACGATGACGCCGTCGCGGAACCCGGTGAGTATCTGGAGATGATGCTCGACGCCGGATACACAGCCGATGCTTGGGAGACCACATATCAGCAGGTGCTGCACGGAGACCAGGCGGTGCTGGAATGGGTGCGGGGCACGGCGCTGGTGCCGGTGATGGCAGCCTTGAAGGGTACTGAAGCGGCAGAGTTCGAGGCAGACTATGCACAATTGCTTCTGGCTGCCTATCCGCAAGGCAGGCACGGGACCGTTTTTCCGTTCCGGCGGATATTTGCGGTTGGCCAGAAGGGACCGAAGGCGGACACGTAATTCAGTACGGATGACTCGAGTGTAAAGAGGAATGACACTATATGACAACGTGTGGTTAGACTGACCCTGCACCGCCGCTCCCTTGACCAATGCCAGGATGGGCAGGAACAGCAACATGATCGCGGTGCAGCGCCAGCCTAGGGGGTACCGTGCTTGCCCGTCTGATGTTCGATTCACTCCGTCGCCATCCATGGGCCGTCGGGACGCTGATCCTTTTCCAGGTTGTCCAGACGGCTGGCACGCTCCTGCTGCCCGCGATCAATGCGGACGTCGTCGACCGGGGGATTGTGGAAGGTGATCTTGCCTTGATTAGCCAGCGCGGGGCGGTCATGCTCTGGATTGCGGCAGGTCAAGTCGTCGCGGCGCTGGCCGCAGGGTGGATTGGATCCCAGGTTGCCGCGAAGGTGGCATCGCGCCTGCGCAGCGGGCTGTTTTCGGCCCTGCAGGGCCTTTCGCCCCAGCAAACTGCAGCCCTGGGTCCCGCAAGCTTGGTGACAAGATCCACCACTGACGTCCAGCAACTCCAAGGTTTCACCCTCCTCCTGCTGACCATGATGGGCGCCGCACCTCTGATCGGCGTCGGCGGACTTGTGATGGCGCTCGTGCAGGATGTCGCCCTGTCGATTGTCATGGTGGTGGTTGTTCCGGTTCTGGGACTCATTATGGTGTTGATTGTTCGGCGGCTTGTCCCGCTCTATCGTGCCGGCCAGGACCTTTTGGACGCCAACAGCCGGGTCCTCGGCGAACAGGTCTCAGGTGCCGCGGTGATCAGGTCCTTCGGACGGCAGCACAGCGAGCGCATGCGCTATGGCCTCATCAACGCGCAGCTGACCAAAAACAATCTCTCCTCGGCCCTCCTCATTGCAGCGATGCTTCCGCTCTTGATGTTGGTGGTAAACCTGTCCACGGTAGTTGTGGTCTGGTGTGGTGGCCAACGAATTGCCAGCGGCGATTTGAACATTGGATCGCTGATTGCCTTTATCGCCTACCTCCTGCAGATCCTCCTTGCGATCATGATGCTGATGTATGTCCTTTCGGCCGCTCCGCGAGCCGCGGCGTGTGCTGAGCGCATCAGTGAGGTGCGGTCCCGTGCGGCGGAACAGCGGCTGCGAAATACCCATCATGGGAAGGGTGGCACAGCTTGCTGGGACGCTTCGGCTGGATCCGGAGCACCAGGATTGAGCCTGGATTTCCACGACGTTGGCTTCGCCTTTGCGGGGGCTCAGCACCCGGTTCTTGGGGGACTGACCTTCAGCGTGCCGGCTGGTTCCACGACGGCGGTGGTCGGGTCCACGGGGAGTGGCAAGTCCACCCTGCTGCGGCTTCTTCCCCGGTTGCTGGAACTTACAGAGGGCAAGATGTCCCTAGGTGGCTGCGACATCACTGGACTGGATACCGCCACGCTCCGTACTGCCATGTCGCTGGTGCCGCAGCAAGCGTTCCTTTTTGCCGGCACTATTGCGTCAAACCTCCGGATGGCGGCTCCTGATGCCACTGACTGTGAGCTGTGGTCTGCGCTGGAAGCGGCGCAGGCGGATTCCTTTGTCCGGGACCTTCCTATGGGACTCCTGGCACCTGTTGACCCTGGTGGGGCGAATTTTTCTGGCGGGCAACGGCAGCGGCTCTGCATTGCCAGGGCCATCCTCCGGCGCTGTCCGCTGTACCTTTTTGACGACAGTTTTTCCGCACTGGACGCGGTGACGGAGCGCGCCGTCCAGGGTGCACTCAGGGACCGGCTTAGGGGTGCCACAGTCCTGATGGTGTCGGAACGGCTTGCTGGTGTCCGCCACGCGGACTGGGTCCTGGTGCTCGACGGCGGCCACCTGGTAGGCCAAGGCACTCACGCGTCGCTGGCGCGGGACTCTGCTGTCTACCGTGAAATCGCCAGCTCCCAGCTGGCCTTCACGGATGCTCCGTGAAGGTGCTGCGGCGTGGTTCACGGGTCGAGCAAGGACGTTCCCGATCCGTAGGACGGCGAATTGTGCGCCTCTTCCGGCCGGTTCGTGCGCAGATGGCGCTCGTTGTCCTGAGCAGCTGCCTTTTTGCGGGCTTTAATGTCACCACCCCAAAGTTTCTCGGTG
The DNA here is from genome assembly GCF_030063285.1 of Pseudarthrobacter sp. PS3-L1. Taxonomy (GTDB): domain Bacteria; phylum Actinomycetota; class Actinomycetes; order Actinomycetales; family Micrococcaceae; genus Arthrobacter. The sequence continues at coordinate 502,496 of NZ_JASISU010000002.1, read as the reverse complement.
ACGCAACGGACGTTGTTGTAGACGGCTTTATCAGCGGAACGCTCAACCAGGGCAAGCTGGTGGACATTCTGGGGATCGCGGCCCTGATGTATCTTGGCGCTTCTTTGTTCAATTGGGTGCAGGGCTTTGTGGCGGCCCGGGCAGTGGGCAGTGTGTGCCATGAACTGCGAAGCGCCGTCCAGCAAAAAATTGAGCGGACCCCGACTCATGCCGGAGCGGCGCGGGAAACTGCTGGACAGGCGACGGGTACGCTGGCCGGTCCCGTCGCTGACCCACTAAGCAGGGCCACCCATGACGTAGATACCGTGTCGCAGGCATTGGGAACCATTCTGACCCAGCTCATCACCTCGGTACTGATGCTCTTGGGAGCCCTGGGCCTGATGCTCGCCATCTCCCTGCCACTCGCTGCCATCGTGCTGGTCAGCGTCCCGCTCTCGGCATACCTCGCCGTGCTCATTGGACGCGCCTCCCACGGTCATTTTCAACGCCAGGGAGCCCTGGTCGGTGAACTGTACGTTGACGTTGCCGAAACTGTCAGGGGCCAGGAGGTCATTCGCAGTCTGGGGTGGGAGGCGCGTGCCCAGGCACGGTTCGAGGAGACCAACCAGAGGCTCACTGAAGCTTCCGGTAGGAGCCAGTTCCTGTCTGGGCTGATCGCCCCGCTTTTGGCGTTCGTCGGCAACCTCAACTATGTTGCCGTCGCAGTGGTGGGCGCGCTTCAGGTTGCTGGTGGTGCCATGAGTATCGGTGGAATCCAGGCGTTCCTGCAGTTTACGAGGCTTTTTTCGCAGCCCGTGGGCCAAATCGGCGGTATGGCAGCGACAATCCACGCGTGCGGGGCGTCGGCTGCCCGCATCTTTGAACTCCTCGATTCCGAGGAGGAGCTAAACCTGCCCATGGCGTTGACGATTGCGGCTGCCGGCGGTGCACCGTGTGCTAGTTCAGGGGCACCTGGCGAAATCCGTTTTGACAAGGTGGACTTTTCCTATGGAGCCAGGAAAGTTGTCAAGGATTTCAGCCTCACTGTCCCAGCCGGAAAAACAGTGGCGATCGTCGGTGGCACCGGAGCAGGCAAGACAAGTGTGGTGAACCTGTTGCTCAGGTTTCTTGATCCAGAGTCCGGCTCCATAACTCTCGGGGGAGTGGACATATCCACGCTGGGCCGTGACGCGGTTCGGGGAACCATGGCGTTGGTGCTCCAGGACGCCTGGCTCTTCAGCGGCACCATCCGGGACAACATCGCTTACGGACGCGAGGGAGCGACGCACCAGGATGTCGTGGCGGCCGCAGAGGCGAGCCACGTGGACCATTTCATCCGGTCACTGCCTGATGGCTACGACACCATGGTTGATGCCGCGGTGGACTCCCTCAGTCAAGGGCAGCGCCAGCTGCTGGCTATTGCCCGGGCCCATGTTGCGGACCGGGAAATCCTGGTCCATGACGAGGCGAGCAGTTCGGTGGACTCACGCACTGAACTCCAGATTCGCCGAGCCATGCAGGACCTCCGCAAGGCACGGACGGCGATCGTCGTGGCGCACCGCTTGTCCACGATTGCGGACGCTGATCTAATCGTGGTCATGGACAACGGCAGGATTGTGGAACAGGGCATGCACTCGGAGCTTATCCAACGCGGCGGTGCATACTCCCGCCTCCATGCTGCACAGTCGGCGCAGGGCCACGACGCTGGGCCCACCGGGGCGGCGGATCGCAGTGCCCTGTCGAGCCGGATCACGAGTCAGCCGTGAGCGGCGCATTCCCGGGATCCTGGCGGCCACAGCCCAACAGCAGCGTGCCGCTCTTTGACCAGCTCCGCGTTCAGATCCTGGCCCGCGCTGACGATGGGAGCCTCGCGCCAGGGACCCGGCTGCCAGCGGTGCGCGCCCTGGCTGAAAACCTGGGCGTCGCCCCGCATACGGTGGCTCGCGCGTACAAGGAGCTGGAGTCTGCAGGTGTGGTTCGCACACAGGGCCGCAACGGTACGGTTGTCTCTGCGCGCGAAAGCCGGATCAGCGCCGCGTCCGTTGCAGCAGCCCAGCTGGCAGTGACCGCCAAGGCTACAGGCGTCAGCTTCGCAGAGGCCGTTCAGCTCCTAGCCGCTGCCTACGATGCCGAGCAGTAACCGGCCGAAGCACCACTCGTGGGTGCAGTTGTCCGCTGCGCGGGGGCACATCGTCAGCCACATGGATATTCGAAGAAGTTTTCGATTAGCATGTTAAGGTGCCTAAAGCCGTAGTTGAACAAACAACCGCAAACTCCCGCCTCGCAGGGAACATGTCTCCAACCCCGGACCTTTCACGGCTGGTGGTGAAGGGTGCCCGCGAGCATAATCTTCGCAATGTCGATCTTGACCTTCCCCGCGACGCCATGATTGTCTTCACAGGCCTCTCGGGGTCTGGAAAGTCATCCCTTGCGTTCGACACCATCTTCGCGGAGGGTCAACGCCGCTACGTTGAGTCGCTGTCAGCCTACGCGCGCCAGTTTCTTGGCCAGGTAGACAAGCCGGACGTCGACTTTATCGAGGGCCTGTCTCCTGCTGTGTCGATCGACCAGAAGTCCACGAGCAAGAACCCGCGTTCGACGGTGGGCACCATCACGGAAATTTATGACTACATGCGCCTGCTCTGGGCGCGGGTGGGACGCCCCTTCTGCCCCGTCTGCGGTGAGCCGGTCGTGCGGCAGACGCCCCAACAGATTGTGGACCAACTTCTTGAACTTGAGGAGGGAACCCGTTTCCAGATCCTCGCACCCGTAGTCCGGGGGCGAAAGGGTGAGTTTGTTGACCTCTTCAAGGACCTCAGCGCCAAGGGCTACTCCCGTGCCCGCGTCGATGGCAAGCTGATCCAGCTCAGCGAGCCTCCCACCCTCGGCAAGCAGTTCAAGCACACCATCGAGGTGGTGGTGGACCGCCTGGTGGTCAAGGAAGGCATCATCCAACGCGTCACGGACTCGGTGGAGACTGCTCTTGGACTGGCTGAAGGTCGCCTCCTGGCGGAATTTGTCGACCTTGATGAAGAGGATCCGAAGCGGCTGCGTGCCTTTTCCGAGAACCTGGCGTGCCCCAACGAGCATCCGCTGGCGATCGACGAGATTGAACCGCGGTCGTTCTCGTTCAATAATCCCTTTGGTGCCTGTGCCGTGTGCAGTGGTATCGGTATACGCCTGGAGGTTGATGAAGAGCTCATCATTCCCAATCCAGAGCTGTCTCTCGCGCAGGGTGCGATTGCCCCGTGGTCGCTGGGCACAGCCACCACCGAGTACTGGAACAGGCTGCTGGAAGGCCTTTCCAAGGAACTCAAGTTCTCGATGAAAACGCCGTGGGAGAAGCTCGACGCCGATGTGCGAAAGGCTGTCCTGCACGGCAAGGACCACAAGGTTGTGGTGCAGTACAAGAACCGTTTCGGGCGCGAACGCAAATACAGTACTGGCTTCGAGGGAGTCATCCAGTACGTGCACCGCAAACATGAGGAAACTGATTCGGATTCGGCCAGGGACCGCTATGAGGAGTACATGCGGCAGATTCACTGCCCCGCCTGTAAAGGTGCGCGGCTGAATCCTGCCTCACTCTCTGTCCTGATCAACGGAAAGTCGATTGCCGCCGTTGCTGCCCTCCCCATGCGCGAGTGTGCAGAGTTCCTCGACAACCTGGTTCTCACTGGCCGTGAGGCACAAATCGCCAATCAGGTCCTCAAGGAAATTCAGGCCCGCCTGACGTTCCTCCTCGACGTCGGGCTCGAATACCTGAACCTCGAACGGCCGTCGGCTACCCTGTCCGGCGGTGAGGCCCAGCGCATTCGCCTGGCAACGCAGATTGGCTCCGGGCTGGTCGGTGTCCTCTACGTCCTGGACGAACCGTCCATTGGGCTGCATCAGCGGGACAACCGTCGCCTGATAGAAACGCTCACCAAACTGCGCGATCTTGGCAACACGCTCATTGTTGTTGAACACGACGAAGACACCATCCAGGAAGCCGACTGGGTCGTTGATATCGGGCCCGGTGCCGGTGAACACGGCGGCCACGTGGTCCATTCCGGTTCCTATGCCGACCTGCTTACCAACACCGAGTCCCTCACGGGCGATTACCTCTCCGGACGCAAGTCCATCGCCGTACCGACAAAGCGCCGGAAGTATGACAAAAAGCGCGAGCTGAAGGTCGTGGGAGCGCGTGAGAACAACCTCGTTAATGTCGACGCCGCCTTCCCTTTGGGCCTGCTGACCGCTGTGACCGGAGTCAGCGGTTCGGGCAAGTCCACGCTTGTGAACGAGATCCTGTACAAGGTTTTGGCGAACAAGCTCAACGGGGCCAAGCAGGTTGCGGGACGGCACAAGAGCATCCAGGGGCTGGAGCACCTGGACAAGGTAGTCCATGTGGACCAGAGCCCGATCGGCCGCACGCCGCGGTCCAATCCCGCGACATATACGGGCGTCTTTGACAATATCCGCAAGCTCTTTGCCGAAACCACGGAAGCCAAAGTGCGCGGGTATCTGCCGGGCCGGTTCTCGTTCAACGTCAAGGGCGGCCGCTGCGAAGCGTGTTCGGGCGACGGTACCCTCAAGATCGAGATGAACTTCCTGCCGGACGTGTATGTCCCATGCGAGGTTTGCCACGGTGCGCGCTACAACAGGGAGACCCTGGAAGTGCACTACAAGGGAAAGTCCATCTCCGATGTGCTCAACATGCCGATCGAAGAAGGCGCGGAGTTCTTTGCCGCGTTCTCACCCATAGCCAGGCACCTGAACACGCTGGTGGATGTCGGGCTGGGCTATGTCCGTCTGGGACAGCCAGCCACCACCCTCTCCGGTGGCGAGGCCCAGCGCGTGAAGTTGGCTGCAGAACTCCAGAAACGCTCCAACGGTCGCAGCATCTATGTGCTCGACGAACCGACCACGGGACTTCATTTCGAAGACATTCGCAAGCTGCTGCTTGTCCTGCAGGGACTGGTGGATAAGGGAAACACCGTGATCACTATCGAGCACAACCTTGACGTGATCAAGAGTGCGGACTGGGTAATTGATCTGGGGCCCGACGGCGGTTCGGGTGGCGGTCGAGTGATAGCCACGGGGACACCGGAACAGGTTGCAACGTCAAGTACCAGCCACACTGCCGCTTTCCTTGCAGACCTGCTGGCCTGACAGGTGGACTTCCCCGGATCCGATTGCTGCGACACCATCGCGTCAGGGGAAGTCTTGTTACGGAGACGCTCCGCGGCGTGAGAAGCTAAGCCGGTGACTTTTTCCACAGTGCCAGTGATCTTTGACCTTGATGGAACGCTGGTCGATCCGGCTGGCGGCATTACTGACGGTATCGCGGCAGCCCTGTCAGCCCTGGACCTGCCGGTTCCCCACCAATCGGACCTCGACTCGATGGTGGGGCCGCGCTTGAGCGATGCCCTGATCAGGATTGCCGGGGTGCCGGCAGGGCAGGTCGATGAGGTAATAGGGCTGTACCGGGCCTACTATCGCACGACGGGTATCTCCCGCGGATCCGTGTACCCAGGAATCCGGGACCTCCTGGAATCATTGCGGAATGCTGGTACCGCCATGGCGGTTGCTACGCAGAAGCCCCAGTCCCTTGCCAGGGTGGTCCTAGAGCACCATGGCCTGGATGGATTTTTCACCTCTATCCAGGGGTCTTCTGATGACGAATCAGGAGCACCTGGGCCTGTCCCGTCGGGGAAAGCCGACATCATCGCAGCCGCCATGGGGGATCTTGGAGCCACGGGCGCCCTCATGGTGGGGGATCGGGCCCAGGACGTGGCCGGGGCACTTGCCAACGGTATTGACTGCATAGGTGTTGCGTGGGGTTTTGCGCCGGACGGCGAACTGGTCCGTGCTGGCGCTTGCACAGTGGTGGCGGACACGCAGGAGCTCCACGCTGCCATCATCCCCCTGGCTACTGGCCGGGCTGAAGAGGAATTGGAGGTATAGGACTGTGGCAATGTTTGACGCCGTCAGATGGACCACCCGCACCCTGATCTCCGGATCGTGCAGGCCTTTCGTCGTGGGCCTTGAGAATGTCCCGAAGGATGGCCCCTTCATTGTGGCCCCCAACCACCTCTCGTTTTTTGACAGTGTGATTGTGCAGGCGCTGATGCCCCGCCCGGTCGCGTTTTTTGCCAAAGCAGAGTACTTCACGACGGCTGGGGTCAAGGGCCGGGTCATGAAGTCCTTCTTTGAGTCGGTCGGCTCCATTCCGGTGGAACGGGGAGAGCAGGCGGCCAGCGTGCAGGCGCTGAAGACGCTCCTGGACATTCTGGAATCCGGCAAGGGAATCGGTATCTACCCGGAGGGCACCAGGTCGCGGGATGGAATTCTTTACCGGGGACGCACCGGCGTTGGCTGGCTGGCGCTGACTACCGGCGCGCCAGTGATCCCGGTAGGACTTATCGGAACCGAAAACCTCCAGCCGGCAGGACAAAAGGGATTTAAGCCACAGCACTTCACCATGAAGGTCGGAGAGCCGCTGTATTTTGACCGGACAGGCCCGGACCACTCACTGCCAGCGCGCCGCAAGGTGACGGATTCCGTCATGGACGCCATTGCCGAACTGAGCGGACAATCCCGTTCCACCAGCTATAACCAGAGCAAGACCGCAGAATGACAGGTAGGGCATCCTTCCGCCACAGGGCGAGGGGCTGGCCCTGTTCCTGCTTCCGCTGCCTTGGCACGGACGTCGATTCGGAGACCTGACGCGTGGCAGATCCAGCAAGTTACCGCCCCCAGACCGGAGAGATACCCACCAATCCGGGGGTGTATCGGTTCCGCGATCCGCACGGTCGGGTCATCTACGTGGGCAAAGCAAAAAACCTGAGGTCCAGGCTTAATTCCTATTTCGCAAATCCAGCTGGCCTGCTGCCGAAAACGCATGCAATGGTCCACACGGCCAGCAGCGTGGAGTGGACTGTGGTGGGCAGCGAGCTGGAATCCCTGCAGCTCGAATACACCTGGATCAAGGAATTTTCGCCGCGCTTCAACGTGATGTTCCGCGACGATAAGTCGTATCCATACCTCGCCCTGACCATGGGAGAAAAGTTTCCAAGGGTGCAGGTGCTCCGGGGTGACAGAAAAAAGGGCACCCGATACTTCGGGCCCTACACGGCTGGAGCCATCCGGGAGACCATGGACACATTGCTCCGCGTCTTCCCGGTACGCAGCTGCAGCTCCGGAGTTTTTCGCCGGGCAGAGGCCAGCGGACGCCCGTGCCTCCTGGGTTACATTGACAAGTGTGCGGCGCCCTGTGTTGGCCGGGTCAGCCCCGAGGAGCACCGGGTCCTCGCAGAGGATTTTTGCTCGTTCATGGGCGGGGAAGCAAAGCGGTTTACGTCTCGGCTGGAAAAGGAGATGGCTGCTGCTGTTGAGCAGTTGGACTATGAGCAGGCTGCACGGCTGCGAGACGATATCGTTGCCCTCCGCAAGGTCTTCGAACGCAACGCCGTGGTCCTCGCCGACGACACCGACGCGGACGTTTTTGCGCTTCACGAAGATGAACTCGAAGCAGCAGTACAGGTCTTTCACGTCCGCGGTGGACGAGTCCGCGGGCAGCGTGGTTGGGTCGTCGAAAAAGTCGAGGACACTACCACTCCGGACCTTGTGGAGCATCTTCTGCAGCAGGTCTATGGGGAAGCAAACGGAAGCCACGGGCGGCTGCCGCGAGAGGTCCTGGTCCCTGTCCTGCCGAGCAACGGACCGGAACTGACGGCCTGGCTGTCTGGACTCCGGGGCGCCCATGTTGATGTTCGCGTTCCGCAGCGTGGCGACAAGGCAGCCCTGATGGGCACAGTCCGGGAGAACGCCGAGCAGGCACTAAAACTTCACAAGACCCGCCGTGCGGGTGACATTACAGTGCGGTCCCAAGGGTTGCTTGAGTTGCAGGAGGCTCTGGACCTGCCAGTACCCCTGCTGCGGATTGAATGCTTTGACATTTCGCATGTGCAGGGCACCAACGTTGTTGCGTCCATGGTGGTGGTCGAAGACGGTCTTCCCAAAAAGTCGGACTACCGTAAGTTCGCCGTGACCGGGGCCGCCGCCGTGGACGACACGGCCTCCATGCATGACGTCCTCACCCGGCGATTCCGCCGCTATCTGCAGGACAAGGTAGCCCAACCCGATGTGCTCGATACAGAGACGGGAAACGCCGAGGCGGCGGCTGCTGCTGCCGCTGTCGATAGGCCCGATGCTGCAGCTGAGGAGGCGCTGCTCGATACTACGACAACGGCGCCGCGCAGCAAGTTTGCCTACCCGCCGAACCTTGTGGTGGTGGACGGTGGCAAGCCGCAGGTGAATGCCGCCGCTCGAGCCCTGGCTGAACTGGGGATTGACGACGTCTACGTCGTAGGGCTGGCCAAACGCCTGGAAGAAGTCTGGCTGCCGGACAGTGATTTTCCGGTGATCCTGCCGCGGACCTCGCAGGGTCTCTACATGTTGCAGCGGATCCGTGACGAAGCACACCGATTTGCCATTTCCTTCCACCGCCAGAAGCGCGGGAAGGCCATGACAGTGTCCGCCCTGGACGCGGTGCCAGGCCTGGGGGAGGCAAAAAGGAAGGCACTTCTGGCGCACTTCGGTTCGGTCAAGGCCATCAAAGCGGCGTCGGCCGAGGAACTGACGGCCGCCAAAGGGATTGGCCCCGCACTTGCCAGCGCCATCGCAACCGCCTTCAATGAGGGACCGGAAACTGCCCAGGCACCTGTGATCAACATGACCACCGGCGAAATCATCGAATTTTAGCTAGGGTAAAGGGACAGGGTGCCGCAAAGGCGCCCTGGCGCACGAACGGTAGAAATGGAGCTGGATCAATGGCAGACATCACGGCGGATCCCGGGGCTGAGCAGGACGGCCTCACGCCAGTGAAGCCGATCGAATCCGAACTCCTGGTAGTTACGGGCATGTCGGGCGCAGGACGCAGTACGGCCTCCGATGCCCTTGAGGACCACGGCTGGTACGTGGTGGAGAACCTGCCACCACAGATGCTTGGCACCCTCGCAGAGCTTGTATCGCATGCACCTGGCTCCATCCCACGCCTGGCAGTTGTTGTTGATGTCCGCAGCAAAGGTCTCTTCACGGACATCCGGACGGCGCTGGGTGCGCTTTCGGCCAGTGGCGTCAAGTACAGGGTCCTCTTCTTGGACGCCAACGACGGCGTGCTGGTCAGGCGCTTTGAGCAGGGCAGGAGACCCCACCCGCTGCAGGGCGGCGGCCGTATCCTTGACGGGATAGCTGCCGAGCGCGAAATCCTGGGCGAACTCCGGGACTCTGCGGACCTGGTGCTGGATACCTCGGACCTCAATGTTCACGGACTGGCAACTGCCGTCACGGAACTGTTCAGTGAATCCGGCCCCATCGCACTTCGCCTGAATGTGATGAGCTTTGGCTTTAAATACGGGCTCCCCGTGGATGCCAACTATGTTGCCGATGTCCGTTTTATTCCCAACCCGCACTGGGTACCGCAGCTGCGCCCGCACACGGGCCTTGACAAGGACGTCAGCGATTTTGTCCTTGGGGCAGAGGGTGTGGGGAACTTCGTGGACCGCTACGTCATGGCACTGGAGCCCGTCCTGGACGGCTACCGCCGAGAGAACAAGCACTACGCCACAATCGCTGTGGGATGCACGGGCGGCAAGCACAGGTCTGTGGCTGTGGCGATGGAGCTCTCGAAGAAATTAGCCCAGTACCCCCGAGTAACCGTGACGACCACGCATCGTGATTTGGGCCGCGAGTAGTGGGCCTCCTGACGGGACCGCTTCCCCTTATCCCGCCGTCGGCCTCCAGTGCGAACAGCCAGCAGGCCAAGGGACCAACAGTGGTGGCGCTTGGCGGCGGCCATGGGCTCTCTGCCTCGTTGTCTGCACTACGGCTGCTCTCCTCTGAACTGACGGCTGTTGTCACGGTCGCGGACGACGGCGGTTCGTCGGGCCGGTTGCGCGAGGAGTACGGTGTCCTGCCCCCTGGGGATCTCCGCATGGCGCTGTCTGCGCTGTGCGACGACACCGACTGGGGGCGTACCTGGCGCGACGTCATGCAGCATCGCTTCGCGCCGGGAAAGCCCAATGCCACGACAGGACAGCGGGCCTCGCTAGACCAGCACGCCATGGGCAACCTGTTGATCGTCACGCTCTGGGAACTGCTCGGCGATGCGGTGGATGGGCTGAGGTGGGCTGGTGCCTTGCTGGGCGCCCGTGGCCAGGTACTCCCGATGTCCACCGTGCCACTGACCATTGAGGGCGATGTCCTGGTGACTGCTCCTGACGGGAGCAGCGCCACGCAAACCATATCTGGCCAGGCCCGCTGCGCCGTTGCCGGCAAGCTGGAACGCGTTCGCCTGATGCCTGCTGAAGCGCCAGCATGCATTGAGGCACTGACCGCCATTGAGCTTGCTGACTGGGTCATCCTGGGACCGGGTTCCTGGTACACCTCGGTCCTTCCGCACCTCTTGCTTCCGGAGATGCAGCAGGCCCTGTGTGATACGCCCGCGAAAAGGTGCCTGACCATGAATCTGGCCACCGATACCCAGGAAACCACGGGGATGAGTGCAGCAGACCACCTCCATGCGTTGCGGAAGTATGCTCCAAACTTCGGCGTCGATGTTGTTCTTGCCGATCCCCGGTCCATTACGGACCGGGCGGAGTTCCGCGAGGCGGCGGGCATGCTCGGCGCCCGGGTTGTCCTCGCGAATGTCGGAGCGGCCGGGCACGCTGCAGTCCACGACCCCCTGCGGCTGGCCACCGCCTATCACGACATTTTTGGGAACGGTTAGGAAACCATGGCACTGACAGCATCAGTCAAGGAAGAACTGTCCCGGCTGGACATAAAAAAATCCTCGGTCCGAAAAGCCGAAGTTTCAGCCATGCTTCGATTTGCGAGCGGCCTGCACATCATCTCTGGCCGGATTGTCATCGAGGCGGAACTGGACCTGGCCTCATCTGCACGGCGGTTGCGTGCGGCCATCGCCGAGGTCTACGGCCATCAGAGCGAGATTGTTGTGATCTCCGGCGGGGGACTGCGGCGCGGCAGCCGTTATGTTGTGCGGGTGGTCCGGGACGGCGAGGCGCTGGCCCGCCAGACCGGACTGCTCGACGGCCGCGGCAGGCCCGTCCGTGGGCTGCCATCCGCCGTCGTCAACGGTTCGGCGGCGGATGCCGAAGCGGTCTGGCGTGGAGCGTTCCTAGTCCACGGCTCCCTCACGGAACCCGGTCGTTCGTCGGCCCTTGAGGTCACCTGTCCCGGGCCGGAGTCCGCGCTGGCGTTGGTCGGAGCTGCCCGCCGCCTTGGGATCCAGGCGAAAGCCCGCGAAGTCAGGGGGGTGGACAGGGTGGTGATCCGCGACGGAGACACCATTGCGGCTCTCCTGGTGCGCATGGGTGCCCACGATGCCTTCATGGTGTGGGAGGAACGGCGCATGCGCAAGGAAGTGCGGGCCACTGCGAATCGACTCGCAAATTTTGACGACGCCAACCTTCGACGCTCCGCACAGGCCGCCGTCGCTGCAGGCGCTCGGGTGGACCGTGCCCTGGAAATCCTGGGCGATGACGTACCCGAACATCTCAAGTACGCCGGCGAACTCCGGGTTGCCCATAAACAGGCAAGCCTGGATGAACTGGGCAGGCTTGCCGATCCCGTCATGACCAAGGATGCCATTGCGGGCCGTATTCGCAGACTGTTGGCAATGGCTGACAAGCGAGCCACCGACCTCGGCATTCCGGGGACGGAAGCCAATGTGACAGCAGACATGTTGGATGAATAGCCTGCAGTTCTAGAATCATTGGCAGCGGAGGAAATACCTGCGTGTCCCGTGGGGTTATGCCGAACAGGACAGTGCAATAGTTCCGCTGCCGCAGTTTTCCGGATGCCCGCCATCCGGATGCACAATCCAAGAGTTACCCACCGGACAACCTGTCCACGATTTTGGAGGATTTTGTGACCGAGTACGTTTTGCCAGAACTCAGCTACGACTACGCTGCCCTGGAGCCGCACATCTCCGCACGCATCATGGAGCTGCACCACAGCAAGCACCATGCCGCCTACGTCACGGGTGCGAACAACGCCCTGGCCCAGCTCGCCGACGCCCGTGAGAAGGGCGACTACGCAAACATCAGCAGGCTTTCCAAAGACCTGGCCTTCCACACGGGCGGGCACATCAACCACTCGGTCTTCTGGAACAACCTTTCCCCGGACGGTGGCGACAAGCCTGAAGGTGAGCTTGCTGCGGCAATCGATGACGCATTCGGTTCATTCGATGCTTTCCGCGCACAGTTCAGTGCAGCCGCGCTGGCCCTGCAGGGCTCCGGCTGGGCCTTCCTGGCCTACGAGCCCATCGGCGGCAACCTTGTGATCGAACAGCTCTACGATCAGCAGGGCAACGTCGCAGTTGGCACCACCCCGCTGTTGATGCTCGACATGTGGGAGCACGCTTTCTACCTGGACTACGTCAACGTCAAGGCTGACTACGTCAAGGCTTTCTGGAACATCGTCAACTGGGCTGATGTTGCCAAGCGCTTTGAAGCGGCACGCACAGGGGCAACAGGCCTGATCGTCCTCTCCTAGGGACGTATTTGGAGATGTGTTGGTAACATTCCTCACATGTCCGGGCGGTTTCGCCCGGTATCTGGACGGAGCGCCCCCGTACTTGCGGGGGCGTGCCGTCTTGAACGTAAGATAGATCACGGAGGCGGTTAGCCTTCAGCAATGTGGCTGGTCGCCCTCCGATCTGCAAAATATCTCTGCCCAATGGCGTGCGGGATCTGTTAGTTGGCGCGAATGCCCGACTCAACCAAGTGTGCTCGCAGGAGCAACAAGGAGACTGAAAAAGTGACGACCCGTATTGGAATCAACGGCTTTGGCCGCATTGGACGCAACTACTTCCGCGCAGCACTCGCCCAGGGGGCCGATCTTGAGATCGTAGCCGTCAATGACCTGACGAGCCCCGAGGCCCTGGCGCACCTCTTTAAGTACGACTCCGTCAACGGACGCCTCGCCCAGACCGTCGAGGTCAAGGACGGCGACATCGTTGTCGGCGGCAAGGTCATCAAGGTCCTCGCCGAGCGCGATCCTGCAAACCTTCCCTGGGGTGAGCTCGGCGTTGACATCGTCATCGAGTCCACTGGTTTCTTCACCAAGGCAGCAGATGCCCAGAAGCACATCGATGCAGGCGCCAAGAAGGTCCTCATCTCTGCCCCGGCCTCTGACGAAGACATCACCATCGTGATGGGCGTCAACCACGATCTTTACGATCCGGCTGCGCACAACATCATCTCCAACGCATCATGCACCACCAACTGCCTGGGCCCGCTGGCCAAGGTCATCAACGATTCCTTCGGGATCGAGCGTGGCCTGATGACCACCATCCACGCGTACACAGCTGACCAGAACCTGCAGGACGGCCCGCACAAGGATCTTCGCCGTGCGCGCGCTGCAGCCATCAACATGGTCCCCACATCCACGGGTGCTGCTAAGGCAATCGGCCTCGTCCTGCCTGAGCTCAAGGGCAAGCTTGACGGCTACGCCATCCGCGTTCCCGTCCCCACAGGCTCCGCCACCGACCTCACGGTCACCGTGGGTCGCGAAACCACAGTGGAGGAAGTCAACGCCGTCCTCAAGGCTGCATCCGAGACAGAGGAGCTCAAGGGTCTGCTGACCTACACGGACGAGCCCATCGTCTCGTCCGACATCGTGGGCGACCCTGCATCATCGATCTTCGACTCGGGCCTCACCAAGGTCATTGGCAACCAGGTCAAGGTTGTCTCCTGGTATGACAACGAGTGGGGCTACTCCAACCGCCTGGTGGACCTCACCAAGCTTGTTGCAGCCAAGCTGGGCTAGGCTGGGTTCATGACATTTCACACCCTCAACGAACTCATCGCTGAAGGTGTCCGCGGGCGGTACATTCTTGTCAGAAGTGACCTGAATGTGCCGCTCGACGGCTCTGCAGTGACGGACGATGGACGCATCAAGGCTTCCATCCCCGTCCTGAAGAAGCTGACGGATGCTGGCGCGCGTGTTCTGGTAACGGCCCACCTCGGACGCCCTAAGGGTGCACCCGAGGAAAAGTACTCGCTTAAGCCCGCGGCTGACCGCCTTGCCGAGCTTGCACCATTTCCGGTGGCACTCGCTGGAGACACTGTAGGTGAGTCGGCACAGCGACTCGCTGCGGAACTTTCGGACGGACAGGCTTTGTTGCTTGAAAACGTCAGGTTCGATCCGCGGGAAACATCCAAGGACGACGCTCAGCGAGGGTCCTTCGCTGACGAGCTCGTTGCGCTCACGGGACATGACGGCGCTTTTGTGGATGACGCTTTTGGTGCCGTCCACCGCAAGCATGCCAGCGTGTACGACGTCGCGACTAGGCTCCCTTCCTATCAAGGGGACCTTGTCAACACTGAAGTGAACGTGCTGCAGAAGCTCACAACCGACACCAAACGACCCTACGTGGTCGTCCTCGGCGGGTCGAAGGTTTCTGACAAGCTGGCCGTCATCGAGAACCTCATTGGCAAGGCCGACACCATCCTTGTCGGCGGCGGAATGCTGTTCACCTTCCTTGCGGCCGAGGGCCACAAGGTTGCTGGCAGCCTGCTCGAGGAAGACCAGATCCCAGTGGTTCAGGCTTACCTGAAGCGGGCGGCCGACGCCGGCACCGAGTTTATTGTTCCGGTGGACGTTGTTGTTGCGCAGAAGTTCTCGGCTGACGCCGCCTTCGAAACTGTCGCTGCGGATGCCATCGAGAAAAGCAGCTTCGGGAGTTCCGGTATCGGGCTGGACATTGGCCCCACGTCGGCCCAGCAGTTTGCAGACCGGATTGCGGGGGCGAAGACTGTTTTCTGGAACGGACCCATGGGCGTTTTTGAGTTTGAGTCCTTTGCTGCAGGAACGCGCGCCGTTGCCGCAGCACTGACGGAATCGGATGCCTTCACAGTAGTGGGTGGCGGAGACTCGGCTGCGGCGGTACGCTCCCTCGGGTTCCGTGACGATCAGTTTGGTCATATCTCCACCGGTGGTGGAGCCAGCCTTGAGTACCTTGAAGGTAAGGATCTTCCCGGACTGAGCGTCCTGGACCGCTAGAGAAGTATCTCCCGCAGGTGGCGGCCCAAGGGGCCCACCTGCGGGAGCTTCATGCCCGACACAATTTTTGGAGCATCTGTGACGACGTCAACAAACGGCACTTTCGACCGTACCCCGCTGATTGCCGGGAACTGGAAAATGAACATGGACCATGTTCAGGGAATTACCCTCCTGCAAAAGCTTGCCTGGACCCTGGAGGATGCCGGACACGACTACGGCCGAGCTGAAGTAGCCGTCTTCCCGCCTTTCACCGACCTCCGTGGCGTGCAGACCCTGGTCCAGGGAGACAAGCTCAAAGTTGTTTATGGTGGACAGGATCTTTCGGAGTTTGATTCAGGCGCCTACACGGGTGATATCAGCGGGGCTTTCCTCAACAAGCTCGGTTGCACCTATGTCCTGGTCGGACACAGCGAACGCCGCACCATCCACAACGAAACTGACCAGGTGCTCAACGCAAAGGTCAAAGCCGCCTACAAGCATGGGGTCGTTCCGATGCTGTGTGTCGGCGAAGGCCTTGACGTTCGTCAGGCGGGGACGCATGTGGCACATACCCTCGAGCAGCTTCGCGCCGATGTGGCTGGACTGACCAGTGAGCAGGCTGCCACTCTGGTGGTTGCCTATGAGCCCGTATGGGCGATCGGTACTGGGGAAGTTGCCGGCCCGGAGGACGCCCAGGAAATGTGCGCCGCCATCCGAGCCGAGCTGGAATCCATCTTCGACACGGAGACGGCAGCCAAGGTTCGCCTACTCTACGGCGGTTCCGTCAAGGCTGGCAATGTAGCGTCAATCCTTCGCGAACGGGACGTTGACGGCGTGTTGGTGGGTGGCGCCAGCTTGGATCCCGCGGAGTTTGCTAATATTGTCAGGTTCGAGAGTCACCTGGTGACGGACTAGTCCGTCACGGCCCGATCTCCCGCAATCCCAACTTTTGAAAGGCCGTCGTGGACGTTCTTCATGTCATCCTGCAGATCCTGCTGGGAATCACCAGCCTTCTGCTCACTTTCTTGATCCTGCTGCACAAGGGACGGGGCGGTGGTCTTTCCGACATGTTCGGCGGCGGCATGAGCTCCGGGTTGAGCTCGTCTGGTGTTGCTGAGCGAAACCTCAACCGGTTCACCATCATCCTTGGTATCTCATGGGGTGTTGTCATCATCGCCCTGGGTCTTCTGATGCGCTTCCAAGGTGGAGATTCCTGACAGGTATCTGTTGACGGACAAACATTCCAGATATTAAATGACTGCGGCCGGTGGAGAAATCCACCGGCCGCAGTCATTTAACGCCTATAAAGGTTTCTCAGGAACGCGTGGCTTCCTTGCGCACCAGTTGCGCGGGGACTTTTGCTGCCGCAGCTTCATCAATGAGCCACAGGGTACGGCTGGTTCCGGAAGGGCCTGCAGCTGGAACCTGGACCGGAGTTGCACCTGCCAGGGCCAACCCCACAGCACCGGCTTTGTCCTCACCGGCAACCACCATCCATACTTCGCCAGCAGTATTGATGGCGGGCAGGGTCAGGGAGATACGCTCCGGCGGGGGCTTGGGTGAAGTTCGCACTCCCACCACCGTGCGTTCCTTTTCCCTGATACCGGCCTGCTCGGGGAAGAGCGATGCCACGTGGGCATCAGGTCCGACACCAAGCAGCAGGATATCCAGTCGTGGCAGGAGGCCAGGTTCCTCCGGCCGGTCATCCGAGTGGTCAGCAGCGTGCTCTGCAGCAGCTGCTTCCTTGAGCTGGCGTGCATAGTCGTCGGCTGCTTCTTCGGGCGAGCCAAACTCGTCCGACGATCCAGGTTCGTGGATCCGTTCGGCGGAGACCGGGAAGTGGGACAAAAGAGCCTTGCGCGCCTGAACGGTATTGCGGTCCTCACTGTCTGCGGCGACGAACCTCTCGTCACCCCACCAGAAGTTGACCCGCGACCAGTCAACGGCAGGTGCCGCCGCCGAATCTGCAACAGCCTTCAGCGTTCCGATGCCCACTGTGCCACCGGTGAGCACTACCGTTGCCTCGCCATACTTGTCCTGGACATCAACAAGCTTGGTGATCAGGCGCGCCGCAATGGCTGCCATCAGGACAGATGAATCTGGATGGATACTGACGCGTGGATCAACTCTTACTGGCACTGACGCTCCTCAGGTTGGTACGGGGCAGTCCCATAGTAATCACTTCGCCGAAGACTTCGTCCGGATCGAGCCGACGCAGCTCTTCCGCAAGGCAGTCCCGCAGGCTTCGCCGGGGGAGCGTGATGCGTTGCGTGGGTTGGCCAGGCTGGGTGAGTTCCGCCACGGAGGATCCGGGCCGGAACAGCTGGACATCCCCGGATTCCCGGGAGAGGCGGACCCGGCGGATCCCCGTGCCAGCGGGATCTGCCACGATGGTGGAGGGTACATCCAGAGCGAGAGTCAGCCAGGCCGCCAGGAGGAGGGTGCTGGCAGAATCGGACGCACCCTCTACTGTTACTTCAGTGACGGGCGAGTCGTCCACCTGGTCCAGCACCGCCGCCAACTGGATACGCCAGTTGGTGAGCCGCGTCCACGCAAGGTCGGTATCGCCGGCCTTGTAGGTTTCACGGATCGTTTCCAGTGCAGCAAGCGGATCTGATTCATTGGCCGAGTCCGTGATGCGCCGGTGGGCGATACTGCCAATGGAGGTCTCACAGGCGTTGCGTGGGGACCCATGCGGCCACCAGGCAACGATCGGCGCATCAGGCAACAGGAGCCCTGCCACCAGTGATTCGCTTTCCTCAGCAAGTGCTCCGTAGCCACGCAGAACAATCACCTCGGAGGCACCTGCGTCACCTCCAACACGGATTTGCGCATCAAGCCTGTCCGCTTTCTCGCTGCCAGCATCGGCGAGGACAATGATGCGGCAGGGGTGCTCGCGGCTTGCTTCATTGGCTGCCTCGATCGCCTCTTCCTCATCGCCGGAGCGGGTGATGACAACAAGTGTCAGGACCCGTCCTAGGGCAATGACGCCGCCCTGTTCACGCAGGGACGTAAGCTTCTTGGAAACCTTTGACGTCGTGGTATCCGGAAGATCTACAATCATGGCCTTCTCCAGCTTCTTCCATCTGCTGCCAGCAGTTCATCTGCCGACGCAGGGCCCCAGCTTCCGGGCGCGTACGGTTCGGGTTGTTCCTTGAGGTTCGCCCAGTGTTCTTCAAAGGGATCCAGGATTTTCCAGGAGAGCTCAACTTCCTGGTGCCGGGGGAACAGCGGGGGTTCGCCGAGCAGCACATCAAGGATCAGCCGCTCGTAGGCTTCGGGGCTGGATTCCGTGAAGGAGTGGCCGTACCCGAAGTCCATGGTGACGTCCCGAACTTCCATCTGCGTACCTGGAACCTTGGAACCAAGGCGGATGGTGGCACCTTCATCGGGCTGGACCCGGATGACCACGGCGTTCTGGCCGAAGTCGTCCTCGCCATGATCGCGGAACAGGAGGTTGGGCGCGCGTTTGAAGACCACGGCAATCTCAGTGACGCGCCTACCCAGCCGCTTACCGGCGCGCAGGTAGAAGGGGACACCATGCCAGCGTCGCGTGTTGATATCCACGCGGATTGCAGCAAAAGTCTCTGTCCCTGAATCAGCCGGAATGCCGTCCTCTTCAAGGTAACCCTGCACCTGCTCGCCGCCTTGCCAGCCGCCCGTAAACTGGCCGCGAGCCGAGTGCTTGGAGAGGTCTTCGGGCAGCTTGACGGCTGCCAGGACTTTCTCCTTCTCCGCCCGGAGGTCATCGGCATTAAAGGAAATGGGTTCCTCCATGGCCGTCAGGGCAAGGAGCTGCAGCAGGTGGTTCTGGATAACGTCGCGGGCTGCCCCGACACCGTCGTAGTACCCCGCACGGCCACCCGTGCCGATATCTTCGGCCATGGTGATCTGGACGTGGTCAACGTAGTTTGCGTTCCACAAGGGTTCAAAGAGCTGGTTGGCGAAACGCAGAGCCAGGATGTTCTGGACTGTTTCCTTACCCAAGTAGTGATCAATGCGGAACACGGAGTCGGCAGGGAAAACTGATTCGACAATGTCGTTAAGTGCCCGCGCGGATTCCAGGTCGTGACCGAACGGTTTTTCGATGACAACGCGGCGCCAACTGTCGCCCTCGGCCTTTGCCAGGCCGTGTTCGGAAAGCTGGCGGCAGACCTGCTCGAAGGCTTTCGGCGGAATGGACAGGTAGAAGGCATGGTTCCCGCGTGTTCCACGCTGCTCATCCAACTCTGCGATCGTCTTACCGAGACGCTCAAAGGCATCATCGTCGTCGAACTCGCCGCTGACAAAACGGATGCCCTCGGAGAGCTGGTTCCACACGGTTTCGTCGAAGGGAGTGCGGGCGTAGGACTGGACTGATTCCTTGACCTTTGCCGCAAATTCCGCATTGTCCCAATCGCGACGGGCGAAACCCACGAGCGCGAAACTGGGAGGCAGGAGTCCTCGGTTGGCAAGGTCATAGACAGCTGGCATGAGCTTCTTGCGGGCCAGGTCGCCTGTCACTCCAAAGAGCACCAGTGAGGAGGGGCCAGCAATGCGGTTGAGGCGGCGATCCCGCGGATCACGCAGCGGGTTGCGACTGCGTGATCCGGGACCTTTGCCATTTTCTGTATCAGGCATGGGGTTGTTTGTGCCTCAGCTTTCGGAAGGGGATGCTGTGGCTGCGAGTCCAGCAATGATGTCCTGGAGCTGGGATACCCCCGCAGCGCGATCGTTCAAATGGAGGCGCAAGACGGGGCGTCCGTGATCACTAAGGACCTGGGCATCACCGGCCGCCTGCGCTGCAATGAGTTCCCCGAAGGTGAACGGCCGGTCAGGGATCTCCAGGTCCCCAGCAGCGGCTGCGGTGACCTGCAGGAATACTCCGATTGCGGGACCGCCCTTGTGGAACTGGCCTGTGGAGTGCAGGAAGCGTGGCCCCCAGCCGAACGTCACGGGACGCCCGCTTGCTGTTGCCAGCTCATCGCGCACACTCTCCAGGGATGCGTAGGCCAGGCGGTCAAAGTAGGCCTGGACACTCAGGTAGGAGTCTTCCTTCAACTCACCAAGGAGGGCACTAATGGCCTGCCCGGCCGTTGCGGCGCCGCCGAGCCACTCACCACCGCGGACCTCTATGGAGCCATCGGTGAATGCAGCGGCTGTGATTTCAGGTTGTGCGTCCAGCAGGCCCCGTGCAGCCACCTTGGCGGCCTCAACGTCAGGCTGATCAAAGGGATTGATCCCCAGCAGGCGCCCGGCCACAGCTGTGGCAAATTCCCAGACCATCATCTGGGTGGGCAGTCCGCCCGCTATCGCCGCCTCATTTCCGGAAAGTTCAGGATCTGAATCCGCTGCTACGAGGCGGATCACCAGCACGTCATCCGCGCCCGATCTGACTTCCGGTGCCTGCGGGCCAGCCACAACGGGAAGAACTCCGGTTCCCAGCTTGCCGGTGGATTCCGCGATGAGCTGCTCAGCCCAGTCGGGGAAGCCTGTGATGCCTGATCCGTCTTCGACGATGACGATTTTATTGCGCAGCGGACTGGTTCCACCCAGGGCCGTAGCCAAGGCGAGCCCGACGTTTTCGGCAGCATCGTCATTAAGTAGTTCAATGGCTTCTTCGGCCTCATCCAGGAATGCCTGGATGTCCACACCGGCGAGGCCGGAGGGAACCAGGCCGAAGGCCGTCAGCGCTGAGTAGCGGCCGCCTACGTTGGGATCTGCGTTGAAGACAGCGCGGTAACCTGCTTCGCGGGCCGATGTGTCCAACGGGGAGCCGGGATCAGTCACAATGATAATCCTGCTTTTGGCGTTCAGCCCAGCTTCAGTGAACGCGTGTTCGAAGACGCGGCGCTGTGAGTCAGTCTCCAACGTTGAACCCGACTTGGAGGACACCACAATGGCAGTTTCCGTGAGGCGATCCGCCAATGCTGCTGCAACCTGCTCGGGGTCGGTGCTGTCCAGCACAGTCAGCTCAACGCCAGCGGTCCCCGCAATTACCTCGGGCGCCAGGGACGAGCCGCCCATTCCGCAGAGGACAATCCGTGTGATGCCTTCGGCAACAAGGTCGGCCCGCAGGGCAAGGATGTCAGCCACCAGGGGAGCGGAGACAGCTGGCGCCTCCACCCAGCCCAGGCGGACTTCCGCTTCTGCTTCTGCATCTTTGCCCCAGAGGGTGTGATCCTTGGCGAAAAGCCGCGTGGCAATACGATCCTCGATCAGCGCTGGCAGGTGCTGTTCCAGCGCCTGCTGGGCTGCACCGCTGGCGTCGTAGCTGAGAGTGGTCATGGAATCAGGAAGCCTTCCGTGCGTTGGAAAGGGCGCTTTCGACGTCGGACAGCAGTTCTTTCCAGCTGGCAACAAACTTGTCGAGGCCTTCTGTTTCGAGCTGGGCGACGACCTCGGTGTAGGAAATGCCCAGGGCGTCGAGTTCGTTCAGTGTGGCGTTGGCGTCATCGTAACCACGCGTGATGGTGTCACCCGTGACTGCGCCGTGGTCGAAGGTTGCGTCAAGGGTCTTCTCTGGCATGGTGTTGACCACACCGGGAGCTACCAACCCTGTGACATAGAGCGTGTCCGGGTATGCCGGGTCCTTGACGCCGGTGGAGGCCCACAGCGGACGCTGGGGGAGGGCGCCGGCCTCGGCCAGCACTCCCCAGCGCTCGGTGGAAAAGAGTTCCTCATACACCTGGTAGGCGAGGCGGGCATTTGCGACGCCTGCCTTGCCCTTGAGTGCCTTGGCCTCATCGGTGCCCAGGGCGTCCAGACGCTTGTCGATTTCTGAGTCAACACGGGAAACAAAGAAAGACGCCACAGAGTGGATTGTGGCGAGGTCATGGCCGTTTTCTTTTGCCTGCTCCAGACCCGCCTGGAAGGCATTGATCACTGCACGGTAGCGGTCCAGGGAGAAGATCAGGGTCACGTTGACGCTGATGCCGGTAGCCAATGTGGCGGTGATCGCCTCCAGGCCCTCAAGCGTGGCCGGGATCTTGATCAGGACGTTGTCCTTGCCCACGCGCTTGAAAAGCTTCTGGGCTTCGGTGATGGTGCCCTTGGTATCCCACGCGAGGCGGGGGTCAACTTCGATGGACACACGGCCGTCGATGCCCTTGGTGGCGGCGGCCACCGGCGCAAAGAGATTGCATGCGTCAGCGACGTCGGTTGTGGTGATGTCGAAGATTGTGTCCTCGACATTGGCGCCCTCTGCGGCCTTGCCGGCGATGAGGTCGTCGTAGTCCGTGCCGGACGTGATGGCAGCCTGGAAGATGCTGGGGTTCGTGGTGACGCCCACGACATTCTTCTCGTCGATCAGTTTCTGCAGGGTGCCTGAATCGAGGCGTCCGCGGGAAAGATCATCGAGCCAGATGGACACGCCTGCGTCGGAAAGCTGCTGGGTGGGAGTTGAAGTCATAATAATTCTCCTGTTCGGGTTCAGGCCTGGAGGCCGGAGAGGGAGTCCTTGGCGGCGGCGGCAACTGCTTCTGCCGTGATGCCGAACTCCTTGAAGAGACGCTTGTAGTCAGCTGAGGCTCCGTAGTGCTCCAAGGAAATGGAACGTCCGGCATCGCCAACGAATTCCCGCCAGCCGAGTGACAGGCCAGCTTCCACGGAAACACGGGCCTTGACTGCTGCGGGGAGGACAGATTCGCGGTACGCAGCATCCTGCTTGTGGAACCACTCCACGCAGGGCATGGAGATCACGCGGGTCGCAATGCCCTCGGCCTGCAGTGCCTCACGAGCTTCGACGGCAAGCTGCACTTCCGAACCGGTACCGATCAGGATGACGTCAGCCGGAACTGTCGCGCCGTCCTTCGATGCTTCGGCCAGGACATAGCCGCCCTTAGCGACACCGGTGGTGGCACCGAAGGTATCGCCGGTAGCTACACCTTCGCCGCGCGCGTATGTCGGGATGTTCTGCCGAGTCAGGACAATGCCTGCCGGGTTGGCGTGATTCTCCAACATGGCGTGCCACGCGGCGGCGACCTCGTTGGCGTCCCCGGGACGGACGACGTCGAGGCCCACCACCGCGCGCAAGGTTGCCAACTGCTCCACGGGCTGGTGCGTGGGACCGTCCTCGCCGAGGCCGATCGAGTCGTGCGTCCATACGTAGAGCGACGAGACTCCCATCAGGGCACCGAGACGGATGGCCGGACGCTGGTAGTCGCTGAAGATCAGGAAGGTACCTGAAAAGGCGCGTGTCTTACCGTGCAGGCTGATGCCGTTCACAATCGCAGCGGCGGCATGCTCGCGGATACCGAAGTGCAGGACACGCCCGTAGGGATTGCCAGACCAGGCATCGGTCTGCTTGCTGTTGGGGATGAACGACGCAGCGCCCTCAATGGTGGTGTTGTTGGATTCTGCGAGGTCCGCGGAACCACCCCACAGCTCGGGCATGACCGGGCCCAAAGCAGTCAGGACTTTTCCTGACGCTGCACGGGTGGACATTTCCTTACCGGCTTCGAACACGGGGAGTGCCTGGGCGAATCCGGCGGGCAGTTCCAGCGACTCTATCCGCTTGAGAAGCGTGTTGGACTCAGGGTTGGCTTCCTGCCAGGCGCTGAAGGAGGTTTCCCATTCCTTACGCTCCGCGGCGCCCCGGTCAATAACTTCCCGGGCGTGGGCCAGAACCTCAGGGTCGACGTCGAACGTCTTTTCCGGATCGAAACCAAGGAAAGACTTCAGTCCGGCAACTTCATCGGCACCAAGGGCGGAACCGTGGATCTTGCCAGTATTCTGCTTCTTCGGTGCCGGGTAGCCAATGATGGTCCGCAGTGCAATGAGAGAAGGCTTGGATGTTTCGGCCTTGGCGGCGACCAGTGCCGCATAGAGCTCCTGGATGTCCTCAACGTAGTCACCAGTCTTGGTCCAGTCGACACGCTGGACGTGCCAGCCGTATGCCCGGTACCGCTCAGGGACATTTTCCGTGAAGGCAATGTCGGTATCGTCCTCGATGGAAATGTGATTCTCGTCGTAAATCACAACGAGGTTTCCGAGCTCCTGGTGTCCGGCCAAGGACGACGCCTCAGACGTCACGCCCTCCTGCAGATCGCCATCGGAGGCGATGGCCCAGATGGTGTGGTCGAACGGGCTGGTCCCCGCAGCGGCGTCGGCATCGAACATGCCGCGTTGGCGACGCTGGGAGTAAGCGAATCCCACGGCGGATGCAAGCCCTTGGCCCAGCGGTCCCGTGGTGATCTCAACCCCGCGGGTGTGCTTGTACTCCGGGTGACCCGGAGTCAGCGAATCCCACGTGCGCAGGGCTTCAAGATCCTTGAGCTCCAGCCCGTAGCCGGAGAGGAACAGCTGGATGTACAGCGTCAGCGACGTGTGACCGGGTGAGAGGACAAACCGGTCACGTCCCAGCCAATCCGGGTCTGTCGGGTCGTGGCGCATGAGTTTCTGGAAGAGCAGGTATGCGGCCGGAGCAAGGCTCATGGCGGTTCCAGGGTGACCATTGCCCACCTTCTCGACGGCATCCGCGGCAAGGACACGAATCGTGTCCACTGCGCGCTGATCCAAGCTGGTCCATGACAGTTCTTGATCTTCCAAATGTGGCACGAAAACCGGGCCCCTCTCTGTGCTGACAGCCAGCAGCCACACAGTCCAGACTCTGACACGAATGGTGTCCGCCCACGTGTGTTGCCAGCTGTTCACCATTAAAACGTTGATCTTCCGGATCACTTGGAGCAGACATGGGAATGCGTTTTCCAGCAATCTCCCCGCGCTCAGTGATGTCCTGACAGCTTATCCCTCCCGCGGGGCCAATCTGGGGACAATCTCACGAATTGGGGCGAAAATATCGCCAGATGAATCACTGCCTGCCGTGAGCTGGGTAACACTACGTTTCCCCGGTGGGGCTGGGTGACGTCTGCCGCGGCCGTAGATCCCGGTTCGTGGGCCAAGCGCGGTATGCTGGGCAGGGTTCCCGTCTGTACTTAAAGGCCGAAAGTACGTCCCTTCGACGTATCCGTCCGCAGCGCACCGGGGCCAGCAGTCCAGCCGTACCATACAGCCGATAGAACAGGGTGACGTCCACCGTGAGCACAACAGATACACCGCTGAGCATCTCTCCCGCACGGGGGAAAGGGCTGATCGCCCGTAAGGCAAAGGCGTATCTGGCTCTGACCAAGCCCCGGGTCATCGAACTCCTGCTGGTAAGCACCCTTCCCACCATGATCTTCGCCGAACGCGGCTTCCCCTCCATTGGCCTCATTCTCGCCACGCTGGTTGGTGGTGCGTTCGCGGCTGGAAGCGCTGGTGCCTTTAACTGCTACCTGGACCGCGACATCGACAAACTGATGCACCGCACCGAGAAGCGTCCGCTGGTCACCGGGGAAGTTACCCCCACCGAAGCACTCGTTTTTGCTTCTCTTCTTGGCCTTGCGTCGCTGGTCATCCTCTGGTTTGGTGCCAACCCGCTCTCTGCGTGGCTTGGTCTGGCCGCTATTTTCTTCTATGTGGTGATCTACACCATCATCCTGAAGCGCAGGACATCGCAGAACATCGTGTGGGGAGGCGCCGCTGGCTGTTTCCCTGTCCTCATCGCCTGGGCTGCCGTCACCAATGCCGTCGAATGGCCAGCCTTCATTCTGTTCATGGTGATTTTTCTTTGGACCCCACCGCACTACTGGCCGCTGTCGATGCGCTACGGCGAGGACTACCGAAATGCCAACGTGCCGATGCTCGGTGCCATTGCTGGTGCCAAGGTCGTCTCGGTCCAGGTTGTGCTGTACGCGTGGGCGATGGTTGCGTGCTCACTGCTGTTGATTCCGGCCGGAGGCGCTGGCTGGGTCTATACGGCGGTCGCGGTGATAGCCGGAGCATGGTTCCTGAACGAGTCCCACACCCTGTACAACCGCGCCAAGCGTGAGGAAATCTCGGACAAGGTAGCGATGAAGGTCTTTCACGGTTCCATCAGTTACCTCACGCTGCTTTTTATTGCCCTTGCGGTCGATCCCTTCGTGGGGTCCGCCGTGATGGGTGGCTGAACCAGCCCACTCCCTACCCTTTTCCTGCCACCAGCCTTCCCGGCTGTGGTCCAGGTCGCCGGGCGACTAGCCCGCAGCTGAATCATCAGGGTGGTCCACACTAGGCCTGGGCATGGCACCTGTGCTGTCGGCCGTCGGTGGAGGGTGAGATGCGCCAAGCGGTGGAGGCCAGCGATCTGGTGCCGGCACAGTGTCCGTCGCCGGCCACCAGAGGCCACTTCCGAACATCCAGTTCTCCATCCTCACACCCAGGGCTTCTGGCACCAGGGGTGCACAGTAGGGTGTGCGGAAGCTAGCGGGGTGAGCGGGACAGGCCCTGGGGGCTGGAACGGGCAATGTCGGCAGCGTTGGTTGCTGCACTCATCAGGAGAGCTGCGCCCAGCATGTGCGATGCCACCAGGAGTTCAGGAATGCCGTTGTAGTACTGCGTGAAGCCAATGACGCCCTGCAGGAGAGTCACAGCCAGCAGGAGGAAAACTGACGTGCGGAAGATCCCATGGAGCTGGCGGAGCAACACGACGGCAAGGGCAAACAGTGCGCCTCCCGTGATGAGGTACGCCGGCACGGCGTGGATGTGGGACACCAGGTCCCAGTCCAGGTTATTGCGGGGGGCATCGGCGTCTCCGGCGTGCGGGCCGGCGCCTGTGACAACGACACCCAGCATCACGGCGAGGGTCGAAAGAACAGCAAGGCTCATCATCACGGGTCGCATGGTCCCGGGGAGGGGCGCGAGGGGACGTGCTGTGCGCCCGGTCCGGCCAAAGGCCCTGTTGACCAGCAGAGTGGCAAAGACAACCAACGCCATGGAGACCAGGAAGTGCAGGCCCACCACCCAGGGATTGAGGTTGGAGAGGACCGTGATGCCGCCAATGACCGCCTGTGCCGGGATGCTCGCGAGCAGTCCGAGCGCCAGGAGGAACAGGTCTCGCCGTTCCTTGCGAAGGTTCCAGAGGAACACCAGCATTGCAATGGCCACACCCGCGAGGGCGAAGGTCAGCAGACGGTTGCCGAATTCAATGAATCCGTGGATTCCCATATCCGACGTGTTTGTCAGGGACTCCGCGGTGCATTTTGGCCACGTGGGGCAGCCCAGGCCCGAGGCAGTGAGGCGGACGGCTCCGCCCGTGACCACAAGTGCGCTCTGGCCAACCAGCGACGCCACGGCGAGTCGGCGCACCACTGAGTTCACTTCGTTGGGAAGTCGAGAAGCTAGCCCACGTACCTGATGGACGGCTTTTCCTGCGGTTTCCCGCACGCGGGTGGAGGTGCTCACTGTACTTCTCAATTCCACTTGAACCAACGGATGGCTGCCGCCCCGGCCAGAATGGTCCAGAGCAGCAGGGTCAGGGCGTACGCACCATTGAAGGTGCCGGTAAGGAAGGCGTCCCTCAGGGCGCCGCCCAGCGCGCCCGAAGGGAGAAACTGCACGAAGGATTCGAGGGCCAAGGGCAGACGTTCGGAAGGAATCACGATTCCACCGAGTGCTCCCAGCAAAATCCACATGAGGTTGGTAATCGCCAGGGTCGCCTCGGGCCGGACGGTGCCTGCCACGAGCAGCCCCAGCGCTGTGAAGGCTGCCGCCCCAAGGATCAGGAGGACGACGGCGGAAGGCCAGGCGCCGCCGTCGGGCCGCCATCCCAGGGGGAACGCAACTGCGGCGACCACCACAACCTGGAGGACCAGGACGGCGAGGACCGCGAGGATCTTCCCGGCGATCAGCCCGGTCCGGCCCAGCGGAGTTGTGGAAAGGAACCGCAGGACGCCGTAACGGCGGTCAAAGCCCGTGGCGATTCCCTGTCCGGTGAAAGCCGTGGACATGGCGCAAAGGGCCAGCACTCCCGGGACAGCAATATTGATCCGCGAGGCGCCCATGTCGTCCAGGATGGGAGTTACTGTCAGGCCAATGAGTGCCAGGAGCGGCAGCACAATGGCCAGTATCAGCTGTTCACCGTTCGTGATCATGGTGGTGGCCTCATACTTGCCCTGCAGGAGAATCCTGCGGGGCAAGGAGGATGCAGCACCAGGTTTTATGGTCAGGGCACTCATGATGCCTCCTTGGCGCTGATGTCAAGGAAAACGTCTTCGAGGCTACGTGCTTCCAGGCGGAGTGAGGTAGGCATGATGTCCTTCTCCGCCCACCAGGCGGTCAGTGCGGCGAGG
The DNA here is from genome assembly GCF_030063285.1 of Pseudarthrobacter sp. PS3-L1. Lineage (GTDB taxonomy): Bacteria > Actinomycetota > Actinomycetes > Actinomycetales > Micrococcaceae > Arthrobacter. The sequence goes on along the minus strand of NZ_JASISU010000002.1, from coordinate 474,342 downwards.
TCGGCCGGCGTCAGGGAGCCTGTGATGGAGTAGCTCCCGGGGCGGCTTTCCACCACGTGGAGGTCACCGGACAGAACTGCGCCCATGTCCAGTTTCTCGGGCCCTTCCACAAAGAGCGTTCGGATGTGCTGCTGTGTTGAGTCCCGACGGAGGTCGCGCTGCAGGAGTTCGGCTACTGTGCCTTCTGCGACGTTGCGTCCGGCGTCGATGATGTAGACGTAGTCTGCAAGCCGCTGGGCATCATCCATGAGGTGGGTTGTGAGGACTATCGCCATACCCTGATCGCGGAGTTCGACGATGAAATCAAAGACCAGTTGGCGGGATTGCGGATCCAGACCTGCGCTGGGCTCGTCGAGGAAGAGCACCTCCGGCCGTCCGAGCAAGGCAGCCGCGAGTGCAAGGCGCTGCTTCTGCCCCCCTGAGAGGCGACGCACAGTGCCCTGCGAAAAGTCGTTGATACCCAGTCGGGACACCAGATCATCGACAGGCCAGGGGTTCCGATACATTCCCGCAATATGCCGCAACAGGGGAAGGGGTCGGGCCGATGGTGGAAGGCCACCATCCTGGAGCATCACCCCAACGCGGGCCCGCAGGTCAGCACCAGCCCTCGCCGGATCGTGGCCAAGGAGGGAAATAGTTCCGCCGGAACGCTTCTGCAGGCCTTGGGCGCATTCGATGGTGGTGGTCTTACCGGCGCCATTCGCGCCGAGAAGGGCTGTGACCTGGCCGGCATGGGCCTTGAGCGAAATGTCGCTGACCACACGCAGCATCCTGCCATCGAGGGAGGGCAGGGGTCCCACGTCCTTGACGAGCCCGTGGATGGCAAGGGCGGGAAGTTGGGAATCTAGCACGTCCACATTCTACGGGATGTAGTACATCGAGGCCTGCTTTGCGATTGACTGTGCGGGGCCTTGGGGTTTTAGTGGAGAGGAGCCCCCGGAATTAGCCTCCAGGTAGGGCAGGAGGTCAGCCTTGCCTTACTGGAACAGGGAATAAAATTACGGCATGATTATGTTGTGTATTCCGTGAGTACCAGTCCAGCAGCCCCGGCAGGCGGCGTTTCATCCAGCCCTGCTGTCGGCGACCCAGACGACCGCACCCGTGACCGGGTTCAGGCGGCCGTACTGGAGCATGGCCCCGTCAGCGCAGCCGAGCTGGGAGAAATCCTCGGCTTCACCCCTGCCGCAGTGCGTCGCCACCTCGATCACCTGGCCCGTACAGGTGTGATTGAAGTCAAGCGCATCACCGGTGGTGGAGGTGCTGGACGTCCAGCGCGAAAATACGTTCTTAGCTCCCAGGGCCAGTCAAGCCTCGGGGACGACTACCTGAACATTGCCGCGACAGCACTCGAGCAACTCCAGGATGTCGCAGGGGAAGAGGCCGTGCGGAAGTTCGCCGTCGAGCGCTTCGCCCAGATGGAAGCACGCTACGAACCGGAGATAAATGAAGCTGGCCTCGACGTCACGGATCGCGCCAAGGCACTCTCGGCAGCATTGAGCCGGGACGGCTACGTCTCGTCTGCAGCATCGGTGGACGCCCGTGCGCCCCTGCCGGCGTCGTTCTCCAGCATCCAGCTCTGCCAAGGTCACTGTCCCATCCAGCATCTCGCAGCCAGGTTCCCTGAATTTTGTGATGCTGAGACTGAACTCTTCTCCCGGCTGGTGGGCGTCGATGTGCGCAGGCTTTCAACGCTTGCCCGCGGCGGCCACGTCTGTACCACCCACATACCAACCGGTAGGCCCATTGCATCCGGGGACCCCGTTCCCGCGACTGCAGGCACTACCGGGCATGAAGTAACCAACCATCAGCAAGAAAGGCCGTGATGACGGACCAACTATCAGAGAAAGTGGTTGCCGAAGACACAGTGATTTCGGAGATTCTCGAAAAGAACCCCGAACTCAATGGCATCGGTACGTACGAGTACGGCTGGTCCGACAAGAATGACGTCGGAGCCAACGCCCGCCGCGGCATCAACGATGAAGTGGTCCGGGACATCTCGTCCAAGAAGAGCGAGGCCCAGTGGATGCTGGACCTGCGCCTGAAGGGTCTGAAGTATTTCGACCGCAAGCCCATGCCCACGTGGGGTGCGGACCTCTCCGGGATCGATTTCGACAACATCAAGTACTTTGTCCGTTCCACCGAAAAGCAGGCGAACACCTGGGAAGACCTTCCCGAGGACATCCGGAATACCTACGAGAAGCTTGGTATCCCGGAAGCTGAGCGCAGCCGCTTGGTCTCGGGCGTTGCTGCCCAGTACGAATCCGAGGTTGTCTACCACCAGATCCGCGAGGACCTGGAGGAACAGGGAGTCATCTTCCTGGACACGGACACTGCCCTGCGTGAACACCCTGAGATCTTCAAGGAGTACTTCGGCACCGTGATCCCTGTGGGGGACAACAAGTTTGCCTCCCTGAACACGGCCGTTTGGTCCGGCGGATCATTTGTCTACGTACCCAAGGGTGTCCACGTGGACATTCCCCTGCAGGCGTATTTCCGAATCAACACGGAAAACATGGGCCAGTTTGAGCGGACGCTGATCATTGCCGACGAGGACTCCTACGTCCACTACATCGAAGGCTGCACGGCACCGATCTACACCTCTGATTCATTGCACTCCGCAGTGGTTGAGATCATCGTGAAGAAGGGCGCACGCGTCCGTTACACGACCATCCAGAACTGGTCCACCAACGTGTACAACCTGGTCACCAAGCGTGCCATCTGCGAAGAGGGCGCCACCATGGAGTGGGTCGATGGAAACATCGGTTCCAAGGTCACCATGAAGTACCCGGCGGTCTACCTCGTGGGGGAGCACGCCAAGGGCGAGACGCTGTCCATTGCTTTTGCAGGTGCAGGGCAGCACCAGGACACCGGATCAAAAATGGTGCACATTGCCCCCAATACCAAGAGCTCGATCGTGTCCAAGTCTGTGGCCCGCGGCGGTGGGCGGGCAGCTTACCGCGGCCTCGTCCAGGTTCGCGAAGGCGCCAAGCACTCAGCCAACACGGTCCGTTGTGATGCACTTCTGGTGGACACCATTAGCCGTTCGGACACCTACCCTTACATTGACATCCGTGAAGACGACGTGGTGATGGGGCACGAGGCAACTGTTTCCCGGGTCAGTGAGGAGCAGCTGTTCTACCTGATGTCGCGTGGAATGCGCGAAGACGAGGCTATGGCGATGATCGTCCGCGGCTTCATCGAGCCGATTGCCCGCGAACTTCCGATGGAATACGCGCTTGAGCTGAACCGACTGATCGAACTGCAGATGGAAGGGTCCGTCGGATAACGATGACTGAAATCACTGAAGAAAAGGCGCGCATTGGCGCACCGTCCCAGCCGTTTATTAACGGCTTTACCGAAGAGGGCGAGAACCTCTCGCCCATCAACACCTCGGAGTCCAAGGCACCCCTTGCAGGTGAGGCCGTCAAGGCCCACTCGCACGGTGGTGGCGTGGGCATTCCGGACAGCTCACGGGCAGGCCGCCTGACATCCTACAAGCTGGCCGATTTTGCGCCGCTGACCGGCATGGAAGAGGACTGGCGCTTTACGCCCCTGAAGCGTCTTCGCGGATTGCACAGCGATGTCCTGAAGGGCACCGCTCCAGCAGTGGACATCACTGCTCCGGAGGGAATCATTGTCGAGACCGTGGGGCGCGACGACGCCCGCATCGGCTCGGCAGCCATCCCCGAGGACCGTGTTTCGGCCAACGCGTGGGAGAACTTCTCCGAGGCAACGGTCATCACCGTTCCTGAAGAGCACCAGGCAACCGGCGAGATCATGGTCTCGATCGAAGGCTCAGGCCTGGAGGCTTCGGCACAGCACTTCGTGATCATCGCCAAGCGATTCTCCAAGGCTGTTGTTGTGTTGGATCATCGCGGTACTGCTGTTGTTGCGGAAAACGTCGAAATCCTGGTGGAGGACGGCGCGCAGCTGACAGTCATCTCCCTCCAGGAGTGGACTGACGATTCAGTCCATGCCTCCTCCCAGCAGGCAAAACTGAGTCGCGACGCAAAGTTCAAGCACATTGTGGTCTCACTCGGCGGTGACCTCGTGCGTTTGACGCCGTCGGCCCGTTTCTCAGGCCCCGGTGCAGAGGCGGAACTCTTCGGCCTCTACTACGCGGATGCTGGCCAGCACCTGGAACAGCGCCTCTTCGTGGATCACGCGGTTCCCAACTGCAAGTCCAACGTCCTCTACAAAGGCGCCCTGCAAGGCCGCAACGCCCACGCCGTGTGGGTTGGCGACGTCCTGATCCGCAAGGAAGCTGAGGGCACCGACACCTATGAGGCCAACCGCAACCTGGTCCTCACTGACGGTGCGCGTGCTGATTCGGTACCCAACCTGGAAATCGAAACTGGACTGATCGCCGGAGCTGGCCACGCAAGTGCAACCGGCCGGTTCGACGACGAACACCTGTTCTACCTGATGGCGCGTGGCATTCCCGAAAAGGTTGCCCGCCGCCTGGTGGTGCGTGGATTCCTGAATGAGATCATCTCGCAGATCAAGGTTCCGGCGCTCGAAGAGCGCCTCACCGAGGCTGTGGAGCGCGAGCTCGCAGCGAGCGAAAACTAGGACGGGCGGGAACTGATGAGTGAAAAGCCCCAGGGTGAACTCGTGTGCCGCGCCGCCGATATCCAGGTGAAGCAGGCATTGCGGATCCTGATTGATGACTACCCGGTGGCAGTGGTGCGCGATTCAATGGGCGAGATCCACGCGGTGGGTGACACCTGCTCTCATGCCGACATTTCGCTTGCCGAAGGCGAAGTGGAAGGGTGTGCCATTGAGTGCTGGGGCCACGGCTCCCAGTTTGATCTGCGCACCGGTGCACCCCTTCAGCTTCCCGCCTACGATCCGGTACCCGTCTTCGCCGTCGAGGTTCACGGCGAGGACGTGTACGTGGATGTCTCACAAGTTTTGAACGGCGCTCCGGTCAACCCATAGTTCCTGGCGCCGGGCACTGCTACGGCAGGTCGCCCCGCCACTACAGACTCAGATAAAAGGAAAGAAGAGCATGTCAACTCTTGAAATCAAGGACCTGCACGTCAGCATTGACACAGAGCAGGGCACCAAAGAAATCCTGAAGGGTGTCAGCCTGATCATCCGTACCGGCGAGACCCACGCAATCATGGGCCCCAACGGTTCGGGTAAATCCACTCTCGCGTCCACCATTGCTGGTCACCCGCGGTACAACGTGACCTCCGGCAGCATCACCCTGGACGGCGAGAACGTCCTGGACATGAGCGTCGATGAGCGCGCCAGGGCCGGCCTGTTCCTGGCCATGCAGTATCCCGTTGAGGTTCCGGGCGTCAGCATGACCAACTTCCTGCGTACGGCAAAGACTGCCATCGACGGCGAAGCGCCCAAGCTGCGTACCTGGACCAAGGACGTCAAGGCTGCCATGGCGCAGCTGCGCATCGACGCTGACTTCACTCAGCGCAACGTCAACGAGGGTTTCTCCGGTGGCGAGAAGAAGCGCGTGGAGATCCTCCAGCTGGAGCTCTTCAAGCCGAAGTTCGCCATCCTTGACGAGACTGACTCTGGCTTGGACGTTGATGCCCTGAAGGTTGTTTCCGAAGGCGTCAACCGTGCCCACGACGAGGGCAACATGGGCACCCTGCTCATTACCCACTACACCCGGATTCTTCGCTACATCAAGCCGGACTTCGTGCACGTATTTGTCGAGGGCAAGATTGTCGACCAGGGCGGTGCGGAACTGGCGGATCGTCTCGAGGACGAAGGCTACGACCGCTACGCACCAGGCGCGGGCGTTGCAGTTGCCCCCGCTGCTGCTGCCGAGTAAGGATGAGGTCATGACTGACATCAATGTTGCACGGACCAGCCTGGAGGACGTCGAAGAGGCGCTCAAGGATGTTATTGATCCCGAACTCGGAGTTAATATCGTTGACCTTGGTCTTCTGTACGGCCTGAAATATTCGGACGACGACGGCGCCCTACTGATTGATATGACGCTGACCACGGCTGCCTGCCCCCTCACCGATGTCCTTGAGGAGCAGGTGGGCAAGTCGATGGACGGTGTTGTGGATGATTGGCGGCTGAACTGGGTCTGGATGCCGCCGTGGGGTCCGGAACGGATCACCGACGATGGCAAGGACCAGATGCGCGCCCTCGGGTTCAACATCTAGCCAGTCCACCAGCCAGCACGTTTTCAGGTGCACACCGGACGGCAGTATCCCGGTGCCCAAACGACGACGGCGGACTCCCACGAGGGGAGTCCGCCGTCGTCGCTGTTTAATTCGTCGCTGTTTAGTTCCTTGTCTCACGCGCGGTCAGTGGCACCCACAGTCAACAACAAGGGCCCGGTGGTCAGGATGCCACCCCAGGGTCAGAGGTTTGCGGCGGAGAAGGTATCGCACTTGTTGATGTCACCGCTCTGGTACCCCTGGGTGAACCACCGTTGGCGTTGTTCGCTTGATCCATGGGTCCACGCCTCGGGAGAAACCCGGCCGGTGGCGGCTTCCTGAATCCGGTCATCACCTACGGCCGAGGCGGCCGAGAGCGCGTCGTTAAGGTCCTCCTGGGTCAGTGGATCTAGGAAGGGAAGCCCTGTCTGCGGATCCAGGACCTCCGTGGCGTGCCTGACCCAGAGGCCCGCATAACAGTCAGCCTGCAACTCGACGCGGACACCGCCGGATTCTGGTCCCTGGGGATCTTGCTGCGCGTTGTCCAGGTTGCCAAGGATGTTCTGGACATGGTGGCCAAATTCATGGGCCACCACGTACTCCTGTGCTAGCGGGCCGCCGGAAGATCCGAACCTGTCGACCAGTTCCTGGAAGAAATCCGGATCAAAGTAGGCGGTGGTGTCGGTGGGGCAGTAGAAGGGCCCCACAGCGGTGGTTGCGTTACCGCAGCCCGTACTCGTTGAGCCGGCAAAGAGCGTAGTTTCAGGCTGGCGGTAGGTGACGTCGTAATCGCGCAGGTAGGCCGGCCAGAAAGCATTGAGGCTGTTCACGGTTCCCGTGATCCGGCAGTCTGTGCGGGCATCAGCATCGGCGCCAGTCTGGCAGGCCTCCTGTTCGCCGGGTCCCTGCTGTTGTTCCTGTGTCGCCGGCCCCGCCAGGCCATCAAGGAGCGCCGGGTCAACTCCAAACAGGATCGCAACCAGCAGGACCAAGCCGCCGCCGATCCCACCGCCGATCATTCCTCCGCGGCCCTTGCCGCGCCTGTCCTGGACCTGGGATGTGTCCAGGCGCGTGTTGTCGTTGAAACTCATGGATTCAGGGTAATCCCAAGCGCCAGGCAGCGACGCCACCCTGACGGTAAAGTCGGGTAGGTGCCTTTCCTTAACAACGTCCAGCAATGGGCGGATCAGCGGCCACAGGCCACGGCCATAGTGGTAGGTGGCCAGCGTCTCTCCTGGGCTGAGCTCCGAGATGCTGCATCGCGTGCCGTACCGGACCTACCGCACCTGACGGTCCTGGCAGAGCCAAATTCCGTTGACTTTGTGATCCGTTTCAGCGCTGCACTGGCAGATGAACGGTGCTGTGCTGTTCTTGACCCGACCTGGGGTCACCTGTTGCTGGGGGAACTCCGTCAGCGCCTGGCAGAGTACTCCACGGGGCTGCCCGCGGGCGGCGTTGCACTCGTGGATGGACCCCCCGACTCGATGTTCTTGGTGGGCCTCACCTCAGGGACCACATCCGTGCCCAAAGCGTTCACAAGGTCCCGGGCGTCCTGGCGGGAATCTTTCGAGGCATCCATAGCCTTCTTCGGTTTGCGGCAGGATGACGTGACGCTGGCCCCAGGCCCGTTGGCATCCAGCCTCAACCTCTACGCCCTGTCCGAGTGCCTGTACGCCGGGGCGGAATTCCAGTCGCTTGAGTCCTTCGACGTTGGAGCAGTCCACGAGGCCATCACCTACGACGGCGTTACGCGCCTGGTATTGGTCCCCACCATGCTGCGACTGCTCAGCGAGCGCGGCCTGGCGGGCAGTGTTGATGCATCAGGGCTTCGCAGCATCATCTGTGCAGGCTCCAAACTCGACGCCCGGACGCTTGAAGCAGCACGGCGCTGGGCACCGCTGGCAACCATCCACGAATACTATGGAGCTTCCGAGCTCAGTTTTGTCTCCGGGACAAGCCTGCATCCCGGCGACCCCATCCCTGCTGGCAGCTCATCCATTGGTGAACCCTTTCCCGGGGTTGAAGTCCGGGTCCTTGATGACAGGGCCGGTGTGCTTCCGGACGGAGAGGTGGGGAACATCTGCGTGCGTAGCGCCATGATCTCCAACGGTTATCTCTGGGGTGATGATGGGGAAGCCCTGCGCGTCCTCGATGGCTGGTTCACGGTGGGGGACCAGGGGTTCCGGGCCACGGATGGCCTGCATATTCTGGGGCGCCGTTCTGACATGATCCTCACCTCAGGCCGCAACGTATACCCGCACGAGGTGGAGCTGGCCCTGGCTGCCATTCCGGGTGTTGCGGCGGCCCTTGCCGTCGGTGTTCCGGATGACGTGCGTGGCGAGCGCGTGGTGGCTGGCGTCGTCCTCTCGCACGGGGGACTCTCCGCTACCCAGTTGCGTAACGGCCTGGACCAGGTGCTGCAACGCTCAAAATGGCCGGTCCGGTTCTATGTCGTTGACCACCTGCCCACCACAGACCGGGGAAAGCCCAGCCGTGAGCTTTTGCGGGACTGGATTGTCGGGGGGACCGCCCGTGTCCTTCCCTGAGCAGGCAGTCCAGGCCAACCGTCAGCCCATCATCATTGCGGCGCGCAGGACGCCGATCTGCAGGACGCGTGGCCGGCTTGCGCAGGTGCCAGTGGAGAGGCTGCTGGCTCCGGTGCTGGCCCAGCTCCTGCGGGACTGCGGCGTGGCAGGGCCGGACGTGGACGACGTCGTCATCGGAAATGCGACAGGCGGTGGTGGGAACGTGGCCAGGTTGGCGCTCCTCACCGCCGGACTGCCCGTCTCCGTTCCTGGGATAAGCGTTGACAGGCAATGCACGTCGGGTCTTGACGCGATCACCCTGGCCGCCGGCATGGTGGCTGGGGGGACCGGTACGCTCTTCCTCGCCGGGGGAGCGGAAAGCATCAGCACCGCCCCCCTGCGTGCCAGGCCCGGTGGTGACGGTGAGCCGGTCTTCTTTTCCAGGGCTGCGTTCACCCCACCCGAGTTCGGCGACCCGGAGATGGGGACTGCGGCCGAGAACGTGGCAGTCCACAGCAGCATTGGAAGGGAGCGGCAGGACGCGTTCGCCCTGGAGAGCCACCAGCGCGCCGCAGCGGCCCTTTCTGCGGGACGATTTCGCGGTGAACTCATCACCGTTGACACAGCTACGGGCCCGGTGACCTTCGACGACGGTCCGCGTTCCGGGCTCACGCCCGGGATCATGCAGCGGTTTCCGCCGGTATTTGTTCCCGGTGGAAGCGTCACTGCCGGGAACTCCTGCTCAGATGCTGATGCTGCGGCGGCGGTGGTAGTGACGTCGCTGGCACATGCGCGCGGTGTGGGTGCTGCTGATGGCCTGGAAGTGCTGGGTTGGGCATCCCGTGGTGTGGAGCCCCGGTTGTTGGGGCTGGGCGCGGCAGCTGCTGGTGAAGCCGTCCTCACACAGTGTGGGGTAGACCCTGGCGCGCTCACCTTTGTGGAATTTAATGAGGCCTTCGCAGCCCAGGCGCTGGCTAGCCTTGACGTCCTCGGGATTGATCCGGCCCGGGCCAACCGCGACGGAGGGGCGCTGGCCCTCGGGCATGCGTACGGGGCCTCAGGCGCTGTCCTGGTTGTCAGGCTTTTTGCCCAGGCGCGCGCTTCGCGGCAACCGGGGGCCCTTGGCCTCGCGCTGATCAGTGGTGCCGGTGGGATGGGCACCGCGATCCTGGTCCGCTACGTCAGACTCGCCTAGCCCCCGGGCAGCCAACGCATCACCAGTTTGCCGGGCGTAGGCGACGGTGGCGATGAAAACCGGAAGAATCAGCGCACGTGCGTTGCGTTCCAGGCCTCTTGCCCTGGCTGAGTCCCTGACGTCAGCAAAGGTACCGACAATGAACGGGATACTCCGGATCATGATGGCGATGGTCAGGGCGAAACGTTCAGGATCAGCACCGAAGCGCCGCAACGGCCCAGCAGCTGTGACGATCCCATCCAGTATCCGCTGCATGGGCGTCGTGGCAGTGAGCAGGGCTGCGGCGCTAACACAGACGGCGATGTTCAAGACGATGCTCGCTGCCGGACCCGCGCCAAGCTGCCACCACTGGAAGGCAAAAACAACCAGCAGGACGGCTGCGACGGGTCGCAAGGCGCCCCACAGCCGGCGGAAACCCACGGCACTGAGGGCGAAGAGGAGCAGCATGATGCCGAGCACCACGGCAGAAATGCGCCAGTCACTGACCAGGAATGAGGTAACGCCCGTGCCCACCACCAGCAAGAACTTGGGCACCAACGGAGCTCTGTGGAGCACTGACGTGCCTGGAACGTAGGCGGAAAGAAGGAAGCCGTGGCCCCTCACGCGAAGCCCGTCGCAGAACAGAGCCTTCGGTAAAAATCGACTGCCGGACCAGCTGCGCCATCGAAGGCGATTTCACCGTTGTCCACCACCAGCACCCGGTCCATGTCGTTGGCAAGCTCCAGGTCGTGGGTGGACATGATCACCTGCTGATCCAGTGAAGAAAGCACCTTCCGGAGCAACTCCCGGTTCCGGAGGTCCAGCAGGGTTGAGGGTTCGTCCATGACCAGGACTGTCGGTGCCACGGCAAGCACTGCGGCCAGGGCCATCAACTGACGCTGTCCACCGGAGAGTTCGTAGATGCTTTGATCCGCGAGGGAGAGCATGCCCAGGCCAGTCAGTGCTGTTTCCGCTGCATTTCGTCGTTCGGGTCCTTTGCGGTACCTCCTACGCAGGGAGAGTTCCACGTCTTCCCGACCAGTGGGCATGACCAGCTGGGAGAGTGGATCCGTGAACACAAAACCCACTGCACGCCTGACCTGGCGGACGCTGCGAACGGTATCGGCGCCATCAACGCTGACACGACCCGACGTCGGCCGGGTGAGCCCGTTGATAAGGCGCAGCAGTGTTGACTTGCCCGAGCCGTTGGCGCCGATGATGCCGATCCGGTGTTCCGTCAGTTCGAGGGTGACCGAACGCAGCAGGTAACGCCGTGTGTCGCCCTCCTCGGCAGCAACCCAGACCGAGACATCATCAAAAACAGTGATACCCACAGGCGCCTCAGCTCACGGGAGCTGTCACACGGCGGACCAGAAGATCAGGAAATGCCCGGTGCAGGGAAACGGCAATCCCGGCGGCCAGAAGATTCTTAACCACATCGCCAGGGTAAAAAATCAGGTCCCCCCAAAATGCCTGGCCAAGCGTGGATCCCGTGGTGAGAGCAATCCCGGCAATTCCCAGGGTGTGGACCACGAGGATGCTGGTGCCCATGGCGGCAGCAAAAAACCAGAGGAAGCGCGCCCGCCGCGTCCGCCGGATGATGACGACGGCGAGCCATCCCACCAGTGCGGCAGCAAAGGGGAACGCCACAATGTAGCCAGCTGAGGGTCCAGCCAGGACACCGAGTCCACTGCGGCCCTGGCTGAAGATCGGAAGCCCAGCCAGGCCGAGCACCAGGTACAGGCCTACAGCCGCGAAGGCACGCGAGGGCCCCAGCATGAGGCCGGTGAGCATGACAGCCATGGTCTGGAATGTGATGGGTACCCCGAAGACATTCGCCGCTATGCCCGGAACCAGCGCGGCCGCGGCCACCAGGGCGGCAAAAACAGCAACCAGCGCGAGGTCAGCTGGCTGTAGTCCGGTGCGGTGCGGTGCGCGATTTGCCGTGGGGTGCTCGGTGGCCGGAGGAGGTGTGGTGGGGCTCAAGGCGCTGGTCCTGACGGTTGGGCTGTATGGGGAGATACACAAAGACGCTGGTGTCCTGCAGACGTTACCGGGCACCGACCGGGTCTATTTTGTAGGGATCAGCCAACGTACAGTGCCCGGCTTGAGGATGCACCACAAAAGGCACGATTAGGCGGCACAGCTGGGGCCGGTAGACTGGGTGAGGCCGCTTTGGGCCAATCTGCCCTGCTGGTCCCGGAAAATCTTCCGCTGTGCCGCGGCTCCCCATGTTTGAAAGGCCTTACCGTTGTGATTACTGTCCAGGATCTTGAACTGCGCGCTGGCGCCCGTCTCCTCATGGACAAGGTGAGTTTCCGGATCGACAAGGGCGACAAAATTGGTCTGGTGGGCCGTAACGGTGCCGGAAAGACCACCCTGACCCGTGTTCTGGCGGGCGAAGGACTGCCAGCCGCCGGTAAGGTCAGCCGGAGCGGCGAAATCGGCTACCTCCCGCAGGACCCCCGAACCCCTGACATGGAACAGCTGGCGCGTGACCGTATTCTTGCTGCACGTGGGCTGGATGTCGTGGTGGGCAAGCTGCGGGTTACCCATGAGGAAATGGCCAGCGAGGATCCAAAGATCCAGCAGAAGGCCATGAATCGCTACGACCGACTGGAATCAGAGTTCCTGGCCGGTGGGGGATACGCGGCGGAGGCCGAGGCTGCAGCCATCTCCTCCAACCTTGCCTTGCCTGACCGTATCCTCAACCAGCCGCTCAAGACCCTTTCCGGTGGACAACGGCGTCGCGTGGAGCTCGCCCGGATCCTGTATTCGGGTGCCGAGACCATGCTCCTCGATGAGCCCACCAACCACCTTGATGCCGATTCCATTGCCTGGCTGCGCGAATTCCTGAAGAACCACCAGGGCGGGCTGATCGTCATCAGCCACGACACGGAATTGCTCGAAGCCACCGTCAACAAGGTTTTCCTGCTTGACGCTAACCGGGCGCAGATCGACTTCTACAACATGGACTGGAAGCGCTACCAACTCCAGCGTGAGACGGATGAGCGTGCCCGCAAACGCGAGCGTGCCAACGCGGAAAAGAAGGCCCAGGTCCTCTTTGACCAGGCGAACAAGATGCGTGCTAAGGCCACGAAGGCTGTTGCCGCGCAGAACATGGCCAAGCGTGCCGAGCGGCTCCTTAGCGGCCTTGAGGCCGTCCGGGCCACTGAGCGCGTGGCAGCCCTGCGGTTCCCGGAGCCGTCGCCCTGTGGCAAGACTCCCCTGATGGCGGAGGGCCTGAGCAAGTCATACGGCTCGCTGGAAATTTTCACCGATGTTGACCTGGCAATCGACCGCGGATCCAAGGTAGTCATCCTCGGCCTGAATGGCGCCGGTAAGACCACGCTGCTAAAGATGCTCGCAGGCGTGGACAAGCCCGATACCGGCGAGGTCATTGCCGGTCACGGCCTGAAGGTTGGATATTACGCCCAGGAACACGACACCCTGGATGTGGACCGTACAGTGCTTGAGAACATGCGTTCGGCAGCCCCCGATATGAAGGACGCGGAGGTCCGTGGAATCCTCGGGTCGTTCCTGTTCTCCGGTGATGACGTCGAGAAGCCAGCCGGCGTCCTTTCCGGTGGTGAGAAGACTCGTCTTGCCCTGGCAACGATCGTGGCGTCCAGCGCCAACGTCCTGCTCCTAGACGAGCCCACTAACAACCTCGACCCTGCAAGCCGCGCGGAAATTCTTGGTGCGTTGAAGAACTACAGCGGCGCCGTCGTGCTCGTCAGCCACGATGAGGGTGCCGTGGAGGCGCTGGATCCTGAGCGTGTGGTCCTGCTTCCGGACGGCGTTGAGGACCTGTGGAACCCTGACTACCTGGACCTCATCACCCTGGCGTAAGGCTGCTCGGCGCAGGGCCCGGGCGGTCACTAGGCCGGTGGAGGTTGCCACGCAGCGTGCCAGGAGCGTTGGTTAGTCAAGCGCCGGTTCCGTTAGGTGGCAAGGACCAGCCTGGCGTGGAGAAGCGTACTTCCTCAGTATCCCTGGGCGTCGAGGATGGCGTCTTCCTCTTCCTCGGCAGTGGGGCCTCGGCGCTTCCGCGCTGGGGACGGGCGCCGCTGGGCGCCGACCGCGGCATACTGCGGAGCCCTAGCGAGGACTGTTCCGCCGGACTCCTCCAGTGCAGCATCTTCGGCCGCATCCGCTGCGTCGATGGCGGCGTTCCTGGCCTGCTGCCTGGCTGCATAGCCAAACGCCACAAACATGAGGACTCCGAACGCGAACCACTGCAGCGAATAGGACAGGTGGGTGCCTTCCTCTGTTGCCGGCATGGGGAAGCCTACCGGCGTATCGGCTGGTCGTGGTGACTCGGCGGCCAGCTGCCCGTACGCGCCAGTCATGACGGGGTAGCCCAGCTCCTGCTGATAGGTAGGCAGGTCGATGGAGGCCAACTGACCGTCAGGCGCCCCACGGTCCAGGGTAGGTTCGCCATGCTTGAGTCGGACGACTGCGCTTACCTCGCCGCCCGGTGGTGCCGGGATGGTGTCAGGGCGGCCTGGGTTGTTGTTGCCAATGGGCAGCCACCCACGATCGATGATGATGGTCTCTCCCGTGGAGAGGGTGAACGGAACTACTACCTCATAACCAGGCTGGCCGTTGAGCGGGCGGTTGCGTATTATTCGCTGGCCGTCGACGTCATACGTCCCCTGGACGGCAACCTGGGTCCACTCCCGATCGACGTCCAGTGTGCTGAACTGATCGCGGATTTCATCAAAGGCAACAGGGGTTGCACTGTAGTTGGTCACCACTCGATTAATCTCGGCGAGCGTTTCAGCACGCCGGTCCATCTGCCAACGGCCCAAGAAGAGACATGCCGCTGCGAAGACTGCCGCCAGGAGAAGGTAGCCCAGCCATTTGCTGGAGAACAGGAACCTGTACATTCAGTTCCCTCCCTCAGGGTCGGAGTGCGCGTCCCCTGGCATGGGCCTGGCCTCCTTGAAGAGGCCACGCGTCTGGAGGTAGTCCTCAAGCCAGGTCCGATGCTCGGGGCAGGCCAGCCAGATTTTACGCCGTTCCGGTGTGTGGATCTTGGGATTGTTCCAGAGGAGCTGCCACTGTGCTTCTGTTCGGCAGGCCTTCCTCGAACATGTGGTCCGGGGTGCGTCCTGGTCCAGGTTTGTCCCGGCGGCGAGGTCGAAAATATTCATTACTGCGGGAACTTCCGGACTGTGGTGGGATCATTTGTCGGATCATCGTCTGCTTGTTCGCTGCGACCGTCGTGGGGTTCGTCCTCGAAGGAGTCCTCATCGACAAGCTCGCCCTGCAGGATGAGCGGGCCCTCAGGCTCGGCTGTGCCAGGTTCTGGGGCTGCCTCAATCTGATTCAAGGGGGCAGCATCCAGCAGCGTGTCGCTGTGGAACTCGGATTGGTCGCTCCCGTTTGCCAGAATAACGGCAAACCAGGGGATGAACACGGCGCCGGCAACAACAATGATCTTGAACCAGCCGTCAACAACAAAGATCAGGATCAGGCAAACAATGCGGATGCCCATGGCCAGGGCATATTTGACCATGCGCTGGTGAATTTCTACTGACTGGGACGAACCTGCATCGGAAATACTTTGGACCTCAGGCCGTGTGCCGGAGCGGAGATGCTCCTCAGGCACGGCGGGGCCGGTGTGGTGGTTGGTGGTCATGGAAGACTTATCACGCTCCAAAGGCTGCTTGCCAATTATCTCACCATCAGCGGTACCGCCCAAAACGGAGGATAGGATCGAAGGCAGGAAATCACTTTCACCCTGCGCCAGAGCGCCGTAAAAACCTGGAGAATTTAATGCCTGAAGCAGTATCCGCCCCCCGCAGTGTGCTGGTCACGGGAGGAAACAGGGGAATTGGCCTGGCCATCGCCGAGTCTTTCCTGGCCAACGGAGACAAAGTAGCCGTCACGTACCGCAGTGAGTCCGCACTGCCGGACGGCATCCTGGGGGTTGTCGCCGACGTCACAGACAACGATTCTGTTGATGCTGCGTTTGCGCAGGTGGAAGCCGCGCACGGTCCGGTCGAGGTACTGGTAGCCAATGCTGGTATTACCCGCGACACGCTCCTGATCCGCATGAGCGAGGACGACTTCACCTCGGTCCTCGATACCAACCTCACAGGTGCGTTCCGTGTCATCAAGCGCGCGGCCAAGGGAATGATGAAAATGCGGAGGGGACGTGTGGTCCTCATTTCCTCAGTCTCGGGGCTCTACGGAGCGCCCGGGCAGATCAACTACTCGGCATCGAAGGCTGGCCTGGTGGGTATTGCCCGGTCCCTCACTCGTGAGCTGGGTTCCCGGGGCATCACGGCCAACGTTGTGGCTCCGGGGTTCATCAACACGGACATGACTGCCGAACTACCTGAAGCGACGCAGAAGGATTACCTGTCCAAGGTCCCTGCCGGCCGATTTGCCGACGCCTCCGAGGTTGCCAACGTGGTGCGGTGGATCTCCAGTGATGAGGCGGCCTATATCTCTGGGGCTGTCATCCCGGTGGATGGTGGACTTGGAATGGGCCACTAGGGTCCGCCTGCACGAAACGCGGCGGGTTTTCTTTGTTGATGCCCTACAAGGTTCTCAATGGCGATCCGCTGGCATGATGAACAACAGCCGACAACTGCACTTTTCGAACAAGGGAGCTCATATGGGCCTGCTGGACAACAAGACCGCAATCGTCACCGGATCATCGCGGGGCATTGGCGCCGAGGTCGCCAAGATCCTAGCTGGCGAGGGCGCCGGAATCATTGTGAACTACCGCCAGAAGGCACCCCGGGCGAACAAGGTGGTGGCAGGTATTGAGGCCGCCGGAGGCCGGGCGGCGGCTGTTGGCGCGGATCTGACCACAGAGGAGGGCGTTCACGCCCTTGCCAGCGCGGCAATGGAGAACTTTGGTTCACTCGACGTCCTGGTCCTGAACGCATCCGGTGGAATGGAAACCACCCTTGGCGAGGGTTATGCCCTCAAGCTCAACAGGGATGCGCAGGTGAGCATGCTCAACGCTGCTGTACCGCTGATGAACGACGGTTCCCGCGTAGTCTTTGTAACGAGCCATCAGGCACACTTCATCAATTCTGTTCCCACCATGCCCGAATACGAACAGGTGGCCCGTAGCAAGCGGGCGGGTGAGGATGCGCTACGCGAACTCGTCCCGGGCCTTGCGGAGAAGGGCATCACGCTGGTGGTGGTCTCCGGTGACATGATCGAAGGCACCGTGACAGCTACGCTGCTCGACAGGTCCAACCCCGGGGCCATCGAGGCCCGTCGCGCGGAGGCCGGAAAGCTCTACTCGGTCGAGGAGTTTGCGGCCGTCGTAGCGGCTATGGCGACGGCTGACGTCGAGCCCGGACACACCGAATACGCAGGTGGTTCGGACTACTTCGGCAAGAGCGCCGAGTAACACGCCCTTCGGCATCGTCCGAAGAAGTCCCGTCCCAGTTGGGGCGGGACTTCTTCAGGAGTAACCACACCACGCACCACAGGCCTTCGCCGACCGGCTCGAGCGCTTCGTCACCACCACTGACTGCAAGAATGCCATCAAGTCCTCAACTCCTCGCACCCTGAACGCGGCCTGACCGTCTCCCGCATCATCAACGCCCCGCGGTAGGTGGCCTGGACCGCTTGCAGGTCAAACGCCCGCTACGTGCCGCACAGCGTCGAGGAACGGAAGGTTGAGGGCAGCGTCTGCTGCGCGGCGCACAGCCGGTTTGGCGTTGAACGCGATACCCAGCCCTGCTGCTTCCAGCATGTCCAGGTCGTTGGCGCCGTCCCCCACGGCGATGGTGTCCGCCATGGCAATACCCTCTGTTGCTGCCCACTGCCGTAGATACGTTTCCTTGGCTGCGCGGTCTATGACAGCGCCAAGGACCTTCCCGGTCAGGAATCCATCAACGATCTCCAAATCGTTGGCCTGCCAGTAGTCGAGCTCGAGGTCACGTGCCAGCGGCTCCAGGATCTGATTGAAGCCACCAGAAACGACCCCCACGGCGTGCCCGGCCGCGTGGAAAGCCGCTACCAGTGTCGCGGCCCCGTCGCTGAGCATGATCTCGCCCTGGACTTTGCCGATGACATCAAGGGGGAGCCCTGCGAGGGTGGCTACACGGGCGTGCAGGCTCTGGGCGAAGTCGAGCTCACCGCGCATTGCGGCCTCAGTGACTGCAGCAACTTCATCTTTCTTGCCTGCGTAGTCGGCAAGCAGTTCGATGACTTCCTGCTGGATCAGTGTCGAATCCACATCCATCACCAGGAGCTTCCGCCCAGCCTGGCGGAGCACAGTGGGCACCACGGTGATATCGATGTCGGGCCACTCGGCATCCCGGAGGGCGGCTCGAAGCTTGTGAATAGCTGCTGCGAGGTTTCCCCCGTCAGGCGAATCTTCCCCGGACCCGGCAGGGACAACTGTTTCGATGGTACGCACCTGGAAGCGGTCATCACCCGTGCTCGCCTCCGTTTCGACGGTGGCTCCGGCGCCCCGGATGACCTTCATCAGTTCTTGCTGCTGGCCCACGGAAATTGTCCGTCCGGTGCACACCACGGTTACGTAACTTGTCATGCGTCAATCCTAGCCAGCAGTGATCAATGGCCCGGAATCATTGCGTGATCACTGTCTGGTCCGTTTTCACAGTGGTGGGTTATCAGTCGACTGCCGTTTTGTCCTAGTGTCTATTCCTATGAGTGATGTTCTGGAAATGGCCGCAGTTAGCGTTGTCCGTGGGTCGAAAACCCTGCTGGACAAAGTGAACTGGCAGGTTAAAGAGGGTGAGCGCTGGGTAGTTCTCGGCCCCAACGGCGCGGGTAAGACCACGCTCCTGCAGGTGGCCGCTGCACGTCTGCATCCGACCAGCGGCGTTGCGGGCATCCTGGAGGAGGTCCTTGGAGCTGTTGATGTCTTTGAGCTTCGCCCCAGGATCGGCCTCTCCTCAGCTTCCTTGGCCCAGCAGATCCCGGAGCACGAGACGGTTCTCAACGTGGTCGTCACTGCCGCCTACGGCGTCACGGGACGCTGGCGCGAGGGCTACGAGAAGAGCGACGAGCGCCGGGCCTTCGCCCTTCTGAACGACTGGGGAATGGGAACGTTCCTCAACCGGCCCTTCGCATCCCTGTCCGAGGGAGAGCGCAAGCGGGTGCAGATTGCCCGTGCCCTGATGACCGATCCTGAGCTGCTGCTCCTTGATGAGCCTGGCGCTGGTCTGGATCTCGCGGGGCGTGAGGACCTGGTCCAACGCCTCAGCACCCTGGCGCTCGACGACGAGTCCCCGGCAATTGTCTTGGTGACCCATCACCTGGAAGAAGTTCCGCCGGGGTTCACCCACGCTCTGCTCCTCCGCGACGCTGAAGTCGTGGCTGCCGGTCCCATCACGGCGGTTCTCACCGAAGAAAAGCTCAGCCAGGCTTTTGGGCTGCCCCTGGAGGTCAGCTCCGTCGCCGGACGGTATTCCGCCACAGCCCGCCGCTGACCTGCTCCTCCCGCAGTGGATTTCCTCAGTAGTGTCTTTGTTTTTATTGCTGGTCTCTGGGCCGGAACTATCAACGCGGTGGTGGGCTCCGGCACGCTGGTGACCTTCCCGGTCCTGATAGCACTCGGGGTCGCTCCCGTTGTAGCGTCCATGAGCAACGCTATGGGCCTTGTTGCTGGAACAGGTGCTGCCGCCTGGGGCTATCGCAAGGAGCTCAAGGGCCGGGGGCGCCAGCTCCTGAGGCTTCTTCCGGCATCTGTCTTGGGTGGCCTGACGGGTGCCTGGCTGCTGCTGCACCTTCCTGAGCAGGTGTTCGCCTACGTCGCGCCGGTGTTGCTGGTCGTGGCGCTGCTGATGGTGTTCTTCCAGCCGCGCCTGCAATCCTGGGTAAAGACCCGGAACCAATCCCCGCGCCAGGCAGCCCAGGATCGTAGCCGTAGTATCCTGCTCGTGGTGCTGATCTACCTGGCAGGCGTTTATGGCGGCTACTTCGTCGCAGCGCAGGGGATCCTGTTGGTGGGTATCCTCGGGGTTTTCTTGGCGGGAAATATCCAGAACGCCAATGCCATGAAGAACGTCCTGACGCTGGCCGTTAATCTGGTCGCAGCCACGTCCTATCTGATCTTCGCTTTTGACCGCATCAACTGGCTCGTGGTGCTGCTCATTGCCGTCAGCTCCACGGTGGGTGGGCTGGTGGGTTCGCGGGTGGGCCGCAGGCTCTCACCCAAGCTGCTTCGCGGCATTATTTTTGCCCTTGGCCTTGTGGCACTGGGCTTTATGGTGGCAAACCTCCTGAAATAATGGCCCAGTGCCCTTCCACTATTTGGAGTCTGCAGCGGATCCGCGCGTCTCCGATTACACCAACCTGACAGACGTTCACCTCCGCAAGCTTCGCGAGCCGGCTGAAGGCCTGTATATTGCAGAATCATCACGCGTCCTGCGCCGTGCCCTGGCAGCTGGGCACCAGCCGCGGTCCTTTTTCCTTGCGGAGAAATGGGCTGATGATCTCGCGGACGTCTTCGATCAGTTCCCGGATGTTCCTGCCTATGTTGGCAGCGCGCAGCTGCTCGAGGAGATCACAGGGTTCCATCTGCACCGGGGGGCGATGGCTGCCATGCACCGCCCTGCCCCGTTGGCGCTTGCGGACCTGCTGTCCGGTGCCAGGCGTGTGGCTGTTCTGGAAGACATTGTGGACCACACAAATGTGGGGGCTATCTTCCGGTCGGCAGCGGCACTGGACATCGACGCTGTCCTCATTTCTCCCCGCTGCGGCGATCCGCTGTACCGTCGGAGCGTCCGTGTCAGCATGGGTACCGTATTCCAGGTCCCGTGGGTGCGGTTGGGTCAGTGGCCGCAGGACCTGGAGGTCCTGCGCAGCAGTGGGTTTACTGTCGCCGCACTGGAACTGACAGACGACGCTGTAGACGTTGACGTCCTGGCCGCATCCCAACCGGAGCGCCTGGCACTGGTCCTTGGCACCGAAGGGGCTGGGATGAGTCCTGCAACGCTTGCCGCAGTGGACTGCACCGTGAGGATACCCATGCGGGCCGGCGTGGATTCACTCAATGTGGCAGCGGCCTCGGCGGTCGCCTTCTGGGAACTCAGGCCCCGGACCTGATCTGGTGCCGGGGCCGGTATGGGTCCCGCAGCTTTTTGGGCTAGTATTGAAAGCTGGTCTACAGCACTGCGAGGATTTGTTCCAGCGGTGCAGGCCATTCCATTCATACTTGGCAGCTGGCCAAATCCAGCGCCGCGAACAAAGGCCCCATGATGAAGTCTGATATCCACCCGAAGTACCAAGCGGTTGTCTTCAACGACCTCGCTTCCGGCACCAAGTTCCTGACCAAGTCCACCGTTGGTTCCAAGAAGACCATCGAGTGGGAAGACGGTAACACCTACCCGGTCATCGACGTCGAAATCTCCTCCGAGTCGCACCCGTTCTACACGGGCAAGCAGCGCATCATGGACTCCGCTGGACGCGTCGAGCGCTTCAACGCACGCTTCAAGGGCTTCGGCGGCAAGAAGTAACATCTTCGCCCAGCCTTAGAGAAGGCCCGCACCGGAAACGGTGCGGGCCTTCTCTCATTTGGAGATAAAATCCACTACGGGGACCATGGGAGTATGACCTTCGATCCGCATGCTGCAGTCCTCCATCCCACCGTTACCCAGGAATCCGGCCCCTCGGCTGCTGATATCCCCGCCCTGCATGGGGAGTACAAGGTTCCTGGCGGAAAACTCGTTGTGGTTGACCTGAATGTCAGTGACGGAATACTCCGGGATGTCTCCGTCAGTGGCGACTTTTTTCTTGATCCCGACGAAGCCCTGGAACTAATTAACGCGGCACTGACCGGGATGCCTGCTGAGGCGTCTGCCAGCCAACTGGCGGATGCTGTGACGGCGGCCATGCCTCCGGAAGCCGTGCTCTTCGGCTTCTCGGCAGCCGCCGTCGCCATTACCGTCCGGCGCGCGCTGTCCAAGGCCACCAGCTGGAGCGATCACAGCTGGGACATCATCATGCCCACGGTCCTGCCTACGGCCGTCAACGTTGCCCTGGACGAGGTCCTCACCGAAGAGGTGGGCAGTGGAAACCGGAATCCCACCCTGCGCTTCTGGGACTGGGAAGAACCGTCAGTGGTGATTGGCAGTTTTCAGTCCGTCCGGAACGAGGTTGATCCGGCCGGCGTTGCCGCCAATGGAATCAGTGTCGTGCGGCGGGTCAGCGGTGGGGGAGCCATGTTCATGGAGGCCGGCAACTGCATCACGTACTCGATTTACGTGCCACAGACGCTCGTGGACGGCCTCAGTTTCGCTGACTCCTATGCTTTCCTGGACGCCTGGGTGATGGCGGCCTTGGAGAAGCTGGGCATCCAGGCGTTCTATGTTCCACTCAATGACATTGCAACAGACCAGGGAAAGATTGGCGGAGCTGCCCAAAAACGCCTGGCCAATGGCGCAATGTTGCACCACGTCACCATGAGCTACGACATCGACGCCGACAAAATGGTTGACGTGCTGCGGATCGGCAAGGAAAAACTTTCCGACAAAGGGACACGCAGCGCCAAAAAGCGGGTTGATCCGCTGCGGCGCCAGACCGGATTGGCTCGTGAGGCCATCATCGAGGCCATTGCGGAGGTCTTCACGGAACGGTACGAGGCCACGGCTACCGAACTCTCACAGCAGGAGCTTGACGACGCCGCGCGCCGCGTCGCGGAGAAGTTCGGCACCGAGGAATGGCTCTACCGCGTCCCGTAGCGCCGCCAGCTCCAATCGCCTGCGGCTGTCAGCTGTCGCGGTCGGCAGCCTGGGCTGTTAACGAACGGCGCAGGTGATCACGCTGTTCGATGATGATCCGCCGCAGTGCCCGGGGGGCAGCATGGTTCTCGCTAAGCCAGGTATCCGTGGCGAGGAGGACAGGGTCTTGGTCAACGGCCTTGTCTTCGCCAAGGTCCTGTCCTGAGGGGAACAGCCCGCGGACAATGCGGCTGGCGATCTCGATACTGCGGTCCGACCAGACGCCACCGAGCATGGCGAAGTACGCCGGAACATAGTCGGCAAGCATTGATGACGGCGCAGTGGTGAAGCCCGCGATCGTGGCGCTGAGCAACTGGTTGGAAAGATCCGTTGAATGGACGGCGGCATCCCAGGCAGCAGCCTTGACCGCCGGATCGGGCCGTGCTGCGAGAGCTGAGGTGTACCCGGCACGGCCGGAAGCCGTTGTGTCGGCTGCCAGTTCGGCGCTGAGCTCATCCGTCGTAGCCTGGCCGTGGGCAGCAAGGGCGTGCCAGAAACTCCAGCGGAGCTCCTGGTCCACCACCAATCCGTGAGTTGGTGCCGTGCCATCCAGCAACCCCCGCAGCAAGGGCAGGGAAGATGTCTCTGTGCGGCTCAGCGGGCCAAGGAGCCGTGCCCAGGCAAGCTGTGCATCAGACCCTGGATTGGCTATGGCGAGTTGTTCTGTAGCGCTGGTCAGCAGTTTTGCCCGCAAGGCATCGCGGTGGGCGGCACTGGTGTAGTGCTCGACGGCGGTGGAGGCGTTCTCGAGGATATTCAGCAGGACGCCCACGCCGTCCTCCGAGGGAGCAAAACGGCACACGGCATCGACGTAGAGGGGGGCGGGAGTTACCGCATCCCTTGCGGAGTTCCACAGTGCAGTCCAGGACAGCGCCCGGGCCATGGGATCGGTCAGTGACCCCAGCGCCGAGCGCACCGTGGCATCTGATCGGGGATCGAGCCGGACCTTGGCGTAGGTCAGGTCCTCATCGTTGAGCAGCAGGAGGTCTGCCTGTTTCATTCCCACCAGTGCAGGTACGTCCGTGGCGTCACCGCTCACGTCAATTTCGAGACTCTCAGTGCGAGTCAATGCACCGTCGTCCGCCCGCCTGTACAGCCCAATGCGTACACGGTGCGGCCGGTGTGCAGCGTGGCCGGTGACTGGGTCAGTCGCGTCCTGGTGGACGACGGCGGAACTGTACCGGCCGCCGTCGTCCACTGCTGTGGTCAGGTACAGGGTCGAGATCCCGGAGGTCTGCAGCCAGGAAGCGGCCCAGTCATCGAGGTCCCGGCCAGACGAGGCGCTA
Organism: Pseudarthrobacter sp. PS3-L1; assembly: GCF_030063285.1. GTDB lineage: Bacteria > Actinomycetota > Actinomycetes > Actinomycetales > Micrococcaceae > Arthrobacter. Next base: position 450,486 of record NZ_JASISU010000002.1, on the reverse strand, counting down.
AGTGCCCGGAGCAGATCCTTCAGTGTGGTGTTGGAATAGGCGTGGTCGCGGAAGTACTGACGGGAGCCAGCAACGAAGGCCTCGAATCCCACGTACGCCACCAGCTGCTTGAGGACAGAGGCACCTTTGGCGTAGGTGATGCCGTCGAAGTTCTGCTTGGCAGCCTCCAGGTCCGGGATGTCCGCAACGATGGGATGCGTGGTGGGCAGCTGGTCCTGGACGTAGGCCCACGCCTTGCGCTTGTTGGCAAAGTTGACCCAGGCCGTGTCCCAGTCGGTGGCGCTGTCCACGCCCAAAGTACCCATGAAATCGGCAAATGATTCTTTGAGCCACAAATCATCCCACCACGCCATGGTGACGAGGTCCCCGAACCACATGTGGGCCATTTCGTGCAGCAGGGTGTTGGCACGTGCCTGGTACTGGGAGTCAGTTGCCCGCGAGGTGAAGACATATGCCTCGGTGAAAGTGACGAGGCCCGGGTTTTCCATGGCGCCAAGGTTGTATTCGGGAACAAAGGCCTGATCGTATTTTCCCCACGGGTAGGGGAAATCAAAGAGGGTGTTGAAGAATTCGAGTCCCTGCTTGGTGAGGGAAAAAAGGGTCTCCGGATCAAATGATTCGGACAGCGAAGCCCTACAGTAAAGAGCTAGCGGGACCTCCAGCTGCGTACCGTCCGGGGCCGTTCTGCTCCAGTGATCCACGGCCCTGAAATAGGGTCCGGCTAGAACAGTGGTGATATAGGTGGACATCGACAGGGTGGGGGCGAAGTCCCAGCGGCTGGTGGCGGGATCACTTGTCAGGACAGTCCTTGCCACTTCGGTGCCGTTCGAGGCTACATGCCAGCCTGATGGTGCCATCACATGGAAAGTGAACTCGGCCTTGAGGTCGGGCTGTTCGAAGTTGGCAAAGACTCGTCGGGCGTCAGCTGGCTCATACTGCGTGTACAGGTAGCACTGGCCATCAGCTGGATCGACGAATCGGTGCATGCCTTCGCCCGAGCGGCTGTAGAGTGCGGTCCCGGTGACAGTGACCTGGTTTTCTTCCTGAAGGTTATCGAGGCGGATCCGTGAACCATCAACGGCGTCCGCGACGGAGATGCTTTTGCCGTTGAGGAAGATGCTGTGGACATCCCCACCAATGAAGTCCACGAACGTTGATGCGCCGGGCTCTGACGCTGCGAAAGAGATGACGCTGCGGCTGGGATAGCCCGCCACCTCGGGGTCAGTGGCGTGCCGGACGTCAAGGGAAACGTCGTAGCTGTGGGTGGTGATCAGGGCGGAGCGGTGGGCGGCTTCATCGCGCCCCAGATTCTGGTTTGACACCCAGCTATCTAATCACGGCCTCAGGCGAGCATCAGGTGGGCAGCTCCGAGGCCCAGGCCAGCCATGAGCAGCCAGGACACGAGTGCAGCATAAAGTGCGCGGGGACCGGTACCCAGCAACTCCCGGACCCTTACTGCCGAGCCAAGGCCAAAGAGGGCCGCACCCAGCAGGATGTCCTGCAGGATGGCGCCAGCAGCCAGCACGGACTCTGGCAACCATCCAGTGGACCGTACTGCCACCATGAGCAGGAAACCCACAATGAACAAGGGGACAAGGGGCGGTTGCTTGGCCGCATCAGAGCCACCGTTGGCACGTGCGCTGCCAGCGGCTCCCACGCGGTTAAGACTCCACCGCTGATGCAGGCCAGCCAGGGCTACGACTGGCGCCAGGAGAATCACCCGGCTGAGCTTGACGATCACCGCTAGTGACAGGGCCGCAGCCCCAGCAGTCTGTGCCGTAGCCACCACCTGCCCGACGTCGTGGACCGACGCCCCCGTCCAGGCGCCAAAGAGTTCGGGCGTGAGGCCCAGTGGCTGCATCAACAGCGGAAGTACCCCGATCGCTAGCGTTCCACAGAGCGTGACCATCGCAACGGGCAGGACAGTATCCGCGTGCCGGATCCTGCGTACTGCAGCCATGGCGCCAATGGCAGAGGCTCCGCAGATGGAAAATCCCGTGGCTATCAACAGGGAGACGGGCTCCGGCAATCGGAACAGTCTGCAGATGGCGTACGTTCCTGCAAAGCCCAACAGCACCACGGTGAGGATCAGGAGCAACGCAACCCATCCCAGGTCAAGGACGTCCACCACACTGACTTTCAGGCCAAGAACCACGATGCCGGCGCGCATCAGCGTTTTGCCGGCGACGTTGAGCCCGGGCCGTCCGATGCCACCCACCAGTCCTGCCGCCGGCGGAATGTTGGCTGCCAACAGACCAAGGCCTACAGCTGCAGTCATAGCCGGCAGCGCAGGGAACAGTGCGTGCAGGCTGAACGCCAGAGCAACGGCAACGGCGGCGGCGCTGAGTCCGGGCAGGAGAGAGCGGAAATTCTTGGCGGGCACCTCCCAACTGTGCAGTATCCGGAGCCGGAATACCCAACTGGGGCCGGAGGAGCAACACGCCCCAGAGCTAGATGGTAATGAATTTGAAACAAAAAGATGGTTGTCTGGTTTACATGTCAGACCTATTCGAGGATTACTCCGCTGCCGCAGGTAAATCGGGAGCCTATGACGAGATGTTCGCCCCGGGGCAAAGCGTCAGGCAGTCGTATACACAGGTTGCCGATACTCTTGCCGAACTTTCGCTCGCCGATGTCAGCGCCCGTGCCGACTCCATGGCCAGGACATTCCTGGACCGCGGCGTAACGTTCGATTTTGCCGGTGAAGAACGTCCGTTCCCGCTAGATATTGTGCCGCGTGTCATTCCCGCAGATGAGTGGGACGTCCTTGAGCGCGGCGTTGCCCAGCGCGTGCGTGCACTGGAGGCGTTCCTGGCCGATGTGTACGACAAAATGACTGTGGTGGCGGACGGTGTCATCCCGCGCAGCCTGGTGACTACCAGCGCACACTTCCACCGTGCGGTGCAGGGTTTTGAACCCGCAGGCGGGGTACGGGTGCACATTTCCGGGATTGACGTGGTCCGCGACGCAGCAGGTACGTTCAGGGTCCTTGAGGACAACGTGCGGGTTCCTTCCGGCGTCAGCTACGTGCTTGAAAATCGTCGCGCCATGGCAAAGGGCCTGCCTGAGGCTTTCGGACAACAACTGATCCGGCCCGTCGAGGAATATCCGCGACGGCTCCTGTCAGCCCTGCGCAAAACTGCACCGTCAGGCGTGGACGATCCGGTGGTCGTGGTGCTGACCCCAGGTGTTTTTAACAGTGCCTACTTCGAGCACACCCTCCTAGCGGGCCTTATGGGCGTTGAACTCGTTGAGGGCCGCGACCTGATCTGCCGCGGCAACCGGGTTTACATGCGCACCACGGCCGGTGAGCAGCGCGTGGACGTCATCTACAAGCGCATTGACGACGAGTTCCTGGACCCGCTGCAGTTCCGTTCCGATTCGATGCTGGGCTGCCCTGGGCTGGTCAATGCGGCCCGTGCCGGGGGAGTCACCATTGCGAACGCAGTGGGCAACGGTGTGGCAGACGACAAACTCGTCTACAGCTATGTTCCTGACCTGATCAGGTACTACCTCAGCGAAGAACCAGTCATCGCGAATGTGGATACGTTCCGGCTGGAAGAGAAGGACGCGCGCGAGTACGTCCTGGACAACCTCGCGGAGTTGGTGGTCAAGCCCGTTGACGGTTCCGGTGGCAAGGGCCTGGTGATTGGCCCGGACGCAACCCGGGATGAACTGGCAGCCCTGCGTAGCCGCGTCATCGCCGATCCGCGGGGATGGATAGCCCAACCAGTCCTGCAGCTCTCCACAGTCCCTACGCTCAGCGGCGACAAATTTGGTCCCCGACACGTTGACCTGCGGCCCTTTGCCGTGAACGACGGCGACGACGTCTGGGTGCTCCCCGGCGGCCTGACCCGGGTGGCACTGAAGGAAGGGTCGCTCATTGTGAACTCCAGCCAGGGCGGCGGCTCAAAGGATACGTGGGTCCTGGCGGATTCACCGCAGGTACCCGTGGAGCGCGTGCCTAGGCAATCCATCACTGTCCGCGACCGTGTCTCGGTCTGGCCGGTCGAAAGCAACTGGCGCGATCGAGCGTCCGAGCAGCAGCAGTGACAACGCCGTTGCCGCCCATTCATCCACCCACGCTGGACTCCCAGGAGGTAGCCACGAATGCTTAGCCGTATTGCTGAGTCCCTGTTCTGGATTGGCCGTTATGTTGAACGCGCCGACGGTACTGCCCGGATCCTTGACGTCCACCTCGAACGCCTGAACCACCTGCCCATGGATGAGCGGCGAAGCGTCGCCCAAGAGCTCCTGGCCGTCATGGGTGGTCGGTCCGACAGCGAGGACTTTGGCCTGCCGGAATTGCTCCACGCCCTGGCATATGACAAGACGAGCGCCACGTCTATTGCAGGCTCGCTTGGTGCGGCCCGGGAAAATGCACGCCGTGCCCGCGAGACAGTGTCCTCTGGTCTGTGGGAAAGCCTCAACACCACGTATTACGGCCTTAACCAGCACCGCAAGGACGTGGTGGGGACGTACAGGTACTGCAATTGGGTCCTGGAGCGCACTGCCATGGTCAGCGGCCTTGCAGACACCACTGTCAGCCATGACGAAAGCTGGCTGTTCCTGATGTTGGGGCGCTCCCTGGAGCGTGCCGATATGACAGCCCGGATGCTGAGCACGCGTGATGTCCTCAGTGCGGGAATGTCCTGGGTCAACATGCTTCGCTGTGCGGGGGCCTACGAGTCGTTCCTGCGCACCCGACGTGCAGCGTTCGGAGACCAGCATGCGGCTGAGTTCCTGCTGCTGGACAGGCTTTTCCCCCGCTCGATCGTCTACGCGCTGCGCGATGCCGACGAGGCGCTGGCCAAACTCGACCCGTCGGCGCAGCGTGTGGGTTTCATCAACGATGCCCGTCGCATTGTTGGCCAGGCGCGGACCTTCCTGGAGTTCCACCGCACCGACGACCTCATGTCTGAGCTCCCGGAACACATGGAACGGGTCCAGAAGGCGGTCTCCGAGGCCTCCGACGCCATTTCCCGTAAGTACTTCAATCAGGCAGATGAACTTGCCTGGGTGGGAGAAGTTTCATGAGCAGGCTCAGTATTGCCCACCGCACGGCATACAAGTACAACCGGCGGGTCACCCTGTCCTATAACGAGGCCCGGATGACGCCACTCTCTGATGCCCAGCAGGTGGTCCTCGAATCGGCGGTGAAAGTCTCGCCCACCCAGGCAGCCGTGAGCACCTACCGCGACTACTGGGGAACCCGGGTCACCGCCTTCGATATGCAGATGCCGCACGATCACCTGGAAGTGATTTCCAGTATCACTGTTGAGGTGCACAGGTCTGAACGGACCCCCGCGGAAGCTGACATCGTTGGCTGGGACGTGATGACCTCTGATGAGGTGACAGACCGTTTCAGCGACTGGGTTCCGCAGTCGCAGTTGACGGGGCCGGGCGAGGAAGTTTTGGCACTGATCCCGGGCGTGGTTGCCGGAAAGAACCCGCATGACGCTGCAATGGCTGTTTTTGAGTGGATGCGCGGTGAGATGACCTACATGTCGGGCTCCACCGCCGTCACAACAAATGCCGAAGAAGCGTGGGGACAACGCCAGGGTGTCTGCCAGGACCTAGCCCACCTGGCCATCGGGGCGCTGCGAAGCTGTGGTATCCCCGCACGCTATGTCTCCGGATATCTGCATCCGCGGTCATCCGCTGCCATTGGTGAAAGCGTCGCTGGCCAGTCCCACGCCTGGCTTGAATTCTGGGACGGCGACTGGCGCAGCTGGGACCCCACCAACCACAAACCGGCGGGGGACTTCCACATCACCGTGGCAAGGGGCCGGGACTATCGTGATGTGCCGCCCCTGAAGGGAATCCTCTCCGGTGGCGGCGGCTCGGATTTGTCCGTCACGGTGGAAATTACCCGCTTGGCATGACGCGGGCAGGAGGCGATGCCTGCACGCCGCGAAAAACCGGCCAGGACTACCGGCCCGGTCCCTACCAGGGACTGGGCCGGTAGTCCTTGAGGAAGACGCCGAACTGGTCCTCGCCCTGTTCACCCATCACAATGGGATCGTAGACCCTGGCTGCGCCATCGACCAGGTCAAGTGGCGCATGGAAACCTTCTTCCATCAGTCTGACCTTCGTGAAGTGTGGGCGCTCGTCAGTAATCCAGCCGGTATCAACGGCTGTCATCAGGATCCCGTCGGAATCTAGCATCTCCTGCGCGCTGGTCCTGGTCATCATATTCAGGGCTGCTTTGGCCATATTGGTGTGTGGGTGGCCGGGGCCCTTGTATGCGCGCGAGAACTGGCCCTCCATTGCTGACACGTTGACAATGTACTTGCGCGCGGCTGAAGACCGCTTCATGGCGTCACGGAGCCGGCTGACCAGCAGGAACGGCGCCGTAACGTTGCATAGCTGAACCTCAAGCATCTCCAGGGGATCGACCTCATCCACAACCTGCGTCCAACTATTGATACCCGCGAGATCCGGGACCAGGCCACCGGCATCGATTGCTGTCCCGGCCGCGATCCGCTCGAGTGACGCCGATCCGGTGGACAGCGCCAGGGATGTCACGGCGTCGCCCGCCAGGACCGGGTGGTCCATGACAGAACTTGCCAGCGCCAGGGGATGCTTGTCATGGGCGTGTCCGAAGGTCACCAGTTCCGGGCCACCGTTGGCAACGTCAAGTGCGGCAGGAAGCTCTTCGTCTTCTGCCTCGACGAGGGGCTGGTAGGCGGAGCCCGACCGCCGGACGGTCTGGGCAGCATTGTTGATGATGATGTCGAGCGCGCCGGCTTTGTTGAGGGAGTCGGTCAGCGCCATCACCTGGGATGGGTCGCGAAGGTCGATGCCCACAATCCGTAGGCGATGCAGCCAATCAGAACTGTCTTCCATGGCGGCAAAACGCCGGGCTGCGTCTTTAGGAAAGCGTGTGGTGATGGTGGTATGCGCGCCGTCGCGCAGCAGTCGAAGAGCGATATACATGCCAATCTTGGCCCGCCCACCCGTCAGGAGCGCACGCCGCCCGGTGAGATCGGTCCGGGCGTCTCGCTTGGAGTGGCTGAACGCCGCACAGTCGGGGCACAGCTGATGGTAGAAGGCATCAACCTGGGTGTAGTGCTTCTTGCAGATGTAGCAGGGCCGGGAACGAAGCAGGTGCCCTGCGATCTCGCCCGTGGCGGATGTCTCCAGTTTGTTGCCGCGGGTTTCGTCGTCAATGCGATCAGGAGCAGCTGTCGCGGTCTGGGCGATTACTGCGCGGTCAGCTTCCGCGATGAGGTCCCGCTTGGTGACCCGGCGGTGTCGTTTGACAGCCTTGAACATTTTTCCCGTGGCGCGCCGGATGGCGACGTAGTCGGGATCTTCCTCGTCATAGACGTGGATGGTGTTCAGGACTTTCAGGCACGCCTGGATTTCTTCAGGCGTGAGATCAGCAGAGCTCATTGACATGATTTTACAGGTCTGCTGTTTGTTTTCTTACCTGGCAGCAACGACGCTCCAGGCAGGCAGGTGTTGACCGGCCCATGCGGGCCGGTCAGCACCTGCGGCGGCCATCGGGGGGCTAGGCCTTGGCAGCTGCGTCTGCGTGGCTGGCGGAGACTGACTCCACGGAGTCGCGGATGTCCGGGTAACCTTCCGTTGCCGTGCGCACCGAGTCCGGTACCAGGTGCAGGTTCGCGGCGGCGAGTGCACGTTCAGCGTCGTCGGGTTCGGGTACGTGCTGTCCCTTGGAGAGGACCGTAATGCCGGAGTCCGTGACCTTGAAGCCGCGGGCCCTGTCAAGGTCGTGGTCCAGGCCAATGGTGGCCCCCGCTGGAACCTTGACGTTCTTGTCCAGGATGGCGCGCTTGATGACGGCACCGGCGCCAATGTTCACCTTGTCCATCAGGACCGAATCGATGACCCGGCTTGCCATGCCGATGTAGACATCATGGGACAGCACGGAGCCCTCCACCACGCCACCGGAGACAACAACGCCGCTGGAGACAATAGAATCCAGTGCCATGCCCACGGTGTTCTGGTCGCCTCGCACAAACTTCGCCGGTGGGGAGATACTCTGCCGCGTGTAGATCGGCCATTCGGAGTTGTACAGGTTGAACACCGGAAGCGGAGAGATCAGATCCATATGGGCATCGTAGAAGGAGTCGATGGTGCCGACATCGCGCCAGTAGGTCCTGTCCCGCTCCGTTGAACCTGGGATGTCATTGAGGGTGAAGTCGTACACGCCGGCCTGGCCCAGGTTCACGAACGAGGGGATGATGTCCCCACCCATATCGTGCTTGGTGTCCAGGCGTTCGGCATCGGCGTGCAACGCCTCGACCAGGGCGTCGGCATCAAAAACGTAGTTCCCCATGGACGCCAGGAACGCTGTGGGATCCGCGGCGAGTGCTGGCGTAGAGGACGGCTTTTCCACAAAGGCAGCAATCTTTTGGGGATCATGGGGATCTACCTCGATCACGCCGAACTGGTCTGCCATATGCAGCGGCTGACGAACAGCCGCCACCGTTGCCTTGGCTCCACTGGCAATGTGCTGCTCCACCATCTGGGCGAAGTCCATGCGGTAAACGTGGTCGGCGCCCACCACCACGACAATATCTGGATTCGCGTCATGGATCAGGTTGAGGGACTGGTAAATCGCATTGGCACTCCCGAGGAACCAGCTCTTGCCCACACGCTGCTGGGCCGGAACAGAGGCAACATAGTTCCCGAGCTGGGTGGACATGCGCCAGGTCTCGGAAATGTGCCGGTCGAGGCTGTGTGACTTGTACTGCGTCAGTACAACAATCTGCAGGTACCGGGAGTTGACAAGGTTCGACAGCGCAAAGTCGATAAGCCTGTAACTTCCGGCAAAGGGGACACCGGGCTTAGCCCGGTCTGCGGTCAGTGGCATGAGCCGATTTCCCTCGCCACCAGCGAGGACAATTGCCAGGACCTTCTTCGACACCATTGTGGTCACTCCCGTACTTCTTCGTCATGCCTTTAAAAAGATCTTCCGGTCAGCCCGGTTTGTTCACACTAGAACAGTTCTGCGCTAACGACTACCTTGGGAAGCGTGCGAATAGATATTGTGACTAAAGAGTTCCCGCCTGAGATCTACGGAGGCGCCGGTGTGCACGTTGCTGAACTGAGCAGGGTGCTTAGTAAGCACGTTGACCTGCATGTTCGTGCCTTCGGTGCGCCACGTGAGAGTGACTACCACGGCGCGACAGTGGCGTCTTACCAGGTTCCGGGTGATCTTGCCGATTCCAATCCTGCTGTGCAGACGCTGGGGGTGGATCTGCGGATTGTTCCGGATGTAGCGGGGGCGGACCTGGTGCACTCCCACACCTGGTACGCCAACATGGCCGGACATCTGGCAGCTCTCCTGCATGGAATCCCCCATGTTCTCAGCGCCCACAGCCTGGAACCCCTCAGACCGTGGAAAGCGGAGCAGCTCGGTGGCGGCTATGCAGTGTCCTCCTGGGTGGAGAAAACTGCCTATGAGGCTGCAGCGGCCATCATCGCCGTCTCGGAAGGCATGCGCCAGGATATCCTGCGCAGCTACCCGAATGTCGACCCAGCCAAGGTCAGGGTGGTTCACAACGGCATTGACGTTGAACTGTGGAAACGTGACGAGGACAGCGACGCCGTGCGGGCCCTGGGAATTGACCCTGCCAAGCCTAGCGTGGTGTTTGTTGGCCGCAACACGAGGCAGAAGGGCGTTCCCTACCTCCTGCGTGCCGCTGCCAAGCTGCCAGCCGACGTCCAGCTGGTGCTCTGCCTTGGGGCCGCTGACACTCCGGAGCTGGCCGCTGAGACGGCCCGCCTGATCGAAGAGCTCCAGCAGCAGCGCGATGGCGTCATCCTGATCGAGCGAATGCTGCCCCGCAACGAGCTCATCCAGGTACTCAGCCACGCGACAGCGTTTGCCTGCCCATCGATCTATGAACCGCTGGGCATTGTGAACCTCGAAGCCATGGCGTGCGGAGCTGCTGTCGTAGCCAGTGCAACGGGCGGTATTCCTGAGGTTGTCCAGCACAACGAGACCGGGCTGCTCGTGGAGATTGACCAGGTCACCGACGGCACCGGGACGCCACTGGACCCCGAGAAGTTTGTTACGGAGTTCGCGGCGGCGCTCACCGAGGTCGTGAAGGATCCGGAGCGTGCCCGCCGTATGGGGCAGGCAGGTCGCCGCCGCGCTGAAGAGCATTTCTCCTGGGAATCCATTACGGAAACCACCCTTGAGGTATACCGCTCGGTGCTGTGAACGGGATCGCATCCTGTCGGCGGGACCGACGGTGCAACCCCACTAGCAGGGCCCACTCGTAATCGCTGACGACGGCGGCACCCAGCTTTGGGTGCCGCCGTCATCAGTGGGTGGCTGCAGCGCACTGGCCCGCGCCACCCTTCTCCGATCAGTCCTACTTTCCGGTTGCGGCCGCAGCTTTCCTGGCCAGAAGGACCTTTTCGTCGATGGGAGCGTCACCGCGGGCACGCATGGAGCGGAAGTACTCGTGTGCTTCATCCTGGCGCATCTTTTCGGCACCTGTAGCAACGGCGGAGCGAACGTGCTCCGGCGAATAGCCAAAGGCATCCACCAGGTCCAGTGCGTGCGGCCGGATCCGGACCAGCAGCCGATTGATGTAGTCGCCAACTGTGCGTGCCCGCTGCATCGAAAGGCGTCCGTTCATGAGGTACCAGGAAAGGTTCTTTTCGATAAGGGAGAGGCCAAAGAGGTCCCGTAGCCAGGTCAGTACCTGGCGTGTTCCGTCATCAGCAACGGCAGGCAGTGCTTCGGTGAAGGCTTCCCACTGCAGAAGTTCGGCATGGGCCCGGGCAGCGTCGATAAGTTCGTTCTGGTGCTGGTTGAACAGTGCAGCGCCCTGCTCCTTGGACATTTTGTTGACCCCGCGCAGTGCGCCGCCAACATCAGCCACCATTGTCTGTACCCTGTCGGTCAGGAGGGCGCGCTGGCCGTCCTCGTCGCGGAGGGCCAGCGCTGCCTTCTGGACGCTACCGGTGTCAGCAACAAACTGCGCTACCTGCCGCAGGCCGGTTCGGTGGACAGCGGCGCCTGCAGCCTGGCCCACAACGTACCGGGCCAGAACTCCCACGTCCACGCCGCGGAATTCCTTGGCATAGTCGGCAAGGAGCCGTTTGGCCACCAACTGCAGCAGTACTGTGTTGTCGCCTTCAAACGTGACATACACATCGAGGTCCGCGCGGAGGGAAGCGAACCGGTTCTCGATCAGGAACCCGGCACCGCCGCAGGCTTCGCGGCATTCCTGGAGTGTGTCCAGGGCGTGCCACGTACTCAGCGGCTTAAAAGCTGCGGCCAGGGTTTCCAGATCCTGTCGGTCTGCATCCGTGTCGTGCGCACCGGAAAAGACATCGTCAAACTTCGTCAGTAGTTTTTCGTGTGCAAAACTTGCCGCGTACGTGGTGGCCAGGCGGGTAAAGAGCCGACGTTGATGCCGCTGGTAGTCCAGCAGTACCTCTTCCTCAATGGCTGATGATGCATTAAACTGCCGACGCTCCGTGGAGTACTGGATGGCGGCCTTGAGGGAAATCTTCGCAGCCGCTACTGCCGCTCCGTCCAAGGAAACCCTGCCCTGGACAAGGGTTCCGAGCATGGTGAAGAACCGCCGCCCAGGACTTGCAATGGGGGAGTCATATGTTCCATCCGCGGCAACGCTGCCGTACCGGTCCAGAAGGTCGGTGCGGGGAATCCTTACGTGACTGAAGTGCAACCGCCCGTTGTCAATACCGTTTAGGCCGCCTTTGACGCCGTCATCCTCGCCGCCGATGCCCGGCATGAATTCCTTCGTCTGTGGATCGCGGAGATCAACGTAGAAGGCATGGACGCCATGGTTCACGTCCCGGGTAACCAGCTGGGCGAAAACAACCGCGCCGAGGCCATCAATTGCCGCGTTGCCAATATAGTCCTTCCAGGCCGCCCGGAAGGGGGTGTGCAGGACAAACTCTTCGGTATCGGGGTGGTATGTAGCTGTGGTGGCAATGCTGGCGACATCCGATCCATGCCCCGTCTCGGTCATGGCAAAGCAGCCGGGAATATCCATATTCATAATGCCCGGCAGCCACTTTTTATGGTGCTCGGCCGTTCCCAGGTGCATTACCGCAGAGCCGAACAGGCCCCACTGGACACCGGCTTTGATCTGCAGGGAGGGGTCCGCTGTGACGAGTTCCTCAAACCCCGCGATGTTGCCCCCATGGTCATCGTTGCCGCCCAGGGAAGCCGGGAAGGCCCTATGCACCGCATTGTTTTCCACCAGGAAGTTGAGCTGCTCAAACGTGCGCTGGCGGTGTTCGGTATGTGTCTGGCCCTCAATCTTGTGCAGCTCGGGCTTGGCGGCAAGGGCACGCGCCTGGCGGCGCACGTCAGCCCACTTTCCCAGCAGCTGTTCGCCGAGTGCTGCGACGTCCACGGTGGGCGTGGGCACCGAATGGGCAGCCGACACTGGTTTCCGGCCGCGCTCACTTGAGGTGGTGGTGCCCTTGGTGCCGCGGGTACGGCCCGGCTTTGTCTCGGCAGGGTTCCTCTGGCTGGAAACTTGCGTCATGTCACTGCCCTTCATTGGTTCTGGACTTTGGTGGGATTGTCTTTTGAGCTGGCGGAGGTGTCAAGATCGGGAGCAACGCCCAAACAGAGCCAAGCGGTGATCTGCCGGGCCATGGCCTCGTGATCGGGTTTGGTCGCAGACGGGGCGGCGCTCAGCCAGAGCTCACCGGCATTGCGCACCATGCCAATTGCTGCCGTGGGCCAGTAGCTAAGCACCGAATCACCGTGCGGTGTGCCAGCTAGCAGTGCACGCATTGGTCCGGCAATCATGGCGCAGATTTCATCGAAAAAATGCCCCAGTGCCGTTGGGCTGGCTGACGTGTCGGCTTTTTTCCCCTGGTCCCGGTTCTGGCTGCCTGCCGGATACGGGGAATCTCCCGCTGCGGTAACAAAGGTGTAGACCCGGGGGCTGGTTTGGGCCATCTGCAGGTAGGCGGACACCATTGCATGAATGCCCTGGCGGGGTGTCTGGGCGGCCTGCGCGGCGTCTGCGATCTTGCGCTGCATCTGGAGCAGGACAACTTCTCCCACGGCTTGCTGCAGCCCAGCCTTGTCCCCGAAGTACCTGTAGAAGACGGACTTCGACGTGGCACAGGATGCGGCGATGTCTTCCATGGACGCATCGCTCCCCAAAGCATGCACCGCACCCCGTGCTGCTTTGATCAACTCACGACGTCGTTCCTCGCGGTGGGTATCCCAGCGCGTTGATCTGCCGTCAGGGCTGTCCAGGGGTGCCGTGCCAGCTGGTGCGGTAGGTGCTGCTCTATCCCTCGTCTCGTTCACGATACCCAGCGTATCAGGTACGCTGGGTATCGATAACTTGATTCCCAGCATGAGGAGATCCACGTGTCCGCTGCAGGACTGTCCGCCCACAGCACCCAGGAACCAACCGGCCACGGCCCGGTATCCAGTACCCCAGGCAACCCGGCTGGTGCGCGCCCAGACCAGGCGGGGGGACCGGAGGTATCCGGCGCTGGGCTGCGGAGGGCAGTTATTGTCGGTGGAAACCGGATTCCTTTTGCGCGCTCCGGTGGTGCCTATGCCAAGTCGTCCAACCAGGACATGTTGACGGCGGCCCTTGACGGCCTGATTGCGCGCTTCGGATTGCAGAACGAACGCATCGGTGAAGTGGCGGCGGGCGCTGTCCTCAAGCACTCCCGCGATTTCAACCTCACCAGGGAAGCCGTCCTAGGCTCAGCCCTATCTGCCGAAACCCCCGCCTACGACCTTCAGCAGGCATGTGCAACAGGCCTGGAAACAGTTCTTGGCTTGTCCAACAAGATTCGCCTGGGCCAGATCGACTCTGGTATCGCTGGGGGAGTGGACTCGGCCTCCGATGCCCCGATTGCAGTCAGTGAGGGACTGCGTACAGTCCTTCTTGAACTCAACAGGGCAAAAACACTGCAGAAGCGCCTGCAGATCCTTAGCCGCCTCCGGCCCAAGGACCTCTCCCCGGATGCACCGGATACCGGCGAGCCTCGGACCGGACTGTCCATGGGTGAGCACCAGGCCCTGACCACGGCGCAGTGGAACATCACGCGCGAAGCCCAGGACGACCTGGCACTGAAGAGCCACCACAATCTGGCCGCAGCCTATGCTGATGGCTTCTTTGACGATCTACTCACGCCCTACCGCGGACTCGCCAAGGACTCAAACCTCCGGGCAGACACCTCGATGGAAAAACTGGCTGCACTCAAGCCTGTTTTCGGAAAGAATCTTGGGTCGGCGGCGACCATGACGGCCGGTAACTCAACGCCGCTGACCGATGGCGCGTCAACAGTCCTGCTGTCCTCCGAGGACTGGGCCCGGGAACACGACCTTCCCGTCCTCGCGTCCGTCGTTGATGGCGAGGCCGCAGCTGTCGACTTCGTCCATGGAAAGGACGGACTGCTGATGGCACCTGCGTTCGCCGTGCCACGGCTTCTTGCCAGAAACGGCCTGACGTTGGCGGACATTGATTTCTTCGAGATCCACGAGGCATTCGCCGGCACTGTCCTGTCCACCCTTGCAGCCTGGGAGGACCCAGAATTTGGCCAGGACAGGCTGGGGCTTTCCGGGGCATTCGGCACGGTGGATAGGTCCAAGCTCAATAGTTGTGGTTCATCCCTCGCCGCCGGGCACCCCTTTGCCGCCACCGGAGGACGTATTGTGGCTACATTGGCCAAGATGCTGCACCAGAAGGGCAGCGTTGACGGCCGCCCCGCGCGTGGCCTGATCTCAGTCTGCGCCGCTGGCGGCCAGGGTGTCGTAGCTCTTCTCGAAGCAGCGTAGGGGGCAGCCGTGAGTGATCCATACAGCTCCTTCATCAGCACTGGACCTGGCCGGAAAATCGCCCGTCAGCTGGGCCTGCCACAACCAGCTAACCTGCGCCGCTACAGCCCCGGACAGCCACTCCTGACCGGCCCCGTGCTGGTCACAGGTTCCGGAGCCGGAGCAGACGCACTGGCCACTGAACTCCTGAGCTGGGACCTGGACATTCGTCGGCACGCGGTGCCCAAGGAAAAACTCGGTGCCATCATCCTGGTCTTGGACGAACTCAGGACGCCAGCCGACCTAGAGGTACCTGTCCTCGGTGTCGGGTCATCGCTACGTGACCTCATGCCCAACGCCAGGGTCCTGAGTGTGTCCCGGACAGCGGCCGACGCGGCGGATCCTGCCCAGGCTGCAGCCCGCCAGGGAGTTGACGGCCTGGTGCGCTCGCTGGCCAAGGAGCTCCGTGGCGGCGCCACAGCCAACGGCGTGCTACTGGCACCCCAGACACTGACCACCAGCACCTCCGCACTGGCCGCCCTCCGCTTTTTCCTGTCGGGACGCTCGGCCTTTGTGGACGGCCAGTTCTTGACCGTGACGTCCGACGCCGGCAGCCCCACCCTCAACCACGACCGCCCCCTGGAGGGTAAGGTCGCTGTTGTTACGGGAGCTGCGCGAGGCATTGGGGCGGCAATTGCCCGCACGCTGTACCGCGATGGCGCAACTGTTGTGGCTGTGGACGTGACGGCCGCTGGTCAGCAGCTTGCCGCCGTCGTAAACAGCATTGGCGGGACAGCCCTACAGCTTGATGTGACCAGCCCCGACGCTGGCCAACGCATCATCGAGCACGCCATTGACCGCCATGGCAGGCTGGATATTGTGGTGCATAATGCTGGCATCACGCGCGACAAGCTCCTGGCCAACATGGACCAGCAGCGCTGGAACTCGGTGATTTCCATCAATTGTGAAGCCCAGCTGAGAATCAACAGAGCGCTCCTGGACTCGGAGCACTTCCGGGATGGCCCCAGGATTATCTCCCTGGCGTCCACCAGCGGCATTGCTGGCAACCGCGGTCAGACCAACTACGCAGCGTCCAAGGGCGGCGTCATCGGCATGGTCCAGGCGACTGCGCCGCTTCTGGCGCCATGGGGCGGGTCCATTAACGCTGTGGCACCAGGCTTCATCGAAACCGAAATGACGGCCAGGATTCCGTTTGCGACCCGTGAGGTGGCCCGCCGGCTGAACTCCTTGCAACAGGGCGGGACGCCCGGAGATGTCGCAGAAGCCATCGCATTCCTTGCCAGTGATGCGGCAGCGGGAATCACTGGCGACGTCCTGCGTGTGTGCGGCCAAAATATGGTGGGAGCATGAGCACCACGGGAAGCGTCATCCTGGCTGAGGTTCCATCGCTGTCGAAGCTGTACCTCAATGCTGCGGGCGAAGCTGCCCGTCGACGCCTCACGGGAGGACCCCCGCGCCTGAGCCTTCCGCTGGTGAGCCACGAGGTGCGTGGTGTCCGGACGGACGTTGCAACGCTCACAGCATTCCAGCACCTGCTGGGGGAGACCGCCAGCGACGAACTACCCGCAGGCTTCCTCCACGCGATGGCCTTTCCAGTTGCCATGAGCGTCCTCAATCGCGACGATTTTCCCTTGCCGCTGCTCGGCATGATCCACTTGGCCAACCGTATTGAGCAGCGGGCCACTATCTTGTTTGACCAGCAGGTAGACATCTCCGCCCGGGTGGAAAACCTGCGCAGCCACCGCGTAGGTACACAGGTGGATGTGATCGCCGAGATCAGGGTAGCGGGAACCACCGTGGCAGCCTGGCAGGGGGTTTCCACCTACCTGGCCAAGGGGGTCTTCCTGCCGGGTATCGACAAGCGCGAGAGCGTCGGTAACGGTACCCGTCCTGATTTCGCGGCACCGGATCCTACTGCGCTCTGGCAGTTAGGTGTTGAGACGGGCAGGGCGTACGCTGCCGTCTCAGGTGACTTCAACCCGATCCACCTCAGCGCACTTTCTGCGAAGGCCCTGGGTATGCGGACCTCCATTGCGCATGGAATGTATCTGGCTTCACGCGCCCTCGCTGAAGTAGGAGTTCCGCGCGGCGAGCACTTCCGCTGGGATGTTTCTTTTGAAGCCCCGGTGTTCCTGCCTGCCCGCGTCGCCTTGGACATCAGCACCACAGGTGGGGATTTCGGGGCATGGCAGGAATCCGCCTACGTCGCCTGGAACGCCCGGTCTGGGCGTCGTCATTTCAGCGGGACGGTTTCGGCCCTGCAGTAGACCGGGTAGGGTCCAGAACCCGAAGGATGCGGTAGAGACTGAGGCGGAGTGAATCGGTAACCCCAACTCCACCGTCCGCCGCTTTGTCGTGGCCAATTCGGTGCAGGGAGTCGCGAGCGGTATCAAAAAGTTCCTGTGCGGAGTCGGAATTTTCACCAGGCGTTGCAGCAAGCAGGCGAGACGTTGATCGGAGGGCCTCAGAGAGGTTGCGCCAATCGGGGGGCTGTTGCAGGACCGTGCCCTCGTCACTCCAGATCAGGTCGGAGAGAACCTCTGTCATGTCCTGAAGATAGAAGGTAAGCCGTTCCAGATCCCGGGCAACTTCGTAGTCCCGGTTCAGATTCCTGGGGTGGAATTTTGAGCGGAGGTTGGCCCTCTTACTCTCCTCTGCCTCCTTCATCAGGTGCCGGACGGTGCGCGTGGCGTCGGCAAGCTCATCCGACCGGCGGGACCATTCCTCGTGCTCGGGAGGCCACTCTTCGGCCAGGGCGGTTCCCATGTCGCTAAGTTGCTGCGACAACGCGAGTCGCAGCTTTGCCAGGCTTTTGAGGGCAGCGTTAAAGCGCAGCGGTGGAAAGATGAGCATATTTACTGCCACGCCTACCACCACACCCACGGCCATCTGGACCAGATAGCCGAAAGAAAAGCCGTCCGGGTCGCTTCCGCCCACCAGCAGCACCAGCAGTGCCGCTGTGGGAACCCAGTCCTGAGACGAGCCCAGTCCTGGAATGCCAGCAAGGAGCACGCCCAGTCCCATGACCGCCGCTACAGCCAACGGTGAAGGGTCTGTGACGTTGGAAAGAAGAGTTGCCAAGAGAATACCCAGCGCCAGGCCCACCAGGGCCTGAATGCCCTGCCGCAACGAGCCTGCCACGTTGTGGTACATGGCCACGAGTGCGCCCAGCGGTGCGTAGTAGGGATACTCCGCAGCAACACCCGGCATGAGCGGTGCGATGAGAAATGCGATACCCGCAGCAATGGCGGCTTTTGCCGCCAACTGCAGCCGGGCAGCTGCCACTGTTGCGGTGAGGTTTGTTGAGGCTGCTGCGAGGAGCCTGCGGACAAGCGAAGCCGACGCTCGTGGAACGGACGAGTTATGCGGAGTTGAAGACACCATTTCAACAGTATGCTTACTTTATTTTCCGAGCAACCCGGCCTGCACCGGGGTGCAGGCTTGCCGCCGCCTGCCGGGCCGCAGCCGCGAGCTGGTGTGCCCGTCCAGCAGTCCGCCCGTCCTCGGCCCGCGCTGGTATATAGCCAAAGGCCAGCCCATACGCCGGGTCAGCGAAGCCGAGTGCGGCGTTGGCACCCTCGTGGCCGAACGCCAGGTGGCTGCCAAAATTCCGGGACGGGTGGGGCTTCATGAACACCACGCCAAAGGCGTTGTCGAGACCGGATGTCCTGTCCAGCCCCCATACCTGTTCCTCTGACATGGCGGTAATGGTGCACTGACTCAGGGCAGGTTCGCCACCATCCACTCCCGTTGAGACAGCGGCGTAGGCCCTCGCTAGTCCTCCTGCCGAGCCAACTCCGCCGGCTGCGCTCATTCCATGGGCCCGGACTTCGCGGAGGTTGGGAAGTTCCATGACCGTACTGTGGGGGGCGTTGGAGTTGAGGCCGTCAAAGCTCAGGGCATCAAGCCAGGAATCTGCCGGCGGGACCTCATAGACCACCTTCCTGTAGCGTGGCTCTTCGGCCGCGGGCAGCCCTAGGAAAAAATCAATGCCGTAAGGTACCCGCAAGCGCTGGTTGTACAGGTCCTGAAGACTGGAACCGGTGACCCGGCGGCAGAGCTCCTCCATCAGGATTCCGATGGTCAGTGCGTGGTACCCAAAGGTGGAGCCAGGACGCCACAGTGGACGGGCAGCAGCCAGTGCAGCAGCTGCCTTGGCCGTGTGGAAGTCAGCGATTGGTATTCCACCAGGGACACCGAGCAGTCCGGCCCGGTGTGAGAGCGCTTCCCTGACCAGGATGCCTTCCTTGCCATGGCAGCCAAACTCTGGCCAATATGATGAGACGGTTCGGTCAAGGTCGAGATGGCCCTCCTGGACAAGGAGGGCCATCACCATGGCGGCGATTCCCTTGGAACACGAATATGCGCCAGTGATCGACTCCGCAGACACTCCGTTGCCCTCTGCGATGCTTACGACTTCCTTCCCCCGGAAGTAGACGCTGACCTGCGCACCGTAGCTGGGGTCAGCACGACGGAATGACTGGAAAAGCTTTCCTACAGCGGCGAAGGCCGGGCCTGCGGTGTCGTCAAGGGCAGTTGTGGTGCGGGAAACCGGGGTATCGTGCTGTGCAGTCATGGACCCAGCATAGGTGCGAAGGCGCCTAGGCGGTTGCTCCGTGACCAGCCGTCACTTCTTCACCAGAGTGCACGGGGCCAGGGGGAGTACCGTCCCCAAAGGGACGTCCACCCAGGGATTCCCGACCGTGCTCTGTGAGCCAGCCGCTGAGGTCCGGGCCCTTGGGGACAATCCCGGTGGGATTGATGTCCTTATGGACGATGTAGTAGTGCTTCTTGATCTGGACAAAGTCAGTAGTGTCACCAAACCCAGGAGTCTGGAACAGATCCCTGGCATAACCCCAAAGCGCCGGCATCTCGCTCAGTTTGGTCCGATTGCACTTGAAATGGCCGTGGTAGACGGCGTCAAACCTGGCCAATGTGGTGAAGAGACGCACATCGGCCTCGGTGATGGTGTCACCCACCAGGAAACGCTGGTGGGTGAGCCGTTCCTCCAGCCAGTCAAGGGCGGTGAACAATCGATCGTAGGCAGCATCGTAGGCGTCTTGGGAACCAGCGAACCCACAGCGATACACGCCGTTATTGACTTCCGTGAAGACGCGCTTGTTCACAGTGTCGATTTCCTCGCGGAGGTGTTCTGGATACAGGTCGGGAGCACCCTCTCGCTGAAATTCCTTCCACTCGCTGGAGAAGTCCAGGGTGATCTGCGGGAAGTTGTTGGTGACAACTTTCCCCGTGGCAATCTCCACCATGGCCGGCACTGTGATGCCACGGGGGTAGTCCGGGAATCGCCGGAAGTACGCGTCCTGGATACGCTCCATGCCTAGGACCGGATCCACGCCGCCCGGGTCCAGGTCGAAGGTCCAGGAACGGGAGTCGTGGGTTGGTCCAGGCTGTCCCAGGGAAATGGCGTCTTCGAGGCCGAGCAGCCGGCGCACAATCACAGTCCTGTTGGCCCATGGGCAGGCCCTTGCGGCTATCAGGCGATAGCGCCCTGGCTCGGCCTTCCATCCAGGTTGGCCATCGTCGCCCACCCGTCCATCGCGGGTGATGCGGTCTTCAATGTAGTTGGTGTCACGCGTGAACTCTGCTCCACCCGTGACATATGCGCCCAAGGTACTGTGACTCGGCTCGCTGCCCGCTGAGCCACTCTGGTTGCCTGTCGGTTGCTGGGGGGTTGTCTGTTCCATGCACCAAGCCTAGACGCCCGGAACCAGGATTGGTTGGAGCTGGAGCCAGGCGACAAGGGAAGAGGCCCCGATGGTGCAGGCAAAGAGCAGTAGCCACACGGCGGCCGGCAGGTGTGTCGCCACTGCGAGCAGATGGGCATCGGAGGTTGGCAGCCGCTCCCGATGCCTGGTGTGGACGGACACCAGGCCCAAGAACGCGCGTATCGATCCCACCAGGAGCGCAAGGCCCAGGACGAGGGCCACGTAACCGGTCGCGCCTGCAGGAGCCACCAGGACAATTGCCGCACCAGTCCCGGCGCAGACCACCGTGATCAGGACACCGGCGCCATTCCTTATGAACACCAGGGATGCCGCAGCGACGAGTGCGCCAACGCCCAGTGCCGCAGAACCCCATCCTGCGAATCCGCTCGTCACCAGGGCTGCGCCTACCACCCCTGGTGCAGGGTAGCCCCAGAAGCCCGACCAGACGGGACGCCAGCCGCCCCGGCTCACGGAGGTCGTAGTCCCTGAGTGGTCGAGCCGGAGGACGATGCTGCGCAGGCGCTGACCGCTGATGAGGGCGGCAAAGGCGTGTCCAAGTTCATGGACCACTGTGGTGAAAAGCCCAAAGTACCGCCACGTCCGACGGGGAACACACAGGATGACCGTGGCCAGGAGGACTGCCCAGATCACTGGACCCCCGACGTCGGGCGGTGCATCGTGTGCAAAGGCGCCAGAAAGGCGGTCCAGCCATGGCTGGGTCGCTAGGTCATCCACAGCAGCCACTATCCCCGCTGCTGCTGGCAGGACGCTGGACGGGCCGTCGCTCAGGAACCCGATCCGCACGAGGCATTAAAAGCTGCACTGGCGTCCTGGTACGAGGACTGCATGTCGGCAAGGCGATCGGCGTCGGGCTCTTCCATTGCCTGCGCATCGGTGTACTCGATAATCGTCTCGAGGGCGGGCTTGAGCTCATCAGAGGCCGCTTCGTGGATGGGGCGGAGCTGATTGGCAAGCTGTGTCATGCCCGTTTTACCAATGCTATTGGCAGGGTTGGCAAGGACTACCTGGACCCGCTCGCACGTCTCCGCCGTTGAGAGCTGGGTTGTAGCGGCGCAGGCAGAGGCCCCGAGAACGAGGGTGGACGCGAACAGGATCGTGGCAGTTTTTTTCATCTTTTCCTCACACAGTGGTTGTGGCTCGATTCTATGCAAAGGTCACGCCACGACATATTCAGTGGGTCGTTGCGGCGCGTCAGTTCCGCTCCGTTGCCGGTGTTCCCTGATCGCCTGCGACGATCACGGGGTGAAGCTCTCTGCCTGCTTTTTGGGGCCCTGAACAATGATCTGGTCGTCTTCATAGAGCACCGTTTGGGCCGTGGTGTGCTGCCAGGAGCCGCCGGCCCTCTTGAAGGCAACAATGGTGATGCCATAGGTGTCCCGAAGACCAAGAACGCCCAAGGGTCGGTTCTGTGCCTGGACTGGAGGCCTGGTGCGGATCATCACGAAGTCGCTCTCAAATTCGACATAGTCCAGGATTGAACCGCGGACAAGGTGCGCCACACGCTTGCCCATGTCATGCTCTGGCCGGATGACGTGTTTCACGCCCAGTTGTCCCAGGATTTCAGCGTGCGGTTCGCTGATGGCTTTCGCCCACACCTGGGGTTTCTTGAAGGTCAGCAGTCGGGACGTCGTGAGGATGCTCGCTTCAAGGTCAGAGCCGATGCCCACCACTGCGCGGTCGAATTCATGCACGGAAAGTTGGCGCAGCACTTCTTCCCGTGTTGAGTCGGCGCGCACCACGTGGGTGAGCCGGCCGTTGTATGACTGGACCGTATCCTCATCGACGTCGATACCGAGAACCTCTGTGCCCTGGGCTTCGAGTTCAAGGGCGAGGGAACCGCCGAAGCGGCCCAGCCCGATGACGGCAACCGAAGTGGCCTGGGCGCTGCGTCCGGATTTGCGGGCAAAGACTTCCTTAGCCAATGAGCGGCCTCTCTTTCGGGTATTCGTACATGATGGGGCGGCTGTGGACAGCCAATGCTGTGCCAAGTGTTACCGGGCCGAGCCGGCCAATGAACATGAGCAGGATCAGGACCACCTGGCCCGCAGGGGGGAGCCCTGCCGTAATGCCCGTGGACAGGCCCACTGTGGCAAAGGCGGAGATCACTTCAAAAATGATCTTTTCCTGGCCAAAATCGGTGATGATCATGAGGTACATGGTGGATGTCACAACAAGGGCAATGGCCAAGAGCACCACGGTAATGGCTTGGCGATGGACTGCCCTGGAAAGGCGCTTGCCGAAGATATTGACGGCAGTGCCCCCGCGGAGCTCTGTGGAGAGAATAAAAAACAACACCGCAAAAGTAGTGATTTTCAGGCCACCGGCCGTTCCTGCCGGACCGCCACCAATGAACATCAGAATGTCCATTCCCATCCAGGAGACTGGGTGCATTTGAGCGATATCAAGACTGTTGAAACCGGCTGTGCGGGTAATGACGGACTGGAAGAATCCTCCGAGGATCCGATCCTGCGGCGGTAAACCGCCCAGGGTCGCGGGATTGTTCCACTCCGCGGCGGAGATGAAAACGGTTCCGCCCACCAGCAGCACCAGGCTGCCATAGAGCACGAGCTTGGTGTTCATGCTCCAGTGAATGGGTCGCCGGTACTGCCGGCCCAGTTCAAAGAGCACAGGAAAGCCCAGGCCGCCAATAATAACTGCAGCTGCGATCGGTAGGCAGATCCATGGATCGCTCACAAAGCCCATGAGGTTGTCCGTATACAAAGCAAAGCCTGCGTTGTTGAAGGACGATACGGAATGGAAGATGCCGTACCAAAGCGCCTCCATTGGCTGGTAGCCGTAGCCCACCATGAAACGGAGCATCAGGATCAGTGCCAGGGCAGCTTCGACGATCACTGTAATCCGGAAGACGCCCAGGAGGACACGCCGAACGTCGCCGAAGCCAGTACTTTTTGTTTCGGCAGCCGCGAGCATCCTTGACCTGAGGCCCAGCCTCCGTGCCGTCAGTACACCCAGGAGCGAGCCGAAGGACATGACGCCGAAACCACCAATTTGGATCAGGACCAGAATTGCGGCTTTCCCAAAACCACTCCAGAACACTGGCGTATCCACTGTGATCAGCCCTGTGACGCACACTGCCGATGTTGCAGTGAACAGGGCCTCCAGGAGCGTTGCGCCACCAGGCCCTGCTTTGGCGACAGGAAGCATCAGTGTTCCAGTTCCCAGGATGATTGCCAGTGCGAATCCCAGGACAATCCACTGGGCAGGATGCCGGGGAAGGAGGAACCTCAGGACCCTGCCGAGGGCGCCCAGCAGTGTTCCGAAAAGTGCCGCGATACTTCCGGCACTTTCAATAATTCGTGTGCTGGGTTTATTTCTCCGGCGTTCCGGACGCGGGCTTCGCTGGTAAGCCTTCAGGTGCATAGCCGAAACGCTATCACCGCAGAAGAGCATGACTGATCATGGGGATAGGTTCGCCTGGGTCTTGTAGCGAATCATCGCGAATGCAGGGAGCGCACCCGGCTGCATGGTTCGGACTTAACGGGAAAAACCCCGGGAAATCATTGATTTCCCGGGGTTTTTCCGACTGTGCGCGGAGGGGGACTTGAACCCCCACCCTCTTTCGAAGACTAGCACCTCAAGCTAGCGCGTCTGCCATTCCGCCACCCGCGCAGGTGGTGTTCCGAAGAGCGATCCTGCCGTAAAGCGTTTCGCATTTCTTCGAAGCAGCGAGAAAAACTCTAACACGAACTTTCCCGAAACAAACAATCGGGGTCAGTGGGTAGGCTGAGGGCAAGGATCAATACACGAGGTCCAGGACACATTTCCCCTTGAATCAGGAGTCTCACATGACTGACATCCGGCCCGAAGACGAAGTTGTTCGTATCTGCCAGGAGCTTATCCGGATCGACACCTCAAACTTCGGCGATGGATCAGGCCCCGGTGAGCGTGCCGCAGCAGAATACACCGCAGGGCTGATCACTGAAGTCGGCCTCGAAGCGGAAATCTTCGAATCGGCTCCCGGCCGGGCTAATGTTGTGACACGTATCGCCGGGGAAGACCCCACGGCCAGTGCACTTGTTGTCCACGGCCATCTGGACGTTGTGCCAGCACTGAAGGAACAGTGGTCGGTTGACCCGTTTGGCGCCGAGCTCAAGGACGGGCTGATCTGGGGCCGTGGAGCAGTCGACATGAAGGACATGGACGCCATGATCCTCTCCGTCATGCGTCGGTTCGCCCGCACGGGACGCAAGCCCAAGCGTGACCTGATTTTCGCTTTCTTTGCCGACGAAGAAGCTGGCGGAACGTACGGAGCCCGGTACGCAGTCGATCACCGTCCAGAACTCTTTGAGGGTGCCACGGAGGCGATTTCCGAGGTTGGTGGTTTTTCGGCAACGATTGGTGGGCAGCGAACATACCTCCTGCAGACAGCTGAAAAGGGTATTTCCTGGCTGCGACTGCTTGCACATGGCAGGGCGGGCCACGGCTCGCAGATCAATACGGACAACGCCGTGACGCGGTTGGCGGGCGCTGTCACCCGGATTGGGCAATACCAGTGGCCAATCGAGCTCACACCCACGACCCGGCAATTCCTTGACGGCGTGACGGAACTCACGGGCGTTGAGTTCGACGCCGACAATCCAGAGGTCCTGCTCAGGGAATTGGGCACCGTGGCGCGATTTGTCGGAGCGACACTGCAGAACACCACCAATCCCACGCTGCTCAAGGGCGGCTACAAGCACAATGTGATCCCGGAGTCAGCCGAGGCATTGATCGATTGCCGCACCCTCCCGGGCCAGGCAGAGCAGGTCCTGGAGATTGTCCGGGATCTCGCGGGACAAGGTGTTGAGGTCAGCACCATCCACAGTGATGTCTCCCTTGAAGTTCCGTTCGCTGGCAACCTCGTGGATTCCATGATCGATGCCCTGCACACCCAGGATCCGGGTGCCACAGTGCTCCCGTACACCCTCTCCGGGGGAACGGACAACAAGTCCCTGAGCCGGTTGGGTATTACCGGATACGGGTTTGCACCGCTCCAGTTGCCCGACGAGCTGGACTTCACGGGTATGTTCCACGGAGTCGACGAACGGGTACCGGCCGACTCGCTCAAATTTGGTGCACGCGTGTTGGACACTCTCCTCACAAACTACTGACCAGCACCATCAGGGACGCCACCATGTCGCCAGAGGAAATCCTTCCCGATGTCCTGCTCGCACGTATCAGATCCCGTGCCGCGGGGTACGACACCGATAACCGGTTCTTTCACGAGGATCTGGCAGATCTTGTTGCTGCCGGTTATCTCAGGGCCTTCGTGCCGGCAGGGGAGGGCGGATTCGGTTTGAGCCTTGAGGAGGTGGCCCTCTGCCAGCGGCGGCTTGCTACAGCTGCCCCCGCTACCGCACTGGCCATCACCATGCACCTGGTGTGGACCGGCGTCGCCCGTATCTTGGTGGCGCGAGGGGACACCTCGTTGGACTTCGTGCTGACGGAAGCCGCCGCGGGGGAGGTCTTCGCTTTTGGCAACTCCGAAGCAGGTAACGATGCAGTGCTTTTTGATTCCGGCACCGTGGCGACGCCGATGGCGGGCGGGGCCTACTCATTCAACGGCATAAAGATCTTCACAAGCCTCTCGCCTGCGTGGACGCGACTGGGGATCTTCGGCAAGAACGCATCCGGGCGGACGGGTGCTGGTGAACTCGTGCACGGTTTCATCACGCGGGAGACGCCGGGGTACCGGATTGTTGACGACTGGGACACCCTTGGGATGCGGGCCAGTCAGTCCCATACGACAATCCTGGAAGGAGCGGTGGTGCCGGCGGACAGGATTTTCCGGAAGCTCCCGGTAGGGCCGAATTCGGATCCCCTGACCTTTGCGATCTTCGCGTGTTTCGAGACGCTCATCGCCAGCGTCTACACCGGACTGGGAGAACGAGCGCTGGATCTAGCTGTACTGAATGTCAAGAAACGGCAGTCGCGGAGAACGGGACTGGACTACTCACAGGATCCAGACATCCGCTGGCGGATCGCTGATGCGGCGATGTCGATGGATGCACTGTACCCGCACATCATCCATGTGGCCCGCGACGTTGACGCTGGGACAGATTATGGCCAGCAGTGGTTCCCCAAACTTGTTGGGCTCAAGGTCCACGCAACGGAGACCGCGAGGAAGGTTGTTGACCAGGCCATCAGGGTCAGCGGCGGTTCCAGTTACTTCCGTGGATCGGAGCTTGAGCGGCTATACCGTGATGTCCTGGCTGGGATGTTCCATCCCTCCGACGACGAGTCGGCCCACGGAACAGTGGCGAATGCTTGGTTGGGACCGCTGCCTGACTGAACGGGGCTGTCCGGCCGTTAGTCAGACTGTCCGCTGAACCTGGGTGACCCTGCGCCGGAGCCAGAAACGGCGCCCGCCTCCGATGTACAGGACGCTTCGCTCCAGCTCCCACTTGCCGTACTCCGAATGTTCCACCAGTCGACGCCGGGCCTCACCCAAGGAGTCGTCGGGACTGACAGTCATCACGAGATACTCGTAATGACGAAGATAATCGCGTTCCCTGTGGACCGAGCTGTTAAGAAAATGTTCCTTCATTGCTCTCCATTCTGGTCAGTAACCGGCTAGCGTAGTGCCATGAGCATCGATCCGCGTGTCGCGCTTGAATCCCTGACATCTGCCTTGGAAGAACACCTTATAGCAGCATCGGTGCGCAGGGGCGACGGCGACCCCGCTGTTGAGTCGGCATTCTTCCGATTGGCTGATGCTTTCGAAGTCTACGACGACGCCCTCTACGAGAGGTACAACGAGGTCACTCCCATGCAACTCTTCGAAGAAGAGGACGACGACGACGACTTCGCACCCGGTGGTGAAGAGTTTGACGTTGTGGAGACGTAGTCGATTACGCCAGCTAGTCAGCTAGGTGGCCCATCATCAGCTCAGTTGCAGCCGGGCTAGGAGCCATTCACGAGGCCCGAGATGTCGTCGAGGGCGTGCGTGATCTCAAGGGGGAGTGGCGAAAGTCTGGCGTCCAAAATCTCTTTGAGCTGAACCTGGGTCCTGGCCCCCACAATTGCCGTTGCGACGCCGTCGCGCGCCATGAGCCAACTCAGGGCAACGTCGCTGGTGCTCCGCCCCAATCCCTTGGCAGCCATCACCACCGCCTCCACGATCCGTGTTGAGGCATCGGAGAGATAGGGCTCCACGTAGGCGCTCAGTGACTGCTGAGCACCACGGGAGTCAGCCGGTATCTGGCCGCGGTACTTGCCGGTAAGCACTCCGCGGCCCAGGGGAGCCCAGGCCATGAGCCCCAGGCCGGCATCCTCCACGGCCGGAATGATTTCTGCTTCGGGCTGGCGGCGGAGCAGCGAGTATTCACTCTGGTGTGCCACCAGCGGGAATCCGGCCACCGCCGCTGCCTTCGCAGCCTGCCAGCCAGTGAAGTTTGAGATGCCCACATAACGGGCCCGGCCAGTGCTTAGCGCCAGGTCGAGAGCGGACAGTGTCTCATCGAGGGGGACATTGGGGTCCCAGCCTTCGGCGAACCAGATATCGACATAGTCCGTTCGGAGCCGGGCCAGGCTGGCGTCAAGGCTGTTCAGCATGGCGTGCCGCGAGGTATCCACCCTCCGCCGACCCTTCGTAAGGGTAAGCCCCGCCTTTGAGGAAACGGAGACTTCCGTGCGCGAGACGAGGTCACCCAGGAACGAGCCAAGAAGTGCTTCCGCAGCGCCGTCCGCATACCCTGCCGCCGTGTCCAACAGGGTTCCACCGGCAGAAACAAAGGACTTTAGCTGGGCTGCGGCCTCGTGGTCATCCGTGCCGCGGGACCAGGTCATTGTTCCGAGTGAAAGGGTGGATACACGGAACCCGCTGTTCCCGACATAACGCTGCTGCATGCAGGTCAGCTTACGGGGAATTCACAGGGTGCATGACGTATGGTCTTTACCGTGAACTGGTTTGAAGTGGCCTTCTTGGGCCTTGTCCAGGGGCTGACTGAGTTTCTCCCCATCTCCTCGAGCGCCCATCTGCGCATTGTTGGGCAGTTTTTGCCCAACGCCTCTGATCCCGGCGCGGCGTTTACAGCTATCACGCAACTGGGGACGGAGACCGCCGTCGTGGTCTATTTTTGGCGGGACATTGTGCGCATTGTCAAAGCCTGGTTTGGTTCCTTGCGGGGCAAGGTATCCAAGCAGGACCCAGATGCCCGCATGGGGTGGCTCGTGATCCTGGGAAGCATCCCCATTATTGCCCTGGGCCTGGTCTTCCAGGACCAAATTGAAACCGTCTTCCGGAGCATGTGGATCGTGGCGACCATGCTGATCGTCTTTGGCCTGATTCTCGCTGTGGCGGATGCCTACGGCAAGCAGGAACGGGACCTGAGTAGGCTCACGTACCGCCACGGCATCTTCTATGGCCTGGCCCAGGCCCTGGCACTTATTCCTGGGGTCTCCCGATCAGGTGGCACCATCACGGCAGGACTGCTAATGGGATACACCCGTGAAGCGGCGGCCAGGTATTCCTTCCTGCTGGCCATTCCTGCAGTGTTTGGCAGTGGCCTCTACCAGCTCTACAAAGTGGTGTCAGCAGATGGCCTGACAGGTCCCTACGGATTGCCTGAGACGGCATTGGCAACAGTGATTGCATTTGTGGTCGGGTACATCATCATTGGCTGGTTCCTGAAGTTTGTGTCCACCAACAGCTACCGCCTCTTTGTCTGGTACCGGATACTTCTCGGACTTGCCCTGTACGTGCTGCTCGGGTTCGGTGTCATCAGCGCCTAGCACTAGGCTTGTCCTGTGAAACCCTGGATGTCCCGCCCCGTTCCTGCCCTGTCCGGCTCCATGCCGGCCGTACACCTCTTCGATACCACCTTGGGCGGTGAACAGGTCCTCGATATTTCTGGGGCCAAATCGCTCTACGTGTGCGGTATCACACCGTATGACGCCACCCACATGGGTCATGCGGCCACGTACGTGGCCTTTGACCTGCTGAACCGAGCCTGGCGCGACGCTGGTGAAACTGTCTCCTACGTACAGAACGTCACGGATGTAGATGATCCCCTGCTGGAGCGGGCCACGGCCACCGGCGTTGACTGGCGGGACCTTGCAGCCAGTCAGATTGAGCTCTTCCACAAAGACATGGAGGCCCTGAACGTCCTGGCGCCGGATCATTATGTTGGAGCAGTCGAGAGCATTCCTGACATTGTTCCGGCCGTCCAGAAGTTGATAGCCGACGGTGTGGCCTACCGCGTGTCGGGCGTGGATGGAGAACCTGACGGTGATGTGTACTACGACGTCGACGCGGCAGGAAAAATGTCGGCCGACGACGGCGGGTGGACACTTGGCTCTGTGTCGCGCCTGACTGAACCGGCCATGCTGGAGTTCTTTGCCGAACGGGGCGGCGACCCCGGACGGGCAGGAAAGCGACAGCCCCTTGATCCTCTCCTGTGGCGCGTGGCGCGTGACGGAGAACCCCGCTGGGATGGCGACTCGCTTGGTGACGGCCGTCCAGGCTGGCACATCGAGTGCACAGTCATCGCCCAGAAGTACCTTGCTTCGCCAATGACCGTCCAGGGCGGAGGGTCTGACCTGGTGTTCCCGCACCATGAGATGGGTGCAGGGCATGCATATTCCCTGACAGGGGTTCCCTTGGCCCAGCACTATGCGCACACGGGGATGGTGGGACTGGACGGCGAAAAGATGAGCAAGTCCAAGGGCAACCTGGTGTTGGTGTCCCGGCTGCGAGCTGCTGGCGAAGACCCTGCAGCGATCCGCTTGGCCATCATTGCTCATCACTACCGCACGGAATGGTCCTGGACTGACGAAGGATTCCGTGCTGCCAATGAGCGGCTCGAAAACTGGCGAACAGCACTTGGCCGCACCGGGGCAGGCTCAGCGGCTCCGGTGGTCCAGGCCATCAGGGAGGCGCTGGCCAACGATCTTGATGCACCTACTGCTGTTGCTGCAGTGGACGCATGGGCTGCTGGAGTTTCCCCAGGCTCGATACCTGATGCGGCGCAGGCCGCGCAGATAGCTCAAGCACTGGACGCGCTGCTAGGCATTGAGCTCATCCCGGCCTAGGGGCGTGGGGCAGGAGCCAGCGCCGGCAACGACGCTAGTTCTTGTCCTTGCCGCGACGTTTGAGATAGCGCTCAAACTCACGGGCGATTGACTCACCACTGGCCTCAGGAAGGTCCACGGTGTCCTTTGCCTCCTCGAGCTGCCGGACGTAGGCGGCTATTTCGGGATCTTCGGTCGACAGCTCATCAACACCGCGCTCCCAGGCATCGGCCTCTTCGGTGAGCTCATGGTTTTCCATGGGAGCCTGCAGGAGTTCTTCGATCTTATTAAGCAGTGCCAGCTGGGCCTTGGGAGAAGGCGCCTGTGCGACGTAGTGCGGGACTGCTGCCCATAGGGAAATGGTCGGGAGGCCCGCCAGCAGGGCAACCTCGCCGAGGACGCCGACAATACCCACGGGGCCCTCGTACTGGGAAGCCTCAAGGTTCATGCGTTCCCGAACCTGGGCGTCATCAGACGTGGTACTGACGGGGATGGGTCGAGTGTGCGGCACGTCGGCCAGCAGGGCGCCCACTAGCACCACGTAATCGACGTTGAGTCTTTCGGCCTGGAGGAGGAGCTCAGCTGTGTAGGCACGCCATTTGTAGGAAGGCTCTGCTCCTTGGACGAAAATCACATCGACGTTGGTGTTTGGTGCCGACGCCTTGTGGATTCGTGTTGCGGGCCACTTGATCTTTCTGGCACCGGAGGATGTCCGGCGGACAGATGGCCGGGTGAACTGGAAATCGTAGTATTCGTCTGCATCAATCGATGCGACCTTCTTACCGTCCCATAATTTGCTGAGGTAGCGCAG
The DNA here is from genome assembly GCF_030063285.1 of Pseudarthrobacter sp. PS3-L1. Lineage (GTDB taxonomy): Bacteria > Actinomycetota > Actinomycetes > Actinomycetales > Micrococcaceae > Arthrobacter. Next base: position 419,132 of record NZ_JASISU010000002.1, on the reverse strand, counting down.
CGCATCGCTTGCTGCTTCGCCTGCGTCATTCCATCCCTCAAACGCTGCGAGCATCACGGTGATGCGCTTACCCTCTGGAACCGGGAGCAGAAGCTTCTCAGGTTCGGGCGTGGCGCCTGGTGTGGTGTCTGCGTCGAAGCTGTTCATCCCCTCAGCCTACGTCGAAGACCTGCCTGGGTGCGTCACAGCGGCTACCTCCGCACCCTCGCTCACCGCGTTTCCCGGAGGGCCGCGGGGGAGCGGCTTCCGCGGCTACGCCATGGGCGTATCGGAACGGAAGGGACCAGGGTCCAGCCGTAGACTGGCCTCATGCATCTGCCTGCCGCGGACTCCGCGTTTTCCGGTACATTTCTTCGTGCGGTCCTCTGGGACATGGACGGCACCATCGTGGACACCGAGCCCTACTGGATTGCCGCCGAACGGGCGTTGGTAGAGGCCCACGGCGGAACCTGGTCCCACAGCCAGGCCCTCCAGCTGGTAGGACAGTCGTTGGTCTTCTCCGCCGGAATCCTTCAGGAGGCCGGTGTTGCGCTCTCTGTCCGGGAGATCATCGACACCCTGACGGACACCGTGGTTGCTCGCGTCCGGGAGAACGTGCCATGGCGTCCCGGGGCCCGCGAACTCCTGGACCAGTTGCACTCAGCGGGGATCCGTTGTGCCCTTGTCACCATGTCGGAAGAGCCGCTGGCCCGGGAAGTTGTGGCCGCTCTCCCCGCACCGTACTTTGAATTCCTGGTCACCGGTAACCAGGTAACGCAGGGGAAACCACACCCTGAGGCCTACCATTCGGCCGTGGCTACCCTGCAACGGACCGATCCGGCCCTGACGCTCCACCACTGTGTCGCCATCGAGGATTCGGTACCCGGCGTCGCCGCGGCCGTAGCATCCGGGGTTGTCACAGTAGCTGTTCCACACATCATCGCGCTGCCAGAAGATTCCCGACACGCCATGTGGGACACCCTTGCTGGGCGGACAGTCGCAGACCTTGAGGCGTTGGCAGCGCAGCGTCACTCCTCGGCACTGCCCGAGGCGGGCGGGCCCGCAGCCGAATCTGGACGTGAAGCCGGACCGTCCCGCACGGAGTCGTCCCCAGGGGTTCAGCGTGGCTGAGGCTGGCACCCGGCGTGAAGGCATTCCCCTGGGAAAGATCTTCGGCGTTCCCGTCACCCTTGCCTGGTCCTGGTTCATCATTGCCGCATTCACGGTTGTGGTGTACGGGCCCGTTTTGCAGGGAAACAATCCTGCTCTGGGATCAGCCGCTTACACGATAGCCTTCGCCTACGCTGTGCTCCTGCTCATCTCGGTTCTGGTTCACGAACTTGCCCACGCCCTGAGCGCACGTGTTTTCGGGTGGCCTACCGAAAAGATTGTCCTGAATCTGTGGGGCGGACACACCCAGTTCGAAAATTTCACAGCTACCCCCGGACGTTCCGTGGTTGTGGCACTTGCGGGTCCCGCCACCAATATTGTGTTGGCCTTGGGTGCCTGGCTGGTCCTGATGTCCGCTTCGCTACCCAGCGTCGCAGAGCTTCTGACCAATATCTTCATGTGGGCGAACCTGCTGATCGGTATTTTCAACGTACTGCCGGGCCTGCCCCTGGACGGCGGCCGGATTGTGGAGTCCATTGTCTGGAAGATCACCGGCAGCCAGGCCAAAGGTACAGTTGCCGCAGGCTGGGCTGGACGCATCATCGTGGTCGGTCTTGGGGTCTGGTTCATCGCTTTGCCCGTCATCAGCGGCAACGCGCCGGACCTTAGCCTTCTGTTGATTACCCTTTTGGTCGGCTCGTTCCTATGGTTGGGTGCTTCTGGCGCCATTGCCCAGGGAGCTATGCGCCAGCGCCTTCCCCTCGTCCGCGCTGATTCCCTGTCGCGTTCCGCCATTGGGCTCCCCGCGTGGTCCACGGTGGCGCACGTCTTGGCAGCGTCCGGCAACGGAAGGTCGGAAACGGTTGTGTGTGGTGCCGACGGCCGTCCGCAGGGCGTTGTTGACGCCGCAGCGATCAACGCAGTTCCGCCGGCCATGGCCGACACGACTCCCATCACAGCTGTCAGCCGGCCGTTGGGCAAGGGAGCGTACGTGCCAGGGTGGTCCCAGGGCGAGGAATTGATCACTTTTCTCTCCGGCATTGAAGGAACAGAGTATGCCGTGGTCGACAGTGCAGGAGAAGTCACCGGGCTCCTCCTTCAGGATGACGTGCTCGGTGCGATCACAGGCAAGCGGATACGCTCACGTGCAGCCGGCAGAACCCCGAACCGGTAGAGTTACGTGCCGGTCGGTGCCCAGCGGACAATGGTCCGCGGGCTCGCCCGGACCGCAGGATCGACACAGCAGGATTGACACAGTGAGGACATTTTGATGAACCGCGAGATCGACACCCCAGCCGGCGCAGAAACGCCCACCGGCACGGCAGCCGGCTCAGGGCAGGCTGTTGGGGCTGCCCGGCGTCGCGGTCCTTTCCGCGAAGGCGAACGCGTCCAGCTCACTGATGAGCGTGGTCGGATGAACACGGTGACGCTAGAGCGTGGCGGGGCGTTCCACACACACCGCGGATTCCTCAACCACGACGAAATCATCGGTCAACCCGACGGCTCTGTGGTGGTGAATAACGTGGGCCAGCAGTACCAGACACTTCGTCCGTTGCTTTCTGACTTTGTCCTGTCGATGCCGCGCGGCGCCGCGGTGGTCTATCCGAAGGATGCCGGACAGATTGTGACCATGGCCGATATCTTCCCTGGGGCCCGTGTGGTGGAGGCCGGTGTAGGCTCTGGAGCACTGTCGATCTCCCTGCTGCGCGCAGTGGGGGACAACGGCTACCTGCATTCCTTCGAACGTCGTGAGGAGTTTGCTGATATTGCCCGGGGCAATGTGGAAACTATTTTCGGTGGTCCTCACCCGGCCTGGAAAATTTCACTCGGTGATTTCCAGGACGAAGTGGTCCGCAGTGAAGAACCAGGGTCCGTGGACCGCGTGGTCCTTGACATGCTTGCACCGTGGGAATGCCTGGATGCAGTAGCCACGGTGCTGGCTCCGGGCGGAGTGTGGATCAACTACGTTGCGACTGTCACGCAGCTCTCGCGCACCGCTGAGGCCATCCGGGCTGACGGTCGCTTCACCGATCCTGATGCCTGGGAATCGATGGTTCGTGGCTGGCATCTTGAAGGACTCGCAGTCCGTCCGGATCATCGGATGGTTGCCCACACGGGTTTCCTGCTGGTAACCCGCCGGTTGGCGGACGGGGTGACGGGCATTTCGCTGAAGCGACGGCCCTCAAAGACCGACTTCAAGGAAGAGGACGTTAATGCCTGGACCCCGGGAGCCGTGGGTGAACGGGCTGTGTCAGACAAAAAGCTGCGCCGCGCCGCAAGGGACGCAATCGCTGGCACGAACGTTAGAGATGAAGCAGTAGAAACAGATCAGTCCATATCCTAGGATGGCCCGGCAGCGTTGTCAGGGTGTGGCTAAGGTCTTATAAGAAGCGCAGGAAAGGGCTGAGGCAGCATGGATAACCCCAACACGGAACCCGCACAGACACCCGCTGATCGGGGAACGTCCGGCGAGCTCACAGTGGCAGACCGGCAGATGAATATCCTCCGGGACAAGCTCCGGAATGTTGACCGGCAACTTGCCGCTGCATCCCAGAACAACACCAAGCTGGTGTCCATGCTGGAGACGGCCAAAGCCGAGATCACGCGACTTAAAAATGCCTTGGATCAGGAGGGCCAGCCGCCCTACAGCTTTGGAACCGTCCTCCAGGTCAATCCCAGGGTGCAGCCTCCTGCTGGGGGCAGCGGCCAGGCCGTGGCCGAGGAAACAGCCGACATCTTCAATGCCGGCCGAAAGATGCGTGTTGGGATCAGTCCCCTGGTCAACATCAACCAGCTGGCACCTGGGCAGGAAGTGCTCCTGAACGAGGCGCTGCTGATTGTTGCCGGTCTGGGATATGAACGGGCAGGCGAACTCGTGACCATCAAGGAACTGATGGGGACCGACCGCGTGCTGGTGGTGGGACGCACGGATGACGAGCGGGTCATCCGCCTCAGTGGAGCACTACGCTCGGAACGCCTGCGTGTCGGTGACGCCCTCTCCATGGACTCCCGGACAGGTCATGCGCTGGAAAAGGTTCCCCGCTCAGAGGTGGAAAACCTGGTGCTGGAGGAAGTCCCGGACATCACGTATGAGGATATCGGTGGACTAGGCCCCCAGATCGAACAGATTCGAGATGCCGTTGAACTGCCGTTCCTGCACCCGGACCTTTACCGCGAACACGGGCTCAAGGCGCCCAAGGGCATCCTGCTCTATGGCCCGCCGGGCTGCGGAAAAACACTGATTGCCAAGGCGGTAGCGAACTCGCTGGCAGCGCGGGCAGCGGAACGGGCTGGCAACGTTGACCTGAAGAGCTACTTCCTGAACATCAAGGGTCCTGAGCTGCTGGACAAGTACGTCGGCGAGACGGAGCGCCATATTCGGCTGATTTTTGCCAGGGCCAGGGAAAAGGCGTCTGATGGCAGCCCTGTCGTCGTCTTTTTCGACGAGATGGACTCGCTGTTCCGCACGCGAGGCACCGGAATCTCATCCGACGTCGAAACCACCATTGTTCCCCAGCTCCTCAGCGAAATTGACGGCGTTGAGCGTCTGGACAATGTCATTGTCATTGGCGCCTCGAACCGCGAGGACATGATCGATCCTGCGATTCTCCGGCCCGGCCGCCTGGACGTGAAGGTCAAAATCCAGCGTCCGGACGCGGAAGCAGCAGCTGAGATTTTCAAGAAGTATGTCACCAAGGACCTGCCATTCCACGAGAGCGACCTGGCCGAGTATGACGGAGACGTAACCGCGACAGTGGGCGCCATGATCCAGCGGACCGTGGAGGCCATGTATTCCACGGACAAGGCCAATGAGTACCTTGAGGTCACCTACGCCAACGGTGATACAGAGATGCTCTATTTCAAGGACTTCAGCTCGGGTGCCGTTGTCCAGAACGTGGTGGACAGGGCGAAGAAATACGCCATCAAGGATCTCCTGACACTTCAGCAGCGTGGTTTGCGTATTGAACACCTCCTGCGTGCCGTGGTGGACGAATTCCGTGAGCACGAAGACATGCCCAACACCACCAACCCCGACGATTGGGCCAGGATCTCCGGGAAAAAGGGTGAACGTATCACCTACATCCGCACTATCGTGCAGGGTAAGGCTGGGCAGGAACCAGGCAAGGCCATCGAGACTGCTCCCAACACCGGCCAGTACCTGTGACAGCGGGGGTAGGGGGAGGTACGACGCCGGAACTCCCGGTGGGCGGTGCCATGCGGGTCATGGGAGCCGAGACAGAATATGGGATCCACGCGCCGTCGGCACCCGGTGCGAACGCCACCATGATGTCAGCGAGGGTGGTCCAGGCCTATGCCCATGTGACTCGACAGCGGGCAGCGGGCGGTGCTGAGGCACGGTGGGACTACACGGATGAAGAGCCACTGCATGATGCCCGCGGCTGGAGCCAGAATCGCGATTCAGCCCACCCCAGCCAACTCACTGACCAGCCCCCCGTGCTCGATGCGGAGGCAGTAGCGCTGGCGTACGGCAGGCCGGATCTTGAGCTTGACGGGCAGGACGAGTCTGGATCCATGTTGATGAACATGGTTCTCGGTAACGGTGCACGGCTATACGTCGACCACGCACATCCCGAATATTCCAGTCCCGAGGTGACCAATCCGCGCGACGCGCTGACGTGGGATGCAGCAGGAGATCTTGTGGCGCTGGCGTGCGTTCGGCGGCTGGCCGAGGATCCAGAACTGCCGCCCATCAATTTGTACAAGAACAATACGGACAACAAATCCGTCTCCTATGGCTCCCACGAGAATTACCTCATGCCACGCTCTGTGCCTTTCAGTAACATCGTCGCTGGATTGACGCCGTTTTTTGTCACTCGTCAGATTATGTGTGGTGCGGGACGCGTGGGGCGGGGGCAGGACAATTCGACGCCCGGTTACCAAATCAGCCAGCGTGCCGATTTTTTTGAGGCCGAGGTTGGCCTGGAGACAACCATCCGGCGCCCCATTATCAACACCCGGGATGAACCCCATGCCACAGCCGAGAAGTATCGCCGCCTGCACGTAATCATCGGGGATGCCAATCTCAGTGAGACTGCCAACTATCTCAAATTCGGGACAACGGCAATGGTCCTGAGCCTGATTGAGGCGGGACGTGCGCCGGTTCTTGAAGTCCATGAGCCGGTTGCGACGCTGCAGGCCGTCAGCCACGACACCGAACTCAGCGGGACTCTCCGGCTGATCGATGGTCGCCGTGTCAGTGCGCTCGATATCCAGTGGATGTACCATCGCGCAGCATCAGAACTTGCTTGGGAGACAGGCGTTGCCGATCCGCTCCACGGCGACGGACATACCCACGCCGTCCTGGAGCAGTGGGCCGCCACTCTTACGGCATTGGAAAGCAGCAGGGACACGGCTTCCTCATCGGTTGAATGGCTTGCCAAACTTTCGCTGCTGGAAGGCTACAGGCAACGGGACGGCCTTGCGTGGGACGACGCACGGCTGGGCCTGGTGGATCTGCAATGGTCCGATATCCGGCCCGAGAAGGGTCTGTACCACCGGATGTTGGCCAGGGACCGGATGCGACGCATTGTGGATCCTGCGGCTATTTCTCGGGCAGTCCTGGAACCGCCTGTCGATACGCGTGCATTTTTCCGGGGAAGAAGCATCAGCCGGTTTGGGAAAGACGTGGTGGGTGCGAGTTGGGACTCGGTAATCTTCGATGTACCCGGTCACAGTAGGCTCCAGCGGGTGCCCACGCGGGAGCCACTGCGCGGAACCGAGGCCCTTCTCGGCGATTTGTTCGCCAGGCACACGGAGACGGAACCTTTCCTGGCTGAACTCCTCGGAAAGTGAGCTGCTTCCGCAACGAACAGCGCGTGTGAGAGCCGTCATCGTGACACTATGAACACATGAGCCGATCCCTGGACAACGGGGGTCAATGAGAAGGAGTCATCATGGCCGGTCAAGAACAGCAGCAACCCCAGTCGCACCAGAACCAGGTGGACGAGGATCTCCCCGAGGCGCCGCCTACTGTCCCGGAAGCCCAGGCGTCCGCCGCCACGGCAGGCGTTGACGACCTCCTTGACGAAATTGATGGCGTGCTGGAGTCAAACGCTGAGGAATTTGTTCGCGCCTTTGTCCAAAAGGGCGGTCAATAGGCTTCTGCGGGACCCCGCGTGGTGCCGGCGTTACCGAGAAAGAGGAGTACACCCGTGCAGGACAGGTCGCTAGATCGAATAGCCGCCAACGCGACGTCGTCGTTCGTAGAGCACCTTCGACGTGACCGTCCCGAACTTCTTCCGTTCGGCGATGGCGGGCTGGTTGTCCAGGATTCGCGGATTCCCCTTCCCGTTGTGCAGGCGCCGCATGCAACCACCATTGTTGCGCTGATTTTTTCCGGTGGTGTCCTGATGGCGGGGGACAGGCGTGCCACCATGGGCAACGTCATTGCCAGCAGGCATATCGAAAAGGTCTTCCCAGCAGACCACTACTCCGTCCTCGGAATCGCAGGAACGGCCGGCATTGCCCTGGACCTGACGCGTCTGTTCCAGGTTGAGTTGGAGCACTACGAAAAGATCGAGGGCACCCGCCTCAGCCTGGACGGCAAAGCGAACCGCCTGGGCGCGATGATCCGGGGCAACTTACCGATGGCGCTCCAAGGACTTGCTGTGGTTCCGCTGTTCGCAGGCTTCGATACGGTACTTGGAGCTGGCAGGCTTTTCTCCTATGACGTCACAGGCGGGCGCTACGAGGAGCAGGAGCACCATACTGTCGGTTCCGGCTCGGTGTTTGCCCGCGGAGCACTCAAAAAGATCTGGCGTCCCGGACTTTCCGAGGCCGAGGCCGTCGCCGTTTCCATTGAAGCGCTCTACGATGCGGCGGACGACGACTCCGCCACTGGCGGTCCTGACGCCGTTCGCCAGATCTGGCCCGTTGTCTACTCCGTTACCCACGACGGTGTACGTCGTATTTCCGAGGCTGAGCTCGGGCCAGTGGCATCCGCCCTGATTGCATCCCGCAGTATCGCCAGCAGGGAGGCATGAGATGACCCAGCAGTTTTATGTTTCGCCCGAGCAGCTGATGAAGGACCGCGCAGACTTTGCCCGGAAGGGTATTGCCCGCGGTCGATCGGTTGTGGTGATCAGCTGTGCCGATGGCATAGCCCTGGTGGCCGAAAATCCATCGCCGTCACTGCACAAGATCGGCGAGATCTACGATCGCATAGCCTTCGCTGCAGTCGGGAAATACAACGAATTCGAGAGCCTCCGGCAGGCAGGCATCCGGTACGCCGATGTCCGTGGCTACTCCTACGATCGCGAAGACGTGACAGCCAGGGGACTGGCGAGTGTTTACGCACAGAGCCTCGGCGTGGTCTTTACCGCCGAACAGAAACCGTTTGAAGTTGAATTGGCGGTTGTTGAGGTGGGAACTACCCAGGCCCAGGACCACCTGTACAGGCTTACCTTTGATGGGTCCATTGCAGATGAGCACCACTTCATTGTCATGGGCGGGCTCGCGGAAAATGTTGCTGCCGTAATGACCGATGGGTGGAACGCCGGCATGACCATGTCCGCGGCCGTCCGCCTCGCTGCCGCGGGGCTGACGCCTGCGGGCGCTCCGGCTCTTCCCGCCGAGGCACTCGAAGCCGCCGTTCTGCAAAGATCCGTGCATCGCGACGCTGGCACGCGTCGCGCTTTCCGCCGTCTGGACGATGGAGAACTCGTGGCACTACTGACCGGGGAGGTCTGATGGACAAGAGGATTTTTGGCATTGAGACAGAGTTTGGAATCTCGTACTCAAGCCACGAGGGACGGCCGCTCGCACCTGAGGAGGTAGCTCGCTACCTGTTCCGCAAAGTGGTGAGCTGGGGGCGGTCCTCGAATGTCTTCCTCACCAATGGTTCACGCCTGTATCTCGACGTCGGTTCCCACCCGGAATATGCAACAGCCGAATGTGATGACCTGCACCAGCTCATTGCCCATGACAAGGCGGGAGAGTTGATTCTGGGAGACCTCGTCCAGGAGGCTCAGTCACGACTTGCAGCCGAGGGATTTAACGGCAATGTCTACCTCTTCAAGAACAATACGGATTCGGCCGGCAACTCCTATGGCAGCCACGAAAACTATCTGATTCCCCGGCGGGGCGAGTTCTCCCGTTTGGCAGAAATCCTTATCCCATTCCTGGTGACCCGGCAACTGATCTGCGGTGCGGGAAAGATCCTCAAGACACCGCAGGGAGCCACCTTTGCATTTTCCCAGCGGGCGGACCACATCTGGGAGGGTGTATCTTCTGCCACGACGCGTTCGCGGCCTATCATCAACACCCGCGATGAGCCACACGCGGACGCAGAGTTCTACCGACGTCTCCACGTTATCGTGGGAGACTCCAACATGTCCGAGACAACGTCGCTTCTCAAGACTGGGACAGTTGACCTCATTTTGCGCATGATTGAAGCAGGGGTCATCATGCGGGACATGCGGATGGAAAATCCGATCCGCAGCATCCGGGAGATCTCCCACGACCTCAGCGGCAAGGCTCTAGTGCGCCTGGCAAATGGTCGGCAGCTCACAGCCCTTGAGATCCAGCGGGAGTACCTTGCCAAGGTCACTGCCTTTGTCGCAGAAAACGGCGCCCACACGCCCCACGTTCCGCTCATCCTGGATCTGTGGGAGAGGACCCTGGACGCCATCGAATCAGGGGATACCGGCAGCATTGATACAGAAGTTGACTGGGCCATCAAGAAGAAGGTCATGGACAGTTACATGTCACGGCACGGGCTGGGCCTCGACGCGCCGCGCATAGCCCAGATTGACCTGACCTACCATGATATTTCCCGCAGTCGTGGGATCTTCTATCTCCTGCAGGCCCGCGGGGCAGTCCGTCAACTGGTCGAAGAGACAGACATCAAGGCCGCAGTGGATTCACCTCCGCAGACCACCAGGGCAAAACTTCGCGGTGACTTCGTCCGTCGCGCCCAGGAACTCGGCAGGGACTACACAGTTGACTGGGTTCATCTGAAACTCAATGACAGGGCACACCAGACCATTCTGTGCAAGGACCCATTTGAAAACCATGATGAACGGGTGGACGCGCTACTGGCTTCTATGGGCTGACTCCCAGCTTGCAGGGTTAAGATGGAGGGGACTGTTGGCAGCAACATGTGCCCAATGGGCCCCGCCTCGGTCTCCCCGAGCCCCGACGAAAGTATTTTTACGTGCGCCGACTTCTTGCCATTCTCCTACCCGCACTTCTCCTCCTCACTGCCTGTGGGGGGAACGGTGGATCCAATCCCGAGCCCAGCAGCGTGTCAGCTGGTGATACTTCGAAGCTGGATTCGCTGAAACTCACCGATAACGGGGATTCCACGGCACCTGGGCTTGAGTTCGACAAGCCCCTCGATGTCACTGAGCCAACCATCAAGATGGTTCAGGAAGGTGACGGCGATGTCGTTAAGGAAACGCAGGTCACCCAGATTTCCATCCTTGCCGTCAACGGTACGGACGGCAGCACCCTTGAAGACACCTTCCCCAAGGGTTCAGAGGCCCTGGAGCTTGACGAGGATCTGAAGACCGGGAATCCAGCCATCTACAACGCCCTGGTCGGTTCCAAGGTCGGTTCCTACTTCGCGTTTGCCGTCCCCGGCCAGCCCGCAACCACCGAGGGCGGCACCGCCTCGCCGACACAGCTTCTGGTCATCAAGCTTCTTGGCACCGCAGATGCCACGCCTGCTTTGGAAAAGCCTGAGGGTGATGTTGTGACGCCCCCTGCCGGTCTCCCTACCGTCACCGAAAACGCTGACGGCGTCCCCGAAATCAACGTCGATGGCGTCGCCGCTCCTACAGAGCTCATCTCCCAGGACCTCATTACGGGCAAGGGCGCAGTTGTCGAAGCGTCCAATACGCTCACCGTGAACTACGTAGGGGTGACCCTGGCGGGTGGAACCAAGTTCGATTCAAGTTATGACCGCGGAAAAGTTGCCACTTTCGGTCTGGACCAGGTCATCAAGGGCTGGGGACAGGGCCTCGTGGGGAAGACCGTGGGCTCCCGTGTCCTCTTGGTGATTCCCCAGGACCTGGCATACGGTGAAGCTGGTCAGGGTGATGCCAAGGGCGACCTTGTGTTTGTCGTCGATATCCTGGGTGCCAAGTAATTCTGATCCACCCTCACCCTCTCCCAGCAGATCTACCTTTAGGAGTATCCATGTCATTTGGTCAGCGAGATTTTGACCGCCAGAAGCCGGAAATCGATTTCCCTGAAGGCCCGGTACCCACCGAACTCGCCATCATCGATATCGTCGAGGGCGAAGGCGCAGAGGTCAAGGCAGGCGATACTGTCTCGGCGCACTACGTTGGTGTGGCCTGGTCAACTGGCGAGGAATTTGATGCGTCGTGGGGCCGCGGCGCACCCCTTGATTTCCGGGCCGGAGTGGGCCAGGTTATCCAGGGATGGGACCAGGGCCTCCTGGGCATGAAGGTGGGCGGTCGTCGCCGCCTAGAAATCCCGTCGGAGATGGCCTACGGCTCTCGCGGTGCCGGTGGGGCCATTGGCCCCAACGAATCATTGATTTTTGTTGTTGACCTGGTGGGACTGCGTTCCGCCTAGGCAGTATCCTCATGGCGCGGTCCGGAGCAGTAATTTACCTGCTTGGGGCCGCGCTTTCTGCTTTTACCCAGGATTTGAGTAACGTATCAACGTGTCTGCCTCCAGAACCGAACGCCTCCTGAACCTGCTCATGGCGCTTCTGAACACCCAGACCGGGCTGCGCCGGAACGAGCTTCGTCACAGTGTTTACCGGCAGAGCTCGGCCAATGAGGCCACCTTTGGCCGGATGTTCGAGCGGGACAAAAATGAGCTGCGCCATTTTGGCTTCGATGTCGAGACAGTCACCGACCGTGGGTGGCACCACGATGATCCGGCCACCACCAGGTACCGGATCGGAAAGAATTCCAACACACTTCCTGATCTGCACCTGACACCAGAAGAGTGGGCCGTGCTGCGGCTTTCGGCCCAGGTATGGGAACGTGCTTCGCTCGGACCCGCAGCGGCTGGAGCTGTCCGCAAGGTCCAAGCATCCGCAGCAATGACCGAACAGGCTTCCGGCGCGCTGCTGCAACCAAGAATCAAACCTGCCGGCCAGTCTTTCGACGAACTTGTCAGGGCCATGCACCTGCGACGGCCAGTCAGCTTTGGCTACGCAGCGCAAGGTTCCGGACACGAAAAAACCAGGACCGTTGAGCCGTGGGGTGTGGGCAGCAGATTTGGCCACTGGTACCTTGCGGGGTTTGACCGTGACCGCCAGGATCTGCGTTTCTTCAGGTTGTCCCGGCTGACCACCGGAGTCAATCTCTTGGCAACGGGAACCTTCGACCCGCCGTCGGACTTCAACATCAGCGTTGCCCTGGCAGCCTTCCCCGAGTTGCCCCAGCAGGAAGCAATCCTTGGGATGCGGCCCGGCACCCTGCAGCAACTCCGCAGGCGCGCGCGTGATGCGAAAGACCCGCAACCCGATGCAAAGGAGATCGACGACGTCGGCCAGGCTGGGTTGCTCTCTGACAGGGTAGCCGTGCCCTTCAGCGACATAGACGTCCTGGCTGAAGAGCTGGCTTCCTATGGCCCACAGGTTCGCGTGGAGGCGCCTCGGGAACTCCGCGACGCAGTCCTCCAACGGCTTCGCAGGGCGGCGGAATTTTCCGCAGCTCCGGGACCGTCACAAGCGATAACCTCCGCTGGCTCCTCAGCTGGCCAGGCACATGGCGCAGAGGATCAACTTCGACGCATGTTGGAGTTGGTGCCGTTCCTGGTCCATAACCAGGGCCTGCACATTACGGAGGTGGCCCAGCGTTTCGGTGTCAGTCGCGTGCAACTCGAAACTGACCTCCGCATCCTCATCTGTACGGGCCTGCCGGAAGGCTATCCTGATGACCTCTTCGACATTCAGTGGGAAGATGACCACGTTTTCATTACCCAAGACCTGGATCTCACCAGGCCCATTCGCTTCACGGCCGAGGAAGCAACGGCGTTGCTGGCTGGGGTACGGATCCTGGACGGAATGCCTGCTGTTGCAGAACAACAAACACTCGACGCGCTCCTGCTGAAGCTCACTGCCGCAGCCGGCGATGCTGGACTCCGGGATGGAACCCTGTCCGCGCCCGCGGTAGCGCCCGTGGAGATGGCTGCCCTGAACACCCTCCAGGCCGCCCTGGCTGATGGTGAACAGGTCCGCATCTCATACTTTTCTGCGCACCGAGATGCCAGCACGGAACGGTTCATCGATCCGCTCAGGCTATTTTCGCAAGACAGCACCTGGTATGTGGAGGCCTGGTGCCACTCCGCTGAAGGACGCCGCAATTTTCGGCTAGACAGGATGACCGAACTGCGAAGGACCGGGAAGGCTGCAACACATGTCGCTGAGGACCCTGGGGTACCCCTCCAGCTCTTTACGCCCAGCGCCACCGATGATGTGGTCCTGGTAGAACTCACGGAGCGGGGTAGGGCGCTGGCTGAGGACTACTACGCGCAGAATCGCACTGAACTCGACGGCGGCGGCGTGCTCGCAGAGATCCACTTTGGCTATGCCGGGTGGCCTGCCATGTTTGTTGCCCAGCATGGCGGACTCGCTCGGATTCTGGAGCCGGAGGATATTCGCGAGCAGTCCCTTGCCTGGCTCGAGGCGGCCATCGACCTTTACGCGGGATAGACTTTCGAACATGCCGTGGTGGTCCTGGATTCTGATCTGGATTGCGCTGATAGCGCTTTCCCTCTCTTTCTATGCCCTTCTTGGTATCCGGCTGTTTCGACAGTTCATGGCCACCATGAAGGATTTGGCGGAAGCCGGTGAACGCCTGGGGACATTCTCGGATGAACAGGGCCTGGAGGGCACAGCCGTGACCCGGCGTCAGGCGGGCGAACCCGTGCCTGGGGAAGCGATTTTTGCTTCCCGGGTGCAAAGCCTTCAGGACTACCAGTCCGCTAAGGCTGAACGACAGGCAGCACGTCGAGACCGACGCGTTGCACGCAGGAGGGACAGGAACCAACTCCAGTCCCTGAGCGATATAGGTTTGTAGAACAACGTCAAAGTAATTGAAGGAAGGACTCCCCGTGGGACGACTGTTTGATGGCCCCTGGCCCATCGTCATTATCATTGTGGTTGCACTGCTGCTCTTTGCTGCCCCCAAACTTCCCGCCATGGCGCGCAGCCTGGGTCAGTCCATGCGGATCATCAAATCCGAGGTCAAGGAAATGAAGAACGACGGAAAAGACGACCGCGACGACGCGGCCGCCGCTGGTCCGGAAGGTCCGGTGGAGGGAAAGGTTGTCAACCATCCCCGTACTCCGTCCAACGGTGGTGCCGACGGCACGGACGTTCCCCCCTCCACCCGCGCGTAACCGAGCGTGGCACAGGCGAAGGGCCGCAAAGCCAACCCGGAAGGGCGAATGGCGCTGTGGGATCATTTCAAGGAGCTCAGGAACCGACTGATCAAATCGGCGATTGCCGTGGTGCTGGCCGGAATCGCGGGCTGGTTCCTCTACGATCCCGTGGTGTACAACCTCTCCCAGCCGCTGATCACCATTGCGGAGGAGACCGGGCGCACGGCGGTCCTGAACTTTGCCACAATTGCGGACCCCTTCGCCTTCAAGATCCAGATCGCCATTCAAATTGGCCTCGTAATCTCCAGTCCCGTCTGGATCTACCAGGTGTGGGCTTTTATCACCCCCGGACTCACGGGGAAGGAACGCAAGTACACGCTGGGCTACATGGGTGCTGGAGTTCCGCTCTTCCTTGCCGGAATCTACGTCGGGTGGCTGGTCTTCCCGACTGTCGTACGGGCTCTGTTGCAGTTCACTCCCAGTACCGGCGCCAACAACATCAATGCCACGGACTACCTGACGTTCGTGACGCAGATGTTCCTGATCCTGGGCATCTCTTTCCTGGTTCCGGTCCTGCTGGTGGGCATCAACATGGCGGGGATCGTCCGGGGGCGGACGTTCCTCAAGGCCTGGCGAATCATCATTTTCCTAGTGTTTGTCCTGGCTGCGCTGGCTGCGCCAGGGACCGACGCCCTGTCCATGTTCCTGCTGGCGGCGCCGCTGCTGATCCTGTTTTTCTCGGCCATCTGGTTGTGCATCATCAATGACAAGCGTCGGGACCGCCGGGCCGCCAAGCAAGCGGTGGAGACCGAGGCCTCAGCGAATATCGCCACGCCAAGTTCTGACCTGAAAAAACTCTAGCCGCAGCGCATTAGGCTTGAACCATGTCCACTACTTCCGGACCCTGGTCCGCCGACTCCCTCTCGCCCGCCGAACGCTACAGCGCAGACGCGGAACGGAGGGCAGATGCTGCCAGCGACTTGGGTGGATTCATGCGGACCCTGGATTTTGAGCTCGATGATTTCCAGCTGAGGTCCTGCCGTGCCCTCCAGTCCGGCAGGGGAGTGCTTGTGGCGGCTCCCACGGGTGCTGGAAAGACAATCGTCGGCGAGTTCGCCATCTACGTTGCCCTCCAACGTGGAATGAAGGCTTTTTACACAACCCCCATCAAGGCGTTGAGTAACCAGAAATATTCTGAATTGGCACAGAAGTATGGTCCGGAGAATGTCGGGCTTCTCACGGGGGACACCAACATCAACTCGGGTGCGCCAGTGGTGGTAATGACCACCGAGGTCCTGCGCAACATGCTGTATGCCGACTCTGAGACCCTCAGTGAACTCGGATTTGTGGTCATGGATGAGGTCCACTACCTCGCGGACAGATTCCGCGGTGCAGTGTGGGAGGAAGTCATCATTCACCTCCCCAGCGAGGTCCAGGTGGTATCGCTGAGCGCGACAGTGTCCAACGCTGAGGAATTCGGCGCCTGGTTGGACACTGTCCGCGGTGACACTGCAGTCATCGTTTCAGAACACCGGCCGGTACCCCTGTGGCAGCACGTCATGGTGGGACGGCAGATAGTGGACCTCTTTGCGGGGGACGTCACCTTTGATGAGATTGCTCCAACGGGCGACGGCGACACTCCCGCCGCCGTTGTTGAACGCCGGGGCTTTGACGTGAACCCTGAGCTGTTGACCATGGCCCGCTCGGAAAGCCAACTCAAGAGCCGGACCCGTTTTGGCCAAAGCGGTAGGAGCGAGCGTCGTCACCAGCGTCAGCGCGATGACAAGCCAGCGACATCGCAGCAGCGTGCCCCCGTCCGGAAGGCCTCTCGTCCCCAGGTCATTGCCAGCCTGGACCAACAAGACCTGCTACCAGCCATTACCTTCATCTTTTCCCGTGCGGGCTGCGATGCGGCCGTGGCGCAGTGCGTCTCCTCCGGACTATGGCTGACCACTGAGAACGAACAGCGCATCATTGCGCAGCGGGTGGACGAAGCTGGCCAAGACATCCCACCTGATGATCTTGAGGTCCTGGGATTCTGGACGTGGCGCGACGGCCTGATGCGCGGCTTTGCGGCCCACCACGCCGGGATGCTTCCCACGTTCAAGGAAGTGGTTGAGAAGCTCTTTGTAGATGGCCTGGTCCGTGCGGTTTTTGCCACGGAGACGTTGGCGCTGGGCGTCAATATGCCGGCCCGATCCGTGGTGCTGGAAAAGCTGGACAAGTTCAATGGGGAAGCCCACGTGGACATTACAGCGGGGGAATACACCCAACTTACGGGGAGGGCCGGGCGGCGGGGAATCGACGTCGAAGGTCATGCCCTGGTCCTCTGGCAACCCGGGACCGATCCGGCAGCAGTCGCCGGCCTTGCTTCGCGCCGCACATATCCCCTGAATTCCAGCTTCCGCCCCACCTACAACATGAGCATTAACCTCTTGGCCCAGTTCGGCAGGCCCCGGGCCCGGCAGATCCTTGAATCCTCGTTTGCACAGTTTCAAGCAGACCGTTCTGTGGTTGGGCTGGCACGGCAGGTCAAGAGCCGGGAGGAGGCGCTGGCTGGCTATGCCGAGTCCATGACGTGCCATCTGGGCGACTTCACCGAATACTCCCGGCTCCGGCGCGAACTCTCCGACGCCGAAAAGGCAGCATCCCGAACAACCTCCAGGGCACGTAAGTCGCTGGTGGATGACTCCCTTGCCCGGCTTATGCCAGGAGATGTAGTCCAGGTCCCCGGCGGACGTGCTCCAGGACCGGCAGTGGTCCTGAATGCTGACCACCACGGACGCGAGCCCAGGCCCGCCGTATTGACCCTAGACAACCAGCTGCGCAGAATTGGTGCAGAGGACCTTGCCGGGCCACTGGAACCCGTCGCCAGAATCCGGATTCCAAAGGCTTTCAACTCCAAGGTGCCCAAGTCCCGGCGCGACCTCGCCTCGGCAGCTCGGAATGCGCTGCGCGAAGAGCGCCCGCTCCCGGCGAATATCAACAGGCGTAACGACGACTTTGGGCTGAGTACTGCCGCTCCGGACCAGGAACGACGCATCACTGAGCTGCGGCGTGCGCTGCGGTCCCATCCCTGCCACGGCTGCAGCGAACGTGAGGACCACGCCCGTTGGGCCGAACGCTGGTGGAAGTTACGCCGGGACACTGACGGACTGGTCCGCCAGATCCAGGGCCGGACGAATACTATTGCCAAAACGTTCGACAGGGTCTGTGAGCTTCTCACCAGCTACGGATATCTGGAGAAAGTTCCCAACGGTGGGCTTTCCATGAGCCGAGACGGGCACAGGCTTCGCAGAATCTACGGTGAGAAGGACCTGCTGATTTCCCAGGTGCTCCGGCTGGGTTCCTTTGATGACCTCGACGCGGTCGAGGTAGCCGCTTTCGCCTCGACCCTGGTCTACCAGGCAAAACGCGAAGAACGGGGGCTGCGCCCCAAGATGCCCAGCATTTCCCTTGAATCCTCGGTTGACACTCTTGTCCAGGAATGGTCTGCGCTCGAAGACGCAGAAGAGGCTCATAAGCTCCCGCTCACGGGGGAACCCGACGTTGGCCTTGTCTGGCCACTGTACAAGTGGGCGAAGGGACGGCACCTTCAGGAGGTCCTCCAGGGAACGGACCTGGCAGCTGGCGATTTTGTCCGGTGGGTCAAGCAAGTTATAGACCTGCTTGATCAGCTGGCGAAAATTCCTGGCCTCGATCCACGAGTGGCCCGGATCTTCCGGGAAGCCATTGGGAGCATCCGTCGGGGTGTCGTGGCCTACTCATCCGTGGCCTGACGCCCGATACCACCATGTTCCAGGGCCTGTTTCATGCCCGTGCCCGTACCACTCTCCAACGGATGATGGTCATCTGTTGATCGATTCAGGAGTCACGCTTTGACCACAGCAATACCGCAGTTTCCAACCGAGCCAGCTGCGTCCCAGCAGAACCGTGGGGTGGTGATGTACCGCAATGGATCTGTCTATTCGGCAGCTGATCCCTTCGCCTCCGCCATGCTTGTGGACTGTGGCGTCGTGGCGTGGGTGGGTTCCGAGCAGGCAGCTACTTCCATCACCGACAGCTCCATGGAAGTAATTGACCTCCAGGGAGCACTGGTGGCACCCGGTTTTGTTGATTCGCACGTTCATCTGAGTGAGACGGGTATTGCCCTGGAGTCGCTGCAGCTCGATGCCGTCCGGTCGGCAACGGAGCTGCTTGATGCTGTTTCAATGGCGGCACGGAAGGGTAGCGGAACCCTCCTGGGGCATGGGTGGGACGAGTCAGCATGGGCGGAATCCAGCCTTCCCACAAGCGACGAGCTGCACCGGGCAGCAGGAGGCCGTCCGGTATATCTCTCCCGGGTTGACGTTCACTCGGCCCTGATTTCTCCGGCCTTGCGCTCTGCCGCGGGGTTGGCTGTCGACGGTGAGCATGCGGTAGTCCGCAGGGCCGCCCACGAGCAGGCGCGCACCACGGCACGCAAGCTCCCGGAGGAAGCTATCGCTGGATTTCAGCGGACGGCACTGCAGCACGCTGCGGCGAATGGCTACGTTGCGGTCGCAGAAATGGGTGCCCCACACATTGGTGGAGTTGCGGACCTGCGGGTGGCAGCCAGTTGGGCTGCCGGGGTGTTGCCGCTGCCGGAAGTACTGCCCTACTGGGGTGCGCTGGCACGCGACAAGGAACATGCGGCCTCGATCCTGTCGGATCTGGGAGTTGATGTGCGGGGCCTTGCTGGAGACCTCAATATCGATGGGTCACTAGGTTCCCGGACAGCTGCCCTCCGGGCAGATTACGCAGACGCACCAGGGGAGCGGGGTTCGCTTTACCTTGGAGTTGATGAAGTCGCCGCGCATCTGGTTGCCTGCTCACTGCTGGGCATCCAGGGCGGATTCCACATCATCGGGGACGCCGGACTGGACGTTGCCCTCTCGGCACTCAGCCTTGCCGCCACGGAGGTTGGAGAGAACCGTCTCCGTGCCGCCGGTCACCGGTTTGAGCATGTCGAAATGGCTGACGCTGCAGCCGTGGCGCAGCTTGCGCACTACGCCGTCACTGTCAGTGCCCAGCCTGGTTTTGATGCAGCCTGGGCCGGACCCGAGGGAATGTATTACCAGCGACTCGGAGAACGGCACTCCGGGACCAACCCGTTCGCCTCGTTCTATGCAGCCGGCGTACCCATTGCCTTTGGTAGTGACAGTCCCGTGACGGCGCTGCGTCCCTGGTCAAGTGTGCGGGCCTGCATAGAGCACCGGACCCCCAACGAACAGATCTCGGCACGGGCGGCGTTCCTTGGACACACCCGGGCTGGCTGGCGCGCAGCGCGCTACAGCGATCCCATGGCTGGGCAGCTTGTGCCGGGTGCCCCAGCAAGTTTCGCGGTCTGGGAAGTCGAGGAACTCATGGTGCAGGTCTCCGATGGCAGAGTGCAGTCATGGAGCACTGATCCGCGCGCCCGCACGCCGCTGCTGCCCGCTTTGGATACCGGTGCCGACCCCATCTGCCTCCAGACCGTGCGCGACGGCGTCGAACTCTTCGCCCAGCCACAACTCCGAGCTGCTGCTGAGTAGCTTCATTGGTTGCCCACCACCGGTCGGGTTGACAGCAAAGTCCACTGTTCGGCCGCTATCATTGGAACTTGCGCCTGATTCTCTTGCTCCCAAGAGCTGTTCGGTGCCGTGTTCACATTCCCCCAGGAAAGGCCTTCAGTGCGCGTCCTCACCATCATTCCGACGTACAACGAGCTGGAATCACTTCCCATCACCCTGGGACGCCTCCGTGCAGCCGTGCCCGAGTCGGATGTCCTGGTTGTTGATGACAATAGTCCCGACGGAACAGGGTCCCTGGCCGACAGCATTGCAGCAGAGGACGCACAGGTCCATGTGCTGCACAGGCAGGGCAAGGCAGGGCTTGGGGCAGCGTATATTGCCGGGTTCCGGTGGGGTCTGGATGCCGGCTACGACGTCCTAGTGGAAATGGACGCTGATGGATCACATCAGCCTGAACAGCTTCCGTCCCTTCTGGAAGCAATCGACAACGGTGCAGACCTTGCCATGGGATCCCGTTGGGTCCCGGGTGGGAAGGTCGTGAACTGGCCGCTCTACCGCCAGGCCATTTCCCGGGTTGGCAGTACCTACGCCCGGTTGATGCTGGGCCTGCGGATCAAGGATGTCACGGGTGGCTACCGCGCGTTCCGACGCGGCACGCTTGAACAGCTCAACCTGGACCAAGTGGAATCTGTGGGCTATGGATTCCAGGTAGATCTGGCGTGGCGCGTAGCCAAGCTGGGACTGACAATTGTTGAACGCCCCATCACCTTTGTGGAGCGTGAATTGGGAGCATCAAAGATGAGCGGAAATATTGTTGTTGAAGCCATGGTCAACGTCACGCGCTGGGGCCTTGCTGCCCGCTGGAAGAAGCTGACCGGCAAGTCCTGAATCCTCTGTCGTGGAACTCCCCACAGAATAAAAAAGAGGCCCCGGTCCCATCACGTGATGGGACAGGGGCCTCTTTTATTGGCCGGTGAAATTCCGGTCAGGCTGTCCGGCGTTCGCCGCGGCGTTCACGCAGGATTGTGAGCCGGTCTTCCAGTATCTGTTCCAGCTCAGGCAGGCTCCGGCGTTCCAGTAACATGTCCCAGTGCGTACGGACTGCTTTTTCGTTGCTGTTGTCGGGGCGTTCCCCATCAACCAGCAGGGCTTCCTTGCCCGTCTTGGACACCCAGACCGGGGGGATCTCTGCCTCGGAGGAGAATGTCACGAAGACCTGCTCGCCGTCTTCACAGCGGTATTCCACACGCTGGCGGGGGGCTGGCTCGACGCCTGATTCCGTTTCCATGCTCTGCGCGCCGAGGCGCATTCCCCGCAGGCTACGATCGCTCATCTTTTCTCCCTCTGTTTGGTGTGCGGAGCCATGCTGCGCACGGGCACGATCCAGCAGTGCAGGATCTCGCCAGTATGTGCAGGACGTCGCATCATGCTCAATGCAACGCTCTGCGAAGCTAAGTTGTTCCAGGACGTATGAACGGGCCGGACAAATATCCCATTATACGGATGCCTTGGGCAGACCGCAAAGCATCACCGCAAAATCGCCGGAAGCCCGCACCCTTGGCGGGTGCGGGCTTCTGGGATGCTGCGACGGTGATGACGTACCTAGTGCACGTAGGTCAGATCAAACCCGGGGGGCCGGTGGCGTAGACGGCTTTTCCGGGATGGTCCGGCCATTTTCCGCCTCCGAGGCGCCATTTTCAGGCGCAAAGCCGCCCATTGCGCTACCAATTCCCTTGAGCGCCTCGCCCACTTCGCTGGGGATGATCCACAGCTTGTTGGAGGAACCTTCGGCAAGCTTGGGTAGCGTCTGTAGGTACTGGTACGCAAGCAGCTTCTGGTCTGGGTTGCCCTTGTGGATTGCTCCGAAGACTTTTTCAATAGCCTGAGACTCACCGTCAGCGCGGAGGATTGCTGCCTTTGCATCACCCTCAGCTGCAAGAATGGATGCCTGGCGTTGGCCCTCTGCGGTCAGGATGGCGGACTGCTTGGTGCCTTCTGCCGTGAGGATTGCTGCGCGCCTGTCTCGCTCCGCCCGCATCTGCTTTTCCATCGAGTCCTGGATGGAGTGGGGCGGATCAATCGCCTTGAGCTCAACGCGTGAGACACGAATGCCCCAGCGCCCGGTGGCTTCGTCGAGGACGCCGCGCAGTTGTCCATTGATCTGGTCCCGTGACGTCAATGCCTCTTCGAGGTTCAGGCCACCGACCACGTTACGCAGCGTTGTGGTGGTGAGCTGTTCGACGGCCTGGATATAGTTGGCAATCTCGTACGTAGCAGCCCGGGCATCCGTCACCTGGAAGTAGACCACTGTGTCGATGGAGACCACCAGGTTATCCTCGGTGATCACTGGCTGCGGAGGAAAGGAAACCACCTGCTCGCGGAGGTCGAGCATCGGCAAGAGCCTGTCCACGAATGGGATCAGGATGGTAAGGCCTGGGTTGAGGGTCCTCTGGTATTTGCCGAGGCGCTCGACGACGCCAGCCCGGGCCTGCGGAATAATCCGCACCGATCGGACCAGAACTATTACAACGAACACGATCAGGACCAGCAGCACGATGGTCAGTGCGAGTCCTCCTGCGTTATCCATATATCTCCTTGATTCCCCGGTTCTTTGTGAAGTGGATGGCTGTGCGGGGTCTATGGACCCTGCAGAGTACTGTGTGTGAAAAAATCCCGCTGACGGGTGCCTCAGATGGGCTTTACGCTGCTGGGCTCTGCGGCGTTGTGCTGTGCCACGACGGCGGTTGCGCCTTCTATGGCCGCGACGATGACCTGCGCCCCGGCCTCAAGCTGGACACCTGCAGAGCGTGCGCTCCAGATATCGCCACCGATTTTTACTAGGCCGCCGCGTTCAGTGACCGGTTCCATGACTACTGCTGACTCGCCAATGAGGCGGTCAACGTTGGAGCGCTGCTCGGCTGGCCCTTTTTTAAGGTGCCTCAACGCCTGCGGCCGGACGAGCCCGATCATCAGGAGGGACATGACGCAGAAGGCGATGATCTGTAGCCATAGCTCGGCGCCGGCAAAATCGGCAACGAGGCCGGCAAGGGCTCCTGCCCCCAGCATGATGAAAAACAGGTCCAGAGTGAGCATCTCGATTACGGCAAACACGAGGAAGAGGATGAGCCACACTGCCCACCAGTTTTGGCCAAGCCAGTCAAACATACTGTCCCCTTTGTTCTGGGGCCTGAGGTGACAGGCCCTGAGCGCTGTCACTCAAGTGTAGTCGCGCTTCCTACGCTGGGTCCGTTGTGGACCGGTCCGCTATTCAACGTAGTCAAGTCGTTATCTTGCCCACGGCGTGCTGGGCCCTCGTTTCAGGGATGCAGCGGATAGAAGGTGCTGATGTTGAAGCGTCCCTCGGTTTCCATTTCTGGTGTGCCGATGAACGGGTGATTACCGGCGCTGGCAGCTCCCTGCGAATGCGGCGCGTCAGGGCCGTCCAGGGAACTGAGGATTCGTTGGTGGATGACATTCCGCTCCATGTGGTGACCTGCCGGGCCCATGAACGCCAGGTCGGCTGCCTGGCTGGCCGACAACAACAGGGGGATCGTGACATCAGTGGTTTTTCCCCGGCGGAAATACGGTTGTAGCCGGCTGAAGAGGCGGTCGTCCTTGTCGCTTTCGATCCCCAGCATTCCAGTGAGCGTGGCGAGTTCCGCAAGGTGACCCTGCCGGGGAGTAGCAACCACCAGGACACCCCCAGGAGTCAGCACACGGGCAAACTCTGCAGGATTGCGTGGGGCAAAAACAACCATCACCGCATGGACCGATGAGTCCCGCAGCGGCAATGGATCCCAGATGTCGGCGGAAATGTTGAGCGCTTCAGGATTAAGCCTGCCAGCACGACGCAGGGCAAACTTGGAGATGTCCATGCCAACAGCTGCCGGTGCAACGCCATGAGCCACCTGCCTGTCCAGGACCTCCCTGAGGTAGTACCCGGTGCCCGTGCCGGAGTCCAGAAGGACTGGTGCTGGCACGTCCAGGGCATGCTCCACAGCGTGGGCGATCCCCGCGGCCAGTTCACGGTAGTGGCCGGTGGAGAGGAAGCGCACCCGTGCTTCGACCATCTCGGCTGTGTCCGAAGCGAAGGCAGTACCTTTTCCGGCAAGGAGGTTGAAGTAACCCTGCCGTGCCGCATCAAAAGAGTGCCCTTGCGTGCATCGGAGAGCTCGCTGCTGGCCGATCGCCTGGATATGGTGCAGGTCCAGACGGCAGACGGGACAGAGCAGCACTTCCGGGAATGGCATGGAGTCCATCCTAGGCCGGATCACTAAGAGCCTGGAAGCCGCCCGGGCTGGCGGTAGATAGGAGCCGGCTGCCTTCAACCTTCTACGCACGTTTGAGCGCGTTCCTTCAACTGTGCGCGTTTTCTGTGCAGCGTGCCGGTTGCCGCTAGGCTCACGTGGATGAAGCCAGAAAACCTTTCCTTGCTGAAGTCGGTTGGCCAGCCAACCGTCCATCCAGACGGCACCCGCTGTGTCGTATCCGTGACCCGCCCTGACTTTGACGCCGACGCCTACGTCGGTCAGCTCTGGAGCGTACCCACGGCTCCGGGTGCGCTTCCGCGACGGATCACCCGCGGGTTCCGAGACACAGCGCCGTCGTTCTCCCCGGATGGGCAGGTCTTAGCCTTCCTGCGGGCCAGCGTCGATGGGCCGCACCAGCTTTATCTTGTGCAGGCAGCCGGCGGTGAACCGCAGGCAGTCACTGACCGGCTGCTGGGGGTCACCGGCTTCGCGTGGGCTCCCGACTCCTATCGGATGGTCTTCTCGTCGCCCGAGCCGGACGATGGGCGCTATGGAACCGTGGATGATGTCCCGCCCGGACGTGAAGATGCCCGCCTCATTACGGACCTGAACTACCGCGGCAACGGTGCGGGATACACGCACGATAAATCCGCGCAGCTATTCCTCCTGGAAGTCCCGGATCTGGGGGCGGAACCGCGGCCACCCAGGAGGGGCAGAGCGCGGGTGACCCACTCCTTCGGTGCCGGCACGAAGACGAACCGCAGCGAATCGTCCCACGTTCCCGCCGCCGTTCAGCTCACGTCGCAGCCTGTGGACCACACCGACGCGTCTTTCACGAGCGACGGGACAGCTGTGCTTTTTGTGGCAGCCCTGCATGCCGGACGAGACACGGATCTGGTCCGGGATATCTACTCACTTTCACTGGATCCGCTACCCCTGAACGGAGAGAACGAACCGCTGCTGATCCGCCCCACGAACCATCAGCCCAGCACCGTGGGTAGCGTGCGTGAATCGAGTAACGGGAAGTGGCTCTTCTTCACGTCGCACAATCTCGGGACCACTGGAATCGACTTCGTCGCTCGCAATACTGCTCTCTACACCATGCCTGCCGGCGGGGGAGAGGCAACGGTAGTGACCGACGTCGAGGTGATGGATGTTTCGGCATCCGGCGCCCAGCTGGAACGTCATGGACCTGACGGAGTTCTGGTGCTCAACAGTGCGCAGGGAACGGTTGAGCTCCTCCAGGTCCAGGCCTCGGGCGGGAGCAGGCTTCTGGTGCAGGGTAACCGCGTAGTAACGGGCGCCAGCTCGGGAGGCGGAGCACTTATTGTGGTAGCTACTGATCCCTTAACCGCCGGGGACGTGTGGGTGGTTGAGGACGACGGCGGTCTTCGCCAACTCACGGATTTCTCTGCGGATCTGCGGACGGCGACGGACGTCATTGAACCGCTCGAACTTACTGTTACAGGCCAGGATGGCTATGAGGTCCACGGTTGGGTGGTCAAACCCGCAGGAAGTGGCCCACACCCGGTCCTGCTGACCATCCACGGCGGCCCCTTCTCGCAGTATTCCGTGGGGTTTTTTGATGAGGCGCAAGTCTATGCAGCTGCCGGGTATGCGGTGCTCATGTGCAACCCCAGAGGGTCGGCAGGCTACGGGCAAGAGCACGGAAGGGCCATCAAGGAAAAGCTGGGAACACTGGACAAGGACGATGTCCTGGGGTTTCTCGATGGTGCATTGGAGCAGGTTCCGGGGCTCGATGCTGATCGGCTAGGAATCCAGGGTGGGTCCTACGGAGGTTATCTCACCGCCTGGGTCATTGCCCACGATCACCGCTTCAAAGGGGCCATTGTGGAGCGGGGATTCCTGGATCCGGTCAGTTTCACCGGGTCAGCGGACATTGGCTGGTTCTTCGGACCGGAATATGTGGGAAGCAACCCGTCCCAGGTGGCCGCTCAGAGTCCCATGGCCGCCGTCGAACACGTCGAAACTCCCACCCTTGTGATTCACAGCGAAAATGATCTTCGGTGCCCTATCGAACAGGGGCAGCGCTACTTCACGGCTCTCAAGATGCAGGGAACGCCCACCAGCCTGCTCGTTTTTCCGGGCGAAGATCACGAGCTGTCGAGGACTGGAACACCTGTTCACCGCCGCCAGCGGTTTATGGAGATTCTTCGCTGGTGGAACACTTGGCTTCCCGTCGGAGACAGCGAGGCGCCGATATCCAGCTGACGGAAGGTCGTGCTCTTGCGGGCGGAGCAGGTCCCCGTTGCTGGGCACGCCGTCGTAAAGCGGTGGCGTCAGTGGCGCCCCGGTGCCCAGTGAGGGTCCGGCAGGAAACCAAGTTCCTGCCGGGCACCCTCGATACCCGGTTCTGCCCATCGACCATATTCGGTGTTCGAACATAGCGAGCGCAGCTCGGCTCGGTCAACGTAGAGGATCCCGGCCAGATGGTCGACCTCGTGCTGGACGATTCTGGCCTGCCAGCCTTCAAAGGTCTCCCGGGTGACCGCGCCCGTGAGATCCGTGGACGTGAGTTCTACCTTGCCTGCACGCTGGACGACAGCCTGCAGGCCATCCAGCGAAAGGCACCCTTCGAAAAACGAGGCTGTCGCTGAACCGACAGCGACATAGCTTGGGTTGATCAGGGTGCGGAATTCGAGGGGGTGGCGGTTTCGGGTACCTGAGATCTCCGCCGACACCGGATAGAGGTCTTCCAGCACTGCCAGCTGGAGTGGGATTCCCAGTTGCGGAGCGGCCAGTCCCACCCCTGGTGCATCATGCATAACGTCCCGCATGAGGTCCACCAGGTGTTCAAGTTCCCCAGCACTGAGCTGGGAGTCAACGATGGCGGACGGTTGCCGGAGGGCTGGGTGCCCGGCCTGGACTATGGCGGGCAGGCCCGGTGCCGCGAGCAGGGACATGACGAGTTCCCGGATTGCTCCGGGACTCTGCTCTGGCACGGGACGCTGGTCAGGAAGGCCGTTGCTCATCGGCATATCCTAACCTCGCTGCTCGGTTCACATCGACTAGGATCACAGTCATGCCTACCGAATCCGAGCCGTTCATTCCCGGTCCCGTCGCCGTGCCAGCCTCGGCTGCGGTGACATCCTCCGCGAAGGACCTGGTCCTGGATTTCATCAGAGTCCTCGAAGCGGGTGGTGGCAGTGCCGAACTGCGGCCTTTCCTTGCCCCGGGCTTTGAACTGACGGAGGCGCCTCATGCCCTCGCTCCCAGGGGTTCGCGGCGCAGTATCGAGCAGGTCCTCTCCGGAGCAGACCAGGGGAAGTTGATTGTCTCTGGCCAGCATTTTGATATTCGAAGGACCGTGGCGCAGGGGAACACGGTTGTTGTCGAAGCCGAGTGGAACGCGACAGTACTGATGCCCCTGCCGCACTGGGAGATCGGGGACACCATCACGGCCAGTACATGTTCAATCTTCGAGGTGCACCGTGGCCAGCTTTTGCACCAGTCCAGCTTTGACTGCTACCTCATTCCTGACTAGACCCAGCGCCACATCCGGGCGCAGCCTTAGAGCATGGAAAAGCGACGGGCAATCCGGGTCGCCGCTGCCGGAGTTTTGCCAACAAGCCGGATGCCAAGGTTCCGTGCGGACAGGACGGGGCCCGGGAACGGCGCCCCCAGTGTCATATTGAGCTCCGCCTGAAGTGCCGCCCGCCGCGCCGCGAGCAGCCGCTCGGTGCTGAACCCAGCAAGGTCTGCTGCGATGTCCCTCCCGGTCAGTGATTTCAGGAGCAGGGGTGCCAGGTGCGCCCCGTCCAGCCAGCCGAGGTTCATTCCCTGCCCACCGATGGGGCTGATTTCATGGGCAGCATCGCCAATCACAAGTGCGCAGCCGCTCGCCATGGTGGAAACGAAGGCGCGGTGCGGGGTAAACCCACTCGTCATGGTGCAGGTTTGCGGGTCCAAGCGCAGGCCAGTGCGGTGGGACACGAGCTTGGCGATCACGTCCGATGACGGCGCTGCCTGCGGCAGTGGAACCCGGATCACCCACCGGCGCTGTTTTTTTGGAAGGGGAAAAGACTCCACAATGCCTGCCCGTTCAAGGTAGAGGAGCGCATCCTGGCCCAGGGCATCGTCATCGGCAAAATCGCCCATGACAAAATGCTTCGCGTAGGTTTTGTGCCGAGAGTGCATCCCCGGCCTGTTGCTGGAGTGTGAAGCTGCACCGTCGGCAAACACCACCCATCGTGCCCTGGCGGTATGTGCACAACCCGACGCCTCCAGCGAGAGCGTTGCACTGCGCTCACCCAGGGCAACGCCGGTGACCTGGACGCCATCCTGGAGGGCGGCGTCGTCGAACGCGTGCGTTTTTGACATCAGTAGCTGTTCGGTGGCTGTCTGCGGGACCGCAAGAATATAGGGATATGGGTGGTCAAGTGCACCGAAATCGAGGCTCGCGAGTTGGCGGTTGCCGCTGAAAGCCACGCCACGCCGGACCCTGATGCCAGCGGCAGTCAACGGTTCGGCAAGGTCCAGCTCTGCTAGCGCACTCAGAGATGGTGGGTGGACGCCGATTGCACGCGACCACGAGCTTCGACTAAGGCGCTGTTCATAAACCCGGACGGTGGCGCCGGCCTTGAGGAGGAGCCCTGCAAGGAACAGCCCCACCGGGCCACCACCTACAACCGCAACGTCAATCATGGTGGGGCTCGCTCCGCTGCCGAATTTCTGTTGGTGGGCCATCCTGCAGGCCATTGCGTTCGGGTGCGTCCCGGAGGAGGAGTTGGTGGAATGGCCTGTGGCGTTCTACCCGCCATCCCGAAGGAACGGTGGCGCTCAGCTCGGCCGGGGTGTAACTGCGTCGGATGGATATCAGCCCATCGTGGCGGATGAACGATCCTCGCAATGGGGCAGCGGCAACGGCAAACAGTGCGTAGGCCAGAGCATTCCGGCGGAGGTCGTTGTGGATACTGAGCTTGTCTGCGAGCAAGAGCGAATCCGCCAGGAACGTCCGGAGATCGGGTGCGCTGAGATGGTGCAGGACGTGGTTTGAGACAACAAAGTCGAAGGTCTGGCCCTCAGCAACCAGGTCTGCACTTGAGGCCTGCCTGAACGCGACAGGCTGGTGTAAAGGTTCTGCGCCAACCCCACCTGCGCCAACCCCATCTGTGGCAAACCGAAAAGCACGCTCGTCGGGGTCAATTCCCAGGACCTGGAGGATGACGCCGTCGCGGGCCGCCCAGGCTGCCAGCGCCCGTGAGAGGTCACCACCGCCACACCCCAGATCCAGCAGGGTAGACGGCGTGACGTGGCTCAGCAACGGCCTGATCAGCTGGCAGTAGGTTGTGCGCCACCCTGCTACTGCCCGGTTGACCAGACGAAACTGTCTGTAGGTCGCGGCGAGCCGTACCGGGTCGCAGTCCGGGTCATCCATCAACTCGCGGGCATCGACGGCCCGGTGTCCCAGATCAGGCATGGAATGCGGCCGAGGTACCGCGAGCCATTTTGGTGAAGAGTCCTGTTTCGACTGTCAGCCCGGGTCCAAACGCCATGGAACACACGGATTCATCCTCGGTGCCGGCTTCCTGCAGGATGTGCTTGAGGACAAACAACACCGTGGCGCTGGACATGTTGCCGTAATTGCGCAGGGTTTCCCGAGCGGGGACCAACTGGGTCTCAGTGAGCGAGAGCCGGGACTGGACCTTGTCCAGGATGCTGCGACCACCCGGGTGGATTGCCCAGTGCGTGACGTCCGTGTAGGTGGACCCGGCGAGTTGCGGGAGGGCGAAAATTGGTTCGAGGGCGCCGGTAATGTGCTGGTCGATGATATGTGGAACGTAGTTGCCCAACACCATTTCGAATCCGTGGTCGCCAATATTCCACGCCATGGATTCCTCACCCACGGGCGTGAGGACCGTCTCGAAGTGATCAAGGCGTAACAGGGGCCCCGCACTCGCAGGGGGCCTGGCCGTCACGATAGCGGCTGCGGCTCCGTCCGCAAACAGCGCCGAACCCATAATGGTGTCGGGATTATTGGACGTCCGCACGTGGAGGGAACATAGCTCCGCGCACACAACCAGCACGACGGCGTCAGAATCCGCATTGCAGAATTGGGCTGCTTCGCGTAGCGCCGGGAACGCGGCATAACAGCCCATGAAACCAAGATGGTATCGCTGCACGGCAGGGTCGAGCCCCAGGGCCCGCACAATACGGTAGTCCGGCCCAGGGTTGAAGAAGCCGGTACAGGAGACGGTAATCAGGTGTGTGATGTCGGCAGCTTCGATTCCCCCGCAGTTGTTGACGGCGGCCCGGGCCGCCTCAATGAAGAGGGGAGTGGCCTCGCGGGCAAAGATCTCGTTGCGGACCTTGGTACTGGGGTTCAGAAGTAGTCCGGATGACGGATCAAAAAACTGTGGATCATCGGTGGTGTGCTCCAGGTTCAATTCGCGGACAGCCGTATATCTGGTCTCAATGGCTGCAGAGTCAAAACACGTTGCCACAAGGCGGCTTCCCAGCCTTGTCAGTCCGGGCTGGGCTGCAAACACATCCTTTGCCTGGTCCTGAACAAGAAGTGTGGAGGGAACTACTGTTTCGAGGGCGCACACGTAGGCTGTCATGCTTTCATTGTTGGACACCGGCATGCTGCTGACAATGGTCCGTCAATGGCATTGAACCCAAAGTGGTGACCCTGAGATGGAGAAACGATCTAGATGGCGACTCCCACGCGGCATTCCACGGGCACTCACCTCGCCGACAGCCATGACCTTATTCGGGTCCAGGGTGCCCGGGAGAACAACCTCAAGGACATCAGCCTTGATATTCCCAAGCGAAGGCTGACTGTGTTTACGGGCGTGTCCGGATCGGGAAAAAGTTCCCTGGTTTTCGCCACCATTGCTGCCGAATCCCAACGGATGATCAATGAGACCTACAGTGCCTTCCTCCAGGGCTTCATGCCCTCACAGGCGCGTCCCGACGTCGACGTCCTCAGCGGGCTGACCACAGCCATCATTGTGGACCAGGAACGGATGGGCGCCAACGTACGCTCCACGGTGGGTACTGCAACGGATGCCAACGCGATGCTGCGGATCCTATTCAGCCGTCTGGGGGAGCCGCACATCGGTTCCCAGCAGGCATATTCCTTTAATGTGGCTTCCATCAGCGGTGCGGGTGCCGTGACCATGGAACGTGGTGGAACCACCGTCAAGGAGCGCAGGAGTTTCTCCATCACGGGCGGCATGTGTCAGCGCTGTGAGGGCATGGGCGCCATCAGCGATATCGACCTCACCGCGCTCTACGATGCCAACAAGTCACTCAGTGAGGGTGCCCTGACCATTCCCGGGTACAGCATGGAGGGATGGTACGGCAGGATTTTCAGTGGCTGCGGGTTTTTCGATCCGGACAAGGCAATCTCCGCGTTCACCACGAAGGAGCTGCAGGATCTTCTGTACAGGGAACCGACCAAGATCAAGGTCGACAACATCAACCTCACCTATGAGGGCCTCATTCCAAAAATCCAGAAATCGTTCCTCTCTAAGGATGTTGATTCCCTGCAGCCACACATCAGGGCTTTCGTGGAACGTGCCATAACGTTTGCCACCTGTCCTGAATGCGGGGGAACGAGGCTGAGTGCGGCAGCTCGATCCTCGCGGATCAACGGGGTCAGCATCGCCGACGCCTGCGCTATGCAGATCAGCGATCTTGCGGCCTGGGTAAAGAGCCTTGACGAGCCCACCGTGCAGCCGCTTCTGCAAGCGCTAAGCACTACGTTCACGTCGTTTGTGGAAATTGGGCTGGGCTATCTTTCGCTGGACCGTTCTGCCGGGACGCTCTCGGGGGGAGAAGCGCAGCGGACCAAGCTCATCAGGCACCTTGGATCGTCGTTGACGGACGTGACCTACGTCTTTGATGAGCCCAGCATCGGCCTGCATCCGCATGACATCCAGCGCATGAACGCCCTGCTGCTGAGGTTGCGAGACAACGGCAACACTGTGCTGGTGGTCGAACACAAGCCTGAGATGATCGCCATTGCCGATCATGTCATCGATTTGGGGCCCGGGGCTGGAACAGCCGGGGGAGAGGTCTGCTTTGCGGGAACGGTTGAGGGACTACAGGCCAGTGGAACGTTGACCGGACACCACCTGGATGACCGAGCTGTCCTGAAGACTGCCGTGCGCCAGCCCGCAGGTGCCCTCAAGATACGCGGTGCCACCAGCAACAATCTCCAGGACGTCGACGTCGATATTCCGTTGGGCGTCCTTGTGGTGATCACAGGTGTTGCAGGGTCGGGAAAGAGTTCCCTGGTGCATGGGTCAGTGGTGCCGGGCGCCGGCGTTGTCTCGATTGACCAGGGTTCAATCCGTGGTTCACGCCGGAGTAATCCGGCCACCTATACCGGAATGCTGGATTCGATCAGGAAAGCTTTTGGTAAGTTCAACGGCGTCAAGCCCGCCCTCTTCAGTTCAAATTCCGAGGGTGCATGCCCCAACTGCAAGGGTGCTGGCGTAACGTACAGCGACCTGGCCATGATGGCAGGAACGGCCACCACCTGTGAGGTCTGCGAAGGAAAACGCTTCCAGGCGGCAGTCTTGGAGTACCACCTCAATGGACGCAACATCAGCGAGGTGCTGGCCATGCCTGCTGGCGAGGCCAAGGAGTTCTTCAGCACGGGGGAGTCCCGTATTCCCGCTGCGCTCGCCGTCCTGGAACGGCTGGTGGACGTTGGTCTGGGGTACCTGAGCCTGGGCCAGCCGCTCACCACCCTGTCAGGCGGTGAACGCCAACGGCTCAAACTGGCAACACATCTGGGGGAGAAGGGCGGTACCTACGTGTTGGATGAACCCACCACCGGGCTGCACCTGGCTGATGTGGAGAACCTTCTGGGGCTGCTGGATAGGCTGGTTGACTCTGGCAAGTCCGTGATCGTCGTCGAACATCACCAGGCGGTTATGGCGCACGCGGACTGGATCATTGACCTGGGCCCAGGAGCAGGGCGCGACGGCGGCACAATAGTTTTTGAGGGAACTCCGGCTGCCCTGGTGGCCCGCTCAAGCACCTTGACCGGCAAGTATCTGGCCACCTATGTCGGATCTTCCCCGGGCCTTTAGGTTGTGTCAGCGCGCAGTTCCCTCAATGCTCGGCCGTAGTGCGCAGGATCGTTCCTTGTTGCCGCCGATATCCAGTGCTGTTCCCATCCGGCCACGCGCAAGGACGGCGTCGGCGCTGGCAACATCCAGGAATTCTTCTCTACCGAACAGTTTGTTGCTGCCCAAAGATGGTTTTCACGGCTACTCCCCGATCCCGCAGTATTGTGCCGATAATCTACATTATGTCAACTTATACACATCCGAGCGGAAAATAGATGATCCTGTGGACTGAGCTGACTCCATTCTTTACGCAAGTTCATCCGCGGCGGGCGTCGCCGTCGTATCCCTGTACGCCATCATCTGACTGACCATTCGGACCTTCGTCTTGACTGGTTACATTTTTTGTCGCGCTGGCGTGCCAAGTCCGCAAGGTTCGCAGGAAGTGCCAGCTGCAATGGGCCGTGGAAACTGGAAGGGTCGGCGCCGTCTCCAGGTTGTTCGCGGGCCGCCTTGGCGCATGACATCTTATCGATGCACGACGTACCAGGAGGTCGCGCTGGCTTGGCTTCCCCCAGGGGCCCCAGCAGAAGCCCAGCCATGCACCTGTCCTACGTGACGAAGAGTCCCCCAGGTTTTTGCTCGAGTCTGGAAAGTTAGATCCGGAACTACCAGACGTCACAGGGCGCAGGGATCTTGTCAATCTTGGTGACGGAGGCAACCGTGAGCGATCTGGTAGCAGCGCTGTCCACCACGGGCGGTGTAGCAACGGCCGGAATTCGCATCGTTGCGGCAGGTGCTCAGGAGGCTTTCCAAGCACACGCAAGCGTTTGCAAGCATGAGCTGGCGTATCTGATGGATCGGCGTCGGGGAACTATTGGTGGACGGGACTGGACCATCTGGGGCGGCGTCGCTTCCGTGAAGCTGCGGCATGACAGCCAGGACTGCTCCGATGAGCAGGACAAAGAGCAGCAATGCACCAACAATTTTGATCGGTGGCTTGTTGGCTCGGTGATCTGAAGATACTGGCACGTAGCCCCTCGAGTCGATGTGCGATGTGATTCCTCCACGCGTCAAGGCGCGTGAATATTTTGGGTGCGTCTCTGCCAAGTCCATTGTCTCAAACATGGGCTCACTTCGATGATCTGGAAACCAGGGTCCGGGTCCGGAAACGGACTCACCACGGGCTTGCCATCGCGCGAAGACTGACGGTGCCGTCAGCGCGCTCACGTGTGCCAGCGTCCAGAATTCTCGCCATGTGTGCGGCGGTCCTCCAGCCCACCGGTAGCGAAGAGCACCTATTATCCGAGGATTCTCATGGCTGAAGCCTGCCAAGCGGCGCTCCGTCACGGTTGCGAACGCGGTAGCCAGCAAGCGGTCGATGAAGGGCCGGCAACTGTTGCGGAACACGCTAGTGTCCAGTGCCCCGCTGACGGGGCCGCAGATAGATGTGTCTTCCGACCAGCGCCACAACCATTCCCACGCTTGCACCAATCAGCGTTTCCACTCCGCGGTCGCGGATCAGGACAGCAGGCTGCTCTGGAAAAGCAAGCTGGGTCATCAGGAGAATTACGGGCGTGAAGGACACCATGGCAAGCCCATAGTGCCTGGCCATCAGAAGTTCGGTGGTGAACGCAAAGACAATGATTGCCAGCACTAGGGCGACGGCATCCGACGACGGAAACACGTGCAGGGGTCCCGGGACAAGCAAAAGTGCTACCACCACCAGACCCACGAACGTCCCGACAATGCGATGCACTCCGCGATGCATGGCCCCCGGAACGTTCGACGCCGACAGCGGAACCGCCGCAGCAGCCATCGCCCAGTGCGGGTGTCCGATGCCAGCCAGGACGCCCGCCATGCCAGCAGCGGAGATAGACAGTGTGTACCTCAGCGCTCGGGCGAACGACGCACGCCGCTCCGAAAGGCTCGGATCCGGTCTCGTTCGCACCATCCGGGGCTGCCAGGATCGTTTGCGCAACCAGCCGCCAAAGCCCACAACGATGGCAAAACAGGCTGATGTGATGCTGATCAGAACAGCCAGCGTCCAGGGAATAGTGAGTGGAACGGATGCGCACGCACCGAGGGCAAGAATCCCAAAAAAAGGTCCGTTGGGCCTGAGATCTACGTTGTCTGAGTAGAGGGAAGCCAGCGCCGCGAAGATCGCCTCCACACCAACGAGCCACCAGGAGTGCAGGCCCAGGACGGACAGCATGGTGCCCACAGCCACCCCACCAATGAGAAGCACAGCGGCCTGACCTTGATGTCTGATGCGCAGTTGGTGCGGTTCTGTACGTCCGTACATCCCTGTCAGCGCACCGAAAACCGCATAGATTGTCAGTTCTGGATGTCCCAGTGCCAGGAGGACCAGTGCTGGCCCAGCCACACTCAGTGCCAGCCGGGCAGCCGCAGCAGGATCCCGGTTGGCGGGTGCCATGCGGTGGAGGCTGTAGAAGTGATCCCTCAGTGATTGCATTGCACCTGCCTCCTACGTCCAGTTCCCAACCTCTGATGCTAGTGCGAAGACCAGGACGTTACGGGACCACTTCGGGGTGTGACTGGTCACTACGGGGATAGTGCCCAGTCACGGCGCCGCTCCCCCAACGCTCCCCCAACGCTCAGGATCGCCTCAGCCGGCTCAGGCGTCCGAGTGGGCCTGCAGGAAGCTATATACCTCTGTTTCGTCCACGCCAGGAAAGGCACCTGGCGGCATGGCGGCCAGGAGGTGCGAATGGGCTCTTGCAGAAGGCCACGCATTTCCGGCCCATGCAGAGGTGAGTGCCGCGGGAGGACGGCGGCAGCAATTTTCGTCGGGGCACATGGAGGTTGAGCGTTCGGTGGTGTCCCTTCCACGGAACCATTTCACCTGGGCGTAGGGGACGCCTACGGAGACGGAAAATTCACCATTCGGGGAGTGCTCGGTCCTGGCTGTGCACCAATAGGTCCCTGCTGGCGTGTCCGTGTACTGGTTGTATGCGCGGAACTTGTCCGCAACGTCGAAGACCACCCGGGATGTCCAGAACTTGCAGGAGGGTTGGCCTTCAATGGCACCTGTGTGATCCTGCGGAAACGTGACACCGTCGTTTTCGTAGGCCTTGTAGATGATCCCGCTCTCGTGTGTCTTCTGGAAATGCGTCCGGATGTCCAGGTGCTCGGTTGCCAGGTTGGTGAATCGGTGTGCCGCTGTCTCGTAGGACACCGCAAAAGCATCCCGGATATCCTCGACTGCGATTTCTTTGGCATGTTTTGCCTTCTGCAGAAAATCGACAGTGGCATCCTCCGGCAGCATCAGCGCTGCAGCAAAGTAGTTGGTGGCCACCCGCTGCATCAGGAAATCCCCATAGTTTTTGGGCGTCTGGTGGCCCAGAACATAATGCCCCAGTGCCTGGAGCAGCACGGACCGGGGATCGTGATCCGCACGTTGGCTCTGGGCGAGAAAAATTCTCCGGTTCTTCAGGTCCGTCACCGACCGCGTGGAATGCGGGAGATCGCCCACGTGCTGGAGGCTGAAACCCAGATGCGATGCGATATCGGCGATGACGTGCTGGGAAAGGGGTCCGGAGGTATGGCCTACTCCGGTAAGGATCTTCTTGGCCTCCGCCTCGTACTCGGAGAAATAGTTGTTCCTGTCCTTCATCATGGCCCGTAGCTTGCTGTTCGCGCGCCTCGCTTCCTCGGGTGTTGCCACCTGGTCATTGAGGGTGCGCTCCAGTTCGTGTTGCAACCCCACCATGGACTCCAGGACGTCCATGGGGAGCCGCGAACTGACGCGGATCTTAGGCAGCTTCAGAGACTCATAGATGGCGCTCCGCTGGTACCTTTCCACCTCAATTTCCAGGGCCGCGCGACGGGTGGGAGGCTCTGCCCCAAGGAGTTCGTCAATACTGAGCCCGAGAGCTCCAGCCAACATCTGCAGCAAACCCAGCTTTGGCTCCCGCTTGCCGTTCTCAATCAGGCTCAGCTGGCTGGGCGCTGTCCCCACCTGGGCACTCAGATCGTCGAGGGTAAGGCCGGCTGCTTTGCGCAGGTGGCGTACACGGCGACCCAGGCTGATGACGTCTACCTCGGGAGTTGCAGGCAGCGTCAGGGCTGCGGCGGGGCGATTCCAGCTTGTAGGGCTCATTTCTTGAGAATACGCGAAGAAATGCGTTTCTTTCCATATTTATTTTGGTGAAAGTGTCTAGAAGTGGACAAAAATTATTTCTACGGAAGCTTTCAGCACACCGGATTAAGACGTTGTCCTGCGAAGTCGCAGCACAACTGGCCCCGCCCCACCAAGGAGAGAATAATGACTTCATCATTTGAGCCTGCACAGACACCAGAAGAGCAGGCTGCAGCGCTGGAACTCGAGTGGGCTGCCAATTCTCGCTGGGACGGCGTGACGCGGGACTACTCAGCTTCCGACGTCGTGCGCCTTCGTGGCCGCGTCGCAGAAGAGCACACGCTGGCCCGCCGAGGTTCGGAAAAACTGTGGAAGCAGCTCACGGAAGAGAAAAAAACCGGCGGGTACACAAACGCCCTGGGTGCCCTGACCGGGAACCAGGCGGTGCAGCAGGTAAAGGCCGGGCTGCGGGCCATTTACCTTTCGGGCTGGCAAGTCGCGGCAGACGCCAACAACTCCGGCCACACGTATCCCGATCAGTCCCTGTATCCGGCCAATTCCGTCCCCACAGTGGTCCGGCGCATCAACAACGCGCTGCTGCGTGCTGATCAGATCGAGTTTTCGGAGGGTGTGCAGAGCGTTGAGGACTGGATGGTCCCCATCATTGCAGACGCCGAAGCCGGTTTCGGGGGGCCCCTGAACGCCTACGAACTCATGAAGTCGATGATCCAGGCTGGGGCCTCAGGTGTTCACTGGGAAGATCAGCTCGCCTCGGAAAAAAAGTGCGGCCACCTCGGGGGCAAGGTCCTTATTCCCAGCCAGCAACACGTTCGCACCCTGAATGCGGCCCGACTGGCTGCCGACGTCGCGGACACCCCAACCGTTGTCATTGCCCGCACCGACGCTGAGGCAGCTACCCTCATCACCTCAGATGTCGACGAGCGGGACAAGGAATTCATCACCGGTGAACGCACGGCGGAAGGCTTCTACAAGGTGCGCAACGGCATTGACCCGTGTATCGCCAGGGCCAAAGCCTACGCTCCGTATTCGGATCTGATCTGGATGGAGACCGGGACTCCTGATCTTGAGCTGGCCCGGACGTTCGCGGAAGCCGTCAAAGCAGACTTCCCCGACCAGATGCTCTCCTACAACTGCTCCCCGTCCTTCAACTGGCGCAAACACCTTGACGACGCCACGATCGCCAAGTTCCAGCGGGAGCTCGGCGCCATGGGGTTCACCTTCCAGTTCATCACCCTGGCTGGCTTCCACGCACTGAACTATTCGATGTTCGATCTTGCCCACGGGTACGCGCGCGATGGCATGAGCGCCTACGTGGAACTCCAGGAGAAGGAATTCGCCTCGGAAGCCCGCGGCTACACGGCAACCAAGCACCAGCGCGAAGTCGGGACTGGTTACTTTGACGCCATCGCCACAGCCCTCAATCCGAACGCATCCACCCTGGCCTTGGTGGGCTCCACCGAAGAAGGCCAGTTCCACTGACCGTCCGACGGCGGTGTGGCGCCTGACCTTGTGTCAGGCGCCACACCGCCAGCCATTCCCGGGCCGGGCATGGGCCGCCGTCGAACGTCCCTTTACCCCTGACAGGAGATTGATATGAATACTGCACCTGAACCTTTCACCATCCATGGAATCAGCATGACTGCCACCCCCATTGAGCGGCAGGATGAGGTCCTCACTCCCGAGGCGCTCGCTTTCGTTGCTGCCCTGCATAATTCCTTTGATGTCCGTCGCCAGGAACTTCTGGCCAGCCGTGTCAGCCGTGGACAGCGAATCGATGCAGGAGAAGAACCGCGGTTCCTGCGTGAGACAGAGGCAATCCGCAGCGATCCACAGTGGCGGGTCGCTCCCCCAGCCCCGGGGTTGGAGGATCGTCGTGTGGAGATCACCGGCCCGGTGGACAGGAAAATGGCTATCAACGCACTGAACTCGGGTGCCAGGGTATGGCTGGCCGACATGGAGGACTCCTCTACCCCGACGTGGTCCAACGTCATCTCTGGCCAGCTGAACCTCATCGATGCCCTCCAACGCCGTATTGATTTCACCACGCCCGAGGGGAAGGAATACCGGCTGCGGAACGCCGAGGACCTGCCCACCATTGTGGTCCGACCCCGCGGGTGGCATCTGCCGGAAAAGCACATGCTCATCGGTGGTACTCCCCTAGCAGGAGGAATCGTTGATTTTGGGCTCTTCTTCTTCCACAATGCCCAACGCCTGATTGACCAGGGCAAGGGCCCGTACTTCTATCTGCCCAAGATCGAGAATCATCAAGAAGCGCGTCTCTGGAACGAAATTTTTGTCATGGCCCAGGATCTCCTGGGGATCCCACAGGGAACGATTCGGGCAACAGTCCTGATCGAAACCATCACTGCATCGTTCGAGATGGAGGAAATCCTCTACGAACTCCGCGACCATGCGGCAGGGCTTAACGCTGGCAGATGGGACTACCTGTTCTCCATCATCAAGAGTTTCCGGACCCGCGGCCCGCGATTTGTGCTTCCCGATCGTAGCGAATTAACAATGACCCAGCCGTTCATGCGCGCCTATACAGAACAGCTCATCCGGGCATGCCACAAGCGCGGCGCCATGGCAATTGGCGGCATGGCAGCGGCTGTCCCGAACCGCAGGGACACCGAAGCGAATGCCGTTGCTTTCAGTAAGGTCCGCGCAGACAAGCGCCGCGAAGCAACAGATGGCTTTGACGGCTCGTGGGTAGCGCACCCGGACTTGGTCCCCGTGGCCATGGAAGTCTTTGATGAGGTGCTTGGCTCCCGCACGAATCAACTCGATGTCCTCCGCGCGGATGTTGAGCCAAACGACAGTGCACTGCTCAATATCTCGGCGACCACAGGCTCCATTACTGAAGCTGGAATCCGCCTCAATATTGAGGTGGGGATCCGATATATGGAGTCCTGGCTGCGAGGCAACGGTGCTGTCACCATCCACAACCTCATGGAGGATGCCGCAACAGCGGAAATCTCGCGTTCACAACTGTGGCAGTGGATCTACTCGCGGGCCATCACTGCAAACGGTGACATCATCACGCACACCTGGGTCGAAGAATTGCTTGAGGACGAATTTTCGAAATTGGAGCGCTTCGAGGAGGACAGGTTTGACGATGCAAAGCACCTTTTTGCCACAGTCACGCTGGCCGATTCTTTCCCAGCGTTCCTGACCCTTCCCGCCTACGCAACCTTTCTTGAAGAGCCGAAGGTCAAAGACATGGTGGCCTGACAGCAAAATACGATCGGCTGTAGGTCCCGAGCCGCCCGCACCGTCCCATCCTCGGGATCGTGCGGGCGGACTACTGGCGTTATGGTGGGGGGTATGCGTCCGACCCCCCACCATAACCCCTCCGCACGCGCCACTGAAGCGTTCGACGGCGGGGTGCGCCGCCTCCCCGTCATCGCGGCCGCGATTCTGGATACCGTCCTCATCCTGACATTCGCTGCGCTGGGCCGCGATGCCCATCACCGCGGTGACGTTGTGACGGGAGTCCTGCTGACTGCATGGCCGTTCCTTGCCGGAGCGGCCCTTGGCTGGCTGGCACAGCGGGCATGGCGCTCGCCATGGGCCCTGCGGTCCGCCGGACTGGGAATTTGGGGTGCGGCAGTGATTGGCGGAATGCTCCTGCGTCTGGCCACGGGGCAATCCGTAGCGCTGGCCTTCATCATTGTGACGATGATTGTGCTTGGCCTCTTCATCCTGGGACCCAGGGCCATCCATGCGCTTGTGCGCCGGCGCCGTAGGTCAGCAGAGACTTTTTCCTGACCTGCTGGACCCATGTACTAGGCTTGCTGCTGTCCCGCACCGGGGCGACATCGGTCCGAACCATCGGAAGGAATGCCCGTGATCACCGCATTTGTCCTCATTAAGACTGACGCCTCACGTATTCCGGAGACTGCAGAGGAAATCTCTGCCATTCAGGGCATCAGCGAGGTCTACTCAGTTACGGGCGAATGGGACCTGATCGCCGTGGCCAGGGTGACCCGCCACGAAGATCTTGCGGATACCATTGCGGACCGGCTGTCAAAGGTACCGGCTGTTGTGCACACCACGACTCACATTGCGTTCAGGGCCTACTCGCAGCACGACCTCGACGCAGCCTTTTCACTGGGCTTCTGACGTCGACTGCTGACGTGGACTTCTTACGTTGGCTCATGGCCGCGCGTCAGGAACGTCCCTGCAAAGAGTGCCCTTCAACCATGGCGGCACCTACAGCTGGCTGAGATTGACCCACCGGTCCAAGGCGCGCTGGGCGGCACCCGAATCGACGGCGTCAGCAGCCCGCCTCAGCGCAGTAGACATGCGACTCATCAGGTCACCTTCGGCAGAGAGCTCAAAGGACACGAGCCCGGCCGCAGCATTGAGCAGGACCGCGTCCCGTGCCGCGCCGGCCACGCCTGACAGGACGTCACGCACCACGCCAGCGTTGGACTGCGCATCTCCCCCGCGCAGCTCCTCGATACTTGCCCGCCTGATCCCAAGCTCCGCTGGATCAAATTCTGACCTGGACACGGTTCCGTCGCGAATCTCCCAGACGGTGGAGGTTCCGGTGGTAGTGAGCTCATCGAGCCCGTCGGCCCCGCGGAACACAAGTCCCCTGCTTCCGCGCCGTGCCAGCACCCCGGCGACAAGAGGGGCCATACGGGCATTGGCCACTCCCACCGCAGATGCCTGCACCTGCGCGGGATTTGTCAGGGGGCCCAGGAAATTGAACACCGTAGGAATCGCAAGATCCCGGCGGGGAACGGCCGTATGCCTGAAGGAAGGGTGGAAAACCTGCGCGAAGCAGAACGTAATACCTGCCTCTTCTGCGTTCAATGCAACCCGATCGATTGGAAGGTCCAACC
This sequence comes from Pseudarthrobacter sp. PS3-L1, assembly GCF_030063285.1. Taxonomy (GTDB): domain Bacteria; phylum Actinomycetota; class Actinomycetes; order Actinomycetales; family Micrococcaceae; genus Arthrobacter. The sequence goes on along the minus strand of NZ_JASISU010000002.1, from coordinate 376,916 downwards.
TGACTCCCAACGCCTCAAGGACGTCCGCGGAACCGGATGACGACGATGAAGCGCGATTCCCATGCTTGACGACCTTTGCCCCGGCGCCAGCGGCCACAAGGGCAGACATCGTGGAAATGTTGACAGTGTTGAGTTGATCACCGCCGGTACCCACGATGTCGAGCTTCTCCCCGGAAACGGAGATTGGGTTTGCCTTGGACACCATGGTGTCCACGAGGCCAGCCAGTTCCTCCACTGTCTCACCCTTGCTGCGGAGTGCCACCAGGAAACCGGCAATCTGGGCTGGCGTTGCCTCCCCAGCCATGATTGTCTGCATGGCCCAGGCCGTATTTGCCGACGAGAGATTGGTGCCCTGGATCAATGTTGAGATCAACTGGGACCACGAGTTTTCCGTGCTGGGTGCCGATGCAGTAGAAGTCACCCCCCGATGCTATCGACGAGACGACCAGCCTGACGAATGTGAACCCTGCGGGAAACTTTTCCCCGCGATTTCGCGGCTGTGTAGAAAAAGTCTCCAAGAATCGCGGTTTGCATTGGGCAGGACAGACTTTTACAGACATAATGACTATGTGACTGCTGCGACCCATGCCCCAAGTACCCCGGCGCACCCGACGCTGAACCGCCCAAATATGGTCTCTGTAGGGACCGTAGTCTGGCTGTCCAGCGAGTTGATGTTCTTTGCCGGTCTTTTTGCCATGTACTTCACGCTCCGCTCCACCTCTGGTGAGATGTGGGCCGAGGAGTCCGCCAAACTGGCGTTCCCGTTCGCCCTGGCGAACACGATTGTCCTTGTAGCGAGTTCCTTTACCTGCCAGATGGGCGTTTTTGCTGCCGAAAGGCTTCAGCCCCGACGGGCAGGAGGACTTTTTAAGTTCTCCCGCTGGGGAATGAACGAGTGGTTTGCCCTGACGTTTGTCATGGGAGCGATCTTCGTTGCAGGACAGACCTACGAGTACGCAACCCTGGTCTCCGAACATGTGTCGTTGTCCTCAAATGCCTATGGCTCAGCGTTCTACATGACCACAGGCTTCCACGGACTCCACGTTATTGGTGGCCTGATCGCTTTCCTCCTCATTATTGGCCGCTCGTTTGCGGCCAAAAAGTTCGGCCATTTTGAAGCAACATCAGCAATCGTGACGTCCTACTACTGGCACTTTGTGGACGTCGTCTGGATCGGGCTTTTCCTGGTCATCTACGTCCTCAAGTAGTCGAACTTTGATTCTTTTTCTACAAGAGGCAGAATTTCAAGTAACGGCTCCTTTGAGCCACTGCAGGAACGAATAAAGGAACCACCACGTGAAGGCACTCTCGCAAAAGCGACGTCACCCTCTGGCAGCTGTAGCCCTTCTGCTGCTGGGCTTGTTGGTCACTGGTGGGCTCTACGCCGTGGCCACCAACGTCAACCAGGCTCAGGCATCCACCACCAACAACTTCACGGCAAGTGACACTGCGGAAGGCGAAAAGCTCTTCGCCGCCAACTGCGCCACGTGCCATGGCATGGGAGCCAGCGGAACAGACGCCGGCCCATCCCTGGTAGGTGTCGGCGCAGCAGCCGTTGACTTCCAGGTTGGCACCGGCCGCATGCCCATGCAGATGAACGGACCGCAGGCCTACAAGAAGCCAGCCCAGTTCAATGACGAGCAAACCAACCAGTTGTCAGCGTATGTCGCTTCGCTGGGAGCAGGCCCTGCACTTCCTGAAGAAAGCCTGTTGGACGGCGGCGGAGACGCCGCGAAGGGTGGAGAACTCTTCCGCGTTAACTGCGCCATGTGCCACAACGCGGCAGCAGCAGGTGGCGCGCTGACCCGAGGCAAGTTCGCTCCGGCTCTTGATGGCGTCTCCAGCAAGCACATCTACGAAGCGATGGTCACTGGTCCGCAGAACATGCCTGTGTTCAACGACGCCAACATCTCCCCCGATGACAAGCGGGACATCATCACGTTCCTGAAGCAGATCGAGACCACCAGCTCACCCGGTGGCGCAGAACTGGGAGCCCTTGGCCCAGTCGCTGAAGGCCTCTTCATCTGGGTTGCGGGACTCGGAGTCATCATTGGCTTCACCATCTGGCTTACCTCTCGGACATCCTAATGAGGACCTCCGTACACACACTTTCCGCTGTTGCGTCAGCTGAATTCATATTTGAAACTACCCCGGCTCAGTCCGGGACGAGAGAGGGATGAGGCGAATTATGGGCAACCATAGTGACGGCAGTCCGGACACCTCGGGCACCGTAGCTAGGGCTGGTCAGGGAGAAGTGGACAAGTTCCAGGATCCTGGCCTTCCCCCGCACCGTCTACGCCTGGCCGATACGGACCCGAAAGCGGCCAAGCGTGCTGAACGCCAAGTGGCTGCGCTCTTTGGAATTTCCGTTGTAGGAACAGTTGTTTTTATCATTTCCTACTTCGCCATCGACCTTGGCGGCGACACCAGCAACGCCACTGTCCGGCTCCAGAACACCCTTCTCGGGCTGGGCACAGCCTTCGCCATGCTCGGTATTGGTATCGGCATCGTGCACTGGGCTCGCGCCCTGATGCCCGATCACGAAGTATCAGAGCTGCGCCATGAGATCCGCACCGAAGAAGACCGTGTTGCCGCCATGGCGATCGTTGACGAGATCGTTGAGGAAACGGGTATCAAACGCCGCCCGCTGATCCGAAACACCCTCCTCGGTGCAGTGGCCCTGGCTCCCCTACCAGCACTTGCAATCTTTGGTGACCTGGGCCCCCGTCCGGACAACGCTCTGGCGCACACCATGTGGGCACCAGAAGATGGAAAGCTCAAGCGTCTCTCCCGGGACCCTGATGGCACTCCCATCAAAGCCTCGGACGTCACCATTGGGTCCGCTTTCCACGTTATCCCCGAAGGCCTCAATGAACTTGAGGAGGGCAAGCTCAATGAAAAAGCAAAAGCAGTTGTCCTGCTCATGCGTCTTGATCCTGCCTCGCTGAACCCGAGTCCAGGCCGTGAGGATTGGGCCTACAACGGCATTGTTGCCTACTCGAAAATCTGCACCCACGTCGGTTGCCCGGTTGCTCTTTACGAGCAGCAGACGCACCACCTGCTGTGCCCGTGCCACCAGTCCACTTTTGACCTCACGCGTGAGTGCAAAGTGATCTTCGGCCCCGCCAGCCGCCCTCTTCCCCAGCTGCCCATTGCGGTAGATGACGAGGGTTACCTGGTCGCCACCAGCGACTTCAAAGAACCCGTAGGACCGAGTTACTGGGAGCGTGATATGCATGAGCGCAGCAACAACAACAGCTGAACCCGCTTTCGTCGCGAAGACCAAGGGCGGGCAGATCACCAACTTCGTCGATGAACGTGTTGGCGGATCTGGAATCCTTCGCGAATTTGGCCGGAAAGTCTTCCCTGACCACTGGTCCTTCATGTTTGGTGAAGTAGCGCTCTACTCCTTCGTCATCCTGTTGATGTCTGGAACGTTCCTGACTTTCTTCTACGACCCGTCAATGGCCGAGACGCACTACACCGGTTCCTATATCCCGCTGCAGAACGTTGAAATGTCTGTTGCGTACAGTTCCTCCCTGAACATCTCCTTCGATATTCGTGGTGGCCTGTTCATGCGGCAGGTTCACCACTGGGCCGCACTGCTCTTCGTTGCTTCAGTAGCCGTGCACATGCTTCGCGTGTTTTTCACGGGTGCATTCCGCAAGCCGCGCGAGATGAACTGGGTAGTTGGCTCCACACTGCTGATCCTCGCCATGGCCGCCGGTTTTACCGGTTACTCCCTTCCCGATGACCTGCTCTCCGGTAACGGTCTGCGGATTATTGACGGTGTCATCAAGTCGATCCCGGTTGTCGGTACCTTCATCTCGTTCTTCCTCTTCGGCGGAGAGTTCCCCGGGACAGCCGTTATCGGTCGTCTCTATGTTCTCCACATCCTGTTGGTTCCAGCGCTCATCCTCCTGATGATCGTCGCCCACCTCTTTATGGTCGTAGTACACAAGCACACGCAGTACCCAGGCCCGGGACGCAATGACGGCAACGTCGTTGGTTACCCGCTGGGTCCTGTATATGCAGCCAAAGCCGGCGGCTTCTTCTTCATTGTGTTCGGTGTGATCGCCTTGATCGCAGGCTTGTTCACCATCAACCCCATTTGGAACTACGGACCCTACGATCCCTCCCCGGTATCCGCTGGTACGCAGCCTGACTGGTACATCGGATTCGTTGATGGGGCGTTGCGCCTCATGCCAGGTGTCATAGGTGACTTCCACTTCGAATTCGTTATTTTCGGATTCGTGCTTTCGCTCAATGTTCTGCTGCCGGCACTTATACCTGCAGGCATCCTGTTCTCGGTGATGTTCACTTACCCCTGGATCGAGCAGTGGATCACCAAGGACAAGCGCGAACACCACGTACTTGACCGTCCGCGCAACGCTCCTACCCGTACCGCCATTGGTATGGCCGGGTTCGTCTGGTACTGCGTCATGTGGGCTGCTGCCGCATCGGACCTCATTGCGACCCACTTCCATGTATCGCTCAATGATGTTCTGTACTGGCTTCGTGCTCTCTTCTTCATTGGCCCGATCATTGCGTTCATCGTGACCAAGCGGATCGCGTTGGCGTTGCAGCGCAAGGACCGTGAGATTGCCCTTCACGGTCGGGAGACCGGACGAATCGTCCGCCTTCCCCATGGCGAGTTCATTGAAGTTCATGCTCCGGTGGATGAGTACAAGCGCTACAAGCTGGTTGGTTTCGAATCGCCTGAACCGTTGCCCGCCCAGCCCAATGAAAACGGCGTAGTGGATGGCAGTGAGAAGCGTCGTGCTCTGCTCTCGAAGTGGTTCTTTGAAGACCGGGTGGCTCCTGCTACTCCCTCTGAGCTGGAGGCGGCTCATGGTCACCACGGCGACCATGAGGCGATTGATTCTTCCGCCGATAACAAGAGCATCAGCCGCTGATCCACGTAGGTGAAAAATGAGTATGGCCCCGGTTCCTTGAACCGGGGCCATACTTATATCTCTTGCGCCGTGAGCTCCGGCGATACCCTGGCATGTAGCCCAGTCGCAGGTGACTCACACTCCGCGATAGGTGGCACCAGGTTGACGTCCGGGACGACCGCCAGGGCGCTGCAGGGGTACCCATAGTTTGTACCTGTCCGCCCTGTAGTACGACACGGAATAGTCTGCCATGGTGCGCGAAACAAAGGCATGTCGCTGGATTTTGAGCAGCGGCATACCCACCTCGACATTGAGCAGCCGGGCAGTTGATGGAGAAGCAGCCGTAGCCTCGATCATGTCCTCGCCCCATTCCATGACCAATCCATAATTGTCTCGCAAGACGTTATAGAGGGATGTAGGCGGCTCACCATCCAGGAGGCCGGGTACACGGTGTGCAGGGATGAAGTTCTCATCCACGCTCATCGGTTCCCCATCGGCAAGCAGGAGGCGTCGGAAACGCACCAGTGGCGTTCCCTCCTCAAGCTGCAGTTCACGCGCCAGGAAGGCACTGGCGGCGATTTGTTCAAAGCTCAGGACTTTGGCAGCGGGGACCATCCCACGGCGCTGCATCTCCTCGCTGTATGACGTCAGCTTCACTTGGAGGTCGAGTTTTGGCTTGCGGACAAACGTGCCAAGCCCCACAACGCGTTCGAGGATTTCCTCTCCTACCAGGGCATCAATTGCCTGCCGGACAGTCATTCTCGCGAGGCCGAACCGCTCGGCCAATATTCGTTCCGATGGCAGTGCTGCGCCGGGCATGTTCGATGCTGTTATATATCTGCGAAGAATTTCACGGAGCTGCACGTGGATGGCCGTACCCCCGCTGCGGTCAATCTCACCCGGAATCTGGTGTGCGTCAGAGGGCATGGTCTCGGCCTGCTGTCCTGGTTGTCACAGTCCCAGTTTACGGTGGGCACTTTGTCCTCGGCTGCACCGCTCCCCCGGCCGCTCATCCCTTCCGGATTCCTGCCCTGGCTCTGTAGCTCGTGAGACCTCATGAGCTGTGTGCAGTCTTTGGAAGGAGGGCTCCGCGGTGCCGTGTCGCGATAGAGCCGTGAAGGTAGTTGCGTCAGGTGGCCTCGGCGAAGCCTGGACCCACGATTGCTCCCTCGATGAATCCACTGCTTGTCAGGGATCGCCTGGTACCGGAGCAGTCGCTGGTGCTAGCGCAGCGGCCCGCTGCGGCAACCACCGGCCATACACAAGGCCTTCCCCCTGTATCTCTGACTGGGAGGGTCGCGGCCCCTTCCAGAGCACCAACACTGCCCCTGGGAGCATGTCCGCTGTATTGTGTGGTCGCGATCTACACACTGGACGAAGTAGGCGGCCAGCGCCGGAGCGCTTGGCCGTAGCAAGTCTTCGACGCGCATGCCCCGGTAAGGCGCCCTTCCTGAGAAGCCCTGGGCCCTGGGCCCTGGGCCCTGGGCCCTGAGCCCTGAGCCCTTGCGATAGTAACGCAACGCCCGTCAAACTCCCCTGCTGCGGTAAAGGTGCCAGCAGGGAGGAAGGCTGGCTATGGAGATCTGTTGTATCCATCCCTCCGCGTGGGTAATGTGGCACCTCATTCCGGGTCAGCCCCGAATCGTCCTTAATCCAGGGGAGCGCCAAAAGCCCTCCTCATCTGAATGGATACGGCCGGCATGCTGGACACGGCACCCCGCAGATGGTTGTTTCCTGAAGGCCCTTTGCCAGGAATCGGCCGGTAGCGTGCCACGCGAAGGGGCGCAAAAAGGTTCACAGGACACAAAAAAGCGGACAACACCCTCGTGGGTGTTGTCCGCCATTTTGGTTGACCTAGTGTGCGTGGTCTCCGCGGCTGTACTCGTAAACCCAACCAACAAGGGCTACTACGGCCATGCCACCGGCTATGAAAACGATCCAGAAGCCAACTGCCATTCCGAGGAAACCTGTGGCTGCTGAGAGACCGAGCACCAGGGGCCACCAGCTCCAGGGACTGAAGTGACCCTGTTCGCCTGAACCTTCATGGACTTCCGCATCATTACGGTCCTCAGGCCGCATACCAATGCGCTTGGCCGTGAAGCTGAGGTAGCCGCCAATCATTCCTGACAGCCCACCCACAAGGAGGATGCCCAAGGTGCCAACCCATTCGTTCCAGTTGGTCAGGTATCCGTAGATGAGTGCAACGGGAACGAAGAAGAAGACGCCAACGGTAAATATCCGTGATTCAACTTTCACTTGGCGGTGTCCTTCTGGTCGGCGTTACCCAGGACGCTGGAAAGCGGGTCCGGGGACTGAACGGTGTGCTGCTGCGCAAGTTCCGGGTGGTGCAGGTCGAGCGCCGGACGTTCCGAGCGAATGCGGGGAAGGGACGTGAAGTTGTGGCGCGGCGGCGGGCACGATGTGGCCCATTCAAGGGATGCACCGAAGCCCCACGGATCATCAACGGTGACCTTTTCTCCACTACGCCAGGTCACGTAGACATTCCAGAAGAACGGAATCAGTGAAGCTCCCAGGACAAATGAGGAGACTGTGGAGAACTGGTTCATCCACGTGAAGTTGTCTTCCACCAGGTAATCCGCGTACCGGCGAGGCATGCCCTCGACTCCGAGCCAGTGCTGGATCAGGAATGTGCCGTGGAACCCGAGGAACAGGAGCCAGAAGTGGATCTTGCCCAGACGTTCATTAAGCATCTTGCCGGTGAACTTGGGCCACCAGAAGTAGAAGCCAGCGAACATTGCGAATACAACTGTTCCGAACACAACGTAGTGGAAGTGAGCAACCACAAAGTAGGAGTCCGATACGTGGAAGTCAAGCGGAGGTGACGCCAGGATAATACCGGTGAGTCCACCGAAAAGGAACGTGATGAGGAAGCCGATGCTCCACAGCATCGGGGTTTCGAACGTTAGCGATCCCCGCCACATGGTGCCAATCCAGTTGAAGAACTTTACGCCCGTTGGCACTGCGATCAGCATGGTCATGAACGAGAAGAACGGCAGAAGCACGGAACCTGTGACGTACATGTGGTGCGCCCATACCGTCACGGAGAGTGCTGCAATGGAAATGGTGGCGTACACCAGCCCCTTGTAGCCGAAGATCGGCTTCCGGCTGAAGACAGGGAAGATTTCGGACACGATACCGAAGAACGGCAGCGCGATGATGTAGACCTCAGGGTGGCCGAAGAACCAGAAGAGGTGCTGCCAGAGGACTGCTCCGCCATTTTCCGGATCGAAGATGTGGGCGCCAAACCGGCGGTCCGCACCAAGTGCAAACAGTGCCGCAGCGAGCGGCGGGAATGCCATCAGGACAAGAATGGCCGTAACCAGGATGTTCCACGTGAAGATCGGCATACGCCACATCGTCATTCCCGGGGCACGCATGCAGATGACGGTGGTGATGAAGTTGACTGCACCGAGAATGGTTCCAAAGCCCGAGAGCGCCAAGCCGAAGACCCACAGGTCACCGCCAATGCCTGGGCTGAAGGTGGTGTTGGACAGTGGTGCATAGGCAAACCAGCCGAATGATGCAGCACCCTGTGGCGTGATGAAGCCCGAGACTGCGATGGTGGAGCCAAAGAGGAAGAACCAGAATGCCAGTGCGTTCAGTCGCGGAAACGCAACGTCGGGTGCACCAATCTGGAGGGGCATGATGACGTTTGCGAAGCCTGCGAAGAGTGGCGTTGCGAACATCAGGAGCATGACGGTGCCGTGCATGGTGAACAGCTGGTTGTACTGTTCTTTGGTCTGCAGGATCTGCATACCGGGTTCAAACAGCTCGGCCCTGATCAGGAGGGCCATGACGCCGCCCAGGCAGAAGAAGATGAAGGATGCGATCAGGTACATGTACCCAATCGTTTTGTGGTCAGTGGACGTAATCCAGTTGACGACAATGCGGCCCTTGGACCGGGGTACTACGGGAACCCCGTAGGTTTCCGTAGGTTGAGCGTAAGTCGTAGCCACGTCTCCGGCCCCTTACTTAGATTCGTTCAGGTTGGGGTTACGGTCATACTCTTCACCGAGTTGACCGGTGTTGCCTGCCTGGCTTAGTTCCTCCATGTGGGACTGGAATTCAGCCTCGGAGACAACTTTGACCCGGAAGAGCATTTCGGAGTGGTACTCACCGCAAAGCTCAGCGCATTTGCCGTCGTAGGTACCCTCCTTCGTCGGTTCGAAGCGGATGTAGTTCGTTTTCCCGGGAATCATGTCTCGCTTCTGCAGGAATGCGGGAACCCAGAATGAGTGAATGACGTCACGAGAGTTCAGTTCCAGCTCGACCGATTTGTTCACCGGAAGGTACAGGGTGGGAAGCTTTTCCTTGTCGATGGCCTGGCCATCCAGGTTCGTCTGGACCCCAGCCTCATAGACATCCTGGTTGATGACATCGCCGGACTTGTAGTTGAAGTCCCACGCCCACTGCTTGCCACGAACGTCAACAACGACGTCGGCTGGCTGGGACCTGTCATCAATGGCCTGCTGGTCGCGGTCGGTGAAGTAGAAGAACACCAGGACCATGAAGAGCGGGACGGTGAGGTAGAACACCTCAAGCGGGAGGTTGAAGCTGGTCTGCTTGGGGAAGCCCTTCGTGCCCTTACGGCGACGGTAGGCAACCAGGCACCAAATGATCAATCCCCAGGTGATGATGCCGACCACAAGGGCAGCGATCCATGAGTTGACCCAGAGGTCCATGATCCGGTCGGTGTGATTGGTGGTGCCCCGCTCAGTGGGCAGCCACCCCTTCTCTACCTCTGGCGAACATCCGGTCAAGACCAACGCGCCCGCTACTGCCAATCCGGAGATGGTCGTAATCGTTTTGCGTCGGGTGCCGGTACGGATCTGCGAACTCACAGACGGCCCTTCCTACTTGTTGCTGTCACCCGCCACCGTGAGGACGTCGGGCACACTAAAAGTTTTACTACTTGGTGTAGAGCTTACCGCTCTCCCGGGCGTTTCGCCCACATGTCGGCACCGCGGGTTCCAGCTCTTTTCGGGCTGGACACGGGCGGTGCCGGCATCGGGCGAAGAGTCCGGCTTAGTGGAAGGAATCTCCACAGGCACAGGACCCACCTGCGTTGGGGTTGTCGATGGTGAAACCCTGTTTGGCAATGGTGTCTTCGAAGTCGATGCTGGCGCCGGTGAGGTACGGAACGCTCATCTTGTCAACAACAACTTCGACACCGTCGTAGTTGCGTACGGCGTCTCCGTCCAGGAGTCTCTCATCGAAGTACAGCTGGTAAATAAGGCCCGAACAGCCACCCGGCTGGACAGCTACCCGGAGGCGAAGATCTGTGCGGCCTTCCTGTTCGAGCAGGCTGCGGACTTTGCCAGCTGCGACGTCGGTCAATTCAACCTCGTGGGCTGCGGCCGCATCGGTGACTGCGCTGGTGGTCTCAGTGCTGTTCTCATTAGTTACAGTGCTCATTGGCCTACCTTCCTGGGGTGGTCCTGGCGGCACCGGCTTAGCGGCGCCGGCCCCTACTAATACGATAGGGGCCATACCTCCATGCTACGACGCACAGGCGCCTAGCTCTAACTCCTGATGTAACCCTGAACGTCGTCTCGGTGTTCCCGGAACATCGTGGGCAGGAACAGCCGACGGCGGCACGTCACCCCAGGGTTCCGCGGCCACCCTTGTGGCCACCCTCCAGTGCGCCAGCGTTCAGCTTGGAAAGCAGGAGCGCCTCGGCCAGGATCGCGTTTTGGAAGTCCGCCAGATGAAGGGACTCGTTTGCGCTGTGAGCTCTAGAGTCCGGGTCTTCCACGCCTGTCACCAGAATCTGGACGTCAGGGTAGACCTGCGTAAGGTCGGCAATAAAGGGAATGGAACCACCAATTCCCATCTCGACGGCTGGCACACCCCAGGCCTCCCCCAAAGCTGACATTGCTGCGGTGGCCGCCGCCGATGTTGTATCAGTCTGAAAAGGCTCCCCGCTTTCACCCGGGGTGAAGAGTACTCTGGCGCCGAACGGTGCATGCTCTTCCACATGGTGTCGAACTGCCTCCATCGCCTCAGCAGGGTCCTGTCCGGGGGCAAGCCGAAGACTGAACTTCGCCTTGGCCCGCGGCAGCAGGGTATTTGATGCAACATCCACAGCGGGAGCATCGAATCCAATAATGGACAACGCCGGTTTGGTCCAGAGCCGGGACGCTATGGTTCCGGTGCCTGCAAGCCGGACTCCGTCAAGGACTGAGGCGTCGGCACGGTATTCGGCCTCGCTGAGATCCACGGCCACTTCGTCGCGGGACAGCAGCCCCTTGATGGCGACGCTCCCATTCTCATCATGCAGGGTTGCAATGAGGCGGGACAGGAGGGTGGGAGCATCCAGAACCGGGCCACCGAACATTCCCGAGTGAACTGCGTGGTCCAGGACCTGAACCTCGATGGTGCCGTCCACCAGTCCCCGAAGGCTGGTGGTCAGTGCGGGCACGCCAACCTTCCAGTTACTGGAGTCGGCCACCACAATAACGTCTGCCTGAAGCAGATCACGGTGGGCTTCAAGGAATGGGCGGAAGGTGGGCGAGCCCGCTTCCTCCTCGCCTTCGAAGAAAAACGTCACACCAAGGCCGAAATCATCTCCCAGGACTTTTGCCGTGGCGGCGTAGGCAGATAGATGAGCCATGATCCCCGCTTTGTCATCGGCAGCTCCACGGCCGTACAGCCGGCCAGAGCGTTCCTGGGCTACGAAAGGCTCGCTGTCCCATAGGGAGACATCACCGGGGGGCTGCACATCATGGTGCGCATAGAGAAGGATGGTGGGCTGGCCGGGTTTAGCCACGCGGCGTGCCACGACTGCAGGTCCGCCAGGTGTGCCGTCTTCCTTGTCACAGCGAAGGATCTGCACATCGTCGATCCCGGTATTGCGGACGAGTTCGGCGACCGCTTCGGCACTGCGATCCAGTTCTTTCGGATCGAAGCTGGGCCATGCGATGCCTGGAATGGCGACCAGGCCCTTGAGATTCTCGACGGTGGTTGGAAAGCTTTGTCCTACGGCTGCGCGTAACGCATCAGTAGCAGTGTCCGATGATGTCTCGGAGTCGTGGGTCTTTGTGTGGTCGTCCCCGCGCGGGGTCTGCGCGGAAGTAGGTGAGCTCATGGGCAAAACGATACCCGCAGCAAGCAGTGAGGCTGCCTTCCGGACTGTCAGCGCACACGTCCGGCTCCACCGTCAGGCGGCGGTTTTCGCAAAAGAAGTCCCGGCCCTTCCAGAGGCAGTCTCCGAAAGACAGGTGCAGGCTCGGCGCAAGGTATTCTGATGGGGTGTTTGGACGTAAAAAGGAAGCGCCTACGGCGCAGGAGATAGTAGACCAACAGGCTGCCGAGACCACTTTTGTGGGCAAAGGTGCCCCCACGCCCACCCGTAAAGCCCAGGAGGCTGCGCGACGGAAACCGCTGGTGCCAGAGGACCGCAAAGCCTCCAAGTCGGCCGAGAAGGTAGCCATCGCCGACCAGCGTCAGAAGATGCGGCGAGCACTTGATACCGGCGACGAGCGATTCCTGCCCCTTCGTGACAAAGGCCCGCAGAAACGCTACGTTCGTGACTTTGTGGATGCCCGCTTCAGCCTTGGCGAGTACCTCATGTTTGGTGCTCTGGTCTTCGTTGTGTTCTCCCTGGTGATCCCCAGTACCAGCGACCAGATGATTTACGTCCTGGGTGGGTTCTGGCTCATGTTTGTAGCCGTCTTCGTTGATGTTTTCCTGCTGTCCCGCCGCCTTCGTCGCAAACTGACGGAGCGCTTCGGCGAGGTTGAACGAGGCACCGTCTGGTACGGCTCCATGCGCTCCCTGCAGTTCCGTCGCCTCCGCCTACCCAAGCCGCAAGTTGCACGGCGCGAATACCCGGACTGAGACCTTCACATAATGCCCGGTCGGAGTGATCCGACCGGGCATTTTTTTGGCCCCAGCGCAGGAGCCAGCGGCACTCCCGCAGTGGACTACGCCGACTGTCGGTTCCGGGCCAGCTGGCGGTTGATGCGCGCGGCCCAGAAGGGTCCTTCGTAGAGGAATGCCGTATAGCCCTGAACAAGAGTGGCACCGGCATCCAGTCGCTGTTGGACGTCATTTGCGGTTTCGACGCCCCCGACGGAAACGAGTGTCAGTTGATCCCCCACGACCGACTTGAGCCGGTGCAGCACGTCAAGGGAACGTTGCTTCAGCGGAGCTCCCGAAAGGCCACCAGCGCCACATTCCTCGACCTTCTGATCCCCGGTCCGCAATCCCGAACGCGAAATGGTGGTGTTGGTGGCGATGATGCCGTCCAAGCCCAGATCGAGGGCCAGTGCTGCGACGCCGTCAATATCTTCGTTGCTCAGGTCAGGGGCGATCTTCACCAACAGGGGCACATGCCGGCCAGCCGCCTCATCAGCTGCAGCCCCAACTTCGGTCAGAAGCGGGCGCAGTGACTCTATGTCCTGCAGGAGGCGCAGGCCAGGAGTGTTGGGGGAACTCACATTGACCACAAGATAGTCTGCTGCGGGCGCAAGATCGCGGGCACTGACAAGGTAGTCGGCCACGGCGTCGCCGAGTTCCACTACCTTGCTCTTCCCGATGTTCACACCAATGACGGGCCTGACTGCCGGGTGCTTCCGTTGCAGGGCTGCCCTGGCAGCTTTCAGGCGGGGCGCCACTGCACTGGCGCCAGAATTGTTGAAGCCCATTCTATTAATCACGGCACGATCCTCCACCAGGCGGAAGAGCCGCGGCTTGTCATTGCCAGGCTGGGCCAAACCCGTGATTGTCCCGACCTCAATATGGCCAAAGCCCAATTCAGACAGTGCTTCGATGCCGTGCCCCTCTTTGTCGAATCCGGCAGCGAGTCCAAAAGGAGAGGGAAAAGTGAGTCCCAGAGCGTCAGTCTGCAGGATGTCCGCCGGCGCGCAGATCCGCTTTAGGAGCCGGCCAGCACCTGAGGTGTGGGCGAGCCGGATGCCGGAAAAGCCGATCTTGTGGGCCTTTTCGGCGTCCATCCAGGAGAAGGCAAACCGGAAGAAGGTGGGATATAGGCGCATACCTCCATTTTTCCGTGTCCAGGGCCCATCACCAAACCCTGACGAGATCGTGTCAGACGGCGTGCGGACACCACAGTCCATTCTGGCTACGCTGGGGCAATGACATGGACAGCGGATGTACTCGGCGATGGTTTTGAGGCGTATGCCTTCACTGTCAGTGACAGCTCCGGACAGGCCAGGAGGGCCACGCTTGTCCGGCACATTACCCCAGATGGTCCGGCGGGATCACTGCGGTCCGGCGCAGCACTCGAAGCCGGTCCAGTCGCTCCGCACCGGAGGGCAGTGTTGTTCCTTCACGGCTGGAGTGACTACTTTTTTAATACCGAGCTGGCGACTTTCTGGGCTGAATCGGGCTACTCTTTTTTTGCACTCGACCTGCATAATCATGGACGAAGCATCCAGACAGACAGCCCCAACGGCTACGTCGCCGACCTTGAGCACTATGACGCCGAGATTGATCAGGCATTGCAGCTCCTGAACGACTCGACGGGCGCCTCCGACAGCGATCCGACGGAGGTTACCCTGATGGGCCACTCCACCGGAGGCCTTGTGGCCACCCTATGGCTCAGCAGGAACCCTGGCCGAGTAGCCCGGCTGGTCCTGAACAGCCCATGGCTGGAGATGCACGGCAGTTCCCTGGTCCGCAGGGTCCTGGGAACCATGCTCTCCCCGATAAGTTACCTGCGGCCCGAAGCGGTGATGAAGCTCCCACAGCGGGGATACTACTGGCGCAGTATCAGCGATGAGGCCGACGGGGAGTGGACCTTGGACAGATCATTCCGGCCCCCCTATGCATTTCCCGTCCGCGCTGGCTGGCTCAGCGCGGTGCTGTCTGGACAGGACCAGGTGGCGAAAGGACTAGACATCGATGTTCCCGTCCTGGTCCTGATGTCCGCTTCGAGTCAGACGGGTATGGCCTGGACGGAGAACATGCGCACCGCTGACGCTGTTCTGGATGTGAACACCATGGCCGCCCGGTCGCTGGCACTGGGGCAGAGCGTCACCGTTGAAAGGGTTTCTGGTGCTCTGCACGACGTCTTCCTGTCAAGGGAGGACGTCCGGGTAGAAGCCTACTTCCGACTCTCGCGCTGGTTGGGGGGTTATGCTCCCCCAGCAGGTGCGCCGTCAACAGCTGCGCCGTAACGCCTGTCGCGGCGGGCGTAGATTTCGACAGCCTCCCACAGGGTTCGCCTGTCCACATCTGGCCAGAGAACGTCCATGAAGACGAATTCTGCATAGGCAGATTGCCACAGCATGAAGTTTGATAGCCGCTGTTCGCCGCTGCTGCGCAGGAAAAGGTCAACGTCCGGAAGATCCGGTTCATCAAGATACTTTTGGATGGTGCGTTCAGTGATGGCACTGGGCTTGAGCCGACCGGCAGCAACCTCCGCGGCAATGGCAGAGACAGCATCGGCGATCTCTGCGCGCCCACCGTAGTTAACACACATGGTCAACGTGCAAGTGCTGTTGGAGATGGTGTACTCCTCAGCCTCCTCCAGCTCGCGGATCACCGAGCCCCACAGCTTGGGGCGTCGCCCTGACCACCGAATGCGCACGCCCCAGGCATCTAGGGTATTGCGCTGCCGACGAAGCACATCCTTGTTAAATCCCATCAGGAATCTGATTTCCTCCGGTGAACGGCGCCAGTTCTCCGTGGAAAAGGCATAAACACTCACGTATTCGATACCCATTTCAATGGCTCCGGCCACCACATCCAAGAGGGCTGGCTCGCCGGCACGGTGGCCTTCAATCCTCGGCAGCCCTCGCTGGTTTGCCCACCTGCCATTTCCATCCATGACGATGGCGACGTGGCGGGGAATAAGTTCGTCCGGGATGACCGGCGCCACGGCACCTGACGGATGCGGGTGCGGTAATTGCGGTTGAGTGCGCAGACGTCCCTTGCCAGATTTCTTACCCATCGCCATATCTAGGTCCGCTCCACGTGTTTGAGAGATTTCAGCACCCGTTCCAGGTGCCACTGCAGGTAGACGGCAACCAGGCCGGCAGCTTCGCGGCGATGCTGGCTTGCCGAGGTATCGGCAATCGTCCAGTTCCCTGTCAGGAGCGCCCCCAGCAGGGTGACTGTTTCGGGAGCAGGGGCCGCCGAGCCTGGTGGGCGGCAGTCGTGGCAGACCATCCCGCCCAGTGGCGCGGAGAAAGCCGCGTGGGGGCCCACCACTCCACACCTTGCGCAGGCCGTAAAACTAGGAGCCCAGCCTCCGGTTGCCAGTGCACGGAGCAAATATGAATCGAGGATCAGCTCAGGGGTGTGGTCACCCCGGCTCAACGACGCCAGCGCACCCACCAAGAGGTTGTACTGCGACGTCCCTGATTCGCCGTCAACGTCCGTCAGTTTCTCCGCAGTTTCGGTCATGGCTGCCGCCACGGTATAGCGCCCGTAGTCAGCAGCAATATTTCCGCCATACGCGCCCTTGGACTCGGCCTGCGTAATGATGTCAAGGTTGCGTCCTGCGACCAGTTGCAGGTCAACCACCATGAAGGGCTCAAGCCGGGCCCCGAACCTGCTGCTCGTGCGACGTACGCCCTTAGCCACTGCGCGGATTTGTCCGTGGTGCTTGCTCAGGAGCGTGATAATCCTGTCAGCTTCCCCCAATTTGTGGGTACGGAGCACCACGGCGTCGTCCCGATATGCCCGGGAAGCGAAAGACTGTTGGGCCACCTGTTCATCTTCCCATCTTCAACCAGCACTCTTGTCACTGACGATTCACGTGTTAAACACCGTTGTGCCGCCGGACATTCCGACGGCACAACGAAACGTCGCTTAGGCGTTGGCGTCCCTGATGGCGCGGTTGACGGCAGAGATCACGGCCTTGAGTGACGACATGCTGGTGTTGGCATCAATTCCCACGCCCCACAGGACGCGTTCCCCAACAGCACACTCAACGTAGGCAGCAGCCATGGCGTTGCCCCCTTCGGACAGTGCATGCTCGACATAGTCCAGGACCCTGACGTCCACGCCATCCTGCCCGAGGATGTCCAGGAGAGCGGCAATTGGGCCATTCCCGTGGCCCGTCCGGTTAACCTGTACCCCGTCAATACCCAGAGCAGCATGCACTGTCATGTTGCCGGCGTCGTCTGTCTCTGTCCGCACAGCACCCAGCGAATACCGTCCCCACTGGCCCACGGACTCGCTGGATGGAAGGTATTCATCCTGGAAAACCTGCCACAGGGCGGCGCCACTGACCTCGCCACCCACGGTGTCGGTCTGCTTCTGGATAACACCAGAGAACTCAATCTGGGCTCGGCGTGGCAGATCGAGGCTGTGTTCGTTCTTCAACAGGTACGCCACACCACCCTTACCAGACTGTGAATTCACACGAATGACTGCCTCATAGCTTCGACCCAGATCCTTGGGGTCGATGGGCAGGTACGGAACCTGCCACGTAACGTCGGCCACGTCCTTGCCTGCCGCTGCTGCATCCCGCTCCAGGGCCTCCAGACCCTTTTTGATGGCATCCTGGTGGGATCCCGAGAAGGCAGTGAAGACGAGATCTCCGCCGTAGGGGGTCCGTTCGGCAACCGGCAACTGATTGCAGTATTCAACCGTGCGGCGGATCTCATCAATGTCGGAAAAGTCAATCATGGGGTCCACACCCTGAACAAACATGTTCAGTCCCAGTGTCACCAGGTCCACGTTGCCCGTTCGCTCGCCGTTACCGAACAGGCAGCCCTCAATCCGGTCGGCGCCAGCCAAATACCCCAGTTCAGCAGCGGCGACGCCTGTGCCCCGATCGTTGTGGGGGTGGAGGGAAAGGATAATTCCCTCGCGCGGATGAAGGTTCCGGCTCATCCACTCAATGGAGTCCGCGTAGACGTTGGGAGTGGCCATTTCAACTGTCGCAGGCAGGTTGATGATGACCTGGCTGTCGGCAGAAGCCTCAAAAACGTCGGCCACTGCATTGCATACCCGCAGGGCATATTCCAGTTCAGTGCCCGTAAAGGACTCTGGCGAATATTCGTAGGTGACCTTGGTGTCCACAAGCGTTTCTTCGTACTTTTTGCACAACCGGGCTCCCTGGAGCGCAATATCAAGGATCCCGTCTTCGTCCTGGTTGAAGACGACCCTGCGCTGGAGCACCGACGTGGAGTTGTACAGGTGGACGATGGCCTGCTTGGCTCCCACCAGCGACTCATAGGTGCGCTCTATCAGGTGTTCGCGCGCCTGGGTCAAGACCTGGATGGTGACGTCATCAGGGATGTGGCCACCTTCGATGAGCTGCCGGACAAAATCAAAGTCCGTCTGTGAAGCTGACGGGAAGCCAACCTCGATTTCCTTGTAACCCATGCGTACCAGGAGCTGGAACATCTTCATCTTCCGAGCCGGACTCATGGGATCAATCAGTGCCTGATTACCGTCCCTGAGGTCCACTGCGCACCACCGGGGCGCAGCGGTGATCAGCTTGTCCGGCCACGTCCGCTCCTTCAGGTCAACAGTGATCTGCTCCTGGAAGGACTGATAGCGGTGGGCTGGCATGCCGGAGGTCTTCTGTGCGTTGTGCATTGTGTGGGGCCTTTTCTAGGTTCATTAGGGAAAGGTGGCCGGGCAACACAAACTCCGCAGCGAGGGGCGGCCTGAGCTGTTAAGCGTCTGTGGCCTCGCCGCGGCAACTAAGAAGAAGCAGTTCTGCGCGCACAGTTTGAGAGTAGCACGCGTGCGTAAGATGAAAGGGCGGCAATCCCGCACTGTCCACCAGGCAGACATGGCCCGCGGAGCTCCCCAGCGTCGATAGGCATGGTCTGCCAACGAGTCAAGGAGCACCAGTGACCACATCGGGAATCGATCTCTCCACTTTCGACCACGGGGTACGGCCCCAGGATGATCTCTACAAGCATGTCAACGGGACGTGGCTGGATGCAACAGTCATACCGGATGACAGGGCCCTTGAGGGAACATTCACCACACTGCGCGACGCCTCAGAGGCCGCAGTCCGCGACATCATTACCGAGTCAGCGCAGCGGGGCGCCTCCGGAACAGTGATTGAGCGGAAAATCGGAGACCTGTTCACCAGCTTCATGGATGAAGAAAGGGTCCAGGAGCTGGGACTCGATCCCATCCAAGGACGTCTGGCGGACGTGGCTGCTGCTGCTGACATCAATGCACTGGTTGCCCTGACGGGACGTTTCTTCAGATCTGGCGTTGCCGGTCTTTTCAGCGTCTACCCCGCACCTGACGCCGGCAACCCCGAGCGAGTCCTGCTCTATGTTGGCCAGGGCGGTCTGGGGCTGCCTGATGAGTCCTATTATCGGGACGAAAAATTCTCGGACATTCTGAGCGCCTACCGTACCTACATCGCTGACATTCTGGAGTTGGCTGGCCTAGCCGATGCAGCGGGCGCCGCCAGCCGAATTGTGGAACTTGAAATCTCCCTCGCGGGCAAGCACTGGGACAAGGTCAGCATGCGTGACCCCCAGAAAACGTACAACCTGAAAAGCTCAGACGAGCTCGCGGCACTATTCCCGCTCTTTGAACAGTGGTTCACTGCCGCTTCGATCGATGCTGAACTGCGTGGGGATGTTGTGGTCAGCACTCCGGACTTCTTCAGCGGCCTCGCACAGCTCCTCGCATCCGAGCCCCTGTCCACCTGGCGTGAGTGGCTGGCCCTAAGGGTTGTTGCTTCCGCTGCTCCATACCTGAGTTCACAATTTGTTGACAGGCACTTCGCTTTCTATGGAACGACGCTCAGCGGCACTCCCAAAAACAAGGACCGCTGGAAGCGCGGTGTAGCAATCGTCGAGGACGCGTTGGGCGAAGCCGTGGGTCAGATCTACGTCGCAGAGCACTTCCCCGCATCCCATCGCGACCGCATGCAGTCACTGGTTGGCAACCTGATCGAAGCGTATCGCGAAAGTATCTCTGGACTGGAGTGGATGAGCGCCGAGACCAAGGTCGAAGCGTTGCGCAAGCTTGATGCCTTCCGGCCGAAGATTGGCTTCCCGGATGAGTGGATTGACTACTCCGATGTCATGATGGACCCCACAGACCTGATCGGAAATGTTGAACGTGCGCACAATGCGGACGTCAACAGGAGCCTGGCAGAGATTGGCAAGCCGGTAGACCGCAACAAATGGCTGATGACACCGCAGACGGTCAACGCCTACTACCACCCCATGCTGAATGAGATTGTCTTTCCGGCTGCCATTCTCCAACCGCCCTTCTTCACCGCAGACGCAGACGATGCCGTGAACTACGGCGGAATTGGCGCGGTTATTGGCCATGAAATTGGCCACGGCTTTGATGACAAGGGCTCACAGTTTGATGGCAGCGGGGCTCTTCGCAACTGGTGGACAAGCAGTGACCGACAAGCCTTTGACGCCTTAACTGCCCGCCTCGTGTCCCAATTTAACCAGCTCTCTCCCTCTGCTGCCCCCGGGCACACTGTTAATGGCGAGTTGACGCTGGGAGAAAACATTGGTGACCTCGGTGGACTGACCATCAGTTACAAGGCATATCAGCTGAGTCTGGAGGGAAGCGAGCCAGAGATCCTTGACGGCCTCTCAGGCAAACAGCGGTTCTTTGCCTCATGGGCAGCTGGCTGGCGCCAGGTCATCCGTGGCGAAGAAGCGATCCGCCGTTTGGCTACCGACCCGCACTCCCCCAATGAGTTCCGTACCAATGCCATAGCCAAGAACCTGGATGCCTTCCACGCTGCCTTCGACGTCTCTGAGAATGACGCCATGTGGCTCTCTCCGGAGGAACGCGTCAGTATCTGGTAGCAGGAGGCGCAGCACCCTAGATGACTAGGCGGCGCCGGGCACACCATGCCCGGCGCCGCCGCTTAGTTTTTTGGCCTAGTTCCCACCGGTGTCGATATACAGGGGGTTCACGTTTTGACACGTGGAGTCCTCGGCTGTCTGGTTGACCACGTCCGGCGGCACGCTGGTAGCTCCATAGGTGGTTCCGGAGACAAAATCAGTACCGAGGTACACCTGGACGCCCACCACTCCGGTTGCTTGGGCAACCTGTGTTGCGGGGACACCAAGCTGGGCCGCAACATCGGCCGCAACATCGGCGAACTCGGGGCCGTAATACACAAATGTCTGCTCGACCGGCGCTGCTTGCAGCACACTGGCCTGCACAAAGCCGCCACCGGCCAATGCCGCGATGATCTCCTCGGCACGGCCTGGTACACCTGTTCCATTGGCGACCGAAACTGGCTGTAATGACTTGTCGTACGGTGCTGCCGCTGGGGTACTCGGAGCCGCGGAGGGTTCGGGTGCACCTGTGGGTTCTGCGGAGGGATTCGTCAGATCAAGATCGGACCGAAGTGCCGAAAACAGCTGGCCAGCCGCCGGCTGCGCCAGCTCCAGCCGGTTGGGATCGCTCACGGCTGCCTGTGTCGGGACTGCCACGAAGGCAACCTTGCTGACATCAATATCCTTGAGTCTGTTGCCTACCGTTACCAGGGAAGGTACCGACGCGAAGCCCTCATCCAGGGTCAGGTTGCGCGTAACGACGTCGGCAATGTTCAGGACCTTTGCCGGATTGGACAGTGTGCCGTCATCCTTGATTTTACGCGTCAGGGATGAGAGGAAACCCTGCTGCGCCTTGATGCGCCCCAGGTCGCCGCCGTCTTCAAAGGCGTGGCGGGTGCGAAGGAAAGCAAGTGCCGTCTCACCCTGGACGGCCGATGTTCCCTTGGGAAGGCGCAAACGGGAATCCGGGTCATAGACGGCGTCGCTGACACACACGTCCACGCCACCGACAGCGCTGGACAATTCCTTGACGGCATTAAAGTCAGCCATCATGAAGTGGTCCACTTCCAGTCCGGTGAGGGCATTCACGGTGTCCACCGCACACCCAATCCCGGCTTCGGCCATGGCTGAATTGATCATTGCACCAGATCGAGCCGGAAACTGCTGCCCTGTGGCAGCATCCGTGCAGGCCGGAACATCGACCAGCAGGTCACGGGGGAAGCTGACGACGCTGACGCGCTTGTTGTCCGCTGAGATGTCCATCAGCATCATGACATCCGACTGGCCATAACCAGTTGACTCATCACCGCCGTATTCGGAGTTTTTTCCGTCGCGGGTATCCGACCCCAGGATCAAGATCTGCATCCTGTCTGAGGAATCGTTTGCTCCGCCACCCTTGTTTCCGTTCCCGGCGCTGAGGGGCGCAGTCGTGATGTTGCCCTGGAGCCTGAGGACCCAGTATCCAGCGACGCCGAAACCCCCAACGAGAACCACAGCTAACGCAAGCGAGACCACCTTCGCCCACCGTGGAAACCGGCGCTGCGATCCAAGGTGCCGCGCACCGCCTACTGCGGTGGTGTCCGTGTGCCTGGCAGCAGTGCCCTGCGGATGAACCTGACGGTTCTCCTGTGCGTTGTCGTCGCGGCCTTGCCCCACGTGTGTGCCTTCCTCTAAAAATAAATCCGGACCAGCATAGATGCGTTGGCTGGGAAATTGCCCCACAACCTCATGGCAGGGCCAGCGAACCGCCTAGAAACCCAGCTTGACCAGCTGTTTCGGATCTCGCTGCCAGTCCTTCGCAACCTTGACGTGGAGATCCAGGTAAACCCTGGTTCCGAGCAGCGCCTCTATCCCGATCCTGGCTGTGGTCCCCACATCACGGAGTCGGCTGCCGCCCTTGCCAATGATGATGGCTTTCTGGGAGGGCCGTTCTACGTAAAGGTTGACCCGGACATCAAGCAGCGGATTGTCATCCGGCCTGCCAGCCCTCGGCACCATTTCATCAACAACTACTGCCAGTGAGTGGGGCAGCTCATCCCGGACACCCTCCAGGGCCGCTTCCCTGATGAGTTCAGCAACCATGATTGCCTCCGGCTCATCAGTCAGTTCGCCATCCGGGTAGAGGACTGGCGACGGCGGCATGTGGCTGATCAGCACGTCGGCCACAGTGGTGACCTGGAAACCGTCCGCGGCGGAGACTGGCACAATGTCGCGCCAGCCTTCCTCACCGAGAACATCGCGGCCAAGCGCCGCAACAGCCAGCAACTGTTCGGTCAGTGCCTGCCGATCCACAAGGTCTGTCTTGGTGACGATCGCAATGATCGGCTTGTTGCCGACTGCAGCCAGCTGGGCAGCGATGAATTTGTCTCCGGGACCGATTTTCTCGTTGGCCGGGAGGCAGAATCCAATCGCATCAACCCCTGCCAGAGTGTCAGCTACAAGATCGTTGAGGCGCTTTCCCAGAAGGGTCCGCGGCCGGTGCAGCCCCGGGGTGTCTACCAGGATCAACTGGGCGTCATCACGGTGCACAATGCCACGAATGGTATGTCGCGTTGTTTGCGGCTTGGCCGACGTGATCGCGACTTTTTTGCCCACCAACGCGTTGGTCAACGTGGATTTGCCGGCGTTGGGTCGGCCCACAAGGCTGGCGAACCCGGCGCGATACCCGCCAAAATCTTCCGGTGCCGATGATTTAGACTTCTTGCTCACGTGGAACTCCCTGCTGGGTTGATGCTGGCTTTTCGATAAGGCCGTCTATGTCAGTGTCTGTCTTTGCGAGGGGCGCCGCAATAATATGGCTGACCCTGTTTCTGCGTCCCTCAAGGCGTTCGGCGCGGAGGCTGATGCCATCGACCTCAACGGCGCTCCCTACAATCGGCACTCGTCCCAACGACTTCGCAAGCAGTCCACCAACGGTGTCCACCTCGTCATCGTCGAGTTCGACGTCGAACAACTCACCAAGATCGTCGATACTCATCCGGGCACTGACCCGGAAACTTCCGCCGTCGAGCGCTACCGCCTCGGCACTCTCTGTATCGTATTCATCCACGATCTCACCGACGATTTCCTCAATCAGATCCTCAAGCGTGACCAACCCGGCAGTGCCACCATATTCATCGATGACTATCGCCACATGGGTTGACTCCTTCTGTAGTTCCTTGAGGAGGTCGCTGACCGGTTTTGATTCGGGGACGTACCGAACCTCACGCGCCAGTGGATCGACAGCGGGTGCAGTGCCGCCCGGGGCCATGCCGTGAATGACTGCTGCGACATCTTTCAGGTAGACAATGCCAAGGATGTGGTCCGTGTTCTCGCCGATCACAGGGATCCGCGAATACCCCGACCGAAGAAAGAGGGACATTGCGTCCGAGAGGCTTGATCCCGAATCGATGCTGACAATATCTGTTCGTGGAACCATAACCGCGCGAACCAATGTATCGCCGAAGTCGAAGACAGACTGGATCATCTCTGCCTCATTGTCCTCAAGGACATCTGATTCTGACGCCCGGTCAACAAATTCCCGGAACTCCTGCTCGCTGAAAAACGCGTCGTCCCCTACCGGTGCACCCGGAGCCACTGCACTTCCCAGTGCCACAAGCCAACGGGGAACCGGTCCAAGGATGAGGGTCAGCGAACTCAACAGCGGTGCGGTGAAGCGGACGACGCCGGTCGAGTGGAGACGACCGAACTGGCGTGGAGAAACTCCCACAATGACAAAACCCACCACGGCCATGATGCCCGTTGCGGCCAGACCTGCAAGCCACACGCTATCCAGAAGGCTGTGCAACAGGACTGCAACCGCAACAGCGGAAGCCATTTCGAACCAGACGCGCCAAAAACGAAGCGCGCGGATATGGGCGACGGGCTCTGCAAGGATGCGTCGCATCGCTTTGCCCCGGGCCCCAGCCGCTGCGTCAACGGCGTCATGGCGCGGCAGGAAGTTGAACGCCGCCTCAGCAGCCGTGAGCACAGCGGCTGTGGCCAGGAAAGCCAACGCCATGCAGACAAGAACAGCTGAGGTCACTGGATGGTCTCAGCAGGCGCCTCTTTACCGGTGAAACCCGTGAGGAGTTCACGCTGCAGGGCGAACATTTCGTCCTTTTCGGCCGGTTCTGCGTGGTCGTAGCCAAGCAGGTGGAGGAGACCATGAGTGGTCAGTAGGAGCATCTCGTCCTGCAACCCGTGGCCTGCAGCCTTCGCCTGGACCTCTGCAACCTGCGGGCAAACAGCAATATCGCCAAGGATGCCCTGTGGCGTTGGCCGTCCCGGGGTACCGGGGATGAGCTCATCCATGGGGACGGAGAGGACATCCGTTGCACCGGGTTCGTCCATGAGTTCTACATGGAGCTTTTCCATGGCCGTTTCATCGACGAGCAGGATCGACAGCTCCGCCTGGGGGTGGATATACAGCTGCTCCAGGACGTAGCGGGACAGGCTAACCAGTTCTGCCTCATCCACGCTAACGCCAGATTCGTTGTTGACTTCGATGCTCATGCCGGAGGTGCTCCCGTGGTGGTGGATCGGTGTTTTTCGGCTCGTCGGCGCTGGACGTCGTCCCACGAACTGTAAGCGTTGACAATGTCGCCCACGAGCCTGTGCCTGACAACGTCTGCAGAATCAAGGACCGAAAAACTGATGTCGTTGACGCCCGAGAGAATGTCTTCGACAATCCGGAGCCCCGACTTGGTTCCAACCGGAAGATCCACCTGGGTGACGTCCCCAGTGACGACCATCTTGGACCCAAAGCCCAACCGGGTGAGGAACATCTTCATCTGCTCCGGCGTCGTGTTCTGTGCCTCATCAAGAATGATGAAGGCGTCGTTCAGGGTCCGTCCTCGCATATAGGCAAGCGGAGCCACCTCAATGGTGCCCGCTGCCATCAGCCGAGGGATGGTTTCAGGATCCATCATGTCGTGCAGCGCATCGTAGAGCGGCCGCAGGTACGGATCGATCTTGTCGCTCAGCGTACCGGGCAGGAAGCCAAGCCGTTCTCCCGCCTCGACGGCTGGCCGAGTCAGGATGATGCGGCTGACTTCCTTCTGCTGCAGCGCCTGCACGGCTTTTGCGACCGCAAGATACGTTTTCCCGGTGCCCGCGGGACCGATTCCGAAAATGATGGTGTTTTCATCAATCGAATCAACATAGGTCTTCTGGTTCAGCGTCTTGGGGCGGATAGTCCGGCCCCTGCTGGAGAGGATGTCATGGGTGAGCACGTCCACTGGGTTCTGCACGGACTGTGTGCGCAGCAGTGCAACAAGCTGCTCAAGGACGGCAGGGCTGATCACTGTTCCCCTGGCCACGAGGCCCCGTACCTCCTGGAGCAGCCGCATGATGCGGGGAATGTCGCCCGCGGGACCCGTCAGGGACAGTTCATTGCCTCGGGCATGGAAATCGACGCCCGGAAATTGGCTTTCAATGAACCGCAGGGCCTCATCTTGGCTCCCAAGAGACTGCACCATCTGGTCCGAATTGTCGAACACAACCACTTCGGTGCGAAGACCTGGAAGGCTGTGCGGGAATTCGCTGCCCTTGCCACCCGACTGGGTGGACCGCCGCTTGCTGCTTGCTGAATCAGTCATGGTGCCGGCCTGATGGCCTGTGGTTCCCTCCGGGTAGCTCAGTCTGGTCGATGCTTCGCCGGGATTGGCCCCGTGCGTGGCGTCCCCGGGACGTACGTAATCCGGTTGGCCCGTTCGGCTGCTTCAGCAGGCCGCAACTCGTTCCCATTCTACGGCAAGCAGCATGTCCCCGACCGGTGGGTGGACCGGGCCCGGCCCGAACTCCATTCGAAGCCCAGCAGTGCCTGTTGTGTATCAGCTATGTCTCGGCCATATATCGTTCCAGTTGCAGTTCTGCACAACCGGTTGATCAGCAGGGTGCCGTGCCCCTGGTCTGTGCAATGCTGGAATGTGGGAATTGGTTAGCCGGACGCGATCCCCGGTGAAAACCGTCAGATAAGCACCCCGACGTGCGCAAACACGAGGGCCGCTATAGGACTGCAGCTAATGGAAAGGATCATCACGATGGGCAGTAGTTTCGGCGCCAAGCCACGTTACGTTCTTCATGATATTCCGCTGCGTACCCGGTGGGCTTTGGTCCTGCTCGCAGCCCCGCTTTCATTGGTCATGACCGGCTGTGTTGCTGATACGCAGAGCGCCGAGTCCATTTCCGGCCCATCGATCGCCATGACTTCTCCTCAGGTTCAGGCCACCAGCGCACCGCTTGAAACCACTGAATCCGCAACGCAGGCTCCTGTTTACTGGATTGGACGGAGCGATGACAACACTTTTCTGTACCGCGAGTTCAGGGACGTCCCCGAGGAGGAAAACCAGGTAACTCGCGCACTGCGGGCCATGATGTCCGAATCTCCCCTTGACCCGGACTTTTTTACGCCGTGGCAGAATCCAAAAAAGCTTGCAACCTCAATCTCAGGACGCAATGTCATCACCGTGGACGTTTCTGATGATGCCTTCAACAGCACCCTTGATGCCGATATGGCTGCCCGGGCCGTCCAGCAACTCGTCTACACAGCGTCGGCAGCCGGAGCCAGCTCAGGACTCATTGACGCAGGAGTTGCGATCCAGGTGGTTGTCCTCGTTGACGGGCACACGGACTTCATGGCCTTTGACCACGTGAAACTCGGTGAGCCGATGTCCAGGAACGCCGCATTGGTAGCGCCGGTCTGGATTATTGATCCACAGGAGGGCAGTGCCCTGCCCAATGGCAGCGTCAAGATCAGTGGGCGGAGCACTACCCCAGGTGGGCTCCTGAGCTGGCAGCTCCTGCGGAAGGATGAAGGCGGGGAATCCACCACCTACCTCAGTGGCGAGACCCTTGCTGCCAATACCAGTGAGAATCCTGGGCTTTTCTCGCTTTCGCTGTCCCTGGAACCTGGCAGCTACGACCTCCGGGTATCAGATGTCGACCCTGAGGACAGCGGCAGGCAGCTCCACTCGGATACCAGGAAGTTCACCGTCTCCGACTGACCTACCATCGGGTAGTCAGCGGATCCGGCGACCCGGTGACGTGAAGGCAGGACTTCTATCCTTCATCCCCCACTCTTTTCGGCCAGCCCATGGACGTTAGTGGCATGCGAACCGGTGTATCCAGCTTCCCAGGCGTGGCCTTAGTTCCAGAGTTTCAGGACATCATTTGCCAGGACTGCAGCAGCCGGACCTGCTGTGGACGATCGGAGCACATGATGTCCGATCAGTGCTGTCACGGCCCCTGCGTCGCAGAGACGCGTCACTTCGCGTGGACTGATGCCGCCTTCGGGGCCAACGATGAGGAGAATCTGGGCCCCTTCTTCTTCGTGCGCAACTGGAGAAGACGATTCGCTCTCAGCCAACCACGATTCCAAGACAGAGCGCAGGGGACGCACGGCGTCCTCATGCAAAACAACGGCGAGGCTGCTATCGCGGACCAGGGAGGCCAGTCCCCCGGTGTCCAAGAGTTCGCCCACGGGCGGGATCACCGATCTCCGAGCCTGTTTGGCCGCTGCCGTCACCACAGATTCCCACTTCGCGTGAGCTTTGACGGCGCGGTCGGCTTTCCACCGCACGATTGAACGCTCAGACTGCCACGGAACAACCGCACTGATGCCCAGCTCGGTGGCAGTCTCAATGGCCAGCTGATCGCGGTCACCCTTTGCCAGAGCCTGCACAAGGATCAACCGGACAGCAGGTGGCGCCTCAAAGGACACCGTAACGCACTCAATTTCCACGCCCGTGGGATCAGCGACGGTTATCACTCCGGTCATCCGACGACCGTGGCCATCTGCGATGTCTACTGGTTCGCCAACCGCCAATCTCTTCACCGTGACGGCGTGCCTGGCCTCCTGGCCCGTCAACACGAAAGTGGCACCATGATGGACCAGGTCCAGGGAGCCGGCCGCTGTGAAGAAGATCGGGTTGCTCACCGTTAGAAGTTTCCCAACCTGTCACGGAGCTTCGCGAACATGCCGCCGCTTGCCGCGAGCTTGCCTTCGGTGTACTGCTCGCTGCGAAGTTTGGCGAGCTGGCGCAGCAGGTCCTCCTGAGCCTGATCCATCCGCACCGGGGTCTCGACCTGCAAATGGACTTTCAGGTCGCCGCGGCCGTACCCACGCAGGTGGGTTACTCCGAGTCCCTTGAGAGTGATGATCTCGCCGGACTGCGTGCCTGCCTTCACGTCAATCTGCTGACCTCCGTCGAAGGTCTCAAGGCTAACCTCGGTTCCCAGCGCAGCGGCAGTCATGGGGATGTTCAGCGTTGCATGCAGATCATCGCCATCCCTGACATAGGTAGCGTCATTATTGACCCGGATTTCAACGTAGAGATCGCCGGCTGGACCGCCTGCAGGACCTGCCTCGCCCTGGCCACCGAGCTGAATACGGGTTCCGGTGGCCACTCCGGCAGGGACCTTGATGGTCATGGAACGACGACTCCGGATGCGTCCCTGACCGTTGCACTCGTTGCAGGGATCTTTGATGACGGTCCCGAAACCCTCGCAACTGCCGCACGGTGCGGCAGTCATCACCTGACCAAGGATGGACCTGACTGCTCGCTGGACCTGGCCGCTGCCGCCACAGATGTCGCAGCGTTCAGGCTGACTGTTTCCCCTGCAACAGGAGCCCTCACACGTGGGGCACGTAACAGCAGTATCAACATCGAGCTTCTTGTTGACACCGAAGACTGCATCCTTGAGCTCAACACGGACGCTGATCAGGGCATCTTGGCCCCGACGTACCCGTGAGGCGGGCCCGCTGGAACCGCCAGCACCAAAGAAAGTGTCAAAAATGTCCTGGAACGCAAAACCCTGCCCCGCGTGTCCGGCTCCGCCGAAGCCACTGTCGTTGCCATTCTCATTGCCAGTGGTGTCATAGACACGGCGTTTCTGAGGATCCGAAAGAACCTCGTACGCATGGGTGACCGCCTTGAACCGGTCCGATGCATCTGGACCCGGATTCATGTCCGGGTGCAGATTTCGGGCCAGCTTCCGGTAGGCCTTTTTAATCTCTTCTCCGGTCGCTTCCGGGGAGACTCCAAGAACGTCGTAGTGGCTGCTCAAGTTCGTTTCTCTTCCTTTTCGTTCACAAAAATATAGTCAGGCAAGTAGTAAAGCTGCCTAGGGTTCCAGAATCCTTGAGAGGTACCGTGCAACGGCCCGCACTGCCGCCATGGTGGTGGGGTAGTCCATCCGAGTAGGGCCAAGGATTCCGACCTTGGCCGAACCTTCGGCACCATAGGCCGTCGCCACGACTGAGGCCTCCGCCAGTCCGTCGTAAGGGTTTTCACGACCGATACTCACTGTCACGCCGCGGGGATCTTCTCCCATATCGCCTAACAACCGGAGCATCACAACTTGTTCCTCAAGTGCTTCAAGCACTGGTCCGATACTCAGCGGGAAGTCGACGGTGGAGCGTGCCAAGTTGGCAGTGCCTGCCATGACCATCCGCTCCTCGCGTGTGCTCAGTGCCAGCGACTCGAGGACTCGGGCCAGGACCTCTGCGACCGGACGAAGTGCTGGATTTAATCCCGCCAGGACGCCGGGCAGTGTAGACCCGAAGGCGCCCAGGGTGGTTCCAGCCGAGGCGCCCAGGAAAGTTGCGCGTAACGCACCGAGCGACTCTTCGCTGATCTCCGCCCCAACGTCCGTAACTCGCTGCTCTACCTTGCCACTTGTCGCAATCAGCACCACCAGGACCCTGCGAGGCGCGAGCAGTACGAACTCGATATGCCGGACCTGGGCCCGGCTCACCAGCGGATACTGGACAACGGCAACCTGGTTCGTCAGCTGGGAAAGCGTCCGAACCGTGCGGTCCAGGACATCGTCGAGGTCATCGGATCCCTGAAGAAGGGCAGTAATGGCCCGCCGCTCGGCCTGTGAAAGTGACTTGACCGCCTGGATCTGGTCCACAAAAAGCCGATAGCCCTTGTCCGTCGGGATTCGGCCCGCGCTGGTATGCGGCGCCGTGATCAGCCCATCGTCCTCAAGCGCCGCCATGTCATTTCGGATCGTGGCACTGGAAACTCCGAGGTGGTGCCGTTCGACAAGTGCCTTGGAGCCGACGGGCTCCCGGGAATGTACGTAGTCTTCGACTATGGCACGGAGGACTTCCAGCCGTCTGGGTTCACTCACCAGTCACCCTCCTTCCAGTAATGCGGGACCGATCCGAACGCGGCTCACGTCCTGGCGTGTTAGCACTCGACATGCCGCAGTGCTAACAGTCTATTACCAACGGATACGTCCGCGCGCGTTGCTAGCATTGGAACGGCACCGGACGAGATCCGCTCCGGACGACCAGCAGCAGGTGGTGCACGAATTGCAGTACAACTCTTGGGGTCCACAGGACCTGACCGCGCCAGCGCGAAAGGAACTCCCCGAAGTTCACGCGGAACGCGCAATGGTTCTTGAAGAAGTCCAGTCAGGCTGGGTTGGTGCCGTGACGAGGATTGAAAAATCCGGAGGCATGCACCTGGTGGCACTGGAGGACCGACGTGGCAAGTCGCGGTCCTTCCCCCTCGGATATGGCTTCCTGCTGGACGGCGCTCCGATTCGCCTGATGCCGCCGGCTCCGCGTTCACAGGCACCAGTCCCAGCCGCCCGTACTGCGTCCGGTTCCGTGAAGCTCAGCGGACAGCGCGCACAGGTCGCCAAAGCCAGCCGAATCTGGGTTGAGGGAAAACACGACGCGGAGTTGGTGGAGAAGGTGTGGGGCGATGACCTCAGGATTGAAGGCATCGTTGTCGAACCCCTCCACGGCATCGACGACCTTCCAGGTGCCATTGCTGCATTTGGCCCAGGACCACAGAGGCGCCTCGGCATTCTTGTCGACCACCTGGTGGCACATTCCAAAGAGTCCCGGATAGCCGAACAGGTGATGCGAGGCCCTGGGGCTGCCGGCAACGTCATCATTGTGGGGCACCCCTACATCGACGTCTGGCAGGCCATCAAACCCTCAGTGCTTGGCATAGAGAAGTGGCCTGTTGTTCCACGGGGACAAGACTGGAAAACCGGAATCCTGACAGCATTTGGCTGGCCGCACGCCACCAAGGAAGACGTCGGGCTTGGCTGGCAGAAACTTCTCGGCGCCGTCCGCAACTACGCAGATCTTGAACCGTCCTTGTTGGGGCGCGTTGAAGAGGTCATCGATTTTCTTACCGTGGACTAGAGCCAACCGCAGTGCCCTGGCTGGTCGCCACGAGAACGCGGAACATCACCAGCCCGTTGGGTTGGACAACGAATCGACCCAGACCCCTTATTCTTAGAGTTGGTGTGCTTACCTGAAATGCAGGCAACATCAGCTTCACAGAACATCGCTTCACCTTCGAAGGGCTTACCGTGGCAGAGAATACGCGTGACGACAGGGAACGGCCGTCCCAGGGCAATCCTGACTACCACGGCGTCCCAGCAAACGCCCTGCCCCTGACGGCCAACCAGGACCGCCAGTGGGCCACGCTCGCACACTTCGGCGGAATCCTGGGCTGTATTCCATCGGTGCTGATCTACTTGGTATTCAAGGACCGGGGGCCATTCACAGCGCAGGAATCAAAAGAAGCACTGAACTTCACCCTTCCGCCAACAGTACTTGCGCTCTTGGCCAACCTGCTGGTGCTCGTTCCGGTGGTGGGAAATGCCTTCGCTATTGCGGCCACCGTCATCTGGATCATTATCACCATTTTTTCCGTGGCCGCAGGAATCCACGTCAATCGTGGCCAGCCGCACCGCTACCGTTTCAACCTTCGCCTGATCAAGTAGGCCTGCAGCCTCTTCCACGTGCGACGTGACGTCTTGTGTGCAGATCAGCCGGCGTACGCGATCACACAGGGAGCCGGGCGGAGACCCACGGACGTTGCCTCAGTCCGGCAAGATCCTGCGGACAACCGCATCAGCGAGCAGCCTGCCCCTGAGCGTCAGAACCAGCTGTCCAGCAAAAGCTGACGCCGGTTCTATGAGTCCGTCGGCTATCAACCCAGCGATCGCTGTTCTCCCAGATCCCAGTGTCCCGATCGCGATTCCGGATGACAGCCTCGATTCAAGGAGAACCCGCTCCACATTGCGGGTCTCAGGGTCGAGCGTTTCTCTACCAGCGGCAGGTGAGTCCCCCGCGGCCAACCGGCCCGCGTAGGCGCTCGGATGCTTAACATTCCACCACCGGACGCCGCCAACATGCGAGTGCGCACCGGGGCCGATCCCCCACCAGTCGTCTCCGCGCCAATAGGCGAGGTTATGCCGACACTCCTGATTTTCGCCGCGGGACCAGTTGCTTACTTCATACCAGGCAAAGCCCGCCTCTGATATGAGCTGGTCAGCAAGTTTGTACTTCGCAGCGTGATCATCGTCGTCGATCGGGGGAACTTCGCCTCGTCGCATCTGGGCAGCAAGTTTGGTCCCGTCCTCAATGATCAGGGCGTAAGCACTGATGTGATCGGGCTCATAGGATAGTGCCGTCCGCACGGACTCTTCCCAGTCCGCCATGGACTCGCCGGGCGTCCCGTAGATCAGGTCGAGACTAACTGCGAGACCCGCTTCCCTAGCCCACTGCACAGCTTGGGGAACACGCTCGGGCCGGTGCGTGCGGTCCAACACCTTGAGTACATGGGGAACCGCTGACTGCATACCGAAGGACACCCTGGTAAACCCTGCATCTTTGAGCACACGGAGAGATTCTGCCGTGACCGAATCGGGGTTGGCCTCGGTGCTTACCTCAGCACCGGGTTCTAGTCCCCAAGCCTGGACGGCCGCAGCAAGGATCCCAGCGAGGTCCTCGGCGGGGAGAAGCGTAGGAGTTCCGCCACCAAAAAAGACCGTGCCGAGGCGGCGTGGGGGAAGACCTGACTCGGTGAGGGCCCGGGCTGCAAAGGCTATTTCAGACTCTGCCGTGCCGCCATAGGCATCCTGCGATGCGCCGCCACCAAGCTCAGTCGCTGTGTAGGTATTAAAATCGCAGTATCCACACCGAACGGCGCAGAAGGGAATATGGACATAGAGCCCAAAAGCCCTGTCTGCCACACCCTCAAGCACCTGTGCTGGAAGCTGGCCGTTTGCCGGCGCCGGATCCCCCAGCGGAAGGACACTAGGCATGCCTTCCCCCACTCGTGTGTTGCGAGCTACGGAACACTACTTTTTTGCCTTGTCCTTCGACTCATCGGTGGTGAGGGCAGCAATAAACGCTTCCTGCGGGACCTCAACACGGCCCACCATCTTCATTCGCTTCTTGCCCTCCTTCTGCTTTTCGAGCAGCTTCCGCTTGCGGGTAATGTCACCGCCGTAACACTTAGCAAGAACGTCCTTGCGGATGGCGCGGATGCTCTCACGTGCAATGATGCGAGACCCGATAGCGGCCTGGATCGGTACTTCAAACTGCTGTCGTGGAATAAGTTCGCGCAGTTTCCCGGTCATCATGACGCCGTAGGCGTAGGCCTTCTCGCGGTGCGTGATGGCGCTAAAGGCGTCAACCTGTTCGCCCTGCAGCATAATGTCTACCTTGACAAGGTCAGCTACCTGTTCGCCGTCGGCCTTCCAGTCGAGGGAGCCGTAACCCCGGGTCCGGGACTTGAGGATGTCAAAAAAATCAAAGACGATCTCTGCCAGCGGAAGCCGGTAGCGGATCTCGACCCGATCCTCG
Organism: Pseudarthrobacter sp. PS3-L1; assembly: GCF_030063285.1. GTDB lineage: Bacteria > Actinomycetota > Actinomycetes > Actinomycetales > Micrococcaceae > Arthrobacter. Next base: position 342,678 of record NZ_JASISU010000002.1, on the reverse strand, counting down.
GAGAGGTAGTCCATGCCGCCCATGACTCCACGCCGGCTCTGGCACAGCTCCATGATGGCCCCAACGAATTCATTGGGCGCCAAGATAGTGGCGGACACCATGGGCTCACGGACCTCAGCGACCTTGCCCGTGGGGTATTCGCTCGGATTGGTGACCTGGACGATCTTCTTGTCTTCCAGGGTGACCTCATACTCCACGTTCGGGGCCGTTGAGATGAGATCGAGCTTATATTCGCGTTCCAAACGCTCCCGTGTGATCTCCAGGTGCAGGAGGCCCAGGAAACCAACCCTGAAGCCGAAGCCCAGTGCTGCTGAGGTTTCCGGCTCGTAGACAAGTGCGGCGTCATTAAGCATGAGCTTTTCGAGCGCATCGCGGAGCACAGGATAGTCTGCTCCGTCCAAGGGGTAGAGACCCGAAAACACCATCGGCTTGGCGTCGGCGTATCCCGGCAATGAAGTGGCGGCGGGTTTGGCCAAGTTTGTGACAGTGTCCCCTACCTTCGACTGGCGCACGTCTTTGACGCCAGTGATCAGGTATCCCACTTCTCCGACGCCTAGGCCCTTAGAAGGCGTGGGTTCAGGGGAACTGACACCAATCTCCAGAAGTTCGTGCGTGGCACGCGTGGACATCATTTGAATTCGTTCACGTGGATGCAGCATGCCGTCCACTACGCGGACGTAGGTCACCACACCGCGATAGGTGTCGTAGACCGAATCAAAGATCATGGCGCGCGCTGGAGCGTTCGGGTCCCCGATTGGCGCTGGCAGGTCGTGGACGATTTTATCCAACAGCGCTTCCACGCCGTCTCCGGTTTTACCCGAAACGCGCAGGACGTCCTCCGGTTCGCCGCCAATCAGGCTTGCCAGCTCGGCAGCGTACTTATCGGGCTGCGCGGCCGGCAGGTCGATCTTGTTCAGTACGGGAATGATCGTGAGGTTGTTCTCCATGGCCAAGTAGAGATTAGCCAGTGTCTGGGCCTCGATGCCCTGCGCAGCGTCAACAAGCAGGATTGCGCCCTCACAGGCCGCGAGGGACCGGGACACCTCATAGGTGAAGTCAACGTGCCCCGGCGTATCAATCATGTTCAGCGCGTAACTGACCCCGTCACGTTCCCAGGGCATGCGAACGGCCTGGGACTTGATGGTAATGCCCCGTTCGCGCTCGATGTCCATGCGGTCCAGATACTGTGCCTTCATGTCGCGGGACTGGACCACACCGGTGAACTGCAACATGCGGTCCGCCAGGGTCGATTTGCCGTGGTCAATATGCGCGATGATACAGAAGTTCCGAATGATGGCCGGATCTGTCGCGGCGGGCACCGGGGCGGTGCGGGCCATGGGAGACACGCGGGGTCCTTACTGTTGGCTTACACGTGTGACGGTCCTGCTTGGTACGCAGGTGCGGCGTGTGGTGGAGCTGGACTAATGCCAGTTTTTCCCGCTCACGGCCGCGCGTCTGGGTTTTCATTGTCCCATGAGCTCGGGCTCCCAGGCGCATTTGTTGACCAGAGCCCCCGGTGCCTTCACCGGGGGCATAGCTGCCAGCCGTCTACGCACTGTCCCCCCAAAGCGCAGCGGCCCAAGCGGTAGGCTACTGTCCATGGCCTTGAATCTTCGCGCCCTGGGAAACTTCCTCAGGGACTCACTGCGGTTGTTGGAGAAGATCAGTTCCAACGCATCGCCCACCAACACCCCACCACATCCAAGGACGTCGGCAGCCAATCGTGCCGGCGAGCCCGCACAGCGCCGAGCCAAATCGTCGAACACTGTGTCCGGCGAGACAATTGGCAGCGGCTATCCGGGAGATTTCCGGGGGCAGGCTGCCATCAGGTATTCACCGGCACCGGACGGCGACCCGGACCCTGGTGAAGTGGTGTGGGCGTGGGTTCCCTACGAAGAGGACTTCACCAAAGGCAAAGACAGGCCTGTGCTTTTGGTAGGAAACGCTGGCCGCTACCTGCTGGCTGTCATGCTGACAAGCAAAGACCATGACGGAAGTCCGCGCGGCGGCCAATATGTTGATATTGGCAGCGGCTCCTGGGACAGCAAGGGCCGGCCCAGTGAAGCAAACGTGGGCCGGATCCTCCAGCTGGAGGCGTCAGGTATTCGACGTGAAGGGGCAATCCTCCCCCGGCAGCAATTCGACGACGTAGCAGAGGCCATCCACCGGCACTATGGGTGGAAGCAGCGCGGTTAGTCGTGGCAAGGGCACCTCTGGTATCCTTTATAGCTGTGTGTCCGTGCAGGTCGACGGCCACTGATGGCTGGCCGCCATAGGTATCCCCACGCCGCTCAGTCAATGGCCAGTCTGAAAGCCCTCTAGACCATTTCCGCAATAAAAAGAGAGTTCACACGTGGCTAATATCAAGTCCCAGAAGAAGCGCATCCTCACCAACGAAAAGGCTCGTCTGCGTAACAACGCCGTCAAGTCTGAGCTGAAGACGGCCATCCGCGCCGTCAACACCGCCGTTGATTCCTCGGATAAGGATGCTGCTGCTGCTGCCTTGGCAACTGCCGGCCGTAAGTTGGACAAGGCTGTCAGCAAGGGTGTTCTGCACAAGAACAACGCAGCGAACCGCAAGTCGGCGATCTCCAAGAAGGTCAACGCACTCTAAGGTTTACAGTTCCCTGAACTGATCATTATGGCCGGCTCCCTCGGAGCCGGCCATAAGCGTTTAAGACGCCCTGAGCACGGATGCCTAAAGCCAGCAACTGGGGAGTATCTGTACCTGTCGGTACGATTCAACGCGCTTCAGGGACCACACAGTGGTTGAGCAGAGCTGCTGGCATGGCAGCGCGGGCAGTCCAGCCTCACAGCGAGGCCTCCGACAGGTCCGTGCTTCAGCGTGGCTGTACAGACATGGAGATCACGGTGACTGCGTGCTCCACAGCGTAGACAGGATCCCTCGAAAGACCCTTGACTTGCGCATCTGCCTCGGCGGTGGCCTGAATTGACCTGATCAGACCGTCAGGAGTCCATCGGCGAACATCGCGTTGGGCCTGTTCCACAAGCCATGGCTGCATTCCCAAGTCCCGGGCGACCTGATGAGAAGATCCTTGAGCGCCTGCCACTTTGGCAATTGTCCGCAGTTTGGCAGCAAGCGCCGCTACCAGGGGCACCGGATCGGCGCCGGTGGCAAGTGCATGGCGAAGAGTTGACAATGCTACTGGCCCATTACCGGCCATGGCGGCGTCCGCGACTTTAAAAGCCGTTGCTTCAATCCGTCCCCCGTAGTACCTGTCAACGAGTTCGGCGTCGACCGTTGAGGTGGCATCAGCTATCAATTGGTTACATGCTGCGGCAAGTTCGGACAGGTTGGCACCTGTTGCGTTGACCAAGGCCTGGACGGCTGAAGATTCAATTCTCCGGCCGCCAGCCTTGAATTCAGCAGTAACGAAGGCGGCCTTGTCGGCATCCTTTTTCAGCGGCTGACAGTCCACGACTGGCCACCCGGCAGCCTTGATAGCATCCAGCAGCTTCTTTCCTCGAACACCGCCCCCATGGCGGAGCACCAGGACCGCGTCATCCTCGGGTTGCTTTAGATACGTGAGAGCATCCGTCAGGAAGGCATCATTCATTGATTCGACGCCCTCCACCTCGATGAGCTTGCGTTCACCGAACAGGGATGGACTCACCACCATGCGAAGGAAACCGGGTTCGTAGGCGGCTGCGTTGAGTCTGCTGAGTTCAACGTCAGGATCTCCCGCGCGGACCTGTGCCCTGATGTGGTCGATGGCACGGATTCCAAGGTACTCTTCGGGGCCACCTACCAGGATGACGGCTGCTGGCTTTACGTCCCGCCAGGTGACTGTGTTGACCGAGGTCCTGCTGCTCTTGGGGGGTGCCGAGGCCACGCTGGATCCTTCCGAGAATTGTGCAGTGTGTGTCCCAGTTTCCCACGCCGCTGTTGTCGGGCCAAGTACAGCGAAGCAGCCATCGTCTCGGTGGTGGCGAGTAACGCTTCAACCCTTGTGTGGAGCCTTACTGCAGCCCGGATCAGGATGGCAGGGTTGGCTGCAAGAATCAGGGTAGCCAACGTGAGGGTCGAAAGCAGTGCCATGGTGCAGGCACCAGGAGGTCCTTCCGGCCATGGCATCGAATTGCCGGGCAGACCCGCAAAGAAGCGGGCCAAACCGGCAACGACCTGGCTGCACCATCCAGCCACAGCCAACAGGGCGCTTGCTGCGAAAGGTACCGGCCACAACAGGGCAAGCGCCGCTGTCCCGGCCAGGGTTACAGGCGTCACGACCACTGCTGACAGGACATTCGCCGGGAGTGCATAGGGAGAGAGTGTTGGTTGCAACAGAACAATGATGGGGCCGCACATCAGCTGCGCAGACAGTGGGACGGCAATGACTGCAGCCACCAGGGGTGGGGTGCGGTGCGGAAGCAGTGCCATGATTCTGTTGGCCAGCAGAATGATGCCTAGCGTTGCTGTGACGGACAAGAGAAAGCCGATGGTTGATCCAAGGCTGGGACTGATGAAGAGAAGGCACATGACTGCCAGGCACAATGTTGTCAGTGCACGTCCGCGGCGCCCGCCGGCAATGGCAGAAACGCCGACGGCTCCCATCACGCCAGCCCGCAGGACCGATGGGTCCGGGCCTACAACGACAACAAAGAGGCTTAGGCCCGCAAGCGCTGCGGCTGCCGCGACTCCCCTGTTGAGCCGCAGGCTACGTGCCCCGAGCAGGAGCGCTGTCAGGACGAGGCTGCAGTTTGCTCCGCTGACGGCTGTCAGATGCGTCATACCCGTAATTTTCATCGCCTGTTCCAGCGACTCGTCGAGCGCGGAGGTATCCCCCGTGATCATGCCGGGCAGTAGTCCCCTTGCGTCCGGCGGCAGAAACCCTGCCGCTGTGGCAAAGTCTCGCCGCAGGAAGAGTGCCACCTGGCTGAGTGATGGCAGGGCTGCCGGGTGCCGAGACGAACTCGAGACCGTCAGCACCCCATCGGTGTCTAGCCCGGGCCATGGTGGTGCCAGCGTCCCCGTGACACGCAACCTGGCGCCGGGACCCGCCGTGGCCCACTCGCCATTTCCCACGGCAAGAAACGTTCCGGTACCGGATATCACGCGGCCAGCATCAGTCATCGACTGGGCACTGATGGGGATCAGCCACTGGGTTCCAGCGCCGGTGTGTGCCGCCCTCACCTCACGGGCGGATCCAGTGACAGTGACTTCTGCAACCACGCCAGCGTTCCTTTCCACTAAATCAGCAAAGGGTCCTTCGGCCCGGGCGACGGCTGAGCTTCCACCCAACCCGGCCATGACTCCGCCCAGAAGCAGCGCCAAGGATGCAGTGAGGCGCGTGCTTCGTGGAAAGAACCGGCCAAGAGTACTTCCACCCCTGCCCGACTGGTGCTTCCAGGTGAACGCAATAAACGCCGTAACTGTGAGCGGTCTTATACGTGCCGGTCTCCGGACCGGAACGGCACACAGCACTGCACCGCTGAGCAGTCCGACACTGAGGGCTGCCAGGTTAGGACCAGCCAGCCAGACACCGCCCACGGCACTCAGCCAGACAAGGCTGGCAGCAGGTACCAAACGAATGTCGAGCCTGCTGGTGTGCCGGTCGATGGTGGACGGGTGCTTCGGATCGAATGCGCGATGCACAAGTGTGGACCACCACGCCTTTCCGGCCGGGTAGATGCTTTTGCACAGGGCTCGGGGCTGCGGCCTGTGAACCACGATTCCTGCAGATGGCTGCGTTCCACCAGCTGAGGGAGGAGGTGCCAACGCCGACTGAACGAAACGATGCCATCCCTGGCCGGTCCCCATCTGACTCTCCGCATCACGCTGAACCGGAGTGTCGTGCCAGTGGTCGCTGTTCCTCCCTGTCGCATTCATGACACCCTCACGAGGGGCAGCAGTGACTCCAGCATTTTTGGGCCAACGCCCTCCACTGCGTCAAGCTCCTCCACACTGCCGAATACGCCGTGCGCGGTCCGCCAGTCGATGATGCGCTGGGCCAGAACAGGTCCCACCCGAGGCAGTGTTCCCAACTCTTCGAGGGTCGCGGTATTCAGGTTCACCAAAATACCCCCGGCAGTTGGTCCCGCACGAGATCCTGTGACCGGGGGTTGGCCTACTGCTTCAACCGGAAGATCCTCGCCGAGCACGCGAACCCGGATTTTTTGGCCATCTGTCAGTACTTCAGCGAGGTTGAGCTCATCAGGCAAGCCATCCGGTGCTGCTCCGCCGGCCGCGTCGAGCGCCTGGTGGACCCGACTCCCCGCAGGGAGGACCACGATGCCGGGGTGGAGAACAGCGCCAGCTACATGAACCACAACTACCTGTCCGGCGTGGCCGGTGCCATCAGGCTCGGGTAGAGCGCTACTGAACGAACCGGTACCGGTTGATCCCGGACCGGACAGCGGGCTTGCGGATTCACCACCGGGCATGGATGAAGGACCCACGGCTTTGCCCTGTGTCTGGGACTCCATGTCGTTGATTGCCTGGATGCTGGTCTCGGAGGTGGCGGACTGCCAGAACAGAAACGCAGCGAGGGCGGAGCACAGGAGAGCGGCAAGGGCCACCGGAAGAACACCGAGTCGAAAGCGGATCCGGACAGCTGGGACATCGTCTCCCGCCAGGGGCCCGGCTGGCTCGTCCCCTACTTTCAGGGAGAGCGGACGCAATGTTTCACTCCGGCCACCCTGCACCGGTTCCAGCAGGCCCGGTGCGGATCCAAGGCTGGCGTGCAGCCTGTCGCGGACATGGCGCGGCGATTCCGGGCGGGGGCCGCGGGCACCATGGGACGTCATGGCGTTCACGCTATGCCGCAATGATCGGCCGTTCCAGATCAGGTCAGCGCTATGTGGACAAAGCGGTCCCTGGACGTGGCTGCTCACCTACTATGACAGCCAGGACACCAAGTCCAGCATGAGCGGCCAGCACCGTTGGCAGCGCACTCGTCGAGGCCGGTGGGCAGAGCGGAAGGGCCAGGGCCAGGCGTTCCGCCAAGTGTGCCGCTTCTGCTGGATTCCCAAAGTGATGCACTGCCAGGGCTGCTGTGCCAGCAGGTCTGGTGCAGGCATCCTGCACCACCAGTTCCTCAAGTCGCGCCACGGCCCGGGCTGCAGACCGCACTTTTTCGAGCGGGACGATCCTGCCATCCTCGACGGACAGGATCGGCTTGATAGCCAGCACGGTACCCACGAGGGAAGCAGCAGCACCAATCCGACCGCCGCGGCGCAGCTGCTCAAGGCTGGGAACGTAGAAATAGACCCTCGTGCGGGCAAGGGCCCCGCGTGCAGCCGCAGCGACAGACCGGCTGTCGCCACCGTTCGCTGAGTCCACCACTGCCGCCTGGACAGCCATGCCCATGGCCATACCGACGGTCCTGGAATCAACCACCTGGACAGGCAGGCTGACCCTGCCAGCTGCCAGCCGGGCAGCCTCAACCGTCCCCGAAAGTTCCCCAGAAAGATGGATCGACACTACGGCGTCGAACCCCGCTGCCTGCGCTGCCCGGTATGCCTGTTCAAACTGCCCAGGCGATGGACGGGAGGTCTTAACGGGAGCTCCGGATGCCATGGCCACCGAGATGACGGCCGCTATGTCTTCCTCGTCTTCCGCGTGGACGTGGTCAGCGACCATCACGGACATGGTGACTACGGTCAGCAGCCCCGCCGTCGAGCACTCTGCCAGCCACTCCCGCGGGAGCGCCGCAGCGGAGTCAGTCACAATGGCAACCGTCCCACGTTTTGCAGGCGTGGCTGGTGGCCTACGGCCACTCCCCAATCGGTCCCTGAACCACGGCCAACGTCCTGGATCTTGGTTAGGCATGGTCCCTTCCTGGGCATCGGACGGCCACCGGAAAATCCGGCGGCCGTCACACCGGCTACGCCGGGACGATATTCACCAGTTTAGGGGCCCGCACGATAACAGTCCGGATGTCCCGGCCGGCAAGGGCCCGCTGGACAGCCTCAGAGGCAAGGGCCAGTTCCCGCAGCTCGTTCTCGGTAATCGACGGCGCCACCTCAAGCCTGTCACGGACCTTGCCCTGCACCTGGACAACGGCGGTGACGCTCTCCTGGACCAGCAGTGCGCTGTCCACCACGGGCCAGCCCGCGTTGGCCACAGAAGGTTCGTGTCCCAGCGACTGCCACATGTCTTCGGCCGTGTAGGGGGCAAAGAGGCTCAGAATGACGGCAACTGCCTCAGCTGCTTCCCGGACGGCTGGATCCGCTCCCCCGGCACCGGTGTCGATTACCTTGCGGGTGGCATTAACCAATTCCATGAGTTTGGCAACAACAACATTGAACTTGTTGTTGTCCAGCAGCTCCGCAGCGTCCGAGACAGTCCGGTGCGTCACGGTCCGCAGGGCACGCTCACCGGAAGTAGGCTCAACGCCCGGTGCGCTGGTGACGTCCTGGGCAAGGCGCCACGCCCTGGCAAGGAATTTCGCAGAGCCCGACGGCGAGACATCCGCCCAGTCGACGTCATCTTCCGGAGGGGAGGCAAAAATCATGGTCAGTCGCACGGCGTCCACACCGAATTTGTCCAACTGCTGACCGAGGTCGACTCCGTTTCCCAGGGATTTGGACATCGCTTTGCCACCGTTGAGCACCTGGCCCTGATTCAGCAAGGCGCGGAACGGTTCGTTCGCTTCGATCATCCCCATGTCGTGGATGACCTTTGTGAAGAAACGCGCGTAGAGCAGGTGGAGGATGGCGTGTTCAACACCGCCTACGTACTGCCCTACCGGCATCCAGGCGTTAACCTTCTCTGGATCGAAAGGCCCCTCTGTGTAGTCCGGCGAGACAAAACGCAGGAAGTACCAGGAAGAATCCACAAAGGTATCCATGGTGTCTGTATCCCGGGTTGCGGGACCCCCGCAGGAGGGGCACTCGACATTGACCCAGTCGCTGACTGCTGCCAACGGCGAGGTTCCCTTGGGTGCCAGGTCCTCACCCCGCAGGTCATCGGGTAAACGGACGGGAAGCTGGTCGTCGGGGACCGGCACCTCGCCGCACGTGGGGCAATGGATGATGGGGATCGGAGCACCCCAGAAGCGCTGCCGGCTCAGCAGCCAGTCCCGGAGCCGGAAGTTCACAAATTTCTTGCCTGTTCCCTGGCGTTCCAGCAGGGCAATGGCAGCGGGGATTGCCTCAGCCTTGGGCAAACCGTCAAGTTCCCCTGAATTGATCAGGGTACCTTCGCCGGTTGTCGCCGTACCGGATACCGCAGGGTCCTCTGCCCCGGTATCCAGGACAGCACGCACCGGCAGGTCAAATGCTTTGGCAAAGTCGAGGTCGCGCTGGTCATGCGCGGGAACCGCCATGATCGCACCCGTGCCGTAGTCAGCCAGGACGTAGTCGGCTGCCCAGACGGGAAGCTTTTCGCCATTGAGTGGGTTGACAGCGTAGCGGCCGGTGAAGACTCCGGTCTTGGCTCGTTCAGTGGACTGACGCTCAATATCCGACAGGGCCTTCACCCGTTCGCGGTACTCCTCGAGTGCCGGAAGCCTGTCCTCCGTGGTTAGCTCACGGGCAATCTCCGCATCAGCGGCAACAACAAAGAACGTAGCGCCGTGCAGGGTATCTGGGCGGGTGGTAAAGACCGTGACGTCCTGCTGTCCGCGGTTTCCTGCGGCTTCGATGACGAAGCTGACGTGGGCTCCCTCAGAGCGGCCGATCCAGTTCTTTTGCATCGCCAGAACGCGCTCGGGCCAGTGACCCTTGAGCTGCTCCATGTCATCCAGGAGGCGGTCGGCGTAGTCCGTGATCTTGAAGTACCACTGGTTCAGGAGTTTTTTGGTCACGATGGTGCCGCATCGATCGCAGGCCCCGTTAACTACCTGTTCATTGGCGAGCACAGTCTGGTCCTTGGGACACCAGTTGACCGGAGAATTCTTGCGGTACGCCAAGCCCCGTTCGTGGAACCGTTTGAAGAGCCACTGGGTCCATCGATAGTACTCAGGATCAGAGGTATGGATCCGGCGGGACCAGTCGGCTGAAATGGCGTACCGACGAAACGAGGCGGCCTGGGTATCGATATTGGCGTAGGTCCACTCGCTGGGATGCGCATTGCGTTTAATGGCCGCGTTTTCTGCCGGGAGCCCGAAGGAGTCCCACCCAATGGGGTGCAACACGTCAAATCCCTGCTGGCGAAGGTACCTGGAGACCACATCGCCCATGGCGAACGCCTCAGCGTGGCCCATGTGCAGGTCACCGGAAGGGTAGGGGAACATGTCCAGGACATACCGCCGCTCGCGCGAACCATCGTCGAGTGGCGCGAAGACATTAAGTTCCTCCCACACCTGTTGCCATTTAGCCTCGATCGCGGGGAAGCTGTAGATGCCTTCAGTGGGCTCCACTACGCCCTCTGCTGATGTTCCGGTGGTATCCGGGTGAACGGTCACTGCTGCCCTTTTCTGTCCTGTCGCGACATGGGTACTGCCGCGACTCCTGCCCTTCTACTGCTGGCCCGAGTTCCGCCCGGACACACAAAAGCCCCTCACAGGTGAGGGGCTGCCGCTCAACTATCCGTTGGTCCGGACACTTGGCGGCTGGCTAAGCAGAAGGATCGCACGCATGAAACAACTTTACCGCACGAAGGAAAACAAACCATTCGCCGCGGACGTCGGTACTGCCGCCCTGCTGACGCTGAGCTGTGAAGGGGGCCCGGGAACATCTTTGGGTGCCCACAAAACGGGCGGGGCCCCCTTCACAGCGAAGGCATCAGGCGTGGAATGCCTACTTTACGTCGTCGTCAACCCAGTCCATGGACTTGGTGACTGCCTTCTTCCACATCCGCATCTGGCGGTCCTGCTCGGCCTGCTCCATGGACGGTTCCCACCGCTTGTCTTCGGACCAGTTCGTTGAGAGTTCGCCAAGGTCCTTCCAGAAGCCAACGGCGAGACCTGCAGCGTAGGCCGCACCAAGTGCGGTGGTCTCGACCACCTTGGGGCGAATCACGGGCACGCCAAGGATATCGGCCTGGAACTGCATCAGTTCATCGTTGGCGACCATACCGCCGTCGACCTTCAGCTCCGTCAGGGGTACTCCCGAGTCGGCATTGACGGCGTCAAGAACCTCGCGGGTCTGGAAAGCCGTGGCCTCCAGCGCAGCACGGGCAATGTGGTTCTTGTTCACAAAACGCGTCAGGCCCACAATCGCACCACGGGCATCGGAGCGCCAGTAAGGCGCAAACAGACCGGAGAATGCAGGCACAATGTAGACCCCACCGTTGTCCTTGACCTGTGCGGCAAGTGTCTCAACCTCAGGGGCAGAACTGATCATGCCCAAGTTATCGCGCAGCCACTGAATCAGTGAACCGGTCACCGCAATGGAGCCTTCCAGGGCGTAGTGCGGTGCCGCGTCGCCAAGCTTGTAGCCAACCGTCGTCAGAAGGCCGTTCTTGGAGTGCACAATCTCCTCACCCGTGTTGAAGATGAGGAAGCAACCGGTGCCATAGGTGTTCTTGGCCTCGCCCTGGGCGAAGGCAGCCTGGCCAAAGGTGGCCGCCTGCTGGTCGCCGAGGATACCGGCCACAGGGGTCTCGCGCAGCAGCTGCGACGTGTGCACTGTGCCATAAACCTCGGAGGAGGACTTGATGGTCGGCATCATCGACAGGGGAACCCCGAAGATACCGAGGATCTCTTCATCCCACTGCAGGGTTTCAAGATCCATGAAGAGTGTGCGTGAGGCGTTCGTGACATCTGTGACATGGACGCCACCATCGGTGCCGCCGGTAAGGTTCCACAGTACCCAGGCATCCGTGTTGCCGAAGATCAGGTCGCCAGCTTCTGCTTTTTCCCGCGCACCATCGACGTTGTCGAGAATCCATTTGATTTTCGTGCCCGAGAAATAGGTGGCGAGAGGCAGGCCAACAGTGGCTTTGAAGCGGTCGGCGCCGCCATCCTTGGCAAGTTCATCCACAATTGACTGCGTGCGGGTGTCCTGCCAGACGATGGCGTTGTAAACAGCTTCGCCAGTGTTTTTGTCCCAGACCACAGCGGTCTCACGCTGGTTGGTGATACCCACGGCTGCGATGTCGTGGCGCGTCAGGTTGGCCTTGGACAGCGCCGAGGCGATGACCTCGCGGGTGTTGTTCCAGATTTCAGCGGGGTTGTGCTCAACCCAGCCTGCCTTCGGGAAGATCTGCTCGTGCTCCATCTGGCCGGTGGACACGATGTTGCCGCTGTGATCAAACACGATGGCGCGGCTGCTGGTGGTGCCCTGGTCGATGGCGATTACGTACTGGTTCATTGTGACGTCCTTGTCTTGATGATCGACGAATGATGTGAACGGATGGACGAACGGAGGGTTCGTCGGTGGATCAGCTTGCTGCTACGAAAATGATCGGCAGCACATTGGCGGCTACGCCAGCCAGCGCACCACCAACGAGGGGTCCTACAACGGGGATCCAGGAGTAGCTCCAGTCGCTGGAACCCTTGCCCTTGATGGGAAGCAGTGCGTGGGCAATACGGGGACCGAGGTCACGTGCCGGGTTGATGGCGTAGCCGGTGGGTCCACCGAGTGAAACGCCGATACCAACTACGAGCAGTGCAACGGCCAGCGGGCCAAGTCCCGAAGGAGTCCCACCGAAAGCAAGGATCACGAAGACGAGGACAAAGGTGCCGATGATTTCGGTAGCCAGGTTCCATGGGGTGGAGCGGATTGCGGGACCGGTTGAGAAAACACCGAGTTTGGCGGGGGCCTCAGGCTCAGCATCGAAGTGCTGCTTGTAGGCGAGCCAGCAAACAACCGCACCCAGGAATGCGCCCAAGAGTTCGGCACCAAGGTAGGTCACTGTCGAAGCGAAAGTAATGGGAACATCGGTTGCATACGTCCCGCCACCATTGGCGAGAAGACCGATCGTGACTGCAGGGTTGAGGTGTGCGCCAGACTTGGCAGCGACGAAGACGCCGGCGAAGACTGCCAGGCCCCAGCCCCATGTGACCATCAAGAATCCTGCGTTGTAGCCTTTAGTGCCCTTGAGGGCCACGTTGGCGACTACGCCACAGCCAAGCAGTGTGAGCATGGCCGTTCCGAAAAGTTCGGATAAAAACACTATTCCAAGAGACATCGTTGACTCCTCCATTTTCTGTTATCAGCCCCTGGTCATCAGGGGCTGTGGGGCCGGAGGGTAGTGACTACCCTCCGGCCGAACCGTGGTTGCCTAGGCAACCAAGCTGTGGACCTGCACCCTGTGGAAGCGATCCAGCACATTCTGCGCGTGCTTGATCTCCTCGCTGCGTACAGCAGCGCTCCATCCCAACGGACCCGCCAGTACATCAGCAATCTCGTTAAGAAGTTCACCGGTGACCAAACCGCGGAACGCCAGGGATGTCCTGCGGATCAGAACGTCCACCAGGTGTCCAATCTGTTCGTTCTCGGCCATGAATTCCAGCTCGCGCACCGAGAGTTCACGGGACGAGTGCAGCAGCCTGTCCGAACCACCATCGAGGTACCGCATCACATCTTCAGCCCTGGTGCCATAGCGGGTCAACAGGACTGCCGTACGATCTGCATCTCGGGTAGAACTCATGTGTGACTTGATCCACATCTGCACGCCAGACTCGGTGTCGGGGAATCCGGCACCGCCGCCGATTGCGAGCTTCGCTGTGGACACCTTACGCTCTACCCCGAGTTCCTTGAGGACATCGTTGGTCATGTGCTCGGCGAGTGCGCGGAATGTGGTCCATTTGCCGCCCACCAGGCTCAGCACTGCACTTGGGCCACCGTCGGATGCAGGCAGCTGGCGACGTTCGATGCGGTAGTCGCGGGAGACGAAGCCGGGAGCCGTGGCGTCGTGCCGGGGCAATGGACGCACGCCCGAGAAGGTGTAGACGATCTGGTCGTTGGTGACCTTGATATTGGGGAAGACGTGGCCTATGAGGTCGAAGAAGTACTCGATTTCCTCGTCCGTGCAGACTGCATCCTCGTTCATGTTGGCATCGATATCCGTGGTGCCAACCAATACGCGGTCTTCCATCGGGTAGATCAGCACAATACGGCCGTCAGTGTGCTCGAAGAAGAGCTCGCCCCCGTTACATGCTGCCAACAGCTCAGGGTGGTCCAGCACGATGTGCGAGCCCTTCGTGCCGCCCATGTAGGAGGAGACTGCTCCCATTGCCTCGTTCGTGAAGTCCACCCACGCGCCGGTGGTGTTGACGATCACGTCTGCGGAGAAGTCAAAAGTCTCGCCTGTGAGTTCGTCGCGCAACGTGACTGTGCCGCCGTTTCCGGCGTCCATGCTGGCGAGGGATAGGTAGTTGCTGGCCCTCGAGGTAGCCCCGCCGCCGTTAACGCCGGCTTTTTCGCCGTCCTGCAGTACGTCGAGCGTCAGGCGCTCAGGGTTGTGCACTGAAGCGTCAAAATATGTCGCTGCGTACTTCAGGTTGGCGGGAAGCTGCGGCATCTCTGCCAGTGCCTTCTTGCGGCCATGGAACTTGTGCCGCGGAACTGAACCGCCGTCACGAGAGAAGAAGTCGTAAATGGTCAGACCGATTTTGATCAGGAAGGCGCCGCGTTCCTTGGGCTTTCCCTGCTTGTGCGTCAGGAATCGCGCAGGCGCTGACAGGATGCCGGAGAACGTGCTGTAGATGGGGATTGTTGTCTGCAGCGGCTTCACGTAGTGCGGGGCAATCCGCAGGAGGCGGTTACGCTCGACGACTGATTCCTGGACCAGTCGGAATTCACCATTCTCCAGGTAGCGGATGCCACCATGGATCATGTGGGAGGACGCACCGCTGGCGCCCTGGCAGTAGTCGCCACGCTCGACGAGAACGACGTCGACCCCTTGAAGGGCCAGATCGCGGAACGTACCGACACCATTGATGCCTCCGCCGACAACAAGAACCTGGGCCTTGGGGCGGTTCCGGATATTGGATACTGCGGTCCGGGTCACTGCTGGCTCCTGCGCCTCTGTGCCGTGGCCATGTGGTTCTTTGGGTCCCAAAACAACTCCCTCGGGTTTGGTCCTGCGCGGCACGCACGTGCTGCGTGGCGCGGCTCTTCTCCTATTCTTGGAAACAATGGAAAATGGAGTCAAGCACAATGCACAAACGTGCAGAAGGGAAGGGCAATGACCCGCTCAAAAGACTCGGATGCCCTCCGAGCTGCACAAATGTACTATTTGCAGGATCTGACCATGGATGCAATTGCCCGTGAACTGCGGACCTCCCGGTCAACCGTTTCGCGGCTACTCTCCTCGGCAAGGGACTCCGGCCTGGTCCAGATCCAAATTCGCAACCCCCTGGATACTGGACCAGAACTTGAGGGGCGCATCCGGATGCGCTACGCCGTCGACGTCCACGTAGTTCCCGTCCTGGAGACACTCAACGAGGCCGAGACACTGGACCGCGTGGCCATGCAGGCGGCCCGGACAATTGGTCCACTCGTTGACTCCAACGCGACCATCGGTGTTGCCTGGGGATCGACCCTGAGCGCCGTCAGCAGGCATCTGACCCGGAAAATAACCCACGACAGCGTCATTGTGCAGCTCAACGGTGCCGGCAACATGCATACAACAGGGCTGACCTACGCCAGCGACATCATGCGTAGATTTGGAAGTGCCTACGGCGCGCAGGTGGAACAGTTTCCCGTGCCAGCGTTCTTTGACCACGCCGACACAAAAAGGGCCATGTGGAATGAGCGGAGCGTCCAGCGCATCCTCGATCTGCAGTCACGGATGAGTATCGCGATCTTTGGCGTTGGATCTGTCGACTCCAGCTACCCCAGCCATGTCTACGCCGGTGGCTACCTTGCGGAAGAAGACCTCAAGGTGCTTTCCTCCTCTGACGTCGTCGGTGACGTCGCAACGGTGTTTTTCCGCTCCGATGGCTCCTCTGATGGCATCACGCTCAACGAACGCTCGACAGGTCCGTCGTTGGCGGAGCTGCGTCAGGTGCGCCGCCGGATTTGCGTTGTATCAGGGGCATCAAAGATCAATGGCCTCCGGGGGGCCCTTGCTGCTGGCCTTGCCACTGACCTGATCCTTGATGAAGGAACAGCGCGACGCCTGGTGAGCCTGGACAGCATGCCCCAGCAGTCTCGGTAGAGTCGGGGTATGAGAATTGAACCGCAACTGCGCCTCAATAACGGAGTACTGATGGACCAGCTCGGTTTTGGGTTCTATAAGGTGCCTGCGCCTGATGCCCAGGACCTTGCCAGCACGGCGCTGGATGCTGGATACCGGCACCTGGACACAGCTGCCATGTATGGCAACGAAGCCGGTGTTGGACGTGCCATCGGTGGGCTTGGTCCCTTTACGTCAACGTCCGACGTCGGCGGCTCGGGTGAACAGCACCCGCGCCTTTCGCGGGGCGATCTGTTTGTCACCACGAAGGTGTGGAATGACGATCACGGCTACGACGCAACGCTGCGTGCCTTTGATTCGTCCATGAGCAATTTGGGCCTTGAATACCTGGACCTGTACCTGATCCACTGGCCTTGCCCCGAGCGGGACCTGTACCGGGAAACGTGGCGTGCCCTGGAGACCCTGTATGCGGAAGGCAGGGTGCGGGCCATTGGAGTATCCAACTTCCAGGCAAGGCATCTGGATCGACTTCTCGCCTCGGCGGACGTGGTGCCGGCCGTAAACCAGATTGAACTCCATCCATGGCTGCAGCAGCGAGAACTGCGCCTAAAGCATGACGCCCTGGGCATCAGGACAGAAGCCTGGAGCCCCCTGGGACGGGGGCAGGTCCTCGCCGACCCAGTTCTCGTGGCGATGGCCGCGGACTACGGGCGCACACCTGCCCAGGTCATTCTTCGCTGGCATATTCAGCACGGCAACGTTGTGATTCCGAAGGCAAGCTCCGAGGCCCGGATCCGCGAGAACCACCGAATCTTCGACTTTCACCTCAGCAGTGAATCCATGGCTGCCATCGATGCCCTGGACCGTGATCAACGAACTGGCTCCCACCCGGACAGCGTGAACTAGGAGTGAAGGTGAAGGTGAAAAAGCCCGTGAGCGCAGAAGCCCATCAGTGGTTCACCCCGAGCCTCCCGGGGCGAACACGGATGGCCAAGATCTCCGTCATGGGATCCTCCGTGGGCTACTGGGTCTACGAACCAGTGGAAGCCCCGGCGGACGCTCCCACAGTTCTTGCGGTCCACGGATTCCGCGGTGACCACCACGGCCTGTTGCGCATTGCGGACCACCTTCCGGGAATGCGGCTCGTCATGCCCGATTTACCGGGATTCGGCAGGTCTGCGGCCTTCGAATCAGAACCCCATACCGTTGACAGCTACGTAGAATTCCTTCACGGCTTTATGGCTGCAACAGGCCTGGGCGCGGACACAGTACTTCTGGGGCATTCTTTCGGGTCGATCATCGCCTCACACTTTGTGGCAGCAGATCCCGACGCGGTCCTCAAACTCATCCTGATCAATCCCATCGCAGCCCCGGCCCTGGAAGGGCCGAAGGGCCTGCTCACCAGGCTGGCCGTTATCTATTACCAGGTTTCCGCACGGCTGCCGGAGAGACTTGGCCTGGCCGTGCTCCGGAGCCCGCTGATTGTCCGGCTTATGAGCATCACAATGGCCAAAACCCGCGATCCGCAGTTGCGTAGATTCATCCATGGCCAGCACCACTCCTATTTCAGCGCCTTCGCCAACCGCGATGCACTCCAGGAATCGTTCCGGGCCTCCGTGGGCTCAAATGTCCGCGAGGTGGCCACGCGTCTTGCACTTCCGGTGCTCTTGGTTGCCGGTGAGAAAGACGAGATTGCAGTCCTGAAGGACCAGCACCTGCTGCTGAGCGAACTACCGCACGGCACGCTCTGCGTGATCCCCGACGTCGGGCATCTCATTCACTACGAAACTCCCGAACCGGCAGCCGCTGCCATCCGCACCTTCCTTGAGGAACCTCCCGCGTGAAAATCATCATCGATGCCCGTTTCACCAGAACGGACCACCACGACGGCATCAGCCGCTACGGCGCGAGCCTCATCGAGGCAACCGCGAAGATCGCAGAAGTCTCCATGCTGATCAGCGATCAGCGCCAGCTGAAGCTTCTGCCCGACGTGCCCTATACCCAGATCAACAGTCCGCTCTCGCCCCGCGAAGTCTTTGTGGCGCGGAAAATCAATACGCTGGGCGCCGACGTGGTGGTGTGCCCCATGCAGACCATGGGCAGCTGGGGCCGAAAATACCCGCTGATCCTGACACTGCATGACCTGATCTACTATGAGCACCCGGCTCCCCCAGGATTCCTCCCAGCGCCCGTTCGTCTCCTGTGGAGGCTATATCACAAGGCGTATTGGCCGCAGCGGTTCCTGTTGAATCGTGCTGACGTCGTCGCGACCATCAGTACCACCACCAGGTCTCTGATGTCTCGGCACCGACTTACACGACGACCTGTCCGAATCGTAGGCAACGCACCTCAGGGCGCCCGTCATGTGCGCGATCCTGCCGAGGGTTCCGACAGGTCACTTGTCTACATGGGTTCCTTCATGCCGTACAAGAATGTCGAGACGCTGATCGCCGGGATGGCTGAGCTGGATGGCTACACGCTGCATCTTTTGAGCAAGATCAGTCCTGCGCGCCGCGAGGAGCTGGAGTTCCTCGTCCCGCCTGGCCGACAGGTGGTTTTTCACAACGGCGTAACGGATGAGGCCTATGATCAGCTCCTGCTGCGCGCCACGGCACTTGTCAGCCTGTCCAGGGCAGAAGGCTACGGGTTGCCGCTGGTCGAAGCCATGGCCCTGGGCACACCTGTCATTGCCAGCGATACGCCCATCTTCCGGGAGGTGGGTGCTGACGCCGTCCGGTATGTTCCTGCCGAATCTGCTGCGCAGTTCGCCGCTGCCGTCAGGGAATTCGATGATAATGACGTCTGGGCGAACGCATCCCGACGTACCGTGCAGCGGGCCGCCGATTTCAGCTGGGCTGAGTCTGCGCGCCAACTTGTTTCCGCCGCACAGGAAGCTCGCAGCCTGCACGAGGCAGGCTAGAGGACGTCGCTCCCGTCCAGGCGGATCTGCACCGGCTCGCTTGTCCTTTTGGCAGCTTGCGCCGAGCGGATGGCCCGCATGATTGCCGTGACCTCTTTTGCATGGACGAACGGAATAAAGAACAGGGTTCGGACATCGTCGGAAGATTCTTCTGCAGCGCTGTGGCGCACCGCACGGTTCCGCAGCACCACCGGGGCTGGTCCCGCTGTCCGAAGATGAACCCCAGCTGATTCGAGCCTTCCCGTAATGGCAACCGTGTATTGTTCGACGGCGGCGCTAGTGCCTGTCAGGGACGCCAGGCGCACAGCTGGCGGAAGCTGAAGCTCGCGGCGCAGAGCCAATTCTCGGCCAGCAAAACCAGCCGGGTCCCAGCGAAGCAAAGCTCCCACTGACGCTGCGTCCTCTGCAGTGATGACGACCAAGCCACCTTCGGACTGCGGCCGCACCAGCGAGGCTGCATTAAACCAGCGACGGACTGTGTCTTCTGCAGCCCGGAGATTTTCCCGCCGCAGTAGGGAGTCACCGTCGAGCAACAAAGCGGCGGCGTAGCCACCAGCGGCGATGGGTTCTGCACCTACAGTCGCAACCACCAACGCGGAAGACGACCCCACCGACGCCTTGACCGCGTCACCTGTTGAGGTCACGACGGTGGCCCCCGGAAACGCCCTGCCGAGTTCCTCTGCGGTTCTGATGACCCCCGTGGCACCGCGCCGGAGATGGCGGCCGCTGCAGTGCGCACACTGCCAGTGCGGTTCTGGCGTTGAACACCAACGGCACTCGGCGACAGCTGCACCACCAGCAATGGCCAGCGGTCCCTGACAGCGCAGACACCGGGCCGGTTCGCGACAGTTCTCGCAGAGAAGCGAGGGCGCGTATCCGGCCCGAGCCACCTGGATCAGGACAGGTCCGTGCCTGAGGCCATCCTGTGCCGCACGCCAGGCGGCACCCGGTAGCCGTGCCATCCTCGCCAGCGGGTCTCGTTCCAGTTCAAAACTGTCGGCGGTGTTCAGGACGCGAGGGACCGAGCGCCGCATGCTCTGGCGATCAGCAGCCACGGACTGGAGCCACCCAGCGTCAACAAGGCGCTGGACCTCAGTGCTGCGAGAGTGCGCGGCGAACAGGCAGGCGACCTGCTCCTGCTCTGCCCTCAGGAGCAGGACTTCCCGGGTGTGGGCGTACGGTGCACGCTGTTCCGTATGGAGATCATCACCGTCGTCCCAGCAGGCAACGAAGCCCAAATTCTT
Source organism: Pseudarthrobacter sp. PS3-L1 (assembly GCF_030063285.1). GTDB lineage: Bacteria > Actinomycetota > Actinomycetes > Actinomycetales > Micrococcaceae > Arthrobacter. The sequence goes on along the minus strand of NZ_JASISU010000002.1, from coordinate 322,523 downwards.
GACTGGAGCATACGACGCGCCCCTGGTACCGATCGCAACCCTTGCCTGCCCGGAGCGCAGACGCAAAAAGTTTCCGTACCGTACTGACGGGCCGTCGTCGGCGTTGAGCCGGGCGATATCTGCTGCGGGCAACACCTCCAACAGGGCCTTCTCCAGCTGATCGAGGTCGCGATAGTCAGGGACGACGACGACGGCACCCCGTCCTGAGGTCCTGACGGCGGCTACTGCCGCAGCGAGGGCTGCGGCCCACCCCGAGGTGCCGTAGCCCTGCAGGATACTCACGGCCGCCCGCGGTGATTCTCCTGCTGCCAGATGACGGAGGAAGGCCGCACCATGAACGTAACCGGCCCACGGATGAGCAGGTTGGTGCGCGTCCGCGGCCTGGAAAACGCCAGGCGTCTCCCGTGAAACAGCCGCTTCGGGACGCGTCGTCGAGGGCCCCGCAGTCTGAGTGCTGGCGGCCGCCTGGGCAGCAAGATATTCCTTGTCCAAGCGGGCCACTCGTGGTGGTACCGCGACCCTCAGGACGTCGCTGAGGGTTCCCGCGTAGCGTGCTGCGACGGACTCCGCGAGCTGGAGGATCTGGGGGGCGAGGACCGGAACGCCGGAGATCACCTTGTGCAGCGCCACCAGGGGCTGCCCGGACGTCGACGTATCGGAGCGCCCCACGAGGTAGCCTGGCAGTTCCTGTCCATTAAATTTGACCTTTACCCGCACCCCGGGTTGCGCGAGATCGTCCAACCCTGTGGGAACGCTGTAGTCAAAGGGCCTATCAAGGTGTGGAAGACCTGATTCGATCCTGACCTGCGCAACAGGGTTGGCAGCAGCGAGCTCCTTGCCGGCCACCATCGGTGCACGGTCGGGAAAACCATGGAGCAGGGACAACTGCACCGGCTCTGCTGCCTTGGCCTGCGGTGCGGATCCCAGATTGCCGAACGGAGCACTCCTGGGCTCGTCGGCAGCACTTTCCGCACCCTCTCTGGGCTGTGGGGTAACGTCCATGCCTGCCTTCCGTGCGATAAAAATCTGGGCCCTGGGAGACCGTGAGCCACTGAAACGCTTGGAGGAAAAACCGTTAATGGCAAAAGGGACCGGCGGGTCAGCCGGCCCCTCAACTGCAAGCCAATCACACACCCCTGACACAGCTGCCAGGGTATGTCAGTTTTCCTGACGCACGGTCCTAGGCGTTGAAGAAGGCCTTGAACGCATCAACGCGGTCAAGGCGCTCCCAGGTGAAATCTGGCTCCTCGCGGCCGAAGTGGCCGTGTGCGGCGGTCCGGGAGTAAATGGGACGGCGGAGGTCCAGGGCGTCAATGATGGCCCGTGGGCGCAGATCGAAGATCTCCGCGATTGCAGCACTGATCTTTGCAGGATCAACCGTTTCGGTACCAAACGTCTCGACATAGGTCCCCACCGGACGGGCCTGGCCAATGGCGTACGCAATCTGGATTTCCGCTCGCTTTGCCAGACCTGCTGCCACAACGTTTTTGGCAACCCAGCGCATGGCGTAGGCAGCAGACCGGTCCACCTTTGAGGGATCCTTGCCGGAGAAGGCGCCTCCGCCGTGGCGGGCAAAGCCACCGTAGGTATCGACAATGATCTTGCGTCCGGTGAGCCCTGCGTCGCCCACTGGCCCGCCAATGACGAACTCGCCTGCAGGGTTGAGGATGTTGGCAGTGCGCGAAAGATCCAGGTTGGACTCGGCCATCACGGGATCGATGACCTCGGAGGCGAGATCGGCCCGGAGCTGGTCCAGGCTAGTGCCTTCGGCGTGCTGGCTGGAAATCACAACGGTCTCGACGGAAATGGGCCTGTCCCCGTCGTAGCCGATGGTGACCTGCGTCTTTCCATCAGGACGCAGGTAGGCAAGATGGCCGTTTTTCCTTACCTTCGTCAGCCGCTCTGACAGGCGGTGCGCAAGCCAGATTGGGGTAGGCATGTATGTGGGGGTCTCGTCGCTGGCGTAGCCAAACATGATGCCCTGATCGCCTGCTCCCTGCAGGTCGTAGGCGTCCACGTTGCGCCCCTCACGGGACTCGAGGGAATTGAACACTCCGCCGGAGATGTCATTGGACTGCTGCCCAATCGACACCGAGACACCGCACCGGGCGCCGTCGAACCCGTTGGCTGAGGAGTCGTAGCCGATGCCCAGGATGGTGTCCCTGACGATCTGGGGAATCTCGACATAGGCGTTGGTGGTGACCTCGCCTGCGACATGGACCAAGCCTGTTGTTGCCATCGTTTCCACAGCGACGCGTGAATCTGGGTCCGCTGCGAGCAGCGCATCTAGGATGGCATCGCTAATCTGGTCGCAGATCTTGTCAGGATGGCCTTCTGTGACAGACTCCGAGGTGAAGAGCCTGAGGGCTGGCGAAACTGCTTGGGACGCGGGGGTGTGCAGCGGTGAAGTCACTCAACTACCTTACTGGTTGGAAATTGGAGTCTGCGGGATGTTTCTTCTCGCGTCGAGACATGCCGGAGGAGGTGCTCAGGGCTCCTGGTCAGGCTGATGACGAGGTGGAACACTGCGAAGTTCGTCCACGATGCGATTGATGATCACCGTTGAGACGTCCTTCTTGGTGCCCGTTGCCTCCTGAGGTTCGGAGCCGGAGGCTGCAAGGATGACTACGGCTGTGGTGTCCTGGCCAAAGACGCGATTCGGCCCCACGTGGTTGACCACGAGGAGGTCGCAGCCTTTGCGTTGGAGTTTGGCCCGTGCATAGGTCAGGACATCCGCGTCCGCATCACCGGTTTCGGCAGCAAATCCGACAATCAGCTGGCGCCGGTTGGTCTCACTGCGCAACTGGACCAGTTCCTGGAGGATGTCCGGATTACGGACCAGGGTGATGGTGGGGTCCGCAATATCGTCGCGCTTTTTGATCTTGCGCTCCGAGACAGCTGACGGCCTGAAATCAGCGACGGCTGCCGCCATGATGACAACATCGGATTCCCGGGATGCAGCACGTGCGGCGTCCCGAAGTTCAAGGGCAGTTTCCACCGGGACAACCTCGACGCCGGCGGGGGGTGCTACATCAAGGTGCGCCGCCAGGAGGCGAACGGTTGCACCGGCCGCCAGGGCTGCCTGGGCCAGTGCAACACCCTGTTTCCCGGACGACCGGTTTCCTAGGAAACGGACCGGGTCCAGCGGCTCCCGGGTACCGCCGGCGCTGATGGTAACCCGCACGCCTGCCAGTGTTTGTGTCGCCATCGCGTCAGGCTCGACGAGCGCCATGGCAGCTGCGAAAATGTCTGCTACCTCCGGAAGGCGGCCCGGACCGGAATCAGAGCCTGTCAGCCTTCCTACGGCCGGCTCGAGCACATGGATGCCCCGCCTGCGGAGCGTGTCAACGTTCGCCTGCGTGGCCGCATGCTGCCACATTTCCGTATGCATTGCCGGAGCAAAGAGGACAGGCCCGTGTGCCATCAGCAGGGTGGTCGTCAGGAGGTCGTTGGCCTGGCCGGAAGCAGCCCGGGCCATAATGTCAGCCGTTGCCGGCGCGACCACTATCAGATCGGCTTCGTGCCCCAACCGGACGTGGTTGACCTGTGGGATAGCGTCAAACACGCTGTTGGTCACAGGATTGCCGGAGAGGGCCTCCCAGGTGGCCGTTCCGACGAAGCGCGTGGACGCCTCCGTGGGAATGACGGAGACGTCATGGCCGGATTCAGTAAAAAGTCGGAGGAGGGACGCCACTTTGTAGGCAGCTATCCCTCCCCCGACTCCGAGGACTATTCGCACTTAGGCTCCGTCAGCAACAATCGTCAATGTGCGGCTTTGACTACTCTGCGGACTCGATAGGCGTCGAGACCAACTTGCCCTCGTTGATTTCACGCAGCGCGATGGAAAGGGACTTCTCGTTCAGCTTGGTGTCGACCAGGGGTCCGACGTACTCAAAGAGGCCCTCGTGCAGCTGCGCGTAGTAGGCGTTGATCTGGCGTGCGCGCTTGGCACCAAAGATCACCAGTCCGTACTTAGAATCGGCTGCCTCAAGCAGCGAATCGATCGGCGGGTTGATGATGCCTTCAAGGTTCGTAGACACGAATTCTCCAAAGTTCTAGCGGGCAGTCCCGGGCCACGCGCTAGCGTGGGTGAGGAATCAGCCCCATGAGTGAAACAAGTTCGTCTGCCGCCCGGCGAATGTCGTCATTAACGACTGTGTGATCGAACTCCGGTTCAGCGGCAAGTTCCAGTTTAGCGGTTTCCAGCCGCCGCTGCTGCTCTTCGGCACTTTCCGTGCCGCGGCCCACAAGCCGACGGACCAATTCGTCCCAGGACGGTGGCGCCAGGAAGACAAAATTGGCGTCAGGCAGCGCTTCCTTGACCTGGCGGGCACCCTGCAGGTCAATTTCCAAAAGGACCGAGCGACCGTCGGCGATGGCCTGGTTGACAGTACTTCTCAGCGTCCCATACGTGTTCTGGCCGTGAACAACTGCCCACTCCAGGAAGTCTCCCTCGGCAACCAGCGATTCGAATTCTTCACGACCCTTGAAAAAGTAGTGGACGCCGTCCTCCTCGCCCGGACGTGGCGCCCTGGTGGTGGCCGACACAGAGAGCCACACCTCAGGATAATTGTCACGGATGTAGGTGGAAACGGTGCCCTTACCTACTGCGGTGGGGCCAGCGAGGACTGTCAGTCCGGGATTCTTGCTCACGTATTCCTTTGCAGCGACGGATGCCGGGCCAGAATTGCGGCGGCCCTACTTTGCGTCTATAAAATCTACCAGCGCTCGGCGTTGGTGAATGCCCAAGCCCCGGAGCCGTCGGGACCTCGCGATTCCCAACTGCTCCATAATGGCGCTGGCACGGACCTTCCCAATGCCAGGAAGGGCCTCAAGGAGTTCCACAACGCGCAGCCGTGCCAGGGCGTCATCAGTTGCCGAGAGATCAAGCATCTCGGTGATACTCAATTCGCCACTCTTGAGCCGCTCCTTCAGTGCCGCGCGGGTTGCCCTGGCGGCGGCAGCCTTTGTAAGAGCGGCACTGCGTTCCTCGGTGGTCAGGGGCCGGAGGGTCATGGGTCCATCTCCCGCATCGTCGTAGGGTCCGCTCCCCTTGCGGTCTTTCGTTGAACCTACTCCCGGGATGCCTGCAAATCAATGGCTCAGTGACAATCAGTCGTGCCACCAAACCACAGTTCCTGCAGGTGGGGTTCCCACACCCGCCGTCAGGTGCCCGGCGGGGCAGGCCACCGGTGAATCAGGTGAGGGGGTCGAGGGTGCGCTGTGTCGCTGCCTTCAACGCTGCTGCGTGTGGACCGGCACTGAGGATATCCCTGCTGGAGGTTGCCAGAACCTGGGAGTACGCAGATCCGAAGGTCTTCCGGAGATCAGCTGCAGTTCCACCCTGTGCACCCAGCCCGGGGGCAAGAATAGGCCCGTTGAGCCCACTCAGGTCCAGGGCCAGATCTGTCAGCGCAGAGCCCACCGTGGCACCGACGACAAGGCCCACAGAACCCAGCGCGTGGCCGGATGTTTCCCGTTGGGATGGCGCCGTGCGGTTTCGTCTGTTCTCCTCCCCTGCGGCACTGACTATCCGGCCAGCAACCGAGTCAGTCCCGCCCACGTGCTGGACCGAAGCGCCCTCAGGGTTGGACGTCAGCGCGAGCACAAACACACCCCTGTCCGACTCGGCAGCCTGGTCCAGGGCAGGACGCAGCGACTCGAAACCTAGATAGGGGCTCAGCGTGACGGCGTCCGCTGCCAATGCCGACCCATCGCGAAGCCAGGCATCCGAATATGCGGCCATGGTCGATCCGATATCCCCCCGCTTGGCATCGGCGATGGTGAGGACCGACGCCGATCTGGCAGCCTGGAGGAACTCCTCAAGGACAGCCATCCCCCTGGAGCCGTGGCGCTCGTACAGCGCCACCTGTGGTTTTAGCGCTGCAGCAAGCTGCCCCACAGCTTCAAGGACCGTCAGTGAGAATGTCCGCAACCCCTCGACGTCGTCATTCAGTCCCCAGGCGGCCAGGAGCCCGGGGTGGGGATCAACTCCGACACACAGGGGCCCACGCTGGGTCATGGCCAACCCGAGCCGGGAGCCAAAGGACTCCCGGCTGGGGGTTGGTACAGGAATCACCGAATCAGGCATGGAGTGCGGCAGCCTTCTGTGATGCGGCAAGGGCAGCCGCATGCTCCTGCAGGCTCGTCACCGACCACTCATACGTGCGGAGTGCCTCAATAGCCTGCACCGCGGCATTAAATTCAGCCACGGTGGTGATGCAGGGAATGCCGATCGACGTTGCAGCTGCACGCAGCTGATAGCCGTCACTGCGGGCCTCCCCACCCGAGGGTGTGTTGAAGACCATATCAATTTCTCCGGCAATGACGAGGTCGGCGATGGTGCCCTCACCCTCTGCGGACGAACCTTCTGCGACCTTGCGGACTGGGCTTGCCGCAATGCCGTTGCGGCGCAGCACATCGGCGGTACCTCCGGTGGAAACAATCTCAAAACCGAGATCGGAGAGCCGCTTGACACCCATGATGACCGAGCGCTTGTCCCGGTTCGCAACGGAGACGAAGATTTTACCCTCGGTGGGCAGTGCGTTGTTCGCAGCAGCCTGGCTCTTTGCGAAAGCTGTGTCGAAGTGCTTGTCAATACCCATGACCTCACCTGTGGAACGCATCTCCGGCCCAAGGAGCGAGTCCACTACCGTGCCTTCGGGCGTGCGGAACCTGCTGAACGGCAGCACCGCTTCCTTGACGGAGACCGGCGCGTCGATGGGCAGCGTAGAACCATCCCCCGTCTCAGGGAGCATGGCGTACTCGGTGCGCAACTGCTGCACTGTGACGCCGGTGCCGATCAGCGCTGCAGCCTTGGCCATTTGGACGCCCGTTGCCTTGGAGACAAAAGGAACCGTCCGGGAAGCACGCGGGTTAGCTTCCAGCACGTACAGGACATCCGAGGCAAGAGCGAACTGGATGTTGATCAGGCCGCGCACACCCACACCTTCTGCGATGGCCCGGGTGGCGGTTCGGACGCGGTCCAGGACGTTGCCAGCCAGCGTGATCGGGGGCAACACGCACGCGGAGTCACCGGAGTGGATGCCCGCTTCTTCGATGTGTTCCATGATGCCGCCCAGGTACATGTCGGTGCCGTCAAAGAGTGCATCAACGTCGATCTCAACGGCATCCTCGAGGAACCTGTCGATCAGGACCGGGTGCGCCTGGGTGATCTCGGTGGCATTGGCGATGTACCGCGAGAGGTTGGCTTCGTCATAGACGATTTCCATACCGCGTCCACCCAGGACGTAGGAGGGGCGCACCAGCACAGGGTAGCCAATCTCGTCCGCTATGGTCTTTGCGTCATCGAAGGACACGGCCGTGCCGTTCTTCGGGGACACCAGGCCAGCTTCGTCCAGCACGCGGGCAAAAGCTCCCCGGTGTTCTGCCAGGTCGATGGCTTCGGGTGAGGTGCCCAGGATGGGGACACCGGCGTCGGCCAACTGCTGGGCGAGCTTGAGTGGCGTCTGTCCGCCCAACTGCACAAAGACCCCCATAACTCCGCCGGTGCGTTCCTCGGCAGCGATGACCTCAAGGACGTCCTCAAGGGTCAGCGGCTCGAAGTACAGGCGGGTGGAGACGTCGTAGTCAGTAGACACTGTCTCCGGATTGCAGTTGACCATGACTGTTTCGTAGCCGGCCTCACGGAGTGCCATGGAGGCGTGGACGCAGGAGTAGTCGAACTCGATTCCCTGTCCAATCCGGTTGGGCCCGGAGCCCAGGATCAGGATGGAGGGCTTGTCGTGCATCGCCACTTCATCTTCCTCGTCATAGGAGGAGTAGTGGTAGGGCGTGTAGGCCGCAAACTCTGCAGCACAGGTGTCCACTGTCTTGTAGACGGGGCGGATACCCAGGGCCTGGCGCACTCCCCGCACCACTGCCTCAGAGTTATGCGTCAGGGAACCGATCTGTTCATCGGAGAAACCGTGCCGTTTGGCCCGCTCAAGCATTGCCTGGGTCAGGGCTGAGGACTGGCGGATTTCGTTGGAAATCTCGTTCAACAGCTGCAACTGGTCCAGGTACCATGGATCGATTTTGGTCGCCTCGAAGAGCTGTTCCAGGGTGGCGCCGCCCAGGAGGGCACGCTGGACCTGGTGCAGGCGTTCAGTGGTGGGCCGCTTGGCTTTCTCGATCAGCTCCGCAACCTCCCCCGCGGGGACGGGAGTGAAATCAAGCTGCGAGCCCTTCTGCTCCAGGGAGCGCAGTGCTTTCTGGAGGGCTTCAGTAAAGTTTCGGCCCATGGCCATCGCCTCACCCACGGACTTCATGGTGGTGGTCAGCGTGTCATCGGCTGCCGGGAACTTCTCAAAGGCAAAGCGCGGAACCTTGACCACCACGTAGTCGAGCGTCGGTTCAAAAGAAGCGGGCGTTTTCTGCGTGATGTCGTTGGGGATCTCGTCCAAGGTGTAGCCAAGGGACAGCTTGGTGGCGATCTTGGCGATCGCGAATCCCGTCGCCTTTGACGCCAGTGCGGAGGAACGGGATACGCGGGGGTTCATCTCAATGACGACAACGCGTCCCGTGTCGGGCTCTACGGCGAACTGGATGTTGCAGCCACCGGTATCGACGCCTACCTCGCGGATCACGGCAATGGAGATGTCACGGAGGCGCTGGTATTCGCGGTCCGTCAGTGTCAGCGCCGGAGCAACGGTGATGGAATCGCCCGTGTGGACGCCCACCGGATCGAAGTTCTCGATGGAGCAGACCACCACGACGTTGTCGTTCTTGTCCCGCATCATTTCGAGCTCGTATTCTTTCCAGCCCAGGATGCTCTCTTCGAGCAGGACCTCGCTGGTGGGGCTGTACTGCAGTCCCTGGCCCACAATGCGGCGCAGATCGGACTCGTCATACGCAAGTCCGGACCCCAGCCCGCCCATGGTGAAAGACGGGCGGACAACCATGGGGTACCCCAGGTCCTCCGCTGCGGCAAAGGCCTCGTCAAGGGTGTGGATGATGTGGCTGCGTGCAGATTCGGCACCGCAGCGCTCCACCACGCCCTTGAACTTTTCACGGTCTTCGCCGAGCTCAATGGCGGCAATGTTTGCGCCAATCAGCTCCACGTTGTACTTGTCCAGCACGCCGTTCTTGTCCAGCGCAATGGCCGTGTTGAGTGCGGTCTGGCCGCCGAGGGTAGGCAGGATGGCGTCGGGACGCTCCTTGGCGATGATTTTTTCCACCACCTCGGGGGTAATGGGTTCAATGTAGGTCGCATCAGCAAACTCGGGGTCGGTCATGATGGTGGCCGGGTTGGAGTTGACCAGGATGACCCGCAGGCCCTCTTCCTTAAGGACTCGCAGTGCCTGGGTACCGGAGTAATCGAATTCTGCCGCCTGGCCGATGACGATCGGCCCGGAGCCGATGACCAGGACGCTCTTGAGGTCAGTTCTCTTGGGCATTACTTGGTGTCCTCAGTGTTGGTGGTGGTGGGGCGCTGGCCGTTCTGGTTTGCTTCCATCAGGTCGATGAACCGATCGAACAGGTATGCAGCATCGTGGGGTCCGGCAGCCGCCTCAGGGTGGTACTGGACCGAAAACGCGGGAATATCGAGGCAGGCAAGGCCCTCCACCACGTGATCGTTGAGGCTGATGTGGCTGACCTCGACGCGGCCATAGCGGGCTTCGGGAGCTTCCGGGGAACCGTCAAGGGGGGCATCGACGGCGAATCCGTGGTTCTGGGACGTGATTTCCACCTTGCCGGTGCGTCGGTCCAGGACGGGCTGGTTGATTCCGCGGTGGCCGTACTTGAGCTTGTAGGTGCCAAAGCCAAGGGCCCGGCCAAGGATCTGGTTACCGAAACAGATCCCGAAATAGGGCAGTTTTACATCCAGGACGGACTGCAGCAGGGTAACCTGCGCATCTGCGGTGGCAGGGTCGCCGGGGCCGTTGGACATGAAGAATCCGTCCGGGTTGACTGCCTGGACTTCAGCAAGAGTGCTGCTCGCCGGGAGGACATGCACGCGAACCCCGCGCTCAGCCAAGCGGATGGGAGTCATTGCCTTGATGCCAAGGTCAACGGCAGCCACAGTGAGGCGGGCCGCACCAGTCCACCCGTGATCGGCAGGCTCCACAACGTACGCTGTGTCAATACTGACCTCTTCGGCGAGCTGGGCGCCTTCCATAGGGGCACTGGAAAGAACCGTTGAGAGAAGTTCCTTCACTGGTACCTCGGCTGCCGGACCGGAGAAGATACCCGCCCGCATGGTCCGGTGCTCGCGCAGGTGGCGCGTGATGGCACGGGTATCAACGCCCTGGATGCCCACAATTCCCTGTTCCACGAGCTCCTCGTCGAGGGATCTCTCGGAGCGCCAGTTGGAAGGTCGGCGGGCAGCGTCACGGACCACATAGCCGGCAACCCAGATTTGGCGGGATTCGGCGTCGTCGGTATTTACTCCCGTATTGCCTATGTGCGGTGCTGTCTGGACCACTATCTGGCGGGCATAGGAGGGGTCCGTTATGGTCTCCTGGTAGCCGGTCATGCCGGTGGAAAACACTGCTTCGCCGACCGTGGTGCCGAGGGCGCCGTAGCTTCGACCGCGGAACACCCGGCCGTCCTCGAGGATCAGGATGGCCGGCGCCGTGGTGCCTGTTTCTGTCACTGCTGAGTCTGTCACTGCGTTACTTTCCACTAGCGGGATCGGCCGATGCTGCCGCGATCAATTCCTGGAGGGCGTCAAAGATGGAGTCACGGTCCGTACTGGAACGGCTGCGGAACCCGGTGTCGAGTTCGTGGGTGCCCAGGATCCAACTCACAATGACGAGTCCGTCTTTTTCAACAAATTTGCCTGTCATGCCGCTGTCCTTGCGGACTCCTGTCAGCTGGCTGGCAGGAATGAAGATGTCCGGCGCACCTGACCGGAGGTACAGGACACCGTCGGGGTGGACCGAAAGGGTTGCGTTGGTGCGGATCCCGAGGCTGTGGACAGCAATCCTGTCCAGCCAGTCCCCTGCAGTTGTGGAGGAGACATACTGGCCTTCGGAGCTGGCCATAGCGGTCCCGGGATCTTCCGGAAGTGCTGGCAGGGCCGCGACGTCTGACTGTCGCTTGAGCCGGTTACGCCAGCCAAGCCAGATCAGCCCAAGGGCAACAACTACCAGCACCAGGGTGAAGAGGCCTGAGACGAGACGGGTATCCATCAGGCGTCCCCTCCCAGAATGCGCCGGGGTGTATTCAGTGCACCCGCCAGCACTGTGGGGTGACCGTGGAAGAACGTTGCAATCACACGGCCAGGGAGTTCCAGTCCCCTGAACGGCGAATTGCGTCCCATGGTGGCCATGGCTGCGGGGTCAACGATCCAGCGCGCTGCCGGATCGACCAGCACAATATTGGCAGGCTCGCCTACCTCAAGCGGGCGACCCTGGTCTGCCACGCGACCAATCTGGGCCGGAACCGTGGAGGTGACGCGTGCGAAATCTGCCCACGTCATGAGGCCCGTTTCAATCATTGTCTCCTGCACTACCGACAGGGCTGTCTCCAGTCCTGTCATGCCCATGGCCGCCTGGGCCCACTCGCACTCCTTGTGCTCGCTGGGATGCGGCGCGTGGTCTGTGCCAATGACGTCGATGGTGCCGTCGGCAAGACCCGCGCGGAGTGCCTGGACGTCGGCGTCCGTGCGCAACGGTGGGTTCACCTTGTAGACGGGATCGTAGCTGCGGACCAGGTCGTCCGTGAGGAGGAGATGGTGGGGTGTGACCTCCGCAGTGACGTTGATGCCGCGTTCCTTGGCCCAGCGGATGAGCTCCACGGATCCCGCTGTAGACACATGGCAGATATGCAGGCGGGAGCCTACATGCTGTGCCAGCAGGACATCGCGGGCAATGATGCTCTCTTCCGCGACTGCAGGCCACCCTGCCAGTCCAAGGACCGAGGAAACCTCGCCCTCGTTCATCTGCGCGCCCTCGGTAAGCCGAGGTTCCTGCGCATGCTGGGCTACGACGCCGTCGAACGCCTTGACGTATTCAAGGGCCCGGCGCATCAGCACCGGATCGTGGACACAAATCCCGTCGTCGGAGAAAACCCGCACGCCAGCGCGGGAGTCGGCCATGGCACCAAGTTCGGCAAGCTGTTTTCCGGCCAGTCCCACTGTCACTGCGCCTACGGGACGCACGTCCACCCACCCGGCAGATATGCCCAGGCTGTGGACCTGTTCAACAACGCCTGCAGTGTCGGCGACAGGGTTGCTGTTGGCCATGGCGTGGACTGCCGTATACCCGCCGAGCGCAGCAGCGCGTGTTCCCGTTTCCACTGTCTCAGCATCCTCACGGCCCGGCTCGCGAAGGTGTGTATGGATATCCACCATGCCAGGAAGCGCCACAAGCCCGGTGCCGTCGATCACTGTGAGCCCCGCATCAAGAGATTCCGCGGTCCCTGTGGCAGCGGACTGCTGCAGGTCGATTCCCCTGGCCGCAATGATGCCGTCGCGGATGAGAAGGTCTTCGGTGGCGCCGCCAAGGATGGCCGCACCCCTGATCAGATAGGTGCCGGTGGGCGTACTCATCGGGTGGTCTCCTTGCTGGGCTGGACTGCGGGCTCACGGAAATCACCGGAGAGCAAGAGGTAGAGGGCTGCCATCCGGACGGAAACACCGTTTCGGACCTGCGCCAGGACTGTGGAGCGCGGCGAATCGGCCGCCGCCGAGGAAATTTCAAGCCCTCGGTTCATGGGGCCTGGGTGCATGATGATGGTGTCCTTCATGCCAAGCTCGTCGAGGGCACGCAACCGGTTGTCGTCAAAGCCCCACCGCCGCGAGTACTCGCGGGTGGAAGGGAAGAATGAAGCGTTCATCCGTTCACCCTGGACTCGGAGCATCATGACCGCGTCCACGCCCTGTGCGATGGTCTGGTCAAGGTCGTAGCTGACGGTACAGGGCCAGCTCTCGACGCCGATGGGCAGCAGTGTGGGCGGTGCCACGAGAGTCACAGTGGCTCCCAGGGTCCTGAGCAGCCACACGTTGGACCGGGCCACGCGGGAGTGCAGGACGTCGCCCGCGATGGCAACGCGCATCCCGGCCAGATCCCCGCCCGTAGATCCACTTCCGGTTAGCGCCGACCAGTGCCTCCGCATGGTGAAGGCATCAAGCAGGGCCTGGGTGGGGTGTTCATGCGTGCCATCTCCGGCGTTGATGACTCCGGCGTCGATCCAGTCCGTGGCCGCCAGGCGGTGCGGTGCACCGGATGCCCAGTGCCTGATGACCACGGCGTCAGCACCCATCGCGGAGAGGGTCTGCGCCGTGTCCTTGAGCGATTCGCCCTTGGAAACCGAGGATCCCTTTGCAGCGAAGTTGATGACGTCTGCCGAGAGGCGCTTTGCCGCAGCCTCAAAAGATATCCGGGTGCGTGTTGAATCTTCGAAGAACAGGTTCACAACCGTGCGGCCGCGCAGCGCCGGGAGCTTCTTGACTTCGCGGTCCCCCACAGCGGCCATCTGCTCGGCTGTGTCCAGGATGAGGATGGCATTGTCCCGGCTTAGGTCCTGGGTGGACAGGAGGTGCTTCATACGCTTCCCTCGATCACGACTTCGTCGGTGGGAATGCCGTCAACAGTGTCCGTCTCGGTCAGGTGCACACGGACCTTTTCAACGGCCGCTGTCGGCAGGTTCTTACCCACGTGGTCGGCGCGGATGGGCAGCTCACGGTGTCCTCTGTCGATCAGGACCGCGAGTCGCACGATGCGCGGCCGCCCAAGATCGACCAGGGCGTCCAGTGCCGCCCGTATTGTCCGGCCGGAGTAGAGGACATCGTCAACAAGGACAACAACCTTGTCATCGATCCCGCTCTGCGGCAGGACGGTGGCCAACGGGGGCCGGGTGGGTTGTCGCGAGAGGTCGTCCCGGAACATGGTCACATCCAGCTGACCAACAATGTGCGCGGGATCAACAGTGGCGTCCGCGGCAGCGATTTTTTCGGCGAGCCGGACAGCCAGCGGGTAGCCGCGGCGCGGGATTCCCAACAGGACAAGGTCCCGGGGTCCCTTGTTGGCTTCAAGAAGCTCATGGGCAATGCGGGTGAGCGCACGGTCGATGTCAGCTTGGTTGAGGACAACCCTGGCTGGTATCGGTGTGTTGGCGAATGAAGTCACCGTTCGTCTCCCCTTTCCCCGCCTCACAGGACGGAATTAAAAAAGGATTGTTAGTCCTGCAAAATTACCACAGCATGCAGGGCGGATGCAGCGCAGGGCACGCCTCACTGTCAAGGGAGGACGTGCCCTGCGGAAATCGCAATGCCTATGCCAGCAGTGAGGGCTTCAGCTGCTGCAGGCGGCCCAGGAGCCCATTGATGAACGACGGCGACTCATCAGTGGACAGCGTCTTGGCCAAGGCCACAGCCTCACTGACAGCGACGCCGTCGGGCACGTCATTGTTGTACAGCAGCTCCCAGGCACCAATCCGGAGAATGATGCGGTCCACGGACGGCATCCGCTCCAGGGACCAACCCTGGGAGTAAGTCTCCAGGAATTCGTCAATGGCCTCCTGCATGGAGACCACACCCTCGACAATTTCCATGGTGTAGGGATTGACGATCTGATCTGTCAGTTCCCTCCGGGACTTCAATACGTCAAAAGCAGAAACTGATCTCTGCTCCGCTTCAAAAAGTACATCCAAGGCCCTGTTTCGGGCCTTACCGCGGGCACTCACTACTCGCTGACCCGCCCGAGGTAGCTGCCGTCGCGGGTATCAACCTTGACACGGGTGTTGTTTTCGACAAACAGGGGAACCTGGATCTCGTACCCGGTCTCAAGGGTGGCGGGCTTTGTACCGGCTGAGGAGCGATCGCCCTGCAGGCCCGGCTCGGTGTAGGTGATCTCGAGGACCACGCTGGGGGGAAGTTCAATGTAGAGCGGGTTGCCCTCATGGATGGCAATGTTGACCGACTGGTTTTCCAGCATGAAGTTGGTGGCATCGCCAACTGTTGCGGCCGAGACAGTGATCTGGTCGTAATCCGAGGTGTCCATGAAAACGTAGTCTGCACCGTCTTGGTACAGGTACTGGTAGTCACGGCGGTCAACTGTTGCCGTCTCGATCTTGAGTCCGGCGTTGAATGTTTTGTCAACCACCTTGCCGGACATCACGTTGCGCATCTTGGTCCGGACGAACGCGCCGCCCTTGCCCGGCTTAACGTGCTGGAACTCGATGATGTTCCAGAGTTGGCCCTCAAGCTTGAGGACCGTTCCGTTCTTGATGTCGTTAGTGGTTGCCACTGGTTTCCTCTACTTGTCTCCGACGGGTGAAGCCGACAGAATGTGTGCCAGGCGGGCAGGCCAGAGCCCGCCTGCATGTCATTGTCAAAAATCCAAGACTCATTCTACCGGTAAATCTGGTAGACCGTCGTGTTGACGCCAGGTGATCCTACCCGGTGATCTCGACCATTTGCCGTGCCCGCTGCAGGGCAACGGTGGACGAGTAAATCTGGGCTGCGTCCGCAGCTGAAGCAACACGCATGTCCAGTGCCCGCGAAAAGGCCTCGACGGCCGCAGCTGGACGGCCGGAGACGTAGTGCGCCCGGCCAAGGTAGTGCAACACAAGCGCTTCAGAGGGCGTGCCGGCAAACTCGCTCTGCAACTGCCTGAAGAGGTCTATGGCACGGTCATAGCGGTGTGACACCCGCAGAATCTCCGCCTCGAAAGCGCGCAACGGGAATGACTCGGGATCTTTGTAGCGTGCTTCTGCCAGTAGATCTGCGGCTTCCGCCGTGTGACCCTGGACAATGAGCACAAAAATTGGATCGGCCGGATCCGTCCTTGTTCGCAGGGCAGCGTCACAGATGTCCTGGTCCACAATTTCAGGTGTCAGCGTCAGCGGATTGATTTTGATGCCGGGGAACCCTGCGTCTGGCCATTCGATCGTCTCTGACTGATCCTGGCGCATCAGGAGGCAATCTCCTGGTAGGCAGCAAAGAGCAGGGAAGTGTCAGGAACGTCCAGGATTCCGGGTTTGGCAATGCCGTCAAGGACTACGAAGCGCAGCAGGTCACCGCGGGATTTCTTGTCCCTGCGCATGCCGTCAAGAAGGCCCTGCCACCTGTCCCTGCGGTATGTGACGGGCAACCCCAGGGACTCCAGTACAGTGCGGTGCCTGTCTGCATCAGCATCGGTAAGGCGCCCCACGCTACGTGCCAGTTCGGCAGCGAACATCAACCCTACAGAGACCGCTGCACCATGGCGCCAGGAGTAACGTTCCACGAGCTCGATGGCGTGGCCCAGCGTGTGACCATAGTTCAGGTGTTCCCGGATTCCGGATTCCTTGAGGTCCTGTGAAACAACATCCGCCTTGACCCTGACGGAGCGCTCAATGAGATCACGAAGAACAGGCGAATCGCCGCGTGATGCCTCGACCGGATCCTTTTCGATCAGGTCCAGGATGACAGGATCTGCGATGAATCCACATTTGACCACCTCAGCGAGGCCGGATACCAGTTCGTTGCGGGGCAACGTCTCAAGGGAATCAAGGTCTGCAAGCACACCGGCTGGTGGATGGAAAATCCCTACAAGGTTTTTTCCCTCCGCCGTATTGATCCCCGTTTTGCCACCCACTGCGGCATCCACCATGCCCAGTAGGCTGGTAGGCATGTGGATGACCTTGACTCCGCGAAGCCACGTGGCAGCGACAAAACCTGCCAGGTCCGTGACAGCGCCGCCGCCCACGGCGACTATCGCATCGGAGCGGGTGAAGTTGTTTTCTCCCAGAACCTTCCAGCAGAAGGAGGCAACCTGGATGTGTTTGCCTTCCTCGGCGTCGGGGATCTCGGCCGTCAGTGCGGTGAACCCGTCGAGAGCCAAGGACTCCCGTACCGCGTCGCCGGTGAGTCTGAGGGCACGCGGGTGAATGACCAACACCTTACGGACGCGTTCACCCAGCAGGCCAGGCAGGTTGCCCAGCAGTCCGTTTCCCACCACAACGTCGTAGTTATCGCGGGCGGACTCGCCGGTGACGGAAATGACTGTCGCTTCCTTTGTCACTCTTCAACTTCCTTTTGGGCCGCAGCGTTTCCGCGCAGCACGTCTTCCAGGTGGGCAGCCAAATGCGCTGCCGTTCCCTCACGGACATCGAGGACGACGTCGGCCAGTCTTTCGTAGACCGGCCGGCGCGCCGCAAACATTTCGTTCCAGCGTGACACCGCGTCACCTGCCAGCAGCGGACGGTTACTGCTGCGGGCGATCCGCTCACGTACCGTTGACTCGTCTGCCTCTAGATAGACGACTACACATTTTTCCAGTAGCTGCTGGGTCCCGGAATCCAGCACAGCACCCCCTCCAAGGGAGATGACCTGGCTGGCAACCAATGGTTCGATAGCGGCAGCAACAGCGCGGGCTTCAATCTCGCGGAAGGCGTGTTCACCCCGGCACGCGAAAATGGCCGTAATGGTGCCGTGCTGGGCCACGATGGCAGCATCCGTATCAACGAAGCCGTGACCCAGCCGGTGGGCAAGGTGCTGGCCAACAGCCGATTTACCCACTGCCATGGGACCAATGAGCACCACCGGGGAGGACACTGGCGGCGCGGAACTGCTGCGCGCGGGCACTACTGACCTATCGAGTCCAGGGTCGCAGGAATGCTCTCCAGGTAACCCTTGATGTTGCGCAGCGTCTCAGCCACGGAGTCGCCGCCAAACTTCTCGGTCACAGCGTCGGCAATCACAAGGGCCACCATGGCTTCGGCCACCACGCCCGCTGCAGGCACGGCACAGACATCGGAGCGCTGATGGTGCGCCTTGGCAGGCTCTCCGGTGCTGACGTCCACAGTGCGCAGAGCGCGCGGAACTGTGGCGATCGGTTTCATGGCGGCGCGGACGCGGACCACGTCCCCGATGCTCATGCCGCCTTCTATCCCGCCAGCACGGTTGCTGGTGCGGACAATGACACCCTTCGAATCTTTGACAATCTCGTCATGGGCGGCCGAGCCACGGCGGGCTGCGGTGAGGAAGCCGTCACCCACCTCAACGCCCTTAATGGCCTGAATTCCCATGAGGGCCGCAGCCAGCCGTGAGTCGAGCCTGCGGTCCCAGTGGACGTAGCTGCCCAGCCCAGGGGGCAGGCCGTACGCGAGGACCTCCACAACACCGCCGAGGGTTTCGCCTTCCTTGTGCGCGGCGTCCACCTCGGCAACCATTGCATCCGAGGTCTGCCTGTCGAAGCAGCGGAGGGGATCAGCATCAAGGGCCAGGACATCTGCAGGAACGGGAAGCGGACGCCCTTCGGGCACCATCACGCTGGCAATGGAGACCGTATGGCTGACCAGTTCAATTCCCAGCTGCCGCAGGAAGCGCGCAGCGACGGTTCCGAGCGCCACCCGGGTAGCCGTTTCACGGGCACTGGCACGTTCCAGGACCGGCCGGGCCTCGTCAAATCCGTACTTCTGCATGCCGGTGAAGTCTGCGTGGCCAGGACGGGGACGGGTAAGTGGGGCATTGCGTGCCTGTTCAGCAAGCACGGCGGGGTCCACGGGGTCAGAGGACATGATCTGCTCCCATTTGGGCCACTCCGTATTTGCGACCTGAATGGCGACAGGGCCACCTTGGGTGAGGCCATGCCGTACGCCGCCCAAAATGGTAACGAGGTCCTTTTCGAACTTCATCCGCGCACCCCGGCCATAGCCGAGCCTCCGCCGAGCCAGCGAATCAGCAATTTGCTCACTGGTAAGCTCCACACCGGCGGGGACGCCTTCAATAATTCCCATCAGAGCCGGGCCATGGGACTCACCGGCGGTCAACCAACGCAACATACAAACCATCCTGCCATGCCTGGCGGTTACAACACCCGCCGGGGAAGTCCTACTGAGTCACACATCACATCTATGACGGCGGTGTCCATGCACTCACCCAGCCGCGTGAATGCAGCGACCTGTTCCACCGCCTGGTAGAGCAGCATCTCTAGGCCGGGAACCACCGTGCCGCCTCCTGCGCTCCATGCCTGGGCAAGTGTGCTTGGCCAGGGGTCGTAGGCCACATCCAGTAGCACCCCGGGACTCCCGGACCCGGCCCTGGAAAGGTCTTCGCCCAGGAAATCTGCCGCACCCGCCGGCAGCGTGGAAATGACCACTGAAGCGTTGGACATGGCCATGGCAGCCTTGCTCAGCGGGTGCACGCTGAGGGACAGTCCGACGGCGGCAGCGGCCTTCAGAGGTTCGGTGGCACGGGCGACGTCCCTGAGGTAGACCGCGGCACTGTCGCATCCCAGCTCGCGCAACGCCGCCACGGCGGCAGCAGCCGTTGCTCCCCCACCGAGAATAACGGCGTCTGGCGCTGCAGGAGCCCCCGCATATTCAAGGGCACGCACAATGCCTCGTACATCCGTGTTGCTGCCAACCCGCCGGATTCCCTGGGGACCAGCTTCGAACGTGACGGTATTGACAACACCAAGATCGGCCGCCACGCCTATGACCTCATCAAGTTCGGCCACCATGGCGATCTTGAGGGGCATGGTCACAGAGAGGCCCACCCAGTTCGGCTCGAGGCCCACCTGCTGCATGAACGACCACAGATTTTCCCGATCCACATCAATGGCACGGTACGTGATGTCACTTCCAAGCTGCGCATACGCAGCCCGGTGCAGTGCCGGTGACCGCGAGTGGGAAATCGGATGCCCGAGGACCGCTGCCTGTCGGATCACGTGCATCGGCCAGCGTTGGCTTCACACCACGCGTTGTACTGACTGACGTATCCGTTGTGTTCGGCGAGGGTGGAGGAAAACTTCGTCTCCCCCGTGTCCAGGTTGATCGTCACCCAGTACAGGTACGAATTAGATGTGGGCCGCGCCGCCGCGTCGATTGCTGCTTTCCCTGGCGAACCGATGGGACCCGGTGGCAGCCCCGGGTTTGCGTAGGTGTTGTAGGGGTTTGAAGCGTCGGCTTTTTCAGCATCGGTGAAGTTGAAGCTTCGTGTTCCAAGGCCGTAGGTGACAGCCGAATCGACCTGGAGGAAGCCACCTGTCTGGTCATTGGGCTTGAGCCTGTTGTAGATGGCACCGGCAACATTGCCGTAGTCAGCGTGTCCACCCTCGGCCTGCACGATACTTGCCACAATGACTGCTTCATACTGCTTGGCGGGATCGGTGATCCCCTGGGAAACCAGTTCATCGGTGGTTGTCTTGACCAGCTGCGCCAAAATATCTGTTGCGGAGGTCCCCAGGGGGAACCGGTATTCGCCAGGGGCCAGGTAGCCTTCCAGATTCTTGGCCGCAGGGGGTAGGCCAAACTGTGCCGGAGCGTCGCTCAGTGCTGTCAGCTGCGCGAGGTCTATACCCGAACCATCTGCGATGGCCTGGAGGGATTCCCCAACGCGGAGTCCGGCACTCAGTGCTATGTAAATGACCTTTTCGGCTCCCTCCCCGGTGAGGACCTGGACGGCATCGGCATTGGCCATTTCCTGGCGGAACGTATATTCCCCCGGAGCAAGGACTCCCCCTGAGGCGTTCAGGGCCTTGGCAAAAGTGTTTGCATTTGCCACCACTCCCTGCGATTCCAGTTTGGACGCTACCGAAATGGGACCGTCGCCGGCGACTACGGCCACCATGACGGAGCCCGACCCCGGGCCAGGAAAGTCGTCCGCTTTGCCGGATCCAAACAGGGGTGAAATGAACTGCACAATCACTACGATGGCCAGGGCAAACACTGCCAGGGTGATACCCAGTGCCAGGGCGCGGCGACGTCGCCGTACTTTTTTAGAAGGAACGCCGACCATGGTGACCGACCCCGCTTCCTCGGGTACCAGGTCCTCGTGCTGCCCGGAAGCAGCGAAGTCCGGCTCCTGATGTTCGGCATGGTCGGGATACGGATAGTCCGCCCCGTAGATCCTGCCGTCGGCATCGGCGCCGCCATGTTCACCCTCGTAGTGAGAGTGGTCGTAGTAGACCTCGCCGTGGTGGTGGGCGCCTGCAAGGTCGTGGTGCGCGTCAGAATCCACGCCCGAAGGGGCAGGATCCTCCGGAAGAAAGTCCGGGGAAGAATCGTGAATTGATGGCGGCGAGTCAGGTACCTGGGGAATCTCCGCTTCGGACGGAAGCCGGGCCTGGGAACTTTCGGGTGCGCCAGCCTGCTCTTCCTCCAGGCGTGCTCGCTCACGGAGCTCCTTGCGACTCAGCGGCCTGTTGGGATCGTCTCCAGCCATACCGGGGAGGTCCTCATTGTTGGACGGACTCACTGTTGCCTTCCAGTCTCTGCTGCGGGGGTCATGGCTGTGGGTCCTCCTGGTCAGGAGTACCAGCGGTTACGTTCCCCGGCGAAAGGGTGGGGACAGTAGCGCTGACACGGACGCCGACATCCGTTCCTCGGGCTTTTTGCATGTCAATTGCATGCTGGAGGATTCCAGCGGCTGCAACCTGATCAACCACTTTACGGTGATCCCTGCTGCTCATGCCAGCTTCGTGCAGGTTTCGGTGGGCGCTGACACTGCTCAACCGCTCATCCACGAGGTTGACGCGAACACCAAGTCCGCGCCGGGCGAGTTCGTTGGCCAAAAGCTCCGCGTACTCACTGGCCATCCGTGCCGAGGCGTGCTCCTCACCTTTCATGGTGCGGGGCAGCCCCACAATCACCTGGACGGCGCAGCGTTCTTCGGCAAGGGTTGCAATGATCCGCACATCGATATTTTTCTTGGGATTGCGATCCAGGGTTTTATACGGTGTTGCCAGGATGGAATCCCTGTCACACAGCGCAACCCCTACCCGGACGGTTCCCACGTCTACCCCCAGCTTCACGCCCTGGGGGTAGCCGTGGTCCGTTGCGGTCTCCGGCATACGCTGGCTCAGCGTCGAGTGATGGCGTCGACGACGGCGCTCAGCGCCGCTGCTGTCTTGCCCGCGTCGGTGCCACCGCCCTGGGCAACATCATCCTTGCCGCCGCCGCCACCGCCGAGGATACCCGCAGCCAACTTGACCAGGGCACCTGCCCGGACTCCAGCGTCTCGTGCAGCTTCGTTCGTGGCGATCAAAATGATCGGCTTGTCGTTGCTGACGCCAACAACAGCCACCGTGGCAGGCGCAGAACCAAACCTGGCCCGCAGGTCAAGTGCGAGTCCGCGGAGGTCATCGGCCCCGGCCACCTGTCCGGCGTCGTGGGCAATAACGCTGACGCCTGACGCATCCTGCGCAGTGTCAATAAGGCGGGCCGCGGCTGCCACCAACTGTTCCCTGCGCAGCCTGTCCAATTCCTTTTCAGCATTCTTGAGCTTGGCAATCGTGCCCGCAATCCGATCTGAGAGCTGGGCAGAAGGAACCTTCAGGAGCTCTGTCAGCTCTGTCACCAGTGCACGTTCCGCTGCGAGATGGCGGAATGCCTCCATGCCAACAAAAGCTTCAACCCTGCGGTTTCCGGAACCAACCGACTGCTCTCCCAGAAGCGAAAGGCTGCCGATCAGCGACGTGTTGGCAACGTGGGTACCTCCGCAAAGTTCACGTGACCACGCACCATCGATGGAGACCACGCGGACCTCACTGCCATAGTTTTCACCGAAAAGCGCCATTGCACCGAGGGACTTTGCCTCGGCCAGTCCCATGACGTTTGTCTCCACCCGATAGTTATTTCGGATGGCGATATTGGCCACCTCTTCGATCTCCGACCGTGTAGCGGTACTCAGCCCTTCGCCCCAGGCGAAGTCAAAGCGCAGGTATCCTGCCTTGTTGAACGATCCTCGCTGGGTAGCGTCAGGACCCAGGATCTGGTGCAGGGCAGCGTGCACAATATGCGTTCCGGTGTGCGCCTGTTCTGCAGCATGGCGACGCTCCTGGTTGACAGCGGCCTGAACCAGCGCGTCGGTGCTGATCTCGCCTTCCCGGACCACAGCTTTATGCACGCTGAGTCCCTTGATGGGTCGCTGGACATCAAGGACCTCTACAACAAAGCCATCACCGGTAATCAGGCCAGTGTCGGCAGCCTGGCCGCCCGCCTCTGCATAAAAAGGCGTTTCGGCCAGCACCAGTTCTATCTCGTCCCCGGTAGCAGCCTCGGACACGCTGCGTCCAGCGCTCAGGATGCCCCGCACCCTGGATTCACCGGCAAGTTCCGTGTACCCGGTGAAGACTGTTTCGCCACCAGCGAGGAGGGCCTGGAACGCACTCAGGTCAGCATGTCCCCCCTTCTTGCCCTTGGCGTCCGCCTGTGCCCGCTGCCGCTGTTCGAGCATGAGTGAGCGAAAACCTGGTTCGTCTACTTTCAGGCCTGCTTCCTCTGCCATTTCGAGGGTCAGGTCGATCGGAAAGCCGTAGGTGTCATGGAGCGCAAAGGCGTCCGCACCTGAGAGTGGGCGTCCTGCCGCCTGGGATTCCTTGACGGCATCATCCAGGCGTGCAGTGCCGGAGGCAATGGTGCGCAGGAAGGCTTTTTCTTCGGCGTAGGCGATGCGACTGATCCGGGCGAAGTCCGTTTCGACAATCGGGTAGACACCCTTCATTGCATCCCTCGAGGCCGGAAGAAGGTCAGGCAGGCAGGCTTTCTCCACACCAAGCAGCCGCATGGAACGCACTGCGCGTCGGATCAGGCGGCGCAGGACGTAACCGCGGCCCTCGTTAGAGGGCGTCACCCCGTCAGCGATCAACATCAGCGAAGAGCGGATGTGGTCTCCCACCACCCGCATCCTGACATCGTCGGTGTGGTGCGGATCCCCAGGGGTTTCTGCCGAGGTGTATGTTTTGCCAGAGAGTTCGGCAGCCTTGTCGATCACGGGGCGGACCTGGTCTGTCTCATACATGTTTTCGACACCCTGCAGGATCATGGCAAGGCGCTCCATGCCGAGTCCTGTGTCGATATTCCTCTTGGGCAGCTCGCCAACAATGTCGAAGTCTTCCTTTGAACGGACATTGTTGATCTGGTACTGCATGAACACGAGATTCCAGATCTCGATGTAACGGGTCTCGTCGGCCAGCGGGCCACCCTCAACGCCGTACTTGGGGCCGCGGTCATAGTAGATCTCGGAGCACGGGCCTGCTGGACCTGGCTGACCCGTGTTCCAGTAGTTGTCAGCCTTGCCCATCTTCTGGATGCGTTCGGCGGGCACGCCCGTGTTCTTGAGCCACAGTTCCTTCGCTTCGTCGTCCTCTTCGTAGACTGTGACCCAGAGCCGCTCCGGCGGAAGAGCGTAGCCTCCATCCTCAAGGCTGCTGGTGAGCAACTCCCAGGCGAAAAGAATGGCGTCTTCCTTGAAGTAGTCACCGAAGGAGAAGTTGCCGCACATCTGGAAGAACGTTCCATGCCGTGCCGTCTTTCCGACTTCTTCGATATCTCCCGTTCGGATGCACTTCTGCACGCTCGTGGCGCGAAGGTACGGCGCCTCTTCCCGGGCAGTGAGGTACGGAATGAAGGGCACCATTCCGGCAACGGTGAACAGCAGGGACGGGTCACTGGACACCAGTGAGGCAGACGGCACTGCAGTGTGCCCCCGCTTTTCGAAAAAGTCGATCCAGCGTTTGGTGATCTCCTGGGACTTCATGAGCTGATTAATACCCTTCAAGGTTCACGCACCATCTGGCGCGGACGTTCTGTATTCAGTGGGCGCCGGAAGGCACCAAGGATGTGCGCGAAGACTACTGGCGCTGTGCTTCTTCCTGGGCGGTAACGCCCAGGGCCAGCCGGAGTTCAGTCTCCCGCTGGGCCATGCCGGAGCGGACTGCATCAGCGAAGTCGTAGACACTGTCGGTGACCCTGCCCGCTGCCCTGTTCAGCCCTTCAGGACCAAACTGCTGCTGCTTCTGCGTAACTTTGCGGAAAGCGATCACGCCAATGGCGATTCCGATTCCCATCCAGACAATTCTGTTCATGGTATTTTCTCCAGGTCGCTAGCGGCTGCGGCGGCCGGCGGCCGGCTTCTTGCGATTGCCCATGGCCTGGCGGACGCCGAACGTGAACGCAGAGACCTTGATCAGCGGTGAGCCGATTGTGGCCGCAACCAGCGCTGACAGTGCTGAAATGTTGGCTGAGGCATCCGAGACGTTGGATGCTATCCCATCAACTTTTTTCAGCTGAGCATTGGTGGTTGTGACGGTGGCTGTCACTTCATCCATCAGGGGTGTTGCGCCGTCGCTGAGGGACCTGATGGTGGTCCGAACCTCATCAAGCACACGCCCAAGCTTAACAATGGGCACTGCCAACAGCAGGACCAGGAGTGCAAAAACTCCAGCGGCAATCAGGCCGGCAATATCGCCACCAGACATAAGCGTTCTTCTCCTTGAAACTTTCGTGGAACTCTCGGGACGGCGCGTGCCTAGACTGCTCGTTGCGCGCTTCCCCAAAGTACCTTACAGACAAAGAAGCCCGCGGCAAGTGCCACGGGCTTCCTCGATATAGCTGGTGTTGCCTAGCGTGCGTAGAATTCCACGACGAGCTGCTCTTCGCAGGTCACGGGAACTTCCGAGCGCTTGGGGCGGCGCACCAGGCGAGCCTGGAGAGCCTCGAGCTTGACGTCCAGGTAGGCCGGAACGGCCGGGAGGACATCGCGGTGTGCACCGGCCGCAGCAACCTGAAGCGGTGCCATGGTCTCGCTGCGGGTGTGAACGTGAACCAGCTGGCCCTCGCCGACGCGGAATGACGGGCGGTCCACGCGGACGCCGTCAACCATGATATGGCGGTGGACAACAAGCTGACGAGCCTGTGCGATGGTGCGGGCGAAACCGGCGCGCAGCACGAGGGCGTCGAGACGCATCTCGAGGAGCTCAATCAGGTTTTCACCTGTCAGGCCCTTGGTGCGGCGAGCTTCTTCGAAGGCGCGTGTCATCTGCGCTTCGCGGATACCGTACTGGGCGCGCAGACGCTGCTTTTCGCGCAGACGTACGGCGTAGTCGGAATCCTGCTTCTTGCGGGCACGGCCATGCTCACCGGGGCCGTACGGACGGCGCTCCATGTACTTGGCGGCCTTGGGGGTCAGAGCAATGCCGAGGGCACGCGAGAGGCGTGCGGTACGGCGAGCACGAGTGTTGTTAGCCACTTGTGTCCTTCCACTATCTGCGGTGTTTATGTGTTACTGGCCTCCACGATGGAGAGCATGGGCCAACCGCTGCCTTTTGCTACGGGGCGCAGGTATCCACTGCTCTTATCCAAGGGAGAGGAGAAATGGCGTACTTGTGCCTTGCCAGACGAGTACCAACATTACCACGCTGGCTCAGTTTCCCCTGATGATCCGGCGGAGTCGTTCCAGTCTGGGCTGGATGTCCCGCTCTGCACCGTTGAGCGTGGGCTGGTAGTAATCCTTTCCCACAAGATCATCCGGAGGGTACTGCTGGGCAGCAACACCGTGGGGCTCGTCATGGGAATACACGTATCCCTTGCCATGGCCCAGTTGCCCAGCACCCGGGTAATGCGCGTCCCGCAGGTGGGCGGGAATCCCATTCCCCAACCCAGCACGAACGTCTCCGATGGCTCGGTTGATTCCCATGTAGGCGGCGTTGGACTTGGGTGCGGTGGCCAGGTGGACCACAGCTTCGGCCAGAATAATCCGGCCCTCCGGCATACCGATCAGCTGGACCGCCTGCGCAGCGGCAACGGCTGTTTGCAGGGCCGTGGGGTCAGCCATCCCCACGTCCTCGGCGGCCGAGATTACTATTCGACGGGCCAGGAAGCGTGGATCTTCACCCGCTTCGAGCATGCGGGCCAGGTAGTGCAGCGCAGCGTCGACGTCGGAACCCCGAATCGACTTGATGAAGGCACTGATCACGTCATAGTGCTGGTCACCAGCACGGTCGTAGCGGACAGCAGCAGCGTCTACAGCCTGCTCGGTGTGCTGCAGTTCAAGCGTGAGCGGCTCGTCTGGATCACGGAGCGTACCTTCAGCGTCACCGAATGCCACGCCGGCGGCAGCTTCGAGGGCGGTCAGCGCCCTCCGGGCATCACCCCCAGAGAGCCGCACCAGGTGTTCGAGTGCCTCGGGAGCAAACCTGACTGTTCCGTCGAACCCGCGTTCATCGTCCACAGCGCGTTGCAGCAGAAGCTCAATGTCCTTGTCGGTAAGCGGCCGGAGGGTCAACAGCAGAGACCGCGAGAGCAGGGGTGAGACCACGGAGAAGGACGGATTTTCGGTGGTTGCGGCCACCAGCACCACCCACCGGTTTTCGACGCCAGGCAGCAGGGCGTCCTGCTGGGCTTTGTTGAACCGGTGGATTTCATCAAGGAACAGCACCGTCGTGGTCCGGTAGAGATCACGCGCGGTCAGGGCTTCGTCCATGACCCGACGGACGTCTTTGACCCCTGCAGTAATGGCGGAAAGCTCAACAAATTTCCTGCCGGTCCCGCGGGCAATGACATGGGCCAACGTGGTTTTCCCCGTCCCCGGCGGGCCCCACAGGACAAGCGAGGAAGGACCCGCTGGGCCACCTGCCGCGGCGCCCGCTGCCAGCTGGCGCAGGGGTGAGCCCTGCCCCAGGAGATGCTGCTGGCCCACCACTTCATCGAGGTTTTTGGGCCGCATGCGTACGGCCAAAGGTCCACGCTGACTGCCCGACGCAGTACTTTTCCGTCCGGTCGGCACCGACGCTGAAGCCTCGGGTGCCGGATCCTCGGACGGGTCGCGCAAAATACCGGGTTCTGCACCAGCGTCGTCGCCTTGATGGTTTTTTTCTGCATGCTCCGGAGGCTGGTCTGGCCCTGTCAGCGGCACCTGGCCAAAGAGATCTTCCACATGGATAGGCTACTAGCTGGGCCGTCGACGGGCTGCCCGTCGCCAGCAAAAGGATTCCTGTGACCGACCACCCCCTCCATCCCGCCCGGGCCGTCCGTGTAGCGTTCATTTCGGGCGCCCGCCTGCAGGGGTGGTCACAGCGGTTTTCGGAGGCCCACGGTGCCCTTGGCATCAGTGATGATGACGATGGGGTCCGGCTCACGGCCGCCGATGGTGCAGAGGCTCTCCTCAAGGCCCCGTGGCCTGCCGACGGGCGGCCCGGACGCGGGGCTGACCATGTGGAACGCCTCGCGGTCCTGGCCAGCCAACCCCGAACCCTTGCCCTGCTCCTGGTCAGGCGGGGAGGTTACTCGGTGGCCGTGGTGCGGAGCGGCGAGATCCTCGCGGCAAAGTCTGGCACCCGCAGTGTCCAGTCCCGCAGCGCCGCACGTGGCTCTGCGCAGAAAAAGTCCGCGCGGCGTCGCGAGGAACAAGCCGACGGGCTTGTCGGGGCAGTCGCGGCGCACGCGGCCATCGTCTTCGCTACCCAGCAGGTTGAATACGTGGTTCCGGGCGGGGACCGTACCCTGGCGGAACTGACCCTGGCCCGGCCCGAACTCTCCCGGTACGCTGCCGTACCCCGCCTTGCGGCACTGGATGTGCCCGATCCGCGTCCTGCGGTGCTCCGAAAAGCAGCTCTGGATGCGTGTGCCGTGCGGATTCAGGTCACCGATCCGCCGTCGTGAGCGGTCGGCTGCGCTGGCGTCGCGGGAACGGTGCCGACGTCGCGGGAACGCTCCCGCGGCCATGATCCTGCCCCGCGAACTCAACGGGCGGGCAGCGAGGGGAATCCTCCAGGGTCAGTGCCGGTCAGCAGCCCGTCAGATGACGCCGGGGCCGTTCCTGCCGGTACACGTATCCCCCGTTCTCAACGAACCCCAGGCCGCGGTACAGCTCCTGCGCTCCATGGTTCGCCGCTGTCACCAGAAGCCATACGCTGGGGCAACCCCGCTGCTGGGCCGCTGCCACCAACGCCTCGGTAACGGCCAGGCCATAGCCCTGCCGTCGATGGCCGGGATGGGTTGCCACCGCATATATCCCGGGCGTTCCGCCAGTGAGGGCAAGACGTCCGACGGCGGCAACCCCACCGGCAGCGTCACGCACCAGGGCGTAGAGGGATTCACAGCCGGCAAGGATCCCGGCAGCCACGGGCAATGCCTCCGCTCCCCCACGGCCATCCACACGCCACCAGAGATCGAGCCATTCTGCGGAGGCCGTCGT
The DNA here is from genome assembly GCF_030063285.1 of Pseudarthrobacter sp. PS3-L1. GTDB lineage: Bacteria > Actinomycetota > Actinomycetes > Actinomycetales > Micrococcaceae > Arthrobacter. The sequence goes on along the minus strand of NZ_JASISU010000002.1, from coordinate 293,674 downwards.
ATCGAACTCCACCCTCGAAGGACGGCCGGCGAGGATTGAATGGTTCACCGCAGCTTCATTGATACCTGGAACCTGGATATTTGTCCTGGCAGCGTCCTTCTCGCTTGCTGTGCTGTCCAGCAACTTCTCCATAATCAACGTGCGGGACTGACGGGTAAATCCGCGATTGTCCAGGGCGTCATGGAGTTCGCGCTGGTCAGCTCCATCACTGATCTGGAAAATCACCGGAAGCCGCCTGAGCCGGTACCAGGCCTGTGCTTGGGCCACGGCCAGGTCGATATTGGCGGAAGGGGTCCGCGGCCAGATTGAGTTGGCCCGCTGGGTGACTCCCCCGGTGGCCCGCAGGACCCAGGAGCCCGTATCGTGGCGTTCCGCCGCTGGCCAGGCCTGATCCATGAGGACCTCGATCTGATCCACGCCTGCTGCCTCCACTTCCGCGGTCTCTCTTCCTGAAACAGGGCGCCACTTCTACGGATCCTCGTGGGCCCAAAGCGCAGAACAGCTGCTCCTTCCAGGAACAGCTGTTCTGCGATGTGGCGTTACGGTGCCTTCGCTACTTCCCGGGCACCGCGACTGTCGCTGTCACAGGAGCAGCCGTCTTGGGCTCCGGACGGAAATCGACGCCAGCTTCCTTGCGCTGCTGGGCCGTAATGGGCGCCGGCGCTGCCGTCAACGGATCGTAGCCTCCACCGGACTTGGGGAACGCGATGACGTCGCGGATGGACTCCACACCGGCCATCAGGGAGACAACGCGGTCCCAGCCGAATGCAATGCCACCGTGGGGAGGCGCGCCAAACTTGAACCCTTCCAGAAGGAAGCCAAACTTGGTCTGGGCATCTTCCTTGGACAGGCCCATCAGCTCAAAGACCCGCTCCTGGATGTCACGCTTGTGAATACGGATGGAGCCGCCGCCAATTTCGTTGCCGTTGCAGACAATGTCGTAGGCGTAGGACAGGGCCGACTCCGGATCCTTGTCGAACGTATCCATGAATTCTGGCTTGGGCGAGGTGAACGCGTGGTGCACGGCTGTCCATGCGCCGGCACCAACAGCCACGTCGCCCGAGGCGACAGCTGCGGCTGCGGGTTCAAACATGGGCGCGTCGACAACCCAGCAGAAAGCCCAGTCTGCGGGGTTGATCAGGCCGGTACGGTGACCTATTTCCACGCGGGCGGCACCAAGGAGCTGGCGGGCTGCTGATTTCTCGCCGGCAGCGAAGAAGATGCAGTCGCCCGGGTTGGCACCAACGGCACCGGCCAGGCCAGCCCGTTCGGACTCGGTGAGGTTTTTGGCTACGGGGCCTGCAAGCTCGCCATCTTCCTTGAACAGAACGTACGCAAGGCCCTTGTGTCCACGCTGCTTGGCAAATTCCTGCCAGCCGTCAAGGGTACGCCGCGGCTGGGAGGCCCCGCCTGGCATCACAACAGCACCTACATAAGGGGCCTTGAACACGCCAAAGTCCGTGTCCTTGAAGAATTCAGTGAGTTCCGTCAGCTCTACGCCGAAACGCAGGTCCGGCTTGTCTGACCCGAAGCGGGCCATGGCATCTGCATAGGTGATGCGTTGGATCGGGGTTGGGATCTCGACGTCGATCAGCTTCCAGAGTGCCTTGACCAGGTTTTCACCCAGGGCAATGATGTCGTCCTGGTCAACGAAGCTTGCTTCGATATCAAGCTGGGTGAATTCCGGCTGGCGGTCTGCGCGGAAGTCCTCGTCGCGGTAGCAGCGCGCAATCTGGTAATACTTCTCGAAGCCACCCACCTGGAGGAGCTGCTTGAACAGCTGCGGGGATTGGGGCAGCGCGTACCAGGAACCCGGCGCAAGGCGCGCGGGTACCAGGAAGTCACGCGCGCCTTCCGGCGTCGACCGCGTCAGGGTCGGTGTCTCGATTTCAACGAAACCGTCCTGGTGGAGCAGGTCGCGGGCAATCCTGTTGGCTTCCGAGCGCAGGCGCAGGTTGCGGCTGGGACCGGGGCGGCGCAGGTCCAGGTAGCGGTGCTTCAAGCGGGCTTCCTCGCCAACTTCCACGTGCTCGTCGATCTGGAACGGCAACGGATCGGACGTGTTGAGGATCACCACGTCCTCGGCGATCACCTCGATGGCACCGCTGGCCAGGGCCGGGTTCTCATTGCCTTCGGGACGCTTGGAGACAGTTCCGGTGACCTGCAAAACATATTCGTTGCGGAGACCGTGGAACACCTCTTCCTCCCGCACAACAACCTGTGCAACCCCTGAGGCGTCACGGAGGTCCACGAATGCGACACCACCGTGATCACGACGGCGGCCCACCCAGCCTGCCAAGGTAACGGTCTGTCCAATGTGCTCGGAACGCAAAGCTCCGAGGTCATGTGTGCGCAGCACAGGATGCCTTCCTGAAGGGAATATGTGAGAAAAGTATTGCTGACGCGCCGACGGCATCTGCCCGCGGAACGTCCCGATCGAGTTTACCCGTGGTGGAGCCTAGGCACCGCCACGGGCCACACGAACCTAGGCGCCAGGACGGCTGGTTACCTGAACGGTGAGGTCCTCCGGTGCCGGCGACCAGGTTGCCGGGTCGGCTTCCTGCTGTCCGCCGGACCGGATGTCCTTGACCTGGTGTGTACCGGCGTCGTCCGTGAACCACACAAAGGGGATGCCACGGCGGTCCGCGAACTTGATCTGCTTGCCGAATTTGTCCGCTGTGGCCGCCACCTCGGTGGGTATTCCCCGCTTACGCAGTTGGGCAGCAACGTCCTGGGCACCGCTCCAGGAATCCTCGGAGCCCAGGGCAACCAGCACGGCAGTGGGAACGCTCCGCGAAGCCCGGGCAAGGTCCTGGCTCAGGATCCGGGCCACCAGGCGAGTCACACCAATCGAAAGGCCCACGCCCGGGAACGTCCGGTTGCCCTTGGTTGCAAGCGCATCGTACCGGCCGCCGGAGCAGATGGAGCCAAGTTGCTCGTGGCCCACCAAGACTGTTTCCACCACCGTGCCCGTGTAGTAATCCAGCCCCCGGGCAATACTGAGGTCCGCGACCACTTTCCCTGGCGCACGCTGCACCACTGCCGCAATCACCTGTTCAAGCTCGCTGAGCCCCTCCTCAAGGAGCTCGTTTGTGACACCGAGTGCCCGGACCTGGGCGACAAAGGAGGTGTCAGTGGTGCGGATCTGCGCGAGGGCGAGGGCCGCTGCGGCCTGTTCTTCAGATGCACCAAGCTCGGACCGAAGCAGGCCAGCGACCTTGGCGGCACCGATCTTCTCCAGCTTGTCGATGCAGCGGAGAACTCCGGCCGTGTCCTCAAGCCCAATTCCTTGGTAGAAGCCTTCGGCCAGCTTGCGGTTATTGATCCGGAGCAGGAAGTCCGGGATCGGCAGCGCGCCAAGGGCCGCTGCGATGACCAGCGCGATCTCAACGTCATAGCGGAACGGCAAGACGCCATCGCCAACCACGTCGATGTCGGCCTGGGTGAATTCCCGTGCACGTCCCTCCTGCGGGCGTTCGCCACGCCAGACCTTCTGGATCTGGTAACGGCGGAACGGGAACGCCAGGTACCCAGCGTTCTCCACGACGTAGCGGGCAAAAGGAACAGTCAGATCAAAATGCAGGGCCAAAGAGTTCGGATCCTGCTTGGCGGAAGCCGCCGCGGGACTTCCCGCGTCGTCCTGCAACCTGCTCAGGCCATAGACCTCCTTGTCGATCTCGCCCTTGCGCAGCAGCTGGCCAACAGTCTCGACCGCGCGCGTCTCGATCGAGGAAAAACCATGCAACTCAAAAACCCTGCGCAGCGTATCGAGCACATGCTGCTCCACCAGACGCTCCGCGGGGAGCAGCTCGGGAAATCCTGACAGGGAGGCGTTGCGTGCCATGGTGGAAAATCTCCTCTAGAACGGCGTGGAAGTCTCGGCGTCCGCCGGGCCCACAAGGCCCGGCTGGGACACTGAGATGCATGTGGCGCATAAACTGTGTGCGGCAGTCAGTTTATGCGCTCCCTGCCGGCATTGCAGAACGCCGGCCCAACCTTCAGGAGGACCCTTGGCGGCGAGTTCACGCACCACGCGCGAAGCAAAACGGCGGATCCAGCAGATGGAGGCGAAGCGTGAACTGCGCAAGAACCAGGCTGCGCGACGCAAGCGTGACAATACAATCGCCGTGGCGGGTGGCGTCGGAGCGCTGGCCCTTGCAGTGATATTGGGGTTCACGGCCTTTGCCAACAATCCGACCGCGGCCGAATTTGCGGCAGCTGAAAACGGCCTGACGGAAACACCCGCCCCTGCCGTTTCGCTACCTCCCGTCCCTTCTCCTGACGTTGCTGCCGGGAAAACGCTGACCGGGGATTTGGTACTCAACGGCAGCAGCATGGCCGTAGAGCTTGATGGCGACAAAGCCCCACAGGCCGCCTCAGTACTGAAAACGCTCAGTGATGCGGGTTTCTACAACGGGCTCAGCTGCCACCGGCTCACCACCGGCGATTCATTTGGTGTCCTACAGTGTGGGTCCCAGTCCGGAAATGGTGCGGGAACTCCGGAGTTTTCATGGGGACCCATCGAGAACGCCCCAGCCAACAACATCTACCCCGCCGGGACCATCGCCATGGCGCGCGCCGGTGACGCGAACAGCAACGGAACCCAGTTCTTCGTCACCTACAAGGACACCACCATTCCGGCCGATGCAGCGGGTGGATATGCGGTAGTGGGTCGCGTAACAAATGGACTGGACGTTGTGCAGTCCATTGCCGACGCCGGGCTTGCTCCCGCAGCCGATGGATCACAGGGCGAGGACGGCGCGCCTGCGCAACCAGTCACGATAGACTCGTTCACACTCAGTTAGGCATACCGGCCTGCCGGCTAGCTGGGTGAGCGAGCACTTCCCTCCGAATGAAAGACTTTTAGCGGTGACAGACAGTCAGCAATCCGACGAAACAGCAGCGGCAGCAACAGACCAGGTCCAGGCGGCTCCGGCAAGCCAAGAACCTAGCACTGACATTGCTCCTGCGGCTCCAGCCAGCAACTCGGCTGAGGTAGCCGCAGTACCCGCTGCAGAGAACGACGCCGAAAGTGCGCCTGAAGCACAGGAACAGGTAGTTCCCGCCACGGCCGCTCCGACGCCTGCACCCGCCCGTCCGGCTGCGCCGTCCCCTGCTGCTTTCGCGGCCCGGCCCAAGCCAGCAGCTGCTGCTCCGGCAGCCGCGGCTACCCCAGCTGTGGCTGCCACCACGTTGGCGGAGGCTGCCCGCTGGGGTCGCGTGGAGGGTGATGGCCACGTTTTTGTCACCATCGACGGCGCCGAGCAGTCAGCTGGACAGTATCCGGGTGTCAGCGACGACGAAGCGCTGGCGTACTTCGCGAGGAAGTTCGACGACGTTCTGGCCCAGCTCGTGCTGCTTGAGCAGCGCGTCAGCTCCAAAGCACCCAGTACCGATATGCAAAAGGCTGTCACTCACCTCCGCGAACAGCTTGCGGCACGCACCATGGTGGGAGACATCCTGTCCGCTGAAGCTCGCCTTACGGCTCTTGCCGAACAGGTCAGTGTGTTGGAGCGTGGCGAAAAGGCAGAACACGATGCCGTCCGCGCTGCAGAACTCGCCGCACGCGAAGCGATTGTTGCCGAGGCTGAAGAAATCGCCGGTGCCGATCCTGCACAGGTGCAGTGGAAAACGTCCAGTGCACGCATGGCTGAGCTTTTCGACGCCTGGAAAGCAGCACAGAAGAGCGGCATCCGCCTGGGTCGCAGCAACGAGGACGCTCTCTGGAAGCGTTTCCGGTCGGCCCGGACAATCTTTGACCGGCACCGTCGCGCCTACTTCTCCCAGCTGGACAGCAACAACGCCGTTGCAAAGACAGCAAAGGAAAAGCTCATCACCGAGGCGGAAGCGTTGTCCTCCTCAACGGAGTGGGGCTACGCCGCTGGGGAATACCGCCGTCTGATGGATGACTGGAAGGCCGCTCCGCGGGCCAGTCGCAAGGATGACGACGCTCTCTGGGCGCGATTCCGCGCCGCGCAGGACGTCTTCTTTACGCACCGCCAGGCAGCCAATGAGGAGATCGACCAGGAGTACTCTGCCAACCTGACGGTCAAGGAAGCCCTGCTCGAGGAAGCCAAGACCATCCTTCCAGTCAAGGACCTTGCAACTGCCAAAAAGCAGCTGCAGTCCATTCGTGAACGGTGGGAGGACGCCGGTAAGGTGCCGCGGGCTGACATGGGCCGGATCGAGGCTGGTCTTCGCAAGATCGAAGATGCGGTCCAGGGCGCAGAGGAGGAAAACTGGCAGCGCTCCAACCCCGAGACAAAAGCGCGCACCAACAGCGCACTCTCGCAGCTTGAGTCAGCCATTGCGGGCCTGCAGGACGATCTCGCGGCTGCCGAAAAAGCCGGTGACCAGCGCAAGATCAAAGCTGCGCGCGAGGCCCTGGAAGCCCGGCAGGCGTGGCTGGATACCATCCAGCGCTCGGCGAGCGAACTCTCCTGAGTTGACCGCGTAAGGTCAGCACCTGAACAGGTCCCACTCCGGTTTTCCACATTGCCGGGGTGGGACCTGTTGCCGTTAAGCCCTGGCACGGCAAGATGGCGGGATGGATCCTCGCAGAAGCGCTTGCACCCCGCGCCAACCAGCGGACGCGTCAGTGGCGCAAATGACATCGTGGGCGCCGTTGGTCCCGGGGTCGTTGATCCCGGCCGGGGATCTCCGGCCCCTGGAGCTCTATACGCCAGGTGACCTGTTCAGCTGGCCGGAACTGCAATCCCTGTGCTCCGACGGGATCCTTGCGCATCTTTTCCGCGATGCCTATCTGCTTCCGGGACAGTCGCCCACTGCCTCCTTGCGGGCCAGGGCTGCCGCACGTGGAGTTCCAGCCAGCATCAGGCGCCGGGTAGTAGCTGGACGCATGACTGCGGCGTGGATTCACGGCTGCAGCCCGCCTCCAGAACGGCTGGCGTTGCTGGTGGATTCGAATCACCGCATCTCCGCATTGCGCGCAACCCGGGGATGTACCCTCCATCAGGTCACCCTCGGCCGTTGCGATGTTGTCAGCCTCGGCGGATTGATGGTTTCAAGTCCCTTGCGGACCGCTGTGGACCTTGCGTTGCATGTCCCAGCGGAGTTTGCTGTCCCGGCCCTTCAAAAGCTTCTGCAACGCCGACAGGGCGACGTCCGTCTCCGCTTGCTGGAGCTAGCGATCTCGACAAGCCCACGGTTGCCGCACAAAGTTGCCGCCCTGGAGAAGCTCGCCGCCTCAGCTGCGGCGCTGGTTACCTGTGGTGCGGTAGACGTCGAAGACTCCGTCAATGCGCCGGACAGCGTTCAGGACATGGTGCAGGTACTTGGGGTCCCCCATCTCAAAGGCGAACTTTGAAATGGCCAAGCGATCCGTGGACGTATGCACACTGGCCGCCAGAATATTTACATGGTTTTCAGAGAGTATCCGGGTCACGTCCGACAACAGCGATTTGCGGTCCAAGGCTTCCACCTGGATCTCGACCAGGAACACGCTGGCCTGGGTGGGTGCCCATTCAACGTCCACGATCCGGTCCGGCTTATCAGTGAGGTCGCTGATGTTGGTGCAGTCTGTCCGGTGCACGGAGACACCTGACCCTCGGGTGACAAAACCAAGGATCGGATCTGGTGGCACTGGAGTACAGCATCGTGCAAGCTTTACCAGGACATCATCAACGCCCCTGACCATAACGCCCGAATCGGACGTTCGTGTCTTGGTCACCTGGGTGGGCAGGTTCGTCTCGCTGATGTCGTGATCTGCGAGGTCCTTGCCGCCCACGCTGTCAACGAGCTTCTCCATGACAGACTGTGCCGACGTATGGCCGTCGCCCACCCCGGCGTAAAGGCCCGAAATGTCGACATACTTAAATTCTTCGGCCACGCTGGCCAGCGCCTCGTGGGTCATCAGCCGCTGAAGTGGGAGATTCTGCTTGCGCATGGCCCGGGTCAGCAGGTCCTTGCCACGGTCAATGGCCTCCTCGCGGCGTTCTTTACTGAACCACTGGCGGATTTTGTTCCTGGCCCGCGCGCTTTTGACGAAGTGCTGCCAGTCCTGGCTGGGTCCGGCCCCCTCAGCTTTTGAGGTGAATATCTCAACCCAGTCGCCATGGTTGAGTTCACTGTTAAGCGGAACGAGTTTTCCGTTGACACGTGCGCCAATGGTCCGGTGCCCTACCTCGGTATGGACGGCATACGCAAAGTCAACGGGCGTTGAACCAGCAGGCAGTGCCATGACTTCGCCCTTGGGCGTGAAAACAAAGACCTCTGGCGCGTTGATCTCAAACCGCAGGGAGTCCAGGAATTCACCGGGATCTGACGTTTCCTGCTGCCAGTCGACAAGGGACCTGAGCCAGCCCATGTCCCCGTCGCGGGGGCTACCGGGCCCAACGGCTGTCCGGTTGGGTTGATTCTTATATTTCCAGTGGGCGGCAACACCATATTCGGCTCGCCTGTGCATCTCATGGGTGCGGATCTGGATCTCGACAGGCTTGCCCCCTGGACCAATCACAGTGGTGTGGAGGGACTGGTACATGTTGAACTTGGGCATGGCGATGTAGTCCTTGAACCGGCCCGGAAGTGGGTTCCACCGCGAATGCATGGATCCCAGTGCCGCGTAGCAGTCCTTGACCGAATCCACCAGGACGCGCACGCCCATCAGGTCATTGATGTCGTCAAAGTCTTTGTCCCGGACCACCATCTTCTGGTAGATCGAGTAATAGTGTTTTGGCCGCCCGGTAATTGTTGCCTTGATTTTCGCAGTGCGCAGGTCCTCGGTGATCTGGTCGCGGACCACGCTGAGGCTTTTCTCGCGTTCCGGGGACCTGTCCCCCACCATCCGGACTATCTCTTCATAGACTTTGGGATAAAGAGCGGCAAAAGAAAGATCTTCAAGCTCCCACTTGATGGTGTTCATGCCCAGCCGGTGCGCCAGCGGTGCGAAGATATCCAGGGTTTCCCGGGCCTTCTTGGCCGAGGACGCCGCTGAGACAAAACGCCAGGTGCGGGCATTATGCAGCCGGTCCGCAAGTTTGATCATCAACACGCGAATGTCCTTGGCCATGGCCACAACCATCTTGCGGACCGTCTCAGACTGCGCAGCATCGCCAAAGCTCACTTTGTCGAGTTTGGTGACTCCATCCACCAGCATGGCGACTTCCGGGCCAAAATCCCGTTTGAGGTCATCAAGTGTGTACGACGTGTCCTCAACGGTGTCGTGGAGCAAGGCGGCTGCAAGGGTGGTGCCACTGAGGCCAAGTTCGGCCAGAATCGTGGCCACGGCGACAGGATGGGTGATGTAGGGATCGCCCGACTTGCGCTTCTGCCCCCGATGGCTGACTTCGGCAACATCGAAGGCCCGCTGAATGAGGTCAAAATCTTCTTTGGGGTTATTGGCCCGCACCGTGCGTAGCAGAGGTTCGAGTATGGGCGAGTAGGTAGCCCCTCCCCTGCCCGTCAGGAACGCCAGGCGGGACCGAGTCCGTTCCCGTCGACCAGGAAACGTGGGACGCGAACCAGAATTGTCCACGGGAACCAGCGGTGATGGGCCGGCAGGCGAGACGGTTCCTGGGCTTGTGGAAGGTGCAACCGTCGCTTCAGTTACTGCGGCGGCGCTTTCTCCCGCGACTGGCACTGAACTTGCACGCTCTTCCACTGATGCACTCCTCATGGCCGATTAGATATCCCAGTGTATTCCTGTGCCCGGATTCTTTTGTAACCGGCTCTCCCCAACAAAGAAGCGGAGTGGCACACACCAGGATCCTGATGTGCACCACTCCGCTTCTGGAAGTAACGAGACAGCCTCAGCCTGCCAAGACAGGTTCAGCCGATTGACGGCTCCTGAGACTCCGTAGTGGCCGCGTCGCGGCGATCGGTGACGCGTTGTGCCTGGGTGCGGAGCTCAACCTCATTCTGGCGAAGCCATGCGTACATGGGCGCCGCGATGAAGATCGTGGCCGCCGTACCCACCAGAATTCCCACGAACAACGCCAGGGATAGATCGCGCAAGGTACCAGCACCGAGCAGGCCTGCACCGATGAAGAGGATGGCCCCAACCGGAAGGATGGCAACCATCATGGTGTTGATGGAGCGCACAAGAGTCTGGTTGACGGCCAGGTTGACCTCTTCAGCGAACGTTCTGCGCGTCGATTTGGTGATGTCCGCCGTGTTTTCGCGAATCTTGTCGAACACCACCACTGTGTCGTACAGCGAGTAACTGAGCACCGTCAGGAACCCGATGATGGCTGAGGGCGTGACTTCGAAATCACTGATCGAGTAGATCCCCGCCGTGATGAACATGGTGACGGCCATGCCCGCAATCGCTGAAAGCGACATCTTCCACGTCCGGAAATACAGGGCCATCAGAACAGCCGCTAGGAGGACAAACACCACAAGCCCAATCAATGCCTGCTTGGTAACGTCCTGGCCCCACGTGGGTCCAACAAAGGTCGAGGTCACCTCATTTTCGGTCACGCCATAGGCTGTTGCCAGACCGTCCTTGATCTGCAGGGTCTCGTCATCATTCAACCGGTCAGTCTGGATCCGCATGGTTGTTCCGGCGACGTTCGCCACCCGGGGAATACTTCCACTGACTACGTCCTGAACAACCGTTTCACCGATGCTCGGATCGGTGTTGGCTGCATTGGAGACAGTGAATTCGGACCCACCCCTGAATTCGATGCCAAGATTGAAACCACCCTTGGCCACCGGAATAAGGATGGAGAGGGCCACCGCGATGGCCGCAATGAGGAACCAGAGCTTTTTGCCTCCCACAAAGTTGTAGGAGCGCTTTCCGCTATAGAGTTCGTTGCCAAATGTGGCGAAACTGGGCATTACTTGCCTTCCTTGGCTGCGCCGGTGGACTTCGCTGTGCCAGATGACTGCGCTTGACCGGCAGCCGATGAAGATCCCTTGTCCTGTGCTTCCGCCAGACGTCGTTCAGCAATCGTCATGCGACGTCCAGCTTCCGCTGCTGCGCCAGTGTTCTTGGGCCTCACCACGTCAGGCTTGACGTCCGGAGTGCGGATACGTCCCGCTCCACGATAGAGCGGCACGGCACCGAGACGCGCCGGGTCCAGGCCGGAGAAACGGTGGCCTTCACCGAAGAATTTGGTGCGTGCCAAAAGCTGCAGTGTGGGATGCGTGAACATGAAGACCACAATCAGGTCAGCAAGCGCCGTCAGCCCCAGCGTGAAAGCGAAGCCACGCACGTTTCCTACCGCCACGAAATACAGCACCAGGGCGGCCAGCAGGTTCACGGCCTTGGACGCCAACACGGTCCGTTTGGCCCGCTTCCAGCCGTTCTCGACGGCGGAGACCAGTCCCCTGCCTTCGCGCAGCTCATCACGGATCCGTTCGAAGTAGACAATAAATGAATCTGCCGTCTGCCCGATCGCCACAATGAGGCCGGCAACGCCGGCGAGGGAGAGCCTATAGTTTTCCGTCCAGCCCAGGATTGCGATTGCTAGGTAGGTCAGGACTCCGGCCACAACAAGCGACGCAATGGTTACCAGTCCCAGCATCCGGTACTGGAACAGGGAGTAGACCACCACCAGGAGCAGGCCGATGATTCCTGCCAGCAGTCCCATCCTCAGCTGCTCGCCACCGAGGGTTGCTGAAATCTGTTGGTCGCTCTGGATTTCGAAACTGATGGGAAGGGCGCCGAATCGAAGCTGATCAGAGAGTGCCTTAGCCGACTGTTCGGTGAAGCTGCCCGTGATCTGCGGACGGCCATCGGTAATCGAGGCCTGGGCGCGCGGAGCTGAGATGACCTGGTCATCAAGAACAATAGCGAACTGGGACTTGGGGTCGGATCCGGTCTCGCCACCGGCGGCAACGTAGAACTGGTTCAGACGTTCCGTTACCGTCTTGAACTTCTGGGTACCTTCGTCGTTGAACTGGATGGTGACAGCCCAGTCATTGGTTACGGCTCCCTGGGCACCCTGGCTGAGCTGGAAGTTGGATGTGACGATACTGCCACCCTCAACTTCAACGGGCCCGAGGATGTACTTGATGGCAGGCGTTGTCTCAGTAGCCGGCTCACAGGTTACCAACGGCTTGGTGGGATCTGAGGACTCGCGCTGGTCCTGTGCCGGATTGGCGCAGTCCAGGGCCTCGAACTCCTTGTAGATGTCCGCCGTGACCCAATTGGTATCGCTGCCATTGGTGGGTTCAGCCGTAGGGACCGGCAATTGGTCCTCGGGGGTGCGCGACGCTTCCGGAACTGGCGCACCATCACCTGCAAGGATCACGGGGCGGAAGTTCATGTCAGCCGACGCCTGGATCAGCTGGCGGGTTTCCGGAGAAGGCGTACCAGGCAGACTGACCACAACGTTGCGTCCGGACTGCGTGCTGATTTCTGCCTCCGAGACACCCGATCCATCAACACGCTGGCGGATGATCGAGACAGCCTGGTTCAGCTGGTCCTCGCTGATGGCGGAATCCCCCTCGACCCGCGGCGCAAGGATCATCTGCGTTCCGCCCTCTAGGTCGAGGGCAAGCTTGGGGGCCCAGCTGGCCTGTCCTGCGAGGTTGCCGCCGGCCAGGACTGCTGTCAGGACGGCGATGATAACGCCGAGCCAGACCAGCACCCTTACAGCTGTTGATTTGGGGCCAGTTCGTGCCATGGAAGATCTTTCTCTTAAGTAAGCAGCCGCCAGCGCAGCCCCAGGGGACTGCGCTGGCGGTCGCGAGCAGGCGATATTGCCGCTGCGGTCCGGCACTCACGTGCCGTGAAGATTACTGGTTGTCTTTTTTGCCTTCGCCTTCGAGGCGCCGAAGCGTCTCGTCAGCGGTTTCTGGACGGCCAGCGGACGTATCTGCAGAGGTGATCGAGGATGCATCATCAGGAACCTGGGCTGTTTCGACAGCCACTGGCTCAACAATCTTGGTGACTGCCTGGCGGTGCACGGTGGCGATGTTGCCCGGTGAGAGCTCAAGCTCCACCTTGTTCTCTTCATCATTCATGGAGATGATCCGGCCGAAGAGGCCGAAGCTGGTCATGACTTCAACGCCCGGTGCGAACTGGGACTGCAACGTAGCCTGCTGGCTCTTGGCCTTCTTGTTGCGGCGGAACATCATGAAGATGAAGAGACCAAGCATGACAAAAAGCAGGATTGTCATGATGTCGATGCCGCCGGAGGCAGGGGCTGTGGTGGTCTGGGCAGAAAGATGTCCGAACACAGGTGGGTTCCGTTCTGTACTTGCTTGACTGATGGACAGCGACGTTCGATTCGCACCTTTAATCGGGGCAACACCGAGGGCTGCCGACCAACCGCAACGCATGGCGCCACAACAGGTAACAAGGCCCGAACGTGCCGGGCGTCATATCAGTCTAAAGGGAAAAGCTGACAGCACGCTGCTATTGCGCGGGGTCACCCCACGTGCCGTCACCCGACACCTCTGCATCTGACTGTTCAAAAACGTCAAGGATGTCCTGTCCAAAGGCGCCGGCTGGGGCCACATACCCCAGGTGTGTCCACGCCGGGGCCATGGCGATCCGACCCCGAGGCGTCCGCCCGAGCAGCCCTTCGCGCACCAGGAAGGGTTCAGCTACTGTCTCCACGGTCTCTGGTTCCTCCCCTACCGCAATGGCCAGGGTGGAAAGGCCCACGGGACCGCCACCAAATTTTACGATCAGGGCTTCAAGAACTGCCCGGTCCAGCCTGTCGAGACCGCGCTTGTCCACCTCGTACATGTCCAGCGCCGCTGATGCTGCACGTGCATCAATCTGGTCAATCCCATGCACCAGAGCCCAGTCCCGGACCCTGCGCAGGAGTCGGTTGGCTATCCGTGGTGTCCCCCTGCTGCGGCCCGCGATCTCGCTGAAACCGGCGGAGTTCACCTTCAGGTCCAGAAGTCCCGCGGACCGGCGAAGCACCAGTTCGAGTTCTGCAACGGAGTAAAACTCTAGGTGCCCGGTGAATCCGAACCTGTCCCGAAGAGGACCTGGCAGGAGGCCTGCCCGCGTGGTGGCACCTACCAGCGTGAACGGTGGAAGGTCCAACGGGATTGCTGTTGCGCCAGCACCTTTGCCAACCACAATGTCAACCCGGAAGTCTTCCATGGCCATATAGAGCATTTCCTCGGCAGGCCGGGACATGCGGTGAATTTCATCGAGGAACAGGACTTCGCCCTCGGACAGGGAGGAAAGAATCGCCGCGAGGTCCCCGGCATGTTGGATGGCCGGGCCACTGCTAATGCGCAGCGGCGCATTCATCTCGGCGGCAACAATCATGGCCAGGGTTGTTTTTCCCAACCCGGGCGGACCCGAAAAAAGTACATGGTCAGCACTCCTGCCACGCATCCGTGAGGCCTGCAAGACAAGGGAAAGTTGTTTGCGGACGCGATGTTGACCCACAAAATCGTCGAGGTTCCGCGGGCGAAGCGCGGCCTCGATGGCACGCTCCTCGGGTTCTTCGACCCCTGCCACCACAGAGGGTTCAGCCACGGGTGCCAGCCCTGGCGTTGGTGCGTGAAATGTCTTGGCCCAACCAGCGCAGCGTGGTCCGCAGGATCTCGGCCACGTTCCCCCGGAACACAACTTCCGGATCGTCAGCCAGGGCCTTGTCAATGTTGATCGCGGCGTCCTTCTCTGACCAGCCAAGGCTGGTCATGGCCGCAATCACCTTTGGCTTCCAGGCAGCATCGGCAGCACTGACCGTGGCAGGGCTGCCGGCTGTACCGTGAGGCACCAGCTTGCCCGCAAGCTCTAGGACAATCCGGCCAGCCACCTTGGGACCGATGCCGGGAACTTTGGTAAATGTCTTGGAATCGCTCGAATGTGCCGCAACCCGGATGGTTTCAGGTTCGTGAACTGCCAGGACCGCAAGTGCAAGCCGTGGCCCAATGCCGCTGACGCTGAGCAGGATGTCAAAAACTTCACGCTCATCCTCCGACGAGAAGCCAAAAAGCGTCAATGAATCCTCACGCACAATAAGCGAGGTGTGGACAGTGCCTTCTTCTCCGAGGGACAAAGTACTCAGGGTCTGCGGAGTGGCCTGCACGCTCATGCCGACTCCATTGAGGTCGATCACGGCCGTGGACAGGCCTACGTGTGCCACGGTTCCGCGGAGAAAACTGATCAAGGCCTGGGCTCCTGCTGTACTGCCGGCCTGCGCCGGACATCCGAACATATCTACGAATAGCCTAGCAAGTCACTCTCGTGTTCAGCGTCCGCGGCGCGCCTTTGCCTCGGCTTCGGCCCAGGCGCGCTGCGCGGGTGTCAGGGACTGGCTGCCCGGCCCCGTGGTGGCGATGGATGCCCCGGTTCCTGCCCGCCAGGCGTGCGTGATGGCCAGGGCCAGGGCATCGGCGGCATCGGCCGGACGCGGCGGCGCCTCCAACCTCAGGATCTTTGTGACAAGTTTGGTTACCGCGTCCTTGTTGGAGGTACCGCTGCCGGTGACGGCGGCCTTCACTTCGGAGGGGGTGTGCATGGCCACCGGGATTCCACGGCGAGCGGCGGCCGCAATGACGACGCCGGACGCTTGCGCTACCCCCATGACGGTACTGACATTGAGCTGTGAAAAAACGCGCTCCACAGCCACCACGTGCGGTTCGTGACGGTCCAGCCACTCGTCGATGGCAAGCGCGATCACCAGGAGCCGCTGGTCAAGGCTTTGCTCGGGAGAGGTCCCCACGACACCCACCGCGACAAGCGTGGCGCGGCGGTTGCGTTCAACATCCACCACGCCAATGCCGCACCGCGTCAGGCCCGGATCAACGCCCAATACCCTGAGCGTCATGTCCGGGCCCCACCATGCAGGATGACGTAGATCATTCAGCTTCCAGCGCGGCCTGCACTTCGCTGCTGAGGTCCGCGTTGCTGTAGACGTTCTGCACATCGTCGAGCTCTTCAAGGGCGTCGGCGAGCTTGAGGAACTTGCGTGCGCCGTCGACGTCGAGCTCCACCTGCATCGAGGGGATGAACTCCGCCTCGTCGGTGTCATAGTCGATACCAGCTTCCGTGAGGGCATCGCGGATAGCCTGCAGGTCGGTGGGTTCGGAATGGATCTCGAACGTCTCGCCGTTGTCCTTGACTTCCTCGGCCCCTGCATCCAGGACGGCCATCAGGACGTCGTCCTCGCTGAGTCCATTCTTGGGAAGGTTCACAACGCCCTTGCGGGTGAAAAGGTAGCTGACCGACCCAGGATCGGCGATGGTTCCACCATTGCGGGAGATGGCCAGCCGGACTTCTGACGCTGCTCGGTTCTTGTTGTCGGTAAGGCACTCCACCAGGAGAGCCGATCCCTGCGGGCCGCGTGCCTCGTACATGATCTCGGTGTAGTCCACCACTTCGCCGGTGAGGCCCGCGCCGCGCTTGATGGCACGGTCAATGTTGTCTGCCGGAACTGACGTCTTTTTTGCCTTGGTGACAGCAAGCTCGAGCCCCGGGTTTCCGGAAAGGTCGGGACCACCCATGCGGGCGGCGACCTCGATGTTCTTGATCAGCTTGGCAAATGATTTAGCGCGTCGGCTGTCAAGGATGGCTTTTTTGTGCTTGGTTGTTGCCCATTTGGAGTGGCCTGACATGCTTTACGCTTCTCCTCTGATCATGTGGATAAAAAGTTCGTGAATGCGTTTTTCACCTGTCACTTCCGGGTGGAAGGAGGTGGCCAGCAGGGGGCCGGACCGCACTGCCACAATTCTAGCCGCCCCTGGTGCGCTCTCCGCCGGATGAGACTCGGGTGACGGTTCAATACGTGCCAGTACCTGGACCTCCGGCCCGGCCTGTTCCACCCAGGGGCCCCGGATAAAGACGGCATGAACGGGTGCAACTCCGTCCTCTGTTGCACTGAAATCAAGTGACTCAAAGAGCAGGTCCGTTTCAAAAGACTCGCGCTGGCGACCGAAAGCGTTCCTGCGAACCGTGATGTCCAGTCCGCCGAAGGTCTGCTGCGGGTTGCCCGCGAGGTCCGTGGCGGGATCGGCAATCCGGTCCGCCAGCAGGATCATCCCCGCACAGGAGCCGTAGACCGGAAGACCGGCACGAATGCTCTCCCGAAGCGGATCCGTTACGCCGAATGCCCGCGCGAGTTTGTCAATGGTTGTTGATTCACCGCCGGGAATGATGAGCCCGTCAAGATGAGCCAGTTCAGCCGGGCGGCGGACCGGGATTCCCTCGGCACCCAAATCGATGACTGTACGGAGGTGTTCACGGAAGTCGCCCTGCAACGCCAGGACCCCAATGCGCAGTCCTGAGCCGGCAGGCACTTTTGTTGATCTGCCCTGGGCACCAGCGTGCGGTCCACCACCGCGCGGGGATCCCAGCAGGGAGGCTGCGGCCAGGGTGGCAGCGGGAGTGCCAGCATGCTCTGCGGCGGAATTTGTCATCCATCAAGCATAGTGGCCCGGCCCGCGCCGATTCCGGCCCGGTGAAACGTCCCACGGGGTTTATGCCTGCACTGGGATATATTACAGAGCATGTTTTACTTCAGTGTTCCGCTTGGCAAGCTGGTCCGTAAGGTCTCGAGGCTCCGCGGCGGCGGCTCGGCACTTCCTGGCCTGGTGGTAGAGAAAATCGATCCCGGATTCATGCAGCGAACGCTGTCCACTCTTCCGCACGGTGTGGCAGTGGTCAGTGGCACAAACGGGAAAACAACCACCACAAAAATGGTGGTCGAACTGCTGGAAAGCCAGGGCCTGAAGGTCTTTACCAACCGCACCGGCAGCAACTTCACCCGCGGCGTAGCTGCGGCGCTCCTGGGGGATGTGGACTGGCGTGGACGCCTGGATGCGGACATTGCCATCCTGGAACTCGACGAAGCCCACGCAGTCCACTTCGTCAATCGGGTGCCCCCGCGCTACTGCCTGCTACTGAACGTACTGCGTGACCAGCTCGACCGCTTTGGCGAAATCGACAAGACAGCCGACCTTCTGGCCCTGATTGCAGCGAAGACCACCGACACAGTGGTCTTGAACCGCGAGGATCCCAGGGTTGCCCGGATCGCGGAGCAGCTCACCGGACAGGATGTCGCCTGGTTTGGCCTCGACGATTCCCTCCTGAGCACGTTTCCCAACGACGATGATTTACGCACGGCTCCAGGCGGCGCCGTCCCCGCCGGGCTACCCAGCACACCGGATGCCGACGTCGTCCTCCGCGGGGTGGGCGCGGATTCGGCGACGTTCGAGTACGACGGTGCCACTGTGACAACACAGATGAAACTGCGTGGGGTCTACAACATCTTCAACGCAGCAGCAGCCCTGACGCTGGCCCGGCGCATTTGTGTGGCAGGGGCGGCAAAAGCCAACCAGGACACCCTGCTGACAGCGCTCTCCCAGGTGGAACCGGCATTCGGTCGAGGCGAGAGCCTGACCGTAGAAGGACAACCCCTGGATCTCGTGCTTGTCAAAAACCCCAGCGGATTCCGTCTCGGCCTGAAGTCCTTCCCCGCTGGCGGTTACGCCACCATGGTGGCCATCAATGACAACTACGCCGACGGCCGCGACATGTCATGGCTGTGGGACGTGGAATTCGATTCGCTGCGCGACGGCGGGGTAGACCAACTCACTGGCGCGCGTGCTTACGACATGGCCCTGCGGCTGCAATACGACGACGTCAGGATTGGCGCCGTCGACCCGGAAATCGCTCCGGCCCTGGCCAGTTTCATCAGATCAGCACAGGGAAAGCCCAAGCGGATCTTCTGCACCTACACGGCCATGCTCGCCATCCGTCGCGAGCTGTCGAAAATCACCACAGTGGAGGTTGTCTCATGACAGACCAGAGCGCTGTTCGCGAGTCCACCAGCAAGGGAACCCTGCGCGTTCTGCAGCTCTACCCTCGGGACATGAACATCTACGGTGACTGGGGCAATGCCCTGGTGATGCAGCGCCGTATTTCGTGGCACGGTTACACCCCAGAGCTCCTCGAGTACAACGTGGGCGACCCTTTCCCGGCCGACGTTGACATTATTGTGGGCGGTGGAGGCCAGGACAGTGGCCAGCTGGTCATCCAGGCGGACCTCCTGGAACGGGCGCAGGAACTCAAGACACTGGCCGACGGCGGCACGCCCATGCTGGTGATTTGTGGGCTGTACCAGCTCTTCGGGCATCGTTTTGTGACCCGGACCGGGTCCGAAATCAAGGGAATCGGCGTTCTGGATGTGGAGACGCACGGCACCGACGAACGCCTGATTGGAAATGTGGTCGTTGCCACAGACGAGTTTGGCGACGTCCTTGGCTACGAGAACCACAGCGGTCAGACCACACTGGGCAGCGGTGTCGCCCCGTTGGGCACCACCACGAAGGGTATGGGGAACAACAGCACAGACGGCCATGAGGGAGTCCGCTACCGCAATGTTGTGGCAAGCTATCTCCACGGATCGCTGCTGCCAAAGAATCCTGCCGTTGCCGACTTCCTGATCAAGACAGCGGCCACCAGGAAGTTTGGCTCCTACAGCCCCGGCAGCCTGGATGACAGGTATGTTGCCAAAGCACGCGAACTAGCGGCGCGTCGGCCACGGTGAACTACCGTGGCGAGGGAAGCGATGCGGACATCAGCTTTCATTTTGCGGTTCCCGGGGACCTCGCCACACTGACCGGAGGGTACGGATACGCCAGGGAACTCATGGCCGCTATTCCGGCAACCGGCCTCACCCTGCATCACGTGGTGCTGCCGGGATCCTTCCCCAAGCCCACAGGGGCTGACATTGTGGGCACCCAACGCGCGCTCGCCGGGCTGCCGGAAACCGCCGTCGTGCTGGTGGACGGTCTGGCCTATGGGGCTCTTCCGGTCAAAGTCCTTGCCGACATCACTCAGACGATGGTCCCCCTGGTTCACCACCCCCTTGCGCTGGAAACTGGAATTTCGGCGGCAGAACGCCACCGGCTGGAGCACTCCGAGCGGAATGCGCTGGCGCACGCCCGCCACGTTATTGTCACCAGCGCAAACACCGCCCACCTTCTGGCTGACACCTACGGCGTCTCCGCTGAACGCATCACCGTTGCAGTTCCCGGCACCTTTGCAGCGCGCCGTGCCACGGGCTCGCGCCCGGACGCCGCATCCAGGAATGGGATGCCAGGTCCGTTGAGCCTGCTTTGCGTGGGGACTGTCACACCACGCAAGGGGTACACAGTCCTGGTCGAGGCGCTGGCTCGACTACAGGACCTCGACTGGAACCTCCGGATTGTCGGTGACACCAGCCGCTCACCCAGGGAAGTGGCCGCGGTACGGGAAGCACTCGAACGCACCGGGCTGGGAAACCGAATCCACTTCGCGGGGATCCTAGAGACGGCAGCGCTCGACGCCGCGTATTGCTCCAGTGACGTGTTTGTGATGCCGTCTCTCTATGAAGGATTTGGAATGGTACTAACTGAAGCAATGGCCCATGGGCTGCCGATCGTATCCACAACGGGCGGTGCTGCGGCAGAAACAGTCCCCGATGGTGCAGCCCTTAAAGTGGCCCCTTATGATGCACCGGCCCTGGAAGGTGCACTACGGGCCATGCTGGCGGACCCGTCCCTCCGGGCAGCCACGGCAGAACGCTCGTGGGCTGCTGGAGAACATCTGCCACGGTGGAACGACACGGCTTCCACAGTTGCAGGTGTCCTGCACGCGGCAGCGATGGGGCGGGCAGCATGAGCGGCTTCAGCGCTGACTGGCTGGCCCTGCGCGAGCCTGCGGACCACGCTGCCCGTTCGCTGCCGGTTGCCACAGCCCTGCGTGAACACTTTGCCAGCCACCGGAGCATTCGGGTGGTAGATCTGGGCTGTGGTGCCGGTTCTAACCTTCGGGGGACCTTCCACCTCCTGCCTGACAGGCAAAGATGGACGCTGGTGGACTACGATCCAGCCCTCCTGAGCGCTGCCCGCGATGTACTCGCCAACTGGGCAGATGAAGCCCGCGATGACGGTGAGTCCCTCCTGGTCAGGAAAGACGGCAAACTCCTGGCTATCAGCTTCCGGCAAGCCGACCTGACAGTGGATCTGGACTCCGTCCTGACAGCCGATCCCACGCCGGATTTGGTGAGCGCTGCAGCACTTTTTGATCTTGTATCGGAGGGCTGGCTGGATACCTTCACCGCCGCACTCCGGGATGCCGGTATTCCGCTGTACACCGTCCTGACCTACGACGGTCTCCAGGAGTGGGTCCCGTCGCATGAAGGGGACGCTGCCATCCTGTCCGGCTTTAATGCGCATCAGCAGACAGACAAGGGTTTTGGACGCGCGGCGGGGCCGCGCGCGGCAGAAGGCCTGGCCCAACGGCTTCAGGCTGCCGGCTTCACCGTCACCACAGGTTCCTCACCCTGGGAATTGGAGTCCGGGGCCCTTGCCGTTGAACTGGCACGTGGCATTGCCGAGGCTGCTGCCGAGGCCGGAGCCGTGACCCCTGGGGAGGCCCAGGCCTGGTTCGACGCGCGGGACACCACTGAACGGGCCACGATCGGGCACCTTGACGTCCTGGCTTTGCCCACGCCGTAGACCGTTGGCACAGGAGGCGTCAGCTCAGACCGCGGCTAGCTGCCCGGCGCGCACGGACCCGCCCTATCATCCGGGAAGGCCGCTGCGCACCCAACCCGCAGCTCATGGTGCGCTAATCAGCAGTTCGTGCGCACCGGCGTCGGCGGCCCCCATCGACTCCACAATGGTCTTGGTCCGCATCCTTGACTCGGCATCGGTCTGTGGACCTGAGCAGACACCTTGGGGAGCGTCGGCGGCAACCGAACACCAACGGTAGGGATCGCGGACCATCAGCGATCCAGCCCAGGCAAGATCCGAGGCCTTCCATCGACCGGCACCGTCCTGGCTGAACTGGGCTCGCACCAGAAGACCCTCGTTGTTTGCCTGGTATGTGGGCGAGAGCTCCGTGACACCGTTACCCAGACCATACACAATCCAGGTGCCCATGTACTTCTCGATCGGCAGCACCGAATGGGTATGGTGACCGTAAATCATGGTGAATTCCCCGCTGTCCGCCAAGGCGTGAGCGACCTCTTCCTGCTCGGCATTGGGGACTTTGGCGTATTCCTCCCCTGCATGCATGGCACCGAGAACAATGTCAGCACCTTGTGCTCGCGCCTGCCGGGCCTTGGCGATCATTGTGTTCGCATCGAGCATGTCCACTTGCCACGGAAAATCCGGGACCTGTCCATTCAGGCCATACGTTCCCTGGATCACGGCAATCTTGGCCGCTGGCGTGGGTAAGATCAGCAGCTGCTGCGCCGCTGCCTCGGTCCGGTATGAGCCAGTGTGCTTCAGTTTTGCCGCGTCCAGTGCGTCAAGTGTCCGCTCGAGCCCTTCGGTACCCCGGTCAATGGTGTGGTTGCTGGCCGTGGTGCAGGCCTGGTAGCCAACAGCCTTCGACGCCGTGATGATCTGCGGCGGTACGTTGAAGGACGGATACGCGGAAAACGGACCCTCGGGGCCAGCTACAGGGGTCTCTTGATGGCAGATAGCCAGATCACTCGAGGCAATATAGCGCCGCTGTCCCTCGAGCAGTGCTCTGAAATCCAGTCCTGGTGATCCGGCCGCAGCAGCATCTTCCGCCGCTTGCTGCCAGAGTTGGGCATGCACCAGCATGTCCCCGGTCAACAGCACTGATGCGCATCTCAGCGTGGGACAGTCAGCGCCTTTACCAGGAGTGGCCACGGGCGTTGGGGTGCTCGAAGGCGGCTGGTTAGTGAGGAGGCCAATGCTGGCCGAGCCAGGGCCTGGTGCAGAGTTTGATACTCCACCATTGCGGGCGTTGTCCTCCGCCACCAGCCCGCATCCCGATGCTGCTAAAACCACCACAGCAGCGAGCACGACGGCGGACCTGACAGGCGGTGCAGGTCGCGTCCTTTGGAAACTGTGAACACGGAGCGGTGCTGCACCGCCCCGGATGGCCCCGTTTGGGACAGGCGTATTGTCAGTTAGCTCACTTGATGCCGCCCGTCGCCGGAAAAATCTGGTCCGAATGTTCCCCATGGAGCCGATCGTAGACCTAGTCGGTCCAAAGAACCTTGGGGTACTTGCGTGTCGGGCACCGTTGAGAACCTGGGCATGATGTGAAAGATTTGTTTCATGACGAACCCGCTGCTGGTAGCCAGCTCACTCCCCTACGGATTGCCCCCGTTCTCCACCATCGAAATACAGCACTACGAAGAGGCGGTCCTGGCCGGACTGAAAGAGCATGCCTCCGAGATCGCGGCCATTGTCAACACCGTGGAGGCGCCAACGTTCAGCAATACGGCCGTTGCAATGGAGCGCGCCGGGCAGCTCCTGCAACGAGCATCGGCATCGTTTTTTACTCTGGTATCAGCTCACTCCACACCTGATATTGCAGCCCTGGAGACGAAGCTCTCTCCCCTGTTCTCCGCCCACGACGATGAGATATTCCTCAACAGCGACCTCTTTGCACGATTCCATGCCATTGACATGGCGGACCTGGATCCTGAATCGGTCCGTCTGGTCGAGGACTACCGCAAAGAATTCCGGCAGGCAGGCATTGCCCTTGATGCACATGGGCAGGAACGGCTCCGTAGCATCAATGCAGAGTTGTCTCGGCTTGGCACGGAGTACGGCCAACGGGTTAAAGACGGAATGAAAGCGGGTGCCCTGCTGGTCGACACGGTTGAGGAACTCGATGGGATGGCTGCGGATGACATCAGCTCGGCTGCCGAAGCAGCAACCGCTGCCGGCCAGCAGGGGAAGTACCTCCTGACGCTGATCCAACCAACCAATCAGCCGCCGTTGGCCACGCTGCGTGACCGCACGGTGCGGCGTCGCCTCTATGAAGCGTCGGTAAGCCGGGGCAGCGGCGGCGGCGATCTGGATGTCCTGGACCTGGCCCGCTCGCTCGCCACCCTCCGTGCGGAAAAGGCTGAGTTGCTCGGCTTCGCCAACTACGCGGAGCTTGTGGTTGACCAACAGACTGCACCGGATTTTGCAGCTGTGGCATCCATGCTGGCACGCATGGCACCGGCTGCAGTCCGCAACGCCACTTCTGAAGCCACCGCGCTGGCGGAGATTGCCGGACATCCGTTGGAAGCCTGGGACTGGGCCTATTACTCGGCCATGGTGCGCCGTGAAAAATATGCTGTGGACGAGGCAGCCCTGCGCCCATACTTCGAGCTAGACCGCGTCCTGAAGGATGGTGTTTTTTTTGCCGCGACAAACCTGTTCGGCATTACATTCCATGAACGGAAGGACCTTGTTGGCTACCATCCGGATGTCCGGGTCTGGGAGGTCCGCAATGAGGATGGCAGCGAACTGGGGCTCTTCCTGGGCGACTACTACGCACGGCCGACAAAGCGGGGCGGGGCGTGGATGAATTCCCTGGTCCAGCAGTCGGACCTGCTCGGTACAAAGCCCGTGGTGATCAACAACCTCAATATTTCCAAGCCGGCAGCCGGCGAACCCACCCTGCTGACCCTCGATCAGTTGCGGACCACTTTCCATGAGTTTGGACACGCCCTGCATGGGTTGTTCTCCAACGTGACGTACCCGCGCTTTTCCGGGACGTCAGTACCGCGAGACTTCGTGGAATACCCCTCACAGGTCAATGAGATGTGGATCCTGTGGCCGGAGGTACTGGCCAACTACGCACGCCACCACGCCACAGGTGCCCAGCTTCCGCAGGAAGTTGCTGACAAACTCCTCGCAGCCCAGCAGTGGGGCGAGGGTTTCGGAACCACTGAGTACCTGGGAGCAGCGCTCCTTGACCTGGCATGGCATATGGTGGGTCAGGCATCCATCCCCGACGATGCACAGGCTTTCGAAATCAAGGCCCTGTCCGATGCAGGGTTGGACCACCCGCTCATAGCGCCACGCTATAGGACAGGCTACTTCCAGCACATCTTCGCTGGATCCGGCTATTCGGCAGGCTACTATTCCTATATCTGGAGCGAGGTCCTCGACGCCGAAACCGTGGACTGGTTCACCGAAAACGGAGGGCTCACCCGTGACAACGGCGGCCGGTTCAGGTCTGAGCTCCTGTCGCGGGGCAACAGCCGGGACCCACTGGAATCCTTCCGGAGCCTGCGCGGGCGGGAAGCAAAGCTAGAACCCCTGTTGAAGCGGCGCGGCCTGGACTGAGCCCGTCCCGTTCGGATCCACTTTCTTCGAGAACGACGGCGGGTGGCCACCTTCAGAAAGGTGGCCACCCGCCGTCGTGTGTTCGCGGGAGTGCTGGTTACCAGCCGCGCTCCGCCAGGCGGTGCGGCTGCGGGATTTCGTCAACGTTGATGCCCACCATGGCTTCGCCCAGACCGCGGGAGGCTGAGGCGATGACATCGGGATCATCAAAGAACGTGGTGGCCTTGACCACTGCGGCGGCGCGCTGGGCCGGGTTGCCGGACTTGAAGATACCGGATCCAACAAATACGCCGTCGGCGCCAAGCTGCATCATCATGGCAGCGTCCGCCGGAGTCGCGATCCCACCAGCCGTGAACAGGACGACGGGAAGCTTGCCGGATGCGGCGACTTCCTTGACAAGTTCGTACGGTGCCTGAAGTTCCTTGGCTGCAACATACAGCTCGTCTTCCGGGAGCGCCGCAAGCTTGGCGATCTCGGAGCGGATCTTCCGCATGTGTCCGGTGGCGTTGGAAACATCTCCGGTGCCGGCCTCGCCCTTGGAACGGATCATGGCTGCACCCTCATTGATGCGCCGCAGCGCTTCGCCGAGGTTCGTGGCACCACACACAAAAGGAACAGTGAATTTCCACTTGTCGATGTGATTGATGTAATCCGCCGGGGTCAGGACCTCAGACTCATCAATGTAGTCAACGCCGAGGGATTGCAGGACCTGCGCCTCGACAAAGTGCCCGATCCGCGCCTTGGCCATCACCGGAACTGACACGGCTTCGATGATCTTGTCGATCATGTCCGGGTCAGACATGCGGGACACACCACCCTGGGCGCGGATATCGGCAGGGACGCGTTCCAGGGCCATGACGGCGACGGCGCCTGCATCCTCTGCAATCTTGGCCTGTTCCACATTGACAACGTCCATGATGACGCCGCCCTTGAGCATCTCCGCCATGCCTCGCTTGACGCGGTTGCTACCAGTGACGCTGGCGGCGGATCCGTTGCTTACATCAGGTGTAGACACAAAAACCCCTATGGGTAGAGAGCTGATCTTCAACCGTGGGTAGACACCAGGAAAAGCCTGCTGAACACCCCGGATAGCCGGGTTGGTTGACCGGGCTGTCCTAATAGTAAACCCACGCCAACGGCCCGCCTTAATCGGGATTGGTTACGCGGGCTTGGTATCCTCCAGCGACTGCTTTCGGACAGCCCTGGCCCGCTGGATGACTGTGATAGTGCTGGCCAATGCCAGCAGAATGAGGGTCACCAGCAGGACGATCGGGGGCAGCCCAAGGCCTGTAAATCCTGTGACTACCAACACCGAAACGAGGCGTTCCGCGCGTTCGGCGATCCCCACGTTCGCCTGGAAACCGAGCGACTCGGCTTTCGCCCGCGCATAGGAGACCACCATCCCCAGGACCAAGCAGAGCATCGCGGCAATGGCGATTGGCTGGTTGTCTCCCCCGGTGAAGAACCAGATGGCGACGCCGGCAAAAAGTGCCCCGTCTGCTACCCGGTCCAGCGTCGAATCAAGGAAGCTGCCCCAACGCCCGGTGCTGTTACCCATGCGCGCCATGATGCCGTCGATGACATCCGAGAAGATGAATGCCGTAATGAACAGCGTGCCCCAGAACAGCTGGCCCAGCGGATAAAAAACAAGCGCCCCAACAACAACACCAGCAGTTCCGACCAGTGTGACGGCATCCGGTGACACTCCCATTTTCAGGAGCCAGCGGGCCAAGGGACTGAACAGGGCGGTGAAGAAGCCCCGGGCGTGGCGATTAAGCACGTGCTGCTCCTGGCCATGCTTCGGCGAGTTGCTGGCGTACCTCGTCCAGGGTCTGGGTGATGGCCTTGGTCTGGGCAATGATGGGAAAGAAGTTTCCATCGCCACCCCACCGAGGAACCACGTGCTGGTGCAGATGCGCAGCGATTCCGGCCCCGCCCACTGCACCCTGGTTCATGCCCAGGTTGAATCCGCCAGGATTGGCAACCGCCCGCAAAGCTCGCATGGCTGTCTGGGCAAGGTCTGCGAACTCGGCCGTTTCCTCCACCGTCAGGTCCGTGTAGTCGGGGACGTGACGGTACGGGCAGACGAGCAGGTGGCCTGGGTTGTACGGGAAGAGATTCAGCACCACGTAGCAGTGTGTCCCCCGGTGCACAATCAGTGATTCCTCATCACTGCGTGCGGGCCCTACGCAGAAGGGACAGTCATCCTTGCCTTTGAACTGGTCCTGTCCGCCCTTGATATAGGCCATCCGATGCGGAGTCCACAGACGCTGGAAGGCGTCTGGGACCCCGGCCAGAGTGAAGTCATCCGTGACCGAGGCATCGTCTGGGTAGCCGGGTCCTGTGGTTTCCTGCACGCGTTAGCTACTTTCTCAGGCGGTACGGTTACGGACTGCTTCGGTGATCCTGCGGACAGCCTCGGCCACGGGCACGCCGTTGTCCTGGCTGCCGTCCCGGAAACGGAAGGACACGGCACCAGCCTCGGCATCCTCGCCACCGGCGATCAGCACAAAGGGGATCTTGTCCTTGCTGGCGGTGCGGATCTTCTTCGGGAACCTGTCGGAGGAGATGTCCACTTCGGCACGGATGCCAGCCTTTTTGAGCTGGGCGACGACGTCGAACATGTAGTCATTGAATGCTTCCGCTACCGGCACCGCCACCACCTGAACGGGTGAAAGCCAGGCGGGGAACGCCCCGGCATAGTGCTCGGTCAGCACACCCATGAAGCGTTCCACCGAACCAAAGAGGGCGCGGTGGATCATGACCGGGCGCTGGCGCGAACCGTCTGCTGCCTGGTATTCGAGTTCAAACCGCTCCGGCAGGTTGAAGTCCAACTGGATGGTGGACATCTGCCAGGTCCGGCCCAGTGCGTCCTTGGCCTGGACGGAGATCTTGGGGCCGTAGAACGCGGCTCCACCTGGATCCGGAACCAGCTCCAGGCCCGAATCTGCTGCGACCTCGGCCAGGGTTGCGGTGGCCTCATCCCAGGTGGCGTCGTCGCCAACGTACTTTTCCGGGTTCTTGGTGGAGAGTTCCAGGTAGAAATCATCCAGTCCGTAATCCTTGAGCAGTCCCAGGACAAAGTTCAGGGTCTCTGTCAGTTCGCCTTTCATCTGCTCGCGGGTGCAGTAGATGTGGGCGTCATCCTGGGTCATGCCACGCACGCGGGTCAGGCCGTGCACGACGCCGGACTTCTCATAGCGGTACACGGAGCCGAATTCGAAGAGCCGCAGGGGCAGCTCGCGGTAGGAACGGCCACGGGAACGGAAGATCAGGTTGTGCATGGGGCAATTCATTGGCTTCAGGTAATAGTCCTGCCCGGGCTTGCGCACGGTGCCGTCCTCGTTGAGCTCCGCGTCTACGTGCATGGCCGGGAACATGCCGTCCTTGTACCAGTCAAGGTGGCCCGAGACTTCATACAGGTGGCCCTTGGTGATATGCGGTGTGTAGACGAACTCGTAGCCTGCGTCCACGTGCCGCTGCCGGGAGTAATCCTCCATGGCTTTGCGGATGATGCCGCCCTTGGGGTGGAACACGGGTAGGCCAGAGCCGAGTTCGTCAGGGAAAGAGAAAAGATCAAGTTCGACGCCGAGCTTGCGGTGGTCGCGACGCTCGGCTTCAGCGATCCGTTTCTGGTACGCTTTCAACGCGTCCTTGGTGGGCCATGCTGTGCCGTAGATGCGCTGGAGCTGCTGGTTCTTCTGGTCGCCGAGCCAGTAGGCGGCCGAGGACCGGGTCAGGGCAAAGGCGTTGGAGATCAGTTTGGTATTGGGCAGGTGCGGGCCACGGCACAGGTCGCACCAGATGGTGTCCCCACTTTTGCGGTCAACGTTGTCGTAGATGGTGATGTCGCCAGCGCCCACCTCAACATTCACACCCTCGGCTGAATCGTTGCTGTCATTCTTTTTGCCCAGCAGCTCAAGCTTGTAGGGCTCATTGGCCATGGCCGCCCGGGCCTCGTCCTCGGTCACAACGCGACGAACAAACTTCTGGTTCTGGTTGACGATCTTCAGCATCATCTTCTCGAGGGTCTTGAGGTCCTCTGGGGTGAAAGGCTCGGAGACCTCAAAATCGAAGTAGAAACCATCAGTGATGTAGGGGCCAATTCCCAATTTGGCGTCCGGTCGCAGCTGCTGCACGGCCTGTGCCATGACGTGGGCGGTGGAGTGGCGCAGGACATCAAGTCCATCCGGGGACTCCACAGTGACACCTTCGACGGTGGCCCCGGCGGGAAGGATTTGATCGAGGTCCTTGAGCTCACCGTTGACACGGGCCACAACAACGTCACGACGTTCGAAGAACAGTTCCGCTCCGGTGGTTCCCTCAGTCACCGAGGTCTCGTCGCCGTCAACGATAAGGGTGATCTGCTGGGCATCTGACACGGGTGTCTCCTAGGTATTCAGGTGGGGCTTCATAGCTTGTGGCATACGGGGACCACAGCCAGCCACCGTCAATGCTATCTGTTTTTAGTGAACGTCCGACGACGGTGAGGGGCCCCAACACCTCCCCTGAAACAGCGGCCCATGGTTGGACGTATAGATTTGATACCCCCAGGGGTATAATCGAATAATCACCTCAATGAACAAGGGAGCAAACAGATGTGCCAGGCAGTGACATGCAAAAAGTGCCAGAAAACGACATGGGCGGGCTGCGGACAGCACGTGGACCAGGTCATGCGCGGCGTTCCAGCTTCCCAGCGCTGCCGTGGACACGAACAGGAAAAGTCAACCGATAAGGGTTTCTTTGCAAAGCTCTTCGGTAGGTAGCCAGATCCAATACGGGACGACGCACGGACGCAAGGACCCGGCGTGGGCCGAGAGAAGTATCTGCACGGCAGCAGGGGTCGGTGCAGCAACCCCCGCAGGCAGTGGCATTTCCCTTCATGAAAGGAGTGGCCGTGTCAACGAGCGATTGGGGGAAGGGCATCGTCGTTGCGCCCGGGTGACTTCTGGCGTTCCACAACAAGGCTGCAAAGCTTGCCCTGCCAGGGCTGCCCTCCCCCGCGATCGATCAGTGCTTCAGGGCAGCATGGTCGATGCAGTATGGGGTCCACGGCCTGGCTTCAAGCCGGCCTTCGGCAATCATCCTGCCGCAGCTCAGGCACAGGCCGAAGGTGCCGTCGGCAAGACGCCCCAAAGCGGCTTCCACCTGGACAAGTTTCGCCTGGCTCTGGTCAACCAGGGACGAGGCCTGGGATAGCTCAAAAGCTATGGTGGAGCCTTCGGGATCATGTTCGTCATCCACGTTGGAGTCACGCCGGGCCGAATATGCTGCGGCGATATCTGCGCGAAGAGCCGTGATAAGACTCATTTTTTCGCTGCGTTCGACTTCCAGTAGCCGGCGGAACCGGTCACGATTGGGCATGCTACGAGCCTAACCCTCAGGCCCGGGCTCCGGCATCTGCATCAAGCCCTTGCCGCGAAGGCACAAGTTCGGGGAGCACCTGTTCTAGCGGAAGCGTATCCGTGGCGCCGAGATCCCAGGCCATGCTTGCGCTGAGGCTGATGCCCCGGGGCCCGGTCCGTCGCGTGGTCCCACGCACCAGGAGCAACCGGGTATTAAAAAGCATCGGACCCGCTTGCTCCTGCGCTTCATGGAAAAAGACAGTGTCCACACATCCCGTGCCATCATCGAGGCTGATGAACACCACGCGACGTCCACCGCGCATGGGCGGGGTCTGGGTTGCAACCCGGACGCCGGCCACCATGACGTCGGTTCCATTGCGCAGGCCCAGCAGCTTGTCTGCCGTCACAACTCCTATCCTGTCCAGCAACGGGCGATGGCTGTCCATGAGGTGTGCACTGACATCCATGGCCATGAGGTCAAGTTCAGTACGAACATTTTCCACCTGGGTCGGTGGCGGCAGGACAGCTTTGATGTTGGCAAGTTCAACGTCTCCCAAAGCGAACGCAAGCTGTCCATCAATAACCTGGATTCCTTTTTTGCTGCTGCCTGCGGTCTGCAACGCCTGCAGGTGCTGGACCAGGTCGGCCCGGTTCGCAGCTCCCCCGGACCCCCTGTGCAAGGAGTCAAAGGCACCCAGTTGCGCAAGCCGCCTAATACTTGGTTTGCTCAGTCGCGATCTGGTCCGCAGATCTGCTAGGGAGTCGTAGGGCTGCCCTGCCGCAATCCGTGTCACTTCCGCCCCGGACAGGCCATAGATTCCCTTGAGGCTCAGCCGGATGCCCAATCTGCTACGATAGGGCCCGTCCGGGATGCGCTCCACCCGGTATTCGGCTGCGCTGCTGTTGATGTCGAGCGGCAGGATGGGGATTCCCATTCGCCGAGCTTCTGCCACCAGAAGCCGCTTTGGATACATTCCGGGGTCGTGTTCCCAGATCCCGGCCAGGAACGCCTCAGGATGGTGGGTCTTGAGCCAGGCGGACTGATAGGTGGGCACAGCGAAGGCAGCACCATGGGCCTTGCAAAAGCCAAAGCTGCCAAAAGCCTTCAACGTTCCCCAGACACTGTTGATGACGTCCTGCGAGAAGCCGTTGATAGATGAGCCCTCACGGAATTTCTGTTCCACAAAGGGTTCCCCTGTTTCGCTTCCCAAGAGTCGCCGGTACTCGTCCGCTGTGGCCAGCCCACACCCTGTCATGGTGTTCAGAGTATTCAGGATCTGCTCATGGAAGACAGTGACCCCGTGGGTCTCCTCAAGATAGGGCCGAAGAAGCGGATGTGGATATTTCTCCGGCGCGAAGCCGTGCCGGTGTTCCAGGAAGGGGCGCACCATGTCCGATTTCATGGGCCCAGGGCGGAAGAGGGAGATGTCAATGATGAGATCGTTGAAGTCCCGTGGCGCAAGCTTCCCAATCAGTTCCCGCTGCCCAGGGGATTCGATCTGGAAACAGCCAAGCGTATGGGTGGTCCTGATGAGATCAAACGTTGCCGGATCATCAAGCGGCACCGCGTTGAGGTCGATCAACCCGTTCTCCGCAATGTAGTCAGGCCCCGTTCCGTCCGGGCCAGGCTGGTGCTTTCCCGCTGCCACTACTTCTGCTTTGGAGGGGTGCAGCCGAATAACTTCCCGCACAGCAAAAGCCATGGCGCTTTGCATCCGCACGCCCAGGACATCGAGTTTGAGCATGCCCATGGGATCCATGTCGTGTTTATCAAACTGACTCATGGGCAGCCCCATTCCGCTGGGCTGCACTGGTGTCCTGTCCAGGAGCGTTGCGTCTCCTAGGATGACCCCGCAGGGATGCATGGAGATGTGGCGCGGCAACCGGTCCAGCCGTTCAGTGAGATCCACCAAAAGGTCCAGCTGCTGGTTCTCACTGAGATCCCGATTTTCCACCCGGCTGGCAAAATCGCGCAGTTCCGGCTTCTCCACTAGTGCTTCGCGGAAGTTCCTGGCCGAAAAGCGCCAGAGCTGCTTGGCAATCAGGCCAACGTCGCCGTCGTCCATCCCCAGCGCCATCCCCGCATCCCGAACCGCACCCCTAGCCCGGTACCCGTTCTGCATGCTCATCAGGCTCACCCGCGCAGAACCAAACCTGTCGAAAATTTTCCGGTAGACGTTGTGCCGCTCGGCGCTTTCAACATCAATGTCGATATCCGGCAGTGTGGCTCTGTCCCTGGAAAGGAAGCGTTCAAAGATGAGGTTGTGTTCCAGTGGATTCACCTGGCTGACCCCAATCAGGTAATTGACCAGGCTGGATGCACCCGACCCACGTGCAGCAGCACGGACGTTCATGTCCTGGATCATGCGGGACACTTCTGCCACCGTCAGGAAGTAGGAGGAAAAACCCAGGTCTTCGATGATCTTCAGCTCATGATTCAGCGTGCGCCGCATGGACTCCTGATCCTGCCCGGCTATACCCGGGAAACGCCTGGTGATCCCCGCCTCGCACCGCTGCTCCAGTTCCCGCTGTGGGTGCTGGGTGATTCCCAGGATGGCGGTTTCCGGAACCACCGGCTGCTTCCAGCCCATGTCTGTCACCGGATCCTGGCGACAGCGGTCCGCGAGCGCCTCGGTTTGCGCCAGGAGCTGGGTGAGGTCAGCTGCACCAAATCCTGCGGCCGCAATGACCTCCTGGCCAAGCCTGGTCATGGCAGCCGGGTCCTTGAGCCATGCCTGGCCGTTGGGTGTCACGGAGCGGTTGCTGGACAGCAGTTCCGGCATGGACGTCAGGGTCCGTGCCGATTCCAGGACATCTGCGGTGGGTGCACCATCTTCGGACGCGTACCTGACGGCATTGGTCAGGATGGCCGGCACGGCGTGTTCTGCTGCTAGTTTGAGCATCCGCACTGCATGGGACGTGCTGAAGAGCCGGCCGGGCGCACTGAGCTGGGTCACCACTTCGGTAACGAGGGTGCGGGGCGGCATCGCATCAAGCCATGCTTTATACAGGGTGCGCGGATGCAGGTACCGCCGCGCCCCCATTGCCTGGCCAACGTCAGATTCCGGACCCAGTAAAACTGTCAGGACAGGATTGAGAGTTTCAGGGTCCAGGACCCTGGATGCCAGCTCTGCCCGGGTCACGGCAATGGGTACCGCTCCTCCGGCCTTGCCTGATGTGCGTGCGTGGGCGTCAGATATAAGCCTGCAGAGCGCACGGTAACCAGCGCCGCTGTTATGGCCGTGGGCCAGTACGACGACGCGGCCCGCAACCTGTGTGCGGAGGTCACCGTCAGCATCGAAGACAGCCAAGTCGACGCCAACGATGGGGTCAAGGCCTTCTTTCATGCACGCCCGAAGGTGTTTGATGGTGCCGTAGAGCCCATCCCTGTCAGTGCATGCGAGCGCAGTAGCACCCTGCGCGCTGGCTGCCTGTGCCAGTTCTTCTGGCCACGAGACTCCGTAGTGGGCGCTGAAGGCCGTGGCGACATGGAGATGCGTGAAGCTCATGAGCCCTGGACCCTGAGCGCATCATGGATCCGCACCATCCGCCATCTGCCGCTCCCGGCATGTCGACTCAGATCAAACGTGAGGATGTCCAGCGCAGCGCTGTCTCCGTGGGCGGGGCTGTCGTCGTGGTCTGGGTACCCGTCTTCCATGTCCCCAAAGCCGGGCTCGCCATGATCGGGGGCATCGCTGTCGTTGGCATCCAGGCCAGCGTATTCCAGACTGTGGCCTCTGCTGCGATGGCTGGCTGCCGCAGGGTTCTTGGCTGGGGCGGCCTGTTCCGGCAAGACCTGGAGGCGCCAGATTTCGTGGTCCACAATTCCCTGCCCCTGCCCTAACGGGGCCCTGGCATCCTCTGCCCACCATTGGCGGCGTTCAAACCACCGCACCGGCTCTGCACAAACCACGTACGCCACGTCCCTCCACTCCAGGCGAACCGGCTGGCCGTCGGGAGTGCACGCAACGTCTAGGCCCTCGCTGAATATGCCCATGATCCCTCCCGAACAAGCCCATCGTCCCGTTGGAATACGCGAGTGGTACGCCTTGCCACGATGAATTAACTGACGGCGGCTTCTCGCCACCAGGTATGTATTCGAATATATGTTCGAATACATTCAGTGTACGGCGAGGCTCGGACAAATCCCAGATGCTGTGAACCAAGGGTGGACGCCGGTCCACTCAGGGAGCAGGATGGAGAACATGACTACCCATGACGCACTCCTAAAGCACGTCAGTATCTCAGCGGAAGAGTCCTCGCTGGTGGCTACCTTCGACATTGATGGGAACATTCCCGGCCAGGGCGCATATGTGGTGGGGCTGGTGGCGGCAAGTCCGGACTACTCGTCGCAGCGCAGGCTCGGCATCGAATTCATGAATGGCGAGGCGATTGCCTTTTTCGCCTTCAGCCACGAACAGGGCACGGAAGAGAACTATGACCTCGCAGGGGTGACCCATTCCGGAAGCACCATTACCGGCAACTTCCCCATGGCGGCAGTTCATGGCCTGGGGAAAGGGCACGTCATGACGGCGTTCAGCGAGGCCGATGGACGGGAATTCCAGTCCGGAGTTGCTGTCGAAGAGGCTTTGTAGGCAGCCGAACAGCGGGCCTAGCCGTTTTCGTGGTGGACTTTCATCTCCAGTTCAATGAAGCCGGAGATCATGGAACGGTAGGTCGACTCGACAATATCCGGGTCAACGTCTTTCTTGACCGCTACAGACCGGACGTGCTCTATGACTCGCTCAACACGGCCAGGCGCGCGAACCTCCGCATCGTCTCCCTTGAGGGTTCCGGCAATGCGGATCAGGCGTTCGCGGCGGGCAATCAGGGCAACAATCTGCTCATCCACTTCGTCAACAGCAATGCGCACTGCAGCCAGCTGTCCTCTGTCAGCAGCTGCGTCCCGGTCTTTTCCCTGAATTGTAGCCATAGCCTGACAGTATCGAAGCGGACGGCCCGCGTCGACTTCATGTCATCAGCAGTCCATCGATGACCACGCTGTAGAAGTGTGTTCCACACACCAGGCACGGGGCCCGGTGCGACTCCCCCGCGGAATGAAGATGACAAGCCATCAGGCACTCCGACGGGTATATTCTCGGTATGCATTTCCAGCAGATTGCTTCTGCTGGATGTGATCAACACTTTGGGGGGAACCAATGAGAATATTCCGTCGCGTCATCATGCCCGTGGCCTGGCTGGGGGTTTTTGCAGTGATAGCTGTAGCCCTGGTCAAAATTGCCTTCGTCGACGGGCTGGACTCCGAACCTGCACTCGCTGGTCCAGCCGCCAGTGTCAGCACACCAGCCATCCAGGCAACCCGGGCGACAGTGACGAACCGGGTGGAAATTGACGCCACCGTCCAGGGCGACGCCGACGAGCAGATCCGCAGCACAGTTGCCGGCACCGTCAATTACCTTTTCCTGCAGCCTGGCGCGGCGGTCCGCAACGGCGACCCGTTGTTCCAGGTCAAGACAGAAATTCAGCCCGAGTCGGGGACCACGACGTCGAACGCGCCGACCGGGGATGCCCCGGAAGGTGCGGGGCAGGAAAGCCGCACCCCCGCCGTCCCCCAACCCACGTATACCTACACAAACGTCCTGGCGGAATCTTCGGGAACCCTGAAGACACTGACGGTCCTCCTTGACCAGCAGATCAGCGTAGGAGAAGTCTCAGGCAGCGTCGATCCAGGAACTTTTACCGTCAGCGGCACAGTCGATGCAGCACAGCAGTACCGGCTGCTGGCGAAACCTGGGTCCGCGGAAATCAACGTCACGGGCGGACCAGGACCGTTCACCTGTTCAGAACCTGTCCTGACCAGCGCCACCAGCACCGAGGAATCGGGCAGCGCCGGAGCATCCGTTGGCGGCGGTGGAGTCGGGAGATCAGTGCCGGCGGCGATGGTGCCAGCACCTGGCGGTGGGTCTGCCGGCGGGGGCGGTCCAGCGACAGGCAAACTGAGTTGCCCGGTTCCTGCCGACGTCAGCGTTTTTGCCGGGCTGGGTGCCAGCATGACGGTGACTGCCGGCGAGTCCGCGAACGTCATTACCCTGCCACTGACAGCTGTCCAGGGCACAGTGACCGAAGGAATTGTCTTCCTGGCCAGCGATCCAGCGCCTGATCCCTCTGCGCCCAACGGTGCAGGTGGCAGCGAGGGAAACCCTCCCGGAGCAGCGGACCCGGAAAAGCGCACGGTTCAGTTGGGCCTCAATGACGGCACCGTGGTGGAGATCGTCTCGGGCCTCGATGAAGGCGACTACGTCCTGGAGTTCATCCCCGGGGCACCTGGGCAGCCTGACATCAATAATCCCGGCGCATACCCGATGGGCGGCTGACCGTGCAGGATGAGCGCAGCACAGAAGAGCTCGTAGCCCTGGTTGGCGTGACCCGCACCGTGGTACTCCCCGACGATCAGGAGCTACATATCCTGCGCGGGATCAACCTCCGCGTCCACAGCGGAGATCATACCGCCATCATCGGTAGATCCGGGTGCGGTAAATCAACCCTTTTGAACCTCCTGGGGCTCTTGGATCTGCCCACCACGGGGGAACTGACGTTCCAGGGCGAACCAGTGAAAAAGCTGCGCAGCAACGCCCGGGCAACACTGAGGGGCAGCGCCGTAGGATTTGTTTTCCAGCAGTTCAACCTGCTGCCTGGACGCAGCGCGCTGGATAACGTCATCACTCCCCTCCTCTATGCCAAAGGCCGTGATTTCTGGAAGCGCAGGGACCTGGCCATGGACATGCTGGACAGGGTGGGGCTTTCACACCGCGCCCAGACGCGCCCCACCATGCTTTCCGGTGGCGAGCAGCAGCGCGTGGCGATCGCCCGCGCTCTGGTCCGCAAGCCGCGCCTGATCCTCGCCGATGAACCTACCGGAGCGCTTGACGTCGACACTGGCCAGGCCGTGATGACACTCCTGGATACCGTGGCCACCGAGTCCGGAGCAGCGTTGGTAACCATCACCCACGACGTCAATGTTGCTGCGCTGGCGAGGTCCTGCTTTCGACTCGACCAAGGCGTCCTGTCCCCCACTGCCGTTCCCTCCGTGGTGCACGCATGACCGGGATTGCCTCTGCGCTGGTGGAAGCCTGGCAGGAACTGCTCATCAACAAAACCCGGATCCTGCTGGCACTGGTGGGAGTGGCGCTTTCCGTCGCGGCGCTGACCTCAATTGTGGGGGTGGGCAACCTGGCCAGGGAGGGCATCAAGGCATCCTCCGAGCGCACCGGCGGCCGCGCCGCAACCCTAGGCATCAGCATCTACGGCGAAACAGCCGCCGACCCCGCAAAGCTGGAAGCCGCGTATCAAGGTGTCATTGCCCGTTATGACATTGAGTATTTCACCCACGCGGACCAGACCCAGCACGGATTCCAGTTTCCTGCCGGCGTCCAGCCAGTAAACCTGACAGTGGTCGATCCCGGCTATGGCATGATTCACCGGCTCACCATCACCAAAGGGGGCTGGTTTGCGGCCGAGGACGAGACCCGCCTGGCACCGGCAGTGGTGGTCAATGAGGCGTTTTACAACCTCGCCGGACGCCCCAACCTGACCACAAATCCAACAGTCAAACTCTCTGGGACTAGCACCACCACCGCTGTCATTATTGGAGTGGTACCTGATGACTGGGAACAGGTTCCCCCGTCTGCCTTCATGTTGAGTGGAGCAGCAGCTGCGGCGAACGTCACGGGAAGCGGGTACGAACAGTTCAAGTTCTGGGTGGGCGAAGCGCAGGCGGATCCCCTGAAGGCAGCCATTGCCGCTGACCTCCAGGCGCAGTTTCCCGGGATGCAGGTCCAGGTTGACCGGATGGACTACGCCAGCCAGGGCGATCCTTTTGCCGTCATCCAGGTTGCGGTCGCTGGGATTGCGGGCCTGGTGCTCCTTCTGGGAGCCGTGGGCATGCTCAACATCTCCATGGTCACGGTGCGCTACAGGGTCCGGGAGATAGGAATCCGCCGAAGCTTCGGAGCCAGCTCACACCGTATTTTCCTGGGCGTCATGATGGAGTCCGTGGTGGCAACGGCTGTCGCAGGGATCCTTGGCGTCATGGTGGCGGTGGCTGTGGTGAAAAATCCATGGGTGGAATCGAAGATCGCACCAGGGCTCACCACCTACCCCGCGTTCCCAATCGAAGCAGCCCTGCTGGGACTCGGCGCGTCACTTGTGGTGGGAGCGCTCGCAGGCGCCATTCCGGCACTGGTGGCGGTGCGCGTCAAAGTCATCGATGCCATCCGTTTCTAGGGCCGCGGTCCATGGCGCTGCAGCAGTGAAGGAACGGGACGGCTCAGAACAGTGCCTGCACGGGTTCAATCAGGGCTGGGCCGTTGTTGCGGACATTGCCGACAGCTGTCCCCACTGATTCAACGTGCCAGTGTGCTGCCGCTTCCTGCACTCCCGACGTCACAAGATCCACCAGGGCGCCAGGATCGTCTGCCCTTGGATCCAACCAGGCCGCCATGGTCGCCTGGGTCATAGGCAGCGGAACCCTGTCGTGGAGTTCGGTGAGCTTGGCAAAAACGGAGGACTCCGCACCAGGCGGCGGGGTGTCTGCCGTGAGGATCGCAGTAGAGAGCAGCCATCGGCCAGGTTCACCTTCTGCCACAGCCGGGTTTTTCCACCATTCATAAAGCCCCGCGAACGCCAACGAGTCGCCGTGCTGCGGGTGCACATAGTAGGGCTGGCGGGCTTTGCCCGGCCCTTTCTTCCACTCGTAGTAACCATCAGCGGGAACAGCGCAACGACGGGACAGGATTGCCTTGCGGAATGCGGGCTTCTCCAGGACGCTTTCGCTGCGGGCATTGATCATCCGCGAACCAATGCCGGGGTCCTTCGCCCAGGACGGCACCAGGCCCCATCGCGCCACGTGGAGCTGACGCACGGCAGCGCCGTCAATCAACCGTTCCAGGACAATCGGAACGTCGTCGGTGGGTGCCACGTTCCACGACGGCGGCAGTTCGACGTCGTCCATCACCTGCTCGTCGAGGGCAGCGTCAAAGTCGGCCAGAAGGTCACCCACGGCCCGTGCCATCACATAGCGTCCACACATGGCTCCAGCATGGCACCCCCCGAACCACCTGTCATGCTTCGTAGCCCGAGGCGCGGCGGGCGCAGCGGCAGTTACCCAGTCCCTAGGAGAGGCGGCTGCGGACAATCTCGCTGACGGTCTTGCCATCAAAGCGGCCAGCTACCTTGGCGGTGACCGGCTTCATCACACCACCCATGGAACGGATGGACAATACCTGGCCGGCGCCTGTCAGCGCCGCAATCTCTGCGTCGACAATCGCTTCT
Organism: Pseudarthrobacter sp. PS3-L1; assembly: GCF_030063285.1. GTDB lineage: Bacteria > Actinomycetota > Actinomycetes > Actinomycetales > Micrococcaceae > Arthrobacter. Next base: position 254,060 of record NZ_JASISU010000002.1, on the reverse strand, counting down.
ACCTCATCCCGGTTCAGGGCCTTGGGCAAGTACGCCTCGATAATTTCCGCCTCGGCGATTTCGGCAGCTGCACGGTCTGGCTCCGCGGCCTCCGTATAGATTTTCGCCGTGTCCCGGCGCTTTGCTGCCTCTTTCTGCAAAAGTGCCGTCACCTGTGCCTCGTCCAGGTCCACGGGCGCCTTGCCGGACTTCTCCCGGGTGGTAATTTCTCCCAGCACATTGCGCACGGTAGTCAGTGCTGTTTTGTTGCCGGCCTTCATGTGGGTGACGACGTCGTCCTTCAGGCGCTCCTTGAGCGTCATGATGTTGCCTTTCCTCGGGTGCGGCGTTCTCGCTGCTCCCAGCCTATCCGGGTCAGCAGGACTTCCTGCCCGGCAGTCGGGCACGCACACAGGCCCGGGCCATGGGTTTGCCGGGCATCGGGAATAGTGCCGCCATAGGGTCCGTTGACATCAACGAAAGCAATCGATCCAATCAAGGAGATCCTCGTGGACTTCACCCCCGAATCCGGCACCATCACCATGTTCTCCACATCGTGGTGCGGCTACTGCAAACGGCTGAAGAAGCAGCTGGATGCCCAGGGCATCGGGTACACCGAGATCAACATCGAAGAGGTGGAGGGAACCGCTGCCCTGGTCGAAAAAATCAACGGCGGCAACCAGACGGTTCCCACGGTGTTGTTCCCTGACGGGTCATCGGCCACGAATCCTTCCGCAGCCGAGGTCAAGACCCGCCTCGCGGCCTAGCACCGCCTACGCCCACAAGGGTCCATATGATAGACAGTTCAGGACTGGCCCAGACCAGTCCTGAACTTTTTTCGTCATCACCGCAATCCGTCATCACCGCTATCCAAGGAGCTGTTCGTGGTCCATAAAGTCAAAGGTGCCGTTGTCCTTTCCAAAAACGCACCCGTCACGCTGGAGACCATCCTGGTTCCGGAGCCCGGTCCGGGCGAGGCACTGGTGGACATCATCACCAGCGGCGTCTGCCATACGGACCTGCACTACAAGCAGGGTGGCATCAGCGATGATTTCCCCTTCCTGCTTGGGCATGAAGCAACGGGGGTGGTAAGCGCAGTTGGCCCCGACGTCACCAACGTAGTTCCCGGTGACCGTGTGGTCCTGAACTGGCGTGCCGTCTGTGGCGAGTGCCGTGCCTGTGCAAAAGGCCAGCCGCAATATTGCTTCAATACCCACAACGCCACCCAGAAAATGACGCTGGAAGACGGCACCGAGCTCACGGCGGCCCTGGGGATCGGAGCTTTCATCGAGAAAACCCTCGTAGCAGCGGGTCAGTGCACCAAGGTGGACCCTGATGCCGATGCCGCCGCTGTCGGCCTGCTGGGCTGCGGTGTCATGGCAGGGCTGGGCGCCGCAATCAACACCGGAAACATCAAGCGCGGCGATTCCGTGGCCGTCATTGGTTGTGGCGGCGTGGGCGTTTCAGCTGTTGCTGGTGCAGCCCTTGCTGGCGCAACAACCATTATCGCGGTCGACATCGATACCAAGAAGCTCGAACGCGCCAAGCACCTCGGGGCAAGCCACACCATTGATTCCTCCACAACCGACCCCGTCGAGGCCATCCGCGAACTCACGGGTGGTTTCGGAGCAGACGTGGTGATTGACGCCGTCGGACGTCCGGAGACCTACAAGCAGGCCTTCTACGCCCGCGACCTCGCCGGAACAGTGGTTCTGGTGGGCGTCCCCACACCGGAGATGACCCTAGAACTGCCTCTCCTGGACGTTTTTGGCCGCGGCGGATCCCTGAAATCCTCGTGGTACGGCGACTGCCTGCCGTCCCGCGATTTCCCCATGCTGGTTGATCTCTACCAGAAGGGAAAACTGGACCTCGATGCGTTTGTCACTGAACGCATCACCATCGACCAGGTGGAAGAAGCGTTCGAGAAGATGCATGCCGGAACGGTTCTGCGCTCCGTGGTGGAACTGTGACAGGGGCCGAAGCGGGCTCCCTGCGCATTGATAACCTTGTCACGTCCGGGGCCTTTTCCCTGGACGACGGAACGTGGGATGTGGACAACAACGTCTGGATTATCGGCACGGACACTGAGTGCATAGTGATCGATCCTGCGCACAACGCCCAGGCCGTGGCCGACGCCGTGGGTGACCGCGCCGTCACTGCCATCCTGCTCACGCACGGCCATGACGATCACATCCGCTCGGTTGCGGAATTCCGCGAGCTCAGTGGCGCCCCGGTGCACCTGCACCGGGATGACTGGATGCTCTGGAACGACGTCTACCCCGAGGCGGAGCCCGACGCCGACATCACCGACGGAGAAGAATTCAGCATCGGCGGCTCGACCCTCCAGGCACTGCACACCCCAGGGCACTCCCCTGGTTCCGTGTCATTTGTGCTCGGTGCCGAGGACACGGTTTTTACCGGAGACACGCTGTTTAATGGCGGACCGGGAGCAACGGGAAGGTCATACAGCGACTTCCCCACCATTGTTGAATCAATCCGCACGCGGCTGCTGACCCTTCCGGGACAGACCGTGGTGCGGACCGGACACGGTGATTCCACCACCATCGGAGCCGAAGCCCCGCACCTCGAAGACTGGATTGCGCGCGGTCACTGAGGCCTACGCCGTCTAACAATGCAGCGTGCCGATTCCCCGGTGGGAACCGGCACGCTGCATTGTTGATTCCAGGGGATTGGCTGTGAGGCGATGGAGGATGGAATCAGTGGCGCAGCGAGGCGAATGATGCTGACACCAGGGGTCCACGCTCCGCATAACATTCAAGCACTGTCCGTTCCAGGTCCGCCACCGTCACGCCAGGCACCAGATCGTTGGCCGCACCAGCTGTGGCCGGATCCCACTCGAGGCCAAGCTCCCGGTAGCTGTCCACCAGGACATCCCGGATGGGGGCTGAATCCTCCACCACAATGGCTGAGCTGAACAGCCAGGCCCCGGCCACCACCCGCTGCGCTGTTCCCACCAGCTTGATCCGCGGGAGCCCAGGCTCCGCCGGAACGCCATGGACAGTGAATTCCCCGGGACAGTACTCTCCCGGAATTTCGCCCACGTGGGCATCCACTCCCACCCTGCGCAGCGCCTCTGCCAGGAGTTCGCCAAAAACCGCGAACCGTTCCTTGGAACCGACAATGGCGTCCATATCCGGCTCAAGGTGATCCACTACAAGAGAGCCCGGATGGTACGCCGCAGCACGGCCGCCTGCCTTCCGCACCAGTGGTTCGAATCCAAGGTTCCGGCAGGCCTGGGCAGCCATGGAAAATCCGGGGAGTTTGGCATCGCGCTGGCCAAAGGCCACCGTCCGCTGCGGACGGTAGAGGCGCAGCATGGGCCCGATGCTTCCGCCTCGTGCCCGCCCCAGCAGGTCGATGGCGAAATCAAGGTCTCCGGCTGCGCCCAGGGACACGTCCTGCCGCACCACAGTGAGCGGCTTCGCGTGCTTCTGCGCCTGTGCCATCTTGCTAAGCTCCCTTATGATCATTTTGCAATTCCTGGTTGTCGCGGCTGTGTTCGCTGTTGTCGACGCCGTCTGGCTCAAGAGCATGAACCCGTTCTACCGCCGGCAGATCGAACCACTGATGGCCAACAAACCGAATCTAGGCTACGCGGTGGTTTTTTATGTCCTGTACATTGCCGGCGTGGTGTTTTTTGCGCTGCAGCCGGCACTGGCCAGCGAGAACTGGTGGGTTGCCCTGGGCTACGGTGCCGGGCTGGGAGCATTCGCATACGCCACGTATGACCTCACCAACGCAGCGACGCTAAAGCTGTGGCCGTTGAAGCTGGTGGTGGTGGACATCATCTGGGGCACCTTCTTGACCGGAGTTTCCACACTGGGTGCTTGGCTGGTGTTCCACTGAGGTTCCCCGCCCGACGTCGGCCCCTAGGTCCTGCGCAAGGTGAGAATCTGTTCCGAACGGCCAAAGGGGCCTCGTTCGTCGTGCAGGACAGTGGACGTCAGTCCAATTCCGTCCCCGCCAAACGTCACGGAGTTGTCCAGGCCAAGCCATTCCCCAATGGGTGCACGGTACATGTGGATCTGCAGGTCGAGGTTGGGGAAGGCGAAACCGCCGGCACCCGGGGTGACTCGCGTGGCAATGCCGTTGGAGGTATCCACCATGCCAACCAGGCGAGCCATGGCGCTCACGCTGCCTGTATTGATCAGTGGGTGATGCGTGCTCAGCCACACGGTTCCTGCTCCAGGCCGGCTGGAGTCCGCGACCTTGAAGTCAATGGAGCGGATAAAACCGCCAGGCCAGACATTCGAGGCGTCAAAGGGCGAACAGTCCGCCGGCGGGTCAATGACTGCATCTTCCACAGCGGCAACGTCAGCTGTGTCGCTGGTGATCATGCGCCACGCTGTGGCCCTGATGGCCGTCCGGCCGTTGGCAATGAGTTCCGCCTGGACCAGTTCGATGGTTTTGCCGGGCCGGAGGGTGGTTGTTTCGATGTGGAATTCGCCGCCGGGGATCAAGCCCAGGATCTCGTAGCTAAGCCTCGCCATCCGCAGTTCCGGCCGGGGATCATGTCCTTCCAGGCAGTGTGCCAGCAGACCGGAGGCTGGCGCCATGTGCTGTTCGTGCTCGTTCCAGGCCCCCTGGGCGTGAAGGGTGGACCGGTAACGGCCAGCACCCAGGTCCTCATAGTAGAAGTCGCCTGTGGCCAGGTCCTGTGCGGTGGAACTCAACAGCCTGTTTCCTTTCCTTCACTGTCGCATCCTTTACGCGACGCAATTGCCCACTCACACTATCCCCATGACGTGGCGGTTCATGTTCCAGCCACCGCTACGCTCTTGCGGATAGAATCAGTCACTGGCCAGCCCAGCAACCTCGGAAAGAGGATGTCCCATCATGCGCGTCATCAGCTATAACCTGCGGAAACACCATGCCAGCAGCGAGCTTCTGCACCTGGCGAATGACTTCAATGTGGATGCGCTCTGCCTGCAGGAAGTCGACCATACGGACCTGCCGGAAACCCTTGGCGGCCTGAGGCTAGCGGACAGCACCAAGGGCAATCGCCTTGGACTGGCAATTTATTACCGAGAGGATCGTTTCACGCCGGTGAGTACCCAGTCCTTTGCCCTGAAGAAGTCCATGCATGACATGGTCCTGGCCCCAGCCCATGAGCGGCTGATCGGAACCCGCGTGGTGGACAACGAGACGGCCCATGAGCTTGTCATCGGGTCTTTCCATGCTGCGCCATTGACGGCGTCGAATTCACTGCGCCGCAAGCAGATCCATGCCGCGCACGCCGAACTCCTCAGTATGGGAAGCGGTCTCATGACCCTGATGGTGGGAGACTTCAACTACCCCTTCTTCACCAAGAAACTCGATGCCCACATGAAGAATTCTGGGTACGCCCTCACGCTCAGCGATCGGCGGACGTACACCAGGTACAAGGTTTTCAAGGGGCACTTCGACTTCGCCACCTCACTGGGACTCAACATAGCCAGTGTTGAGACCCTGCCCCGGGGAAAGTCCGATCACCTGCCCATCTTGGTCAGCGCCGACTACGGCAAGGACACCTAGTCCGACCCACGGCACCATGGCACACCGCAGGCCACGTCCGACTCAGGCTCCGTCTGTTGCTTCCAGCAGGCGGGGCCTGAGGTTCTCCCAGGACCTGCCGAATCCCGGGTGCAGTTCCAGGAGGTCAACGTCTGCCACGGGGACCCAGCGCAGCGCGATACTCTCGGGGTCGTTGATGACTGGCTCGAAAGCTGTCACGGCCAGCAGGACCACCGTGGTGTAGGACCAGTAGCCGAAGTCCAGGAGGGAGGTAAACAGTACCTCGACGTTGTCCGCCGGAACCGAAGCTTCTTCATGCGCTTCCCTCAGCGCCCCCGTCACTGCATCTTCGTGCTGGTGCAGGGCGCCACCTGGCAGCCCCCACGTCCCGCCGTTGTGGCTCCAGATAGCCCGATGCTGCAACAACACACCCTTCGTGGGGTCATAGACCAGGACACCCGCGGCACCGAAACGCCCCCAGAACTTCCCCTTGTCCCCCTCAACCCAGGCATCTCCTGGGTCCCGGGGTCCCGTGCGGACTGGTGCTTGTGAGGCAGTGGCAGCAGCAATGTGGTCCATCCTCCCAGTCTGACAGGTGCAGCGGCCTGGCGCAGCGGACACGTAACACAGACCAACGCGCCTGCACTTTTGCGCCATCAGGCACGAGGACCTAGGCTGGAATGGTAAGCATGCTTACATAAGCGATCTTCAGGAGGAACCATGACCGACCAGTACACCTTCCGCAACCCGGTGACAGCGTATGAAAAGGTTTCGCCACCCAAGCAGCACCAGGAGGAGCCGGGACTGGACTCCGAGCTGACGCCGTTGGCCGACCTCGGTGAAGATACCTACCGGGGCACCGGGCGCCTGGAGGGGCGCAAGGCAATCGTGACCGGCGCGGACTCCGGGATTGGCGCAGCCACAGCCATCGCTTTTGCCCGTGAAGGCGCAGACGTTGTCCTCTCCTACCTTCCGGAGGAAGAAAAAGATGCTGCAAGAATTGCTGGCATCATCGAAGCGGCAGGCCGTAAAGCCATCCGGGTGCCGGCTGACCTGAAGGACAAGAAGGCGTGCCGGGACCTCGTCGACAAGGCCCTCTCGGAGTTGGGTGGAATTGACATCCTGGTCAACAATGCTGGGAAGCAGGTGGCGCAGAAGGATTTTGCCGACATCACCGACGAACAGTTTGACCACACCTACAAGACAAACGTTTATGCGATGTTCTGGTTGACCAAAGCTGCCCTGCCGCATCTTCCTGCCGGCTCAACCATCATCAATTCCACCTCGATCCAGGCATATGCACCCTCTGCCACCCTGGTGGACTATGCCAGCACCAAGGCGGCCATCAACAACTTCACCAAGGGCCTCGCCGCGCAGCTCGCTCCCCAGGGGATCCGGGTCAATGCTGTAGCTCCCGGTCCCATCTGGACGCCGCTGCAGGCAAGTGACGGGCAGCCCACGGAAGAACTGCCGGAATTTGGCCACGCCACTCCCCTGGGCCGCGCAGGCCAGCCAGCAGAATTGGCGCCAGCATACGTTTTCCTGGCCTCTGCCGAGTCCAGCTACGTTGTGGGCGAAACCCTGAACGTCAACGGCGGCATCACCAGCCCGTAGGCGGTCATCGGAATCCTGCCCACAGGATGCTTCGCGAAGGGCCTGCACCCACCAGGGTGTGGGCCCTTCAGTCTTGTGCGGCAGCTGCGCGGGCTGCATTGCGGACAAACGTGTCGGCGTCGTGCGCCCACCGCTCCAGGACGACGTCGGCGCGCTGCCGGTGACGCCCGGACAGTCCCCCAATGAGGGGCACCACCACGTCCTCGGTGAGCGGCCCTGCCAGCTCCGCCGTCCGTGCGGAGCGCAGGAAACCCTCCAACCGGGTGAGGTCCGAATGCAGGAGCATCATCACCCTGGACTGGAGCAGCACAATGGCTGCGAGCCGGCGCTCGTATACGGCGGGCTCGGTGGCGGACGGCATACCCCAGAGTTTCGAGGCAAGGGCCGTCACCTGGTCGTGGTCCAGGTTCTTGAACTTTCGTCCGGCATCGCGAACTGTTCCGCGAATGGCCCCCACTGACGAGCCATAGGATCCCAATGCACCTGCAAAGCGATCGTGGACGTCCGTGGCCCGGTACCAGGAGCCCTCGTTCTGCAGCGTGCTGTCAATAAAAGCGGCTGCAGCGGTCACTATCTCATCGTTCAGCGGCACTGCAGGAACCTTAGTACCAGTTGACGGCCATCGAATGTGCCCAGGCGCCGCAGGGTGAGCCGTACCGGTCGGCAATGTAGCCGAGGCCCCAGTTGACCTGCGTTCGGTAGTTGGTCAGCCAATCGCTGCCAGCGCTACCGTATTTGCTGGCCGGTAAGGACTGCGCAATGCCGTAGGCCCCGGAAGAGGGGTTTGTGGCGTTTGTCCGCCACCCTGATTCCTTGGACCAAAGGTTCACCAGGCAGGACATCTGATCCTGGCCCCAGCCATGGGAAGACAATTGACCCGATGCATACGCCTGCGCGCCCCTGGGGTCATTAACGGCGCCGCCGGGGACAGCAGGCACGACGGCGGGCGGTGGCGCCGGTGCAACGGGAGCCGGGGCGGGTACCGGTGCCGGCTGGTTGGCGGGCGGTCGGGCTGGTTGCTGCGGGGCCGGTTGTTGGGCCGCTGGCGGCTTGTTTGCTGCTTGCGCGGCTGCTTGCGCGGCAGCAGCCGCTGCCTGCTGGGCCGCCTGTGCAGCAGATTCTCGGGCTGCTGAATCTGCGGCGAACCGGGCCTGCTGGGCGGCAGCTGCCTGGCGGGCCTGTTCTTCAGCTGCGGCTTCTTCAGCTGCGGCGCGCTTAGCGGCCTGCGCGGAATCATAGGCGGCCTGCGCCGCTTGCCCCTGCCTGAACTCTTCCTCCACCGCAGCCGTAGTCCCCTTGAGGGTCGCGAGCTGCGCAATGAGCTCATCACCATGGCTCTGCTGCTCCTGCACCTGACTGGCCACGGCGGACTGCGCCGTCTCGGCGGTTTCCAGGTGTGTCCGTGCCGCAAGGGTCAGCGCCTCACGCTCAGCCTTGGCAAGGGCCTCTTGGCCGGCAAGCGCTGAAGCGGTCTTTTCTGCTACGGCAGACCTGCTAACGAGCGAGGCTGTTTTGCCACCCACCAGTTCAACGATGTTCAGGCCCTGGATGTTGTTTTTCTGCAGTGCATCCAGTGCAACGAAGAAGCTTTTGTTAGTTCCACCCGTGCGGTAGGCCCGGGCAGCGAGGGCCCCAAGTTCCTTTTTGGACTCGGAGAGTTCCTCGGCGGCCCGGGCGGACTGGGCAGTCAGGACGTCCAACCTGGTGCTGGCATCCCGGAGGACGGCTTCAGCTTCCGCGTAGGACGCAGCGGATGCCACCGCAGCGTCCCCAAGGCTCTGGGCCTGGGTTTCCAGGGAGTCAAGCAGCCCATTGATGTTCTGGATCTCGGAAGCAGTTCCTGCCTCGTCCTGCTGTGCCTTCTGCACGTCCTGCCAGGACGGGTATCCGCTGGGCGCAACGTCTTCGTCCGCCACTGCGGGAGCCAGGGCCATGGCACCGGTCAGCGCCAGCGCCACAAGGGAGGCCAGGACCGGACGGTGCAGTGTAGAAGGAAAGCAGGACATAGTCAGCCAGCCTACCGGTGGCCCTCAGTGGAAGTGCTGGCCAGCGGCCATATTGTTATCCACTGGCAACTCAGCAGCCCTCGCAGAGCCATCGTTGTCCGACCGCCAGGAAGTCCCCACTAGGCAAGTTTGACCCAGTTCGCCTCGGTGGGGTCACCTCCCACCCTGCAGAACCATAGGGTGGCGATTTCCTTGCCCCGTTGCTCTTCGTCCCGCCGAATGGTCACCAGCAACTCCCCCGCAGTTGAACGTTTTAGCTGCAAAGGGTTATCCATCGGAAGGGGAACCAGCAGGAGCTGGGCGGTTTCGGCTGACTGGAGCACCCCACCCTGTTCGGTTACCGAGACGCCAAGAACGCCCGGTCCATCAAGCCCGTGGGCGATAACTCCCAGGGCGCCATGTCCCAGAACACCTGCGCCGCCCTCTGAAACACCGTGGACACCAGGAACGCCGTGGCCCAGGACTCCGGGGCCATTGGTTCCGTTGCCGCTGACGCCTCTCTCACCTACACCAACAACACCTGAAGCGTGCGTTCCTTCAAAGGCGGTGTCACGCGATGTAACGCTGTCATATCCAACAACGCCGCTCGTACCGGTCCCGAAAATTCCTGGCGAAGAAGGGTTCCCCAGGCCCAAGAGCCCTGCACCAACGGACTTTTCCAGCGGCCTGTCCCGCGGAACACCGTGGACATACCCGACGGCACCGTTGAGGCCCTGGGCAACAATGCCGTTTCCCGCAGGAATGGTGCCCATGCTGCCACCGGTGGCGTAGGAGATCGTTCCCTTGGCGTGAATTGCGTCCACACCCTCGGGATGTACCACCAGGACCTTATCGTTCTTGGTCGACACATTCAGGACAAAATCGTCCTCATAACCATTAGGGGCCTCGTCACCATTGCTTGCCAGCAACAGGGTCCTGTCCTCGCTCACATTGGTGCGTCCGACCACAAAATCGTCGCCGGATTCGTCCGCTCCACTTCCCATGACACATCCCTTTCAGAGGGGACCGGCTGGCCGTCTGGTGGGCGTACCAGGGGTTGCAGGTCGCTCGACAGCATCAGTGTGCGCGCCCGAATCTTCAGCCACAAGGAATTTTTTTGTTTCACTCAATCCTGATGTGCACGGCGGTCTCCAGAAGACGGCCGGATTCCGCCTGCGAGGCGCTGACAGGCCAAAACATTGTTCGGGCCACGGGTAGACCGTTATCGGCGCTCGCGGCCTGGCCGCAATCACACTACTGAGAGTGCACAGTGTGTTGTTATCCGAACGTGACATCTCGCAGAGATAACGCTATGGTCTACGAGTGCCCTGGTTTCAGCCAGGACACTCCCGTCAGCACGCCGAGCCCTGCCACTGACACGGGATCCCAACACTTTTTCAGTTGGCAGGGACGGGGGAACCACGTTTCCACGGCATTCCGAAAGGAAGCCTTGGGGTTAAGACGGAGGGTTCCCTTTTATCTGGGACAACTCCGGCCGAATATCTCCTATTCGAACCCGACAGCTCACCCCGCAGGCGTTGGAGAGGCGACTCAAAGTGTCTAAGAATTCAACTGCCGCACGCCACCGTGCGAATCCCACCCACTCAATCGCGCTTGAGGGCCTTTCCCTCTCAGCCCGTAACCAGGCCAAGAACCTTGGCCGTCCCGCGCTGGCAGTTGCTGCAGCATCCGGCTTGGTGCTGACCGTTGGAATGCCGGCTCAGGCCGCTCCCGGTGACGCAGCAGTCCACAACGTCGTCTCCGGAGACACCCTCGGCGCGATCTCCGCCAATTACGGCGCCAACCTGAACGATGTCCTGTCCGCCAACTCGCTTGGCCTCAGCTCCATCATCTACCCCGGTGATCAGATCAGCATTCCCGGATCAGGCTCAGCTGCTGCAGCACCGGCGGCTCCCGCCGCTGCAGCACCGGCAGCAGGGAACACGCACTCAGTGGTTTCTGGTGACACCCTCGGCGCCATCGCATCGAAGTACGGCGTCAGCCTGAACGACGTCCTGTCCGCCAACGGACTGGGCCTCTCCTCGGTCATCTACCCGGGCAACCAGATCACCATTCCGGCTGCCGGGTATGTTGCACCCGCCGCAGCTCCGGCACCGGCATACGTCGCTCCGGCTCCTGCCGCCCCGGTGTACGAGGCTCCTGCTTACGTAGCTCCGGCCCCCGCAGCACCGGCAGCTCCTGCCAACACGGGCATCAACACGGCCAGCTCAGTCACCCCCACTGCAATTGGCAGCGGTAAGGGTGCGGCCATCCTGGGTGCCGCTCGCGCTCAGCTCGGCGCAGCACAGGATTGCACCGCGCTTGTTACCAACTCCCTCGCAGCCGTGGGCATCAACTTCCACGACTGGCCTGCAGGCTACTTGGGCCTCGGTACCCAGGTCAGTGCTGCTCAGGCACAGCCCGGAGACCTCGTGTACTACGCCAATGGCGGAGCGGGCGCAGCCCACATTGCTGTCTACGCCGGTAACGGCATGGCAGTCCACGGCGGATGGAACGGCTTCACCACTGTCGAGTTCAGCGTCAACGTTGGTTCCGGCCCGGTCTTCGTCCGCGTCTAACACCTAGCAGTGACACCAATAAAGTAGGCCACTGGCCTGCTCAGTGTGGCAGTAAAAATGCCCCCGCCATCCCGGGAATATCCGGGAACGGCGGGGGCTTTTTTGTGTGCAAGCAAAAATCAGCAAGGGTGCAGCCGGATGGCACCCGTCAGCCCACAAGACCCTTGGCGTAGGCGGCCTGTCCAGCATGCTGCAGGCAATCCGAGATGGTGCTGATCAACCGGGCGCCACGCGTTACAGCGGGATCCCAGGAGTCATCGATAATCCTGTCAAAGTCGCCGTCGGCCAAAGGGGTGAGAAGCTTCACCGTCTGGACATGCACAGCGTCGTAGTAGTCGGAAAGATTTTTGGCAGAAGCTCGGACTTTATCTACCGCGTCGCTGCCATGACCGTAACCGGTGTCGTCTTTCGGGAGATCGAGGTTGAACCGGGTGACAAAATCGTCCGCCGTCCAGACTTGTTCGGCGGCGAATGCGTCAGCGATTTGGGCGTCCTCCACGCGGGCGAGGTGCCAGATCAGCCACGCAATGGAATTGCCGGGCTTCCCGGAGGTACCGCAGGCGGGCCTGGCGGTGAGGGCGCCGTCGTCAATTCCTTCCAGAATGTCTGTCACAATTTCGTGCACCCGGTCAAACGAGTCCAGCATGACGTTGGTGGCTTTCATGGAGTCCTTTCACTGCGATATTCCGTGCCTTGACCACTATGCCAATGCTTTCACGGAGGCCATGGGGAGCGAAAGGCCACTCGGGGCCTTGACCTGGCTCCCGCCCGCTATACAGTGAGGCATGGAACATTTGGAACGGTTTATGGCCGGTTCCGTTGGGGAGTTGCAGTGAGTCCGGACCATGCGCTGTCTGCGCATCAGGAATCGGTTGAAGCTGATGTTAATGTCCTCAACGCCCGCCGGTACCACCTTGAAGGATCACTTCTGGCGATCCAGAATGCCATCGAAACCCGGCTGCGGGACGATGGCCTGAACTACCACCTGGTCAAGGGCAGGGTGAAGACGGCGGACTCCGTGCGGGTGAAATTGGGAAAGATCAACAGCGACGGCGATCCAAAGTATGCGAGCGGACTCGCCGGGTTGGACGATGTTCTGGGGGTCCGGGTCATCACCTACATTCAACCGGACGTCAAAAATGTGGTGGCGGCCCTGACAGGGCAGTTCCATGTCCTGGAGAATACCGATAAGACGGCACAGCTCATGGACCAGGGCATGCTCGGTTATGCCGCCCACCACCTGATCCTGCAGGTCAGCCCCGATCGGACGCCCAGTGGTTGCGCAAACTGCGTGGGTGAAAAGTTCGAGGTGCAGGTCAAGACAGTGCTCCAGCATGCCTGGGCGGAATTCGAGCACGATATTCGCTACAAGACTGCGGGCAAGGTGCCACCGGCAATTAACCGGGCCTTTACCCTGGCTTCTGGACTGATTGAATTGGCTGACAACGAATTCATCAAAATCCACGAGGCCGTGGCTAAGGTCGATACCGTCCCGGCGCTGGAATCCGACGCATTTGAAGGTGTCGCGCTCAATTCAGACTCCCTGGGCGACCTTTTGGCGGCTGAACTCCCAGACCACCCGCGCAGCCGCAAAGAGCAGTACGACTGGCTCGTTGATCTGCTGGGTGCCATGGAAATCAGCACCGTCGATGACGCCGTCCAGCTTTTCACCGGTGCGGACTGGACCTACGTCACAGAGCGGATGGACTACAAGTTCCCCGCTGGCCATGTTCGGGTGGCCGATGATTTCCTGATCCATACCTTTGGTGCGGATTACATCTCCAAAACTGAAAGCCTCGGGGACGACCCTGGCCGGGCAGCCAAGCTGAAATATCGCTGGAAAAAACTGGTGGCCTGACACCTGCTGGCCACCCATCAGTTCGCCGGCGCTAACTTCCCGCGTTGTCCGCTCGCTTTACGCAACAATGCCGCGCACCTCGAGGGTCCGCGGCATTGTTGGCTCGTATTATTGGAGGTTGAACATGCTCACCTCACGAGGTTGATATCACTCGGATGCGGAGTGCTCTTTCGCCACACCGTTCTCAGTGCTTCGAACCGGCGGCGTCGGAGTCTGTTGACCGAAGCCCTTCAACATTTCAATGACGTCAAAGCCCGTGGTGTCCTTGAGGAGCTGGGCTGTCTCCTGAACACCGGCGGAAACATTTTTGCTCACCTGGCCGGCACCGTCGTTTGAGATGACTGTCATGTTGCTGATGGCACTCATGGGAGCAGCAATTTCCCGGGCGATGGAGGGCAGTACTTCTAGCAGCTTGTTCAGGATTGCTGCTTCGTTGAACTGGCTGTAGGCCTTCGCCTGTGCCTCGATGGCTTCTGCTTCGGCCGTACCGCGCAGACCGATGACATCCGCGTCGGCAATACCCTTGGTTTTTGTCACCTCGGCTTCAGCGAGTCCGCGGATCTTGTTGATCTCAGTCTCGGCGTTACCCTTGGCAGTGTTGGCTGCGGCCAGGGCCCTCGCTTCCACTTCGTTACCGGTTGCCTTGAGCTTCCGCGTTTCCAGTTCAGCGGCGGCCTCGATCTTGGTGGCTTCCGAGATCCGGCTGCGGCGTTCGAAATCAGCTGATGCTTCAGTCTCCACCTTGTACTTGGCAGCATCTGCGGGCTTGCGGACCTCAATATCGAGTTCCTTTTCGCGCAGCTCTGCCTGCCGGGCCACAACCTGCTGGTTCTTGAGGATGATCGCCTGCTGCTGATCAGCCTGGGCCAGGGGGCCAGCAGCGTCGGCTTCAGCCTGGCGGGCGTCGGTTTCCTGCTTGAGCTCTGCACGGCGCAGGGCCAGCTTCTGCTCAGCCTCAGCCGTCTTCTGATCCGCAAGCGCCTTGGCTTCCGCAGCTTCGCGCTGGGAATTTGCCTCTGCGATACTGGCGTTCCGTGCCACCAGAGCAGCCTCGGGCCGGCCAAGGTTCTTCAGGTAGCCGCCCATGTCATCAACGGACTTGATCTGGAAGGTGTCGATGACCAGGCCCTGGTTGGTCATCGAGTGCTCGGCTTCTTCCTTGACGGAAGCCGCAAACTGGGCCCGGTCCTTGATGATCGCGTCAACGCTCAGGGTACCCACAATGGAACGCAGCGAACCGGAGAGGGTTTCCTGGGTGTAGTGGTCAATGGCATCCTGCTGATCGAGGAAGCGCTGGGCGGCCTTGCGGACGGAGATCTTGTCCCCGCCCACCTTGACCTGGGCAACACCGGTGAGCTTGAGCTGGATACCGTTGTTGGAGATGGCCTCAATGGTGACCTCCACCTGGCGCGAGGACAGCGAGATGTGGCTGGCGCGCTCCGTGATCGGGTTGACGAATGCCCGGTTGTTGATGATGACGCGTGACTGGTCATCAGAGGTTTCGTCAGTGGTGTTTGGATCGCTTTTGCCCGTGATGAGCATTGCCTCATTGGGCTTGGCGAACCTGATGCTTGAGGTGTAGAAAATAAAACCTGCGATGAGCAGGACCAGAACTGCGCCGCCGACAATCAGCAGCAATAGCAGTGTTCCCCCGATAACCATTGTTCCCCTTTGTGAGTGGCGGATCGCTACGATCATCGCCGGTGCTGAAACCCCGCCGTCCCAACGTGAACCCGACACCGCTTTTATGGTTGCGGTTCCGGCCCCAGCGTCGCGGCGAGCGTTCTCCATCACACCCTACGGGCAGTTGACCTGCGACGGTAACCTCTGTGGGTGGTGTCAGAGAATCACTGCACGCCTCGCGCGGAATAACAACGACGGCGCGTCAGGAGGTGGGTGGAGTCAACGGAACTTTTTTCGAAAACTGTCGCCTTGCTCTTGAAGACCGCACCCACCCTGCCACTCAGGCCCAACGTGCCCTCCTATAGGTTAGGACGAGCTTCGGCGCACCACCGTGACACTTCGACCCGCTCGATACGCAGGGTCCCACCGTCGGCCTCATTCCATGGATAGCGGGGTCCACGTTGAAAAACGGAGGGCATGAAAAAGGCCCGGAACTGCGAGGTTTCGCAAATCCGGGCCTCGTGCCAGGCATTTCGGCTGGGGCTTATGACCTTCAGTGTGAGGCGTGAGGGCACTTGGCGAAAAGCGCCAGATGCGAACCACCATGATTCCGCGGAATTGGTGGACTGTTGCCCATGTCGGCTGACTGACCCAGTTGGCGAAATTGTTCGGCCATGTGAAGGATCACCCTATACACATCTTCGTGACCACCTCAGAAGTTTAGTGGATAAGGAGTGTCAGTCCACCAATGCAGGGCAGGACATGGTCAGGTAACTACCCACACCACAAGAATCCCGGCGCCCCGTAGCGAAGTTATGGGCCACCTGAGCGATCAGTTTTGTTGGTGCAGAGCCCGCCCGATAGCTTCGAAAAAGGAGGGGACCTTCGGACCATCACGAGGCTGCTCTTGGCCGTGCGTCAAGAGCGGTTCGGAAGACATTGCGGTCGGCGCAGCTCTGACCGCACATAGTTCACAACAGGGGTGGTTGTGCTTACAACGTTTTGCTGGCCTGTTTGGGCTGCTTCCCGGAAGCGTCGTTGTATGCGTGAGCCTAGGATTATCTATTGACCTCAGCCCAATGCGCCGCGGCAGACGCCGAGCTTGCGGCTCGTGCTGAGAATGATAAAGAATCATTCTTCGGAATCCAGCTAGTGGTGATGGCACCCCTCCATCCTGCAGGTTTTATGAAACTCATAATAAATGAGAATACTCCCGAACTAACCACAACCCCATTGGTAGTAAAAAGAGTTGACGGAACACCAGCCAGCACAGCGAATATATATTGCTGGCTCTAAAAAGCACGAGAGAACAACGGCACAAGGCTTGGGGCCTCTACGAGGCTATGCTGCCATTTACGGCGATGTTAAACGTCACGAGGCTGGAAGAAGGTCTCCTGACGCTGGGTCTGAGGAACAAGAATTCACCGTTGTTCGAATTCTTGAGGCACCTGCGCAAAGCGCTGCTCATGGAAATGGATGGCACTTGACTGGGCAGGAGCCTAAGCACCCATGACAGCTCTGAAGCATCTCATTTGATAGCTCGATGCACGGGACCATTGCTATTTATAGCGAAACCGTAGCGCCGGACGACTTCACGACCTTCACGATGATTTGGGGGACAAACTACTTTCAATCCCTGAAAATTGCAGATGAGCGTCATCAACGCCACGTTCTTTTCTCGCGACACTAAGTGCGGTATCTCGTAATCGACGCGAAGCACGCCTGCAACTTCCCGAACGACGTCCTACAAGCGGGCGTCAGTCATCCTTCACTCGCTAACGGCCCTCAACGGGAGTCCGTCAAATTTTCCTGGCTGACTGTCCCAAGCAAGGACTACTTGCGCTCGTCTAAATCGATTCTGTCGATTGTAATACCGGCTGTGCCCTACCGGACGGCTAGTCGGGTCCACGCACGAACCCTGACACGATGGTTTTCGGCACCACCCGAGCCCTCGACAACGGAGGAATCCAGCAAGCCCGCCAAGATCCTTCAATGTCTGCGTGTGAGATCAGAATCGGCCCAACAATTCTGCCCGCTTCGCTTCGAACTCCTCATCACTGACAAGCCCCTGCTCCTTGAGCCGTGACACGTCTTCAATCTGGGTGGCGACGGACGGTGAGGCAACTGCGGCGAAGGTGGGTCCGTTGTTGCCTATGGATCGCACGATGATGCCCGCCAGGACCAGAACAATGCCCAATACGATCAGGATCCACGTCGGGACGACAGCCGCCGCAATGCTCTCCTTGCAGTCAGCCGCTGCACCCCCGAAAGAACCCTGCAAGGTGTCGTAAAGCGCGGCGACGTTGCTCCTCGGGCTGAAAACGCTGCCGCACATGCCTCCGGTTTTCATGGACCCGACGACGATACCGACTGTCGACGTGACAAGGCCTATGACGACGAGATAAATCCAGCCGCGGCGCTTCCGACCAGTTTCAGACATGGTTTCCCCCAATGGTTCGTGCAAAACATCTCGATTGAATCATATCCGCGCAGTACCCGCCGAAGCCGAATCCTGTCGCTTATAACGTGACTACGCCAGCCTGAAATCATCCCCACCGGCGGACAGTATCCCGCCGCCCCGTCATCATGAGCAGCCAAAGACTCTCGGACCCCTCCTTGGACGGCAACGCCCGCGAGGCCGTCATCCTGGCCAATTGCTGGTGCGTGCCCGGTTCCGTATTCTGACCTACAGCCATTCGTTGTCGGTAAGTGATTCGAGCCAGGCAGGTCGGCCGATGGCCATTCCTGCGGCAGACGTTATCCGCCGAGCTTGGCGTGGTCTGGACTCGGATCGGTACCGGAGCGTGTCCAGTTCTTACCGACCACCCCGCCCAGCTTCATCACCCGGTTGGTGTCGAACCAGTTGCCATGACATCCATATCGTAATGAAGAAGCGCGGATCCTTGACGCTGAGATCCGCAAAGGAATGGGCCGAAATACCCGTGCTGAAGCCGGAAGATCGCCTATCGCTATTTGCGTCCGTCCAGATCAATGCGATCGATCGCGATGCCCTTCGAAATTTCAGCCTCGCTGAAATCCTTGTGCGCCTGGAACTCCCCCCATATCCAGGGTGTAGAACTTCAGTCCGGCCTTAAGTTTCCGGCTGAACTTGAATTCGCATTTGACTTCTTTGGCACCGCCGCTCACCCCGACCCCGTCATGCAGTTTCCCAACGGCCAGGGTCTTGCCACCTTCGGTGATCTTGTATTCCCTATATTTCTGCATCGAATCATTTCCCATGCCGCTGCGCTTGTTTCCCACAATGTGGGCCAGGCTGACGGGGTTTGAGGAAGTAACGCTGCCCTGTGCTTTGAGTGTGCCTGGTTGCAACGAGCAGGACGCGAGTACAACGATGATGCCAACAATTGCGATAAGTTCGCACGGTTTTTCAAGGATTCCCTCAGCCATCGCGATGAATCTAGTTTTGCTTTTCAGCCTCCGGGTGATCCACCACGGCGAACTGCAGCAACACGGCCGTTTATGGACCATCTCGTGCGCTGTCAGGAACTCTCAACAAAGAATCTTGCAGCTCCCCGAAATTCGGTCATGCGGTGCATTCAGCCACGCTCACCATGGAGAAGACCATCAACGATCAGGCCGGGGACGGCTATTGGCTACGGGATCGTGTCCACGGACACAGCCCTTAACCAACCCCCTGTAGTCTCACCGTTGATCGTTGCCTCTTCGGCTTCCAGGACCATCTGAACTTTTGTACCGTCCCGCCAACCGGCAGCATCCGACTGTTCGACAAACACGGACAGGTCTTGGGCTCCCCCCTTGGCCTTTAGCATGACGGTAAATTCGCCAGCCGCGCCGGTCATCCACAGTTTGGACATGAACAGCTCGCCGGTCAGCCCAAACTGATCACCGTTTTTGATTCCACCCATTTGAGCGGAGTTGAGCTTGTCCAGCAGTTCATCAACGGTGATAGCCACGACCACAGGTGCAGCAGGCGGGGACTCGATAGAGGGCGCCGTTGCCTCAGCAGGTAAGGTCCGTGCTTCAGTTTCGACGATCTGGGATGGGGCCGGCGACGGGAGCGCCTCGGCGCTGTTGTTTGAACTATCCCCTCCCCCGACCGCACTGATGATGAGCGATCCGACGATGAGGAGTGCGAGCAAGCCGCCACCTGCCCCGATCAATTTCCAAGGAATCTCTGGTCGTGGCCGCCGGAAGGTCAGCTCCGACATCACTGTCCCTTGTTCCTGAGCGACGAACTCCCAGCCCTCTTTCTCTAACTTGGCTCTAGTCCTGGCTTCCAAGCCGCGAACCGCCTTGACGGACTTAGTCTCGTACTTCACACCTGTTGCTGTCGTCATGTTGCCGCTCCCCTCGGCCCGGACATCGAGCGCTCTACGAGAGCTTAGGGTGGCGAAACGGTGTCTCCAAATCAGGTCTCACGGGCAACGCGCAGCGCAACGTTGTCTGCCCTAAATTGATCCCTCGAACGAACGCCACTTTGGCTTTATCAGTTCAATTTTCCGCCGGACGTCGTCTCCCGAGCAGACCATACCTGCGCACTACACCGCGATGTGGTCGATGTCTTCGCCATCCACATGTCTTCTGCGGTCCTTGGCATCAGCGAAGGATTCAGGAATTGATTCACCCTGACGGACGTGTATCGCGCGTCGACGTGCTCGACAAGAAATACTCCCGCGAGGGCAACGCGCTGCTCGTATGGCCTAGTCAAACTCCACTTCGCATCGAACCGCTCGTCATCCGCGGCACCTAGTTCGTCCCGCGGCCCTACCCTCCCAGTTTCCGGCCGCGATGCGAAAGACGAGAATGCCTGAGTTCGGCTACGTGTGCCAGGCAATTGACGAGCATATTGAATTTGCGAGGCGTCGGACAGACGCATCGACGGACGGGTCCTCCGAGGCGAAGCCGGCGGCCTGAGTGCGCATTGCATCCGATAATTCCGTCCAGGTAATCCAGCAGAAGACATCGTGGATCCGTTCAACCAGCCCTTCCAACGCCAGCTCCTCGTTGTTAGCGCGTAGTAGTACGGACTCAAGTTCGGCGGAGATGGCGTCTTCGAGGCTCATTCGGCCACGGCCTCGGACCAGAACCGGAGGGGCCGCGCCCAGCAACATGATCAGAGGGGTGCGCGTAGCTGCATGTGCCATCGTTGCCAGGTATTCCTTTGCCAGCTGCTGTGGCTGGAATGAACTCGATCGAACGCGCTTGGCCTCAACGAGGACAAACGAGCCCGGAGAAGTGATGAGAGCGTCTGGCTGCACCACGAGCTGGTTAGTTCCTGACCGGTTCGGGGCGAGCGCCATATCCCCTGGCAGGAATCGAAGTTCGGCTTCTTCGATCTCTTTGGCCAGGACATTCCTGGCGTGGTCTGCGCCCTTGGCGGCACGAATTGCCGCACCGAGGAAGCGGTCGCGGGGAAGGAAATCGAGCGCCATCATGACTTCTGCGCTCAGCACGTTCTCCCGGCCCCGGCCGCCCTGACGGTAACTGGTCGCGTGTTCCCACGAGACTTCCTCAAGCAGCTTTCCGACCATCGACATGGCAATACCCGGCACGGATTCCACACAGATTCCTTTCCAACTCGTCTATTGCAGACCTGACCGTGACCGCCGGCTTACCCCACCATCGCCGAAACGCGTACTCGATTCAGCGCCTCAGCCAGCAGATCCACATCCGCCTCCGGGAACAAGCTTTCCGGCCCCGCAGGCGCAGCGTCGCTGTAGGGAGACTCGTACAGCGCGCCGACATCCATGACGCCGTTCTCCGTGAGCTGCTGGACGATCATGTCAACGAAGTGCAGCTGGTTCGCATTGAGGGTCCTGTCCCCCACGAACTCCGACAAGGAATCCAAGGCCGCCTGCCGGTCCATGCCCACCAAAGACCTGACAAACAGCCCAAGACCCTCAGCCTGTGCGGTGGCGGCTTCAAGTTCCTCCGGTGAACCCGCGCCGCTCTCAATCAGCATGCGCTGAAGTTCTGCAAGATCCGTCTCAGTCAGGGGCAGGCCCCGGCGTAGGCGGTGGATTGCCATGTGGTCCAGGAAGCCTTGGAGGTACATCCGGGCCTTCTCGCGGTACCGGGCCAGATCTACCGATCCAGTGACGGTCCCCTTCAGCTCACCTTCGACGAGCTCGCCGAGGGTGTCTTCGAAGTTCGTGTAGACCACCTTGCGGCGCTTCTTCTCGATCAAGTGGACCAGCCCCCGGAGCCGGACCCGGATCAGTTCCAGCCACTGCGGCGAGACCTGGCCCCACTCCCCTCCCTCCAGAATCGACTGGATCAGGAGAATCTGGGCCGCGATGGCGGGGATGTTCGGCTGGTCCTGCAGGGCGGACGCAATCTCGACGATCTTCTTTCGGTACGGCTCGACGGCGGCCGCAGAGGTCAGCGACGCCAGCTGCGCCTGGTACATCAGCAGGTCGAAGCGTTTGGCTTCCTCGGTATCGGCGGCGGAAGCCAGCGTCGCCAAGGGGGCGAGCTTGGTCTGTAGGTCCGTCAGGTCCTGCGTGCCAAGGGAGCCCCAGGAAGCGGGCTTCGAGAACCTCTCCACCCACTCCAACTGCGGGCGCACCAGGAAGTTCTCCCGGGGCATCCCCGCCACCTGACCGATCAGCCCGGCTTGAAGTGCCGGCACGAAGTCGCCGTCGAGCCCGGCAGTGCGGGCTTCGGCCAGCAGCTGTGTCCGGACGGCGAAGCTGCGGTGCGCCAGAGACTGTCCCAGGGACCCTTCGGAACCGGGCAGCTCGGCGTTGAAGTATTCAACGTTTTGGCAGACGTCGAAGATGAAGAAGTCCTTTTTGTCCTCACCAGGTCCGTACAGTTCCGGTCTGAGCCGGGTGCCCCGGCCGACCATCTGCCAGAACTTTGTCTTGGAGCGCACCACCTTGAAGAAGAGCAGGTTGACCACTTCGGGCACGTCGATCCCGGTGTCCAGCATGTCCACGGACACGGCAATGTGTGGACTGTCCTCGGTGCGGGCGAAGGCGTCGATCAGGGTGGAGACGTAGTTGACGTTGTGCGTGATGATCTTCGCGAAGGTGCCCCCGTACTGGGGGTAGTTGGTGTTGAACCGTTCAGCGATGAATTCGGCGTGTTTCTGGTTCTTGGCGAAGATGATCGTCTTCCCGAGCCGGTCTCCCCCGGCGACCTTGTGCCCGCGGGTCATCAGCACCTCCAGTGCCTTGTCCACGGTGTTGGCGTTGAACAGCCAGGTGTTCAGGATGGCCGGATCCACGGCGTCGGGGATCTCCCCGTCCTCATCCCATTCGGCGGAGTCCCACTCCTCCTTTTCCTCCTCCGAGAGTTCTTCGTAGCGGATTCCTTCGACCGGGAACTTCAGCGGAATGGATACGGTCCGGGGCGGTACGAGGTAGCCGTCGGAGATGGCCTGCGTCAGCTCGTAGGCGAAAGTGGGGACGTGGTCCTCGATGTCGAACAGGGAGTAAGTGTTGCGGTCCACTTCGGACTGCGGTGTGGCGGTCAGGCCCACCAGATACGCATCGAAGTAGTCGAAGATGGCCCGGTACTTCTGGTACACGGAGCGGTGGGCCTCGTCGATGATGATCAGGTCGTAGTGTCCGATCCCGAAGCGTTGCTTCAGGACCGTGCCGTCGTCTGTACGTTCGTTGATCAGGTTCATCATCGTCGGATAGGTGGCGATGTGGATGCGGCTGTCCGCCTCCACATCGCGGCCCAGCACCACCGGGGACGATCCGGGCAGATTGGTTTTGAAGGCGCGTGCGGCCTGGTCCACCAGTGCTACGCGGTCCGCCAGGAACAGCACGCGTTTGGCCCAGTTCGCCTGCATCAACAGGCTGGAGAGCGCGACGACGGTGCGCGTCTTGCCGGAGCCGGTCGCCATCACCAGCAACGCCTTACGTTCCTTGTCCTTCTCAAGGGCGTCAGTGACGGCCCGGATGGCCGACTGTTGATAGCTTCGGCCTGCGATCTCGGTGTTGATGGCTGCCGTGGCCAAGGGTTTCCGTGTGCTTCGGCGGTCCACCATGAGCTGGAGCTGGTCCCGGGTGTGGAAACCCTGGACCGGCCGGGGCGGATAGCCGGAGGCGTCGTCCCAGATCCAGTGCTCGTAGCCGTTGCTGTAGTAAATCACCGGGCGCTGGCCCTTCTCCGTCTCCAGAGCATCGGCGTACAGCTTGGCCTGCTGCTGCCCCTCGTAGGGTGACTTGGCTGTCCGCTTGGCTTCGACGACGGCGAGTGGTTTGCCGTCGGATCCCCACAGGACGTAGTCCACGAACCCGGTTCCGGTGGTAGGGCCAGAGTGGGTGGGCATGTGATGGACTTCGAATTCCCGGTCCTCGACTTCGTTCAGTGCCCATCCTGCTTCGCCCAGGTACAGATCGATGTAGACCCGGGTTTCCGCCTCGGAGTAGTTGTGGCTGTCCGGGAGCTTCTTGTTCTCTTCCTTCGCCCGGGCAATCTCCGCACGCAGGGCCTCAAGCTGAGCCTGAAGTTGCTCGTTGTCCTGCTTCTGCGCTGCCAGCGACGCATCCTTGGCGGCCAGTTCTTGGGCGAGTTTCGCCGTTTGGTCTGCCGTGCGGGGCTTCTGTGCCGGTGCAGGAACACCGGGCCTCGGGGTCGGGCTAAGGAAGTCTCCGTTGAACGCGACCGTTGAGGCCGGGCGGTTGGCAGAATCGCGAGTGTAGCGAAGCGCCAGCCAGATGCAGACGTGGAAGAGTTCCTTGACGATCTCCTCGGAGTGCTGGATGGTGACGGCAGCGTTGGTATGGATGGCGCTGTTGGCGATTCTCCGGATGAGGTGGAACTTGCTCACGATGGTCTCGCCCGCGAGCCGCTTGAATGTCGGTTCCGACATCAGGGCGATGAGGTCGTTTTTGTAGGGCAACGCGAGCGAGTCGTCAGCGTCGTACAGCCACGCCAGCAGCGTTTCGACAGACCGCCGCGCGTAAAGCAGCGAAGACCGAGGATCCCGCCGCGCATACAGCTCGGCCAGCCGCGCTTCCTTCGCTATACTCGGCCACTCCGCCTGCAGTACAGCGAAGTTGCTGTTCACATCCCCCAATGCCACTCCTCTGTTGATCTTTTCTCTGGAGCCTAGATGGTGTTGCCCGGCATTTGACCGGGCAACACCGCTTTCAACTCAAACCGCGGCAATGCGAATTTCTGTTCCGAGGCCGTCGCTACTCAAAGAAGTCCTCGTCGAGCTCGACAATGTCGTAACTCTGCTTCACTTGGACTCCCACCCGGTACTTGATCATCAGCCCCACAAGCCGAGCACCGTCGATCAGAATGACCCGCGACGGAACCGCCTTCACGTAATCCCGGCGCCGGAAGTGAAAGCGCTGGTGGTAATGAAAACACCGCGCGAGGCTCCGACACCGTGGAGTGCGCCGACGAAGGCCTGAATGGCCTCACGGCCCACCGTATTGCCATCGGCATACCGCTTGGCCTGCACATAGATGCGGTCCAAGCCCAGCGCGTCCTGGTCGATGACCCCGTCGACGCCGCCGTCATTGCTGCCACCGATGCGCTTCCCTCGCTGCTCGGCTCCGCCGTACCCCATCCTGAGCAGCAGATCGACAACCGCTTGCTCGAAGAAATCGGGGTGACTCTCCCGGAGACGTGTCAACAGTGCGTCACCGACATCCGAGTGGATCCGATTGATCCCTGATTCGATCTGCTCGATCGGGTCAATATCTTCGACGAGAATTTCGTCGACGACGGACGGCAGCGGTTTCCGGGCATCCGACTGCGGCCAGAAAGGCGCAAACAGCATCCGTGCCGTGGAAAAGTCCCTGATCCCTTCTGGGTTACTGGACAACCACTCCCGCCCCCCAACGGTGATGCGGTAATTGGCCCGGACCGGCCGCTCGATCCATCCGGCTTTGAGAAGGTTGCTGATGGCCCAGCCGAGCCGCTGCTCGGATCGAAGTCCACCGGTGTTCAGCGTCTCCGAACGCGCAGCCTCCGACAGCCCCGCAGAATCAATGGCTCGGCTTACGATGTCTCGGCGGTGCAGCGTATCGCCGGTGGACAACACCCGAAGCACATGAGTCACAAAGAACGGCCAAATCGGCACTTCAGAGTCCGTTGTGGCGGAAACCGTCTCGCTCATCGGAGCCCCGCCTTGAAGGAACGATCCTGGAGCGAAGCGAATAAGACGTTCAGTTCATTCAGCTGGCCACGGTGGCTTGTCCTGAGCCGCTCAATGGCCTCGTACCTAGTCGCAAATTCACGCTGACTGGCAAGCTTCGGCATCCGGACTTTAAGACTTGACAGGATCTTGCCGTTGAGATTCGACATGGTCACTCCTTGCGAAGCATCCTCAAGTCGGCGACGTACCGAAGGTGACGAAAGAACTTGCTGCAGATAACGCGGCGAAACCGCTTGTGAATCAGGACGGACGATCATAGAACCAGTTCCACAAAGCAGTGGCAATTGGGCTGCGGAGACCAACGCGCATCGCCCCATCTCACCCCGCCTCGCAAGCACGATGTCATCTGCTTGAAGGTGGTAGGAACGAAGTTCGTCGAACTTCATCGGCGCCACCGAATAATCTGGACTCGCCTGAATTTGTCCAGAGACAATGTGCATCGGGTTGATCAAAGGCACCCCATTCTGGATGTAGTCCTCCCGGTGGAGCAAGGACCCAAAGGGGCCAGTTTGAATTGATTCGCACAGTTCTGCTAACGGCACCGCCTGCTTCTCTGACAGCTCTTGGGCGTTGGCATTAAAGATGGATTGGGTGAGAGCATCAAGGTGGGCAAGGGCTTGACGCCGGTTGGTGCGGAGCTCGTCGGCTTTGTCCAAGATGGCCGCAATCCGCCGCTGCTCATCGAGAGACGGTAGTGGAATTACCAGACGTGCGACGATTGCCTTCGAAACTTCCTTGAATGTCGCCCCGACGCCCATATTTTGAAGCTTTGCACGGTTCGCTTCGAGCCACCGGAAGAGGTATCGACTGTCCAGTCGCTCCGGGTCCGGGACGAAGCTCTTAAAACCCTGGTTGGTGGCCATGGGGGTTGTGTTGATAGCAAGAAGACCAATTGGCGCCCGTGAGCTAAACAGAACTGAGTTCGCAGGGAGTAGCTCAGCGCTACTGTTGCGTAATCCGGCTTCCGTGATCAAACGGGGAGTGGTATGAATTTCCACTGAATCAAGGCCGCTGAGGTCCTTGGGGGTCGCCCACGGGACGTCTCCATTCCAGAAACTGGATTCCCCAGTTTTCGGCGTGCCTCCGGAAACGATGCGCGCCACCGAACTGAGCAGCACATGCTCTACCTCGCCTGAGGCCACAGATCGAAAAGCTTCGCTAAGCGTTGTCACTTCAGGAGTTCTTTCAGTTCTTCCAGACCCTGAGCGATCGCGGATTCAAGGGATTCCAGGTCGGCAATGATCCCAGCCGGTTCCTTGTGGTCGATGTCTGCGTGCTCAACTTCTTTGTATCTGTTGAGGGAAAGGTCATAGCCGTTGTCGGCGATCTCGGACTTGGAGACGAGGAAGGACTGCTCCGTCCGCGCCCGGTCGGCCTCCGTAGTCGTCCGCTGCTGCCAGCGGGATAGGACATCGTCGAGGTCGGAGTTTTCCACCGGAGTGCGCTTGTCGTCGAGACTGAAACCGTCCGAGCTCACGTCGTAGAACCAGACGTTGTCGGTGCCACCGGAGTTGGTCTTGGTGAAGAACAGGATCGCCGTGGAGACCCCGGCATACGGTTTAAACACGCCGGAGGGGAGTTTGACCACGCCGTCGAGCTTGTGGTCCTCGACGAGCATTTTTCGCAGTGCCTTGTGCGCAGTGGACGAGCCGAACATCACGCCGTCGGGCACAATGACCGCCGCCCGGCCGCCGGGCTTGAGCAGCCTCAGGAACAGGGCCAGGAAGAGCAGCTCGGTCTTTTTGGTCTTGACAAGTGAGAGCAGGTCCTTGGCGACGTTCTCGTAGTCCAGGCTGCCGGCGAAGGGAGGGTTGGCGAGGACGACATCATATTTTTCCTCCTCGGTCCCATGCAGGTCGGCCAGTGAATCCCGGTAGGTGATGTCCGAGTTTTCTACCCCGTGGAGGAGCATATTCATGGAGCCGATGCGGAGCATGGTGCTATCGAAGTCGTAGCCGTGAAACTGACTGTGGTGGAAGAAACGGCTCTGGTCGGCGTTGGTGAGCAGGTTTGGGTTGTTCTGCCGGAGGTATTCGCCGGCCTGGACGAGGAACCCAGCGGTGCCGGCGGCCGGGTCGCAGATGGCCTCCAGCGGCTGTGGCGCTGTCATCTTCACCATGAGATCGATGATGTGGCGGGGCGTCCGGAACTGTCCATTCGTTCCGGCCGAGGCGATCTTGCCGAGCATGTATTCGTAGAGGTCGCCCTTCGTGTCTCGCTCGTCCATGGGGATCTCATCGATGATGTCCACGACTTTTTCTAGCAGCCCGGCGTTGGGGATGGTGAAGCGGGCGTCCTTCATGTGCTGGGCGTAGGAGGATTCCTCGCCGTTGGCCAACTGGACCAAACCGGTGCGCAGGAACGGGAAGATGTGCTCGGCGAAGACGGTGAACATCTCGTCGCGAGAAAAGTTCTTGAACCTGCTCCAGCGGAAGTCCTGGTACGAGCGACCCTTCTCATCCAGGCCCACGGGAAAGACCGGGTTTTGGACCGGCCTGCCGGTGCGGTTGGCCTTGTTCTCCGCTCGGGTCTGGTTCTCGTCCAAGCGCTTCAGGAAGAGCAGGTACGTGATCTGTTCGATCACTTCCAGAGGATTGGAGATGCCGCCGGTCCAGAACGCGTTCCAGACCTTGTCTACCTGAGATTTGATTTCGCCTGTTATCACCGTTCGAGTTTAGTGGGCTGTGGGCGGAACGTCGGTCAACCCGGCAGTCTGTCTATCAACGCAGAACAGCATCCCTCCGTAGAACCTTCCGACGTCGGCATCATCGCCAAGAAGAGCTCGGCTGAGGGCAGGAGTCGTTTGCCCAGTGGCAGAGGATAAATCGCGACCTGGGCGTTCGGCGGAAATCGGCGTGGGAACTAGCATGTCCAAGTGACTAAAAACGGGAAGCCGACGACATTCATCGCTCGTGAGCAAGTGTCGAGCACAACACAGGTGAAAGTCTGGGCCCGCGCCGCAGGGCGGTGCACACTGTGCGCCCGGTCGGTCTTAGACAGTCGTTCCTTTTTTCACACAGTGTTGACGGGCCAGATGGCCCACAACGTAGGTGCAACAGCTACCGACGGGTCCCCAAGAAGCTCCTCAGACTTGTCCTTGAAGGACAGGAGCCTGGAGGGCAATCTGCTGCTGCTCTGTCCAGACTGTCACAGGATGATCGACGATAAGGTCAACGAAGGCCTTTACACTCAGGAACTGCTGGAGGCTAAGAAATCCGAACATGAAATGCGTGTGGCCAAGGCGACGAACTTTGAAATTCTACGCAGAACCATGGTGGTCACGACCAGAAGCCGGATCCGGGGAACAAACACCGCGATCTCCGAAAGGGAGGTCGCCGAAGCCATGGTGGATGCTGGGCTGGTTGTTCACGTCAACGATGGCCGGCCCGTCCACATCGTCATTAAGTTCGATGACGATGAGCAGGACCCCTGGGTATGGGATCGGGGTATGAAGCAGATCCGGGACGCCCTCGAAGAACTTAAACATACCGGCGAGGACGGCAAAGTAGATCACGTATCGCTGTTCCCACTCGCACCGATTCCGTTATTGGTGTACTTGGGGTCCAGGCTAGATGACAAGCTGTCCGTAAGTCTGTTCGACCGCCACCGTGGGGGTCAGCGGAACGTATGGTGTTGGCCCAAGCAGCCCGGGGCATCCCCAACCTTTCAAGTGCTGAAGCAGAGTTCCCCCGGCTCGGAAACGGAAGTCGTGGCGGCAGTGTCCGTATCAGGATCAATCTCGCATGGAGACCTCCCCGGGGATCTTTCATCAATGCCACTAATTACGCTGTCCCCGATGACAGGAAGTCCCGCCCCGGGGCTCATAGGTAGCGAGGACACCCTTGATGCGTTCTCCCAAGCATGGCGGCAACTGCTCGCCGAAGTCGAAGCGCATTGGCCGCGGGCAACACGACTCCATGTAATCGCCGCCGTTCCCGCTAGCGCCGCAATTCGCATGGGCCAGCACCGTATGAGAGACGTTCACCCCGGTTTCATTGTGTACCAACGGACGGACACCGGCACATATTCAGCCACACCGGAAATCCAGGGCTAGCGGTAGGGAGTCCCAAGCCACTAACCCCCGATAAGTGGCTCCATCGGCCAGCAACTTGGCGTGCTCAAGTCAGGACAGGGTTTGGTCGCAGGAACCCTGGGTCGTTCCTAGGCGGCGCCAAGAGGCAAAAAGACGTGTGGTCGGCTGTTGGCGGCATGGGGCAAGGATATGACGTGCGTCCCCGACGGTGTCGTTGCAGATTGCATGTGCTTTCCCAACAAACTAGTGAGTACGGCTGCCACTGCAGCGAGGTCGGCCGCAGAACCATGGAACGTCGGGACAGAACATCCCCTTGTCGGGATGAGTTCGGCTCCATCCTCAGGCTCCTGCCACAGCTTGTGGAAGGCCTCTAGGTCCGCATCCGCCTTGATCGCTAGCCCCGCCATGTCATCTAAAGTCGATGGGGGCAGCGACGAGCCTGGTGTACAGACGTTGAGGAGTCCCAAAGTTCCGGTAGCGGCATCGGTCGCGACCTGCGCGATAATCGCTTTGCGTTCAGATTGTGCCGCTAGGACATCGAGAACCTGTGTGATTGCGTTGCTCACGGTGGCATCGATGATGATGTCTGCCGCCAAACAGTCTGTGAAGCTTTCCGGGATGGCCCCACCAGCCACTTCGACTGATAGATCGTCCCGAATATCTTGGACCCGGACAGCTAGCGCTTCTGCCTTAGTATGACCGACGTCTCCCTCAGCGTAGTTTTGCCTGACCAAGAGGCCTCCGCTGATGACGCCGGGGTCGCAGAGCGTTATGCGCGCTACCCCAGCGCGCGCGACGAACTCCGCTATCCATGATCCGAGCCCGCCGCATCCCCATACATGGACAGACTTACCCAGAAAGCCACTGACGGGTCGACTCTGGTCGCGGCGGGTGGTGACTTCGTGCCGTTCGTCAGACATCCTGCACCATTCGACGTCGATCCTGTTCCTAAGCTTCGTGGTATCTAAGGTGATGGCTGTGCCTTGAATTCGGGCGACGTCCCTCAACGCTTCGGCGGCAGCTGAGGGCAAGCGCCCACCTAGCAAATGGGGCGCTCCCCCGCCTGGGTGAGGGACGCAGAAGACAAAGTACTGCGCAGATCCTTCTGGGTTCCTCAGTGCACACGCGGCGAGGGTACTAACGAACGCATCCGACTTCTTTCCACCGACTGAACCGTTCCGGTCGCCCCATTTGAGGTACGGATTGTCAATCAGAGAAAGCAGGTCAACGAGGGACGAGGAGGCTCCTAGAGGCAGTGCCGAATCCAGCCTGAATACCGGCGTTCTCAGGCCCACCTCGTGGGTCGAAAACGTCAGATCCAAACGGTGGGAAGACCGCTCGACGAGGCGTGCCACCTGGTGGGTTTCAAGAGGACCGCCTTCCCGGAACACTATTGTCGGCGTCCCGACAGACTGGTGCAGAATGCCACCGACAGCGTGGTACATGGACGTTTTCGGATCAAATCGGCCTCCTGCCGCTTCTTCGAGCCAGCCCCAGAGACGGTTAAGCAACCCAGCCATGCCGAGTGATGGATGCCATTCGCGAGACGGGTCTAGGAAAAGGCATAGGCGGCGCCCCTGAAGGACGTGCGGAAAACCGATAAAGCGAAGATGTTTGACGTCGACATTGGGTGGCGACAGAGCGGAACTGCCTATGCGTATGACGAATTCCTCGTCACTGCGTAGTTGCAATCCGTTTGGCTCCTGCAGCAACCCGCCGGTGTTTAAACCGATGGTTACGACCGCGTCGCCCCCTGCTTCGAGTCTTGGTTGTCCTGCAACGCGAATTTCACCCGGCTGCATCCTACTGAGTTCCTTGAGTTCAGCTAGGAGCTGCCGCTGCCATTGGGAGAAGATCGGTCGGCGGCGCTTTGTCATCCAGCACGGCCTGACCGGGCGACGGAGGACGCCGCGGTCACTGTCGTGGTGGGAAACTTTGCGCTGTTAGCGGCAGCTAGGGGCGCTTTGAAGCCGTCACCGAAGATCCCCTGCCAGAGTTTGACGCTCTTGTCCTTGTCAACTTCCAGATAAGCCGTTTTAACTTCCGCTGCGTGCGCATGGACGCGGTCCCTGAAGTAGCTGTATGTCGACTGTGTCCATCGGTGATCGAAGGTAACCCCCGACCCCGACGGATCGGCAATGCTCGGTTTGGCTGGGCGCGCCTGAAGCCACACGTCAAGATCGCCGAGGACATGAAGTAGGGTAGTCGGAACGTCAGCGTAGTAGCCAGGATCCAACAATTCACTGACCTCCGAAACTTGGGAGCCAAGCAACGTGGTCAGCAGGATGGAGCGCGTCCCAGTAAACGAATTCTTGTGATCGCGGAGATACTTCATCAGGCGGATGACTTTTCGGAGGTTGCCGTTGGCGATGGCGTCCTTAGACCGCATCCAATCTGTGAAGCCCTGCGGATCAGTTTGCTCCCAATTGTTTGCGTCACGGTTCACAATGACTTCCCGACCGTCGGTCAACTTCAGATGCGGGACTATATCGACGTGCATAGAGTTCGCGTACCCAACCCGGACGCAGCGGCATTTCCGTGTGTGAGGCATGTTTCCGTAAATGCTGTGGCGGTGGATTGCGGCATAAACCTGATCAACATATGTGCTGGGGTTGCCAGCCCAATCAGGGTTTTCCTTCATGTTGAGCATGAAATCGGCATCGAACTCGTTAGTTCCCACCGGTTCAATGATCGTGCGATGAGCCCAAGAGCCCTGAGGGGACTTTCCGGTCACAAGAGAGCCGACTAAAGCGTCGTTCTTGAGGGCCTTGTAGATCGCATTGACCCGTTGATCGAGGAGGTCCAACTTCACCTGTCCCAGATTGACAGTGTCTTTCAAGAGAACGTTGAAATGGCCGGCTAGCTGCAAGGTATCTCTCCATCGACGAGGTTACTTTTTAGTAAGTGGTTGGTGCGCGAGTGGCTTCCTGTTGACAGTTCCGGCCCACCGCGCGTGGCTACGCGGAATTTCCTTGAATCGCTCCAAATTCCGATGCGATCAACCCAGTGTCGGGCTCAAACATTTACCGAGGAATAGAGGACGGAAGCTGGAGCAATTTGGCCAGGCTTGAATGAAGCGCTTGTCGCTGGCGCTCATAGCGCGGTTCCTCCAACAATGCCTGCATCACTCGGCGGTATTCGGAGGAAGTTGGAGCGAAGGGTCAAGTTGAACAGAATTAGTTCCGCTAGCTCCGAATCTCACCCCTGTTGCGTCGTATGGACGAGCTCTACCGGAACGGAACCTCACACCCCACTCACGCCTAACGCGGCGCCACTGATGAAGGCCACAGCACTCCGTGGACTCATGCGCCAAAGGCCAAAGTGGCCAAGCGACCTCTGTCGGCCAAGATAGTTGGCACCGTGCCAATCTCTGTGTCACGGCGCCAACTATCTCGTCAGTTGTGCCAACAAAGTCGTCAACTCACAAATGCTCAGATACGAGGCTGTTTTTGCTCAGATGCTGCAAAATTGCTCAGTTAGGTCGGAGTCTCACAGAAGGCTAGAAGTCCCAGTCGTCATCCTCGGTGTTAACAGCTTTGCCAATCACGTACGAGGAACCCGACCCGGAGAAGAAGTCGTGGTTCTCGTCAGCGTTCGGCGACAGGGCCGACAGGATCGCCGGGTTCACGTCGGTGACCGAGGCCGGGAACATGGCCTCGTAGCCCAGGTTCATCAGCGCCTTGTTGGCGTTGTAGTGCAGGAACTTCTTGACGTCCTCGGCCAGGCCAACGGAGTCGTAGAGATCGTGCGTGTACTGGACTTCGTTCTCGTACAGCTCGAAGAGCAGCTCGAATGTGTAGTCCTTGATTTCCTGCCGGCGTTCCTCGGAAACCTTCTCCAGGCCCTTCTGGAACTTGTAGCCGATGTAGTAGCCGTGCACTGCCTCGTCGCGGATGATCAGGCGGATCAGGTCAGCGGTGTTTGTCAGCTTGGCCCGTGAGGACCAGTACATGGGCAGGTAGAAGCCCGAGTAGAACAGGAAGCTTTCCAGCAGGGTGGAGGCAACCTTGCGCTTGAGGGGATCGTCACCCTGGTAATAATCCATCACGATCTGCGCCTTCTTCTGAAGGTTCACGTTCTCGGTGGACCAGCGGAAGGCTTCGTCGATTTCCTTGGTGGAAGCCAGCGTGGAGAAGATCGACGAATAGCTCTTGGCGTGCACGGACTCCATGAACGCGATGTTCGTGTAGACCGCTTCTTCGTGCGGGGTAATCGCATCGGGGATGAGCGAGACAGCGCCGACGGTTCCCTGGATGGTGTCCAGCAGGGTCAGTCCGGCGAACACGCGCATGGTGAGCTGCTGTTCCTGAGGTGTCAGCGTGGCCCACGACTGGATGTCGTTGGACAGCGGCACCTTCTCGGGCAGCCAGAAGTTGTTGACCAGTCGGTTCCAGACGTCAACGTCCTTGTCATCCTGGATGCGGTTCCAGTTGATGGCTTCCACGTGTGTCAGAAGCTTGACCTTCTCGGTCATGTCATCCCCTATGCGTTGGGTTGGGTCTTTATAAAGTGGAGCGTACGACGGCGGGCGGGCGCCCGCCGTCGTACCCTAAATTTAGTTGAATATTAAAGCATGCAGCTGACGCAGCCATCGACCTCCGTGCCCTCCAGCGCGAGCTGGCGGAGACGGATGTAGTAGATGGTCTTGATGCCCTTTTTCCAAGCGTAGATCTGGGCTTTGTTGATATCACGCGTGGTGGCGGTGTCCTTGAAGAACAGCGTCAGGGACAGGCCCTGGTCCACGTGCTGCGTTGCAGCGGCGTAGGTATCGATGACCTTCTCGAAGCCGATCTCGTACGCATCCTGGTAGTACTCCAGGTTGTCGTTGGTGAGGTACGGAGCCGGGTAGTACACGCGGCCCAGCTTGCCTTCCTTGCGGATCTCGATCTTGGACGCCACCGGGTGGATCGAGGACGTGGAGTTGTTGATGTAGGAAATCGAGCCCGTGGGCGGCACAGCCTGGAGGTTCTGGTTATAGATACCATGCTCCATGACGGACGCCTTCAGTTCACGCCAGTCATCCTGGGTAGGAATGTGGATGCCCTCGAACATCTCCGCAACCTTGGCAGTCTGGGGAACCCATTCCTGGTTGGTGTACTTGTCGAAGAATTCACCCGAGGCGTACTTGGAGCGCTCAAAGCCGCCAAACGTCTGGCCCGTCTTGATGGCCAACCGGTTGGAAGCGCGGATCGCGTGGAACACCACTGAGTA
Source organism: Pseudarthrobacter sp. PS3-L1 (assembly GCF_030063285.1). GTDB lineage: Bacteria > Actinomycetota > Actinomycetes > Actinomycetales > Micrococcaceae > Arthrobacter. The sequence goes on along the minus strand of NZ_JASISU010000002.1, from coordinate 219,553 downwards.
GAAGTAGATGTTGGTGAAATCCAGGCCCTCTTCGGAGCCATAGTGGACGCGTTCCCGCGCCAGGTACCCGTGCAGGTTCATCTGGCCCAGGCCAATGGCGTGGCTCTGGTCGTTGCCTCGCGCAATCGAGGGCACCGAGGTGATGTTGGACATGTCCGACACTGCCGAGAGGGACCGGATGGCTGTCTCGATGGTCAGGCCAAAGTCCGGCGAATCCATGGTCTTCGCAATGTTCAGCGAGCCCAGGTTGCAGGAGATGTCCTTGCCGGTCTCCGCGTAGGAGAGGTCATCGTTGTACTTGGTGGGCGCCGAGACCTGGAGGATCTCCGAGCACAGGTTGGACATGATGATCTTGCCGTCAATCGGGTTTTCCCGGTTTACGGTGTCCTCGAACATGATGTACGGGTAGCCGGACTCGAACTGGATCTCGGCGAGCGTCTGGAAGAACTCACGCGCCTTGATCTTGGTCTTCTTGATCCGCGAGTCATCGACCATCTCGTAGTACTTCTCTGTGACCGAGACGTCGGAGAACGGCATGCCGTAGACCTTCTCGACGTCGTACGGAGAGAACAGGTACATGTCCTCGTCCCGCTTGGCCAGCTCAAAGGTGATGTCCGGAACCACGACGCCGAGCGAGAGGGTCTTGATGCGGATCTTCTCGTCCGCATTTTCCCGCTTGGTGTCCAGGAACCGGTAGATGTCCGGGTGGTGGGCGTGCAGGTACACGGCACCGGCGCCCTGGCGGGCACCGAGCTGGTTCGCGTAGGAGAAGCTGTCCTCGAGGAGTTTCATCACGGGGATAACACCGGAGGACTGGTTCTCGATCTGCTTGATCGGGGCACCAACCTCGCGGATGTTGGTCAGCGCGAACGCCACACCGCCGCCACGCTTGGAGAGCTGGAGCGCAGAGTTGATGGACCGGCCAATCGACTCCATGTTGTCTTCAATACGCAGCAGGAAGCAGGAGACCAGCTCACCACGCTGACGCTTGCCAGCGTTGAGGAACGTGGGGGTTGCAGGCTGGAAACGGCCCTCGATGATCTCATCGACCATCTGCAGGGCAAGCTGCTCATCGCCACGGGCCAGGTGCAGGGCAACCATGCACACACGGTCCTCGTAGCGCTCCAGGAAACGCTTGCCGTCAAAGGTCTTCAGCGTGTAGGAGGTATAGAACTTGAAAGCGCCCAGGAAGGTTTCAAAACGGAACTTCTTGCTGTAGGCGCGCTTGTAGAGCTCGCGGACAAAGTTCATTGTGTACTGGTCAAGCGTCTCGCGCTCGTAGTACTCGTTCTTCACCAGGTATTCGAGCTTCTCTTCCAGGTCATGGAAGAACACGGTGTTGTTGTTCACGTGCTGCAGGAAGTACTGGTGTGCCGCCTCGCGGTCAGCGTCGAACTGGATCTCACCGTTAGGACCGTACAGATTCAGCATCGCGTTCAGCTCGTGGTAGCCCAGGCCCTTGTAGGCAGCAGGCATCCCAGCTTTGTCTGCGGCGGCTGCCGGGAGTGAGTCGACTCCCCCGGTGGCTAGGTCTGAGTCTGCGACTGTCGTGTCCAAAACGTCTCCAATCCGTGAATCACCCGAGTGACATCCTCGGGCGTTCCCATGAGTTCAAATCTATAAAGGTGGGGGACTTTGCATTTCGCGGCAATGATGTCCGCGGCCATGCAGTAGTTGTCCCCGAAGTTTGTGTTGCCCGCCCCGATCACACCGCGGATCAGTTCCCGGTTCCGTGGTTCATTGAGGAACCGGATGACCTGCTTGGGCACTGATCCCTCGCCCCCAGTTCCCCCGTATGTGGGAAGAACCAGGACAAAGGGCTCCGTAGCGATCAAGGGAGCATCCCTGGCGTACAACGGAAGCCGGGCAAAATCTATGCCCAGCTTCCGGACAAACTTGAGGGTGTTCTCTGATGATGAGGAAAAACAGATCAGCGAGCTGTCCGTGATCTCGGCATGGACCGTCAGTGGTGCCACGGTATCTACCTCGGTTCAGTGCTGGGGTGGTTCTGGGTGGAGCGTGTTGCTGTGAAGTATGTGGCGGTACTCAGGCTACGGAGGAGACCGCGGACTCGGCGAGTTCCGCGATCTTGTCCGGGCGGAATCCGGACCAGTGATCCTGGTCCGTCACCACAACGGGTGCCTGCATGTAGCCCAGGCTCTTCAGGCGCTCGAGGGCCTCTGCATCCTGGGAAATATCAACGCTCTGGTAGGCGATGCCCTTTTTATCCAGCGCGCGGTACGTCGCGTTGCACTGAACGCATGCCGGCTTTGTGTAAACCGTGACGGTCATGATCCCAAACCCCTTTAGTAAGTCTTTTTCTGTAGCTGGAGGTCCCGGGTTTTCACGCCCTGCTCCAGCTGTTGCCCGGTTCGCCCGGCACGTTCTGCCGGTTGCGTCCTGGGACGATATATGCACTTGAACGGACGGCTTCTTTCTCGTGCCTAATCCGTAAGTTGATACTACATCTAGTGCAGGGTGACCGTGGCGACCCCTAGATGATGTATTACAAGTATGTCATTCTGTGCACTTTTAATCCACAGGTCCTGGGTCCTTAAAGCACCGGATTTCCGCAGTTTAAGGTGTGTTCATCCACACCCTGTGGAGGAGTTCCCCACATTTTTGCCGCCTGCGTGTCGCGCCCGGCGGCGTGTCGCGCCATGGGGTGTGGATCGTGAGTCAGGCCACGCTTGGATGCGGTCCCGACGGCGCCCGGCGCGCGTCGGGTGCCCCGCCAGGGCGTCTTCGGGGACTTAAAGCACACTGCCCCGCACATCCTTTGCTGGGCGGACCAGCAAAGCATGTGCGGGGCAGCGTGCGGGCAGGAAAGGCCGACTGGCAGGCGGACCGCTTGGCCAGCCCACCGGATGTCCTAGAGGGCTTCCGGCTTCCGGCAGAGGATCTGTTCAACCCCCATGCGGCCTTCCGCGAAGCTGCGAAGGGCACCCACCAGGTAGAGCCGCCAGACGCGCACCACTTCGGCGCCCATCATGGCCTCGGCCCTGTCCTGGTTTTCCTCAAAGGTGGCGTACCAGGCTTCGAGGGTGCGGACGTAGTGCCTGCGCATCCCCTGCACACCTTCAACCTCCAGGCCAGCATCCTCTAGGAAGGACAGGGTCTCCCCCACCGGCCGCATGTGCATGTCCGGGGCGATGAACGATTCGATGAAGGGTCCGCCACCGGGATGTTTGCCGCGACGGGACATTTGCTGCACCAGTACCTTGCCGCCGGGGACCAGGTTCTTGAACAGTGCGTTCGCGTACACAGGGTAGTTCTTCTGGCCCACGTGCTCGCCCATTTCAAGGGAGGCAACGGCGTCGAAGGGGCCATCCGGAATCTCCCGGTAATCCTGGACCCGGATCTCCACCCGATCCGCCAGGCCATATTCCTTGATCCGGGCGTCGATGAAGGCCTTCTGCTCCACGGACAGGGTTACGCCAACCACCGTGGCACCGTAGTAGCGTGCGGCGTGCAGGCTCAGGGAGCCCCAGCCACAACCAACGTCAAGCATGCGCATCCCTGGCTGCAGGCCAATCTTGCGGCACACCAGATCCAGCTTGTCTCGCTGGGCATCCTCCACGCCGTAGGACGCTCCTGCCTCGCCAGCGGAGCCGGAAGCACGTTCCGCCAGTCCGGCAAAGTTCACGTCGTCACCGCGGTCCGTCCAGTAGCCGCTGGAGTAGGCCATCTGCGGATCAAGGATGAGTTCATAAAAATCGTTGCTGAGGTCATAGTGGTGGCTGATGGCAGCTCGATCCCGCAGGAGGCTGTGCAGCCGGCCTTTGACCTTGGCCTGCGTCACGGGCGGCGCGGGTGGAGTGCCCAGCGCACCAGCGGCACGGGCAATCTTCGCAACGCCAGCAAGGACAGCGGGGGTGGGCCGGATGCCGGAAAGCTTCCGCCGCCGGATAACCTCCCACAGCTGTTCCAGCGTCGAGTTCAGGTCGCCGTCAATGTCAAGCTCGCCGGTCACGTAGGCCTGCGCGGCACCGAGCTCACCCGGTGCCCAGAGCAGGCGCCGGATGGCGTTGGGGCTGTTGAGCCGGACCACCGGAGCGTTGACCGGGCCTGCCTCGGAGCCGTCCCAGACTTTCAGGCGGACCGGAAGATCCCCGCCCACCATGGGGCGCAGGACCTCGGCAATGGTCCCTGCTAGCGCCGGGCTCATGCGCTGGCTCCGAGTGAAGGCACCGGCTTCCGGCTGTCCAGCACAATTTGCTGCACATTCAGATAACCCGAGGCAAAACCTGCCCGGGAGTAGCAGAGGTAGAACAGCCACATGCGCTGGAAGATTGCGTCGAAGCCGAGTTCGCGGACTTCGTCCTGCCGGCCCATAAAGCGTTCTTCCCACAGCCGGAGCGTTTCGGCATAGTGCTCACCAAAGGCCGTGCGTTCGCGGACCTGGAGTCCGGTCTGCTTCTCCGTGATTTCCTCGATGGCACGGACCGAGGGGATGACGCCGCCCGGGAAAATGTACTTGTGCACCCAGGTGTATCCGGTGCGGGTAGCCAGGAGGCGATCGTGGGCAATGGTGATGGCCTGGATGGCCACCTTGCCGCCCGGAGCCAGGACCCGCTCGATCGTCTGGAAGTAGGTGGCCCAGTACTGGTACCCCACAGCCTCGATCATTTCAACCGACACAATGGCGTCGTATTCACCTTCCACTGCGCGGTAGTCCTTGAGGTCAATCGTGACAGCATCCGCGTAGCCGGCATCTGCCACCCGCTTACGGGCCAGTTCCTGCTGCTCGCTGGAGAGGGTCACCGAGTAGACGGTGGCGCCGCGGGCAGCCGCACGCAGTGCCAGCTCACCCCAGCCGGTCCCGATCTCCAGTACGCGGGTTCCGGGACCGACGGCGGCCTTGTCCAGCAGCCTGTCAATCTTTGCCTGCTGGGCGGCAGCGAAGCCGTCCCAGGCCATGTCCTTCACGGCGCTTCCCGAAGCGGGGAACAGCGCACTGGAGTAGGACATGGTGTCGTCAAGGAACGTGGCAAAAAGCTCGTTGGAGAGGTCGTAGTGCCGCGAGATGTTGGAGCGGGTGTTCTCCTCCGTGTTGCGCTCCTTGCGGGGCTGTCGCGGAAGGAAGAGGGCGCGCATCTTCTGCAGTGGTTCCGGAATCAACGTCCCGGCGCGGGAGGCGAAAACCTCCATGACTGCCGTGAGGTCCTCGGCATCCCAGTCGCCAGCCATGTACGCCTCACCGAGGCCAATCAGGCCGCCGTGGCCCATGCGCCGGGCGAAGTCATCGGGCCGGTTGATGGTCATCACTGGAGCACCGGCGGGTGCTGTTCCCAGGACCTTCCCGTCGGGGTATCGCACCTCAAGGGGCAGGCCGCGGATAGCCGTGCGGAAGATTCCCTGGGCAATGCGGGCGGCAACACCGGCCTTGAAGCCTCCGGGAACAGTGGCGATGCCCGGCCAGATCTCAGCATCGATCACGGCAGGCGGCTGCGGAACCGTGTATGGGACCCCGCCCTGCGGGGTGGGGGGTGCGACGGCGGGAGTCTTCTGGTTCTCCTCTATGGCGTGGGCGGCGGAGGCGGCCCTGTCCGCAGGCCGTCCGGCCGCGGATCCGTTTGCTTCGGTCATAGTCACTGAACTGCCTCCTGGGAAGGGTGGTGTGGTCTTTTGATGATGGGAAGCCGGCGAGCCCACAGCCGGATTCCCTGCCAATGGATCTGGACAACCGCCCGAAGCGGTGCCAGTGGGACGGCCGCCGCGGCGCGGAGGACGTTGGTTGTGGTTGCCGGGCTGCGGGATCCGTCCATGGTGGCCACGAAGGGTTTCTGCCCCTCGCGTTCCAGGACGATCGCCACGGCCAGACGATCTGTCGGTTCCGGCAGTTTCATCCGGTACTGCCCCGACACATCGTTGAAAGGCGAAACGTAAAACTCCTTGGGGACACTGGCCCGGCCGCGCTCGTCGGTTTCCAGAACGTAGCAGTGGCGCTCACCGTAGGTGTTATGCACCTCGGCTATCACGCACTGGAGCTCACCACCGGGCCTGTGGCACCAGAACAGCGTCAGCGGATTGAACACGTGGCCCAGCACCCTTGCGCTGGTGAGCATGGTGATCCGGCCGCCGTCGACGTCGAACCCCCGGGCCCGGAGGAACGTCTCGACGTTGCCGCGGAAGCTCCCCTGCGGATCACCCAGATGGTCGGAGACCCGGAATCCGGCCAGCGGCCGGAGGAACGCGGGCAACTGCGGGAGATGGTCGACGTCGACAAACCAGCTGTAGCTCCGGTACGTAAAGGCATTTCTCAGTGGTGAGGTGCGGACGTGGGCAATAGAGGTCCGGTAGATGGCTGCGGATGTGCTCATCGGCCCTCCGTGGCCTGGGCCAACTCAGACGCCGTGGCTGGCGCTTCCCAATCCCGGCCCAGCTTCTGGGCAGCCTTGAGTCCGGAGAGTGCGCCATCTTCATGGAATCCCCATCCGAGATAGGCGCCAGCAAACACAAAGCGGTTGTCCCCCAGAGCCGCAATGAGCTTCTGGGCCCTGAGTGACTCCGGGGTGTACTGCGGGTGCTCGTAGACCATCCGGTCCAGCACGGTGGACTCGCCAATCAGGTCTGATTCGCCGAGGCTCACCAGGTAGGAGCTGCCATCTGCGGGGCTGAGCCGCTGCAGGCGTGTGAGGTCGTAACTGACCAGGACGCGGTCTGGGCGGGCATCGCAACCGGGCAGGCGGTAGTTCCAGGAGGCCCGGGCATTCTGTGCGGCAGGCATGACTGCCCTGTCCTGGTGGAAAACTGTGTGGTTGACCGAGTAGGGCATCCCCCTCAGTGCTGTCCTTTCAGCGTCGTCTGCGTCACTGAGGAAGCCGAGCGCCTGGCCCGGGTGGGTGGCAATCACCACGGCGTCGAAGTGTTCGATGCCCGCTGCTGTGGTGATCTCGACGCCGTCTGCCGTGCGGCGGAGCCCGCTCACCGGGGAGTCGAGGCGGATGTCATCCAGGCGTGCTGCCAGCTTGTCCACATAGGAGCGGGAGCCCCCGGAGACGGTGCGCCACTGCGGCGATCCCTTGACGCCCAGCAGTCCGTGGTGGCCGAGGAAGGTGAAGAGGTAGCGGGCGGGATACGCCAGTGATGTGGTGGGGTCGCTGGACCAGACGGCACTGACAATGGGTGTCATGAAGTGGGAAATGAAGTAGGGGCTGAACTTTTCCCGTTCCAGGAACTCCCCCAGTGTCATGTCTGCCTCGCCACCTGGCGCTGTTGATTCCTCGGCGGCCAGCAGTGCCTGCGCCTTGCGGTAGAACTTGAGGACCTCCAGGAGCATCCGGAGATAGCGGCCGCGGAGCAGGGTACGTGGGGTAGGGATGAGTCCCCGCACACCATCACGTGCGCCGGCATATTCGAGGCCGCAGCCATCACAGCGGATGGACATGGACATCTCCGAGTCCTGGGTTTCCACGCCAAGTTCGGCAAAAAGCCGCAGAAGTGTGGGGTAGGTCCGTTCGTTGTGCACAATGAAGCCTGTGTCAACGCCCAGTGTTGAGCCGTCCGCCTGGGGGACGTCGTGGGTGTGGGCGTGTCCGCCCAGCCGGCTGTCGGCTTCGAAGACCGTGACGGTGTCGCGACGGTTCAGCACGTGGGCCGCGGTGAGGCCTGCCACGCCACTGCCAATAACGGCAATACGCCGACCCGCTGCCATGCCTGCTGCGTCTGTCACGAAACGTCTCCTGAAGATAGGTTTCCGGGCTGACACCTGGAAACGATAGTTGGTGCGTTGATCTCATCACTCATTCGGAGCAGCATGTCTGCTGGATGGGTTGGCACAGCGCCCCTGTCCCGCCCTTGACGCCCACAATAACGCCCACGCATGCCAGAATGAATCCGGGCCGCGGATGGGCATGTTCATCCCTTACTCTGCAGCGCACCCGTTTTCGGATTCCGGGGCATGCCCCGGCCCTACGGTGCCTGTGTTCGGCACACAGGCACAACCCCACCCCAGACCCGAGACCCTAAGGAAGCTGATGATCAACCCGGTTCATCTTAGGACACTGATCGAGGTGGGCCAGCACGGTTCATTCGCCGCTGCTGCCGCGGCTCTGGGGTATACGGCCTCCGCCGTCTCCCAGCAGATGGCGGCCTTGGAGCGCGACGCCGGGGTGGAACTGTTCCAGCGCACCGCACGCAGCGCCATCCCCACCCCCGCCGCAACAGTGATGATTCGCCATGCGGCCAAAGTTCTGACCGACATTGAGGCGCTCCTGGCTGCAGCGGCACGGAGCCAGGAATCCGGCCGGGAAGAACTGCGGGTAGGGATCTTCCCCAGCCTGGCCACTTTCGTGATGCCCAAGATTCTGCAGAATCCGGTCTGGAAGGACCTGGGGATTGACCTGCGGCTTTCTGTGGGAGAACCTGGCCAGACCATTGCCGGGCTGCAGGCTGGACTTGATGTTGCACTGGTCTTCCAGGTGGGCCAGGCAGGCTTGGCCTGGCCGCACACCATCAACAGGCAGTGGATTGGGGACGACAACTACCGGGTGGTCCTGCCAGCGGGGTGGGGTTTCCGTCCGGAGGCCAAGGTGGCCGCGGACCATCTCTCCGGGATGCCCTGGATCATGCACCACCCGGGAACCAGCGATGCCACAGTGATCGAACGCCTTTTCGCCGGCTGCAACCTGCACCCCCTGGTGGTGGCCCACAGTGATGACTTCAACGCCACCATTGAGATGGCGGCAGCGGGCCTGGGAGCTGCACTGGTACCCGAGCTCGCCCTGCGCAACAGGCCGTCCGGCGTCGTGATCCTTGACGTCCCGGAAATCCGGCTGGCCCGCAACGTGTTCGCCCTGATCATCAACGAGAAGAAAACTGCACGGGTCCAGCTGTTCCTGGACTTGTTGACCGAGACGTTTGGGACGCTGGGCACCGCAGGAAATTAGCCTAACCACTGGCACGGCGCCCCGGCCGGGTCTATGTTGAACAGATGAACAAGGTAGCGAGCAGGCACTTTGGCGAGATTCACCTTTCCCCCGGAGAGGAGCACCGCGTCGCTGCCGTTCATGAGCTAGCTGGGCAGCCGCTGACGCTTGATCTGATTATTACCCCGCATGACACTTTTGATGAAGCCGCCATGCACAAGGTCGATTTCCGGCTGCGGTTCCTGCCGGAACTGGTGGAACAGGTCAGGGACATGATTGCCGAGGAACTCGGGCAGGACGGCACCAGCCCCCAGGAGTACCTGCGCTTCCACTGCAACGCCCTCAAGGAAGAACATCTCAAATCCGTTTTCGGTGTCGAAACCCGCGCGGAACTGACCAACCAGGTTTTCCTCAAAGCGCTGCGCCTGGCGCGCCTGGGCATCTACCCCGGCCAACCCGAACGCTATTTTGTCCTGGAGTTCACGTTGGGAACCAACTTCACGGATGAACTCCTGGTGGCTTCCGCCGACCAGGACGGCGTGGTGGACGACGAGATTCTCTGGGAACCATAGGATCGCGTTTTCCGTCGCTGCCACCCCTGCTTGACCGCTTCAAAAAAGTCCGACGGCGGCCGGTCACCTCCCCAAGGTGACCGGCCGCCGTATGGGTACTGCGTGGCCCGGAAGCCGACCTACTGTGCAGCTTCGAGCAGCGTTGCGCGCACGGCCTGGGTGGCTTTCACCACGTTGCGCAACGACTCTTCCGTTTCGGCGTAACCCCGGGTCTTCAGGCCGCAGTCCGGGTTGACCCAGAGCTGGCGGGCGGGCACATGCTGCACGGCCTTGGTGAGGAGTTCTGTCACCTCAGCCTCTCCCGGGATCCGCGGCGAATGGATGTCGTAGACGCCAGGGCCCACTCCGCGACCGAAACCATGTGATTCAAGGTCATGGACCACTTCCATCCGGGACCGCGCAGCCTCCAGGGACGTGACGTCCGCATCGAGACCATCGATGGCGTCGATCACCACACCGAACTCGGAGTAGCAGAGGTGGGTGTGGATCTGGGTTGCATCAGCTGCTCCCGAGGTGGCCAGCCGGAAGGAATCCACTGACCATTTCAGGTAGGCGGGCTGGTCGGCCCTACGCAGTGGGAGGAGCTCACGGAGGGCCGGCTCGTCCACCTGGATGACCTTGATGCCGGCGGCCTGGAGGTCGTCGATCTCATCGCGCAGTGCCAGGCCCACCTGGTTGGCGGTGTCCCCCAGTGGTTGGTCGTCGCGGACAAAGGACCACGCAAGGATGGTCACCGGTCCTGTGAGCATGCCTTTCATCGGCTTGCTTGTCAGGGACTGTGCGTACTCTGCCCAGGCCACTGTGATGGGCGCGCTGCGGGTTACATCACCCCAGAGGATCGAGGGGCGCGTGCAGCGTGAACCGTAGGACTGCACCCAGCCGTGGACTGTGACGTCGAAGCCCTCCAGGTTCTCGGCAAAGTACTGAACCATGTCATTGCGTTCGGGCTCGCCGTGCACCAGGACGTCATAGCCAAGCTCTTCCTGCAATGCCACAACACGTGTGATCTCGTCCCGCATGAGCTGCCGGTACTGCGCATCGTTCAGCTGGCCCCTGGTATTACGGGCGCGTGCGGACCGGATTTCGGCGGTCTGCGGGAAGGAACCAATAGTGGTGGTGGGCAAAAGCGGGAGGTTCAGCGCTGCCGCCTGGGCAGCCTCACGGACACTGTAGGCCGAGCGCGTGAAGTCAGTCTCCGTCAGCGCTGCCAGGCGGGCCCGGACGTCCTCGCGGCGTACTCCGCGGGCTCCGGCGCGGTTGGCAATGACTCGTGTTGCCTCATCAATGGCTGCTCTGGCTGAAGCAGGGTTGGCGAGGTAGTCCGCGAGCGCGCGGACTTCCACGGCTTTCTGGTCCGCGAAGGCCAGCCAGCTGCGCAGTTGTTCCGAGAGCTGGCTTTCCTCGGTTACATCGTGCGGGACGTGCTGGGTGGAGGTGGAGGTACTGACGGCGAGGCTGCCACCAGCGGCCCTGAGCTGGTCGAGGACGGCAGCGGACGCGGCGAGGTCGTTGCGCCAGATGTTGTGGCCGTCCACGACGCCGGCCACCACTGTTTTGCCACCCAGGGAACCAAGGGCAGCAGCCGAGGGAACGGCACCCTTGAACACATCCAGGTGAAGGGCATCAATAGCGCTGGCAGCCAGGGCATCAAGCTGATCACCGAGCGCCCCGTAGGGGCTTGAGACCAGGATCTGCGGCCGGGCAGCCGCGGATGTGAGGACCTGGTAGGCCTGGGTGACGGCAGCGGCAATCCTGGCTGCAGGGGTGTCCTGGTCAACCACAAGCGCAGGTTCATCGAGCTGGACCCAACTGGCGCCGGCGGCGGCGAGCTTCTGAAGAAGCTGGACATAAACAGGGAGGATGTCCGCAAGGCGGGACAGCGGCGCAAAGTCGGTGCCGGCGTCGTCCGATCCCTTGGACAACAGCAGGTAGGTTACCGGCCCCACAATGTACGGGCGGGTCTCTATGCCATCCGCCAGGGCCAGGGAAAACTCGTCAACAATCCGGGTAGAGGCGAGGGAAAAAGTAGTCTCCGGGCCGATTTCAGGCACCAGGTAATGGTAATTGGTGTCAAACCACTTGGTCATTTCCAGCGGTTGCTGCTCGGCGGTACCCCGGGCCAGTGTGAAATAGCCATCAATGTCCAGCTGGCCGTCCTCGGTGAGCAGTTGCCCAAAACGTGACGGAATGGCGCCCAGGTGCGCGGTGGCATCCAGGACCTGATCGTACAACGAGAAGGTACCGGGGATGGCAGCGGGTTCGTCCAACCCGAGATCGCGGAGGCGGCGGGCTGTGCCGAGCTGGATGTCCGTTGCCACCTGGTGGAGGGCGGCTGAGTCAAGGGTGCCCGCCCAGTAAGCCTCAACGGCCTTTTTCAGTTCACGGCGGCGGCCAATGCGTGGGTAGCCCAGCAGGGAGGCGGTCGGGAAAGGAGTGCGTGCGTTCTGGTCAGTCATGGGATCTTCCTTAGGTTTCAGTAAGGGAATGGGAGAAAAGTTCTGCTGAACGTCCGCGTCAACCAGCGAGGCGTCGGCTCGCTGTCGAGCTGTTTGCTGTTCGGACGTTTACTGCTGGACTATCAGGTCCTGGTCTGTCTGCTGCCGGCCGGATGCTGCGTGCCTGATTGCTGCGGGCCGGATGCTGCGTGATCTGCGCGCGTGGCGGGGCAGGTCGAGCCGGTCAAGAACGTCCAGCGCACTCTGGTGTTCATTGAAGGTGTAGAGGTGCAGTCCGGGTGCGCCTGCGTCCAATGCCGCGTTGGCCAGGTCCACGGTGGCCCTGACACCGATTTCCAGGCGTTCCGCAGCAGTCTCCGCACCGGCAAGGCTGGAGAGCAGCTTGGGCGCCGGTTCAACACCCGTCAGCTCACCGAGCCGAGTGACACGGCGGTGGCTGGTCAGTGGCATCACGCCCGGAATGATCGGGATGGTCACCCCGGCACGGCGGGCACGGATCACCAGGTCTGCGTACTGTTCGGTGTGGAAAAAGACCTGGGTGATGGCGAAGTCGGCGCCAGAACGCTGCTTGGCCAGGAGCACCTCGATGTCATGCTCCTCTGTGGGCGACTCGGGGTGCCGGGTGGGATAGGCGGCCACCCCGATCGCAACCTTCCCGGCACAGAGCAGGGCCGAACGGCGCTGCTCCACGCGCCGGATCAGGTCAACGAGGTCCTGGGCGTAGCGGAGGGCGCCCGGAACCGCTGCGATGGCGTCCTTGGAATGGTCCCCGCGCAAGGCAAGGATGCCACGGACTCCGACGTCCAGGAGCTCTCCAATAATGTCCGCCAACTCCTGCGGGGTGTTGCCCACACAGGTCAGGTGTGCCAGGGGCCGCAGCGAGGTCTCCGTCAGGAGCCGATTGACAAGTTCGACGGCGGTATCCCGGGTGGAGCCATTGGCACCGTAGGTGACGGAAACATAGTCGGGGCGAGTTGCTTCGAGTTCACGGATGGTGTGCCACAGGGTCTCGGCTGCGGCTGGCGACCGGGGTGGAAAGAGTTCGTAGGACAGGGCCAGGGGGGCTGTCCCGCTGAGATCTGGATGGGTGTCAATTAATGTTGGTGGAGACATTTGCGTCCTTGGCTGTGAGCCACCGGCGGAGGTCCACCTGCAGGGGTGGGCTGGCCGGTGAGTGAGAGTTTGGGAACACGGAAGAGGGCTTCTGTGGGAGGCGCAGCCGCGGCTGGTACGCCATAGTCAGAAGATGACCGTGAGCAAATGTCAGGCCCACATGGGGGCACCCACACCCTCGCAACTGGAGGATCGCTGACACGTTACCGGAGTAACTTACTGAAGACTGTACGGACCATGCGCGGTGAATTTCAAGCTCTTTGCCGAATTAAGACTCGAATGTACGGTTCATAGGCTCGAGCTAGGAAATATTCTTCGTTTTATCCTCATTTTTCACCGCTTCCTTCAGGAATCTCCCAGCGTTTTCATAGCAGCCGGGCGTAGCGTCTCAGCCATGAGCTCGATCAATGAATTTCCCCCGGCAACTGAGGGCGCTGCAGAAAATAACCCATCAGTGAAAACTCGGAACTCACCGCCCGCAGGCAAGGCCGGCCCTGACGTGAAGGACTGGAGAGCACTGGGCCTGCACTGCAAGGCCTGGGGAATCATTGAAGGCAGACTCGGCCACGCTGGCCCCGGGAGCGCCAGCCCCTGGAATATCAAAAGCCCCGCACGCGCCCCCATGCCAGCCCACGGGAACGGGTCAGCGGTGAAGGCCTCAAGGGTTCCACCCGCCCAGACGGACAAGCAGCAGTGGATCACGGAACGCGACTCTCCCCGCCAGATTTTCCCGGCTGTGGATTTGCCGGGAAGCGGCCCACAGGCTCCACGGCGCACCATAGCCGCAGGCCTCACCGGTCACCCGCACCGTTCCGAAGAACACGGAAAACATCGCGGTCATGGTCGGCCGCCCCTCATGCAGCGCTGCGTGCAGTGGCTTGGCCTGGACCTCCTCGACTACGAGGGCGACCTCTGAGGTGAGGATCCTTCGGCAACAACCGCACCCTAGAGACCTCACCAGGGAACATAAAGTACGTTCCCTGGTGATTCCCAGCGTCGGTACCTAGGCTGGGTTTGTCAGATTCTGGAGCTATCGAAAGTGATACATCATGGGCATTGGAGACAAGATTCACAACGCAGCGGAGAGCGCTGGCGGCAAGATCAAGGAAGCCGCAGGCAAGGTCACGGACAACGAGAAGCTCGAGGCCGAAGGCAAAGCGGATCAGGCAGGCGCTTCAGCGAAGAAAGCCGGCGAGAACGTCAAGGACGCCTTCAATAAATAGGGCACACTAATAGGCAATCAGAAGGCGGCATTTCCTCCAGGGAATGCCGCCTTCTGCCATGTATGGGCAGCATCGACAGCACTAAGCGATCAGCACCTCGGCGCCAACCACAGATGCTGCATCCGGCCCATGACGCAAGGAGGTTTCCTGACCCTAATGCCCGGACGTTCTGCTGAGGATTTCTGAATTATCGCGGGCAACATTCCGGCTCCGGGAGGAGGCGCTGGATTAATGCTCGAAGAAGGGGATGGACATGGCTTTTTTGTGAGCTCAACGCGAAAACTGCCTTTTGCCGGTGCCCGGGAGTAGCTTGCTGATGTCCAGGACGAGAGCGGTCATTGGGTGGGTTCGTAGGGGTTCTCGTAGGCGGGTTTGCCATAGGAGGACCGACGTTCCACGTTCAGGCCATCATCCACACAACAGACAACGGCTTTGCCACACCGGCAGAAATCACCACGCGGCAATGCTCCGGTGTGATCCTCAAGGGCAGAATCTTCCTCCAAGCAGCGGAGCCGCATGGAAGGGTCCTGCGGTACCGGGACTAGGCTGAGGCATGAATCATCGTGGAGTAACTTGGCATGAAAAACACAAAGCATCCCTGTCGGCAGGCCAGCGGGCGGCCGATGTCATGCGGAACGGGATGGGCAGTTGGCCGTTCGTGGGAAGCTTCATTGCGTTCATGCTCATGTGGGCTGCGATCAATACGTGGGCGCTCGTCAACAATGCGTGGGACCCTTATCCGTACATCCTCTTGAACCTTCTGCTTTCCATGCTCGCTGGCCTCCAGGGCGCGATCCTGCTTATTGCAGCCAAGCGCCAAGATGGTATTGCCGCGGCGATGGCGCAACACGACTACGACACCAATGTCAAAGCAAAAGAAGAAATCGAGCTCCTCATGTCGATCAACCACCAGCAACTAGAAATCCTGCAGGAGCTCCGACGCCTAGCCACGGCAGGGAACGTCGACCAAAAGTGCAGTCCAAACTCCTAATCCAAGCGAGGCACTTCCACACGTACCAGCGCACTAAAGCCTTGGTTAGACAAGATCGGGAGCGCTGGAGACGATGTAATCCGTCGCGGCCTCCCCCGTCATTGCTAGTGAGTTCTTGTCCGGGTCAACATGATGTGCGCGTAATTCCATCCACAACGTGTGTGCTCCGAGCGGCTCATGGTCATTGAGTACGCACCAGCTCGTATAAAGCCCGAAGAGCTGTTCACGATTAAGGCCTTCTTCACTGCCCGGATCAGCCGATACAGCCTCACTGAGAAAAATACGGATATGACGATGAGCCATGACAAACCCTCCGGTAAGAACGTTCTGGATGCCTGTCTGCTCAAGCACGCAACACCTCTGGGCGAAGCTTCCGCCGAAAATCATACAAAAAACAGCTGCCACGCTCTACTCAGGCCATGCTGCTCCACCCGCGTCCCACAATGCCCTTCAAAAATCACGAACCATAGGGCCAGATGACCCCACATTTATGGTCGCCATGGGCCCAGTTCAACTAGGCACTGGATCCCTTACTCATCATCATCGATACGCATGTCTCCCACCTCTGGGACGCATCAGCTATCTGCGCTATGGACTCCATCACCGAGAAGTACCAGCACCATGCCAAGACCACGAAGATCATTGGTCTTAACCGTTGCCAGCGATAGGGTCATCTGGTGGAGGCACCCAGAATAGCTGCGCTCATGTTCACCGCCGCGCAGTCCAGCCAAGGTAGTTCATTTTTCAGTGTGTCCGAGCTACTGCTCAGTGCGTTACTGCTCCTCAGCGGAATCTGGTTTTTCCTGAGCAACAAAAAACACAACAACCAAGAAAAAGGGTTGGAGCACGGGCCAATACTCAAGCTTGAACGCTCGATCGAGAATCCAGCACTGCCGGTAGTCTCTTTTATCAGATCTCACGTGCCTCTAACCGTTACCCATCCTGCTCCGAAGCGACTCCTCATCCTCACGAACACTGGAAAATCGACGGCATACAATGCTCGCATAACAGCGATCCACTGGGACTCAACCACAAAGAATGTTCGATACTTTGCACGGATCGGCCAGTCAAAACAGGTGACCCTGGGTGTACTCAAACCAACCGACCACTATGTAGAAGTTGTTGTAAAGTTCACGACATCCGACGATCAAAAGCGGGAAATAAGACTTCAGTGGGCCGAGCCGGACCAATGATTCACGCCGCCGCAGCGGCCCCGTTGCGGAGCTGAGATTTCATGGTTATTCAACCCCCGACGAAACACAAAAGAAGGCCGTTGCGGATTCCGTCCCGGGTGGCAGGTGTTTTGATCGTGGCCTGGTTGATCTTCGGATTCGCCTCGTGGTCAAAGTCACCCAACCATTTCTCGCGAGGAAAGTTCGGCGTTTTGACCCGCCGAATGAATGAGCGCCGGTCCCTGTCATCACACTCAACTAGTAATGGCTCGGCGAGGAATCCTTGGTCGGCTAGTTGCTTCGTTCCCGGATACAGCTAGGGCCGTCCCTGAACATTGGGATGGCTCATTGAAGAGGCTTATCCGGATCGCCAATGCCTTGGCTAACGCACGGTGCAGCTGGTGCTTATTGGAACACCTAAGGCGCCGATCACGGTGACGGTCCCGGTGACTGGTATTGAGTTCCATCCGCCTGGCCCGCTTGCGGTTATCGAAAAGGTCCCTGTGCCAATGGCAAGGATGTTGGACGGTACCGTGACAGAGCTAGCTGACGACAATGCTGATCCTGAGCCTGAAGGCCCCAGGCCATTCGGCACCACGGTCCAGCTGTAGCCGCTGCGTGGCAAGCCACCCACCGGGGCGGTCCAGCTGAAGGAGAGTTTGGTGAGCAGCCCGGCTGAGCATTGAAGGGCTGTTGGTTTTGCGACAGTGCCCGCTGTCAGCGAGCTAGAGACATACTGGGGTGTTGACCAGGAGGCAAGGGTCTGCTGCGGATGCAGCACACCTGCAGCTCCTGCCAACGTCAGGGCAAGAATGACGCGGTACCGGTGCTTCATCACTGACTCGGGGTTCTTGGAGACCTCTTGGTTCGTCCCCACCTGCCGCCGGCGGCCACAGCGGCAACCGCCACTAATGTGGGCCAAAGTAGGTCAGCACCTGTGGCGGGCAGCTGGCCCATGCTGTTGCCGGTGGATAGTTCATGGCCAGCTCCGGTTGCGGTGAGAATGAGTGTTGCCGAGCCAAAAGATGGCACGGCAGGCAGGCTAGCCTCAATGAGAATCCAGCGTTGTTCGTTAGTGGGAATGGACGCCAGCTCACCGGCAATGGGGGTGGATACTGAGGGCGCCCCGAGCAGGACACCACCACCGGGGCAGGATTCGGCTACCCAACGAACTTTGCACATGCGGATTGTTAGTTCGAGCTCCTTCGGGCCGGAGGAGAGAGGCCTCTGAGAGGCCAGCGTGATCCGCACGGTTCCGGAGTCGTTGGTGTGGGAAGAGACCCCAATCTGCCAAGGAACGGTTGTTCCTGGTGTCATGCGTTCCATGTCGGAATGGTCCAAGACCGAGATGAGCGTTAACACCGGGCCTGCGACCACCTCTTCAGTAGTAGCAGCTAGCACGGGAGTCTGCATGGGGAGGGCGTTGGCGCCGGTCAGGACTAGGGCCACGGCAAGGGGCCCACCGCTGGCCAGGTGCCGTGGTGTCTCTTTTCGTTGCCGTGGAGCTGGCTCGCTAGCGGGCCAAAACGCCCACGTGACAAGGGCTGCGGCACCTAGGGTTATCGCGCCGAGGACCAGCGGGTTCGAAACAGCCATCACCGCGCAGGCGAGATGCGGGATGGAGAAGAGCACGATCCGAACAGTGCCTACAACATAGGGCTGCGCGTCATCAGCAGGGTTTGCGTCCCCGCGCAGCGTGATACTCATATCGCTGCCGGAATCCTGTGCGATAGAGACGACGCGGTGCGTTATCGGTAGGGCCTGGGGTCGGTCGACTGTGACGACGTCGCCAACCCTGATCTCGGAAGCGGGAATCTCCCGCACGATCGCCAGCGACCCGGCAGGAATTGTGGGACCCATGGAACCAGTTTCGAACATGATCAGCGTGATGTGAAAAAACAGGGCCAAGAGGACGAGCACAATGCAGGCCAGTCCGCCGATCGCGGCCAGGGTTAGCAACGCATCGCCGACCCGGATGCTGAAACCACCACGCTTAATTGATTCTGCCTTCATCGATTGCACCTAGTTGGATATTCCGGTGAAGAGCCAATTAACGGTTCCCGCCTGGCCCTGGTAGGAATTGGCTGCCCCAGACTGCACCCTGACCTCGAAGCAGTACCGGAGTTCACCGCCAGGCGCAGTGATGGGAGAGGCGACCGATGGTACCGCAACTGTGGTCACCGCCAAATAGGTTGAAGAGGATCCTGCTATAAAAGCTGGTGTGCCGGTAAATGCGCTCCCGTCACATATGGTTCCAACTGCCTTCGTCCCCACGGCCCGGTATTCCAGCACGGGAACCAGTGGTCCGGATGTTGACGCACTTGCAAGAGCGATAGAGCCGCCCACAGAGGAAGCAGCTGTCGTACGAACATTCACCCAGGCGTAGAGGGATACGGTCGGCGACATTGACGTCGCGTTAAACGCGAGTCCAGCACCCGGCGATGTGGTGTTGCTCGCCCACACCCCGGAGACGGTGCTCGATTCGGTGTTGAATGTGCTCGCGCTGAAGGCACCTTTCACGTTCTCCGAATCAGTCCAGGCGGCAAGAACCATCGTCGCGCCGAGTCCAAGGACGAGGGCTCCTGCAAGGATCGCCCTCCCACGGGTGAAGCGCTGGTACCGGAACCGTGCAATATGCTTGGCCACTGCTGCTACGGAAGCGATTCTGCGCGGAACTCCCACGTGACCACAGCCGAAGTCCCTTGAACGAGTAACGCACTCGAGGTGACTTGCAAGCACAAGAAGGCATTGGCGCCCGGAATCGTGCCTGGCGTAATGGGCTTCGTCAGCCCAAAGGGGGCAGCGCCCGCAACGGCTGTCAGCGCCGTGCCCGTCGGGACAATCGTTGCGGTGCCTGTAGCCGTAGATGTGCAGGCCGCGACGGAGTCAACGGCAATAATTCCGTACGTGAGTAGGCTTGAGGCGGTCCCGGTACCGGAAGCTGTAGCAACCGAGACTGTGGCATCGTTGACGGTGTCCTTGTCTAAGTGAAGCGCGTAAGGAGCCGCCACCGTCTGGCTTGGGCTCATCTTGTCGAACCCCGTTGAGAAGGTCAATGTGGCGGCATCCGCAGCAGCGGCATGATCGGCAAAGGCTGTACCGTCGGTGCTGCCCTGGACGGCAAAATGGCCGGCACTGAAGGTGCCCGTTACAAACTCCGAGTCATTCCAAGCGGCAAGGACAATGGACGCACCTATACCCAGAACGAGACCCCCAGCCAGAATGGCCTTGGCCTTTCGGTTCCTTGATCGTTTGTTGGCCGATGTACTAATCGAAACTGACAATTATCCCCCATTCAGTGCTAAAGACCCGAGCCGGCAGCTGGCACCGGAGTATCCACCCCCAAAAAAAGCAACAGGGGTCGAGTGTAATTTGATATCCGCTGCTGAATCTAAGGTATCCAGAGGCCCTGCACTAGGGCCAAAGGACCCGGATTGACTAAGAGGCTGCCTCCATTTGATAAACCTTCACAACACCGGGTGGAACACCATCACCGGGACCCGGACGACGACCCGAACAGTTTTAGAAGTATCCAAGACACACCGCAGCCGAAGAACGACTCAAGACTCTTCAGGAGCGATGACAGCAGACGAAAGAGGGCCACACCGTTAGGTGTGTCCCTCTTCATTTTATGGAGCGCGGCTCGACAGAAGGTCCGTGCGTTAGTGGTCTCGTCGGCACTACTTCTGTGAGATTGTGCATGATCTCCTGTCACTCACCGCGGCCGGTCCGCTCATTGGTACTTACGAGGTTAGGGGAACCAGAATGAGCGCGAACCAAGTATCCGCCAATACGTCCACAGGTCGATTGAACAAACCGTCTCTTGCTGCCATCGTCTTGGCTGTTCTAGCAGTCGGCGGGATGTGGTTTGCCGGATTCGTAATGCTGGCCATTTTTGCGGTGGGAGCTGGTCATGTTGCACTCCAGCAGATCTCATCGAACAGTCAGCGCGAACGATGGCAAGCGATTGCACCCCTAGTCCTTGGCTACGGGGTTGGTGTGCTGGCCGTAATCTCGTATCTGGGCGTACTCCATGCTTTGTCAACGTAGTTTCCGCCCGCCTTTTTGGACAGAACAACTGAGGTCCAGCATGTAGTGTTCCAGTTCCTTGAAACTAGAACACTCCTGACCGAACCACTCCCCCGCTGGCCAAACCGCTAGATTCCGGGTCGAGTGATAGTCCCACATCTATTCCAAACCCCGTCGCAAAACTCCACGTGGAACATGTTTTCGGTACGATGCAGCAACAGATATTGGCTCCGCTCGCCTCTCGACAGCAAAACTGGATTTAACCCGGGAGCCGGACGACATAGCCACTGCGGGCACAGCACCTGAACTACTAGCACGCAGAAAAGACATCAGGGGGAACACGCGCCCGGTCATGACTTATAGAGGCCCTAATGCAGATTCGGGCCGGAGACGTGCCGGTTGTCCTTCCGTTAGACCGCTTGGGCCGGACTATGCGGGAGACCTTGAACCTTGTGCACAAAATTACCGATAGGGGTGGGACTGCCCCGGCCCTGGGGTATGTCCGGGTCGCGGATGAGCTTCGTCATTGTGAAGACAGTCATGCCAGGACGGGTACGCGGCGATTGGGTCACGAGCGTCATCCTTGGTGTCGTTGATGCCATTGCCGGTGGATGGATCGGTGACAGGCTCTTCAGAAGGACCAGATGTCGTTCTGGGGCCCAGGACCTTGGCGACTGTCCATAATCGGTGGCCTAGTTGTTGCCGAACTTTACTGGGCTACCACCGGACGCAATAAAAGCAACGTCAAATAGCTGAGCTTTTGTCAATCCCTGAGCGGCCGAACTCGCTGAGGTTTCGACCGCTCAGTCGTTTGTTTTCTCCGTTGCATTCAGCCCTGCCAATCACATTCGTCAATCCGGATGTAATGACGGGAAAATCCTTCCAAACAATTATTAAGGTCATTGTCCCGGCTAGCGGTTTTCGGGAGGGGCTGGCGAGACAAAAAGATCACCCGTGAAGGGCTACTACTTTTCTCAATGTTGACCAAAGAGTACCCCCCTACCCATGAGAATCTCGCCGTCGTTCCCCAAGAAGCAATAGTGATGATGCGGTGAAATGTGTCCTTGTGATTGGGTTCAGTTTGGGAGGGGAGCAAGCCTGGCTGCGAGGCCGGTGAGAAGGATGCCGAGTCCTTGGTTGAGTTCAGCTTCTCCGTCATAGTTCGAGAGTTCAGCAGCTAGGGCCCGGAGCCGAGGGAATTCTTTAGGAGGGAGTCGGTGCAGGCCTAGCCGAAGGACCATTTCATGTTCATCGGGATCGACAACGTATTCCTGAAGTTCGTTGAGGATATGCCCGTACAGGAACCCGTAGTAGGCGCGGTATATGTGGAGCGCGCTGGTGGGTTCAAAGCCTGCAGTGATCAGCAGGTCCAGGATCCTCTCTAAAGGACGGATAGTCCCCAGGGGTCGAAGGCTCAGTGGCACCGACAACGGCCGGCTCACTAACAACGGAACAGTGTTCGGGTGCGCCAAGGCCAGCGACCGAAGACTATGGGCGATATGACGGAGTTGTCCTTGCCAGTCTGGATCCGCTGCGTCGACGTGCACCCGGTCCAAAACGATTTCGGTGACACCGTCGAGTAACTCGGATCGGTTCGCCGCATACCGGTAAGGGGCCATAGGATCACGGCCCAAGGCTTGCCCGAGCCCACGCATGGTGAACCCATCAAGGCCCCCGGAATCAATGAGGGCAAGCGCAGCTTCGAGCACCATGGTGCGGTTCAACCGACCTTTTCGCGCCCCAGCGCCTTTAAGGGTCTCTCTGCCTGGACCTTGGCTAGTTGTCGCCATGCCTGAAGTCCTTTCGGTTGTTGGTGCTCCCATGCAACGTACCCTTTTGTTGCCATACCTCGACTCTACGCGTAATGTCTACAGTGTAGAGATATTCTCTATGGTGCACACGCGCCCCGCCTCGGATTCCCCTTCTAGTGGGGTAGTTCAGCGCTAGGGACACGGAGCGTGTTCCATCCACTGCTGTAGCACAGCGGCAGTTTTCTCCGTGAAGATTCAAAGGCGAACCGCTGTGAACGCTACACATTTCGATTCATTCCTGAGTGAAGCCACTGCACCAGGTGCACGTGATCAGGCCACTCTCAAACGCGAACCGCTCTACGGCCTTTACTTGAGCTGGTGCTCTCTCTACGGTCAGGTGCCAGGGAGCGAAAGAACCTTCTGGTCAGCGATGAAGACACGCATCCCTGCGGGATCCAACAACGGTCTTCGAATGAAGGGCCCGGCAGCTTTGGACTACCTCACCACCTCATGGGGAACTTTGTTATGAGCATCGACGTGCCCCTCGCGGAACACCATGGTCCTACAACTCTGATTTCCGGATCTGCTGGTATTTCCGTCCTCTCTAGCGGAGGGCACTTCATCCATTGCGGTGAACCTATGGAATACCTCCGGGTGCCGGATGTCCGCGTTGCAGTATCAACCGAGACTCCCCTTCAGCCTTTCGATGACGTGCTCAGGTGCGCGTGCGGGTTCCAGATGGACGCACCTCGGGCATAGGCCCGTGCTCCGCTTTGACCGATGACTCGGACATGGTCCAAGGAGCGCGCTCTTTTCGATCCTGAGAATCATGGCGACATATCCACCCCGGTAAGGGCGGGTCACTAGCCACGATGGCCTGCGCCTGATGAATCGTTAGGCACCCTAGAGACCAAAAGTGGCGCCAGTGGTATGCCAGCAAGAGCTCACCGACCATGCGCTGACCCAAGTCACCTGTGGCGCCAGCTAAAAAGACGGCGCTGGTCATAGAAGAAATCCCATTCTGTGGGGTTCGCGCTAGCGGACCAACGGGATAGGCCTCGTCAGGCTGCGCGGTGCTCCGCTGATGAACAGGCATCCGTACATCGCGATTCAACCACGGCGTTCTGATGCATGGTGGTGGACGTGGAAGGACTCATTGTCTTGCTTGCAAAAATTGCCGGACCGGCGCCCCTCCCCGAGTGGTTCGACAAGGCAAGTGGCTCGACAAGGATTGCATCGGTGGATCCGCGATCGACTTCCTTGCTTCTATATTGCGGGCGCCTCAGACAATCACATAACAGACCGACACGGCATTCTCCCGCTCATCGAATACGAGCCCAGGCGTGATCGATGCGCTGCTACTTCTCCTTATTCTTCCCATTCCCATTATTACCGTTGTTCCCATTACCGCCGTTGACCTTATCGCCTTGTTTCCCGTTGTTGGCGGTTTTATCTTGCGAGGTCTTTGGGCTATCGGCTACGCCAGGCACCCCACCACCCACCGGACTATCGGCCATGCCAGGCACCACACCACCCACCGGACTATCGGCCATGCCAGGCACCACACCACCCACCGGACTATCGACAGGGCCGGGTGTCTGGAGGGGGGATGGTATGTCGCTAACAGTTTCCGGTGCGACTTTGGTGGATTGCAGGTCGGCTTGCACAAGGTCTAGGGACTGCTGAATTTTCGCACCGCGCTTGGCAGTGACCTGTTGGGATTCGATCGCTTTCGTCAACTGGTCTTGCAGGCGCTGGAGGCTGCGAAGGGCTCCATCTGTGTCACCAGTGGCGGCTTGGTTGGCTGCGGCGGTGACGCTAATTTGCATGTTTTGGCTGGCTGAGACGTTCAGCTCTTCCGGGTTCGGGGTGCACCCGACCAGAAAACCGGCTAGTGCTATTCCGACAAGTAGTGCCCGTGTGCGTGTCGTCATGGTTTCACGGCTTCTAACAGCTGGTTCATGTGGGTGTTTAGCGGCTCGGTGAGGGACGGAAGAGTTGGAGCGGGGGTGGGTTCGTTGGCCGGTGGCGTTCCAGTGATCCAAATCAGTGCTGCGACCACGAGGCCAGCAATGACTACCGCACCCAAGGCAGCCACAACGCGCCATGTAGACCTTCTCTTAGTGTTAGCCACAGCCGGATCGGGGACGGGCCTCGTCCCGGGGGCATTTTCGATTGCGTTCGGATCGGGCAGGTGCGGTCGCTGGTTGAATTCGGACTCGGTCGGCGTGGTTGCCAGAATATTCTCGGTTGTACCCGGTGCGGCGGCAGGGGCAGTGAAGTCTGAAGTCGGATCCGCGATGACCCCGGTGATCGTTGGGTCTGTGTCGCCAGGAACAAAGCCGCGCACGGCCATCATTACTTCTAAGGCGGTAGGCCGTTGGTCCGCGGTACGTGCAGTCATCGCTGCTAGCAGTGACTTCCAGGCGTAGCCGAATTCTGATGGAACACGGGGGTTGTTGCTAAGCCTCGCCAAGGCAACTTCGTGCGTTCCAGTCTGAAGAAATACACGTTCTCCGGTAAGCGATTCGATAAGAACTAATCCGAGAGAATAGATATCCGAAGAGGGCGCCGGAGCCTCCCCTCGCACTTGCTCCGGGCTGAGATAAGCGGCTGTACCAATGAGAGTGCCTGGGGTAGTGACCCTCGTGGAGTCCATGAGATATGCAATTCCAAAGTCCGCCAGAGTTGCTCGATACCCTTCGCCAGGAGTGTGAGAAAGGCGCAATAAAACATTAGAAGGCTTGATATCGCGGTGGACAACACCAGCCTGGTGAACGACGTGCAAGGCTTCGGCGAGGTCACGCACCATGACCGCGACCAGAGTAGGATCAATCGGACCGAGTGCGATACGTCCTGCTAGCGTCGGACCTTCGACATACTCCATCACCAAATATGAATCATTGTCCGAATCCATGCTGGCATCGAATAGCGTCACCAAAGAATGATGATTTAGGGCAGCCAAGAGACGGGTCTCCGCTGCATTCCGGGCCATAGAGGCCGTATCCGCAGAGGTTCCGCGGAATAACTTGACGGCGACCGTCCGACCCAACGGTTCATCGCGAGCCCGGTAGACAACTGCCATTGCGCCCTGTCCGATGCGCTCCTCAAGCCTGTATCGGCCATTAAGGAGGCGCCCAGCGCTATGAGCGGATTTGGGGATCAGTTCAGTCATATGGTCCAGCCGTTTCAGACGAGTTGGTCGGCATTGTCCGTCGTACGCCGGGTCAATCATTCGCCGTTCACCGGGGCAACCGCCGATCGAGTGGCAGACACCGACTGCCGACGGCGCAAACCCAAGACAATGCTGACAAGACATACGACCGCGCCAGCACTAATAAATATGTAACCGATAAAACTAGGGTCACGACACCGCTCGCGTCGACATTAACCACAAAAGGCAAGACAACTCCGATAACAACCAGCGCAACATCACATCCGATTCGCACGACGGGCCCTTTCTCTCCGTTTCAAGCGAGAGATCGTTTCGCGCGGCATCAGGGAATGTGGCGTCTCGGCATCAAAGACTCCATCAGCGATTGATACGTATGCTTATCATAAGTGAATTACCGCTGGTTGACCAACCTGGATCATGGCCCAAAGGACGCCTAAAAAACGCGCTGTTCGTTTCAGTGACACCTTGAGCATCAGCGTCACCGCGTGTTGCTGACCAGGTCGCTTCGCCGTAAACGAGTCGGCCTCCGGGAAGCACTAGTGCTTAAAGGCCGCGCAGGGCCGCGGCGTCGTCGAGCGGTATCGCGTCCTCTACTGGAGGCCCCCACATCTGGCTCGCGCCGATACAGATGACAGCCTCAGCAAGGGAATCCTGGGCTTCTACCCCAAGCATCGAAGAAAAGCTCACCCTGTCGAGCAGCCCACGAGTCACCGCCTGTTGCCTAGCCCTGTCGATGAACGCGGAAGACACATTCACTCCACGTCCGCGCGCCTGTGGGGACGACGTTAAAACCAGAAGGACTAGTTCACCCCATCCACACCCCATGTCCAGAACCTCAGCTCGCGCCGGGTCGGACAAGAACGCCACAAGGTGCGCGGCGCGTTCCTTGGCGAGCGGAGTAAGCCAAGTCAGAGACTCGTAGAGGCGAGGCAGTTCAAGCGATGTGTCGTCGATCACTCAATGACGTTCCCACGAGACACAGAAACGACTGTTCGTCCGTAGGATGGTTATTCAGCGCGGTGGAAACCGAGCGAATTATTTCCAGCTCTTGAATCTGCAGGATTTGTCATTTTCAGAAGTCGCCTGGACTGTGATTATGCCGTTGGAGGGTGGCTCCGGAACATACGTGCCCACCAGTCCAGTTCAATGGGACACAATGGTCGCAGTTCCAATCAGGAGGTGGATGCTTTGAAGAGGTTCTATGTTGCGTCGAGCTTCAGGAATATCGCCACCGTCAGGTACGTCGCGCAAGCTCTGGAAAGCAAGGGCTACGTCAACACGTACGACTGGACCCAGAACGCGTCGGTGGGCGGTGCGGGTGCAATTACCCTCAGTGATCTGCGCTCTATCGGGCAACACGAGAAAGATGCAGTGAAAGATGCCGACGTCGTCGTGATCCTGCTTCCAGGAGGGAAGGGTACGCATGTTGAGCTTGGCATCGCGATCGCTCACGGCAGAAGGATAATCCTGCACTAGCAGGACGAAGTTATCAACAACCTTGAGACCACCAGCACGTTCTACCACCTACCTAAGGTGGAGAAGTGCCGCGGAACTCTACATGACCTCATAGCTATGATCGTCGGCCAAGAAATGACCGCGCCGCTGACTGACTCGGTTCATGTCCCAGTGAGGTCCCCCCAGCGTGGTGGTGACCTAACAAATTATTCCGGGCACCTCAATTTCATATAACTGGAACACTCCCAGAACCGCTGGTTTAACGCGTGAGGATCGTGATGCGCTGCGAGCCATAACTAGATTTGGTTCATTTAGGCAGTTGAGGTGACTTGAACACTTTTACGCATCTGGACGGAAGTGGTTTGGTATCCGAGAGATTCATAGAGTTTGCGTGCGGTGGTGTTGTAGCCGAAAACGTTGAGTCCGATGGTTGCTGCCCCGTGGTCGGCTGCTGCTTTCTCTGCGAGTTGCATGGCCGCACGACCAAAACCGTTACTTCGGTGAGGTTCATCAATCTCTATATCGAAAACCCACCAGTCGGTGGATGATTCCCTCGTAGGAGCAATCCATAGGTATCCCACGACCTTGGCTGACTTGTCTGGTTCGTTCGTGATGACGTCGTAGACAAGGTGTCCAGGTGCTGGCACGCCATTGGGAAATGATGTCTCCATCGACGCCCGCGCTTTGTCTCTAGCCACATCAGTTGGATCGCCAGCCTTTAGTCGGGATTGCTCATATTCCCGGCTCACCCTTTGAATCCAGAGTCCAAGGAGGTCATGGGACATAAATCGTAGTTCGATGCTCATTCATCCAGATTAGGTCAACGAGACTAAGGTGAACCCTCGTGAAGAATCCAACACCGTTGGAACTGTTCCAGTTTCTTGGAAGTGAAATACTCCCTGGACATCATTGGGGCGGTGTTCCTAAAAAACTTCTTGGACCTCGTTACACTTTGGCGTTGGGTAGACATTAACGGGGTATGAGCTTGGAAGAATTATTCAAGGACCACCGGGAAGTTCTGCGGCAGAAGCGATTCCTGGCTGCGCACGCGGCTGGCCACGACCGCATCTACCGTTACTTTCGACGTCGAACCTATAGCCCAGCTACGGCCGAGGAACTGTGTGCGGAAGTGTTCAGAATCGCATGGGAAAAGACCTTAGACCGAGATGATCTTTCCGTCATGTTCCTCTTTGGTATGGCGAAGAACGTTCTGCGGAATCACCACCGCGCTACCACGCGCTCAACAGACCTGATCACCGCCCTGCGCTCCGAACATCAAAGCCACGAAACCTCAGGGCATTCCCCACTTCTTGAAGCCTTGGAACATTTACCCATAGATGACCAGGAGATTTTGCACCTGACGTACTGGGACGGGCTATCTTCCAAGGAAATCTCTGGTGTCCTCGGTACGAGTGCAACTGCCGTGAGAATGAGGCTCCACCGCGCCCGCAAGACCCTGGGCAATCTCCTAGGGTCAAACCACCTAGTCGAAGGTGCAGAAGCATGAAAACGCAGCCATTGAACGATCCGCTCAAAAACGTATTCGACGCCATTGACCCCGCAGCGCGGATCACCGAAACGGACTTGGCCAATAGCCGAGAAAATTCACTTGCCATGATGATTCGGCATACCGAACTGCACGAAACATTCGTGAAAAACCCCGAAAACTCGTCTCAAGTCAAGCCAATTGTCCGACGAACAGCTCTTTGGGCGGCAGTAGCAGCAGCCGTGACAGGGGCTTTGGTAGCTACGGATGCAGTAAGTTTCTTAGGCCACACTCCCCCGACCGCAGAAGCAGCGCAATTCCTCAACGCTGCGGCTCACCAAACTGCCCGTGTGGCGGACCGCGTTATTGGTCCGGGCCAGTACCTCAGAGTCGACACAACAGCAGTGATAACTGATGAAGCATCCAGCGGCAATGGAACGATATATTGGCTCCAATCCCAAGACCGCCAAATGTACGTACCGTCAGACCGGAGCAACGATTGGATCATTAACTTCGAGCCGGCTGTACCTGTCTCGTACTTCGGAAACACAACCGAAGCCATCGTATTAGAGGTGAAAGAACGCACACCCCAGGGACGAAATGAACGCGGTGGAGTTCAAAGGACAGAAGCACCATGGTCAGATACAGAACTGGCTAAGTTCCCACGAGAACCCAAGCAACTCCTAAATACGATCTACTCCCAAACAGGCGGATCAGGTGATGATGCAGATACTCGCGCGATCGTCTGGATTTCAGACCGACTGCGATCTGGTGTCCTAGCCTCTGATCTAAGGGCAGCCCTATACAAAACTGCCGCTATGATCCCCGGGATGACTGTCGTTGATCGTCAAGCCAACCTCGACGGTCGTGTGGGCACAGCTCTTGGACGCGTAGACAAGAACACCAACATCCGTCACGACATCCTCATCGATCCGGCAAACGGAGAGTTCATCGGAGAACGAGTGGTCAGCATCGAAGGATATGGGGAAATTCCACCCAACACACCAACCATGTGGACTGCAGTAGAGACCTCCGTCACGAACAGCGCGCCCACACCCGAGAGCTAATGTATCTGTCGTACCGAAACCAAGGGCCAACACTAAAAGACACATGAGTCTACCCAGGCCTCATTGCTGTTAGGTCAAGCCCTACTGGCGCTTACAACAGCGCATATGACAGCGATCAACCGACCGGTTCTTAGGTCTGACGCCTCACCCTAGCTGCGGGCTGCGGAGAACGCTCCAATCCTTCTCACTGGGACCCGCAACGAAGACCGGTGGTCACCTCGATGTGAGTCTCCGCCGTTTGTTCCCACGGCGGAAGGCGAAAGCCATCATGAGGCCCGTTCCGCCAAGGACGACAGTGAAGACAACACCCAATCCCAGAACGGATTGCCCTGGTGCGCCGTGTCCTTCAATAACTGCAGAATCAGGATCGTCGCTGCGATAGACGACTGTTACGGTATTGCCCACTTCGGGCTTGGCATCGGGGGCCCAGTCTGCCCAGACCATGTGTCGTGATGCGTCTGAGGGAGAGTATTCGGCCGCAAATCGATGGTCAGAGGCCTCGGGGCCGTCATTGACGTCAATGACAGTCCCTGTCGTCCGAGAACCCGTCTCAAGCAAATTGTTGTCAGCGGCAACTAGAACGCTACCTATGGCGACCATAGCCGGACCGGTGACTAACATTGCGAGGATTAACAGCACAAGCCCCAGTGGCGCCGATCGAGAGTTCGGCCTGGCACCATCTGCTGCCTTCGATAGTTCCATCTGCCTATCTCAACACATCTACATAAGAATCCACACCAAATGCTTCGCTACTAATGAAGTACCGGCTACGAACGGTCGAGAGTCGGATTCAGCTGCGAACTGTCTCAGTTCCCGGGAACTGGAACACTCCTGGCAGCGCAGGTCTCTCGGGTAATCAGCACCTGCGCTAGGACTTTTCCAACTGAGGGGGCCTTTTATTGCCCAGCTATCAACCCGTAGATAACGGTCACGACGCCCAGAACCGCCATGGCAATCCCTCCAAGGCCGTAACCGCGCTCCAGCAGTGGCATCCGGTCCTGATCGACCTTGATACCACTTGCACCGGACATCTTTGCCGCCATTGCTGCCAGCGGCTTACGGAACACCGCACCAAGAACACCAATCACAACGACTACACAACCAAATATCACATAGGTCATGACTACTTCTTCCCCAAGAAATCCCTGATCATGAAGTAACCAACCGCGGGTATCGCGACGGCTACCATCAAAACGATGACAACTATGAACTCCGTGCTCAACGTGGAACCTCTCTGTCCGTTTAACGCCACCAGCTAGCTCTCCACACGGGCTCTCTTGACTGCGAGCAATCACAGCCTAAACCGCAACGACACACTACACTGCACCGCCCCAGTCCCTTGGAACCGGGACGGTGCTGTTCACGGCGACTGTCCTGGTGGCTATCACGCCGGGTTCCGCGTCATATGACCATCCCAAAATCTATTCCAAAACGCTCGTCGCAAAACTCCGCGTGGAACATGTTTTAGGGACGGTGCGGGAACGGATATTGGTTTGGCAGGGTGGAGCGGACGCATAGAATCCTGAGGACAGCAGCCAAAAATTGACGTACCAGGCGGCGTTGTCTTCCCGACAATCTGTCCGCCGGCTCAAGGTCCGCTAACCGGGGTGTTGAGCGAGGCGGACATGACCTCATAGGAACCTGATGCGACGAGTCCCATTACCGTTTTGTCTGCCTACCTGGCCCACGCCCGATCGTTGAAGACGCAAAACACAAATGGGGCCGTTCCGGAGCTCTGCGACGGACCGTCGTCACCACCGAAGAGTTGTACCGCGCCAGCGGGACGCCCTTCTTCCTGGGTGGGCCCTGGCGAACCATCCTCTGAACCTGAACACGCCGGCGCTGGTTATCCATCCACAAGATCTTCATTGCCGACGCCGTCCCGCGAAGCCGGGATCTGCTCGACCGGCCGCGGGCTGAGTAGTTGCCCGAAGATCACTAAGAAGATCAGAGTAAGCACGTACATTCCAGCACCGGCAGCGAAAGCGAGCCCGGGTCCACCGCGGTCGATCAAAATTCCGGCGGTTGCTGCTCCCAGAGCAACGCCGATGTTGTTCAAGGTATTCACCCAGGTCGACGCCTCTCGTTGTTCCCCCGCAGGCACCAACCCATCGGAACAGACGTAAGCGGTAATGAGCAGCGGCGCGCTAGCCAAACCGGCGCAGAACAGGACACAAGCGGTGGCAATCAAATTAGTCGTAGGGACGAGCATCAGACCGAACGCTGCCGATACCGCGATGAGTGCGGCCAGATGCAAACGCGGGCGGTCTTCACGAATGAAACGCCCCCAGAGAAGACCGCCAACGGCACTACCGATGGAAAGAGCAGCGAACAAATACCCGACGCTCGAACCTTCCCCTACCGACTCAGATCTCGCAACCAAAGATACTTCGAGGGGACCTCCGCTTAGGCCAATGCCAAGAAGAACTAGAAGCAAGAAAACAAAACCTCGTCGCTTGAACGGTCCCGCCCAGCCACTCGACGCGCTGATCGTGGCGCCCCTGGACTTCCTACTGTTGTGTCGTGATGCTGGCGACAACACCAAAAGAATGGTTCCCATCAAGTTCATCACGCCGGTAATCGCCACGACCAGTGAGCTGGGCGCGATGAGGAGGATGCCGCCTACAACGAGTGGCCCCACAGCGTAAAGCACCTCCTCAACAACTCCATCGAGGCTATATGCGCGGCGTCGTGCTGCCGACTCGGGAGTGACGCCAGCCCAAATGGCGCGCATCGACGGACCGAGAGGCGGAGCAAAGAGACCGGCTCCGACGGAAAGCGCGATGTAAGGGAGTGCAGCACCGACGTTCTCAAATGCCAGCCCAGAGATGGCGAAGACGCACAGAGTGAACCCGAGGGACAACCAGGGTAGGACTGCTTTAGTGCCTAAGCGGTCGATCAACCTTGATTTGAGCGGCATGAGAAAGCTGATGAGAGCGTAGCCGCCGAGCGAGGCCCCGGCAGCAGCATATGAGTGTGTCGCGCCCTGAATTGTGAGCAGAAGTGCCAGCGAAATCATCGCGTAAGACAGCCGCCCAATGGTGGCCGCAAAGAATGCGATAAATACTCCGTCGCGGCGCAGTATCGATCGATAGGTGATCGTGTCGGTCACAAGTATGTCCTAGGGATAGCAAATAGCCCCGTAGCCGTTCTGGCATACGAGGGGATCGGTTCTGGCAAATGAGGTCAGACCCCAACTCGCTATCCCTGGAGCGTCATAGACGAAATCATAGTGGGCGGCGTAGGGAAATAAAGAGCACAGCGTCTAATAACGCGTCGACCAGGCGACCGTTCACTTCAGTGACGACCGGACCGCGCCAACGAGGCCCCCTGGGTGAAGCGAACGCACAGATCAGGCTGCACCTGGGCGGATTCCGGCTCGTAAGGTCCGGAGGCTTAAGCCTTGAGCGTTGTGAATTCCAGGGACATCCGGCAACCAGCGGGTCATGAGTGCGGAGAACGGCTCTGTGCCTCGACTCCGGCAGCGTGGATTATCAGGTTGTCATGCTGACGTGTTGGGAAGAACTTTGGGACTTGATAAGTGCCGTGGTTGAGCTGCTTACCGGATGATCGTTGATTTCTCAGCATGACTCCCGTCAGGTGTCACTTCCCAGATACCGGCCGTGCCGGAGCCGCCCTGGTTCATTAGGGACTGCGACCTGATCTTGACGTCAAAGTTCCCGTATTTATTAGGGGAAGCGTCGTAGACGAGGTCAGGGTTGTAGTCCATGGCCTTTTTCATCACATCAATTGCCTGCTCCGGCGTGATAATTGGAGCTTGTGGCTCGAAGCTCATGAACGCATTCGGGTTAGCGTCTTCCTGCGCAGGTACTTCAGGTGCCGGGGTCGCTGGTCCGGGTGATTCCTTCACTGGCGTGCAACTCAAACATCAGTAGAGTGCGGCCTTAAAGGTGGACCCGGCTGCACAGTAGGAGTAGGCGCCCCATCGTTTGATCTGTACGGTGGACTTGCAGCAGGAGTGGGCGGTGGCTGCTCATTGATGTTTACCAATTACTTGGCTTTAGGACAGATGTCTAATGCTTACTGCGGGGCTCTTCATTCTCGTAATGGGAACTATAGCACTTATCTTATCAAAACCACTTGTATCCTTTCTCAGCAAGCAAACTACTGCACGTAATCCCAATGACGATCAACGAAAACATAAAAGTTTTCAAAAAATATACGCAAGGTCTTTCGCATCTATTTTTATTATCGCGGGATTTATTCTTTTTTTGACTGGAATTTTTAATGGAGATAAAATTTCAATAGGAAATTAGAAAACCTTCATAACAACGCATAAAAGGGAGAGCACTTTGGAGATTGTAGTAGTACTTTTGATTCTCTCGGGAATAATTGGAATTATATACGCTTTCAAAAAAAGAGGATAGAGCTCAAATAAAATAGCCGAAAAATTTACTTTCCCTTGATAGATCTTGAATTTTGATAAACAAAAAACTCATTTACTCCAGAGTGCTATCTGGATAAGAGAAACAGGCAACAAGCAACAAACCTTGAGTTAATTGTTGCGAGAATAGACGGCAAATGAAAACTAATTCATCGCGTAGCAAATTATGGCTTATGACTGTATTTCTCTTTCTGGGTGGTCTCGGGGCAACATTTATCCTCTCTCGTTTCCTCACAGAAACTGGCAGCGTATTTGTTTTTACTCCCATGACAATCGCAGTGGGTTTCATGGTGTGGCCTTGGGTGAAATACCTGACAAGACCAGATCAAGAATAAATTCTTTAGGATTTCCCCGGCCTCCTTGACCTAGGCAACAAGTCCTCGTGAGCGTCTGTAGAACGTGGCCCGGGACATGCCAAGATCCCGCGCAACCTGGGCAGCAGGCTCTCCACCATCAACCAGGCGCATAGCCGTTCTGATCTGACTATCCGTAACCCGCACAGGCCTGCCACCCAGGTTCTTCCCTGCTGCCCTGCGTTTGCTGATGGAGTCGGTGACGCGTTCGCTTTTGATCTCGTGTTCCATCTGAGCCAGGGCAGCCATGATCGTGAACAACATCGACCCCATCGGCGTCGTTGTATCCACATCCCCTCCCTCAAGATTCAACACACGCAACCCAGCACCCCGCCCACGCAGCTCATGAGCAAACGCCAACATGTTCTGTATCGACCGCTTCGGATCTGCCAAGCGCGTAGTTGCTGCTGTTCAAGGTGCTACTGGCGCTGATATCAGCGCATATGACAACGACCGGACAACTGCTATTTAGGTCTGACGCTTCGCCCTAGATGTGGGCTGCGGCGAACGCCTGCTTAATGTCGCACTGCTCCGTCCGCGGGAACTGACTTTGTACCCGTTGGCGTTGGCGCAGTTCCTCATCCGGCGCGCCGCTTCACGCCCCGCAGCGTTAGCAAGGCACACTGGGACCGGCCAAATTTGATCCAGTTCTTAAAAACCTAGGTACTACGACGCCCGTTTTAACACGCCACTAGGGGTTAGAGACGACATGCGGAAATCTATAGACTTATTTTGTACAAATCACCCCCAGACGAGTACACAGAAGGCCCCGTCCTCCCCCACAGGTGTCGGGGCTTTCTGCTGCCCAGGACGTGAACCCGATCTTCATGAGTCCTTGGTCATAGTGCAGCGGTTAGTGACCCCTGTGATGCGGTGTTGCCTCTTGCGCTACTACAATCGTGACAATAATTTCTTAGCGGCTGTGATCTCACGGGGGAGAGTCAAACTTTGAGCGTACGCAAAGAGTCTGATCCGTACCTGGATATTGCGGCAGTAATTGCCGCCGGTCAGAAAGCGACGGCTGATGTAGCTTTGATAACCGACGCAACTCAGGCCATCGTCTATGTTTCGCCAGCTTTCACCGCCATGACAGGGTATGGGCAGGAAGAATTGGTCGGTAAGAACTGCCGTTTCATGCAGGGTCCAGGTACTGATGCTGGTACGAAGGACACCATGCGGGAGGTCCTTGCTTCGGAAGAAGTATTTGAAGGAGAAGTTCTCAACTACCGAAAAAACGGTTCGCCGTTCTGGACAGCGTTAAAGATCATCCCGATGCGACTCGGTCGCGGTACCGGCGTAACCCACTATGTGAGTGTCCAACGCGATATCAGCAACCGGGTCGCTTCGTTTAGGCAACTGCAATATCAGGCGCTTCGCGATTCCGTGACGGGGCTACCAAATCGCATAGCCGCTGAGCAGGCCATAGAGAACGCAGTTAAACATCCGCCCGGTCAGGGCCTGACTGCTGCAGTGGGCTTGATTGATCTTGATGACTTCCGTCTAGTAAACAACACGTGGGGACATGCTTTCGGAGATGACGTACTGCGACAATGGGCCACACGGATGCTCTCGTGTCTGCGTGAGGGCGATGTCCTGGCCCGCATGGGGGGAGACGAATTTCTTCTCATCATCAAGAACCTCACCCATAAAACTGCACATGAAGACGTACCTAAAATTCTTGGAAGTATCCACAAGGCCTTCGAAGCGCCCTTCATCATCAACGCTCAACACATTAGCGTCGATATGAGCTTAGGTATCGCGGTGGTCCCAGCCGACGGCGCCGACAGCCGATACCTGCTCCGCAGCGCCGATGAAGCACTGTACAGAGCAAAGAAACACAAACAGCGAGGTCAGTCGTGGTGGCAATGCGCCCAAGACACCGTTTTTGACTCCCCCGAACCAGACGTGAACGGCACCACCAGGGAAAGTCACAGCCTGGAAAAACAGATCGATCCCGAAAAGTACATAGAAGCACTAAAAAACAACAACACTGTGATTCATTTCCAGCCCGTGGTGGACTTACGGAACGGGACAGTGCACCTTTTCGAAACCCTTGCACGACTAAAACTCCCGTCAGGACGCCTCGCGTACCCCAACGAATTTTTGCCTCATTTCGGTCCTGAGGAATTACGTCTTCTATTTACCAGTGTCCTTGACCAAGCCCTCGGAATCCTCGCCACATGGGACAAAAAAGACATCCGCCACGACATATCAGTGAATCTACCCCCTGGAATCCTTGCAGATGGATCCACAACGTCACTGATCCAAGGACTGCTCTCAACTCACGCCATCGACGCCAACCGACTCGGACTCGAACTCCTAGAATCAGAAGAAATACGACTCGAGGAACAACGCACAACACTACGCGAGCTCGTGGACGTGGGCGTAGGCCTTGCCATGGACGATCTTGGATCCGGATACAGCAGCCTCCAAAGACTCTCCTCCTTCCCGTTCAACGCCATCAAAATCGACCGTGGACTCTTCAACACCATCACACTCAAACCCCTTCAATGCCTCAGCGTCATCGCCACACTCATCCAACTAGGACAAGACCTCGGAATGAACGTCGTTGTCGAAGGCCTTGAAGATGAAACCCTCACCGAAGCCACCGCGATCCTCGGTGCGGCCTTTGGCCAGGGCTACTACCTGGCAAAACCCATGGATCCAGAAGACTGCTTACCCTGGGCCAAATCTTTCAACCTCACCACACACCTCTCCCCCATACGAACGCCACTAGGCGCACTCGCCTACCACCTGCACTTCACCCGCCTAGCCGCACCACACCCCCTAAAACTTGCGAGCTGCCCACTAACGGGCTTCATCACCAACACCAACACCAACGAATCCAACGACGTGCAAACCTGGCACGCACACCACCACCAACAACCCGAAAACGCCCCAGGCTCCAGCCAGCCCCTCATCGACTGGCTCACCAACCAAATAACCCACACCCACCACGACTGAACCGCTCTGGGTTTGATAAAAGCTCGCACTATTTGATGTCTGACATGCGAGCGTTGCAGGATTTGCCGGCATGGAAGACGTGCTCGAATTCTGCGGGCATAATCTCACCGAGGTACCCGTGAACCCCTTTGGTGTTGTGCCAGCGAACCTACCCGAAAAATTGCTAGCTCAAGGTCCTCAACCGTTCTCCAAGGGGCGGAAAGGGCGGGGCCATGGAGAAGTTAGGTCTTGTAATAGCCATCCACGATCTCGGCCAGCGTGCTTTCGTAGCTGTCGCCCCCGGTCTCGATCGAGGATGATGCACCAGTATCAGTGAGACCTTCACCGGAGCAAATGGACATCAGTTTGACTGCCCTCGCCGCTATGACAGCGCAGGTCACCATGGTCAGCGCCGCAACCTCACCGCGCCACCTCTATTGCAGCAAGACCATCACGACCTGGATCGAACGCAGCTACCACCGCAAACGCCGCCAGCGCGCTCAGACGACTGAACACGACAATGATGAAGCACAAACACCTCGCACTAGCCCGGTTCCGCTCACCGCTGTCAACTCACGCTTCACCATGTCCGGGTGCCGCTTCCGGGCTGGCTCGAATCTGATCAGATCCGGGCGCAAGTACCGCGTCGCTGAGAGCTCGCACTGATGGTGCACGGTTCCTCGCGGCATAGTAGGTACCCGGAGGCGCTAGCGCGCACAAGTGCTCGATTCCACGGTGACTTTTTTCTCGCTCAAAAAGTCAGGATTCTCTATCAAACCCAGGTCGATTTTCGCTTGATATCACGGACTTTTGAGCATTACTCAGCTACGGCGACCAGAGATTAGAAAGCATACGATCTTTTGCTATATTAGTGCTGTCACCACGCATCGAGTGCGTGCTGATTCCAGAAAGTGGGGGCTCTTCTTGGACCTGACAATTCCTGCGTCTTCTCTGGTACGGATGTCTCACAAATGATCATGCCGCCGAGGGGAGCACTGTCCACGTGAATAAATCACACGTTTCCAGGCGACACTGTGCCCGATGGCGGGCACGACGCATCACCAAGGTTGTCGCTGCCGCGATTGCTTGTGTGGTGTTAGTGGGCGGGTGGGGTTCAGCCGCAGCGGCGGTACCTGCCCACGCGAGTCCAAGTACCGCACCTGCCGTGCTACCCAAAACCAACGATCCAACGGAAGGGGCCAAGCCTTCTGGTCCTCCCCCTTCTTCACCGGCACTGGAAGAGCCCACAGCAGAACCATCGAGTACTCAGGAGCCAGCTCCGGAGGGCACCAAGTCTTCTGGTTCTACCCCTTCTTCTTCGCCGGCACTAGAACAGCCCACAGCAGAACCATCAGGTAATCAGAAGCCAACTCCGGAGGAGCCGGAGCCTTCCCTGGCCGAGGTAGATGCCGGGAAGGGCCCCAGTGAGCCGCCCGCGGTTTTGGCAACACCAGAGATGAGCTCACCGAGCGCTGCATCTCCGTCCGAATCTGACCGGGCACCACCAGCGAACGCCCGCATCGCACAGAGCCCTAGTCTTCTTGCCGCAGGCGTTGCCGATGCACCCCGCCAAGTGTGGAACGAGTTTTTTGAACAGGGTCTAACTAATTCCGCCAGCGGTCTTTCCGTTTACTCCGGCGGTCTGTATACCGGGTCTACGGGCTGGCTTAGCGGAACTAACTGCACGGGCGTTTTGGTGAATTACCGAGCGCCGTACCCCAATCCGTCCTTTTGCCCCACCCAACAGTTGGGTCAGGGGCAGTCTTCCCTTGCTGCACGCGATGCCCGCCGCATGGCTGACGTCCTTGGACAAGTAGCGGCAGGATCGAGCGGATCTTCCTCCGCGAGCTCACCTGCCAATGGTTCAACCGTCAACGGTACACAGCTAAACCATGCTTTGGTCGCCCGTCCCTACACAACCGTTTCGGGCGGCACGACGGTACTGCAGTCCAAGAACGATTTGGGCCTTACCGCCCCTGATTCACGCTATTACGCATTGGGTATGAACGCCGTCGGGGCCCAGTGCGGCACGAACAACGCGTCCCTTTCGCTAAATCTTGTCTCCGGGACCACAACGCTGCTGGCTGGATTTACATCCCCGGTCGTCCCCTGCACCAGTACCGGCACTGTTTACTACACCTCCCCGACGCTGTCGCCCCTGAACCCCGTTGCGGGAGTCTCTGACCCGGCATGGTCGGCCTCAGTACGTGCAGGTAGCTACGACGGCACTAATACAGCGCTCCTCACGCCAGCACAGCTCTCTGCAGGGAGAGTTCAAATCATCAACACTACAACTGGTGCC
Organism: Pseudarthrobacter sp. PS3-L1; assembly: GCF_030063285.1. Taxonomy (GTDB): domain Bacteria; phylum Actinomycetota; class Actinomycetes; order Actinomycetales; family Micrococcaceae; genus Arthrobacter. The sequence continues at coordinate 180,190 of NZ_JASISU010000002.1, read as the reverse complement.
GGGAGCGGGTTCGGCGTCGATAACATCCGGGTCCTTGAGGTGACGCCTGCCTTGGACGCGGCCTTCGATGCTTCGGGAGCAACAGCGACGGTGCCTACTACCCTTACCTACACCATCACCAACACCTCGGACCTGTACGCAAAAACTGATTGGGGATTCGCCGCGGCGCTTCCCTCAGGACTCATCGTGGCACCGTCCCCCACCATCTCAGGCACGTGCGTCAACGCTGCTGGTACGGCCTTTGCCGTTACAGCTGCAGCAGGATCAGGAAGCATCTCGGCCGTTGGCGGTGACCTCGCCGCAGGCAGGACCTCGTGCACCATCACGGTGGCCGTCATAGCCGCAACCGCCGGGACCTATACCAGCGGCACAGTTACACCCTCGGGTCTCATTACCTCACCGCCCAGTAGCCTCACAGTTTCGCCCGCGACAACAATTACCATCCGTAAAAATCTGCCGGTACGCGCAGCAGCTGCCGACCAGTTCACGCTCTCGCTTCGATCAGGTACCAGCGTCCTAGCGTCCGCCACCACCACCGGCACCGCCACTGGAATCCAATCCGCGCAGATCAGCCGCTCAGTGGTACAGCCAGGCTCTATCTACACTATCCATGAGACCCCGACGGCCGGCGCAGGCCTCGGATACGCCAGCGCCTACGAGTGCACCCGTGCTGGGACCGTGATCGCATCCGGTACGGGAGGATCAGGAACCATCACCATCCCAGACGAGGTGGGCGCCGAAGTGCTATGCACTTTTACCAACACCACGCAGACGGCGCGTCTCTTCTGCGACGCGAGCCGGTTTTACTCAGTCACCGCTGCCGGGATTCTCGAACAGGGCGACATTGTCTCCGGCGGCGTTACTTCCGTTGGTAGCTGGACGGGCGTGAATGCAGTCAACGCCCTTGGTGTTGGAGCGAATGGAAATTTGGCATACGCCCTCGACCGGACCACTGATGCCAGCGATGTTTCCTCGATCCTGAAATGGACACCCGGAGCCGGCTTCGAAAAACTGGCCAATACCGCTTACACAACAGTGGCCGGGGGCTCCCCCATCACCGGGAGCATCGTGGCCGGCGCCATTGACCTGAGAACCGGAAAGTACCTTTTCGGGATTTTCGCCAACTCACAGTTCTACATCTGGAGTTTCACCGAAACGAACCCCACAGCCACCCAGTACGCTTTCGTAGGTTCATTTCCCACTGGTTCAGCGCCGAACGGAAACGGTGACATGGCATTCGACGCCCGGGGAAACCTTTACGTTGTAGGCGCCGCCGTCGTCAACACACTCAACACCGCAACGATCTTCACGGTCACAGCCGAAAACCTCGCAACGGCCAACGGCGGGACTCTCGCGGTGAGCAGCTCCGCGACCAAGCCATCGACGGGGACCGACACGGCGTTCGCCAACATCAACGGCATTGCCTTTTCGCCCCGCGGTACCGTCTATCTATCCAACGCAGGAAACGCTTACGAGTTCGACGCCACAACATGGAGCCGTGTGCCCGGCACTGCACGGGTTCCAGTTAACTCAGTGGACCTTGGCGGATGTTCAACACCGTCCACCATCACGGTCCAAAAAAATGTTATAGGCCGGCAGGCCCCGAGTGATCAGTTCACGCTGACGGCATCCACGGGAACACCGCCGACAGGGTTCGCTACCGCCACGACCACCGGCACAACAACCGGCAGACAAGCCGCCCAGATCGGGCCTTTCCCCGTCACTATCGGTACCACCGTGACGATCTCTGAGGCGATGGCCTCTGGTTCGGCCTCCACCATCGGCGCCTATGCCTCCACCATCTACGAGTGCTACGCGGACGGGGTGAAGCTCAGTTCAGGCACCACTACCACTGGGACGGCCACCATCCCCAACAGGCTCGGTGTGAACGTCACCTGCACGTACTTTAATACCCCGTCTCCGGCTTCAACGGTGCGTATCACCAAAACCATCAGGGAATTCTCTGGATTGACCCGCCCCGGCGTTGACTGGAGCGTTGGAACGGCGGTGACGGCAACAACAGGGACCGCAACAGCACTGCCAGTCGGTTCTGAACGCCAGTCAACAGATACTGCGGGCCAGGCAAGCTGGACAGTATTGTTCGGGACAACGACGTCGCGGGCTTCGGTAGTGGTCTCCGAAATCCAGCAAGCAGGTTTTGCCTTCGTCAGTGGATCCTGCACCGTGAACGGCGCCACCCGAGGGGCGACCTTTACCCAGACAGGTACAACCATCAGCGCCACCCTCACGGCCATAGCCCCAGCCTCCGCGGTCGAGTGCACGCTCATAAACCGACCCACAGCATCTCTCACGCTCGTGAAAGAGGTTCCCTTCGGGGCTGCGTTACCCACCGATTGGACCCTGAGCGCTACCGGCCCTGCCGGGGCACTTCGCGGTCCTTCCGGAGCTACCGGCAGTGCCGCCGCATCGAATGTTCCCATCACACCCGGTGTTGCCTACCGCTTGGCCGAAACCGGAGGACCGAGCACCTACGTCCAAACCGGCACATGGCAATGCCGCACGACGACCGGCGAAACCCTCGACGTCACTGCCTCCGGAGATCTCACCCCGACCAGCGCGATAATCACTTGCACTGTACGGAACTCCACAGCATCCATCACACTTCTCAACCAAGTACAGAACCCCCGCACAGGATTCCAGGCCCCGGACTGGAAAGTCACCGCGGCCCCAGCGGCACTGACCGGCGGGGCGTTACCAACGGAAACAAGGCTCGGCGCCGAGTATGTGGCAGCGGGCAACCCGGCAAATACCTTTGACGTCCGTCCAGGGCACAGCTACACGCTCTCGGAAGCAGCTACCGACCCGGGACGGCGCATTGCATACCAGGAACTTCGCCTCGAACGACTGACCGGGTCAACATGGACTGTAGTGGCCTCAAGAACCATTCTCGCTCCCGCGGCAGGGCAGACAGCGGTCTACCGCTTCGTCAACGCCCCCGTGGAGCCCACCAGGCTGCCGCTGACCGGTGGCACGAGCGCTGACGTGTACTACATCGCAGGGGGATCATTGCTCATTTTGGCACTAGCCCTGTTGGTGTGGCACAGACGTCGACGAACGCGGGGCGCCTTCCGATGATCCGTACTCGCCCTACCCATCCATCATCCCCACCTTTTCGACCCTTTCCTTTCGGCCTCACCCTCACCTCACTCATTAGGAGACAGCAGATGTCCATATCCATCCTTCGGCGACTTACCGCCGCTGCAGGCGTGCTGGCGCTAAGTGCAGCAGCGGCATTTGCCAGCGTCGCGCCCGCGGCAGCCGTGACCCAACCGGGCAATATAGACCCAACAATTGCCCGTACCCTGACCATCCACAAGTCCGCCCTTGGCCCGAACAACGGCCAGCAGATCGGTACCGGCCAGGAAGTCACCGTTCCCGGTACTCCGCTCTCCGGCGCGACTTTCACCGCCGCCCTCGTGGAGGGCGTGGACCTCACAACACCAGGCGGCTGGGACCAAGTTGCCAACCTCACCCCAGCTACCGCTGCCAGCCGTGTCACCCTTGCCAATACCTACACAGCCACCACCGGCACCAACGGCGTCGCAGTATTCAATGGCGGTGATACCCTCCCGATCGGCCTTTACCTCGTCACCGAAACCGAACTGCCCGCAGAGGCGACCAACCCCGCAGCACCCTTTCTGGTCACGCTGCCATTCCCCACAGGCCCCGGTGGTGCACCCGCGAACCAGTGGATCTACGACGTTCACGCCTACCCCAAAAACGCAGTCACAGATCTGACCAAGACCCGCGTTCCGGCCCCGGCGAACTCGGTCGAGGCCCGTAACCCAGATCTGATTCGCTGGGCTATCAAATCCGATGTTCCAACACTCGCCGGTGGCGACACCCTTGACACCTACACGCTCACCGATACCCTGCCCGTGGAGCTCGAATACCTAGTCGCCGGCCCCACGGGCGTCGCTCCGACAAGCGTAAGTGTCGCAAACGCCGCTGGGGTCTCGCAGAACTTTGTCAGCGGCACCGATTACACGCTCGCTTATGACGACGCCACACGCAACGTCACCACCACTTTCACCCCCGCTGGTCTTAACCGCCTCGCGGCACTGCCAGGAGGAAACGTGACACTGACCGTACTGAGTCGCGCGGTCACCATCCCGGCAAATGGCATTATCACCAACACCGCGACCGCCGTCGTGAACGGCAGCAGCGAAACAGTCACCGGCAGCACGCCGATCGGTCAGCTCACCGTCTTCGCGTTCCAGAGCGAAAACGGGGTGCGAAACCCGCTCGCTGGCGCCGTCTACCAGGTGTTCCTGAACCAGAATGATGCCAATCTCGGTCAGAACGCTGTCTTCATTGACGGCATCCAGAACTGGACCACAGGTGCGAACGGCATCGTAGAGATCCCGATCATCACGCCCGGGAACTACTACGTTCGTGAAATCACCCCGCCAGCCGGCTTTCAGCTGCCTACCCCGAACCAGGTTCTGACGCAGGTTGTTGCCGGGCCCAGCTCGACCACAGCACCGGTGCAGAACTACGTCGAGTTTGAACACGACCAGGTTCCCGCGTTCGCGCTACCCCTTACCGGTGGTGATGGTGCCCTATGGTTCATCGTCGGAGGTATCGGGCTCATCGCTCTCGCCCTTGGTACCGCCCTAGTGATCGCCAGCCGCCGTGCCACCCGGGCACCCGCGGTCGCGTAACGTAGCACTGTGAATACGAAGGCGGGGCATCAGTTTGATGCCCCGCCTTCTCTTCCGTTCAGGCACGCACGAAGCCGCAAACCTCGTTGGCGTTTACCACTGCTGCCGTTACTAGTAGCCATCGCGTTAACCATCGGGAGCGCACTTCTCCTCTACCCAGCCGCAGCAGCATGGTTCAGTTCAGTAGAGCAGTCCCGCGAAATCGACAAACTCACACAAGACATCAAAGACCTCGGCGCTGAAACTCTAAAAACAAGGCTTGCAGAAGCCAGGGACTACAACCAGCGACTCAGTGGCGGCGGCGCTGACATCGCCGCGAACGAACGACTTCCACTAGCCAACGAACCCCAACCCAAGACCGGACGCAAGTATCTCGACATGCTCCGAGGTGACTCCGAAGGGCTAATGGCACGTATTCGGATCCCGTCTATCAACGTCGATTTACCGATCTATCACGGTACTAGCAACGCCGTCCTCGAACACGGAATCGGCCACCTTGAGGGCACCGCACTCCCCGTAGGCGGACAGTCGACTCATTCTGTCGTGACAGGACATCGGGGCCTGGCAACCTCCGATCTCTTCACCAACCTCGACAAAGTCTCAGTCAACGACTCTTTCACCATCGAAGTCTTCGGAGAATTACTCACCTATCGCGTCACTGAGACCGTTATCGTAGAGCCTGAAGACACACAAAGCCTGCTCATTCAGCCCGGCAGTGACCTGATGACCCTCGTGACCTGTACGCCCTTAGGAATCAATAGCCACCGAATCCTAGTCACTGGCGAGCGTGTGATACCCACCCCTCAATCCGACATCGACGAAGCGGGCAAATCCCCCGACGTGCCCGGGTTCCCCTGGTGGATGTTCATCGCCGGTGGCGTGGTCCTGGCATCAGGGACCTACGTAGGTTTCTCCGGACGGCCACCGCGGGCTAAAACTCCGCCGGTGCTCTAGCAAGCAAATACCGCACGTCGCTACATTCATTTCCACCGACTGCGCTGACCGCCCCGCCCACAGCAAAAACCAACGAACAGAGCCCTAACAACCAATCCCTGGTGAGGCAAAAATCAACTGCGATTCCACCACAAAGCGGGCCCACTTCTAGATAACGTTCCGACTCTAGGCGAGAAGATCGAAAAAATGATGAAAGCGTCCGCGGTAGCAACCTATAAGCCCGTCCAAGCTTGAGAGCCCGTTCAAGGACCACGTTCACTCCATTGGGCTCGAGTCCAAAAGACTGTTAACGTTGATCGCCGATGAAGCAGCGACCGTTCGGAAGGACTGGGAGCAGGGTTGTAGTGACCTTTGTATTTCTGAGCTCCCCGAATACGCATGTTCCATCGATCTGAACGGCGCCCTGGACGGCGTCTACGTCGAGTCCCGTTGGGGTCTTGAATATTGACACTTCCACGGAGTTAGCTATCGCTGGATCCAGGCGGGCTATTACATCGCGAAAAGTAGTTCTGTCCAAGGCGTGAATATCCGGTGCCAGCAAAGAGAGCGTCGTTTCCATCTTGGCCCGGATATCGCTGGCGCGGTTTGTTGTGGATGGGCTTTCCGGAGAAATACTACTTACTGTCCGATCGGATACTTCCGAACGTTCTACTGGATCCTCAGAGGATCCCGGAAGGACAGCACAGGAAGTGAGCACAGTGATCGTGATGATGCAGTTGGTGATAATCAATGGGGAACGGAGCAATTCGTGCGTCGACCGGCCCGCACAGAAAGCGGTCAAAAAAATCATACCGTGATCATCATCAAAGGAGATAGAACCGGATGAGGTAGGGACACTAAAAGTAAGCCAATCGATGGGGTGTTCAGCTCAAGATATGTCGAGAGCCATGGAAAAACCCACGTAAACAGAGCCGCGATCGTCACCACAATAAGGATCAAGGCTTCGATGACACGAACCCACGTCGGCCCTGGGAGCGTCCGAAAAATCCAACCGTACATTTATTTCCCCCCTCCCATGGCTGTTTGGACTTGCTCTGCAATCTCTTTGGGTGGCCCGGCGCTGATAGGCCGCCATGAGTCCATGACGGCGAAGGCAATGAAGCGCTCACTTTGTCCGAACCGAGGATTGCATGAAGTAAGGGTTAGATATCGCTCATCTGCTTGTAAATGGGGTTCCATGGGTACGGGGGCCAAAACATTGGACTGAGTGGGAAGCACGATGGCGTTGTTACGGTAAATATAGGTGAAGTATCCGGTGGCAGTTTGAACATAAATTTTGTCCCCAGGTACCAGAGTATGAATCGCATCTAGCGTAGCCCCGTGAGTTTGCCGGTGGCCGGCCAAAGAAAAATTGCCTACCTCCCCTGGCATTGCCCCCGACACATAGTGACCTAGGCCCAGGGTATCGAGTTCCTGCTGACCCGTTCCCTGCACGACCGGCCTTGGCTCATAGTCAGGTCCGAACCGAGGGATATACACCACACCAAAGACGGTGCCATCTTGTGTAGGGGCGGGCGCGACTACCGGGTCGCCAAAACTCTTGGAATCCTGGGCGCTAGTAATGAACGGACCTGGGAATCGTTGGGAAAACGAATCCACTGCAGCACGCTGGGATTGAGCTGAAACTAAGGTGCTCCAGCCCACCTGCCACACAACAAACAGAAGTGCTATGGCGCCAACAGTGAGAAGTAACTCACCTACTACCTGCGCCGTAAGGCGCAGTGGATCCCTGATTCTCGCGCTACGTCTATCTCCCAAAAATCACCTATGTGTCTATCGTTCCCCAAGGAAAGTGTAGTAGCCGCACCATTTTCCGGCGACCAAGAATGGGACTGCAAGCGGCTTGGTAGGGGCTTCCTGCCGCCCAAGACAGAACCTGCATTCCATGCTACCGCCGCAGCTACCAGGATGGTGTGCGGGAATTCTCCTCCATAATCAAAAAGCGCCCTGCAGCAGTCTGAACCCGGTAACAAACCGAACCGTACAAAAAGTGAGAAAACAAGTGCATATCGTAGTCGGATCCCTGTCACGGACTCTTAGAAAGTCAACGCATGCCAAGCGACGTGAAATCACATCGGACTTTCTGGTGGATCGTTGCCGGTGTCATAGCCCTTTTTGCGGTGCTTCACCCCATCACAACAAGCGGCGCACTTTCAGTCTGGTTCGACCCAGACGGCCCAACAAGTGCAATGCAACACCCCCTAGCCCTATCGCGAACCCACTCCCGGCTACATCAGAATAACTAGAGGCTCCAAGGACCCGTATGTCGCGGAACATCCCTAAGCGGTGTCGAATCTCGCGCGTGCGCCCTCTGCGCTCAAACCCAGTGTTGAGCCTATGTCCTGCCAGCTCGCCCCCTGATGGCGGGAAAGCCGGACTGCTGAAACAAGCTCCCGCTCAGCTTTTTCACTGCTGTCCCTGCATCGGCTAAGAAGAGCCAACGGGGCCGAGAGATAAAACAGCTGCGCGGTCAGCTCTGCCGCACTGGCTTCCTCATCGCAGTCACCAAGGAGTTCGAAAGCGTGAAGTCGGGCCACCACCTCATCAGCACCCACACCCCCAAGCCCGCGAAAACCAGACGGACCCATATAAGGAACGCTACGACTCATAAACACCACGTCCTATCAAAATAGCGGGAGACGCTGGTGGTAACGACAAGTCCAAGATCCTCAGGACACCGCAGATACCACCGATGCCCACGCCATCGGGCACCAAAATCGAAGAGTACCAAATATTGATCAACCTGCCATTGGAAGCACCCCAGAGATCCAAGCTGTTGCCGACATCATCAACAACCGGCCGCGCGGCGTCCTAGGATGGCGCACCCCAGCGGAAGCCTTCGCGGACCAGCTAAACTCAGGCCCAACAGCAACCGTTGCTTCGACCGGTTGAATACGCCCAGTTCCGGTCCCGCCGCTTCGTCGAATCGCTCCGGCACCACGGGCTCACCGGATCGATGGGCAGGGTGGGTGCGTGCGCGGACAACGCCGCGATGGAATCGTTCTTCTCGCTGCTGCAAAAGAACGTCCTGGACCGTCAGCGGTGGTTCACCAGACAGGAACTCCGGCTGGCCATCATGACCTGGATCGAGCGGACCTACCACCGCCGGCGACGGCAAAGACGGCTGGGAAAACTCACGCCCATCGAATATGAAACAATCAATCGGGCCGCGTTCACAGCGGCCTAAGACCTCGAGTCAACAAAAGCCAGGGCAGTCCCGTTCGGTTCACCCTCGACGGCACCCCCTTGGCCATCCGCCACGACGGACACATCTGGGCCGTGGCAGCAGACCCTTTGCGCTGGTTCGAACGCGAACCATGGTGGGACACACAGACCCGGGCACCTATCGGCGTCGACGTCGTGAACGTCAAAGTCTGGCGCGTACAAGTACGCATCAACACAGCCTCCCCGCTGCGGACCATGGAAATACGCCGCCGCCCACACTCCCCTAGCTGGGTGCTGACCAGAATCAACGACGCCGTGTGAGAAAAAGGCCGGCTGTTCAGCTGTCAAGGCATCCGCTAAACTTCGCCCCGACCTTGTCCTTCTGAGGCTGTGCACGATCGCCTGTAAACCGCCCAAAAAACCGTTTCCAGGCACGCCCCAGAAGCGACTTGACGAGAATTCAGAGAGTCACTATATTTTTTCTCGTAAGAAAAAGAGAACGGATGTTCCCCCGCAAGAAACACCCGCAGTTGCCTGTCCAGAGGGGGAAGAACCGTTGCACGACAACCGGCCATCAGAGCACAACAGATGACCAAAGCAGTACCAGCAATACCAGGCCGTCAAGCACGAGGAGACGGACACAGCACCATCAAGTAAAACGCACAATCCAGTAATATCTGGTCATCGGACAGCTTGAGATGGCCAGCGCACCACCCAGTAACACAGCATTACCGAGCAACACAGCACCACCAAGTAGTACCTGGTCATTCGACAGCTTGAGAAGACCAGCGCACCACCGGTATCGCGGGGCGGGCAGGTAGAGAGCGTTTTTTGCTCTCCTTGCCCGCCCCTTTACCAATTTGACGCCCGTTCGGGTCCTCATTCTTTGATCACTTGCGTGATTCACACCCAGCCAAGGGGTCTCCTGTCACCCGGACACCGGTGCAGGTTTTTACGTGTAGCGGTACCCGGCGCACGTTGTGGGTATACGTCACGGTCTCAGATGACGTGAACGACGCCGGATACCTTTCTCTGTCAAGGTACTTGGCTACCAAGATAGGCACTACGAAGGAAAAGTAACGCGTCCCCAAAGAGTTAGGTAGGGCCACAAGGCCCTACCTAACTCGCTCCGTAGACCCGGACAGGAGTGTTCCAATTCCTTAAAACTGGAACACTCCTAGCTGCACCACTCCCCCGCTGGAAAAACCGCTAGATTCCGCGTCATATGACCGTCCCAAAATCTATTCCAAAACACCCGTAGCAAAACTCTGCGCGGAACATGTTTTCGGTACGGTTCACTGCGTAGAGCGTCCCAGAGGCTCCAGTGTCGTCATGATCAAAGCTTCGGGTCTGCCCAGGCCTAATTGAGGCTATTCGAGTTCCTGCTGGTACTGATAACAGCGCATATGGCAACAAGAGGTCTAGTGACACCCTCGGACGGATACCCGGATGAGGGTGTATGCGGGTTCGCTCTATTTCTCCCCTCAACCACTGTGGTCGTATCAATTCAGTTCCACGGCGAGTAATTTCGGATTCTGCTATTTTTTGGCAAGTGTTCTCCCTTTCTCACCCTGTGGCCGCTGATGGGTCGAAGGGATTTGTCGGTGGTATTTGTTGGGGGATGTTGATGGTGAAGATGGTGTTTCCGTGCTGGCTTCGACCTGTGGTGATAGTGCCGGAGTGACTTTTGAGGATGTCTCTGGATATTGCCAGGCCCAGTCCGCTGCCTCCGGTTTCGCGGCTGCGGCTCTCATCCAGCCGGATGAAGCGCTCGAAAATTCGCTCGCGGTCATCTTCTGGGATGGTGTCGCCGTCGTTTTCTATGATGACGGTTGCCGTCGCAGTGGTCATTTCCGCGGTAATGCTTACGTATGTTGCGGCGTGCCGGTCTGCGTTGTTCAGGACGTTCCGGAAGACTTGGGCAAGTCTGTTCGCATCGCCGGAAATGCGCAGTGGTTCAAGGGCTAGGGAAACGCGGTGGTTGGACACGGTTTTCAGGCGGGCCACCTCTTCCGCCAGCACGTCGTCGAGGTCAACATCTTCCATGGTGAAGCGGAGTCCGGCGTCGTCGATCTTTGCCAGCGTCATGAGATCCTCAACCAGATAACTCATTCTTTGGGTCTGTTTGGCGAGCATTTGAGCCGATTGGGCCCAGGCTTGTCCGCTCGGGTCAGCGATGGCCACTTCCAGTCCTGTCCGCAGTGTTGCAAGGGGGCTTCGCAGCTCATGGCTGGCGTCGGCAACAAAGCGACGTTGAACTTCGTCGCCTGTTTGGAGGCGCTGGAGCATCTCGTTCATGGTCAGTGCTAGGCGTTCGACCTCGTCATGGGTGGGTACCACGTCCACGCGCTGGTCGAGTTGGTGATGCGTTATTCCGGCAACTGTGGTGCGGATTGCCTCCACCGGGCGTAATGCCCTCCCCACTAATACCCAGATTAGAAGCGCTGTCAGCCCGAGGATGAGTGGAATGCCGATCAGCAGCGACCATCCCACCGTCAGGACAGCACCCTTTTCGAGGGTTGTCGGGACACTCACGACGACGGTCAGCGTCTCGGCACGACCTTGCACCGCCTGCGCTGCAACCGTGTAGTCGTCAAAGTCGACGAGGGAAGTGATGCCGCGACTCTCTGAGAGATAGCTTTCACCGACCTTTAGGGGTGGCCCCTCGTACAAGGACGGGAGAGAAGGATCCGAGGAGACAAGAACGACGCCGGCAGCGGAGATCACCTGGGTGATCTGCGTGGAAGAACCACCAATATTTGAGGGCACTGCCCGGGAGTCGTCTTCCTGGATCTGACGGACAACGGAATTCATCTGGGTCAAGGCCAACGACTGTGCATTGTCCAGAAGAGAGGACCGCAACACCAGCAAAAGACCGGTTCCTGCAAGGATCAGCACCAGGGCCATGGCAGTGGTGGCGGCAAAGACTGCTGTTGTCCGCACACCCCAGAGCTTCGGTTGAAGCGACCTCTTCCGGGACATTGCCCTAGCTACCATCAGAGCTCAGGCAGTACCCCATGCCTCGCACTGTAGTCAGGGTGAGACTTCCAAAGGGAACATCTATCTTTTTTCGTAGGTAACCCATATACACCTCCACGACGTTGTCGCTGCCTTGGTATGCGGCGTCCCAGGCGTTGTCGAGGATTTCTGCTTTCGAGACGACTCGATCATGGTTACGCATCAAAAAATGGAGGATCGCATACTCCTTGGGAGTGAGGGAGATCCCGGTCTCACCACGGGAAACGCTCTTCCTTGTTGGATCAAGGGTCAGCAAACCAACCGTGATGTTCACGGGTCGAACCGGTGCTCCGCGTCGGATCAGGGCCCTCAGCCGTGCCACCAGCACAATAAAACTGAAGGGTTTTGTGAGGTAGTCATCGGCTCCTAGGTCAAACGCATCCGTCTGGTCGTACTCACCGTCTTTGGCCGTAAGCATCAAGACAGGAGTCCAGATTGCCGCTGCACGGATCTCTTTGAGGATCTGGTATCCATGTTTTCCCGGGAGCATGATGTCCAGGACCACGACGTCATAAGGATTCTGTACTGCCATCCACGCACCTGTAACACCCTCATGGGCCACATCAACGACAAAGCCTTCGTTGATCAACCCTCTACGCAGGGCATCAGCAAGGTCCACCTCATCTTCGACAAGAAGTAACCGCATTCGCTGGCACATGTTCTTTCTGTAGTCCCGAGATGATCATCTTCAGACTAACTATTGATCTCACAAAGCACTTCAGCAAGAGATCAGTTCCATAACTGCCGGCCACGTTTTAGGAAGTCTTGGCCGGCGTATTTGAGCGGTGTCGTCTGATCTGCCTGAAAATTTCGAAGGCTGTGGGAATCACTGAGATCACCACTATCGACACCACGATCACATCGACGTGTTCTGCAACAAACGGAATCTCGCCCAAAAACGCACCCGCAACGCACAAGAGTGTCCCCCACAAAACTCCGCCAAGAACGTTCCATCGAAAGAAAGTGCCGTAGTGATAATTCGCCGCGCCAGCAACTACGGGGACAAAGGTTCGGGCGAAGGGCACAAAGCGGGCCAGTACCAGGGAACGGCCACCATACTTTTGAAAAAACTCTTCAGCGTGGTGCAGGTAGGACAGTTTCAGAATTTTCGCGTCCGCGGTGAACAGTTTCGAACCGAATCGGTGCCCGATCCAGTACCCCACCTGATCGCCCATGATGGCCGCTGCCACAATCACAGCAATCATCACCACCAGAGGAATTCCCAATTGCACGTGCAACACCCCTGCGGTGAAGACCATGGAGTCGCCAGGGAGGAATGGGAACAGCACGCCTGATTCAATGAAGATTATCGCGGCTACAACGCCCAGTATCCACGGCCCGGCACTGGTCAGCAACGCCGCCGGATTTCCAAGATCTATGATGCTGATCCCTAACGGGAGACTCAAATACGTGATCATGCAAGAAAATCCTTTGGTCATGATGAGGTTGATCGAAAGCCCAGTGCAAGCTCTCCCCCTACACTTCCAGCCGCTACCTGAAGGTTTCCTGAGAGCCTGCCTTCACGTGGGTTGTTTCTTTGGTACTGCAGGTGCAGGTAGTCGCCGTTGCCTGTCGGCTTCGGGTGTCCACCCGCACCTGTTGTAGTGCGAAGATTCAGCCGTTGTCTTGTGTCTCGGTCTGTTCTCCGGCGTTCGCTTCGGCTGGACCAACCGAAAGCGCTATCGCTGTGCCGGCATCGATTTTTACTTCGGTTTTACTTCCAGCGCCGTCGGTGAGGAGAACTTCGTAGATCAAGGACCCGTCTTCTTCTCCCAGGACTGTTGAGTCCACGACGGACCCCGGAACCGCACTGAATGCAGCCGCCGAGGCAGCGGCCTGATCGATGGTTGCAAGCTTTGCCAGCTGCGCGCTCTCATCAGCGGCGGAAAGCTCCGTTGATGATTCGGGAACCGTTATCGAACCCTTGACAGACTGATCGTTTCCTTCCGTCGAACTGGCACCATCCGCAGTGTCGTTGGCCTCCGGGGTGTCCGCTGCTCCTTGAACATCCGGGGTGTCGTTCGCTTCAGGTAGATCAGTGGAGTTCGATGTGCCCTGCTGGGTGCTTGCTGCATTGGCGATCGCAATCCCTCCTGCAGAGGTTCCGGCGACCAATACCAGGGCAAGAACTGAACCGGCGATAGCATTTTTGCGTGGACTTCTCTTCACTGTCATGCCTCTCATGTGATGTTTCAGTCCCCGCCTCCCACCACGTTTGATGGTCTCGGTGGACTGGTCAGCTCCAGTGCCGGAGCCGCTGTACCAACTATGACAGCGGCTCGCTGAGGAGAGCCTGAGTGAGGTTGAGGATCTGGGGTTTGAGCGCAGTAGGGATTCTATTTTCCGCGTCTGAGGATACTTTGAAGAAGTGCAAATCCCTGGTTGAAGGTCACCGTAGGGAGGTAGGCCCTGCTGAGGGCGTTACCAATGGAAGGTAGGGCTGCAGCATCAGGGAACGTCATAAACAATGGGACGTAGTTTGGCTGAAATTTGGCCTTGAACGCCAAAAGGGATCTAAATCCGTAAACCGGTTCCAGTGATGCTCCCAAGCCATGAAGCAAACGGTCAAGGATCGCTGTTGTCCACATATTGTCTTGATTCACGTGTCCTGCCGGGACGTCAATACCAGATTTTTCCAACCGTGCCAGAGGTGCGCCAGAGAGGCTGATGAGTTGGTAGCCTTCACGCTCCAAACTAAGTGCCGCAGAGGCAATCAAGAACTCAGTTGAGGCCCGAAACCCTTCTGTTCGCCGGCGCATAAAGTCCAGCGTCCACCCCGTGATCTCACCATTTTCGTAGATAGGGAGCCAGGATGTCACGGCATGAACAACATGGTGATCATCGATGGCGATCAGACACCGGACTTCTGGATCATCAACCTGATCGATGGAGCCAAGGGTGAATCCCATTTCGGGTAAGTCTTTATCCGCAACCCATTCCTCCGAAATCGCGTTGATCTGGCCCACTACAGATAGAGGCGCCGTGCCGTATCTAACCCACTCAGCGCTGATGCCCTCCTTGGCTGCCCGGTTCAGCGCGGTCCGAATATCCTGAAACTTTTTCCCTGTGAAAGCTATGTTCCCAAGGGGAAGGAGCGTTTCCTCGGCAACTTGGACACTTCCCCAGCCAAGCTGTGCTGTGTGGGTTCTGGTGGGTTCCGCGACGGAATAGAAACACGGTATCCAACCATTGGTTGCGCAGTGATCGGCGAATCCGCTGATAGCTGAGCAAAGCCCGTGGGCTGGTCCAGCCGGGGGCCCGAGTGTCAGCGCTATTCCAGAAATGACGCGGAACGCTACGAACGATTCCCTATCGGCGGAAAACCAGTACGTGTTCCCCGGCCAGGTAGTCATCCAACCCATCGTCCCTCCGCCATGGCGTTGAAGGATTTTTTTCGCGTCGTCCTCGTCGTGATCTGCTCTGCTGTGGGCGGGGCAAACAAAGGACTTAAGGAGATAAATAGCCACGATGATCCAGAAAAGAACGCCGATACTTTCGTAGAGAATCACTGCACCCGGACCCTGTGGGGTGAAACCAGGCGGTACTTCCAACAGTTGACGTAGTGCTAAGAAACGATCCGGTGAATCGAGGACGAAATCCAAGAAACTCGGGGTTGGTGAAAAACCTGAGGTAAAGACTGACCCGAGAACGCAATAGGTGATGGACAAACCGATGAAGAGGACCCCGGTTGCACCAAAAATTCTCGGGTAGGTTCCCGAGGGGGCACGTGCGCTGAAGCGGCCCCGGGTCAGGAGCAAGAGAACGATAATCGCCACAGGGACAGCCATGGGAAGTAAGAGCCCCAAAGCCCCGTGAAGATACCCTGATTCGTACGGATTCGCCCCTCCGACAGAGGGTGTTCCGATGATCACGGGCAAGGCATCAAGAATGGCAAAAACCGTCGAGCTCACCTGCACACTCACAGCAGCCCACCACGCGAAACGGCGGCCACGACGCAATCCATCTGCAAGGACCAACAGCATGAATGAGGGAAGGACGGCCATGAAAATTGACCCGAATCCTGCGCGTAGCTGCAAGGTAGCGGCGGAACAGTCCTGCGCTTGGGCAGGATCTGCGCAAAGCCCTTGGACCGTTGGGACGTCAAGGGGCTGAACTTCGGTATACAAATATTTCAGCACGGCCAACGGGCCCACAGCGTGAGTGTTTAACGCTGCAATGACAGGGCCTAAAGCCCCCACAGCAACGATGAGCGCCACGAGTACTCGTGCCTCACGGGCGCTCACGACAACCCGTGAGGTACGCAACGCTTTTTTGGTCACTAAAGGCCCAAGAAGTGATCCAATGATGACGGCCATGAGGTTGATCAGGTCTTGAAAAGATCCGCCGTAAAGCGCCAGGAGACCCGCGAATGCAAAGAGTCCCAGGCGCAGCCTCCGTCGCCAGAGAGTCTCCAGGGTCGCCGCCCCGGTTGCCGCCACACCAAAGACTATCGCTGCTGGCCCCAACGAATGCGCCGAGGTCAACACATCAGACCAGTTTCCACCCACAAGTGTTACTCCGTGGGCGATACCAAGGCTAAGAAGCGCCGCACCCACCTGAGTACCGAGAGCCACAAGAATGAAAGTCAACGACCCCAGACGGCGTTCAAAAGCGGCACCAAGAACCAGAACCAGCACCGTGAAAAGGACATACGAAGCTACTGCGTCAGCCCAAAAAGCCGACGTCACCAACGACGCAGGATGATCCGGTAATGAATGGAGCCTGAGCCCAATAACATCCCGCAACGCCTCTGTAGGTCCGCTACGAATACTTGAGCTGAGAGCACCCACCAGCCACAAAAGACCCAGAAAAGACAACGTTCCAGGGTAATGACGCCACTGTCCCAGGAGCCCACTAAAGAAATCAACCCTTCGTAGGCGATCCATACGTCCCCGATTCGGAACCTCGCCCTGAATCTTCGCGACCACCCCGTACACCTCGTTGTCCTAATTTATTGCCCAGCCCGAACCTACTGAGACCTTGCGGGAAATCGCTGATCAAACCTACTACACGCAAAGAACAGCCAACCATCACAGCAACCCTGGTGGCCGGGCCCCAAGTGAACTCTCGCGCCCGATCCCTGAGCGGACGCTGAGAACGCAACCAATTCTCAGCGTCCTCTTTGCTAGGCAAGGGCATAGTCATCCCTAACTAAAGAGTGCAAACGTGCCGATAAAGGACGTCCCATGAAATCTCGATCATTTCCACCGCATGATCAGCCGATACCTGCCCCGCCCACTAATACACCCGAGAAAAGCCCCTATGCGGTGAAAGAGAAGACATCACGTCCGCGAAAGACTCACCGTGTCCGCAGGATCATTCTGATCGTTTCGCTCTCCCTCTCCCTTGTTCCCCTTAGCTCCTACGCCCAAGCACTTACCTACCCGGGAAACGCAAGCTTCGCCGACCGGACAGTGGGTTGGTTAAGAGACAACGGTGCCAGTGGAGTCGTCAACACCATCGAAAATTGGTACTACACCCACCACGCCCCATCGGCACAAGCACCACCACCTGATGCAATTCCTAAAGCCGGCGCCGCTCCCATCGTCATCGATCCAACCCTCCCAAACCTGAGAGCGAACACCGCGCCCACCCCGACACTGCCCAACGAGGGGCAATGGATTCCAGGCCCGGCCAGTTCCAACGCTCAACCCGCGCTCTACACCTCATTTGTCCAACCTGATACCAATTACCCCAGCGTCATTGCCGGTATCGCCCTGATACGCCAATCGCAAACCACCGCGCATCTGGTGGCCGGGACCCGTCAACCAGACACCGGTCCCTGGCCAGGGCAGGCCCGGGTTCCCGCCGATGACGTCGCTCATCTGTTGGCAACGTTCAACTCCGGATTCAAATCCAAAGACATTACCGGCGGTTTCTACCTCAACGGCCAATACTCCCGCGACCTCATCGATGGCCAAGCATCAGCAGTGATCACCGCAGACGGGCGAATCAGCATTGGCGCCTGGAACGCGGGCGTACAGATGAGCCCAGAAGTCACTGCGGTTCGACAAAACCTCCACTTGATTGTCTCCAAGGGCACCCAAGTACCAGATCTCAGCATCAACGCAGGCGGGACCTGGGGGAGTTCAAGAAATCAGCTCCAATACACCTGGCGATCCGGACTTGGAACAGATGCACACGGGAACCTGATCTACGTTGCCGGAAACGGCCTCACCCTCGAAACGCTCGCAACCTCACTCGTGCGTGCAGGAGCAACGACCGCCATGGAACTCGACATCCACAACGGACAGGTGAACTTCTCTTCTTGGGCATCAAACGCAACAACCTCAACACCCACAGAACTGCTACCCAACATGACTACATCTCCAGACCGCTACCTGAGCCCAGACCAGCGAGATTTCTTCTATCTCACCGTGAAATAGCCACACCTACCAGGAGAGATCATGGCCGAGCTCATCGCGCACCTGCCGCACACCACCCCAGAAGCATCAGAACCACACTTCAAAAAAACCGGCTCTAGCCGCCGCAACCGATTCTTCTTTAGCCTGGTCACTGCAGCCCGACCAACCCAGTGGCCCAAAAACCTGCTCCTTTTCGCGGCCCCCGCCGCTGCAGGAGTTCTCACCGAACCCAGCGTTGGTCTCCACGCTCTCCTGGCAGCAATGGCATTCACCCTCGGCTCAGCCGCAACGTATTTCCTGAACGATCTGCGCGACATGAGCGCTGACCAGAACCACCCGACCAAAAAATTTCGGCCCTTCGCCGCGGGACAGATCAGCGTCAGCACCGGATACGTTGTTGCTTTTCTCCTAACTGGCGCTGCCCTCTGCACTGCCATGACAGTGGGATGGATGACAGTTGCTGGACTCAGTGCCTACCTGGTGCTGACCACCGCGTATTCGCTGTACCTCAAACGCTTCCCCGTGGTCGATATTCTCGCAGTAGCCCTAGGATTCGTCGTGCGCGCAATATCAGGTGCACTTGCCACGGGCGTGGCCCTGACCTCATGGTTTGTTCTCGTAACTTTCTTTGGCGCTTTATACATCGTCACCGCCAAACGGGCCGCTGAACTTCAGGCCTACACCCCACCCATGGAAAATATGGGCACACCAACGATGCCAAGACCACAGTCGCGGGTGAGCTTGTCCCTGTACACCGAGGGCTGGTTGGAACGGACTCTGACACTGGCACTGACAAGCGCGATCATCTGTTACTCGCTCTGGGCCGTTCAATATCCCGGAAGTGCCCTTGGATCCGTGCTAATTCAAGCCTCTATCTTTGCCTTCGTTGCCACGCTGCTTCGCTACGGCTATCTCTGTTCTCGCGGGGATGGCCAACGACCTGAACACCTCATATTCAGCGATGGATTCCTTGCAGCGGCCGCGATCACTTGGCTCGGGCCCGTCACCGCAGGAATCTACCTGAGCATCTCAGGATGAAATTCTTTGAACCCACTATGGACCCCGGCCTCAAGGATGGCGCCATGAAGTCTCACCCCATAACACCTAGAACAACCCATGAAGGATTTCAATCCACCACCAAGTCCACACAAGAAGCGATCATCAACGGTTGGGGACGCACCAACCCCACACGCGTTCAGCTCAGACAACCCACCACAACGCACCAGCTACAGCAGCTACTGAGCTCCTCAACGATCCCGGTCACCGTTCGGGGGGCCGGGCGTAGCTATGCGGACGCCGCGATTGGGCGTTCATGCATCGAAACAACACTCCACACAAAAATCCGGTCTTTTGATTCGGACACTGGAATCATCGATGCCGAATCCGGAACGACACTTCAGGACCTGCACCACGTATCTATCCCAGCCGGGTGGATGCTTCCCGTGCTCCCAGGAACATCTCACATCAGCGTTGGCGGAGCTATTGCCTCTGATGTACACGGAAAAAACCATGTACACCAAGGAACATTCGGCCAGCACGTCCTAAGCCTTGAACTCATACTCCCCACCGGTCAGATCCTCACCATGAGCCCACAGACTCATCCGGATCAATTTTGGGCCACGGTATCGGGGATGGGCCTGACAGGAATCATCAGTTCCGCCAAAATTCAGCTGCACCGCATCGAGACCTCCTACCTCAGGAGCACTCAAACGAGAACAAGATCCATCGAAGAGTCCATGGACCTCATCAAAGCCTCAACACAAACGTCGTCTTATTCGGTGGGATGGATCGACGCCGCGCATTCCCAGCTACGCGGACTGGTGGAAATCAGCACCCCGGCACCACTACACGCACTTCCGGGGAACCTCCCCGGCGGCAAACTCGCGCCGCGGGCAACAAAAATGCACACCTTTAGGTCCCTACCCGGGAACGGAATCATCAACCAAGCCAGCACAAAAGCCGCAAACACGCTCCGTTGGCACTACCAAACCAACCCCCATGCCAGGATCGTTCACTTCACCCAAGCACTCACTCCCTTGGACAAAACCGATCTCTGGCCTGCAGCCTTCGGCAGACAAGGACTCATCCAATACCAATTCGCTCTACCTACCGTCAGCGAGAAAAACATTCCCAGTATTTTTCATTGGCTGCAAAGTATCAGAACAGTTCCAGCCCTTGCAGTTCTGAAATACTTCGGAGAATCAAGCAAAGGACTCTTGTCATTTCCGCAGCCAGGATGGACGCTGGCGCTCGATTTTCCCGCAGCGACTCCTTCCCTGAAAACGACCCTTACGGCCCTTACGGCCCTTGATAAGGTCATCGCGGCAGCCGGAGGCCGGATCTACCTCGCCAAAGACAACCGACTTTCGGCCCACATGCTCCCGCTGATGTACCCCCACCTGCAGCACTGGCAAACCATAAGATCCGAAATGGACCCCGAACAAAAAATGGACTCACTCCTGAACCAGCGCCTAAACCTTTCCGGCATGCACTCATGAAAAAACCGCAAGAAGGCCTAAGCCGGATCATCCTGCTCGGTGGGAGCTCTGAAATTGGGCTCGCTATCCTAGAACACACCTGCGCCACGGGAGCCGCGATCTCGTTAGTAGGCAGGCCCAGTCCAAGACAAAGCGCCGCAGCGGATCGTCTACGCGGCAGAGGACACACCGTCACTGAAGTCCCGTACGAGACGACAATGACTTTTTCCCAAACACAAGAGGTTCTTCTCCAAGCAAAAAATAGCCTTGGTGACCCACAGATTCCCGTCAGCGCTGTCATCATGGCCATCGGAACCATGGGAGAAACAGGTACCCCGGAAGTGACACTAACGACGAACCTCACCGGTCCTACACTTCTCATCCTCGCCAGCCAATGGATACTCACCAGTCAAAGTTCGGGCACGCTCATCGTCTTGTCATCCGCCGCCGCAATACGACCCCGCAACGACATCTTGTTCTACGCAATGGCCAAACAAGGAATCGACACCCTCGTACGAACCACAGCGCGTTCACTCAAAGCCCAAGGAGTCAAAACACTCCTCATCAGACCTGGATTCGTTTCCACGACCATGACATCGCACCTAACCCCACCCCCGTTCGCCACCACAAGCTGGGATATTGGACACCAAACAGCCAAAGCCCTCAAAAGAGGCAGAAGCATCATCTGGGTACCTGGAATCATGCGGTGGATCATCCTCGGGCTCAAAGCCCTACCCCGATCCATCACCCCACCCTCTTTGCAATAAAACCCTGCCACGGATGAGAGCCAACGTCCGGGAAGGACCAAGCGCCTGGTCCCGAAGATCTATACGCCCACCCGTCGATACCGGCTAAGGCGCTCCGAATTCTCTTCGGTTACGAAATCCAAAGATCTCCACACCAAATCAGTATCGGCAAGCTCCGGGAAAAACTTCCCCTCGGAAACATGCCAAGGAAGATCGATACCCACCAGCCCCGCACATCTGGGATATATCGTGAACCAAATTCTGCACGACGAGCCCAGCCGCAAGGAACCCATCTCGATCAATCAGGAAATCCACGACGTTCCCAGATGACAGCGAGGCTACGAAGACGAATGCTCTGAGATGAGTCTTTCCATCTGATCTTTGAGAAAAATTTGTCCGGCGACCGTGGGATGATCTCCATCTGGCCCAATCAGCTCCGCTGAGTTATCCATGATCCAGCCCTCCGCGATCGGATCAACGAAGAAGGCGCCTGCGTGTAAAGCTGCTTCCCGGGCTTGGTCCCGGACGGCAACCAACTCCGGATCAATGTCGGGTGTGGTGGATACAGGCCCGATAACAAGAAGGCGAGCCGAAGGCGCAAGGGACTTGACGTTGGCATAAGCCTCCGACGCGGCAGCGCCAACATCGGATAACGGAAATCCAATATCGTTCTCGGAACCGAAGAAAACCACCAGACGTGTTGTGGGGCTAACTGCCTCAGCGACCTCAGTAGCGAACGTCGACTCTTCCTCGCCTACGCTCACATACCCGCTCCCGTTTTGGGCAGTGTTCCTCAAAACAGGGTGACCTCGAACGAACGCTGCGTCATTGTTCACCAATTGAGGCCATGCATCAGCAGCTGATGTTCCGTACCCGGTACTCAGTGAATCTCCGACAATTACAATGCTGTGAGCGCTGGCCGGGGAATTGTCCTGAGCCGAAGAACAATGAGAAAGAGCCGCGGCTAGGAGCGCGGAGGTCACCACAACGCTGGTTGAGTTCACCCACCTCCGGGATGGCTTTACCTCAAATCGGCCGAGTGTAGAAATGGTCCTCAGAGCCAACACCCTTCTACTTCTGGCACGATGAACTCAAGAAAAAGCGTCCTCTGCAAAGACAAGTGCTACAGAATAAAATGCTTGCAGCAGAGATCCCGAGGCCAAGAACGTTATCAATCATGGCACTCATGATCGTATGTGCCCTTCCTCAGGTGAGCGAAGTAGTCGAAGTGAACCTCGCCAAAAGCCGGGAGTTATCCAGTCGAGGTTCAATGAAGGCGTTCCATAAAACCAACCACATCAGCACTCCCGCGCCGCTGATCAGGACCGAGCCGACAACGTCCGAGACGTAGTGCACGCCCAAATACAGCCTGGACAGGGCAACAAGGACCGTGAATATCACACCGGCGAAAATGATCCATCGGCGCCACATCCCTGGACGGGTTAACACCAAAATAATCGCCAAGGACAAAGATGCCGCGAAGGCTGTGTGTCCACTGGGGAAACTATCACGCCCGGATTCGATAACCAACGGGTGAACCAAGACAGCAGGCGGACGCAATCTTCCAACAGTGAACTTGCCAATTTCTGAGCTAAGCCAACCCACAGCTGTAATCGAACCAAAGGCAAAAGACTGAAGGGGAGCCCGACGAACGAAAAGCAACCACACACAAATCACACCAAGAATAATGACTGCACCCACTGGTCCAAGACCCACGTGAACGCCCACCGCGAGAGCATTCAACAAAGGATTGCGTATCTCGCTGAGTCCCACATCAACACCGATGTCAGGACCAGAGGAACCAAAAGACTTAGCCACTAGACCCAAAGTAAGAGTCAGGATCAACAAGGCAACACCAACCGGCAGCAAAATCCAGGACCGCACGCGGGCATACAACGGCAACGTTCCTCTCAGCGAACGTTCGCTCATAAGGTCACCCTGGGGTCCTCGCCACATACTCTTCACCGAACCAGTGTGCTTGCACCTACCTGAAGAAACCCTGAGTAGCCCCGAAGTCCGTCGTACACGGCCACCCCAGTAACTTCTGCCATCACCACCGCCGGAACGATCAACGAAACCAGAAGGAAAGATCAATCCATGAGGGGACCCACCTCCGAAGTGATACTCTCTGGACCACGCAGATATGAACTGCAAAAAGTGTGGGAAACAGAAACTTTTGCCCCCCACCAATACACAAACACGCAACACTGAAGCCCACGAACGCCACACACGCACCGCGCACGTGCATTCCCGAACAGCCGCTCGAGGGCAATCACAGCCGACTAGTCAGCTGGACCAGAATCAACGACCTAAAATCTCACAATGGCTAGGACTAGATTCCCCACCCACGGAGAGGACCCGATGGACCCGCGAACTGAAATCAGGCCGAAAATGAACGTCCCTAACTCAGAGCTGCAATCGATCCCCCCGACAGGGAACTGCCTACGCCCAGCACCAAAAGCATGTAACACCCGTGCTGGCTCACTACGCCAATGAACATTTCCAACGTGAACCTCACTAACGGAGTAGTACCCATCCTCACGGGCGTTCTTGGTGCCGCCGGCCTACTCTGGCTCGTCGTGCTTTCGTTAAGAAAAGACCTACGCCGGACAATCCTGTCCACAGCAGTGGCCTTCATCCTGAGCGTCGGATTGTGGTTCGTCACCGAACGCATCTGGAATATTTGGGGAGCGCCCCAGCCCCCAGAGCTCTACATCCCAATCGGGATGGCGTTCCTTGCCCTCGTACTCGGAGCACAACAATTATTCCGCCGAGCCCGCATCCACAACAAAATCATCACCGCCTCCT
Source organism: Pseudarthrobacter sp. PS3-L1 (assembly GCF_030063285.1). Lineage (GTDB taxonomy): Bacteria > Actinomycetota > Actinomycetes > Actinomycetales > Micrococcaceae > Arthrobacter. Next base: position 155,972 of record NZ_JASISU010000002.1, on the reverse strand, counting down.
CAATCGCATTTGTGCTCGTAGCCTCCACCACCACGATCAACTCCCACTACGGCACCTACCCCACAATCGGGTCCCTGGTCGGAACCAACGTAAAGCTTGAAACCCTTCCAACAACACCTCCCGGAACTGGCACTGGCTCAACTTCAGTTCCTCTGACGCGTGAAGCTACCTGGGTACCGCCTCAAACCATGCCCACAAAAGGCTTCGTTTCCGAAGTCACCATCCCCGGCCCCACATCCGGAGTCACAGCAGGCAAAGGCTACGTCTGGTTACCGCCAGCATATCTAGCCACTCCCCAAGCATCAGTGCCCGTTCTCGTACTCTTCCACGGCGTCCCCGGTGGACCCAAGGACTGGCTCACCGGCGGGCAACTCGCGGACTTCATGGACACATACGCTTCAGCTCACAAGGGCCTAGCACCCATAGTCGTCATGCCAGATGCAAATCAAGGCAGCGTCACCGAACCCTCTTTATGCATGGACACCAGCCACGGCAAAGCCGCAACCTACCTCGCCGTCGACGTTCCTAACTGGGTCAAGACCGTCCTCCACGCCGGGCAAGGTCCGGCCACGAATTGGGCTGTAGCTGGCTTCTCCTACGGCGGAACATGTGCGCTCCAACTTGCCGTGAACTTTCCCCAGATCTATCCCAGCTTTATCGATATCTCCGGAGAAAACATGCCCACGGTCCCCGCAGGCACCCGAGCACTCATTACCTCCTACTTTTCCGGCAACACAACAGCGTTCTCTCAACAAAACCCCTTAGACGTCATTAAAAATGGTCACTTCCCCACAACAGCTGGCCTCATCACAGTCGGAGCCGACGACAGCTTCTACAAACCTCAAGGCGAACAAATCTACGCCGCAGCTCAGGCAGCAGGAATGGACGTAACCCTACAAGTCCTCCCAGGATCACACAGCTGGCAAGCCTGGCGACCCGGCCTAGAAAATAACCTCAACTGGCTCATGAACCGCTACGGGGTAATCCCGTAACCAACACGCACGGAACTGCTGAGAGTTTGATTGACTTCTTAACCCGTGGGGACAATCTTTGCGAGTGAAAGGGGCTCCTGAAGGTTTGATTGACACTTTGGACTGCCGGGGCTGCCTCCATTTTTTGACTCTTCAACCTAGCCGAAAAGTTTCCGTGATTGTCTATAAAACGTAGACCCCGGACATCCCAAGATCCCACGCAACCTAAGCGGCAAGTTCCCCAGCATCGACCAGGCGCATGGCTGTTCGGATCTGACTATCCATAACACGTACAGGTCGGCCACCCAGATCCTTACCCGCTTCCCTGCGTTTGCTGATGCAATCGGTGAGGCGTTCGCTTTTGATCTCATGTTCCATCTGCGCCAAGGCAGCCATGATCGTGAACACCACCGACCCCATCGGCGTCGTTGTATCCACATCCCCTCCCCCAAGATTCAACACACGCAACCCCGCACCCCGCCCACGCAACTCATTAGCAAAAATCAACATGTTGCACGGCTAGCTTCCAAGAAGGTCCATCGTCGGTACCATCAGAGCACCGGGGCCGTCCTCGCCTCGATTGCGGCTATGCAGGAGCGTACTCGCGCTGATAACAGCGCATACAAAAACGATCAGCCAACCTATGTTTAGGTCTGAAGCCTCGCCTTAGAAATGGGCTGCGGCGAAGGCTGCCAATACCCGCTCCTACAATTCTGTTCTGGCCTCCGAACGAGGCAAAATTCTTGATTCCAAAGGCACTGTCCTATCCCAGGTCATCGTTCCAAGGCTAGTACTGGGGCACCACACCATGGTTGAGAGTCATGGATATTCATTTTTGATCCTTCTTACATGGCTCGGAGTGCCGCTTCTTCAAGGCCGACTTCGACAAAATAGTGGAATTTTCTCAGTGCGTCCCATTCGACTCCACCACTTTCATGAAGCTCTATAAATATTTCGTACCAGTTATCTGCGGACAGTCCTAGGAGGCGAGCCTCGTGAGCTGGGTGGCAGCGCTGAATTCGTTCTTCGTTCGCGTTCCATACTCGATACGCCATGCTCAGTGGGTCGAAGGACGTCGAGCTGCTGTGTGGGTGAGTTTCTTCACTCTGGTAGTGATTCGGAAGGGTGTAGTCCCAGAGCGGAATCATCATGGCGGGGCCCTCATCTGACGGTCGCGGGGTCAGCGCGCACAGGATTTTGCCTACAGCACCCTTCAACATGGATTCTCTTCCGCAGTATCCGCAATTGTTGATATGTATACCCAAAATACCGGTTGGGACGTTTCCATGGAAGATTCCTCCGTCGAAAATTGTCCTTCCCTGGCTGAAAACTTTAGAATTTCGTCGATTTCTCTTGGGTCGTGGGGTTGCGCTGCCCGGGGCGTACTGAAAATCTTGATTTTGCCGTCGTGGTGATGCAATGGATAACCGGCATTATTGGGGATTCTTTCTAAGTGAAATTGATCAGCCTTTGCGCTGTCATACGGGAATTTCTATTGTTGTGAAAGCTTCGACTTGATTGACCCTCTGACCTAGCCGACAAGGCCCCGTGAGCGTCTGTAGAACGTTGCCCGGGACATTCCAAGATCCCGCGCGACCTGGGCAGCAGGTTCCCCGCCATCAACTAGGCGCATGGCGGTACGGATCTGACTATCGGTTACCCGTACAGGCCGGCCGCCCAGGTTCTTCCCTGCTGCCCTGCGTTTGCTGATGGAATCAGTGACGCGTTCGCTTTTGATCTCATGTTCCATCTGAGCCAGGGCAGCCATGATCGTGAACAACATCGACCCCATCGGGGTCGTTGTATCCACATCCCCTCCCCCAAGATTCAACACACGCAACCCAGCACCCCGATCACGTAACTCATTAGCAAACGCCAACATGTTCTGCGTCGAGCGTCCCAAACGATCAAGTGTCGTAATCACCAGAGTGTCCCCCTCAACCAACGCCTCCAAGGCCCGATCAAACTCAGGCCTCGACGCCCTCGCACCAGAGACCCCGTGATCCACGTACAGATCATCACGGCGTACACCGGCCGCAAGAAGATCTTGCTCCTGCCGATCAGTAGACTGCTGCCGCGTCGACACCCGCGCATAACCAATCAACTTCCCCACAACAACCTCCAACATGTCTCATAACTAACAGTGTGTGCATCAATTCAACCAGTAACTTACAACACATAGATACGAGAAATTTCGGCTGAGGCCGAAACCGCAGAAACCCGGGGAACGCGAGCCACTCCCCCGCTTCTGATTTCTGGGTCCGTGAGACGCCTCTTAACCCTAGGGATACGAGGCGTCGGGGCTGTTGCGGTTGAGGGACCTTCACCGGGCATTAAGATCTACATGCATGGTGGGACGCACAGCAAGACCCGGATTGTGTGAACAGTGATTTCATCCCGGCGCGGCCAGATGCCACATTCGTAAAACCCGGTATGTTTCATAGAAAGTTCAAGTGCGGCGCAAAGCGTCGAACTTTGAACCACGAGCCGAAATGGCAGATCAAAACAGATCGTCATGAAATATACAGGGGGTGGGCCATGACTGAGCCCGAGATTGACACTGTGAAAGTGGAACGAAACGCGCCGGCTGGTTACCAAATCAAAATCAAGGACTGCAACAGTATTGGCGAGGTGAATATCTCCCTTCGCCGGTCATCTCTAAACATCAAGTACGGGCCCAACGGCCTCGGCAAGAGCACAATCGCTCGAGCGCTCACTCTACGTACCGAGGGGGGAACCCTGGATGAATTGACCCCTTTCAAGTACCGGGCAACATCCGACGGCCCACAACCAACCGTAGAAGGCGCTGAAGAGATCAACAGCGTACTGACCTTCAACGATGCCTACGTATCGCAGTTTGTGTTCCAGCCCGACGAGGTACTCAAAAATAGCTTCGAGATTTTTATCAACACGGACGACTACAAGCAGGGACTCGAAAAGATCGAGTCCATGTTCCAGTCTCTGAAAGAGACGTTTGCGCAGCAGACAGAGTTCAACGAAGCTCTACTCAGCTTCACTGAGCTGCGTGATGCTTTCAACGTTACAAAAACAGGTGCCGTTGCAAAGACCAGCCGAGGATTCAAAGCCCTGGGAGTTGGCGGCAAGCTCAAGAATATTCCAATGCCGCTACAGGGCTACACAGGTTTTCTGCAAAGCAGTGATCCAGCGGGTTGGATCACTTGGCAATCGAAGGGAAAGGCGTTCCTCGACCTCTCCGAAAACTGCCCGTTCTGCTCGGTCCAAAGTGTGGACAAAGCCACTGCAACCCAGGTATCTGCGGAATACGAGTCCGCCGCGGTCAAGAATATGAGTGCGCTGCGGAACGCCATAGATAAGCTCGGCCGCTACTTTGAACCCGGTTACCTAACGCAGCTAGAAGCCTTGACGACATCCCTCACTGAAATCACACCGGAGGAGGGCCTCTTCCTTGCCACTTTGCGAGGACAGGTGGAGACGCTCCTCCTAAAGCTTTCCGCGCTACAAAAACTGTCGTTCCATGCCCTGCGAGACGAAAAAGATGTGGGGACCCTCCTAAAAGAACTCAAGGTCGATCTGTCCCTACTACATGCACTCAATTCGGACGCAACTACGGTGGTAGTGGATCTGATCAACGCGAAGCTTGACGAAGTTGCGATCCAGATCATCGATGTTCGACGCAACATTTCAGAACAGAAGAGGAGGGTTGCGAAACTAATTCAGATCAACCAGACATCAATAAATGAGTTTCTCAATTCCGCGGGCTATCAATACTCAGTCCGGATTGAGGCCACCGGGGATTCATATCGCATGCTCCTGGAACACAAGGACGCTCCTGGACACCTCGAGTCTGCATCAAGTCATTTAAGCTATGGCGAGAAAAACGCTTTTGCGCTGGTGCTGTTCATGCATCATGTAAATCGGGAGCAACCAGACCTAGTTGTACTGGACGATCCGATCTCCAGCTTCGATAAGACGAAGAAGTTCGCAATCCTCCACCAGCTGTTCCACGGTAAGAACAGCCTCCGCAACGTAACATCGCTTCTTCTTACTCACGACATCGAACCGGCCGTGGACATCGTGCTGACCGGAACATCGGGCCAGTTCACGGCGGCAGATCCTGCTGTGCACTTCCTTAGCGGCCGGGCAAGGCTGGTGACCGAGAAGCCCATCGAGGCAAACGATATCAATACGTTCTCCCAGGTATGCGACTCCAATATTTCGTCAGCCAGCGATGATGCCATCAAATGCATCTACCTGCGACGCCGGTTCGAGGTGCATGGTTCCCGCGGCCGTGAGTACGACCTCCTGTCGAGCCTGCTTCATCTGCGGGAGGTCCCGACACAAAAGACGGGGACTCAGCAGACGCCACTCACAGACACGAACATCCTCGAAGCTACCGAAGCCGTCAAAGAACACATCTCCAGCTTTGACTACGCGCGGATACTCTCAGAACTCAAGGACGCCGTAGCCCTGAAGGCCAAGTTCGACGCTACGGACGTGGGCTATGAAAAAGTGCAACTCTTTAGAGTCATGTCCGAGCTAAACCCCATCGCACTGAAAGGGGACAAAGTCTTCACGAAGTTCGTCAACGAGACCTATCACATCGAAAACGAGTATGTGATGCAGCTCAATCCAAGAGACTTCGACGCTGTCCCGGAGTACGTCATCGCTGCGTGCACCGCGCTTGTGGACGGGGCGTTTGCGGAGGATGGAAATTCGGAGGACGGGGCCGCGGCCTAACCGACGAGCGGCGGTTCACGATCCCGGCCACGTCACACTCCTGACGTAGTGCGGCATGGCTGACACATACAGTGAACTGGTCTCCCAAGTTGGGCTGATAAATCAGCTCTAACTTTCAGGGACCAGTTCACTGTATGCCGCCCCATTCCTGGGCTTATCTCTTGAATGACTATGTCAACCGGACTCAGGACCACTAAGACGGTTTGAACCGGGACCACCTAACTTCAAGCGGCTTCGCCGTTAGACGTCGGCCCTGTTCGGGGTATCTTCAGTCAAAGGCACTAGTTGGCTCGCGCCCTAACACAGGCACCGAATGAGGACACCATGCGCAACGTATACGAGATTGGTTTCTATGTTTGCCTAGCGATCGGTATGGGATTAGCGGTGTGGGCCCTTGTGCGCCGGAAGCCTGGTGAATACCTGGACGATCCAAAACACAGGCCACTGCTGATAGCGACCATGGCCTTTGTGCTTCTCGGTATTGTGCTGGCTTTCCTGATGGCGAATACGCCTGCAACGTCCGCCGCAGTGACTTTCTTCGGGAATCCATAAAGACTGCGGACAGCCATTCGGGGCCGCATTTGGGCTGTGTCACTCGGCTAGGCCTGCATTTTGTTGGGCAATGGTGTGGGCGAGGCGGTAGGAGTCGGTGCCGGCGGGAGAGGATCCGACAATGCCTGCCGGACTGTTTCCCTGGCGATCTGAGACCGCTTTGCCAGCCCACGGATGGACAAACCCTCAACGCGGGCGTCTCTGCGGATCTTGGCAAACAGCTCCATGCGCACCCTCATCCGGACCTCCCAATGCTCGCTTTCATCGATAAAACCCTTGTTTCTTAATAGCTAGCTTGCTAGCATTCTAGCTATGGCCGATAAAACCCAATTCAACATCTATTTGCCCCCACAGCTGGTCAGACAGGTGAAGCACGCCGCTATCGAGCGCGGATTGTCGCTGTCATCGTTCGTAGAAGAAGCGCTGACTGCGTCTCTAAACAAGGAAGAATCAAGCAAATGAAAGTCACACCAATCCGTTTCGTGCGGGACATCGAGCTCGCGAATAGGTTTTATTCCGCACTCGGACTGCTGGAAAATGCTGCAGCTACAAGCGGCACCTGGGCCGACATGCGTGGGGGCGGGAGCCAGTTAGGACTGCACATCGCCGAAACGGCCACAACTCACGCAGACGCTGGAGCCGTGGCGCTGCAATTTACCAGCGACGAAAAACTGGAACTCACTACTAAGCGGCTCGAAGAGGCGGGCTACACGCCATCAGAGATCATGGACGAAACCTTCGGCCGATATTTCACCGTCAAAGATCCTGATGGATACCTTATCCAGGTGAACGAGTTGGACGAGGAGCTCAACAGCCTCAGCTATGAGACGCGAGAGTCTTCAGCCCTGAAGTAGGAAATGGCCACCAGACCGCTTCCACCAACTCAATAGAACGCATGCCTAAAGCATGGCCGAAGTTGCTAAGCCCTGCAGTTACCGGCCGCTGGACGACCCAGCGGCCGGGAAAAGATCCTTTGGAATCATTGTTGTCGAGGGCGAGACTTCCCTACCCCAGGTCATCGCCATCCGTTTCTCGGCAGCGGCCGCAGTTCTCACCAAAAGACCGCTCGCAAGGCACCGGGCAACGACATCCCAGCTAACACCAGCGCCATGGGGACAGATAGAAGCCTTTTAGGCTTGGCGGGCGTTGTGATAGATCAGCCTCTTGACTGTGATGATTGCTGCGGGCATCAAAAAGACCGCGCTGCACACTATCTGGACAACGGCGGTGTTGATGTCTGCCCCCGGCCAAGGGACATAGCCGAAGCGGTTACCGCCATATTCAACAAAATCGATCATTGAAACAGCCACCTCGATCAGTGCCACAAAAGTTCCGACCGCGAAAGCGTGGTGTCTCAAACCTAAGTGCCTCGAAACCCATGTGTTTCGAGGCACTTAGGTTACGAGACACCTAACCACCCGGGGGTGCGAGATAGGTGCCGTTTAGCTGATCGGCTACCGGACACTTTCCGCCGGAGGTTTTAGGTGCCGACTGGCGGGCAACTGATGTGTAGTTGCCGGCCAGCGGGCACCGTTGTGTCGTCTTCAGCTGTTGTTGGGCCAATGAGTAGGACTGCTGAGATCCGGGGGTAGGTACGTGTGGGCGTCGCCCTGGGCGGCGTTGAGTTGCGCCTGTGTCAGATAGAGAGTTCTGGAAAGATCGGCTCCTTCGAGACGGGTATCTCTGAGGTCAGCGCCGAGGAGGTCTGCGCCTGAGAGGTCGCAGTCTCGCAGGTCCGCGGCGATGAGATAGGCACCTCGAAGGTCTGCCCCACACAGCGACCTGGACTTCATATTCTTGCCCATGAGGTCTGCTCCAGGGACAAGCGCAGCATCTAGGTGATCATCACCAGTTGCAAGGTATGAGGACCTCACTTCTTCGCTGACGTCCATTAGTACGGACCGAACCCGAGCGTGCATGTCGCCGAGGTTCAGGGAGAGGACCTGCTGCGTTTCGGCTATCGTATTTTCGATTGTCATTCTGAGCTCGTTGACCTGGTGCGAGGTGTCCGGGTCGAAGGTCCTGCTGGTAGCTTCTGCCAGGTACCAGAGCATTTCGTGGAGTTGCCGGACGACCTTGAAAGACGAGAACATGTCTTTCGCTGTTACTGGATCCGCTTTCCAGCTTATTCCTTGGAAGAGGTTCTGTGAGACGTTTTGGCCGGCTCCGAAGCAGTCGAAGACAGTGCATCCTCGGAAGCCTCGCGGGCGCAGGCTGTCGTGGATGGTGCAGGAGAAGTCGGAGGCAAGGTTCTGGCAGGGACTTCCTGCTGGCTTGTCGATGGCGAAGTCCGTGGTGCGGGAAAAGCCGAGTGCGGTGCAGCAGAGCGCGAAGCAGTTGGCGCAATCAGGGCGCAGTGATTCTCGGTCAAGGGCAGGTGTGGAGGGCGCGGCGGAGTCGCTCGAAATGAAGGGCATGTGATCTTCTCTGGATGAGTTCGGTGAGGGGCCGGGTGCCAGGGGGACTCGCGAGGGAGTCCCCCTGGAGGGCACACGGGATCACCGCTTCCAAGGGAAGCGAACGGGAACCGCTGCATCGACTCTGGGTCACAGAGAAAGTAAGAATGTCACTGCGGTCAAACGTAGCACCACGTCCTACCCGCCCGGTAGCTGGCGGTTCGGCGGACGCCTAGGTGTTCGATAGGGGATCCTGTACCGGGCGCGCAATTGTTTGTCTGCTTTGCCGCTTCTCGTAGACCCAGCCCTTGCCTCGCCCGGCCAGGAGCAGCACATAGCGGGGTCGTCTTTTGCTCATGCGTGCCCTAGGTTTGGGAGATGGCACTGAGGCAAAAAGTGGTTTGCGGATTATCTGGGGGAGCTTTGGCTGCGCTATTAGCCGGTTGCTCTGTCGACTCATTGATATGGGGAAGTAACGGCGCCAAAGTAATTGAAGCAACGGAGAAGCTCATTGCCGACTTGGCTGCGGGCGAAACGTCGGACCTTGTTTGCGCTGATTCCACTGCAGATTTTGGCAACCCTAGCGACTGGTCTTCGCTGTCTGCTGGTGAGCCGGAGAAGTTTTCCGGCAAGTATTGGAAGGACCAAGCAGCGCTTAATCCGCAGTGGAGCATCAACCTGGAGGGCTTACCCGAGGGTGCATCGTCGGGCACCACTTTCCCGGGCGATCTCTTCTTCCGTGAGACTGGTGATGAGCTATGCGTCATCGATGTCGCTTGGGCAACGCTTTCAGCAGTGGAATAAGGTGGCGAAGACTTTTTGCCCGTCCGTAGGTGGATCCTTTACCGGACAGTGCTCGATTTCAGATCAGGTGGCCCGCCCAGTGGTCCGGCACCGAGCTGCGTATACAGTCAGGCTCAGGCTAACGGCCAAACTAAGGAACAAAGCCAAAAAGCCGGCGCCTACGGCCATACCGTAGCTTGCCGGATCAGGCACCGAATCAACGACGGGCTCCATATAGAACCAGATGGTCGCGCCGGCGCTGACTCCAAGTAGCACGATCAGCCCGGTGACAATCCACGCAGCTATTGCAAGGACACCGATCTTCATGTTTCCCCCAGTGAGCGGACAGACGTCTTGGTCAGACTCTACCTGGCAGCCAAAACCCCAAAAGAGTGTCCGCCAAGGGATCCGTCACCGTTCAGTAGGTCCCTTGCTACGCTGTCGCCATGACTCACACATTGCTTGAGCTCGAGCGAGCATTCCGCCTGTCTTGGAGTGCAGATACGACTTGTCTCGACGCCAAGAGCCTCACGAAGTGGCACCCCGACAATGCGGCACACGGCCAGTGTGGACCCACAGCTCTCATCGTTCAAGACCTGCTCGGTGGTGATCTCCTCATCGCAGAAGTCAGCGGCGGCAACGAGGGGGACGAAGTCCAGTACTGGAACCGGTTCTCCGGTGGCTTCGAGATCGACCTCACCCGAGAGCAATTCAAAAGTCACCGCATCATTGGGGAGCCCCGCGTCGTCGTCCGATCAGCAGAAGGACCACGAGCGTACGTCAGCGAATACCAACTGCTTCGCACCAGAGTGCTGTCCGCGCTGAGCCTCTGATCCATTCGCTCATGGAACATCCGTTGAAGGATTCTTTACCGGGATAACGGGAGCATCGAGAGATCTGGGTTTGAATCCGTACGCAGCCGCGCGTGGGTCTCGACGTCGAAGCGTTCAGCACCGTACAGCAGCTTCTGGCGCTCGATACCTTCGGGGATGAATCCGGCATTGGTGGCGACCTTGCACGAAGCTAGATTGTTGACTCGGTGCCCTAGCTCGAGGCGGAAAAGTCCATCTTCGAATGCTGCTGCGGCGATCGTTGATAAGGCTCGCACTGCATAGCCGCGGCCACGGGCCGCAGAGGTGAGCCAGTAGTACGTCCAAGCAGTTCCGTGGCGCCGGTCAATGGCTGATAGCCCTACATTGCCTACGGCGGCACCATCGATCGTGATAGCCCAGTTACGCCTTGACTCTTTCAACGGAAGTTGAGCGCCGATGTAGTCACGTGCCTGGTCGACCGTGGCTAGGTCCGCACTGCCAAATTGCGTCTTCAGGTCCGGGTTATGCCGATATGCATCCCACAGCGCAGGTGCGTCCTCAAGCGTCCAGGGGCGAAGTTCTACGGTCATAGTTCCTATCGTGCCCGACAATGTAGGGCCGCTATGAATCTGCCCGTAAGCCGGTCCTCCACCGAAGTGTGCGGTGACGAAATCGAAAATTTGCGAAACGGCATGGTTCCGCAGACAACACATTCCCGTATGCCCCGCCCGACTTAATGCCAAATGAAGGCGCCCCAAACGCTACACACCAAGCCGTCTCGTATCTCTAGGAAAGCGAAGTGTTTCGCCGTGTACGGCCCGGCGCGCGAACCAGCCTGATCGGTTGCAGTAGCTGTGTTGCATCGCATAGGATAAAACACAGCTACAACCGATCAGGCTGGTTCGCGCGCTGGGCCTTGCATGGGATACGTCTCGCTCTCTTAGGGATACGAGACTGTTGATACTTTGCAGTCCTAGCCCTCTTTGCGAGGACCTAAATTGAGCACATAGCCGGCAATCGGGACGAATAATGGTTTAGGTGGCGACTCAGTAACACCAAACCTGTGGGCGCCCAACGCTCGTGAATCTTTCCAGGCGAAGTGCCATCTCTTCGTTCCAAAGGTCCCCCAACCCCGATTCTGAACCTGATATCGCGGATATCAAGGGCCAGGAGCAACAATGGTCTTCATCAGCCTCCCGCGCCTGTGGCCGTCAACATCGCCGTAGTCTTCGAGAAGCGGATAGTAGACATATTTCTTTCCCGAAGAAGAGTGATCCTTACCGGCAATCCTTCTTAAATCCAAGATACGAGACAGACGGATTCGTTGCCTCGACAAGTAACGTCGGCAGTTTGGGGACTCTCTGAGCAGTGCGGGTATTAGGTTTGGAACATGACACATTCTGATCATGCTGGGACCGAAGTACCCCCAAAGGTAACCGGTGGCCTGCTCCTGTGTGGGGCCACCATCGTACTAATGTTTTCAATCCTCACCTTGGGAGGTGCCTCAGAGTGGTTTGACTACGTTTCTGGCGTCATCTTCCTATCCCTCGCGAGCGTTCTTGCATACCGGGGCCTTCAATCGCTACCCAAGCGTTGGTACGCGGTCAAAAAATAACCACCAGTAAAGGTCTTGCCGTTATCGGCTAGAACCCTTGCTGGGTCCAAGCGCACTCGTCGATCACGGCCTTCGGCAGTGGTGACCAAGGCCTAAGAACCTACCTCGCCGCCCCCTACCAAAGAGATCGCGCCATCTCGGAGAAGAAGGCGCATTGCGACATCTGACAGAGTAAACCCATGGATATCACCTGGTGACTCCTTGCCCTGACCCTCATTGTCCTGTTCGCAAGCATCAGCATGGTTGGAGCCTTACAACGGATCCGTAACGCGCGCGAAAAATCCCTTGCCCTACTCGAAGAACAACGCCTTCGACGCGATGAGAACCAGACCTCCACCTGAACACTCAACCCACGGGCGGATGTAGACGACAATGTCCCCGTGTTTGGATGAACCATGAGTCCGTCCAAAAAGAGCTTTTATGCCGTGTTAGGAACCATCCTCACACTCGTGGGATTAGCAGGCGGGTTCGTGCTGGTTCTTCAACCGTGGAGGACCTGCCCCGGAATCGACGACAGCCCTGCCGGCTGCCCACCGACCGGAGGCGATCAAGGGCTCCTTGGGATTGCTCTTCTCGTACTGATGACCGGAATCGTATTTCTGGCCATCTCAATCACAACCAGACGGGAGCAGATCCCCTCCGACCAAGCCGGACCCTTCGGCAAGTTCACCTAAGCCCGCCCGAAAACAGAAAAACAATTCCACGCCTCAAGCAAAGCAAGCACGCCAGGACCTCACACAGTTGCCGAATCACATTCAAAGACTCCCCGACCATGGAACCAGGAAGTCTCATAACCTAATCGCCTCGAAACCCATGCAATACGAGACCGACTATGCGAAGCGGCTGGCGCCCTCGGAACCCAACGGATTGGAGCGGCGGCTTCTTGGAGGTCAAGACCTGGACTTAGCGAACCGTTCTCTTGCTGGTACCACTACGGGAGGGGGCAGGTTACTGCCCTGGTTTCCAGAACCACTTTTCCGTTCCGGCCGTTGTCGCTCGTGATCTGCGGATTGGTAGAAGCAGCGCGGCCACGTTCGCCGTGACGATAAGTGCTATACCAACCCATTCGATGGTGCCAAGGTCTTCCTCAAGCAACACTGCTCCGACGAGAGCTGCCAACACAGGATTAACACTCATGAGGATACCGAAGAGATTTGTGGGAATCCGCCGCAGGGAAATCAGGTCCACAACGAACGGAATAGCAGAGGCCAAGACGCCGGCACTGACAGCGTAAAGAATGGTAAAAGCATCCGGGCGCGTGGTGATGAGTATCCACGCACCTATGGGTAGAAAGAGGACTGCTGAGACTCCCGTGGCGGTTGCGGTTCCCTGAACTCCGGGGATGCGAGAGCCTATGGTTCTGTTGAGCAAGATGTACGCGGCCCAGCTACAAGCAGCGATGAGACCGAGCGCAACACCCAGATAATCAGTCGTGGGTTGAGGCCGGGTGATAGTGACCACGCCGACCCCTGCAATGAGCGCGCAGAACACACTGGTCCTGCTCCTGAAACTCAGCAGAGCGATCGCTAGTGGTCCGCAGAACTCCAAGGTCACAGCCAATCCAAGACCAATGCGTTCGATGGCTAGGTACAGGGTGAGATTCATGGTCCCGAAAACCAGGGCCAAGAGTAAGACCGGCCACCACTGAGCGCGGGTTAGGCTCCAGATACGGGGCCTCACCACTGGTAGCAGGATCAGTGCGGCGACTATCTGGCGAACCGCGACTACACCTACTGGACCGATGACTGGGAAGGCCAATGACCCGCTGGCAGCTCCCAGCTGATTTGAGAATGCCCCACCCAATGCGGTCGCTATTCCGGCAGTTCTTCCACTAACTACCTTATTCATCTTCATCATGGTGGAAGTCTGCAAGCTAACAACTACCTGCGCATAATGCATGAGTGACTCTATTGATACTTCACACGCATGAGTATCCTGAGGGGGTGGATATCGAACTGCGTCACCTACGATCCCTCGTCAGTGTCATTGATACGGGTACTTTTACCGATGCCGGTATCGAACTGGGTATCACCCAGACCACTGTCTCGCGCAACATAGCCACACTGGAGTCCGTCCTTGGGAAGCGACTCCTGCACCGGACAACTCGCCGTGTGGAGCTGACCCCGGCAGGTGAGCGGGTGATCCGGCACGCCCGCCGCGCACTCGCCATCGTTGCCGATCTTCGCCACGAAGCATTGGCCGGCGTAAGCACAATTCGAATAGGGTACGCGTGGTCTGCCCTGGGTAAGCACACCCCAGAATTCCAACGCCGGTGGACTGCGGGCCTCCCCGACCACGAACTGCACTTGACCCGGACGAACACACCCACGGCAGGATTGGTCGAAGGCAAAAGTGACCTCGCGATCCTACGCCGCATACCGGAAGCGACCAGCCTTGAACTTGTTTTGATCGGTGTAGAGAAACGCTACTGCGCAATGTCCGTCGATGACCCGCTTGCCACCAAACGCACGGTAAGCCTCTCCCAAATAGCGACGTCTCCCCTTGCAATCGACCACCGCACCGGTAGCACCCAACTCAACCTCTGGCCCGACGGCGGCCAACCACACCAGACAATCCCTACAGACGACGTCGATGACTGGCTCACCGTTATCAGCAGCGGCAAAGCCCGTGGAATCACCGCAGAATCAACAGCACACCAATACCGCCGACAGGGCCTGACCTACCGAGCCGTCCGCGACACAACACCAGTACCCGTTTACGCCGCATGGATCAAAACTGACCCACCCACACAATTACAGGACATCATCACCCTCCTCTCTAGCCTCTACCACTGACCACGCCAAAACTCTCTGTTTTAGAGGATCAGCCACCAAGGCATGTTCTGGGGCACCCCGCCTAGCAACCGACCCACCCCGAGGGCGTGAACTTCTTGGAAAAACACGCCATCAAGTGATGCGACTGGCTCCACCGAACCCACAGACGCTCCGACGGCAGAAACAAGGCCTCTCATAATCTCAGTGCCTCGAAACCCATGCTTTTAGAGGCACTTAATCCTTTTGCGAGTAGTTGCTCTCCGGTTAGCAGGGTCCCGCGAGGCGGCGCAGAATATCGGCCGCTGGTTCTTCGGTGGCATCGCGGTAGCCTGCGCCGGCCCAAATATTGATGCTCTCCGGATCGTTGGCTGCTGCAGCGGCTTTACGGATAGGGCTAGTCAAGTGGTGGATGGCCGGGTACCCACTTGGCGCGAGACCGTGGAACCGGTCCACGAAGGCGTTGCGCAGCGCCCTCGCGGGACGGCCTGAAAACGCCGTGGTGACAACGGTTTCGGTGCGGTTAGTGTCTGCCAGCGCTTCTTTATAGGTTTTTGAGGCTCCGCTCTCGGGGCTGCGCAGGAGCACGCTTCCGATGACGGCGGCCTCGGCGCCGTGGGCCAGTGCGTCCCTGACGGCTGTCGGTGTAGAAATGCCGCCTGCGGCCCAGAGCGGCAGTCGGACCGATGATCGGACACGGTCGAGCAACTCGGCCAGGGGTATCTGCTCGACCGGTGTGGCCGGGGTCAAGGTACCGGAGTGCCCGCCGGCCTTGTACGACTGGACCACCAAGCCGTCGACGCCAAGCGCCGCAGCCTGTTGCGCCTCGTTCGGGTTGGTCACTGTTTGGAACACCAGCGACCCGGCCTTCCGCAGCCGGTGGACAGCCTCGGCGGGGGGAAGACCGAAGGTGAAGCTGACCACGGGTACGGGATCATTGACCAGCATGTCCATCTTGGCCTCCCACTCGTCGTCGTCCTCCAGGGCATCTACTTCTTCTAGGGACAGGTCGTATGTGGCCGCTAATTCGCGGAGCGATTCGGTGTATTCGATGAAGGCGTCCTTATCGATTGGCACGGAGTTGGGCGCGAAGATGTTCACACCGAACAGGTTGACCCCGAAAGTGGAGATCCTGGCGCGCACCTCGGCTATCTGTTGGGCGAGTTGTTCGGGCGTTTTGTATCCGCCGGCGAGCAGACCTAGTCCTCCTGTTTCGGCGGCTGCTAGGACGAGAGCCGGGGTGCTGGGGCCTCCTGCCATAGGCGCGGCGACCAGCGGAATGACAGCCCCAAGGCTGGCCAGAAGGCCGGATGCTTCCAACGTGCTGGAGCTGCTGGCGCCCGAATGTTCAGCGGATGCGTTGTGGTCAGTCATGTGCGCCTCGCCCTTTGCTTGACTAATTTACGCTAGTGGAATCCCGGAGGGAGGTTGACGTTTAGGCTCAAGAACCTGGATCGAGCCTCGGCCTAGGGATTGCATCAATGCTAGGCGGCAGCAGGTGCACCAAAAAAATACTCCTCGGGTATCAGCTATGCGTGACACGCATAGCTGAAAGGGTCTGTGGCAAAGGGCTTGTTTTCATGGCGGCGCTACTAGCAATCACCACGAACAGCAGGGCGCTGGCAGCGCCCGCCAAGAACCGCAGGCCCAGCCGGATGAGTTCGTCTATGGTGAAGCTCATTCCGAGCAAGGAAACCACGACGAGCACCAAACTCCAGCGGTGGAGGACCCAGGAAGAGACCAGCCGGGGAAAAATCAAGGCCAGGACCGGCCCGACCAAATAGCCAAGATAGTTCGCGGTCGCCAGAAGCGCCCCCGCATCTGAGGACAAGCCTGCCTGTCCGATCATCAGGGGCAGGATCGGGGTAAAAGAGAACCGGCCAAGTCCCATGGCTACTGCAAAACCGGCCGCAGCCATCCCTGCGATCCGCGGCACACCAACACCGGCAGCACTCACGTCCTGGCGCTTTCTTTCCATGGCTCGGCTGGGCACCCGTCCGCGCCGGGCCTGCTTATCCACCGCAGCTGCGGCTATCGGTACGGAAAAATACCGATCAGCGAGTGTCTATGCTTGGGAAGCATGGACGTGGAAGTGCGGCACCTAAGGGCCTTCGTGGCTGTGGCAGAGGAAGAGTCCTTCACCTACGCGGCGCTGAGACTGCTGATCACCCAGCCGGCCCTGTCCCGGACAGTGCAGCAACTCGAGTCCATCCTGGGGGTCCAGCTGATCCGTCGGACGTCAAAAAGCTTCGAGCTCACCGAACCGGGAACCCTGTTCCTGGACCACGCCAAGTCGACGCTGGCCAGCCTCGACCGAGGCGTCGCTGCAGCGCGAGGAAATACCACCGTCACTCTGGGCTTTAGCTGGCTCCTCCCTACCCCCTGGGCGCAGGAGATGGCCCGGTATCTGCAGGAGAACGCCGGCCTCGGGGTTTCCTTCAGTCGGGTGGACGCACCAGTGCAGCCCCTAGTGCGCGGAGACGTCGATGCCGCCGTGTTGAGGTCCCCGGTGCCGCGGGAACTCCTCGACAAACCACGAACCATCAAGCTCTTTCAAGAGCCCCGTGTGCTGGTGTGTTCGCATCGATCGCCTTTGGCGGTCGGCAATCCCGTACTTTGGGAGGACGTGCCGCGGCGACCCCTGGTAATCAACATCATCAACGGGACGACGACACCGGGCCTCTGGCCCGACATCACACCTGAGATCGTGGAGACACAGAGCTACGACGAATGGATCGAAACCGTAGCCTCCGACCGGGGGGTTGGGGTCGTCCCGGACATCGCACGCACAAGGGGAATTCACCCCGGTATCGTGTTCGTGCCCCTGATCGGGGCACCACCCATCACGGTCTGGCTCAATGTCGCGGACCATGTATCTGACGACCGCGCACGATCCATCCTTGACTCCGCACGCCTCGCCCGTACCCCATAGGTTAGAGAGGTGGGCCGGGCACGGGGAAGCTGACAGACCGCAGCTGCCGGACACCGAATTTTTCAGCCACAATGCTCTGAGCACCGCGCATACCCGGTGTATGCGCCGGGGACATGAACCATGTGTGATGAGCAATACGAGGTAGCGGAAACACGAGACATCTTCACCTCGCCCAGACACCAACATAGCCAGGCTCTGGTAAACGCCTCAATCCCCTGACGCACAGACGGGCTCTGGACCAGACCGCACGCAGTGAACCACGGCTGCGCCAGTACTTCCCTAAAGGAACCGACCTAAGTATTCATAGCGCGACGAATCTGGCCTGGGGAGCCCATGAACTTAACGACCGGCTACGCAAGAGACTAGAGTCAAAAAACCGATCGAATTGATCCAAGGAATTCTGTTGCAGTAACAGCTTGATTCCGCCGGTCTGCGGTGGGGCCAATTCGTGGCGCCAGCCCTTACTCGGGCACGATAAGAGCCATGACCGTCGGACTTCGCCCTTGGACGCTTGAAGACGCGCCCGCGCTGTGGGCTGCATATCGTCAAAGCCCAGACCTTGAGACGCAATTTGGCAGTGCGGAGCTGGCCACCGTCGACCAGGCGCGTGACGTCATCGGAGCCCAACTTCCGTCGACTGAGTCGAGGCGCAACTGGGCTACTCACCAGCCACAGCAGTGGCAGATTTTTCGATCAAATATCTACCACGACCGAAGGTCGAAAACCTAACTAGCTGTCTCCTATTCTTAACGCCTCACAAACCGGCTGCGGCTGTGTTGTTTCGTATGTTTTTGAGGCATGTAGGTTTTGCGACACCGTCCTTTCGCGGTGAGAAAGTTCATCTGCCCGGTTGGGAACGTTCAGTTGGCCTGCTTTTGGCCGGTGGAATGGTAGCGGCGGATAAGCCGTCGAGTATGAAATGCCGCGAGCAGCCCGGAGACTGTGGCGAGGCCGGCTCCGAATCCTGCCAGCGCCAAGGCGGTTTCTCCCAGGGCATGGAAGGCGACGACGGTGTAAACGGCCGTCACCGCGGCTGCTCCCAATCCAGCGGTGAGGGCGCCTGGCAGCACGACTGATAAGGAGGTACTGGCGTCAATCCACAGCGCCGCTACCGAACCGGAACCCGTTGCCAGCCCGGCAACGGCTCCGATAACGAGCCCAAGGACGGCCATGAAGAATATCTGGCCACCGCTCATGCCCCAGAGCCCAAACTGCTCCGGATACAAAGCTGCCTGAACGGTCGAAAATGCTGAGATGCCCGCGCTGATACACGCGCCCAGCAGGGCACCATTGAAAACAGCCCGGACCAGGAGAGGCAACGCTACTGCCTTCACAATTCGCACGGCTGCCGGACCCATATTCGACACCTTAGCGAACGGCGTAGGAGAAGTCGCGCCACCTGCACTGTTGAACGTGGTTATTGGAATCAGTCAAGAATGACCGTTATCGACTTTCTTGCTGCGTAAAACGTCTCGCGGTTGAGTTTTGACCTACTTTCGGTCGAAACCGAGGCGATCTCGTGTGAATCGCAGCGATAAATGGCGGCATTCTCGCAGCGCTGAATGTCACCCCTGCCGCCGGGAGTCCGATCGACTTCCGGGACGTCGTTAGCTTGAAAGGTGCTGGATGATCGTGCCGTGGCCGTCGTTGAGTTTGATGTCCGCGAGGGCGCCATTAACCAGCGGCATCTGTGGGGGTTGGTGTCCGATGTCGAAGTCATAAATGACTGGTATGCCGAGGTCTCCGAGGGCGCGGTCCACGGTTTCTGCCTGGCTCACCCCGCTGGTCTGGGCTGCGCTGCTGCGACCGATGAGGACGCCGGAGGCGTGCTGGAACCAGCCTGCCAGCCGCAAGGACCAAAGCATTCGGAGCACGGACGGTGCATCAGAGCCGGCCGACTCGAGGTAAACGATCACACCCTCTGGTGCGTGGCGCCGAGCGAACCCGGGAACGTCCCCAAACCGTGAGCCAGCCAAGAGGGAGACAGTTTCCAGGCAGCCACCGATCAGTCGGCCCCGCATACTGACAGGCCGACCATCAAGCGATCGCCACTGTGTTGGGGTTTCGTAGGCGGACTCTCGGTCAAGAGGTTCGTCGTTCCAGTCGACCCAGGGGCGTGAGCGACGTTGGGGAGCCGAATGCTGCGTGAACGAATCGCCCTCCGTCAGGCCGGCGACCTGTGTCCAGCGTTGGAACTGTGTTGGCAGCTCCCAGGGCTCATCCATCAAGTTCGCCCCCTGAAGCGTGGCTACTCCGGTGAGAACGGTGAGCGGCATCAGCAGGGTTGAGATGTCCGACCAGCCGACAAACCACGTTTCCGCCTCAGCGATGGCATCCCAGTCGAGGTATTCGATGAGCTCGATTGCGAATTTTCCACCCCAAGGCGGCAGCACCGCACCAGCTCCTGCGAAAGCTGCTTCCAGGTCTTCCGCGCGCTCCTGTGCGGTAGCAGGCATAAGGCCGCCGATAGTGGCATGGGGACGCAGATGGGGGTCGAAGCCCTGGCGCTTCAGCGCGTTGGTGCCGGCGTGCAACCGTTCGTGAAGGGAGTCGGGGACACCCATGGATGGGGCGGGGATCTCAATTCGATCCCCACTCTGAAGCGGCTTGGGGTAATGCACGGTGACCATCGCTCAAAGATAGCAAACCGTCCCGCATGCTAACGGGGGCCACCGTGTCAACGGGGCGGCACCGCGCCAGGATGTTTTTCGCGCAAAATGGAATACAGCAGGGAGTCCCGGCGGACTCCATGTACCAGCCGGTGGGAACGAAGCCGTCCCTCCAGGGAGAAGCCGCTCTTCTCCAGGACACGAATTGAGCCAATGTTGCCCGGATGGCAGGTGGCGCTGATGCGTTCGAGCTGGAGTGTTTTGAAACCAAATTCGAGTAGCTGACTAACGGCTTCTGTGGCGTACCCGTTTCCCCAGTAGGCGCGGTGGAACGTGTACCCAAGTTCTCCGTTGCGGTCGTGAGGATCGGTGGTCCACACGGCCACCGAGCCGATGGCCTTTCCTTTCAGGACCGCAGCGAGCGAGTACGCGGACCGATCTGCTTCCAAGTGCGCCCGGGCGGCAGCGTCGATGAACGCCGTCGTCTGTTCCAGTGTGTTCGGGCCCCAGGTCGACCAGCGGGTGACTTCGGGATCTGAGGTGTAGTCGTGGACGTCTGCGATGTCCGCGGTGGTGAAGTCTCGGAAGCTCAGTCGAGGGCCGCGTGGATAGCTCGGTGGAATACTCACTATTCACCTTTCAGCCGGTTGCCAAGCTTCAAGCCTATGACTTAGCAGGTTGCCATTAACCCTCTACGGGCCGGCGATGACCCTCAGTGGGCCTTCGTCCGTAGTCGGAACCTCTAAGTGGTCGAAGTACTCGGCGGCCAGTTCCTCGCTCAAGCTGAAGTCGTCCGGATGGTGCGCCCTCCGGGCACGAACGCGGGCCAAGACTTCGTCTCGAGGCGTAGCCAAATAGATGGGCTCTGGCTCGACTCCTAGTGGTCTGAGCATACGACAGTACTCCTCACGCATGCTTAGCGACCAGAACGAGAAGTCGAGGACCACATCTTCACCTGACTCGACAAGGGCGAGCAGGCGTACCCGGAGTTCTGCATCAATTTGGCGTTGATCTTCCAACCCGAGGGGCATTGTGCGCAGTCCCATCTGCCAAGCAGCCTTGTCGACAGAGAGCCGAGTCATTCCATCAGCCTCCAGCTGCCGAGCGAACGTGGACTTACCTGCGCCGGCTGGGCCGCACATGAAAACGACTCGACTCATTCCACGATCGTACGGGCCAAGGAGAGCTCACGGCGGAAGAACGTGGAGCAAGCTGGGCTTGACTGTCTCCAACTCAAAAAGTCAGATAATGAGCGCGCGTCTCATTAGCGACCTGGCGATAGGAATGCGAGCCGATGGTCCGGCGCCCACACATGCGTGTCATCGCACCGGTATCCCCTCAGCCATGCCTGCCCGTCCACGACCCGGAGGTAGAAACCCTTGGGGTACTCGACGTCCTCGCTTAGCGGCTCGGAAGCGACATGGATGGCTCCGGTAGGCGCGCGACCTGCCGACAAAACGGAGTCCGGCGCGTTCGACTGGTCTATCATCGCCATTCGGAGGTAAGGGCCAGCCACCAATGGACAGAGGGCGAGGCCCCGGTTCCGTGCAGCGCTGAAGACCCGGGACTGAACCGCGCCGTGCTCGAAGCCGAGCTCTTCTACCGTTCGCTCTACGATTCGTAAGTTTTGACGCTCTGGGTTGTCGAAAACGGGGTGAGCGAGCAGCGTCTCGGCATGGACATTGAGCATTACGTCCGCACTGCGCAACAACCGGAGGATCTGAATTCGTGAATGACCCCCCGCTCGAACCACGAAACCCTCATCCTTTGCTGTGCTGATCATGCACTGATTCTCCTTCACTGCCGCCCGGCCAACGACCTGACGTGCTGATTGGGGATGTCCCGTTCAAGGACCCGGTAAAGGACCCCCACCGGGACGGCCGTTGTAATTGCAGACTGCTGGGTATGAGCACTCTTGAGCGAATACAGTTTGAGAGTGAATTTCCACGCATTCAAGCGTTTCATCGACCTTGCGCCTGCGCCTGTTGATGCACAGCATGTTATTCATGTTGAAGAACAGAACAGCGACTACGAATCTGGGGTAGCACGCATCGGAACGGAGGAGTGGCGGATCCGCACCGCCCGGATCACACCGACGAAGCCCGGCGCCTTCGTCACGGTCTGGAAGCGCGGCGAAGACGGATCGACCAGGCCCTTCACAGCTGACGAGTCGATGTCTGGACTGCTCGTCTTCGTCGAAGAACACGAACGTTTCGGGGTCTTCCAATTCCCCACGGCGGACCTGATCTTGCTCGGATACGTCAGCTCCGACCTGCATCCCGGCAAGCGCGGTCTCCGTGTCTATCCCGCATGGTGCACCGATCTGAATTCTCAAGCGTCACGCACTCAGCGCGTGCAGGGGGCTGCATTTTTGGAGCTTCTTCCGATAACGCTTCGTGGTTCGTAACTGAAAACGATCGCGCACTTCAACAGCGCCTGTAAACCGGTAGCCGAGTGCGCAGCCAGGCGAGCTTTTTACTTCGGTGCCGTTGCTAGTCCTTCTATGCGCGGTTACCCCGAACGATGACATGTGCGGTGAAGGCGCCTCAACCGTTGCAGTCCAGGTTGTCTCGTATCCCATAGGATACGAGGCACCATCAGATAATCACGGCCCAACCTGCTCCCCCGACGCCAGTCAAAAACGGTGCCGATCTGGTTCTGACGTTTTCTGATTTCGACGTCGAGTTCTGACAGACCGTGTAGACCTCCACTGCCACTGAAGACGATCCCGGCTACGTATCAAACGGTCATTTTCGACACGAGGTCCGGACCGCCACATGCAGTTTTCCGGAGCCATCTGCACAGAATGTCCACACTCGTCTGCAACCCTCACCGGTAACACTGCCTCCATGCCTGACCAGACAGCGTTGGTGCGCTGGTAGATCCTGCGTCGGCATATCGAAGACGGCGTGCCCTTAACTGCCGCATTCACATCCTGTTGGAAGGTGATGCCTGGCGGCAGCTTGTCTTCCGGCCTCGCGGCACGGTCCAAGGCTTTTGGCCCGGCTTAGCCGGAGCAGCCGCCCAGCAGCAGTGCTGCGCCGACCACGGCGGTAACAATCGGAAATGGAAAACATGTCATGTCGCTGCCCCTACGCTATCGATTCCATGACGGTACACGAAGACCACGACCAAGGGACTTACGAGCACTGACGGCGTCCACATGGTTCGTTAGGGGATCCCCTACGGATCGTGCCGCCGAGGCTTCGGCTAAGAACGCTCGACACGGACTGCAACGATGAAAAATTCATCCTGCTGCGCCTCGTGCCAGGTGAGCTTTACGGCTTCGCCTGGGACAAGCTCAAAAAACTCATTCGTCCTCTGGACGACTCAAGAAAAATGGGCGAAGCATTCTGCGGCCACACCTTCAATTTGGATGGATCCCCACCCTTCTTCGCTGTTCCAGGTCTTCACGGTTCCCTTGCTCCAAGGTTCATACATGTCACCGATGATAGCCACCTCGTGCCATTGGCTACCCTGTTCCCACTAGGAGGGACGGTCAGCCATTTTCCGCCCCAGTCAGGGTTCCCAATTCGGAACGGCAAAACCGCCATTTCAAGCTGCGACCCAACCGCCATTCCGGGCTAACAGTCACAGCGAGCCATCTCGCTTTCCTAGGGATACGAGACAACTCGGCGTGTGGAGCCTAGGGTGCCTTCGCCAGTCTGTTTTTAGAGCAGATCAAACGGGAATCGACGCTATGCCCAACGGCCGGAATCAGGACGACGCGTCAAAGGACCTAACGAAGGCCAGCGGAAGACCTTCATACGGGACGTCCCTTTCGGAGGCTCCTGTCATGATGGGCGCCGTTATCTTCAATCGGTAACATTGCGACCCATCCTAGAGTTAGCTCAGTTGAAGGGTACGAGTCATGTAGATGCTGTAAGGATCCTGAATGTAGGACCCGAAGGGCTGACATTGACCGAACCCATTTCTCTTGTACAGTGCCCGTGCGGGTGCAAAGAACTCCATGGATCCGGTCTCAAGGGATATGCGCGCTACCTTGCGAATTTTGGCGTTGGCCAGCACATGACGCAGTAACTCCGAAGCGACCCCCTGACCACGGAAGTCCGGGTCGGTCCGCATGCTTTTGAGCTCTTCATGGTCAGGCGTCAGTGCCGCCAATGCGCAGGTACCCGCTATCCGTTGTTCCTTCCAAGCTACCCAGAGTCGAACGGTGGGCTGCTGCAGTGCAGTGAGGTCCAACGCGTGCTGAGACTCCAAAGGTGAGCATGGTGCCATATCGACAAGGTGCTCTTCCAGGAAGGTCCTCAGTGCGGGATCCTCGAAGTCTGCAAGTTGAATGATCAGCGTCATAAGGGACAAGGTAGCTGTTCTTTGTATCGGGGAAGTTAACTGCAGGTAGTTACCCGTCTGCCATCAACGCGGGCTCACAAACATGCCCGGTAGCCCTTCCTTTAGCGGACGTAGGTCCTCAGTCGAATCGGATGAAAGCTCTGACGGATCCTCCTTGGAACTCCTCTGTCTGGGAGTAGCCGAGCGATTCATAGAACGCTTTCTGCTTCGGTTCGTTGTCGGTGATTAGGACTTTCTGACGCACATGCGGGTATTGTTTGAGCGCCCGTTCAGCGAGGGCTCGTCCAATACCTCGTCCTTGATGGGACGGTCGAACGAGGATGTCCTGGAGGTAGCAAATTGAAGCACCATCGGAAATGACCCGTGCTAGCCCAACCAACGTCTGGCTTTCGTTAGCGGCCACGAGGGTGGAAGAACCTTCCAATGCTCGTCCTAGATTGTCAGGATCCTTCGTGTAGGCAAGCCATTCCACTGCACGGTACAACTCAAGGACTTCATTGAGTGGCAGGTCTTCGGCCCTCACTACTTTGATGGTGGTCATCCTTCATCCAAACACGCAGCTGAGTCATTGGAGTGGCTACGTTAGCCGATCCTTCGTCTGACGCTCGCGATATTCTGCTTACTCGCTGACTACTAGCTCGATCTCGAAGCCGTCTGAGTTGAAGAGGTAGGCGGCATAGTGATCAGGGCCACCAGCGTGCGGGTATTTGTCCTGGAACAGCGGCATCCATCCGTGAGGAGCGCTTTCCGCGAGAAGCGTATCGACGTCTTTGGGGCTTCCGGCGTGGAACGCCAGGTGGTTGAGGCCTGGTGCTGTGCGCTCGTGTTGCCGGCCGCTCAAAGCCGGTGACTTTTCAGCCACTATGTACGTCTGGTCAAGTCGCCAGCTGATTCCTGAATCCCAGCTTTGGTAGGTGGAGTATCCCAACCGGGGAAGAATCCAACCCCATTCCTGCTTGGCACGGTCTATGTCAGGGACCCACACCTCGATGTGGTGCAGGGATCCCGTGGGAGGCGTGGTCACATTGGGAGTTTTCCATACTCGACCACTCCTGCCCGCAGACCGATCGGCTTGCGGGCCTTAGCTGCGTACTCGAAGTAAAGTAACCGGATGCCAACGCCACAACCGACCGATCGATTGCAGTTCCGTGAAATGACCGAAGCTGATGTCCTAAACATGACGGCGCTGCTTGGAGACCCAGAGGTAATGCGTTTCTACCCTGCCCCCAAGTCCCGGGAGGAGGCCGCAAGGTGGATTCAGTGGAACCTGGAGAATTACGCGGAACACGGGTACGGCCTGTGGGTTGTCGAGACACGGGAAGCAAAGTTCGTTGGTGACTGCGGTCTGACTTGGCAGCAGGTAAACGGGACGCCGAAGCTTGAGGTTGGGTACCATGTGCGCTCCGACCTGCAGGGCCAAGGGTTTGCGACAGAAGCAGCCGCTGCTTGTCGCGACTACGCCCGAGAACACGTTGACGTCGCCGAGCTGATAGCCATCATCCATCCGGAAAACCGGGCTTCTGAACGGGTAGCTGAGAAAATCGGAATGCACCACGTCGCTGATGATCGAGGCGGGAACATTCCCGTCCGGACAGTACTCAGCATGCAACTATAAAAACGTCGGAGACCGCCAGCTCGAGAATCCGCAACCAGGCACCTGTCCGTACCTTGCCTAGACTCGAACGCATGATCAACGCTGTCAGCGATGCGTATTCGCGCAGAGCGGTCGAATACGTCGAACGCTTCGCTTCATTCGGTGCGGTGCACCCTTCAGATCGTCACCTGGTGGCGACCTGGGCGAACGGCATTGATGGTGCGGTCATCGACGCCGGCTGCGGTCCAGGTCAATGGACGAACTTCCTCAATGAAGCCGGAGTCCCTGCCCTCGGAGTGGATCTGGTTCCGGAGTTCATTGCGCACGCCCGCGATACTTATCCCGGTATTCCGTTCCGGACAAGCAGCCTCGACAATCTCGACGTCGACACCGGGACAATTGGTGGAGTGCTCGCCTGGTACTCACTGATCCACCATGAGCCAGACACGATCCACACTCCTCTCTTGGAGTTCCATCGAGTCCTCAGCCCTGGCGGCGCCCTGCTGATTGGCTTCTTCGAGAATCACGCCATCGAGAAGTTTGATCATGCGGTCGTCCCGGCATATCGATGGCCGGTAAGTGATCTCTGCGACGAGCTGGTAGCCGCGGGCTTCGATATCCTCGAGACTCACGCAAGGACAACCACCGGGCAGCGACCCCACGGAGCAATTCTCGCCATCCGCGGAGATGCCCGGTGAGGGATACTCTACTGACTCAGTGGTGCGTCGGTTTCGAGGATCGACATGTAGTGGACGTCAATCCATTGCTCGTCGAACCACAGTGCGTCCCGGCCCGTTCCTTCGTAGCGAAATCCTACTTTTTCATAGACATGACGGGCGCGTGGGTTGAAGGCGTAAACCTCAAGAGCTATTCGGTGAAGACCCAGCTTGTGTAGGCCGTGCCGGACAATCAGCTCGGTAGCCTCGCTGCCAAGTCCTCGGCCGCGGCCTTCGGCGCCAAGGAAAGTGCGGAAGCCGCAGGAGCGGTTCAACTCGTTCCAGTCGTTGAGCACGACTTCTCCAACCATCGCGTTCGTCGCCTTATCGATCACGGCGAGGACTAGACGGTCATCAGCGGAGCTCCAGCGTTCGTACGTCTCGCGGAGGTCATCAACAGTCCAAGGCAGCGTTGTCTGGCTGCTGGAGTGCACTGATCCAGTCAGAATTGCAGCTTCGGCGTCCTGGAGCATCCGATGCACCGTAGGTGCATCCTGAGCCTAAATCGGTCGAAGTTTGACGCGCTGGCCCTCGATTGTCGGCTTGTGCGTGAAGATCGTGGTCATGCGGCCAGTTTGTCAGAGCTTCAGGACCGTGTCCGTAAGCCGATCCTTTGCGGGACGCCACGAGGTGGCTAATTGCAGGGTGCCTGCCCAATCCCGAGCAGAGCAACGGCCGGTAAAACCACTTTTCCACCGCTAGTTAGGGGCGCGACAAGGCGCAAGTATTCGTGCCGCATTGTGGACTGCATCATCGGCAACTGGCTGGTTACGATTTTGCCGATTTCTCCCACGCCGCCGGCCGGTCCAGCCCACAAGTCTTCAGCCTCGATAGCGAAATCCCAGGAGAGAGTCTTCGTTTGCACCTCGTTCAGACCTGCACCCACCAGCAGTTCATTCAATCCCTGCTCGGTACGGTCGAAGTCTTTATCTGCTGGCAGTCTTTGCTGGCTTGGGGCTGCGACCCCGCTGGCTTGCGCTACCTCTGACCAGAGCCTATTTATGGCAGAGAGTTCAGAGGGCCATATCGTCACAGCGACGACCCCGCCCGGCCGACAGACCCGTTTGAGGTCAGCAACAGCGGCACGAGGGTCGCCGACGTGATTGACGACGAAGTTTGCCAGCACTGCATCAAAAGCATCTGGGGCGAGTGGTAAGTTCGGCAACCCGCCTAAGAGCAGCTGTGCCTGAGGAGCCGTTGTACGGGCTAAGGCGAGCATCTCGGCGTCAGGGTCGATGCCCGTTGCCTCTGCCCCCCGACTTGAGGCTAGGCCCGTCAGGTTCCCAGGTCCACATCCAACATCCGCCACACGACAACCCGCGAACTCCCCCAATACCGCCTCTGCCGCGTCGAGCAACGGCACAATCGCCGCAGCGCACAGGTGCGCGAAACTCTCTGAGTAGGGGTGCGCCACGCCGGCCCAATTGCTAGCGCCCCTCTGGTCGGCATCAACGGTCGTCAATTTGTCTTCGCCCCCAACTATTTGGCATTCCTCTGTTCCAGTGTGGGCCATCATGGTTTGGACCTCTTGATTTCCGACTCACGCCTTGAACGGCGCGTCGCCTGACGAGTGCGCCCGGTGAAGGATTCGCTTGAGGACGCTGGATAGGGACTACTTACAGGAAAATGGGGATATGAAGCAGTTCATGCGATTACTTGCCACTGAAATTCTCAGCACCGTCGGTCCAGGGCGCCGGTTAGTAGCAGTCGACGGCGTGGACGGAAGTGGCAAGACATCCTTCGCCGAAAACCTGGCATCCGAGATCCAGAATCGACCCGTGATCCTCATCCACGCCGACGACTTCCTCAATCCCTCCCCCGTCAGGCATGCCAAGGGACGCAATTCACCCAAAGGATTCTGGGAGAACACCTACAACTACGCGGCCCTAAACGATCAGGTGCTCGCTCCACTCGGCCCACAAGGGGACGGCTGGTACTCGCCGGCATCCTATGACTCAGTAACCGACCAAATGAACCAAGCCGAAGTCGTTCGCGCCCCATCAGATGCGCTGGTCGTTGTAGAAGGTATGTTCCTGCACCGCGATGAAGTCACCGCCTACTGGGATGCATCGGTATTCCTGCACGTTCCTTTCACCGTAACCGCTGCACGAATGGCAGTACGAAACGGCAGCAACCCCGACCCGGAACACCCAACGATGCACCGGTACATCGGAGGACAGCGCCTCTACTTAGATGCTGCAAGACCTTGGGAACGTGCCACGATCGTCGTGGACAACTCAGATTTCACCTCACCGAGAACCATCCGTCCCGACATGGTTTCAACTCTCCGGTGAGAGTTCCACATGCAGACGCACCGGGCTTGTACAAACAAGTATTGACATTTGTGCAGCCCAGGCGCTCCCGCAGAGTCCCGCAGGACGTTCCCAACCGAGTAGATGAACGCCCCGACCACGGAATCACGATGTTTCATAACCTAAGCGCCTCGAAACACATACGATAAAACACAGCTACAACCGATCAGGCTGGTTCGCACGCCGGGCCTTAAACGGCGAGACACCTCGCTTTCCTAGGGTTTCGAGGTGGGCTGGACGGCGTCGGTTAGGGAACCTTCACCTACGTATGATCGTGCGGGGTATACGTGCGTACGGGGGCTATTAACGGCGCCGAGGGAGGAAGCTTGCCTGGCTGCGCACTCGGACACGGGCTTACGGGTGCGAACAGACGGCGGACACAGCCCCCTTCTGTCGATTCGTTGAGTTGTTCGTTGCGTGCGGCAAGATGGCAAGATGCCTCTTGATAATCTGCTTACTGCCCTGGGAGAACTTCCCGAATCAGAACAGCGAGACGCGTATCTGCGGTTCGTGAATTTTGCCGGGGACGCGGCATTGCGTCGAGATGGCGGCCCGGAGCATGTCACAGGTTCGTGCTTCGTCTTTTCCCCTGAATTCGATCGCGTCCTGCTGTGCTTTCATCGCAAGGGGCAGTTCTGGGTTCAGTTCGGCGGTCACATCGAGGCGACGGACGCGTCAGTAGCGGAAGCAGCGCAGAGGGAAGCTCGTGAGGAGTCGGGAATCGGCGAGCTTGTTCTACTTTCAACCGCGATCGTGGATCTTGATCGACACGATCTGCATGCCGGATTCTCCTGCGAGGCCCATTGGGATGTGGGATTCACTGCGGTCATCACCCCGGACGTCGAGATCGAAGTGAGTGATGAGAGCGAAGATGTCCGCTGGTTTCCCATCAATGAATTGCCAGCTAATGTACCGACAGGTTTCGGCGCGCGTTTGGATCGCGTCCGATCCACGTCTATGTCACTGATCAGCTAAGGGATCGGTCACCCGAGAGTCGTCGTAGAGCATGGAAGACTCCCACTATGAAAACCCCTCCCACCGGATCCCTGCACCACATCGAGGTGTGGGTCCCTGACATAGACCGTGCCAAGCAGGAATGGGGTTGGATTCTTCCCCGGTTGGGATACTCCACCTACCAAAGCTGGGATTCAGGAATCAGCTGGCGACTTGACCAGACTTACATAGTGGCTGAACAGTCACCGGCTTTGAGCGGCCGGCAACACGAGCGCACAGCACCAGGCCTCAACCACCTGGCGTTCCACGCCGGAAGCCAAAAAGAGGTAGATGTGCTTGTCGTGGAAAGCGCTCGTTACGGATGGATGCCGCTGTTCCAGGACAGGTACCCGCACGCTGGTGGCCCTGATCACTATGCCGCTTACCTCTTCAACTCAGACGGCTTCGAGATCGAGCTAGTAGCCAGCGAGTAAGCAGAATATCGCGAGCATCAGACGAAGGATCGGCTAACGGGCACGTATCTAGCACTCCCTGGGTGGTCAGATGTCGCATAACCTAAGTACCTCGAAACTAATAGGATACGAGGCACCATCAGATAATCACGGCCCAACCTGCTCCCCCGACGCCAGTCAAAAACGGTGCCGATCTGGTTCTGACCTTTTCTGATTTCGACGTCGAGTTCTGACAGACCGTGTAGACCTCCACAACACTGCCGCTGAAGACGATCCCGGCTACGTATCAAACGGTCGTTTTTGACCATTGCGCATAGGGCAGGCATCTATTGCGTCGACCGGCAGAAACCGCCGCACCTTCACCGGGCAGTTTTACGGGTGGGTCTTACGGGAATCCACAGGCCTGTAAGCCCGCGCTCCTGGAAGACTGAAGTGTGTGTGTAGACCCGTTGCCGTCGCTGGAGGACCGGCCATCGGACGGCTCTGGAGTAGTGAAAGAATTACGCCATGACGACAACCCGTATGCCAGCTGGAGTCCGCGCTGTGGTGTTCGATGTCGGAGAAACTTTGGTCGATGAAACCCGCGCGTGGAAAGCCCAGGCAGAGCGCGCGGGAGTAACGCCGTTCACGTTGATGGCGCTTCTCGGTGCACTCATCGGCCGCGACGAGGACCACCGACGTGTATGGGATCTGCTGGGGGTCGAGCCTCCGGTCGTGCCTCCACTCATCGAGCGAGCGGACCTCTACCCCGATGCGCTTGCTTGTCTGCGCGCTGCTCGGCACGCGGGACTGTCGGTTGGTATAGCCGGGAACCAGCCAGCTGGTGTCGAGGCCCAGTTACGCGAGGCCGGTTTCAATGCAGACTTCATCGCTTCCTCTGCTGCGTGGGGTGCGGCGAAGCCTTCTGCAGAGTTCTTTTCCCGAATCATCGACACCGCGCAGCTTGATCCCGGGCAGATCCTGTATGTCGGCGATCGCATCGATAACGATGTCCTGCCTGCCCGCAAGGCCGGCATGCGGACTGCCTTTGTTCGTCGTGGCCCGTGGGGATATCTCCATGCACAGCGCCCGGAGGTCGAACTGGCTGACATGCGCATTGAATCCCTGGCGGAACTGACAATGGCGTTCGAGTGAAGTTGGATGCCTCCACCTCGGCGCACATCCGGTGAAGGATGCTGTTTTAGGGTTCACTTGGCGACGACACTCGAGAATGTCGACACTCGCCGGCGTGGAACCTTTCCCTGGACAAGGACCCACAAAGGTTAGAGGGCGTCGAACCAGTAGCGGCGTTTTCCGCCTCGACTGTCCTCGTACATTCCGCCGTTCTTTTCGATCGTCGCCCGCGAGCCCGCGTTATCTTCGTTGCACGTAACCAACACTCGCGAGATTCCCAGCTCGCGGGCCATTGGCAGAGCATCACTCAACGCCTTGACGGCGTGACCGCGCCGACGCGCAGACGGCCGCACACTGTATCCGATGTGTCCACCTTCGTTGAGGAGGAAATCGTTCAGCTCATGTCGAATGGCCAGAGAGCCAAGGAACGTGTCCCCGTCCACAATCCACAAATACGTGCACGGCACATATCCGGTCTTCCGCGGGGTCTCTGGCAACGCATCGCTGACGAGTGCGTCCACGAAGCGCCGAAACGAGCCAACATCCCTGAGGTCCTGAAGCGACCAGCCTTCACCTCCCCCACCGTCCCTGTGGGCTCCATCAAATTCGACAGATCCCTCCAACCAGGAAGAGTGATATGTCGTGTTCGGAGCGATAAGGATAGCCATCACACGATCGTATGCGAACGCATGGTTCTCAGCCTGCTCGTGTACGGGGGATTTGCTGTGTGGTTAAAACCCGTTCCATTCAGCGTCCCGTGCAGACGACTTCGAAAAATGACATCACGGCTAGTGTCTCGATTTCGACCGAAAGTAGGTCGAAACTCATCCGCGAGGAATTTTGCACCGCGCGAAAGTCGCTAACGGTCGTTTTTGACCATCCCTGATAAGGCACCACCACCGAGCATGTCACCGTACGGGATATACGTACGTGCAGAACTAGGAATGGGGCGGCCGCACCAGCCGTTCTCCACCCACGTACATTGAGGGTCCGTCTTACGGAACGCTCCAACGGATTGGAGGGGGAACAGTCCGTATAACGGCGTCGCGCCATCTGTCATGCATCAATGGCAACCTACTAAGTCATTAGGCTTGTAGCTTGGCAACCGACTGAAAAGGTGAATCGTGAGTCTTTCAACGTCCTATCCACGCGGGCCTCGGCTAAGCTTCCGAGACTTCAAAACAGCAGACATCGCAGACGTCCACGACTACACCTCAGATCCCGAAGTCACCCGCTGGTCGACCTGGGGCCCAAACACTCTGGAACAGACGACGGCATTCATCGATAATGCCGCCCGAGCACACTTGGACGCGGATCGGTCAGCATACTCACTCGCCGCCGTCTTGGATGGAAGGCTCATTGGATCGGTGGCCGTGTGGACCACCGATTCCCACGACCGCAACGGAGAACTTGGGTATACGCTCCACCGCGCCTACTGGGGAAACGGGTACGCCACAGAAGCCGTCAATCAGCTACTTGAATTTGGTTTCAACACGCTCCACCTCGAGCGCATCAGCGCCACCTGCCACCCGGGCAACATTGGCTCAATTCGCGTCCTGGAGAAGAGCGGCTTCTCCCTGGAGGGACGGCTTCGCTCCCATCGACTGGAACGGGGCGTCCGTCGGGACTCCATGCTCTATTCCATTTTGCGCGAGGACGTCATCCCCCAATAAGACGGCCGCCTGATGCAAGTGGTCTCGAGTAGCCGCATAGCCAGAAGGCTACCCCGATCCCGCGGTGCTCAGTTCAAAGTAGGCCGCGCGGCGATTGATGTACAAGCAGCAGTTCCGTGGTCTTGTGCCCGGCAAAGCAACCGCTTGCGGGACTGCGTGGGATGATTTTGGGGTGTCTCTTTTTGACCTTCGTCTGCTACCGGCCGGGCACGTGGAATTGCACGATGCGCGGCGTCAGCGCCGTTGGACCGTTGATCTGGAACCATTCGAAATTGGGGCAGTCCCGGTCACTACGGCCCAGTACGCGCAGGTGATGGGCAGTGACAGACCTGGTTCCCAACTACCGCTAGCGGAAATTAGTTGGGTTCAAGCCATCAATTTTTGCAACGCAGCATCAATAGCCGAGGGTCTTGCCCCTACGTACACTTTCGAAGAGGGTGAAGTAACCTGGCGGACAGGCGCCCCTGGGTACCGTTTGGCGACCGAGGCTGAGTGGGAATATGCATGCCGTGCTGGCACGGCTGGACCGCACTACGGCGCCCTCGATGCCATTGCCTGGACAGCGAATGACAAGTTAGAGACCACAAAAGAAGTAGGCCTAAAACAAGCCAACGACTTCGGACTCCACGACACTCTTGGGAATGTCTGGGAATGGTGCTGGGATCTACTCGATCCGGCCCGCTACGGAGATTACCGTGCCTTCCGCGGAGGAGGATTCGCTGACAAACACTGGAGCGTGCGAGCATCCACGCGTCGTGGCGGCGGACCCGGGATCACCCACCCAGATCTCGGACTGCGATTGGCGCGGGGAGCCTTCGGCGATCCACTCTCCGCCCAAGGCTGGTCCGCAGAGGTCGATTCCGAACGCGGAAAAATCACAGGCATGCTGCCAACAGGGTGGACACCCCGGCAACACTAACTCTGACCACGACAAACCAACGTGAATTCACAACAGTGAGTGCCACAGCATGGTCCCACCAGGGTTCATAAACGCTCCGGTAGCAAACAGAAGGCGTCTCATAACCCAAGTGGCTCAAAATGCATGCGAAGCAATACAGATACGTCTCGTTGTCTAGCACACACCTTGCATCGCAACACGGCACGGCATCTCACTTTTCTAGGGTTTCGAGACAACCTGGACTGCAACGGTTAGGGCAGCTTCACCGCACATATCATCGTGCGGCGTAACCCTGAGTAGAGGGGCTAGCGGCGACGCCCAGGGAGGACTCTAGCCTGGCTGCGCACTCGGCCACCGACTTACAGGCGCAACATTGCTGCCTGTAAGTACGGGTCAGTGACCAACCTTTGGGTTCTCATGCTCACCGAAAGCTGCATCTCCAAACGTATGCTGGCAGAATGAATCAACCGACCGACGTCGTACTCGTTCATGGATTATGGCATCAGCCGGCCCACTTCGACCGATTAGCGGACGATCTACGCCGCCAAGGCGTCAGTGTCCATGTTCCTCTTCTGCACAGAGGCTCGTTAGCTGCGGACACTGCAGTCGTACAGGAGATCGTCGATAACTGTCAGGTCGCGCCAGTTGTCCTTGGCCATTCGTACGGCGGATCAGTCATCACAGGGCTGGAACGGGTCAGACACCTCTTATATGTTGCGGCATTCGTACCGGCAGGCGGTGAGAGCGGCGCGACGTTGGGCGGGCCATCGGCACTGGTCAACGACGCCGTCCGGCATAACGAGGATGGGTCGACGAGTATTTATCCGGCACGGGCCCGTAAGGTTTTATACGACGATTGCTCTGACGCCGACAGCGCATGGGCTACATCCCTCCTCGTGTCTCAACAACCTGGTCATGGCCGCGGGGTACCCACCCGCACTGCTTGGGAAACCATCGAGAGCACCTACGTTCACTGTAAACAGGACAAAGCGCTTAGCCCTGTCCTTCAGGAGCGTATGGCCCGCAGATGCACTAACGCGGTCAGTGTGAACTCGGGCCATTCACCCTTCATCAGCCAACCAAAGTCGCTCACCACACTCATCTTGGGCACATAGGTCTCTCATGCAGCCGACGCCAACCACCAGTGGATCGAACCCCAGAGCGCACGTTCACAGATCGTCTATCAGATGCAGACTAAGAGACGGAGCCACACTTGTTGCATGTCGTGCCAACGGCCGGATCCTGCACGCAACGGTGGTGTCCAACTGGTCAGTAGTCTCCTCCGCCGCTGTAAGAGTCAACCCCTCCGCTGAGAACACTGCCGTCAGGTGTCTGATCCCCCAGTATCACGGCGAAAGCAATGAGAGCCAGGATCGGCACCAAAATGATGTCCACCACCATCCACGTCCCGAAACCCAAAATTGCAGGCACCAGTATTGATGCCACGTAAATGGCTGCGGAAATAATCCAGAAAACCTTCGTGCGCAAACGCAACGGCTCACGCTTCACAGCTTTGGTAGATGCCACCGAGGGTGACGCGCGACGCTGATTGCGTCGAGCTAGTTGAGACTTAGACCGCTTAGACATATGACCGATCCTAACCGGGTCTGCCCCGGGTTTTGGTTGGATGTCTCGTAACCTAAGCCCCTCGAAACACATGCGATGCACCACGGCTACAGCTAGTCGTATCGCGCGGAACCGGCGTCACGGCACGGCAGCGAGTCTCGCTTTCCTAGAGATCGAGATGATATTTGACACCGTGTAGGGCAGCAAACCTTGGTGAGTCCATGCGAGGAGCGGACATCATGACAGTCAAAATGCGCGACCTAACGCACGAGTCGAAAGAGGATTGTGGAAGTGGCAACCTGGCCGGCAGAGCAACAAAAAAATATGGTTCCTGCCGCCGCAAGCAAAAGGACGCAGAATGCTAGTCCCAACTGCTCCAATCCCTTCACCCGACCATCGGGAACCTCCCCGCCTCCAGTAAGGTCCCTAGTAATCTGTGCCTGCCGACGAGCAATAGCTCTCCTAAAATCAGCCAAACCGCTCCCACAACAGCGAAAACTACCGCTTCACCCATCCTTTGCCCCCCCCCCCCCCCCCACTACCGTCATCCCTTCTTCCCGCCTAGAAAAGGCACTCATAAAACGGCTGAAACGAGAACTTCTTGAGTCGCTCCTTCACAGCACCCGCTGCGAGACAAGACGCAGTCGCGCCCCCTAGCGAATGGCCCTCGGACACATGAACGCTGTGATCGCGGAAGAAGAGTGTCGCAGAACCCCCATGACTTGAATCCCAGGCGGTGCAATACAGCTAGACCTCGTTGGACCGCATGCAACAGGCACTTGCAACAGGCACTACAGCACGGGATGGCGGTTCGCTTTCCGAAGGATATGGGCCAGACCGTGCGTTGAAGTGGGGCATCTTGGCAATTCCTCTGCGGGACCCTTGCACTCTCCGTAGACTCTCGATGACCAGAACGCTGGGCGCTACCGTGGAGGCATGAACGACTATAGGCGCCCCACTCTCCCGACTGAGGTCTACCGCGATGAACAAGGCCAAGGTATCGACTACGGCAATAGATGGAACGAGGAGCCAGCGCCCAGCTCCGCGTATTCCCGAGTGAGCAATCTGCAGCGTTTCAAACCCCTGCACACGGTCGCCGATGCCCTCATCGAATGGCTGCAGGACACCTTCAAGGTGAGCGTTGAGCAGGACACGGTGGTCGCTGATGATCTCCTCCATGTGCCAGATGATGTTGTTCGAGCCGTACGGGTCGTTCCTCATGACCCGGCGACGGCACCGCTGACATTTGTTCTGACCGAGTTCCCTGGCGTGTACCTTCACGCCGGTTTACTCCACGACTTCCATTTTCCCGTGTGCGGCTGCGATGCCTGTGATGACGATCCCACCAACTTGGCCAGCGAACTTGAATGGGCAGTGCGCACCGTTGTATCAGGAGGCTATGTCGAGCGATTCGATCCCTGGCCACGGGACTGGATAGAGTACAAACTCGATGAACCGGGAGTCGGGATGATATCTGGTCGCAGCCGGACGAAGGACCTACCCAATGAACGCGTGAGATTGGCGCACACGATGCTGCCCACAGATGGGCACTGGCTACCCTGGCAAACACGACAACCAAAAGACGCCGACACTGTCGACTAATCTGCGGTGCTCAGTGTCCGACGAGGGTTCGGCCGATCCACGCCTGGCAGGGCTCCACTATTGTGAACACATGGCCGGGCTGATGTATGTCAGAGACATGAAACTTCTTCTCAAACCCGCATTTGAGGCAGTACTTACTGAAATGGAGCTTCAAACCTTGGTATGGCGAATCGAGAAAGTCGCTGATTACCCTAACGGAATCGAGATTCCGGACGGTGCTCTCATTGCATCGAATGAAGCCTGGATCAGGTGGGAAGTGCTCAGCGAAACCGGTGGATCCGGCAGTCTCCCACTCGACAACGGCACGAGCACCCTTACCCGCTTCGTACAAAGCGACCTGCAAGACTTCATCGCTGAAAGCCACTTCGGCTGGGGCGAATTTCGTGAACCACTCGACCAGCCGTAGCTGACGTCATCTGACTCAGTGAGAAATTCTCACAAGGAATACGTGTGCGTTTCACCGGCAAACTTGCCAAGGCTAAAAACCGACCAGCAAATGTCATTGCGTAACCGCTGGTCATCAAGGACAAGCTCGCGAATACCCTCCGGGAGCCGATCGCGCTGCCATTGACACTCCCGTAGCCCGGCAGCAACATCCTGGCCTTCGGGGCTGCAGCTCGCACGGCCTTGATCGCATACGCGGCCACCCCAAGCACGGGTCTCCATCATTTTCACCCCGCCACCCACACCCAAGCGCGGGAACCCTCCACTGCCTGACGCGGTCGTAGATCCCTTGGCCGTGCGGACTAGAAGAGATCAAGAACACGCCCTACGCATAAGGCTGCCCAAAGAGTAAGGATGCGGTGATCAGAATCTGTCAGGGTCTCTGGCCGACGGAGTGTAATAAAGCGGGGATCGCGAACCTTCGAAAGAATCACAAGTGACCTCCTTATCGACAAAAACCAGCCTCAAAAGGACATCAAAAGTTGCTTCACTAGACCCGCGGGTGAATTTCGCTGCCTGTATTTACCAAAGCAGTTCACTCGACCGGTGGAGAAAAATCCTACAGGCCACTCACTTCATTGGGCCTGTTTCGCGCATGGCGACGTTGGGAAAACCGATTCAACACCGCAGTGACGAACAGCCCAACCCCAATCGAAAAAGCCCACCGAATGAGCATCGGGACGTCAGTACAAACGTCCAAGACAACGTTGGCTGCGAGTACGGCAAGGACGCTCATGATGACGATCAGATAATGACGCATGTACATCAGAGTCTCAGTCCTGACACGTCAGTGACAACTGCGCCGCCCGTCTACGCTCCCTATGGGGGACATGAACGCTCCGACCACAGAAGCCTAGTGTCGCATGACCTAAGTGCATCGAAGCTCATGCGATGCAACACATCTACAGCAGATGGTACGGAACGCAGCCGACGCCACAGCCCGGTGCGGCGTCTCACTTTCTTAGGCTTGAGCAATATCTTCCCTTGCAGCGCAGGTATCTTCACCAGGTTTTACGTCGGGCAGGTTTGCGGAAGCGTGTGACCTGCAGGATTACCTGGTTCCGAACCTGCGTGCACTCTCCGGTGGTAGGCGCGTACTAGGAGCCGTCCGAACGTTCAACTATCGAACGTGATCTGCTTTCGGGCTCCAAGAATGCAGAACTCGTTTCCTTCCGGATCCGCAAGTACAGTCCAGGGCTGCTCACCCTGACCAACATCAACCCTGCGGGAACCTAGAGCGAGCAACCGCTCGACCTCGGCCACAGGATCGTCCGGACGAAAATCGAGGTGAAGACGATTCTTCGTTACCTTTGAATCTGCCACCGGTACGAAGACCAACCCAGGCAACTGGCTCGGTGCAGAACGAATTTCGAACTCATCATCAGATTCCAAGACCACAACCCAACCCAAAGCGTTGGCCCACCAGCCTCCGAGCTCGACCGGCCGTACCGCATCAAAAACAACTTGTTCCCATTCAAGACCCATGCGTTCCACTCTATTGAGCCTGCCCAGCAGCCAGTGAAGAGCTGGCTTACGGTTGCAAACAAAGGCTTGACCCTTACGTCACGTCAGGCTCTACGGTCCATTCCATGACTCTTTCGATTGTGGACACGAAGAATGGGCTCGAAGCCGTACCGAAGGCTCATGAAGCCGAACGCACTCAAACTCTCCGCAGCGCACTGACTCCCTTGGAAGGAATGTTCAGATACTTCCCGGGCGAGATCGACCTGCTGATGATGCACTCGATGAGTTTCGGGTTCTCCCTAGACCTACCACATGAAGAGACACAGCAGGGACTAAACCTTCTCCATAACGCCGATGCCTGGGAACGGGTAGAAACTGCACTCTCAACAGCGGCAAAGCACCAACTCGCCGCAACGGCCGGCATCGACATCCCGGACATCAAAGTCCTGATCATGCTCGGGAACCCGAACCACGAGTACTCCGAGGATTCAGCGGCAACGGCAGCGCCACAGGCTATATCTCGCTGACTCTGTGGCCGACACAGGAGAACCTCAACCGGATCGAAGCCGCTGCAGTTCACGAACTGAACCACAACCTTTGATATGCACCCGGAGGGATCACCTGGGACCCCACCCAGGTCGCGGTCGGTGAGCAGATCATCTCCAAAGGCTTAGCCGATGCCTGTGCCAGGCAGCTCTACGGTCACACCGGATACACGCCCATCGGACTGCAACGTGCCGGCGGAGCACATGTCCGATTATGACGCGGACCATTGGCACTCCACTGCTGGCTGCGCTTCACTTATCTCATAACCATCCCGAGCGGCCGAGAGACCTGGATCGATGACGCCGCAGCAACCCTCCCTATGTAGCTATGGGGAACGGTGCTACCGCCAGGACCGATGGAGAAGCTACACGCTTTCGTTGGTCTTCCTCGCCGTGCTTCCGCACGTGCGGTGGTGATCGCTGGCTGTCCTGTTTGCCCTCCATCGGGCGATGATTCAGGAGCCCCGCGTGTCGACAAACCATGCCCGCACCACCCGCATTCTCGCCCTGCTCGGAGCAGCAGGCCTCGCAGCAACCCTCTCGGGGTGTGGCGGAACGGCCGCAGCCAGCGAGGACGGCACCTTCGTCTTCGCGACGGGGAAGGAGATCTCCTGCCTTGACCCCCACGTGAACGGTGATATGCCGCAGGCGTCTATTGCCGCGAACTACCTCGACTCCCTCGTGTCACAGGACAGTGAGGGAGGCATCCAGCCCTGGTTGGCCACGGATTGGTCCGTCTCGTCGGACGGCCTGACCTACACCTTCACCATGCGCGACGATGTCTGGTTCACGGACGGCACCAAGCTCACTGCCGAGGCGGTGAGGGCAAACCTCGACCACATGGTCGATCCGGACACGCAGTCCGGCACGGCAGGCGGCTACCTCAAGCCCTACGTGGGTACCGAGATCGTCGACGAGACCACGGCTGTCGTCACCCTCAACCGGCCGTACGCGGCGTTCCTGGAAGTCCTCGCCCAGCCGTTCCTTGGGATCGAATCGCCGGAGGCGCTGAAGCGTCCGCAGGCGGAGAACTGCAACTCCCCCGTGGGTACCGGTCCCTTCAAGATCGTGGACTACGTCCCGCAGACGCGTGTCAGCCTCGTCCGCAACGAGGACTACAACTCCGCCCCTCCCTACGCGAAGCACCAGGGGCCGGCGCACATCGAGAAGATCGAGTGGCGGATAGTCCCCGAGGATTCCACACGCTATGGGCTTCTCCGTGCCGGCCAGGTGGACGCCCTGGACCTGATGCCATCCGTCCACTTCGGGGAGGCCGAGGCCGACCAGAATGTGGAACTCATCCTGCAGGACCGGCCGGGCAACCCCACCAACCTCATCCTGAACTCGACGCGCGCACCGTTTGATGACCTCGCCGTCCGCAAGGCCTTTTTGCACAGAGCCTACGTCGAGGCCGGGATCGACAGCGTCTACTTCGGCACGGTGACACGCGCTGGCGGACCGCTGAGTTCGACAACGGGCTTCTACTCGCCCGATTTCGAGAACGTCTACGATCCGGATCCCGACGAGGCCGCACGGCTCCTCGACGAGGCCGGCTGGACCGAACGCGACGGCGAGGGCTACCGGGTGAAGGATGGCCAGCGCCTCACCGTCCACTTCCCCTACACACCGGGGTCCTGGCCAACCGCTCACCAGGCCCTGGTCACGCAGATCCAGGCCACGGCGAAGAAGGCCGGGTTCGAGGTACTGATCGAGAACGGTGACTACGCGACGGTCAGCGAGCTGGGGAACAACTTCGCATACGACCTCCGCGCCGACTACTGGAACACGAACACGGCGGACGTCCTACGGATCGTCTTCTCCTCCGAGTACACGGAATCTGCTGGCTTCGTACCGAACGGTTCGGGCTTCCGGAACCCGCAGCTCGACAGTATCCTCAACGACGCCCTCGCCACGGACGATCCCGCCGAGCGCGAGGACCTCTACTACCAGGCGCAGCAGATCATCAGCGACAACGCCCTGCAGCTCCCGCTGTACAACCAGGCCAGCCAAGTGGCGCTCCGCAGCGACCGCTACGGGGACCTCGCCCTCGAACCGAGCCTCTCCCTTCCCTATCTCTACGACGTCACGGTGGTCGATCTTCCATGAGTACCAAGTCACTCGATTCCCTCAGCGCAGCACCGCGCACTACCGCGACGGCCGGCACCGCCGGCAGGGTTATCGCACAGCGAACCGCCGGCAGCATCTTCGTCCTCTGGGCGGCCGTTACCCTCACGTTCTTTGTCCTCCGTCTGACGCCCGGGGATCCGGTCACGGCGATTCTCGGCGGCGCGGGCTCCTCACCGTCACCCGAGACGGTTGCCGCGGTGCGGGCCGAGTACGGGCTGGACCAGCCGGTCCTCGTCCAGTACCTCAGCTACCTCGGCGGGCTCCTGCGCGGGGACTTCGGGGTGTCCTACATCTTCAAGGTTCCGGTCCTGGAGATCATTGGTCCGCAGATCCTGCCAACCCTCCAGCTCGCGGGACTCGCCCTGGTCTTCGCATGGATCATCGCGCTGGCCTTCACGATCCTCACGGTTGGCCGTGGGCGTGTGCTCGACGGCGTGGGCCGGGGTATCGAAGTGTTCTTCGCCTCGCTCCCGCAGTTCTGGGTGGGCATCATGCTGGCCGTCGTCTTCGCCGTCACCCTCGGCTGGTTCCCGGTTGCCGGCAATGACGGTTTCCGCTCGCTCGTCCTCCCGGCGCTATCCCTCGCGATCCCCCTGGCGGGCTTCATCGCGCAGGTGACGCGCTCGTCCTTCGAGGAGGTCCTCGCCCAGCCCTTCATCCTCAGCGCCCGGGCCCGCGGTCTGAGTGACACCTTGGTCCGCATCACGCACGCCCTCCGGCACGCAATTCTGCCGGGTCTCACGCTCTCGGCCTGGGCGGTCGGCTCCCTGGTGAGTTCAGCCGTGGTCGCGGAGATCATCTTCGCCCGGCCGGGCCTCGGGCGGAGCCTCGTGGACGCGATTACCAACCGGGACCTCCCCGTCACCCTCGCCGTGGTGTTCATCATCGCCGCGGTCTACATCCTCGTGAACCTCGTGGTGGATGTCCTCTACCGCGTCGTCGATCCGCGTACCAATCCGAAGGGATCAGCAGCATGAGCCTCATCCTCGACCCCACGACGGCGGAGGAGGACCGCTCCGGCGTTCCGACACCGGCCAAGCCGCAGTCCCGTACCTTCCGATTCGTTCGCGGCACGCCGATCGGCGTCTGGATCGCTGCTGCGTTGCTCGCGTTCCTGGTGCTGGCCGCCGTCGCCCCTTCCGTCTTCCTGCGCCAGGATCCCTTCGAGATCGACCCAGCGAACGCCTTCGAGTCCCCGAGCGGAGTACACCTGTTCGGCACCGACCAGAACGGGCGGGACGTCTTCTCGCGGGTGGTCGCCGGCACCGGCCAGTCCCTGCTCCTCGGACTCGCGGCCACGGCAATCGGCCTGTTGCTCGGCGGCGCGCTCGGCATCACTGCCGGCGTGTCCGGCAAGTGGCTGGACTCCGCGATCTGCCGCTTCGTGGAGATCCTCTTCGCCTTTCCCGGCCTGCTGCTCGCGCTGATCGTCATCGCGGTGTCCGGGACAGGCGTCGTCACTGCGGCCATCGCCGTCGGGGTGGGTTCGGCACCGGGTTACGCGAGGATGCTCCGTACCCAGACCCTACAGGTCATCGCCGCACCCTACGTGGAAACGGCACTCTCCCTCGGCCGGTCGAAATCGCACATCCTGTGGCACACGATCGTCCCGAACGTGGCACGGCCACTCTTCGTGCTCGTCACGCTGGGCATTGGGCAGGCGATTGTATGGGCGTCCTCACTCAGCTTTCTCGGCCTCGGTGCCCAGCCGCCCGCTGCCGAATGGGGCGCCATGCTCGCCGACGGCCGCAAC
The DNA here is from genome assembly GCF_030063285.1 of Pseudarthrobacter sp. PS3-L1. GTDB lineage: Bacteria > Actinomycetota > Actinomycetes > Actinomycetales > Micrococcaceae > Arthrobacter. Next base: position 112,282 of record NZ_JASISU010000002.1, on the reverse strand, counting down.
TACCTCCAGGTGGCCTGGTGGATCGCAGCCTTCCCTGGCATCTTCATCACCCTCGCCGCACTGACCACCACCGTGGTGGGCCACCACCTGCAGCGCCGACTCGAAGCAGAGGTCTGACCATGAGCGAAAAGCTGACACGACGAGCGGGCATCACTGAGCAGCAGCCGCTCCTATCCATCGACACACTAAACGTTTCATTCACCACGCCGCGCGGCACGATGGACGTGGTGAAGGACGTGTCCCTAGCCCTCGTTCCGGGCAGGGCGCTTGCCCTCGTAGGTGAGTCCGGCTCCGGCAAGACCGTCACCGCCCGCACTCTCGTAGGGCTTAACGCCTCCAACGCACACGTGACCGCCGACCAGCTGGACGTGCTCGGCCATGACGCAACCCGGCTGTCCGAACGGCAGTGGAGGGGGTTGCGCGGCAAGGACATCGGTTACGTACTGCAGGACGCCCTCGTGTCCCTGGATCCACTACGCACCGTGGGGCAAGAGATCGACGAGGCACTGCGCGCCCACGGCGTCCGGGGGAAGGCCGAGCGGACGGAACGGGTCCATGCAGCTCTCCGCGACGCCGGCATCCCGGACCCCGAAGTTCGCGCCGGACAGCGCTCCGGTGAACTGTCCGGCGGGCTCCGGCAGCGTGCGCTCATAGCCCAGGCCACGGTACTCAACCCGCGGCTCGTAATCGCCGACGAGCCCACCACGGCACTCGACGCCACGGTGCAGGCACAGATCCTGGAGCTGCTTGGCAGCCTCAAGGAGCAGGGACGCGGCCTGATCTTCATCTCGCACGACCTCGCGGTGGTCAGCCATCTCGCCGACGAGATCGCCGTCATGCAGCACGGACGCATCGTGGAAACCGGCCGCGCCTCCGAGGTACTCAGCAACCCGCGTCACGACTACACGCGGCAGCTGATCGATGCCATCCCCTCTGCGACGGGCAAGGGTACCCGCCTGTCCGCTGGGCGGCGGGTCATCGTGCCAACACGGCCGCTCCGCATCTCGGCCGTTTCGACAGAAGCCCCCGCCCTCGACGCACGCAACCTGGTAAAGACGTACCCGTCCGCCGGCGGAACCGTACGCACCGTCGTGGACAACGTCTCCTTCACCCTGCCCGCGGGGAAGACGCTGGGTATCGTCGGCGAATCGGGATCCGGGAAATCGACCACCGCCCGGATAGCCCTCGGGCTCACGGAACCCGATTCCGGCACCGTAACTCTCGGCGGCCTGCCCTGGGTGGGACAACCGGACGGCACCGGGACTGTCTCCGAGCAGATCCGCCGGCCGCACCGCCCGGACATCCAGCTCGTCAACCAGGACCCTCTGAGCTCCTTCGATCCGCGTTTCAGCGTGGGACGGGTCATCACCGATGCCCTGGATGCGGGATCCGTGGGAACGCCCGCTGACCGCAAAGAACGAGCCGCCGAGCTGCTCGGTCAGGTGGGCCTGCCCCTCGACCTGATAGAGCGCCGGCCGCTCACTCTCTCCGGCGGGCAGCGACAGCGCTTGGCGATTGCCCGCGCGCTGGCACTGCACCCGAAGGTCCTCCTCCTCGATGAACCCGTCTCCGCACTCGATGTGTCCATCCAGGCGCAGGTCCTGGATCTCCTCGCGGACCTGCAGGAGCAGCTGGGGCTGAGCTACCTATTCATCAGCCATGACCTCGGCGTGATCCACCACGTGAGCGATGACGTTCTGGTCCTCAAGGACGGCCGTGTGGTCGAATCCGGAACCGCCCAATCCCTCTTCACCGCGCCCACGGCAGACTACACGCGCAACCTGTTAGCCGCCGTCCCGTCCCTGCCCACCCGTGCAACCAGCACTGCCCTGACCGGCGGCACGCAGTGAGTACCGCCTTCCTCCCGCTCGAAGGAGTCCACCAATGACCGCCCACACCATCACCGAGCCCACCCCCTACACCCAGCTCGCCGCACGCTTCCGCCCCCTGTTCCAGCGGTTCGCAGCCGGTGCAGCGCAGCGCGAGACCGAGCGCATCCTCCTGCACTCCGAGGTTCGGCAACTCGCGGACGCTGGCTTCACCAGCCTGCGCGTGCCCGCTGAACTCGGGGGCTCCGGGGTTTCGGCGCAGGACTTCTTCCGCCTACTCGTCGAGCTCGCCGCAGCTGAATCCAACCTCGCCCAGGCCCTGCGCAGCCATATCGCCTTCGTGGAGGACCGCCTCTACGCCAACGACACCGAGTGGCTGCGGCGAGTCGCCGACGGTGCCGTGCTCGGCAACGCCTGGACCGAAACGGGGCCGGTGCCCGTGGGTGGGGTGAGCACCGCCATCACTCCTGACGGCGACGGCTACCGCGTCAACGGCACCAAGTTCTACACCACGGGAAGCCTTTACGCCGACTGGATCCAGACCGGTGCGCGCACCGATGACGGCGGGGACGTGATCGCCATCGTGCGGCGGGATGCCCCGGGCGTCGAGGTGATCGACGACTGGGACGGCTTCGGGCAGCGACTCACCGCCAGTGGCACCACCGTGTTTCGCGACGTCCACGTACCCGGGACCGACGTCATCACGCAGACCGAGCACCCACCCTACGACACCGGGGTGTACCAGCTGATCCATGTGGCGACCCTCGCCGGAATCGCCCGCGCAGCCGTCCAGGACGTGGCCTCGGCGGTGCGCGGCAGGACCCGCACCTTCAGCCACGGCAACGGCACCAGACCCAGCGAGGACATCCAGGTGCAGCAGGTTGTGGGGGAAGTCTCGGCGCTTGCCTTCGCGTCCGAGGCTGCAGTGCTGAGGGTAGCCGAGCTGTTGCAGGAGGCTTACGAGGCACACCTCGGGCTTCTACCCGGGGAGGCGGACGAGGCCGCGATAGCGGTCGAGTTCGCCTCCTCACAGGCACAGATCGTAGTGACGGAGCAGGTGCAGCGCGCAGCGTCCCTGCTCTTCAACGCCTTGGGGGCGTCGTCGACCCGCAGTGGCCTCCAACTCGACCGGCACTGGCGCAACGCCCGCACCGTATCCTCCCACAATCCCGTGATCTACAAGGCGCGCGTCGTGGGTGACCGGGAGATCAATGGAACGGTACCTCAGTTCGTGTGGCGCGCAGGGGATGCGCCGGGAACAAGCATGACCGGCGGCGTCTGATACTGCCTAAAACTGCGCATCGGAGCAAACGACGACGGCGCCCGGGACATCCCTGGCGCCGTCGTCGTTCTCTGCTCATTCGAATCAGGCGGGGTCATCCGCCCGCCCCGGTCAGGGGCTGATGTGCTGGAGGCGGAAGCTTGCGCCGCGGTGCTCCTCAGGCAGGCGGTCACCCCTGCCAAACAGCTTGTTGCGGAGGGTGCCCTCCACGTACTCCGTTGGGTAGGCGCCGCGGCGCTGCAGTTCGGGAACCACGTATTCAATGACGTCCTCGAACGAACCCGGGGTAATTGCGTACGCGAGATTGAAGCCGTCCACGTCGGTCTCCTCGACCCACGCCTGGAGTTCATCGGCCACCTGCGCACCGGACCCCACGATGCGCGGACCGAGCCCGCCGATCCCCGCGGACTCGGCAATATCCCGCACCGTCCACGGCGACCCGTCGTCGTTCACCTTCTGGAAGTTCGCGACCGCCGACTGGATGGCGTTGGACTTGACGTTGCCGAGCGGCTCGTCTGGGTCGTAGACGGAGAGATCCACCCCGAGCCACCCCGAGACGAGCACCAGGGCGCCCTCGTAGCTGACGTACTTCTGATAGTCGGCGTGCTTGGCGTGCGCCTTCTCCTCGGTCTCGTCGGTGATCACTGTGAGAAGCGTGTAGATCCGCACCGAATAGCGGTCCCGGCCCTCGGCTTCTACCGCGTCACGGATCCTGCCCACCAGGTCCTTGAGGATCTCCTTCGTGGGCGCTCCCACGAAGACCGCCTCCGCGTTCCCGGCAGCGAAGGCGATCCCACGGGAGGACGCACCGGCTTGGAAAATCACCGGTGTCCGCTGCGGTGATGGTTCGCTGAGATGGATCCCCGGCACCTTGAAGTACGTACCGTCGTGGTCGATGGCGTGGACCTTCGCGGGGTCGGTGAAGACGCCGGTCTCGCGGTCGCGGACCACGGCGTCATCCTCCCAGGAACCCTCGAGCAGCTTGTAGAGGACCTCGAGGTACTCATCCGCGTGGTCGTAGCGCGCGTCGTGCTCGAGCTGATCCGCCTGACCCATGTTGCGTGCGGCGGAGGGCAGGTAGCCGGTCACCACGTTCCAGCCGACCCGCCCCTCGGTCAGGTGGTCCAGCGTGGAGAGCCGACGCGCGAAGGGATACGGGTGCTCGTAGGCGGTGCCGGCGGTGACACCGAACCCTAGGTGCTTCGTCACCAGCGCCATGGCGCTCACCAGTAGGAACGGATCATTCACCGGGGTCTGCGTGCCCTGCCGGAGGGTGGCTTCGTTGGAGCCCCCGTAGACGTCGTAGGTGCCGAGCACGTCAGCGATGAAGATGCCGTCGAACAGGCCCTTCTCCAGAGTTTGCGCGAGGTCGGCCCAGTAGCGGAGGTCCTTGTAGCGCCAGGACTGATCGTCCGGGTGGCGCCACAGACCGGGCGACTGGTGGCCCACACAGTTCATGTCGAACGCGTTGAAGCGGATCTGTCGGGGGGAAGCGGACATAGAAGAACCTCCGGGTCGGGGCACTGCCATGAGGGAGCGCCGTACTTGCCCTCGCCGTCGGCGCCGGGCCGAATCCTCATCTGGGGCACCCCACTACAGCGCGGGGGTTGCCGTCCGACGAGCCAGGGCTTTGCGTCGGAACTCTTGATTCTGCTTCCGACCCTAAGGCTCAACCCGCCGGTGGGTCCAAACAACCGTGTCACAGACCGTCATGAGGATTGGCTCGCGATAGCGCATAGTTTCAATAGAAGAGCTCCGTGGGGTGGAGGGTCTTCGCCGACCCGATCGGCCTCGGATCCTGATCGGTGAAGGATCGCCTTGAAGACTTTCGAGTTGGTTCGCTGTGGTGGCGCGGTGATGCTGAGGCGCTCGGGTCCTTGTGGCCGCGGCGCCGTCGTGTCCTCGACGAGCATCGCGGCGATCGCCAGCTTGAATGACTCGAGCCTCCGGGACACGCCCTGCCGGGACTTACGTTCAGGCGGCTCCGACGGCAAGAGCCTGCCGCACAGTTCTTCTGCGAACCCCGTGCCTGACCGCCAGCGCGCGACCTGAGAGGCCCTCAACACGGGGGTCTCTGCGGATCACCGCGACAAGCTCCACTCTTGACTCCATCCGAACCAGCCTTCGGTCGCATTCATCAACTGATGCGATCAACGGTGCCGGTGGGGCCACACATAAGAGTCACAACGAGCCCGGCGAGTCATGACGTGGGGCCAGATAAAGCCGTCCTACCGGGGCCATCTAAAGGTGTCATAACCCTACGTTGCGATCACTGACCGTTCTGGGTCCAAGAGCAAGCTTGGCGCACCAGAGCGACGTGCCCTCTGGCACCGTAGCCAGGGACAAGAATGGCCCTCTCCTAGTTGGGAGGGCCATTCTCATGTTTGGCACGGGAACCCGCTGGGCGCTATGCGCTGAGGTGGTCCTTGTGAGCCTGGTGCGCCTGTGCGATCTGCTTCAGGATTTCCTCGGACTCCGGGTGCTTGTCCCGGTACTTTGTCTCCATGGCAGCGACGGCCTTTTCCTCCTCCATGAGCAGGTGGTAGACGCGCTCACGCTCAGCCGGATCGGCCGTGTACTCAAGTTCCAGATAGCTGCCGGCGTGGCGGCGCGCGTTGTTCAACACCGTCTGCGCCTTGCCGGACTTGCTCACCAGAGAGGCAATGACGGTGACTGCCAGGACACCGATGATGACGGTCAGAGAGATCTCCGTGGAGATCTCAAAGACGGGCACGTGTTCGCCGCCGTTGATGAACGGAAGGTTGTTCTCATGCAGCGCGTGCAGCACAAGCTTCACACCAATGAACGCCAAGATCGCTGCCAGGCCGTAGGACAGGTAAATCAACCGGTCCAGCAGGCCATCGAGCAAGAAGTACAGCTGACGCAGGCCCATCAACGAGAACGCGGTGGCAGTGAAGACAATGTAAACATTCTGCGTCAGGCCAAAGATCGCCGGAATGGAATCCAGTGCGAACAACAAGTCAGTGCCGCCAATGGCCACCATGACCAGCAGCATCGGGGTCAGGACCTTCTTGCCATCAATCCTGGTGACCAGCTTGTCGCCGTCATAGTGCTCCGAGGTGTTGAAAAAACGCTTGGCCAGCTTGATGATGAAGTTGTCCGCACCATCATCCCCGCCGTCCTCGCCCTTGAGCAGGTTCCCGGCCGTGATGAGCAATATGATGCCGAAAATGTAAAACATCCAGGACCAGGTGTTGATCAACGCCGCCCCGGCAAAAATGAAGCCTGTGCGGGCAATCAAGGCAAAGACAATGCCAAACAGGAGGACTTTCTGTTGGTCCTCACGCGGCACCTTGAAGCTCGCCATAATGACCAGGAAAACGAAGAGGTTGTCAACGCTCAGGGCCTTCTCAGTGACGTACCCTGCAAAGTACTCTTTGCCCATCGTGGCGTCGCCGAAGACCCAGACAACAATGCCGAAGACAACGGCCAGGCCCACATAGATGGAGGACCAAATTGCCGCTTCCTTCAACGTGGGAATGTGCGCCTTGCGGATGTGGAAAAAGTAGTCAAAGGCCAAAAGGCCCAAAATGGCCACAATGGTAATGCCCCAAATCAGGGGTAAAACAGTCATGGTTCTGTCTTTCGGTAGGAGGGTAGCGGCTATCGCCGCAAGTCTCTCCACCGGCTGACTGACAGCCGTACACTGAACCCGGCGGGGCTCCATTGCCCCACGTGTTGACGGATTCAGCGCTGCGGGATACTCCCCTACGCTCTGACTAGCATATCCGATCCCGGCCGCAGCTGAAATCAAACCAGTGGTGCAGGTCCCGAGAGCTCACGTGAGCGGGTTGCTGGGTCTGGGGAGAATCGGGGCGGGACCTCACGGTTTGGCATTAGGAACGGTGGCGACGTCATCCCCTCGAAGCAGCACGTTGGTTGACTAGAGGAGCTGCTGATGGGGCCCGGAGCATTGTCGTTTTCGGAACGGGCGAACATAGTTGTGGGCAACTTGGCTGGCACGGTTGTATGGTCCAACAATGCGCTGGCGGCCTTGACCATCGCCAGTTCTTCCTCAAGCTGACAGATTCTCTTGGTACCCGAAACGAGATCACCGGCATCCGGGTTAGGCGCCCCGTCCCTGATGCCGGCATCCGCGAGAGCCTGGTGTTTCCACCGATATAGAGAGCCCTGGCAGATGCCGGTCTCAGCAAAGATGGGCGCCACGGATTCGCACTGGCCAGACCGATACTGATGCCGCGCCGGATGGAACGTAGATATTGAAAAATCACCCGCGACGTAAAATTTGTCCATGGCTGCACACGCGAAGAAGTCCGAGATAATCGACGATTACACCATCAAGTACCACGCGAACGGGACTACCCGGTGGTCGAAGGGGCGGATCGAGAACGGGCACCCGATCGGCTACTGGGAGTGGTACAGGATCGATGGGACCCTGAAGCGGTCCGGGCATTTCGAGGCAGGCGAGCCGGTAGGAGACTGGACCACATATGACCAAGACGGCAAACCTTACAAAGTGACCGATCGTGGTCGCCCCCGCGCGAAGCATGAGTGAAGTCTGGCTATTCGTTGCTGTGACTGCCCTACCCTCTCACCATGCGTCTGGAACCTACCCATCAAGGGGACCACTGCATCATCCAAGCCCGGCACGATTTCGCGATGATGTTGGATGCGATCACCATCGTGGGCTCAACCAGCAGCTGTACGCCCATTCGCCTGAGAAAGTCCTGAACTCTAACTACCTGAAATTATTCGTCGTGAGATGGATTCTTGAGTAACCACAACCCCGGATTTCTCTGCCTCCAGGAACGTTCGGTGGTGTCTTGAAAAGCTGCAGTTGAACGATTCATGCAGCCTTGGTCCTGCCGTCACCGGCGCGAGGTGTTCCTTGCCCGAATCACTTGGACCTAATGTGCCCGGCCTGAGCCGCGGCCACTTGGTAGCCCTCTGGCTTGATGGCTCCACCATCAAGCCAGGGGTGGTCCTTCGGGTCATTGTGGGTGCGGTCTTTGCCGACATGTCTGCTACCAGTGCTGTCGCCCTTTCTGATGACATGAACCATGGCCATGCCCGCGTCCAAGGCCGTACTCCTCAGACAGCCAAGTCAGGATGGGTCCCGCCTTGCCGCACTGTGACGTCGGCCGCGTGCGATACGACCTGGTGTAGGTGTATTGCATCGCATAGGGGTACGAGGCACCACAATCACCGTCATCAGATACCTGAGGCCCAACCCACTCCCCTGACGCAAATCAAAACCGTTGCGGATCTGGTTCTGATATTTTCTGATTTCAACGTCGAGTTCTGACAGACCAGATCGATCGTCACGACACTGCCAATAAGGACGATCCCGGTTTGGGAGTAGCACCGCTTTATGGCCGGTTTATCGGACTGCTTTTTGGCCCATTTCGACCTCTCGGAGGACCGGAGCCAAGGAGCACCATATCTGCGGGCCTGGACGTGAGGGGTGTGGAAATGGACTAAGAACCATGTGAACACCAAAGCCTCTCCCCGTGGTTACGGTTGCGGTTGACCGCTCTTGGGCTACCAGTTCTGGTGGAGTGTCCTTGTCGTTGATGACGTTTGGCGGCTTCTGAAGCGAGGTTGTCTAGGCGTCGGTTTGGGGGGTGAGGATGCCGATGAGGAGGTTGTCTAGGCGTCGGTTTGGGGGGTGAGGATGCCGATGAGGAGGTTGTCTAGGAGCGCGGTGATGAAGGCAGGTGTGATGGGTTCGTCGGGGACGAGGAGGCGGTGGTAGACGGCGCCCCAGAGCTGGTCGACGACTACTTGCGGATCGACGTTTTGGCGGAGTTGTCCGTCTGCTTGGGCGCGACGCAAGCGGGTGACCGCGAGGTTGCGGCGTTCCGCGGAGTAGAGTGCCCGGTACGCCGCTGCGAGATCGGGGTCGGTTTGCGCCGCGCCAATCAGCTCGGCGAGGATTCGGCCGGCGGGGGTGTCGGCGATGAGGTGCCCGAAAGCCCGGAGCTGCGAGGTGAGGTCAGTGCGAATATCGGCGGTGTCATGAAAGGCGAGAGCTGGCTCGACGGCGTGGAAGTAACCGTCCAGAGCAAGCGCACCGCGGGAGGGCCACCACTTGTAGATGGTGGTTTTACTTACGCTCGATTCCCGCGCCACTCGTTCGATTGTGAATCCGGTGAGGCCGTCGGTGAGGAGCAGTCGGGCCACGGTCCGGAGAACATCCGCACGGACTTCTTCAGCGGGCCGGCGGCCGCGGCCGCGGCGTTGCCCTTCGGTATCGATGCGTTCAGCGGTGGTCGATGCGGGAGAGGTGTCGGAGATGCTCATGAGGTGTGTTTTTGGGGATCGTCGGGGCAGGAAAGGCGGCTGACGGGAAGGTGAGCCGTCGCGTCGACGATACCACCTCCCGGGTGAGGGTCATCGGGTGTTAGCACGAAGGTCCGCGAGGTCCGTGCGGGCCAAGAACTCCGTTCGGACGCGGTCGGCAACGCGAGAGACCTCTTCGAGTCCAAAGCGGCCCTGGCGATGCGGTGAAGTCGCTGGGTGGAGAAGATATTGATGTCGTAGAGCGCCGTGAACTGTTTCGGGGCGAAGGCATCGGTGGGACCGACGGCCATGTGGCCGGCGTTGTGGATTAGGACGTCGATACGTCCACGCTCGGCTTCAACGCTGGCGATCGCGGTGTCATTGGAGTCCTGGTCGTTGACGTCCATCTCGATGGCGCGAGGATCGACGTCGTGTTCTGCGGAGAACTCAGCTGCGGCCTGCACCTTCGTGGCGTCACGGCCAAAAGGTTCTCGCATGCCGGCGTAGACGGTGTAACCGGTCTTCGCCGGGGCGCGTGCGGTGAGGGCCCCGAACCCGCTCGAGGCACCGGTGATGACGACAATGCTGCTCATCGTGTTACTTCCTTCCGTTCAAAGCGCAAGGTAACGATGCTGGGATGCTGGTTAGGCTAGGCCACCGTTGGCGTAGATAACCTGCCCATTGATCCAACGGCCCGGCCCTGCGAGGAAGGCGACCGTCTCGGCAATGTCATCGGGCTGACCAAGCCGCTCCAACGGGGCACCTTTCGACAGGGTCGCGATCGTCTCGTCGTCCTTACCATTGAGGAAGAGTGCCGTCGCGGTGGGGCCAGGGGCGACGGCGTTGACCGTGATGTCTTTCCCGCGGAGTTCTCTGGCGAGGATCAGCGTGAGCCCTTCGACGGCGGCCTTGCTCGCAACATAAGCACCGTACGTCGGGAAAGAGGTACGGGTGACCGTGGTTGAGAAGTTGATGATCGCGCCGCCGGACCGGACGCGTCGTGCCGCCTGCTGGTCAACGACGAAGGTGCCGCGGATGTTGGTGCGGTGCATCCGATCCAGGTCGTCGAGGTCCAGCGCTGCGATCGGGGAGAGGATCATCATGCCCGCGGTGTTCACAACCACGTCGATCCCGCCAAACGCAGCCTCGACAGCATCGAACGCGACCGCCATGGCGTGCTCGTCGGCGACATCACCGTTTACGGCGATCGCCTTCCCGCCATTATTGACGATCATGGACACGAGGGCATCCGCCCTGTCCTTATTACCGGCGTAGTGCACACCGATCGCGAAGCCGTCAGCGACCAAACGCGTGACCACGGCCTCGCCGATGCCGCCCGAACCGCCCGTCACCAATGCGACACGGTCCGTGTTGGAAACAATGCTCATTAGTTCAGTCCTTCCAAAGAAGAGCGCCAATGTGAACGCTGCGTCCATTAAAGCATTATATGGACGCCTAGTCCATATCTGGTTCGTCAATCTGACCCATGCCGTCCTGCACGTGGCGGACTATAGATTCGAGCCGACAATCTCGAGATCCATTCGGACGGGAAACCATCACGTTTGTGCGCCAGTACACTCTCGGGCGCCGTCCGCGCCGCTTCGATGCAACGATGGTTCTTGAACACGGACGGGTCGTGGACTATCTCGGTACCCACCAGCATCTCGCCGTCGATCTTGATCCGATGATGCCCCGGCACGGCGGAAACCAGTTCACCACGAGTCCCGGACCTAGAGGAATGCGGGTAGCTCATAGCCCCTGCCGCAGCCCTGGAACAATGCGCGCGTGCTGGTGAAATCTTACTTGGACTGCCAGACGAAATTACGACGGCGCACCTCCCTTGAGACGTCTGCGGACAGAGCCTCCAACACAGTGGCGAGAGAGCACAGTGGGAGCTCCCCCCGGCTATAGCGCGCGGCATGTCATCGCGTCGCCGGGCCGTTTGAATATCGATGCCAACGCGAAGATAGAGCATGTCGAAACCTAACTGTGCCCCGTGTATTTCAGCCCATAGGCACAGTGCTGTACCCGCACCGGCATCTCGGGCGGACTCCTGCCCAAAAAGGTGCTTGAGTTCCGGCCTGTGGCCTGTGGCCAGATCCAGGACTACCGTCCCACGTGCGTCCTGCCCATACCATGCTGCAGCAAACGCATTGCCGCAAAGGTACGTTGGCGCGAAAGGTACGTTGGCCCTGTGCGAGGGTACCTTGAAGCTGGCCACCTCAATTCAACTATCCCTGACCACCGCAAGACCCGCGCGGGAACCCTCAGCCTCGCAGGATAGCGAGCCCAGCGAGACCCACCGGCGCCAGGAGGACCAGAGCCAAGAAAAGGATTGCCCCGTAGCGACCCTTTCGGTTTCCGATATTGACTGTGAGCCCATACCCGGTTCCCTCCCGTTTGGGCACCATAATGTGAGGATCCTGAGGGTTGTTGTAGAGGATTCCGGCAACCCATAAATGGTCCTCGGCCCGTTCTTCGGGAGTGGGGGCCACCTCCGCCCTGGCTGCAGCCTTCCGGGACCACCGCTGGCCCCCAGCGTAGGCAACACCAACGGCCAGAAGCACTACGCTGACGCCAATCAGGATGGGCCATGCTGGCAGTACGTCGGGCTGCGTCCAGGATAGGGCACTGATACCACCAAACAGCAGCGAAAAGATAAGGCTGCAGAAACCCAGCGCAGCAATTGTTCCGCGGAGCATTCCCTCCCGGCGGTACAGCTCCCACTCACTGGCGGTTTTCTTCACGGGGATCGGTTTCACCACCAAAGCACTGATCAGGGCCAGGAAAACCGTTAATCCTGCGGATACCAGAGGCAGCATGAAAACAGAGCCAAAGGACTTGTCGCTCCAGCCATCGGGGGAACCGTCTGCTCCCCAGTGTGTAGCAAGCACCCCTGGCAGCGAGTCGTACAGGAACAGGCCGTGGACGAAAAAACAAGTTGTCAGCAGGAGTGCGCTCGGATGGGTCAGCCACACTGCCCAGCGTCCGCGTTTGATGCTGTCGCCTGGCGTCATTGGTGTTCTCGTCCCCATCTAGCGAGCCTCCCGAGTCTTGTCACGGAAATTTTGTCATACGCCGTTAGTCGCCCCTTGAGGCCATCACCACCGCTGGAACAGGCCCTTCTACCAGGGACGGTCGACTCCGGGACCACTACCCGACTCATCGAGGTAGTTGTTCCGCGCCTCGCTCTCCACCCGGTCACGAGCAGCATCCCGGGCGTTCTGCTGGAGTTGTTCCAACGCAGAGTCACGGGCGGGGTCTGCCTGCTCCTCCCCCTGCATCTCCTGGTCATCCCCTCCGCTGGGTCCGGTCTCGTCCAGGTCGCCGAGGGCCTTGGTAAGCCGATCGCGGGCTTCCTGAAGGCGGCCTCCTTCGCCCGCATCGTTGCGGCCGGATCCATTGCCGGGGTTGCTAAAGCAATCCTGGGGTGACTGGCCGACGACGGCGAGCGCCTCCCCCAAGAGGGCCCGCCCAGCAGCGGGCTCGGCAGCCGCGCTGCCGAGCTGTTCGATGGTAAGAACCAGGTTGACGCGGACTTTGCACTCATCATTACCGGCACCCAGATCCAGGGCGTGCTCGAACCGCCCACGTGCCGCGGCAGCATCACCTGCCACTACCAGGGCATCGCCCTCGGCAAATACCGCCTTGTACGGCTCCACACCGTTTGCGACCTGCAGGCCCAGGGCGGCAGCGGCAACACCTGTTGAGTCGCGCTGGTCGAACGCTGAGACGGCGGCGTCGGCGAGGATGCCGACACTTATGAATTTCGCTGCCACCAGGAGTATCAGCACCAGCGGAAGGACTGAGAGGAGCAGCAACCGACGCCTGGACCAGCGGAGGCGGCGTTGGGTGGGCAGCGCTTTCATCGTGGGCCGCCCAGTGGGGGTAGCACTGTGTCCTGGAGTCGACGCGCGGACAGGGTAACTTCCCTGAGCCCCACACCGAAGGCCGCAAGCGCGAAGAGCCAGGCAAGTTCCGTCCGCGCGGGAACCCCGCCGCCACCAGCTTGCCGTGCAGTACCAGTGGCCATGCCGGATGGCTGCGCATTCCGCAGCAAGGCGTCAGTGGAGTCCCCGGCGGACCTGTGGACGTAGGGAACACCAAGATTTTCGGCAATGGCGCGCAGCGCACCCTCGTTGATCTTTGATAGCGCATCAGTGGCACCGTCTCCACGACGGTCCTGGATGTAGTCCCCACCCAATGAATCGCGGGCCCCACCCGCATACTCCAGCATCCTGCCGCCGTCGGCCGTTCCGTACCCCAGCACCGCACCACCGTCCACCAGTGACCTGTCGACACGGAAAGACCCAGCGACCGCGTCACTGGTCTGCTCTCCGTCACCAAGGTAAAACACAAACCGGAGCCTCTCGGGGTGCTGATCCCTGGCTGCCCGGAGGCGCTGATCCAGCAGTGGGCCGGCAGCCGTGATACTGCTCCCCCGGGCGTAGTCGGTAATCTCGGGTGACAGGACCTCCGCTGCCGTGGCGAGGGCACCGGTATCGGTGGTCAGCGGAATCCTTACTGTCGCCTCCGCCGCGAACGTGAGCAGCGAAAACCGTGCACCAGCAAGTTGTTCAGTCACGGATGAGATGTCGCTGCGCACACCTAACAACCGAGGTTCGCCATCGCCGTAGTCCTCAGCTGACATGCTGCTGGTGGTATCAACAGCAAGAAAAACGTCGACGTCGGCGGGCTGTGCCGTCGCGGAGCCACCAGCATCGATGCCAGGGCGCAGTGCTGCCACGAACACCAGCGCAACAAGGAGTCCACGGAACAACCAGTCACGCCTGCCTGGCTCTCCGGAGCGTCGCCCCAGGACCCGCCAGCCAATGGCACCTGCTACTAGCACCCAAAGCGGCAGGATGATCCACCACGGAATCACGGGAAGGAATGTCATCTCTCCACCCGCCACGCGATACCCAGGAGAACCAGCACGGCCAGAAGGGCAATCGCCAGTGGCCAGGCTGCCTGGTCAGTGACAATCCGCTGGGGAGCCCCCGTCATGGCTGCCACCTCCGTTTCCTGGACCGAGCGGACGATTCCGGCTACGGACTCGGTACTGTCCACCGAATAATAGGCCCCGCCAGTGGACTCCGCTGCATCCCGGAGGGTGGCGCCCGGCTGGTCCGGGGCGTCGCCATAGTCAAAATCGCCCGGGTTCAGCGCATACACGGTTGCGCCCTTGTCTCGCGCAAGCGATGCCGCTTCCGCCAGGGTGAACAGCGGCTCGCCCGAAACAAAGTTGTCAGTGGCCAGGACAACTGATCGGGACCGCGTGCCATCATCCGGGCCAGGAAAACCCTGGGTACAGGATGCCAGTCCGTCGCCAATCAGTGAAGATCCCGGTGCGATGCCCGTACCGGCGAAGAATCCCTGCTCATCCAGGCTGCCGTCGAAAATGCCCTTGGCACGTGTCAATTCTTCGCGGACCAACACGTAGTCATCCGTCAGGGGAAATACCTGGGCCGCTGATGAATCGAACATCATCAAACCAATGCGCTCGCCGTCGAAACGGGTCACCAACTCGCCAAAGACGTCCACGACTGCCGCATCGGCACTACTCATCGACGCAGACGTGTCCAGGCAGAGCATGATGTCCCGGCTGTGCTGTTCTGGAATGACCACTTCCGCCGTCACGGGCCTGGCACCCGCCGTCAGGGCCCCGAGGACCACCACAACCGAGGCCCCCACCATGGCCACCAGGAGGCGCAGGTGCCGCCGAAGCGCAGAACGGTACTCCGGGAGGGACGTCAGCCTGTCCGTGTGAGCCACGGATCGGCTCCCGGATACCCTGGATTCGTTGCGCAGGACCCGCCAGATAAACAGCGCTCCACCACCCAGTCCACACGGAATGATCCACCACAGCATCAGTTCCATGACTGCACTACCGTCCGGGCGGCTGCAGCGGAAACACCCACCGAAACCAGCGGCACGGCCGCGAACTCGCCGGGATATATCTGCCCGATGGCGTCCGCCACGTCCGGCTGCGCCCCAGCCCGAAGTTCCGCCAGCGTCATCCGGGTGGCGTCCAGGCCGGTGGCGTCCCGGATGAACCCCCGCACAATCAAGCTCAGTTCCTGATGCGCTGTGCGTTGGGCGAGAGTCCCGGCGTGGACGGCGTCCTGGACGGAAGCGATCCGGGAAAGGTACTGCTCCTTCAAGTCCGTGGGCACAACCAGGGGCCGTGTTGGAGTGTTCCCGCCCGGACGTTTCTTTCTGGTCGCAACCAGGACGCCGATCAGCCAGGCTCCTGCCAGCGCCGTCAAAAGAATTCCAGCCCACAACCACCAGGGGCTGTAGCTCAGCGGTCCATAAAACCCTTGCTCATCCACCACGGCGGTGCCTTTCCAGTAGCGCAAAGATGGCCGAGACCACTCCGTCGGCAGAACCTACCCTGCCCTCAGTGATCCCTGCCCTGCGCAGCATGGCGGACCGTGCTGCATCACGCTCGGTGCGGGCCAGTTCGTAGGCTGCCAGCACGCGCGCAGATGCCGCCACCGGACCGATCACAGCGGTGTGCCGTTCAATATCGCGCAGCGGACGTGGCTGGATATCCGGGCGACGACGGCCGCGCTGTACCAGTTCGGTGAGGTCAGCGTCCAGGATGGTCAGCCAGAGGATTTCGTGCTGGGCCCGGAGCCGTCGAAGCAGTCGCTCGGTCCGCTCCGTAGGCACAGATTCGTCCGCCACAACAAAAAGGAGCATTCTGCGGCGATACGTGCGGGCCACATACTCAAGCTGCTCCTCCGGTGCGCTGGCGGCGCTCCCTGCTCCGACGGCGTCGACCGTCCGCAGGAGCCGCTCCAGTGCGGCATCACCCGAGGCGGCAGGAAGGGCAGCTGTTCCACCGGCATGGCCGTGGACAAGCCCCACAGGATCACCATGGCCCAGGGCCAGGGAACCAATAACACCGAGTGCCATGACGGCAATATCCTTCTTGAGCTCACCGGAGAGCGACTCAGCTGCCATGTTCCGCCCTGTATCCGCGACCAGGAGGACGTGGTGTTGGCGGACGGCGATATAGCGGCGGATGAGGGGGGATCCATGGCGGGCGGAGGCCTTCCAGTCGATGTCACGGACCTCATCACCGGGCACGTACGCGCGAAGGTCGTCAAAGTCGAGACTTCGTCCCTTAAAAACAGATCCGTACTCGCCGTCCAACATGCCCCGCGCCCTGCGGTGGGCGAGAATGAACATTTTGGACCGGACGTGGTGCACCAGTGACGTCATGGCCATGTCAGGGGGTCTGTACGGCGGCCAGGATCGCGTCAATGATCGTTTCTACAGGCACCTGCTCCGCCACGGCATCGAAACCCAGGATCAACCGGTGACGCAGCACCCGGTGAGCCAATTCCTTGACGTCTTCTGGAATGACGTGGTCCCGGCCATGCAGCAGGGCCCGGGCCCTCGCTGCCTGGCTGAACGCGATACTTGCCCGTGGGCTGGCGCCGAACTCGATAAAACCGGCCAGCCGCTGGTCAATGTACTGGGCTGCGTTCCGGGTCACATAGACCAGGCCCACAATGTAGGTGATGATGGCCGGGTCGATGTAGATCTGCTGGACCAGGCGCTGGGTTTCCCTGACGGCGTCAAGGGATGCAGCTGCCGGTGGTTTGTGTTCGCGCGTAAAAACACCGGCGTCGATCCGGCGGATGATTTCCGCCTCTTCTGTGGGGCTCGGATAGTCCAGCACGTCCTTGAGCATAAAGCGGTCCATCTGCGCTTCAGGCAGCTGGTAGGTGCCCTCCTGCTCGATGGGGTTCTGTGTTGCCAGGACCAGGAAAGGCGAGGGAAGCCGGAATTCCTGGCCACCAATGGACGTCTGGCGCTCCTGCATGGCCTCGAGCATGGCACTTTGCGTTTTAGCACTGGACCTGTTGATCTCATCCAGCAGGACAATGTTCGCGTGCACGGGTCCAAGCTGGGTCTCGAAGGTGCCTTTGGCGGCGTCGTAGATCTGCGTTCCCACAATGTCGCTGGGCAGCAGGTCAGGAGTGCACTGGATACGCCGGAAGTCGGCGCTGATGGACTCGGCAAGCGTTTGGGCAGCAGTGGTCTTTGCCAACCCTGGGACACTCTCCAGCAGGAGATGGCCGCTGGTGAGCAGGGCGATCAGGAGCGATTCGCGCAATCGTGCCTGGCCCACCACCTTGGCATCAAAGCTCTGCCCCACGTTGTGGATGAACTGCGTGGCCCTGGCGAGCTCGGCCGGCTCAATACCTGCGCACTGTCCCTGCTGCACCCTGGTGGCTCTCCTGAATATTCGTTTGAGCAGCGGCTCCGCTGCCGATCCGGCGCACGTCTACTGCGGACGGGCTTCAAAAACGTGTTGCCCCTGTGGGTGACCCTGACGGATTCTGCCCCGACAAAGGCTAGCCTGGCAAAGACCCGATCCCCCATCCAATCGCGACAGGGCTAGCCGTGCAATGGGGAGTAGTCCCCATTGCAGGGCTCTGGCAGGTGACCTCAGGCGTCGAGCAGGAGGCGCTGGGCGCGTGGGGCCAGCATGTGTTCAAGGACCAGGCAAGCAGCACCGATGGCTCCCACATCTTCGCCGACTCCCGTGCCGACCACTTCGATGGAATGAATCAGCCGTGCTGCACTGTCCTGGTTGATCAGGTCCGGGACTACCGCCAGGTATCGCTCGGAAAGCCTGGACCAGAAGGGGCCGCCAAAAACGACCCGCTCAACGTCAAGTCCGTTGGCCACGACAGAAGCCGCCCGGGCTACCAGTACCGCAGCGCGGTCCAGGATGGCTGCCGCTGCAGCATCGCCGTCGTCGGCCTTGTCGCAGAGTGCGCCAAAGCGTTCGGCGAGATTGCCAGCCGGGCCTGCGTCCAGGATCCCGCCGCGCACTGCTTCAGCAACAAGGACCTGCGGGATGCAGGAGGATTTGACGCACCCGCGGCGTCCACAGTCGCAGGCGGGGCCGTCTGGATCCACCATGATGTGCCCAATCTCGCCGGCATTCCCTGATGTTCCACGGACCACTTCGTCGTTCAGTACCAGGCCGCAGCCTATTCCCGTTCCCATGTACATGAAGATGAAGCTGCCGGCTCCGCTGGGGCCACCAGCCCAGGTCTCGGCCACAGCGGCACTTGTGACGTCCTTGTCGACCAGGACAGTGAAGCCGGTGGCGGCAGAGAGTGCTTCGCGGAGCTCTACCCGGTCCCAGCCGGCGAGCAGGGGCGGATCTACGACACTGCCCCGTGCCAGATCGATGGGTCCCGGGGCAGCGACCCCAAGTCCTGCGATCCTGCTCCGGTCCACCCCGGCTCCTGCGATCAGGCTCTCGATCTGCTCAGCAATAGTGGACATGACGGAGGCGGGATCGTTGACGCCCGGCGTCCTGATCCTGGCCTGCGCAACCACTGCGCCCACCAGGTCGAGGAGCACAAACGTTGTCAGCGCCGGATCCAGGTGCACCCCTACTGCGTACATTCCCTGGGGGTTCAGCCTCAGGATGGTCCGAGGCTTACCTGGACCGTGCCCTTCCTTGCCCGCTTCAACTATCAGTTTCTGGTCCAGCAGGCGACGGGAGATATTTGACACCGTTTGTGGGGACAGGCCGACGATACCTGAGAGTTCCACCCTGCTGAGACCTCCGCTGGAACGCCGGATGGCATCAACGATCACCGTGAGGTTGAAGTCCCCCATCCTAGGAAGGTTGGTTCCGCGCCGCGGCGCGGCCTGGCGGGTCTCGGACAAGTTCTCCCCTAGGGCTGGTTCATCAATGGAAACAAGCGGCGAAAAACCACTTTGGTCTGACTCGTACGTTACCCGGTGGGGCGGGAGTTGGGGCTCAGCGCCACCCTCGGGTGTGGCGTCCAATCGGTGCCGCGGATCAATCTCAGGAATCGTCTCGACGCACGCTGAGCGCCACCGTGAACTTGGGGTTGCGACCCTTGACTTTAGTAGCCCCCACCACCTTGTTCAGGGCCGGCAGGTAGGTGAGGTGGCTGTTATATACGGTCCACAACTGCCCGCCGGGTCGCAGGATCCTGGCCGCCGCATCAAACATCTTCAGTCCGGCCCCAGCATGCACGGAAGACTCCAGATGAAAAGGCGGGTTGAGTAGCACCAGGTCCACGCTGGCAGGCTCAAGCGACTCCAGCGCATCGTCCTGCAGGCAGTGGATCTGGTCCGCAAGTCTGTTGGCAGCGGCGGTTGCGGCCGCCGAGGCCACAGCCGCTGCTGACCTGTCGCTTGCCGTCACCAGGGACCGTGGACTGCTTCTGGCGTACATGGCAGCCAGGATTCCGGTACCGCAGCCCAGGTCGACAGCATGCCCCACCCGTGGCATCTCCTCCATGAACGTCAGCAGGAACCGGGTGCCGATATCGAGTTTGGTGCCGGCAAAAACCGCACCGTGCGCCGCAATCTCCAGGTCAAGGTCTCGCTGGTGCTCCACACGCGGATACGGTGGCACATCGGTGGGACGCTGTAGTCCCCGGGCCACGAGGAGCCGTGATTTCTGCCTCGCCCGTTGCGGCTGAACGGTATCGAAGGACTGTCCCAGAATACCGTTCATGGCCAGCGTCATGTGCTTGATCCGGCCGCCGGCAACGAGAATGGCGCCCTCTGCGGCGTAGCGCGCCACAGCATCAACGATCTCCTCCAGTTCCGCAAGCGTTTTCGGCAGCTGGAGCAGTACGACGTCGGCTCCAGCCAGCAACTGCGCACCCAGCGGAAGCTGCGTGATGCCCGTGGAGACACCAGCTGCGGCGGCGTTGTTCCGCAGGGCCCTCTCACCGGTGATGAGGTCCTGATGAACCCGGACATCCGCAGCACCGAGCAGCCGCGCCCCTACTGCCAAGGCGCCGTAGCGGTCCCCCACCACCACCAGCCGGGTTCCGGGGGCACCTTCGTGCTGCCACCAGTCCAGCAGCAGCCGGTCCGTGGCGTCCCAGGCCTGCAGGTTGGGCGCTTCTACATCCGGGTGGCGTCGAAGCCCGCCAAAAAAGCTGTCATGAGTGGTGCTGGTCACGCGCTGCTCCCAAGGGTGGGTTGAAGAAGTGTCAGGATCTCGCGGACGGCGGTACGGCCCGCACGGTTGGCACCGATCGTGGACGACGACGCCCCGTAACCCACCAGGTGGATCCGCGGATCTGCTGATACCTGGGTTCCCGCCATGGCGATTCCGCCGCCGGGCCCGCGCAGGTGCAGTGGCGCCAAGTGCTCAAGTTCCGCCCGGAAACCAGTGGCCCACAGGATAACGTCCACACCAAGAAAGCCGCCGTCTGCGAGCCGGACGCCCGTGGGCAGCATCTCGGTGAACATGGGAAGGCGCTCCAGGGCGCCTCGGGACTCCGCAGCAGCCAGGACAGGTGTTTTGATGAGGCCCGTGGCAGAAACAACGCTCTGCGGCGGCAGCCCCCGCCGGACCCGGTCCTCAACTTTGGCTACGGCCTCGTGGGCAGCGCTGGCGTCGAACGCAGTCTCGCGCCAGTCTGGTGGCCGCCTGGTGAACCAGCTGGTTCGAGTCAGTAGGGAAATTTCCGCGAGGAGGCCGACGGCCGAGATCCCGCCGCCTACTACTGCTACGTGCTGTCCCCGAAATTCCTCTGCCGAAACGTAGTCTGCGACATGCAACTGCCGGCCCGTAAAGTCCTCCCGCCCAGGATAAAGAGGCCAGAAGGGACGTGTCCAGGTTCCCGTGGCGTTAATGATGGCCCTGACCTGCCATGGTCCGGCCGACGTTTCCACAGACAGGAGACCTTGCGGATGATTCTCGGTGAAGCGTACTGAGCGAACCTTGACGGGTCGCTGGACTGAGAGGCGCTGGGCTTTCTCGTAGTCAGCGAAATACGCGCTGAGGAACTCCGAACTGGGCGCGTCCGGATCGCTGGCGGGGACAGCGGCACCAGGAAGTTCGCTGATGCCGTTGACAGTGGCCATGGTGAGCGACTTCCAGCGGTGCCGCCAGGCGCCGCCAGGACCTGTTCCGGCGTCGAACATCACGTAGGTGCCACTTGGGATCCGGGGACGCTGTCGCGGCATGCCACAGCACTGTCCCGTCCGGCGGCCGTCTCCGCGCGGGCAGGGCTGAATCCACGTCGCTGCAGATGATATGCCGCGGCAAGCCCGGCTTGGCCGGCTCCAATCACCGCGACGTCGGCGCGGCTCAGTCAGGCCTTCCTGACCACTGAGGATTTCAGCTGCATGGGCCCCACGCCATCAACTTTCGCCTCAATATCGTGGTCACCCACACCATCCGCCAGGCGGATGCCCCGGACTTTTGTGCCAACCTTGATCACTGCGGAACTGCCTTTGATTTTGAGGTCCTTGATGATCGTGACGGTGTCACCATCAGAAAGCACGTTTCCGACCGAATCCTTGATCACGCGCTCCGCGCTTTCGACCTCGGCTTCAGCGGGTTCCCATTCATGGGCGCACTCAGGACAAACCAGAAGCTCGCCCAACTCATAGGTGTATTCGCTGCTGCACGCCGGGCAGGGAGGAAGGCTCTGATTCACGCCTCCATCGTACCGGTGGCATCGCGTGGCTCTTGCTAAGCTGCCAGATCAGGCACGTCCCATCCGAGAACCGCACAGGAGCCCCTGCCCCATGGTTTTATCAGCAACACCCGAGCATGACCTTCCCCACCAGCCAGCCTGGATGCGAGTCCTGCGCACTGCCGGGCGGCTTGCCCTGGGCTTTTTCCTGGCATTTGCGGGCCTGGGTCACCTGACCTTCGCCCGCGAAGCATTCTATGCGCAGGTACCGCAATGGATTCCACTGGACCAGGACTTTGTGGTGGTGGCGTCAGGGATCGTAGAGATCGTCCTGGGCCTGTCTCTGCTGTTGGTCCGTAAGCACCGGGTTTTGCTGGGCTGGGTTGTGGCAGCCTTCTTCGTGGCCGTTTTTCCGGGCAACATTTCCCAGCTCGTCACAGCAACCGATTCATTCGGCCTGAATTCGGATTCGAGCCGCGCCCTCCGGCTCGTCTTCCAGCCAGTATTGGTTGCCTGGGCCCTGTGGGGCACAGGAGCCTGGCGGCATTGGCGGCAGGCACGACGGCGGCGCGCGGCCTGAGTAAGCCCGCCGTTTTGTGGGAGATGTCATAGGCCGTTCTTTCTTCGACTCAAGCGGCTCCGGGACTCCCGCAGGTGCCCGCCCTGGGATACGGTGTCTAAAAAAGGAGAAGTGATGACCGAAACACCCGTTTCTTTTGACCGCCTGGGTCCCGTTGATTACTAGATTGTGGAGTTTCCAGGAGGCGTTGTCTCCGGCAAGGGATTCCAGCTCCTTCTTGCCTTGGCCGATGCCCACTTCATCCAGGTCCTGGACCTGGAGTTCGTTGCCAAAGCAGCCGACGGCTCCGTGCGGGTCATTCCGGCACATGATGTCACCGTCGGAGATGGCAGTCCCGTGGACATGACCGAGTTCGACGGTGCCTCCTCAGGAATTGTGTCCTCGTTGGACATCACTGAGGTTGCGTCGTCCATCAGCGCCGACAGTGTCGCTGCCATTTTGGTCTACGAGGAATTGACACTGCTTCCTGTCATCGCCGCGTGGGAAAACTCCGGAGCTTCCTTGGTGGCAGGTGGCCCCATACTCCCCGAGGACCTCCTTGAAGCCATCAATCTCGCCGATAACGCCAGCTAAGGACACTCATGGGACTTTTTAAGACAGCAGCACGGGTGGCAGTGGCCAGTTCAGTTCATGGCCGGGTTCAGAACCGCCAACGCAGCAAATGGGCTGCGCAGGAAACGCCCGCGCCCCCCGCACCCCCTGTAGCTCAGGCGCCTGCCGCCCCGGCCGCAGCAGCACCCGCTCAGCCCGCGGCTGCTCCTACCGACTTCTCGGCAACCCTTGAGATGCTCACCAAACTCGGCGAGCTTAAGGCGGCCGGAGTGCTCACCGACGCGGAGTTTGAGCTTCAGAAGCACCGCATCCTCTCGGCCTGAATCCCCATCGACCGTTTAACACATGAAGGCCCCGACCTGAGGTCGGGGCCTTCATTCTTTATGGTGGAGCTGAGGGGACTCGAACCCCTGACCCCCTGCATGCCATGCAGGTGCGCTACCAGCTGCGCCACAGCCCCATAATCCGTTCAACCCGCCAGCATGTCGCCGTGATGAGGAACGTAATAAGCGTAATAGAGAATCTACTGTCCACCTAATCACCGGGAGGCCTGCCCAAGTTGCCGGATTAACTGAAAAAATCCGCCTGCATCCTCTGATGCAAGCGGACTATCCAGTGGAGCTGAGGGGACTCGAACCCCTGACCCCCTGCATGCCATGCAGGTGCGCTACCAGCTGCGCCACAGCCCCGGATACTCCCGGGATTCCTGCCGTAGGCTGGAATAACGGGCCGGTACTTCGGATTTCTTCGAAGCAACTCGAATATCTTAGAACAGGTTTTTCGCAATCTCCAAATCGGACCGTGGAGGCCTTTGGGGAAGAACGCGCGGCCTCCGATCAGGCGTTGATTCAGGCCTGTTCTGCGGGCTGCGCGTCATTCTCAGCGTCGGTACCGGCAGAAGGAACGGCTTTTTTGGCTGAGGGGTCATCGCCAAGTTCAAGATCCACCACCGGGCAATCCTTCCAGAGGCGCTCTAGGGCGTAAAACACGCGGTCCTCCTCGTGCTGGACATGGATGATGATGTCCGAGTAGTCAAGGAGTACCCAACGCCCTCCGGAGCGGCCTTCACGGCGAACGGGCCGTCGGTCGTGGCTGGCTAGCGCCGCTTCGATGCCGTCCACAATGGCATTGACCTGGCGTTCGCTCTCTGCGGAGGCGATCAGGAAGATATCGGCCAAAGCCATGCGTTCGCTGACGTCCAGGCCCACAATATCGTGGGCAAGCTTGTCCGCCGCGGCGGCTGCCGCTTGGCGGGCGGTTGTTACGGATGAATCTGAGGCGGTCACGGGACTCCTAGTGGGTGATGAAAAATGAGTGAATCAGGGTGTTGGCGGTTATGACTTTTGGTCACGCGCCAGTCATGAAAATGATGCCGAGGAGGATGGCAAGTCCGCCAACGCCCAGTACGGTGAACTGCAGGACACGCATGCGCCGCGCCCTGCCCAGGCCAGCTGTCACAACGTCAAGGGGATCAAGGCCGTAGGCCGATCTCGCCGCAACGGGTGGAAGGTCTGCGGAATCGCTGGCACTGCCTTGGGGCCCCGCAGCACTATCAACACCCTGGGGATCCGGTTCGACTGCTGAAGTGGATGTGGCGCCAAGCCTGGACTCGGGCGTGACACCCGCGGCACGGGCCGCGGCCTCTGCCCTGGCGATGACCCTGGAGCGGCCAGTCACGGGCTTGATGCGCGGACCCGGCGTGGTAACAACTGGCACATGGGACGTAGCGGGGCGCTTCATCACCGGCCTGTCGATCCCGGGAACCTGTTCGAACTCAAGGGGGGTCACCATGGCCAGGTTGCTGACGGCCGAGGGATCCTGTGTGGGGCGTGGCGGGAGGGGCTTGCCGGAAAGTTTCTGCTTGGCCTGCGCACGCCGGTTGAGGACGGCTGCTCGTTCAGCCAACGCTACCTGCTGAGCAAGAATCTCAGGATCCACGGCAGTGGGATCGGCGTCCTGCTTACCTGCAAGTGCCTCAACCTGCTTCTGCGCATCGTCGGCTATCTGTGCGCGGGCGGCCAGTGCCTGCTCGACGCTCAACTCACCGGGTGGTGTCGGTCCTGGAGTAGACGGCCGTGGAGTTGGTGTCGGCTGGGCGCTGACCTTGCCTTCGTTGTTGCCCTTACCTTCTGGGGCCACTGCCGCGCCTGCTGCGCCACCCTGTTCCTGGAGTTGGCGCAAACGCAACTGGCGTCGCGTCGGCGGGTTGGCGTCGTCGGCAACGGTGTCCCGCGCCGTGCGTTCCTTGGTGGCCCGCAGTTCGGCCCGGTTCCGGGCGCGAACCTGGGAAGAGCGCTCCACAATCACTGGCGAGTCCACCGGGGCATCCGCTGCACGGCGGGCACGGGGTGCAGCGGCCCGGACGGGGGTGTCGGCGCCCTCTGCCTCGGTGCTGGCCTGCGGCCCGGTCGGAACGGGCGCCGGAGGTGCGGACGTGGGATAAACGGGGGCCGACCCATCGCGTACCCCACGTTCGGTGAGTACCGGCTCAGGGGGTACACCGTCAAAATTGGGCTCGCCAGAAGCGGCGGCTCGTGCCTGCCGCAGTTCACGGCGGCTGAGGAGCGGTGACGGATCCTGACTCATTAATCTCTCACTAGATGCTGGCTGGTTCTAATTTCGCGGATGGTGAGGCGTAGAGCCCGTATTTGGCGATGTACTGGACCACCCCGTCGGGCACGAGGTACCAGACGGGATTCCCGGCGACCACCCTGGCCCGGCAGTCCGTTGACGAAATGGACATTGCCGGGACCTCAAGCAGGCTGACGTCCGTGCGCCCCATCCGGTCAAGGACGTGCCCGGGCCGGGTTACACCGACAAAATGTGCCAGGGACCAGAGTTCATCGATGTCTTTCCAGGAGAGGATCTGCGCTAGTGCGTCCGCTCCCGTAATAAAGAACAGGTCGGCATCCGGACGCTGTGTCCTCAAGTCCCGCAGGGTATCAATGGTATACGTAGGCCCAGGACGGTCCACATCCACCCGACTGACGGTAAACCGCGGGTTGGACGCGGTAGCAACCACTGTCATCAGATAGCGGTGCTCCGCCTCACTGACATGTTTGTGGGACTTTTGCCACGGTTCGCCGGTAGGAACAAAGACAACTTCATCCAGGTCGAACTTGGCAGCAACTTCACTGGCGGCTACGAGGTGGCCGTGATGGATCGGGTCAAACGTTCCACCCATCACGCCGAGGCGTAACCGCCCCTCTCGCCGGGCGGGGGGAAACACTGCTGTCGTGTTCAGTGTCCGGTGTCGTGCTTGTTGGGGTGCTGCCGGTGGGGATCAGCGTGCTCCTGGGTAGCGGTGTGGCGGTTTCCAAGGTTGCTGTAGGAGAACGTAATGAGCAGCAGGACCATCAGGATACCGAACATGACAACACCGAAGACCCACGGCTCTGTCCAGAGCGGTGCGAGTTCTTCGTGTTCCTCCCCCGCTGCAGAAATGGTTGTGGCGATCTGCGCAAGCAGCATGTTCTCCCCTAAAGCTCAAAGGATTGTGACGGCGGGTTATTCCACCGAAGTCGGACGTCTACTCCATGTTACAGCGTTGCTAGGGCCGAATCTGGCCTTCACCCTGGACGATCCATTTGGTAGTGGTGAGTTCCGTCAACCCCATGGGGCCCCGGGCGTGGAGCTTCTGGGTGGAGATCCCCACCTCAGCACCGAGACCCAACTCTCCACCGTCAGTGAAACGTGTGGAGGCGTTGACAATAACGGCGGCAGAATCGATCTCTGCAATGAACTTTTCGGCATTTGCGAGGTCGTTGGTGATGATTGCCTCGGTATGGCCCGTGGTCCAGGTGCGGATGTGCTGCACTGCCTCATCAAGGGAGTCCACCATGGCGACTGCCAGGTCAAGGTCCATGTATTCGGTTTCCCAGTCGGTGTCCGTCGCTGGAACGCTCACGACCTCGGATGGGAGGGCAGCGCGGATTCGATCATCCACGTGCAGGGTCACCCCAGCCGCCCGCAGCGCCGCTGCCATGGCGGGCAGGGCGGTGGAGCCGGAGTGCACCAGAAGCGTTTCGACGGTGTTGCATACGCTGGGGCGATGGGTTTTGGCGTTCAGGAGGATGTCCACCGCCATCTGCGCGTCTGCTGACTCATCAACAAAAATATGGACATTTCCCTCACCGGTCTCGATGACAGGAACCTTGGAGGTGGTGACTACTGTCTGGATCAGCTCGCGGCCACCTCGTGGAATCAGGACATCCACTTTGCCGCGGGCCTGCATGAGGACGTTCGCGCCAGCTCGCCCGTACTGGTCCACGCTCTGCACGGCATCTGCTGGCAGGCCCACTGATTCAAGTGCAGCGCGCAGGATCTCCACCAGCTTTTCGTTGGTGTGGGCAGCTGCGCTGCCGCCGCGGAGAATGACTGCGTTCCCGCTTTTGAGGGCAAGGCCTGCAATATCAACAGTCACATTGGGGCGGGCCTCATAGATTGCAGCAATAACGCCCATGGGGACATTGACCTGGCGCAGCCGCAGCCCGTTGGGAAGCGTCTGGCCGCGGACCACAGTCCCAACCGGGTCGGGCAGTCCCGCCAGGTTCTCCAACGCCGCGGCCAGGCCCTCGATGCGTGCTGTACTAAGTGTGAGCCGGTCCAGCAGCGCTGCGGAGGTACCGTTCGCCTGGCCTGCGCTGACATCCTGCGCGTTGGCTGCAAGGATCGCGTCTGCCTGGTCCACGAGCGCCGTGGAGATCGCGCGCAGCCCACTGTCCTTCAGCGCACGGTTGGCACGGGACATGGGGCGGGCTGCTGCGCGGGAGCGGTCGGCAATCGCGTAGACGGCCGCCTCCACCTCAGCGGGCGAAAAAGACGCAGGAGCAGCGGTGGCTGGCGCCGTGGTTGAGTTGATGGAGTTCGCTGCGGAAGGGGAAATCAGTGACTCAGTCATCACTTCAGTCTAGGGGAACAGCCCTCTCAGACCAGAACCAGGTCATCGATGTGAATGACTTCCCGTGCGAACGATCTGCCCAGCGACTCCCCCAGTTCCACCGTGGAACGACCCAGCATCTGCGGAAGTTCGTCGGAGGAGTAGTTCACGAGGCCACGGGCAATGACAGTGCCGTCCGGGGCAAGCATCTCCACTGCGTCACCCGATTCGAAGGTACCCTCAACGGCTGTGATCCCAGCGGGAAGCAGGGAGTTGCGGTTGTCGCGGACCGCCGTTACGGCACCTGGATCAAGAATCAGCTTGCCCTCCACGTGGGCGAGATGCGCCAGCCACATCATGCGGACGGACTTGCGCCCGCTGTTGACAGTGAACCAGGTGCCCACGTTCTCTCCCGCCAGTGCAGCGGCAGCGTTCGCCGTGGATGTGACCAGCGCTGGGATGCCGGAATCGGCAGCCATTGTGGCAGCCTCAACTTTTGTCTGCATGCCACCGGTACCCACGCCCGCCTTGCCTGGCGAGCCAATTGTGACACCTTCAAGGTCCTCGGGACCGTCCACCTGCGGAATGCGCTTGGCGCCCTTGGCGGGCGGACCGTCATAGATGGAGTCGACGTCGGAGAGCAACAACAGTGCGTCGGCCCTGACGAGGTGCGCCACGAGCGCGGACAACCTGTCGTTGTCGCCAAACCGGATCTTGTGCGTCGCAACAGTATCGTTTTCGTTGACCACGGGGATCACACCAAGATTCAGGAGCCGGTTGAGGGCACGGAAGGCATTCATGTGGTGGCTGCGACGCATGAGGTCATCGGCTGTCAGCAACACTTGGCTCACAGTAATCCCGTGCTCGCCGAAGGCATGTGTGTACCGCGCCATAAGCAGGCCCTGCCCTACGCTGGCTGCTGCCTGCTGGGTAGCGAGGTCGCGGGGTCGCTTGTCCAACCCCAGAGGCGAGAGACCTGCTGAGATAGCCCCGGAGGACACGAGGATAATCTCCGTACCCGTAGCGCTTTTTGCCGCCAGCGTATTGGCAAGCTCAATCAGCGCTTCCTCGGATATTCCACCTTTGATGCTGGTGAGGGACGACGATCCTACCTTGACGACGATCCGGCGCGCTCTGGCCAACCTCGTCCGGTCGTTGATGTTGGGTTCCTCAATGACAACTGTGGAATTATCGCTCATATGCGCAGGTTCACTCCTCATTCTCGGTATCCAGCGCGCTTTCCTTCAAAGGTTTTGCGACGCGCCGGCTTGTGACTGATTCGGTCCAGATTCCAGCTTTTCGCTCTGCTTCGAGCTCGGCGCGGGCAGCAGCCCGGGCGTCCTTGCGCTCCTGCTGCTCGTCGCGCTTCTGCCCGCGAGTGGGGCGGTCACCGATATCGGCAAAGCGCACATCCGTACCGCGGGGCGCAGCAAGCAGCTCTGCGCCGGCCATCATGGTCGGTTCCCAGTCGAAGACGACACCGTCATCCTCGCCGATGACCACCATGACGCCGGGGGTGGCACCCTGTTTGAACAGTTCATTCTCCACACCAAGCTTGGCGAGGCGGTCTGCAAGGTAGCCAATAGCTTCCTCGTTGGTGAAGTCTGTCTGCTTGACCCAGCGCACGGGCTTCTCGCCAAGGATCCGGAACAGCGGTTCCAGGTTCTTTTCCTCACGCCGGATGGTAAAGCCCTTTTCGTTGACTGCACGCGGGCGCAGGACAGGAGGCTGGACCTTGGGCGGTGCGGCAGCGAGTGTGTCCCGTGCCGCCTGGACAATCTCACCCATGGCAAACCCCAGTTGGCGTAGCCCCTCATGGCTCGTGGCCGAGACTTCAAAGACACGGTAGCCGCGGGCTTCGAGGTCCGGGCGGACAAAGCTCGCCATGTCTTTGCCGTCAGGCAGATCAACCTTGTTCAGGGCGATCAGGCGCGGTCGGTGATTCAGCGGCACAACCTCGCCGTCAGCACCCGCGTAGCTCATGTCCACCGAGTATTTCTCCAACTCGGCCTCAATGATGGCCAGGTCCGCTAGGGGGTCCCTGTCTGCTTCGAGGGTTCCGCAGTCCAGAACGTGGACCAGTGCAGCACAACGCTCCACGTGGCGGAGGAAATTATGGCCCAGTCCCTTGCCCTCGCTGGCCCCCTCGATCAGTCCGGGAACGTCCGCAATAGTGAACCGGACATCGCCTGCCTGAACAACTCCCAGGTTGGGGATCAGGGTGGTGAAAGGGTAGTCCGCAATCTTGGGCCGGGCCGCAGACATTGCTGCCACAAGGCTGGACTTGCCAGCTGAAGGGAATCCCACCAGGGCAATGTCAGCGATTGACTTCAGCTCGAGGACGACGTCGCTGGACGTCCCTTCGATGCCAAGGAGAGCAAATCCTGGGGCACGGCGCTTCTGAGAAGAAAGGGACGCGTTACCAAGTCCACCAATTCCCCCAGCTGCCGCAATGTACTCGGTGCCCTCGCCCACCAGGTCAGCCAGGACTGTACCGTCCTTGAGTTTGACAACTGTTCCTTCCGGCACGGGAAGGATCAACGTCTCGCCATTCTTGCCGCCACGCCAGTCGCCCATTCCGGGTCCGCCGTTGGTGGCGTGACGGTGCGGGGCGTGGTGGTAGTCCAGGAGCGTGGTGGTCTGGGAATCTACTCGGAGGATGACATCCCCGCCGTTGCCGCCGTTACCGCCGTCAGGACCGCCCAGGGGCTTGAACTTCTCGCGGTGAACGGAAACACAACCGTGGCCGCCGGTACCGCCGGATACGTGCAGTACTACCCGGTCTATAAAGCTGGCCACGTGGATCTCCTCAGTGCTGTTGCCCATTGCGCGTATGCGCCAGGCTTATGGTGTTGCGGTTAAAAGAATAGTGGAGCGGGCCAGTTGGCCCGCTCCACCGGTTCAAATCTTGGTGTTACTCTGCAGCTGCAGCAGTAACGATGTTCACAACGCGGCGACCGCGGCGGGTACCGAATTCAACGGCTCCCGGGGTCAGTGCGAACAGGGTGTCGTCGCCACCGCGACCGACGCCTGCACCCGGGTGGAAATGGGTGCCACGCTGGCGAACGATGATTTCGCCTGCCGAGACAACCTGGCCACCGAAGCGCTTCACGCCGAGGTACTGGGCGTTGGAGTCACGACCGTTGCGAGTGGAACTCGCGCCTTTTTTATGTGCCATTGAAAATGCCTGCCTTTAAGTTCTGGGGAATCTGTTGAAAGCCTGAACAGTAACCGAGGTTACTTGATGCCAGTGATCTTGACCTTGGTCAATTCCTGACGGTGACCCTGACGCTTCTTGTAACCGGTCTTGTTCTTGAACTTCTGGATGACGATCTTCGGACCACGGAGGTCTTCGAGGATCTCAGCCGTAACAGTTACCTTGGCCAGGTCAGCAGCGGCGGTGGTGATCTTCTCACCATCAACCAGGAGGAGTGCAGGCAGCTCAATTGTGCTGCCGGCTCCACCGGTGACGCGGTTCATGGTAACGAAGTCTCCAACGGAAACCTTCTCTTGGCGGCCGCCTGCGCGGACAATCGCGTACACCACTTGGGAACTCACTTCTCTCGACGTTTATTACTAAATTTGCGTGCGGAACCCGAATCCGGAAATGGTCGGTTCTCGCTGTGCCTCAACGCCGTGGACTCCCCGAGGGGTTCCGTGAGCCGCTCCGTTCACCCGCCTGACGGCTGGTTTCAAGAGTCATGACCCAAGTGTTGGCGTAAGCACCGAAGATCTAGAATACGCTAATTTTGCCTTCGGCCGCAAATGAGGCTGGTTCCACGGGCGTGTCTGTGATAGCAGCCACAAGGGCTTCCACCGCATCTGCCGGAACCGTGCCCCACCATACTAGCGGTAATGGGCCAGGACTTCTTCAGGCAAACACGCGCGGCGCGTCGAAAAATTCAACTTCGAACTGGCACGAGTACCGGAATGCACTGCGCATGGCTGCACGTTCCAGATCTGACCCTGCAGCTCCAGCGGCTGTCGCGTACGTAATTGCGGTTCGGGTGTCAGCGGCAAAGGCCTCGTCCGCATACGTGCGAAGCCAGCCTGCATAGGGGTGGGTGGAGGGCGATCCTGCGTCGGTAAATTCGCGATGCAGTGCTGCACCGACTTCTGCATAGAGCCAAAAGCACGGCAGCACAGCGGCCACCAGAACTGCGTAGGTTCCCTGGCTTGATGCCGCCAGTAAATGGTCCACATAGGATTTGGTGACAGGCCCCGGAACATCCGCACCTGATCTGGCGCCTAGCCAGCAGCGGTGCAGTTCCGACTCCACCTGGAGGCAGTTCTGGGAAGCCCGGGCCCAGAACAGCTGCTCGGCCTCGGATGGCGCCAGCGCGCTGGCCTTGGCCAGGACCCGTGCGTAGCTGCTGAGGTAGATGGCATCCTGAGCCAGGTAATAGCCAAACTGTTGTTCGGACAGGGTTCCTGCGGACAGTGACTTGATGAAGTCGAGTTCGCGGATGGCGGTAATCCACGGGAGCACATCGCTGCTGAGGGCGGCCGCAACGATGGTTGCAGCGTCAGCAGCAGCAGGCTGTTGATGGTGGAAGTGGTTGATGGGTCCATTTCCGGAACCCACAGCCAGGGAATCCGCACTGTCCAGTGCACCAGCCAACCAGGTCTTTACCCTGCGCAGGGCATCCTCCCAGCTGCCGCCCTGTGCACGGACTGTGGCCATCGCTGAAGAAAGGGAGCAGCCGGTGCCATGACTGTTGCGGGTGTCCACGCGACGGCCCTGGATCTCCAGGACCTCACCGTCCGGGGTTACCAGCGCGTCGGGGCACTCCAGCCCGGTCAGGTGGCCGCCCTTAACAAGCACAGTTGTACCTGAGACAGCGGCCAGTCTGACCGCCTGGTCAAGGGCAACAGGCCAGCGCGGGGTTTCCGCTTCCCCGAGCAGCAACGCGAGCTCAGCCAGGTTAGGCGTGACCAGGTCCGCCAAGGGGAGGAGTGCACGAAGATCCTCGGCAGCGCACTCCTGCAGGAGCCGGTCGCCGCTGGTAGCCACCATGACTGGATCGAGAACCACCAGTCCGGGCCGGGTCTCTTCGAGCCAGGCGCGAACTGCGGACAAGGCTGACCGGTCCCCCAGCATGCCGATCTTAACAGCATCAATAACGATGTCAGTGCTGATGGCAACCAGCTGCGCGGTCAGGAATTCAGCGGGCGGGATGTGGATGGAGCTCACTCCCATGGTGTTCTGCGCCGTCAGCGCTGTAATGGCGGCCATCCCGTAGCCACCAAGGGCTGCAATGCTCTTCAGGTCGGCCTGGATTCCAGCACCGCCGGATGGATCCGAGCCAGCAATGGCCAGGATCCGCGGCACGGCCCGCGAGGGAAGCACACCAGATGGGACGGCAGTTGATTCCGCTGCTGTCGAGGCGGAACCTCCTGCGGTGGCAGAAACCGTAGCGTTCAGATCCTTGCGGGTACTCGACTGTGGCACGACTGACGGTAAGTTCACGTGGACATCCCTTCGCCGGTGCTAACCGGACAGGTTCAACGGGTGTTGATCTCAGCCGGCTCTCTGCGCGGCACCCCGTGTCTGGAACCAGCCTAGACCTTCCAGCACCAAAGACTGATGCCCTCCCGCACGGAAAAATCCATGCGACAGGGCATCAGTCGTGGTGGCGCTGGGTGGCTAGAGTTCCGAGGCGGGAACTCCAACACCGAGAATCACCGGAGCGGAGGCTGCTGGTTTTGTCGCTGCCGCAGTCGGAACCTTGGCCTGGTGCGTGTGCTCACCGGCCTGAACCTGTCCAGCAGTGTTTTTCTCAACGCGTGTCTCGTTCGCGGCGCCCTGTGCACGGCTGGCGCTGCGGTGCCTGCGCGGCCTCCGGCCCGAGGGTGCAACCTCGGCGGATTCTGCTACAGTGACCGTCTCGGAAATGGCATCCTCCGGGGTCTCAGCTTCGTGGACAACTACTTCGGGCGTTGCCTCTGAATCCGATCCACCCAAGTGGGAGAAAGCCTCGGCCAGGCTGTCCAGGGTCAGCGCCGGTGTAGCTTCTTCCAGTCCACCATGCTCCACGAAGGGCAGGACAACCTGCTCTCCGCCAAACGTCAGTACCGCTCCTGCACGGCCAGCGTCAGCCTCAGGGCTGGAAACCGGTGCCGAGGCCCGGCGCGAGCCGCGCCGTGAACGGCTTTCCCGGCTTCGGTTCTCCGCTGGTGCTTCATCGGTGGGTGTCGGTGGTGCCGGAACCTCGGCCGCATGTGACGCTGCCGCAGGCTCTGCTTGCGCAGGGGCGGGCGCCGAGACTTCAACAGCCACCTCCGGGAGTCCAGCGATGACGGCAGCTGCAGCGTGCTGGACCTCGTCGTCGTGCAGGTGTGCCGCCTGGGCGGCGGCGGCAATCGTGGCCAGCGCAGCACGCGTCGCCTCAGCCTTGGCGTGACGCTCGGCATCGTTGGTTACAGGAACGTTGGACTCCGCCTGGCCTGATCCGCTACCAGCATCCTGCGGGGTATTGCCACGTCCACGACGCCGCTTGCGGTCATTGCGCGGCGACTGCTGGGCGTCGCTCCGCGGCGTCTCGGTCCGCGGTACTTCCGAACGGTGGACGTCCGCGCGATTCGCTTCAGACCGATTCGTTTCAGACCGTTGTTCGGAGCGGTGCGCGTCGGCCCGCTGGACATGGTGGTCGGCAGCAACTGTGTTGGCACGGCGGTGTTCCACCGGCTCGTCATGAGTGACAACACCGCGGCCTGCACAGGCATCGCACTGCTCGCCAAAGACTTCCAGCAGCCCGGTGCCCATCCGTTTGCGGGTCATCTGAACCAGGCCAAGGGAGGTGACCTCGGCAACCTGGTGCTTGGTCCGGTCCCGGCCCAGGCACTCCACCATGCGGCGCAGCACCAGGTCACGGTTCGATTCCAGGACCATGTCAATGAAGTCGATGACAATAATGCCGCCGATGTCGCGCAGGCGCAGCTGGCGGACAACTTCTTCTGCCGCTTCAAGGTTGTTCTTGGTGACGGTTTCCTCGAGGTTGCCGCCGCTACCGGTGAACTTGCCCGTGTTGACGTCCACCACCGTCATGGCTTCTGTCCGGTCAATCACCAGCGAGCCGCCGGAAGGAAGGTAGACCTTGCGGTCCAAAGCCTTGTGAATCTGCTCATCAATGCGCCATGACGCGAAGATGTCAGTGTCTTTGGTCCACTTCTCAAGCCGGCCCACTAGGTCAGGAGCGACGTAGGTAACGTAGGCCTCGATGGTGTCCCAAGCCTCTTCTCCAGAGACGATCAGTTTGGAGAAGTCCTCGTTGAAGACGTCACGGACCACCTTGATGGTGAGGTCAGGTTCGCCGTACAGCAGTTCCGGGGAGAGGATCTTCGTGGAAGTGGACTGGCTTTCAATCCCTTCCCACTGGGCGCGCAAGCGGTTGATGTCGTGGGTGAGTTCCTCCTCGGAGGCACCCTCGGCCGCCGTGCGAACAATAACGCCGGCGTTTTCCGGCAGCCGGTCCTTGAGGATCCGCTTGAGCCGGTTACGTTCGACGTCGGGAAGCTTGCGTGAGATGCCGGTCATGGAACCACCAGGCACGTACACGAGGTACCGGCCCGGCAGGGAGATCTGGCTGGTCAGGCGCGCACCCTTGTGGCCCACTGGATCCTTGGTGACCTGGACGAGGACTGTGTCCCCGGACTTGAGCGCATTTTCAATCCGACGCTGCTTGCCCTCGAGCTTCACCGACTCCCAGTTGACTTCACCGGCGTAGAGCACGGCATTACGGCCACGTCCAATGTCCACAAATGCAGCTTCCATGGAGGGAAGCACGTTCTGGACCTTGCCAAGGTAGACATTGCCAATCAAGGAGTCCTGCTGGGTCTTGGAGACAAAGTGCTCGGCCAGCACGCCGTCCTCCAGGACTCCAATCTGAATTCTGTCGTCGCGCTGCCGGACAATCATCTGGCGATCCACAGACTCGCGGCGGGCCAGGAACTCGGCTTCGGTAATGACTGTGCGGCGGCGGCCGGTGTCGCGGGACTCACGGCGGCGCTGCTTCTTGGCTTCCAGTCGCGTGGAGCCCTTGAGGGATGTCACGCGGTTGTTGACCACGGGCTCTGCCGCTGCGCGGGGGGCCCTGACGCGAGTAACTGTGTTGGGCGGATCGTCGTCGTCCCCACCGGTCAGTTCGAGATCCTGCTCGCCGCGGCGACGACGACGCCGACGCCGTGACGTCACGCCATCCTCTGCGGCCTCGCTGGAATCTTCGTCCTGATCCTCAGCATCCGCGGCGGCTGTGGCCTCGGTGACGTCGCCAGTTGCCGGCTCGCGGTCCTGGCGGGTCCGGCTCCTGCGGCCTCGGCTGCGACGACGACGACGATTGGCGTCGTCCCCCTCGTCATCATCGTCCTCATCCTCGGGCGAGGAATCGGTGGCGGGCGCGGTGGCAGCGGTAGCCGGGCGAACGACAGTACTCAGGTCCGGTGCCTGGAAGAGCAGCGACGGACTGCTGCTGGGCTCCATGAAGAGAGAGGCGATAGCGCTGGAATCTTCGACGGCTGGGGCTTCAGTTTCCGTGGCAGGCCTGGCTACATCCCCGGCCTGGGCCGCAGTAGGTGAGGCGGTAGGCGCGGACACGGCGTGTGCCCCGGCCGGCTCGTCCTCGCCTGCCATCACTGTCGCTGGCGCTGCAGTTTTTGGGGAACCCTTGCGGGCCGCCCCGCGAGGGGCGCGGGTCCGCGTC
Organism: Pseudarthrobacter sp. PS3-L1; assembly: GCF_030063285.1. Taxonomy (GTDB): domain Bacteria; phylum Actinomycetota; class Actinomycetes; order Actinomycetales; family Micrococcaceae; genus Arthrobacter. The sequence goes on along the minus strand of NZ_JASISU010000002.1, from coordinate 75,739 downwards.
TTGGTGGGCTTGTCCGCAGCGATTTCAGAAGCAGCGGACTCGGCGGGAAGGGAAGCATCCGGCGTGACCTTAACGTCGGCACCGGCAACTGAGAGGTCCACTGATGCTTCTTCCGCGGGCTCAGTCACTGCGGGAGCCGCCGCCTTGCGGGTTGCAACCCTCCGACGCCGGACGGGCTTCTCGGGTGCATCGACGGCCGGAGCCTGGTCAGTGATTTCCCCGGCAACGCCGGGAGCCGGGCTGGCAGCATCAGTATCGGTAGCAAAAACGGGGAGCGTTGCTTCCGCCGGGTCCGCGGCCTCACTTTTGGCGCGTGCGCGAGACCGACGGACCGGCTTCTTCGTCGCGTTGGCGGCTGCGTCCTCCACCGGAAGGGCCGGCTGGTCTGCCGCATCGGCATCGGACGCCACAGCGGCTGCGGCTCCGTCGACATCTGCCGTGGGAACCTTCGGCGCTGCCTTCCGGCGGGTACGGGGCGCCTTCTTGGGCGGTTCCGTGGCGGCATCCGTAGATTCGCCGTCGTTAACTGCTACTACCTGGTCATTGTCCATGTGCGGCAACACTCCTGCCCCTGATGTACCGCCACATCCGGCACCGTGAGGGCAAATATTTGCCATCACCCGCAGGCGATGACAGAAGTCATATGAATACCCCCAGGTTCGCACCGGCTGTGGGGTGCGGCAGCCCGTGGGGGCCAGCGGCTATGTCAGGAACCCGTTGTTCCACCGGCATCAGCCGGTCACAACCAGGTGCCTTCCAATGGCTTTGCGGGATGCCTGGAAGAAATCCACGGCCTGCCTCGCACATCATTGGCGGTCTTTGCGACTAGTCACCGGACCGGAGGCCGCATGTGGGGCGGCTTCCAGCCAGGATCATTCTCTCACACCGTTGCACCACGGCCGGGGAGGCTGCCGATTTTTCACCGTTGACGCTGCAATCACGGCGCCCCTCCCCCGTGATTGCCTGGATACCTGAACCCCTGCGGCACACTGCGAGAGCCGGACAGGCGTTGCTGGCAGTAGTGTCTGGGCGATATACCCAGTCAGCAGAGTTAGAATCAGGCCAGGACAAGCTTTGCCGCCACAGACACCTGGCCACCGACTACGAAGGACGCCATTTCCATGAGCAAGACGTTCCCCGACGAGCGGACAGACAACGCCTCCGCCGTCGAACACCACAAGGACCGGCCCGAAGGCGCACCCGCAATCACCGGGCAGCGCGGCATGGGATGGCTGATGGTCATTACCGGCGCCGTGGGGTGGCTGGCCGCGTGGACCCTCGTCATTGAGAAGCTTGCAGTCCTTGAAGACCCCAACCACACCACCATCTGCGACGTGAACCCCTGGATCTCCTGCGGTGAGGTCATGAAGACCCCGCAGAGCTCGCTGTTTGGGTTCCCCAACATGTTCATCGGAATTGTGGCCTTTGCCATCATCATCACAGCCGGCATGGCCCTGCTGTCCGGTGCAAAGTTTGCCCGCTGGTACTGGGTAGGGCTGCAGGCCGGCGTCACGCTTGGTTTTGCCTTCGCCGTCTGGCTGTGGTCACAGGCGCTGTACAGCATCAACATCCTGTGCCCCCTCTGCATGGTGGTCTGGGCTGCAATGATTCCCCTGTTTGTGTGGCTGACCCTACGCAACGTGGTCCACGGCGTCATTCCTACACCACCCACGCTCCGCCGGATCCTTGGTGATTCAGGCTGGATTATCACGGCACTGCTCTACGTGGCTGTCGCCGTCACCATCTTCTTTGCCTTCCTGCATGTGTTTGTCGGCTCCACCTACTGAGCCCACCAGCGGTCGGGCACTACCAAAAAAAGCAGCCCCCGTTCCGGTGGAACGGGGGCTGCTTTTTGGTGTGGTATCAGAACCAGATGTTGATCTCACGCTCGGCGGACTCGACTGAGTCCGAACCGTGGACCAGGTTCTGCTGGACTGCCAGGCCCCAGTCGCGGCCAAAGTCACCACGGATGGTGCCGGGTGCCGCCGTGGTGGGATCAGTGGTTCCGGCCAGGGAGCGGAAGCCTTCAATGACGCGGTGGCCTTCAAAGATGGCTGCGACGACTGGGCCACTGAGCATGAACTCAACAAGTGGTTCGTAGAAGGGTTTGCCTACGTGTTCCTCGTAGTGCTGCTCCAGCAGTTCGCGGGAGGCCTCAACCTTCTTCAGCTCGACCAGGGTGTATCCCTTGGCTTCGATACGGGCCACGATCGCGCCGGTGAGGTGACGGGCAACGCCGTCGGGCTTGATCAAGACAAGAGTGCGCTCAGTGCTCACGGTTGCTCCAATACATAGGGTGCGGGTTCGGATAAAAGTCTACGGTGATTCAGCGGCCGGGCCATCCGGGTGGGCCGCTTCCCACTGGGCCTGCTCGCGTTCACGTTCCCTGCTTTCACGGTCAATGCGGATACCTGTCCGCAAGCCGTACCACCAGGAGAGGGCAAATAGGATGCCGACGCCGAACATTGTTGGTTCCAGGATCCCGGTCAGGATCAGGAGGACCTGCATGATCCAGCCCATGGCGATGCCCCACGGTTTCGTCAGAACCGCGCAGTTGAAAACCAGGGCTGCCGCGAGCAGCAGGCCGATCCCAAAGATCAGGACCGGCGGAAAGTCGTTCCTGCGCAACCCAAACACGGCTAGTGTCGCGAAGATTGCCACGAACGCTTCCAGCAGCAGCACGGTGGAGGCGAACATGACTTTGGTGGAACGGCGCTTCTTCGGCATTCCTGGACGCCATTCCCGCTGCGCCTTGGTCAAACGAGCCATGTCTACTCCTCCGTCTTACCCAGCAGGATACGGGCTTCGGCCACCAGGGTGATGGAACCCGTCACCAAGACACCGCCGGCAAGGTCATTATTCGCCTCGGCCCGTTCCACGGCCCATTCCAGGGCGTCGTCAAGTTTGTCCGTGCTGTGGATACTGTCCTCCGCAAAACCGAGCTCCAGTGCCAGTTCGGCAAGCTCTGCAGCCGGAATGGCCCGGGGGGACGTGGACTGGGTGAAGCAGAATTCGCTGGCCAGCTTACCCAATGAGTCCCGGAGCTGGACCAGGATTTCCGCGGCATCCTTCTCCCGCAGGATTCCCACCACGGGAACCAGGGTGCTGAAACTGAAGGCTTCATCAATGGCTTCGGCGGACACCCGGATTCCCTCCGGATTGTGTGCAGCGTCTACCAGCACTGTGGGTGCTGTCCGGAGAACCTCAAGGCGTCCCGGAGACGTCACTGCTGCAAAAGCTTCCTGCAGGAGGTCGAAGTCAAGTTCCTTCTCTCCCCCGAAAAACGCTTCAAGTGCAGCGATTGCCACGGCGGCGTTCTGCGCCTGGTGGGCTCCATGCAGGGGAACCATCAGGTCCTGGTACCGGCCAGCCAGGCCCTGGATGCTGATGACTTGGCCGCCCACGGCAACCGTCCGGGACTCGACGCCAAACTCGACCCCTTCAAAACGGAAAGGAACGTCAACGTCGCGGGCCTTCTCAAGGAGCACCTGCGCCGCATCGGTGGGTTGTGCTGCGCTAACCAGGAATCCGCCCGGCTTGATGATGCCAGCCTTTTCGTAGGCGATCTCCTCCGTGGTCTCGCCCAGGAGGTCCGTGTGGTCAAGGGAGATTGGCGTAATGACAGAGACCAGGCCATCACCGACGTTTGTCGCATCGGTGATCCCGCCCAGGCCCACTTCGATGACTGCAACGTTGACCGGCTGGTCGGCAAAAACGGCGAACGCAAGGATGGTCAGGCATTCAAAGTACGTCAGGCGCGGTTCGCCATCGGCTTCCAGTTCACCATCCACAATGGCCAGATACGGCCGGATCTCATCCCAAATCCGGACAAACGTCTCATCCGGGACCGGCGCGCCATCGATGCTGATGCGCTCCGTCACCTTGGACAGGTGTGGGCTCGTGTACCTGCCCGTACTGAGGCCATGGGCACGCAGCCCGGCTTCAATCATGCGGGCCGTCGACGTTTTTCCATTGGTCCCTGTGACGTGGATGATCGGGAACGCCCTGTTGGGTTCACCCAAGACATCCATGGCACGGAACAGGGGCGCAAGCCGCGGTTCCATCTTGTTTTCTGGAGCCCGTCCCAGCAGTTCGGCGTAGACGCTCTCGACAGAGAATTCATCACTCATGGCGTTTCAGGACTCCAATTTTTCGACAACGACAACAGGTTCCGGGACGTCTCCGAGGACCGCTGACAGGTCAGCGGTTAATGTCTCGGTCTTGACCAGCTGGGCGTTTTCGGCCAGGGCATCCACCACGTTCTGGGCTGCTGTGACCGAGGTGCGGATCCGGTCACTGACGTTCAGTCCGGCATCTTTGCGCGCCTGCTGGATGGTACGGACCATGTCCCGGGCCAATCCTTCGGCTTCCAGTTCGGGAGTGACTTCCGTGTTCAGCACCACAAAACCACCACCTGGAAGGACCGCCACGGCAGACCGTGCAGCGGCCTCGCCGTCGGCCTCTGCCACCACTGTCTCAAGGGTGTATTCAGCAGGTTCCAATGCCAGGGACCCTGCTGTGACCACCCCGGCATCGTCCACTGACCAGTCACCGGACTTGGCGCCCCTGATGGCCTGCTGGACATTCTTGCCCAGCCGCGGACCAGCGGCACGGGCGTTGACCACGAGCTTTTGGGTGATGCCAAATTCTTCTGGAGAGGCGGTGGCAGCGTCGAGCAGGCGCACTGAACGCAGGTTCAGTTCATCAGCGACGACACCAGCAAAACCGGACAGCGAATCAGCACCGGGTGCCACAACAGTGAGCTCCTTCAACGGCAGGCGCACCCGAAGGTTGGCGGCCTTCCGCAGTGAGGACCCGGTGGAACAGATCTGCTGGACTTTGTCCATGGCCTCCACAAGTGCTGGGTTGGCGGGGAACAGCGACGCTTCGGGCCAGTCAGCCAGGTGTACCGAGCGGCCACCGGTGAGTCCACGCCAGATTTCCTCGGAGATTAGCGGCAGCAGGGATGCAGAAACCCTGCAGACGGTTTCAAGCGCCGTATGAAGGGCGTCGAAGGCGTCGGTGCTTTCGTCGAAGAAGCGCTGGCGGCTGCGCCTGACGTACCAGTTGGTAAGCATGTCCAGGTAGCTGCGCAGGTCATCGCATGCGCCCGAGATGTCGTACTCGTCAAGGTGGGTGGTCATGGCCCGGACCAGGTCACCCGTATTGGCCAGGAGGTACTGGTCCATGGTGTCGGTGTAGCCGTCGTAGCGGAGCTTGGCGTCGTACCCTGCACCGCCGTTGGCAGCGTTGGTGTAGAGGGTAAAGAAACTGTAGACGTTCCACAGCGGCAGGATGACCTGGCGGACGCCGTCGCGGATCCCCTGTTCGGTGACCACCAGGTTGCCGCCACGAAGGATGGGGCTGGACATCAGGAACCAGCGCATGGCGTCGGACCCATCACGGTCCAGGACCTCGGACACATCCGGATAGTTGCGCAGGGACTTGGACATCTTCTGTCCGTCGGAGCCGAGCACAATACCGTGGCTGATGACATTACGGAAGGCTGGCCGGTCAAAGAGGGCCGTCGAGAGGATGTGCAGCATGTAGAACCAGCCCCGGGTCTGGCCGATGTACTCCACGATGAAATCCGCTGGGTTGTGCGAATCGAACCAGGCTTCATTCTCGAATGGGTAGTGCACCTGGCCGTAGGGCATGGAACCAGAGTCGAACCAGACATCAAGGACGTCCTCCACGCGGCGCATGAGGGACTGGCCTTCCTCAGGGCTGCGCGGATCGTCCGGGTTGGGCCGTGTCAGCTCATCAATAAAGGGCCGGTGCAGGTCAACCTGGCCTTCCTTGTTCAGTGGCAGGCGGCCAAAATCCGCCTCAATCTCGGCCAGGGAGCCGTAGACATCTGTCCGGGGATACTCGGGGTCTGTGGACTGCCACACGGGAATCGGGCTGCCCCAGTAGCGGTTCCGGCTGATGGACCAGTCACGGGCATTGGCCAACCACTTGCCAAACTGACCGTCCTTGACGTTGCCGGGGATCCAGTTGATGTCCTGGTTCAGCTCCAGCATCCGGTCCTTGAAGGCTGTCACCTGGACATACCAGGATGAGACGGCCCGGTAGATCAGCGGGTTACGGCAGCGCCAGCAGTGCGGGTAGCTGTGCACATAGCTAGCCTGGCGAACCAGACGACCCTGGGCCCGCAACACCTGGGTGATGGGCTTGTTGGCTTCGAAAACCTGCAGGCCCACAATGTCATTGAGGTCTCCCCCGGCAAAGAGCGGCAGGAACTTTGCGCCCTCATCCACGGAGAGGACCACGGGGATCCCGGCTTCTTCACAGACTTTCTGGTCATCCTCACCGTAGGCGGGCGCCTGGTGGACAATGCCTGTTCCGTCGGTGGTGGTGACGTAGTCGGCCACCAGGAAACGCCAGGCGTTCTCCATGCCGTATTTTTCATTATCGGCAAAATCGTGCCAGAGCGGCTGGTACGCGAGTCCGGCCAGGTCGGCACCCACGTGTGTGGCGGTGATCGCGGCCTGCGCGGCAGCGGCGTCGTCGTACCCCAGGTCCTTGGCGTAGTTGCCCAGCAGGTCAGCAGCCAGCAGGAAACTGCCCGCCACAGGCGCCGTCGGCGCACCGGCCTTGATGCCGTGCGGCCCGGCAGGTACCACCACGTAGGTGATCGAGGGCCCGACGGCGAGCGCTGCGTTGGTAGGCAGCGTCCAGGGCGTGGTGGTCCAGGCGAGGGCTTGGACTCCGGCGAGCTCCCTGGAGAGTGCTGACTCCCCTGCCGTGATGGGGAACGTGACGGTGACAGTCTGGTCCTGACGGTCCTTGTAGACGTCGTCATCCATGCGGAGTTCGTGGTTGGAGAGCGGGGTCTCGTCTTTCCAGCAATACGGCAGGACACGGTAGCCGTTGTAGGTGAGGCCCTTGGTGTGGAGCTGCTTGAACGCCCACAGCACTGATTCCATGTACTCGACGTTCAGGGTCTTGTAGTCATTCTCGAAGTCCACCCAGCGCGCCTGGCGGGTGACGTAGCTCTGCCACTCGTCGGCGTACTTCATCACGGAGGCACGGCAGGCGTCGTTGAACTTGTCGATCCCCATCGCCTCGATCTGGGTCTTGTCCGTCATGCCCAGCTGCTTCATGGCTTCGAGTTCAGCGGGCAGTCCGTGGGTGTCCCAACCGAAGCGGCGCTCCACGCGTTTGCCCCGCTGTGTCTGGTAGCGGCCCACCAGGTCCTTGGCGTAGCCGGTCAGGAGGTGGCCGTAGTGTGGCAGCCCATTGGCGAATGGCGGGCCGTCGTAAAAGACGAATTCGTTGCTACCGGGGGTTCCGCCGGGCAGATCGGCATCGCGCTGGTCGATGCTGGCCTGGAACGTGCCATCCTGGTCCCAGTATTTGAGGATCCGCTCTTCGATCTCCGGGAACTTCACGGAGGCGGACACGCCGGCGGGTGCGCCGGACGGAGCGGTGGAGGCCTTGGGGTAAGAGGTCATCTCATCATCCTGGGTTGAGCTGGTGAACGGGACAGCTGGTGCTGCCGCGCGTTCCGATCAGGATGTAAGGACGGCGTGCCCCGTAAAAATCAACGGGCCGGCACCGCGGTACCACCTCACTTGCCACCTTGCCCGCGTATTCCGCCGGAACGAAAACGTGAACCAGGAAGGCCACTCATTGCTGCTGTGACGGGCTTACCCGTCCGGTTCTAGTGACATGACCGGCCGCTGTGGCTGGTTACGCGTTCTTCCGGAAGCTCGCCGGTGATAGCCGGGTCAACGCCTTGACCATCCTACGCCTGGGCAGCTGCGCTCCGCCATTCGGGAGCGTCGGCGAGCCGCTGTCCAGCGCGTAGGTCTGCGCTGGACAGCGGACCGCGGGCGGCACCCCTGCATCCGGTGACGTGCCGTGAGCTGCAGAAGGCCACCCTGGCCCGATAATGGACCATGTCTTCGCCCCAGGCCAGTAAGCCGACGTCCGCCTCCCACGGTGACCCGCGGGACGGTGCCCATGGTGTCCACCAGAAGCAGAACCGGCGGCTACAGATCAGCTGGTGGGCAGTAGCCGCCGTCGTCCTTATCCTGCCTTCCGCCGGACTGACAGCCCTCAGTAGCCGTCCGTGGAACATCGGAACGCCCTGGGTGCAGCTACTCTCGGGCTACCCCCTCACGTTCCCCCTGACCGTCTTGGCCCTGGTTGCCGCAGTGCTGGCTTTCAGGAAAGTGCGACGCCGGGCCGGCAGCACGGTTGCCAGCACAGTCATCCTGGGGGTCACCATCGCGGTCCTGGCGGCACAGTCGCTGTTGCTTGCGCCCAGAATTATTGCCGACCCGCGCAAAAATGATGGGGCCACTGAGCCGCCCACTCCGCGTTCGCTGAGCGTCATGGCACTCAACGTGGGCAGTGGTGGCTGGGATGTTCCGGCCATCACGGCCGCCGTTACGGACAACAACGTGGACCTTCTTGCCCTTCCGGAACTAGGGCCGCTCAGCCTCGAAGCCCTTGAAGCAGGAGGACTCAGCGATCTTCTTCCCTATAGCGTCACCGACGTGGACTGGGCAGATACGGGCAGTGGAGTATTCTCGCGGTTTCCGCTGGAAGCACAGGGCAAGGTCCCGGGGAGTGTCTTCAACCAGAGCCGGGCACTGCTCTCCGTAGACCAAGGCCCGACGCTGGCCGTCACTGCGGTCCACGTCGATTCTCCCCGTCCCGGACATACACCTTTCTGGCGCACCGAATTGGCCCAGCTTGCCGACCAAACAGGCAGTGCTGCCGCCACGATCCTGCTCGGTGACTTCAACGCCACCCTTGACCACCCAGAGTTCCGCGCGCTGGTGGCCGCCGGGTTCACGGATGCCGCCGCCGCTACCGGGCAAGGGCTGTCTCCCACCTGGCCACACAACAGCGCCCTTCCTGCCTTCGCGGCATTGGATCACATCCTGGTCAGTCCAACCATCGGCATTTCGGCATTCCGCACCGTGGTCATCCCTGGCACTGACCACGCGGGCGTTGTGGCCGAACTGACACTTCCCGGGTAACTCCGCGGACGTGCAGGCAGCAGTTTCAGGGAGCGTTCCCCGACCTGGCACAAGCCACCACTGCCGGTCAAGAGCGATTCATCCGGTGTTTACCGCGTGCGCCTAGCCTAGGCGCATGAAAAGGTTTTTTGGCGAAACGAACACTCTCTGGCCCTCCCTCCGCAACAGGCTCCACATTTACGTGTTGCCCGAACCGGCCCTGGTCTCCGCGCTCATGGAACGGCAGGTTGCCCTACATGGCGTTGGCTACTGTTCAACCCAGCCACCGGAGTTTTTGCACGCCACGGTCCAGCAGTTTGGCCTGTCCCGGGATGAGGTCGCGTCCGAACAGCTCGACAGGTTCGTCGCCAAGCTTCAGGATCTCGCGGCACGGACAGCGCCGTTCGCGGTCCAGCTAGGCGAACCGGTAGCAGAGGACTTCGCGTTGGGATCCAGCTGTGCCGGCACTGCTGGGTGGACCCGCATGCTTGAGGGTGTGAGGACAGCTGCTAAGGAAAGCCTTTCAGCAGGGGTCCCCCTGCCGGACGCTCCAGCACGACCGCATATCAGCCTGGGATACGGCCTGGCGGATGGCAGTACAGAAGCAGTGCAACAGGCGGTCGATGCTGTGGCGGGAGAACCGTTGCCAGCCCTTGCCATCAGCGAACTTGTGCTTCTGGCAGTCCACCAGGATCCGGAGCAAGGCCACTTCACCTGGGATGAACTAACCCGGGTCCCCCTCGCTGGGTGATCAGGCCTTGCGGATCAGCTTGTGGTTGGCAGCCTGCGCAACGGGGCGGACCACAATCTGGTCCAGGTTCACATGGTGCGGGACGCTGACGGCATATCGGACAACATCCGCAACGTCAGCGGCAGTAAGGGGGTTCTCGACTCCCTGGTAGACCTTTGCCGCAGCACCGGCATCCCCACCAAGCCGGTTGAGGGCAAATTCCTCTGTCTGCACCAGCCCTGGTGCCACCTCGATCACGCGTACGTTATGTTCGGCTTCCTCGAGGCGGAGGGCACCTGTCATGGCGTGCTGGGCAAATTTTGCCGCGTTATAACCGCCCCCACCTTCATAGGCAGTGATCCCTGCTGTGGAGGTCAGATTCAGGACGGTGCCCGTTCCGCTGGCACGCAGCATGGGCAGGAACGCCCGGGTCAGTTTCAGGGTGCCCATGACATTTGCCTGGAACATCCACTCCCAGTCATCGGTGTCTGCCTCGCCAATCCGGTCAGCCCCGCGGGCACCGCCAGCAATATTGACCAGCGTGGTGATGCCGCCACCGGAGGTGACAGTGGCCAGAACCCGGGCAACGTCGTCGTCAGCTGTGATATCCGCAGGAAGCGCCACGGCACCTGTCGCCTCCGCCAACGCTTTCAGCCGGTCAGCGCGGCGAGCCACCGCGTACACCTGCCACCCTTCGGTGCGCAAGGCGTGCACGGTGGCCTCGCCAATACCGGTACTGGCACCGGTAACCAGTGCTGTATTCGTGTGGTGATCCGCAGTCATGGGACCACACTAGTGGATCAGGAGCGGGTGCTGGATTCCATTTCTTCGTCTTCGAGACCGAGAATTTCCAGCTGGCCGCTCTTCCTGTCCGCCAGGTACTTCTTCATTTCCTTCTTGATCACCGGCAACAGCAGATAGACGCCCAACAGGTTCACGAAGGCGCAGACAAACAGTGCAGCGTCGGCAAAGTTCAGGACCTGCGTGAAGGTCAGGACGGTACCCACAACCGTGAAGAAGAGGAACACGCACTTGTAGGAAATCTCGGAGGCCTTGCTCCGGCCAAAGAGATACTCCCAGGCCTTGAGTCCGTAATAGGACCAGGTGATCAAGGTGGAGAAGGCAAAGAGCGATACTGCCACGGCAAGGACCACGGGGAACCATGGCAGGACAGTAGCGAAAGCATCAGAGGTCAGGATGACACCGTCGGGTGCACCGTCCCCCGCCTGGACCTGGTCCATGCCGGCCTGGAAGCTGGGTGCGCCAGCAATGATGATAGCCAGCGCAGTCATGGTGCAGATCAGGACCGTATCAACGAGGGGCTCGAACATTGCCACAAAGCCCTCGCTGACGGGGCGCCTGGTCTTCACGGCAGAGTGCGCAATCGACGACGAGCCAAGACCGGCCTCGTTGGAGAATGCTGCACGTTGGAAACCAACGATCATGACGCCCACAAAGCCGCCCGCCATGCCCTGGGGGTTGAAGGCGCCGGTGAAGATGGACCCGAAGGCTGCGGGGACGTGATCAAGGTTGGCGAAAATCACAAACAGGCAGGCCAGGACGTAGACGAGGCCCATGGAAGGAACGAGCTTGCTGGTGGTGGCGCCGATGGACTTGATACCACCGAGGATCACTGCCGCAACCAGGGCAGCAAGGACAATTCCGAAGATCAGTGCTGCGCCTGCGCTGCCCAGGAAGCCGTCGTCTCCGCCGGTCACGTTCTGGATCTGCGCGAAGGTCTGGTTTGCCTGGAACATGTTGCCTCCGGCGATACCGAAGAACAGGATGGCGACAGCAAAAATCCCGGTCAATGTCTTGGCCGGGATCTTGCCGAACTTGCGGAAGGCGATCGGCAGGTACTTGAAGGGTCCGCCGGTGACCGAACCATCCGGGTGCACCTCGCGGTACTTGACCCCAAGGGTACATTCGGCAAACTTGGTGGCCATGCCCAGCAGTCCAGCCAGCACCATCCAGAACGTCGCGCCAGGACCACCCAGTGCCATGGCAGCACCAACACCGGCAATGTTACCGAGGCCAACTGTGCCTGAGAGTGCGGAGGTGAGGGCCTGGAAGTGCGTCACTTCGCCCGGATCAGATTTAGCGGAATAGCGTCCGCGGATCACGTCAAGCCCGGTTTTGAAGCCGCGGACCTGGATGAAGCCAAAGTAGAAGGTGAAGATGACGCCCGCTGCGATGAGCCACAGCACCACCGCCGGGAAGCTGATGTCCCCAATGGTGATGGGAACAAAAACGATATTGGAGAAAACCTCCGTGACGGGCTGGAAAACCGAATCGATTGACTTCTCGATAGCGGCCAACCAGCCCACTTTCTCGGCTGCGCCTTCGGCTGGCAATGCTAGGTAAGTACTCATGATGGGGTGTGGCTCCGATCAAAGGTGATGGTAGTCACAGGTAAGGTTACCCGCATCAGAGCGTGCCTTCGAGCCACGGAACCCAAAAAATGGCGAGCGTTACCCGATAGAAACCTCATTCTCAGGCCGCTCTCATGGAGCTGTGTGCTGTCTCGGGACTTCTCGATGCCGTGCAGTGAGTGCCTGGAACTCCCCGGTAATTCCGCGGAAAAACCGCACTTCGGCCCAGCATGGAAGAATTGCTCTATGGCTGAAACACATCAGGGTACAGACACGCCCTCCACCGCCCCTATCAACCCCGCTCCGATCAACGTTCCGGACAAGCCGGCCCTTGAAGGGCTGGAGGCAAAACTCACCGAGCGTTGGAGCTCCGAAGGAACCTACGCCTTCAACCCGGACACCACCCGGGAGCAGGTCTACTCGATCGATACCCCGCCGCCCACCGCATCCGGTTCCCTGCACGTAGGACACATGTTCTCCTACACTCAGACGGACGTCCTCGCACGTCACCAGCGCATGAGCGGCAAGAACGTCTTCTACCCCATGGGCTGGGACGACAACGGGTTGCCCACCGAGCGCAGGGTCCAGAACTACTACGGCGTCCGCTGCGACCCCACCGTTCGGTATAACGCCGATTACCGCCCGCCGGCCTCCCCCGCCAAGAACCAGCGCGACTTCGATGTCGTGTCACGGCGGAATTTCATTGAACTCTGCGAGGAACTTGCCGTCGAGGACGAAAAGGTTTTTGAGAACCTTTTCCAGACCCTCGGCCTCTCCGTTGACTGGAGCCTGACGTACCGCACCATCGACGACACCTCCCGCGCCGTGTCACAGCGTGCCTTCCTCGCCAACCTCACCGCCGGGGACGCCTATATGGCAGAAGCACCCACGCTCTGGGACGTAACGTTCCGTACCGCAGTTGCCCAGGCGGAACTCGAAGATCGCGAAGTGGCTGGCGCCTATTATCGTTACCCGTTCTTTACCGAAGACGGCGAGAAAATCTACATCGAGACCACCCGCCCCGAACTTCTCGCTGCCTGCGCAGCCGTGGTGGCAAACCCTGACGACGAACGCTACAAGCCGCTGTTCGGAAAAACCGTCACGTCCCCCGTGTTCGGTGTGCAGGTCACGGTCTACGCACATCCACTGGCCAAGCCGGACAAGGGTTCGGGTGCCGCCATGGTCTGTACCTTCGGCGACCTCACCGACGTAACGTGGTGGCGGGAACTGCAGCTACCCACCCGCGCCATTGTGGGCCGGGATGGCCGCATCATCGGGGAAACCCCTGACTGGATCACCAGCGACGAGGGCCGCGCAGCGTTTGCGACCCTGTCCGGCAAAACTGTCTTCAGCGCCAAGGAAGCCGTGGTCGAGCTGCTGGCGGCACAGGACCTCCTCGACGGGGAACCAAAGAAGATCATGCACCCCGTGAACTTCTTCGAAAAGGGCGACAAGCCACTTGAAGTGGTCACCAGCCGGCAGTGGTACATCCGCAACGGTGGGCGCGATGAAGAACGCCGCGAACGCCTGATCGGCCGGGGCAAGGACATCGAGTTCCACCCCGCCTTCATGCGCTCACGGTACGAAAACTGGATCGCGGGACTCAACGGAGACTGGCTGGTATCCCGCCAGCGCTTCTTTGGCGTGCCCATCCCCGTCTGGTACCCCCTCGATACCGATGGTAACCCTGACTACGACGCACCCGTACTGCCCGCCGATGAGCAGCTGCCTGTGGATCCCGCAGCCGACGCCGCCCCGGGATACTCAGAGTCACAGCGTGATGTACCTGGTGGCTTTACCGGCGATCCCGATGTCCTGGACACCTGGGCGACATCGTCCCTCACGCCACAGATTGTAGGCGGCTGGAGCCGTAAACCCGAGCTGTTCGCGAAGGTCTTTCCCTTTGACCTGCGTCCCCAGGGCCACGACATCATCCGCACCTGGCTCTTCTCCTCCGCAGTGCGGGCCGATGCCCTTCAGGACGTGGCACCGTGGAAGCACGCAGCCCTCTCCGGCTGGATCCTGGATCCTGACCGCAAGAAGATGTCCAAGTCGAAGGGCAACGTGGTGGTTCCCACCGATGTCCTTAACGAATACGGCTCGGATGCCGTCCGCTACTGGGCAGCCTCTGCCAAGCTCGGAGCAGACACCGCCTACGAGATAGCCCAGATGAAGATTGGCCGCCGCTTGGCCATCAAGCTTCTGAATGCCTCCAAGTTTGTCCTCAACCTTGGTGCCACGGAGGACAACGTGGTCGGTAGCGACAGGTCGGTACTGACCAACGCTCTGGACCGCGCCGTCCTTGCCCAGCTGTCCGAGGTGGTGGACCAGTCCACCACGGCCTTTGCGGCCTACGATTATGCTAAGGCGCTGCAGATTACGGAGTCCTTCTTCTGGGAATTCACCGATGATTACGTCGAGCTGATCAAGGATCGTGCCTACGGAGCTGCTGGGGACACGGAACAGGCATCTGTCCTTGCAGCCCTGGCCACAAGCCTCGACACGCTGTTGCGCCTCTTTGCCCCGTTCCTGCCCTTTGCCACCGAAGAGGTCTGGGGATGGTGGCGCCATGGCTCGGTGCACCAGGTGGAATGGCCCACGGCGGTAGACATCGCAGACGGCGACACCACCATGTTGGCAACAGTGGGACAAGCGCTCAGCGGCGTCCGCAAAGCCAAGTCTGAGGCGAAGGTAAAACAGCGCACTGAAGTGCTCTCGGCGACAATCACTGCGTCAGAGTTCCTCACGGCTCAGCTCAACGCAGGCATCGTCGATCTCAAGGCTGCATCGAATGCCCGGGAAATTACCCTGGTGGTTGGTGAGGGCGATCTCGTGGTCAGTGCCGTATCGCTTGCTGCCGCTGACCAGGTTCCTGCCAGCTAGCCACACACCCCCACCGGACGCAAAAGGACCCCGGTGCGCTGCCTAGGCAGCGCACCGGGGTCCTTTTGTCCCAGCGCCGGATTAGCTGAATTCGGGGCTTTCGGTCCGGCTGCGCTTGAGCTCGAAGAAGTGCGGGTAGGACGCCAAGGCCACCGACCCGTCCCAGATCTTGCCAGCATCCTCACCGCGGGGAATGCGGGTCAGGACAGGACCAAAAAATGCCGTGCCATTGATGGCCACGACAGGCGTTCCAACGTCCTCGCCCACCAGGGAGATTCCTTCTTCGTGGCTGGCACGCAGTGCAGTGTCGTACTTGTCAGTGGAAGCAGCCTCAGCAAGCTCGGCGGGAAGGCCTGCCTCCTCAAGCGCCTTGGCGATGACAACACCAAAATCCTTCTCGCCGCCGTCGTGAATCTGGGTCCCCATGGAATCGTAGAGGGGCTTGATGACATCGTTGCCGTGGGCCTGGCTTGCGGCAATAACCACCCGCACGGGGCCCCAGGCTTTCTGCATCATCTCCTGGTAGGCGGGATCAAGGTCGCGACCCTCGTTGAGGACTGCCAGGCTCATCACGTGCCAGTCAACGGTAATGTCGCGGACCTTCTCCACCTCACCGATCCAGCGGGAAGTGATCCAGGCGAAGGGGCAGAGGGGGTCAAACCAGAAGTCGGCGCGGTTGGCTGCTGTTTCAGTCATGGCAAAGTCCTTTTCGCTTATGTTGGTTTCGTCAGAAAAGTAATAGGGTCCAACCGACTACAGCGGCTGACCGGTCAGGCTGATTTGCGGCGCTTGGCAGGAGATTCGTGCGCAACGAGTGTCGGTTCCGCTTTGTTGAGGACAACATCAGCTGTGATAACAACTGATGCAATGTCCTCCCGGCTGGGCAGATCAAACATGACGGGCAGCAGAACCTCCTCGAGGATTGCTCGCAGGCCACGGGCTCCTGTTCCTCGTTCCAGCGCCTGGTCTGCGATGGCTTCAAGAGCGCCCTTCTCAAACTCAAGGTCGACTCCATCAATGGAGAACATCTTCTGATACTGCTTGACCAGGGCGTTACGCGGCTTGGACAATATCTGCATCAACGCATCCTGGTCCAGGTTGGAGACAGTGGTGATGACGGGTAGCCGGCCAATAAATTCGGGGATCAGGCCGAACTTCAACAGGTCTTCAGGCATGACCTCGCCGTAGGTATCTGTGCTGTTGCTGGCTTCATTCAGCGGAGCACCGAAGCCAATTCCCTTCCGGCCAGAACGGGATCCGATGATCTCCTCAAGACCAGCGAAGGCGCCAGCAACGATGAACAGGACGTTGGTGGTGTCGATCTGGATGAACTCCTGATGGGGGTGCTTCCTGCCGCCCTGCGGGGGTACTGAAGCAACTGTCCCTTCGAGAATCTTCAGGAGGGCCTGTTGTACACCTTCACCAGAAACGTCCCGCGTAATTGACGGGTTCTCACTCTTGCGGGAGATCTTGTCGATCTCATCAATGTAGATGATGCCCTGTTCCGCCTTCTTGACGTCGTAGTCAGCGGCCTGGATCAGCTTGAGCAGGATGTTTTCGACATCCTCGCCCACATACCCTGCCTCCGTCAGTGCCGTAGCGTCGGCAACTGCGAAAGGCACATTCAACCGACGGGCCAGTGTCTGTGCCAGATAGGTCTTGCCACATCCAGTGGGACCGATCAGGAGGATGTTGGACTTCGCGATTTCGACGTCGTCATGATGGCCCCCGTCAGCCAGTGTGCTGGTCTTGGGTGACTGCCCTGCCTGAATCCGTTTGTAATGGTTATATACGGCAACAGCAAGTGACCTTTTCGCAGGTTCCTGACCGATGACATATTCCTGGAGGAAGTCGAAAATCTCGCGGGGTTTCGGGAGTTCAAAGCTGCCGAGGTCCGCTACCTCCGCCAACTCTTCCTCGATGATCTCGTTGCAGAGTTCAATGCACTCGTCACAGATGTAGACGCCAGGACCGGCTATGAGCTTGCGGACCTGCTTCTGGCTCTTTCCGCAGAAAGAGCACTTCAGCAGATCAGTGCTCTCGCCTATCCGAGCCATGTGCAAACCCCTTAGTTATGTTCTGCGGAGAGTGAGCCGCATCCTCATTTACTTGCCAGTCCGGTGTACCAGGCCAACAGGGCCTACTCCAGTACCTCCACTCTAGGTCACACTGTGGCCATTGCGTGGAAGCCAAACGCCGGTACGGTCCAAGAGAAACGGACCATACCGGCGTTCGTTACGCTACCGAGATCATCAGCGAGTAATTGCCTGCGGCTTGATTTTGCGGGTTTCCAGGACCTGGTCGATCAGGCCATATTCGTGCGCCTCTGCAGCGGTCAGGATCTTGTCGCGTTCAATGTCATTGTTGACCTGCTCAGAGGTGCGGCCGGAGTGGAATGCCAGCGTGTTCTCAAGCCATTCACGCATGCGCATGACCTCTGCTGCCTGGATCTCCAGATCAGAGGCCTGTCCGCCCTGTCCGCCTGAGAGGGCGGGCTGGTGGATCAACACACGGGCATTCGGCAGGGCTAGGCGCTTGCCCGGCGTACCGGCGGCCAGGAGGACCGCAGCAGCGGACGCGGCCTGGCCCAAGCAGACAGTCTGGATTTCCGGACGGATGTACTGCATGGTGTCGTAAATCGCCGTCATGGCGGTGAACGAACCACCCGGAGAGTTGATGTACAGCGTGATGTCTCGGTCCGGGTCGCTGGACTCGAGCACGAGCAGCTGGGCCATAACGTCATCTGCAGAGGCATCGTCCACCTGAACGCCGAGGAAGATGATCCGGTCCTCGAAGAGCTTGGTGTACGGATCCTGGCGTTTGAAGCCGTAGGGAGTACGCTCCTCGAACTGGGGCAGGACGTAGCGGCTGGTAGGCAGGTTGCCAGCTGACCATCCGAAGTTGTAAGTCATGTTATTGCTCCTGATCTAAGTGTGGAGGGGACTGAAACCTGCGCCGCGCGCTAGGAGTCGTCCTGGTCCGAGGTGCTGTTGGACGTTCCGCCGCCACCGGCAACGGCATTGGCCTGTGCGGCGATCTTGTCAAAGAACCCATATTCCAGGGCCTCCGTGGCCGTGAACCACTTGTCACGGTCGTTATCCCGAAGGATTGTCTCGACGGTCTGGCCCGTCTGTTCCGCCGTCAGCTCAGCCATGACTTTTTTCATGTGCAGGATCAGTTCGGCCTGGATCTTGATGTCCGAGGCGGTTCCGCCGATTCCGCCGGAAGGCTGGTGCATCAGGACACGCGCATTGGGGGTTGCATAACGCTTGCCCTTGGCCCCGGAGGAGAGAAGGAACTGGCCCATGGATGCTGCCAGTCCGGTTGCGACGGTGACAACATCGTTCGGGATGAACTGCATGGTGTCGTAGATTGCCATGCCAGCCGTGACTGACCCGCCAGGTGAGTTGATGTACAGGAAGATGTCCTTCTCCGGGTTCTCAGCGGAGAGCAGGAGCAGCTGTGAGCAAATGGCGTTGGCGTTGTCATCGCGGACCTCGGAGCCGAGCCAGATGATGCGCTCTTTCAGGAGCCGGTTGTAGATGTAGCTGTCCTGGGCGGCCGGATCTACTGTGGCCATCCGTGGTGTCTCTGCGTGCTGTGACATGTGTACTAACCTCTCGCTGGTGACGGTGTCATCACTGAACTTCACTACTTGGACACTAACCGTTTAACGGTGGGTTTTGTTCGCACATCTTGGGCTGTTCGCTGACGGCGCACGATGCACGCCGCGCAGCAGTGGCGTGCATTACTTGGCCGGCCTTGCGGTTAACGCCAACAGCCCCCCGATCCGATGATCAGGGGGCTGCTGTTGCATCACTCAGTGATGCGGAGCGAGCGAACTATTGGCCTCAGGCCTTGTCTTTGACGACTGTGCCTTCGACAACCTCGTCCTCAGCTGAATCCGCATCTGCGGCTTCGGGGGCAGTTGCCTCTTCGTCTCCGGGGCGTACAAAGTCGCTGAGGTCAACGGCCTTGCCTTCGGAGTCGGTGACCTCTGCCTGGCCCAGGACGACTGCCAGGGCCTTACGACGACGAACCTCGGAGACCATCATGGGAACCTGGCCGCTCTGATCGATGATCTGGGCGAACTGGTTCGGGTCCATACCGTACTGGCTGGCAGTGGTGACGATGTAGTCAATCAGCTCGTTCTGGCTGACGTTGACTTCTTCCTTTTCGGCAATTGCATCGAGGATGACTTCGTTCTGGAAAGCCCGCGCCGTATTGGTGCGCACTTCCTCACGGTGCTCCTCGGTATCGTGTTCGCCGTCGCCGTGTCCGTTGCCTTCTTTGAAGTGAGCCTCAAGCTGCTCTTCGACAACGGAATCGGGGACGGGAACGGGAATCATCTCAACAAGCTTGTCAAGGACCTTGTCCCGGGCGTCGACGCCCTGCTCGACAACCTTGGAATCCGATGCCTGCTTGGCGAGGTCGGCACGAAGTTCTTCCATCGTGTCGAACTCGGAGGCGAGCTGGGCAAAGTCGTCGTTGGCTTCGGGGAGTTCCCGGACCTTCACGGACTTGACGGTGACCTTGACCTGGGCGGCCTCGCCAGCGTGGTCGCCGCCAACCAGGGTTGTGTCGAAGATTGCTTCTTCGTCGGCAGAGAGGCCCGTGACGGCCTCGTCGAGGCCTTCGAGCATGGTGCCCGTGCCAACCTGATAAGACAGGCCAGCTGCGGAGTCAACCTCGGCACCGTCAATGGTGGCGGTGATGTCGATGGTCAGGAAGTCGTCGTTTGCCGCGGGGCGGTCTTCGGACTTCAGCGTGCCGAAGCGGCCGCGGAGTTCGTCGAGTGACTTCTCGATGTCGGCGTCGTCTGCCTCGACAGCAGCAACCTCAACCTTGATACCAGCGTAATCCGGCAGTTCAACCTCGGGACGGATGTCAACCTCGGCATGGAACTTCAGTTCGCCGTCGTTGGTCTTGGCGTCCGGAACTTCGGTGATCTCGACCTCGGGACGGCTCAGGGGACGGATTCCAGTTTCCTGGACTGCCGACTGGTACCAGCCATTGAGGCCTTCGTTGATTGCAGTCTCAAGGACGTAGCCACGACCTACGCGCTGATCGATCAGCTGGGAGGGGACTTTACCCTTGCGGAAGCCCGGGACCTGGATCTGCGAAGCAACAGTCTTGTATGCCTCATCGATGCTGGGCTTCAATTCCTCAAAGGGGACCTCAACATTGAGCTTGACCCGTGTGGGGGTGAGGTTCTCGACAGCGCTCTTCACAGTCTAAGTACTCCTGAACTTGGTGTTGGTTGATACAAACATTTCTGCCCGGCCCCGAAGGACCGGGCAGAGAGGGTCGGGGTGACAGGATTTGAACCTGCGACTTCCTGCTCCCAAAGCAGGTGCTCTAGCCAAGCTGAGCTACACCCCGTTAGTGCACAGACGAGTCTACGGGTTTTTTGCTCCACTTTGCACATTTGACATGCAGGGCATTCATTAGGTTTAGTTATACCCGGCTTGAACAGCCAGACCGGAAAGAATCCACCGTGCGGTGCAGCTATGAGTGCAGCGATTGTGGAGATCCCGGGGACGTAGCTTAATGGTAAAGCCTCAGTCTTCCAAACTGATTACGCGGGTTCGATTCCCGTCGTCCCCTCCATAACACCGAAGGGCCCCTCACCAGAGGGGCCTTTCGTGCGTCTGCGAGTTCATGGACCCCACCGCGGAGGGCAGTGCTTCCGGTGCAGGTATCAGGGGATCGAGCGACTAAGCCTGTTGGCAGGATGGGCACCAGTAGAGTTTCCGCCCCACCAGATCCGCCATCAGGATGACTGTGCCACAGACCCGGCAAGGTAGTCCTTCCCGCTTGTACACGTAGTGGGCGTCTGCCCGAACGGGGATCGTCGATGTCTTTTTGGGCAGCGACACTGTCCCGTCCGCGGCGCGAAGGCGTCCTGTTTTCCCGTTGCGTCGCGTCCAGTATTTCGCCGGAGTGGTGATGATTTTGCCGTCCACCACGCCGTCGTTCATGACGCGCACGACGTCGCGCCACACCTTGCGGGCGTCGCGATCACTCAGCGATCCGCCCGGGAGGTAGGGGTTGAGCCGTTCCCTGAAAAGGACTTCTGCCCGGTAGACGTTCCCCACACCGGCAATGATTTTCTGGTCCATCAGAAGGGCTGCTATGGACGGCTTACGCTTCTGCAGGTTGGCGGCAAATTGCCCCGCATCACCCCGTGAGTTACGCAGCGGGTCAGGGCCCAGGCGTGCGTGGATACGTGCCGCCTCTTCTTCCGTCAGCGCCTCGCAGGCCGTAGCGCCGCGAAGGTCTGCCCAGCCATGGCGCGACTCCAGGCGGACCCGGACTGCGCCCACAGGTGGCGGCGGGCCCGCGTAATCCCCGTCGACCGCCTTGGCCGAGGCACCCGCGGCGGTGTGTTCGCCGTCCGTGCCGGCAGCAGTTCCCATCCCAGCAGCGGCAGCTCCGGCGTCGAACGTCTCCCGCTCCCCCACCCGGCGTGGAGCACCAATACTTGAAGCACCCCTGAACGTGGCGTCACCACCAAAGCTCCAGGCACCGTAGAGGCCCAGGTGGACATGGAGTTGCAGGCCGTTGTCAAAGTGCAGAAACATATGTTTTCCGTGTGCTTCAGTGGACTCCATGACATGGCCATCCAACACGGCAGCGCCTGCCACAAAGCGGCCCTGCGGACTCGTCACAGTGAGCTTTTCGTCCGTAAAGATGTCTCTGAACTGCTGTGCAAGGCGGTGGACGGAATGACCCTCAGGCACTAGTTGGCGACCTCGCCGGTCTCCTCATACGTTGAAATTTTCCCGATCCGGCGAAGATGGCGTTCGTCATTGCTGAAGGGTTCGCTCAGAAAGGCCTCAATCAGTGCCGTTGCCTCCTCAACTGAGTGCTGGCGCCCACCCACCGCCACAACATTGGCGTCATTGTGTTCACGGGCCAGTACCGCTGTCGAGTGGTTCCACGCCAACGCCGCCCGGACACCCCTGACTTTGTTGGCGGCAATCTGCTCACCGTTTCCAGAACCACCAAGGACGATTCCTAGCGCATGGATGCCGGCCGCCTGGTCAGCCACAACGGCCGCGGCAGCGTTGATGCAGAATGACGGGTAATCGTCCAGCGCGTCATACTCCCGGGGGCCGTGATCAACAACGTCGTATCCTTTGGCACCGAGATGGCTCACTAGGTGCGCGCTCAACTCCATGCCTGCATGGTCGGTGGCGATGTGGACGCGGGGAAGTCCGGAAGCTGAGGTCACGGTGAAATCCGTTCGGTGCTGGGGCGCCGGTGTACGGCCGGGCCAGGCGGGTACGTGGGATACAGGGCTCTGGCGACCTTCGGGATTGATGTCCCAAGGCCACAGGAGTCCAGACTACTAGGTGGGCTGGACAGGTCCTGGTTCCCCGCCTGTCGAGGGAGGACGGCGTGCGCGGGTGGAAACCCGGACCAGCAGTTCTGCCAAATGGTGGGCAGAATCTGCAGTGGGACTCGAAAGAACATATTTCCTGCCGTCAGCTGTGCGTACCACCACCGCGGCCCCGCTTCGCACCAGGACAGCGGTCGTGGCGCCCTCACGCCGGAATCCCCAGCCACCGTAGTCCGAGGCCTGGACATCAGCGGCCTGGGCCGAATCAATCTCCGCAGCGCGAAGACGCACCACTGGAATGAGTCCCGCGAGGTAGATCCGCAGTCCGAGCCGGTCGGCACTGATCCGAGTGACTAGAAACGCGGCAGCTACCACCGCAAGGGCCAGCAGCGTGAGGCCCAGCCAGGGAACGGCCAGGAAGAGCAGGGCAGCTGGGGACGTACCCGCCAGCGTTATCATGACAAATATGGAGCTCCGCGCATGCGCCCAGCCGTAGAACGAATCACGTGCCAGGTCCGGGTCCAGCAGATGCGCAAGCTCACGCTTGAAGGCAGAATCGTCCTCGGCAGACCATTGCTGGTCGGCCTTGAAGACAAAACCCATCACCACACCGAGCCCGACTGCAGCGCCGCTGCCGAGGGCGAGCACTGTGGCATCGACCCGGGAGTCTCGCGCATCGGCAATTCCGGCCTGGCCAATCAGCCCGGCGGCAAGGACGCTGGTGATAAAGAGGACACTGAACAGGCCCACCCCCATCATGATCCGTCGCATCACAGTGGGGCGCGAGACTGGGACAGCCTGCAGGAAGATCATCCACCCCAGCACCACAATCAGCGCACTTCCCAGGCCAACATAGGCTTCGAAAGGCGCAAAGGCCGCCCCACCCTCGGCGTTCCATGCGACGGCCAGCGGCGTGGGAAGGTCGGGGCGGATAAGGACTGCGGAGACGGCAAAAGCTCCAGCGAGAACCACCGGAAACCCGAGGGCAAAGCGGAGTGCCTTTCGGTCAACGGTGTCATGAAGCGTACCCATGGCCTCCACGCTACTCCCGCACGGAACGCCTGCGGGACAGCTGCCCCAAAGGGGCACTTGCCAACGGACAAAGAAGTGAAACAATGATTTCACAGTGAGATGTCCACGGCATTGGCGAACGCTCTTCCGCTGAGACCCTCGCTGCCCAGGCCGGAAAGGGTCGCAGACCACCGGCTCCGACTTTTCTTCTGGAGGCACTTCTTTGCCAGGCATGAACCTCACGCGCGCCGAGGCACGCGAACGCGCTGACCTGATATCCGTCGACTCCTACGACGTGACGCTGGACCTGACCACGGGACCACGTGTATTCAGGTCCACCACGACGGTCGTGTTTACGGCCATTTCAGGATCAACAACCTTTATTGATGCCGTTACGGACGCCGTCCACAGTGTCACGCTCAACGGTGCGATCCTGGACCCAGCGACGGTTGCTGACGGAATCCGCATCCAGCTTCCCCATCTTGCCGAGCGCAATGAGCTCACCATTGTCGCCGATGCTCCGTATATGAACACCGGCGAGGGCCTGCACCGATTCGTGGACCCCGTTGATGGTGAGGTGTACCTGTACACGCAGTTTGAGGTGCCGGATTCGCGGCGGATGTTCCCCGTCTTCGAACAGCCGGACCTGAAGGCGACCTTCGCTTTCACTGTCACGGCTCCCTCGTCGTGGGACCTCATTTCCAACTCCCCCACGCCGACGCCGCAGGATGCGGGCACCAGCGCAGACGGCACGGCCCGCGCCACGTGGTCCTTTGCTCCCACTCCCCGGCTCTCCTCCTACGTGACGGCACTGATCGCTGGGCCGTACGAGTCCATCCGAAGCGAAGTGACAAGTTCAGACGGACGCACTGTCCCCCTGGGAGTTTTTGCCCGCAAATCACTCATGCAGTACCTAGATGCCGAGAACATTTTCGAGTTGACGCGGCAGGGCTTCGAATTCTACGAAAAGCAGTTCGGCTGCCCCTACCCGTTCGAGAAATATGACCAGCTCTTTGTTCCCGAATTTAACGCTGGAGCAATGGAAAACGCCGGAGCCGTCACCATCCTCGAAGGCTACGTGTTCCGCGGCAAAGTAACCGGGGCCCAGGTAGAACGCCGTGCCATCACCATCCTGCACGAACTCGCCCACATGTGGTTTGGCGACCTTGTGACCATGCGTTGGTGGAACGACCTGTGGCTCAACGAGTCCTTTGCCGAGTACATGTCCCATCTTGCTGCAGTGGAGAACACGTCCTTCACCAGCGCCTGGACCACATTCGCCGCAGTCGAGAAATCCTGGGCCTACCGCCAGGACCAGTTGCCCACAACGCACCCGATCTTCGCCGAGATCAACGACCTGCAGGACGTTGAGGTCAACTTTGACGGCATCACATACGCAAAGGGCGCCTCAGTGCTGCGACAGCTAGTGGCCTGGGTCGGCCCGGAGCAATTCATGTCCGGCGTTCGTGAGTATTTCCGCAAGCACTCCTGGAAAAACACGGAACTCAGCGATCTGATGGTTGAGCTTGAGGCTGCAAGTGGCCGCGAGCTTGATAGGTGGGGCCAGCTCTGGCTGGAGACGTCCGGTGTCAACACTCTGACACCGGACGTAGCCGTTGATGATGCGGGCGCTATCACCGCGTTTGCCATCGTCCAGTCAGCCGTTGCTGATCAGCCCACCATCCGGCCGCACCGCCTCGCTGTTGGGTTCTACAGCCTGGGAGAATCCGGGACCCTGGAACGTGTGCACCGCGAGGAACTCGACGTCGACGGCGAACGCACAGAAGTGCCGGCCCTCGTGGGGCTTAACCGTCCGGACCTGATCCTGGTGAACGATGACGACCTCGCCTACGCCAAAGTGCGCCTGGACCCGGTGTCCCTGGCCACCGCTACAGCACACCTGAAGGACTTCGGCACAAGCCTGCCCCGGACGCTGGTATGGAACTCTGCCTGGGATGCAGCGCGCGACGGAGAAACTCCGGCACGGGCGTACGTCGAGCTGATCCTGGCCAATGTGGCATCCGAGACTGACTCCTCGGTGATCTCAGTTCAGCTTCGCCAGCTGGCCACAACACTGAAGTTCTATGTTGCTGCCGAGCACCGCGAGGCAACGATCTTGGGCGCAGCGGATCGACTGTGGGAACTTGCTGGCTCCGTTGCCGCTGGTTCGGATGCGCAGCTGCAGTTCGTGAAGTCATTTGCCCTGCTCGCAGGCAGTCCGGCCCAGTTGAACAGTGTCGCCGGCCTCTTGGACGGCTCGGTAACCCTGGACGGCCTCGACGTCGAACAGGACCTGCGCTGGGAGTTGGTGGCCGCACTGGTCGCTGGTGGGCGAATGGGGCAGGAATCAATCGACTCCGAACTTGCTGCGGACAACACCTCCAGTGGCCAGAACGCCGCGGCCCTCGCCACGGCAGCCCTGCCGACCGCCGAAGCCAAGGCCGCTGCCTGGAATTCCATTGTGGTCAAGGGGGATCTGTCCAACGCGCTGCAGGGCTCCGCAGTTGCTGGCTTCATGCGCGTTCACGACACTGCCCTGCTGGAACCCTACGCGGAAAAGTACTTCGAGGCTGTCCCGGCAATAGTGGCCAACCGTACGCATGCCCTGGCGTCGCAGATTGTGGTTGGCCTCTATCCGGCAACGCTTACCAGCCAGGCGACTGTGGACCGCACTGATAAGTTCCTGGCGGAGCTTCCGGCGGACAGCGCCGCGCTGCGGCGAATGATGCTCGAGAACCGCGACGGCGTTGCGCGTGCCCTGCGGGCACGTGCGGCCGACGTCGAGGTTTAGGACGCCTGAGCCCTGGGCCACCACACCACGGGACCGCTGTGTCCCGTGGTGTGGTCCTAGACTTGCCCCATGAAACTCGATGAACACCGCTACGAACTCACGGTGCGGTGGACCGGCAACCTGGGTAAGGGTACGTCGACCTACCGGGGGTACTCCCGCGATCACGACATCCTGATTCCCGGGCTGCCGGTCCTGGCCGGTTCTGCCGATTCCACGTTTCACGGTGACAAGAACCGCTTCAATCCCGAGCAGCTGCTGCTCAGTGCCCTGGCTCAGTGCCACATGCTCTCTTTCCTCCACATCGCTGTCCAGCGCGGAGTGGTGGTGACCTCCTATGAGGACAACGCAACGGGCCTGATGCGACTGAATCGGGACGGCAGTGGGCAGTTCGCATCGGTAACGCTGAATCCGCAGGTCACCGTGGCCGACCCCGCGCATGTTTCCGGTGCCGAGGAACTACATAAAGCAGCTAATGCCGTGTGCTTTATTGCCCGCAGTGTGAATTTTCCGGTGCTCCACGCACCTGTCACTACAGCCACCTGACAGAGCGTCTTTATGCTGCCTGGATCAACGGCCGCCACAGATTTCTGCCAGAAGCTCGGCTTCCTCTGCCCGGGTCAAACCAGCCTCTCTCTGGCGGTCGATACCCTGCTGCACTTCCCAGTCGAGGGTGTCCCGCAAAGTATCCACGAGTGGTCGCAGCGAGAGTCCACGCGCGACGGCGCGCCCGTTGGACCGCGCATTCATTCCCTGCCAGTCCGGATCGCTCAGCCACAGGGGTAACGACGAGGGGCCGGACCATTCGCTAATGTTTCTGGCCTTGAGCCACTGCCCGGCGGCCAAGACGAGACGTCCGCCGTGTCCGGCGGCCAGACGGGCCTGCGCAAGATGCTCGCCCAGGGGAATCGAGTAGCCGGTCGCGTTGAAGATTCCGGCAGTTCCTTGCTCACAGCCGCGGATCAGCCAGGCAGCCAAATCGCGGACATCGATGATCTGCGTGGGAATTCCAAGATCATCCGGGGCCAGAACACCTCCATCAGCGCGAGCAGGAAAAGCACAGCGCAGGGGCCAATAGCCTGTCCGCCCGGAAGTATCACCCGGACCGCCTATCAGCCCCGCCCGTGCGATCAACGATCGGCCTGGGCCAAAACTCGTGAGGATGGCCTCCTCACAGGCAACCTTCGCTGCCCCGTAGTCCGCTGTCGACTCCATGACATCTGCTGCCAGAGGGGTAAGAAGCGCTGCGTCTTCCCCCTGGCCCAAGGGACCTTGCTGCGCGTAGGCGCTGGCGGATGAGACGAAAACGTACCGGGCGGCACCGCGAAGGTCCCGGACTGCACGGCGCACGTGACCGGGCTGACGGGCAACGTCAATGACTGCATCCCACCTGATGTCCGCCACAGCTGCCAGTCCGTCGTCGTTGTCGCGGTCCGCAGTCACCAGCGTGGCACCCAAAGCAACCTCGCCCGAGGTCCCGCGTACCACGCAGGTCACGTCATGACCGCTGTCAACACCATGGCGGGCGATCAGCTGTCCCAGCCAGGCGTTCCCACCCAAGATCAGAATGCGCATGCCTGCACGCTACGGCGCTAGGCTGAATCGACACCAGAGTCTTATGCGTCGGGCGAACACGCCTGACCGGCACAATGCGTCGATGCTGCCGGCACACCCAAAGGAGATTTTCCGTAGATGAGCAGCCCGTTGTCGATAACAGCTTCCTTGACGGACGCGCCCGCAGGCTTCAGCCTCCCCGGAGTGCTGATCAGCGTCGGAGTCGGCGTTGTTGTCTGGGTTGTGGCCTCTTTTGTCATCTCCCGGGTGACGCGCCGGGTCGCCACCGGGTCCTCCCTTTTTAAACGCAAACACTTCCGGTGGGTCAGCCCGGCATTGCGTGCCCTGGACCATGAGCGAAGGGTTCAACGATCCGAGACCATCGGGGCCCTGCTCAAGAGCGTGGTGGGCGTGCTGATTGCCATCATTACGATCATGTATGTCCTGCAGAACCTGAACATCAATATCGCGCCGCTGCTGACCAGCGTAGGCATCCTGGGTATTGCCATTGGTTTCGGCGCGCAGCAGCTGATCCGTGATTTCCTGGCCGGCATCTTCATTACCATCGAGGACCAATACGGAATTGGCGATGTGATCGAAACCAGTGAGGTCGTGGGTACCGTGCAGGCGATGGGCCTTCGGATCACCCGTGTCCTCGCAGAGGACGGCGCCATCTGGTACCTGCGCAACGGCGAAATTCTCCGTGTGGGCAACCGGTCCCAAGGGAAATATATTGCCGCTGGTGCACCCACCAGCTCCATCGAAGAGCCTGCAACCGCAGTCACCGTTGATGAACACCCCACCGGCCCCACCACCGGGCAACTGAACAAAACACAGCAGAAGGCAGGCGACTGAATCATGACTTCACCAACAGATCCATCATCGGGTGGAACAGCGACAGGCGGATCTGCCCCAGGCGGACCGGGGCAGCCGCGCCAGCTGTTGCAGAACGATCCCTTCACCAAGCCCCTTTACACAGACAACTTCTACGACGCCGTCGGCGGACACGAGACCTTCGTGAAGCTCATCGACGTGTTTTACGATGGCGTCGCAGCAGATCCGCTTCTACGGGCCATGTACCCGGAAGAGGATCTGGGGCCGGCAAAACGCCGGTTCCTCATGTTTCTTGAGCAGTATTGGGGAGGCCCCACAACCTATGGACAGGAACGCGGACACCCCCGGCTGCGCATGCGCCACATGCCATTCGGGGTCACCCCCGAGGCAAAAGATCGGTGGTTGCTCCACATGCGTGTGGCCGTGGACGCCCTTGAACTTCCGCCCCTGCACGAGGGCACGCTGTGGGATTACATGGAGCGTGCCGCACTGTCCATGATCAACAGTCCCTCCTCCGGAGCGCTGCGCTGAAGACGTTCGGAACCACTCAGCCCCAACACACCGACCCTTCACTGACGATCTCTAGCGCGGCAGTCCGATGTTTATTCCTGTCCGGATCAGGACGTGGCCGCGCGGGCCACTGAGCCGGAACCAGCGCCCGGCGCGGTAGAGCTCCTGCTTACCGTCCGCCAGGAACCCAAGGGTCAGGGCTGCGAATGCGGCACCCGCGGGCAAGCCAGCGGCAAAATCTACCGGACGCCCCCAGACGTTGGCCCGGGCGTTGTTGACCATCATCGCACCTGCACTGCTCGGCACCAGGTCGGCGACCTCCCTGATCCCTGCCTCCGCAACACTCCGGAGATCGATCTCCGAGACGGGCCCCACGGGGTCCCACCCCGACCTTGGCGCGCTCACACCCGTCCAGGACTCGCTGACCGTGGACGGCGGAACCGGCAGGCTGGCCGAGTTTTCCGACGCACGGGCGATCCGGTCCAGAACTGCTGACAGTGGAACCGTCACGTCCACTGTTGAGGGACGGGACAGCGCCATGGTGCGCAGTCCCAGAATGGTAGGCGTCGATTCGCCCAACAACCGGGGCCGCAGAACGCAGACGTATGCGGCCAAAACCGAACCCGATCCCTGCAGGCGAATGGCGCCGTCGTCAACGTTTTTGGCGCGGGTCACAAAAGTACGGAGGTCCGCCAGATCCTGGGGATCGGCGAAATGGAAAGAGGAAGTGAGGAGCTCTGACACACCTAGAACACTACCGTCACGGCTCCAGTTGAGCGGCCTCAGGGTGGCGTCTAGAGTCGAAGCATGACTGAAGCCCCCGCACCGCTGCCCGTTTCGCCCGGCGGAGACCCTACTGCCTCACTGATCGACCTTCTGACGCTGGGTGACCTGCAGGGTGTGCGGACGGACGAAGACATTTTCCTGGGACCCTCGCAGAGGCAGCCCGGCCAGCGTGTCTTCGGTGGCCAGGTGCTGGCGCAGTCCATCGTGGCGGCAGTCAGGACAGTCGAGCCGGACCGTGACATCCACTCCATGCATGGATATTTCCTGCGCCCGGGCGACGCCAACGCGAACATCACCTTCGGCGTCGAAAGGCTCCGCGACGGCAGGTCGTTCTCGGCCCGCCGGGTCCACGCCTACCAGAACGGCAAGCCAATCCTGTCGATGATCGCCTCATTCCAGACTGCCGACGACGGCGTGGAACACCAGGTGCGCATGCCAGCGGACGTCCCGGATCCGGAGTCGCTGCCCACTACCGCAGACCTGTTGGGGGCCTTCGACCATCCAGTGGCCAGGCATTGGGCCTATGAACGCCCATTTGATATCCGTCACATTGACAGCCCACTGTATGTGTCCGCCAAAGGACCCCAACAGGCGGTCAATGCCGTGTGGATGAAGACCTTCGGGCCTATGCCAGAAGACGCCAACCTCCACCGGGCAGCCCTTGCCTACGCCAGCGACTACACGCTGCTCGAGGCTATCCTCCGCCGACACGGGCTGAGCTGGATCACTCCCGGCATGAATGTGGCCAGCCTTGACCATGCCATGTGGTGGCACCGTCCGGCACGGGTGGACGAGTGGTTGCTGTACGTTCAGGACTCTCCAACGGCCCAGGGTGCCCGCGGGCTCGCGAAGGGCCAGATATTTAACCGCCAGGGTGAGCTTGTGGCAACCGTAGCCCAAGAAGGAATGGTGCGCGTGCCCGAAGGTTTTGTGGATGGCCCTCCGGAAAACCAGACGCGCTAGGCGCCCGGGGCGTATCCGTCCCCTTCAACCGAAAACAAAACGGCCTGCACCCTGGATTCCAGGGGGCAGGCCGTATTTCGTGCGCCGTATTTTGTGCTCAGGGTCTTGGTCTCACGTCCCTGGAAGCGTCAGTCGCGCGTCAGGCGGCGGTGCGTCACGCGGTGCGGCGTGGCGGCGTCCGGGCCAAGGCGCTCGATCTTGTTCTCTTCGTAGGACTCGAAGTTGCCCTCGAACCAGTACCACTTTGCCGGGTTTTCCTCGTCACCCTCATAGGCGAGGATGTGGGTGGAGACACGGTCCAGGAACCAACGATCGTGCGAGACCACAACAGCACAGCCCGGGAATTCCAGCAGCGCGTTCTCTAGGCTGGAGAGGGTCTCGACGTCAAGGTCGTTAGTGGGCTCATCAAGGAGCAGGAGGTTTCCGCCCTGCTTGAGGGTCAGTGCCAGGTTGAGGCGGTTACGCTCACCACCGGAGAGCACACCCGCCTTCTTCTGCTGATCCGGCCCCTTGAAGCCGAAGGCTGCCACGTAGGCACGGGACGGCATTTCTACCTGCCCTACCTGGATGAAGTCCAGTCCATCCGAGACAACTTCCCAGAGGGTCTTGGTGGGATCAATGCCACCACGGCTCTGGTCAGCGTAGGAGATCTTGACCGAATCCCCGATCTTGAGATCACCACCGTCCAGCTCCTCGAGGCCCACAATGGTCTTGAACAGCGTCGACTTTCCGACACCGTTGGGGCCGATGACGCCAACAATGCCGTTGCGGGGAAGCGTGAAGCTCAGCCCGTCGATCAGGGTGCGGCCGTCAAAGCCCTTCTGGAGATTCTTCGCCTCAAGGACAACACCACCCAGGCGTGGTCCCGGCGGGATCTGGATCTCTTCGAAGTCGAGCTTGCGGGTGCGGTCAGCCTCCGCAGCCATCTCCTCGTAGCGGGCCAATCGCGCCTTGGACTTTGTCTGCCGTCCCTTGGCGTTGGACCGGACCCACTCGAGTTCTTCGGTGAGTCGCTTGGCCTGCTTGGCGTCCTTCTTACCTTGAACTTCAAGGCGGGCGCGCTTCTTCTCAAGGTAGGTGGAGTAGTTGCCCTC
Organism: Pseudarthrobacter sp. PS3-L1; assembly: GCF_030063285.1. Taxonomy (GTDB): domain Bacteria; phylum Actinomycetota; class Actinomycetes; order Actinomycetales; family Micrococcaceae; genus Arthrobacter. The sequence continues at coordinate 43,894 of NZ_JASISU010000002.1, read as the reverse complement.
GTAGGGGTAGAGGTGGCCGCGGTCAACCTCTGCGATCCATTCTGCTACGTGGTCCAGGAAGTACCTGTCGTGAGTCACGGCCAACACCGCACCGGAGTAGGACGAGAGATGCTGCTCCAGCCACAGGACACTTTCGGCGTCAAGGTGGTTGGTGGGCTCGTCCAGCAGCAGCAGGTCAGGCTTCTGGAGCAGGAGTTTGCACAGGGCAACCCGGCGACGCTCACCGCCCGAAAGGTTGGTGACCTCTGAGTCAGCTGGCGGGCAACGGAGTGCATCCATAGCCTGCTCCAGCTGGGAGTCGAGGTCCCAGGCATCGGCATCGTCAATTGCTTCCTGGAGCTTGCCCATTTCTTCGAGGAGCACGTCGTAGTCCGCGTCGGGGCTGGCCATCTCTTCGGAGATCTCGTTAAAGCGCTGGATCTTTCCGTAGATCTCTCCAACGCCTTCCTGGACGTTGCCCAGAACGGTTTTTTCCTCGTTCAGCGGAGGTTCCTGTAGCAGGATTCCCACGGAATATCCCGGGCTGAGCCGAGCTTCGCCGTTAGAGGGGGTGTCCAGTCCAGCCATGATTTTCAGGATGGTGGACTTACCGGCACCGTTAGGACCAACAACACCGATCTTTGCACCCGGGAAGAAGGACATGCTTACGTCGTCGAGAATGAGTTTTTCGCCAACAGCCTTGCGGGCCTTGGTCATTGTGTAGATAAATTCCGCCATGGTTCCAAATCTAGTGTGTTCCACGGAAGAACTCACATTCCCCGCCCCAGGACATTGGTTGAGCCACACCTCCCCCGGCAGACCCAGCCATGGCCCCGCACCAAAATATCCCGCTACGCAGCCTCACGATCTGACGCTGGATGCTCCTGGGCTTGGTCTCCGGCCTGCTCCTCACCATCGGGAGCGTCATCAACTTCGCCTGTCTCAGCGTTGACGTTCAGGATGGTTCCCTCGTCATCGCGCACCTGAACCTGTCCTGGTTCTGAGGTGCCGTCTCCGGTTCCGCTGTGGTCTCCCGTGGGTGCTGACACAGTGCGGATGTAGTTGGCTGTTCCCCACGTAAGGTCGTGGCCAAGTGACTCAGCATCAATTTCACTCGCGTGATACACACGTCCCTCATGTTCCCAACTCCTGAGCTCGAGCCGACCCACCACAATGACGCGCTGCCCCTTTTTGATGCTGCATCCCATGTTTCCTGCAAGTTGGCGGTATGCCTGAACGGCAAACCAGTTGGTATGCACATCCATCCAGACACCCAGTGCCTTGTCGAAGCGACGTTCGGTGCACCCCATCCGGAAGGATGCCGTTGGCACGCCACCTGGAGTGGTTGAGGTCTTGACATCCGTTGCAACAAAACCCCTGAGGGTCATGGTGTCATTCATGATCGTGTGTCCTGTCTGCGCAAGTGAATCCTGATGGAGATTCCAGTCTGCTCAGGCACTGGTCGCGGGAAAAGGTCAGGAGATCCGTATGTGGATAACGTCCCAGGGGAGGTGCGATACCCGCCACGGCAGCTGGTCAGGTAAACTCTTTGAGGCGTCAGGTCCACCGGATCTACGCAGTGTCAGCCCCAGTAGCTCAGGGGATAGAGCAGCGGCCTTCTAATCCGCCGGTCGGGGGTTCGATTCCCTCCTGGGGCACACAAAGCGGCTCTGCCAGTGCGTTTGCATTGGCCAGGGCCGCTTTTAGTCCTTAATGTGCGGATTCGGCCGCCTCACGAAGCGCCCCCAGGGCCAGATGGACAAGCCTGGCCCGATCGGGACGACTCCTGGTGAACGCGACAATCCGTCGGCCCACTGTGGGATTGGCAACCTGTCGGATCGTGAGGTTTGCAGGCAAGCCGGCCAACGCCAGGCCCGGAAGAACACAGATGCCAAGTCCGGCGGCCACAAGACCGAGCGCAGCATGATGGTCATCGAGCCGGGCAACGTAGCGGGGCGTGAACCCTGCACTCAGGCAGGCCTGGGCAATGACCCTACCTGTTGGACCGTCATTGATGTCATGGTCAATCCAGTGCTCGTCCCGAAGGTCGATCATGTCGACTATCCGGTTCTTGGCCAAGCGGTGTTCCAGGGGCAGGACCAGCCACATCTCCTCGTCGCAGAGAACGTGTCGCTGGTATCCGTCAACATGCAAAGGATCGGCGTCGAGCGCCTCATTTCGGATATCAACGTCAGCGCTCGACGTTCCGGAGGGCCGCTGGAGTTCAGCGATACTGATCTCAACAACGGCTGCCGGAGCAGCAGACTGCAGAACACTGACCACACGGGGCATCCATGCTTGTGCGACAGAGGCAAAACACGTGAAGGTTATTCGTTCTGTCCGGCCCTGGCGCAGATCGAGCACTGTCCGTTCGAGCCGTTCAAGGTCGGCCAGGGCGTGGGCGCTTTCCTTTGCGAGGTGAAGAGCTGCTGGTGTGGCATCGATGCCGCGGCCACTCTTTTCAAAGAGTACAAGCCCGGTCTCCCGGGCCAGCACGCGTAAATGCTGGCTCACAGTGGCAGGTGCGAGATGCAGGCTGTTGGCAGCTCCGTGGACAGATCCTGCGGCAATCACTGCTCGGAGGATGACGAGGCGGGGAAGGTTGAGCATGAGCAATCATAAGTCGATACCTGCCAGTCATCCGTTATTAGTTGCTTGTGCCGATACATGGGCGGTGTCACAGTTGACGTGCGCTGTACCGTGCAGCATCGTTCCCGCATCAGCTGGAGCATTCCGCGTCACACCAGAAGGCGAACCGATGAACACAACAAATTACCTTGCGCTTCTGGGCGTGGCACTCATCCTGGCGGTGACGCCTGGGCCCGATACGCTCCTCACCCTGCAGTACTCCCTTCGCCAGCGGCGCGCCGGTGTCTTGGCAGCACTGGGCACAACGTCAGGGATCTTCGTCTGGGCCGCACTGGTTGCTGCCGGGGTGGCGACATTCCTGAGAAACTCCCCCACGGCGTTTCATGCCTTTCAGGTTCTCGGCGGGAGCTACCTGATTTTCCTGGGCTGCAGGGCACTCTCACACCACCGCTCACGCGGTGCTGAACCTCGCGTGCCACCATCGGGTCTCGTGGAAAGCGCAGCGCCGGACAGTGGCCCCACCGCGTCGCTGTCAACAGCGGTGGCGCACAGACCACTGTTGACTGCACCGAGCGCCGGAGCGTCGTTTCTCGCCGGTCTGCTCTGTTGCTTGAGCAATCCTAAGACGGGACTGTTTTTTCTGGCACTGATACCACAATTCACTCCCGCCAATGCCGGACCGCTCTTTGTCATCGCCGTTGTTGGGGGCACAGTTGCGGCAGTCATAGGCGCCTACCTGATGATCGTGGCGACGGCGGCTGATACAGCCAGTGCATGGCTGAGCCGGCCCTCCGTGGACCGCGTCATAGTGCGCGTGTCCGGTGGCGTCTTTATTGTCCTTGGCCTCACGACGCTCGCGCCTGTGCTCACCGAAGTGATTGACGTCCTCATGGCGGGGCGCTGAAGCGCATGGATTCACTAGGCGAGAAGGGCACTCTGCCACGTTTTCTGATTCCGAGTGACGTACCCTGTGGCGGCAGCCCAGAGCTCCCCATGTCCTTCGTTGTACATCTGGGCCCATGGCTGAAGTCCGGATCCGTGAGCATTCCGCAGCAAGTTGTCCATTGCCGCGGTCCGCTCTGCCAAAGCTTGGGGCAATGCCTGCCGGAGGGCGGTGTCGGCACCATAGCCGTCCACGAAGGCTTTCAGTCTCCGGGCAGCCTCAGCCACGGGTTGTCCCTCAAACAACGTGGCAAATGACTGGGCCGCGTAGGCCAGGTCCCATAGCCGGGTACTTGGTCCGGCGGCATCCCAGTCGATAAAGACCCAGCGCTCCCCGAGGATCAGGTTCCACGGGGCAAGATCGTTGTGGCACATGAGATCTGGGTTTTCGGTCGGTAGCAGAGTGGTCCAGCTACCTGGGTCCGGAAGCGGCAGCCCCTCGCTTGCATCATGGATCTGGCGGATCATGCCGCCGATCCGGAACAGCTCACAGTGTCCCAGCGGCACGCTGTCCATAGCCGAGACACCGTCGATGTACTCAACCGTGTTTCTGCCCACCTCATCACGACCTAGGGGGAGCGGAACGTCAACGCCCAGGCCGCGGAGGGTCTTCATGTAGTCCTGCACCGCTGCGGAATGATCCAGCCAGGTCTTCCGGACTGTCATCCCAATGCGTACCACGCGTCCTGAGGCGTTGCCCCCTGCCAGTTCCTCCGAGTCCGCATTCACCCGACGAGGCTACCGCAGGGGAAAGTCACCGTCCGGTTCCGTTTCCGTTCCCGAGCCTGTGTATCGGCGCGGCCATCGATTCCTTTCAGGAACCAGAGCCGCCCAACGTTGGTGGGATGCTGCAGCACTCCGGAGACTGGTGTTGGCGGAGAAGGCCATGGATCATGGCGGACAGCTCAGCCTGCGAGGACCTGACATCCCACCTTAGGGATACCGCGATGTAGTGGAAGCATGCCCACAACCATCGAGATCAAGGCGCGGGTATTGGACCCTCAACCATTGTTTTCAAGGATCAGCGACCGCACGGATTGCGAGCCCCTCCAGGTGGAGCAGGGCGACCCGTTCTTTCCATGCCCCAATGGCAGGTTCAAGCTCAGGGATCCTGCTGAACGGCAACGAGGCGTTCTGAGCCATCCTCGTCGCGTCCAGCATGTTGTCGCGTCCAGTGTGTTCCGACGTCGGCCGGACAGACTGTTCGCTAGTTCTTTCCGGGAACCTTGAGTTCACCCGTGAGGTACTGTGCGCGCCCGAAACCGAAGGACCAGTCCTGGGGGCCATTTTCGTTATAGCCGATGAACAGGTCCTCGGAGGTGAGGCCCACTGCGTGGAGGTTGTCGTGGATGGCTTTGTAGAGCGCCTCTTTATCCTCATCGGAGCGTCCTGCCTGCGTGAAAATCTGGACCATGACCACGTTCCCGGTCCGTTCAAAGCCCAATCCGGCGTCCTGGGCAATGATGTTGTCGGCAGCGTGTTCGGTAATAACCTGGAAGCGGTCGCGCTCCGGTATCCCGTAGGTCTGGACAATAGCCGTGTGGATGGCATCTGCAACGTCCCGCTTCTGAGCGGAAGTGCGTCCTTCAATAAGGTCAATGCGGACTAACGGCATGCTTTTCTCCTAATAAATCGACTTCTTCCTATTCTACGGATCCGCCTGAGAGGTAGCTGGACGTTCGAGCAGACATCAGGGGTGTTCAGCAACGTCCGCCGGCCCTGGGCGAATCAGGAACTGTGGAGCGTCAAGGAGTGACTGGACCACACTGCCCGCACAGCCGAATGCGGCACCACCTTCACCTGCGGACGACAGGAGAACGCGGTCGGCCCTAATGAGCCCCGGAGCATGCCGCTGCATGCTCTCGAACAGGGGTGGAACCAACCAGTGCGCAAGAACAGCGAAGTGTCCACCCAGCACCACAGTAGACACGCCCATCAAGCGTGCAGTCGAGACCAGTGCCATCCCAAGGAACGTGGCTGCTCGCTGGACGGCCGCGACAGCCATCGACTCGCCACTGGAAAGTGCTGAGAGCAATCTGGACATGTCCGTCTCCAGCGGATCGTCGGCCAAGCCAGCAGCACGCAGAATCGCATCCTGGCCCGCAATGGTTTCGAGGCAGCCAATGCCGCCGCAGGAACAGGGCAGACCTTCTGGTTCCAGCACGAGGTGCCCGATTTCACCTGCGTGGCCAGCTGGCCCAACAAACAGGGATCCGGCAATGACAAAGCCGGCACCAACACCCACTTCGCCGGATACAAAGACGAAGTCGGGCCCGGCAGTACCAGTCCTGGAGCGCACTTCGGCGAGTGCAGCTGCATTGGCTTCATTAAGGAGGGTGACTCCCAGCCGGGCCTCGGGAAGGAGGCCTCTGGCATCGAGGGTTTCCCCGCTCCATCCCAGGTTGGGAGCGGTAAGGACTGTGGACGTGGCCTGGTCGATGAGCCCCGGCACTGCCAAGCCGCCACCGATCACAGCTATTCCGCGATCAGCAGCCTCCGCCAGCAGCGTGTTCACCAGCTCCGCCAGATCCGCCATGACGTCGGCCGCGGAACTGCCGCGATTGTCCCGGAATCGCTTCACGCACAAAAGGCGTTCCCTGGTCAGGCTGACCAGTTCGGCGGCAATGTAGTCAACGTTGATTTCCATCCCCACCACCGCGCGGCCCGGGTTCATTTCGAGTCCGACGCCGGGGCGTCCCCTCTCGGCGCGTGGCTCCAGCGCAACTTCACGCACCACTCCCCCGGTAAGCAGGTCAAGGACCAGGCTGGAGATCGAGGCTTTGGTCAGTCCCGTTGCTGTCGCCAGCTGGGCCCGGGTAATGGGCCCCGACGGCGCGGCGCGTGCGATCGATGTCAGGGCCAGCGCCAGATTCGTCCGGCGGACATCGCCAACACTGCCCGGAATGGACTGGCTTCGGGTCTCCGAGCCCGGCTGTGGTTCCGACACCTGTGATCTCCCCACGAGTAGCTCTTAACGACTGTTGCGTTCGATCCATTGACCATAACGCATGCGCAGCTATATAGTTCAGGTCATAAACTAACTCACTCCTGAATGGCAGAGCGAGCATAGCTACAGCGCTTGGCTACACCCACGATTTGCAAGGACGCAAACCCATGACTATTAGTCCCACACCGGAAGACCGCTTCACTTTTGGACTCTGGACCGTAGGCTGGACAGGCTCCGATCCGTTCGGTGTCCCCACGCGCGAGGCCCTGGACCCGGTCGAGGCAGTACATCGCATCGGTGACCTTGGCGCCTATGGCGTGACCTTCCACGACAACGATCTTGTTCCCTTTGGCGCCACGGTGACGGAACGGGACCTGATCCTAAAAAACTTTCGTAGCGCCCTGGCCGCAACCGGGCTCAAAGTGCCCATGGTCACCACCAACCTCTTCAGTCACCCCGTCTTCAAAGACGGCGGCTTTACCTCAAATGATCGCTCAATCCGCCGCTTCGCGCTGAGCAAGGTCCTGCGCACCATTGATTCTGCGGCAGAGTTTGGCGCCGAAACCTTTGTTATGTGGGGTGGCCGCGAAGGCAGCGAGTATGACGGCTCCAAGGATCTCTCGGCGGCCCTAGACCGCATGAAGGAGGGAGTAGACACGGCCGCCGCGTACATCAAGGAGAAGGGCTACAACCTGCGGATCGCCCTCGAACCGAAGCCCAACGAGCCACGAGGCGATATCTTCCTGCCCACCGTCGGCCACGCCCTGGCTTTTATTGCACAGCTGGAACACGGCGACATCGTGGGGCTTAATCCGGAAACAGGCCACGAACAGATGGCTGGCCTGAACTTCACGCATGGGATTGCCCAGGCGCTGTGGGCTGGCAAGCTCTTTCACATCGACCTCAATGGTCAGCGCGGCATTAAGTACGACCAGGACCTGGTGTTTGGCCACGGAGATCTCACCAGTGCATTCTTCACGGTTGATCTCTTGGAAAACGGCTTCCCCAACGGTGGGGCGACATATGACGGTCCTCGCCATTTCGATTACAAGCCCTCCCGTACCGACGGGTACGACGGTGTCTGGGAGTCGGCCAGGGCCAATATGTCCACCTATCTCCTCCTGAAGGAGCGCGCCCTGGCTTTCCGCTCCGATCCGCTGGTCCAGGAAGCCATGGCAACGTCAGGAGTCGCCGAACTGGGCGAGCCTACGCTGGCCATTGGTGAGACAACGGCTGATCTGCTGGCCGATACCAGCGCTTTTGAGGCTTTTGACGCAGACAAGGCTGGCGAGCGATCCTTCGCCTTTGTTCGCCTGAATCAGTTGGCCATCGAGCATCTCCTCAACGCCCGCTAGAATCCGGTGCCACACAATGGCACCACCGCTGGCACATTCGTCGCTAGTATTTTCCCCACTGGCACCGAGTGCCAGCTTTCACGCAGCAGCACTCCGCCGTCGGACGTCGCTGTCCTGACCTGGATAGAGACGCTCGACGGCGCTACTCACCGAAGGAATCCCATGGCGCTGGTTGCAGGTATTGATAGTTCGACCCAGGCCTGCAAGGTGGTGATCCGCGATGCCGAGACGGGTGCCCTGGTCCGGCAGGGACGCGCCAGCCATCCTGGCGGAACGGAGATCCATCCAGACCGTTGGTGGGACGCGATGCAGGAAGCCATCGGTCAAGCTGGCGGCCTAGCAGATGTTGCGGCTGTATCCGTTGGCGGCCAGCAGCATGGAATGGTAGTGCTGGACCGCTTGGGACACGTCATCCGCCCCGCGCTGTTGTGGAACGACACCCGCAGTGCTCCGGACGCGGCCGAACTGGTCAGCACCGCGGGCGACGGCGATCGCGTCAGGGGTGCTGCTTATTGGGCACGGACAACGGGAACTGTCCCGGTGGCCTCAATCACGCTGACCAAGCTGCACTGGCTCGCTGCCAACGAACCGGAGAACGCGGCCAGAGTTGCCGCCGTCTGTCTGCCCCACGATTGGCTGAGCTGGCGCTTGGCGGGGCATGGACCCGTAGACACGGGCCAGGCGGATCTGGCTGCCCTTAACACTGATCGCTCCGATGCGTCCGGAACCGGCTACTACTCGAGTGTCACCGGAAACTACCTTCCGGAAGTGCTGTCGGCTGCACTGGGCCACCTCCCCGTCCTGCCGTCTGTGCTGGGGCCTCTGGAGAAAGCTGGAGAAACTACGTCCGGTTGCTTGATTGGCCCCGGCGCGGGGGACAACGCCGCAGCAGCGCTGGGCGTTGGCGCAGGCATTGGGGATGTGGTGATCTCGCTGGGTACCTCCGGCACAGTGTTCGCTGTCTCCACGGCCCCTTCCACTGATTCCAGCGGCCTTGTGGCAGGTTTTGCGGATGCCACGGGAAACTTCCTCCCGCTGGCATGCACACTCAATGGCACGCGAATTTTCGACACCACAGCAGCCCTGCTCAATCTCAACCTCAACGACTTCAACAGTCTTGCCCTGGACGCTGATCCTGGAGCTGAAGGATTGACCCTGATTCCGTACTTTGACGGTGAACGCACACCCAACCTCCCCGATGCCACGGGCTCACTGCACGGCCTCACGCGCGCAAACTACACGCCAGCAAATCTCGCGAGGGCCGCCGTCGAAGGTGTTGTCTGCTCACTTGCCGACGGGCTCGCTGCCCTCCGGGCCCAGGGCGTTGTTGCCGACCGACTCATCCTGGTAGGCGGCGGAGCGCAATCCACCGCAGTTCAGCAGTCTGCATCCGCACTGATGGCTTTACCCATCCTGGTGCCGCGCCCCGGAGAATACGTGGCCGACGGCGCTGCCCGCCAGGCAGCAGGAGTCCTCAGCGGCGCATTTCCCGACTGGACACTCGACGCTGTGTCCGTTCCGACCATGCAACCCAGGCCGGAGATTCTGGAACGGTACCGTTCCTACGCGTCGCTGCACAGTTACCCCTAGCGGAGCAGCCGCAGTGTCCCTATGCCCGCTAAGAGGTAGCGATGCATCCCATCCCCGTCACGTAGTCTTGGGGAAATGATTGCCTTTGACCTGGGCGAAGACGAACTCGCCGCCTTTACCCGCCCTGTTCTGGATTACCTGCCCGCCGGTTTCGACCCCGGGTGTGCGGCCCAGGCCGAGATTGCCGATGTTGATGCCCGCTACGAGCTGGCGGCACAGGACGTAGCAGCAGCACGGGTTGATCGTATCGGTGCGCCCGTCAGCGAAGCTGACATGTGCGAACGGCTCCTGGAATTTGGTGACGGACGCCTCGGCATCGCTGGCCTGCGCTACCGGAATCTGGATCCTGACTTTGCCTTCATTGATCTCAAGCTGTCCTTCCGGGTGCAGGATCCTGCAACGCTTACCTCCCTCGCTGCTGCCGTATCCAGCGAATATGGCCACCTCGAACCACGTGGTTTCACGTTCCACGAAGAGCCAGGGCTTGGGTTCGCCGAGGCGGATCTCTGGACAACCATCATGTCGGGTTCCATTGCAGCAGCGGCAAGGCAGGCAGGCAGGCCCCTTCCCCTCCGGCCTGGACATCTCGTGGCCCAGCACAGCCGCGGACACCCATCCCGAGTACCAGCACGAACACGCAGCATGGCGGAAGGCAACACACCTGCTAGCGCCCTACGTCCGGGAATCCTCGCAAAAAACCTTTCAGGAATCAGCAGCAGCGGGTCTGCTCATGGTGCTTCATGATGACCACGGATTCGCGGGACTTGTCGCCGGCAGGATAGACGGGATTCTTGGGCAGTCCGGGCTGTGCATGGTGGATCTTTTCCTCACGGAACGCATGCGCGGCAACGCACTGGCTCCAGTCTTGCAAGCTGCCTTCCTTGCTGGCCAGGAATCAAACGTTGAGACCGTGTGGGGCCACATCCATGCCAGGAATTTCCCGTCCCTGAAGACAGCCCACAGGCTAGGCCGTCGGCCTGTTCAGCAGGAATACTTTGTCGGCTTGCCGCTGGCTTCCTAGGCAGGAAGCATCTGGCATACTTCGGGACATGGTTACACCCGACGAAGCGCAGGACACACCAGAATCAAGCATCGGGAGATCGGAACGGATCCAGTTTGAGGCTTTCCTCAACGATCACCGACGGATGCTCAACAACTGTCTTCTGGGTCTCACTGAAGAACAGGCCAGGCGGCCGTTGGTCAGCTCGCGCACCACTCTTTTGGGCCTGGTCAAGCACGCCATCTTCGTGGAGCGCGTCTGGTTCGAGGAGGCAATAACGTGCCAGTCCCGGGAGACCATGGGGATTCCGGCCACCCCGGACGAATCGTTTGTCCTCGATCCCTGCGACACCATCACAACCGTCCGGGAACGCCATCTCTCAGCCTGCGCGGCCTCGGTATCGGCCACGGCCCCGATGACTCTCGACGACGTGGTCCAGGGAAACCGACGCGGCCCCCTGCCCCTGCGTTGGGTTTACCTTCATGTCCTCCGCGAACTCGCCCATCACTGCGGACACGCCGACATCCTCCGCGAACAGATCCTCGCTGGGGACGTCGCACCGGACTGACATACCCTTCCGCCGAGCGCGCCCATCCTGTCACCAGTGTGGACATTGGCCGAACCCGTTGAGCGCGCTCGGGGAAGAAAATCAGCGCTTTTCGCAGGCGATGCCGTCGTTATCACGGTCGAGGTCATACTCGCCCGGGCGCCGGGCTGCCCCGTCGTTGTAGCTGTACACGGTGCTGTTGACGCGGAATGTGGTCACTGGCTTTCCGGTGGTCTTGTCCCGGGCGCCGGTTTTGCCGACTCCGTGGGGATAGACCTTATTGAGCTCAGTGCAGTTCTTGTACGACTTGGCCACAACGGCCGACGCCGGAACTGCGGTAGAGCTCAGGATGACGGCAGTGCCCGCCAAGGAAGCGATCAGGATTTTTTTCAGACGCACGTTCGGGTATACCCCCAGGTCGAAGCCCTCATTCGCGAATCGACGAGGGGCAAAGAAATGGTAACCCATCCCACACTATGCAGAGGCTACTGCGACGAGGTCACTTTCCACGTGCCTGTCGTTGTGGAAAGTCCCACGCGCAGAGGCACCTCAAATGTGCTCAGGCGAAGGGAAGAACAAGCTCCGCGTAGCGTTCCTTGACCGTTGCAATCACGGTGTTGCCGTCAGTGTTCCAGATATCCTGATTGAAGATTTCCACTTCGATATCCCCGGTGTACCCGGCATCACGCACCCAGGTACCGATGGTGCCAAAATCCACAACACCATCGCCCATGTAGCCGCGGGAAAGTAACGGGTCCGCGGCAATGGGCATGGTGAAGTCGCAGACCTGGTAGGAAGCAATCCGGTTCTCCCGGCCGGCCCGTTCAATCTGCGCCTTCAGTTCCGGATCCCACCACACGTGGAACGTGTCAACGGCTACCCCGACGCTGGCGGTATCGAACGGCGACGCCAGATCCAGGGCTTGGCCAAGCGTGGAAATCAGGGCCCTATCTGCGGCATACATCGGGTGGAGGGGTTCAAGAACCAGCCGCACGCCGTTTTCCGCCGCGAAGGGCACCAGGTCACCAAGCCGGTCAGCAACCCGCTGCCGCGCTGAAACCACGTCCTTCTCCCCCGGTGCCAAGCCACCCACCACAAGAAAAAGATCATTTGCGCCCAGTGCCGCCGCTTCGAGGATTGCTGCCCGATTGTCAGCGAGCGCAGCGGCTTGCCCTTCGGCGTCGGGCGCTGTCAGAAACCCGCCACGGCAAAGGGACGAGACACGAAGTTCCGCATCCCTGATCAGGCGTCCAGCCTTATCCAGGCCCGCTTCCGCTACCCGGTCCCGCCATGGACCGATTGCCGGGATGCCTGCAGCGACGCAGCCTTCCACGACCTCAGCGAGCGTCCACATTTTGGTGGTGGCGCTATTCAGGGACAACCGTGAAAAATCGCTCATGCGCCCACTCCGCTGATACGCAGATATGCGGACATGCGCTGGGTCGCAAGGTCTGGATCTACTATAAGGCCAGCCTGATCGGCACATTCAAAGGTTTTGGCCAGGTGGAGGACAGACCGGCCGGAATGCAGGCCCCCCACCATCTGGAAGCCTGGCTGTTTTCCGTTGAGCCAGGACAGAAAAGCAATGCCTGTCTTGTAGTAGAAGGTAGGTGCGCTGAAGATGTGTTTACCTAGCTCCTGGGTCGAGTCAAGGATCTGACGCGCTGTCACAGCGTCGCCAGCATCATACTTCTGGAGTGCAGCAGAGGCAGCAGGGTAGATAGCCGCGAAGATGCCCAGCAGTGCGTCCGAATGATGCGTTTTGTCGCCGTCAATCAGCTCGGGGTAATTGAAGTCGTCGCCGGTGTAGAGACGCACGCCCGACGGCAGCGCAGCCCGCAGGGCAACCTCGTGGCTGGCATCCAGCAGTGAGACTTTGACGCCATCTACCTTGACGGCGTTGTCCCTAATCAGGCTCAGGAATGTCTCTGTCGCCGCGGTAACGTCATCCGAGCCCCAGTACCCGGCCAGTGCGGGATCGAACATGGTGCCGAGCCAGTGCAGGATGACCGGCTGGTCCACTTCCCGGAGCAAGGTTGAGTAGACGTTCAGGTAGTCTTCTGGACCTGACGCCACCTTGGCGAGAGCCCGGGAGGCCATCAGAATAATCTTGGGACCAGCTTCGCTGACGACAGCAATCTGCTCGCGATACGCCTCCAGTACGGCGTTGAGCCCGGCAGCTCCTGCGGGGAGCGAAGTGATGTCCAGCTGGTCAGTACCGGCGCCGCAGGACACGAGATCGCGCACTGACTTGCCGGCAATGGCAGCCCCGCCGGCGGCAACGACTGTAGCTGCTTCGACTCCCGTGCGCTGGATGAGCTCCTGCGTCGCTGCCCAGTCGAGGCCCATTCCGCGCTGGGCTGTGTCCATGGCATCAGCGACGCCCAGGCCGTAGGACCACAGCTCATGGCGATACGCCAGGGTGGCATCCCAGTCCAGCCGGGCAGGTGCGCCAGGATAATTGTCCGCCAAGACATGAGGGATGACGTGAGCTGCTGCATAGACCCGGCGTGAGGTGAGCGGGGCTGTTGGTTTTTCCCATGTGGTAGCCCCGCGAAGATGGTATTCTCGGGTGCCGCCAGCGTCGGAGGGCAGGATCAGGGAGGCCATCAGAGCGTGATCTCCGGAATATCAATGGTGCGGCGTTCGGCCGAAGACTGCAGGCCAAGCTCTGCTAATTGCACGCCACGGGCAGCCGACAGTAGACCGAAACGGTGCTCGCGGCCGGCAACCACGTCGCGCAGGAATTCTTCCCACTGCAGCTTGAATCCGTTATCAAGCTCTGCGTTGGCGGGAACTTCCTGCCATTGATCCCGGAACGATTCCGTGACCGGCAGATCTGGGTTCCAGACCGGCTTGGGGGTGTGCGCGCGCTGTTGGGCAACACACTTGTTCAGGCCAGCCACTGCAGATCCATGGGTACCGTCGACCTGGAATTCCACCAGTTCGTCGCGATAGACACGGACTGCCCACGAGGAATTGATCTGGCCGATTACGGCGTCGCCGGCAGGTGTTTCCAGTTCAAAAATTCCGTAGGAAGCGTCATCTGCTGTGGCCTTGTATTCCTTGCCCGCTTCATCCCATCGGGCGGGAATGTGGGTGGCGGTCTTGGCGTTGACGCTCCGAACCTTGCCGATGATGCCCTCGAGCACGTAGTTCCAGTGGCAGAACATGTCAGTGGTCATACCGCCGCCATCGTCCTTGCGGTAGTTCCAGGACGGACGCTGGGCAGCCTGGACATCCCCTTCAAAGACCCAGTACCCGAACTCGCCTCGGATGGAGAGGATACGGCCAAAGAACCCTTCATCCACGAGCCGGCGGAGCTTGACTAGGCCTGGGAGGTACAGCTTGTCATGAACCACACCGGCTGTGACCCCCGCTTCCGTTCCAATCCTGGCGAGCTCAACGGCCTCTTCCAGCGTCTCAGCCGTGGGCTTCTCAGTGAAGATGTGCTTGCCGGCCTGCATGGCCTTTTTCAGCGTGGCGGCCCGCAGGCTGGTCATGGAGGCATCGAAGATGACGTCGACAGTGGGGTCGTTGATCACGGAATCAAGGTCCGTGGTCCACTCGGATACCTTGTGCAGCTCGGCCAGTTCGCGGATCTTCGCTTCATTGCGGCCCACCAGGATCGGCTCGACCTGGACCCTTGTGCCGTCCTCGAGGGTAAAGCCTCCGGCGTCGCGAATGGGAAGGATTGACCGCAGCAGGTGCTGGCGGTATCCCATCCTGCCGGTGATGCCGTTCATCGCGATCCGGATCGTCTTAGTTTCCAAGCCCATGTGTCCTCCACGGTGAGTTGAGCAATTGACTCAAGCATTCTTTGGGAAAGCGCATTCCCACTGCATCCATGATGCACGCGTCTCGCGTCATTTGGCAAGCGCTTTCCCAGCAAGAGACGAAACTGCCATACTGAGGGTCAGGGAGTAGTTTTTTCGAAGGAGTTCCGGTGGTTGCCAGCACGCTAGCAGAAGTGGCACGGCTCGCAGGGGTGTCCCCGGCCACTGCCTCTCGGGTCCTCAACGGATCAGCCCGAAAGCCTGGACCCGACATCGCCAACCGCGTCCGGCAGGCCGCAGAGTCGCTCGGATATGTGGCCAATGCCCAGGCTCAGGGACTCGCGAAATCCAGCTCTGGCCTGATCGGTCTGGTGGTGCACGACATTGCCGATCCCTACTTCGCTTCCATAGCGCGGGGAGTCCAGGTTGCAGCGCGCAATCAGGGTCGGATGGTCCTGCTGGCAACGGCAGCAGGAGCGCCCGAAGCCGAAAGGGAAGCCGTGGCAGCTTTCGCGGCTCGAAGGGCTGATTCCATAGTGCTTGCTGGTTCCCGGTCTGCCAGAAAAGAGGACACTGACGCCAATTCTGCGCTGGCCACGGAGTTGGACAGGTACTGCGCCAATGGTGGACAGGTTGCTGTGGTGGGCCATCCAGTCGTTGGTGCGACGTCAGGAACTGGATACCACGTGGTGGCGGTGCCCAACGAAGCACTCGCGGCGTCATTGGCAGCAGATCTCACTGTTCTCCATACCGGCCGGTTCATTGTGGTGGCAGGTCCGGAGTCATTGTTTACCTCAGATGACCGGATCCGCGGATTCCAGGCGGGCCTGGCCGCAGCAGGTCGGGAACCAGCAGAGGTGTTCCGCACGCAGTTCACCCGGTCTGGAGGGCACGCTGCCGGACTTTCCCTGGCCCGGAGAATCGCTGCCGGCGAAAAGGACCTGTGCATCTTTGCTGTCAACGATGTCATGGCAATCGGTGTAGCCGCTGCCATTCGCGGCCAGGACCTGCGCATTCCACGGGACGCGCTGATTGCCGGCTTTGATGACATCGAGACCCTGCGGGACTTCCAACCGGAGCTTTCAACAGTCCATTTGCCGCTGGAGGACATCGGCGCCCAGGCTGCGCGCAGGGCGGGCGGTGACATGGATTTCATCCCCATCACCGGTCATGTGGCACTCCGCCGCAGCACACACCACGAAGAGTAGGGTCAGCACGCGTGCCAGAAACAACCGTCTACCCACCTGCCGGACTCACGCTCGTTCCTGCCGTCAGCGGAAAGGGGACATCACCTGATGCTCCTGCGGTGCTAATACTGCCCGGTGGCGGCTACGCAGGGCAGGCCGACCATGAGGCCGAACCGGTGGCACACTGGCTGGCCAGCTTGGGCATGCACGCATTTGTTCTGCGCTATAGCGTCTCCCCCAACCGGCACCCGCAGCCACTGCTTGATGCCAAGGCCGCCATGGCGTGGATCCGCACGGGCGGCCATGGACTCAGGGTCAGTCCAGGTAGGGTCGCCGTGCTCGGTTTCTCCGCAGGTGGTCATCTGGCCGCTACGCTCTCCACTGGCGTTCCTACCGAAGATGCCGCCCTTGACGTACCAGCAAACATTCCGGACCTGAGCATCCTCTGCTACCCCGTGATTTCCTTCACGGCTGATGTACATCAGGGGTCCATCAACAACCTGGTCGGTCCCGCGGAGGAATCTGACAATGGATACGCCAACCCCGTCCGCGAGGAGCTCCTGCACCAACTCTCCGCCGAACTCAATGTTTCAGCCTCGACCCCGCCCGCGTTCCTCTGGCACACTGCCGACGATGCCGCTGTCCCGGTCGAAAACAGCCTCGCGTACACAGGAGCACTGCGCCGTGCCGGGGTGGCCGTTGAACTCCACGTTTTCCCCCATGGACGCCACGGGCTGGGCCTTGCCCAAGACACCCCAGGCGTTTCCCAGTGGACCTCCCTGTGCGCGGCCTGGCTCAGGAGCCTCGGCTGGGCCTGATGCGCCCGGCGTCAGTCTTCGCCCAACGCGACCATGTTGAGGAACTCGGCGTCACGGGCAAGACTGTCTGGGCTGTCTTGTTCGACAAATTCGAGCATGATGTCCAGGGACCTGCCACTCTCGCGCAGGACGTCCGTGGCGTCGTGCCACAGTTGTTTACGTCCTTCCAGGGGAAGCCGCTCCTCCAGGGGCCACCACGAGAAGCAATGAACGCCCACAAGATACGGAAGCACAGCATTCAGGCTAGCCAGGGCATCGTGGTCTGAGAGGCCCACAGCGGGCTGCCAGTAAGTACCCACATTCGCCCGGTCCACCGAGGAAAGGAGCCTGAGTGTCGCGTCGGGGGAATCGGTCAGGGTGCTCCCGTGGTACTCAAAGGCAATGCCAATCTCATGTTCGTCAGCCAACGCGGCAATGCGCTGTGTGTCCGTGACAACATCGGCCCACCCTTGGGCATCTGACTCAGCGCTCCCCTGCCCGCCAGCCCAGACCCGAATCCGGGGGGCACCCAGTGCCACGGCGCTCTCGAGCGTGGGACGGAAGTCGGCAAAGCTACCAGCCCGGTAATAGGACCCCAGCGACAGGACCAGCAAGCCGGCGTCGAGGGTTGCCTTCGCCGCTGCAGCAGCAGTCGCAGTGTCGGTTACGTGCACATCGGCGCCCCACTCGATGCCAGCCAGCCCTGCATCCACGGCCGCCTCGATGACCTTGGGAACAGGGAGTGCCCGCAGGGTCACAGAGCACAATCCTGTGGTCAGTTCCATTCTGTTCCACTCCGACAACTCGGGCATTGACTCGTGCATCGGAGCATCCTTCCGTTCATCTTTTCCCGCTCGGGAAGCGTCACTCTCTGTCATGCCGTCTCCCGGGGCACCGAAGCGCCAAGTCTAACGCCGAGGCCTACAACGCCCTGATCTGCCAACTACCAACATGCGCCGCACCCGGTTCCAGGACTACCAGGTCCACCCCTGTAGTGAAGGCATCCGGCGGGCAGGTCATGGGTTCCACGGCGAGTCCCAGGCGGTCAGGTTTGATGGGCTTGTCGCCCGTATAGATCTGGACCCAGGGCCACTCCTGGCCAAAGGACAGTTCGACGCCGGTACCCTCTGGATCGAACACGCGGACGACAGCCGCACCCGCACTGTCCCGCGTGAGGTCCGTGAAGGCGTGGTCAACAGTGATGGCACCAAGGTGGCGCGGTGAGCGGAAATCAAAGTTGCGTTCCTCCACTGCCTGCATCCCGGTGGGCAAAAGCCGCTCCGGAGTGACGGCAAGGAACGCAGCGGACGGGACTTCAAGAGTCCAACTGTCCAACCCGGAGGGCCCTGCCACCAGATACGGGTGCGGGCAGGCACCGTAGGGAACGCTGACCGGGCCCGTGTTCTCAGTTGCCAGCGTGCAATTCAGTCCCTCGGCCGTCAGTGCATAGCGGATCCGCACTGTCAGGTCTCCCGGGTAGGCGTCGCTGGCATGGATGCGGGTACTGAGCGTCACCTCTGACTCCAGGTGTTCCTCGAGGTCCCACTGGATGTGAGTGGCCAGCCCGTGCAGGGCAGTCTGCCGTTCGGGTTCGTTGATCACTGCCGTGTAACCCTTGCCCGCAAAGGAGTACTGGCCATCAGATAGCCGGTTTGGCCAAGGAACGCAGATGACGCCACGGTAGTCCGGCACTGCTCCGCCAGCGGCAAAACTGACCACCAGGTCCCGGCCCTGGTGTTGGAGTTCCCGGAGGGCGCCTCCCATGGCTGACACTGCCGCCGAGTAACTTCCCCGTGAAATGCTGTAGTCCTTGGTGGGCATGCTGAGGGTCCTCGTGATTCAGGAAGAGAAGGGCTGTTGAGCGCTCACAAGCTTAACTCACGCAGTGTGGCCGTCAACACACATGACCGGTCAGGACTTCGCTTTACGCGGGTGCCGGAACAGGACATGCGTTTTTGGATCCAGGAACATCAGGTAGAGCGCCATGGAGGCACCCACGGCGATGGCTACTCCACGAACCAGTTCGATCGGGATCCAGCGGAACACGCTCAATTGATCCGTGAGGGCAATGAGGACAAAAAACGTGGTCAGGTAGTAGACGGTGCGCGTCTGCCACCCTTCCCTGATCCCTGTCACGGTAAAGAGCGCCAGGAGCCAGATCATGTACCACGGCTGAATCATGGGGGCCAGGAGTACCACTGCTGCAAATGCCCACGCCATGCGCCGCAGCACCACCCCCTGGTAGGGGAGGTCGTCCAGGGGTTTGCTTGTGGATCGCCCCCTGGACATTCCCAGGGCGCCACGGGTTGCAGGGCGCAGCGTCAGCCAGAGGACGCAGGCGATGGAAAGTACAGTGCCCACCAGTTGGATCATGTCTGTCACCGTGGCACCCGGGAGCCCGATCACTGAGCTGGCCCATCCGGCAGCATGGGAGAACAGGCCCACGGGTGCGTACCAGATCCAAACAGCACTGGAAGTCTGGAGGGCACCGAGCCAGCCAAACCACAGGCCATTCACCCACCCTGCGGCTCCCAGTAGGACAACAGAAAGCACCAGCGTCCCTGTCCAACACATAAAGCGGCGGGTCCAGCCAGCCCGGTGCCCGGCCCACAGGAGGCCAACAAACGGCAGGGCAATCAATGTAATGGGCTTGATGGCAATGGACGCCGTGACCAGGACGATACCCCAGATGGGGCGCTTGACCGAAGCGCAGTAGATGCCCGCAATCATGAGTCCGAGCATCAGCGAATCATTGTGGGCGCTGGCCACAAAGTTCACGATCACCACGGGGTTGAGTGCAACCAGCCATAGCGCACGGTCAGGATTCATGCCGTGGTGTGCGGCCAGCCGCGGAATGTACATCATCAACAGGACCATCCCGGCCAGCCCCGCCAAGCGGAACGGGATCAACGTGATCTCAGGAACGCCACCGCTGATGAAGACCGCACCCTGTTCGATCCACAGCCACAGCGGGCCGTAGGGCGTCGGGGCTTCGGTCCACAGGGTGTCCGGGCCCAGGTTGAAGTAGTTGTTCAAAGCGGAGATGCCATTGGTGTATGGGTTCAGGCCATTGGTCATCAAACGGCCCTGCCCAATGTAGGCGTAGGCGTCGCGGCTGAACAGCGGGAGGGCCACCATCAAGGGAAGATTCCACAGCCAGAAAGCCCGGATCAGGACTGGCCGGCTACCCGCAGGAAAGCCTTTCAGCCGCTGTGCAAGGCGCAACCACGCACGGAGCATCAGGATTGCACCCACGCACAGCAATACAGTCGAAACGACCACGGCAACCGGTGAGGTACGAGCAAAAATGAACAGTGGCGTCCGGATCAGGACGCTGCTTCCGGCGAGCCAGCCGACTCCGATTGACGCCACCACAAGGAGTATTGCGCCGATGAGTCCCTGCCGCAGGGCAGTTCGCGAGGAATCCATCAGGCTCACGACGGCGGGAGTGCCGCCGGGTCCGCTGGCGCCACCCGTGCCGTCTGAAGGGAACACCGAACCTCCTGCCCCCTGATCACGCAAGCCCGAGGTCGCCATGAGTGAATGCCCTGTCCGATGTCGATATGGGTGCGGTGGATCCGCTGTTAAAGCCGCCCAGAGGGCCTCATGGATACCTTAGCACCGACACTTTACACGGGCTCAGCAGTTGCCCGTGGCCTGGAGCGGAATCAACCACCGTGCGGTTCCATAGCCAGCCATGGTGCCTGCGATACCATGGGACGGTCCCCGCGCCTGCACGTCCGGCCAACCTGTGACACCTCAACCGACAAGGATCCTCCCATTTCCACGGAATCATTTTTCAGCGCCCTGGCCCGTTTTCGGCGTCGGATTCTTCCGGAGCGGACCGAACAGGCACTCCTCACACGCAAGGGCCTGATGTGGGGGTTTTTCGGCGTCCACGGCGCATTCCTGATCTTCGCCCTGGTTCTTTCGCTTCGGGGCGAGGCGTTCAGCGACACTTTTATCTACCGTGACTGGGCAGCCGCTGGCTTCGACGATGCCCGGCTGACAGGTGGACCCAGCCCCTGGGTGTACCCCATTCTCGCCCTGATTCCCATGGCCATTGCTGGCGTCGCAGGACCGGGTCCCTTCTTCTTCCTCTGGGTCCTGATGATCAGCATCCTCGATGCTGTTGCGCTGGGAAAGCTCACCTCGTGGGGTCGCGACCGGGCCTCGTTGAGCGCCGGCTGGTGGTGGCTCGTGTTTGTGTTCATCATGGGTTGGCTCGGATTTGCCCGCGTTGACGGACTGACGGCACCTCTGGTTCTGATTGCGCTTGCGTACGGCGTCAAACGTCCTTTCGTCGCCAGCGTGCTTCTCGCCATCGGCACCTGGGTAAAAGTCTGGCCAGCGGCCATCATGCTGGCGCTTTTCGCCGTAGTCAGGAATCGGGTGCAGGTAGTCCTCGCAGGGATCGCAGTCTCTGCCGTCGTCGTCGGACTGGCTGCTGCCCTGGGCACACTGCCAAAGCTGCTGAATTTCCTCACCCAGCAGGGTGACCGCGGAATGCAACTCGAGGCCACCTTTACCACGCCGTGGCTCTGGCTTTCTGTCCTGCAGGCCGGCGACTCACGGATGTACATGAACACTGACATCAACTCCATGCAGGTTGATGGTCCTGGCACGGCGGCCATGGCAGTCCTCATGCAGCCCCTCCTGATCATTGCGGCACTGCTGGTTGCCGGCCTTATTTTCTGGGCTTTGCACAACGGAAACTCTGCCGGCGGCGTCGACCGGACAGAACTCCTGCTGGCTGGCGCGCTCAGTCTTGCCACGGCGTTTGTGGTTTTCAACAAGGTCGGCTCACCGCAGTTCATGGTGTGGCTTGCTCCAGCCGTAGCTGTCGGATTAGCCCATTCGTTCCGCGACTGGCGTGTCCCGGCCACCATGCTGATCGGCATCGCCCTCCTGACGTTCTGCATCTACCCACTCTTTTACGATGCCCTGAGCCATAACAACCCGGTCATGGCGTTGGTTCTGACTGCGCGCAACGTGCTGTTGATAGTGCTCTTCTGCTGGTCAGTGCGCCGCCTCTTCCTGATTGGCCGCAAGCAGCCTGCCCTGCACGGCGCTGGCAAGGAGAACTAAGATTTCCGCGCGCTTCTTCGACCGCCTGGAACGCATCCGTTCCACAGTCCTGCCGCCCGCCGTGATCGCATGGTTTGCACGCCCCACCAGCGTTTGGTGGGGTTTTGCCGCCGTACACCTGTACTTCATGGCTTGGATGGCTAGCTTCTTCCTCAACGGCGATACCTTTTCCGATACCGAGCAGTACCGTCAGTGGGCCATAGAGGGCTACAACCCGGCGGACCTTGATGGCAAGATCAGCCCATGGGTCTATCCCGTGCTGGCGCAGATTCCGATTTTTGCTGCCAACATTGCGGGCCCGGAGCTCTACCTGCTGGTCTGGACGCTGCTTATCACAGCACTGAACGCGGCCGGCCTGCTGGTCCTGACACGCGGGAAACGCCGTGCCAGCGGCATAGCCCCTGCATGGTTTTGGCTATTCTTCACGGTCTTTATGGGCTACCTGAGTTTTGCCCGGGTCGAGGGAATCACGGGCCCTATCGTTCTGATCGCTGTGATTCTGGCCGCGGAACGGCCCGTCATGGCGGCTACACTGCTCAGCATTGCCACCTGGATCAAGGTCTGGCCGGCCGCAGTCCTGGTGCCCATCGTCATTGCGAGCCGCAAACGTGTCCAGATGGTCCTTGCTGGCGCTGCAGTCACTGCTGTGGTGGCCGCGGGAACGTGGCTCAGTGGCGGCTTGCCGCACATCCTGGACTTCCTGACCAACCAGGGAGAGCGGGGCATGCAGCTTGAAGCCACGTTTTCGACCCCGTGGGTCTGGCTGAGCGTCTTCAACGTCGGCGGCTCCGAAATCGCTGACAACCTCGCCATCAACTCCACCGAGGTCTACGGACCAGGTGCCTCAGTGGCAGCTTTGCTGATGCAGCCGCTGCTGGTGCTGGCCGCTGCAGGCGGTGCTGCCCTGCTGGTGTGGGCGCTGCGCAAGGGTGCTGAACGCGAGGAGCTCTTCCTCGAGGGCGCGTTGCTGATGACCACTTCCTTTGTGGTGTTCAACAAGGTGGGGTCCCCGCAGTTCATCATCTGGCTGGCCCCGGTGGTTATCGCGGGGCTCACGCATGATTGGCAGCGTTGGAAGGTCCCCGCTGCACTTCTCATGGGCATCGCCGTGACAACCTTCATCATCTATCCCCTGTTCTACACTCCCCTGATCCACGCGAACCCCATCATGGCGGCGGTCCTCACCGCACGCAATGTCCTCCTGGTGGTCCTGCTCTGGTGGTCCGTCAAGCGCACTGTTGAACTGGGCCGCCGGGCATCCCGGACCGTCCAGCCAGCGGGGTAGGAGCCAAGTCCTTAGGGGGAGATACGCTGGCGGCTGCTGCGCAGCCACTCGCTGGGTTTGCCCTCTATCAGCAGTTTCCGGGTGTGTGGGTCAAGGACCAGCAAATAGATCGTGAACGCCAGCGTGATGATGGAGGCAAGGGACGACGCCGGGACATTGAGTTCCACAAAGGACCACACTGAGAGCTGGTCCTGGGCCCCGAAGACAACAAAGAACGTAATGACCACGTAGAGGATCTTGATTTGCCAGTCATTGCGGATTCCCGTGACGGCCAGGAACGGAATGAACCAGAGAACGTACCAGGGCTGAATGATGGGCGCCAGCATCACGACGGCTCCGAAAGCCAACGCCAGCCGTCGGACCAGCAGCGAGGAACTCCCCCGGAACATCAGGGTCAGCACCGCAACGATACTGAGCCACTTCAGGGCTGTCCGGAACAACGTAGCGATGTCCGAGCCGGGAAGGCCCAACGCGTTTGTGAATACTTCGATCTGCTGCCCAATGAGGCCTGACGGCGAGTAGCCGGTGTAGCCAGGCGTGGGATCAAGGATGGCCCACGTCCAGCCCAACCCCAGTCCGTAGGGAATTCCACTGAGCAGGAGTACGCCGAAGCTCAGGCCCGCTGTGGCACCCCAATACAGGAACTTGCGGACCAGCGAGGACCCCGGGCCAGCCCACATGAGACCCAGGAACGGCAGCAGGATCACCGTGATGGGCTTGATCCCGATCGAGGCCGTGACGAGAAGAATGCCAGCTACGTGCTTGCCCGTGGCAGCAAAGTACACGCCAACTACAGCGAGTCCAACCATAAGGGCGTCGTTGTGGGCGCTGGCCACAAAACTGATCAGGAACAGTGGGTTGGCTACCGCAATCCACAGGGCGCGCGCACCGCTGATCCCGTGCAGCTCTGCAAGCTTGGGAACATAGATCACACACAACAGGACACCCACACCAGCCAAGAGCCGGAACAGGAGCACTGACCAGTCGGGCTGTGCTCCGGTAATCGAGACCACTCCCCTGGCAAGCCAGAGGAAGTAGGGACCGTAGGGCGTCTTGTTCTCTGCCCACGCAGGGTCCGCACCCAGGGCAAACCAGTTACTCAGCGAACTGATGCCCGTGGTGTAGGGATCCTGGCCCTCCAGGACAAGGCGGCCCTGCCCGGTATAGGCGTACACGTCGCGGGAGTAGATGGGGACGGCGAAGACCATGGGAGCCGACCACGCGGCCACGGCAATGGTCACTGATTTCAACGCCCCTGGGCCCCAGGTCCTGAGCCGCTGTCCCAGCCTCAACCAGGAGCGCGTCAGGAGCATTGCGCCCACTGTCAACAACACCGTGGACATGGTGACGCCCCAGCCGTCAGTGCGCAGCGTGATCACCAGCCAGTGCCGGATCATGGGTGATCCGTTAGCAATCCAGCCAGCGCCGATGGAACCCACCAGCATCATGAAGGATCCAACGAATCCCTGGATGATGGCCACGTGGGCTCTCGCAGGAGCGCTAGCAGAGTTGTCCGGGGCGGGACTGGCGGCACTACTTGCCGCAGCATTCTCCACGGACACGGGGATTGCCCTGGGTGAGAACGCACGCCTGATCCGGTCCGCGGCCAATGCCACCGTTCCAGAACCGCGTGCCTTCATGATGATGGGAGTCCTTTGGTACGTAGTCGAAACGGCGTCGGAACCGCAGCAAAGGGCATGTTGACGACCAGCCCATGATATCAGCCGCCCCCTTGCCCCCTCAGATCAGCACCTTGTGTTCCGTGGCACGGACCCACTCTGCCGGTACGCTTGGCGGGTGCCTATTACAAATGAACGCATCGTCTGGATTGACTGCGAAATGACTGGACTGGACACCGTCAACGACGCCCTCATCGAGGTGGCGGCGCTGGTGACGGACTCCGAACTCAATATTCTGGGCGACGGCGTGGATGTCGTCATCAAACCGGACGAGGTGTCCCTGGCCAACATGGGAGACTTCGTCCGGACCATGCACACCACGTCAGGCCTGCTCAAGGAACTGCCAGAAGGCAAAACCATGGCAGAAGCGGAAGAGCTTGTCATGGCGTACATCAAGGAGTGGGTGCCAGAACCCAGGAAGGCACCGCTGGCAGGTAACTCCGTGGGAACCGACAGGGTGTTCCTGGCCCGCGACATGCCCTCCATTGTGGAACACCTGCACTACCGGATCATCGATGTAAGCACCATCAAGGAACTCTCCCGCCGGTGGTTTGCCCGCGCCTACTTCCAGTCGCCCGCCAAGAACGGTGGGCACCGCGCCCTGGGCGACATCCAGGACTCCATCCAGGAGCTTCGCTACTACCGTGAAGCTGTTTTTGTGCCGGCGCCCGGACCAGACTCCGCCACAGCCCAAAAGATTGCCCGGGCCATCTCAGCACCACAAAATCAGGTCACTGAACCCTGAGCCGATGCTGGAGTACTGTAATCTGCGCCACAATTAATGAGGAATTTTCCGAAATTCGCCAAAAGTGGACGCAGTAGGCAGAAACAGCGGGTAAGCTATTTGACGTTGCCTTCACGGATAGCCGCACTGCGGAAGTCCAGCTTGGTACATGGTGGGCGTAGCTCAGTTGGCAGAGCGCCTGGTTGTGGTCCAGGAGGTCGCGGGTTCAACCCCCGTCGCTCACCCGCTTGAACAGATTATCCTGTTCAGACAAAGGCTGTACCGGAGATCCGGTACAGCCTTTGTTGTTCCCATATACCCCCAGCAGTGAACCGCCGCCCAGCACCTGGGCATTCCAGCGGCGAACACCGCACGGCACTCCGGAAGGATCCCCCATGACAGTTCTGCCGATCACTATCTGGGGCGAGCCGGTCCTGCACCGGCGGGCCACTGAAGTTGAGGTCTTTGACGACGAACTGCGAACGCTGATTGCGGACATGTTCGAAACCAATGAAGCAGCCAACGGAGTAGGCCTTGCGGCTCCGCAGGTAGGTGTGGGCAAACGACTCTTTGTGTACCGCTACGCCAATAACGACGGAGCCCCGGACGTAGCCGCCGTCGTCAATCCGGTCCTGACCCTCTCGAAGGTTTCCGGCGCGCTGCCGGATCCCGAGGAGGAAGAAGAAGGATGCCTGAGTTTTCCGGGCGGGCAGTTTCCCCTCAAACGTGCCGAATGGGCCCGGGTGCAGGGCTTTGACGGCGATGGAAATCCACTCGAATTTGAAGCAACTGACTGGTTTGCGCGAGTGATCCAGCATGAGTTCGACCACCTTGACGGCAAGCTCTACGTGAACCGCCTCATGGATCGCTACTCACGAAAGGCCATGAAGCTTGCAAAGCGCAGCGGCTGGGGCGTTCCGGGGCTCACGTGGATGCCGGGTGTTGATCCGGATCCCTTCGGACACTGAACCTGGGTACTCCCCGTTCCGTCATTTTTCGGGCCTGATGGTCTGCTGCTCTGGACAGCGCCCCAGGACATCGCGCATGGCGTTGCGCTCCGCTTGCGTCACCCACAGTCCGTAAGCCGTTTTGACCGAAATCTGCCGTGCCACATAATGACACCGAAGGGTTCTGTTTGGTGGTAGCCACTGTGACGCGTCACCGGCACCCTTGTCCTGGTTGGCAGTGCCGTCGGCGGCAATCAGGTTCAGGGGGTCGTTCGCCAGGGACTGGCGCTGTTGCAGTGTCATCTCCTGGGCACCCTTCTGCCACGCATCACCGAGTGCCACAACGTGGTCGATCTGGACCACTTTGCTGCTCTCGGCGCCCCTGGTGAACTCAACGTTCGCCCCGGTGTAAGGTTCGCGGAAAGCACCCGAGACAACGGTGCAGCGGGACTGGGGAGCGAAGACTGGCGCCGCAAGATCCCTGCGCAGAATATCGTTGCGGGTATCGCAGCCATTGCGGTCTACATCCGCCCACGCCTGCCCGAAGTGGTCGCGGTCATATCCGTCGCTGCTGGCCCGTTCCTTCACAGCCAGTAGTTCAAGCACCACTGAAGCGCGTTCCCGCGGCACCTGGTGAGGCTGCCGCACGGGCCCCATCCATCCGCTGTCCAGCACCGCCACCTCGCTCGGACCACTCATGGACGGCGAAAAAATCAGGAACTGCCCAACCGTGAAGAACCAACCAATCCCCACCACCACGGCTAACGCTCCGGCGGTCACAAGGACCCACGCCTGCCGGGAACGACGCCGGGCACTGCGGTACCCGCTCCACTCCAGGCTCATCGGGAACTGCCCCGGGGACCATGCTGCTGCATTGCCCCAGACTAGTTCCCTGGCTGGTCCTCATCCCGTGATCCACAGTGTGGAGGACAAGTGCCAGCCAGGGGCATGGCCTACTGCTCTTTGACTACCCTCCGGAGATCCTCATGGGCTACCGCCAGCAGGCTCTCAAGCTGGGCAACGCGCTCATCGGTGACGTCACCCTGGGCATGGGCTTTTTTTGCGTCCTCAAGCAGGCGCGTGGCTTCTTTGTGGTTGGCCGTGGCAACATCCAGGGCATGCTCAAGGGTGGTGTCGTGTTCAACGCTCTTTTTGGCTTCCATCCTCCCAGTGTGGCCCCTCTGGCCGGATGATTCCAGCGGATCAGCTGGGGAAACGCTGGAGGGCCTGTCGTCAGGAGGTGGCGATGGCAGCCAGGGACACCGCAGGTTCCTTTGCAGGGAACGACGGCGGGTTGACACCGGACATCTCTTCCATGACCCGAACAACCTGGCAGCTGTAGCCGAATTCGTTGTCGTACCAGACGTAGAGAACCAGGTTTTTGTCTGTTGAGACCGTAGCCAGGCCATCCACAATGCCGGCGCGGCGCGAACCGACAAAGTCCGTTGATACCACTTCGGGTGAATCGATGTAATCGATCTGCTTGCGAAGGTCGGAATGCAGCGACATCTCCCGGAGGTAGTTGTTGACCTCGTCCTTGGTGGTCCCCTTCTCCAGGCTGAGGTTGAGGATGGCCAGGGAAACATCAGGGGTGGGTACGCGGATCGAGCTTCCCGTGAGCTTGCCGAGGAGCTCTGGCAACGCCTTGGCGACAGCCTTGGCGGCGCCCGTTTCCGTGATCACCATGTTCAGTGCCGCTGACCGACCGCGCCTGTCGCCCTTGTGGAAGTTGTCGATCAGGTTCTGGTCATTGGTGAAGGAGTGCACGGTTTCCACGTGGCCATGGATGATGCCGTATTTGTCATTGAGTGCCTTCAGAACTGGCGTGATCGCGTTGGTGGTGCACGATGCAGCAGTGACGATCAGGTCAGTGTCTTCGATGGATCCATGGTTGATGCCATGCACAATGTTCTTCAGGTTTCCCTTGCCCGGAGCTGTCAGGAGGACACGTGCCACTCCCCTGCTCAGCAGGTGCTGGGACAGGCCCTCTTCGTCGCGCCACCGTCCGGTGTTGTCGACCACCAGCGCGTCGCGGATGCCAAACTCGGTGTAGTCGATGGCAGCAGGGTCGTTGGAGTAGATGACCTGCACCTGGACACCATTGGCAGTGATGGTGTTTGCGTCTTCATCAACCCTGATGGTGCCCTCGAATGAACCGTGCACAGAGTCGCGACGCAGCAGGCTGGCCCGCTTCGCGAGGTCGTTGTCAGAGCCACGACGCACCACTATCGCGCGCAGGCGCAGCCCATGGCCGCCGCCCGCTTTTTCAATCAGGAGACGTGCAAGGAGCCTGCCAATTCGGCCAAAACCGTACAGCACGACGTCGGTGCTGGTGCGGTCGTCAGCGCCACGCTTCCCCACGACGTCGGCGAGCTCAGTCCGCAGGAACTGCTCCAGTGTCGTGTCGCCGCCTTCAGCCTTGAACTTGTGTGTCAGCCGGGCCACGTCGATCGCCGCTGCGCCAAGGTCAAGGCGGGCCAGCGTATCAAGCAGGGGTGCCGTGTCTTCGAGTCGGAGCTCTTCCCGATTCATCCGCCGCGCAAAGCGGTGTGCCTTGAGAATGTTCATCGTGGACTTGTTGATCAGGCTGCGGCCATGAATGCTGGTGACCACGTTATTCTCGCGGTACAGGCGGCCAATAACGGGAATCATGGCCTCAGCCAGGGCCTCCCGGCCCATCCAGGTATCAAGACAAGAATCTGACGTGTGGCTCACAGAACTACCTTCCTTGGTGCAGCCGCGTACGTCGTCGTACGCGGTTGGCGGCCCGCTCGGGCCACAGGATTGCCGGAGTGCGGTTCCGGCAACCGGGGATGCGCAAAGAAATACCGCCGGCTACATAACGCAGATCCGGCGGAAGAACATCTACGTCCTGAAATAATTCTAAGGCCGGGCACTGTTCGGACAGGCCCGCTGGAACGTGAAATCACTCACACGCCGAGCCTACGGGGTGCTCCACGGACATTGCCGCAGCTGCAGCCTGTTTCGGGCTGTGTGGATGGGTTGACCGATACGCCGGGTTCTGGCGAAAACCCAGCAAACACAAGGCCACACAGGGGTTCAGGGGCAAACTGGGGGCAACCAGGGTAAAATGGGAACTGTAAAACCCCCGCGATAGCTGTAACTATCCGGGGGCGCGACCAACACTTTTAGGGAATGCTGATATGACCCATCCTACGTGCACCGTGGACGAATGCGGCAAGACAATCGCCGCCAAAGGGCTTTGCCAAAGCCACTACGCCAGGAACCGCCGATACGGCAGCCCGCTTGAGGATCGAACCCGCCGAAAGTCCCTGTGTACCGCACAGGCCTGCAGCAACATGGCCCGCGTGCACGGGCTCTGCGATAAGCACGACACCAGAGTGCGGCGCCACGGATCACCTGACATCACGATCAACGCTCCCCGCGATGCCGGCCTTGACGAGCGCCTCCGCTGGACTGGCTGGACCGTCACCGCCACGGGCTGCTGGGAATGGGACGGCAACCGGCGGAACGGCGGCTATGGCGAGGTTGCCACCGGGCAAGGCGCGGCCGTTGCCTCCCGCGCCGCCTACTTGGCTTGGGTCGGACCGATCCCCGAAGGGGTGCACATCTGCCACCAGTGCGACAACCCGCCTTGCATCAACCCCGCACACCTCTTCCCAGGGACTCGCCTGGTAAACATGCAGGACGCCTTGCAGAAGGGCCGCCTACGGCAAGGCGAGGAATCGCCTAAAGCCAAGCTGACGGCCGCGGACGTAACTGAGATAAAGCGGATCTACGCCACAGGAGCGATGTCCCAGAAGGCGGTGGGCGAGATGTTTGGCATCAGCCAATCAAACATCAGCTTCATCGTCAGAGGTCGCACGTGGAAGGGTGATCATGCCGTCACTGAGCTCCGCTGCTCGCCTGTCATCTGAGGGCCAAAGATGGCTGTAAACCCGAAGGGTCTCCGTGGCATCCTTGTGCCCTAGGCGGTGTGCCACAGCCACGGGGGACATCCCTCCGGAGATCCACAGGCTGGCCGCGTAATGCCGGAGCTCGTGCCACCCAGCTCCAAGCCCTTCGACTTTCTTCTTGGCTACCTGCCAGGCACTTGAAGCCATCTTCCTTGTGATGGCATTGCCAGAGTCATGGAATACCAGCCCGCCATAACCGGGCTGCCCAGCTTGCAGTTCCTTGAGTAGCTGCAGGGTAGCTTCTCCGACGTGGATGCTCCGCCGGCTGCTGCGGGTCTTCAGTGGACCCCACCATGCACTCGATGATGCGCTGCCGATAAGTTGCCGATCCACCGTGACCATCGACGTCGTGAAGTCCACACGATCCCATGTGAGGCCTCGCAGTTCCGAAGACCGCAAGCCGGTAGCGGCGCAGAAGATCACCATGCGCCGGTAAACCCCCACGCTGGCATCAGCGAGCTCCTGCACTTTCTCCGTGCGCAGAGGCACCACAGCAACGTCCTCGATGGGCGTGAGTTTGATCCCCACGCAAGGGCTCTTTCCCACAACACCGTCCATGACCGCGGCCTTATACATCGACGCCAGATACCCGTACGTGACTTTCAGTGTTGCCGGTGCCAACGTCTTCGACCACTCACTCACAGCTTCTTGGACGTGGGCCCTCGTGATGGCGTCCAGGGTCTTGTTCTCAAAGGCAGGTATCAGGTGGTTGCGGAGCTTCCGGGAGATTTGCTCCCTGGAGGACTCCCGTAAATGCAGCTGGCTTTTCTCCCACGACGCGGCATAGTCAGCGAAAAGTACTTTCTTCGACTTCGTGACGTAAGTGCCCTTGTTCATTTCCGCGACCTGATCGGCCAGGTAGTTCGTCGCCGCAGCCTTTGTTGCGAAGCTCTTCCGCTGCTTCCGCTCCCCCAGTGGTGTCCATTCGGCCCGGTACCTCAGGCCCTTTCCATAAAGGGCTGAGCGGGATTTGTCTTGGTTTACCCAGCGGTCTTCAACACGGGCCATTGATTTCCTTCCTGATGTGGATGAGTTCTTCGAGGGTCAGCGATTTCTCCCAGGCGCGGACGTCTTCGGGGAGGACGTGGAGGCGGTGGGCGATGCTGATGAGGTCGTCTGTGATCCGCGCTGCCTCGACGAATGCGTGGGGGCGGATGAGGTGACGGGCGGCCCACACGCTGGCTTGGAGTTCTTGCTTTGGCGTGTGGCCGATGTGTTCGTAGTGCGCGTGGCCTAGCTCGTGCCAGGCGGTCGATCTGAGCTGTATGTACCCGAGGTCCGGGTGGAGCGTGATGTGGCGCTTGTCGGGGTCCCAGCAACCCCACCATCCGTGCGGTGGAGCCTTGTAGAGGATCTTCACCCCCATCTCTTCAGCCTTCTTCTCAAACCCCATAGGTGAAGAAGGTACTTGGGGGCACTGACAAAGTGGTCAGTTGACCTGTTGTGTGGCTCCTGCGAGGCGCTGCAGTTCACGGGACATGTTGAGTAGGAGCTCCTGTGATGAGGATGGGAGTTCCCCGGCGCCAGCCAGGACGAGGGCGGACTGGTCGGGCAGTCCCATGGGGAGGCCTACGTCGGCGGCGATAGCGGAGATCACGGACGAGTACGTGACGTTCAACGCACGGGCTAGGCCGCGGATCGTCTCAGCTTCGGGGAATCCCGTCAGTGGTTTCGTTGCGAGCTGCTGCAGCCTGGACGGCTTGGGGTTCCCTCCCCCGTCGCGGGATAGCTCGACGTTGTTGCGGGTGCCGCGGTTGTTGTTGATGAGGATCTGGAGGTTCTTACCGGATGACATTGTGTGTTCCTTTTCGTGATGGTGCTGCGGTTGCAGCCGCGTTACTTGCCAATGTAGAGCTGGGCGCCGGACTGCAGGGTGGTGTCTGTCTGCTCTGGGACTGACCTGTGCCCGATAAAGACTGCGTAGGGGCCGTCTCCCCACGGAATCTTTTCGACGGAGTAGCTCATGACGCAGACGTCATTCCGAAGCCTTGAGGATTCGAGTCCACCCTCCACTGTCAGTCCTGAACTTGTGATGATCGTCGCCTTGCTGTCTATGCCAAGGTCTTTGTATGGGCTCATTGCAGCGTTGGTTCTTCCGAAGCAAGCGATTGGGCCTCTGCTTACTTTTGTAATGTCGCTGCTATCCGATGGTGCGAAGTTGAGTTCCAGGACGCCAGTGAAGAGGCGGGGTGGTTTGTACGATGAGTCTTCCTCGATACTTGAGCACCCGGCCAAAGCTATAACCAGGATTGCTACCGCAATAATCCTTTGTTTCATCTTTCTCCTCTCATGTTTCGTTTGGCATCTGGTCGATGCCAACTTCCGAGTCTTGCTCCCGCGCCGCCAGTCGGTAATCTTCCGGCCTCTTTGGGAGACGTTCTGAGTTAGCCGTAGCCCGGACATCAGCCCTGGCCATTCTCCTTGCGATCTCCGCTAGAAGTTCCATGTCTGTTGCCCCATCGAGAATATTGACTACTGCTGCCTTGGCGCCCATATAGCGAGCAAGCAGTTGCCGAATAGCCGGCTCCCTGTTCCGAGGGACACTCTCTCCACGTTCCCAGTTTCCAACTGTCCTCAGCGTCACCCCGAGCTGCTTGGCAAGTTCTTGTTGAGTTAGACCGGAGGCTTCTCTTGCTGACCGGATTTGTTCTCCGCTGATCATGGCTTCACTCTCGTAGGAAATTTCAGGAAACACAAACGAGCGTATCGGGGAAAGATGGCCCAAAAAGTGGAAAACCAAGCGTGTCATTCATCGACTTTGCCCAGCATTGGCGCGGATTTCTTATGTTTCCTACGTCTTGCTTGACTTCTTTCCTATTGTTGCCTAAGCTCTTCCTATCGGCACATCAGCCCGAAGAAAAGGAAACAAAACGATGAGAATGCGCATGGCCCACGGCCCAGCAATCAGGGCAATCAGAGAAGCGCTCGGAATCCGGCATGGAAAGTTTGCCATTGAATGCGGAATCTCCCCCGGCTACCTCACCAACGTAGAGAAGGGCGTAAAGCAGCCTTCCGAAACTGTTGTTTCTTCTATCGCCGCTCGCCTCGGAGTCACTAAAGACGAGATCACCTACGTAGTAACAGCCGAAGCAATAAAAACCGGAAAGTAGAAAACCATGGCAATCCTGACTCTCACCCCCACCGCCGATTCACCTACTGTCGCCCCTACTCAGGGTTTGCGGGATTTGATTGATCTTTTGGATTCGGGCATGTGCTCGGTTGAGGACGTTCACAACGAGTTGCTTCGTCTGGAGTCAGCGTTGGAGCTTCCCATGACGGAGGTTTCTCCTTACAACGGCCTCGATGAGGGAAGCGTTGAGGTGATGAAAGCTGAGGAGCTTGAAGAGGCGCTCAAGGCTGTGTGGGTTAGTGGCGGGTCATTGGAGATGCGTGACGCTTGGCAGGCGCAGCGGGAATACGCCCGTGGACTGCGCGAAGTACAGAACGAAACGGCAGGAGCCTAGGACTATGAGTGATCTTGTATCCATCGAACGCGCCGAAGGTGGGGTGCTGACTGTCTCTTCCCTGACCATTGCTGAGGGTGCCGGGGTGCAGCACAAGAACGTGCTGGAACTGATCGGTAGCAGCCTGGCCGACTTGGAGGAGTTCGGGCAGGTCGCGTTTCAAACGCGACCAAGATTGGCCGGTCAGCATGGCGGAGGGAATGTCCGTGTTGCTCTGTTGAATGAGCAGCAGTCAACGCTCCTCATGACGTACCAGCGGAACACCTCCCAGGTGCGGGCGTTCAAGCTGGCCCTGGTGAAGGCGTTCTTCGAGATGGCAAA
Organism: Pseudarthrobacter sp. PS3-L1; assembly: GCF_030063285.1. Taxonomy (GTDB): domain Bacteria; phylum Actinomycetota; class Actinomycetes; order Actinomycetales; family Micrococcaceae; genus Arthrobacter. The sequence continues at coordinate 9,739 of NZ_JASISU010000002.1, read as the reverse complement.
GCAGCTGCAGGCCAAGCCGCTGTCGGGTGCGGAGTTGATGGCGCAGGCGTTGATCGAGGCGCACAGCACGATGGCGTCGTACCGGGCCCGGGTGGAGGAGCTGGAGCCGTTGGCGAAATCGTGGGAGAAATTGGCGGCTGCGACTGGTGATTACTCGGTGAGGGACGCGGCGCAGGTTTTGTGTCGGGATGGCGGCGTGCAAGTTGGGCAGAACCGTTTGTTTCGGCATCTCCGTGAGGCCCAGAGGCCTTGGCTGGATTCAAACAGTCGCCCCTACCAGTGGGCTGTTGATGCTGGGTTGGTGGCGGAGAAGATCAGTTCTTTCAAGTTCCACAGAACAAATGGTGAGGAGCAGTTGGCTACCCCGCAGGTGAGGATCACCGCGAAGGGTCTGCAGCGTCTGCACCGGGATCTTTCACCGTCGCGAGAGTTGTTGCCGGTATGAGCCAACTGGTCGAACCTGGACGGTCAGCGAGGACCATCCCTCGGCGCGCTTACACGGTCCAGGAGGTCGCTGAGATGTTGGCGGAGCCGGTGGCGACTATAAAGCGCCATTGTCAGACGCAGGCACTTTATGGGGCTTATAAGACGGGTGGGAAGACGAGCCCGTGGCGTATCCCGCCGAAGGCTATTGATAGGTATCAGGCAACACGGAGTACTCAGTGATTTTTTTAGCCGCACTAACAAATCAGGTTCGTTCCGCAACGAATCCCACGAGCTGCAGGACCAAAGAAAAGAGGCCCGGGGGCTGCAACCCACGGACCTCGCACCCACCGAAACCACGAAAAGGAAACACCGTCCGATGAGTAATTACTACTTTACCAAGGAACAGGCCGAAGCGGCAGCGCGGGCCATGATCATCAATTACTTCGAACTGACACCTACCCCGTGGCAGGAGGAGACGACTGTGGCGTATTCGCTGACTGGGTTGCTGAACTGCCCGATCAACACGACATATGCGGGTGCTGCGCTGGAGGCGCTGGAGTCCCTGGCCAAGGTTGAGGACGGCACTCATCCGTTACTGGAACTCAACGCAGCGGGGACGGTCGACAATCGGGCCGAGATCACCGAACGCATGGAGCAGGACTTCACCACGGCGGTCCGGGACACCATCGCCGCTTTTGTGCCCCACGAGGTCTACACGCCGGAAGCGGTGGCCGCCTGATGGAAGCACTGTTCATCGCCGGGTTCTTCATGGCTGCCGTGACCATGATCCCCGCAGCGTTCCGCCACGACAGCGAAGCCGAGTACGAGGAGTACTGGGCCGAGCAGCAAGCCGAAGCCCGCAACAGTGACCGCCGGGCCTCATGAGCGATCCGGACGATTACGAACCGACCGACCTTGAACTCCTCTCACACGGAATCAACATTGAACCCACAGACCCGTGGGACTCACCAAGCTACACAACCGTCAAGCCCGAAAGGCAACACCAAATGAGCGTTATCAAGTCCCTCGAAATCAGCAACTTCCAGCGCCTCACCGCAGCAAAGATTGAACCGACCGGAAGCCTGATCGTGCTGGCCGGCCAGAACGCCAACGGCAAGACGAGCGTGTTGGACGCTATTGAGACCACCCTTTGTGGGTTCAACGCCAGGAACACTAAGCGGCCAATCAAGGATGGCCACGGCAAGGCGTCAATCGACATTGCCCTCACGGACGGAACAGTTGTGAGGCGCACATTCACACCCTCCGGCTCAACCCTTTCAGGCACCCGCCCTGACGGCGCCAAGTTGAAGCAGTCCGACTTGAACGCGATCATCTCCCATCTCGGCGTGGATGCCTCCACGTTCGCCACGTCTGGGGATAAAGAGCAGCTAAAGACTCTCCTGTCCGTGGTGGATCTCCCCTTTGTGCCATCCGAGTTGGACGCCAAGCGCAAGTCCATCTTTGATGAGCGCACAGCCGTGAGCCGGGACATGAAGCGCCTGGAGGCACAAGCTGCCGGATTCCCGGCCTTCCCGGTGGACACCACCACGGATGAGGTCAGTGTCCGTGACCTCCTCGCAGAACACGGCAATGCGACCCGGCAAAACAATCTGGTAACCGCAGCCCACGAGTCCACTTCCTCGTGGACGGAGGAAGTGGAGCGCCTCCGCGCCAAGCTGGCCGAGGCAGAGGAATCCCTAGCCAAGGCCATCGACCATGCCTCTGGCGCACCGGCATTGATCGACACTGACGCAATTCAGGAGCGCATCGACAATGCAGAACAGATCAACGCCACAGTCCGCGACTACAAGTCATCACAGGAAGTAGCCGCCGCACTCACCGCAGCAAGGGGAAACGCCGAGAAGCTGACGGAAGATCTTGCCGCGATTGACCAGACCAAGAGGGACGGGCTCGCCGCTGTGGAGATGCCCATCGAGGGCCTGTCCTTCGATGAGGAAGGTGTGCTGTACCAAGGCATCCCGTTCAGCCGCGCCTCCGGGGCCGAACAGATCATTGTCTCCGCGGCCATGATCATCGCCACCGACCCGGAACTCCGCACCATGGTCATCCGCAACGGCAACGTTTTGGACAAGGGCAGCCTGCAGCAGCTCGAAGAAATGCTGGAAGACAACAACTTCCTCGCATTCATCGAATACGTCAGCGACGGCGAAGATCACGAATACCGCATGGTTGACGGCGAGCTCGCAGCATGAGCCGGGCAATGATCCGCACCGGAGCACGTGCGGCAACCCCGAAGCCCGTAACTCCGGCCAAGACCACCGTGACTACTGGTGCGGTGGCCAAGTCCCGCACCAAAGCCGCGACCACGGGATTGTCTTTCAGCCCAGCCGGACACCGCTACAAACTAGACGGCCTGCCAGTCACCGGCGTAACGACACTTATTGGTGAGGGTGTGCCGAAAGGTGCACTGATCCCTTGGGCAGCAGAAATGGCCGCACTCTGGGCCATGGATCACCTGGAGCAACTGCCAGTCATGCCCGCCGACGAAGCTGTCCGGGAGATGAAGTGGGCGTGGCGGAAGCACCGCGACGACGCCGGCGCAACGGGTACTGCAGTGCACAAGATGGCTGAGCAGTTGTCCCGCACTGGTGAAGTCGACGCTGACGCGGATCTCCTCGGCTACGTGGAAGGTTTCGCGGCGTTCCTGGACGAATGGCAGATCACACCGGTCTTGCTGGAGCGTCCGTGTGGGAACAGGACCCACCACTATGCGGGCACGTTCGATATGTACGCCACGAGCCCGCTACTCGCTGGCGGAAAGCTCGTGCAGATCGACCTCAAAACATCCAAGGGTGTTTACGGGGAGACCGCGCTGCAGCTTGCAGCATATGCCCGAGCCGAGTTCTACATCGACGAGGACGGCAACGAGCAGCCCATGCCGGAAGTGTTCGCCACCTATGTCGCCCACGTGACGCCCATGGATAGGGAGGGCGCCCATGCCCGCTACGGTGACCGCCCCCTCGGCACCAGCCTCTACCCAATGGCTGACTCGCCGGAGCAAATCAACGAACACATGGGGTGGTTCCTAGCAGCCGCCTACACGGCCAAAGCCAAAAAAGCCCGCGAGCTCCTAGCCCGCGAACCACTCACCCACCCAGCCAAAGAAATGAGTATCGCATCATGACCGAAGTATCCATACCCCCAGCAGGTCCAGCCTCCATGGCTATGCCAGAAGTTCCCTCCGTGGCAGGCGTTGCCAGTCTTGAGAGCTGGGTGACCGCCCTCGGCCACGCAAACAAGATCGCGAATTTCATGGCCCGCTCCAACTTTGTGCCGGCCCCGCTGCGGATGAAGTCCAAGAACAACTACAAGACCACTGAGGAGCTTGCACTCGACGTCACTGCGATCATCCTTGCTGGCGCGTCGATTGGGTACGATCCATTCCAGGCTGTCCAGCAGATGTTCATCGTGCACGGCTCCCCCGCCATGTACGCCCGGTCCATGGTTGCTCTCGTGAAGTCCCACGGTCACAAGCTTGACCAGACCTCGGCAACAGCCGATGCAGTTACGGTGCGCGCACGGCACAAGAACGAGACTGACTGGCATGAGTTCACTTGGGACATGGCCCGCGCTAAGAAGGCCGGGTACACGTCGAACCCCAAGTACACGTCAAACCCCCAGGAGATGCTTTACGCGAAGGCCGCAACCGAGGCTTGCCGCCGCATGTTCCCCGAAGTGCTTGCGGGCATATCGGCTTACAGCGTGGAGGAATCAGAGCTAGAAGACATGGGCGAGAACGCTGCCCAAACTTCTGCACCGGCCGCCGCGCCCAAGGCGAAGGGGACAGTGAAGCGCCGCCAAGCACCCACCCCTGAACTACCGCCGGTTGTGAATGAGGCGCCCAAGGATGCTGTCGAGCCCGAGCCAGAAGATGACCTGGTCGAAATGGCGACTAACTCGCAGCTCACCAAGATCCACGTGATCCTTGGCAAGCTCGGAGCCAGCGACCGTGAGTCTGGGCTGGCTGAGCTCTCCAGCTTCATCGGTCGCCCCATCGAGACGTCCAAGGATATGACCAAGGGTGAAGCGTCCAGGTTCATCGAAGAGGCTGAGAACCCTCCGGCAGACGCTGACGGCGTCATTCCCGACGTAGACGCCGAGTGGGGTCTCACCCAGGAAGGTGCCCAGTAATGGCGGGCATGGTGACGGTCCGGGTGAAGCTCGACGACGGAACGGTTGCTGAATATCGGCGTGACTGGTTCGGCGATAACCCAGCGTTCGAAGGCGCTTGCGCAGAAAAGGCAGCTTTCGAAGCGGCCGAAGCGTGCCGCGATGCAATCGAGGCAACCCACAGGAAACTCCCCGAACAGGCAGTATTCACCAAACACAAGGGGCAACGATAACCATGGCAGGCGAGACCATCATCACCGTAGTAGGCAACCTTGTGGCAGATCCGGAGCTCAGGTTTACTCCGTCCGGGGCGGCGGTGGCTAACTTCACCATCGCATCCACTCCGCGCACTTTCGACCGGAACAGCAACGAGTGGAAGGACGGCGACACTCTGTTCCTCCGTTGCGATGTTTGGCGTGAAGCTGCGGAGAATGTGGCCGAGACGCTCACGAAGGGCATGCGCGTAATCGCCTCCGGCGTCTTGAAGCAGCGGAGTTATGAGAAGGACGGTGAGAAGCGGTCTGTGATCGAGTTCGGCGTCCAGGAGATCGGGCCGAGCTTGAAGTCTGCAACCGCGAAGGTGAACCGGACGCAGCGTAACGGCCAGTCGCAGCAGGCAAGCTCTGGCGGGTTCGGTGGGCAGGCTTCCGGATTCAACGGTGGCCAGCAGTCGACACAGCAGGGCGACCCGTGGGCGGAGCAGGGCAACAACGCGGGCGGGTTCGACCAGGAACCTCCTTTTTGATGGGCGTCCTTGCAAGGTCCCTCCCTTACCGCCCGGCACTCCGCTACGGGGAACGCCTCTACGAACGGTGCGGGATCAGATACAAGACCACGACCCGGCCCGACCGGGCACCCATTACTGAGTGTCGGGACTGCCGGCACATGAGGAGCACAGCATGACGACGGTAATCGCATACAAGGCAACCAGCAATGAATCGGTGCAGAAGTACATGGCGGATCGAGAAGAGCGCCACACCGAATGGTGGTCAAGAGTTCAAGCCTTTAGCAAACAAATCGGGCATGACTCCATGTCCATGCGCCGCGGCGTGTTTGGGGAGCACATTCTTGGCTACGTACCAACTGAGGGAGAGGCACCGGATAGCGGCTGGCGTCTTCACAAGGACTGGGGAATCTGTGTACCGAATCTTCGGTCTAAAGCAGGCAAAGCTCTGGATATCCAACTAAAAAGCCTCTCCTGGAGGTCTCCGGAGGTCATTGGGATAAAGGAGATGATCCATGCTCCATCAGATGTAGGCGGATTCTCCACATATGTACTCTCACCATCCGTTGAACAGGGGCGAACAGGAGATTGGTTCCTTGCTTTTGGACGGAAACCTTTTGAGGACGAGTTGGGAAAGATTGATCCAGCGGTGTGGCATCCGGTGAAGCTGTCTGAGTACTTCGCGGAGACGGAAGATTTGGAGTCGGCAGCATGACCATCACTGATATTGGCCCACGTATCGAGGCCCGCGACGGGGTAGCTGTCACCGTTTATACGAAGTCGGATTGTTGGGGGTGCGGGAAAACGAAGGGCCTCTTGGACCGTGCCGGAGTCCCGTTCACGGAGGTGGACATGGAGAACGACCAGGCCGCCTACAACTACGTGACGAAGACCCTGAACTACGCCCAAGCACCTGTCGTTGTCGTTTCCGGCCCGGGCGGCGACCACCACTGGTCAGGGTTCCAGCCCGGCCAGATCCGGACCCACATCACCGAGGCGGCGGCATGAGTGAGGAAATGACCAGGATTCAGATTGCACTCCCACTTCCTATGGACGTGGCCGCTACGGTCATGAGCCTCATCGGGACCGCCTACCCCGACGCCCTCATGGAGGGCAAAGGCCACAACATGACGTTCCTCATTCCAGACGGGTCCAGACCTCGGAAGGTGTCCAAGGCCAAAAGCAAACCCCAGGAAGCGACTGAGCCATCAACGGCCCTTCTCGAGTGCGGTCCGGACGGCATATCGATCTCAACGCCGGAAAAGCTTGCCGCCGCTTGCCTAGAGATCATGAAAGCCTCGTTCGAGCAGTTCCCGGATGCGGAGAACTACTTGGAGCAGCGCCTCTGGGACAGGGAATCCGGCAAGGGCTACGTCATGCACTTCCAGCGGCTCGAAGGTAAGTCGCCGGCCGAGCTGCGTGAGGCGGCCGAGCGGAAGCTCGCCGTAGCTGAAGCCCGCATCGCAGAACTGGAGGCTGCGGCGTGAAGACCATCGCCCTCCTGCCACCGCGGACCGCCCTGGTACTGCCTCGCAAGACCACTTCCGTCCTGCTCTGCGACTCGTGCGACAAGGCACTCAACGGCACCGGGGAATGCGCGGGCTGCACCAGATAACACCCCGGGTCCAAAGCGCCTACAGAACCAGGCCCGGACCCACCAACGGGGCTCCCACAACACCGCGGGAGCCCCGCACACAAACGAAAGGAACAGATGATGAGCACGCATCAGGCGCAGCGGCCCCCGGCGATGAAGCCACACTTTCTGACGTGCCAGTGCGGGAAGGCATACTCACCCACCCGGGAGGATGCGAGGAGGTTGCGGCGGGATATGGGCGGGGATAGTTCGGAGCTGTGCCGCTTCTACGAATGCGAATTCTCGGGCTGGCATTGGACTAGGCGTGTACCGAAATACGCGACCTAACCATGTCCCGGGAAACGCATCAAAAGCGTAGGTAAAACAACTCACGCTTGCTAGAATGGAACATAGAAACAAGGAAGGAACATTACTGTGGCAACAAAGGAATTTCAGTACCGTCCAGGTCCGAGCGTGACACGCGATCGGCGCTCACACCTTGAAGTGGCCGAACACCTCCGCAAAAACCCCGGAGTATGGGCCCTCGTTAGGACAGCGCCAAACATCCAAGCATCAGCATCTGCGGCCTTCCAGATCCGACAGGGTATACGCGCAGCATTCCGTCCCGCTGGCCACTATGACGCGTACTCACACGGCAACGAAGTCGTTGCCCGCTACGTCGGCCCCGGAGGTGAGTAGTGCGAATCCGTGGGACGAAGCCAGAGTTCTGGAAGTCCAGGCGAATCAGTTCCGTTTCGTGGGACGCCCGGCTGGTATTGAAGGGTCTTGAATCCTACGTGGATGACAACGGCGTGGGGGTTGATGATATCGAGTTGATCGTCACTGATGTGTTTCCTCGCGACCTATTCGCGAACAGTCGCGAGACAGTCGCGAGGGTGTCCGAAGCCATTTCCGAGCTACACCAAGCAGGTTTGGTGCACCGCTACAAGGGCGAAATGGACAATCTGCTGTATGTGTCCTTTTGGGAGTCCATTCAGCGGATAGATAAGCCCGGCAAGGGAAGAAATCCCCGTCCTGACGGGACTTTTGATTACAAAGAGTCCGAAATTCGCGAGAGTGTCGCGAGCCCTCCCGAAGTAGTCGCGCCTGTAACAGGGGAACAGGGGAACAGGGTAACAGTGGATCAGAAGAGAAAGACTAGTCCAGCTACGCAGGACGACTTCTTCGACTGGTACGTCGACTATCCAAGGAAAGAAGCCAGGGCCGCAGCCGAGAGGGCTTACACCAAGGCCAGGACCCGCGCCACCCAAGAGCAGCTAATCGAAGGCACCCGCAGATACCGGGAAGACCCGAACCGGGAGCCAGCGTTCACGAAGCTCCCAGCAACATGGCTTAACGGCGGCTGTTGGGACGACGAACCACTCCCCCCAAAGAACGTGACTCAGTTCAAGACCGGCGCCGAGAAGCGCATGGACCAAGGCCGAGCCAATCACGACATGTTCGCCCAGATGGACGCCGAAAACGAAATGAAGGAACTACGCCAGTGAACCTAGCGGAAACAAATGCCTTTTTGACATGGCTCTGCCAATACGACCAACTCATCTCAAACGCCTCTGCCTCAGTCGAAATATGGCAGGCATCGTTGAACACTGCCACGCCTGCCGAGGCCAAGCAGGCAGTGTTCGATCACTACAGGATCAATGAGAAATTTCAAGCTAGTCCGGCTGGTCTTCGGAAGAGAGTTCTCACCCTAAGGACAACTTCAGAGGCCAAGCATTCAGCCATCGAGGCCAAGCGCCCAATCCGGAATCACCCCAACAGTTTCCGTTCACGTAATCCGGAGATCTGGGATCAGCTTGTCGAGGAGGGCAGGCAGGCCCGGCGGGACGATCTTGAAAAGCGAGGACTCTTGAAATGACCAGCCACAACCACGAAAGCGAGAACACACCGTGACCGACCAGACCAGCCCAGAAAAGTACAAGCAGCTCGCGCAGGAAACCGAGCGCCTAGCGAAATTTAGGCTCGACCTCGCGGTTTCAGAACGCGAGAAGGCTGAGGCCGAGCGACAGATACACATCGGGGAAGGACAAGTCGAGGAAATCGAACGCGAACTCCGCAAGCTCATCCTGGAGTTGGGACTCGGCACACAAACCCCTCCAGCAACCCCAAAGGAACGCCCCACACGCGCTGAAACAGCAAATACGGGTGGAAGTGAGCCCGGGAACACGACAAGCCCGCAAATCGGCACACAGGGATTCAGGTACGGCATTGTCACCGACCGCGAACTCAACCAAATGGACATGGAGCAAATCACCCGCATCATCAATGCCAAGTGGATGGCAACCAGGCGATGACCTACACGTACAAGCCGAGCCCCGACCGGAACCTCAACAAATCCACAGCCGAACTCCTCGCCACAGAACGCCAAATCAACGCCGTAGCCGCAACCCTCGAAACCAAACGAGCCGAACTCCGCAAACTACGCGCACAATCACGCCGACTCGACACCGCACTACAAAAACTCGGCCACACCAAACGCAACATCCAAGGCGAAATCCTCGCCGCCGAAGCACGCACCACCATCATCGAAGAACAAGCCTACGAACAAATCCAAGCCCTCGCAGAACGCGCATACCTCCACGGCCAAACCCGTGCAGAAGACCACCTCGCAGCCAAAGCAGCAGCCTTCCACAGAGCACTCCCCAACTACTACCCCCAACGCACCACACAAACCCAAAACCACCAGGCCACAACATGAGGAAAACAACCCCTCCCGTAGGGACAGCGAAACACCATGGGGGACTGTGGAATTAACGGTGTATCTGGCTCGACACGCCGGGCGGTGAGCCTGGCGGGGAGGAGCCCGATATGGCCGCAACACTTGAGGCTGTGCCGAGTACGAATACCGCTGAGAAACTGACAGA
>NZ_JASISU010000001.1 GCF_030063285.1 Pseudarthrobacter sp. PS3-L1 | reverse complement strand
TCAAACTCCGGGTTGCTGATCCGCTCTCCATGAGCCGTGACCAACTGCACCATCTTCTGGTCAGTGTGATCGAGGGAGTCTCGGTCAGCGCGCTGCGGCGCTCCCTGGGGAGAATGGTCCCGGGCGCCTGGTGCGGGTGTACCGCCGAGGCCCATTTCGTCTGTGAACATCGATCCACAACCTTCCACGGTCTGGCCAGCTGCAAGAACTCGTGATTCTTGACCCTGCCGGCATACCGGGCGCCTTTACCCGGATGAGTGTGACACTACTCACTGGGCGCAGGACGTACAACCAGTGGACGGGGTGTTGAGCAGGATGCACTGTGAGGGGCGATTTGCCAGTGCTAATGTTGCGCATTATGCAACGGATGGATGGCACCGACGCCCGCCTTTTGGCAGCCCTGGCCCGCGAACCACGACGTACGGTCGTGGCGCTGGCCCAGAAATTGGGGCTCTCCCGGAACACGGTCCAGGCCCGCATGGCACAGCTTGAGAAGAAGCACGCTTTCCTGACATTTGAACGAAGAATCAACCCTGTGGCCCTGGGATATCCCCTGACTGCGTTCATCTCCGTCCACGTGCAGCAGCAAAAGCTTGCACAGCTCTCCAAGGACCTGGCGGCTGTTCCTGAGATTCTGGAAGCCTATGGCCTGACCGGATCGGCAGACATCCTGCTGCGTGTAGTGGCCCTTGATGCCGAGGACCTCTTCCGCATCAACGGCAAGATCTTGGCCTGCCCCGGCGTGGACAGGACAGACACTGCGCTTGCCATGCAGGAATTGGTCCCCTTCCGCATCCAACCACTCCTTGAAAGGTTGTCTGGCCCCGGCTCCGCAGCGGACTGAGTACCTATAGGCTGGATCCGACTCTTCGGACCGGGACGCCTGCGGGTGTGCCCCAGCACCAAGGCAGCTCCCCACGTTCTGCCGGAAAGGCTCATCAGTGAGCAACCCACCTGAACCGCACAACGAGGCAGGGCAGCCGCAGGAAGACCCCAACGCCGGCCGGCCACCCCTTCCACCGCCGCCACCCGTGCATCAGCCGACGGTTCAGGAACCGGTCCCCGCCGCGCAGCATCCTGCCCCGTCGGCCATGTACCACCCCGGCCCGGCGCAGTACCCCGCAAGCGGGCCAGGGGAACCCTATGCGCTGCCAGGAGAGCAGCCTCCAGCCAAGAGCCGGAAGAAACTGTGGATCATCCTCGGCATTGTGGGCGCAGTGATTGCGCTACTGGTGGTGGCGGGCATAGTACTGTTCAGCTTCCTGGGCAACGCCACGAGCAAGGTCGGTGGACTGGCCGATGACTTCACCAACAAGGTAATTGCCGGTGAGTCGGCGGAAGCCTACGATGAGTTCCTCGATCCTGCCCTTAAGGAACAGCTGAGCAAGGAGGAGTTCGTGGCCGGCGTTGCGAGCCTAAACCTCAATGACAGCTGCACGGCGGCGTATAGCGAGCTCTCATCAAACGTGAGCAATGGCACCACAACGGCCAACGTATCCGGGCAGATTACCTGCCAGGACCAGAACGTAGATCTCGCCTATGGCTTTACGGGGACTGATGAACTGCTCATGGTTGAACTGAAGTTGCGCCCAGCGGCATAGCCGTCGGTGGCAGCAGGAACCCTGGGGAAACCCGGCAGCATTAAAGAAACGCCCCGGACCAGACGGTCCGGGGCGTTTGTCCTTGCATGTCTGACTAGTGGTCCACTGCCTTCTCGGCGCCTACACCAGTGAGCGATCGAACTTCCATTTCAGCCTGCTTGGCCGGGTCTTCCTTGTTCTTGTCCAGCACTGTCCCCAGCCAGCCCAAGAAGAACGCGAGCGGGATGGAGACGATTCCTGGGTTGCTCAGCGGGAAGAGGGCGAAGTTGGCGTCTTTGATCATTGAGGTCGCCCCACCGGAGACCACCGGGGAGAAGATGATCAGGATTATTGCCGAACCGAGCCCACCGTACATGCTCCACACCGCTCCCTGTGTGGTGAACTTCCGCCAGAAGAGCGAGTAGACAATCGTGGGGAGGTTCGCTGAAGCGGCAACCGCAAAGGCCAACGCCACCAGGAAGGCGACGTTCTGTCCGTTGGCAAAAATGCCACCCAAGATGGCCAGGATGCCAATGACCACGACCGTTCGGCGGGCCACCTTGACCTCAGTCTCGGCGTCGGCCTTGCCCTTGGCAATGACGTTGGCGTAAATATCGTGGGCAAACGACGCAGCAGCTGTGATTGTCAGGCCCGCCACAACAGCAAGGATTGTCGCGAACGCCACGGCTGAGATAAAGCCCAGGAGCACGGGACCACCAAGGTAGAAGGCGAGCAGCGGCGCTGCCGAATTAACCCCACCGGGAGCGGACTTGATGGTGTCGGCGCCCACCAGGGCTGCGGCCCCGTAGCCAAGTACCAGCGTGAAGAGGTAGAAGATTCCAATCAACCAGATGGACCAGACCACTGACTTGCGTGCTTCCTTGGCGGTGGGAACCGTGTAGAAGCGCATAAGGACGTGGGGCAGCGCTGCTGTACCCAGAACAAGGGCCATGGCCAGCGACATGAAGTCAAGCTTTGACGCCTCGGACTTGCCGTACTGCAGGCCCGGATTCAGGACCGCCGGGTTGCCAGATGTTTCAACAGCTGCGCCCAGGAGGCTTGAAAGATTGAACCCGTAAATGGCCAGGACCCAGAGCGTCATGACTGCCGCACCGGCAATGAGCAGGATGGCCTTGATGATCTGTACCCATGTGGTGCCCTTCATGCCACCAATCAGTACGTACACAATCATGAGTGCGCCCACAACGATGATGACAAGTGCCTGTCCGCCCCAGTCACTGATACCCAGCAGCAACGACACCAGGCTTCCCGCGCCAGCCATCTGCGCCAAAAGATAGAAGAAGCAGACGGCAAGAGTGGAAATGGCAGCGGCGATCCGCACGGGACGTTGCCGGAGCCGGAAGGACAGTACGTCCGCCATGGTGAACTTTCCGGTGTTCCGCAGCAGTTCAGCCACGAGGAGCAGGGCTACCAGCCAGGCCACGAGGAATCCAATGGAATACATGAATCCGTCATACCCATTGATGGCGATGGCTCCGGTGATGCCAAGGAATGATGCTGCCGAGAGATAGTCACCTGCAATGGCAGTGCCATTCTGGGACCCAGTGAACGAGCGTCCAGCAGCATAGTAGTCAGCAGCAGTCTTGTTGTTGCGACTGGCCCGGAGCACGATAATCATTGTCACTGCCACGAACAGCACAAAAATGCCGATGTTGAGCAACGTGGTGTCCTTGAGGGCAGCTACATCCACTGCCATGGGGATGGTGATCATGTGGTCACCCCGTCATCGTTTCCACCGCGTGCGCCTGAGTGGGCTACAGCTGCCTGATCGTGAGCGGTGATGCGTGCTTCAAGCTCGTTCCTGATCTCGGTGGCCAACGGGTCAAGCTTTCGGTTGGAATAGCTGACATAGAAGCTTGTGATGGCAAAGGTGGACACGAACTGCAGGAGGCCAAGGATCAGGCCAATATTAATGTTGCCCCACACCTTGGTGGACATGAAGTCCACCGCGTAGTCGGCAAGCAGGACATAGGCCAGGTACCACAGCAGGAATGCCACGGCCATGGGAAACACAAAGCTTCGGTGACGTTTGCGCAGCTCCTTGAACTGCTCCGACGCTTGGACCTCTTGGAAGTCCACAGGCGCCACGGCGTCCGGGTTTAGGGCATCTTTACCCATCATTCCTCCTCATTGAGTCATGCAGGCCCACACGGAGGCCCGCCTGGTGCACTGATGCATGGCTCCACTGTTCACCGTGATGCAGGCCACATTCGCCCCAGCGGATTCATGCTCGCCCAACGGCGGGTGTGCTGCGGCAAACGGCATCCACGGCTACGCTGGGCCCATGCCAGACTCTCCGCTGATGAGCGCCGCCGCAGTTGCACTGATCACCCTGGCAATTGCCGCCGTCGTCGGCGTTGGCATCAAAGTCCTGCGGTCTTTTCGCGATCTGGGGACTGACGCTGAACGCGCCACCTATACCACCCTGCACGCGGCATCGCGGGCAGGGCAGCACCTCAGGGCCGGCCTAAGTCCGGTTGGAGCGGCCAAGGCCAGCAAGCAACTCCGTGATCTGTTGGCCTGCGATGCCCTGGCGATCACCGACACCGCAACTGTCCTGGCCTGGGACGGCGGGCACGAGGAGCTCAGGCCGCTCCTCATGAAGCTCGCCACGGCGGTACTGGCCACCGGCCGGGCAACGGTGCTGCCAGCGGGAAAAGTGGACATGCTCGGTTCCGGCGGGACCGCGGTGGCTCCTCCACTGGTTATTGCGCCCATCAGGGCCGGTTCCCGGGTTGTCGGCGTGGTGGCAGTGGCCAACACAACGGCCGGCGTGGGCCTGGTCCGCGCCACCGGCGAAGTGGCTGACTGGGTTGCCACACAGGTAGAACTCGCAGAGCTGGACGCCTCACGTATCCTCCTGATGGAAGCGGAGGTCAGGGCCCTGAGGGCCCAGATCAGCCCGCACTTCATCTACAACTCCCTGAACGCAATCGCATCCTTCATTACAACCGACCCTGAGCGCGCCAGGGAGCTAGTCGTTGAATTTGCCGATTTCACCAGGTATTCCTTCCGTCGCCATGGAGACTTCACAACCCTTGCCGAGGAACTCCGCTGCATCGACAGATACCTACTGCTGGAACGGGCGCGCTTCGGTGACAGGGTCCAGGTACACCTCCAGATTGCCCCCGAGGTTCTCAGTACCGTCATCCCCTTCCTGAGTCTGCAGCCGCTGGTGGAAAACGCTGTGCGCCACGGACTCGAAGCGAAGGAAGGCGCCGGGCATATCAGTATCACTGCCCGGGACGACGGCGCTTACGCAGAAGTCAGGATCGAGGACGACGGCGTCGGGATAGATCCTGAGCACCTCGCCTCGGTTCTCGCCGGGCACAGCGACGGAGACCATGTGGGCCTGCGCAACGTTGATGTCCGATTGCGCCAGGTTTATGGTGATGACCATGGACTGGTGATTGAAACCGCTCCAGGAGAAGGAACGCTGATGATTCTCCGAGTCCCCAAATCTCAGCCTGGAAACGCCGTGTAGCGGACTCGGAAAGGCTGGCTGCCACCGGAGGGTACTGCGGCGGGGCACCACCGCTAGTCTGTAAGGCATGATCACTGTTCTCGTCGCTGATGACGAGCTTCCCGCGGTTGAAGAGCTTGCATTCCTGCTGCGCAGGGATGAAAGGATAGGTGCCATCCATCGTGCCTCCTCCGGGGCAGAGGTCCTTCGCCTGCTCGCTACAGAGTCCATCGACGCAATTTTCCTTGACATCCACATGCCTGCAGTGTCCGGGTTGGAGACCGCGCGGGCCATTGCCAGATCAGGACGGACTCCTGCCATAGTTTTTGTGACAGCCGATGAGGACTGTGCCCTTGAGGCGTTTGAGCTCGCAGCTGTCGACTACCTGCTGAAACCTGTGCGCAGCGAGCGTCTCGCCAGATCCGTCAGCAGAATCAGCGAGCAGCTGCGTGGCGCCGGGGCCGGACCTGCGCCGGAAATGATTACGGTGGACCAGGGAGCCACCACCAGAATGATCCGCCGTGACGACGTTCGCTACGTTCAGGCCCAGGGCGACTACGCACGGCTCCATACGGCTGATTCCAGCTATCTGATCCGTATTCCCCTTGCAGATCTTGAGCAGCAGTGGGCGGACGCTGGGTTCCTTCGCCTGCATCGCTCCTACCTCGTAGCACTGAAGCATGTCACAGCTATAAAGCTCGGTGCCGAGTCGCCCCACGTGACGGTGGACGGTGCGCGGCTTCCCATCAGCCGGCGGCATCTGCCCGCCGTTCGGGAAAAGCTCGGTACCACCCGAATTAGGCCCCAGCCATGACCCGAGTCCGCGTCACGCGTCCCCAGGCAGGGGCAAGCACCCCTGCGCAGCGGCCAGAAACAGCTGAGGAATCCGAGGTAGGCCAACTTTTTGTCCGATCGCTGATCAGGTCCCAACTCCGACTCGCCCTGGTGGTTGCCGGCGGGTTCCTACTGCTGCTGGTTGCCCTGCCCTTCCTGGTGGCAGCGGTGCCGGGCCTGGATGAAATATCCATCGCCGGCATTCCCTTTGCCTGGCTGCTGCTCGGTGCCGGTATCTACCCGCTGATTGCCCTGAGCGCGTGGCTTTTCATCCGGACGGCGGCCCGGAACGAGGAGCGCTACCGCGATCTGGCGGGCGAACGGTGAGCGGACCGTGAACCCGGCTGTTGGTATTGCCGCCTTTGCAAGTATCAGCATCGCCACGGCGCTGATCGGCTTCTACGGCCTTCGTGTCTCACGGACCACAGGGGACTTCTACGTCGCTTCGCGCACTGTCCGTCCATGGTGGAATGCCTCCGCCATTGGAGGGGAATATCTTTCCGCGGCAAGCTTCTTGGGGGTCGCGGGATTGATCCTGCTCTCTGGAACTGACGCCCTCTGGTTTCCCATCGGCTACACGGCTGGATACCTGATGCTGTTGCTTTTCGTCGCGGCTCCGCTGCGGAGGTCGGGCGCCTACACGATCCCGGATTTCACCGAGGCACGCCTCGATTCACGCCCGGTCCGGCGCGTTACCAGCCTGATGGTGGTTCTGGTGGGATGGCTGTACATCGTCCCCCAGCTCCACGGTGCTGCTCTGACCATTCGAATCACCACCGGTTTGCCGTCCTGGGTGGGCCCGGTTGCAGTCACAAGTGTTGTAATCCTTACGGTGGTCTCTGGTGGAATGCGGTCCATCACCTTCGTCCAGGCATTCCAGTACTGGCTGAAACTGACGGCCCTTGCCATTCCTGTGGTGTTTGTCCTGCTCCTGCTCCTGGGCTCAAACCTACCGGCTGTCGCACCACCGGCGGAGAATCCCACGGGAGCGGCTCCAACAGGTCTCTACCAAAATATTTCACTCCTGGTGGCCCTACTTTTCGGTACCCTCGGGCTACCTCACGTCCTGGTCAGGTTCTACACCAATCCAGACGGTAAAACGGCGCGCCGAACCACCCTGATAGTCCTGGGCCTGCTGTCCGTTTTCTACCTGTTCCCCACCCTGTACGGACTGATTGCTCGAATCTACGCCCCGGACCTTGCGCGTGCTGGCCAGGCTGACGCCGTAGTACTCCTGCTGCCCGGTCGGCTGGTCGGCGGAACCGCAGGTGACCTTCTCTCAGCCCTGGTGGTGGCAGGTGCGTTTGCTGCGTTCCTCTCCACGACGTCAGGGCTCGTGGTATCCCTTGCCGGTGTCATCAGCCAGGACGTCCTGGGCGGCGGTGTCAGGGGATTCCGGCTTGCTGCCGTGGTGTCCGCCGTCGTCCCCCTGATGTTTGCTTTCCTCACGGACTCCCTGGCTCTGGCAGGAAGCGTGGGCCTCGTCTTTGCCTTTACTGCCTCGACCATCTGCCCTGTCCTGCTGCTGGGCATCTGGTGGCGTGGCCTGACGGACGTCGGTGCGATCACCGGGATGCTGACCGGTGGCGCCCTCTGCGGCGGTGCCATGGTGCTGGGGGCGATCTACGGATCAAACGCACTTCCGCCATTCGTGGCCCAGCCAGCGGCATGGACAGTGCCAGCGGCCTTCGCGGTGACAGTGGTGGTCTCCCGAGTTACCTCTCACAGGATCCCTGCCACGCTCACCCGGGTCATGACCAGGCTCCACGTTCCAGAACGGCCGCTGGGACCCTAAAAAACCTCAGTCGATAGCCGCCATGAGTTCAACCACGCGGTCAAGGAAAGCATCCACCTGGGATTCCTCATAACCCTCAACTCCGGAAGCAGGCCGGAAAACGGCCCGCCGGATACCATCAACGCTCATTGGTTTGTCGTGTTCGAGGTAGCCCACCAGATCGGTGCACAGATTATCGACGTCACCGACGTTGTAGCTGCGGACCTTTGATTTGGATGGACGTCGAAAGCGCTCCCCTGCCGGACGGTCCAGGCGCGCCCGAAGCACTGCAGCCAGGGCCCCAATTTCCTGCAGCCAGGCCTCTTCGCCCTGACCTGCAATCAGTTCGTCCCGCTCCCTGCGGGCAAATGCATCCTCCAGGCGGTCAAGGGCCGCATCCACCATGGCAGGTGAGTAGCCGCCCTTGACAGGATCAAACGATACCCCGCGCACATCCGGGCTCTTCATGGATCGCTGGGACGGCTCGGCAGCCTCCAGGGAGACCCGTGCCCGCTGCAGGAACTGGTCAACCTGCTTTGCGTTGTAACCGTACTCCGTGCGAGGCATCCGCTGGAAGGCTGCAGGGATCTGACGTTGGGTTTCCACTGTGGTTATCTTTCCTTGATCTGTTTCGCCAGGTCTGGCGACATCAGGTTGGATGGCTGGTGCCTGCGGGATCCTCAGCTGTGAAGGTCGTGCAGGTTTCAGGTGCCGGGGACGAGGACGAAGATGATGTAGGCGGCCGGGGAGGCAAAAACCACTGAGTCAAGGCGATCCATCACACCGCCATGGCCAGGCAGGATGCTGCTCATGTCCTTAACCCCAAGCTCGCGTTTGACCATGGATTCAGCAAAGTCTCCAGCAGTGGCAGCGACCACCATGGCAACGGCGAGCACCACGCCAACCCACCAGGGGCGGTCCAGGACAAAAATAGTGGCAAGGATCCCAACCACGGCCGCTCCGCCCAAAGATCCGGCAAAACCCTCCCAGGACTTTTTTGGGCTGATCTTCGGCGCCATGGGGTGCTTTCCGAAGATGGCACCCACAAGATAGCCGAACGTATCGTTGGAGACGACGAGGAGGAGCATCACGGCGATCTGCCACGCGCCGTCGGGGATTACTCCGCCGTCCCAGAAGCCGAGCGTTGCGGACGTTCCGGCCGGATGGAGCGGGAGCGCCGCAAACCCGATCATGAAGGGCACCCAGGCAAGGGTAAAAACACCGGCGAAGATGCTGTTGGCCGAGCCAGCCGAGCCGTCAATGGAACGCCACAGAAGCACGGCAAACCCGGTCATGACAACCGTAAACAACAGGGCCTCCACGCCACCGAGGTAGGAGGCAATAGGCATGGCCACGGTGCCGGTCATGACGGGGATGATCGGCATTCGCGTGCCGTTCGTTTCCAGTGCCCGGTAGATTTCCCAGACGCCCAGGACGGCAAGGGCAGTAATAAATGCCACAAACGCCAGCGGCAGGAACAGCAGGCCTCCCAGGACGCCAAGGAGGAGGAAAAGTCCGACGCCGATGGCGGCAGGGAGGTCCCTGCCGGCTTTGGGTGTCGGGTTGGCGCGTGGTACCCGCCCGCGGGGACGAACCCGCGGAACAGGAACCGGCTCTGAAGCGCTCATCAGACCTCGAGCAGCTCAGCTTCCTTGCGCTTGAGCAGCTCATCAATACCGTCCACATGGGACTTGGTCAGCCCATCGAGTTCTTTCTCGGCGCGGCTGCCATCATCTTCACCAGCCTCGCCGTCCTTGACCAGCCGGTCGAGACCTTCCTTGGCTTTACGGCGGATGTTGCGGATGGAAACTTTGGCGTCCTCGGCTTTTGTCTTGACGATCTTGACGTATTCCTTGCGACGTTCCTGCGTCAGGTCCGGGATGGTGATCCGGATGACGTTTCCATCGTTTGACGGGTTGGCACCGACCTCGGAGTCACTCAGGGCCCGCTCTATGTCCCGCAGCGCAGTCTTGTCGAACGGCGTGATCAGGATAGTGCGGGCGTCCGGGATGGCAAATGACGCCAGCTGCTGCAGCGGGGTGGGTGAACCGTAGTAGTCGACCAAGACCTTGTTGTAGAGGCCTGGGTTGGCGCGGCCCGTTCGGATGGCAGCGAAGTCTTCCTTGGCAACCTCTATGGCCTTGTCCATCTTCTCTTCGGCTTCGAGCAAGGTGTCTTCTATCACTGTCTCTCCTCAAAAAATGTATACGGGCCCTGGTTACTGCCGGACCCGGCATGCTGGTGGCTGGGTTTCCCTGCCCCGACCCCAAAGGCCGGAACGTCCTCGAATCATCCTAGCCCGAGCTAGGGAGTGACGAGTGTACCCAGCTGCTCGCCAAGAATGGCACGGGTCACGTTACCCTCGCCTTCCATTCCGAAGACCACCATGGAAAGGTTGTTGTCCTTGCACATGGTCATTGCTGTCTGGTCCATAACCCGGATGTCCCGACGGAGGGCATCGTCATAGCTGAGCGTCTCGAGTTTCTCCGCTGTGGGGTCCTTCTTGGGATCTGCCGTGTAGACGCCGTCGACGCCGCTTTTGGCCATCAGGACGACATCAGCGTGGACCTCCAGCGCGCGCTGGGCAGCTACCGTGTCGGTGGAGAAGTACGGAAGGCCCGCGCCCGCACCGAAGATGACAACGCGATTCTTTTCCATATGCCTGATGGCACGACGGGGAATGTAGGCTTCCGCAACCTGCCCCATGGTGATGGCGCTCTGGACCCGGGTGCCTACGCCAGCCTGCTCTAGGAAGTCCTGGAGTGCCAGACAGTTCATGACGGTACCCAGCATTCCCATATAATCGGCGCGGGATCGGTCCATGCCGCTCTGCGAAAGTTCGGCACCGCGGAAGAAGTTACCGCCGCCGACCACAATGGCAATTTCGACGTCGTTGACCGCTGCTGCAATCTGACGGGCCACGCCGCGAACTGTCTCGGGGTCGACTCCCAATTTACCGCCACCGAAAACTTCTCCTGAGAGTTTCAGAAGGACCCGGCGCCTGCTCTTCCCTGACGTGACTGAAGTATTGACGGCTTCCATGATGCCTTCCCGTTGGTGAACTCTGAAAAGATTATCCTGCCCGCCCCACGATCACATCCCTCAGGACGGGTCTGTGGCAGAGCATGCAAAAGGGGCGGCCACCAAGGTGACCGCCCCTTTGCGCTATCGACTAGGCGCCGACGCGGTACCGCGTGAACGCAGTGCCCTTGACTCCGGCCTCTGAAAGGACCTGAGCCACTGACTTCTTGGCATCTTTGGCGAATGCCTGGTCCAAAAGGACCTCGCCCTTGAAGAAGCCAGTGACACGGCCTTCGACAATTTTGGTCATTGCTGCTTCAGGCTTGCCTTCAGCCTTGGCGGTTTCCTCGGCGATGCGCCGCTCGGATTCAACCAGTTCAGCCGGGACGTCTTCGCGGCTGAGGTAGTTCGGGGACATGGCCGCGATGTGGACTGCAACATCGTGGGCAGCCGTGGCAGCTTCTGCGCCTTCGCCGTCAACGGCGAACAGGACACCAACCTGTGCAGGCAGATCCTTGGAGGTCTTGTGCAGGTAAGCATCAACGGTGGGGCCTTCGACGCGGGAGAGCCGGCGGACAACAACCTTCTCGCCCAGTACGGCGCCCTCTTCGATAACAACCTCGGAGAGCGGCTTTCCGTCAACCTCAACAGCCAGGAGTGTCTCGAGGTCGGCTGCGCCGGACTCGACTGCAATGCTGAGGACCCTGTCAGCAAGCTGAACAAACTTGTCAGCCTTGGCAACGAAGTCAGTCTCGCAGTTGACCTCGATCATGACGCCGACGCCTGCGGTGACCTTCGCGGCCACCAGGCCTTCAGCGGTTGATCGCCCCTCGCGCTTGGTGGCGCCCTTGAGGCCCTTGATACGGATGATCTCGATGGCCTTCTCGGCGTCGCCGTTTGCCTCGTCGAGAGCCTTCTTGACATCCATCATGCCGGCGCCGGTGCGCTCGCGCAGGGCCTTGATGTCAGCAGCAGTGTAGTTCGCCATGTGAACCCCTCTGTCTAGAAATGTATGTGGTGTACGTGACTGACAGGATGGCCCCCCACCAATGGGGCGGCCATCCTGTCAGTGGCCCAGGCTCTGCGGACAGGCCCGGGAACTACGCTGTGGAGCAGTATTACTTGGCGTCAGCCGCGGGTGCCTCGGCTGCTGCCGGTGCTTCCTCAGCTACGGGTGCTGCATCGGCTGCCGGAGCTGCCTCTGCCGCAACCGGTGCAGTTTCTTCTGCCTTGTTGCCTTCGAGAAGTTCGCGCTCCCACTCGGCGAGGGGCTCTTCCGGAGTTTCCGTGGTACCCGTTGCGCGCTGGTTGCGAGCGATCAGGCCCTCTGCAACGGCGTCAGCGACAACGCGGGTCAGGAGGTTCACGGAGCGGATGGCGTCATCGTTACCCGGGATCGGGAAGTCAACTTCATCGGGATCGCAGTTGGTGTCCAGGATAGCCACCACGGGGATGTTCAGCTTCTTGGCCTCGTCAACGGCGAGGTGCTCCTTCTTGGTGTCCACGATCCAGAGCACGGACGGTGCCTTGGTCAGGTTGCGGATACCGCCCAGGTTGGTCTCCAGCTTGGTGAGCTCACGGCGAAGAAGGAGCAGTTCCTTCTTGGTGTAAGCCGAACCAGCTACGTCATCGAAGTCGATCTCTTCGAGTTCCTTCATGCGCTGGATGCGCTTGGAGACGGTCTGGAAGTTGGTGAGCATGCCGCCGAGCCAACGCTGGTTGACGTAGGGCTGGCCAACACGGGTGGCCTGCTCTGCGATTGATTCCTGCGCCTGCTTCTTGGTGCCGACGAAGAGGACAGTTCCACCGTGTGCAACGGTGGCCTTCACGAACTCGAAGGCGCGGTCAATGTAGGACAGCGACTGCTGGAGGTCAATGATGTAGATGCCGTTGCGCTCCGTGAAGATGAATCGCTTCATCTTCGGGTTCCAACGACGTGTCTGGTGTCCAAAGTGGACGCCGCTGTCAAGCAGCTGGCGCATAGTTACGACGGGCATGCCGACGCTCCTTCCGACAGGTCATTCATGAGAGGGCACACGGCCGCTCTTACCCTGCCATAGTTGACGGTTTGTTAGCCGCACCCGGACGGGCTTGGCTCCTGGCATCCATTGGGCATTCTCATCGGGCACACAGTGCCCGACCGCAAGAAGCCCAATCCTGGACCAATGACACAGGTGTCATTTTGGGTCAGGGCTGGATACGCGTAGTCAGCCGCCGCTCCCCCACACCTCTGAATGAGACATGCTGGAATTCCTGGGGGCACAGCAAACTGCTCCTCAAAGTGTACTACAGGGAGCACCAACGGACAGACGCCAAAAGGCTGGCATGACTTGTCCACATTGGTCGAATTCCGCGGCGAGCAGCAGCGCCACCTGGCGGATGCTAGATCCATGACACACCTGATAAACGCCGAGCCTACGCACTTGCAGCGATGGGGAGTTTGCCTGCTCCTAACCCTGTCCATGGTCGCAGGCCCCTCGGGGATACCCTCCACAGCCCTGGATATCGACGGCCCTGAACGGCCATCCAGCAGCGGGTGGACCTGGCCCCTATCGCCAAGGCCCGCCGTGATCCGGGAAGCGGTGATCCGGGGGTTCGATCCACCGCCCCAACCATGGCTGAGCGGGCACCGAGGGGTGGATCTGGCAGAAGGAACCGGCGGACCCACAGTCCTGGCGCCCCAGGCGGGAGTCATCAGCTTCGCGGGATTCGTTGTGAACCGACCCGTCCTGACCCTTGACCACGGAGACGGGCTCAGGAGCAGTTTCGAACCCGTTACAGCATCGGTCTCCGAGGGTGAAACTGTCACCGCCGGGCAAGTTATTGGGCACCTGGAACAAGGTCATTGCACGCCCGAACCCTGCCTGCACTGGGGCGTCAGGAGGGCAGACACGTACATCAATCCCCTGCAGTTCTTCCTGGACCTCCGGCCTTCCGTCCTGCTGCCCCTTCGGGTACAAGGGCTGTCTGCGGAGTCGCCTTATGGTCGCACTCCGTCAGACGATGGCGGAAATTCCGGTGATAGAACGGCCAGTTACGAGGGTATTGATTTCATGAGTGCCCTCGTAGGAGTAGATGGCTTCAGCATCGGAGAAGATTTTAGCCATCTCGTAATCGGTGACAATGCCGTTACCGCCCAGAAGGCTGCGGCCAATGGCAACGCTTTCTCGCATTCTTGCCGTGGTGAAAGCCTTGGCCAGAGCAGACTGTTCGTCCTTGGCCTGCCCTGCGTCCTCAAGCTGGGACAACCGGACCATCATGCCCATGGAGCTGACAGCATTGCCGAGAATCTGGACCAGCTGACTCTGCACCAACTGGAATGAAGCCAAGGGGCGGCCAAACTGCTCACGTTCGACGGCGTACCGCCTCGCCACGTCAAAAGCAGCAAGCTGCTGGCCCACCGCCTGCCAGGCCACCCCAAGGCGGGTAACTTTAAGAACCTTGTTGGTGTCCCGGAAGCTGTTGGCGTTGGCCAACTTGTTGAAGTGCGGCACCACTACGTTCTCAAGCGTGATGTCAGCATTCTGGACTGTCCGGAGTGCGATCTTGTTCTCAATTTTCGTGGCCGTAAATCCCGCAAGTTTAGTATCCACCAGGAAGCCCTTGACCTGGTTGTCCGCAACGTCCTTGGCGTAGACAACCACCCAGTCCGAAAACGTTGCGTTGCCAATCCACCTCTTGGCACCGTTCAGGATCCAGGTGTCGCCGTCACGACGCGCCGTGGTGCGGGTTCCGCCCGCCACGTCCGACCCACCCAGCGGCTCAGTGAGTCCGAAAGCACCAATTTTCTTCATCGCATAGATGTCAGGCAGCCAGGCATCCTTCTGTTCCTCCGATGCGAGCGCTTCAATCGATCCGGTGAACAGTCCGTCATGAACTCCCATGAACGTGGCAATGGACGTATCTGCCCGAGTAGCCTCCGCATGCATCAGGCCAGCAAAAAGATTTGAGTATCCCTGCCGCCGAACTGGACTCACCATGTCAATTTCGGCCAGTTTAGGGATCAGGTCCATCGGGAATTCGGCCCGGTTCCAGCAGTCGACAGCAATGGGCTTCACCTCAGCGGCAAGGAAGGCTCGGATTTCCGCCAAGCGGTCCCTCTCCTTGGCAGTGAGCAGCTCCTCGAATGCAAAAAAGTCTCCGTCAGCATAGGGAAGATTGTTGATATCAACGGCTGCTTTGGACATGATGCGCTCCTTGGGTGATCGGCTGTGACCAGTGCCCAGACACGGGCTTATGTTACTGGTCAGTAACTTACCGCAGATCCCAAGGAATGGAAAGACCCCGCAGATCGCCTATCGCTCAGGGACATGCCGGTCCAGGTACGCCAAAGGGAGCCTGCATGGTGCTGCAGGCTCCCTTTGGTTCGTTCTTACTGTAGGGCCACTCGGACTTGAACCGAGGACCTTAGGATTATGAGTCCCGCGCTCTAACCAGCTGAGCTATGGCCCCACGCCCATCACGGCAGAACATCATGCCCTGGCCACTGAGTAGCACAAACACTCTAGCAAACAGCGAACCGCGTGTCAGACCACTTTGTCCCCGGGCACGGCGCCGTAGTAAAGATCTTCGAATGTCTGGAGCGTCCCCTGCATGCTGTGCGGCTCCACCATTTCACGGCTGATCTTGCCCATGGCAGCGCGCTGGTGATCGGGAAGTTCAAAGATCCTGGTGATTTTGGCTGCAAGGTCATGAGCATCCATGGGCCGGAACAGGAAGCCGTTCTCGCCGTCACGGACCAGGTGCGGCAGGGCCATGGCATCCGCAAGGACAACGGGGGTTGATGCTGACATCGCCTCGAGTGTCACGAGCGACTGGAGCTCGGCTGTTCCCGGCATACAGAACAGATCAGCCCGGATGTAGGCGCGTCGAAGGTCCTCATCCGTGGCAAGGCCAAGGAACCGCACACGGTTCTGCAGCCCGAGCCTGTCAACCAGCGCTTCAAGTGCCGGACGAACCTCGCCGCCGCCAACAATTTCGAGGTGCACATTCAGCGCGTCGGGGGTCTGTGCAACGGCTTTGATCAGGACATCCACGTGCTTCTCGTCGGCGAGACGGCCAGCAAAAAGAATGGTGGGATGCGCATGTGGT
Source organism: Pseudarthrobacter sp. PS3-L1 (assembly GCF_030063285.1). Classification (GTDB taxonomy): domain Bacteria; phylum Actinomycetota; class Actinomycetes; order Actinomycetales; family Micrococcaceae; genus Arthrobacter. Next base: position 938,464 of record NZ_JASISU010000001.1, on the reverse strand, counting down.
TCGATATCCTCGCCCGGCTGGACCTCATAGGCAGCCGAGTCAATCCCGTTGGACAGCGGGAGCACATCGGTGAGGAGGGCATGCTGGTGCATCGCTTTGGCGGCAAGCGGCGTGGGCGTGGTGACGACGTCGGCCTTGCCCATCACGGTGCCCATATCCCGCCACGAGACGCGGCCCACGCGATTCTTGAGCCAGCGCGGGAACGGTAGGAAGGGATTCAGGTTTTCGGGCATGAAGTGGTTGGTGGCGACGATCCGCACGCCACGGCGTACAGCTTCCTCCAGCACTGCCTTGCCAATCATGTAGTGGCTCTGAATATGCACCACATCCGGCTGCACCCGATCGAACAACAGGCTGATTTCCTTCTTGATCTCCCAGGCAAGGCAGATCCGAAAGTACTCGTGGGTGAACACCCCGTGGGAGTGGAGCCGGTGGACTGTAGCCTCTGACCGGAATTCGGTGTAGCTCTTGCCATTATCCGCACGGCAAGCGAGGACATGGACATTATGTCCCCGGCCAGTCATGCCTTTGGCTAGCCGGAAGCTGAATTGAGCTGCTCCGTTGATGTGCGGCGGGTAGGTATCCGCCGCAATCAAGATGGTCAGGGGTCGCTGTGTACCGGACGTCGTCACGTTGAGTGCTCCTGGTGGTTGCGATGTAGGCGCTGGTGGGGCCCGCATCCGGTGGACTGCGGCAGGCACGCCGGTCCATCGATGAATCATCTGTCTACTTGGACCGCCCAGCCGCTTTGCGTGCTTCTTTTTTCCGCTTGGTCACCTCAGGGTGGTGCCTCGAAAGGACGATCACCCCAACGATAGCAATGACAGCGGCGCCAGCCATGCCAATTGCCATCACGGCGTGGACATCAGGTTTGAGTTCATCCAAAATGATGATGCCGATGGCAATGCCCACAATAGGATCAATTACCGTCAGGCCAGCAATGACCAGATCCGGCGGCCCACCTGAGTACGCACTCTGGACAAACCATGAGCCAAGAACTCCGGCCGCCACGATTGCGACAATCGAATACCACTGAACATTCAGCAGGAACGCACCATTCGGATCAAGCAGCTGCTTTCCAATGATCCTGGTCAGCACGGCGACAAAGCCAAAAAGGATGCCGGCACCGAGAATATAGACAAAAGCGTTCATCCGGTGTTTGAACATGGCGGCGAGCGAGCCGAAAATACCCACCACGACGGCAAGCAGCAGAACGATCGTCAGTTCGCTCTCCACATCCACTCGGTGGTTTTCTTGGGTGACTGTAACGGCCAGGAGAACAAAAAGCGCCGAGCCTGTGACACAGGCAGTAATGGCCACCACCGTGGGCCTGTTGATCTTGATTCCCTGGTCCTTGGCATTAACGACGGTGGTGATCACCAGCGCGATGGCGCCAATTGGCTGGACCACCGTCAGCGGCGCCGAGACGAGCGCCACCGCATTCATGCACATCCCGATCGCAAGAAGGAAAAGTCCAAAGACCCAGCGCGGGTTACGCAGCAGCCTCAGCAGGCCTGTACTGTTCAGGGCCAGTCCCCCGGTATCCGCCTTGACGGCACTCCCCTGGCGCTGTGCCCCAAACGCCAGGCAAAAAGCGCCAAGGACGGCAAGGAGGACTGCAAGCAAGACCATCAGTGAACCCGTCCTGTGGACCGGGACGAGGCAGTGGGCCCCTTCCGGATAATGGCCCAAAGATAGTTGTAGGCGGCAATCCAGTGCCCCACAAGGCCCAGCCCCAGGACAATCCAGGAAGCTACGAAAAGTCCACCGGCAAAAGGAACATCAAGTTTGGACAACACAAGCATGGGGGTTCCAAGCAGCAGCAGACCGGTTCGGATCTTGCCGATTGAGCTCACTGGCAAATCTGGATGCCCCCGGAAGTAGGAGAGCGTCATGACAAACAGGACAGCATCCGGAACCAACAGCGCCGCCAGGTAGAGCCAGCTGACAATACCTGCGATGGCCAGGGTGACGGCAACTGCTATCAGAGCGAGCCTGTCAGCGATGGGATCCATGACCCGCCCCAAATGGGATGCCTGGTTGAACCGCCGGGCCACGTAGCCATCCACCCAGTCAGTGCTGGCCATCACAGCCAGAACTACAACTCCGAGGCCATATTGCTCTTGCGCCAGGACAAGCCACATGAAAAGTGGAACACCCATGAAACGCAGGACCGTAAGGGCGTTGGGCACCGTGAAGACCACTTCATGCTCAACCTCCGGTTGTCCGGGACGGGCACCGGCACCGATGAACTTCATCCGAGTTCCCATTTTCTTTGCGGCCGGCCCGCGCCGGTCATTGTGGAGCCCACGGAACCAGTGATAGGCACCAGGGACAGTCGGTTGTCAGGAGCTTTTGATCAGCCTACGGATCAGCACAACCAGCACACTCGCAGAGGCAACAAGCGCAGAAAGAGGCTTCCAGCGTGCGCGAAGCTCGGAGTCCGGCCCAGCGACGTCGGCAAGGACCCCCACCACGCGGTCCTTGCCGTCGTCCAGCACCACCTGACCCTTTGCTAGGCCGCGCTTTGCAGCAGCGACGGCAATCTCGGCCTGTGCCTTGACGTCGAGCTCTTCGCCGAGGTCATCCCGCACCTCGGTGAGGTGCTCACGACGCTGGGTCAGGCGCCGGCCAAGTTCCGGACCGGTGGCCACGGGGAGCTTGAGCCCACTGTCCTGTTCCTTGTCCTTTGCCTCTTTTTCGGCTTTGGCTTTCGCTTTTGCCTCGTCCTTGGCCTTTTTCGCAGCTTTCGCAGCTGCACTGGATGGATCAAGCAGCGCGGGGTCGTACTCGGAACCCTTCTGCGCAATACCCAGGTCATGCTTGATGCCGCGAAGTGTTTCCTCGGGGACCAGTGGCAGGGCTTTCTTGAGTTTCACGTACCCAATCAGCGCGCCCACCCCAGCAAGCACCAGGAAGAGGGCCGAGACCAGAAGTGCAGCAAGCCATGCCGGCATGAGGGTGGCAAGACCCATGATGGCGGCTACAACGAGTCCGATGACAAGGAGAAGGACAAACACAAGCGCAACAACGAAGAACGCGGCGGCGACGCCCAGCTGGACGCCCTTACGCTTGAGCTCAATTTTCGCGAAGGCGATCTCATCGTGGAGTTGGCGCGGAGCCAACCGCATGATCAAGCGAAAGGTCCCTGGGAGGGCCGTAATCCGCAGGCCGCGGTTTTCACGGCCACTGTGACGTCCGCTCATCGGATCCGCCTAACTGATGTCATGGTTGTCCTGCCCCGGGTGCGCTGTCGGGCAGGTAGTGCTTGATAGTGTTCGTCACAAAGCTATCATTGCGCGTCCTGGCTACCTTCACGCGCAGCCTCTGATATTCCCTCCAACGCTGCAGGTCCAGCTGCTGTGGGCCTAGGATTGTTGTTCGTGACCATCCCCACAAATCCCGGCGACGCCCTAAGCAGACGCCGCAAAATCCTGTACATCCTGATGCTCGGTGCACTGACCGCACTGGGTCCGTTCACCATTGACCTCTACCTTCCGGCATTTCCGGCCCTCGAAGAGAGCCTGGGGGTTACGGAGGCGGCGGTCCAGCTGACGCTGACAGGAACCACTGTGGGGTTTGCGCTGGGACAACTCATTGTGGGACCCCTCAGCGACAAGTTCGGCAGGCGGCTCCCGCTGATCCTGGCGACTGTCCTGCATATCGGCGCATCGATTGGTGCTGCACTCTCAACGGAGATCGTATCGTTGGGGATCTTCCGGGTGCTTATGGGCATTGGCGCAGCTGGTGGCAGCGTTGTGGCCATGGCCATGGTGCGCGACCTGTTTTCCGGCTATGCCATGGTCCGCATGTTTTCCCGCATGGCACTGGTGAATGGCCTGGCGCCAATCCTGGCCCCGGTGATTGGTTCCCAACTCCTGCTCATCACGCCGTGGCCTGGCATATTCGTTTTCCTCGCAGCCTATGGCTCCCTGGTGCTCATCGCTGCCTTCTTCCTGATCAGGGAGACACTGCCGCCGGAACTGCGCCACAGCTCTGAACTGACCATGGCCAGCAGGTACAGGGCACTGTTTGCTGACCGGATCTTCGTGGGGCTGCTCCTGGTAGGCGGAATGAACGTCGCAGGCCTTTTCACGTATCTTTCTTCCTCTCCATTTCTCTTCCAGGACATCTACGGTTTCACGCCCCAGCAGTACGGGCTCCTGTTTGGCATCAATTCGCTGGGCATCGTGGCAGGAGTGCAGACCAGTTCCCGCCTCATCAAGCGCGTGGGGCCACAGTGGATACTGGCTTTCTCAACGTCATGGATGATTCTTATGGCGCTCCTGATAGTCCTGTTCGACCAGTTGGGCTTTGGCCTCTGGGGCGTCATGGTGCCGCTCTGGTTCTACATCCTGGGCACAGGTTTCACTTTCCCCTGCGTGCAGGTCCTGGCGCTGAGCCGGCATGGCGCCCAGGCAGGTACGGCAGCATCCCTCCTGGGTGCTGCAACCTTCATGCTCGCGGGTATCATCTCCCCCGTAGCTGGCTGGATTGGCATTACGTCAGCGACCCCCATGGGCGCTGTCCAGGCCGCTTGTATCGCAGGGGCTGCGGCAGCCCTGTGGTTCCTGGTGCGCCCCCGGACCGTCCCATCCATCCACTGACTTGATCACCGTCAAGCGCACTGAAGGAACATCGTGGACCAGAAGAAAAGACTCAACCGCAACCGGCGCGGACTCTTCATCGGCGCGATTCTCGGCGCCGCCGTGGGGTTCTGGCTGACGCGTGGAGGCAGCGCACTGCCGTTCGGAATCATCCTGGGGGCGCTGGCCGGCGCTGCGTTGCTCTTTCGCGTTAATCCCGGTCCCCGCAAGCGACCCTGACCGTCACAACAATGCTCGTCGCCATACCATGCCATGCACGGTGCACTGGCGATAAACTGCGTGCATGGCCCGACGCCAGGATCCAAAGCCAGTCCCCGCTGCCTGGCAACGATGCGACGCACACATCCTTCCCCTGTGGTGGGAACGCCTGTGCGCCCAGGCAGGCCACCAGTCTGCGGCTCTCTATGCTGCCGGGTTGTTCGCAGGCGACCGCCGAAGGCCCATTGCCCAGTGGTTCAATCCAGCGTTCGATGCGGCCTTGCTCGTAGCTCCGGAGACGTCTCCGGAATGGCCAGTCCAGCGATTCGGTATTTTTTATGCACCGCCTGGGGGTGGGGTGCTTCGTGTCCAGTCGGCGCCGCACGAATGGTTCCCCCGCGACCCCACAGCCTCACCAACCCAGCGAGAAGCGTTCGACGCCGCAACGGCCGCCGCCGAACGCTTCCTCCAGGTGGAGATGGACTACGTCTAAGCCACCCGTCAGTGGCGGCCCTCCTGATGCAAGAAACAGCAAAGGCCCCGATCCTGACGGACCGGGGCCTTTGCCTTTGGGCTCCTCCTGCTGGACTTGAACCAGCAACCCTTCGATTAACAGTCGAATGCTCTGCCAATTGAGCTAAGGAGGAATGAAGCAGCTACGACTTTAGCAAAGGAACAGGCCCCATGGGAAATCGGCTGGACAGGCCTCAACATACCCCTCCCAGGTATGCAAAAACCCCGCCCTCACAATGAGGACGGGGTTTTCGTGGAGCTCTGGCTCCTCCTGCTGGACTTGAACCAGCAACCCTTCGATTAACAGTCGAATGCTCTGCCAATTGAGCTAAGGAGGAATGAGGCGGGTATTAGCCTAGCAAAGATTCCCGGTCTAACAGAAATCGCCCGGGCCCGCACGTCAGGCATCCGAGCGAAGGGCCCGCCGATCCATCTCAAGTTGCATCAGTTCTCGGTTGAGCCGCTGGAATTCATCCGGATCCGCTCTCGAATCGAGCCGCTGCAACTGCCCCATTTTGTCAGCCTTGACCCGGGTGATCTGCAACTCGAACAGCCCTGCCAAAATATCCCGGCAATACTTCTGGACGGCCTCTGCGGTGCTTGCCGGAAGTGGCACCACTGCCAGTTCGGACACCAGGGACCGCAACGGTTCCGGGACTTCCTGCATGACCTGGTCAACCCACCTGACGGGATCTCCGGTCAGGCCCGGACCTGAAGCCCGGATGGCATCGTGGATAGCCTGGTAGGCAGGGGTGGCGAACCGAACCGCATCGAACCGCTCCCAGGTGGGACCCGACAGGACGGCAGGTTCCTGCAGGACAACCTCCAACGCCTGGCGCTCCATGCCTGCTACCGGATCCCTGGAATCCGGGCGGCCAAAGGCCGGTGCCGACATCCCGTTCTCCGCTGGTGAGCGAGAGCCCAATGCCTGTCCAGAACCATGACGGCTCCCGGCAGCGTCCTGGGAACCTTGCCGCCGGGTTGCGGTAGATACGGCCCGGCTAACCTCCTCCATGGCCATTCCCAGCCAGCCAGCCAACTCCCTGGTGTAGGCGGGGCGGATCCCGGCGTCGCGGATCTGGGCCACGACGGGTGCAGCTTCGCGCAACGCGGCGATCCGTCCCTCCACAGTGTCCAGGTCGTGACGTTTCAGGGAGGCGCGAATGGCGAACTCAAACAGCGGACGCCTGGAGCTGATGAGCTCCCGCACCGCTGCATCCCCCTTGGCGATGCGAAGCTCGCAGGGGTCGGCCCCGGAGGCCTCCACCGCGACATAGGTCTGTGCAATAAACCGGTGGTCTTCCTCGAACGCCCGCAGGGCAGCCTTCTGGCCGGCAGCATCGCCGTCAAAGGTAAAAACTACTTCTCCCCCCGAGCCGTCGTCGGACAAGAGGCGGCGGGAAACCTTGATGTGGTCGGTTCCAAAAGCGGTACCGCACGTGGCAACGGCCGTAGTGACACCGGCAAGATGGCACGCCATCACGTCGGTGTAGCCCTCCACCACCACAAGCTGGCGTTCTTTGGCAATGCTGCGCTTTGCCAGGTCAATTCCATAGAGCACCTGGGACTTCTTGTACAGCGTGGTCTCCGGGGTATTCAGGTATTTGGGGCCCTGGTCATCCTCGTAGAGCTTACGGGCACCGAAACCAATGGTGTCCCCGGCAATGTCACGGATGGGCCAGATAAGCCGTCCCCTGAACCTGTCGTAAATGCCACGGCCACCTTCGGAGAACATACCCGTCAGCTTCAGTTCAGGATCCGTGAAGCCACGGTCCCGCAAGTGCTTGAGCAGCGAGTCCCAGCCCTGCGGTGCGTACCCCACGCCGAATTGCTCAGCAGCTGCGCGGTCGAAACCGCGTTCCTGCAGGAAGGTGCGGCCAGTCCCGGCCTCAGCAGTCAAGAGTTGGGCACGGAAAAATTCGCCAGCAATCTTATGTGCGTCAAGGAGCCGCTGGCGCTTGCCCACTTCTTCGCGGTTGGGGCCCGAGCCGCCGTCCTCGTAACGGAGTTCAAAACCAATCCTGGCCGCAAGCTTCTCGACTGCCTCGTGGAATGTTGAGTGGTCCTGCTTCTGAATGAAGGAGATGGCGTCGCCGTCCTCACCACACCCAAAACAGTGGTACCTGCCCACTTGGGGCCGCACGGTGAATGAGGGCGAGCGCTCATCGTGGAATGGACAGAGCCCCTTGAAGCTGCCCAGTCCTGCACCCTTGAGGGTGACATAACCGTCAATGACCTCTTTGATGTCCGTGCGTTGGCGGACCTCGTCAATATCTTCGCGTTTGATCAGTCCAGCCACAACACCATCCTAGTCCCGTACCGGGGTACTTCCCGTTGCTACCAGAGTGATGGAAGACTGCCCACAAGTCGCTCGTACATGGCCAGTGCGGAACCATCCGTCAGTGATGCAATCTGGTCAACCACCACGCGCAACCTATCCGCGTCGTCGGCGGCGTCCCGCCAGTCAGCGGCGAACATCGGCTCAAGGTGCCTGTCTCCAGTGGCATTGAGCGTAGTGACAAGCGCATGGAGAACCTCGCGCTGGCGCTCGTAGATGGGCTGCCGGTGTTCGGTGGTCATGACGAACGTTGTTGCCAGGCCCTTCATGACAGCGATTTCCATCACCGTCTCATCCGGCACCACCAGTTCCGCGTTGTATCGAGTGAGGTTTGCTGGGCCGTAAATGTTCCTTGTCGTTTCCAGGGCGCTCTGGCAGAACCTGCCAATCAACTGGCTGGTCATGTTTTTCAGGGCGCCCATGGATTTACGGCTGCCGTCTGCTTCCCGGACCCAGACGTCGGTAGCCTCAAGCCGTGCGAGAGCTGCGTCGATAGCGGCGGGATCGTTGTGCGGCAGGTACCACTGGCGTGCGTAGCCTACTACCCTGGCGCGGTGGTCGGGGTTGCTCATCCAACCAAGCTGGAAGTGACCGGCCACAATAGCGTCTTCAACGTCGTGGACGGAGTAGGAAATATCATCAGCCAGGTCCATCACCTGGGCTTCAAGGCACGTGCGCTGGCTGGGGGCTCCTGCACGCAACCATTCGAAGATGGGCAGGTCATCCTCATAGACACCAAATTTGCTGGTGCGAGCCCCATGCACCACGGGAGCGTCGACGGCGGACCACGGGTATTTCGCCGCGGCATCTAGGCTGGCGCGGGTCAGGTTCAGGCCTGCGGGCTTACCGCCAGCGTCCAGGACCTTGGGCTCGAGCCTGGTCAGGAGGCGCAGGGTCTGCGCGTTCCCCTCGAACCCGCCGATTGCGTGTGCCATCTCGTTGAGTGCGGATTCCCCATTATGGCCAAAGGGCGGGTGCCCCAGATCATGGCTTAGGCAGGCAGTGTCGACCACGTCAGGGTCGCAGCCCAGCGTCCGCCCCAGTTCCCGGCCCACCTGGGCAACTTCAAGGCTGTGTGTGAGCCGAGTCCGGACAAAATCGTCTGTATCCGGTGCCACCACCTGGGTCTTGGCACCGAGCCGTCGAAGCGCCGAGGAGTGCAGCACCCGGGCCCGGTCGCGTTCAAAGTCGGAGCGGTAGGTCGTCTTTGGCGGTTCTTCCACCCATCGGGCAGAATCGCGGGGCTCATAACCAGCCACCACGGGCGTCATCTCACTGCGGGCCACCTCAACCACCCGAAACATCCAGTTCCGCCGCGGAAATGTCCTTGGACTGGGCGGTATTCAGATGACGGTCCAGCAGCCAGTCCTTGGGCAGCGCAGGCTGCTTGGGCGAGCCTGCACGCCCACGGGGGCCCTCCGCGTCAGAGCCCGGGTAGGGCGAATCCGTGTCCAGCTGGTCAAGGTAACCCTGCAGGACCTCAAGGGTGGTGACGCTGGCAAGCTTGGTTCGGAGCTCGCTGCCCACCACGTACCCCTTGAAATACCAGGCCATGTGCTTACGGATTTCCCGCAGTGCCTTGTACTCATCATCGAAGGTTTCCACCATCAGCTGCGCATGGCGGTAGACACCTTTGGCAACTTCTTTCAGGCCTGGCCGGTGCCGAGTATCACTGCCCTCGAAGGCTGCCTGCAGGTCGCCGAAAAGCCACGGCCTGCCTTGGCAGCCGCGGCCGACCACCACGCCGTCAACACCTGTCTCGCGCACCATCCGCACAGCATCTTCAGCGGACCAGATATCACCGTTGCCCAGGACGGGAATATCCGGCAGGGTCTCCCGAAGCCGGGCAATGGCCGCCCAATCAGCCTGGCCCGAATAGAACTGGGCAGCGGTACGGCCATGCAGGGCAACCGCTGCTACCCCTGAGTCACGGGCAATACGTCCTGCTTCCAGGTACGTTAGGTGGTCATCGTCGATTCCCTTGCGCATCTTGATGGTCAGGGGAACGTTGCCGTGGGCTGCCTCCCGCACTGCTGTCTGGACAATGGAGGTGAAGAGGTCAATCTTCCAGGGCAGGGCTGCGCCTCCGCCACGGCGGGTCACCTTGGGCACCGGGCAGCCAAAGTTGAGATCGATGTGATCGGCGCGATCCTCCTCGACGAGCATCCGCACAGCCTGGCCAACTGTTACGGGATCCACACCGTAGAGCTGTACCGACCGGACTTTTTCGTCGTCGTCGTGCGAGATGATCCGCAGGGATTCGGGGGTCCGTTCCACCAGTGCGCGGGACGTCACCATTTCGGCCACATAGAGTCCACCACCGTACTCTCGGCAGAGGCGCCGGAAGGCGGAATTGGTGATGCCCGCCATGGGCGCCAGGATCACCGGGGTGTCCACGGTGATGGGGCCAAGCTTCAGGGGCGGAAGTTCCAGCTTGGGGGCAGGAGGAGTTGCAGTAACAGTCACCCCTCCATTATCGCAAAGTCGGGCAAATCGGCGAAGGCGGGTGTGGAAACGAAGGTCCTGCCGTTCCCCGGGCCCCCTTCCTGCCTAGCCCCGGTCAGCCCGCCTCCCACGGCGCGTGGGCTGCCCACCCGCCACGTCTGGCCCCGCCTGGCCCCGTTGATCAGCACCCTGGGCGGGAACCCCGACGACGGCGGGACCGCCAGGCAGCGATCCAGCCGCCAGCGCGGCGGGCACCAGCGCGGGGGTAGCCGGTCCGCCGTCGGACAGTTGAGCGCCCCGGATACCGGTGGCCTTGACCACCAGGACGGCAATCAGGGTGGTCACCGGGATGGCCAGGACCAGCCCGACAGAGCCCACCAGGGTCCGGATGACTTCCTCGGAAAGCTCCGAACTGGTCAGCGCCTCGCCCAGGGGCCTGTCGTAGAGCATCACGATAATGAGGGTGGGCAGCGCCGCTCCGGCGTAGGCAAAAGCGATGGTGTAGACAGTGGAGGCAATGTGATCGCGCCCAATGCGCATCGCCGCAGTGAACAGCTTCCGGGCGCTAGTTCCTGGCGCCAACTCGTAGAGTTCCCACACAGCGGACGACTGTGTAATGGTGACGTCGTTGAGCACGCCCAGGCCTGAGATGATCAACCCACACAGGATGATGCCGGAAATCGAAATGTTGCTCGACATGTTCCCCAGCGTCACCGCATTCTCGCTGCCCGTTCCGACCAGATTCGCGGCATCGGTGGCCCATGCGGCCAGGAGCGCGGTGATGGCCAGCCCAAACATGGTCCCCAGCAGCGCCGTTGAGGTGCGGGCCGAGAAGCCGTGGGCAAAGTACAGCACGCCCACCATGATCACCGTGGAGCCCACCAGGGCCAGCAACAACGGTGGCTTGCCCTCCACCAGCCCGGGCAGCATGAAGGAAACCAACACAAAATATGCCCCCACCAACCCAATCAGCGCCCGGAATCCCCGCCACCGCGCCACGGCAATGACCACGACGGCGTACAGGACAGCCAGCAATGCGATGGGCAGGGTGCGGATGAAGTCCACAAAAATGTAGCTGGGTGCACCTTGGGCGCCGCTGGCACCCTGGGCAGTTGTGAGGTTCAGGTAGCGGATGCTGTCACCAGCGTTCACTTCTCCTGTGCGGGCCACGTCCGGATTGATCACCACTTTTACAGGGCTCCCGCCAACATCCGGCTCGGTATAGGCGAACATGCATTCTGTTCCAGAGGGACGTTCAGCTGTGCCGTCGGTGGTGGCTGGCGTTCCCTGCGTACACGGCTCGGTGACGACCCGCTGGATGGTCCCGGTGTCGAAAGTGACGCCCGGCGCTGCAGAGTATGGACTGGCAAGCGTGATGGACTCCCGGTCGCCCGAGGGCCACATCATGGCCATCGCAGCGAGTGTCAGCAGCGTCAGCGGGATCAGGATCACGGCAAGGATCCGGTTTGCCCTGCGCCGTGCGGCAATCGCTTGGGCAGTGGGCTCCGAAGTACCGTCATGGGTGTGTGAGTGACCGGCGCCCATCAGCAGTAAGACCTCATGCAGGAAACTCTACGTGGGGCACCATAGGCTTGGTGAATTCACCGTCAGGATCAGGGAGGGCCACCATGGCAGAGGGAAAGACCGAAGACAACAGGAGATCGGAGTATGGCTTTCCGTTCCCGGAAGCTCCCTTCGCGCACCGCCCCCACCTCACAGTGCAGGCAGCACAGGGCTCCACCCGGGGCGTGGTCCTGGTCCTCCATGGAGGGCGATCCAAAAGCACCGAACCCGTCCAGGCACGGCACCTGAGCCCGGCCCGGATGGTCCCTTTTGCACACAGGCTCCACCGCGAGGGAAGCAGCCTAGGCCTGGCCGTTTGGCGGCTGCGTAACAGCGTCCGCGGCTGGAACGGTGCGGACATGTCCCCCCTGCGCGATGCCCGGTGGGCACTTGCCCAGATTCACGAAAAGCACCCGGGGGTCCCCATCTTCCTGCTGGGCCACTCCATGGGCGGCCTGACTGCCCTGTGCGCCGCAGACGATCCAGCGGTGGACGCCGTGGTGGCACTGGCGCCGTGGGTCAGCGGGGAAACCCCCGCGGAACGGACAACAGGGCGCAAGGTCCTCATTGTCCACGGCACTACCGACAAGTGGACAAGCCCCAGCGAATCGCTGGCCTATTCCCGCCGGGCAGCAGGTAATGCCGCTGCCATGCGCTATGTCTCCCTTGAGGGAGCCGGGCACTTCATGCTCAGCCGCGTGGGGCTGTGGCACTCCCTCGCCACCGATTCTGTGCTGGCGGCCTTTGCTGCCAAAACCGGGGTAGCCGTTCCAACCTCAACGACGCTGCAGGAGACTTTCCCGACCTCGGCTGGAGAAGTAAGCCTGTGAGCAACTTCCCTCTACCCGAGTTCATGGTCGGCTTTGTCTGGTCCGTTGTGGCCGTCGTGGTTGTCCTTGTCATCACCTATGCAGTGGCAGTGCGGCAGGGCAGGCACTCCGTCATGGACATTGCCTGGGGACTTGGCTTTGTGGTCATCGCCGCAACATCCTTCATTTCCTCCGCAGGAGCAGGAGATGAGTTGCGTCGCTGGCTGCTCCTCATCCTTACAGCGGCCTGGGGCCTGCGGCTTGGTCTCCATATCGCCTGGCGCGCCCGGGACGGCCACGAGGATCCGCGGTACACGGCCATGCTGGAGCCGGCCACAGGATCCCGCAATGTCTATGCCTTGGGCAAGGTCTACCTGCCCCAGGGGCTGACCATGCTGTTTGTCTCCCTCACCCTCCAGGTGGGCATGTTCGCGACGGGAGCCGTTGGTTTCATCGCCTGGCTGGGAGTCTTCGCCTGGGGCGTGGGACTTTATTTCGAGGCGGTCGGAGACCGCCAACTCGCCGTCTTCAAGAAAGACAGCACCAACCGGGGCAAAGTGCTGGACACAGGCCTGTGGCGCTATACCCGGCATCCAAACTACTTTGGCGACGCAGCAGTGTGGACAGGCCTTTTCTTGGTCGCGGCCGATTCCTGGCCCGGCATCCTCACCGTCCTGTCCCCCGCACTGATGATCTGGGCGCTCTCCAGCCGCACAGGAAAACCGCTGACCGAAAAGGCAATGTCCGGCCGGCCCGGACACAAGGAATACGTTGCACGCACCAGCGGTTTCTTCCCCCTCCCGCCCAGGAAAAACTGACCTTCCATGCCCCACCCTTCCCGCACCTCAGGAGAATCCATGGCCTGGCGACCAGCCTCCAATGACCGCTTTTACCGGATGATTGTCAGGACCGGCCAGTCACTGCGCCGGGTCTTCGGCGTCCGGTTCATCGTTACGGGCGAGGATCGGCTCCCACCTGCCACACCGTCGTCGGGGCCTTCCCGCATGCCTGTGCCGGGGCAGGGTGCCATCATTGCGATCACCCACTTCGGCTACCTGGACTTTGCCGTGGCGGAGCTGGTGCTGTGGAAAAAAACCAGGGCCCAGTTGCGCTTTATGGTCCATCAGGGCGCGGCGGATCACTGGATTGCCGGCCCAGCAGTGAGCGCGTCCGGACACGTGGTGGTTGGCTACAACGATCGGTCCCTGGCCTATGACCAGGCCGTCGCAAAACTGAAGGCGGGAGAATACCTGGCAATCCTGCCCGAAGCCGGGGTGAGCCGCAGCTTCAAGGTACGCGAATGCCGCACCGGCGCGGTCCGCATGGCCGCAGAGGCAGGGGTGCCCGTCATTCCTGTCTCAGTGTGGGGTGCGCACCGCCTGCTCACCCGTGGGCACGGCTTCTCGATCCGGAGAGCCTGGCGGGCACCAGTGCGTGTCCACGTCGGAGAGACCCTCAGGTACGCCCCTGATGCCGCCATCGAGCCTGAAACCGAGCGGTTGCGCAGCATCCTCCAGCAGGGCATTGACCGGGCCACTGCTGATTTCCCGATGGACGTGTCCCCGGGCGCCTGGTGGATGCCTGCGGACAGTGGCGGCAGCGCCCCCTCCGAGGACGAACGCCGCACCCTGGATGCCCAGGATGCGGCACGGGGCCGGCGGCGCGGTTCCCAGGCCCCCACCCCCTGACCCGGAGGAGGAGCGCTACCAGCAGTTTTGAAGGCTGACACCGAGAGGTGGCGCTTCCTTCCTCGTTGGGCTACTCGGCGACAATGAGCGTGTCCGGCGCAGCCAGCGTTGCCTTGCCGCCAGCCAGGAGGGGCTCGATGGCGGCACGCAACGCCGTCATTGAGTCATCCATTTCCACCATCACGGGATGCTGGTAGGCGAGGAGCGAGAGCATGTCGCGGACGGCTTCTGCTGCGTCTGTGGGATCAAGGTCAGGTTCATGCCCGACAAAAACATCCGTAGGGCGCTCCGGACCGGAGTCTTCTTCGGCAGCCTGCGGATCTGCTGCCTCTGCATAGCTGATCGCAAACGCGCGGATCCTGCCCTTGCGGGAGGGCGCCACGCCGGCGCCGAACGCTGACGCCGGACGCGCCCGCAGGACCAGGGCGCCATGGGCACCCGTGAGGTCGTCAAGGAACTGCCGCTGTACCTGGCCCATAGAAATCACTCCCGGCGAGTCCCAGCTGTGGATCGAGCTGTAATACCTGCCCACCACATCCGTCAGTTCAACAGAGCCGGTAGCCAGGTCCATGACAATGTCGGAGCCGGCATCCTCGCCCTGCCCGGTGGCACCGTCGGAAGAACCGAAGACAGGCAGGCTCAGGGCTGCCGGTTGAACCACCACCAGACGGGACCGTTGGATCGGTGCCAGTCCAGCGAACGCTGCAAAGGCTGCTCCGGGAGTTTCGCCAATCACCTTGGCGCGAAGCCTGGTGACTCCCGACGGCGAATCGCTGGCCTCCGCTCGCAGCATCCGCAGCAACGTGCTGCCGATGCCGGAGCGGCGATGATCGCGCGCCACCTCGATGTAGGCCCAGAGCCGTTCGGTGTGCAGGCTTGCCTCATAGACGACACCTGCCCCGACCGCAACGGCAATGCCGTCAACAACGTCCTCGGCAACAATGCAGCGTCGCCAGGGCGCTCCCGGTGTGCCAGCGGAGGAGACGGCCAGGGCACTGCGGAAGTACCTGGCCTGGTAATTGTCCGGGTCGCCCCAGATGGCCAGCAGTTCAAGGTCATCGCCGTCACGCCATGCGCGGTAGGAAATGGCCATGCTCAGGCTCCAATCAGCCGTGCGGCCAGGTAGCCCTCCACCTTGTCCAGGGAGACGCGCTCCTGGCTCATGGTGTCGCGTTCGCGGATGGTGACGGCCTGGTCCTCGAGGGTCTCGAAGTCCACTGTGATACAGAACGGCGTACCGATCTCATCCTGGCGACGGTAACGCCTGCCGATTGCCCCGGCATCATCGAAGTCGATATTCCAGTTTTTGCGCAGCTGCGCGGCCAGTTCCTTGGCTTTGGGCGAGAGTGACTCGTTGCGGCTCAGCGGCAGCACGGCGGCTTTCATGGGCGCAAGCCGCGGATCCAGCTTCAGGACTGTACGGACGTCGACGCCGCCCTTGGAGTTGGGAGCCTCGTCTTCGGTGTAGGCATCAATGAGGAAAGCCATGAACGAGCGGGTCAGGCCCGCAGCAGGCTCAATGACATAGGGCGTGTAGCGTTCGTTTGTCGCCTGGTTAAAATAGCTGAGGTCCGTGCCGGAGGCCTTGGAATGCGTGCTCAGGTCAAAGTCCGTCCGGTTGGCAACGCCCTCCAGCTCTCCCCACTCGGACCCCGTGAAGCCAAACCTGTATTCAATGTCGGTGGTGCCCTTGGAGTAGTGGCTGAGCTTTTCAAGCGGGTGCTCAAAGAAGCGCAGGTTCTCTTCCTTGATGCCCAGGCCGGTGTACCAGGACATGCGTTCCGTCATCCAGTACTGATGCCACTCTTCATCGGTGCCCGGTTCGACAAAGAACTCCATTTCCATCTGCTCGAATTCACGCGTACGGAAAATGAAGTTTCCCGGTGTGATCTCGTTCCTGAAGGATTTGCCGATCTGCCCGATGCCAAACGGTGGCTTTTTCCGGGCAGTGGTGAGGACGTTGTTGAAGTTCACGAAGATGCCCTGCGCAGTCTCTGGGCGCAGGTAGTGCATGCCTTCTTCGCTGGCAACGGGCCCCAGGAATGTCTTGAGCAGCCCGGAGAACTCCTGCGGCTCGGTCCATTCGCCGCGGGTACCGCAGTTGGCGCAGGCAATGTCCTTCAGCCCGTTCTCTGCTGGCCGGCCTTTCTTCTCCGCGTACTCTTCCTCCAGGTGGTCAGCACGGTAACGCTTGTGGCACGACATGCACTCCACCAGGGGATCGGAGAAGACATCCACGTGGCCGGATGCTTCCCAGACCTGGCGGGGCAGGATGACTGATGAGTCGAGTCCCACAACGTCTTCACGGCCGCGGACCATGGACTGCCACCACTGGCGCTTGATGTTTTCTTTGAGTTCGGCTCCCAGGGGTCCGTAGTCCCAGGCAGAACGCGAGCCTCCGTAGATTTCACCAGCCTGGAAAACGAATCCCCGCCTCTTCGAGAGGGAAATGACCTGGTCAAGAACGGATTTTGCTGCCATGGGTACTCCAATGATCTACCGGGCCGCTGGGTGCGGTCCGCGCTGTGGTCCCCCGGATGCGGCAGGGCGCCGGACCGGGGTGCTGTGCGTTGTGGGTTGCAGGAAAACTGCTTGCTCCAGCCTACCGGCCCGCGCGGCCCATGGCTCCACGCGGCCAGGGCAGCGTGGCCAGGACAATGGCGACCAGGGTCAGCAGCGTTCCCAGGATGGTCGCTGGAGCAATGACAGTCCCGGGTGAGGGGACGATCAGGTCGAGCGCCAGCGAACCCAGAAGTTGGCCCGCAATCATGCCAAGCCCTGTGACAAGCACTCCCAGGCTGCGCACCAACAGGGCACCTAACCCGATAAAAACACATCCCATGGGACCGCCCAGGTAGTACCACCACTCTCCCGGCAGGGGATTGCCGACCCCGGCGACAACAGCCTTGATCCCCCAGGCAATCCAGAGCACCGTGGCGCCGGCAATGAAGTTCATCAGCGTGGCGGCCAGGGGCGTGCCGTAGTGCACAGTGGCTGTTCCGTTCATGGCCTGCTGGAAACTCATCATGAATCCCGCAAGGATCGGGAGCAGCAACGGAAGGATCAGGGCGCCGAGACCGCCTTCAGATCCGGTGGCCGCACCCAGCCTGGGTGAGACTGCCCAGGCGACGGCGGCGACTGTCAGGATGCAGCCCACCACCCGGATCCCGGTGACCCGCTTCCGGCCCGCCGGACCCAGGCCGAGCCGATCCACGAGCAACCCGCTGACGGTCTGGCCGGTAACGGCCGCAACAGTGAACAGTGCGACGCCAAGAATGCCGACAGTAAAGGACTGGGCAAAAACAAACAGGCCTCCGATGGCACCGGCAAGAGCGTAGATGCGCGGGAACTCCCGCTCACGGAGCGCTGGGATGATCCGGGAAGCACCCGCCCGACCCCGCGGCAGTACCAGGCAGATGACGGCCATCAGAAGCAGGCCGGTACTGAAACTGACCAACGCCGCCGCAATGCCGTCGTCGAGCTTGACACCCAATGCACCGTTGATCCGTCCCTGGACGGGAATGGCAAGACCCGCCGAAACGGCGAGGAGGAGGCCCACGGGGAGAGGCAGGCCTGTCTTGGCGGTCACGCGGGGAGCCTCCGGTCGGGCATCATTGGCAGTATGGATAAGCAGGACATTGAAGTAATTACGCTCCGGGACGACATGATTCGGTTGGGCCAGCTGCTGAAGCTGGCGAACCTGGTGGAAGACGGGGTTGAGGCTGCGGACATGATCCGCAACGGCCTAGTCAAGGTTAACGGAGACATCGACGAACGGCGAGGCCGCCAGTTGCATAATGGTGACACTGTCACAGCGGGTGGACGGACAGTCAGGATCAGTGCACCCCTGGTGAGCTGATCCTGACGGCCAACTGTTATCACAGCTGAGCGTCCATCAGGCGGATTCCGGTTGGCTGTATCCAGCCGACGGAGACAGGTTTTCAGCCCTTGAGGACCTCATGGGTCAGGAACTCGCCCACATGGCCTATCTCCTGCGCGTTGATGCCGTGCCACATACCCGTGTAGAGCACTTTGGTCAGCTTCACGTGTGGCCGGAGCCAGGCCATGGTGTAGTCGATTTTGTCTGCCGGAATCACCGGGTCCTGCTGGTCGCGGCCCCAGAAAAAGGGGACGGATCCGGAGAGCAGGTCATCCTGGGCACCCAGTTCGGTACTGCTCCCAACATCCACCACAAAACCAGACAGCCCGACGACGGCGGCATAGTCCGAGGGACGGCGCCGCAGCAGGGTGGTCGCCATGGCCATTCCCTGGGAAAAGCCCAGCAGCGTGACAGAGGAATGGTTGGCACGGATACCGTCCAGCCACGTTTCCAGGTGGTCTGCCGCCCGGGTTACTGCATCAATGGAAAAATCAAGGGCAGCGGTCAGCGGAAACCAGCTGAAGCCCGATCCGAGATCCAAGGGTGCGCGCACGGACGCCACCGCAAACGCATCCGGCAGCATTTCCGCCAGGCTTAGGAGATCGTTTTCGTTGGCGCCATAGCCGTGCAGGAGGATGAGCAGCGGTTTTCCGGCCTGGTCAGCGTTGGGTGTGGCCCACATGACTGTGGGTTCGGGAAATAGATCGGCTGAAGTCATGGTTCCTATTCTTGCAGCTGCCCTGTCAGCCAAACCTTCGGTGGCGTAGCGTGAGCTGGCAGGGCAGGATTTAAACGTGATTAAGAACGAGGCTGGCCAGGATATGACGGACCGCGGGACAGAACTTCCCACAACAGGCATCGGCGAGAGTTTCGGCCTGGCCGACGACGGTTCAAGTCCCACCAGCGTGCAGCCTCACCCGTGGGGGCGTTATGTAGCCATGGGAGACTCGTTCACCGAGGGGATTGGGGACCCTGCGCCGACCCGCCCAGGTGGGTACAGGGGCTGGGCCGACAGGGTGGCCGAGGAACTGAGCCGCGGTCACGACGGCTTCGCCTATGCGAACCTGGCTGTGAGGGGACGCCTGCTCCAGCAGATCGTGGACCAGCAGCTGGCGGCGTGCCTGGCCCTGCGCCCGGACCTGGTAACGCTCTCCGCGGGCGGCAACGATCTGATCCGGCCCGGCGGCGACCCTGACGCCCTGGCAGAAAAACTCGACTCCGTGGTTCAGATCCTCAGCATGAATGGGGCCACTGTCGTGTTGTTCAACGGGCCAGATACCGGGTCCTCCGTTCTGGGACGCATTCGCGGAAAAATTGCTATCTACAACGAGAATCTCCGGACGGTGGCTGCGCGCCACGATGCCGTGATTGCCGACATGTGGTCCCTCCGCCAGCTCAGTGATCCACAGATGTGGGATGGGGATCGCCTGCACTTTTCACCGATGGGCCACCACACCATCGCTGCCATGGTCCTGGATTCACTGAACGTGGCGCATACGCTCGATCCGCTGGTGCCAAAACCGCTGCCGCAGGTCCCCTGGCGTGAGGCCCGCGGTAACGACCTCGTGTGGGCCCGGGAATACTTTGTCCCGTGGGTGGTCCGCCGCCTGACCCATCGGTCTTCGGGCGATGGCATCACAGCGAAGCGCCCCATTCCGGGTCCTGTTTTCGGTACCGGCGCACCGCTGGGATCCGGCGAGGGACCCCGCCCGGTGTGATCCACCGCGAAGGAGTGTCCGGCCGCGGTCAAGGACACATGGATCCGGCTGCTCCTGCGCTCTGGGCATAGCTACCAGCTGGCTTGCCAGTCCGCCGCTAAACTGGAGGGACCGCCAATGAGAGGTCCGTTCCAGTGAGCAGTCTGTTTCTGTGGATTATCATCTTGTCCTTCCTGATTCCCATGGCCATGCGCTGGTACCGGCGGTCCCAACTCAACCGCCGCAACCACGATGGTGTAGGCGGATTCCCCGGAACCGGCGGCCCCGGATTTGGAACGGGTCCCACCCGTAACCAGCCTCGCGACGGGTACACGCAGCAGGACTACATGGCAGGCGGTTTCCGGGAACTGGGCCAGCCCAAGCAGACTCCCCCGAGCCAGCCCTACCCACCTATGGGCGGGCCCTCCTTGGGCGACCCCTATGCCAGCGGGCAGAACCATGGCGGGCAGAACCATGGCGAGCAGCCCTCCGGTAACCAGCTGCCCAGCTATCCGGGACAACCAGCGCAGCCCAACTGGGGCACCCAGGGACAGCAGGACACGCAGGCAGGGCCAGGCGGCGGGACGGAACAGGCAGGCCCTGACCTGCCGACGTCGCCCGCCGGTCCCCAGGGCTTCCGGGCCCGAAAACTTGCTGAACTGGATGAGAAATACAGCGCCGGTGAACTCTCCATGGAGGATTACATGTCCCAACGCTCGGAGATCATGAAGGGCTAATATACGTGCGTCTGTGGGTCCGAAGTCCCGCACTTCGCCAACGGTACGATGCCGTCGGGATCACTGGCTAAGGTGCAGTCGCAAGGGTTCAGCCACCTGCGCAATATCCGTCAGGAAGGCGTCGTGGCCAATTCCTGCGCTGATCATATGGACGTCCACCGGTGTGGGGAGAGCCGCCGCAAGCGACTCTGACTCAGCAGGAAAGTAGAGCCGGTCCGAGGTGACGGCAGCAATGAAGAACTGGGCACTTGTCCTACCCAGTGCCTCGCCAAGGGTCCCCCGCCCGCGGGTGATGTCATGGCTCATGAGGGCCTCAGTGATGACCACATAGCTGTTCGCGTCGAAGCGGCCCACCAACTTGTTGCCCTGGTGATCCAGGTAGCTTTCCACTTGATAGCGCCCCCTCTGGGCAAGCGCCTGGGCCTGCAGCGGCTGTTCGAGCTGCTGGGGCTGACGGCCAAAGCGGTTATCAAGTTCCGCTGCGGAGCGGTAGGTGATGTGGGCGATGCGCCGTGCCAACGCCAACCCGGCGTCGGGCAACGGACCCCCATAGTAATCGCCGTCGTTGAAATCCCTGTCTTGCCTGATAGCAAGGGTCTGCGCCTGGGCAAAAGCGATCTGCTCCGCCGTGCTGGTTGGACCACATGCAATGACGCCGCATCGTTGGACGCGGTCAGGCCGGCTGATGGCCCACTCAAGAGCACGTGCACCGCCCAGTGACCCGCCCACAACAGCATGCCAGGTAGCGATGCCCAACTGGTCAGCCAACCGCTCTTCGACTTCCACCGTGTCCCGGAGGGTAATGAGGGGGAACCGTGAGCCCCAGGGGCGGCCATCCGGTGCAGTCGATGCTGGCCCGGTGGAGCCATAGCAGCCTCCCAGCATGTTCACGGAGACAACAAAAAATTTGGTAGTGTTCACCGGAGCACCAGGACCTACCAGCTCTTCCCACCACCCAGCGTCATCACTGTCACCCTGTGTGACGTGGGTACTGCCAGTAAGTGCATGGTGGATCAGGATCGCATTGGAAGAATCCGCGTTGAGCGCTCCCCACGTTTCGTAGGCCAGTGTCACATCAGGCAGGAATCCGCCCGCCTCAAGCTGCACTGGTCCAACGGAGGCAAATCTCAGGAGTCCGTCGTTCCCCTTGCCCGTGTGGCGTTGCGGCATCCCGGTGGCCGCTGGTTCAGAAGCGGCAGGTCCGGAAACAGCAGGTCCGGAGACAACCGGATCAGGACCACGACGGAGAGGCTCCCTCGTTGCGCCTGTTGGATCTGCGTGCGCGCCCATCGCCTGACCGGAAAGAAAAATACTCATGATAGTGACCTAGCCTCGCGCTTGCGCGCCGTCGGTTGAACGGCGCACCAGGTCCTCACCCGGGGCACCCCGCCGCAAGTGGAGGGTTGCCGGCCAGCAAGCCGGGGCTGTCGCTGGCACTCATGACCTGCACCGATTCTACGAAACCCTTGCCTCCGAATGCCAAGCGTGTGACCGGTTTGTGACTCCAGCAGATCGCGGCGCACGATATGAGGGGACGAGTGCGGGCCACGCCACTGCCAGCTGGGCAGCTGCAGTCCGCACCGCAGCTGCCCGCACCATGGAGGGCGCTAGCCTGCCGCTGTCTTGGCAGCGCGGAATCCGGCATCCAGGTCCGCAAGGATGTCATCTATGTGCTCCAGGCCCACCGAGAGCCGCACCATCCCTGGCAGCACGCCTGCAGTCGCCTGCTGCTCCGCCGTGAGTTGGCTGTGCGTGGTGGAGGCCGGGTGGATGACCAACGAGCGCACGTCCCCGATATTGGCCACATTGGAGTGCAGTTCAAGGGCATCCACGAAGGCCTGTCCGGCATCTGCTCCCCCGGGCAGGACAAATGAGACAATTGCGCCGGTGCCTCGCGGCCCGTATTTGCGGCCCCGCTCGTACCAGGGACTGGAGGCAAGTCCCGCGTAGGCGACGGATTCGACGTCGTCCCTGGCTTCGAGCCACTGCGCCACGGTGGTGGCGTTGGCCACGTGCCGTTCAACCCGCAGGCTCAGTGTTTCAAGTCCCTGGGCAATGAGGAACGCATTGAAGGGGGAGACGGACGGCCCAAGGTCGCGGAGCAACTGAACCCTGGCTTTGAGGATGTAGGACAGGTTGGCACCCAGGGCACCGTCAGCGCCCAGATCACGGGCATACACGAGGCCGTTGTAGCTGGGATCGGGGGTATTGAAGTTCGGGAACCGCTCTGGATCCTTGCTGAAGTCGAATTTTCCGGAATCGACGATAACGCCGCCGATTGCCGTTCCGTGGCCACCGAGGTATTTGGTGGCTGAGTGCACCACAATGTCCGCACCCCATTCCAAGGGACGGATCAGGTATGGCGTGGCAAGTGTGTTGTCTACTATCAACGGCACCCCGACCTCGTGCGCCACGGCGGAAATACCTTCGATTTCCAGGACATCCTGGCGGGGATTGGAGACTACTTCGCCGAAAAAGAGTTTGGTATTGGGCAGGGCAGCATCGCGCCACTGGTCCAGGTTGTCCAGGTCCGCCACGAACGTGACGCTGATACCGAACTTTTTCAGGGTGTGGGCCAGAAGGTTGTAGGTGCCGCCGTAGAGGCTGGGACTTGCTACAACATGGTCCCCCGACTCCGCCACGTTGAGGATGGCCAGCGTCGAGGCGGCCTGCCCGGAGCTCAGCAGCAGGGCGGCCAGGCCCCCCTCCAGGCTGGCGATCCGCTGTTCCACGGCATCCTGAGTAGGATTTCCGATCCGGGTATAGATGGGGTCCAGGTCCTTGAGCGCAAAACGGTTCGCTGCACTTTCGGCACTGGGAAAGACGAACGACGTCGTCTGGTAGATCGGTAGCGCCCTGGCACCGGTTGCGGTGTCGGGGCTCTGCCCGGCATGTATCTGACGGGTCTCAAATGACCATGAAGCGGACATGTTGCATCCTCCTTACAGGGCCCTGGTGTCGCTTCCGTGACACCGGGCGCGCTTGCCGCCGGCAATCACCGGACGGCCAGGTCCTCACCCGGGGCACCCCACCGCGGGTGGAGGGTTGCCGGCCAGCAAGCCGGGGCAATGCGCTGGCACTCATGACCTATATCCCCAGTGTAGGAACCAGATGGCCTGCCATGGCCATTGTGACGAAGGGAGAAAAACACTGGATCGAACCATCAGCTGAAAAAGTTAGGGTTACCTAAGCTGAGAGGCTGGTCACAAAGTGCCAAGATGATGGGCATGCGCATGGATCACGTTTCTTACGCCTGTGAAAAGGATGGCCTCGCGGCCACCACCGAGAGAATTGCTGGCGCCCTGGGCGTCGAGGCAGTCAGGGGCGGAGTGCACCCGCGCTTCGGTACCCGCAATATGATCATTCCCCTGTCCGGCCACAAATACCTTGAGGTCGTTGAAGTCCTGGCGCACCCCGCCTCGGACAAGGCGCCCTTCGGCCAGGCAGTCCGGGCGCGCTCCGAAGCTGGCGGCGGCTGGATGGGCTGGTGCGTCGAGGTGGACGACCTTGCACCGTTCGAGTCACGCCTGGGCCGCTCTGCCGTCAATGGCAACCGCAAGTTTCCGGATGGGCGCGAGCTGGTCTGGAAGCAGATCGGGATCTTGGGCCTGATTGCCGATCCCCAGGTGCCCTACATGCTCAAATGGGACGGCGACGATGCACTGCATCCGTCCAACGCCTACGAGAGCCACGTCAAGATGTCCAGCCTGACCATTGCAGGTTCTGCAGAACGCGTGACCGAGTGGCTGGGGGAACCCGTGGAGAAGCCGCTCGAGGACGTCGCAGTGAACTGGATGGCACCCAAGGGCACACCAGGAATCATGTCTGTGACATTCGAGACCTCGTCCGGGGCCGTGACCATCTAAGGCTTCATGGGTTCGTTCGCGGCCCAGGGCAAGATGGACCCGGCTCAGACACCGCTAGGTCATTCGACCGCCCGTGCGTGACTCCCCCAGGGGAGTCACGCACGGGCGGTCGCTTTTCTTGGCGCCGATTCCCTAGCCCAGCCCAACAAGGCGGCCAAAGAGGCTGAATCCCACAAATGCGAAAGTATCTAGGATTGCGTGGGCTATGACCAGGGGCATCACGCGCCGCGTCCGTGTGTACAGCCAGGCGAAAACCAGGCCCATCACGAAGTTGCCCACGAAGGGGCCGAAACCCTGGTAGAGGTGGTAGCTGCCGCGAAGGGCTGCGCTCACCACGATCGCTACAGGCGTGCGCCAGCCAAATTTTCCGAACCGGTCCATCAGGTATCCCACCACAATCACTTCCTCCACGATTCCGTGCCGAATCGCTGAGAGGATCAGCACCGGGATGGTCCACCAATAGGCATCCAGTGCACTTGGAATGATGGCCGTTGTGATGCCCAGCGCCCGGCCTGCAGCATAGAGGCCCAGGGAGGGAATGCCGATGAGCACGGCGAGGCCTGCGCCATGGAGTGCATCCTTGCCGGGGCGGCGAAGGTCGAATCCCACGGTGCGGAACGGAGACTTTCCCGAGCTGCCAAGTAGATACAGCACCAGTGCCACGGGAACCAGGGCAAAGACGATGTCCAGCATCTGGTAGGTAAGGTCGAAGTACTCGCGGCTGTTCCGTGAGGCATTAAGCGTTGATGTTCCTTCTGCCAGCGGAGCACGGCTGAGCTTGTCCAGGAGCTGCACTACCGAATAGACGGCGGACTGGCCCAGGGACAATCCAGAAACAATAAGTACTTCAATCCGCAGGCGGCGACGGGAGGCTGGCAGCATGGTTCTATCTTGCCTGTTGAAACCGATAAAGCGCTGGATGTGAACCGGTGGAGCCTAAGCTGGGAACGTGAGTGCACCCGGCAGAATATTCATGATCCGACACGGCCAATCGGCTGCCAACGTTGACCCCTCGATTTATGACAGGGTTCCTGACTACCGGATTCCGCTGACGGATCTGGGAATTTCTCAGGCAGTGGCGGCTGGCGAGCAGCTTCGCCGTGACCTGGACGGCCAGCCAATCAGCGTCTATGTCTCTCCCTATCTGCGCACTTACCAGACCCTTGAAGCCCTCAACCTTGGCGCGCTGGTGGACCGGGTTGTTGAAGAGCCGCGGCTCCGCGAACAGGACTGGGCTAATTTCCAGAGCGCTGCCGATATCGAGGAACAGCGGAAACTTCGCAACGCGTACGGACATTTTTTCTACCGGTTCCGTGAGGGAGAATCAGGCTCCGATGTCTACGACAGGACCTCGTCGTTCCTGGAGACCCTGCACAGGCATTGGGACCGGCCCAGCTATGCATCCAATACCCTTCTGGTGACCCACGGATTGACAATGCGCCTGTTTTGCATGCGATGGTTCCACTGGTCTGTGGAGTATTTTGAATCACTGAACAACCCGGACAACGCGGCCCTGCGCACACTTGTGCGCGGCCGCGATGGGAAGTATTCCCTTGATGAGCCCTTCACCCAGTGGGAAGCGCGAGGGGTAGCGGACTCGGTGCTTGATGCGCCACGCATGGACTTCTGATCTCGTCGGGGTGATGGATCGCCGCGGCACGCAGCTGGCGGAATCAGCGCTTACTGGAGCGCCCGACGTCGGACTTTCACCTGGCGCACAACGGCGCCTCTGTCAGCGCTTCCGCACCCCGGCCCGCCATACTGCGAATGTCAGCGGCATGCCGGGGCGGTAGGCCAGGTGCGTGGCAGAGGGCGCGTTCAGGAGGTGCACGTCTGCCCGGTGGCCAACCGCCAGTGAACCCACGGCCCGGTCACCGTCGGAATCGCTCCCCGTCTCCCGGTGCAGTGCGAGGGCACCGCCATAGGTGGCGGCCCTGACTGCTTCGTGAACGGAAAGGCCCATCTGAAGGACGGCTGTGGCCACGCAGAACGCCATGGAGGTGGTGTATGAGGTACCCGGGTTGCAGTTCGACGCCAGTGCAATCTGGACGCCCGCGTCCACCAGCTCACGGGCGGGTGCCAGCGGTGCCCTGGTGGAGAGGTCGCAGGCTGGCAGGCACGTTGCCACTGTTCCCCTGGTACCTGTTCCGGTGGCGGAATCCCACCCGGACCAGGTCTGCGCGAGGGTTGTGAGATCGGAAGTGGAGGTGAAATTGACGTGGTCCACGCTGGCGGCCCCGAGCTCTGCAGCCAGGGCAATTCCCTGTCCGTGACCAAGCTGGTTGCCGTGCACGCGGAGCCCGAGGCCCGCATCACGGCAGGCCAGAAGAACTGCCCGTGACTGCTCCGGAGAGAAGGCCCCCTGCTCGCAGAACACATCAGCCCACTGCACGTAGGGCCGCACAGCAGTGAGCATGGGACCACAGACCAGGTCGACGTAGTCATCTGCATCGCTGCCTGCCGGGACCAGATGCGCACCCAGAAACGTCACGGCGTCAGCGACAGTGGAGGCTATCCGTGCGCTGCGGGCCTCATCGTCAATTGTGAGGCCGTACCCGGTTTTGGTTTCCAGGAAGGTAGTCCCCTGTGACACGGCCTCATTGACCCTGCCCAAGGCAAGCCTGGTGAGGTCAAAATCTGCTGTGGCGCGCGTGGCCTCGGTACTCGTTCCGATCCCACCGGCGCTGTAGTGCTCCCCCGCCATGCGTGCGGTGAATTCGGCGGTCCTGTCACCGGCAAAGATGAGGTGGGTGTGTGAATCCACCCATCCTGGCAGGGCTGTCCGGCCGCCGGCATCGACTGCCTGATCGGCGGCGGGGGCCTGTGGTGCCTGCCCGATCCACGCAATCCGTTCACCGTCAAGGACCATGGCGGCGTCCCGGAGTACCCGCCGTTCGAGGTCCTGGGTCATCAGTTCGCCAATATTGGTAATCAGAGTGCTCATGAAACCATTCTTCAGCGCCGCGTGGACCAGCGGGTAGCAGCCAGCGCTGCGACAGTCTGGGATGCCGGACGCGCTGGCTCGGCCGCGCCGAGGTCTCCGCGGCCGAAAGCACCAAGGAATGCCAGGATCAGGCTGCTCGCCACCTCCGCAATTCCAGCAGAGGTCTGGAACCCGTAGCCACCCTGCCCGGCAAGCCAGAAGAAGCCCGGCGCCTCGGCATCAAACCCCACCACCGGCACACCGTCCGGGGCTTCAGTTCGCAGCCCGGTCCACGCCCTGTGGACACCCGTAATGCCCAGGTTGGTGACGCTGTTGATGAGAGCGACCACGGCGGTAACATCGCCGGGGACCGGCCGGGCGTCCTCGGGAATACTCGGAACGGACTCCGAAGGGGAAACCAGGACACGCTGGCCTTCCGGGCGGAAGTAGAACGAATCATCAGCTGCAGCCACCATGGGGCTGCCCTCCGGAAGGGGTGATTCGACGTCGACGATTGCCGCCGTGCGCCGATAGGGCTGTAGTTGGACCTTTTCCACTCCCGAAAGAACTGCGAGTTCATCGGCCCACGCTCCCGCCGCGTTCACCACCACATCTGCGTGCAGCCCGTGCTGGCCGGCGCCGATCTCCCAGCCCTGTCCCATCCGTTGAGCGGAGTGCACAGCGGAACCTGTCATGATGTGAACACCGCCAGCCTCTGCCCGCTGCCGGTAATCTGCCAGCAGCAGGTCGGCTTTGCAGCCAAACGAGCCCGTATCCAGTCCGGCGGCAGTGAACGATTCCGGCACCAGTGCCGGGCATAACAGCAAGGCCTCTGCGTGGCTGATGGGACGCATTGCCCCACTTGCTTCCGCCCTGACATGGTCCGCGTTCCCCACCAGCATGAAGCTCCGGGGCGTGAGCACCGGCACTGTCAGCTCGGTATCCCTGCGGGCAATGAGCTCTAGGGTCCGTACGGTGAGTTCCTGGACAGCCGGCGGGCCATAACTGGGAATCAACTGCTGGGCGGAGCGGGCAGACGTGTGGTAGGCCAAGGAATTCTCGGCCTCGACCAGGGCCACGGCACAGGTACCAGCCAGTGCAGATGCAAGGGACAGGCCAGCTATGCCGCCGCCAACAATCACAACATCGTAATGAACGCTCATAGCCTCATCCTCGCAGACTGCCCCGCCAAATCATTGCCAACCCTGCAGGCCACACGCCGTACCTTGAACCCTGGGTGGGCTGCGGACGTTCCTGCCTCAGGCCGCTACCGCAGCGCGGCTGGCGACAAAGGCACTGACGCAGGCTTCGACATCCTCACTGCTGTGCGCTGCCGAAAGCTGCACCCGGATCCGGGCAGCACCCTTCGGAACCACGGGATAGCTGAACGCCGTGACAAACACTCCCTGGTCCAGCATGGAGTCGGCAACCCGGGCTGCCATCACTGCATCGCCGAACATGACGGGGACAATGGCATGTTCACCGTCCAGGAGGTCAAAGCCCTCCTCGCTCATGCGGCGGCGGAAAAGACCCGCATTCTCGAAGAGCTTTTCCCGCAGTGCAGCGGAATCGCGGACCAAACCGATGGCGGTCTGTGTAGCAGCAACGATGGCAGGGGCCAGCGAATTAGAGAAGAGATACGGGCGTGCCTTCTGCCGGAGCATGGCAACAACTTCGCTGCGGCCAGAGACGTAGCCGCCGGATGCACCGCCCAAAGCCTTGCCAAACGTTCCTGTGTAGATGTCCACGCGGTCCGAGACTCCGGCGTGCTCAGGTGTACCGGCACCGGTAGCTCCCATGAACCCCACCGCATGGGAATCATCAACCATCACCAGCGCATCGTAGCGGTCGGCGAGATCGCAGATGTCCTGCAGCGGGGCGAGGTAGCCATCCATGGAAAAGACGCCGTCGGTGACGATGATGGTCCGGCGCGAGGGTGCCTGTCCACCCGTGGCTTCCTGGAGTTTGGCTTCCAGATCCACCATGTCCCGGTTGGCGTACCGGAAACGCCGTGCCTTGCTGAGGCGGATCCCGTCAATGATGGAAGCATGGTTCAGGGAGTCCGAGATGATGGCGTCTTCGGGTCCAAACAGGGACTCGAACACGCCGCCGTTGGCGTCAAAACAGCTGGAGAACAGGATCGTGTCCTCCGTGCCCAGGAAATCGGACACTGTCTTTTCCAGCGTCAGGTGCAAATCCTGGGTGCCGCAGATGAATCGCACCGACGCCATACCGAACCCGCGGTCATCCATGGCCTGCTTTGCCGCCTGGATAATGTCCGGGTGATCTGCCAGGCCCAGGTAGTTGTTGGCGCAGAAGTTCAGCACCGTGGCAGCGTCCTTGCCCAACTGGCCCGCTTCAATATGGCTGGCCTGGGGCGAATCGATACGCCGTTCCGTTTTGAACAGGCCCGCAGTGCGGATCCCGTCGAGTTCGCTCTGGAGCTGGTCTTTAATGGCTGAGTACATGGGGGCCGCCTTGGTTTTCGTGCCGTTCGGGATTCTGGGCTAGGGAGAGGATCAGAGTGCTGTCCAGTCGAGGACCACTTTGCCGCCGCTGCCGGACCGTGCCGCCGCAAAGCCCTTCTCCCAGTCTGCAGCTGGCAGGACATCCGTCACCACTGCGGAAATCCCGGCATGGAGTGTGGGGTTGGAGGACAGCATGGCGCTCATGGCGTACCAGGTTTCGTACATTTCACGGCCGTAGATACCTTTGAGCGTGAGCATGTGGGTCACCACTCTGGCCCAGTCAATATCGATCGAGCTGGTGGGCAGCCCCAGCATGGCAATACGTCCACCGTGGTTCATGTTCTCGATCATCTCAGGCAGGGCCGTTGGATGTCCTGACATTTCCAGCCCAATATCAAAACCCTCGCGCATGCCCAGTTCTCGCTGTGCGTCCTTGACACGGGTGGTCGAGACGTCGATGGCCACGTCAACGCCCAGGTCCCTGGCGATTTTCAGGCGGGAAGCGGAGACGTCGGTGATGGCAATCTTACGAGCGCCGGCGTGCCGGGCGACGGCGATTGCCATCAGGCCGATGGGCCCGGCACCGGTAATCAGCACATCTTCTCCCACCAGGGGGAAACTCAGCGCGGTATGGACAGCGTTTCCGAAGGGATCGAAGATGGCGCCAAGCTCCGGTGTCACCGAATCATCGTGGTGTACCCAGACGTTGGTCTCCGGGATGACGACGTATTCCGCAAAAGCACCGTCCCGCTGCACACCAACGGAAACAGTATGGATGCACATCTGCCGCCGCCCTGCCCGGCAGTTGCGGCAGATGCCGCAGACAACATGTCCCTCGCCGGAGACCCTGTCGCCCAGCTTGACGTCACGCACGTCTTCGCCAATCTCAACCACTTCGCCGTAAAATTCGTGGCCGGCTATCAGCGGAGCCTCGATCATGCCCTGCGCCCAGGTGTCCCATCCAAGTATGTGGAGGTCGGTCCCACAGATTCCGGTGGTCATGACCCGGATCTTGACGTCGCCCGCACCAGCCACCGGCTCGGGCCTGTCGGTGAACTCGAACCCGGCGTGTGCGCCTGATTTGTACAGGGCCTTCATGGACTGTCCTCACGTGGTGCTGGCGCAGCAGCGCTGCTGTTCTTGAAACAATTGAAGCCCGCAGAACAATGAAGTACAACTGGATTTTACTCAATCCACGATTTAGCATTTGCTAATGGAAATCTCCCAGTTGCAGATTCTCCGTGAGCTTGGTGAACTGGGCAGCGTCAAGGCTGTCGCGGAGACCCTCATGGTGACCCCCTCTGCCGTCTCCCAGCAACTTGCCCAGCTCCAGCGTTCCGTAGAGGTTCCGTTGACGCGGAAAGAGGGACGCTCCCTCGTCCTGACAGATGCCGGTCAGGTCCTGGCCGCAGCTGGCGGAGCAGTGGTCAGCGCCATGGCCGATGCCCGTGCTGCCATTGGTGCATTCCATGACGCCCCCGACGCATCCGTGAGCGTCAGCGCATTCCACAGCGCAGGTCAGGCGTTTTTTGCACCACTACTGGCACGCTTCACCAGCCATTTCCCTGGCACCATCCCGCCGGGCAGCGGGACAAAAGGACAGCTCCGGTTGTCCGACGAGGACGTAGCCCAAGAGGATTTCCCGCACCTGACCGCCCGCTACGATCTTGTCCTAGCGCATCGCATGGACAACAGCCCCGACTGGCCGCGAGAGCGGATCTCGGTGCTGCCCCTGGTGGCCGAACCCCTGGACGTCGCCCTGCCTGCCAACCATCCGTTGACCGCCCGGCTGGAACTGACGCCGGCCGACGTCGTCGGCCAGCCGTGGGTAACGAGTCGCGACGGCTACTCCCCCGCAGACGTCCTGGCTGCGATAGTGGCTGTCAGCGGACAGCCCGCGACGGTTCTGCACCGCATCAACGACTACTCAACGGTATCCGCCCTGGTGGCCGCTGGCGGAGCTATTGGCCTGGTGCCCCGCTTTACGGGGCAGGGGTCGCTGGGTGGGGCAGTGGTTCTCCGCCCCCTCGTTGGAGTCAACTCGGTCCGCCGGATCGATATCCTGGCCCGTCCGGAGACCCTCAAACGAAAATCCGTGCGCAACGTCTGCGCGGCTCTCGAACAGGTCGTTGCTGAGCTGGTGATTGCCCCTTAACCCCGCGAGGTAGCGCTCTCTGT
Source organism: Pseudarthrobacter sp. PS3-L1 (assembly GCF_030063285.1). Taxonomy (GTDB): domain Bacteria; phylum Actinomycetota; class Actinomycetes; order Actinomycetales; family Micrococcaceae; genus Arthrobacter. Next base: position 906,554 of record NZ_JASISU010000001.1, on the reverse strand, counting down.
CGTCATGGACTCACGGAACGACAGGTAGCGCTACCTCGATGGGAAGGTGGCAGAGTCAGCCCTCGACGCCGAGCTTCGCCAGGATCAGCTCACGCACACGGCCAGCGTCTGCCTGGCCGCGCGTGGCCTTCATGACCCCGCCAACAATTGCGCCGATGGCCTGAATTTTGCCGCCACGGATCTTGTCAGCGACATCTGGCTGGGCTGCAAGCGCAGCATCAATAGCTTCAAGCAGGGGTCCATCGTCCGACACTACGGCCAAGCCGCGGGCCGCGACAATCTCCTCCGGCGTTCCCTCACCGGCGAGCACGCCGTCGAGGACGGCAGCCGCCATCTTGTTGTTGATTTTCCCACCATCAACCATGCGGCTCAGTTCCACGATCGTGGCAGGCTGGACACCCAACTGGCCGGGATCGACGTCGGCATTCTTGGCGCGGCCCACAATCTCACCCATCCACCATTTACGGGCCACGCTTGCTGTGGCACCAGCTGTGATGGTCTCCTCGATCTCGTCCATGACGCCGGCGTTGACCACGTCGCGGAATTCGAGGTCCGAGTAGCCCCAGTCGGCTTGCAGTCGCTTGCGGCGCTCTGCCGGTGGCTCGGGAAGGGTGGCGCGGAGTTCCTCGACCCATTCGCGCGACGCGACAACGGGTACCAGGTCGGGTTCTGGGAAGTACCGGTAATCATCGGCATCAGACTTGGGCCGGCCCGAGGTGGTGGTGCGCGTGTCCTGGTGCCAGTGCCGCGTCTCCTGAACTATCAGCTCGCCGGATTCCAGCACAGCGGCGTGCCGCTGGATCTCGTACCTGACGGCGTGTTCGACGGCGCGCAGGGAGTTGACGTTTTTGGTTTCCGAACGAGTACCAAAGCGTTCCCGGCCGTAGGGACGCAGCGAGACATTGGCGTCACAGCGCACGTTGCCACGCTCCATCTTGGCATCGGAAACACCCAGGTTCTTCACGATTTCGCGAACAGCTGCCACATAGGCCTTCGCCAGTTCCGGTGCACGTGAGCCGGCGCCCTCGATGGGTTTGGTGACGATCTCCACCAGGGGAACACCGGACCGGTTGTAGTCCACCAATGAGTAGTCGGCGCCCTGGATCCGACCTGCCGCACCACCCATGTGCGTCAACTTTCCAGCATCTTCTTCCATGTGCGCACGCTCGATCTCCACGCGGAAGACAGTACCGTCAGAGAGCTCGATGTCCAGGTAACCATCAAAAGCGATGGGATCCTCATACTGTGAGGTCTGGAAGTTCTTGGGAGTATCCGGGTAGAAGTACTGCTTCCGCGCAAACGTGCACGACTCGGCAATGGAGCAGTTCAGTGCCAGCCCAATCTTGATCGAAGACTCAATGGCGGCCCGGTTGACCACGGGCAAGACGCCGGGCAGTCCCAGGTCCACCTCGTTGACGTTGGTGTTCGGCTCATCACCGAAAACGTTCGGCGCGGAGGAGAACATTTTGGTCTTGGTGTTGAGCTCAACGTGGACCTCAAACCCCAGGACGGGGTCATACTTCTCCATGGCTTCTTCGAAGCTCAGTGTTGCATCAGACATCAGAGGGAGCCTCCGTGGTTAGGAGCGGCTGTGACCGCTGACGAATCTACAGAATCTGCCGTGGACGCCAGCGCAGGTGCGCGGTCCAGCATTGGTCCGCCCCAGCTCTGCTCCAGCAACGATTCCAGGACGGCACCCACGCGGTACAGGCGGGCATCTTCCCGAGCCGGCGCGAGCAACTGGATCCCCACGGGCAACCCGTCCTCATCTGCCAGGCCGCCTGGCAGGGACAGCCCAGGTACACCTGCCAGGTTGGCCGGGATGGTGGCGACGTCGTTGAGGTACATGGCTAGCGGATCGTCAAGTTTCTCCCCAAGGCGGAACGCCGTGGTGGGAGCTGTGGGCGAAATCAGGACATCAGCCTGCTCGAACGCAGCATCGAAGTCCCGCTGCACAAGGGTGCGGACCTTCTGGGCCGAACCGTAGTATGCATCGTAGTAGCCGGCGCTCAGGGCGTAGGTTCCCAGGATGATGCGGCGTTTGACCTCATCACCAAATCCGGAAGCGCGGGTGGCTGCCATCACGCGTTCGATGGTCAGCGGCGGATCTTCTGGCAGGACCCGCAGACCGAACCGGACGCCGTCGAACTTGGCAAGGTTGGACGACGCTTCCGACGGCATAATCAGGTAGTAGGCACCCAGCGCGTATTGGAAGTTGGGGCAAGAGACCTCAACGATCGTAGCTCCGGCATTCCGCAACAAATCAAGGGACTCGTTGAAGCGGTTCTCCACCCCCGGCTGATAACCCTCGCCATGCAGCTCTTTGATGATGCCGATGCGCATGCCCTCGACATTGCCCATCCGCGCTGCAGCTACAAGATCCGCCAACGGTTCGGGGAGGGACGTTGAATCGAAGGGATCGTGCCCGCCAATGACCTGGTGCAGCAGTGCGGAGTCAAGGACCGTCCGGGAGACGGGGCCAATCTGGTCCAGGGAGGAGGCCATGGCAATCGCGCCGTACCGGGACACGCTGCCGTACGTGGGCTTCACTCCCACAGTGCCGGTCACAGCACCTGGCTGCCGAATTGAACCACCAGTGTCGGTACCCAGCGCAAGGGGCGCTTCGAACGCCGCGACGGCTGCAGCGGAGCCACCACCGGATCCTCCCGGTATGCGGTCGAGGTCCCATGGGTTGCGGGTGGGGCCGTACGCCGAGTGCTCGGTCGACGATCCCATGGCGAATTCGTCAAGGTTGGTCTTGCCGAGGATCGGCATTTTCGCGGCCCTGATCCGCTTGATGACAGTGGCATCGTAGGGGCTGTGCCAGCCCTCAAGAATCTTGGAGCCTGCCGTGGTGGGCTGGCCTACAGTGACAATCAGGTCCTTGATGGCGATCGGTACGCCGGCCAGTTCATGCAGGGCCCCGGCCGCCTCGCCGCCAGTTGCACGGATGGCGTCCACCTCTGCCGCCACAGCAAGAGCTTCTTCGGCGTTAACGTGCAGGAACGCGTTGACGCCCCGCTCGCCGCCGTCGACGTCGGCAATCCGGTCCAGGTAGGCCTGCGTGGCCTCCACGGAGGTTACCTCCCCTGCAGCAAGTCTGTTCGCAAGGTCTGCAGCAGAGAGGCGGATCAGTTCACGCGCCGGGATGGCCCCGGTAGGAGTTTCAGTCATGTTCTACGCCTCATCCAGGATTGCGGGGACCTTGAACCGGTTCTGCGCTGCGTCAGGAGCACCAGAGAGTGCCTGTTCGGCAGAAAGGGTATGTCCCACCACATCCTCACGGAAGACGTTTGTCAATGGGATGGGGTGGGACGTCGCCGGGACGCCATCACCTGCAGCTTCGCTGACGGACTTCACGGAATCCACAATGACAGCCAGCTCTCCGGCCATCCTGTCCAATTCGTCGGAACTCATCTCGATGTGGGCCAGTCGCGCCAGGTGCGCAACGTCCTCACGGTTGATCGCAGCCATGGATCTCCCCTGCAAAGTCGAAGTATTTTCCGGTCAAGTCTACGTGTCTTGACCGGTACAGACTTCATCGCTGGCGAGCCCACGTCTACTCCAGCATCGGACAGCAGCCCTGGAGATCAGCCTTCGCGGTTCTCGAATTCAAGGTCCAGCTCGTGATGACGGAAATCCGTTTCGGGATTCGATTCACCCTCGGTGACGACCTCATGATCGAGTTGACGCTGGATCTGGCTGTCGAGGATCTGCAGCTTCCCATCTTTGAGGTCCTCAAGTTCCACGGGGAAATCATCTTCAGGGGTAAGACGGAAGTTATCTGACACGACATTCCCTTTCACCGGCAGCACTCCATACGTAGGACACCTGCTCGCCCACCATCATATGCACTGCATTTCCCCCAGTGAACCAACACGAGTGGGGGGTTAGTGGGTGGCTTGTTCTGGGTGTTCTTTCCAGCAGGCGAGGATGGTGGTGGCGGTTTGGTAGGCGAAGGCTGCGGGGGTGATTTTTTCTGGGCCTAGTGGTGTGGTGATGTTGGTGGCGTTGACGTGGAGGATCATGTTGTCTTTGAGGAAGACAACTGATCCTGCGGTGTTTTTGTAGGCGGGGAAGCCGAGGTTTTCTAGGCCTTTGATGTCGGTGGCGTTGGGGACTTCTACCTGGAGGGCTTCGAAGTAGGTTTTCGCGGCTGTTGGGTCGGGGGTTTCCTTCACGGAGATGATGAAGTCGCCCTCGGTGAGGTGGTAGGTGCAGGTGAAGATTTTATCGGTGAAGTCACTGATGCTGTGGGGGGCTTGGGGTAGGCCTAGCCGGGTGGCCATGTCTTTTTTGACTTCGTCGCCGCAGACCATTTGCGCCGCTTCGGTGGGGCCCTGCGCGGTGGTCTGGGCTGTGGTGGATCCCCCGCCGTGATGACTGGCCCCGGCCGCTGGGGTACTAGCAGCGGCGCTGGCGGTACCGGCCTCGTTTCCTGGGGCTGCGGTGGTGGCTCCTGTTGCCGCGGCACAGCCAGAGAGGAGCAGGGTCGAAAGAGCCAGTGTGCTGATCCAGCGGTGTGGATGATTCATGGTGTTCCTGTCCTGATACTCAATAAGCCGTGCCGGTCTCCTGCCGTGCCGGTCTCCTGCCGTGCCGGTCTCCTGCCGTGCAGGTCATCCGCAGTGCGGTGTGGTGGTTAGGTTTGGAGTTGGGCGTAGATGACGTAGTTGTCATCGAAGAGGCCCGTGGCGGGGTCGTAGCCATCGCAGGTGATCAGGCGTAGTTCCGGGCCGGGGGTGTTTCCGTAGACCTCCAGGGTGGGGAAGTCTTCTTTGCTGTAGGCCGCGCCGCGGGTGACGGTGAACGTGGTGATCGAGCCGTCTTCGGCCCTCACGGTGATGGGCTCTCCAGGGGTGAGGTCCCGGAGCCTGGCGAAGACACCAGCGCTACCATCGGGTGAGTTCACGTGTCCGAGCATGACCGCTGGCCCTGGTGAGCCAGGGACCGGCGAGCCGTTATACCAACTCGCGGGAACGTTGTTTTCCGTCGCTGAGGGTACCTCCAGGGACTTGTTCTCACGTAAGCCCAGGGATAACAACTCGGTACTAAGGCCAACGGAAGCGATCTCCAAAGAGACCGGCGGCGAGGTCCGTACCGGGACCGGTTCCTGGGTAGGGGCAGCCACGGGCCCCGATGCTGCCGGCCCTGACGGTGAAGGTGCCGGTGGTGGTGTGGTGGTTGCGGAGGTAGGCCCTGAGGTGGGTTCCGGGCCTGCAGCGGGTGTTCCCGCGCACCCGGTCAAGGCGATGATCGCGGCGACCGCGGATGCTGTGAGGCATCCGCGGTAACCGTTCGAGCGTGTCATCAAGGGATGATCGATTCAGGCAGGGACAGGTGCTTAGGCTGCGGCCCGGCGACGGATCATGTAGGCCCCGCCAGCAAGAGCTACCAGTGCCAGGCCACCACCAAGGGCAATAGCCCCGGTGTTATCAGTAGCCGTTGTGGCAACACCGGTATCAGCGCCACCGACAGGCATGGCCATCTGCCCTGCAGCGAGAGTTCCACACAGGGCCGGTGAGGTAGCTGCCAACGGCAGTGAAGGCACCAGGTCAGAGGGTGCAGCAGCAGCCTCAGGGCTCAGTGTTGCCGGGTCCAGGCCGTGGACAACAACAACAGCAGTGCCATCATGGAGGGACTTCGCGGATTCTGCACTGAGCTCAAAGGTCCGGTCCACCGTGTAGGAAGAACCCTGACCGGCGACCGTGAGGTCCAGCGCAGCAGCCGGGCTGGTATCACCACTGGTTGAGAGCGTCTGGCCGATAGCACCGTAGAACGGGGCGCCCTCGGTCGTGGAGATAACCCCATCACCACTAGTATCAGCCGACGGTGCCGGGCACACACCCTGAGCACCAATGTGGATGTGCTGCACGTGCGGGTACGGGGCATCCATGAACGTCTCGGCCAGGCCCTGGACTTTCAGAACAGCATGGGCGGTAGTACCGGTGACGTCCACCGTGACAGTACCCGTAGCCGTGCTCCCATTAAGCTGGCCCAACGTGGACTGGTACGACTGATCCCCATCCGCCGCCATGGCCGGAGCCGTGGAGAGCGCCAGGGCACCAAGAGCCAAAGTCGGAACAGCCAAAAAGCGAAGTGTCTTGTTCATTAGGAAAAACTCCTCATTGGAATGACGTGCTGAGTAAGGGTGATCGAGATAACTGATGTTCGCTGCCGTAGCGCGACCGGATGGGTCCCGCTGTGAAATTCAACACACCTCGAACAGCCATAGCGTACGACACATCTTGGCTTTTATAAGCATGCTTGGTGATGCATATGGGCCTGTCAGCGTCATGTAGGAGCTTCTCAACGAATCGGCTGACGCAAATTTGAGCAGAAATCCAAGGAAAAACAGCTGCCCCGCGATCTGTGGATACACACCAAAACATCGACTTCTGAGCGGCGGGGCCTAGGAACTGCCTGCAACTTTGCCGTGGAGCTGGACAGCAGAATTGTGGGAAACGTCGGGCTCACCAACAGTGAGGACCGCCACCGGACCAACAATCCTGCATCCTGCTCCGTAGCGACAAGGGCCGGCTTCCTTGCGGAAGGTATTGAACGAGCGAAGCTGGAGTATGGCTCCTAGCGTTTCGACGTCGAAACCCATGCACGGCTCGCCTCGGACCCTGTACCGGACCTGGACCCATTTCGCCTTCGGCTCGACATGCGCTGACCCGCAGCGCTGCAAGAAACACCACCGAGCAAGTCCGCTCTCCGCAAAGCTGTGGCAGGAGCCGCCGCGGAGGATCACAGCCGGGCTTAAGTACTGCTCCCTGCTGGTCGTTGCCGCCAGAAAGTGGCAGGGACCAGCAGGGAGCAGCCCGTGAGGGGAAAACTAGCTGATACCGATTGCCCCGGTCAGCACACCGATTCCGAGCATAACCAGGGAGACCACGGCCGTGCGCCAGAGGACCTTCTTGTGATGGTCACCCAATTCCACCTTGGCGAGGGTTACCAGCAACAGGATGGCGGGCACCAGCGGACTCTGCAGGTGGAAAGGCTGGCCGGTAATTGAAGCTCGGGCCATGTCTGCAGCAGGAATTCCGTAGTGGCTTGCGGTCTCGGCCAAGACGGGAAGGACTCCGAAGTAGAACGCATCGTTACTCATAAAAAATGTCATGGGGATGCTGAGCACTCCAGTGATGACTGCCATGAACGGACCCATGCTGGTGGGAATGATGTCCACCAGCCACGCTGACATGTCCGCCACCATGCCGGTGCCGGTGAGCACTCCGGTAAGGACCGCAGCGGCCAGGACCATACTGACGACGGCCACCACAGACGACGCGTGGGCAACCAGCTGTTCGCCCTGCTCTTTGACCTTGGGGAAATTCACCAGCAGCGCGATCGCGGAACCGACCATGAAAACGTAGGGAAGCGGAACGAGGTCTGCCACCAGCATGCCCATGACGGCCACAGTGAGGATCAGGTTGAACCAGAACAGCTTGGGCCGCAGGCTCTTGCGGTTGGGATCAAGGGCAGTCCCGACCATGGCGGAATCAAGGTCATCAGCGAGAGTTTCCGATCGCTCAAGAAGCACGACGCCGGATTCCTGCGGTTCCAATCCGCCAGCCGGTGCGGGGGTGCGGGCGCCGCGGCCGGAATCAGCGGCAAAGGTGCCGGGTGTTGCTGCAGTGATACCGCCGTCGTCCGTTCCTTCACTGAACCGGTCCTCCGGAGTGGACCAGAGACCTGGCTCGGTGGCGCGGAGACGGTTGCGCTCCTGCAGGCCCAGCAGCCAGGCGAACACCATAACAACGATCAGGCCAGCGATAAGGGAGGGGATCATGGGCACAAAAACGTCGTTGACATCGATGTTCAGAGCGGTGGCGGCGCGGGCTGTTGGACCGCCCCAGGGCACAATGTTCATGGTGCCGTTGGCAAGGCCTGCCACACACGTCAGGACCACGGGGCTCATCTTCAGCCGCAGGTAAATCGGCAGCATTGCCGCAGTGGTGATAATGAAGGTCGTAGAGCCGTCACCGTCCAGGGAAACTGCCGCGGCCAGGATTGCCGTCCCGAGCACCACCTTCGCAGGGTCATTGCCCAGCTTGCGGAGAATAAATCTGACCAGCGGGTCAAAAAGCCCGACGTCGATCATCAGACCGAAGTAGATGATGGCGAACATCAGCAGGGCGGCCGTCGAGGTCATGGATTTCATGGAATCCAGCACCATGTCGCCAATCCCGAGACCAGCGCCTGCAAAAAGTCCAAAGATGGTGGGGACGATGATGAGCGCCAGCACTGGCGTCAACTTCTTCGTCATGATCAGCACCATGAATACCGCGATCATTGCGAATCCAAGTATTACCAGCACGGCCGGCTCCTTACATGTGTTCAGCGTCACGGCGGTGTGACGCGTGCTACAGACACTAGGGTGGTGCGGATCACTCCCGTGCCTTTGGCCCAATTGATTGGCATACTGCTCATTGGGAGCGTTGTGCGCATTGTGCTCATCAGGGCTCGTTCGTCGCGGGACTTCAGGCGTTGCCGCGTGAATCGTGTCCCGTTTGTCGCCTACCAGGGACGCACCCCTCTAGGCTTGAGCCATTCCCTGCACTACCGTCAAGGAGGACCATGCAGCGTTCCATGCCCCGGGGCCCCGTGCGGTTTTCAACCCAGACCCTGCTGCTGCAGCTGGCCGTCGTGACACTTGTGGTGGTGATCAGCGCGTCGGTTCATGCCTGGCTGACGTATGACAGGGTGGGCAAGGAAGCAGAGAACCAGGCACTCACGCTGGCCCGGACAGTGGCTTCGGACCCCAGATTACGAGCCGACGTCCTTGCCATCAGCAGCCAGCATGGCACTCCCCCGGCGGACACCCTCGAAGCCGGTCCGGTGATGGCCACCGCAGAGTCGGCGCGACTGCGCACTGGCGCCCTGTTTGTGGTCATTACGGACGAGACGGGACTCCGGCTCGCGCACCCGGACCCGGACAGGCTTGGCGAACAGGTCAGTACGGATCCGTCCGATGCCCTGTCCGGGGCGGAAGTCACCACCCGGAACACGGGGACCCTTGGCGCATCCGCCGGGGCAAAAGTTCCGGTCTACGCCCCGGATTCAGCCACCGTGGTGGGCGAGGTCAGCGTGGGGTACTCGATGGAAACGGTGGCCCAGAGCATCACCCGCGACATAACCCCCGTTGCACTGACCGCGGGATTGGCGCTGCTGGTAGGCACTGCGGCGTCCTTCCTGTTGCGCCGCAGGCTCCATCGGCTGACCCTGGGGCTGGAACCGGAAGAAATCAGCACGCTTGTTCACGATCAGGTTGCTGTCCTGCAGGGGGTCGACGACGGCGTCATCGGGATCGCAGCAGACGGCAGGATCAGCGTCTTCAACGCTGCCGCGCAGCGCCTTTTGGCGCTCCCGGACCTCTCCGGGGCCCATTGGGGCAATGCCCCTGTCCCATCAGCGCTGCACGCCCTGACCCGCCCGCAGATGGACGACGCCGATGCTACCGAACTGGTGGCTGGCGGCCAGGTACTGGTGGTCAGCGCCCGGAAGGCCGTCCGGGGAAACGAGGACCTGGGGTGGGTGATTACACTGCGGGACCGTACCGAACTGCAACAGCTGACCCGGCAATTGGACGCCGTGGGAACCATGTCGACAGCGTTGCGCGCCCAACGCCATGAGTTTGCCAACCAACTGCACACACTTGCCGGTTTCATGAGCATTGGCCAGCACCAGCAGGCCCGTGACTATCTTGGCCAGCTGGTGGCCACCGGACCGCTGAAGTTTCCCGTAGACCAGGCAGAACTCCTCCAGGACCCCTACCTCCAGGCCTTCATTGGAGCCAAGGGAGTGGAGGCGGACGAACGTGGCGTAGCGCTGCGGATCGGCCCCGAAACACTTGTCCGTGGCCAGGTTACCGACCCTCAGGACGTCACAACAGTCCTGGGCAACCTGATCGACAACGCTGTCCGTGCCGCCGTTGCCGGCTCAGCCCTCGAGCGTTGGGTGGAGGTCGAGGTACTGGATGAGGCCGGCACCGATCCCGGCATCCTGTACGTGGTGGTGGCTGACTCCGGCGATGGAATTGCCACCGGCACAGCTCCCGAGGCCATTTTTGCCGAGGGGTTCACGACGGTGGAAGCTGCCGACGGCGCAGGAACGCTGGGATCGCGTTTGCTCGGCACCAGTGGCGGACAGGGCCTGGGCCTGGCACTGGCCCGCCACCTAGCCCGCCGACGCGGTGGCGACATCACAGTCCTGGATACAGGCTCCAAAGGCGGCCCAGGCGCCGTGTTCATGGCCACGCTTCCGGGGACCGTTACCCATCATCTTCTTCCCGAGCCTGCCCCGGATTCACCTGCCGGGGCAGCCAACAGCAAGGACCACCATGACTGATGACTTCCGCGTCCTGATTGTCGACGATGATTTTCACGTTGCGAAACTGCATTCGGCCTACGTGGATTCAGTAGCTGGATTCATGGCGCTTTCGCCTGTCGGGACCGTGTCCCTTGCACTGCAGGCGATTCACTCGTTGCGACCCGACCTGGTGCTCCTGGATGTCTACCTGCCCGACGCCTCGGGCCTGGACCTGCTGCAGCAACTCGATGTCGACACCATCATGCTCAGTGCGGCGTCTGATGAAACGTCGCTTCGCATTGCGTTCAGGCGCGGAGCTCTGGGTTACTTGCTGAAGCCCTTTACGTCAGAATCCCTCTCTCAGCAGCTGCGCTCCTATGCCCGGTACCGAAGAATCCTCGGCCAGCCGGGAGCTTTCGATCAGGAATCAGTGGAACGGGCAAAAAGGGCATTGATCCCGGGAGACGTCACGTCCTCGACCAAGCCCCGGTCAGCCACGGAAGCAGCGGTGCTGGAGTCCCTGGTGGCTGGTGAACAATACTCCGCTGCCGAAGTCGCAGCTCGGGTTGGAGTCTCACGCGCCACGGCGCAACGGTACCTTTCCTCGCTCGCGGACGACGGGGCCGTGGACATTGCGCTGCGGTACGGATCCACGGGGCGTCCGGAACACCGCTACGGCCTGTTGGCTCGCTGACCGTCTGCCGGGAAGGTCGAACGAAACCGCTAGAGCACCATCCGGTACACCAGAAGCTTGACGTCTGTATCCGGAACAACCCAGTCGCGCTCCGGCGTGCGTTCGAAGTTGAATGCCCGGTAGAGCCCATGCGCGCTTTCCCAGGTGACGCCGGTGGTCAGGGCAACAGAATCTATTCCCTGCATCCCGCGGGCGTGCTCGATGATTGCCTGGACCATGGCCCGGCCCGCTCCACTGCGCTGGACATCCGGGTCAACCACCAGCATCCGGAATTCCAGCTCACCCGGCCTGGCAATGTCAGCATACGGCTCGCCAGCAACTGCCAGCGTGACAGACCCGACAATGGCGCCCTGGCGTTCGGCAACCCAGATCACTGCCACGGCCGCGCGGTCTGCCACCTGCTGGATGCGCTGCATGTACGGATGGCTGCTGTCCTCGAAATATCCCGCTGCGAGATAGGAATCAACAGTAATTCTGGCTATCTCGGAATAATCTGCGGGTACTGCGGGACGAATCAGAATCTGGGATTGCACCTACCAATGCTAGACCCTGAAACGCACCGCCACGGACCCTCACGTATCCGGGCCCTTCCCGGCGGTCAGTTCGCGGGTGGTGGTCAGCCGCGTCCTGGGGCGCAGGGTTCCCCGGAGGAACGCCGCAGTCACTAGCCCGGCCCTGTTCGTGACCTTCCAGGAACGCATGACCCGGCCCAGGTGCCACTTCACTGCCTGTGAGCTGTAGTCAGTGGCCCTGCCAATTTCCTCGTTGGTTTGCCCCTGCGCAGTTCTAAGAATCATTTCCAGGGCGGAGTCGTCGACGCCACCAGGAATAGCAACAAGCTCCATCCTGTCCGCCGGTTCATTGGGGTCTCCTGGCTGTGCTGCCGGACTGCGACCATGAACGCTGGACCACGCGCTGGCCCAGCAGGCAGCCAGTTCGGTGGCCACCACGGAGGCCCGGCCCAGCAGCGTGGCAAGTTCCGTCGCTGAAAGTTCCGCATGGTGGGGTTTCAGGAAGGCGGCAAACACCCGCAGTGCAGGGATACCACCGTGAAGAACTGTCAGCAGGGCTATATCTGCGGTCAGGATGGACTGGGCGGAGGACCGCACAGCCTCGACGCTTGAGCGCGCCAGAGGTTCACCGGTATCTAGACAGTTCAGGACGTCCGGAAGAACAGCCGGGACAATTTCCTGGTAGCGGGCAAACAGCCACTGGCCATCCGGGGACTGGTCGAAGACCTCCTCCATCAGCAACGCCGACTGCAGGTCCGCGCAGCGATCCACCAAGAAAGTCATACTGCTCCTCTGATTCCGCCCTAGCTCGTCACCACCGTTGCGTCCGGGGCAGCGACTGGCCTTTCTCCGAAAGGCTAACCACACATGCACTGTTTTGTCCTGTCACAGCCCCTGTCTCCAGCAATCCTGCGATCAGGTCGGGGCCCTAACGTGGTTCCGGAGTTACAGGGGGAACTTGCCGGAGAGTTCCAGGGTTCCGGCGCACGTCCACGCAGCCAGACGGTCTTCGTCGGATGGGCCACCCTCCAGCGGGCTGGTCATCCGTGGCCTGCGCACCCAGCAGCCGGCTTCCTCAGCCACGAGCGCGCCAGCGGCAAAGTCGTGCTCATTGAGGCCGCGCTCGCCATAGGCGTCATGGGTGCCCTCTGCGACGAGGCATAGATCCAGCGCCGCAGATCCGAGGCGGCGAACATCGGCGAAACCTTCCATCAGGTCCCCGAGTAGCTCTGCCTGCTCTGCACGAACGGCAGGATCGTAGCTGAACCCCGTTGCCAGGATCTGCCCAGTCCGGCCCGGCTGTGGACCTGTCAGTTGGGTTACGTGCCCGGCACTTTCCACCCATGCCCCCTGTCCCCGCGAGGCGAAGTACACCTTTCCCAGCGCAGGCGCATCGACGACTCCGGCCAGCCAGACACCGTCGGCATCCGCGACGGCCACTGACGTTCCGTAATAGACAATATTGCGGATGAAGTTGGTGGTGCCATCAAGCGGATCAATGGACCACCTGTATCCTGACGGATCTGCGGGCCGGGTGGGGCCTTGCTCTTCGCCGGTGATGGAATCGTGCGGACGCTCCAACGCTATGACATCCCGGACAGCGGTTTCGGCGGCAAGGTCATACGCGGTCACCCAGTCCCCTGCCTGGCCCTTGTTGTTCACTTCCGTGGCAGCAGCGAGAGTTCCGTCATTGCGCCCAGCAAGGACGTGTGCGCCGGCAGCAGCAGCCTTTCGGGCAACCCTAAGTAACTCGGCGAGCGTCCGGTCCTGATGGGGCGTTCCTGGACTCTGGCTCATTCGGAAGCTCCTGATGCGTCGGTCGGTTCAGCGTTCGGATCTTTGGGATCAGTATCCCCAACGGAGGTGTCGACGGCGGATATCTCACCGGCGCCTGCCATGGGGGGTGGGCCATTTTCCAGGAGGTCACGGAATCCGTCCTCGTCCAGAACGGGCACCCCCAACTGTTCTGCCTTGTCCAACTTGGTGCCTGCGCTTTCACCGGCAACCAGGAAGCTGGTGTTCCTGGAGACGGAACCTGCAGCCTTTCCACCGCGGACCAGGATGGCTTCCTTGGCCTCGTCACGGCTGAAATTAGGTAGCGATCCGGTGACAACCACCGTGAGGCCCGCCAGGGTTCGGGGCGTGGATTCGTCGCGCTCGTCTGCCATGCGGACCCCAGCCGCCTCCCACCGGTCAATGATCTCGCGGTGCCAGTCCTCGGCGAACCATTCTTTCAGCGCAGCGGCAATAGTTGGACCTACGCCGTCCACGCCAGCGAGTTCCTCTTCCGAGGCATCCCGAATGGCCGCCATGGTCCCAAACCACGTAGCCAGTGCCCGTGACGCGCGTGGGCCAACGTGCCTGATTGACAACGCCACAAGGACCCGCCAGAGCGGCTGCTGCTTGGCCTTGGTGAGTTCCTTGAACAGCTTGTTAGTGTTTGCTGTGGGCTTGGAGGGTGTCTTCGCAGTGGCCTTCGTCCAGAAGTACGGCACAAGGTCCCACGTGCCCGTCCCCACACCTTTGGTCCGCTTTTCCCGCCAGACCATCACCTCGGCCAACCTGTCTCGGAGCTCATCCGAGCCGGAATCCGCCGCCAGGTCAAAGAGTTGGGACTCGTTGTGCAGTATGCCCTCGCCAGCAGGTTCCGCTCGTCCACTCAGCGTTGCGGGATCGGGGCCCGGCCCGGATGTCAGGGCAATCGCGGCTTCCCAGCCCAGGGCCTCGATATCGAACCCACCCCTGCCTGCCAGGTGAAAAACCCGCTCCCGCAACTGTGACGGGCACGATTCTGCATTGGGGCAGCGGATGTCCACGTCCGTTTCCTTGGCTGGGGCAAGCGGCGTCCCGCACGAGGGACACACCGTGGGCATGACGAAGTCGCGGACCGGCGGATCCTGTTGGTCGCGGAGCGCCAGGACAGGGCCAACAATTTCCGGGATGACGTCTCCGGCCTTGCGCAGCACCACGATGTCGCCAATTTTGACACCCTTGGCCTTGACCACGTCCTGATTGTGGAGAGTAGCCATTTCCACAGTCGAGCCTGCAACTTTTACGGGTTCCATCAGCCCGAAGGGTGTGACCCGTCCGGTGCGGCCAACATTGACGGCGATGTCTAGAAGTTTTGTGTGGACTTCCTCTGGCGGGTACTTGTAGGCAACAGCCCAGCGGGGTACCCGGGACGTGTACCCCAGCGCCCGCTGCGTGGCGAAGTCATCGACCTTGATGACAATGCCATCAATTTCGTGGAGCAATTTGTGCCGCTTGTCACCGTTGTCCCTGATAAACGCGAGGACCTCGGCCAGGCTACCGAGCACTTTGGAATAGGGGCTGACTGGCAAGCCCCACGCTTCAAGCTGACTGTAGGTGGCGGATTGGCTATCCGTTTCCAGCCCTTGACGGGCGCCAATACCGTGGACGAACATCCGCAGGGGCCGTTTTGCGGTCTCGGCCGGATCCTTTTGCCGTAAAGAGCCGGCAGCACCATTCCTGGGATTCGCGAGGGGTGCTTTTCCCTGCGCCACCAGTGTTTCGTTGAAGGCAGCAAACTCTTTGGAGGGGATGAAAATCTCTCCGCGGACCTCCATCTCTGCCGGAAAGCCGGTTCCCCTGAGCTGTCGCGGGATTTCCTTGATGGTCAGGACGTTGTGGGTAATGTCCTCCCCCGTGGTCCCGTCACCGCGAGTGGCAGCACGGATCAACTCGCCATCACGGTACAAAAGGTTCACTGCGAGGCCGTCAATCTTCAGTTCCGTCAGCCATCCGGAGCCGGAACCACCGACTTTGTCTATGCTGGCCTGGGCCTTGGCTATCCAGGCTTCGACTTCGTCGATGGAAAAAACGTCTTCCAGGCTGTACATCCGTTGAAGATGGTCCACGGCGGCAAATGCTGCCGACACCTCGCCTCCCACCTCTTGGGTCGGAGAATCGTTGGACGTCAGTTCCGGATGCAGGGCCTCGAGTTCCTCCAGCCTGCGGAAGAGCTCGTCGAATTCAGCGTCAGAGACCACTGGCGCGTCTTCCTGGTAGTACGCAAAGCGGTAGCTGCGCACCTTGTCTGCGAGGGTGTCGTACTCCTCCCGCAGCGCATCTGAGGGAACGAGGCCGCCGCGGGCTGAACCGGCGCCGGCCTCGCTCTCATTGGCCTCGAGGACCATGTCCGACCCGGAGACGGCGGTGGGTAGTTTTCCTGATGCTGTGCTCACGAATCCATCTTGCCCTAACGCGCGGACATTTTGGGCGGCGGGTTCCTAGCCCCTGTTTTCCGGCGGAAGGGCAACCTGGAGTTTGCGAACCTTGCCGCGACCCACAATGTAGGCACGGCCGGGAATGAAGTCAGTGCTGATCCGGCCCAGTGATGTGCTGAGCAGGCTGTCGCCCTCAATGTCTCCGG
The DNA here is from genome assembly GCF_030063285.1 of Pseudarthrobacter sp. PS3-L1. Classification (GTDB taxonomy): domain Bacteria; phylum Actinomycetota; class Actinomycetes; order Actinomycetales; family Micrococcaceae; genus Arthrobacter. Next base: position 890,644 of record NZ_JASISU010000001.1, on the reverse strand, counting down.
GATTGAGGAGCAGGCCGCGGCGTCCCGATTTGAAGGGCTGGGCCAGCGACCACGCGGAGGACCAGGTGGACGTTTCGGACTCGCCGATCACCCACTGGTCAGCTTTGATGGCCATGGTGACCAGCCGTTCAATACCGGATTCTGCAGTGGTGTCCGTGAATTCCGTCAGCCCCTCAATAAAGACCGCCAGCTTCCCGGGATTCTGCTGCGCGTACTCACTCCAGTCCTCCAAGACATCCTCGACGTCGTCAGCGCCCACGACTGACCGGTCCCAGATCCTGAGGCCCGCCACTGAGGAACGCCGGGCACCGATATAGATCAGTTCGGTTTCCGGGTTTGACCGGCGCAGCGCGTACGCCATGGACACCAACGCCACCGTCCGCCCGGCACCGGGCGGTCCGGCCAACAGGAGTGGGCCCTTGGCCAGGATCTCAGCAGGCAACAGCGTCTCGTCATCGACGCCTATGACGGGGAGGTCATGGCTTCCCGCGGGGAGCATGTCCAGGTCAACCTGGTCCGGGAGACGTTCAATCTTCGGTGCGGGTTCCATCCCTTGACGACGCATGGCCTCGCTGAGCTTCTGGACCTCGCGGGCCTGCAGTGCCAGGTTGGAATCTCCCCCCAAGACGGCAAGCTGGACCTCGTAGTTGCCCAGCAGTCCACGCCCCGGGGGCGAGGCCTTGCTGAGCACATCCTTCGGGACATCAAGGGAAATGTAGTCGTCTTCGGAAGAGAGCCGCAGCACCAACCTGCGCTGGATGGATGCCAGCAGCGAAGGCGGCACGGAGTTGGGCCTGTCGCCTGTGACGATCAGGTGGATGCCCAGCGGCCGGCCGTCCGTTGCCAACGCAAGGAACATGTCCCACAGGGGTGAGAGCTTGCTGTACTCATAGGCCTCCCGGAAGGCCGACATCCCGTCCACCAGCACAAAAATCCGCTTCTCTGCGGGACTGTCGGCAAGTTTGCGATACTCCACAATGGTGGAGGCCCGGACCTCGGCAAAACGGGCCGAACGTTCGTCAGCGATGTCGCGGAGCCAGCGCAGAAGCCGTCCCACCCGCTCTGTGTCGTCGCCGTTGATGATCTCGCCTACGTGCGGAAGGGTCTCGAGCATATTGAGCCCGGACGAGCCGCAGTCGATTCCATAGACGTGGACCGGACCACCGCGCGGGGTGACGGCCGCCGAGATGGCAAGGCTCCGCAAGGCTGCCGACTTCCCTGAACCGCCCGTCCCGTAGATGGCCATGTTGCCGTCTTTGTCGGGTTCGTAGAAGACAGTGGGCTGGTCCTGGTGCGCAGGATCGTCGGCTACGCCGAGCAGGAGTCGTTCATCGGTCCTGGGATTGGGCAGCAACGAGAAGTCGTACGTCATGGCCAGTTCCGCAAGCCATGGCTTCCGGGGCGGCGTGATGCTCAGGATTTCAGCTGCCCGAACAATATTCGTCGTCATCCGGGAAATGTCGTTGGGTCCGGCGTCTTCCTCGACTGCGGGAGTTGTGGACGCGGGGAGATCCCAGGTCGCCCCGGAGCCAAAGGCCATTTCAACAATATCTACCTGCGGCCGCTGCGGCTTCTCGGTGGTCCACCCACCTGCGTACCCGGTCTGGAAACCCTGAATCCGGCCGGGGCCGGTTTTTGCCGCTCCACGCCCTGGAATGGACGGATCGAAATACGCCGCATCTGGGACGCCAAGAATGTCTGTAGCATCGTCCTCATCCGCCATGCGCAGGGCCACGCGCAGGTTGGTATTGGCGCGAAGGCTTTCCTTGATCACGCCGGCGGGACGTTGGGTGGCAAGGATCAGGTGCAGTCCAAGGGACCGGCCACGCGCAGCCACATCCACCACACCATCCACGAATTCGGGTACCTCGGTGGCGAGCGCGGCAAATTCGTCCACAATGATCACCAGGTAGGGCGGGGCCTCCGGATCCGCTTCGCGTTGCAGGCCCAGGAGATCTTTGGCCTTTTTCCTGTTCAGCAGGTGTTCGCGGTAATGCAGCTCGGCCCGCAGGGAGGTCAGCGCCCGGCGCACCAGGTGCTGGGAGAGGTCAGTCACGAGCCCTACCGTGTGCGGCAGGTGAAGGCAGTCCGCAAACGCTGCGCCACCCTTGTAGTCCACAAACAGGAAACTCACCCGGTCTGGGCTGTAGGCGGCCGCCATTCCCATGACCCAGGACTGCAGGAATTCAGACTTTCCCGCGCCGGTGGTGCCACCCACCAGCGCATGGGGACCCTCGTTCTTGAGGTCCAAATACAGGGGCTCAACCCCCTTGGATCCCACCAGTGCCCGCAGGGAACCATTGTCCTTGCGGTTGGGAACGGCGAAGGAGTGAACGGAGTTGTTTTCAGTCCAGCGGTCCGCGACGGCCTGCGGGTTGTCCATGAAATCCTTGCCGATCAGCGTCGCGTAGGACACCGCCCGAGGCAGGTCAGAATCGTCAGAGAGGGGTTTCCCGACATCAACGACGGGAGAAAGCATCCTTGCGAGCTGGGCGGCCAGTTCGGCCTCGACGCTCTCGCAGCTCACCGGGTAGGTGTGGCGGCCCAACCGGACCTGCCCTGTGGTGGTGCCATGGTCGCCATCGACCGCCATGAAGTCACGGCACGCTGCCGGCAGTGATTGAAGGTCCGTAGCCACCCACATGATGTGGACCCCGCAGTCCGGGCCGCGCTCCGCCAATCGGGTCAGGCGGCCCCTGTCAACAGGTGCGTCATCCTCAATGATCACCAGGACGGAAGGAAGGATCGGTCCCGCAATGTCCTCGGCTTTTTCCCCCAGGGCCTGCCGGAGCGCGGGAACAACGCCCTTGGCCTGGGCTGCACGGGTATCCACCAGGTCCTCCAGCCGGGCCAGAAGTGCAGCTCCGCCAGCAGAACCGGCGGCAAGATGGTCGCCAGACAGGGGGCTGTGCCCAGAACCCACGTGGGGCAACCACTGCAGCCAGTTCCAGCGCTCCCGTGACTGGGCGGACGTGATTGCTGCCAGAGTCACCTCGGCTGGCGAATGGAGCCCCACCACCTGCAGGACCATGCCGCGGGCGACGTCATCAACCAGGCCGCGGGCTCCGGCAAGGCCAAACGAGCCGGAACTGCGCAGCGCAGAAACAACCGGAACGCCCTCTATGTCCTGGAACGTTTTGATGCACGCCTGGATCTCCCGGGTGAACTCCACCTCGGTGTCGTTGGTATTGGACTCTTCGAAGGTGATGCGCGATGGGCAGGTGCCCAGCCCAAACCGCAGGCCCAGGAAGGAACCGTGTTCTGGCCGGTGGGTCCACAGCAGGGGTCCCAGTTTGTAAATGGCATCAACAGTGTCTGCCACAGAGGGTGCTTCCTGCAGCCGGACGGCACGCTCCACGCGCTGGAGTTCTGTGATGTCGTCACGGAAAGCCGTCATGGATTCCCGGAACTGCTTGAGGTTCTCGCGCCGTTGGCGACTGGCCTGCATTTTCTGATCCACGTAGTGGCCAATGATAAACAGCGGCATCATGGCCATGAACACGACGGAAAGGAGGTTGCCAGTAATGAAAAAGAGGATGGCACCCATCATCAACGGTGCCACCAACATGATGTAGGGAAAGGGATGGTGGTCTGGCCGCTTGGGTCCCGCTGGCAAGACTCTCTTGAGCTGCTCAAAGCGGGGCACAACACGCGGCGACCTGTTGAAATCAACCATCGGCGACGTCGGTGCGGAGGCTCCGCCTCGGGACAGGAGCACCACGGAAACTGTTGTGTCGCCCAGGGTCACGGTGTCTGCTGAGCTGAGGGTTGCGCGGCTTACGGGAAGCCCGTCCATCAGGAGGCCATTGGCGGAATTCGTGTCTACTATCTCCACCGTCTCCGCCACGGTGATCCGCGCGTGCCGCTTGGACGTCATTGGATCACTCAACCGGACATCAACGCTGCGGTCCCGGCCCAGGTAGCTTGTTCCGGCAGGAAGCGAGAATTCCTTCCCCACGTCTGGTCCTGCAACGACCCGCAGCGTAGCTACGGCCGGGCCACGGAGCCCGGAGCCGTCGTCGAACGAGTCACTGACCTGTGTCAGGGAAACGACAGACCCTGGCCGGAGTCCGGACTCAAGCAGGTTGTCGGTACGGACCAGGACGTTGCCCTTCATGCCGCCGGCCACAAACGCCTCGTCAATGCGTAGGGAAAGGTTTGCCGGAGCGGGGGTGTCCTTGCGGGCGGGATCGGCGGACCAAAGCTGGGAGGCCACATCAGCAACGGTGGCCAGCCCATCAACAGTGAGCGCCAAGTCCTTGGATCCTGCCGGATCCCGGCGCAGCGTCAGGCGAATCTTCACGCGTCATCGACCCCTCTCATTTTCTCCAGCAGGTACAGGTCATCGGAGGTGACCAAATGGGATGTGACGGCATGCTCCACCAGCCTGGCGCGGCGGTTGGTGGCAAGTTTGCCGCCGCCACCACGCAGGCCCACCACCCCCACCCTGTCCAGTTTGTCGCAGACGTTGTCGAGCTTCCTGTTGAATCGGGTCAGGGCCCACCCCAAGGTTTTTGCGGCGGCAGCAGAGGAGGGAATGGCACTGAAGCCAGTCCCTTCGCGCCGGAGCATAGGTTCTGCGAGCGCAACGATCAGCGCACGTTGGGAATCAGTGAACACGACTGGTCCAATGGTGGTTTCCCCGTTGCTGGCATCCTCGAGCGAGCCCTGCCGGAAGGAGGGTGTTTTCAGGTGCACGGCGAATTCATACGTGGTGGGGCCAGCTGTGAAGATAACGGAGGTGTGGCCAAAGACCAGCGGGATGCGTGCTCCGGGTGACAACCATGCCTGCATGCCCCCAGACCCGTCAGCGATCGTCGCGGAAATCATGCTGCCCACGTTGCTCAGCCACCAGATGTTGTCGTACTTGGTGATCTGGAGGAACTGCCGGTGCAGGTATGGATTGTCATCCACCTCGAGGTCGCCCTCCCGGCCAATCGTGAAGATGTCCTCATCCGAGGGTTCGTACCACTCACCACAGAAATCAATTGCCAGATCCCCCATGTCCTGTCCTTCCTTCGTGCAGATGTCCTGTGGAGTCGCCCACGTGCCAGGGGACCGCGGTCCCCTGGGTGTTGCTGTCATAGCCGTCCCCGGCCAGGACCCTTGTCCGCTATGGCTCACTGTTTGACGCAGGCGATAGAGTCCGCTTCCAGCGGTGCAGCGGCGCCGTCGCTCCGGACCAGCATCACCTGGATGCAGGTTGGTTCGTCCGGGTTGACTGCCACGTCCGTGCTCAGAGCATCGGTGGTCGCGAAGTCACCGCTGCCCGTTAGCGCGTAAACGCGCCACTTGAAGAAATCGCCGTCCTTGGGCTGCGGGTTCGTCCAGGTGAACGTCACTTTTCCCGCCGGCCCGGGAGAACCGGCGAGCCCTGTAACGTCCGGAACAATACCGCTGTCCAGCGCATCCGCAGGTGGCTTGTTGACCTGTTGACTGGCCTGGACCTTGGGTTCAGCCAGGGTGCTGGCCGACACAATACCGACGACGGCGGCCACGGCAAGGATGGTCGCTCCGGTCACTGCGAGCCAGAGGTTGCGTTTCCGGTGGTCCACGGGAGGGTCGACAACAGGTTCGGGGATGCGACCCTCGCGGCTGACTGTCGCGTCCAGATCAGTGCCAGGTCCGTTCCACGAGGCGCTGCCGCCATGACTGGCCTGGGCACCGGGTGCCTCGCTGCGGCCGCTGGCGCCCACAGGTCCTGAAACAGCGGCACCGCGGAGCATTGTGGCCTCGGACCCATGATCGTCAGGTCCGGCCGGCGCACGCGTGGTCCAGGAGGTCCTCGCTGCAGGCTGGCGCGTCCCGGTGTCGATGTGGCTGTCCCAGCCGGTAAAGGCGGCGGGCGTTTCCTGCGACCGTGAGCCGGTGGGCTTGGTGCGGGCTGGAAAAGTGGGTCCGCTGCCGGTTCGTTCGGGGTCAATCGCGGCAATGCTGCGGACCCGGGTTTCTTCTTGGCCCTCGTCCGGGTGCGCGTCCTCGGACTGTTGGTCCTCAAGGACCTCAAAGGGCGTGATGGAGAGGTTGAGTTCCGCCTGGATTCTCTGCAGCGCAAGGGCAAAAGCGTGGGCCGAGGAGTATCTCGACTGTGGCAGCTTGGCCATCGCGGTGGAGAGCGCGAGTTCCAGGGATTCCGGGACATCCGCGCGCCCCAGCCTGGGAGCAGGAGCGGAGGTGATCCGGGAGATGAGTTCTCGCTGGGAATTATCTGCACCGGGCAGGACAAAGGGCGAGCGTCCGGCAAGCAGCGTGTAGAGCGTGGCACCCAGGGCCCAGACATCGATCTTGATGCCGTCCACGGGCCCGCCCGTAAACTGCTCTGGCGGGGACCATGGAATGGACATCCCGGCGTCGTCGTCTTCCGCCTCATCCCCCAGCGTTCCGGAGATGCCGAAGTCTGTCAGCGCTGGCCTGTTGTAGTCAGTGACGAGAATATTGGCCGGCTTGATATCGCGATGGGCGATCCCGGCCCGGTGAGCTGTTTCCACCGCGGATGCGACCTGGATCCCTACCGCGAGGACCTCATCCACGCTGAAACGCTGACGGCGGTAGCGGATATCCAGACTGGGCCGGGAACAGTACTCCATGGCGAGGTAGGAGTGTCCGCCCTCGGTGACCTGCGCCTCGTAGATGGTCACGATATAGGGGTGTGAGGACAGTTGCGCCATCAGGTTGGCCTCGGATTCGAAGCGTTGCCGGGCCCCCTCTGTCCTAAGGTCGGAGAGCAGGACCTTAACGGCAACCTGGCGCCGCGGCCGGTCCTGCTCGTAAAGGTAGACATCGGAAAATCCACCGGATCCCAGGAGACTCACATACGTGAAGCCTGGAATGGGTGGCGGCGGAGCAACAGGACGCTTTGAACTCACAGGATGTCCTCGAACCGCAGGGAAATGTCATCGCCGAGCTCAGCGATGTCGCCGTCCAGCAGGATGGTGACCTCGTTCTGGGCCAGGCGCCTCGGCGCCTGGCCGGGCCGGACCAAAACAGTCCCGTTCGTGGCCTTAAGGTCACAGAGCATCACATGCCAGCCTTCCAGGCGGACCTCAACGTGGGATCGTGAAATGTCCCCCGCCGGGCTGGGAACCTGAACGAGCCGTGGCATGCCGCCGCCCTGCACGCGTGAAACGGAAGGTTGACGGCCAATCACCAGGGATTGGTCCAGATCCACGAGCTCGCCGGTAGAAACACGCATCAGGCCAAGGCGTGGGCGTGGAACCTGCCGGGCATCGGCAGGCAGCTGCTCATGGCAGACGGCGCACTGGGCGTGCGTTGGTGGGTTGGCGTGGCCGCTGGAACAGACCCTCGCCAACACCATCGGGCCTTCTCCCGGAGATGGCGTGCCCTGCGGTGCCAGCTGTGCAGAAGCTCCCAGCACGGCGCTCTTCATAATGGTCTGGCCGTCGTGGTCACCGGCAACATCCTGGTCGGAGCCGGGGGATTCTTCTGGGGAGTTGTGCTCACCTGGGCTGGCAGGTGCGGGATTCATGGCGTCCGCCACGCTGGCCACTGGCACCCCCGGAACTGCTGATGACGGCGTCCACGACGGCGGTGCGGCGGCCGCAGATGGCGCGGCACCGGCCGTCCGCCAGGGAATTGAATCGATCAGGCCACTGGAGGTTGGAGACGGCTGGACATCCAGCGCACTGACAGAACCTGGCGGCACGGAGTCACCACCAGTTCCGGCGTCACCGTCCCGGGCATCGGCATGGGCGATACCTTCAGGTTCTTCCTCCGGGACGTCCCGGATGGCCGCATCCTCAATACTGCGCATCACTGTCTTGTCCCACAGGTGGTCATAGCTGCTGGTCATTTCCGGGCCAGCAGCCGGATCTTCAGCCTCCAGCGGCGCACCCTGCGCACGTTCGTCGTTGTCTAGCGCAGCGTCCTCGGTCCCGGCATCGTTTGGTGGGCTCTCTACGTCGTCGTCAGGAACGCCCATGACTGTCTCCGCGGAGACGTCCTCCTCGGAATCTTCAGTGCCGGCGTCCTGATCTGGGGGAACGCCTTCGGACACGGGCGCCGGTGCAAGAGCGGGTTCCGGCGCCGGAACCGATAACACATCGAGATCCAGCGGCCCTGTGAGTCGAGTACCGGCCCCAGAAATCTCCGTCATCGACAGCGAGGACAACAGGACAGTCCCCTCTACCAGGGGCAGGCTGGGGAGGGGCTGCTCGAGCTCCTGCGCGGCAAGAGTGTAGGCGCTCGGCAGGGGCAGCCGTCGCTCGGTCCAGGTGCTGACATCGCGCCCAGTGAGCTCTACGGGCCCGTCGGGGAACTGCACCGTCAGGTCCACCTCACCGCGAAGGAAGACCCGAAGGTTGTCCGCCAGCCCAAGGATCGCAAAGGGAGGCATCCTGGTCAGCGGCCCGCCAAAACTGCTGGTCACAGCATGCAGGATCTCGTGGACCTCGGGTTCCTCTGCCAAAAGGTCCCAGACACCGGCAAGGAGTTGACTGGAAGTCCCTGGCGCCAGGACAACTGCCGTTCCGCCACGGACCACTGAAACCCAGTCTCCGGGGGCGTAGTTAACGACCGTCATGCGCACTGTCCTCACTGCCCAGCGGGAGGATTCCGGACGACTCCCCAGGCGCCATGGCCCCCTCAGGAGCTTCGGCTGGTTGCGCAGGGTCCGGAGCGGCACGTCCGGGTCCTTCAGGGGCGTGTGCCTGAAGGACCCTGGAGCGTGGCAGGGTTGTTTCCTCTTCGGCGGCCGCACCCGGCCGTGGTGCTGTAATGGCAATCCACTGATCGTTCAGGATGTTCCCCGCATCCACCACAATCACCGTGACATTGTCGCTGCCGCCATTGCGCAGGGCAGACTGAATCAGGGCGTCCACCGCGTCCTGGGGGTGTGCAACGGTGCTCAGGATCCGAAAAATGTGATCGTCGGTGAGTTCGGCATTGAGCCCATCGGAACAGACCAGCATCCGGTCGCCTTCCTCGACGGGAAGGAGCCAGTAGTCCGCTTCCGTTTCATCTCCGGTTCCGAGTGCCCGTGTCACCACGTGGCGTCGCGGATGGACTGCTGCCTGCTCGGCTGTGATCTGCCCGGCATCCACCATCTCCTGGACCTCGGAATGGTCCACGCTGACCTGCCGAAATTCACCCTGGCTCAGCCGATACGTCCGGGAGTCGCCGATGTTGAGGACCAGCCAGTAGGGCATGCCCATCTGTTCCACCACGACGGCACCGGTCAGGGTGGTGCCGGCCCGGGCACCGGTGGCTGCGCGGATGTCAGAATCCGCATCCACCAGGTAGCGCTGGAGGACAGCCGCCGTGACGCTCCGCTCCCCCTTGGTGAGTTGCGGCATTCGTGCCAGCGCCCGGACACACATTCCGCTGGCAACCTCGCCAGCCTCGTGCCCACCCATGCCGTCGGCAACAGCAAAGATGGGATCGGCGGCGATAAACGAATCCTCGTTGAGCTCGCGCCGGAGTCCGCGGTCCGTGCCGTACCCGTAGCGCAGGCTCAGCCCCGGAGATTCTTCTGGAGGTGCATTGACCTGATGTGAATTCATGCCTGTCCTAGGAGGAAGGAGCGGTCTCCGAAGTGCACTGTGGAGCCTGGGCTGACAAAGGAAGGGACACCTGGCTGCAACGGAATACGGACACCGTCCGGGGTGCCGATGGCGCTGCCATTGGTGGAGTTTCGGTCCGTGACCCAGACACCGGCACCGTCCGTGAGCAAGTGCAGGTGGGTTTTGGAAATAGAGCGGCCAGGATCGGCGACTGCCAGGAGCATGGCCTGCCGTTCGCCGCCCTGGGCGACAGGATTGCGGCCCAGCAGGACCGACTGGTCCAGCTGGAAGTCCCGTCCGTCGTCAAGCTTGATCCGCAGGACAGCCGCAGGGGCAGGCGTTGCCGGCCCGCCAGCACTGCCACGGGTCCTCGTCGCGTCCAGGTCATCGTCCGGATGGTGCGCCGTGAACACAGCGGCAGCCTGGGCCGAGTGCTCGCGGGCTGGCGCCCCGGGCAGAACCTGGGGGCCCATCACCGCAGGCGTGCCCATGTGCGGAGCGCTTCCGGCCAGGGCGCTGACTGGAACGTCCCGGCCCGGCGGGGCCGCTAACGCAGCAGCCGATGCTCCAGCCACGGGTGACGCCACCTGCTGCACTGGCGGAAGGTCCAGCGGAGCGAAACTATAGGGCCCCTGGATTCCGCCGGTTGTTACCGGATTTCGACCTGCGCTGATGTCAAAGACAAGTGTTTTCGCGATGGAATCGTGCCACCCCTGCCGTTGTCCGTTCCGGTCCCAGCTGTTGGAGACAACCACCAGGACAGCCCAGATCGCAGCGAGCAGCGCCAGCGGGCCAAGAATCACCAACGCAGCGTCGAACCAGCGGAAAATGACCACCACAACCGCCGCAATACCCGCCAGGACCACACCAGCCCCGGTGATGATGCCGCGGACAAAAATCCGGGCCGCACCCGGAGCATCACCGTCGGTGTCTGCGCTCCTGATGCCCATGACCCGGTTGCCGATGGTTGAACCGCTGCGAGCCTCCCCGCCGAGCAGGACAAAGGCGTACACCAGGGCAAGGCCCAGCCCGATTCCGCCGAAAAGCACCACCGAGGATGTGTCGTACACAATCACTGCGCCGCTCTGGCGCCGTGTGATGCCGCTAAAACCCACCACGAAGGCGACACTCAGGATTGCGACGGGCGCCAGCCAGTCAAGGACCGCTGCACCCAGCCGTTTGGCTGGCGCTGCCGGTACCAGTTCAAGATTGGTTGCCATGCCCATTCCTCCCCGTGCGCCGTGTGCGGCTGTGGTGCTGCCTATCGCCTGCGCTACCGGGATATTACCGGGATTCGCCGTGGCATGCGTTGTTGGGTGGTTCGGCAGCCCACGCCCTGGCTCCTCTACGGTACGGGTATTCCGGGCTGCCCGGTTGCTCAGCGGTGAGCCGCAGGAGGTGCAGAAGCTGGCACCCGGGCGGATTCCCTGCCCGCATGCGGGGCAGCATTCAGCGTCCTCGATCATGACTCCGTAGCATCCTTTCCACGGCGCTCCGCGATCTCGATGGTCCCGTCATGGATGCTGTCCACCGGGCCAGGAACAGCCGTGGTGCGGGCAGCCTGCGATCCGGCTGGCGTGCTGGCCGCTGCGTCAGCCTTTGCCCGGCGCCGGGCCGCCAGCGCAGATCTGCTGTCCGCCAGGAGGGATCTGGGCGAAAACTTGGCGCGCTGGCGGCGCCAGAAACCCATTGTCCCCGACATCTCCCTGAGGGATCCATCCACCAGGGTCCAGTACTCCGCGACATCTGAGTCGCTGGGCTCGCCAGCTCCAAAAATGACGGCGTCAGCCCGGCTGGCCAACACCAGGGTACTGGCCTCCGATGCCGGGAAGGCTTCTGCGAGGACAGCCGCACTTTCGCGCCGGGTTGAGCGGGAGTCGATGCCGGCGCCCATGTCTGTTGCCAGGCTGACCACCTCACTCCACCCACCCCCGACCCGCTGTGCTGGGCGCCCAGCACGGAAACGCGAGGTCCGACGTCGAGCCTTCAACAGAGCGATCAGGATCAACGGAAGGGCCAGGATGGCCAGTGGTATCGCTCCCAACCCGATCGCCGTCAGAAGCGGGCCCCAGAAGAGCCAGGGATTTTCTTTCTTCTCGTCAGCATCCAACGCATCAGGGGATGAATCCGGCGGAAGGTCTGCTGGCTCCTGCGGTGGAGGTGGCGGCTGCAGGACCTGGGGCTTGGGCTTGGACTTGCTCTCCGGATCCGGCGGGATGGGAATATTGTCCTTCGGCGGCGTCGGGTTGAAAGCTACCCACCCCACGCGTTCAAAGGCTACCTCCACCCACGCATGGACATCCTTTCCGGTAATGCGGACCTCGCCGGCACCGTTTTCGGGGCTTGTCGCTTCGGGGTAGAAACCCATCACAACCCGGGACGGAATTCCCAGGTGCCTGAGCATCAAGGACATGGCTACCGCGTACTGCTCATCATCACCGAGCATCTGCTTGGCGCTGAGCAATGTCCTGATCCGGGACGCGGAGTGCCCTGACAGGCTGGGCAACTGGCCCTCATCAATCAGGCCATTGCTGAAAGCCCCCGTCTTTTGGAAGTGGGCCTCTATCTGGCTGACCCGGTCAACAGCGGTTGGTGCATCGGCAGCAAGGTCATTGGCCTGGGAGCCCACCACTGGCGGAACATCCTGGGGATCAGGCATCGTCATTTTGGCGAAGTCGTACTGGGTCAGCTGGCCATAGTCCAGACGGACAGGATCGGAGACCTGCACGTCGTAGCTGTCCCCTCGGCTCACACCCTGCGTCGTGACAGCAGTGTCGGTGCCGGCGTTGAAGTACAGTCCGGACGCAGTGGGGGATCCCGGATCCGCAAAACTGATACCCGTGGTCTGCCGTCCATCGGGAAGGAAGTAGCCCTGGTAGTCCTCCACCGTGATGGTGACCGAGTAGTCATTGGTTGGCACTGCGGAGGTGGCGCCAGCCAGGGTATTTATGGATGTGCTGTCACCCACCTTGCTGAAGCTGCCTGAACCGTTGGGATCCATCGTGTAGTTGGTGCCGCTGAAGGAATCAAGGGCAGCCAGCCGGATGCGGGCATCCTTGGGCAGGCCTTTGACCACAAACAGGGTGTCGTCCTTCTGGTCCTTCACGAAAGTCCGGAAGCTGGCCAGCGGGGTGATGTAATCCTTTGGATCGAAGGGTGGGACCACCACGTTGCGGAGGACTTTTCTCTCGTCATTCGCCGAGATCAGCGGCGCCGTCAAAGCGGTGACCCCCACACTCGCAGCGATCACCGCGGCGGCCATGCCCAGACGCCGCAACCTGGCACGCTGTGCAGTGGCGGCGTCGGACTCCACCCGGTTCATCGAAACCTTGCGGGTGTCCCGACGCCGGAGTTCATCCCGGCGGAACGTTGCCCATGCAATGGCAATCACGCTCAGGCCGATTCCTCGCTCCAGGGTCAGGAACGCGGCATTGGTACTGAAAGCGATCCCGGTGATGAAGAGCGCCAGGACCGGCAGGAGCGGCCAATATGGGGTGCGCAGCCGCCAGGTCAGGATCCCAGCCACTGTCGCGCTCAGCAGGGAGGCCAGAAACGGAACGATCAGGACGCCGCCGGCAGTTCCCACAGGCACGCCGACGGTGAGCATGTCCTTCCAGGCGAACACCACACCCAGGAGCAGTGTCCTTAACGAATCCAGGGTTGGGACCACCCCTGCGACGGCAGCATCAGGTACAGCTAGCGCTGTACCGAACACCAGGTAAACGCCGAGGCCAAGCGCCGTCGTGATCAACAGCCCCAGCCGGTAATGGGCACTGAGGGCAGCAATTCCGAGGCCAAGAACAATCCCGCCAAAGCCGGATACGAGGTAGTACGGGTCACCGCCAAAGCTCAACCCAAAGCCAAGGAGGCCCAACCCCAAAAGGACCACCAGGACTCCGGCATCGAGGAGGAACAGCCAGGCCGGCCTCCCCTCGGCAAACGGGGATCTGCTCCCCTGCCGGGACCGCCGGCGGGTCCGGAATCCGGTGGTGGAACTCATGCTGCGGCCTTTCGGAGAATGATGGCCAGGTCATCAAGATCGCCCAGGGTGAGAACGCTCAGGTCCGCTATATTCGCCCGCGACGGCGCTGCGCCGAGCTCGGTACGCACGGCAAAGCTGCGGACTCCCGGCGCCACTGACGCTGCCGCGGATCTCAGCTGCGTGGGCGTCACGTTGCTGCCCACCACAAAAAACACTACCGAGGCATTGGGGACGGCGTCCGCCAAGGACCGGGCAAGGTCAACGGCCGTACGGCGCTGGGCACTGCCCTGGATACGGGTCATGTCATCAAGCATGGAGCGGCCGGTTTCGCAGCGCAGCGGCCCCTGCTGGGTCAGGACATCAAGTTCGCGCTGTTCGCGCAGTGCCTGCCGGCCAATCGAGGCAGCCGCTGAGATGGCCAGTTCGAACTCCGCCTCGGAGTCGAACTCCTCGGTATTTGTGGACAGGGAAATAGCCAGGTGGGCCCTACGCGTTTCCTCGAACTGGCGCACCATGAGCTTGTTGGTCCGGGCAGTGGTTTTCCAGTGGATATGCCGGCGGTCATCGCCAGGAACGTAGTCCCGAAGAGCGTGGAAGGAAACGTCCGCGCTGGAGAGATCGGTGGTGGGCATGCCCTCAAGATCTCGGATGAAACCTGCGGCGGAGCCGGCCATAACCACAGTGCGCGGATGCACGTAGAGGTCCTCCGGTTCGGTCCACATGACCTGGCGGCGGAGCAGGTGCAGCGGGTCGGCCCGGACAGAACGCACCGGGCCAACAACGATGACGGCACGGCGGGCGGTGGGGATGGTAAAGAGGTCCTCATGGACCTGGCCGGGCTTCATGCGCGGCAGGTGAAAAATTGCCGTGGCCGAGCCAACGGGAAGTTCCACGGAAGCTGGCAGCAGGGGACGCGGGGAGGTGTTGGACACGGCAATACTTCCGACGGCGCTGTCGCCGACGGCAACGCGGGTCCGCGCCAGATCCAGCACCACACCATAGGTGGAGCGTCCCAGGATAAACGCCACAGCAATGATGAAAAGGACAAAGGCAGCAACGGCTGCCGCCTTTGCTTCCTGCCAGCCAAAAGCCCCACCCAGGAGCCACAGCAGCACGGACGCCACCAGAACGGACCATCCCAGGACACTGACCACTGAAAGTATCGGCCACACAAAGCGGAGCCAGGTAGTGGTGACATGTTTCCACACCGGCGCGAGGGCAAGCCCGGCGGTTCCGCTGGCTTCGGTCCAGAGCGTAACTGGATGCAGTGTGGTTCGCTCGCCATGGTGCCGAAAGGGTCGCCGGAGTGTAGCCACCAACCTGTGGGCCGCGCCGGGACTGACGAACGGCTGCCTGAGGCGCAGGGCAAGCCGGTTCAACGCGGTACTGCGGGACATAAAGGGTCCTTTTGGATCGTACGGTGGGAAGGGAAACCGGAATGGAACCGGTCAGGCACGGAGCTCAGATCCCGGATTCAGTGCAAAAGCTCCAGGATGACGACAT
This sequence comes from Pseudarthrobacter sp. PS3-L1, assembly GCF_030063285.1. Taxonomy (GTDB): domain Bacteria; phylum Actinomycetota; class Actinomycetes; order Actinomycetales; family Micrococcaceae; genus Arthrobacter. The sequence goes on along the minus strand of NZ_JASISU010000001.1, from coordinate 875,641 downwards.
GTCAGGCGCTTGCGCGCTGCTGCGGTGCTGCCACATCCGAGAGCACCCGGGTGAGGACGGCCTCGGGGGTAGCGCCAGAGAACTCTGCCTCGGGATCCATCACCAGCCGGTGGGTCCACACCACAGGGGCGAGTTCCTTCACGTCATCGGGAAGGACAAAGTTTCGGCCCTGCGCCGCTGCCCAGACTTTGGCGGCACGGACCATGGCCAGTGCCCCACGCACAGAGACACCCAACCGCGACTCGGGGGCGGTGCGGGTCTCTTCGCAAAGCCTCGAGATGTATTCCAGGACTGCAGTATCCACATGGGTAGTAGCCGCCAAATCCGCCATGTCTGCTATGGCGGCAGTGGTAATCACCGGGGTCAGGTCGCCGGATCGGTCCTTGAGGTTTGCCCCACCCAGTAGTCGCACTGTCGAGGCGTGGTCGGGGTACCCAATAGAGGTTTTCATCAGGAACCTGTCGAGCTGGGCCTCGGGAAGCCGGTACGTGCCGGCCTGTTCAATCGGGTTCTGTGTTGCCAGCACCATGAAGGGACGCCCAGCTTCATACGTCGTGCCATCCACCGTCACGCGGGATTCTTCCATGACCTCCAGCAGCGCTGACTGGGTCTTCGGAGAAGCCCTGTTGATCTCATCTGCCAGAACGATGTTGTTGAAGATCGGCCCCTTGTGGAACTCAAACTTCTGGGTTTTCTGGTCATAGATGGTCACACCCGTCACGTCCGAGGGAAGCAGGTCGGGCGTGAACTGGATGCGGTTGTTTGATCCCTGCACTGTTGCTGCCAGGGCCCGTGCCAGCATGGTCTTCCCTGTTCCCGGGGCATCCTCAAAGAGGATATGGCCCTCGGCAAGCATCGCCGTGAACGTCAGCCGGATGACGTGTTCCTTGCCCAGGACCGCCTTGCCAACATTGGCCGTGAGTTTCTCGAAGGTACCGGCGAACCAGGTTGCCTGCTCGGATGTCATGCTCATGCGTTGTTCCTTAGGTGTCGTGAAGGATTAGAAGTCTGGCAGGGTCTGATGGGTTGCGTTGATCGTGCGCCTAACGGCCCGGCATTCCGCCAGGCGGCGTGCCGCCCAGCGACGTTGTGTCACTGCGGGCAAAGTTTCCGGCGGCGGACCCGGTCGTCAGGTGGTACCACACGCCTGTTGGATTATCTGAGCTCTTCCGCCACACAACGTAGTAGTCTGCCTGTTCGGTGGAGCCTGTGTTGAACCATTTTCCTGGCGCACGGCAGACTGTTGGACCGCCGAAGCTGTCCGTTGAACTGCTCGGTTCTGTGCATGTCCGGTAAGGGGTCGCTCGAATATCCCATGACGTAGGGGCTGGCGGCGGCGGTTCTGCGCCACTGCGGGAAGTATCAGAGCCAATCCTGCCAGGCTGGTCGGCACTCATGGCGCGCACCTCCAGCGTGTGTACTTCACCGAATCCAACGGACTTCGAGAACGAACGCTCTTGGGTGCCCTGCCAGTTTCCACCGTCGAACCGGTACTGATATCCGGCGACAGCCCGGCCGTTGCCGTTGGGCTGGTTCCAGGTCCAGGACACTGTCTTGTCACCCACACCGTTGCTCTTGCTTCCGTTCACAGCTGGTGCGGCGGCCAGGCCGTAGGGATTAACAGCGTTTGAGGCCGGGCTGGCGTCCCCGGCCTTGCTGCTCCGCGAGGACACGCCCCACACCACAACGCCGGTATCGGTTCCATTGACGGCGGACACTACACCACCACCTACCGCGATGCTCCCACTACCACCACCTGATGTGAGCCTGTACATATAGGTGATTTCGGCCGCGCTTGAGCCATTGCGCTGAGCAGGCGTCAACGGGGAGAAACTGACCTGGATCTTGCCCCCATCACCGCCGGTTTCAACCAATTCCGCTGACGGCTGGTCCAGCATGGCCGGTTTACCCACGGCGCGGATGGCTGCGGACTGCGGACTTGCGGGACTTGTTCCCGCCTTGTTCGTGGCTGTGACAGTAAACGTGTAGTCGGCTTCGGAGTTGTCCACCGTGACGTTTTGAGTGGTACCTGAAACTTGCGAGGTGCTGACCGCTGCACCACCTCGGTACGTGGTCAGCGCGTAGGCCGAGACCGGATCGCCATTGTCGTTGGGCGCAGCCCAGTTGACCTTGAGCTGACTCTGATTCCCCACTGATGTGGCAGCTGATGCCGATGGAGCCGCAGGCGTCGCGGGTGCAGCAGCCGGTACTTCAGCTGCTGAATAGGGACTCCATTCGGAGGGTTCCTTGGCATCATTACGCGCCAGGACCCGTACCTTGTAGGCAACCCCGTTCTGCAATCCCTTCCAGACATGGGTAGCAGCCGTCAGGTTCTGGATCTGGGCGTTTTGGCTGGCTGGCGCAGGTGAAATTTCCAGGTCGTAGGACGTGATGGGAGAGCCCTTGCTGGCCGGTGCAGCCCAGGTGACACTGATCTGCCGGTCACCGAAGGCGAGCTTGGGTGCACCAGGAGTGTCTGGCTTGACGTCTGGACGGACCTCGGCCGAGGCTGCCGAACGGTCTGATTCGCCGAACTTGTTCGTGGCCGTGACCTGGAACTGGTACGTGGTGTTGTTCACCAGGTTGCTCAGCGTGCAGGTATTAGCCGGACACTCCTGCCTGAAGCCACCCTCACCATAGACGGTGTAGGTACTGATGGGATCGCCCCGGTCAGCGGGCGCGGTCCATGTCAGGAGTGCTGTCCGGTCCCCCACGCTCTGCGCCTGAGGTGTTCCCGGTGCCAGGGGTTTGTCTTTGACGGTCAGCCGCACCCGGGCAGTGGACTGCCTCGACGGCTCTCCCAGCTTGTCCTGGACTGTATAGGCCACGACAAGCGTTCCTGTGAATCCACCGGCGGGGGTAACTGTGATCGTTCCGCCGGACACCTCGACGCTGCCCTGACCCGTTTCAGCGGCCGCCGTGATGATTTTCAGCGGTGATTCGGGGAACGGGTTCACGTCGTTCGCCAGCACGTCCACGGCGACAGGCTTGCCGGCAGCCGCATCGGTTTCGACATCATCGTTGGCCACCGGATTGGGCCGGTTCGAGGCTGTTGCACCAAGGGCAAAGGTGGCAGTGGACTCGAGGCCACGCGGATCCTTGGCCCTGACCTGGATCGAAGCGGCAGTTCCCGTTGCGGTGTCATCCGGAACCGAGACTCGGAGGAGACTGCCGTCCATGCGGACATCGAAGCCTGCCGGGCTCTCACCCTGCAGTTCATAGCTCATCTTGTCCACGTCATCCTGGTCCGGATCGGAGACCAGTGTCCGCAGGTCCAACTGTGAGGCTTCGCCACGCGCCACGGACAGCGCTGCACCCAGAAGTTCAGGCGGATTATTCTTGTTGGGATCCGGTAGCACCTTGGTCCGAATGCTCAGTGTGGACTTCAGCCCCCCGGGATCATCAGGGCCCGATCCGTCGGTGACTTCGAAACTGATGGATCCTGGCCCGACGTAGTCGAGGCCGGCGGCATAGGTCAGGTCCGTAGCGCTGGAGGACACCGGATCGCTGCCGTCGCCACCAATGACTGTGACGGAGTCCGCCTGCGTAACACGCGGACTCCGCCCGTCCCGGACTTTCACCCACTCGGCAAGGTTGATGGTGGTGGACTGACCGGCAATGACCTCCACACTGTCGTTCTTGGCGAGCGTGGGGACCTGCTGCCCCAGCCCTGGCACCCAGATGATGGCCGTCGATTGCTGCCCGTCGACGTCCTCCACACTGTAGGGAATCAGTTGCGGCCCCTCAGTGAGTTCCACCACCATGGAGCCGTCGGCGCCTGGCCGCGCGGTTGTGGATGAGGTACTGACCAGCAGATTTTCCCCCACGCCGTCAGGATCCTCATCATTTTTCAGGACTGGTACCTCGACCGCCGTCTTGCCCAGCGTTTGCGCGGATGTCACGCGGTCGTCGCGGGCTATCGGAGCCTGCAGCGGCACCTGGCTATCCACTGTCACCCGAATGGAGGCCTGTGCAGAGGCATCGCGATCATCCGCAATCGAGTAACGGAGGTTGACCGTGCCTTCAACGTCTGGCGACTGGAGCAGGATGCGCCCACTCTGGCTGCTGACAGTTGCCTGGAGGGCTGGATCGGCTTCGATTCCATCAGCCAGCAGGCGAATCGGGTCCCCATCAGGATCCGTGTCGTTAGCCACGGCGTCCACAGCAACTGCCCGCCCTGGGCGAACCCTGATCTCGTCGTCGACGGGCGTGGGGTTCTGGTTGGCCTCACCGCGCGGGGCAATGCCCACCGTGACGGTCCCGGTGTTGACTGCGCCTTGCCGGTCCACCACGCGGTATCGGAAAGTATCTGTCCCGGCTCCGTTTCCAGCGGCGGTGAAGTCAATGAAGTTACTGCCCACAGTGGCAGTTCCCTTTGCTGGCGAACTGTCAATGCCTGTCAGCTGGACTGAATCACCGTCAGGGTCTATCCCGTCCAAGGGAACGGGAATCCGGACTGTTCCCGCAGCAACCACCCGGGCAGTGAGGTTCTGCGGCTGGGGGCGGGTATTTTCCGCGCCTTCCAGTGGCAGGATGTTGATGGTGATCGCGGCTGCGCTCTTCTGCCCTTGCGGGTCGACGGCGTTGTAGATGGCGCGGACTGTCTTGGGCTGGGCCCCGGCAATGAACCGCACGGTGTTCTCAGAAACAAAGACTGTGCCATCTGCCGGATCCACAGACTGGGGCAGGACAGGATCAAGGCTCAGCTCCTGGCCCTGGGGATGGGTATCGTTCTCTAGGACGGGGATGGTGACAACGTCATTGACCCGCACATTGACATCGTCAGGTTTCGGTTGAGGGGCCTCGAGGACGGATGGCGCCGGTACGGGGACAACGGAGACGCTGCCGGTGGCTGACGTGGTTCCGTTGGACATGGTGTAGTCAAAAAGAAAAGGCTCAGAGGCGCTGAGTAAATCGGTGATCCTGATGACGCTGTGGTCAATGACGCTGACAGAGGCACTGGTATTGCCCTTCAGGTTGACCGACTGCAGCACAAGTACTCCCCCTGAAGGATCGGAGTCGTTGGCCAGTGGATCCAGGAGGACGCTGCCTCCCACGGGCAACAGCGCGACGTCGTGGACTGCAACTGGGTCACCACCGTCAGTCCCCGATTCCACGTCCACGCGGATCAGGCCCTGGGTGCTCTGGGGTCCATTGCTGGCAATGTAGGTCAGGTACACGGGGCCGGGAACTGTGCTGCGGAACGTGAATGTCCCGCCGTCCGTCACGGGCCCCACTTCTGCGGGGCCATTTGCCTCTACCTGGGCCAGGCGCAGAGCGCCTCCGTTCGGATCGACGTCGTTCTTCAGCGGAGCGATCACCAAGTCCTGGCCCACCACCGCAGTGACATGATCCGCATTGACTACGGGAGCAAGGGCACCTGGCGGCTGGACGTTGACAACCACCTCTCCGGTGACTGTGTCGCGTCCATCCCAGATGGTCACGCTGACATTTTTCTTCCCTGCCGTAGCCCCCGAATCCTGGAAGGTCAGCAGTCCGTCACGGCGGATCTTGACCTGGTCCTGCGGGTTGTCGGCCGTGGCATCCAGGAGCACCAGGTCATCGCCGTCGGGGTCCACCCAGTCCGTAAGGATGTTCTGGCTGACCGTTTTGCCCTGTTCGACCAGGACTGTGGTGTTTTCGGAGCCGCGCTTGAACTGCGGGGCCCTGTTCTCGTCTGGTCCCACGACGGTGAGCTCAATCCTGCCCTCGGCAGAGAGTCCGCGGCCGTCCGACGCGGTGTAGCCGAAATTCTCTGTTCCTGGCTCAGCCTCGGCCGGAACGGAGACCTGGAACGCCGTTCCCCCGTAGATGCTTTCAACTTTCCCGTCTGCGGGCGGGTTGCCTGAAAGTCCGGCCGTGAGGACATCACCGTCCGGGTCGGAATCGTTGTCAAGGACGCTCAGCACTGTGGTGCGGCCGGGGCGGACACCCAGGGAATCCGGCGTGGTTTCCGGTGGTCGGTTTGGTTTGGTGCGGTCCGGCAGGACATTGATGAAGTTATCGTCAGCCGACTCTTCGTCCTGGTCATCGGACTGGTTTTTGGGTGGAATGACCTCGTCCCAGTTATTTACGAGCTGCATGTTCTGGTTCACCAGCCACACATTCCCCGAATTCACATCATTGAGGACCACCACATCCCGATTCACCCGAAAAACATACGACGGCGACGCACTCGCCTTCGGAACATCAACACTCTTATCATCGGCATCATCACCACAATCCCGAACATACTTATTCGCCCCAGACCACGCCCCATGCACACACCCACCCAACTGCACAGGCGCCGCAGGAACACCCTCACCCCCAAACCCCACCGACACAACACCAGAACCATCCAACGAAACCTTCACCAACGCACGAGTAGTCCCCACCGCAACAAAACCACTCTCCGGCCCAGCCCCCTGAAGCTTCCCATCACGACCCTGCGGAACATCAACAACCCTGCCCCCCGCCAAAAACAACCGCCCCGTCAACGCCTCAAAAACAACAGGACTATCCCCCACAACAGAAACCTGCACATCCGAAACCCCCTTCAACGCATCCCACACCTGCACATCAGAAGAAACCACCACACCACTGCCATCAACCACAGTGCGCGTCACCGACCCAGCACCCGGATCCACCGAATACACCGAATCATCAACACCAACCACAGAAACCACACCCGCCGAAGCCTCCACCACCGGCTCCGAAGACTCCTCATCAAACCCCGACACGGACGACGCCCGCACCGCCCACACCTTCCCCGACACCGCATCACTGACAGAAAGAACATCCGAACCAAAACTCACCGACGACGACGACGGCAACTGCTGATCCCCACCCAAACTCATCTGCGCCGACGAAACCTGATTCAACGTCGAACCAGAACCATCATCAACAAAAACATCCCCACCACTCTGCAACACATCAAAGGACGTCGACGCCGGAGTCACCGCCCCATCCAACACCCGCGACGGATAATTCAACCGCCCCACAGCATTCTTCGACTTCGACACCACCCACACACCCCCATCATTCAACTCCACCTCAGCGGACCTGAACCCCGGATACAACACAGCACCAGCCACCAAAAAACCCACCACACCCACAAAAGCGGTGACGGACAGGGCTCTTTTACGACGTGGCGTAAGGCCCGGGACTACCAACCGGTCAGAGCGTGATGTCACAGTGTTGATTCCTCAAAATTTCAGCCGTCCCCCCGGCAACGAAAATGTCATGGTTCACAGGCAGCAAGCCCCCAGCCCCACGCCAGCATAACCATCAAAAACCCGGGGCACGATGGGCAGCGCTCCCCATCCCCTACCCTCGCCCATCTGAGCCGCGATCGACTATAGCCGAATTCACCAACAAATTTATAAACTCACTGGTCAAAGGCACACTCCGCTTCACTCAGCACCTCGGCGCACCAAGACCTGCAGGGTCAGGCAACGTGGTGTGCCCTGCAATGACGTACCGCCCCACGTTGCGGGCCGAGCCGGGTTCGACGCGCCACCATCGAACAACGCCCAAGCCCGACCAGTTGTCATCCTGGTCGATGTAGCACTGCACGACAATCAAGTCCTGGCTGCTCTTGTAGAACCAGGGCGGATTGTTGCTGTTGACACCGTCACAGTCAAAGTCAGGCGTGGGACGGTAATTTGAGCCGCCCTGGGTGTAGGTGCAGGTTCTCTCAAATTTCGGGTCGGAAGTTTTGATCCTGGTTTCCCACGACCCCTGCTTGCCAGAGGTCGCTGTCGCCGTTGTCACAGCGCTCCCAGTACCCAGTGAATTGAACGTCTGCACCGAGATGGTTCGGGAGACCTGCCAGCCGCCGGTGTTAATGGTCCGAGACCCGGACGCGGCGACAGCTTCCCAGGCCCCGCCATCAATCTTGATTTTGGTGGTGGCCACGTCATTGGTGGACGTGGCCGGCGATGACCAGGTGAAGCCCACGCTCTGATCATTGGTGGCACCATCGGTGCCCGAGGCCGCGGGCGTACCCGGCGAGCCGAACGGTGTTACGGCCGAGGGTGCACTGGCGTCGGCACTCGGTGCCACGCTCGAAACAGCCGTGATGGTGACGCTGACAGCCTTGCCATTGGTCAATCCGCCGATGACGTCACCGCTGCTGACCGGGCCTGACTTTCCACCGGCGTTGTACCGGTAGCTGATTTCACCGGGAGAAGAGCCATTGCGCTGCGCCGCAGAAAGATTGTTGAAGGTCACAGCGATCTGGCGCCCAGCAGCATCTGTGTTGGCAGGAGTCGCTGAGACACCCGTTACCTGGCCCAGCTTTCCGGTGGCGCGCCGTGGCGCCGAAGCGTTGCTGACGGCCCCCTTGCCTGCCTTGTTGTCGGCCTGCACAGTAAACGTGTAGGCCGCTTCGGAGTTGGTGGCGGTGAAGACAGCGGAACGGACAGATCCGGGGACCACCTGCGTCTGGGGTCCACCGCTGCCTCCACTCATCGTGACGTAGTAGTTTCTGATGGGATCGCCATTGGTGGTGGGCTGGTCCCAGGAAACCTGGAGCTGGTTGGAGCTACCGACGGATGCGGCCACGGACGTCGCTGGAGCAGCCGGTGCAGCCGGGACCCCTGCTGGGTTGTCCTCTACCGAGTAGGTGCCCCATTCAGAGGGCCCCAGCTCATTTACGGCCTGCGCACGGACTTTGTACTTCACGCCGTTGGTCAGGCCTTGCCAGGTATAGGTGAGGCCTGCAATGTCACTCTTTACCGCAACACCAGATGACGGCGGCGGGGAAATCTCTAGATTGTAGGATTTCACCGGTGAACCCTCGGTCGTGGCGGCTGGCCAGGAGATCGCCATGTCCCCGTCACCGGCTTTGACGTTGGGGGCCTGGGGCGGCGAGGGCTTCTCATCCGGCCTGATCTCGTTGGAGGCTGACGATACGGGGGATTCGCCCACCTCGTTTGTTGCGGTCACGGTGAAGACATACTTCACATTGTTGGTGAGCCCGTTGAGGGTACATGTGGTGGTGTCGCAGTCCTGCGTGAACCCGTTGTTTGATGCGACAGTGTACTTGGTGATCGGAGCACCGTTATCCGACGGCGGCGCCCACTTGAGCACAGCCGTGCGACTGCGGACATCCGTTGCCGTCGGCGCAGACGGCGCATCGGGAGCGTCGCGCACGGTAAGGCGCAACCGGCCGTCAACCTGGCGTGAAAGATCACCTGTCTTGTCTGCCACCGTGTAGCGGACCACCAGAACACCCTTGGATCCTTCAGCTGGCGTGACGGTGATGGAATCACCTTCGACCACGGGCTGCCCCTGAGCCTCGCCCGTTTCCACGCTGGCACCCACAATGCGCAGCGGAGTGTCGGCAAAGGGGTTGAAATCGTTACCCAGCACGTTGACGGTCTCGGTCTTGCCGGCATTCGCCCTGTCCAGGACATCGTCGTTGGCTACCGGCATGGGTCGGTTGGACGCAACCTGACGGACCTGGATTGTCGCGGAGACGGCCGGTGATCGGCCGTCAGTCACCCGGACCTGCAGGGCGCCACTGACGCCAACGCCCACAGAGTTCTCTGCACCCAGGGTGAGCACCGTGCCATCGAGTCGAGCAGTGAAGCCCGGTGGCAACGTCTGGTCCAGTTCGAAGCTAAGGCTGTTCTTGTCGCGTTCATCCACGTCAGCCGCCAGCGGAGCCAGATCCAGCCTGGCCTCCTCCGTCTTTGGAATATCCACTGAGGCGCCGCGGAACGTTGGTGGCGTGTTGGCTTCCGCAGGGTCGGGGATCACTCTGGTCATGATCACCAGGGTGGATTTGAGCCCTTCGGCGTCATCGGGGCCGTTGCCGTCAGTGACCTCAAACGTGATGGAGCCAGGCCCGGCGTAACCTGCCTGGGCCGCGTAGCGAAGACCGTCGCCCTCGCCGGTGATGACGCTGTCAGGGGATCCTCCCAGCACCGTGACGGAGTCGGCAACCGTGATCCGCGGCTTTCTGCCATCCCGGACACGGACGTAGTCAGAGAGACTGAGCGTGACGTCCTTTCCAGCCATGACCTCGACGGTTTCGGTGTTTGAGAGCGTGGGATACTGCGCACCCTGACCCGGGATCCACATAATGGCTGTTGAATTCAGGCCATCGGCGTCTGTCACTGTGTAAGGGATGAGCTGATCCTCAGGAGTGAGATCCACCAGGATGTTCCCTGCCGTACCCACGCGCGCATTGGTGTTGGCTTCCGGAAGCGAGATGGAGAGCTCGGCGGCAACACCATCTGCGTCTGAGTCGTTCTTGAGCACGGGAACATCAACGGCACTCTTACCGAGGGTCTCCGCAAGGGTGACCCTATCGTCCTTGGCTTCGGGCCGCTTCAGCTCGGCATCCGGGCTGACCCGAATCCGGACTACGGCGCTCCCCTGGGCTTTTTTGTCGTCCTGGATCTGGTAGCGGATGGACTCATAACCAGCTGCCTCCGGAGCGGTGAAGAGCACCTTCGCCCCGTCAACCACGTCTACCCCGAGTTCCGGTTTTGCTTCGAAACCGTCCACCAGCAGGGAAATAGGATCTCCGTCAGGGTCTGAATCGTTGGCCAGCGCTTCCACTGCGACGTTCCGACCGGGCCGGACATCCACCGCGTCGTCAACAGCAATGGGTTTCTGATTGAGCGCCTCGGGCGGTGCTACGCCAACAATCACCGTGCCAGTGTTCTCCGCGCCAATGCGGTCACGGACCCGGTAGGTAAAAGTATCTGTACCGGCACCATTTCCAGCCGCCGTGTACTCAAGATACCCATCGCGCACCACCGCCGTGCCACGGGCTGCGGCCTTGTCAATCCCAATCAGCTGCACAGAGTCACCGTCTGGATCAATGCCATCCAGGGGAACCGGAATCTTGACGCCCATGCCGGAAACCACGCGACCCGTCAGGTTCCTGGGCTCCGGGCGCGCGTTGCTTGCGTCGTCGCGCGCCAGGATCCTGATAGTGACCTGCTGTGAGTCCACCTGTCCGGACTCATTCTGGACCTTGTAGATGGCATAGACAGTTTTTGCTGACTCACCTGCAATGAAACGTACGTGGTCGCCGGCAACGAACATCCGTCCGTCACCGTCCGCCGGCTGCTGGGCGAGTTCGGGGAGCAGCGTCAGGTTTCCACCATTGGGGTCTGCGTCATTGTCCAGCACCGGGATCGTAACAACATCACCAGCTCGCACAATGGCCTCATCGGGTTTGGCTTGCGGAGCCTGCAGTTTGGTGGGAGCCGGTACCACGACGATTGCGAGCTCCCCTACCGCCGAGGCCCTGCCGTTGGAGATGGTGTACTTCATGGTCAGCTGGCCTTCTGCACGGACATCGGTGATGCGGACCACCGAATGGTCCACCACCGACACGCTCACGGGCAACGAGGAATCCGCTGTCACCGACTGCACCACCAGGACACCGCCAGATGGGTCGGAGTCGTTACCGAGGACATCGACCAGGACGTTGCCGCCCGTGGGCAGCAGGGCAATATCGCGCACCGCAACGGGGGCTCCCTCGCTGTTTCCTGCGACGACGTCGACACGCACCAGTTGCTGGGCGCTGGCAGGGCCGTTGGTCCCCAGGTATTCAACATAGTGGGTGCCCTGGGCATCAGAGGCAAAGGTGAACGTCTGCTGGTCGGCGCCGATGGTCACCGTCGATTGCCCATCAGAGGTTGCCTGTGCCAGCCGCAGGGCTCCTCCCTGCGGATCGAGGTCATTCTTGAGCGGGGAAATTACCGTCTCGACTCCAGCCACGGCAACTACGTGATCGGCCGTTGCGATAGGTGGCAGCGCTCCTGCAGCTCGGACGTCCACCGTAATCTGGCCTTCGGTGGTGGCCTGTCCATCCGAGATACCCACCGTGAGGATTTTCCGGCCGGGGACAGTCCCGGAGTCCTGGAAGGTCAGCTGCCCGTCCGGACGGATGCGGACCTGGTCGAGACCGTCGGGGCTGGAGGCGGCGACAGCAAATAGGTCGTCACCGTCCGGATCGATCCAGGACGGGAGGATGTTCTGCGTCACCGATTTACCCTGCTGAACCACCAGGGTGGTGTCCCGGCTGGGTTTCTGCACGGGCGCGGTGTTCTCGCTGGGCGGCACAATTTTGAGCTCGACAGTCCCGGAAGAGGACAGTCCACGGCCATCATCAACTGTGTACTCGAATGAATCACTGCCAGTCTTATCAGCTGGCACTTCCACCTGGAAACCAGTGTCACCGTAAATCGTGGACAGCGTTCCGGAGCGGATCTGCCCAGGTTGCCGGACGGTGAGGATGTCACCGTCCGGGTCCGTGTCGTTGTCCAGGACCGGCAGGATCGTCGTTTTGCCCGCGCGAACACCAAACGTGTCAGGTTTCGTGACCGGCGGACTGTTTGGTTTGGTGCGGTCCGGCAGAATCGTTTGCTGGACTTCGTCCGCTGAGTCTTTTTCGGCGTCGTCGGACGTTTCCTTGGGTGGAATGACCTCGTCCCAGTTATTTACGAGCTGCATGTTCTGGTTCACCAGCCACACATTCCCCGAATTCACATCATTGAGGACCACCACATCCCGATTCACCCGAAAAACATACGACGGCGACGCACTCGCCTTCGGAACATCAACACTCTTATCATCGGCATCATCACCACAATCCCGAACATACTTATTCGCCCCAGACCACGCCCCATGCACACACCCACCCAACTGCACAGGCGCCGCAGGAACACCCTCACCCCCAAACCCCACCGACACAACACCAGAACCATCCAACGAAACCTTCACCAACGCACGAGTAGTCCCCACCGCAACAAAACCACTCTCCGGCCCAGCCCCCTGAAGCTTCCCATCACGACCCTGCGGAACATCAACAACCCTGCCCCCCGCCAAAAACAACCGCCCCGTCAACGCCTCAAAAACAACAGGACTATCCCCCACAACAGAAACCTGCACATCCGAAACCCCCTTCAACGCATCCCACACCTGCACATCAGAAGAAACCACCACACCACTGCCATCAACCACAGTGCGCGTCACCGACCCAGCACCCGGATCCACCGAATACACCGAATCATCAACACCAACCACAGAAACCACACCCGCCGAAGCCTCCACCACCGGCTCCGAAGACTCCTCATCAAACCCCGACACGGACGACGCCCGCACCGCCCACACCTTCCCCGACACCGCATCACTGACAGAAAGAACATCCGAACCAAAACTCACCGACGACGACGACGGCAACTGCTGATCCCCACCCAAACTCATCTGCGCCGACGAAACCTGATTCAACGTCGAACCAGAACCATCATCAACAAAAACATCCCCACCACTCTGCAACACATCAAAGGACGTCGACGCCGGAGTCACCGCCCCATCCAACACCCGCGACGGATAATTCAACCGCCCCACAGCATTCTTCGACTTCGACACCACCCACACACCCCCATCATTCAACTCCACCTCAGCGGACCTGAACCCCGGATACAACACAGCACCAGCCACCAAAAAACCCACCACACCCACAAAAGCGGCAGGGGTCAGCCAGGAGGGGACGCGTCTGGAGGAGGGCGCTGAACCCTGGTCGCCGGTGCGGCCTTTGCGGCGCGACATAGCGGGCATTTTCATGCGGTGTGCTCCCAGGAAAGTATCGGCTGAAGGCCAGGTGGTGGTTGGCGACTAGGCCCGGACACAACTCTATCCCGTTAGACAAACAACTGGACAAACAACTGGACAAACAGTGCTGACCACTGCGATCTTGGCTGGCGAGACAGCAGCTGCGCCGCATTCACAGCGGATCAGTCGAGGATCAGGCCCTTGCCCAGGCCACGCACCAGGCGGACCGGCAGGATCTCGCCAAACCCACGCACATTTTCGGCAGGCAGCGGTTCCAGCACAAACCGCTCGTCCTGGTGCAACGCCGCAGCCGTCATGGAGTCAATAAGGACTGTTCCAGGATCCGCGAGGCTGGTTAGCCGTGCGGCCAGGTTGACTGTTGGGCCGTAGATGTCACCGAGCCGGGAAAGGACCCGGCCCCACACCATGGCCACGCGCGCCTCTGGCAGAATCTCATCGTCGGTAAACGCCTGGGCGAGCGCCAGGGAAATCTCGGCTCCCGCAGCAGGCGTCTCTGCGATGTAGAGCACCTCGTCACCCACAGTCTTGACCAGGCGCCCACCACCCACGGAGATGATCTCAGCGCACTTGTTCTCGAAACGCTGGACCAGGCGTGCCAAGGTCTTTTCATTCATGCGCCTCGAGAGGCTGGTGTAGGAGACAAGGTCAGCAAAGCCGACAGCCCGAGCCAGCGGCAACGGAGCATCGTCCTCATCACCCTCGCGGCCCTCTTCGCTGGCCTGCAGCCCTGCTTCGGCGCGGACCGCAAGCCGCTGCACGCCAGCGTTCAGTTGGCGGCGCCACGAGTACACAAGCATGTCCTGGAGCGCATCAACCAGGGCTGGGAGATCGTTGACAAGCTGCTTCCGGGCCACTGCATCAGTGACCCCCTGCTCATGGACCATGTCCTCAATCAGGGCTTCAATCTGCCAGACCACCATGCGGTCCGTCATCTGGCCAATTGCCCGGGTCACTGAGATGGCAGCCTCTTCCGTCAGCATTTCCGTGCGGACCAGATCCACCACAGTTCCCAACGCCTCCTGGTCACGCTCCGTGAACGCAACGTCCTCGTCGCTGTAGTTGGGAAACCCCAGGGCGCGCCAAAGTTTCCTGGCCGAGAGCAGCGATAGCCCTGCGCCAGCAGCGACTTCGCGGCGCCGTAGTTTGCGCTCGCCGCCCAGCAGCCTGGCTTCCAGGGCCTTGGCGGCCAGGCGTTCTGGCGTCAGCGTTGCCATGGACGACGTCGCCGGAGGAGGAGTTGGGATAGGGGGCTCGACCAGAACGGCGGGTGCCACTGAGTCAGGTGCGGACGCGGACTCAGCTGGAGCGCTCAGTGGTGCGCTGTCTTGAGTACCTGTGTCCGTGTCGCTCATGCTCTCCACCTTCTCTCGCTGTTCATGCCTGGGCCATGCACCACAGCGTGTTGCTGTGCGGTGCCCCGCGTCCCGCCGTCGGGAAGCTTGCTCATGGCCTCCATGGCAAACTCACGGAATTTGGCCACTTCAGGAACATCCACCAACGTCAGTGAACCCTCATGGCCGGATTCCAAGGATATCGTCCCTGACCGGAGACCGCGTTGCACCAGCGACTGGCTGAGCAGGACGTTACTGACTGCACCCAGCGAGATCTGGCGATCCCTGCGCCGGACCAGGCCATCGCGGCGCATCACACGCAGGCTGGTCAGGATGTAGCGAATGGAATTCCAGCGAATCAGCCGTGGCAGGCAGAACCCAAGGAGGATCCACCCGGCAAGCACCAGGTAGCCAGCCACCAGCCATCCGTTCCAGTCTTCCGAGAACCCTGGAATGACGCTGGCGGCTCCACCGCGCAGCGTCCAGGCACTTGCAAATGCCGCCAGAGCGGGTGCGAGGATGAAGAGGAGAGCTGGCACGGCAAGACTGCGTGGTTGGGGCCGGGTCACCACAATCACTTGCTCCCCCGCCACGAGGTCCTTACGCATAGCCTGTCTCCATGCCGCGCTGAGTAGACCATGGCCGCACGTGGATGACGTCCCCGGCCGTAACGGTGTGAGTATCTCCGTCAGCGGAAACGACCATGAGTGAACCATCTGCATCAAGGTGCTCAGCACGGCCAATCAGGTCTGTCCCGCCAGGAAGTTGCACACGGATTTCACGACCCAGCGTGACCATCACCGCCTCTGCGCGATGGTGCAGGGAACCGCCGCCGAGCAGCGAAACGGAAGGATCGCCGTCGGCGTTGCAGAAGGCCCGGTAAAGACTGGAAAAATTGGTGAGGAAGCTTTTCAGCAGCTTCGTTCGGTCAGGCGTGATCATGGCTCCGGCCGAAGGGGCATGGGTGGCACCACGTTCAACCACAACGGACGTGGCGGTGGCCACTGGCAACTCCGAGGCCTCCAGACTCACATTGATGCCAGTTCCCAGAACGACGGCGGGCGCCGCACCATCCGCCATGGTTGTCAGTTGCGCCAGGATTCCGGAAATCTTCTTTCCCCTGACCAGGACGTCATTGGGCCACTTGAGTTCTGCGGGGATACCTTCGACCTGCAGGAGAGATTCGCGAAGGGCCAACGCGGCTAGCAGCGAGAGCCAGGCATAGCTTCGGGTGGGGACTGGCAGGCCCCTGGCCGTGACCGGACGCAGGACGATCGAGACGGCCAGCGAGCTTCTTGGCGGCGCTTCCCACTGGCGCTCCAGCCTTCCCCGGCCCGCAGTCTGGTGCTCTGTGGTCAGCACTGCCAGATCCGGCCACTGGGCAGGTTCAAGCCTGAGGTTGCGGAGCAGATCTGCGTTTGTCGAACCGGTCTGGGCTACAACATCGAGGCGTGGAATACCTGCCGCTGACAGGAAGTCCTGGGCGGTAAGCTCCTGGATACGCAGGGGTGGGCGGTTATTCCCGCTTTCCGGTTCGCTGGAACCGGCGTGGTCATCTCCGGCTTCAGGTGCTGCATCCATACCTGAATCCTAGCGAGTACTAGAGGAAGATGTCCGGGACCAGCGCATCTTCGGCGGCGCCAAGGCTGTAGGGAGCAAAATCCTTGATGCCTACAGCGGCGAGGACCTGTTCGTCCGTTACGAAGTTTCCACTGGGTCCGGCCGGCAAAAACGGGGCGGCGCTACCTGTGAGAAGTGCATGTGCAGCGTCAGCCATGATTTCCGGTCCCCGTGCGGACTGCACCAACGTTCCGCCACCGGGCATTGCCCTGATGGCTGCGGTATCGATGAGTGTGCAGGGCCAGAGCGAATTCACGCTGATGCTGGTGTCCCGCAACTCTTCCGCCAGGCCCAGCGTGGTCAGGCTCATTCCATACTTGGCCATGGTGTAGGCGAGGTGCATCCCGGCCCACCGGGGATCCAGGTTGAGCGGGGGCGAGAGCGTCAGGATGTGGGCGGCTGCGCTCTCTCGTAACGCGGGGAGCGCAAGTTTGGAGAGCAGGAAAGTGCCGCGCACGTTGATGTCCTGCATGAGGTCATAGCGCTTCATGTCCAAGGCTTCCGTGCTGGACAAGTCGATTGCCGAGGCGTTGTTGAGGACAATGTCGATCCCGCCAAAACGCTCACTGGTGGCTGCCACGGCACCGGCCACATCACTGTCGTTCCGCACATCACCGACCAGCGGAAGAGCGCTGCCGCCGGCTGCTTCCACTGCCTCCGCGGCGCTGTAGACAGTACCGTCCAGCTTTGCGTGCGGGGACCCCGTCTTGGCAAGCATCGCGATGTTCGCGCCGTCACGGGCTGCGCGCAGGGCAATGGCCAATCCGATTCCGCGGCTTCCACCGGACATCAAAATGGTCTTCCCCGCCAGCGAACCTGTGGCCTGGTAGGGCGTTGGGCCATTACGTACAGCATCATTGCCAGCAGTCATGGCACCACTGTATCGGATGCTTGTTACTCGTCAGTAATATAGCGGCCAGCTCGGGCAACACCCAGAAACTTGTAGGTTTTCTACAGCGGTTCCGGCAAAATGCCTTACTAGACTGGCCTCCAGAGCCCGTCCCGTCTGTTCGACTGCTCCAACACTGCAACGCCGGTGTTGGCAGTAGGAGCTGCAGGCGGGCTGCCTGCAGCAGCGCTGCGGGCTGGACACCAGCGCACAACAGCTACAGAGCCGGAGACAATTAATGAGCCACGACCTGAGTACGACTGCGGGAAAAATTGCAGACTTCCGCGACCGCCAGGCGCGCGCCGAACTACCCTCCGGACCCGAGGCAGTGGAAAAACAGCATGCCCGCGGGAAAAATACTGCCCGCGAGCGCATCAACCTCCTTCTGGACGAAGGCTCCTTCGTGGAATTTGATGCGTTGGCCGTCCACCGTTCAACAGCTTTCGGCATGGCAGCCAAAAAACCCCTGGGTGATGGCCTCGTCTCCGGCTACGGCACAGTCGACGGCCGGCCGGTGGCGGTCTACAGCCAGGACTTTTCCGTCTATGGCGGTTCCCTCAGCCAGGTCAACGGTGAAAAAATCGTCAAGGTCCAGGAATTTGCGCTCCGCAACGGCTGCCCCGTGGTCGGCATCCTGGACGGTGGCGGAGCCCGGATCCAGGAGGGCGTGGCATCGCTGGCCATGTTCGCCGACATTTTCCGCAACAACGTCCATGCATCGGGCGTTGTCCCGCAAATTTCCGTCATTATGGGCCCGTCCGCTGGCGGGGCGGCCTACTCCCCTGCACTGACGGACTACGTGGTCATGGTGGACAAGACATCCCACATGTTCATCACTGGCCCCGACGTCATCAAGACAGTCACGGGAGAGGACGTGGACATGGAAACCCTCGGTGGCGCACGGCAGCACAACTCCACCACCGGAACCTCCACCTACCTGGCCCAGGACGAGGCGGATGCTCTTGAGTTCGTCCGCGAACTATTGGACTTCCTGCCGTCAAACAACCTCTCCGAAGCACCCGTGGCAGAGCACGACCAGGACCTTGAGGTCAATGACGACGACCTGGCGCTGGATACCCTCATCCCAGACTCGGCCAACCAGCCATACGACATGCGGGTGCTGATCGAGCAGCTCGTGGACGACGCACATTTCCTGGAGATGCAGTCGCTGTACGCTCCCAACGTCATCATTGGCTACGGCCGGGTGGAGGGCCACACGGTTGGCATCGTCGCCAACCAGCCCATTCAGTTTGCCGGCACGCTGGACATTGCCGCATCTGAAAAAGCAGCCCGTTTTGTCCGCCACTGCGATGCGTTCAACGTCCCCATCATCACCCTGGTGGATGTGCCCGGTTTCCTGCCGGGCAAGGACCAGGAATTCCAGGGCATCATCCGCCGTGGCGCCAAACTTCTTTACGCCTACGCCGAAGCAACAGTCCCCAAAGTCACAGTCATCACCCGGAAGGCTTATGGCGGGGCATACATCGTCATGGGGTCCAAGAAACTGGGCGCTGACCTTAACCTGGCCTGGCCCACCGCCCAGATCGGGGTCATGGGTGCACAGGGCGCCGTCAACATCCTGTACCGCCGTGATTTGGCTGCCGTTGCCCAGGCGGGTGGCGATGTCGAGGCACGCCGCGCAGAAGTAGTCCAGCAGTACGAAGAAGAGCTCCTGAACCCCTACCAGGCTGCCGAACTGGGCTACGTGGACGCGGTTATTGCACCCTCGGAAACCCGTGCCAAGATCATGAGGGGCCTGCGCGTCTTGCGCGACAAACGCGCTTCACTGCCAGCCAAAAAGCACGGAAACATCCCCCTGTGAGCACTGGAGCAGCAGCTGATCCAGCGGGCTCAGCCAAGGTCGCATCGGATGCAGACGCACCAGCACCCCTGTTCTCGGTGGTCAAGGGAGAACCGACACCCGAGGACCTTGCGGCGCTGACCGCCGTCGTGCTGTCCCTCAGCGGTGCCGCAGAAGCGGCACCCCAGCGCCGCAGCACCGGGTACTGGGTCCGCCGGCAGCAGCTCCGCCTTGCACCGACACCCGGCCCCGGGGCGTGGCGGCGCAGCCAGGGTTGAGCTGGGCCGCTATCCTCGTGGGGTGAGCAACCAGACCAGCAGTCCCACTCGTCCCACCACAGCCATCGACCATATTGCCAACAGGTACACAGACGTCCTGATCCGGCTGAACCCAGCCTTCGCCACGGAGCTGGGTATCGCTGGCCACGAGACGGAATACCAGGACTATTCCCCGGCAGGTGCGGCCGCCTTTGCTGCTGCTGCACGGGAAACGCTCGCTGAGCTGGCAGCGGCCCGGCCGGTGGACGACGTCGATGAGCTCACCCTGGACGCCATGCAGGAACGATTGGGGCTCGGACTTGAGATCCATGCTTCCGGCTGGGATGCGGCAGAACTGAACAATATTGCGTCTCCCGCCCAGGACATTCGGGCAATTTTTGACCTGATGCCCGCGGAAACTCCCGAGCACTGGGAGCATCTGGCTGGCCGTGCGTTCAATGTCGGCACCGCACTGAGCGGTTACCGGGAATCGTTGCTCGCCGCCCGGGACGCTGGAAAAGTATCCGCCGCCCGTCAGGTGCGGATTGTGATGGACCAGACCAGTGCGTACGGCGCCAGCGATGGCTTCTTTGCCAAGCTCGCCGCCGACGCCACTGTTGGGGGTGCTCCGCTCACGGAAGAACTGCAGGAAAAGCTCGACGCCGGAACTGCCGCCGCCAGCGCCGCCTACGCTGCTTTCGCTGCGTTCCTCCGCACCGAGTTGCTGCCTTTTGCCCCCGAAAAAGACGCTGTGGGGGCCGAGCGCTACGCCTTGGCATCGCGCAATTTCCTGGGTGCCACGGTGGATCTTGCAGAAACGTACAGCTGGGGCGTGGCGGAACTCCAGCGCCTCATCACAGAGCAGGAAGCCGTAGCGGAGCAGATCCGGCCCGGCGCCACGGTAGCCGAGGCCAAGCAAATCCTGGACAGTGATCCTGCGCGCCAGCTCCGGGGCACAGCGGCCCTCCAGGCCTGGATGCAGGAACTCTCTGACCGTGCAGTCAAGGAACTGGCGGATGTGCACTTCGAGATTCCCGAGGTCATGAAGACCCTTGAATGCCGGATTGCACCTACGCAGGAAGGCGGCATCTATTACACCGGACCGTCGGATGATTTCAGCCGGCCAGGCCGCATGTGGTGGTCCGTCCCCCCGGGTGAGGACACCTTCACCACCTGGTCCGAGACCACCACGGTTTTTCACGAGGGCGTCCCGGGGCACCACCTGCAGGTAGGGACAGCCACCTATCGCCGGGATCTGCTCAATCGATGGCGCCGCAACGTCTGCTGGACCTCAGGTCACGGCGAGGGCTGGGCGCTCTACGCAGAAAAGCTCATGCAGGAGTTGGGTTATTTCTCCGATCCTGGGGATCTGATGGGCATGCTTGACATGCAGCGAATGCGTGCGGCCCGGGTGGTCTTCGATATCGGCGTCCACCTGGAGCTGGAGATCCCCACGGCCTGGGGAACAGGGAACTGGACCCCGGAGAAAGGTCTGGAATTCCTCCGGGCCAATCTGCCCATCAGCGAGGGACAGCTGAGTTTCGAATTCACCCGGTACCTGGGCTGGCCTGGCCAGGCACCGTCCTACAAGGTGGGCCAACGCCTCTGGGAAGACATCCGCACCGAACTCGAATCCCGGCCACATTTTGACCTCAAGGACTTTCACACCCGTGCGCTCAACGTCGGCTCCGTAGGCTTGGACGCCCTGAAGCGGGCGCTCCTGGGCTGAGGGTGCGTGTGCCATAGAGCCACGCGCGCCATACCCTGCATGGCCGGCTCGACAGCTCCAGCACGTTCCAGGGCGAGACCTTTGTTACATGCCGGCCGGGAATAACTTCACACATGGCACTGATGGCGCCTCAACAGGGCGCACCCGCCACTTTTCATGAAGAAGCCTCGCGTAACATTTCTCAACATGCGTTCGTGATGGTAGGGCTGTGCTGCCTAGCGTGTTTAGGTGAGCACTCAAACAAGCACCCCCTCTTCTCAAGAAAAGTCCGGATTCCGGCTACCCAAATGGGCTGGATCGTTCGGCGTCCAGATTATCGCCGCACTGATCGTGGGCCTGGGACTTGGCCTGCTGGCCAAGTACACCGGCAGCACCAAGGACGATCCCAACGCCCTCGGAACGACGCTGCAGACCATCGGCTCAAGCTACGTTTCGCTGCTGCAGACGGCAGTGATCCCCCTGGTTTTCACTGCCGTCGTCAGTTCGATCTCGAACCTGCGCCAGGTCTCCAACGCTGCGCGGCTGGCCTGGAACACCCTGCTGTGGTTCGCGATCACCTCGCTGATCGCCGTGCTGATCGGGATCGGCCTTGGGGTGCTGCTGCAGCCCGGCGCCAACACCGGCATCACCCAGGAAGCCCGGTACGACGGCAAGTCCGGCGACTGGTGGTCCTTCCTGACCGGCCTCATCCCCAAAAACTTCCTGGGTCTCGGCTCAAGTTCCACGGTGACGGAGGGCGCTGATGCGGCCACCACGGTTGCCACGTCAGTCAGTTTCAACGTCCTGCAGATCCTGGTCATCGCTATTGCGGTCGGTGTGGCAGCACTGAAGGTTGGCAAAGCCGCCGAGCCGTTCCTCAACCTCAACGCCTCCGCACTGGCGGTCATTCAGAAGGTCCTCTGGTGGATCATCCGTCTTGCACCACTGGGCACCATCGGCCTGATCGGCAACGCCGTCGCCATCTACGGCTGGGACACCATCGGTTCACTGGGCAAGTTCGCCATTGCGATCTATGTAGGCCTTGCCCTGGTCCTGTTTGTTGTCTATCCCATCCTCATCCGTTCGCACGGGCTCTCGATCAAGCAGTACTTCTCCGGTGTATGGCCAGCCGTCCAGCTTGGCTTCGTCTCACGCTCATCCGTGGGCACCCTGCCCCTGACCCAACGCGTCGCTGAGCGCAGCCTGGGCGTCCCCCGCGCCTACGCTTCCTTCGCCGTTCCGCTGGGAGCCACCACCAAGATGGATGGCTGCGCCGCAATCTACCCCGCCATTTCGGCAATCTTCGTGGCCCAGTTCTTCGGTATCCAGCTCGACTTCACCCAGTACGTCCTGATCGCACTGGTCTCGGTCTTGGGCTCGGCAGCTACCGCCGGAACCACCGGCGCCGTCGTCATGTTGACGCTGACGCTCTCCACGCTGGGGCTGCCGCTGGCCGGCGTCGGACTGCTCCTGGCCATTGACCCGATCCTGGACATGGGCCGGACGGCCGTCAACGTCGCGGGCCAGGCACTGGTTCCCACCATTGTTGCCAAGCGTCAGGGCATGTTGGACGAGTCTCTGTACAACGCGCCGCGCAATGGCACGCCATTTGTTGACGACGCCGACTCCGACGCCGACCAGGCTGGTGATGCCACCGCAGAAGGAACCGACGTGAGCGTCGGCGAGACGCAGCGCTCGCTGGCAGGCCACAGGGCCTGATAGCCAGGGGCCTCCGCCCCACCACGCAGTGCCACACGGCCTGCCAGCAGGTCACAGACACGAGGTCCCCGGGAAATCTTCCCGGGGACCTCGTGCGTGTGGCGGTGCCGCCTAGTGGCCGCCACCACCAATAACGCCATTGTCCACGGCCTTGGTGACAGCATCGGCTTCAGCCTGCGTCAGGGTGCCGTCAGTTACGGCCTGATCGAGCCGGGTGCTGAGCTGGCCCGCCCTCTCAACCTGGGCTTCGGTCCGGACTTCGGCGAGAGCAGCACTGACCTGCGACTCATCAAGACCCAACGAGCCTGCAAGGGACGCCGCGAGTGCCGCGTCCCGGGTTGCCTCGTCAGGCCGCGCGCCCCCGGCAGGTTTGCCAGCGGCAGAACCAGTAGGCCTGTTGACCTCCCGGAAAGCCTGCAGGGCCTCGGTAACCTGTGCTTCCTCAACTCCCAGCTTCGCTGCCAGGGCAGAGGCCTGGTGTTCCATTTCGTGGCCATGCGGCCCCTTCCCCATCCCAGGCATGCCGTGGCCATCGGCACCGGAGGTTGCGTCTGCACTAGCGCTGGAGGACGGAGCGGGCGCTGGGACTGTAGTGGCCGAGGCTGCCCCGGCAATGCCCAGGCCTGCTCCTGCCGCGAGGGCTGCAGCTGAAAGACCGAGGGCAATTTTCTTCTTACTGGACATTTTTTCTCCTGGTGCAGGGCGTGGTGGGACGTTCCGTTACCCGCACTGCCCCACCGGGACACAACCAAAGTCCCAGCGCTACGTAGCAGCATGCTGTCCGCCGCCTATGGGAGAGCTGTGAATCACAGTGTCACTCATTGCGCAGAGTGCAAACTTGCACGTAGTGTAATTGTGTGACACTCCCAGAAGACGACCTACAACCCGCCCCGAGCCGGCGGGAACTGAACAAAGCCGCTACCCGGCAGGCCATCTCTGCCGCTGTCCTGACGGCCATCCGGGTCCAGGGGCCCGGCAACTTCACCGTCGAGGACATCGCCCAGGCGGCGGGGATCTCCCGCCGCACCTTCTTCAACTACTTCAGCAGCACCGAGGATGCGCTCTCGGCCATCACCATCGGGTTCCTGGACAATGTCCTCCAGCAATTCCGGCTCCGCCCGGCAGGAGAACCGGTTCTGGAATCCGCACAGGCAGCGCTGATGAGCCTGGCAGACCCGATGACGATTGCACCCCTTGCCGAGCTCTTCGGCATTGTCAGCGAACACCCAGGCCTGCTCCGCACCGAACTGGAAGCCTGGGACCAGTGCACGGAGCAGATTATCCAGGCAGTGTCAGAGCGGGTAGCGACCGGTCACGCCCAACCCCTTGACGATCTGCATGTCCGGGCCCTCGGTGGATCCCTGATGGCCTGCGGCAAAGCGGCCATGGATGTCTGGTTTGCCCGCTGTGGGAAAGATTTCTCCCGGGACTCCCTCTCCACCCTTCGTGGCCTGCTGATTGAATCCATGCACCTTCTGGACACCGGCTTTGCCGTCCCTGAACGCCATGCCACCCTCCCCTAGCCTGGGAGCCCCAGCTCCGAGGCGACCTTTTCCTGAATCCCCGCTTACCTGATCACTTCCTCCGCTCCCACCAGATAGATCGGCACCCCCATGGCACTTCTGTTGTACCGGCTCGGCAAATTCTCCTACCGACGCCGCTGGCTGGTGATCTCCCTGTGGCTGGCCATCCTGGTCGCCGTAGGTGGTTCCGCTGCCGCTTTCCATGGCACCCTCTCCAATAACTTCCAGATCCCCGGAACCGAAACCCAGCGGATAGCAGACAAGCTCCAGAAGGAACTTCCTTCTGCATCCGGCGGCACAGCGACAGTTGTTTTCGAAGCTCCCGACGGCGGTTTCACTGATGCCAGCCGGGGCGCCGTGGCCGAGGCACTCACAAAGCTCAAGGACATTCCCGAGGTCCGCGGCACTGTGGATCCCTTCGCAACCCAGGCCCAGATAGACCAGGGACTTACGGCCGTCACCGAGGGCGAAGCCCAGCTCGCTGACGCACAGGCTCAGCTGGACGCATCGCGCGCAGAACTTGAGGCCGGCAAGGCGCAGCTCGCAGCAGCAGAGCAGCAGCTTGTTGCATCCGGTGCCACCCCTGAGGTGATTGAGGCCCAGCTGGGTGCCCAGAAGGCTGCCCTCGCAGACGGCCAGGCCAAGCTCGACGCTGGAGCAGCAGAGCTTGCGGCCAACCAGGCCAAGGCCGCCCTCGGCAAACGTCAGGCAGAAGCTGCCGCTGACATCAGGTTCGTCTCTGAAGACGGGCAGGCGGCCGTCGCCCAGGTGCAATTTAATACCTCCATCAACGGCCTGACCCCGGAAATCCGCCAGGAGGTCCAGGACATCGTGCATGCCACGTCATCGGCTGGCGTTACCGCATACGCCAGCAAGGAGATCACCGAGGACATTTCCGAGCTGTTCGGCGTTGCAGAAATTATCGGCATCGCTGTCGCCGCCCTGGTCCTCATCCTCATGCTGGGTACCCTCGTGGCCGCAGGACTGCCGCTCCTGATGGCAATCGTGGGTGTCGGAGTAGGCGTAGGCATCACGTTCGCCTTGTCCGGCGCCTTCGACATGAGCTCCATCTCTCCCATGCTTGCCCTGATGCTGGGACTCGCTGTAGGCATCGACTACTCACTGTTCATCGTGAACCGCCACCGCACCCAGCTCCTCACCGGCATGGATCCGGAGGAATCGGTGGCACGTGCTACCGGAACCTCGGGCAACGCGGTGCTATTTGCTGGCCTCACAGTCATCATTGCGCTCTCTGCCCTGGTGGTTCCAGGCCTGCCGTTCCTCTCCGTGATGGGCCTCGCAGCTGCCGGGACCGTGGCGGTGGCCGTCATGGTGGCACTCACCCTCACACCGGCCATGCTCTCCCTGATCGGTCGCAAGATCATCTCGAAGCGGGCCTGGGCCAAGGCCGAGAAGCACAATGCCGAAGCCGGCCACGAAGAGTCCGATGACGTCCAGGACAAGGAACGCAGCAAGCGCGGCTGGGGCGGTATCGTCACGCGGCATCCTGTCGTAGCCCTCGTGGCCGGTGTTGTCCTGCTGGGGACGCTGGCACTGCCGGCAACGCAACTCCAGCTGGCCCTTCCGGACGGCGGTAGCGAGCCTGTCGAGTCAGAAGCCTTCCAGGCCTACGACCTCACTGCCAGGGCCTTTGGTGAAGGGGTCACCGGACCCATCATCGCCGTCGGCGAATTTCCGGCGGGCCTCGATGAAACCCAGGCGCAGTCGCTGCAGTATGACATTGCAGATCAGCTCCGCGCCCAGGACAACGTGGTGGCAGCCGTTCCGGTAGGACTCAGTGACGACCGCCGCACGGCAGTCTTCCAGGTCATCCCCAAAGAGGGACCTGCCAGCGCCAGCACCGTCAAGGTTGTCTCCGAACTGCGTGGCCTGAACGGCCAGCTGCAGTCGGACTATGACGTCACCCTGGGCCTGACCGGTCAGACCGCCGGCAACGTTGACGTCTCCACCAAGCTCGGCGACGCCCTCCCCCCGTACCTGGCAATCGTGGTCGGCCTCTCGCTGATCCTGCTGCTGCTGGTTTTCCGCTCCATCGTGGTGCCGTTGCTGGCAACAGGCGGGTTCCTACTCTCCCTTGCAGCCGCGTTCGGCGCCGTCGTCGCCGTATACCAGTGGGGCTGGCTCGGTGGAGTGTTCGACGTCGCCAATCCTGGCGCTGTCCTGAGCTTCCTGCCCATCATCCTGATCGGCGTGCTGTTCGGCCTTGCCATGGACTACCAGGTCTTTATCGCCTCCGGCATGCGTGAGGCCTACATGCACGGCGCCCCCGCCAGGGATGCTGTCCGCATTGGTTTCCGGCACGCAGCCGCTGTGGTGACGGCAGCCGCCATCATCATGGTCAGCGTGTTCGCAGGCTTCATCTTCAGCCACCTGACGATGGTCCGGCCGCTGGGCTTCGCCATGGCTTTCGGGGTGCTGCTCGATGCCTTTGTGGTTCGCATGACCATTGTTCCGGCCGTGATGTACCTGCTGGGTGAGAAGACCTGGTGGCTGCCCACGTGGCTGAACCGGATCCTGCCCGACGTGGACGTGGAAGGTGCCAAGCTCGAGAAACTGGAGCGCACGCCTACCAAGAGCACCGAGCCGGTCCACTAGGCTGGACATGTGACCCGACTCATCCTGGCCTCTGCGTCCCCCGCCCGCACCAAGCTGTTGACCGACGCCGGCATTGGACACACCGTCCTGGTCTCCGACGTCGACGAGCCAGCTGTTCAGGCGAGGTACGGGGTAACGGATCCACACGACACAGCCCTCCTGCTGGCCCGGGCCAAGGCCGAGGCGGTCGCTGTACTGCCCGAAGCCGAAGGCGCCCTGGTGCTCGGGTGCGACTCTGTGTTTGAGTTCGATGGCGAGGCCCACGGGAAACCGTATACGGCCGATGTGGCCAGGGAGCGCATGGCCCGCATGAGTGGAAGCCGCGGAGTCCTGCATACCGGTCACTGGCTCGTGGACAACCGGACAACAGCCGCCGACGGCGCCCCGGAACCTTGCGGTTCCGGGGCCACCGTTGGCGCAGTTGCCTCGGCAGAGGTGCACTTCATGGAGATGGCTCCCGCGGAAATCGACGCCTACATCGCCACCGGAGAGCCGCTGCTGTGTGCAGGTTCTTTCACGATCGACGGCCTGGGTGGCGCGTTCATCCGCAAGGTCGACGGTGACCCACACGCCGTCGTCGGCCTGTCCATTTCCACCTTGCGCGGGTTGCTGGCCCAGGCAGATGTGGCCATCATCTCCCTCTGGGCACAGGGCCGACCCAGTCCCTGACTTGTAGCTTCCCTACAAAGGATTCGAGCACCAGCTACGTAATCAGCAAGCAATATGGGCCGATGCTCCACAATCGCGCTAGGCTCCCTGAAGGAAAGAAGGAGACGCCTTGTCAGCCATTTCGGAGCAATCCGCCCTGCCCCTGCACGCCAGCATCAGCAAAGTCCTGATCGCCAACCGTGGGGAGATCGCAGTACGCATCATCCGCGCCGCCAGGGACGAGGGCATCGGTTCAGTCGCTGTCTACGCCGACCCTGACCGCGATGCCCTGCACGTCCGGCTCGCCGATGAGGCCTATGCGTTGGGTGGCAATACTGCGGCTGAGTCCTACCTGATGATGGACAAGATCATCGCCGCAGCCAAAGCCTCCGGCGCAGACGCCATCCACCCCGGCTATGGCTTCCTTGCCGAGAATGCCGAATTTGCCGCACAGGTCATCGATGCTGGCATCACCTGGATTGGGCCATCCCCCGCCGCTATCTCCGCCCTCGGCGACAAGGTCCAGGCCCGGCACATCGCCGAAAAAGTTGGCGCTCCCCTGGTTCCAGGCACTGCCGACCCCGTGGCGAATGCCCAGGAAATCCTTGATTTTGTGGATGAATTTGGCCTGCCGGTGGCCATCAAAGCCGCTTTTGGCGGCGGCGGCCGTGGCATTAAAGTGGCCCGCGCCCGCGAGGAAATCCCAGAACTTTTTGAGTCCGCCGTCCGTGAGGCTGTTGCAGCCTTTGGCCGCGGCGAATGCTTCATTGAGCGTTTCCTTGATGCACCCCGGCACGTGGAAACCCAGTGCCTCGCAGATGCCCACGGCAATGTGGTGGTCATTTCCACCCGTGACTGCTCCCTCCAACGCCGCAATCAAAAGCTGGTCGAAGAGGCTCCGGCACCTTTCCTGAGCGCGGACCAGACGCGTCGGCTGTACGAATCCTCCAAGGCAATCCTCAAAGAGGCCAACTACCTCGGCGCAGGCACCTGCGAGTTTTTGGTGGGCCAGGACGGGACCATTTCTTTCCTGGAGGTCAATACCCGCCTCCAGGTGGAGCACTGCGTCTCGGAGGAGGTCACAGGAATTGACCTCGTCCGCGAGCAGTTTCGATTGGCCCGTGGAGAAGAACTTGGCTACGACGACCCGCAGGTTCGCGGCCACTCTTTCGAATTCCGCATCACAGGCGAGGACCCGGGCCGCGGTTTCATGCCAGCGCCGGGAACCATCACAACCCTGAAGAATCCCACCGGCCCCGGCGTTCGCGTTGACTCCGGAGTTGAGGAGGGCGATGTCATCAGCGGCAACTTCGATTCCATGCTGTCCAAGCTGATCGTGACGGGTTCAAGCCGCACCCAGGCCCTCCAGCGCGCCCGCCGCGCCCTCGAAGAAATGGTGGTCGAAGGCATTCCGACCGTCATCCCCTTTGACCTCGCCGTGGTCAGCGACCCCGCCTTCGCCCCCACCGACGGTCCGTTCTCGGTCCACACCCGCTGGATCGAAACAGAGTTTGTCAACAACCTTCCGGAGTGGACTGCCCCCGGTGGCGCCGAAGCGGACGACGCCGGGGAGCGCCAGCGCGTCGTCGTCGAGGTCGGTGGCAAGCGTCTTGAGGTTGTATTGCCTGCCAGCCTCGGATCAATGGCCGCGGCCGCTTCCTCCGGCAAGGGCTCCGGAAAGGCGAAAAAGCGCGGACGCAACGCAACTGCCGCTGCCACCACAGGCAATGACCTCACCTCACCTATGCAGGGCACCATCGTCAAGGTCGCCGTTGCCGACGGCGACACGGTCGCCGAAGGAGACCTGATTGTGGTGCTTGAGGCCATGAAGATGGAACAGCCCCTGACCGCACACCGGGCAGGCACCATCGCAGGGCTCTCGGCAGTTGCCGGGGAAACTGTTTCCGCTGGCTCCGTCATCGCCACCATCAACGACTGAACACGCACTGGGGATTCCATGATTGCGCCGAGTTTTGACGAAGAAATTGACCGCTACCACCAGGCAGTGCCCGGGATCATGCAGGGAGACCCGGCGTTGATCAAAGAACTCTACTCGCGGTTGGCGGACGTTTCCCTCGCCAACCCGCTGGGCGGCATTGCCCACGGCTGGGCCCAGGTGGAGGCCAGGCTTGACCTTGCCGCGCGCCACTACAGCGAGGGAACACTGCTGGGGTTCGACACCATCAGCTCCTACGCTGCACGGGACACTGCGTACCTCGTTGAACTGGAGCACTTTCGGGCCAAAGCTGGCGACGGCACCGTCGCTGAGGATTTCACGCTGCGGGCCACCAGTATCTTCCGTCGCGAGGAAGGCTTCTGGAAGCTGGTGCACAGGCACTCAGACGCCACCGCCCACGCTCCCGCCAGGCACGCGAACTAGTTTCGTGTTGCCTTTCCTGCTGATCGGCTCCCGCCCCGAGGACCTCGCTGCGGACGAGGAGTATCAGGCCTACCTCGCGTTCTGCGGACTGGAACCTGAGCACCTGATCCATCTCCGCCTGGAAGCAGAGCCATCGCGGACGGTGGACCTAGAATCGCTGGACCTCAGGGAGCTGTCCGGGATTATCGTTGGTGGCAGTCCCTTCACCTCCACGGATCCGCAGGCCGCGAAACCTGCGGTGCAGGTGCGGGTGGAACGTGAGCTCGCGTCCCTGCTGGACCGGCTGGTACCGCTGGACTTTCCCTTTTTTGGAGCCTGCTACGGCGTGGGCACCCTCGGTACGCACCAGGGTGCCATCATCGACAGGACCTTCGGCGAGGAACTCGGCGCAGTCGCTATTTCGCTGACGCCTGCCGGCCTGGAAGATCCCGTCCTGGCAGGCCTTTCGCCAGAATTCCTGGCCTTCACAGGGCACAAGGAAGCTTGTTCGCACTTGCCGTCACACGCGGTACTGCTCGCCGGCTCACCCAGCTGTCCGGTGCAGATGTTTCGGATTGGCGCCAACATGTACGCCACGCAGTTTCACCCAGAGCTGGACGTGGCGGGCCTGGAAACCCGGATTGAGATCTACCAGCACGCGGGCTATTTTCCGGCCGGAAGCGCCGCCGAGGTGACGGAGCGGGTGCGGCTGGCCAGCGTCACCGAACCCATGGCGATTCTGCGGAACTTCGCCATGCGCTATGCCCGCACTGCGTGGCCTACCTGATCCGCGCACTCACCCCATGGGTGAGTGCGCGGAGCCAGGTCAGGCCACGTTGTTCGTGTATTCCAGGTCCCTTGTCTCCTTGCTGACAAAAAGGGCAATCAGGGTCACGACGGCCATGGACGCCAGGTACACGCCCACCAGGACCGGGCTGCCGTCTGCCGCCTCCCACAGGGCAACGGCGATGAACGGTGCCACTGCTGCGCCCAGGATGCTGGAGACGTTGTAACTGACGGCAGATCCCGTATACCTAACGTTGGTAGGGAACAATTCCGGCAATAGGGCACCCATGGGGCCAAAGGTCAGCCCCATCAACGAGAAGCCGATGATCAGAAGCGCCATGGTGCCAATGAAACCTCCGCTGAACAGTGGCACGAACAGCAGGCCAAAGACAAAGATCGCTGCGGTGACGGTCAGCAGCATCTTGCGCCGGCCGAACTTCTCGGCCAGGGGGCCCGAAACGAGCGTGAAAATACCGAAGAAGACGACGCCCGCAATAAGCATCCACAGGAAATCGTTCCGCGTGTAGCCCAACCCCGGAACAAAAGCGGCGATAGCGCTCTCTGTCATGGGCTTTCCGGCCTTCTCTGCTGCCGCCTGGGCAGCCTCAACGGAGGAGGCCCGTGTTCCGTAGGTCAACGTGAAAGTGGTCATCAGGTAGAACAGCACGTACGTGGCCAGCATGATGAAAGTACCCAGGATCAGCTGTCGCCAGCTTGTCTTGAAGACCCGCCCAATGGGCAGCTTTGCCACTTCCTTGGACTCAAGGACCTTGGTGAACGCAGGTGTCTCGATCAGCTTGAGCCGGACGTACAGTCCGATGATGACCATGACTGCGCTGAGCAGGAACGGAACCCGCCACCCCCAGGCTTCAAAGGCAGCCGGCGTGAGGGTGTAGCTGAAGACCAGGAAAATGACGTTAGCGATGATGAAGCCAATGGGTGCACCCAGCTGCGGGAAAGTACCGTAGATTGCGCGCTTGTTGGCTGGGGCGTTTTCCGTGGCCAGCAGCGCAGCTCCGCTCCATTCCCCGCCAAGCGCGAGGCCCTGGGCGAACCGGAAGACAACCAACAGCGTCGGTGCCAGCAGCTCCCAGCCTGGGACCAGTGCCGTGGGCAGGCAGCCAATGAGGAAAGTGGCTATGCCCATGGTCAGCAGCGAGGCAACCAGCGTGCCCTTCCGGCCAAATTTATCGCCAAAGTGACCAAAGATGATCGAGCCAAGCGGGCGCGCAACAAAAGCGACGCCAAAGACGGCAAAGGAGCTCAGCAGCTGGGTGGTCTCACTCTGGCCCGGAAAGAACAACCGAGGGAAGACCAGGACGGCCGCCGTGGCGTAGACGTAGAAGTCGTAGAATTCCACGGTGGTGCCGATCAGGCTGGCCACAATGACGCGACTGCGCGAGTTCACCGCCTTCGGAGACCCAGGCTCTGCTGTTTTTGCGATGGAGGACATAGGTAGTGACTTCCTGAAGGACTGGCCGACGGCGGGATCCTCCGCAGGCCTGCGAGTAGTTAGAGTTCGATATTAGTTCCCACAGTCCATCCAATGGACGTTCTGTCCACTATTCGGACAATCCCTGGGTGCGTCGCCGCTCTCACTCAGGTGAAAGCAGGGATGATCGCGCCGGAAAATACCTGCCAGGCCAGCGCTGTCTTGGCCACCAGGCTCAACGTGATGTATGCGCGCTCGCCCCACAGGTAATCGCGCCAGCCACCCACTTGCTTGTACTGCAGCAGTTGGTTGACGGCAAAGGTGTTGAAAAACAGGAAGAGCGAAACGATGATGCCATACACAAATCCCGGCGTTTCAACATTGCTTGTGGAGCCTGGTGCTATGACATAGATGGCAATGACGATCCACGGCACCACACCGGCCATGGAACCGAAAATGAAGGGCAGGAACTTGCCGTTTCCTGGTGTCTCATATTTTTCCTGCAAGGCGCCAAACAGGATCATTGTGGCATTGAGTGCGAAGATTGCGAACAGGGCGGCGACATCGGTGATACCGGTGATCTGCGCTATCAGCCAGATCATGATCGATGAGCTCAAGGAGTACTCGACCCAGCGAAAATAGTTGTGGTTCGCTCTGAGACCAGCCGCGTATCGGGGGAAAAACCACGGCGAAGAGATCAGGAAGTGAAAGAGCGCGGACAACGCCAGGAATGCAACAACTCCCAACCCCACGTTGACATCAAAAAGGGTTACGCGTTCGGGCGGCACAGGCATTCCCGGGGCACCGCCAAGATAGTCTGCCGTGACGGCAAACGTGACCTGGTCTGTCAGCAACGTCAGCACGTACGCGAAGCCAATGGCCTGCACCAGGTGCAGGGATCCGGCCACAATGTTGTACGTGCGCAGACGGGAAATCGTATGTTCAGGGGTACGCACTCTGCGTGCCATTGTGGGGCTCCTTCGGAAGAGGTGTGCCAGACAATAGCAGGAATTCTGCTGCTACGGTGCTGCCAAAAGTCCCGCCACGCTCCTGAGGGAAGAGCCACCCCC
This sequence comes from Pseudarthrobacter sp. PS3-L1, assembly GCF_030063285.1. Classification (GTDB taxonomy): domain Bacteria; phylum Actinomycetota; class Actinomycetes; order Actinomycetales; family Micrococcaceae; genus Arthrobacter. The sequence goes on along the minus strand of NZ_JASISU010000001.1, from coordinate 842,301 downwards.
GGAAGGAAAGAAGTGAGGCACGCGGGGGAAATTGTGGGAGACGCCTCGCTTTCCCGAACTCCCCCGCAACGACCGGGCCTGCGCCGCCATCTGGCAGTGCTACATGTGCACGTGCAGGCGACGGGCAGCTTCCGAGATGGACCCCGTCAGGGATGGGTACACAGTGAAGGTGCTGGCAACGTCGTCGACATGCAGTTTCTGCTTGACCGCAATAGCCAACGGGAAGATCAGTTCCGAGGCATTGGGACCCACGACGACGGCGCCGATCACGGTGCCCGAGCCCTTGCGCGAGAAGATCTTGACGAATCCGTCGCGGTGGTTGCGCATTTTGGCACGTGCGTTGCTGCGCAGGGATAGCTTGATGGTGTCGCCCTGGTATTTGCCGGAGGTGATCTCCTCTTCGGTGACACCCACAGTGGCAATCTCGGGCGATGTGAAGATATTGGAGGCCACCTGATGGAGCTTCAGCGGGGTGACGCCATCTCCGAGGATGTGCGCAATAGCGATCCGGCCCTGCATTGCAGCGACAGAGGCGAGTGCCAGAATACCCGTGCAGTCGCCAGCCGCGTAGATGTTGGGGGCAGTGGTCCGGGAGACGCCGTCGACCTTGATATGGCCGCTCTCGCTGAGCTGGACGCCCACTTCCTCAAGTCCGATCCCAGCCGTGTTGGGGATCGATCCGACACACACCAGGCAGTGGCTGCCCGTTACTTTGGAGCCGTCGCCAAGGGTGACAACGACGCCGTCGTCACTCCGCTCAACTGTCTCCGCCCGTGCTCTGGACAGAACACGGACACCCCGTCGCTCAAAAACCTCTTCCAGGACTTCCGCGGCATCAGCGTCAGAGCCGGGGAGGACCCGATCCCGGCTTGAGATGAGCGTGACCTTGGATCCGAGGCCGTTGTAGGCCGAGGCGAATTCGGCCCCTGTCACGCCTGAGCCCACAACGATCAGGTCCGTGGGGAGCTCTTCGAGGTTGTAGATCTGCGCCCAGTTCAGGATGCGTTCGCCGTCAGGCCGCGCGGTGGGCAGCTCGCGCGGATGGGCGCCCACGGCCAGGAGGATCTCGTCTGCTTCCAGGGCCTCCGTGCCGTCCGCAGTCAGGACTTCCACTGTGTGGCCGTCAACCAGGCGCCCTGAACCCTCGACAATACGCACACCCGAGAGGGCAAGCGCATCGTGGATGTCAGTGGACTGGCTGCGCGCCAGCGTGAGGAGACGGTCATTGATGTGCTTGAGATCGGCGCGCATGATGGGGGTGACGTCACCGCCGTCAACATCGAACTTAACGCCCAGCTCTCCGGCTTCAGCTACCCGAGTCATCAGGTCGGCCGTGGCAATCAACGTTTTGGACGGCACGACGTCGGTCAGTACTGCGGAGCCACCGAGGCCTGCACGCTCAACGATGGTGACCTGGGCGCCAAGGGAGGATGCGACAAGGGCGGCCTCATATCCACCGGGGCCTCCGCCCAGGATCACGATGCGGGGTGAGCTGAAATCAGGATGCGTAGTCACAGTCAACCATTCTCTCCCATTGCCCCTGCAGCACCAAGACTCAGGTCACCGAACGGACCCGAAACCCTGCTGAAACCGCTGCGATGTGGGCAATCGCACTGTAACTTGGTCCAGTGAGCACAACAGAACTTCTGAACACTGATCCTTTCGACGCCGCGCGCGCCGCCGCCGACTACATTGCCCAGGAAACGGGGGTGGAAGCCCACGACGTTGCATTGATCCTGGGATCGGGCTGGGGCGCCGCAGCAGAGATGATCGGCGAAACCACTGCGACACTGAACGCTACGGAGGTCCCTGGTTTCCACGCTCCCGCCGTTGAAGGGCATGTAGGCACCATCCGCTCGGTCCTGACAGCTGATGGCAAGCGAGCCCTGGTCCTTGGCGCCCGGACGCACTACTACGAGGGCAAAGGCGTCCGCGCAGTGGTGCATGGAGTCCGCACTGCTGCTGCCGCAGGCTGCAAAACGCTGGTGGTCACCAACGGCTGCGGCGGGCTCAACGAAGCATGGACTCCCGGAACTCCCGTGCTGATCAGCGACCACATCAATCTCACGGCCACCTCTCCCCTGGAAGGCGCCACCTTTGTTGACCTGACAGACCTGTATTCGTCACGCCTGCGCGGTCTTGCCAGGGAAGTGGACCCCAGCCTCGACGAGGGCGTCTACGCTCAGTTCACCGGCCCGCACTACGAAACACCTGCGGAGGTGCAGTACGCCAAGCGCATCGGCGCCGATCTGGTAGGTATGTCCACGGCACTGGAGGCCATCGCAGCCCGGCACGCGGGAATGGAAGTTTTTGGCATCTCCTTGGTCACCAACCTGGCAGCAGGAATCAGTCCTACTCCTCTGAGCCACCAGGAAGTCATTGAATCCGGGCAGGCTGCCGGGCCGAGGATTTCCAAGCTGCTCTCTGAAATCATCGCCCGCCTGTAGCCGATACCAGGTGCCACAGTGGTGGCCGGATAGCGATAGCGTTAGCCCATGACCTCACACGATGCGGATAGCGCCCTGATCACAGCAGCTCGGCAATGGGCTGCCCAGGATCCTGATCCGGCCACCGCAGAGCAGCTCCTGAACCTCCTCAAGCGCGCAGAGGACGCAGACCGCTCCGCACTCCAGGAACTTACAGACAGTTTCGCAGGCACGCTTGAATTCGGTACTGCCGGCCTGCGAGCGGCGTTGGGACCCGGCCCCAACCGAATGAACCGTGTGGTGGTCCGCAGGGCCGCGGCAGGCCTGGCTGCATTCCTGAACCGCACTGTAGAGCAGGCCTCTGCCGGCACCCGCGCGCGTGCCGTTGTAGGGTACGACGCCCGGTACAACTCAGATATTTTCGCGCAGGAAACCGCAGCCATCTTCGCCGCGGCAGGCATTGAGACCTTCCTTCTGCCGTCCGCGCTTCCCACTCCCCTCCTCGCCTATGCCGTCCGCGCACTCGACTGCGACGGTGGCGTCATGGTGACAGCCAGCCATAATCCCCCGCAGGACAACGGCTACAAGGTCTATCTGGGTCGCCATGCTGTTCCGGAAAACGGCAGGGGAGCACAGATCGTGGCACCCTTCGATGCTGCCATCGCCGCGGATATCGATGCCGTGGGCACACTTGACTCGATCACCCTGGCAACAGAAGGCTGGCACGTCCTGGCGCCCTCCGTCGCTGCCGACTACCGGGCCGCTGTGGCAGACCTTGCCGACCGAGAGAATTTCCCGGCACGCGAGCTCACCATTGTCCTGACACCCATGCATGGCGTGGGCGGCCAGACAGCTGTTGCAGTTCTGGACGCCGCGGGCTTCACGGATGTCACGCTCGTATCTGAGCAGGCTGAACCGGACCCTGACTTTCCCACGGTGAGTTTCCCGAACCCAGAGGAACCAGGAGCCCTTGACCTGGCTCTTGCAACTGCTGACCGACTGGACGCCGACATCGTCCTGGCGAACGACCCGGACGCCGACCGTGCAGCGGTTGCGGCCAAAGACCCGGACACCGGTGAATGGCGCATGCTCCGCGGCGATGAGGTGGGAGCCCTTCTTGGCGCCCACGTCATTGAACGGATGGCAGGCGAGGTTGACACCACCGCTGGTGTTTTTGCCAACTCGATTGTTTCCTCCCGCCTCCTGGCCCGGATCGCGGAGTCGGCTGGCATCAGGCACGAGGAAACCCTGACCGGCTTCAAGTGGATCGCCCGCGTTCCCGGCTTGCTGTACGGCTACGAGGAAGCCCTGGGCTATTGCGTGGCACCGACCCTTGTCCGGGACAAGGACGGCATCTCCGCTGCCGTCCTTATTGCCGAACTTGCTGCCGCGGCCAAGGCTTCAGGCCGGACCATCTTCGACACCCTGGACTCCCTCTACCTGGTCCACGGCCTGCATGCCAGTGATCAGCTCAGTATCCGGGTGGCCAACCTCGGACTGCTTGGTGCGATGATGAACCGGCTGCGAGTGAGCCCACCGGAATCTTTCGGCGGCTCGGCAGTGGAGAGCTATATCGACCTGGCCGAGGGAACTGACACGTTGCCACCCACCGATGGTTTGCTGTTCATCACTCGCGACAATACCCGGGTGATTATCCGTCCGAGCGGGACCGAGCCCAAGCTCAAGTGCTATCTCGAGGTCATCCGCGAGGTGGACTCGGCAGCTGAGCTTCCGGAAGCCCGGCAGGCTGCACGGACTGCCCTGGACGTCGTCCTCTCGGATGTCAGCGAGGCCCTCGGGCTCTAGTACCGGACCTGACGGACGAACATGGCATTGACCGGGAAATGCCTCCGTGACGTAGAAGTTAAACCTACGAAACAATCGGGAAACTAACGCGAAACCGCGCGTCCCTAGTGTGGGAGAACAAGGCGCGGGGTTCCTTTCTGCGCCACCTGCGAAAGGCCCCCGTGACAGGACTTCCCATTGCCCCAGAGAGTCCTACCCGCTTGGCTGCCCGGGTTCCACGACGAGTCATTTCCGGCGTCACGAGTGCCATCTCCATCCCGGCTGCCTCGCCACCGGGAACGTGAGTCGCGTGGGCACCATCACCATGCCAACAGAAACTCCGGCAGGGCTGAGCGCCCTGGACCTCGCCGACGCGCCATTGGCGGGATTCCGGATCGGCGTGACCTCGCACCGGCGCTCGCGGGACCTCATTGAGGCTCTGGAACGCCGTGGGGCGGAAGTCCTGCATGCCCCAGCCCTGACGAATCTTCCTGCCGGGGAGGATGCTGTCCTGGCGGCCGACACCCGCGCCATCATTGCTGCCAAGCCCGATATTTGTGTTGCCACCACGGCCTACGGACTGCGTAGGTGGTGTGAGGCTGCTGACGCCGCGGGAATCGGCGAGGAGCTTCAGGTGGCGCTGGGTGCCGCAAGGATGTTTGCCCTGGGGACCTCAGCGCGGGGAGCTGTCGGAGCCCTAGGACTGGGCGACGTCGTCATCAGCAGTGACGAGACCACAGCAACACTTGTGGACATGCTGTTGGCCGAGGGCGTCCGGAACCGGGTCATCGCCGTCCAGCTGCACGGATACACGGATCTACGCCAGCTGGAACGGCTCCGTACGTCCGGGGCCACGGTCCTGACGGTAACCCCGCACCGGTGGGTCAAACCCGACGGCAGGAACCGGCTGTCCACCCTCATTGACGCCGCCTGCCACGGCAACCTGGACGTCCTGACCTTCACCAGTGCGCCTGCAGTGGACGCCCTGTGGAGCACCGCCCATGAGATGGGCCGGTACCAGGACCTGGTCGCTAGCCTGAGGGCTTCGGTGACGACCGCAGCGGTGGGACCGATCACCGCAGCCCCGCTGCTGGACGCTGGTATCAAACCCTTGGTCCCTGAGCGTTTCCGCATGGGAGCCCTCGTCCGCCTGGTCGCAGAACACCTCGCCCTCAAGCACGTCCGGCGCCTGGATACCGACTCTGGCCGGATCGAGCTACGGGGCAGGAGCCTGCGCATCAACGGCGACGTGGTCGACCTTGCCCCAGCGCCGCTGTTGCTGATGCGCGGCCTGCTGGGGGCCGGAGGTGCCGTCCTGTCCCGTAACGCACTTTCCGAGCTGCTGGAACTACGCGGTTCGGTGCATGCTTTGGACATGACGGTCAGCCGCCTGCGGTCCGCATTGCCCGACGGTCAGCTCATTGAGACGGTGGTCAAGCGGGGGTACCGGATCAGGGTTTGACCTGCGATGACAGAGACGCGCCGACGTCAAGAGATGGCCGTCACACCCCGTGTTACCGATGGGTAAACACTGGCGAACGCTGCCATGTCCAAGCCGGCGCAGCAAGAAACACGATGGAAAACTGTGCACCCTACGCTGGATCTGTAGATCAATGACCGGCCGTAATCCGGCCGCCACAGCGAAAGGACTACACATGTCCGCCTCAGCCCGCCCTTCCTCCGTTCCGGCTCCCCGCATTGTCATTGCCGGCGCTGGACCCGCCGCCCGAGCCCTGGTCCATCAGCTTGATGCAGCGCGCTTCGCCGGAAGTATCACGGTGCTGAGTAACCGGGATGACGCTCCAGCCGAACTCCTGGAGCTTGCCATGCTGCCGCAGGTGTCCATCCGGTTTGGGCAGCCCGCAAGCTACATCGACTCTGCGACGAGGCAAGTTGTCACCGCCGATGGCATGGCGTTCGACTACGACCACCTGGTCATTGCCACCGGCTCCCGTGCCGTCCACGCTCCGGTTGAAGGTGCCCAGAACTGCCTGAGCTACTCCACCATTGACGATGCCGTTGCCCTCGGTGAGGCTGTCCGTTCCGCCACGACGGAGCTTGGCCGCCGCCCGCTGGGGATCCTGGTGGGCACCGGCAGCGCCGCAGGTCAGGCGGAAGCTGTGCTGCGTGCCAGGGGAGTCCGTCCCATCCGCACCACGAGCCGCCCGTCCTCGGTGGTAGCAGCAGATGCGGGTACGAGCATCATTTTCGAAGATGGCAGCAGCATGAACGGGGATTTTGTCGTTCTTGCCGAGGACCGTCTCTCCTGGGACAGCCTTGCGGACAGCGCAGGGCTCAGCACAGCCCCCGATGGCGGCATCGTCATCTCCAGTGACTACCGCACGGGAGTACCGGGAATCTGGGCCATCGGTGACGCAGCAGCATACGACGGCGTCCGGCTGGGACTGCTGGTAGCCGCCGACTCGGCAGCGGGAGCCTGCGCTGCAGCGCTGATGGGAGAGGTGCCCACCAGGGGTCTGGCGTTTGCTGCCTAGCACTCGCCCCAGGCGTTGCGGCCTGTGGCAAGATGGTCACCTGAAGAGCCACCCCCTCGGGTGGCAACCGCGGCCCACAAGGCCCACCGGAAAGGACCATCATGAGCCCCGAGGCCACCCCCACATCGGACGTTTCGGCGTCGTCCATTGCGTCGCTGATCGATCACACCCTCCTGGCGCCCAGTGCCACGGAAGCCCAGGTCCTGAAGGTCTGTGCCGAAGCAGCCGAATACTCCTTCAAATCCGTCTGCGTCAATCCGGTCTGGATCAAGACCGTCTCCAGGGCACTGCGCGGTACGGGCGTCCTTGCATGCTCGGTGGTGGGCTTCCCACTGGGCGCCACTCCCACTGACGTCAAGGTCTTCGAGGCTCGCGGTGCGGTACTCGACGGCGCCGATGAGGTTGACATGGTCATCAACATCGCATCCGCACTGGCTTCAAACAAGGGTGCCCTGGTGGAAGACATCCAGGCGGTAGCCGCGGCCGTCCATGCCAGCGGGTCAATCCTTAAGGTCATCATCGAGACAGCACTTCTTAGCGATGAGCAGAAAGTCCTGGCGTGCGAGGCTGCTGTTGAGGCCAAAGCTGATTTTGTCAAGACGTCGACGGGCTTCAACGGCGGTGGCGCCACAGTGCAGGACGTGGCCCTGATGCGGAAAACAGTGGGACCTGGCATGGGCGTGAAAGCCTCAGGTGGCGTACGGTCCCTGGCCGATGCTCAGGCTATGATTGCTGCAGGTGCAACACGTATTGGAGCCAGCTCCGGAATCGCAATTGTCACGGGTGAACAGGGTTCATCCAGCTACTGAGCGGCACCGGACTGCAGTTGATTTTGAGCCCCACGGGGGCCGAGGAGGAAAAAATGTCCACCACCAATGATTCCCGCGTCACGCCGGGCAATGAGAACAAGCTGGGCTCCACGATCGTCCTGTTTGCGATCATGATGGCACTGTTCCTTGGCTGCATCTATTCCCTCTCCTTCCTCTCGCTGGACAATCCTTGGCCCATGGCCATCTGCCTTGGCCTGTTTACACTGGCGTTCTGGATTCCCCAGACGTTCCTTGGTCGATCAGATTCGGCCGGCGAGCACTAGCAGCCACGTAGCAAAATTATTTTTTGGCGGGCCCCGGACACTGTCCGGGGCCCGCCTGCTGTCCCGGATGCGTCCTGGTGCTGACCACCGCACAGCGGCAGCGGAGCCAGTGGCAGTCAACCCTGGGTGTTGGTTGCGAACGGATCGACTGTCATTCGAGCACCGCTGCGACGGCTTCAATTTCCACCAGCTGGTCAGGGTAGCCGAGCACTGTGACCCCGAGTAGCGTGCTGGGAACAGGATGCCCGTCGAATGCATCGCGGACCACATTCCACGCTGCCACGAGGTCCTCCTGCCGCGCTGAGGCCACGAGCACCCGGGTAAACACCACATCCGCCAGTTCGGCACCTGCCGCTTCGAGCGCAGCCACCATGTTTACGACAGCGCAGGACGCCTGCTGTGCGACGTCGTCGACTCCCACTGTGCGTCCCTGGGCATCCAACGGACAGGCACCGGCCAGGAAGATCAACCGCGCGCCCGGCTCAACACTTGCTGCGTAAGAATACTGGGCAACGGAGCTGAGGGTCTCAGCTCCGATCAGGCGTACCGCACGGGCCATGGAATCCTTCTTTCCGGCGAGCGCAGGCGCTTCTGCCTGCTCGGTGGACTCTCCACCATAGGCCCAGGCAGGCATCCTTGAGGAAGACCCCTCGTATTGATCAAACATTGAGCCTCCATTACCAGGCATCCTGCGGTGACCTTGAGCGGAGCCGGGGAGAGTGAACTCAGCACCCCAAGGAACGCCCGGCAAGGAGAACCCGATGAACGATCTGATGCAACACGTTGACGGCAGGGACGCCTACCTCTCTGTTACGCCCCGCAGACACGCCGGGCACGAGGATGCCAGGGCCACCATTGCCTGCGTCATCCCGGCCTACAACGAAGAAGACAGCATTGCAGAAGTACTGACAGCGCTGTTGCAGCAGACTCGGTTGCCGGACGTCATCCACGTTGTCATCAACAACTCCGATGACGAAACGTTTTACATTGCGCGCGAATTCGCCGGCCCACACGAACTGACGTACCAGGACACCACATACTCGACTGAGGTCTTTGTGCATGACATTGGTGTCAATGCAGACAAGAAGGTGGGTGCCCTGAACTACGGTTTCACCCAGGTTTGTGACGATCACGCCTACTTCCTCGGCGTCGATGGAGACACGGTGCTGGACCGCAACGCCGTCAGGAACCTCGAGGAAGAAATTCTCGCTGATCCCCGCGTAGGTGGTATTTCGGCCCTGTATACAGTAGCCGAACCCACCGGACGGGGGATGACGGCAAAATTCCTGACGGCGGGCCAGCGCGCCCAGTTTGCTGCCTTCAACATGGACAACCTCCTCCGTGGCCGCAACATGGCAGTCCTGGGCGGACAGTGCTCCCTGCTGTCAATGGAGGCACTGAAAAATGTCATGGTAGACAACCGCCAGGCCACTCCCTGGGTCAAGGACTCGGAAGTCGAGGATTCCCTGCTTTCCCTGCAGATCAAGAATCTTGGCTACGCCACCAAGATCTCTGCGCGCGCACGGGCCTCTGTAGGCGGCATGGACACCATGCGCTCCCTCGACGGCCAGCAGGTCAAATGGAATTACGGCGCGATCGACCTGATGTGGCCAGGCCAGCGCAGCAACACTCCCGGTCAGCCGTTTCACCCCAACCTGCGGCTCCGCTGGAGCGAGAATCTTTCCATGGTCATCAACATCCTGACCCGTTTCTCCTTCATCATGCTGCTGGTGGCATCCCTGAGTATCAGCGCCTATGTGTTCTACCCCGTGTGGCTGATTCCCCCGGCTGTAGCAATTCTCCTGAACCTGCGGATCGCGACATCCATCCAGGGAAAATCCGGCCGTGACATCGCGTTTGCACTGTTGGCTTTCCCCGCAGAGATCTACCTCTGGCTGCGCATGAGCCATTTCCTGCGGGCCTGGACCAAATTCTTCACGAGTACCCAGACCGACAACTGGGCCGCTCAGGCACGGGCAGAACGCGGAGCGGGCAGTGCCTACCTGATGCCGGCGATCATCTTTCTCGTGATAGTCGCCGGAATGACGTTCGCCTGGCTCCAGTGCCCAGTGCCCCTCCAATCAGCCATCCTCTCAATCGGCTGGCCCATCCTGTACATCACCACCATGGTGCAGACCACCTTCATGCTGCGCAAGACGCTTCGCAGCCACCGCGGCTTCCACGTCTGAATCGCCTCCTCCCACACGTTTGTTGACACGTTTGTTGCCCGCTCCGGCAACCAGCCCGAAAAGGACACCCATGAATGCCATGTCCCGCACCCAGCACAGCAGGAAACCTGCGCTGGGACTTGCTTCCTTTGCACTTTCTGCAACAGTTCTCCTCTCGGGATGCTCCATCCCCGGACTGCCTGGACCCACCGGCGCTCCCGTCGCCGAGCGGGCCGTCAGTGTTGTGGACACCTCCGAAACACCTGATGCTTCCGCCGAAACCCAGGTTGTTCCGGCTCCGGCAGCAGATAGTTCACGATCGGTAGCCTGGGTAAGGACACCTGCTGACCTGGACAGGGGGTCGGTGACACACACCCTGTCCGCGGCCACGCACCAGATCGCCCTCGACTACTGGACTACTGAGGACCCGTCATCCTGGACGCCTGAATCGACGCCCATCATCAACCTGAATGCCCATATCCTGGGCGAACACCCACCCGGAACCGTCAGGGTGACCCGCTTCACTGCGCGCAACGAGGACGGTTCCGTGATCATGGCCAACGATGAGGGGTCATTCGCCATGGAGCCCCCGTATGCCTATACCAGCGCCATCGTTGTTCCTGCAGAACCGGGAGCGCACGCGACGCGGGTTCTTCTGACCTTCGACCTGCTGAGCGAAACCGCCAAGGATTCTGGGGTCTTCAGCCGCCAGACCATCATGGATTCGATCAGCATCGGCTATGCCAAACCTGGTCCGGTTGAAACTCCCGCTGCAGCAGCTGCGCCATGATGGGCCTGCCGCCGTCCGCGCTGGTGATCGAGGACGATCCTGATATCAACACCCTCCTGTGCCTACTCCTGACCCAGGCCGGTTTTCAGGTCCAGGCTGCCGCGGATGGCGATACTGGCATCGCCCTGGCCCAGGAACTGACACCTGACGTCGTCACTGTGGACCTGAATATGCCGGGGATAGGTGGTGTGGAAACCATCCATCGAATCCGCAGCATCACAGCTGGCCATATCCTGCTGATTTCAGCCAGTGACGATGCCCCTGCCATCCGCGCCGCGCTCGCTGCCGGGGCCGGGACGTTCATAGCAAAACCCTTCAGAGCCCGTGAGATCCTGTCCGTTGTGAGGGACCTGGCTGGGCTTGGGAGCTAGCATGCCGATCAGGTTCTCAGGCCTAGATGACACTCCTGAGGACACTCCACGCCGCGCCGAGCATTCCCACCATTGCGTAAGCACTGACGGGAATCAGAAGCAGCCACTCCCGCCGGGAACCCGCACGGCCCAGCAGGGGCAGCGAGAGAGCTCCATTGGGGCGCCAGATCCTGCGCAGCAGCGGAACCCTGCGGAACAACCGCGGCGGTTTGATGACGATGGGCCACAGAAGCGGCACTCCGCCTGTCGTGATCAGGTCACCCACAATATGCACCACCACCCCGATCAGCATGGATGTGGGGAGCCAGGTCCATTGTTCTGGGGCATACCACGTCACAAGGGCTGCCATCACAAGGCCAAAGATCCAGTTAACCAACCAGCCCGAGGGTGGAAAGAGCTTCAGGGCCTTGGCCGCGATGTTGATCATGAACATGCACAGCAGCCCGGCACCGACAGAGAGGACTCCCCACGGCGTGGCTAATTGGAACTGCGCCACAGCGGCAGCCAGCAGGACAAAACATCCGGCTCCAAGAATGGAATGGGTTCCCTGCCGGTGTCCGCCACTGGCGTTTTCGATTCCCACCGCCAGCACGTTGGAGAGCGGCGGCAGGGACGTGGCTATGGTACTGGACCGGTGATCCCAGTCGCACACCAGTGCCGTACCGGCCGTCGTCATACCTCCGATAACAATGCCTGTGGCGTCCAGCGGATACCAGCCCAGCGTGTAGGGCCCAGTGGAGGCAACAGCAACCCACGCCGCAGCTCCCGCTGCGGCGTGGTGACCACCCATCACCCTTAGTCCACAGCCAACGGAACGTCCGAGAAGATGTTGCGGATGACGCCATTGGCCCACTCCAGGATCTCCGCGTCCTGCAGGTCGCGGCCACCAATCCTGGCTGTCTTCGGTTTTGGCAGCAGGATCGCGTCAAGCCCGGGTTTGGCCTGGGATCCCGGGTACATCCTGGCCATCCGCATCAGCTTGGATTCTGGGAGGTCGGCGGGCGAGAACTTGATGAACGTCCCCTGCAGGGCTACGTCAGTCAGGCCCACCTCCCGGGCCCCCACCCGGAACCGGGCGACAGCAATGAGGTTCTGCACAGGCAGCGGAGGCTCACCGTACCTGTCCACCAGCTCGGCCAGCACCTCCTCGATACCTTCCACTGTCACCGCCCCTGCCAACTTCCGGTACGCCTCAAGGCGCAGCCTCTCCCCCGGAACATAGTCGTGGGGCAGGTGAGCATTAACCGGCAGCTCGATCTTCATTTCCGCTGCCTTCTCCTCGGCATCACCGCGGAAGTCGGCCACAGCCTCCCCGACCAGCCTGATGTAGAGGTCAAAACCAACACCCTGGATGTGTCCCGACTGCTCACCGCCCAGCAGGTTTCCAGCCCCTCGAATTTCGAGGTCCTTCATGGCAAGCTGCATGCCGGCACCAAGTTCGTTGTGCGCGGCCACAGCTTTGAGCCGTTCCAGGGCAACCTCGCCCAGGGGCTTGTCAGGGGGGTACAGGAAGTACGCGTAGGCCCGTTCCCGGCCACGTCCCACCCGGCCCCGAAGTTGGTGCAGCTGCGAGAGCCCGTATTTGTCGGCTCCGTCCACGATGAGCGTGTTCGCGTTGGAGATATCAAGCCCGGTCTCAATGATGGTGGTGCATACCAGAACGTCGAAGCGACGCTCCCAGAAGTCCACAATGATTTTTTCCAAGCGACTTTCCGTCATTTTTCCGTGGGCCACCTCCACCCGTGCCTCGGGCACCAACTCACGGATATGGGCGGCCGTGCGGTCGATGCTGGATACCCTGTTGTGCACCAGGAAGACCTGGCCCTCACGCATGAGTTCACGGCGGATTGCCGCGGATGTCTGCTTGTCGGTATAGGGCCCCACATAGGTCAGCACTGGGTGGCGTTCCTCGGGCGGGGTCGCCAGCGTGGACGTTTCGCGGATTCCCGTCAGTGACATTTCCAGAGTCCTGGGGATGGGGGTGGCACTCATGGCAAGGACATCAACATTGGTCCGCATTTTCTTGAGCGCTTCCTTGTGCTCCACGCCAAAACGCTGTTCCTCATCAACAATCACCAGGCCAAGGTCCTTGAATTCGAAGCCCTTGGACAGCAGGCGGTGAGTACCGATAACGACGTCGACAGTTCCGTTTTTGACGCCTTCTACAGTCTCCTTTGTCTCCTTGGCGCCCTGGAACCGGGAGAGGGGCTTGACCCGCAGGGGGAACCCGGAGAACCGCTCCGTGAAGGTCTCATAGTGCTGCTGGGCCAGCAGCGTGGTGGGGACCAGGACGGCAACCTGCTTTCCGTCCTGGACTGCTTTGAAGGCGGCCCGGACCGCGATTTCGGTCTTGCCGTAACCCACGTCTCCTGAGACGAGCCGGTCCATGGGGATCTCCCGTTCCATGTCCGCTTTCACCTCGTTGATGGTGGTCAGCTGGTCGGGGGTCTCCACATAGGGGAATGCCTCTTCAAGTTCTCGCTGCCAGGGCGTGTCAGGCGCGAAGGAGTGCCCCCTGGAGGCCATCCTGGCCGAATAGAGCCTGATCAACTCCCCGGCAATTTCCTTGACTGCTTTGCGGGCCCGGGACTTGGTGCTGGCCCAGTCCGAGCCGCCCATCTTGCTCAGTGCGGGAGTGTCGCCACCGACGTAGCGTGTGACCTGATCCAGCTGATCCGTGGGAACAAAGAGCCTGTCGCCCGGTGCGCCGCGCTTTGCCGGGGCGTATTCGAGCACCAGGTACTCGCGCACGCCATCACCCCCGCCAGCCACCTTGCGCTGGATCAGCTCGATGAAGCGGCCAATTCCGTGCTGTTCGTGCACCACAGAATCCCCACCCACCAGCTGGAGTGGGTCCACGGCGTTTCGCCGCTTTGAGGGCATCTTGCGCATGTCTTTGGTGGAGCCAGCCGACGTACGGCCCAGCAGATCCGCTTCGGTCAGAAGGCCCAATTTCAGGCTGTCCAGGACAAACCCCCGCCCTGCTGCAGCGGTAGTAACCTCGATGATCCCAGGCTCGGGTTCCCTGGCCAGTGCCTCAACCCGAGAGCAGGGAATATTGTGCTCATGGAACAACTCAGCCAGGCGCTGCGCGGGGCCGGGACCGGCAGTCACCACCACAATCCGCCATTGGTCCCGGACCCTGGAACCGATGAAGTCCATCATTTCGGCCACGTCGCCCTGATATCCCCGAGGCTCACGGGCGTGAAGATTCAGGACATCAAACTCTGGCACCAGCTCTTCGTCAGTGGCCAGTGAACTGATGGACCACCAGGACACGCCGTGTTCCAGGGAAGTTGCCCGGGTCTCAGCCAGGGAGCGGAAACTTGCCGAGTGCAGGGCCTCCGACTCGGCCGCGCCAAGGTCCAGCGGTGCAGTACCCCCGTCAGAAGCCGTAGACCAGGCCGCCTCCAGGAATTCCTCGTTGGTGGCGGATAGGTCATGGGCGCGGGTTCGGACTTTTTCCGGCTCAATCACCACGGAAATGGAGCCCGCGGGAAGCTGCTCCACGAACGGCACCATGGAATCTACCAGGACCGGTGCCAGCGACTCCATGCCCTCAACGGCAACCCCACCAGCAATCTTCTCCAGCATGTCCAGTGCAGCGGGCATCAACTTTTTCAGTCCGGCCGCCCGGGACATCACAGCTGGGGTGATCAGCATTTCCCGGCAGGGCGGCGCATGCAGCTCCGTTGGATGGACCACTCCCGGAGCAGAAAGGGATCGCTGATCCGCTACGGCGAACCAACGCATCTGGTCCACCTCGTCCCCGAAGAACTCGATCCTGATGGGATGGTCTTCAGTGGGTGGGAAAACATCGATGATTCCTCCGCGGACGGCGAACTCACCGCGGTGCGTCACCATGTCGACCCTGGCGTAGGCAGCCTCTGCCAAGCTGCGAACCACCTGCGTGAAAGGCATTTCCTGGCCCACAGTCAGGGTCACCGGCACCAGTTCCCCGAGGCCAGCCACAATTGGCTGCACCACGGCGCGAACGGGGGCCACCACGACGCGCAGCGGCTCCGCCGTCGTACTTTCCGGGTGTGCCAGACGACGAAGGACGGCCAGTCGGCGCCCCACAGTGTCGGAGCGGGGCGAAAGCCTCTCATGCGGGAGGGTCTCCCAGCTGGGGAACTGCGCTACCGCGCCGTCGGGCAAGAAGGCCCTGAGGCTGGCGGTAAGGTCTTCAGCCTCGCGTCCCGTTGCCGTCACGGCAAGGACGACGCCAGCGGTCCCGGCCAATGCCAGGCCGTCGGCCATTTCCGCCAGAAGAGTCGCCCGGAGACCCGCGGGAGCGCTGATCTGGTAATCCTGCCCGCGGACCTCGAAACCCCTGGCGGCTTCAGCGCGGACGCGGGCGAAGGTGGAATCGGCAGCGAGCGCACGCCGGAGCCCATCCAGCGACGGAACGGTGGTGGAAGACCCAGTGGGACTCATGGTGGTAACTCCTGGAGGATGCGGCGAAAGATGATCTGCTGCAGGCAAAAGTCATCGGGTGGCAGGCAACACGAATGCCCGAAATTCTTGCGAATCCCAGGTCTTCCCAGCGTACTCCCGTGAACGCACTGGAATCTGACGTTCTGCCGGTGGCAGAGTTTACCCAGAACCGGGCCAGCGTTGCTAAGCTTACTTAGGAGCTGGCCGTCATGCGCTGCATTTCAGGTCACAGTCGCTGGCAACAAAGGAGCCGTGCCATGAGTGCCAATGAGAGTACCAACGCCGCCACAAACCAGCAGGACCCGCAGGCCGTAACAAGGCCGCAGAAATTCACCGGCCAGGATCAGCAGCCCGAAGAACTTGATGCCGGAGCTCCTCTCAAGGGCGAGTCGCGCACAGTTCTTGTGACAGGGGCCTCGGGCTACATTGGAGGGCGTCTGGTCCCCAAACTCCTGGAGGCTGGCCATACGGTCAAGGTCTTGGTCCGCTCCCCCGAGAAAATCGCGGGCAACCCCTGGCGCGACCAGGTTGAGGTCATTGAGAGCAGCCTGGACGATGGCGACGCCCTCCAGAAGGCCCTGACCGGTGTTGACGTCTTCTACTACTTGGTCCACTCCATGGCGGCCGGTTCGGGTTTCGAGGAAAAAGAACAGGCCATGGCCAGGACGGCAGCCACCGCAGCGGAGGCCGCCGGCGTTCGGCGGATTGTCTACCTGGGTGGCCTGCACCCCACCGGCGTGGAACTCTCCACCCACATGCGCTCGCGCGAAGCTGTCGGGCAGGTGTTCATTGACAACAGCGTTGATGCCATCGTGTTCCAGGCCGGCGTGGTGATCGGCTCCGGCTCTGCATCCTTCGAAATGATCCGGCACCTCTCGGAAACCCTCCCCCTGATGCCCGCACCGAGCTGGGTACGCAACAGGATCGAGGCAATCGCTGTCCGCGACGTGCTCTACTATCTGGCCTCCGCTGCCTCTCTCGATGGAACCATCAACCGCACTTTCGACATCGGCTGCCGGCAGGTTCTGACCTACGCAGGAATGATGCAGCAGTACGCTGCTGAGGCCGGGCTGCCCTACCGGGTGGTCATGGCATTACCCATCCCGGCCCCCAAACTTGCTGGCCTGTGGGTAGCCCTGACAACACCTATCCCCCTGTCCATGGCGGTGCCTCTCGTCCAGTCGCTGCAGCACGACGCAGTCTCGGACGAGCACGACATCGACAAGTACATTCCCCAGCCAGACGGCGGCCTGACCAACTACCGCACCGCCGTCGGCCTTGCACTCGGGCGGGAACGCGACGGTCAGGTAACCACCACCTGGGCCAATGCCGGGGCATCCTCCGATCCTCTGCCCAGCGACCCCGAGTGGGCAGGCCACAAGGTCTACATGGACGAGCGGACCTTTCACGGGGACGTGGACCCGGCCCATGTGTGGACCATCATTGAGGGAATCGGCGGCCAGAATGGCTGGTACTCCCTGCCCCTCGCCTGGCGTATCCGCGGTTGGATGGACAAGCTCCAGGGCGGCGCCGGACTCCTCCGCGGTCGCAGGCACCCGGGCACCCTGGCTGTGGGCGAGGTAGTGGACTGGTGGCGCGTAGAGGAGATTGATCGCGGCAAGCTCCTTCGCCTGCGCGCTGAGATGCGGGCCCCTGGCCGGGCCTGGCTCGAGCTTTCCGTGGAACCTGAGGGGAATGGCAGCCGCTACCGCCAGCGCGCCATCTTCTTCCCGAAGGGCCTCAGCGGACGGCTGTACTGGCTGGCGGTCCTGCCGTTCCATAGCTTCATCTTCCCGGCCATGTCACGCAATATCACCAACGCTGCCAAGGAACTCGCCGAAAAGGAGGCTTCCTCCGGCGGCAAGGCCCGCGCGACGAAGGGCAACTGACCGAACGGATACGTCGCTGGATCAGCCCACGTCGTAGGATGTTGGGAGCAAATCCTGCCCTACCACGGAGGTCCCCTTGGCCCTGAGCGCAACCACCACCCTTCCGCATACTGTCGAAGCAGTCACGGCAGTCCTCGTCAATGAGGACTTCCAGCGCCATGTCAGCGAACACGTGGGAGGAACGCTGGAGTCCTTCAGCGTGGACGGTGACCTGGCCGGACCCTTCAGTACCACGTCGGTGCGTACGCTCCCCACCAGCCGGTTGCCTGACATTGCGCGGAAGTTTGTTGGCGAAAAACTGACCGTAACGCAGGTCGAGTCCTGGTCCATGCCCGCCGCCGATGGTTCACGGCAGAGCAACATTACGCTCAAGATCGCCGGTGCGCCGCTGGATGTCACTGCAAGCCAGAAACTGTTGGCGGACGGTACCGGTACGCGCGTGGAGCTGGAGGGTGCCGTCACGTCGTCCATCCCATTCCTTGGCGCCAAGATCGCGTCCGCAGCGGAGCCCATGGTGGGCAAGGCGTTGAAGATCCAGGCCCAGCAGGCTCAATCCTGGTTGGAACGGTCCTAACCGATGGACATGCCCGTTTTCGTCAGCATTGTCCTGATCATCTCAGGCGTCTGGTCCTTGGTGGTCTGGCCACAGTTCCTCAAACGGGTCACCAAGGATCCGCGGGCTCGTGATGCCGCTGGGACAGCCACCAAGTTCCTCCGTGTCCATCAGATCCTGGTAGGCATCTCACTTGTTCTGGGAGTTGCCACTGCCGCGGTCGGCGTCACGGGCCTGCTCTCCTGACTGTGATCCGCTGAACGGCCGCCGGATTGTTGCCGCGTCCGCTGCGCCGCGGCGACAGTCAGGTCGCCTGGTTCAGCGAATCTTCGGCAGCGACCCAGGCGATCATGGCGCATTTGACCCGTGCAGCGTAGCGGGAGACACCCTCGAAGGCAGCAGCGTCACCGAGGATCTCCGGATCTGCAGCTATCTTTCCACGTGAGCGCAGAACGTCGCGGAAAGCATCAATCAGTGTTCGCAGATCCGAGACGTTCAAGCCCTCGGCCATCTCACTGAGTACGGATGCTGATGCCATGGAGATGGAACAACCATCACCATCCCAGGCAATCTGGGCTATCTTGCCCTCCTTGACTGCGAGGCGAAGAGTCACCTCGTCGCCACATACTGGATTGAGCTGATGGGATGATCCAGTGCTGGCTCCAGCTGGTACCGGGGTTTCGCTGAGACCACTGCCGTGGCGTTCCTTGGAGTGGTCGAGGATGATCTGTTGATACAGCTGGTCAAGACTCAAGGCTGTGCCTTTCTGGGCTGGGGCCACGGTGTTCTGGGAATCGGGGCCGGGGGAAGCAGCAGCTGCCACTCAGAGAGCTGGTCGGAAAAATGGTACGCCGGGCCGGCCTCAAACCCGGAAGTAGGACCGTACACCTGCGACGGCGTCAAGGAACATGTCGACGTCGGACGTGGTGTTGTACAGGTAGGCGCTGGCGCGTGTTGTGGCGGTAAGGCCCAGTCGTCTGTGCAGCGGCTGCGCACAGTGATGGCCAACACGGACCGCTATGCCCCGTGAGTCCAGGAACTGTCCGACGTCATGCGCGTGAACGCCGGCAACGTCAAACGCCGCCAGGCCAATCCTTTCGCTGCCGGCAGCTGGGCCCAGGACACGAATTCCAGGAATGTCCTGGAGCCCCGCCACCATGCGCTGTCCAAGCTTCGTTTCCCAGCGATGGATCCGGTCCAACCCTGTCTCGCTGAGGTAATTTGCTCCCGCGGCGAGCGCCACGGCCTGGGAAACGCGCTGAGTGCCCGCCTCGAAGCGCTGCGGTGCTGCCAGGAACTCGGCCCGCTCCATGGTGACCGTGGTGATCATGGAACCACCGGTCAGGAAAGGCGGCAGGACATCAAGGAGCTCCCGCTTTCCATACAGAACACCAACCCCGGTAGGACCAAGCATCTTATGGCCGGAAAAGACGGCGAAGTCCACGTCCAGGGCTTTAACATCCAGGGCCATGTGCGGGGCGGACTGGCACGCATCAAGAACCACGAGGGCACCAACTGCGCGGGCCAGCGCCACCAGGTCGATGACGGGGTTGATGGTTCCCAGGACGTTGGAGGCGTGGGTGAACGCCACCACCCGTGTTCGCGGTCCAATCACTGCAGCTGCCGTGTCCATCTGCAATGAACCGTCGTCATTGATGGGGATATAGCGCAGCACTGCTCCCGTCCGGAAGGCAAGTTCCTGCCAGGGAATGAGATTGGCGTGATGCTCCATTTCCGTCACGACGATCTCATCGCCAGGGCCCACCGCGAGCTCACTGAGGCGTGCATCGCCACGGCCACGTTCGGCCCACAGTCCAGCCGTCGCCAGTGACTGCGCTACCAGGTTCAGCCCCTCGGTCGCGTTGGAGGTCCAGACAGTTTCTTCGTAGCGCGCGCCAATGAAATCTGCAAGGGTCTGGCGTGCATCCTCAAACACATCTGTAGCCTCAACCGCCAGGTGGTGCGCGCCACGGTGGACGGCAGCGTTGCGCTGTTCGTAGAACTCCTGCTCGGCCTCAAGAACGCTGAGCGGATTCTGCGACGTTGCCCCAGAATCTAGGTACACCAGGGGCGACCCGTTGATCTCCTGCGCAAGGACGGGGAAGTCGTTCCTGATCCGCAGGACCTCGGCGTCATCCATGTCCGGAGCAGCGTGGGACAGGGTGGCGGGCGTTACTACTTGTGCCAAAACGAACTCCTCGGGTGCGGATGCTGGACACCCAATTCTCCCACAACAGAACGGCAGCGACTCTTGGGGAAGAGCCGCTGCCGCGGTTTCCGGACTGTGTCCGGAACTGTTAAGGGGCCGACGGCGGCTGGGGGGAGAGTCTCGGTCTCAGAAGACTCCGACGCCGTCGGTCCCGTCTGCTCCGCGGCCCTTGGCGGCCACGGAAGATGGGGGGTACTTCCAGTTCTGGACCGTGAGGACATTTATCCTTGTCGACGAACCAGCACTCGAACTGCGGCACTTGGTCTTGCAACCCTGTGCCCTGGATTCATTCTTTCGGAACTTCAGGACAAGGGCACGCGTAGTGAGTACTCGATTATTTGAGGCCGCCGCGGCGAACTACTTGGTTTCCCCTGGTGAGCCCGGGTTGAGTTCGTCCCGACTGCGTACACCCAGCTTTATATAGGTCCGGTACAGGTGACCCTCCACGGTGCGCACCGACACCATCAGATGCTGAGCGATTTCCTTGTCCGAGAATCCGCGGGCGGCTAGCGCCGCAACATCGCGTTCGCGCCGGGTCAATTGCACTGTAGGGATTGTCTTGACGAAGTGACCGTCCTGGTAGCCGCTGCCAAGATCCTGCTCACACCGCTCCCTGAGCTGGGACGCCTGCCGTGAGAGCCTGGCCTGATGGGTTGACGCGAAAATCGATTCAGCCCTGCGGTATGCCTCGTGGGCGAGGTTGACAAAATCCTGCAGCACAAATCCGTGACCAAGTTCCATGAGAACGTGGGGATCTGCCGCCAGAAAGGCGGTTGAGAGTTGGCCGGCGGCCAGCGCCCTGCGTCCCTGCACGTTCGCCGCAACCCGTGACAGGAGCCCCATCTCGGTGTAGTCGCGCAGCGCGACCCGCAACCCCAGAAGTTCAAGCAAGACTGCATCCCTGGCCGTCACGTCAGGGGCTGTGCTCATTGTCCTCAGATGAGCCAATCCCCTCCCATCCCGGTTCAGATATTCTTCACCTGCAGCGATGTAGGCGGCCGAACGCAACCGCCAGCCAACACCATCAACGGGCACCGCAGCGTGATACTCCGCCAACAGGCGCCTGGCCTGTACCTCATCTGCGCGGCGGGCCGCGGCATAAAAGGCCAGCGCCGTAGAAAATCGGAGAACCTGGAGCGGGTCATGGATGCGGAGGCTTTCCACCGCCGGTAGGAGAACCTGGTAACCGGTGTCAATTCGTCCCTGCCGAAGCCGCGAATAACCCCGGAGCGCTGTGACAGTACCACCAAACAGCTGCAGGGATTCTGGATGGCGACGTTCAAAAGCCAGGAGTTCAGCCTCAGCTGTGGTCCACTCCCCCAGGCCAATATGGACGAAGTTCGCCGCCATCGTTGTCATGTCCTGGAAGTAGTACACCGTACAGTCCAGGGACTTTGCTGCAATGGCAGCCCTTTCCATGGTGGTGAGGGCGACTTCGAGTGCTCCAGTGTTGATTTGCTCCATACAGCGCAGGGATGATTCCAGCACCCGCAGGGACGTGGACACTGAGGTGCCAGATGGCAATGGAACGTTCGGGGCGATTCCCTGGCTGCGCAATGCGGCAGCCAGCAGCGCATCCACGGCTGCCCCCAGGGCAGTGTCGTCACCATCTACGAGGTTGGCACGGCTCGTCTCCAACAGCTCAGCAGCCCTGACCACGTTGCCCAGGGAAAACTCAACACGGCCAAGGAGGGCCTGTGCACGTGGACCGGCCGCTTCAATGACAGGAGCGCCGAGCATGGCCCGGGCACCGTCGAGCCTGTCCAACCGGATAGCGAGGCTGGCACCGTCCAGCAATTGCGCAACGGAGAATTGTTCGCCGGTTTCAAGCCCCCATTCGACGGACCTGCACCTGCTGACCTCACTCCCTGATGAGTGGCTGCCCGCCAGCATACCGGCTGTCGTGCTGCTGCCACCCCGCGCTCTGAGTTCGCTGTACCCGTTAGCCATCATGGCCTGTCCCGTGGTGGCCAGCACCATTTTGTGGCGAAGATATCGGCTCTTGGCTGGCAGCACCTGCGCCCGGATACTTCCCGTCATAATGTCCGGAGCAATCGACACTTCAGCTGGTACTGCCCCCGTCTGCTTGATGAGTACCCGCTGCAGGAGGGATTCGACCGTTGCGGCACCGCAGATCTCCTCAATCGCTGCCCGCGCCACGGGTCCTGCTAGAGAAATCAACTGCATTGCTTCCCTGTCAGCTACCGGCAATTCAGCAAGGATCTGGCCGGCCAGGGACAGCAGCCCGGGCCCACGTTCGGGAAGACGACGGACCACAAGCCAGAGGTCATGCTTCTGGGTCAGCGCACCATCTGCACGGGCATCGCGAAGAAGGCGGGAGAGCAGGAGCGGGTTGCCGCCGCTTGCTGCGTGAAAAGCGGACGTTACGGCGGCGGGGATGGTCGACTCCAGTTCGAGGCCCAGGTATTCGCCTACCTCCGTGAGCCCGAAACCCTGCACGTCAACACGCTGTCCCATCCCGGTACGCCAGAGGTCCCGCAGCGCACGGGGAAGATTAGCCCAGGTTTGTCCAGCCGCAATCAGTTTCACCCACCCTGCAGCCAGCGCTTCGGACAGGACGGCAGCACTGGATTCGTCAACGCTGTCGGCGTTATCGAGGACAAGCAGAATGGGCAGGGTAGCGTTATCTGCCGTCCCGAACGCAACCGCCCCTGGATCCTGGGCTAAAGATCGGCGGGAATGCTGCCAGATGGCCTTGAGGACTGCTGCGGGCGCAGCGGCAAAAGCCCCGGACGGCGTCCCGGGAAATTGTGCCATGACCCCGAAAGGGACGTCAGCCAGCGCCGGACTCGCACGCAACCAGATCGTCTGGTACTCAGCTTTCAGATCTTCAGCGAGCCCCTCAAGCAGCGTTGTTTTTCCCACTCCCCTTACGCCTAACAGGATCTGCGGCGGCGGATGGCCACCGCGAAACTGGGAAAGTAAATGCGCTCTAACAGCATGCCGTCCCACCATGGGCTCCACCGAAGAAGGCCCACCAAGGGCCCTAACCGCTGCCAGGGAGATCACCCCGTGACGTGACTCCCAGCTTGGTGAAGATTTGGTAGAGGTGGCCTTCAACGGTGCGGACCGAGACACCCATTCGCTGGGCGATATCGCGGTTGGAGGCTCCCCTTCCCGCAAGATTCGCTACCTGCCTCTCCCGACTGGTCAGGAGAGGAGATGCGACTGGTACAAGCGGCAGGGCGGCGAGCGTCCCCGACAGCCTGTCGAGGCGCATTTGTGCTTCCCGCGCGGCAGCAGCATCACCACTGGATCTGGCGATTTCGAGCGCCAGCGCTACGCAGTGTGCTTCCAGGGCATCCAGTTCAAGCTTTTGGGCCGCGGCAGCGCCTGCCAGGAGCATCGTAGGGTTCTGCGTCTGCGAGCCAACAGCGATGTGGCGCGAGATGCCTGCTAGGAGACCTTGCCTCCTGTCAGCTGTTGCAGCCAGGCGAACGTACTGCTCCCCCGTGCCTCGAACAGTGGCGCCCAGGAGAAAGAAACCCGCCAGGGTATGGCGCCCCTGCAGGGAATTCTCGAAAGCCATCGCATCGAGCAACGATGACGCGTCTGGTTCGTCCAGCCAACGCCGTGCAGACAGTCTGCAGAAATCAGTAAGGCTCGTCAGGATAAACGGCTCCCCAGGGGGCTGCGCATCGAGTCTGCCTGCATGCTCCCGGGACTCCTCAGGCTGCCCCATCTGGGCATAGGCGAGGGCAGTAGCAGCCACTCCCAATCGGACCAGTTCCGTATAAGGTCCGAGCTGCAAGGTGGCCACCGCCGATCGCAACGCATCCAGCCCAGCAGCACCGCGACCCGCGAATACATAGGCTGTCCCCTCCATCAGCTCCATCACAGCGCCCCGCTGTGGCTGACTCCACGCAGACCCATCCTCGGCCTCGCGGACGACCTCCAGGCCGGACCGCCACTTTCCACACAAAAGATGGACAATGAAGGCGCGTTCTTGGAAAGTCCTCCGGCGGACCGCGCCCACTACTGCCCCAAGTAGTCCACCAACGTCCTGGAGCACCCTCTGGGCATCATCTTCCCGGCCGCAGACGGCGTAGGCCAGCATCAGCAGCGACCCTACCCGCACGCGAAACGAGGGAAGGGCGGAATCGAGCCGGGCAAAGGCATCCTCCAGAGGCACGACCATTCCCCAGAAATCACCGCCAAATGCGCGAAACTCGAACTCGACAATATCGAGCAGGTCAAGGCCTGCATCTGCCGCAGGCCCGGCCTGGCTGCACTCCAGGTGCTCGATAGCAGTGGTGCCTCCCCCGGATGTCCCGGTCCGGCTGCGAAGGTGGTAGCGTGCCTCGTGGATCTGGGCCGCGATATCAGCCTCGTATCCCCGCATTGCGCACAAAGCCCTGCATTTCTGCTCCACCAACAGCGCGTACTCAACCGAGCCCACGTCCTGCCAGGTCTGCTGGGGCACTGCATCAAGAGCCGAGAGTGCGTCCTCAGGGGAACGACTGAGGACGTGGGCTGCTGCAATCAACCGTTGCGCTGAAACCCACTGTGGCTGCTCCGCGCCAATGGCGCCTGCATAGCCCAGTGCCGAAGCGGGATCACCAGCATCAAGGGCAGCCCGGGATGCGCCAAGCGCCAGGTCACCATCGATGGCGCCCAACGACTCCAAGGCCCACGCAGCGTGCGCCATCAACTCCTCGTCCGACATCAGCGCAGGATCCGTGGGATGGGCAGCGGACAGCAGGTTGTGAAGCTCCCGTTGCCGGTTCACACCGATCATGGACAGCAAGGCTGAATGGAGGCCCTCATCCTGCGGCACCAGCCTGACCCGGTCAAGGGATTCAACATGGATGCGCCTACGGTCTTCCAATCCGGCAATGGTGTCCGGTCCAAACAGGTCACTCAGCACGTTGAGTGGAACGGATCGGGCACAGACCAACAGGTCCAATGCCAGGCGTGCGTTCTCGTTTTCGCCGGCCCACCGGGTCTGGATCATCTCCTGCACTATTGGCCCGACGCTGAGGTCCACCGCTTTGCGCAACGTCCAGGTTCCGCTTGAGAGGACAAGATTTCCCTGCTGTTGCTGCTCCGTGACGATGCCACGCAGCAGTAAAGAATTGCCTCCTGAAAGACGGTGGAAAATTCTGGTAGCGCCGGCAGAGATCCGGTGCCCCAGGAGGGAAAGCAGTACCTGGCGCACCTGCCGTTCACCCAGGCCAGTCAACCGAATCTCAACAAGTTCCCCTGCAGCAAGGAAGCGGTGAAAGTCCCCGGGAAGCAACGCTGACTCAGTCACTGTCAGGAGGACGCGCGCAGTTCCAGTCACCATGAGGTTGACCAGCACAGCTGCGCTCAGCGGATCCAGGAGTCCACCGTCTTCAAGGACCAAAACACAGTCGCGGCCTGCGGCATCGTGCCGGATCAGGTCCATAACCCCCTGCAGGAGCGCCACGGGTGTAGCCCCGGCCTCCACCGGCAACCGCGCGAGGAGCGCCGAAATGCTCGCATAAGGTTCGTTGGACAGTGCTGGGTGGCTCCTGAGGCGGACGCTGTAGACGCCTGGTCCAAGATCAGTAACAGCAGTTCTTGCAATGGCGGCTTTACCCGCCCCGTACTCACCGGTCAGTACCACACCGAAAACATTGTCAGACGTCAGAGCCGTCCCGATGGCCCTGAGGTCTTCGCTTCGTGCCGAAACCGACCACTGTCGATGATCTGCTTCCACGCCCGAGACCGTCAACGGCATAGCCATTGCCGGAGGTAACCCACTGTCCCCCTCAAGTGGTTCAGCCGACATGCACTTTCCCTCAGATCTGTCAGGCTCACGCGGAGACCCGCACCAGCAGGCCTTCTGCTCCTGAAACGAACACTACCCGAGGGGGCAGGCAAAAATGCGGCTACAGCTGAATGCCCCCGCCGCGGTGCCCCTTTACGGCACCTGTTTGGAGGGGTGGAACTTTTGCTGCGCTGCCGCCAGCCCTTCCCGCACCAGGAGTTCAACGGCGTCGGCGGCATCATCGATCAACAGTGGGAGTTCCTTGCGTTCATCGGTACCGAAGTCACGCAGGACCCAATCCGCTGTTTCCATCCGTCCTGGCGGCCTGCCAACTCCGACGCGGATCCTCAAGTAGTCCTTGGTACCCATGGCACGGGATATATCTCGCAGGCCATTATGGCCGCCCTCACCACCACCCGATTTTGCTTTGATGGTGTTAAACGGAATGTCAATCTCGTCGTGCACGGCAATCAGCCTGTCCACTCCAAGGCCATAAAAGGACGCAAGTCCTGCTACTGGACCGCCCGAGACGTTCATATAGCTCATTGGTTTTGCCAGGACCACGCGGGGTCCGCCAATGCCCAGCCTGCCATCGAGGACCTGGGCGCGTGTCTTATGGGTCCGGAAACTTCCGCCTACCCGCTCGGCAAGATGGTCCAGCACCATTTGCCCTACGTTGTGCCGGTTTCCACTGTATTGCGCGCCGGGATTTCCAAGGCCCACAATCAACCAGGTATCGCTCATGGTGCACTCCATCCAATCTGTGCAGGAGACAACGATGGCCGGGTCCGAAAGGGACCCGGCCATCGTCAGGGACTACTTACTCAGCGATTTCTTCAACTGCTTCAGGGGTCTCGCCTGAAGTGGCAGCTGCTGCTTCGGCGTCTTCCTCAACATCGATCTCGACGGCCTCGGAGATGTTCACAACGAGCGCCTCGGGGTCGGTCAGGAGGACGGTGCCCTTGGGCAGGACCAGGTCGGAGGCGTAGACGTGAGCGCCAATCTCGCGGCCCTCGATGTCGATCTCCACAGTGGTGGGGATGTGGGTTGCTTCGGCTTCCACGGAAATCTGGGTGGCTTCCTGGTTGGCAACAGCACCGGGGGCAACTTCGCCGGTTACCTTGACGTAGACGTCAACCTCAACCTTTTCGCCCTTACGGACGGTCAGGAGGTCAAGGTGCTCGATGATCTGCTTGATCGGATCGCGCTGGATATCCTTGACGATGGCGAGGTGCTCTTCTCCGTTGATGTCCAGGGACAGCAGGGCGTTTGAGACGCGGAGAGCCAGCGTGGTGGTCTTGGCCGGAACGGTGATATGGATTGGCTGCTCGCCGTGGCCGTAGATGACGGCGGGGATGCGATCGGCCATGCGGATGCGGCGGGCGTAGCCCTTGCCGAACTCGGTGCGGATTTCTGCTGCGATTTTCTGTTCAGCCATGGGTGTTCTCCTTATGCTTGGGTGGCAAGGGCGGAGGTCTGTTTACGACCCTCAACGCCGGGCGGCTGGGCCACCCTTCAAGAAGGAGATTCAGACCCAGTCGATGACGGAGACTGTCATTCCGGATGCCCGGAATGTTCTCCCTCGCCAAGGTTCTGCTTAAAGCCTAGCAGGACCGGTCCTGGTTGAGAAACCAGGTCCAGTCCTGCCAGGAGGATCAGCGAGCAGGTCAGGCGTTGCCGTCGAAAAGGCTGGTGACCGAACCGTCGTCAAAGACTTCACGAATGGCACGGGCAATCAACGGTGCAATCGAAAGGACCGTCAGTTCCGGGAACATCTTGTCCGCGCCGATGGGGAGCGTATCCGTCACCACTACTTCGCGGGCACCGGATTCTGAAAGTCGCTGCGCCGCCGGCCCTGAGAATACAGCGTGGGTAGCTGCGATGATGACATCCTTTGCACCAGCATTCTTCAGCACCTGCACGGCTCCCGAAATGGTGCCACCAGTGTCGATCATGTCGTCAATGAGCACGCAGGTGCGTCCCTCGATCTGCCCTACCACCGTCTTGGACACTGCCTGGTTGGGCATTGTCAGGTCACGGCTTTTGTGCACAAACGCCAGCGGCGCGCCCCCCAGGCGCTCAGCCCACTGTTCCGCTACCCTGACACGGCCGGTGTCTGGGGAGACGACAGTGATGTTGTCGGCGCTCACCCTTGTCCGGATGTAGTCGGCGAGCAGCGGAATGGCCATGAGGTGGTCCACGGGTCCGTCAAAGAAACCCTGGATCTGTGAGGTGTGCAGGTCAACGCTCATGATGCGGTCTGCGCCAGCTGTTTTGTAGAGGTCTGCCACGAGGCGCGCCGAGATGGGCTCCCGACCCCGACCTTTTTTGTCCTGTCGCGCGTAGGGGTAGAACGGTGAAACAACCGTGATGCGCTTCGCGGAGGCCCGCTTGAGTGAATCGATCATGATCAGCTGCTCCATGAGCCAGTTGTTCAGCGGGGCTGGATGGGCCTGGATGACGAATGCGTCAGTCCCTCGGACGCTCTCGGCGGACCGGACATAGATCTCGCCGTTGGCAAAGTCGTAGGCATCAATGGGCAGCAGCTCGGTGCCAAGTTCCTGGGCGATCTGACGGGCCAGCTCAGGATGCGCCCGCCCTGCGGCGAGCACCAGCTTCTTTTCGCCGTGTGCGGTAATTTCGCTCATGATTGCGTGCCCTCTTCTGTGGATGCCTGGTGGGTGGAGGAACTGGGAGTGGCTGCGGTGGCATTCGCCGCCAGGTCAGCAGAAAGCGTGTCGGGGCGGTTCGTGGCAACCCAGCCCTCAACGTTGCGCTGTTTGGCCAGGGACAGGGCCAGTGCGCCTGCCGGAACGTCGTTGCGGATCACGGCACCGGCTCCGCTGTAGGCGCCGTCACCCATGGTGACAGGGGCTACAAAAACGGTGTTTGACCCGGTGCGCACGCCGGAGCCTATGACAGTGCGGTGTTTCTTTTCGCCGTCATAGTTTGCCGTGATGTTGCCACAGCCAATGTTGGTGTCTTCGCCAATTTCGGCGTCACCGGCATAACCAAGGTGGGACAGTTTTGAACCGCGGCCAATAGTGACGTTCTTGGTTTCGTAGAAGGCGCCGATTTTACCGGTGGCTCCCAGGACCGTGCCTGGCCGAAGGTAGGTGAAAGGGCCGACGGCGGCACCCTCGCCAATAGTGGAGCCGGATCCGTGGGTCCTGGTAACCGTCGCGCCAGCACCGACCTGCACGTCGGTCAGGGTGGTATCGGGGCCCACCACAGCATCGCGGGCGACGGTGGTGGTGCCATGGAGTTGGGTATTCGGCAGAATCCGGACATCCTCGTCCAGGGTCACTGTCGAATCGATCCAGGTGGTGGCAGGATCCACCACCGAGACGCCCGACCGCATCCAGGATTCAACAGTGCGGCGGTTCATCTCGGCCCCGAGCGCTGAGAGCTGGACACGGTCGTTGGCACCTTCCACCTGCCAGCGATCCTCGGTGACGAGGGCAGCAACACGGCCGCCCGCTGCTGCAGCCAGCTCCAAGACATCAGTGAGGTATTTTTCGCCCTGGACGTTGTTGGTGGTGACCTTCGTGAGTGATTCGCGCAGGAGAGCGGCATCAAAAGCGTAGATCCCGGAATTGACTTCACGGATGGCCCGCTCAGCCTCGGTGGCATCCTTGTGCTCGCGGATTCCAGTCACCGTGCCATCGGCGTCGCGCAGGATCCGGCCGTAGCCCGTGGCATCGTCGAGGACGGCACTGAGCACGGTGACAGCGTTACTGCCGGTCTGGTGGGCAGTGACAAAATCTTCCAGCAGCTCCGAGGTGAGGAGCGGAACATCACCGTAGGTCACAACCACAGTGCCCTCAACGGCTGACTCGGCATCAAGGGCAGCCAGTGCCACTTCCACAGCACGGCCTGTTCCAGGAATGTCGTCCTGGTCGACAATCACGGCTTGTGGATCGAGGCTTTGCAGGTGCGCGGCCACCCGATCCCGTTCATGCCGGACCACGAGGGCCAAGCGCTGGGGATTGATTCCGCGTGCCGCGAGGATTGCGTGTCCCACCATGGTCCGGCCACCAATGGCATGCAGGATCTTGGGGGTCCGGGACTTCATCCGCGTACCTGCCCCCGCGGCTAGGACAATAACGGCGGCTGGGCCGGTGGACTCGGGGCTCACGTGGTGGCTCTCCTTGTTGTGGTGAAGCTGTCGCCAGGACGACGCACTGACGGACCTGACATCCGCACAAATCGGCTGCGACACAATCGCCGCGGCTTACCGATAGTTCCGCCCATAGGACTCGAACCTATACTCCACGGCTCCAAAGGCCGGGGTGCTGCCATTACACCAGAGCGGACCGCGCCAGGCGATGAAGCCGGGACACAATCCACCATTTTGCCATGGCTGACCAACTGCCCGCGACTTTGGGTCCTGCAACACGCAGATTTACCCGTTCCCCCAGCCCCGACCCCCGCTTACGGGAGCGGGATCTGCAGGGTAAAGCACGCTTCTTAACTACCGATCCGGTTCGTCGCCACCACCGGCGTAAGGGATGATAGGACGGTGAAAACGACGGCGGACACCCCTGACGGTTCGGCAGGTCCACCTGCTGCGCCAGCTCGGCAGCGACCAGCAACCCGTACCCGGATGACCGGCGAACAGAGACGGTCCCAGCTGGTATCCGTGGCGCGCGGACTCTTTGCCATGAGGGGCCTGGACGCGACCACCATCGAAGATATCGCCGCCGCCGCCCATGTTTCCAAGCCCGTCATCTACGAACACTTCGGCACCAAAGAGGGCCTCTACAGCACAGTTGTGGACGTGGAATTCCGAATCCTCTTGGACTCCATCAACGCAGCCCTCACGGATGAGGCAAAACCGCGTGTCCTTGTGGAGCGCGCCGCACTCGCACTGCTGACCTACATTGAGGAACGCACGGACGGATTCCGGATCCTCATGCGGGATGCACCCCCGTCGCAGCCCGAGGGGGCATTCTCCACCCTGCTCACGCATGTGACAGCACGGGTCGAGCACATCCTCTCGGACGAATTCGACAGGCGCGGCTTCGGCGCGGAAGACGGAGCCATGTATGCGCAGATGCTGGTGGGGATGGTGGCCATGACTGGGCAGTGGTGGCTGGACAGCCGGGTACCGGACAAGCACACAGTCGCCGCCCACCTGGTGAACCTCGCGTGGAACGGCCTCACCGGACTGAAAAGGGACCCGGAACTCGAAAGCGAAGCCTGACCAGTGGGGAACTACTCCCCCAGCACGTCCAGGGCCTCAAGCCACTCAAGTTCAATACCCTCGCGGTCAGTGGCAAGATCCTTGAGCTTCTTGTTCAGCTCGCCCATGGTGTCGAAGTCATTCCCGGCAGTGGCCGTCACCATCTGGTCGTGAATTTTCTTCTCCTGCTGTTCCAGCTTGCCCAGCTGTCGCTCAATCCGGTTTTTGGCCTTCCGGGCATCACGCTTCTCAGCCTCGGACCGTCCCGGCGCCACCGGTGCAGCTGAGCCGCTGGCTCCGGTCACGGGGTTGCCGCCACCAGTGATCGTGGAACCAGCCAGCGCAGATTCGCGCAGTTCGAGGTACTGGTCAACGCCACGCGGCAGCGCCCGGATCTTGCCGTCGCCAAGGAGCGCCATCTGGTGGTCGGTAACCCGCTCAAGCAGGTAGCGGTCGTGGCTGACCACCACGAGCGTGCCGGGCCAGCCATCTAGGACGTCCTCGACGGCGGCGAGGGTGTCTGTGTCGAGGTCGTTTGTAGGCTCATCGAGCATCAGGACATTGGGTTCGCCAACCAGCAGACGGAGCAGCTGTAGCCTGCGCCTCTCCCCACCGGAAAGATCCTTGACCTGTGTCCACTGCTTCTCTTTGGTGAACCCAAGCTGTTCCACCAGTTGACCGGCGCTGAATTCCTTGCCGCCCACATCGAAGGAACGCTTTTCACGCTCAATGACTTCGATCACGCGGAGGTCGGAGACGTCGTCGAGCTCCTTGACCTCCTGGGTCAGAACAGCCGAAACCACTGTCTTTCCGCGCTTGACGTTGCCGGAGGTGGGCGTAATTTCGCCGTTCAGGAGTTTCAGCAGGGTGGTCTTTCCGGCGCCATTAACACCGACAAGTCCCAGCCGTTCACCGGGTGCAAGACGCAGCGTGATGTCGTTGAAGAGCTTGACGCCATCACCGTCCAGAAGATCCAGCGAGACGTTTTCAAGGTCAAGGACGTCCTTGCCCTGCCGGGCGGTAGCCATCTTGCTCAGGGCCACGGCATCGCGTGGTTCGGGAACGTCGGCAATGAGGACGTTGGCTGCCTCGATACGGAATTTTGGCTTGGCGGTCCGTGCAGGGGCGCCGCGTCGAAGCCAGGCTAGTTCTTTCTTCACTAGTTGCTGGCGTTTGCTCTCCATGACGGAGGCACTCCGGTCCCGCTCCACGCGGGCCAACACGTAGGCGGCATATCCGCCGTCGAACGGGTCAACAATTCCGTCGTGGATTTCCCAGGTCTTGTTGCAGACTTCATCGAGGAACCAACGATCGTGGGTGACCACCAGGAAAGCACCCTGATTTGCCCGCCAACGGGTCTTGAGGTGCCGGGACAGCCAGGCCACTCCCTCTACATCGAGGTGGTTGGTGGGCTCGTCGAGCATGATGACGTCGTGGTCCTCGATCAGCAGCTTAGCCAGCGCTACGCGCCTTTTCTGTCCGCCGGAGAGGGCATGGACGTTGGCATGCCAGTCGACGTCGGACACGAGCCCGCCCATGATCTCGCGGATCTGTGGATTCCGGGCCCACTCGTAGTCGGCCTGGTCGCCCACAATCGCGGCACCAACGCTCAGATCACCGTCCAGGACGTCGCTCTGGTCCAGATAGCCGACGTTGACGTCACCACGCTTGGTGACACGCCCGGAGTCGGGGGTGGAGCGCAGTGCGAGAAGGCGCATCAGTGTTGACTTTCCGTCACCGTTGCGGCCTACCATGCCAATCCGGTCACCTTCTTCGAGGCCGATGGTGATGCCGTCGAGAACGGTACGGGTTGCGAACGAAACACTGAGGTTTTCGCCGCCGAGGAGGTGTGCCAAAAGGAACTGCTTTCTGCTGCTGACTGCTAAAGGACTCTTAGAGGAGGGTATCGGAGATGATGCGGGCACCGGGCACGGGGCCGTGGACCGGAAGGGCGCTGATCCCATGATGGGCCAGATTCTGGGCCACCTCGACTGCTGCTTCGGCGCTGGCGGTGAGCAGGGCGACAGTTGGTCCGGAACCGGAGACGATGCCCGCCAGCGCCCCGAGGGATTCTCCCCT
The DNA here is from genome assembly GCF_030063285.1 of Pseudarthrobacter sp. PS3-L1. Classification (GTDB taxonomy): domain Bacteria; phylum Actinomycetota; class Actinomycetes; order Actinomycetales; family Micrococcaceae; genus Arthrobacter. The sequence continues at coordinate 809,066 of NZ_JASISU010000001.1, read as the reverse complement.
GCCAAGGGTTTCCCGAAGGCTGGGCGCCAGCTCCACAGCTGCGCGCTGGAGGTCGTTGACAAGGACCCTGCCCAGGGCGCTGGCATCCCCGCTCCGGAGGGCCTGGAGGATATGGGGGTCGACGTCGGTGGGATCTACAGCATTGAGCGACTCAGCGTCACGGAGCCGGTCAAGTGTGCCATAGACAAGCGGGGTGGAGAGCCCGAAATTCGCCGGAACGAGGACCCAGTGGGTCTGTGCTTTGGCGAGGGCCGGGGAAAGGTGGTCTCCCACGCCCAGTCCCACAGCCGCGCCGCCCAGTAGCGCGAACGGGACGTCGGCACCCAATTCCGCTCCCACGTGGGCCAACTCTTCTTTGGAAAGTCCGCTGTCCCACAGCGCATCGCACGCAAGCAGCGCGGCAGCGGCATCCGCCGAGCCACCACCCATGCCACCTGCCACCGGAACGCGCTTGGTGATTTCAAGGTGGACCCCTGTTGCATGCTCGGACAACTCAGCCAGTAGCGTGGCTGCCCGGTGGACAAGGTTGGTTGAATCCAGCGGAATATCCACTGCGTCCAGATCGATGGTGCTCTCGCGGCTCAGGCTCACGGTAATGCCCGGATTTTCGGTGCTCGTGGCGCAGACTTCCTCGTGGAGCGACACAGCCAGGTACACGCTGGCTACGGAGTGGTAGCCGTCTTCACGCACTGGTCCCACATCGAGAGAAACATTGATCTTTCCGGGCGCCCGGACCCTGACGCTGCGGGATACGAAGGGTCGGGTGGCATCTGTCACAGCAACGCCTCCTTGGCTTCTGCAATGCGTGCATAGGCGAGAATGTCAATGACCTCACCCCTAGCAGTGGGATCAACGCCTGCGGCCACCAGGAAGCGCTCGGCCTCCGGAGCCCCACCAGCCCAACCAGCAAGTGCGGCCCTCAGGGTTTTCCGGCGCTGGGCGAAAGCTGCATCGATGACGGCAAAGACCTGCTCGCGTGTGGCCGTGGTCTGCGGTGGCTCCTGCCGGGTAAACGACACCAGGCCCGAGTGGATTTTGGGGGCCGGCCAAAAGACGTTCATGCCGATAACACCGGCTTTTCGCATGCTGCTATACCAGGCTGCCTTGACGGATGGAACGCCGTAGGTTTTCGACCCAGGGCCAGCTGCCAACCGGTCCGCTACCTCGTCCTGGACCATGACGAGGCCATGGTTCAGGGACGGGAAGTGCTGCAGGAGATGCAGAACAACGGGGACCGCCACGTTGTAGGGCAGGTTAGCCACCAGGGACGTGGGAGCCACTGGCAGCTCGGTCACCCGCATGGCGTCTGCCTGCACCAGGTGGAAGTTCTTTGCGGCGTCCGGACGCCATTGCTTCACGGTGGCTGGAAGCTTGGCGGCGAGGACTGGGTCAATTTCCACTGCAACAACCGATGCGGCGGCATCAAGGAGGCCCAGGGTCAGGGAACCCAGTCCCGGCCCTACTTCCAGGACAGTTTCATCCGGGGCGATCTTGGCCACGGAGACAATCCGTCGGATCGTATTGCCATCGATCACAAAATTCTGGCCCAGGGTCTTGGTGGGACGGATCCCTATTTCTTCCGCCATGCGGCGTATATCCGAGGCACCGAAGAGTGGTGCGGGCGCGGGGATGCTGGGTTCAGTCACCCAGTCATCCTATCCCGCGGATGATCACCGTTTACGTGCACCTGAGCCGATCTCAGCCTGCTGCCGAAGCGCAGCCCCAGGGCTGGAGTCCGCGCTGGGCATAGACCCGGTTGGCAATGTCGATCTGCTGGGCTTTTGTCGCGAGGCTGGCATTCGGCGCGTAGGCGCCGCCACCGGAACTGAGCCACGTCTGGATGTCAAACTGGAGTCCACCGTAATATCCGTTTCCGTTGTTGATGGACCAGTTTCCCGTGGATTCGCACTGGGCAATCCTGTCCCACATGCCTTCGTTCGCCGCAGCAGGGGCCGCTGCACCAGTATTACCGCCGCCGTTGCCGCTGCCCGCGGATTTCGCAGCTGCAGCGGTCTTCGGAACTTCTACCGGCTTGACTTTTGTGCCCACCAAAATCTGCTCGGTCACAGGCTGCACGCTGACAGTTTCGGCAACCAGGGTCCTTGACGCTTCGCGCCCGTCGACTGTGACCAGTTTGAAGGTTTTTTCCACTGTTCCCGTCGATCCGGCTTGTGTGACTTCCTCTTCACCCTTGAGGATCTCGGCGCTGTCAGTCTTGAGGGTCTCGAAGGGAATGTCCTCAGTGGTCGCTGCCGTCTGCGTGGTGTCTACCCGGGAGACCTTTAGGATCATGTTGTCAACAACCGGCGCGTCAATCGGCTGGGAAAGCCGGTCATTGACCCCCAGGGTGATACCAGCGTCAGTCAGGACAGCGTCAACGGTGCGTGCCGTTGTGGTGGTGGTCTCCACCGCGCCATCCGCCACCACGCTGATCGTCTTGGGAGTGGAGATGGCAACAAAAGATCCAGCGACAGTCAACTGGGCGTCGGTGGGGACGGAAATCAACGACGTGCTCGCCACGCCAAGTTCCGTGACCAGGCCCCCAACATCAGGGGCAGTGGTGCTGACGGTACTCTCCGCGCCATCAAGGTTTACGGTAACGTCCTTGGCGCGGTTGACGTTGATGATCTGGCCATTCTCGACTGCTGTGTCTTCAGCGGGAGATACCATGTCATCGGACGCCAGGTCGACGTCGGCGCTCCTGACCACCTGCCCCACTGTCCCCCCAAAGGTCTGCAGCGAGGTCACGGTCCCGTCAACGTTGAGGGTGACGGTTTTGTTGTTGCCAACAAAGGCCACCAGGCCGAGGACCAGCGCTGAGAGAACAACAAGCTGCGCTCCAACTTTGAGGAAACTGAACTTGCCGTCCGAGGTAAAAAGCTTGATCACGTCTGCCCGTAACTGTTGAGTGATCGGGGCGCGGGGAAAAGCGCAGCGCAGCCCTGATACGGCGATCGAGACGCCCGTCAGGGCAGCACTGCGCTGCCTAGGAATCCACCACCAGGGCCCGAAACGGATTCAGGCCCTGCCCGGTGGAAAAATCAGTCCGGTGGCCTTCCCCGACCCCGGTTGATCGTTCAACTGTAACCGGAGCGTTATAAAGCATCAAAGTAAGAGTGCATACGCAGTATTTAATATCTATGCTGCAGGAGCGTTCTCACCATTCCCACGAACCGTAGGCCCGCACGGTATTTGAACTGATCTGGGTACATAGCTCAGAGAGCTCAATACCTGTCACATCTGCCATTCCACGCACAGTGTAGGGAATCATGTAGCTGGCGTTTGGCCTGCCCCGATGAGGATGCGGCGTAAGGAATGGCGCGTCAGTTTCCACCAGCAGCAGCCCAGGATCAGCTTTCTTTACTGCCTCCCGCAAGTTCGTTGCGTTGCGGAAGGTCAGGGTTCCAGCAAAGGACATGAACCAGCCCCTGGAGTTGCAGATGCGGGCGAGTTCCCCATCACCGGAAAAACAGTGGAACACAACTGTTTCAGGGGCACCTTCCTCTTCCAGCACACGCACCACGTCGGCATGGGCATCGCGGTCATGGATCTGCAGCGCCAAACCAAGCCGTTTCGCAATATCGATATGGCGCCGAAAGGAGTACAGCTGGTCCTGCAGGCGCGCACCAGAGGTGCGGAAGTAGTCCAGCCCTGTTTCTCCGATTGCCCTGATACGCGGGTGCATGGCTAACGCTTCAATCTCTGCCAGGGCTGCGTCTAATTCTCCGCGTTCCGCGTAGTCCGGCGCGTCGTTGGGATGCAGCGCAACGGCGCCCAAGAGGCGCGGCTCGGCGTCAACTGCATCCACAGTGAACCTTGATGATTCGAGGTCGCAGCCCACCTGGACGGCCCCCTGGACTCCAACGGCCATAGCGGCGTCGAGCGCGCTGCCCACGCTGACGGCCAGCGCGGAGTGATCCCCGCCGGCACCAGAAACATCAAAGTGGGTGTGATTATCCATGACGGGAACGGGCAGCGGCTCCGGCGCTGGCGCATGTCGCCGCTTCGGATCCGTGGCTGGGTCATGGTCCACATACGCTGCTGGAATATTCGCATCACACATTCGTCAAGCCTAACCGGGGAATCCCTTCAGGGTTTTGTGGAACTCTCTGCCCTCCGGGGCAGTTGTGTTAGTAGTCTGATAGTCACGAAGGCGCAAGCCCCTGAGGCGTGCGCCTGTCCGGTCGCACTGCGACCCCCCGCGTTGAGAGGTTGCCGATGGATTCCCCCGCACGCACAGCTGCCGAAAGCCCAGCCCTCCCGTCCGGGGCTCCCTCTGGTGGCAGGAACGGGAACGGTGACACACACGGGAGCGCCTACGGAATCCGCGAACCCGGGCCCCCGGCAATGGACCGGGATTCCTTCCAGGCCGCGAGCAACAGCATCCTGGGTGCGATCAATACGGTGATCGACGGCAAACCCGAAGCGGCCCGCCTGGCACTCACGGTGCTCCTTGCCCAGGGGCACCTGCTGCTGGAGGACGTTCCAGGGGTTGGAAAGACACTGCTGGCAAAAACCCTGGCCCGCACCATCGACTGCACGGTCAGCCGGATCCAGTTCACCCCGGACCTCCTGCCCTCGGACGTCACGGGCGTCTCCATCTTTGACCAATCCACGCGGGCCTTCGAATTCCGGCCAGGTGCCGTGTTCGCGAACATTGTGATCGGTGATGAGATCAACCGGGCATCTGCCAAGACCCAGTCAGCGCTCCTCGAATCCATGGAAGAACACCAGGTCACTGTTGACGGGACCTCCTACCATCTGGACGAGCCATTCATGGTCGTGGCCACACAGAATCCGATCGAGATGGAAGGCACCTACCCGCTCCCGGAGGCACAGCGCGACAGGTTCATGGCGCGAATCTCCATGGGTTACCCGGACCGCGCGGCCGAGATGGAGATGCTCGAGACCCACCAGGCTATCTCGCCACTCACTAGGATCACGCCAGTCGTCTCTGCAGCCCAGGTCGCTGCAATGGTTGCGACTGTGGCGGACGTCTACGTCTCAACTGCCATCAAGGAATATACGGTGTCTCTGGGCCGGGCCACCAGGGAGAGTCCAGCTCTTCGCCTCGGCGCAAGTCCACGCTCCCTTTTGCAGCTCCTGCGGGCGGCGAAGGCAACAGCGGCTCTCGATGGCCGGGACTATGTCGTTCCTGACGACGTCATGACGGTTACCGAAGCGGTCCTGGCGCACCGCATCATTCTGGACAGGCGGGCCGCCAGCTCAGGGGAAAATGCTGCGGACATCCTGCGCGGCATCCTCGAACACCTCCCGGTACCCCGGGATCCCGCGGCCACATCACCGCGGGGATTTGGCGCCCGAACCCGGAATTCATAGGATCCATCCGTGGACTTACTGAGAGGACGTGCCCGCCACCTTTTCACCCATAGAGGGTGGGGGCTGTTGGGTGCAGGACTGGCATTCATCCTGCTGGCAGCCCTGATGGGTCGGCGGGACCTGCTGAGCCTCTCGGTTCTGCTGCTGCTGCTTCCCTTGATTGCGCTAGCTGGAATGCGCCTCATCAAACCTCGTTTCAGCGTGACCCGCGTCTTTTCTCCACCCAGTGTCGAAACGGACAGTCCCAGCACTGTGCGCCTTTCCTTGGCACGCGCTGGCGGCAGGGCGGGAACGGCGACCATGGCTGAACACCTGCCAGCACAATGTGGGCAGTCTCCGGCTTTCCGCTTCCCGTCACGAAAAGCAGTGGATGACACAAGCCGCTACGAGTACACCCTGCACAGCGCAGATCGCGGACAGTACCGTATTGGTCCCGTGACCGCCGAGTTCACGGATCCCTTTGGCCTGAGCCTCCAGCGCCATGCACTCGACCACGGCGATACGCTCACGGTTACCCCTGCTGCCCTCCAACTGCCACCAACAGGCCTCGCCGGAGCCAGGGGAACCGACGGAATCACGGCGACAAATACCAGGGCAAATCCCAGCGATGACGATGTCATGACCCGCGAGTACCGCCATGGGGACCCGATGCGCCGTGTCCACTGGGCAGCAACAGCACGGCACGGTGGGCTGATGGTCCGGCAGGAGGAGTCCGTCACCACACCCGAGGCAACCATCATCATGGATCAACGGCACGCAGCATTCCCCGAAGCCTCACCCGTGGCAGCGGAACAGGGCATGATGACCAGCGCCGCCTTTGAATGGTTAGTGGTGGCTGCCGTCTCCGTCTCTACCCACCTGGTGGAACTCAGCTATTCCCTGCGATGCCTTGATGCCTTCGGAGAACCTGCATTCCTGCGTTCGGCTTCATCGCCGGACCCTTCCACCGATGAGTTTTCAGGCGCCAGCGGCCTGCAGTCCGTTGCAGAAAGCCTTGCCGCGATTGAGGTCACAGAACCTCTTGCCCATCGATCCGGACAAACACCAGGCACTCCAGGGAATTCCCGTGCCACCGAACCCTGGCAAGGCGTTGACCCCGCAGCGTTTGGGGACACCCTCTTGGACAAACTCTCCGCCCACAGGATGCGGGGCCCTATCATCGCCCTTCTCGGCAGTATCAGCAGCCCGGAAGCCCGCAGCCTGGCGCTCGGTGCCGGATTCGGTGCCAATGCCTTCGCGATCCTGGTAGTCAACAACACCAACGCGTGTGTCGAGCAGTCAGAAATTCTCCGCCGCGGCGGATGGCGCACTGTTGTTGTGACACCTGCAGTGCCGCTTCAGGAGGCATGGACCATGTTCGACGACGCCCAGGATGCCAGCGCTGTGGCGGACACCGGCGCCAACGCCCGTCGCGCAGCAAGCGTGGCCCCATGAGCGCCCTACTGGATCGGGCAACCACCGGACGCAACACCCCCGGGCAGGGGCCCCAGGATACCGGAACCAAAAAACCCGGCATGGGTGTCCAGCCCTGGCTCATGGCCTTTGGGATCGCCGTGGGTGTGGCCGGAGCGGCACTCTCGCTCAATGGAGTACTGCGAGGCTGGGCCTGGTACCCACCATTGCTGACCGTCGTCGCCGGAGTCAGTTTCAGCGTGGCAGCACTTCGTTCCGTCCGTGCCCGACCGGTCCTCGTCACCGGCGGCGGCTTCGTGGTCTTGATCGCCATCACAAACTTGATTTTTTTCCGCAGTTCCAGCCTTCTGGGCATCTTCCCGTCCGCGCAGAGCATGGATGCCGTGGGCGAAGCACTGCGGCGTGCCAACGAAACAGTGATTTCGGAAAGCGTGCCCGTAGCACCGAACGCCGGTATCGTGCTGGTCTGCTGTGTGGCAGTAGGCGTGCTGGTCATTCTCATTGATGCGCTGGCCGTCCCCCTTGCCATGCCTGCCACCAGCGGCCTGGGATTTCTTGCCATCATGGTGGCGCCCGCGCTGCTGAAACCACAGAGTGTCGGGGCGCCAGGGTTTCTCACTGCCGCTGCCGGATTCCTGATTATTCTCGGCTGCAGCCACTGGTTTGCTCCTGACGCCCGGCTTGCCGCCGATTCCACCCGAAACCCGGGGCAGGCCCGGAGGGCCCTTGTGACAGGAGGTGCTGTGCTGGCCGCCTCGCTCATCGTGCCGCTCGCCATTCCAGGTTTCACCCAGGGCACCTTTCCGCAAGGTTCACGACTGAACACGTGGGGAACGGCCGACGGGCTGAACCCGATGATCTCGCTGGGAAACAGTCTGCGCGCACCCACCGGCAGCGGCCGGATCAGCTATGCCACCAACGCAACAAATCCGCCCTACCTAAGAAGCGTCACGGTTGACACCTTCTCTGGGGAATCCTGGGGGCCAGATGACCGGGAAGGATCACGGCGCCCCGGCACGGACAGGTTTGACAACGACAGCTCCCTGGCTCCCGATGCCCAAGTCCGTCAGGTGACAGCCGTCAGCGCAGGAAACTTCACTAGCCCCTACCTACCTGCTCCCTACTCCCCCGATTCCGTGAGCGGGCTGACCGGTCAGTGGACCTGGGATCCCCTGACGCTGAGTATCAAGGGCACTGACACCAGCACGCGCGGCCAGCAATACACGGTGGAATCATCCACGCCGGTCCTCAGCGCCGAGCTGCTGGCCCGGGCCTCGGCACCACCCACCGGAATATCCGGAATCTTCTCCGCCACACCGTTGGACGTTCCGGACATTGTCCGCACCACAGCGCAGTCAGTGGCAGGTGCTGAACAGAATCCCTACGACAAGGCCCTGGCAATTCAGAGATACCTGCGATCCGGGCAGTTCACCTACTCCCTGGATTCTCCGGCCCAGGGAGGGTACGACGGCAACGGGCTCTCCGTGCTCGCGGATTTCCTTACCCAGAAGAGCGGCTACTGCGTCCATTTCTCCTCGGCCATGGCCGTCATGGCGCGGCTTGAGGGAATTCCGAGCCGCATTGCCGTCGGGTACGCTCCCGGCCGCCTCACGGGCAACACCGTCGCAGTCGACGGCGAAGGGGAACTCACCGAATACGAGGTTGATTCAAGGGATGCGCATGCCTGGCCCGAACTCTATTTCGAGGGCATTGGCTGGGTTCCTTTCGAGCCCACCCCGTCCCGCGGCGTGGTACCCGACTACACAATTGATGCCCTTTCTTCGCTCAACCCCAACAGCGATGACCAGGCGCCCGATCTTGCCCCCGGCAATCCAGAGGCCACGGTTCCCACGGCCACTCCCACGCCATCGGCCGAGGCTGGAGTCGGGGTGGACTCCAGTGGAACCGCTTCTGGTTTCCGGCTGGCACCGGCACTCCTGGCCGTGGCTATGCTGCTGGTGGTGCTGGCCGTGCTGGGCACGCCACGGCTGATTCGATCCAGCAGGCGGTTGCGCCGTGAACGGCCAACGCCCAGCCCGACGGCGGTCCCCCTGGCCTGGGATGAACTCCAGGATCTCGGCGCGGACTACGGGTTGCCGTCGCTGCCCAGTGAGACACCGCGCAACTACTCCCAACGGCTCCGGGATTCAGGGCTCCTGGGTGAACCTGCCGGGGTGGACAACGCCGCCCACATTGCTGTCGCCACGCTGGCTGCCGACTTCGAGCGCACAGCCTATGGCCGGCCAGTCGAAAACACCTCTGCAGTGCGCGGAGATCTCATGGTGGACGATCTGGTTGTGCGCCTGGGACGGGTCCGGGCGTCCCTCGCCGGTAATGCGGGCCGGATCCAACACTTCAGGAGCCAGTGGCTGCCACAGTCGGTCCTGCGTCGCCACTGAGCCACAGCACTCACCTCACGGTCTAGCAGCGCTGAGGCTCACGCCACAGCCGGGGTGGGTCGCGTCAATCCCGCCAGGCATGGCAAGGCCAGGTGCAGTGCGTGCTACGCAAGAGCACCTGGCCCTGCTGGTGCCGGGACAGGTCCAGGAATCCTTGTGCCCTGGTTACTGGTCCGCGTATGGATCGGCGATACCGATGTACTGGGTGTACAGGTACTCCTCAATGCCTTCCAGGCCGCCTTCGCGCCCCAGGCCTGACTGCTTCACGCCACCAAAGGGAGCCGCAGCGTTGGAAATGACCCCTGCGTTGAGACCCAGCATGCCGGTTTCCAACCGTTCCCCCATCCGTAGCCCCCTGTTGAGGTCCTTCGTAAAGACGTAGGCAACCAGACCGTACTCTGTGTTGTTGGCCAGCCGCACAGCATCGTCCTCCGAGGAAAAAGTAATGATGGGCGCGACGGGCCCGAAGATCTCCTCCGCCAGGATCCGCGAGTCTTCGGTGACACCCGTCAGGACCGTGGGCTTGTAGAAATAACCCGGACCCTCTTCAGCGGCACCGCCGGTGAGGGCCTTCGCGCCGCGGGATACGGCGTCGTCCACAAGGTCCTGGACCTTGTCCCTGCTCTTGGCATCGATGAGCGGCCCAACCTTTGAGTTGGGCTCGGTGCCCCTGGCCAACGTCATGTCGCGCATCTTTGCAGCAAACTTCTCGGAGAATTCAGCAGCAACACTCTCATGCACAATGAAGCGGTTGGCAGCAGTGCAGGCCTCGCCCATGTTGCGCAGCTTGGCTGCCATAGCCCCTGTCACTGCAGCGTCAACGTCTGCGTCGCCGAAGACCAGGAAGGGTGCGTTTCCGCCGAGCTCCATCGATGTCCGAAGGACGTTTTCGGAAGCGTCGGCCATCAGGCGGCGGCCCACCTCGGTAGAACCGGTGAAGGAGAGCTTGCGGAGCCTGGCGTCCTTGATCAACGGCCCGGTGGTTGCCCCTGCGGTTGAGGTGGGAATGAGGTTCAGGACACCTGCTGGCAAGCCAGCCTCCTGCATGACCTCGGCGAAGAGCTGCGACGTCAGGGGCGTCAGGTTGGCTGATTTAAGCACCATCGTGCAGCCGGCAGCAACGGCAGGCGCCACTTTTCGTGTCGCCATGGCCAAGGGAAAGTTCCACGGTGTAATCAGCAGGCATGGCCCTACGGGCTTCTTGGTGACCAACAACCGTGATTTCCCGTCGGGGGATACCGAGTAGCGTCCGAAGGCGCGGACAGCTTCCTCGGAGAACCAGCGCAGGAATTCGGCACCGTAGGTGACTTCACCACGGGCCTCGGCCAGTGGCTTGCCCATCTCCAGGGTCATGAGCAGGGCGAAGTCCTCGGCCCGTTCGGTCACGCGCTCAAATGCCTTGCGAAGGATTTCGCCCCGTTCGCGGGCCGGTGTCTTGGCCCAGGAATCCTGGGCAGCGGCAGCTGCATCCAGGGCCGCAGCAGCATCCTCTGCTCCCGCGTCAGCAATGCTCAACAGGATCTTGCCCGTTGCTGGATCCTCAATATCGAAGGTCTTACCGGATGCCGCTGGACGCCACTCGCCGTTGATAAGCAGGCCGGTGGGAATGCTTGCCAGCAGTTCCTTTTCACGCTCTGCAGTAGCGGTGGTCTGTGCGGATGCAGTCACTGTGTCTCCTTCGTCAGGTGGTGTGGGTTGGTCCTGGGCGGCGCAATCGAGGCAGTATCGACTGGCCTTGGGCCCGATTACTGCCACCCTACTGCCGCCCGAGGGACCGGTCTACGCCTTGGCGCACCACACGGGGCGCCAAGCATTGTGCAGCGGCACAATACTTTCGGGCCCTGCCGTTGCCGAGCAGGCGGCAGTTCCTCACAACCGTGACTGCCGGCGCTGGCAGCTTGCGGCGATCCCGGTGCTCAGCGCGCGGCCAGAACCGCCGAGTAGAGCTCACGCTTGCTGATCCGGGCATCCTCGGCCACGGCGGCCACTGCGTCCTTGAGTCGAATACCCTGACCCATCAGTGAGTTCACAGCTGCAACATGATCTTCAGGCTTACTTACCTCCCGCTGGGCAGCACCGGCGACCACTACCGCTATTTCGCCGCGTATCTCATTGTCCTCAGCCCAGGTGAGCAGCTCCGCCAGCGTTCCACGAATAACTTCCTCATACGTCTTGGTCAGCTCCCGGCACACGGCACCTCTACGTTCGGGGCCAAAATTCTCACGGAGGGCCCGAATCATTACTTCAAGGCGATGCGGGGCCTCAAAAAACACCATGGTGCGCCGTTCCCCACCAAGTTCCGTGAGCCTGCTGGAGCGTTCCCCGGCCTTGCGCGGCAGGAAGCCCTCAAAGCAGAACCTGTCAGTCGGCAACCCTGAAAGAGCCAGTGCCGAGAGTACAGCCGATGGCCCGGGAGCCGTGGTGACCGTTAACCCGGCTTCGACGGCGGCTTCCACCAGGCGGAACCCAGGATCGGAGACAGCGGGCATGCCTGCATCAGTGACCATCACCAGGGTCTTGCCATCCCTGACCTGGTCCAGAAGCTCTGCCGTGCGGGTGGCTTCATTGTGCTCGTGGTAGCTGATGATGCGGCCAGCAACAGTGACACCCAGACCCTGGACGAGGCGGTGCAGGCGTCGGGTGTCTTCTGCAGCAACAATGTCTGCCGTGCCGAGCAGCTCGGTGAGCCGGATAGAGGCATCACCGTAATTTCCGATCGGAGTGGCTGCCAGGACTATCCGCCCGGAGCCAAAAATTCGGTGCTGGGCAGCACCGGGGAGCTCCCTCCTGTCCTCTTCAGGGGCTAACAGTTCGGTACCAGCGGAAACTGGGTCGTCGGAGTCTGTCGGTAGGGGCGCGCTGCCAGCTGGGGATTCCACGTCTCCAGCCTACTGCTGGGCAGCGGATGGCAGGGCAAACGGTAGCATTGGCACGTGACACAGACCCCCGAACAGACGCAGCCCGCTATGCCCGGCGGGACCGCCGAACAGGGAGCGCTACGCCGTGTTCGACGCTCCGGAGGCAGCCGGCGAACACCCGGCGAACGCTCCTGGATAACACGGCCGGACAGTGCCTTCACTGTCGAAGCCCTTGAGTATCGCCTGATCGGCACGCTGAAATCCTGGCGGGATTATCCGCCGTCGTTGCGGCTCTGGTTCTGGCTGGCGCCTACCCTCACAGCACTTCTCGGTGGAATCCTGCGGTTTGTTCGGCTCGATGCACCGCACAGCCTGGTCTTCGACGAGACATATTACGTGAAGGACGGCTACTCCTATCTGATCAGTGGCTATGAGCGCAATTGGCCGGATAAGGCCAACGAGGCATTCAACGCTGGTGATCCAAGCGTGATCCTTTCAACGCCGGAATACGTTGTCCACCCGCCAGTAGGCAAGTGGATGATTGCCGCCGGAATGTGGTTTTTTGGCGCTGATAATCCTTTCGGATGGCGCTTCGCCGCAGCAGTGACCGGGACCGTGTCTATCTTCCTGCTCGCGCTGATTGCCCAGAAACTGCTGGGATCTGTGACTCTGGGAGCTGTGGCCGGCCTGTTGATGGCTATTGACGGGCACCACCTGGTGATGTCGCGAACATCCCTCCTGGATATTTTCCTGATGTTTTGGGTGCTTGCGGCTTTTGGTGCCCTGCTGTTGGACCGAGATGACGGACGACGGCGGTTGGCCCGCCGCCTTGGTGCACTGGCACAGAAAAGCGCAACGGGTCTGCCCAGCGCAGCATCGCAGGCGGCGGGCCCATGGCTGGGCATCCGCTGGTGGCGCGTTACAGCGGGAGTCTGCCTTGGCCTTGCCGTAGGTACGAAGTGGTCAGGGTTATTTTTCCTTGCTGGCTTCGGAGTGCTCAGTGTCCTTTGGGATCTCAGTGCACGACGTACGGCCGGAATCCGTGGCTGGATCAGCGCTGGGATCATCAAGGATGGGATTCCGGCATTCCTGAGCATGGTCCCGGTGGCAGTAGGCGTGTACACAGCAACCTGGATTGGCTGGTTCAGGTCCAGCGACGGGTATTTCCGCCAGTGGGCGCAGAGCAACCCTTCGGCCCAGTGGGGATGGGTCCCGGACCCCATTCGATCCCTTGTGCATTACCATCTTGAAGCCTACGCATTCCATCAGGGGCTGGGGGCAGAGCACCCCTACGAGGCAAGTGCATGGAGTTGGCTGGTCATGGGCCGCCCTACGTCGTTCTTCTATGAAACTCCTGCTGCTGGTTCACCCGGCTGTGGTGTGGAGAACTGCGCCTCCGCCATCCTTTCAGTGGGTAATCCACTCATTTGGTGGGGCGCGGCCCTGTCCTTGGTGGTGCTCCTGTTCTTCTGGGCCGGGCGCCGCGATTGGCGGGCCGGTGCCATCCTGGCCGGAGTCGCCGTCGGGTACCTTCCGTGGTTCATGTACCCCGAGCGCACCATGTTCTTTTTCTACGCGATTTCCTTCCTCCCCTTCACGATTCTTGCCCTCACCTACGTTCTTGGCCTGGTTCTTGGCAGCCCGTCGGACCCCCCGTGGCGCCGGCGGTCCGGACTCTACTTCGTCGCAGGGTTCCTGGCCGCAGCCCTTGTGCTCTCTGCTTTCTTCTATCCGATCTGGACCGCTGAGGTCATTCCGTACGATCAGTGGCGGCTGAGGATGTGGATGCCTTCGTGGATCTAGGGCAGGATTGCAGCAGAAACCGAGCACGCTCAGGTGTCCCGATTCGGTCGCGGAGTGGAGAACAGCAGTGAGAGAAGCAAGCACGGCGTTGCTGGTGGAGCTCGACCCAGACAGCAACGTCACGGATCTCTTGCTTGAGCAGGCAGACCTGGACCCAAACCACGCGATCTATTCCCGGCGGCATGCCCAGGGCTGGAGTAACGTCAGCGCAGGGACCTTCCTCACGCAGGTCACTGGCCTGGCCAAGGGACTCATTGCGGGTGGGCTGGCGCCGGGCGATCCTGTTGCCGTCATGTCCGCAAGTCGTTTCGAATGGACCCTCGTGGACTTTGCCATCTGGCATGCCGGTGGAATAGTCGTGCCCATCTACGAGACATCATCGGCAAGCCAGATTGAATGGATCCTGCAGGATTCCGGCGCACGCCGAATCTTTGTTGAGGACCGTGCCAAGGCTGCGCTGGTGGTAGACGTCGTTGACTCTTCTGAGCTGTTGGCACAGCTACCCGTCACGATTGTCCGGATGGACTTCGACGGCGTCGCGCCGGACCTCGCAAGCCTCACGGCGGCAGGCACGGGAGTCACAGCTGGTGAGCTCGAAAGGCACCGCACAACTGCTGGCCTGGCCGACGTCGCCTCGCTCGTCTATACCTCGGGGACAACAGGAAAGCCGAAAGGCTGCGAGATCACGCATGGCAACTTTGCCCTCGTCGCCAAAAACATTGTGCAGTTCCTGCCCGAACCCCTGTTGCAGGACGGTGCACGAACACTGATGTTTCTGCCGCTGGCTCATGTACTGGCCCGCGCCGTCCAGGTGGTCTGCCTCAGTGCAGGGGCTACGCTTGGCCATTCTGCCACTACCGCACAGCTGATCGAAGACCTGGGCACGTTCCGGCCCACCTTCCTGCTAGTGGTTCCCCGGATCTTCGAAAAGGTCTACTCAGGTGCTGCGCAGAAGGCCACAAATGCTGGCAGGTCGCGGATGTTCACGTCCGCAGCAGGGACAGCCCGTGCATGGTCGGTCGCCCAGGACATGAGGTACAGGGGTAGGGGCAAGGGGCCCGGAATCCTGCTCACTCTACGTCACGGACTGTTCAACAGGATCTTCTACCCTAGGCTTCGAAACGCCCTGGGTGGTCACATCAGCTACACCGTATCCGGGGCAAGTCCGCTTGCACCCGGCGATGCGCATTTCTTCAGGGGCGCCGGCATCCCTGTACTTGAAGGTTACGGACTGACGGAGACAACGGCCCCGTGCACGGCGAACACGCCAACCCACACAAAAGTAGGCACTGTGGGACGGCCCATTCCAGGGACCACCATCAGGGTTGCGGACGACGGCGAGGTTCTGGTGCGGGGCATTGGCGTCTTCAGGGGCTATCACGCTGATGAGGCTGCCAACGCCGCCGCCTTTGTGGATGGCTTCTTCCGTACTGGGGATCTGGGGTCCCTTGATGCGGATGGCTTCCTCACCATCACGGGCCGTAAAAAAGACCTCCTGGTCACGGCTTCGGGCAAGAACGTAGCACCCGGTCCCCTTGAAGAAATCATCCGGGCCCATCCCTTGGTGGCCCACACCGTGGTGGTGGGAGACGGTAAACCTTTTGTGTCCGCGCTGATCATCCTCGATGCCGATAACCTCAGCCACTGGTGCATGGACAAAGGGTTTTCCCAGCTGACAGTCTCCGCTGCCGCTTCAGACCACCGGGTTCTGACGGAACTGCAGGAAGCAGTGGATGAGGCTAACCGCTCTGTCTCCAGGGCAGAATCCGTCAGGGCGTTCCGGGTGCTTGACGCAGAAGTCTCCCTGCAGAGCGGCCACCTCACCCCGTCGTTGAAACTGAAACGCTCGACTGTGGTGAAGGACTTCTCCACAGTGATCCACAGTATTTACAACTAGCAGCCCCGGAACACAAAAGCCCGGCCCGACGGCGGACGTGATGTCCGCCGTCGGGCCGGGCTTTTGTGTCAGAAACCATCTTCCCCGCACGCTGCCAGGGGTCCTGCTATGGCGTTGACTTTGCGGTGGACAGATCCCGCTCCTGGCCAGCGAGCTTCTCCGCGTCATCTGCAGCCACGAGCTCCTGCCGGTCACGGGCGCGGCCCCGGCGCTTCTTGGTGGGCCAGGTGAGTACCAGGGTGATCAGTGCAACCACGACCACGAGCCCGCCGATCACAATGCCCGCATCGATCCAGAACTGGCCCGGGAACAGGCGGATCAGAGTGTCCTCAAGGGTAAATGTCCAGGTACCGTTCGCAAAGAAAATGCGATGAAACTCGGTGAAGAACTGCTCCCAGCCCAGAAAAGCCAGGGTGCCGAGCCCGCCCATGAGCACCAGGGTCGCCAACGAGCCGGTAAACAGTCCACGTCGGACTCCGCCCGGGCGCCTGCGCCGCAGGTAGATGATCGCAATGATCGCAATGATCGCAAGCACGACACCTGCACCAAAGGTGGTCATAATGACTGTTTTGACGTCGGCCATGTGGCTGACTTCGCCCTCTTTGAAAAGGGGTTCCCCGTTACGGCCCACCAGATCACCCAGGAAGCGCGGTCCTGCCCAGTTGTTCAGGTAATCCACAGCGTAGGAACCGTAGGTCATCCGGTCATCAGTGCTGAAGCCATAACCATCGCCAGGGAATCCTGGGCGGTTGTATTCAACCCACAGGAAGAGTGGGCTGGCCACGGCCCGGATGGCCGCTATCAGAAGGATGACGGGGAAGAATACTGCCAGGAGCACTTGCATCACGCGGGGCAGCACCGGCTTGGAGTTTGCCGCATCCTCACGCTCCTTGTTACGCCTCTCCACCTCTGCTTCCGGGGGCCTGACCTGCAGTCCGGACGTTGGAAAGGGCTCCGCGAATACTGCTGATGCCGTGATGTCCCGGCTCACCACACCGGAATTTCCGGCCTCTGCAGCCCGACGATCTGCACGGGTACCAGAGGCAGGCGCCGTCTTTGGAAGCTGCGTGGTGCCCGGTACCGCACCAGCAGCTGGTTCGGAAGCCCGCTGGGGGGTAGCTGTTCGCTCCCGCACGCCTGGCACGTCCTCCGCGGCAGGCTTGCTCTGCTTGGTGTTGTCACCGGACGCTGCGTTCTGCGGAGCTTTGGTTGCCCCACCGGTCCGCATCCAGTCAAAAGCCGGAGCTTCGGTGTCCCCAGAGGTGTCCAGTTGGGGCTCCGAATGATCTTTGGAGGGCGGAGTCTTGTCAGTCACTGGGGCTTCACTTCCGTCGTGTGGAGCATCGTGGGAAAAGACCCTGGCGATGCCGATATTCTCATCTCGAGCCTACTGCCCATGGCCTTGGCGGGGAGTGATTGCTGGCCGGTGTGTGGGCTGTAGGCGGAACTTGTCAGTTTGCGTAGTCGGCCCACGGGATATTCCAGTCCTGGAAGCCATCAGTGGGTGCCGCGTACTCGCCATCAGTGTTGATGACCTGGACGACATCACCTGTCTGCATGGTGTCAAAGACCCAGGCTGCGTCCACGGGGCCGAGTCCAATGCAGCCATGCGAAACGTTGGCGTTCCCCAGGGACGAGTAGGCGGATTCCAGCGCCTGGTGGATGTAGGCGCCGCTGAGGGAAAGACGAATGGTGTGTTCAACGTCAAGCTCGCCGTAGAAGGCAGGATCGCCCGGCTTCAGGCCAATGCTGGCTGCGCGGAAGTGGTCGTAACGATTCTTTTCCATCAGCACCGCGAATCCGTTGGCTGAAGGGAAGCGTTCGTCACCCATGGTGGCAGGAACCGTCTTGATGACCTGGTCATTGATGCTGAGCGTAAAAGTGTGGGCCGTTGCGTCGGCCACAGCCACCCGCTTGTCGCCGATATTGACGTTGAGCGTTTTGTTGAAGTTTGCGATCTGCCCGTTGCCAATGTCGAGCCCAAAGAGCTTCATGTCCATTGTGACAGTGGTGTTCGCAGTCCAGAAGGCTTCGGGCCGATAGCGCACCATAGTATCGCTGTACCAGTGGAACGCTCCCTGCTGACCGGCAGTGGTGGTCACGGAGATGGCCTTTTCGACGGCTTCCCGGTTCACCACGGGTTCGCTGAAGACAATCTGCAGCGGCTGCCCTACACCCACGTTCATTCCATCGAGTGGGTAGATTGCAGCGTCGGCTTCGTTGGCAGCCGGAACCGTACTGAACGACGACGTGGACGTTGAGCTCTTGCCAGCTGCGTCCTTGACAGTTGAGGCAAGGGTATAGGTTGAGTCAAAAAGCAGCGGTTCGCTGGCAGTCCACGTGAGGTCATCGGCGCCCATCGAGCCTGCCACCTTTTCACCAGCAGCGTTGGCCAAGGAGACCGTCTCAAGAGTCCCGCCCTTTGCGGACAGTGTCACCGGTGCTGCAGGATTTACCTGCGCCGCTCCGTTCACCGGAGAAGCCACGAGCTGCACCGGAGGTGCCGCCGGGGGCTCGGATGGACTAGCCGTGGACGGCGCGGCAGAGGGACGAGAATTCGGTGCAGCGACGGACTGCACAAGGTCTGCGCCCACGCCGGACGTTGCGGCGAAGACACCGCCACCAACAATCAGTGCGCACACTCCGACAATCAGGATGATCTTCCTGGCTGAACCCAGGCGGTGCGGTTTTGTATCAGGCTCCATCAGACAATCTTAAGCCCCCAAGGAGGAAAACCCCGGGCGCCGGCAGCGCCCGGGGCGTCACGCCTCAGTAACGATAGTGCTCGGACTTGAAGGGACCGGCCACATCGACATCCAGGTATTCGGCCTGCTCCTTTGAGAGTTCAGTCAGCTCAACGCCAAGGGCGTCGAGGTGCAGCCGTGCGACTTTTTCGTCCAGGACCTTGGGCAGGACATAGACCTGGTTTTCATACTCGCGCTCGTCGTCACGCTGGTCTTTCTTTGTCCAGAGTTCGATCTGCGCAATTGTCTGGTTCGCGAAGGAGTTGCTCATGACAAACGACGGGTGGCCTGTTGCGTTGCCGAGGTTGAGCAAGCGGCCTTCGGAGAGGACGATGATGGAGCGCTCTGCTTCCGTACCTTCATCAAGGACCCACTCGTGGACCTGTGGTTTGATCTCAACTTTGCGGACGCCAGGCAACCGGCCCAGTCCCGCCATGTCGATCTCGTTGTCGAAGTGGCCAATGTTGCCGACAATAGCTTTGTTCTTCATGGCGGCCATGTGCTCGGCCATGATGACGTCCTTGTTTCCCGTGGTGGTGATGAAAATATCGCCCAAGGCAAGTACGGACTCCAGCTTTGCCACCTGGTAGCCATCCATGGCTGCCTGCAGCGCACAGATTGGGTCGATTTCCGTCACGATCACTCGTGATCCCTGGCCGCGAAGCGCCTCAGCGGCACCCTTGCCCACGTCACCGTAGCCACAGACGACAGCGACTTTACCGCCCATGAGCACGTCGGTTGCCCTGTTGATCCCGTCGGGCAGCGAGTGGCGGATGCCGTATTTGTTGTCGAACTTGCTCTTGGTGACCGAGTCGTTGACATTGATGGCCGGAAACAGCAGCTTTCCCTGCGCTGCGAGCTGGTAGAGACGCAGCACACCCGTGGTGGTCTCCTCGCTGACGCCCTTGATCTGGCCAGCAATGCGCCCCCATTTTTTGGGGTCCGCAGCAATGGAGCGACGGATGACGTCCAGGAAAATGACGTGTTCTTCGGAGTCATTGGCGTCTGCTGAGGGAACGGCACCGGCTGCCTCAAACTCGACACCCTTGTGCACCAGCATGGTGGCATCTCCGCCATCATCGAGAATCATGTTCGGACCGAGCTCGGGATTGCTCTCCGCACCGGGCCAGGTCAGGATCTGCTCGGCGGTCCACCAGTAGTCTTCGAGGGACTCGCCCTTCCAGGCGAAAACCGGCACGCCCGTGGGATTTGCCTCAGTTCCGGTTCCCACTACCACAGCAGCTGCGGCTTCATCCTGGGTGGAGAAGATGTTGCAGGAAGCCCACCGAACCTCAGCGCCAAGTGCGGTCAGGGTTTCAATGAGAACCGCTGTCTGCACTGTCATGTGCAGCGAGCCGGCAATCCGGGCGCCTTTGAGCGGCTGCTCCTCGCCAAACTCGGCGCGCAGGGACATCAGTCCCGGCATCTCGTGCTCTGCGAGGCGTATCTGGTGACGCCCTGCCTCGGCAAGGCTGATGTCTGCAATTTTGTAATCGAAAGTCATGAGGTCCTCTTCTGTTCAGTCATGAAGTGTTCGCCGCTCGCGTTGCGGGGGATGGGTGAAGTGTCAGTGCAGCGGATGCAACGTCCGCGGCGTCAGGCCGGAGCGTCGTGCTGGTCCGAGCCAGCAGAGGTGGCAGCCTGGAGCAGCTCGGGTGGCAGCAGGAGCGGGATGCCGTCTTCGATTGAATACCTGAGGGCGCCGCCGTCATGGGACTCAGTGGTCACTAGGAAGTCGACGTCCTGAACAAGAGGCGAGCCTGTCACAGGGCATCTCAGCGCGGACAAGAGTTCTGGGCTGATGCTTGGCATGGTTACTGCTCCCTGACTGGCGCACTAGGCACTGAAGGCGATCCGGTGGTCAGCTTCCAGCGTACCGCCACTGGCGGCCAATCACGGTTCGCGGAGGGCTCGCAGGTGCCTTCTTCTGGCTCCCTCGCCGGGGACAGGTGCTTCCATGGCCGCCCTCGCGTCCCGCTGGACCGGTGCCGCAGGTTTTCCTGCCGCTTCCCGGACAGCGTCTGCAAGCGCCAGCAGGTCATCAGGGCCGGGCTGGTGCGGAGTGGTGGGCATGGCGAGCCTCAGGACTTCCCAGCCACGGGGTGCCGTGAGGGAACCCGCATGCCTGGCGCACAGGTCGTAGCAGTGTGGCTCTGCGTACGTTGCGAGGGGTCCAAGAACGGCGGTCGAGTCCGCATATACGTACGTCAGAGTAGCCACCGCCGATTCGCGGCAGGCAGACCTTGAACATTGACGGAGAGCACCCACGACACAAAATCCTACTCTGCGGGAGGGACCCACGGCGCGCGTCGCATATTTCTCCGGCCAGGATTAGAGTCAGACTATGCAGTCCTCCCACCTTGAACCGACGTTCAGCGTCCGCCTGTCGGATTCGTCAGCAACCTCCGGAGACGCAATCGGTCAGGGCTACGGGAGGGGATTCAGGGACCGGCGGCGGAATAGGCACGGGCGGGGACTGCGCGGCGAGCTTCTGTCTCCGAACCTGCCGGGATATCTTTCGCGCACGGACCGTTTTGACGAGTTGGTCATGGATTCGGCACAGCGGTTGCACGATATCTGGGGCAAGACCCTTGATGGCGTCCGGTTCGCTGTTGATGAAATTCCGCCGAACCTGGAGTTCCTCGTCGCGGAAAAGGGACGGGCGCCACTGGGTGCCTACATCCCTGGCCATGATGACGACGGTCCCCTCATCACCGTGTACCGCCGGGTGGCCGAGCACGCCTGCGACACACGCGAGGAGCTCCAGGACCTCGTCCACGATGTCGTGGTCGAGTACACGGCTGAAATGCTGGGCGTCGCCCCCGAGACTGTCGATCCCGTCTACCGTCGCAGGTACTGAGGACGTTACTGTGTCTCGGCGCCAGTCCCACACCGCAGCAGGAACGGAGCGTCAGCCTTCCTGAGAGATCCCCGCGCGGGGGCACCGCCGGATGCTGCTGGCTGCTCGCTCTGCTCAGTACCCCAGCGTGACGGGAACTTTCTCCTGGCCAGCTGCCGAAGGAGTCAGGTTGATCACTGAAACATCATCGTTGTCCGCGCCGGTCAACAAAAGAGCCCCATAGACCGAGTCCCCCGCAGCTGAGACAACGTAGGCATTCACGGCCGATCCCCCGATTGACTCCGGAACCTTGACGCTGCCAGTGGTGCCACCGGCAATGTCAAGGGTTGCGGAAGGTTGCAGCGCGCCGTTGGCCGTGACCGGTGTATAGGAGATGGTGGCGCGTGCATCCAAGGCCCCAAAAACCATCGTCCGCGATCCATTGGCTGGCACCGGAACGATATGTTGGCTTCCCAGCCGGGCGGACGACGGCGACCACGCCAGGTCCGAGCGCTTGGTACTGTCTGTCCCCCGGGCTACCCTCGTGGTCGCCGTAAAAGCGACGTCGGACTCCGCCAGGACTGTGTATTGCCCTGCCGGCAGTCCCGCCAGGGGGACCTGGGTGAGCGAGCCCGCTTTTGCCGTCACGACACCACCTTTGGGCAGGGCCTGCTGGCCGCTCTGCCCAAAAAGCTTAATTTCAACAACGGCGTCCGTCGTTCCGGGGACGGTGATGCTCAGGGCAGGTCCAGCGTCACCGAAGCCTCGTGTTGCTGTCAGTGCCGCAACAGCTGCTGGATCCTGGATATCCACCCCGGTCATGACTTGCCGGACTCCCGGTCCGGTACTCGGCGAAATGTAGTCGACTCCGCCAGGAACTAGTCCTCGAAGAACACTCTGCTGGATCACCGCCGCCACCGGGCCACCGGCGCTGCGGAGATGGACGCTGAGCTGTTCTTCTCCTGGCGCGAGCCCCGCCAGCACAATCGAGCGCGAGGTTCCTGGCGCAACCAGGAGGCCACGGCTGCCCGGTGCCTGGATTTGGCCCGCTCCCCCAAACAGTTCCAGGTTGACTGTCGCAGGATTGCTGGACGGATTGGTCACGACCAAGACAGCCGTTCGACCAACAGTGGTGGTCGCCCCAGCCAGCCACAGGTCATTCGCCGGTTCCTGGCAAGACGCGGCAGCAGTGCCACTGAGATCTCCGTCATTCGCCGAATACGTTGATAGGCCAGCCGCTGACGCTTCCTGGCCCTCCTGCGCTTCCGCCTGCAGGATCCGGATCCCGTCCACGCCCTGGCCCGCAATCACGCCGGCCCGTACCTCGGCAGCGGCGGGAGCCGCCGTGGCAGCACCGTTGGTGAAGCTCACAGGCTCTGACCCATCGAGTTCCTGCAGCCGACTGGCCGGAAGTTGAGCCCCGGGATTGCCAACAACAGCGGCACTGACCGATGTCTTGGCTGACGACGACGCCGCACTGAACTCAGGGTCGGTGCCCGTTGCAGTTCCCTCCAGGAGCCTTGCTGGCCCTGGGCAGACTCCTGTTGATGCGCCAGCCGGTACAGCAGTGAGGACCGGACTCAACTGGCGGGCATCCATCGGCGCTGGAGTAAGTGAACCGTATGTCACCACGGCACCGGTAATGACAACGACCGCGACGGCCGAGATGAGGCCCGCAGCCAACCCACCACGGGCAGCGCGGCGGGCAGCCGGGCGTGATTCACCTGCTGTCGCCGGTGTCCCCGCGGGGGCGCTTCCTTCAGCCACGAACGCTACGGGCGGCGCCATGACCGGAAGATCTGTGGGTTGGCCTGAGGAACGTGCCGGTTCGGCACGGACAGGTATCGAGGCCATTTCGGCCTCTGGCTTCTTATCCATAGATGCGTTCCTTCCGCAATGAGCCCTCGTCGCGGGACAAGCCCGTGCTGGGTCGTCGGACCGGCATGGGAATGGCCAGGAGAACTGTCAGCCCGATGACGACGATCTGCATCCCGCCCAACCAGTAGGCCCAAGGATTGTCATACCGCACGCTCAGCGTTCCGCCTGACGCTGGCAGTTCAAAGGCCTGGGCCCAGCCAGAAGATGCCGGGGTGAGGTCCACGCCGTTCAGCTGCGCCTTCCAGCCAGTGTCCGACCGCTCCGCCAGGACCAGGAGCCTGCCCTCTTCTCCCTCAGGAACCGAGGCATCGAGGTCTTGCACGCCTGAGGACAACGCACCGATGGTAGTCCCTGCGGCGTCGGTGATCCGCGCCCGGTGGGTTACATCTGCTGCACCCAACGTCGAGTTCGCAGCCGGGGCAACACGCCAAAGCCAGCCAGTGTCCGTCTCGCCCACTGCCACAAGCCCTGGCACCGCATCCATCCGGCTTGCGGTCAGCTGGGCTGCGGTGTCATCGGCACGCAGCACCACAAAGCCGACGCCGAGCGCCTCAAGCTCTGGACGGGGGTCAACTCCCTGTCCTGCCGCTAGGACCGCGACGACGTTTCTCAGGGTGGTTCCTGCTTGATCGTCCGCCCGGATGGTTTCCTGGCCGGGCGCGCCCATGATCGACCGGGCAGAAGCGATGGTCGACAGCGCGTCAAGGGTTGTTCCTGCTCCACGCATCAGCGTCGCCTCGAAGGCACCATCATCGTCCGTGCTCATAAGGAGCGTGCGCGACTTTTCCGGCCCAACGCCCCTGTCGATCGCCGTCGCTGGCAACGTCCGGACGGATCCGCCCGCCACCAAGAGCTGCACACCACTGCCCTGCGCTGCGTCACTGGCGGAAAGCGTGGGCATGGAAAGCGCACCGACCGGCTGGTCCACCACGTTCTTGGCAGTCCATGCGACAAGTCCTACCAGGGGACCAACCATCACCGCCGCCACAACCACCGTGGCCATTGACTGACGAAGCACCCCGCCTTTGGAGTCGCCCTGGGGCCGCTCGCTGAGGGCGAGTGCCTTGTCAGCGCCAATGACAGCGGCCGCCAGAAGGGCAAACGTGGCGGCGGAAACAGCCGAACCGGGGAAAGGCGACACCATCTCGGTCGATGTCAGTGCCACTGAAATCCGGCCAACAGCCCATCCGCCACCAAGCATCAGCGCGGCAACCAGCCACAGGAGGCGGGCTGGCCTGGTGCGTCGTCCTGGCAGGAAGAGTGCCACAAGCGCAAAAAGCAAAACTGGCCCGCCCAGGAGGACGGTGAGGATGAGCGCCCAGGGAATACCGGCAGTCGGCAGGATTGAGAGCCCAGTAATCCCGGACTGCATGCCAAAATCAAGTGGTTGGCCCAGGATTTGCTGCCAGAGGGGGGCTGCGCTGAATCCCAAAGGCTGGCCAGGATCCGCCAAGAGGGACCGCGGACGATCGATAGCCGCCACGACCATCGGCAGGAACAGAGCAACTGCTGGCAGCAGCGACCACCACAGCGTTCGCCCACGTCGACGCAGCAGGACAGCGCTCACCACAATGGCTGCGACGCTCGGAATGAAAAGCGAGGGTGCCGACGCCGTCACTACAGCCAGTGCCAGGCCCGCGGCAGCTGCCGCCGTCCACGAAGGTACTCCGTTGATGCCTGCCTTGGGTGGTGGGAGCTGGGTGAACCTGCGTTCACCAGGCGCCGGCATGGCAAATCGACCGTGGCCAATCGCCGTTCCCGTGGCCCTCAGCAGCCCCAGCGCAAGGAACGGAATAACAACGTGCGCAATGAGCGCACCGAGGCGCCCTTGATCCACGGCAACCTGCAAGACAGGAGCGGCGGCCCACATGAGGGCGGCAGCCATCCGCGTCCGTCTACGGCCAGTCAGGGCACCCGCAGCAAACCAGGCGCCGAGTCCCGCAAGCGGCAGGGCAAGGAAATAGACCCACACAATCGCCGCATTTGCGTTACCTGCACCCAGGAGACCGAGAATCCAGAGGACATAACCAAAGGGATCGCCGTGCCCAGGGAGACCAGCACCAAGCAATATCCACCAACCGGAGGCGTGCTGCCAGATGGTCATCAGGTCAGGGGAAACGGGGAGCAGGGCACCTCCGCTGAGCGCGTCGGCGCCGAAGAGTGCGCTGAGGCTGATTATGGCTGCTGCAAGCGTGACAAGGACAACTGCCAACGCACCGATTCCAACCCAACCACGGCCACTCGTTGTCAGTGCAGCAAAATCATCCGCAGCATCGCCCGTGGGCTGGTCTGCCAGAGCGTCTTGCTCGCGTCGTTCCACGTCCAGCTCACTGGAACCGATGGCTTCCATGAGGGAACGGCGATGGCTCCAGACCTCACGCCTGCTGGTCTGGAGCTTCCGGACCAGGGAACGACGCATCCTGCGTGTCCTTGCGGCCGAGCGTCGGGCTCGGGCAATGCTTCGCGGACGCGCAAGCGCCGAGAACGTCGCAGCCACCTGCGAAAAACCATGACCAAGATCCTTGACGGCGATGCTCACCACCAGCCTGAAGATACTGCCAAGGATCGCACCGACGGCATGCAGCGGCACCTGCCACCATGCGCAGTGCTTGAGCCTGAGGTGGACCTGGGCCCTGCGCGCAGCGGCAGCAGTCCCGAGAGCGTGGGGACGGTGCACAACGTGGGAGATCTTGGCTGAGGGAACCACCACAACACGGTGGCCAGCTACTCGGTTTCGCCAACAGAAGTCCACGTCGTCACCGGTACCGGGCAATGCGGGGTCAAAGCCGCCAAGTTGATCCCAGACATCACGCCGGATGAGCATTCCGGCGGAGTTGACGGCGAAAGTATCCGTACGGCCGTCGTATTGGCCCTGATCAAGCTCATCCGCCTCCATGAGGGTGAGCCGCTCGGCCCAGCGGCTGATCGAGAGTCCAACATCCACAAGCCGGCGATCAGCATGCCAGTCAAGCTGTTTGCAACCGGCAACCGTTACTGAGGGAGCCCGCTCGACGGCACCCAGGAGCTCGGAAAGTGCCCCGGGGGCCGGCGCTGCGTCGTCATGGAGGAGCCAGATCCAGTCTCCCGGCGCCGACTCGGCCGCGGGCGCAAGATGGTTCAGGCCGGCCTGGATTGCTGCACCCATCCCCGGGGTGCCGCCCGTATAGGAGACAACGCGGTCAGCGCCCAAAAAGCGCTCAAGAAGGGACGCTGAATTATCAAGGGAACCGGTATCGACCCCAATAAGGGAATCAGCGGGGCGGGTCTGGCTCTTCAGTGCAGCCAGTGTTGTGGGGAGATAGTCACCGCCATTGTGGGAGACCACCACGGCAGTGACGCGTACTTCCTGCAGAATCAGACCGCTCGCTTTCTCAGCCGACGTCGCTCGCGCTCCGACAGGCCGCCCCAGATGCCAAAGCGTTCATCGTTGGCGAGAGCGTATTCGAGGCACTTTGAGCGGACATTGCAGGCTCCACAGACTTTTTTCGCGTCGCGGGTGGAGCCGCCCTTCTCGGGGAAAAACGCTTCAGGATCCGTTTGGGCGCACAGTGCGTCTGTCTGCCATCCCAGTTCGCCCTCGTCGTCAAAGTCCTGCCGACCCGGGAGCCCAATCCAGACGGGCTGCGTCGACACCTCCGGGAGCGTACGAAGTTCCATGGGTGGATCGAGGAGATCATCCTCGTTCTCACCCGCTCCACCAGCCAAAGCTTCATGGGCCGCAAGGAATGCTGTTGCCGGATCGTGCAGCGGCCCTCGCCCCGAGCTGTAGCGCTCAGCAGCATTCGGGTCCGCGGGATCGACATACCAGTCATCCGGGACTCCCCGCGTCTGGTACTTGGTTGTCGCCTGACCGGCGACGATGGCATCTTCATGGATACGCTCTACTTGCCCCACGGCGCCCCTCCTGATGTAGCAACCCCCGCCGGGATGCATGGACACTCGGTTGTGTGCCGGAACTTACGCGGGGGTCTTGGCTTACTAATTACACTGGTGTAACTCCACGCGAGTCAAGCTGCGGGGGAATAATAATCACCCAACGTCAGTTTTTGCGTTGCGCCACGCCGCCAGATGTTGCGGCCCAGGCGGGCGTGTTGGCAGCGAAAGATCCGCCGACACTTGCCCTACCTGTGAAAACACTGAGAATCCGGCAATAACCGTGTTTTTTCCAAAAGAGTAGCTCTGTGGCGATCTTTGCATGTGGCTAACATCACACCCAGGCTCATTGTGTGTGAACCCAGTGCTGGCCTACCCCACGTCCTAGCGGGAGCGCCTACATCTCGTGGCACGATTGAGCCATGACCATTCCAGCATTGGCACTGATGTCAGCCCTCCGTTCCGGCAACGCTACAGCGCCACGCCTTACCTGGTACGGCCCCGAATCGGAACGCATCGAACTCTCGGGCCGTGTTCTGGATAACTGGGTGGCCAAAACAGCCAACCTACTCCAGGACGAACTTGACGCCGAGCCAGGCATGGTCCTGACCATCAACATGCCAGCCCACTGGAAATCGATCGTATGGGTGCTGGCAGCGTGGCAAGTGGGCATGACGGTTGATTTTGGTGGCCACCGCTCATCCGCGGGCGGCATCTACGTTACTGACAGCCCCGAGGAATCACCTGCCGGCTCAGTCGTTGTCGCTGTGGCGCTGGGGGCCCTTGCCATGCGATGGCCGGGGGCCCTTGCCGATGGAGTAGTGGACTACAGCGCCGAGGTAAGGTCCCACGGGGACGTTTTCGAGCCTTGGAACAGTGCGGATCCGGCAAGCGCGGCACTGTACGGCGGTGATGGCGCATCAGTTAGCCACACAGGTCTACTCACAGAGTTTCCGGTAGACATCGAGACGGGTTCTCGTATCCTTGTGAGCGCACACGCCGGACTGGAGAAGAGCCTCCGGCGGGCTCTCGGCGCGTGGTCGGCCGACGGCTCAGTGGTCCTGGTTCATTCAGCAGTCGAGATCAGCAGCCACCTGATGGCCATGGAACACGTCAGCGCTGAAGCTACGGAGTAAGCTGCCGCTGCCGGGCTGCCGAATGCAACTACCGCCCCGGACTTTCAGGCGTTTTCTGCTCTGGAACCACTCGGGGAGTTGAGCCCGTGGGGTGAGCTTCGATCAGCTCGTGGTCGTGGGAAAACCCTGGTTCCTGGTCCAGTTCGTTGTTGAAGACAAAGAATCTATAGGCGTAGAAGCGGACCACTGTTGCCACGAGGATGCCCACAACGCCGGCCAGGAAAAGCATGTTCTTGTCCTGGACGCCGAAACCGTACTTAGCCAAGGCAGTGAATCCTGTGGAGATTCCAATGCCGATGCCGTTGATCAGGACAAACATTGCGAATTCGCGGGCCACATTCGCCTGGCGCCGGTGCCGGAAGGTCCAGAATCTATTCGCTATCCAGGAAAAGACAGTCGCAATGGAGGCGCCTACAAATCGTGCCTTCGCCTCACTGTCCGACATTGGACCGTGCATCAGGTAAAACGTGATGCCGTTGTCTATGACGAACGCAACACCGCCAACTGCGCCGAATTTTGCTACTTCACGCCAAAACATTGACGCGAGCCCTCTTATTCGATCCATGAGTGCATTCATCGTGACCCTCCAATGGCCTGCTGGGTTATGGGCCATTGGGCCAACGTTCCAATTTTAGCCCCGACCCAGCGTCACGGCGTGCATTCGTGGCCCGCGTGCTCGTCGACAACAGGACCTGACGGTGCATTTGCGATCGGGACCACTGTTTATCCCTGAGCCTTCGGTAGGCTGACCCTTGTGACTTTTCCAGTGATCGGCGTCGTCGGCGGCGGCCAGCTCGCCCGCATGATGGCCCCAGCAGCCACAGCCCTTGGTTTTAACCTTCGAATCCTCGCAGAAGCGCCGGATGTATCAGCGGTTTCCGCTGTGCCCGACGCCCCTGTTGGTGATTACACCGACCTCGCCACACTTCTGGCGTTTTCCGCCGGGGTTGACGTCCTCACGTTCGATCACGAGCACGTTCCGACAGAGCACCTCAGAGCTCTCGTGGAGGCTGGCGTTAATGTCCAGCCTGGTCCAGATGCGCTGGTTCACGCACAGGACAAGCTTGTGATGCGGGCCGCAATCGATGCCTTGGAGCTGCCAAACCCGCAGTGGGCTGCCGTAGGCAATGTTGCCGAGCTGGTTGCTTTCGGTGATCACACCGGCTGGCCGGTGGTGCTCAAGACTCCGCGTGGCGGCTACGACGGGAAAGGCGTCCGGATTCTCGATTCGGCCGTGGAGGCCGAAGACACAGCCGACTGGTTTGAGCTGATGAGCCCCTTGCTAGCGGAAGCAAAGGTCGAGTTCAGCCGCGAGCTTTCAGCACTGGTGGCGCGCTCCCCCAGTGGTGAAGCCCGAGCCTGGCCCGTGGTGCACACCATTCAGGTAGACGGAGTCTGCGATGAGGTGATCGCCCCGGCGCAGGACATTTCGCTGGACGTGGCGGCAACAGCGGAAGACGCGGCTCTCCGGATTGCCCACGAGCTGGGAGTCACTGGAGTCCTTGCCGTCGAGTTGTTCGAAACACCCGGGGTGGGCGTTGGTTTCCTCATCAACGAACTTGCCATGCGGCCGCACAATACTGGTCACTGGACACAGGACGGCGCCGTGACCAGTCAGTTCGAACAGCATCTCCGGGCTGTGCTGGACCTCCCCCTTGGCGCCACCGACGCACTGGGACCGGTTGTCGTCATGAAAAACTATCTTGGCGGGGACAACCAGGATCTTTTCTCGAGTTTTCCTGCCGCCATGGCGGCAGAACCTACCGCGAAGATTCACAGCTATGGAAAGTCCGTCCGACCCGGCAGGAAAATCGGCCATGTCAATGTGGTGGGTGCCGCCGTCAGCGACGTTGCTGATGTTCGTCGACGTGCAAGCACCGTTGCAGCCATCATCAGGGATGGTGTGGCCGCAGCTAGCGCCAAAGATCCAGAGGAGAACCCATGAGCAGCGCTTCAGAGCAGTCACGAACCAAAGGTGGCGAGGCACCCATTGTGGGTCTCGTCATGGGTTCCGATTCCGATTGGCCAGTGATGGAAGCAGCTGCCGAGGCACTGTCCGAATTTGGCATTCCATTCGAGGTTGACGTCGTCTCCGCCCATCGGATGCCGCTGGAAATGATCAGCTACGGGAAGGGTGCCCATAGCCGTGGCCTGCGGGTCATCATCGCTGGAGCAGGCGGCGCCGCACATCTGCCCGGCATGCTCGCATCGGTAACCCCGCTGCCCGTGATTGGCGTGCCTGTGCCCCTCAAGACCCTCGACGGGTTGGACTCCCTGCTGTCAATCGTGCAGATGCCTGCCGGTGTTCCAGTCGCCACAGTGTCAATCGCAGGAGCACGCAACGCCGGGCTCCTGGCCGTGCGAATGCTGGCATCGGGAACTGATGATCTCGCCACGGCATTACGGGCGGAACTCCTGGCTTTTGCAGAGCAACTCAATACGGCGGCGACCCAGAAGGGTGCCTCGTTGCGCGCAAAGGTCGATTCAGCGTTTCCGCAGGGCCGTTCGGTCAGCCGAACCGCAGGAAACTGAGGACCATGAGCACCAGGACAACCAGCGCCGAAGACGTTTACCTGACCAATCCAGTTCGCTTCCCGGCCAGTGCACCGGCAACGGTCAGGACCAAAAGAGCTTTTGTCCTGCTGCTCCTCACCCTCTTCATTCCCGGCAGCGCCCAGATTGTTGCAGGTGACAGGGTCCTTGGCCGACGGGCGCTTCGGGTCACCCTCAGCGTCTGGTTTGTCCTGCTGCTTCTTGTCCTCGTGTTCCTTTTCAGCCGAAGCACGGTTATTTCACTCATTACCAACAGCTTCGCATCACTGCTGATCATCCTGGCGATGGTCCTGCTTGCCATTGGATGGGCACTGATCTTCCTGAATACATTCCGCATTATCCGTCCCGCGCTTCTTGCGCCGGGAATGCGGCCGATTGTGGGGTTCAGCCTGGTCGCCGCTCTTGTGCTGAGCAGCGGGACACTTGGCTACGCGGCCTATCTGCTGAACGTTGGCAGGAACGCAATCGGGAGTATCTTTAGCGCCAGTGGTCCGGCAATCAAGCCTGTAGACGGCCGCTATAACTTCCTCATGATGGGCGGTGATGCTGGTGATGACAGGACTGGCCGACGCCCAGACAGTCTCTCGGTCCTCAGCATTGATGCTGCCTCAGGGGCTACGTCCATTATCTCGGTACCGCGGAACCTGCAGAATGCCCAGTTCAGCGAGGAATCTCCCATGCGGAACATCTACCCGGATGGCTACAACTGCGGTGACGAGTGCCTGGTCAACGCCATCAATACCGAGGTCACCAACAACTATGCAGACCTATACCCAGGTGTAGAGGATCCAGGTGCACAGGCAACTCTCGAAGCAGTCTCCGGCTCGCTGGGCATCACGGTACAGGCATACGTCCTGGTGGACATGGAGGGTTTTTCGCAACTCATTGATGCAATGGGCGGTATCCGCATCAAGGCTGGTGGCTGGGTGCCCATCAGTGGCCCCGTCACCGATGAGGCAAACGGCATCCACGGCATGCCCGACGGATGGATTCCGGCTGGCGAACAGACGCTCGACGGTTTTCATGCGCTGTGGTACGGCCGCTCCCGCGAGTTTGTTGACGACTATGCCCGGATTCAACGCCAGCAGTGCGTTCAGCAGGCCATGCTTGCCCAGCTTGACCCGGCCACGCTCCTGGCGAAGTTCCAAGATATTGCCAGTGCCGGGACAAAGGTTGTCGATTCGAACATTTCGGCAGGCCAGCTGGGCAGCTTTGTCGACCTGGCCATGAAAGCCAAGGGCCAGCAGGTCACCAGGCTCACCATTGGCCCGCCAGACTTCGATGCCGCTTTTTCCACCACTCCGGATTTTGGCATCATCCATGATCGGGTGCGCCAACTCCTCGACACGTCCTCCCAGCCCTCGGCATCGGAGGATGCCCTCCAGCAGGATTCCAGCGCGCCGGGACACCTTTCGGCGGGGGGCCCACCTCTCACAACGGTTCTCGGCACCGAGGTCTCCAGCCGGATCGCAGCGGAATCGCCAGCCGATTTCACTCCAGTCACAACCACCCCGTCCGGTGAACCTATTACCGAGGAACTGCTCAACGGCCTCAAAAGCCAGGGCGACGAACAGGGCATCCGCAATCTGGTAGCCACCAATGGGCAGTGCGCTCCGTTGTAGGGGCCCAGGCCGGACGCGTCCCGGTGCCATCCATATCAAGACATTCCCAGACAGTAGAGAGAAGGACACTGCGGTGTACTACCTGGACAACGTCCTCAGGAATTATGCCTGGGGTTCTGCCACAGCGATTGCCGATCTCCTTGGCCGTGAACCTTCGGGCAGTCCCGAGGCTGAACTGTGGATTGGCGCGCACCCGGACTCCCCATCCGTAGCTTCTGCGGCTGGCAACTCCCATGCGGTGCCTCTGCAGGAGCTCATCGCGACCGATCCAGAACGCTTCCTGGGAACAGAATCGCTGGCTGCCTTCGGACCCAGATTGCCGTTTTTGACGAAGATCCTTGCCGCGGGCCAACCGTTGTCCCTGCAGGTCCATCCCACGCTCGAACAGGCTCGGGCCGGCTTTGCACGTGAGAATGCCGGTGGCGTGGCACTCGATTCGGCGCAGCGGAACTATCGCGACGACAACCACAAACCGGAGATGATTTTCGCGCTCTCAGACTTCCACGCACTCTGCGGATTTCGCACAGTAGAGGACTGCCGGGCAATTTTCGGTTACGTCCTGGACATTCTCCCGGAGGATGCAGCAGAGGCCAGAACACTGGTGCGGGCAGTCCTCGATGACCTTGGCGCACCCGAGGAATCCAGCGCACTGCGGTCCGCCTTCGAGCGACTCATCAATGGCGGCGCAGAAGTATCACAAGCAATTCCGGGCATTGTTGCCCTCAGCAGCGCCGTGGCACCGACAGTCCGTTTCGCCGGGGAACTGGCCACCCTTCGGGATCTGAACAAAGACTACCCCGGTGACCCAGGAGTCCTGATCTCGCTGCTCCTGAACAGGATAGTGCTCGCCCCTGGAGAAGCTGTCTACCTCCCGGCCGGCAACGTCCATGCATATCTCTCTGGACTCGGTGTTGAGGTCATGGCCACCTCGGACAACGTGCTTCGAGGGGGCCTCACTCCGAAACATATTGATATTCCGGAACTCCTTAAAACCATCAGCTTTGAATCAGTCGGGGTCCCGCGGCTCACCCCTCAACGAACAGTGCTTGATCAGGAGGTGTACAGGCCCCCGTTCCAGGAGTTCTGCCTGCAACGCATTGAGGTTTCGGCGGGAAGCCAGCCCGTTCCTGCCGCCCAGTCAGGTGCAGCGATCCTGATCGTGGTGACCGGCGAAGTCAATCTTGACTCGCCACGCGGTGGCCTGCACCTGCACCACGGCGCGAGTGCGTTCCTGCCGGCTGCCGAGGCTCCGGTCAACGTCCATCCAGTGAGTGGGGCAACAGAAACCGCTGTGGTTTTTGTTGTCACCACGGGCCTCCAGGGCTGACGCGGTGGAATTTTTCCTCCAGGATGATTCATGGGCAGATGTCCAGGCTGCACTGGGCCGGACTGTCCATCGCCGATCCGGAGCCGGGTTCAGCTACCTGGCTGTCGAGGAGCATAATCCAGCCGGCAAGGTCCTGTATGTTCCTTACGGACCCTTGGCAGAGAACCTCGACGGTTTTGATGCCGCACTGGCCGACCTCCGGGCAACGGCCAAGAACCGAGGCGCTGCTTTTGTCCGTATAGAGCCCGTGGACGCAGGACTGACCTTGCCCGCTTCTGGTGAACTGCGTGCACGCGGGCTTGTCCACGCACCAGCGAACCAGCAACCGGAACTGAGCTGGATTGTTGACCTCGCTGGCAGCTTCCAGGATGTCCTCGCCGGAATGAAGCCAGCCAACCGGAATCTCTTTCGCAATATCCACAAAAAGGGCGTTACGTTCCGCAAGAGCCAGGACCCGTCAGATATGGACATCCTGCTGGGTTTCCTGAGGTCCACTGCCCTGCGGAACGGCTTCACACCGCAGAGCGATGAGTACCTCATGACCGTGGCCCGCACCATGATGCCGGCCGGGGCCGCCACTCTCTTCGTTGCCGACCTGGCCGGTACACCGATCGCTGCCGCCCTGGCTTATGACTCCGCCGATACCCGCACCTACGCCCACGCCGCCCTCGACGATTCACATCGCAAGCTCGGTGCCGGAGTACCACTGCTGGTCACGCTCATCGAAGATGCCCATGCCCGGGGGCTGAAGCACGTCGATCTGTGGGGTGTGGCCCCAGCAGATGCTCCCGACCATAAGTGGGCGGGGTTCACGGCCTTCAAGAAGTCTTTTGGCGGTCGCGAGGTTGCCTATCCCGGAACGTGGGACCTGCCGATCAACAAGCTCCGCTACAACACCTACCAGGTTGCCCGCAAAGCCAGGGAAAAACTTCGCTCCCTCGCGAAGTAAGGGCCGCACCCACCCCGAAAGAGGCTTTCAGGACAACAAAAAAGGTGGAGCACCAGCATTTCTGGTGCTCCACCTTTTTCGAAGGGTGGCAGGACTTACATATCCTGCACTGCCCGGATCAGGGCTTACGCGCGTAGTTTTCCCACTTGCTGGCCTGGTGTTCGCCGTCGACAAACCTGATAGTGCCGGACTTGGACCGCATGACAATCGACTGCGTCAGCACTTTGTCCTTGGAGTAGCGCACACCGCGGAGCAGGTCGCCATCGGTGATGCCCGTGGCAGCGAAGTAGCAGTTGTCGCTGGTGACCAGATCGTTGGTGGAGAGCACCCGGTCAAGGTCGTGGCCTGCGTCGATAGCCTTTTGCTTCTCTTCATCACTGGTAGGCCACAGGCGGCCCTGGATGACGCCGCCCAGGGACTTGATGGCGCAGGCAGTGACAATTCCCTCTGGGGTCCCGCCAATTCCCATCAGCGCGTCAACCCCAGTGCCTGTCCGCGCAGCAGCGATAGCGCCGGCCACGTCACCATCCATGATGAACTTGGTGCGGGCACCTGCTTCGCGGATCTCCTCCACGAGCCCACGGTGCCTGTCACGGTCCAGGATCATGACGTTCAGTGCGTTCACCTTGACGCCTTTCGCCTTGGCGATCAGGTGGAGGTTCTGCTTGACCGGCAGGCGAAGATCCACCATGTCGGCAGCCTCAGGCCCCGTCACCAGCTTCTCCATGTAGAACACGGCCGAGGGATCGAACATGGAGCCGCGTTCGGCAACTGCCAGGACCGCAAGGGCGTTATTGATGCCAAGTGCCGTCAGGCGCGTTCCGTCAATGGGATCGACAGCAACATCACACTCCGGCCCTGTCCCATCACCGACATGTTCACCATTGAACAACATGGGTGCTTCGTCTTTTTCGCCTTCACCAATGACCACAACGCCGTTGAAGTGGACAGTCTGGAGGAACGAACGCATGGCGTCCACGGCGGCGCCATCGGCGGTGTTCTTGTCACCGAAGCCAACCCAGTGGCCGCCGGCAATGGCAGCAGCTTCGGTGACGCGGACAAGTTCCAGGGCAAGGTTGCGGTCTGGTTCGTCGATCCCGACTGAGAGGGAGGACGAAAGGGTGGAGTACTGCTGGGTCATGGGCGCAGGGGACACGTGAACCTCTTCTTTGAGTGGCGATCATTGAACCCGCGCCGCCGGGTTTAGGCGGCTGCGGTGATTCCTCTGCCCCGATCATAGCCGTGGCCGCCCGTAGCCCGCATTGGATGACGGTCCCAACTCTCGTCGCGGGAACATCCCGCCGTGTTCGACGAATGTGATTTGCCAGGGCGAATGAGCGACTATAGAGGAGTGAGCGAGACGCAGGACAACCCTGGACCCAGCAGCGATACCCCTTCACCCGGAAATGCGACGTCCGGTGCCGTGGGAGGACCTGTCAGGCCTGTTCTGGCGGCTGGCGCCGCGAAACGTGCAAACGCCTCCGTCATAGGAATGCTCATTGCCCTGGGTATTTCCATTGCCGCATTCCTCCCGGTTGTCCTGATGAACCCGGCGCCCAGCACCGATGGGTTCCAACCCAATATCAACGTGACCGAGGTGGCATCCAACGCAGCAGATGTGGCGGGATTCACACCTGTGACACCGGTGGTGGACAGAAGTTTCCGCAACAACTACGCCCGTTGGGAGAGCGGCACCTCCGATGGTGTGCCGACGTGGGAGGTCGGCTTCATCACCCCCGCGGAATCCTTTATTGGGCTTGTACAGACGAAGAATTCGAATCCCACCTGGCTCGCCCAGGTCACGCAGAACGCCCCGGTGACAGGGACCCGTGAAGCCGGTGGCCAAGAGTGGGAGCTGCGGGACAGGGGCAAGGGGGACAAATCCATGATCCTCAACTACCGCGGAACCACAGTCGTTCTGACCGGACCGGCAGCACTGGACGAATTCACTATCCTCGCAGCCGCCGTCGTACGGTCCCTTGATGCCGCACCTGCCGTCACAGTTTCCCCAACGGCCGCTCCGGCGCCGTAAAATGAAGCCGTGACCACTTACCTCACCCCAGCCCTTGCCTGGCGGCGCATGCGCGAAGGCAACGAACGCTTTGTTGCCGGAACATCCTCGCACCCCAACCAGGATTCCTCCCGTCGATCGGCGTTGGTGGAAAACCAGCATCCGTTTGCCGTCATCTTCGGGTGCTCCGACTCCCGCCTGGCGGCGGAGATCATCTTCGATCTGGGACTGGGCGATGCGTTTGTGGTCCGGACGGCAGGCCAGGTGATCGACGACGCCGTCCTGGGCTCCCTCGAATACAGCGTGAGTGAGCTACGCGTGCCGCTCATCGTGATTCTTGGGCACGACAGCTGCGGCGCAGTAACAGCCACGAAAGCCGCTGTCGAGACAGGGACCATGCCCCCGGGCTTCATCCGGGACCTGGTTGAGCGCATCACCCCCTCGGTGCTGACGTCAAAACGCAACGGCCACGACGACGTCAATGACATGGTCGTGGAACACGTGAAGCAGACCTCGCAGCGCCTGGTGGACAGCTCACGGATCATTTCGTCAGCCATTGACAGCGGACAGACGGCAGTGATGGGCCTTTCCTACAGCCTCCTGGAGGGACGCGCAGTAGTGGTCTCGGAGCTTGGCAACATCTAGCATTACTTTCCAGTGGGCAGTCACTGCGTGGTGCTTTGGTTTTCGGTGCTGGCACCAGTGACCATAAGCTGGTCCCATGACTTCCACTGAAGAATTCCGCATTGAACACGACACGATGGGCGAAGTCCGGGTACCGGTGAATGCCCTCTACCGTGCGCAGACGCAGCGAGCCGTTGAGAACTTCCCCATTTCTGGAAAAACTCTGGAACGGACCCACATCGAAGCCCTGGCGCGGGTCAAGAAGGCTGCCGCGCAGGCTAACGCAGAGCTGGGTGTGCTCGATGGTGAGCTGGCCATGGCCATTGCAGATGCCGCCGACCAGGTAGCCGCAGGTACCTACGACGGCGACTTCCCCATCGATGTTTTCCAGACTGGCTCCGGTACGTCCTCAAACATGAACGTCAACGAGGTACTTGCCGAACTGGCTTCCCGTGCGTTGAAGTCTGCTGGAAGCGACAAAGTTGTCCACCCCAACGATCACGTGAATGCCTCCCAGTCCTCCAATGACGTCTTCCCTACCTCTGTCCACGTTGCTGCGACGTCAGCCCTGATCAATGACCTCATCCCGGCGCTCGGCTACCTCGCAGAGTCGCTGGAGCGCAAGGAAGCCGAGTTCAAGGACGTCGTCAAGTCCGGCCGCACCCACCTGATGGACGCCACCCCCGTGACATTGGGCCAGGAATTCGGCGGATACGCAGCGCAGGTGCGTTACGGCATTGAGCGGATCAATGCCGCACTCCCCCGTGTAGCTGAGGTCCCCCTGGGCGGGACGGCTGTGGGCACTGGCATCAATACCCCGGCCGGGTTCCCGGAGCGTGTCATCGAACTGCTTGCAAAAGACACCGGCCTGCCCCTGACGGAGGCTCGGAACCACTTTGAGGCCCAGGCAAACCGTGACGGTTTGATCGAAGCGTCCAGCCAGCTGCGCAACATCGCCATCTCCTTCATGAAGATCAACAATGATCTTCGGTGGATGGGTTCGGGCCCCAACACGGGCCTCGGCGAAATTGCACTCCCAGATCTTCAGCCTGGATCGTCGATCATGCCCGGCAAGGTAAATCCCGTAATCTGCGAGGCATCCATCATGGTTGCCGCCCAGGTGATTGGCAATGACACGGCTATCGCCTGGTCAGGGACCAACGGCGCCTTTGAGCTGAACGTAGGCATCCCCGTCATGGCTGCCAACCTGCTTGAGTCCATCCGGCTGCTCTCCAACACCAGCCGGGTCATGGCTGACAAGATGATCGATGGCATCACGGCCAACGTGGAGCGTGCCCGTTTCCTGGCCGAGGCCTCACCGTCAATCGTGACGCCATTGAACAAGTACATCGGGTACGAAAACGCTGCCAAGATCGCCAAGAAGGCCGTAGCAGAGGGGCTCACCATTCGCGAGACAGTCGTTGCCATGGGATTTCTGGAACGCGGCGAGCTCACGGAGGTCCAGCTCGACACCGCTCTGGACGTCATGTCAATGACCCGTCCGCCGCACAAGGCTTAACCGGGCGGTAGTACCCGACTGCGGCCGCCCACCTTTCCACGGAAGGGTGGGCGGCCGCAGTCGTTACACCGTACTTTTTTGCACTTTTCGCCGAATAGTGCAAATGTTTACTCTGTGAATGAAAGTGCAGAAAATGAATGCGGCCTGCGGGGCCGAAAACGAGCAGCCACCAGGGCTGCCATCACCGCCGCGGCCCGGACCCTGACCGCCGAACGCGGGCTGAGCGGATATACCGTCGAGGAAGTGTGTGAACAGACGGACATATCGCGTCGCACCTTCTTCAACTACTTCCCCACCAAGGAAGACGCCATCATTGGCCACGTTGACGACGAGATTCCAGCTGGACTTATCGAGGCGTTCATCGCTGGCGGCTCGTCCTCACCTGCCGGCCAGATCTCGGCCACGCTCCTCCAGGACCTGGTTGACATGTCACTGGCACTTTCCACGGACATGGTTGCCTCGGACGCCGAAGTACGTCAGCTGATCGCGGTCATCCATAAAGAACCCCAGCTCATGCTGCGTATCATCGGCGCCACGGCAGAGCGGGAAGCCGAATTCGTCCGGGTCCTGGCGATCCGCGAACGTGTAGCCGCCGACCACCCCGCCCTGCAAATGGCTGTCGTGGTCCTGAGCACAGTGGCCCGCAAAAGTAGTGCCACCTATTTTTCCGACGGTAATACCCGCAGCCACCGGGACCTCTTCCTTGAGAATCTCAATGCTGTACGGAACATCTTCTCCCAATCCCTGACTCTCTCCGCACGAAACGAAGGAACCCCGTGAGTACCATCTCCCGACCCAAGGCGGCAGCCGGTCCGCTCCTGCTGACCCAGAGACGCATCTGGATTATCTTCTCGGCGCTCATTGCAGGAATGCTCCTGTCGAGCCTGGACCAGACCATTGTCTCCACCGCCATGCCCACCATTGTGGGCAAGCTTGGCGGCGTCGAACACCAGGCCTGGATTACCACGGCGTACCTGTTGGCTACCACCATAGTGATGCCTATCTATGGAAAATTCGGGGACATCCTGGGACGCAGGAACCTGTTTCTCATAGCGATTGCCCTCTTTACGCTGGCATCCGTTGGGTGTGCCCTGGCCACCGATTTCTGGGGTTTTGTCATCTTCCGTGCCATCCAGGGACTTGGCGGCGGCGGCCTGATGATTCTTTCGCAAGCGATCATTGCGGACATCGTCCCGGCCAAGGACCGCGGCAAGTACATGGGTCCCCTCGGCGCCATCTTTGGTCTCTCCGCTGTGGCCGGCCCCCTGCTGGGCGGTTTTTTCGTTGATCACCTGACCTGGGAATGGGCCTTCTACATCAACATTCCCATCGGCATTGCCGCATTCGCCATTGCCTGGTTCACCCTGACACTGCCCAACAAAAAGGCAGAAAAAAGAATCGACATCCTGGGCATACTGCTCCTCTCCACGGCCACGACGTGCCTGATCTTCTTCACGGATTTCGGTGGCAAACGGGACGAAGGCTGGGGCTCACCGCTGACCTGGACTTTTGGGGCTGGCCTGGTGCTGTCGGCAGTTGCCTTCATCATGGTGGAGCGCCGCGCAGAGGACCCCATTATTCCGCTGAGCTTGTTCCGCAACCGCATCTTTGTTAATGCCACAGCCATCGGCTTTACCCTTGGCCTGGGCATGTTCTCCGCTATCGCTTTTGTGCCGACATTCCTGCAGATGTCCTCTGGAACCTCAGCTGCCGAATCCGGGCTTCTGATGCTTCCCATGATGGTGGGCCTCATGGGCACCTCAATCTACTCAGGGCTCCGCATATCGAAAACCGGCAGGTACAAGATGTTTCCCATTCTGGGTGCCACCTTCACCCTGGCGGCAATGCTTTGGATGACCCAGCTTGCGGCCACGACGCCTATCTGGGTGATCTGCGTGCAACTCTTCATTTTCGGCGCGGGCCTGGGCCTGATCATGCAGGTTGTTGTCCTGGTGGTGCAGAACTCAGTTCCCGCAGAGCAGATTGGTACCGCGACCAGCACCAACAACTACTTCCGCGAAGTCGGTGCGGCAATGGGCGTCGCCGTGTTTGGGGCGATCTTCACCAACCGGCTCTCCGAGTCGCTGACCACGGCGTTCACGGGTGCCGGCGCTTCCGCAGACCAGGCGGCCCAGTCCACCAGCACACTGGACCCGCAATCCCTAAGCCAGCTTCCCGAGCAGTTGCGCGAGGCCATTGTGAATGCCTACGCTGACTCACTTGCGCCAGTGTTCTGGTATCTGCTGCCGTTCATCGCCGTGGCCCTGATCCTGGCCATCACGCTCAAGCAGATCCCGCTCTCGGATACGGCTGGCATGGTTGCTCGTGGCGAGGCCGTCGGTGGCGACGAAGCCAAACGGCTGGAAGCGGAGCAGCTCTCCGGCGCTGCCGCTCAGAACGCGTCGCCCACGCAGGAGACGGACGCCGATGATCTGCTCAACCAGCGTCGCTGACTGCCTCCCCACCCGCACCTGAGCCAGGCTGCGGCAGCACCGTCCCATATGGCACCGGCAAGGGCCGCCGTGATGTAGCCCATCACGGCGGCCATTGCCGATTCCTGGTCATTGTTCGAAGTGGGCAGCTTCCGTCATGGCCCGTGCGCGCTGAATATTCGCCAGATGGCCCGCCGGGATGTCTGGCAGGTCAGCTACAGCGAACCACCCGACGGCAAGGGATTCGTCATCGTTGACCCGCGCTTTTCCGGAAATATAGCGGCAGCGAAATACCACGTTGAGGAATTCGCAGGCGTCCCCGTTGGGGAAGATGATGGGCCCAACAGTGTCAACACCCACGAGATGCTCAACCACTGCCAAAACGCCCGTCTCTTCCATGATCTCGCGGACCAGTCCGGGAGCGGGCTGCTCACCGGGCTCTAGAATGCCCGTAATCAGGGCCCAGCGGCCGTTGTCGGAACGCTGGCCCAACAGGACCCGGCCGGCATCATCGAACACCACACCGCACACACCGGGAAGCCACAGTGGGTCATGGCCAATTTTCTCGCGCAGGGCAAGGACATAGTCAGGAGAAGGCATGGTGCCAGCCTAGCGGCTGCTCCGAACTGGGTTGGGGCCAGATGGGACACGTGGCATCGGCCAGGTTCTGCCAACCCTCAGCCGGGCAGGAAGAAGGCAATCACCGCTCCGGACAGCATGAAGGGGCCAAAGGGAATGGCTGTCTTCAGCGTTCCTCGCTTGGTGACCAGGATCCCGATCCCCATCAGGCCGCCCAGCAGGAATGCTGCAACTGTTGCCACCACAAGATGTTCCCAGCCAAGAAATCCCAGGTAGAGACCAAGGAATCCAGCAAGCTTGACATCGCCAAAACCAAGACCAGAGGGTTGCAGCACCCGCAGCAGGTAGTAGGCCGCGTACAGCACAGCGCCGCCTGCCAGAACCCTGAGGCCCGCAACGTCGAAGAGAGCCGCCTGCGGTTCGCCCGGGCCCGCCTGGCTCGACTCCAGCCAGGCTACGGCGAGCAGCAAGAGCCCAGCAATGGGGTAGGCCGGGAAAAGGATCCTGTTGGGCAGTCGATGCTGACGGATATCGACCACAGCCAGGCGGGCTGCAGTCCAGAAGAAAAAGAGGCAGGCCGCCAGCAGCAACAAGAACGCCACGGGCGGGCCATCCCAGAGCACCACCAGTTTGGCCACCATGACTGGGATCCTACGGGACGATCATGAGCCCCGCACTGCCCGCCGCGTAAGCTGTGGATATGTCGACATGGGATGACAGGCACCGGCCCGGAGACGGACACGGATTGGCCGCGGATTCCTCGTCATTTCGCAAGCTATGCCGATCTTCCCCCTGGCGCTGGGAAACATTGCAGTGTGAGTACTGGGACGAACCCTTCATCTCTGGTCCATCGCCGGGCGCCGTGCTGGTCCGGGCCTGGGTGAAGAGGCCAGGCGCACTCCGTGTGGAGGATGTGGACGGCGTGTTGCTTGAGAGCAGTTCAGGGGGAAGCGGCTCGCCTGCTGGGCTATATACCGGTGCCAGCCGGAAATCCTGGCTTTTGCCGCCCCAGCTTGTAACGCCTGTATATGACGACGCCGGGCTGGTCACCAGGCGCCCGGAAGCAGCCTATGGCGATCCAGGGTTTGGCAGCGGCTGCTTCTCGGCAGCGTTGGATCCTGTAGAGCTGACGGGCAATTTTCCGGTGCC
Organism: Pseudarthrobacter sp. PS3-L1; assembly: GCF_030063285.1. Taxonomy (GTDB): domain Bacteria; phylum Actinomycetota; class Actinomycetes; order Actinomycetales; family Micrococcaceae; genus Arthrobacter. The sequence continues at coordinate 766,121 of NZ_JASISU010000001.1, read as the reverse complement.
GATCGAATTCCCCGGCAGCAATCCGGTCCTGGTGACCGAGGTTGTCCGCACTGAGCAGGACTCCAGGCCCGCACTCGAGGCAATAGTGGTCCCTACAGTTGCCTACCACCCGGCCCATCAGCTCATGCCGCTTTGCCTGCCTGGCCGGACCCTAATCCGGATTGACCTGCAAACAGGAATCTGCGTGGCCAGCCGGTCCCTGGAACCAGCAACCGCCCAGCACGGGCATTGGCTGCGCATTATCGAGGTGGATGGCTACTGCAGCGATCAGCTCTTCGACGAACCGGTACCGACCACCAACCTCTAGGTGCAAGGGCAACGGCGCCCGAGGCATGACAGGCTACCTGGCCCTTCCACGGCTAGGCTGCTCTCATGACGTCCCTGACTGAGATCTGGCCGCTCTTCGGCCTGACACTGCAGACCCCACGCCTGACACTGCGCACCATCACCGACGGTGACATCCCCGCCGCCCTGGCGGCGGCACAGGACGGCGTCCATGAACCGGGCCAAAGCCCTTTCAGCAACCCGTGGGCGGAGGCCCGTCCTGAAGTCATGGGCCCGGCCATGGCAAGGTGGTATTGGAAACTGCGCGCAGAAACGTCTCCCACGCGGTGGACGCTCCTCCTGGGAATCTGGCATGAGGATAACTTCATCGGGTGCCAGGACGTCAGTGCGGACGATTTTGCCGCGCTGAAAACGGTCAGCACCGGATCCTGGCTGCAACGCCGAGTCCACGGACAGGGCCTCGGAAAGGAAATGCGCACCGCCGTCGCGCTCTATGCTTTTGACTACCTGGGAGCTGACGTTGCAAAATCCGAGGCTGCCGACTGGAATGGCGCATCACTGGGCGTCTCCCGTGCCCTGGGGTATGAACTAAACGGCATTACCCGCAAGAAATGGGGTAACCAGGTGGAAACCGTCCAGGCTGTCCGGCTGACGCCTCAGACTTTCAAACGTCCAGACTGGAACCTTGAGGTAGCGGGCCACGAAGCTGTCGCAGCATTCCTGGACATCCCGCAGTAGCCGTTTGCAGGGAGCGCGGCTTCCGTTCGTGGCCAGCTGCCACGAACGGAAGCTCTGGACATGGGGCGCTCCTATATTTCGGCCCCCTCCAGGAGATCGGTCACCAGTGCTGCGATCGGCGAGCGCTCGGAGCGTGTCAGGGTAATGTGCCCGAAGAGGGGATGGCCCTTGAGCGTCTCCACCACCGCGGCAACCCCGTCATGGCGTCCCACCCGAAGGTTGTCCCGCTGTGCGACGTCGTGCGTGAGGACAATCTTGGAGTTTTGACCAATCCGGCTCATCACCGTAAGGAGAACGTTCTTCTCAAGCGACTGGGCCTCATCAACTATCACAAAGGCGTCATGCAGGGACCTGCCGCGAATGTGCGTCAGGGGCATCACCTCAAGCATTCCCCTGTCCATGACCTCTTCCACGACTTCCTGGCTGACCAGGGCGCCAAGTGTGTCGAAGACTGCCTGCGCCCAGGGGTTCATCTTCTCTGACTCGGAACCAGGCAGGAAGCCCAGCTCCTGGCCTCCTACGGCATAAAGCGGTCGAAAAACGATCACCTTCCGGTGTTCCCGGCGTTCCAACACGGCTTCCAGTCCGGCGCAGAGGGCCAGCGCGGATTTCCCGGTCCCGGCGCGTCCACCAACTGAGACAATGCCCACGGAGGGATCCAGGAGTAGATCGATTGCCAGGCGTTGTTCGGCAGAACGTCCATGGAGTCCAAAGACGTCCCGGTCTCCCCTGACTAGCCGGACCTGTTTGTCTGCACCCACGCGGCCCAGCGCCGAGCCGCGGTTGGAGAGCACCACCAGGCCGGTGTTGACAGGCAGCTCGGCGGCAGCAGGAAGAAAAACAGGTTCGTGTCCGTAGAGGGTGGCGATCTCCGCTTCGTTGGCCTCGATCTCGGCCATGCCGGTCCACCCTGAATCCTTGACCAGCTCATTGCGATATTCATCAGCTTGAAGGCCCATGGCAGAGGCCTTTACCCGCATGGGCAGATCCTTGGAGACCACCGTGACATCCCGGCCCTCGTTGGCAAGGTTCTTGGCGACGGCCAAGATCCTGCTGTCGTTGTCACCAGCGCGGAATCCGGCTGGCAGGACATCGGTGGAGATATGGTTCAACTCCACCATGAGGGTCCCGCCCGCTGACCCGATGGGCAACGGCCTGTCCAGTCCACCGTTCGTGATGCGTAGCTCATCGAGAAGTCGGAGGGCCTTGCGTGCAAAGAACCCCAGCTCGGGGTCGTGGCGCTTAGCTTCAAGTTCCGAGATGACGACGATCGGCACAATGACCTCGTGCTCCGCGAAGCGAAGGAGGGCCAACGGATCTGACAGCAGGACTGACGTGTCGATCACATAGCTGCGGACAGCGGGACGATCTTTCGAAGTTGCCACATTGACTCCAGCCCCGGGCGCACCCGGAAGAGTTAGCAGGCGGATTGGCCCGGAGGCCATGCGTGGCCTCCTGCTGCATCTGGTGCGATGTCCCGCTCCATGTACTGGCCTCCCCGATCAGTAGGCGATTTTGCCCGTTGATGGAACCAACCTAAGACCGTGGCGGAGCAATCAGCGTTTCTGCGCTCGGCGATTCCTGTGACCAGATGGTGAACTCACTATTAACTCGGCTACGAGCCGAAGCGGCGCTGCCGTCCTGCATAGTCACGCAAGGCCCGCAGGAAATCGACTTTACGGAAGGCCGGCCACAGTGCTTCGCAAAAATAGAACTCGCTGTAGGCGCTCTGCCACATCAGGAATCCGGAGAGCCGCTGCTCCCCTGAGGTGCGAATCACCAAATCGGGATCCGGCTGACCCCTGGTGTAGAGGAATTTCGAGATGTCATCGACTGTCAATTCCTCAGCCACACTCCGGATGTCCGCTCCCCTGTCAACAGCATCAATCATCAGTTCCCGGACGGCATCCACAATCTCGCGGCGGCCCCCGTAGCCGACAGCCACGTTGACGTGGATTTTTTCATGAGCCGGAGTGCGCTTGGTCAGTTTGTTCAGCCGTTCGCCCAGGTAGTCGGGAAGGAGTTCGGGCGCGCCCATGGCGTGGACGGAAACGTCTGCATCCTTGTCCAGGCGATCAAGGGTATTGGCAATAATGCCCATGAGCAGGTCCAACTCTTCGCTGGACCTGCTCATGTTGTCGGTTGAGAGCATGTACAGCGTGACGACCTTGATCCCAAGTTCCTGGCACCACCCCAGAAATTCGTGAATCTTGTCCGCACCAGCCTGGTGGCCCTGGCTGGTGGGCGCATTAAACTGCCGTGCCCAGCGACGGTTGCCGTCAACCATGACGCCAATGTGCTCCGGGATACGGTCTTTGGCCAGATCGCGCAGCAGCCTTTGTTCGTAAAAGCCGTACAGGAACCCGGGCATTTCCATGCAGAGATCCACCTGACTTCCGGTTACGTAGCGAGCGTTGCAATCCTACGCTACAGTCCTTGCCGGAATCAGATGCACCGCAGATGACCATGGCGTGCCGATCCTGTATCTACTCTCGGGTAACTTACGGGACCGTAAGTTATTCTTGAGCTATGAACAATCGGCATGCAGGAAGTGGCGCCGCCGCCCGTAACTCTGGCCCTTCAGCAGAGCCGAATGCACCGACTGCACTTGATGATGCCGCCGCACGCCTTGCCCAGCTGTTGATGATCAAACCAAAGTGGCGGGGCTGGATCCATACGGTCACGGCCCCACTGGCCCTTGCTGCTGGCCTTGTCCTGGTGATCCTGGCGCCCACCACCGGGCTGAAGGTGACCTCAGCCATCTATGGCACCACAGGAGTCCTCCTGTTTGGCATCAGCGCGATCTATCACCGCGGCAACTGGTCCCCCGGCGTAAAGATTGTCCTGAAGCGCCTGGACCACACCAACATCATGCTGGTAATCGCGGGCAGCTACACACCTCTGGCCTGGGCGTTGCTGGAACGTCCCACAGCGGTTGTCCTGCTATGGCTGATCTGGGGCGGGGCAACCCTTGGAGTCCTGTTCCGACTGCTCTGGACGCACGCTCCACGCTGGCTCTACGTGCCCATCTACATTGCCCTTGGCTGTGGCGCACTGTTCTATCTGCCGGACTTCTTCCGAGCCAGCGTCCCCTCCGCCATCCTGATCTGCGTCGGTGGAGCTTTCTACATTGCCGGTGCCGTCTTTTATGCTCTCAAGAAGCCCAACTTCAGCTATCACCACTTCGGCTTCCACGAACTCTTCCACGCGTTCACTGTCCTGGGGTTCGCTGCCCATTTTGTAGCGATTGCCCTGGCCGTCCTGCGCTAGCGAGTGCGCTGGCCGGCCCCAAGAAGATGAGGCAGCTCCCGGATGTCCTCAAAAAAACTGTCGTTACATCACCTTCCAGATGGCGTGCGCACGTTACACCACCCGCGTACGCAAAAACATGCATACCCGCAGCTCGGGCGGCATTAACACCGTGGACACTGTCTTCCACCACGGCGCACGACGACGGCGTTACGCCAGCTGTCGCTGCAGCCAACAGGAAAAGATCCGGCGCAGGTTTCCCGTTACGTACCTGGGTGGCACTGAAGATCCGGCCAGTGAACCTCTCCCACAGCCCTGTCATGCCGAGGGTGCGGCGCATTTTCTCCTGCGTTCCGCTGGATGCAACGCAGGTGGGGATTTCCAGATGGTCAAGGGTTTCCTGAATTCCAGGGACAGGACGCAGCTCACGCTCGAAGGCGTCACGGTACCAATGTTCGTAGGGAGCATCCCAGTCGAAGATCACCAGGTCAAAGGACGCCATTCCCTAGCGTCATTTCTTTCCGGTCATCTGCGCCAGCTGTTCCAGCATCGCCTGCGAGCTCTCCACCGGCCGCTGGCAGACCATGTCCTTGCACAGGAAGACCCGCGGTGCTCCTGAGGCGGCCGATGTCCTGCCGCGCAGAAGAACGGGCCCTTGCTCATCTCCAGTCCCCACCGCAATGACCAGCCCGGGCGATGGCGAGCCCAGCAGGTTCCGGTGCAGATCAGTGCGGGATGTACTGTCCGCAGGACCCACCACGGCGCACTCCACTGGACCGGCGGCGGCCGCCTGTGCCACGGAAAGCAGACCACCAGCCACGCGCGGTGCCCGGGCCGCAAGGGACGGCAGCAAGGCCAGGATTCGGTCTGCCTGCTGACGATGTTCCCTGGATCCTGTGTAGGCAGCAGAGGTCAGGAGCACGCCGGCAAAAGCAGACATCCCACTGGGTGTTGCGTTATCAAACGGATCCAGGCCTGTCTTTCCGTCCTGTGCGGACAGGACCTGAATCGCAGGAACTGCTGAGTCCACCAGGTGCCCGTCCGGCATAAAGTCCACCAGCGCTGCCTCAACCAGTTGTTGTGCATATGCGTACCAGCGGGTTTCCCCTGTCACCGCATAGAGGGTAAAAAATCCCTCGGCACAGAATGCGTAGTCCCCCAGCAGACCCGCCCGTCCTGCTGCCCGGCCCGCGTGGGAGACCCGGAGCAGCGTGCCCTGTTCCATTGCGACAGGGGGCGTTTCGCCACCCGCACGGGTGCCGGCGTCGCCAGGTCTTGGCTCCGGACGTGCCACCCAGTGCGTGTCCTGCAGGAACGTGGCAATACCGGCGGCAGCTACCGTAAGATCGGGCCTGTCCAACAGGGCTCCGGCTTCTGCAAGGGCCCCCACAGCAAGGCCATTCCAGCCGGCCACTACCTTGTCATCACGCGCAGGCTGGGGACGCTGTGCACGTCTGATGCGGAGCAGTGGAAGGACACGACGCCAGAGCTCGCTCTCAGCGCGGCTTCGCGGCTTCCCCTGGTGGAATGGGGCACCAGTGTCCTCCCCCGGCGCGGAGCCCGGGATATTCATTAGGCGGGCCACAGCCTCACCGTCGTCCCTGCCCAGCACGGTGATGAGCTGCTGGACCGTCCAGATGTAGGTTCCGCCTTCGTGATGCTTACCGTCAACAACGGTGTCCGCGTCAAGGGAGGATGCAAGCCCGTCCGGCAGGGCCAACGCGGAGAGCATCCAGTCGGCAGTCAGTTCAGCAACTTCACGCGCTTCGGCAGCAGGATACTCAGGGCTGCCACCAAGGCGCAGCCAATGAACATAGGCCCGCAGCAACAGGGCATTGTCGTAGAGCATCTTTTCGTAGTGCGGCTCGGACCAGTCCGCACTCACCGAATACCGGGCAAATCCCCCTGCAACCTGGTCAAAGAGTGCGGAGCGGGCCATGGCGGCAAGTGTCCTCCCAGCCAGGGACTTCGCGGCGTCGGCCGTTGCCGAGGGTACGGCCGCGTGCCTGACCAAAAACTCCAGCACCGCCGACGGCGGGAACTTCGGAGCGGTACCAAAACCGCCGTCGTCGGTGTCCTCTGCAGTGAGGAGGGCAGTCACTGCTTCAGACAGGACGCCGGGATCGAGAACGGGCGTCTCGCCGGCCGCCTTGACCCGGACCGTTGACTGGGCTTCGCCTATGGTCGATGCCAGTGCGTACGCCTGTCTTTCGACGTCATCGCGCCGTTCGCGCCAGGCCTCCTGCACGGCCTCAAGGACCTGGAGGAAGGACGGCAGTCCAGGCATCGGCAACACTGGAAAGTAGGTCCCGGCATGGAAGGCACGGCCCTGCGGCGTGAGGAATACCGACATCGGCCAGCCGCCCTGGCCGCTGATCATCTGTGTCGCAGCCATGTAGGTTGCGTCAACGTCGGGACGTTCCTCGCGGTCCACCTTGATTGCAACAAAGCCCGCGTTGAGGTGGGCTGCTGTTTTCTCATCTGCAAAAGACTCGTCAGCCATGACATGGCACCAGTGGCACGCCGCATACCCGATGGATAGGAAGACCGGGACATCACGCTCAGCGGCTTCCTCGAATGCCGTATCACCGAAGGGCTGCCAGTGCACGGGATGATGCGCATGCTGGCGGAGATAGGCGGAACTCTCACCAGCCAGGAGGTTTCCTGACGTCGGCGGTCCTGAATTCATCATTTCCCCTCGGATGGTCGCCTGCCGTAAGCCAAGATCAGGTAGGAAGGACAACCCACCAAACCCGGGACGCGTTCGGTCCACAGTTTACGGAGAATGTGGCGCGTTCGGGGGGATCCAGAGTTCGCCTCAGCGGCTGCCGGGGTCCCGCTCAGCGGTAGTGCTCCAGCCGTCCGCGGAGGGCTCCACTCCTGCGGCCCCCTCCTGCTCGCGCGCAGCGTCGGCGTCGGCAAGTCGCTGTTCCTCAATCTGGCCCCTGTACCGAACACGCCTGATCCTGCGGACCATGTCCACAATCAACAGGGCCGTCGCAAGCACAAAAAACGCTGTCATCAAAAATCCCAGGAAACCCGGAGTGATCTGGTTGACATCCAGCCCCGGTCGCAGGGACGGGCTCGGTGACGGGGCGGGGGTTGTGGCCAGGAGGATCAGGGTGTGGTGCACGATTTACCTTCTATGGGGATGACGCCCAGGGCGTCCGGTACAACTGCCAGGTGAAAATTCTCCAGAACGACCCAGGAGAGGATTTCTACAAGGGATAGAAATCTTCTGTCTATCTTATCCCGGCGAAGAGGTCCGTCTCCGGCAGATCGGTCGCTACGTGGGATGTAATGAGGGAGTAGTCTTCCCAGGGCCACGCGGAGCGCTGGAGCTGCGGTGTCGCAGCGAAGAAGAACCCAAGCGGATCAACCTGGGTCCGGTGGGCGCGGAGTGCATTGTCCCGGGACTCCAGAAAATCTCCACAGTTAATCTGGGTGGTCGTGGCGTGTGTCCCTGGCGGCGGAGTGTGTCCCTCGACGTCGTTTTCCAGCCACTGCGCCAGCCGCTCCGCATACGGCGAGGCAATGCCCGCGTTTTCCAGCGCAAAGTGCAGCGCTTTGATCTTGTCAGGGCTGAAGGCGCGGTCGTAGTAAAGCTTGGCGGGCTGCCAAGGGGCACCGGTGCCCTTGTAACGCTCAGGGTCACCCGCTGCCTCGAACGCTTCCACGGCTACCCGGTGGGCCATGATGTGGTCCGGGTGCGGATACCCGCCATTTTCGTCGTAGCTAAGGATCACGTGCGGCCTGAAGGACCTGACCAGGCGGACCAGCGGCGCGGAGGCGCGCTCTAGAGGCGCAAGGGCAAAGCACCCCGCCGGCAAGGGCGGCAGGGGGTCCCCTTCGGGAAGACCCGAATCCACAAAACCAAGCCATCGCTGTTCGATCCCGAGGATCTTCGCGGCCGCCGCCATTTCAAGGCGGCGCGCACCCGCCATGTCGCGTTTGGGGTGGGGCTCGTTTTCCACTGCAGGATTCTGGATGTCGCCTCGCGACCCATCAGTGCAGGTGGCAACCATCACCTGGACGCCCTGTTTGGCGTACATGGCCATGGTGGCTGCGCCTTTGCTCGACTCATCATCCGGGTGGGCATGAACGGCAAGGAGGCGCAGAGCGGTGGATGGCGGTGTGGACACGGTCATGAGGGGGTAATCCTCTTTCTTGCTGGCGCCGGCGCTGCGCAGGCAATGGCTGGTGGCGGTGGCGGAGACCGCCAGATGGAGGCAAAAAAATGCCCGGCGGACTTAGCCGCCTGCGGTACACCCTAAACTGGTGTGGTGACATCCCAGGAACAGCCCGCACCGACAGTCCCTGCAGACTCCAGCCTATCCAATCGATACGGCACCGCGAAGCAGCCGCTGTCACGACGAAAAAAACTTGCAGCTGCCGGACTGGCACTAGCCGTCGGAGTCGGCTTCCTGGCCTGGGTTTCCACCAGCAATTCGATCGGTTCCATCAGTTCCAAGGACATCGGCTACAGCACCACCGACGCCACAAGCGCTGACGTGGACTTCGAAGTGGTCCGTGACCCTGGCACTCCGGTTAAGTGCGCAGTGAAGGTACTGGACTCCAAGTACGCAGTTGTTGGGTGGAAAGTAGTCGATATTCCGCTTGGTGCAGCCACTGATACAGCAGACGGCGGTCGCACGGTCACGCAGCGGGTGACCGTGCGGACCGAGTCACTCTCGGTCTCCGGCGTTGTCGACAGCTGCTGGAACCCTGAGGCCTGAGTCGGCACCCTGACCAGCGGGTAGCCACGGTGGCCCCTCCCGTTGGGATTCATCAAGTGTTTTGATTACAATGGTTGGATACCTACGCCCCGCCGGGTTGGATGCTGAGTTTCATGAGTGCCACCGGTGGGGTCTTTTGCATGCAGCACCCATCAGAGGAGAAGTCCGTGTCTACCACCAACAGCGCAACGGCCGCGTGGCTCACCCAGGAGGCTTTCGACCGCCTGCAGGCAGAGCTGGAACACATGTCCGGCGCTGGCAGGGCTGAGATCGTCCAGAAGATCGAGGCTGCCCGCCAGGAAGGCGACCTCAAGGAAAACGGCGGATACCACGCAGCCAAAGAAGAACAGGGAAAGATCGAGGCCCGCATCCGCCAGCTCACTGCTCTGCTGCGTGATGCGCACGTGGGTGAATCCCCCGCCGATGACGGCGTTGTGGAGCCCGGGATGCTTGTCGTCGCGAAGATTGCCGGTGATGAGGAAACGTTCCTCCTGGGTTCCCGCGAGATTGCTGGCGACTCGGACCTTAATGTGTTCAGCGAGAAGTCACCGCTGGGCGCTGCGATTGTGGGTCACCGCGAAGGTGAGGAACTGAGCTACACGGCTCCTAACGGCAAGGTCATTCCCGTCCACATTATTTCCGCCAAGCCCTACGCAGCCTGAGCTCACTGAGACCAGAAAAACCGCAGACCACCCCCGGGGCGGCCAGCGGTTTTTTTGTGCCCGGCAGCGCTGGGCTCTACGGCTGACTAGGCAGTATTTTTCGACCGCAGCAGCACTGCAGCTCCGACTCCACCCAGGGCGCCGCCCACGTGTGCCTGCCACGAGATGGCCCCGACAATGCTGGGCAACAGTCCGAAGAGGATGCCTCCATAGACCAGGAAGAGCACAACGGAGAGCAGGATCTGGCGCCAGTTGCGATTCAGGAATCCGCGGACCAGCAGAAAGGCAAACAGCCCAAATACCAGTCCGGATGAGCCCACCGTAACTCCGCCACCGCCAATCAGCCAGACCACCACACCGGAGCCCAGCCAGCTTGCCGCCACGGCTGTCAGGAAGACCCGAAGGCCGGAGAGGTACACCAGGAAACCGAAGATTATCAACGGCAGTGCGTTGGACAGCAGGTGGTTGAAGTTTGCGTGGAAAAGCGGGAACGTCAGGATATCCAGGAGTCCTCCCGCGCTTCGGGGCCGCAGTCCAAAGGTCCTGTTCAGTCCATGCAGCAGGGCTGTGTTGATCAGCTCGATGATAAAAAGCACCGCAGTGAAGCTTCCCAGCACCAGCAGACCGGCTTTCGCCCGTGCCGCAGTTGTTGCGCGGTTCGTTCCGCCGTCGTGAACGTCAGCCATGCCGGGTCAGTGGACCACTATGGGCTGGAAACCTTCGGCCCGGAGGGCGCCCAGCACCTGCTCGCCATGTTCGTGGCCCTTGGTCTCGAGGTTCACGGTGATGGAGACATCGCCCATGCTGATGGAACCGCCCACCCGGGTGTGGTCAAGGCCAGTGACGTTGGCGTCGTTCTCGGCAATGATCCTGGCAATAGTGGCCAGTGACCCCGGACGGTCATCAAGCATCATGCGGACTGTCATGTAGCGCCCCGCTGCTGACAGGCCACGCTGGATGACCTTCAGCATCAGCATTGGGTCGATATTGCCCCCGGAAAGAACCACGGCGGTTGTTCCAGGATTTTCAATCTTGCCGTCCATGAGGGCAGCAACACCTACGGCTCCTGCAGGCTCCACCACCATCTTTCCCCGCTCCAACAAGAAGATCAGAGCCCGGGCCAGTGAATCTTCGCTGACTGTGACGACGTCGTCAACCAGTTCGCGGATGATACTGAAAGGCAGTTGCCCGGGCCTCCCCACGGCAATTCCGTCTGCCATGGTGGAGACTTTTTTCAGGGGAACCAAGGCGTCAGCTGCCAATGAGGGCGGGTAGGCGGCAGCGTTCTCTGCCTGGACTCCAATGATGCGGATTTCCCGACCCAGCTCCCGGGCGCGTGCCTTGATGGCCACGGATACGCCAGCGAGCAGTCCGCCACCGCCAACGCCCATCAGGACCGTGTCCACATGGGGAATCTGTTCCAGGATTTCTAGGCCCACGGTTCCCTGGCCGGCAACAACATCAACATTGTCGAAGGGGTGGACAAACACTGCGCCGGTCTCGTCAGAATAGCGCTGGGCTTCGGCAAGGGCCTCGTCCACATTGTGTCCATGCAAGATTACTTCGGCACCGTGGCTCCTCGTGGCCGCCAGCTTGGGCAGGGCAACGCCCAAGGGCATGAAGATCTTTGCGCTGATGCCGAGGCTCTTGGCAGCGACAGCAACGCCCTGGGCGTGGTTTCCAGCCGACGCTGCGACGACTCCACGCTTTTTCTCTTCTTCGGAAAGACGCGCCATCCGGACGTAGGCACCGCGGACCTTGAACGAACCGGCCCGCTGAAGATTTTCACACTTGAAAAAAACTTCACCGCCCACCAGCGCCCCCAGCGCCCTGGATGATTCAACGGGGGTCCGTGCAATAATCCCGCGGAGAAGTGCCTGCGCTTCCAGGACGTCGTCCAGGGTGACGGGCAGGCTCGCGAGTGTTTTCACGGATCTATTCTCCTTTGGTGGGTTCGGGTCCGGCGTCCTCGGGCGAACCTGGGTACGGGGATCCTCCTAAGGGGTTAACGGTAGTCCCACCGCCGCTGTTCCCGGCAATTGATGACGCGGTTTTCCCGGAGTCGGAGTCCTGCGTGATGTCCTCAATGCTCCCGTCATCAACAGCGCCGCCTGGCGGATATCCACCGGCGCCGGGACCTGGTTCGCGTTCCCATGCCCTGGCCGCTATATAGCGGACGGAGGAATTGGCGACCGCCAGCATGGGGACCGAGAACAGGGCGCCGGGAATCCCTGCCAAGTAGGAACCTGCGGCGACGGCAAGAATGACTGCAACCGGGTGCAGGGACACTGCCTTGCCCATGATCAGTGGCTGCAGGATATGGCTCTCAAGCTGCTGCACTGCCAAGACAATCGCAAGCATGATCAGGGCATTGACAGGACCGTTGGCCACGAGGGCGAGGAGAACGGCAATGGCGCCGGTGAAGAGTGCTCCAACCACCGGAATGAAAGAGCCCAGGAACACCAGCACTGCCAAGGGCAGAGCCAGCGGGACTCCAATGATTGCAGCGCCGACACCGATTCCGACAGCATCGACGGCAGCGACGAACATCTGGATCCGGACGTAGCTCACCATGGAGGTCCAGCCCCGGCGTCCTGCCCCAGCGGCGGCTGGACGAGCCTTCCTGGGCAACAGCTTTACCAGGAAAGACCAGATCCGCTCACCCTCAAGGAGGAAAAAGATGAGGATGAACAGCGACAGGACAAGTCCGGCGGCAAAGTGCCCCGCTGTGCTGCCAAAAGACAGGGCACCACTGAGGATGTTGCTGCTGTTGTTCTGCAGGGCATTGCTTGCATCCTGCAGATAGGTATCGATCTGGTCTGCAGTCAGGTGCAGGGGGCCCTCAGAAAGCCACTGCTGGACCTGTTGGACTCCCGTCAGGGCCTCCGACCAGAGTTCCCCGAACCCGGAAACAAGTTGGCGCCCCACCAACGCCAGTGCGGCAACTATGGCACCAAGAAATCCGACTACCGTGAGGGCAACCGCCAGGCCACGGGGCAGCTTGAGGGAGACCAACGCCCTGACCACTGGTGCCAGAAGCCCGGCCAGGAGGGACGCCACCAGGACCGGGATTACCAGGAGTGTGACCTTGCTCAGCAACCAGACCAGGACTCCCACCATGGTCAGGATGAGAATAAGCCGCCACGACCACGACGCGGCAATACGGATGCCGTAGGGAATGTCCTGGTCGAGCTCACGATCTGTTACGGCCCGCACTGGAGCCGCAGCCTTGGGCCGGGAGAAGGTAGTGGAACTTTCAGGAGCCGTCATAGCCCAATAATCCCGCAGCATTGCTCCAATAGGAAACAGACGCGTCGTGAGTTCGCCGGAATCTCTCCAGGCGCGGGTCAGAGGGCTGCGTCAATGCCCCAGTTCATGGAAAATGCGGCACCGGGCTGTAGCCAACGAAGGCCATCGCCGGAGTTGAAGGCGTTGGCGGGTCCGGTCATGGGCTCCAGTGCTACCACTCGTGAACGCCCGGGAAATTCGGTGCTGACAAAAACGTGAACATAGCGGCAGCTCTGGTCCTGCCACAGGCTCACACTCCGGCCATCGGGCGCCTCAAGGGTGTGCCGTGCCACTCCGTCGTCGAAGAGCAGGTCCGTGAGGGCCATATCAACATCGAGATCGCCCACGATTCGTCCAGACCGCAGATCGGCTTCAGGCCCCACTGGTTCGCTGGACCGCGGGATCAGGCGCTGGTCTGCGACCAGTCGCGTTGTCGCCGAAACAGTGAGGATCATGTCCTCCAGGGGAACATCGCCCAGCCGGAGGTAGGGATGCGCGCCGAGTACAAACGGTGCGGCATTGCCTGAATCGTTTACCAGCGTCTGGGTAACGGCGAGGCCCAGCGCGCTGGTGATTTCGTAGCGAACGCGGTGTCGCACTAGAAAGGGGTATCCATGCTGCGGGAAGACGGTGGCTTCGAGGGTGACGGAGAACTCGTCCTCATCGACCAGCGCGTACCCCGTATTACGCAGGAGTCCGTGGCTGGCGTTATGACGTGAGGGCTCTGTGATGTCCAGCTGTTGGGTTGTGCCGTTGAGGGTCCAGCTGCCATCCTCGATCCTGTTGGCCCAGGGCGCCAGGGTAATGCCTGCAGCACCGGGGGCTATCTGGTCAGGTGCATACGTTTCAGTCAGGAGAACCCCACCCCGGCTGAAGCTTCGCAGTCCAGCCGCCAGCTCCGTCACTGTCGCAACAGCGTCCTCGCGGATGAGCTCGTATTGCCTTCCTGTCGCGTAGCGGCGTTCGGGTTGCGGATCGGCGATGGCACGTACCTCAGTCATGACTTCACCGTACCCGCCAGATGGACACCTCCACCACAGAGAATAATGTTCACTTCTGTTTCTTTTTGGTAGATATATGACAGAATGGAACAACTCGTTTGTCCAGTTCCCGCAAAGGATCATCCATGACACGCATCACGCCTACCAGTCTTTCGGATGGCCGGGAGCTTATTTACTTTGACGAGGCAGGTACTACCGCCTCGCGCAGCTCGGCGGAGACCACTGATCATCGGGATCTTCCGGCCCGCGGGGAACCTGGCGAGGTCCGCTACGATGCCCTCACTGGCGAATGGGTGGCGGTCGCCGCCCATCGCCAGAGCAGAACGCACCTGCCGCCTGCAGACCAGTGCCCCATCTGTCCCACGACTGCAGCCAATCCTTCGGAGATTCCTGCATCAGACTACGATGTCATAGTTTTCGAAAATCGCTTCCCGTCCCTTGGCCCTGCTACGGGATCCATCCCCGAGCACCCGGAGTGGGGCACCACAGGCCCCGCCTACGGACGCTGTGAGGTCGTCGCCTTCACCCCGGAGCACACCGGTTCCTTCAGCACCCTGAGCGAGACGCGGGCTCGCACAGTGGTCGAGGCGTGGGCCCACCGGACGGAGGCGCTTAGCGCGCTCCCCGGCATTAAGCAGGTTTTTCCCTTTGAGAACCGTGGCGCGGACATTGGTGTCACCCTGCACCACCCGCATGGCCAGATTTACGCCTACCCCTACATCACGCCGAGGGCCAGTGTCATGGCGTCGGCCGCTGCCGCATTTTATGAAAAAAATGATGGCCGGGAAACCCTCACGGGATCACTCCTCCGCTCCGAACGCGAGGCTGGTACTCGCATGATCCTGGAGGGTGAGCACTTCAGCGCCTACGTCCCTTTCGCAGCGCGTTGGCCTCTGGAAATCCATCTTGTGCCCCACCGCCAGGTAGCCGATCTCGCCGCCCTGTCCGGAGGCGAGCGGGACGAACTCGCGCACGTTTACCTCGATCTCCTCAAGCGGCTGGACAACCTGTATCCCACCCCAACGCCGTATATCTCCGCTTGGCACCAGGCACCCGTGGATGATCTTCTGCGCCGCTCCGGCTACCTGCACCTGCAGATCACCTCTCCCCGGCGCGCGGCGGACAAGCTGAAGTTCCTGGCTGGCTCCGAGGCGGCCATGGGTGCTTTCATCAATGACACCACCCCGGAATCTGTTGCTGACCGCTTGCGCGCGGTCACTGGATCCGAACCATCAGTCCCCAATACGGCCATGGCCCAAGGAGCCCGCTCATGAGTACCGCCACCGTTCCCCATCCGCTGGATGCAGCCGGACTGTCCGCCCGCTTCGCTGAGTCTTTTGGTGCCACCCCCGACGGCGTCTGGCAGGCACCGGGAAGGGTGAACCTGATCGGCGAGCACACGGACTACAACGACGGGTTTGTGCTCCCCTTTGCCATCGACAAGACGGCACGTGTGGCCGTGCGGGTCCGCTCCGACTCCACCGTGCGGCTGCTCTCCACTTTCGGGGACCAGGGAATCACGACGACGGATCTCACCACGCTGAAGCCAGGAACCGCAAAGGGGTGGACCAAGTACCCACTGGGTGTCTTATGGTCCCTGCAGCAGCGTGGCATTAAGGTGCCGGGCATCGACCTGATCCTGGACTCCAGCGTTCCCCTGGGCGCGGGCCTGTCTTCCTCCCACGCTATCGAGTGCGCCGTGGTCTCCGCGCTGAACGAGCTCACGGGCGCGGGCATGAGTGATGAAGACATGGTCCTGGCCACGCAGAAGGCAGAAAACGATTTTGTCGGCGCCCCGACGGGCATCATGGACCAGTCAGCGTCACTGCGTGGCGCCAAGGGCCATGCAGTATTTCTTGACTGCCGCGATCAGCATGTTGAGCTCGTTCCCTTCGAGGCGGAGCCTGCGGGGCTGGTGATGCTGGTCATTGACACCAAGGTCTCCCACTCCCATGCCGACGGCGGCTACGCAGCCCGTCGCGAGTCCTGTGAGCTGGGCGCCCAGGTCATGGGAGTCCCCGCGCTGCGGGATGTCTCAGTGAGTGACCTGACGGAAGCCAGTGGCCTCCTCGATGAGCTCACCTTCCGACGCGTACGCCACGTTGTCACGGAAAATGATCGCGTCCTGGCCACGGTTGAGCTGCTCAGCACAGCGGGCCCTGCGGCAATTGGTCCCCTGCTGGATGCCAGCCATGTTTCCATGCGCGATGATTTCGAGATCTCCTGCCCGGAACTCGATCTCGCCGTGGATACTGCACGCAGCGCCGGAGCCATTGGTGCCCGAATGACAGGGGGTGGGTTCGGCGGCGCAGCCATCGCCCTGACGCCTGTAGAGAAGGAACGTCAGGTACGGGATGCCGTCCTCAAGGCCTTTGCCCGGGCCGGTCTCACCACACCTGACATTTTCACGGTCACCCCGGCGCAAGGAGCACTTCGCCTGCTGTGAGCAAAACAAAAGAGCGGGTCCCACCAACTGGTGGGACCCGCTCTTTTTTGTTGATGTATGTTCCTGCTGAGGCGTCCGCTCAGGCTGCCCCTGGCTGCCGGGCCAGGGTTGTCAGTCGTTGCCCCTCAGGATGGCCAGCAACCGGATGATCTCCACATAGAGCCAAACCAACGTGACGGTCAGGCCGAAGGCTGCGGTCCAGGAGAACCGCTGGGGGGCACCGGCGTTGACGGCTGCCTCGATCGATGTAAAGTCCATGATCAGTGAAAACGCTGCGAGGCCGATTGCCAGGAGTCCAATAAAGACACCCAGGGGAATGCCGAAGATCTCGACGCTTGTCCGCAAGCCGAAGGGCTCCTGAACGACGCCGGTCAAGGACAGCACCAAGTTGATGACAGCAAACACCGCGTAGCCAATCATGGCGATCATGAAGAAACGCATGGCCTTGGGTGTGGCCCGGACTTTCCCGCTCCGGAACAGCACAAGCGTCACGGCAAACACTGACAGGGTGCCAATGACAGCCTGCAGGCCAACCCCTGGATACATGCCATCGAGTACACGGGTGAGTCCGCCAAGGAACAGGCCCTCGAGGCCCGCGTAGGCCAAGATGAGTGCCGGCGATGGCTGCTTCTTGAACGTATTGACAAGTGCCAGCACGAAGCCACCCAGGGCTCCCACGACCATCAGCATGGTAGCAAGCTGCATGCCTACTGCCAGAGTGACAGCCGCACCGACGAGGACCATGCCAAGGCAGGTCGCAGTCCTGACGATGACGTCGTCATACGTCATTTTCCCTGTATCGGCAGGGCCAGCCGACGGCTTGTTGTAGAGGTCGTTGAGCTGCTGGCTGCTCATGCCACCGGGCTGCGGGGCCTGGCCATTGATGACCTGGCCGTACTGGCCGCCATACTGCGCCTGCTGGGTTTGCGGCGCCTGGGTTGCTCCACGGAAGTTCTTTCCGTTGAAGATCGGGTTTCCGCCACGGGCCATTGCTTGTTGCCTCCAAGAAAAAGTTGGTATTGAACGTAGTAGTTCACGTTACCAATTCCCACGCCCCCGGCGCAGGAAAAGTTCCCTGCAGCCGCAGCTGCAATACAACCGTGACTGATTTTCTTGGCAACCACTCCGGACACAGCCCGGGAAGTTGTTACCCGATCGCGACAATGCCGTCTTCGACTGCGTCACTATTAGTCTCTACCGAGCTGTAACATAAGCGCAGCGGGGTGACGGAGATCACAAACAGGTGCCGGTGAGGTGGCGCCTGGGCCACACCCGGTCCATTCGCATTTTGACTGCGGCTCTCAGCCGCCCTACCCCCACGTGGAGGTATCCGATTTTGAGAAGAACACCAAGAGGACGGTTGCATATCCGGCCCCGCGGACTGTTCATGATGATGGGTGCCGTTGCATCCTTTGTCATGGCAATCTTGCTGGTCGCAGCCCCTGCGTCCCTAGCGTCGACGCCGGCTCCCAGTGCACCGCCGTCGGACCAATCGTTCCAGAACAGCATTAGCGGATTCCTGCGGGATGACACCCGCGCGCCACTTCCCGAGGTCACCATAACGGCAACCAACGGAACGTTTACGGGCACAGCCACATCTGCGGCCAATGGCTCGTGGAACATCGGTGTTCCAGAGCAGGGCACGTACACGGTGGAACTCGATGAATCGACGCTGCCGGAAGGCATCAAGCTTGCCGATGGGCAGGACAACCCCAGGGACGTCACGTTCAGCCAGACCTCGAATCTCTCGGTGATCTTCGCCTTCGGCAAGGGCATTGTGGTCCAGCAGCAGGACTTCGGACAAAACCTGCTTAATCGCCTGGTTGCCGGACTGAGCTTCGGACTTCTGCTCGCCCTGGCTGCCGTTGGCCTGTCCCTGATTTTTGGCACCACCGGCCTGACCAACTTTGCACACGGCGAGATGGTCACCCTTGGTGCCGTTCTGGTCTTTGGCTTCAATGCCCTTGGACTGCCGTTCTGGCTTTCCATCTTGTTCGCGCTGGTGGGTGGAGGCGTTTTCGGCTATGCCCAGGATGCCGGACTCTGGCGCCCGTTGCGCAAACGCGGCAGCGGACTCGTTCCCATGATGATCGTCAGCATTGGCCTGGCCCTGGCGGTTCGCTACGTGATCCAGTTCTTCTTCGGCGGAGCTACCCAACAGCTGCCCTACGCACAGAGTGCAGAGGTCCAGATTGGACCCATCTCCATTTCGCCCAACAATCTCTGGTCCCTGGTCATCAGCGCAGTGGTCATTGCGATAGTGGGCGTGGTACTCCTCAAGACACGCCTCGGTAAGGCAACACGGGCCGTGGCAGATAACCCGTCACTTGCCGCAGCCTCGGGAATCGACGTGGACTCCGTCATCCGGATTGTCTGGATCACTGGCGGCGTACTCGCTTCACTGGGCGGTATCCTCTGGGCGTACTACAGGCCCGGAGTCACTTTTGACATGGGGTCCCAGATCCTGCTTCTGATCTTCGCCGGCGTGACGCTCGGCGGGCTGGGCACAGTATTCGGTGCCCTCATCGGCTCCGTAGTTGTTGGCATTTTTGTTGAATTGACAACTGTTTTTGGCCTGGCCGCCGACCTCAAGTACGTCGGTGCGCTTTTCATCATGATTGTTGTGCTCCTCTTCCGGCCACAGGGCATCCTGGGTCGCCGCGAGCGCGTGGGTTAGGAGACTGCCATGGACTTCGGAAACATATTTGCCAGCGCACTCGGCGAGATGTTCAGCCCCACGACGGCGGCCTACGCCCTCGCGGCCCTGGGCCTCGCCGTGCATTTCGGTTACTCCGGCCTGCTGAACTTCGGACAGGCAGGTTTCATGGCGGTGGGAGCTTACGGCTTCGCCGTCTCTACCCTCACCTTCGGGGTGCCCTTCTTTGTGGCACTCCTGATTGCCATTGTGTGCGCCACACTGTTCGCCCTCCTGCTCGGCATTCCCACGCTGCGCCTGAGGGCCGATTACCTCGCCATTGTGACGATCGCATCCGCGGAAATTGTCAGGTACATCGTCACCACCAACCAGTTGACCGCAGTGACTGGTTCAGCCAATGGGCTGGCAGCCTTCGAGGGTGGATTTTACTCCATGAACCCCTTCCCTGAGGGCTCCTATCTGGGCATGAACAACCGGGACTTCTTCATCCGTATTGTCGGATGGGGCGTGGTGATCATCTGCTGCATCCTTGTCTGGCTGCTGATGAGGAGCCCCTGGGGCCGTGTCCTCAAGGGCATCCGCGAGGACGAGAACGCAGTGCGCTCCCTCGGCAAAAACGTGTACGCCTATAAGATGCAGGCCCTGATCATCGGCGGTGTGCTTGGCGCGCTGGCAGGGATGATCTTCACGCTCCCTCGCGGCGCCGTGCAGCCGGCTAACTATGGGACAGAACTGACGTTCTTTCTCTGGACCTGCCTCCTCCTCGGTGGCATGGCCACAGTTCTCGGTCCCGTGATCGGCGCCATGATGTTCTGGGTGGTGCTCTCCTTGACGCAGAGCATCCTTTACGGACTGATCGAATCCGGTGCCATCACCTGGCTCACCACGGCGCAGGCAGGTCAGCTCCGCTACATCCTGGTGGGTGTGGCCCTGATGCTGTTGATGATCTTCCGGCCGCAAGGCGTGTT
The DNA here is from genome assembly GCF_030063285.1 of Pseudarthrobacter sp. PS3-L1. Taxonomy (GTDB): domain Bacteria; phylum Actinomycetota; class Actinomycetes; order Actinomycetales; family Micrococcaceae; genus Arthrobacter. The sequence continues at coordinate 746,092 of NZ_JASISU010000001.1, read as the reverse complement.
CGGTAACAAGAAGGAGTTGGCGTTCGCATGAGTACCTCAAGTGAGCACACCACGGACACCGGCGTGGACTTTATGACCGACAGCAGGCCAATCGCCGTTGGTGAAGCGTTGCCTGGGTGCAAGAAGCGCGACCCCATTGTCGTGGCCGAAAACGTGACCCGTAGCTTTGGCGGCATCAACGCCGTCGACGTCGACTATCTTGAGATTCCGCGTCACAAGATCACTGCACTGATTGGACCCAACGGCGCAGGAAAGACAACCCTGTTCAACCTGCTGACCGGCTTCGACACGCCCAATTCGGGTACCTGGACGTTTGAGGGCAAGAGCCTTGCAGGGGTTTCCTCCTACAAGGTGGCCCGGATGGGCATGGTCAGAACGTTCCAGCTGACCAAGGTCATGGGCAAGCTGACGGTAATGGAAAACATGCGCCTTGGCGCCGCGAACCAGCCTGGCGAAAGCCTGGGCAAGGCCCTGTTCAAGAACATCTGGGGCGGCCGGGAGAAAGAAATTACGGCGCAGGCCGAAGTACTCCTGGAGAAGTTCAAGCTCGATGCCAAAACTGACGACTATGCAGCCTCCCTCTCAGGTGGGCAACGAAAGCTTCTTGAGATGGCCCGGTCACTGATGGTCCAGCCCAAACTGGTGATGCTGGACGAGCCGATGGCAGGAGTAAATCCTGCGCTGACCCAGTCCCTGCTAGATCACATCAAGAATCTCAAGGCTGATGGTATGACAGTGCTTTTTGTGGAGCATGACATGCACATGGTGCGCCACATCGCCGACTGGGTAGTGGTCATGGCCGAGGGGAAGGTCGTCGCGGAAGGACCGCCCGGCGAGGTCATGAAAAATCCGGCAGTCATCGATGCCTACCTTGGGGCCCACCACGACGTGGATCTGGGTGATGCCGAGGGCATCCGGGAGTTGGAAGCCGAACTCGAGGCAAATGACGAGTCGGTGGTAGGCACCGAGGACGCCGGGATCATCGGCGTCGAAACTGTGACGGGACAGCCGCACAGCCGAACAGAAAAGGACACGCCATGAGCGCTACCAGCCCCGCAGCAGCTGCGGGTTCTACGGCCACCGAGGAAGCTGTGGTCAAGGTTACCGATCTGGTTGCCGGCTATCTCCCCGGGGTCAACATCCTCAACGGATGCAACATAGAGGCCCGCAAGGGCGAACTTATCGGCATCATCGGCCCCAACGGAGCTGGAAAATCAACCCTGCTCAAGGCGATGTTTGGGCTCGTCAAGGTGCATTCAGGAACGGTTGTGGTGCGCGGTCAGGACCTTACCGGACTCAAGGCCAACAAACTTGTCACGCAGGGCGTGGGATTTGTGCCGCAGACCAACAACGTGTTTGCGGCCCTGACCATCGAGGAAAACCTGCAGATGGGGATGTTCCAGCGGCCAAAGGACTTTGCCAACCGGTTCGACTTCGTGACGGGTCTCTTCCCCGAGCTCGGCAAGCGACGTGCGCAGCGGGCCGGCTCGCTGTCGGGTGGAGAACGCCAGATGGTCGCCATGGGAAGGGCGCTGATGATGGATCCTGCAGTGCTGCTGCTGGACGAACCATCTGCAGGCCTCTCCCCCGTCAAGCAGGATGAGACGTTCCTGCGGGTCCACGAAATCAACCGCGCCGGGGTCTCAGTGATCATGGTGGAGCAGAACGCGCGTCGTTGCCTCCAGATCTGCGATAGGGGTTACGTTCTGGACCAGGGCCGTGACGCCTACACAGGCACTGGCCGGGAGCTCATGAAAGACCCGAAGGTCATTCAGCTGTATCTGGGCACCCTGGCCGATTCCGACTAGGCACGCCGGGCCTAGGCCCGGGCTGAAGCCCAGGACAGCAGATTTTTCCCGCGAACACTCGAAGATTACCGAGCAAGATCACAGAGAAGGAGCCGTCCCAACGTGGGGCGGCTCCTTCTTTGCGTCCGCTTCCCCTGCACCCATAGTCTTTGCGTCAGGACGGGGCTCCGTAGCGGGCGTGGACGTCTGTGAAACCGGCTGCCACCCCTGTGCACTCCACGATGGCCGCAGGAGGCCCTGCAGGGCGCCGAGCTGGCACCTACGGCTGCATCAGGAGTGTGTCCAGTGGCCAACTGGCCCCTCCCGCGCTGGGACGGAGTGTAACTGTGAATCGCGGCATTCGTCACCGTCGCAGGAAACGGTGTGGGGCGTGAAGATCACTGGTGCTGACGCTGGTCGGCCCGTCAGGACGTCAGGTGGCTGAACAGCGAAAAGCCCCGGCCACCAAAGGCCGGGGCTTTCCATCTGTCGCTGGGAAAAGGCGGTTTACAGCTTGCCGAATTCTTCCTTGACGGGGGTGTAGGTGTTGTCTTCCTGGTATTCGTAGATCCCGATGTAGGCCTCTGTAGGATCACCAGCGTCGGAGAACGTGACCGGACCTGACTTTCCGTCGTAGTCAATGTCCTTGCCTTCACGGAGGAGCGTGACACAGGAGGCGAAGTTCATGCACTTCTCCCCTTCCTCGGAGACGCCCTTCAGTTGCGCTGCAATATCCGGACCCTTGACGCTGCCAGCAGCCTCAGCTGCCAGTGCGATCAGGTTGATGGCGTCGTAAGACTCGCCTGCGTAACTGAAGTCCTTGAGCGCCGGATCAACAGTGAGCAGGGACTTCTTGAAGTCGTCCTTGGCAAAGGTGCCTGGGATAGTGCCCTGAGCGCCCTTCAATGTACCCGGATCGAAGTCCTTGCTGTAGTCGGAGGTGTTTCCATCCACCAGGAACATCTGCGTAGGGTCGACGCCCTTACCGGTCAGGAGCGGAACAATGCTCTTGGCCTGGTCGAAGGTGATCAGGGCAATGGCATCCGGCTTGGCCGCAATGACCTTGTCAATCTGGCTGCTGAACTGCGAGTCGCCTTCGTTGAAGAGCTCCTCCGCAACAACCTGGCCGCCTGCTGCTTCAAAGGCTGATTTGATGTTGGTGGCCAGACCGGTTCCGTAGGCATCGTTGAGGACGATCATGCCCACGGTCTGGGCGCCACACGTTGCCATGTAGTTGCCCAGGACCTTGCCCTGCAGGACGTCCGAGGGAGCAGTTCGCCAGAACAGGCCCTTGTCATCCCACGTGGTGAAGTCTGGAGAGGTATTGGCCGGGGAGAACTGGATAACGCCGGCGCCGGTGATCTGGTTGATGACTGTCTTGGAGACACCTGACGATGCGGCACCGATGATGCCGCTGACGCCCTGGCCCAGGAGATCGGAGACCGACTGGGTAGCAATATCAGTCTTGGTATCGCCTGAGTCTCGCTGGATGACTTCAACGGGCTTGCCGAGCACTCCCCCTGCGTCGTTGATTTCCTTCAGGCCCAGGCCTACGCCCGCGATTTCGGGCGGGCCCAGGAATGCTAGCGAGCCGGTAGTGGGAAGAAGAGTGCCGAGCTTCAGCGGGGTATCACTGACGGTTTTAGTTTCCGGGACAGCACCGGTGTCCACAGCGGCTGCAGTGCTTCCAGCGCCTGCACCCTCTCCGGGTGCCGGGCAGGAAATACCCGACGTGGTCGTAGCGGAAGAGCTGCCTTCAGATGCGGCCGGCTCAGAGGTACCGCCACATGCGGTAGCCAAAAGGGCGACTCCGATTCCAAGCGCTGTGAGCTTGGCAACGCGGGGCGCACCTGGGTGGACTGAAATCATTAAGAATCTCCTCGATCGAAAGGTGCGAACGGCCTTTGATACGAATGGCCAGGTGTTCCTGGCTGAGCTTCAAGCTAATCTATATTCCCCGCGAACAAAAGTGACTTAGGTCACAGCCTTATAACAGTAGTTTTCTCTCAGAAATCGAACGCCGATCCCCAGACCCCGAACGTCCGTAAACTACTGCACTCCGCGGCACTCCCAGCTACGAAGAAACCACCTTCGGACCGGCACTGGTCCACGTAATGGTTCCCGCTTCAAAGCGTTGTGCGGCACCACCTTTAACCGGGTATTCGCCGGTCACCGGGAACCCCAGACGTCCAGCTGCACCTCCATTGGCCTTCCATGTCCCGAAGATCCCCCCGATAACAACATGGGTGTTGGTCGACGGGCTCCAGGTCACCGCCCCACGCATGAACTCCTGGACGGCACCGCCACTTCGAAAGCCGTACTGCTCATTCGTCAGGGGGAAACCCAAATACCCCTGGCTTCCACCCATCTGTTCCCATGTCCCCTTGATACCACCGAAAACAAAGTGGGCTCCGGTTGAAGGTGACCAGAAAAACTGACCCCCCTGGAAGTTTTGGACCGCACCGCCGGGAACTGACCGCTCGTTCTGAATCGGATACCGCAGGGCGCTCGAAGGACCTCCGGAAGAAGCCCAAGCGGGTCCAATAGCGCCGCTGAGATTGACGGCGCCGCCCTCGAGGGTCCAAGCCAAGCGACCGCGTTCGTACACCTGGAGGGAGCCCCCTCTCCCAGCCGCCTCATCTGAGACTGGATACCCAAGGTAGCCGTCCTGGGCCCAGTTGAAACGCCAGAGGGCACGGATGGCGCCGCCTGTAATTGCTGCGCCCGCAGCTGGAGACCAGGAAATGGTTGCCTTCTCGTATTCCTGGACTCGTCCGCCGGCGGCCAATCCAGTCACCTGCTTACCCGTGGCGGCGCCGAGAGCCTTTAGCCCTCCGGCGGACGAATATTTGACCGTGATGGGGTCTTTGGCAGTCCCAGCCAAGCCAAAGTAGTCCTTGGGCGTCGCGTACGTCTCGGCGGGCGCTTTGGTGAAGCCAAAGAAGTTCGCCAGGCCAGCCATGCTGTAGTTATTTGTTGCATTGGTGAAACTGATACCCAAGCCAACCACTGTCATCCGCTTGTCCAAGAGAACCGCCTTGTGCGAGGGAGAGCTCTTCCACCAATCCACCAGCGCGGCGGCCTTACGGTCCCACCTGACGGCGATGACCTCCCCTGCGGCATTCCACCCGACAGCCCGAGAATCATTGAGGAAGCCCGGATTGTGTTCGATTGCCTGCCGGGAGGCCATCGCTGCTACCCATTCCTGCGACATCCGGCTGACCTTCGCGTTGTAGCGAACCGCTGGTACCCCATTGGCCTTCCGGTAGGCATTAATTGCGTCAAAGACAGCAATAATCTCCTTGCTGTTGTCCTGCCGGACGAGCGCAGCCGGAACGACAGGCGACGCCACGCTGGGCACCGCAAACGCGGGTGCAGTAGGAACGAGGGAAAAACTGAACAGGACCACTAGCGCCAAGGCGCCAAGACGTGAAAAGGCTCGGAACACGGTACAACCTTCGGATGAGACGTGGCATTGGATCTGTACCCCAAGTGGGACTAGAGCCCACAACACACAGATTTTAAGTCCTGCGCCACCCCAGCTGGCGAGATCTTTCTAGATCGGACTTGCCTAGATTACGCGGAACTTGGAATCCGCACAATTGGCCGAAATCAGCGGTCACCGGCTGCAACTGGCGCCACATCCATCCGGTTCCAGGGGCCCTTCGTCGCAAGGGGCTGCCATCCCACCCCGACATCTCACCGAAACTCCCACCCAACGGATTGCGCGGAGGCTGCAATGGAACAGAAGCGGCTCCGGATCCCCTGTAACCACAGGGGGTCCGGAGCCGCTTCGTCAGTACCCCAAGTGGGACTCGAACCCACAACACACAGATTTTAAGTCTGTTGCCTCTGCCAATTGGGCTATTGGGGCCCCGGTATATCGTACCGGTCAGAATCGCTCCTGCTGGTGCGCGTAAGTGAAGGCACCATGGACCCCTCCGGGCCACAGTGCCAGGGGCAGGAGTTGGAAGTGCTCCTTCCACCCTGGGTCGGGAGACTCAACGCCAAGCGACGCCGCGGAGACGAAGCCGAACCGTTGGTAGAACCCAGGGTCTCCGCGGAGCGCAATTCCACGTTCCCCCGCAGCGTTGGCACGATGGATGGATTCGTGGACCAGGGCACTGCCGACTCCGTGTCGCTGCAGCCGCGGTGCCACCGCCAGCGGACCCAGCGCCAACAGGTCGAGGCCGTCGGCAGATCCGCGGGTGCTGATGACGTACCCCACCACCTTGCCAGCACTCTCCGCCACGAGGCTGAAACCGGGGAGATAAGCCGAATGCTCCCACAAGTGCCGGAGCATGGCTGCTTCCTGTGGCTCACCCTCCACCGGCAACCCCGTGGCGGGTGCTAGAGCAAATGCTTCAGACACCAGGGCCAGGATGGCTGGCCGGTCGGCGGCTTCTTCCGCCCGCAACCTTATGGGGCTCAGCGGCACCTGCGCGTGCCGGGCAGAAAGCTCCTGCAGTGTTTCGACTGCTCGGGCTGCATCGGCAACCGAAACAAGCAGGTGATCGTGATGCAACCCTGCGAGCACATTACAGCTGATCCGCGCCTCTGCGAGGACCTTGCTGACTTCTGCGGTGAGCCCCACGGCCTCCAGTGATGAGCGGACTTCCAGGGTGATCCACGCCGCCACAAAGTCGTATTCAAGCCCCAGCTGGTCAGCTTTCAGGCGGGGCAGGACAAGGGTCCGTCCCTCAGCCTCAAGAACAGTGGCCGCACACTCGGCCGGTACAGGGGAATCGCGCGGGACGCTGACAAAAACCCATTCCCCCGGGACGAGGGTTGGCCGCAATGAGGCGAGGAGGGTTGCCAGGAGTGTTTCTGCGATCATGCGACAAGTCTAGACACTGACTCCGTGGGGTACGTCCGGGGATGGAACGTCGGCGTCCCAAAGGGCAGTTAAATGCCGACGGCGGCCCTCCAGATGGAGAACCGCCGTCGACAGATTCAGATACTTACTTCGCTTCCGCCGTCACCGGTTCCTTCGGGTCTACCTTGGTCTTTTCAGCAGAGCCCTCCGCACCAGCAATGGGAGCGTCGGTTTTGGTGTCCTCAACCTTGGCTGCCGGCTTCGGGGCAGGAGTGGCGGCAGCAACAAAAGCTCCGCGGGGGTTGTCGAGATCCAGCAGCTGCGTGGTGTCGCGGCCCAGGAAGAGCGACCAGAGCCAGCCTGAAATGACACGGAACTTGCGCTCCACCGTCGGCATGGCGAAGCCGTGGTAGCCACGGTGTGCGAGCCACGCCAGCGGACCCTTCAGGCCAATGCGACCAAAGAGGTTGATGTTGGCGACACCCTTCCACTGGCCGAATCCGGCCACGGCACCAAGGTTCTTGTGCTTGTAGTCAGTCAGCGACTTGTTCCAGCGAGAAGCCCACAGGTTCTTGGCAAGGCGCTTGGCCTGGCGAAGTGCGTGCTGTGCGTTCGGGACACACGTGCCGTCTGGCAGGCCTGTGCCCGAGAGATCAGGAACAGCTGCAATGTCGCCGGCAGCCCAGGCGTGCTCGATGATGCCCTCATCGCCTGCAATGCGAAGGTCGGGAAGCACCCGGACGCGTCCACGGGGCTCGAGCGGGAAATCGGTGGAACGGACCATGGGGTTGGCCATGACGCCAGCTGTCCACACCAGGGTGTCAGCTTCAAATTCCTGGGCCGGGGTCTTGTCCGGGAGGTTGATGAGCTTGAGCGAACCCTCAGCGTTGTCCAGGGACGTGTTGAGCAGGACTTCGATGTTACGGCTGCGGAGGTGCTCGACAACCCAGTCAGCCTGGGCAGCGGTGACCTCGGGCATGATCCGTCCCATGGCCTCGACCAGGACGAAGCGAACTTCCTCCTGCTTGATGCGCGGGTTGTTCTTGACAGCCGCGCGGGCCATGTCTTCCATTTCGGTGATGCACTCGATGCCGGCGAAACCGCCACCAACAACAACGAAGGTCAGGGCTCGGGCGCGTTCTGCGGGGTCCGTCATGACCGAGGCAACCTCGATCCGGTCAAGGACCTTGTCGCGAAGCGCAACAGCTTCCTCAATGGTCTTGAGGCCTATGCCCTTGTCCGCCAGTCCCTTGATGGGGAATGTACGGGTGATGGCGCCCGCTGCCAGAACCACGTCGAAGTACGGAATTTCGATGTTCTCGCCGCCCTCGGAAGGGGCAACCACTGCAGTGCGGTTGACGTGGTCGATCGAGGTGACCCGACCCTGGATGAGTTCCGTCTGCTTGAGGTGCTGGCGGTGCGAAACCACAGCGTGGCGCGGTTCAATGTTGCCGCCGGCGACCTCGGGGAGGAAGGGCTGGTACGTCATATAGGGCAGTGGATCCACGAGGGTGACAATGCCACCGGCATTCGCGATCTTCTTCTGCAGTTTGAGTGCTACGTACAGGCCGACATAGCCACCGCCGACGACGAGCACACGGGGACGGTCCTGGAGCTGGGGAGTGATTGCCATGGCTCCAGAATACAGCAGTTTGTGAAAATCTTCACTAACTACTTGCGCTCACCTGAACCCACCTGATCCATGACGCCGGTATCAGGATCCTCCCGCAGGGATGAGGCACTTCTAGCTGCCCTGGCAAGGTGGATTCCTGCACCCGCCAGGACCAGGATGAACACGGCGCCAGCCCCGACGACAACAGTGCCGGTGACCATCCCATCCATTCGCTGGGGGGCAACTGCTACGGGGATGGTTGCCGCTGGCAGGGTGGGAACAGCCGAAGGAGCCGGTTCGGCAGGCTTGGCGGGTGTCGTTTCGAGGCTGCCGCGCCGATGCACAGTAATCCAGTCTGCGATGCTGCCCAGCGGATTGGTGTCCACGTCGGCTACATCGGCCCTGAGCGCCGCATTGGCATCCATGACACCGAACCCATAGAGCGGGTCTTTGCCGGGAGCTCCAGCATCCTTGGCTGTACTAACGATCCTGTTGATGACCTGTTCAGCTGTCATGTCAGGCCATTCAGAGCGGATCAGGGCAGCAATACCAGCCACGATGGGCGTGGCGCCAGATGTTCCAGCCCACTCGGCATATCCGCCACCGGGAAGCCCCCCTACGAGATCCTCAGCCGGGGCCGCCACGCCAATGCTGATGCCCTGGGATGACGAATCCACGCTCGCCACACCGTTCCGGTCCAGACCAGCAACGGTGAGGACGCCCGGAATGGTGGCAGGTGCGCCTACCTGGACATTGCCACCAACCCTGTTTCCTGCCGCGGCGACAATAACCACATCCTTCTGCTCGGCATACAGGAACGCGGCATCCCAACTCTGTGGCCACTGCGGCGATGTGCTGCCGAGGGAGATATTGATGACGCGGGCCCCGTTGTCCACTGCCCAGCGGACGGCCTCGGGAATCTGGTCCTGGTCGCTCTTCCCCGCCGGATTCTCGGAGCCGAGCCACGTTGATACGGAGAGCAGTTCAGCTTCCGGGGCAACGCCGATAATTCCGTCCGCACCCTTGAGGTCAGGATCCGGTGTTGGCGATGCGCTGGGACTGGCAGAGCTGCTCGGCGCTGGTGCGGGCGGCCTTTGGTGGCCCCTGCCAGCAAGCATGGAGGCAACCAGGGTGCCGTGCTCCGGTTCGGCCCCAATCCCCTTCTGGCCGTTGGCGGAGCCGGCGCCCGAGGCGTCATAGCCGCCGGTAACTGCACCTTTCAGATCCGGGTGGCTGGCATCCACCCCGCTGTCGATCACGGCAACTTTGACCCCTGCGCCCTTGGAAATTTCCCAGGCCTTGGTCACCCCGTATTCGCTGAGCCAGTACTGCTTGTCCCTGATCTCCTCGGCGTGCGCAGCCGGGGCAGTTCCAAGGGTGGCGCTAAGGCCTGCGACGAGTAGGGCGGTGGCCGCAGCTGATACCCGGGCAATCCGGCCAGGTGATCTGGTCATAACGTTCCGATGCTCAGTGTGGGGTTCCCGGTCATCGCGGCTGGTTCCGGCCGATGCTGAGGGCAATTCCATCAAGGATATCGTGTTCGCTGGTCATCACCGACTCGATGCGACCATCACTCAACGCCGCTAAACGGCTGACGACGCGTCGCCACACGAGCGCGCCGGCGCCAATGACATCGACGCGGCCCGGGTGCATGTACGGCAGCACCGAGCGCTGCTCCCGTGTCATAGCCAAGAGCTCGGAGCAAGCAGCGGCAATGGTTTTGAGGTCCAGTTCCCTGCCATGGATAGCCGACGCCGAGTATTCCGTCAGGTGGAGTGCGTGGGCGGTGATGGTGGTGACGGAACCTGCCACGCCCACCAGTGCCGTCGCGCGCTGCAGCGGCACAACAGCCAGCGCGGCGTCAATGGCGGCGTCGACGTCGGCCTCTGCTGCGGTGATCTGTTCCAGTGTGGGCGGGTCGCCAAGCAGATGCCGTTCGGTCATCCGGACACAGCCGACGTCCACAGACTTTGCTGCCTCCACGCCCCCGGCGTCACCAAGGACAAACTCGGTACTGCCGCCCCCGAGGTCAACCACCACAACGTGATCGCCCGCCGCAATGGGAAGGACACTACTGGCTCCGGCGAAAGACAGGGCAGCTTCTTCGTCTCCACTGATGACTTCGGGCTCAACTCCCAGCAGGTCTTTGATGCCATCCACGAAGACGTGCCTGTTGCTGGCATCGCGGCTTGCCGAGGTGGCAACAAAGCGCACTGCGACGGCGCCATGCTCCCGGATCAGGGCAGCATAGTCTGCCGCGGCCGCGAAGGTGCGCTTGAGGGCTTCCGGCGCCAACTCCCCTGTCGCGTCAACGCCCTGGCCCAGACGCACTACCCGCATCTCACGCACTATGTCCACAAGGGTGCAGGCATCACCGTCCTGGACAGCATCAGCAATCAGCAGTCGGATGGAGTTCGTGCCGCAGTCGATCGCGGCCACACGCGTCACTGGGCACCTTCTGTCTGCGCGGCACTGCGCCGAACCGGAGCTGGCCGTCCCACCATGGCTGGCAGGCCCTGCGGTCCGTGCCTGCTGAGGTCCTGCGAGGGTGTTACTCCGTCGGTGTCCCACGCGCCATCGCACCAGCAGCGGTCTGCAGTCCACCATTCCCCGATCAGGCCCAGTGCCTCGTCGCCGAGTGGATTGACACCGGGGCCGGCAGCCAGTGAATGGCCTACCAGGACATGCAGGCATTTGACCCGGGTGGGCATACCTCCCGCGGAGATGCCCGCAATCTCGGGTACCGGTCCAGTACCGGCGCGCAGCCCAACGGCAGACCGTGCCGCGAGATAGGACTCGTGGGCTGCCGCATAGCTTTCTTGCAGGTCAGCCTCCACGCTGAGGCGCTCATTCATGGCGCCCATGGTGCCCCCAGCTTCCAGGCGGGACACAGCGGCGGTGATGACCGGATGCGTGAGGTAGTACGTGGTGGGAAAGGGAGTGCCATTGCTGAGGCGGGGTGCTGTGGCCGCCACCAGGGGATTCCCGCACACGCAACGTGCCGGAATTTCCACCACGTCACGCACGGGCCGTCCGAGTTGCCGGCTCAGGACCTCAAGGTCATGTGCGGACGGAGTACTGGGGCTTGGCGACGCACGTCGTGCAGGCTCCCCCGCCTGTGCTGCAGTGCTGGCATCCAGATCTTCTGGGATGTCTGCGGCCTGGTGTGTATCCACTGGAACTGCTGTCCTTCCTGCCCTGGGTGCCACCGGCCAGTTGCCGAGGTCTGCGGAGGGCCCGCATGGTGCTGATGGAGTCTGTATCCTGCGTGCAGTGACGTTATCCCTGGGAGCAGCGGCCGGCCCGGGAAAGTCTCAAAACAGGGTACGGGTGGGAGTCCTGGTGATCAGTCGGTGCCGGAGCGCGTGATCGACTGCCACATTGCGTCAACCCACGGCGTGTTGGCGGGATTCTCCGACGGCGCGGCCGCTTCTGAAGAATCCTCGGCCGGAACGCCGTCAGTCCCGAAGACCCAGTAGCTGGTTTCCCCTGGCATCACCATGTTAATCCGATCACGGGCCTGCTGCTTGACGTAGTTGGGGTCCTGCCAGCGTGAAATCTGCTGGTTGAGTCCAGCCTGTTCTTCCTGGCGGGCAGCAATGTCTGCGTTTAGCGCACTGATTTCGGCTCGCTTGTCCAGGAATATCTTGACGGTGGGGGCCAGCATGATGGTGATCGCGATCATCACGACCGCAAGCGCCAGCATCCTGCCAGAAAAACCCTTGGCGGGCACGGGTCCGTCGGCATCCCCCTGCGGCCTCTGCGGAGCACTCAGGGCGACAGACTTTCCAGTCGGGACAGCCAGCTCCTTGCCACCAGATCGACCCACCGCACTTTGCCCTGCGTTGAGCCCAGCGGCTTTCCCCCCACCCGAAGCCTGTTCCCTGCCAGCAGACTGATCCTGCACGGTTGGTCCTGATGAACCAGCGGTTGTGGAGCGTCCTGCAGGAGAAATCTTGCCAGCAGCTGCATGGCCGAAATCTGCCCGGATGACGTCCGCTGCCTGATGTTCTTCCGCAGCAGGCTTGCGGCTGGGGGTAACCCTGGGAACGTGGGGACGGCGGGTAGCCATGACACTCCTGTATCTGTTCCGGCCTGCGGCCCAACTGACGTGCACCGAAAACAAAACCGGCGGCTATGGTCTTTCAACCATAACCGCCGGTCCTGTGGTGGGCTGTAATTAACCCTTGAAACGCGGGAAAGCGCTGCGGCCTGCATAGCGCGCAGCGTCGTCGAGCTCTTCCTCGATGCGCAGGAGCTGGTTGTACTTGGCAACCCGCTCTGAGCGCGCCGGGGCACCCGTCTTGATCTGGCCTGCGTTGGTGGCCACTGCGATGTCGGCAATGGTGGTGTCCTCGGTCTCGCCGGAGCGGTGCGAGGTGATGGTGGTGTACCCAGCGCGCTGGGCCAGTGATACGGCGTCGAGGGTCTCGGTCAGGGAACCAATCTGGTTGACCTTGACCAGGAGCGAGTTGGCGGTCTGGGTGTCTACACCCTGCTGCAGACGCTCCGGGTTGGTGACGAACAGGTCATCGCCAACGATCTGGACCTTGTCACCGATTGCATCGGTGAGGGCCTTCCAGCCTTCCCAGTCGTTTTCGTCCAGCGGATCTTCAATGGAGACCAGCGGGTAGTCGGCAACGAGTTCCGCGTAGTACGAGCTCATCTCCGCTGCGGTCAGTGCCTTGCCCTCGAACTGGTAAGCGCCATCGGTGAAGAATTCCGAGGATGCCACATCCAGCGCAAGCCCAATGTCCTTGCCCGGGGTGTAGCCAGCGTTCGTGATGGCTTCCAGGATCAGGTCCAGAGCGGCGCGGTTTGACTCCAGGTTCGGGGCAAAGCCACCTTCGTCACCAAGGCCCGTTGCGAGGCCCTTGGACTGAAGCACTGCCTTGAGCGCGTGGTACACCTCGACGCCCCAGCGAAGGCCTTCCGAGAACGTCTCGGCGCCCAGAGGAACAACCATGAATTCCTGGATGTCAACATCGGAGTCAGCGTGCGAGCCACCGTTGAGGATGTTCATCAACGGAACCGGCAGAACGTGAGCGTTCGGGCCGCCCAGGTACTTGTACAGCGGCAGGTCTGCCGAGGCAGCGGCAGCGTTGGCTACTGCGAGGGAGACGCCCAGGATAGCGTTTGCACCCAATTTGGACTTGTTCGGGGTCCCGTCCAGATCGATCATGGCCTGGTCGATGCTGCGCTGGTCGGTGGCGTCAAAGCCAGTCAGGGCGGGGGCGATCTGGTCGATGACCGCGTCAACTGCTTTCTGGACGCCCTTGCCGAGGTAACGGCCCTTGTCGCCGTCGCGGAGCTCGACTGCCTCGTGCTCGCCGGTGGACGCGCCGGACGGAACCGCTGCGCGGCCAATCTGGCCGTCCGAGAGCAGGACTTCAACTTCTACGGTGGGGTTGCCGCGGGAATCAAGGATCTCGCGTGCGTGGATGGCATCGATAAGCGCCATGGATGTGCTCCTTTATGGTGAAGCGGTCTACAGGGAAAATGCAGGAAAAATGGACGTCCTCGTCAGCACCCAGCCTAGTCCAGAGTGCTGCGTGTTACACCTCGCTTATCCAACCAATGGACTGGTGTGCGGCGGGAGGGTGTTCGTTTGATACGTGGTAATGGCCCCCCGCAGGGCACGCTCAGCGTCAAAACCGAAAACCCGTGCGGCTTCCACCAGTGCAAAAAGCTGGTCACCGAGTTCAGCTTCGGAGATCAGGTCGCCATGCTGTGCCGACGCCGAGGGTCGTTGATGACCCGACCGTTCTGCCCGATCCAGGGTCTTCTGCGCGCGAGCGAGGGCCGGGAGGGACTGTGGAATACCGTCAAAGGGATCTGTTCGCTGGGGTTTTTCAGATTTCTTGACCTCGTCCCATGTCTGCACGATCTGGTCCACGGTTGCCGGAAACGTCTCCCGCAGTGAACCGTCGGGTAGGAACACGTGGGGGTTTCGGCGAATCATCTTGGCATTGATGGACCCGGCAACATCGGCAAAGCTGAAAGATCCCCGCTCGTGGGCCAGTTGTGAATGCAACACCACCTGGAGCAGGACATCGCCCAGCTCGTCCCGAAGCTCGGAATCGATGATGCCAGCGCCTGACTCGATGACCTCGGCAACCTCGTGGGATTCCTCAAGAAGGTACTCCACCAGCGACTCATGGGTCAGAGCTGCCATCCAGGGACAATGTTCCCGGAGGGCAGAAATAGTCTCCAGGAGGTCCCCAAGTTGGCCACCTTGGCCAGTCCGCCGGAAGGCGGACTGGCCAAGAGGCGCAGAGGGGGTCTCAGCCAAGGGTTTCGTAGGCTTCGTTGATGTACTCCACCAGGGCTTCCTTCTCTTCCAGGGGAAGGAAGGCAGCCTCGGCAGCGTTGAGGGTCAGTTCCAGGAGATCATCTAGATCGTAGTCAAAAGTCTCGACCAGGAGTTCGAATTCGTCCGTGAGGCTGACACCGCTCATGAGGCGGTTGTCGGTATTGATCGTGACGTTGAAACCAAGTTGGTAGAGCATGTCCACCGGGTGGCTCTCAATGTCCTCACCGAAGTTGGCGATAGCGCCGGTCTGCAGGTTTGAGGACGGGCAGATTTCAAGTGCGATCCCGCGGTCCCGGACCCAGCTGGCAAGGTCGCCCAGGGTGACGAGGCCAATGTTGTCCTCCGGATCATCTGATTCTTCGTCGGACTCGAATTCGACCATGATGTCCTCGGCAATGCGGACGCCGTGGCCCAGGCGAAGCGCCCGTCCGTCGACGAGGGCGGACTGGATACTCTCAAGCCCCGCCGCCTCACCAGCATGCACTGTTGCCGGGAAGTTGTTCTCGGCCAAGAAAGTGAATGCGTCACGGAACCGGGCCGGGAGGAAACCGTCTTCGGCACCAGCAATATCGAAGCCAACAGCGCCTTTGTTCCGGTGGCGGACAGCGAGTTCGGCTATTTCCTGGCCGCGGTCAGCGTGCCGCATGGCGGTAATGAGCTGACCCACCTGGATCTCGCGGCCTGAATCGGAAACCGCCTCGATACCGGCTTCAAGGCCTTCCTGGACTGCCTCCACAACCTCATCAAGCGAGAGGCCCTTCTGGAGGTGCTGCTCGGGGGCCCAGCGCACTTCGCCGTACACAACGCCGTCGTCCGCGAGGTCCTCAACAAATTCCTTGGCGACGCGGATCAGCCCCTCGCGGGTCTGCATCACGGCAATGGTGTGGTCAAAAGTCTCCAGGTAGCGAACCAGTGAGCCCGAGTTGGCGGATTCGCGGAACCACTCGCCCAGTGCAACGGTATCCGTTGACGGAAGTGTGTGGCCCACAGCCTCGGCTAGTTCAATAATGGTCGCAGGCCTCAGGCCACCGTCAAGGTGGTCATGCAGGGAGACCTTGGGAAGGCTCGAGAGGTTGAAATCAAGGGCAGGGGCAGCGTCAAGAATTGGCTCAGTCACGTTCCAACCATAGAGTTGACCGGCTTCTTATGCCAGCCGCTAGCGTCCGTCAGCCTCGGCTTCGGTGACAGAGCCAGCCAACTGCGGTGAGACACCGCCGTTTGATGGCCGAGTGCCCTCAGGGCCGCCATCCAGCCAGTCATCTGCCTTTTTCGCATCGTTTTTGGCGAGATGGCTATGCCACAGCCGCAGCGCGTGGTCAATCACCACTCCCAGGACGATCGCGAAGACAACAGCAATGAGTACGCTCAGCAGTGGATTGCTATGCAGCCAGGGGAAGGAACTCGCCAGGAGTCCGATGCCGATGGAGTAGCCCACCCACGTGGTGCACGCCATGGCGTCAAGGATGAAAAACCGGCGGTGCCCGAACCCTGTTGTTCCTGCGACATAATTCACGGCCACTCGACCCCAGGGAATGTAGCGGGCTGTGAAGATGAGCACGGCTCCGCGTTTGTCGAGCCCCGAACGGGCCCAGTCGAAGACTTTGCGGACGCGCGGGCGGCGCATCCACTTCCAGCGCTCAAGGCCAATCCGGCGACCCAGCATGAAAGCCATATTGTCGCCTGCGATGGCGCCAACTAGCGCTGTCGCACCCAGGATCCACAGGTTGGGCTCTCCGCTGATTCGGGAGAAGGTAGCCAGCGCGACAATGAGGGTCTCGCTGGGAACGATCATGGCGAATCCGTCAACGAAGAAGAACACCAGAAGAATAGGGTAGATCCACCACTGACCAGCTGCATGGAGTACAGCGTCATATAGGAAGTCCACGCGGGTCCTGCTCCTCAACGAAAGTGACTATAACGCACGGATGAAAAGAAAATGGGAGTGTCCCACGGCTGGAACGTCGTTCGCTACGTTCCAGCCGTGTGGACGTCCCTCAACGATACCGCTGCAGCCTTATGGAAATCGTCGTCCCACGGGCTGATCTGCGGAGGTGGTCCGTGTCCACCCCTGGGTGGACAGATGCCCTCAGGCATCGGTTTCCCGCAGGCGCTCGACGGCGGAGCTCTTGCCGCGGAGCCTGTTGATCACGTAGTCCACCGCAATGCCCAAAACCACTGCGCAAACAATGGCAATCACTGCACCCAAAAGATGGTTGCTCTCAAACCATTGACCGAAGAACAGCCCGATCGCCACCGAGTACACAGCCCAGAGAACTGCTGAGAGTGCAGTAAGCAGCACAAAACGTCCCCTGCTGTACCGGGTCACGCCAGCAGTGAAGTTGACCGCCACCCGCCCGATGGGGATGAAACGCGCCACCAGGATCAGGGACGCTGGTCGCTTGCGAAGCTCAGTTCCTGCCCACGAGAAGGATCGCTGCATCCTTGGCCTGCGCATCCAGGCCCACCGATCAGTGCCAATCTTTTGCCCAATCACGTAGGCAATGTTGTCGCCGAGGAATGCCCCCAGCGCTGCCACAACCATAAGTAGCCACGGGTTCGGTACTGCAGCTGTGGCAGCTACCGCGGCCAGGCCAACAACAACCGATTCGCTGGGTATGGGCGGGAAAAACCCGTCAATGATGCAGCAGGCCAAGACCAGGAACAGAACCCAGGGTTGGCCCGCTGCCGCGAGAATGAAGTCATTGATTTCCTGCACACTGTCCTAACGGGCGAGGAGGCGTTTTCTCTCCTGCCAGCTATGCGATCCTGTCAAGGATCAGCGGTTGGGCGGCCACAGAGCCCGCCTGATCGATGACCACGGCGCCTGAGAGGACCTCCGTGGCCCGGGCAAATCGTTCCGGGGTGTCAGTCAACAGTGTCATCAGGGGGTCGCCCGCGCTGATCCGGTCCCCCGGTTTGGCATGCAGCCGGACTCCGGCCCCGGCCTGGACTACATCTTCCTTCCGGGCACGGCCTGCACCGAGTCGCCAGGCCGCGACGCCCACGGAAAGGGCGTCAAGTTCGGCGACAACACCACTGGTCGTGGCATAGATCGTTTCCGACTCCTTTGCCACGGGAAGCGTCGCCCGCGGGTCTCCGCCCTGTGCCTCAATCATCCGGTTCCAGACGTCCATGGCCCGGCCATCCTTGAGTGCCGCGGCCGGATCAGCATCATGGACTCCGGCACATACCAGCATCTCCTGTGCCAGGCGTACCGTCAGTTCGACAACGTCCCTGGGACCACCACCGGAAAGCACCTCCACTGATTCCTCGACTTCAATGGCGTTACCCGCTGTAAGTCCCAGGGGAGTGTCCATATTGGTGAGAAGTGCCACGGTGTTTACCCCGGCGTCTTTGCCCAGCGCCACCATGGTCTGCGCGAGTTCGCGCGCCTGGGCAAGGTCCTTCATGAAGGCACCGGACCCCACCTTGACATCGAGCACCAATGATCCGGTGCCCTCTGCGATTTTCTTGCTCATGATGGAGGACGCAATGAGCGGGATGGCTTCCACGGTTCCCGTGACGTCGCGAAGCGCATAGAGCTTCTTGTCAGCCGGAGCCAAGCCTGCGCCAGCAGCGCAGATCACGGCACCCACATCCTGGAGTTGGGCCATCATTTCATCATTGCTCAGCGCCGCACGCCATCCGGGAATGGCTTCGAGCTTGTCCAGGGTGCCACCGGTATGGCCCAGCCCGCGCCCCGAAAGCTGCGGCACTGCCACCCCGAAAACAGCAACCAGAGGCGCCAGGGGCAGGGTGATTTTGTCCCCTACTCCGCCAGTGGAGTGCTTGTCGGTTGTCGCTTTTACACCCCCGTCAGGACGGCGAAGGCTGCTGAAGTCCATCCGCTCCCCCGAGGCGATCATGGCGGCGGTCCATCGTGCAATTTCTGCCCGGTCCATGCCATTGAGCAGAATAGCCATGTTCAGTGCAGCCATCTGTTCATCAGCGATCACGCCACGGGTGTAGGCATCGATGGTCCAGTCAATCTGGGCCGGCGTCAGCGTGCCTCTGTCCCGCTTGACCCGGATGATGTCGACGGCGTCAAATGCTTCATTCTGCGTGGTTCCAGTCACCGGGGATCCTCCAAATGTTCGGGGCCGAAGGCATCGGGTAATACCTGGTCCATGGTTTTAATTCCTTGGGTAGTCATCAGTTCCATGTCGGGAGCCCGGAATTCGTAGAGCAGCTGGCGGCACCGCCCGCACGGCATCAGCACGTTGCCGGCCCCGTCCACGCAGTAGAACGCCCGAAGAAGGCCACCGCCGCTCATATGGAGGTCACCCACCATGGCGCACTCGGCACAGAGGGTCAGGCCATAGCTGGCGTTCTCGACATTGCAGCCGCTGACAATCCGCCCGTCTGCCGTGAGTGCAGCGGCCCCCACCGGGAACTTCGAATAGGGCACGTACGCCTTCTTCATCGCGGCAACGGCCGTGCGCTCCAAAGCTGCCCAGTCGACGTCGTGCGTGTTATCCATGCTCAACCCTTGACGTAAGGTATGCCGCTGGCTGCCGGTCCGCGGGACTTGCCCACCAGACCCGCCACTGCGAGGACGGTTACCAGATACGGCAGCATGGCCATGAACTGGCTTGGCACCGGGGTGCCAATGATGGTCAGGATGGACTGCAGGTTATCGGCAAAACCGAAAAGTAGCGCCGCAAAGAAGGCACCAATGGGATTCCACCGGCCAAAAATCAGCGCTGCAAGTGCGATGAAGCCACGGCCTCCGGAGATTTCCTTGGTGAAACTGTCAATAGCCACCAGTGTGAAGAACGATCCACCAATCCCGGCAACCGCTCCGCCCAGAGTGACGTTCCAGAATCTCGTCGCATTGACGTTGATGCCCATGGTGTCGGCCGCCTGGGGGTGCTCCCCCACAGCCCGGACCCGCAGTCCCCACTTGGTCTTAAAGAGTCCTACCCACACGGCAAAGACCGCAAAATACATGAGGTAGCCAACCACTGACTGCTTGAAGAGAATGGGGCCCAGGATCGGAATGCTAGAGAGCAAGGGAATCTCGACGATGGGAAGGCCTTCTGGGGAGTTGTACTTCTGGGGATCGGACTGCATCACGGTGCTGAACAGGAACCCTGTCAGGCCCGAAACCAGCACGTTCAGGACAACACCAACGATGATCTGGTTCACCACGTACTTGATGCTGAACAGAGCCAGCACCATGGAGATGACGGCACCTGCCAGAGCGGCCGCCAAGAGGCCAATGAATGGATTCTTGGTGATGCTGGAAACAATTGCGGCGGTGAAGGCGCCGCCGAGGAGCTGGCCCTCAATGGCAATGTTGACCACGCCTACACGTTCGCAGAGGACACCCGAGAGCGACCCGAAAACCAACGGCACCGCAAGGGTGACAGAACCCGCAATCAGTCCAGCCAAGGAAATACTGGGAGTGCGTGCACCGCCCACCACCCAGATCAGGAACGCAACCACGAAGACGACGATGAAGAGCACTGGCAGCCAGGCCGGAGCCGCAGTGCCCTTCGTTTTGAGGTAGATCGTCCAGCCAGCAAGGCCCAGCAGGATGATGGAGAGGATGATGCCAGCTGCAAATGCCGGAACAATGATTGCTGGCAACTGGAAGAAATCGCCACCGGAGGAAATACCAAAACTGGCTTCCTGGTTAGGGCCAAGGATCCCGAAAATGAGAAGGGCCACCACCGCCATAAAAGCAAGGACTATGGGAGTGCGCCAGGTGACCGGCTTGCCTGAGATGCCCTTCGCCGAACTCGGGGTTGTGGACTCCGGCCGGGGAGCTGTTGCTGTGGTGCTCATGCTGCGCCTCCGGGAAGAGCTGCTTTGGGGGATGTAGCGGCGGTTGCCATTTTTTTGCGTCGGGGATTCAGGCCGAAGATGGCCCGGACCAGAGGGGGCGCGGCGATGAACAGGACGATCAGTGACTGAACCACCAGGACAATGTCGATGGGTGTACCTGTCTGGACCTGCATCTGTACGGCACCTGCACGGAACGCTCCGAAGAGGATGCCAGCTGCAAACGTTCCCCAGGGTGAGGATCGTCCCAGCAGGGCAACCGTGATGGCGTCGAAGCCGAAGCTCGCAGCCACGCCCTCAGTGAGTACCTTTTCGGTGCCGGCAACCTGGGCCACACCGGCCATGCCCGCGAGACCACCTGCCATCGCCATCACCAGGATGGTGGCCCGGGAAACGTTGATACCGGCCGTCTGGGCTGCCTTGGGGTTGGCGCCCACGGCGCGGAACTCAAAACCCAGTGTGGAGCGGTTCAGGAGCCACCAGACCAGGACCGTTGCGGCGATGGCAAGAATGAAGCCTAGGTGCAGACGGTACTGGGACCCGAAAATCTGCGGGTAAATAGCTGAAGGGTCCAGGACCGGAGAGATCGGGTTGGATGCACCGGGCCGCTGGAAAGCGGGAGTGGTCAGCAGGAAGCGCAGGAAGTACAGGGCTATGTAGTTGAACATGATGGTGAGGATGACCTCGTGGGCTCCCGTGCGGGCCTTGAGAAGGCCTACCAGCCCACCCCAGATCGCACCGCCGATGATGCCAGCCACCAGCACCAGCAGCAGGTGCAGCCCCATGGGCAAGTGCAGGGCAAACCCTACCCAACCAGCGAAGATGCCAGCGAAGATGATCTGGCCCTGGGCGCCAATGTTGAACAGTCCGGCCCGGAAGGCAAGGGCAACACCGAGGCCAGCAGTGATCAGCGGTGTGGCGATTGTCAGCGTCTCCATGATCGGAGCGAATTGACCCGCAACAGTGGCAGCCCGGGGGTTGAAGACCGCCCCCTGGAAGAGGGCCACGTAGGACTGCGTTGCAGCGTTCCAGACAGCCGCAAGGAAGTCGGTGGGCCGCCCAAAGAGATACGCTGCCGAGGAAGCGACCTGCTTGTCGGTGGAGGCGATGAGTAGTCCACCGGCTATCAGCGCGAGCAGGACAGCCAACACCGAGGTCATGGCGCTACCGGCAAAGAAATTGCGGAAGGGTGAGGAATCCCGCTCGGCCGTGATGCCACCCTGGGCTGCGGCGGGGACCAGCGAGGGCTCCTTGGCGCCGCCCGCAGTTTCGAGGTCTGCCTTGGCAGCCCTCGCTTGTTCTGCCGAAAGCGGCTGGTCTGCGGGCTCTGGCGCAGGCTCAGCTACGTGTTTTCCCTTGTCCTCAGACATGGTCGCCTCCTTCGGCTCTGGAAGTGGAAGGCGCCTGTGATGCGCCGTCGTCGGGGGCAATGCCGGCCATCATGAGGCCCAGGACATCGCGGCTGGTGCCCGAGGGAACGATTCCCACGAGTTTTCCTTTGTAGAGCACGGCGATCCGATCGGCGAGTTCCATAACCTCATCAAGCTCCGTCGACACGATCATCACGGGTGTACCCCTATCGCGTTCGGTGATGATCCGGCGATGCAGGAACTCGATGGAACCCACATCCACGCCACGGGTGGGCTGTGAGGCGATGAACAGGCGAAGCGGACGCGACAGCTCGCGTGCCATGACAACTTTCTGCTGGTTGCCGCCGGAGAGCTTGCCGGCCGGGGCCATGGCCGAGGGAGTCCGTACATCGAACTCCTCAATACGGGACGAGGCATTTTCAAGGACCTTGGCAGGGCTCATACTGATGCCCTTGGCGAAAGGCACCTTGTCATAGAGGTCCAGCACCAGGTTTTCGGCGACGGAAAACGTACCCACCAGGCCATCGACCGTGCGGTCCTCTGGTACATACCCGACACCGGCGGAAAGAACCTGCTTGACGCTGCGGCCCACAAGTTCGTGACCGTCCAGGCGGATGGATCCGCTGACTCGTTCCTGCAGTCCCAGGACGGCCTCTGTGAGCTCCGTCTGGCCATTGCCCTGGACGCCGGCAAGGGCAAGGATTTCTCCCCTGGCAATATCGAAACTGATGCCGTCAACGACGTGCTGTCCGTTGGGTGCGACAACCGTCAGATCACGCACCTCGAACGTAGTTTCTTGAGGGTTGGCCGGGGCCTTGTTCAATGTCAGGCTTACCGAGCGGCCCACCATCATGGACGCCAGTTCAGTAGTTGATGTTTCAGGCTGTGTAGAACCGACAACCTTGCCGCGACGAATCACGGTAATGATGTCCGAGACAGCCTTGACCTCACGAAGCTTGTGAGAGATGAAGACGATGGACGTCCCGTTGGCCTTGAGCTGGCGCATGATGTTAAGCAGCTCGTCTGTCTCCTGGGGCGTCAGGACCGCGGTGGGTTCGTCGAGGATCAGGATATTGGCATCCCGAACCAGAGCCTTGATGATCTCGACTCGCTGCTGGACACCCACCGGGAGGTCTTCTACCAAGGCGTCCGGATCGACGTCGAACCCGTATTTGTCGGAGATGTCCTTAATTTTTTTGCGGGTCTGCTCAAGGTTGAGGAATCCGCCGGCTTTGGTGGGTTCAGCACCCAGCGCGACATTTTCCGCCACGGTGAAAACGGGGACCAGCATGAAGTGCTGGTGCACCATACCGATCCCGGCAGCCATGGCGTCGGAAGGGCCGCGGAAAACTACAGGTTTGTCATCGATGAGGATCTGCCCATCGGTGGGCTCGTATAAGCCGTACAGCACGTTCATCAGGGTGGATTTTCCGGCGCCATTCTCGCCCAGCAGGCAGTGGATCTGCCCCGGCTCAACAACCACGTCAATGTGGTCATTGGCAACCAGGGTGCCGAAAGTTTTTGTGATCCCTCTGAGTTCAAGTTTCAAAACTCTGACCATTCTCGAAGCGTCCATGCAGCAGATGGACGGGTAGGCGGATGCAGCACAAGACTAGCGCGTGCACCCTCGGGGCGGGGAACTCCCCGCAGGCAGGAAGCAACGCAAAGCGCCACCTCCCGGAAAGTCTGAGACTGTCCGGGCGGCGGCGCTATGCGGCAAAGATCAGGACTTCGGGCTGGCTTCCGAGGAAACAACCAGCGTGCCGCTGATGATGTCTTTCTTGATCTGCTCCAACTGGGACTTCATGTCAGCTGAAACTTCTGAGTCAAAGTTGTGGAACGGAGCCAGCGCAACGCCGTTGTTCTCCAGGGTTCCCACATACGGGGTGTTGCTGAAGTTGCCGTCCTTGTCTTCCTTGACGACTTCCTCGACGGTTTCGCCCATGCTCTTCATGACGGAGGAGAGCATGACGTCGGCGTACTCAGGAGCATTGAGGAATCCATCGGAGTCAACCCAGATGAGCTTGACGTCCTTGCCGGAGTCCTTTGCTTCCTGGAGGGCAGCGCCAGCACCCTTACCTACCGGACCGGCGACCGGCATGACAATGTCTGCGCCCTGGTCCAGGAAGTTCTGGGTGAGCTGCTTGCCAACATCCTGCTTTTCGAAGTCGCCTGTGAAGCTGCCATCCTGGGCGTCCTTGTTCCAGCCCAGAAGTTTGACCTGCTTGTTGTTCTGCTCGTTGTAGTACTTGACGCCGTCGGCGTAGCCATCCATGAAGATGGTCACTGTCGGAATCTTGATGCCGCCGAAGGTTGCAACGGTTCCGGTCTTCGTGGTGCCTGCAGCGAGGTACCCGGCCATGAACGCAGCCTGGGCCGTGTCATAAATGATCGGCTTGACGTTGGCAATAGGCGTCTCGTAGTTGAAGTCCACGATGGCGAAGTGGCTGTCCGGATTGGCAGTTGCCTGTTCTTCGGTCGCGTCACCGAGCAGGAAGCCGACGGTGATCGTCATGTCGCATCCGGCCGTGACCATAGCGCGAAGGTTGGGTCCGAAGTCGGTATCGGCAGTTGATTCCGCCTGGTTGACCTTGATACCAAGGTCGGTTTCGGCTTTCTTCAGTCCCTCGTAAGAGGACTGGTTGAACGACTGGTCATCAAATCCACCGGAGTCGGAGACGATGCAACCTGTGTAGTCGCTGGCACCCTCGGAAGAGGTGCCGCCAGCCTCGGGCGGAGCGCCACAGCTGGTCAGCAGGAGTGCCGTGGCACCAAGGGCCGCAACAGTGGCAAGGGAACCGCGCTTGGGGATGGCACGCAGTGATGTCTTCAAGATTCCTCCAGGGTGAAGAGAGTGGCGCTACGAGGTGAAGTCAATGAGTGTCCGTTTCTACACTGAAATTCTGTTGTCACTGAAGGATCGCAGCACTGCGCCGGGGCGCACTGATGGAGAATACTTTAGTGGCCTGGGACACGTTCACGTGACCGCGAGCCGCCGTTCAAGAAGATCGTTGAGAATTTGTTACCAAGCAGAAAGGAGCGGCACACGTCGTGTGCCGCTCCTTTCTGCGTAGAGATGTGGTACCGCTACGGAACGCGGACCAGCATCTTGCCGGTGTTGGCGCCATCAAGGAGGTCCATGAACGCCTGTGGCGCGTTCTCCAGTCCATCGACGATTGTCTCGTCATAGCTGATGGAACCGTCAGCCAGCCAAGCGGCAGCCTTCTCCATGAACTCGTCCTTCAGGTTCCAGTAGCCACCAACCAGGAAACCTCGGAGAGTCAACGCCTTGCCAATGGCCAGCATCAAATTCCGTGGGGCCGGCGTCGGTTCGGTCGAGTTGTACTGGGCAATGGCGCCGCACATGGCTACATGGCCACCGACGTTCAGCACCGCAAGGGCCGCTTCCAGGTGCTCGCCACCGACGTTGTCGAAGTAAACGTCGATCCCTTCGGGGCCGGCGGCCTTCTCCAACTGCTCCAGGACAGGGCCGTCATTGTAGTTGAAGGCCTCATCGAACCCGAGTTCGAGCAGCCGGGCCACCTTGGCGGCCGTGCCAGCCGAACCGATGACCTTCGAAGCTCCCATCGCCTTTGCGATCTGCCCAACGAGGGAACCAACGGCTCCGGCGGCACCGGAGACGAACACGGCGTCGCCGGCCTTGAACTCGGCCACTTTGAGCAACCCGGCATAGGCAGTCAGGCCAGTCATGCCCAAGGCACCAAGGAAGGCGGACTCTGGGGCAAGGTCAGGGCGAACCACTGCTGCGGAGGCAGCGTCGACGACGGCGTATTCGCGCCAGCCGAGCGAGTGAACCACAGTCTGTCCAACGGCGACGTCAGCTGACCGCGACTCGATGACTTCGCCGACAGCGCCGCCGTCGAGCGCTGCCCCGACGGCAAACGGGGCCGAATAGGACTTGACGTCATTCATCCGGCCGCGCATGTACGGGTCCACAGACATGAAGTTATTGCGGACCAGGATCTGTCCGTCCTGGAGCTCCGGCAGTGCGGACTCGGCCAAGCGGAAGTTTTCGGGCGTGGGCCGCCCCACCGGGCGTGAGGCCAGCTGGACTTCGCGAGTCGACGTGGGGCGGGTGTCTGCGGTGCTCACTCGGCAACCTCCATGACGTTGATGGTGACGACGATGTTTCCACGGGTGGCATTCGAGTACGGGCACACCTGGTGCGCTTTGTCGGCAAGGTCCTGCGCCGTAGCACGGTCCAGGGCAGGCAAAGCAACTTCGAGGTCAACAGCCAGGCCGTAGCCAACGCCGCCGTCGAGTGCCCCGAGGTGCACCTTGGCCGCAACCGCAGAGTCCGTGAGGTCAGCTTTGTTCTGTGCCGCAACAACGCGCAGGGCTGAGTGGAAGCATGCTGCGTAGCCGGCTGCGAACAACTGCTCAGGATTGGTACCGAGGCCACTGCCACCCAGTTCCTTGGGGCTGGCAAGAGTGACGGAAAGCTTTCCATCGTTGGTCACGGCGCTACCGTCACGACCCTCGCCGGATGCCAATGCCTCTGCTGTGTAAAGAGTCTTCACTGTGGATCCAATCTGTTGGCGTTGTGCAAAGTTGTTGACAGTTTGCTCAGGGTTTCCCGGAGCCGTTCCAGCTCATCACCAGTTAGCCCGGCTGCTGCTGCAAGCTGCTGCGGGACGGCCACGGCACGGGCGCTGAGCGCACGGCCTGCTTCCGTCAGGAAAACTTCAACCCGGCGCTCATCCTCAGCGGACCGGCGTCGTTCCAGCATCTTCATGCCTTCGAGCCGTTTCAGCAGCGGCGAAAGAGTGCCGGAATCAAGCCCCAGCTCCTTGCCCAGCCCGCGGACCGTGCGTGGCTCTTCTTCCCACAGCACCAGCATTACCAGGTACTGCGGGTAGGTCAGGCCAAGCTCGTCCAACATGGGCCGGTAGACGGCAGTTGCAGCCCGCGACGCGGAGTACAGCGCAAAGCACACCTGCCGGTCGAGTCTGGGAGCGTCTGTCATGATTAAAACACTACTGCACAATTCAATTGTGCACAACCTAGTATCCCAAATGGACATGCTCATCCTTCCAGCACAACCCCCTCGGACATGCTCGTTCGAAGATGCGAAGGGTGGGCATAAACCACCCTGTCCAGCGCTCAACGAAGCCGCAGGACATGTTCATCCGCGATCTCATGTCAACGATGGGCATGACCATTCAACGCAGCTGGAGTGAATGATGGCCCAAAAGGAACAACCCATGGGGACGGACATGCTCGTTTGTAACTGCAAAGGATGGTCATAACCCGCCATGTCCATCGCTTCCCCAAGCAGCTGAGCATGTCCGAATTGGCGGCTTGGCAGAAACGCACATGCCCACCTGTCCCGGGTCGGGATGGACATGTCCGGCTGGGTCTAGAGGTCCCGCAACGTCCGCAGCGCAGCAGCAGCCATGACTTGAATGCCAAGGCCTAGCGCCCGTTCGTCCACAATGTAGTCGCCCCGGTGCAGGTCATATTCTTCGCCACCGGGAGTCTTGGTGCCCAACCGCATCATGGCACCGGGCAACTCCGCCAGGAACCAGGCAAAATCCTCGCCGCCCATGGACTGCGGGGTGAGGACCACAGCGCCCTCACCCAGCTCGGCACGTGCGGCAGCCTCAATGAGTGCAGTTTCGTGCTCTGAGTTGACCACTGGCGGCACTCCCCTGGTGTGCTCCAGGTGCACGTCCACGCCGTAAGGGGCGGCAACCTGCTGGACTACTTCATCAAGGAGCTTCCCGGCATCATGCCAGGCATCCCGGTCCAGGCAGCGCATAGTCCCTGCCATATAACCAGTGCCTGGAATGGCGTTTGGAGCGGAGCCCGCACCGATTTGACCCCAGACAACCGATACTCCGCTGCGAACATCGACGCGGCGCGAGAGGACAGCCGGAACGTTGACGGCAATCTGCGCCAACGCGAAAACCAGGTCTTCCGTCAGGTGCGGCCGGGAGGTGTGCCCGCCGCGACCGCTGAGCTCAATCTTGATGGTGTCGGAAGCTGACGTAATGGCCCCAATCCGGGTACCAATGCGGCCGACATCAATCCTGGGATCGCAGTGCAAGGCCAAAATACGGGGAACGCCCTCAAGGACCCCCTGTTCAATACAGGACAGCGCACCACCGGGCATTGTCTCTTCCGCAGGCTGGAAGATGATGCGCACCGTCCCACCCAAGGGATGCTTCTGGTGGATTTCGTGAAGCACCAGCGCAACGCCCAACATGGTGGTGGTGTGGATATCGTGCCCGCAGGCGTGCGTGACGCCGTGGTTTTTTGAATCGAACGGCAAGCCCGTTTCCTCAATAATGGGCAGTGCGTCGATATCGCCACGCAAGGCAGTGGAAATGGGTCCAGCGCCGACGTCGACACTCACACCTGTGCCGGCAAGCCGGCGTGGCGTCAACCCGGCTGCTGCAAGCCGTTCCACCAACTTGTCGGTGGTGCGGAACTCCTTGAAAGACAACTCCGGGTGGGCATGGAGGTCCCGGCGAAAGTCGATCAATTCGGCCAGCAATGGCTCCAGCCAAGGACCAACCAGCGTGGTGGGCTCGGTCTCGGAAGTGTAGTTACGCACGGGTTCACTCTAGTCACGCGTCTTCCAATACGGGCATCACCACCCCAGCGTTACACGCCAGGCGTCATCCGTATTGACATTCGCACAGGAACGGTGGATGCCGCTGTGGCCGAATGCAATCCCTACAGAACGTCAGTGTCTCCGCTGGCTTTGAGTGCATCAACAGCCGCCTTGACCCGCTGTGAATTGGCCATGGTGGTCACCAGGAGGGCGTCCGGGGTGTCAACGATGACAACATCCTTAATCCCTATCAAAGCGATCACCCGCTTGGTGTCTGTCACAACCACGCCGCTGGCATTCTCGCTGAAGACGCGGGCGCCCTCCCCCAGAACCGTCACGTCGTCAACTTCTCGGGCGCTGTTCAGCCGGCCAACAGAGGCAAAGTCGCCAACGTCGTCCCAGCGAAAGGTGCCAGGTACGACAGCGACATCCCCGGCTTCTGCCGCGGGCTCAGCCACGGCGTAGTCGATGGCGATCTTGGGCAGCGTTGGCCAGACACGGGCTGTAACCTCGTCGCGCTCCGGCGTGTCCCACGCCCTGGCGATTTCCTGCAGTCCGGCGAAAAGCACCGGCTGGTTGGCTTCCAGGTGGCTCAGCATCAGGGACACGGGCGCCACGAACATTCCAGCGTTCCAGGCGTACTCTCCGCTCTCCACATACTGGCGAGCAACGTCCTCGTCCGGCTTCTCGACAAATTCGACGACTTCTTGGGCACTGGGTGCCCCTTGGATCTTCAGGGATTTGCCTGACCTGATGTAGCCAAATCCTGTTGAGGGATGCGTTGGCAAGATACCGATGGTGACAATCTTTCCTGCCGCGGCTGTGTAGATCGCTTCCTTGACAGCGGAATGGAAAAGCTCGTCCGGACTGATCACCTGATCCGCCGCGAACGAACCCATGATGGTGGCCGGATCGCGCTGGTAGAGGATGGCTGCAGCGAGGCCAATGGCCGCTGCCGAATCCTTGGGCTCACTCTCAAGGACCAGATCGGCATCCCTGATTTCAGGCAGTTGGCGGCTGACCGCGTCACGGTGCGCCGTACCGGTCACCACCAGAATGCGATCACCGGCAAGCGGCTGCAACCTGTCATAGGTTGCACGCAGCAGCGTACTGCCTGATCCGGTGAGGTCGTGCAGGAACTTGGGGGCAGCAGCTCGTGACAATGGCCAAAGACGGGTCCCCACGCCGCCCGCCGGGATCACCGCGACAAAGCGGTCCAGCGGGGATTTTTGGCTCTTCACTTGGTCAGTATTCATCACGGACACTGTATCTGACGCCCAGCCGCAGCGGAGGTAGTCCAGCAAGGCTGGTCGCAGCGTGCCGTCCTGCACGGTGCGACTTGGTGTGGCGTTAGTCTCAGGGACCCGCGATTGCAGGCCTTCCCACCCTTGCAAGGTGTTCCTAAATTGAATAACAGCTAAGCGAAGCCTACATTTAGTGTTGAGCTACGAGTGCTCTCGCAGCAGGCGTTCCCCCCGCGTGGATCCCACGCCAGCGCCGCTGTTGTGCAGGGAGGTTTAATCAGTGCCGACAAAACCAGCTGGCACCTTGTACCGCGGCCGTGAAGGCATGTGGTCCTGGGTTGGACACCGCATTACCGGTGTTGTGATCTTTTTCTTTTTGTTGGTGCACGTCCTGGACACGTCCTTGGTACGGGTATCCCCTGAGGCCTACACCGCTGTTATCGGAGCCTACAAAAATCCGCTGATGGCGCTCGGTGAAACGGGCCTCGTCGCCGCGATCGTCTTCCACGCCTTCAACGGCCTGCGGATCATCGCCATCGACTTCTGGAAGAAGGGCGCCAAGTACCAGCGCCAGATGCTCTGGGTTGTCCTGGGTCTCTGGGTTGTTGTCATGGTCGGCTTCTCCATCCGCCACTTGTCCCTCGCCCTCGGAGGTCACTAAGCCATGACTGCCACCATCGAATCCCCCCGCAGCGGCAGGGTCTCGTCCAACTACCGCCGTTCCGGAGCATCCAAGGGCAATTTCGAGATGCTTGCATGGCTGTTCATGCGGCTCTCCGGCGTTGTCCTCGTGGTCCTCATCTTTGGGCACCTCTTCGTCAACCTGATGCTCGGTGACGGCATCCACGCCATTGACTTCGGCTTCGTCGCCGGCAAATGGGCGGACCCATTCTGGCAGGTCTGGGACTTGGCCATGCTGTGGCTCGCCATGCTGCACGGCACCAACGGAGTGCGGACCATCATCAATGACTACGCCGAGAAGAACTCCACGCGGATGGCACTGAAAGTTGTTCTCTACGCAGCAACTACAGTCATCATCGTCCTCGGCACCATGGTGATCTTCACCTTCAACCCGTGCCCCATGGTTGACGGCATTCCGCTCCCCGGCGGTTTCTGCCCGGCCTGATCGCCCGACCCCGCGCACTGTCGCGGCCAACTTTTTGCGGAGCAGGTTTCGCCGATCCGCAGGCACATTGCGAATTCTGAGAGAAAGAGCGTCTGGTATGCAGGTCCATAAGTACGACGTCGTGATTGTCGGCGCCGGTGGCGCAGGCATGCGCGCGGCGATCGAATCCGGTCAGCGGGCACGTACAGCTGTACTGACCAAGCTCTACCCCACCCGTTCACATACGGGTGCGGCCCAGGGCGGCATGTGCGCAGCACTTGCCAACGTCGAGGAAGACAACTGGGAGTGGCACACCTTTGACACTGTCAAGGGTGGTGACTACCTGGTGGACCAGGATGCCGCTGAAGTCATGGCCAGAGAGGCCATTGACGCCGTGCTGGACCTGGAAAAAATGGGTCTCCCGTTCAACAGGACCCCCGAAGGACGCATTGACCAGCGCCGCTTTGGCGGCCACACACGCGACCACGGCAAGGCTCCGGTACGCCGTTCCTGCTATGCAGCCGACCGTACTGGACACATGATCCTCCAGACGCTGTACCAAAACTGCGTCAAGCACAATGTGGAGTTCTACAACGAGTACTACGTCCTCGACCTGCTGATGGTCGACGAGGACGCTGTCCGCGAGGATGGCACGCCGTTCAAGCAGAAGCGCGTTGCAGGCGTGGTCACCTACGACCTGGCCTCTGGGGAACTGCATGTCTTCCAGGCCAAGTCCGTAGTGTTCGCCACCGGCGGTGCAGGGAAGGTCTTCAAGACAACATCCAACGCACACACCCTGACCGGCGACGGCATGGGCATCGCGTTCCGCCGTGGCATTCCGCTGGAAGACATGGAGTTCTTCCAGTTCCACCCGACAGGCCTGGCTGGCCTGGGTATCCTGCTCTCCGAAGCAGCCCGTGGTGAGGGCGCCATCCTTCGCAACTCAGAAGGCGAACGCTTCATGGAGCGCTACGCACCCACCATCAAGGACCTGGCGCCCCGCGACATCGTGGCCCGCTCCATGGCCAACGAGGTGCGTGAGGGGCGCGGTTGTGGCCCCAACAAGGACTATGTCCTGTTGGACCTGACCCACCTGGAGCCTGCCCACATCGACGCCAAGCTTCCGGATATCACGGAGTTCGCAAGGACCTACCTCGGTGTGGAGCCCTACACCGAGCCGGTCCCCGTCTTCCCGACAGCGCACTACGCCATGGGTGGCATTCCCACGAACATCACCACAGAGGTCCTCCAGGACAACAACACCATCGTTCCGGGCCTGTATGCCGCTGGTGAAGTAGCGTGCGTCTCGGTCCACGGATCGAACCGTCTGGGCACCAACTCGCTGCTGGACATCAACGTGTTCGGCAAGCGCGCTGGTGTCGCAGCTGCCGAATACGCCAAGACTGCGGATTATGTGGAACTTCCGGAGAACCCCGAGGCATACACGATCGAGCTTCTGGACATTGCCCGCAACGGCACGGGTACCGAGAAGGTGGCCGTGATCCGCAAGGAACTCCAGGACACCATGGATGCCAACATGCAGGTGTTCCGCACGGCTGACACCCTGAACCAGGTGCTGAGCGATATCGAGTCCTTCGAGGAGCGTTACCGCCACATCACGGTCCAAGACAAGGGCAAGCGCTTCAACCTTGACCTGTTGGAAGCCGTTGAGCTCGGCTTCCTGTTGGAACTGGCCAAGGTCATGACAGTTGCTGCGCTGCACCGCGAAGAGTCACGCGGCGGCCACTTCCGCGAGGACTTCCCGGAACGTAATGACGAGAAATTCATGAAGCACTCCATGGCGTACAAGGATGACCACGCCCCGGCAGATGGCTCGGCTGAAGCAATTGCCGGGATCCGCCTGGGCACCAAACCGGTGGTCTTTACACGCTACGAGCCAATGGTGAGGAAGTACTGAGATGACTGCTGAACTCGCTGAGCCAGCTTCCAAGATTGAACTGCCCGCAGGCGTAGGCGGCGGTGGGGAGATCCCCACATTCGATGTACACCTGCGCGTCCGCCGCTACAATCCAGAGGTTTCCGAGGAGGCCACCTGGGATGATTTCCACGTCACCATGTACGGCACCGACCGCGTCCTGGATGCCCTCCACAAGGTCAAGTGGGAAATCGATGGCAGCGTCTCCTTCCGCCGCTCCTGCGCGCACGGCGTGTGCGGTTCCGATGCCATGCGCATCAATGGCCGCACCCGCCTGGCCTGCAAGACACTGCTGAAGGACCTCGACACCACCAAGCCCATCACCGTGGAGCCCATCAAGGGACTACCCGTGGAGAAGGACCTGATTGTGGACATGGAGCCGTTCTTCCAGTCCTTCCGCGAGGTCATGCCATTCCTTGTCAACCGTGGCCATGAACCCACGAAGGAACGCCTGCAGTCCTCCGAGGAACGCGAGCGGTTCGATGACACAACCAAGTGCATTCTCTGCGCCGCGTGCACGTCCTCGTGCCCGGTTTTCTGGACCGATGGACAGTATTTCGGTCCGGCGGCAATCGTCAACGCCCACCGGTTCATCTTCGATTCCCGCGATGACGCCGGCGACATGCGCCTTGAAATCCTCAACGACAAAGAGGGTGTGTGGCGCTGCCGCACGACGTTCAACTGTTCAGAAGCCTGCCCGCGCGGGATTCAGGTGACCAAGGCAATTGCCGAGGTCAAGCAGGCGATTCTCTCCCGCAAGGTCTGACCTCCAGCACTGCGTACGACGGCGTCGCTCACCACACCGGTGAGCGGCGCCGTCGCCCGTTAACACGACCGAACATATAACTTAAACGGTATACATACTTACCTACCACCCACGGCACCGTCGGGGGGCCATTGAAAGGCGGACCATGTCACGCTCCGAAAAAGTAAGCTTCACGGGTTCCACCGGGGAGTTGCTCTCCGGAATTCTGGATATTCCCGAGGGACGGATCAAAGGATGGGGCGTCTTCTCGCACGGATTCACGCTGGGCAAGGACAGCCCTGCGGCATCAAGGATGTGTAAGGCGCTGGCGGAAAACGGCGTGGGCATGCTGCGCTTCGACAACCTCGGGCTGGGAGACTCCGCAGGCCTGTGGGCTGAGGGCTCCTTCAGCCACAAAGTGGCTGACACGGTGCGTGCGGCGGCCTTCATGAAGGAACAGGGAAAGGAGATCTCCCTGTTGGTGGGGCACTCCTTTGGTGGCGCAGCCGTGCTCTCCGCAGCACGGCACATTCCTGAACTTGATGCAGTGGCAACGGTAGCTGCACCGTTCTCCCCCAACCACGTGGCCCACGTATTTGACGCGGCCCTGGAGACGATCCTCAACGAAGGCAGCGCAGAGGTGGACCTCGGTGGCAAAATCGTGGAGATCCGCAGGCACTTTGTGGAAGACCTCGAAGACGCCGACCTGACGGACTGCATCCGCCAACTGCATAAACCCCTGATGGTCCTGCACTCCCCCACGGACAACACCGTAGGCATTGATAATGCAAGCACCATCTTCCGGACCGCACGCCATCCGCGTAACTTCGTGTCCCTGGAGGGTAGCGACCACCTGTTGACCGGAAAGGGTCAGGCGGCCCGCGCGGCACGCATCATCGCGGCCTGGGCAGACCAGTACCTCGACGCCTGACAGCCAGTCCGCGGCCCTTCGAAGCGCCACCCACGGGCATCTTGCCGGGCTGGACCTGGCGCGATCCCCAGGAACTTGAGGGGCCTTCCTGGGCCGCCTCAAGGTCTCCCTGCCGGATTGCTGCCCACGACCCTGAGATCAGGTAGACCTGGCTGACCAGGTTGAACCAGATGAGCAGGCCGATGATGATGGCAAAAGGAGCCAGCAGTGGGTTGCGTCCTGCATTGGCCAGCAATTCCGTGCTGAACAGCTGCAGCACGGTGGTTCCCACGGCCGCCAGGATGGTGGCTTCCAGCAGGGGACGCTTTTCCAGTTTCAATTTACCCGCCAGGCGGAACATGATCATGGCAGTGGCCCACCCCAGGAGCAGCGGTACGGCGATCTTGATCAACCACGTCAGTGGCCCGGCTATCGCATCGTTGAGGCTGAGGAAATTGGTGACAAGGTCGGCAGCTGTCCCAAACACGAGCGAGGCTCCAGAACTGACCACAAGCGCCACACCCAGAAGGACCAGGGCCCCCGCATCACCGGCCTTGAGGACTACCGGGCTGATCGTCAGGGGTGGAAGTTGGTTCACTCCGCGAAGGCCTTCCCGGACCCCGTTGATCCAGTTCAGCGCGGTCAGGATGGTGACAACAGCAGCAATGATTGCTGTCCACCCCAGGCCGGTTGGGTTCAGGAGGCTCTTGGGATCAACAAGCCCATCGCTGCCGTCAATACTTAGCAGGCCGGGGGCACTCTGCGAAACACTGCCAATGATCGTGTCCAGGAGCTCCGGCTGGCCCCGCAGAACCAGACCCGCAATGGAAAAACCGGTAGCCAGCAGGCCAGTGATCGAGAAGAACATGACAAAGCCAATGCCCGCGGCCATCAGTGGCCCATGCTGCCTGTTGTAGTTCTGGAATGCCCGCATGGGCAGGAACGCGTTAAGCCGGGCCAGAAGCAACCCGATCACGGCCAGGGGCACAACAAAAGGCCCCCCACCAGCGCGCCGCGCCTTGCTGAGTTCCACCTTTTTCCGGCTTACCTCAAGTTTCAGGCGTGCCAGGTCAGTGGGCAACGCAGGCTCAGTCCGGGAGAGCTGCGCCTCCGGCGGTGTCAGTTTGGTTGCCAAAATCGAGCTCTTCCCGTAGCTGCCAGATACCATCCTGGTCGTGTTGGTACAGCCCCATGCTAGCGACTGGGAAGCTTACTTCGTAATCCTTGAGGACCGTTTCTGCCGCATCGAGGCTTTCTGGCGCAACGTCGTGGGCAATCGTCACGTGGGGATGGAAGGAGAAGGGCAGTTCCCTTTCCAGCGGACCGGCCTGGAGTTGCTCGTGCAGCCATACGCAGTCTGTGAAGCCCTGATCTACCCGGAGGAAAACCACTGGCGAAACAGGCCGGAACGTGCCCGTGCCGCGGATAGTGACTGTAAACGGTTCCTGCTGCTTGGCTACCGCCCTGACGTGCTCCGACGTTGCTTCCCAGTCGTCGGTAAAGGTGGTGGTCACCAGGGTGATGTGGGCTGGGATGACCTCGGCCATGGGATCTCCGAACGATGCACGCCACGACTGTAGCTCAGCTGCAACCTGGGGTGGGAACCGCAGGATCACGCCAACGCTCATCCCCTGCCCTGCGTCATCTTCGGTCTCCCCGAGGCCAGGGCCCGCGTCAGAATCTCCAGGAGGCATCTGGACCACGGCATCCGCCGGGCACACTGGACGCGAGGAACTGCGTACCGGAGATCTGCTGACGCGGGTCATGGGCTAACGAACTCCAGGAAGGTTGCCGGACGGCAGGAACCCCATGCGCTCATAAACCCCAGCAAGTGTCCCCGACGCGATCTCACGCGCCCTCCCAGCGCCTTGGGCCAGCAGACGATCCAGCTCTGCAGGGTCAGCCATCAGCTCGTTGGTACGGTTCCGCAGTGGGGTGATGAAGTCAACCATTACCTCAGCAAGATCGACCTTCAGGTGCCCGTACATCTTGCCCTCGTAGGCTGCTTCCAGCTCTGGCACTGGAGTTCCAGTAAGAGAGGAGTAGATGGTCAGGAGGTTCGACACACCAGGCTTCTCCGTGGCGTCAAAACGAATCTCGGTGCCGGCATCTGTCACGGCCGATTTGATGCGCTTGGCCGCGATCTTTGGATCTTCCAGCAGCTGGATGGCCCCGTTGGGCGATTCGCCTGTCTTGGACATCTTGGCATTGGGGTTCTGCAGATCATAGATCTTGGCGTTTGCCTTGAGGATTGTCGCCTCTGGAACGGTGAAGGTCTCGCCGAATCTGGTGTTGAAGCGCTGGGCCAGGTTCCGGGTGAGTTCCAGGTGCTGGCGCTGGTCCTCCCCCACCGGGACAAGGTCCGTTTGGTACAGGAGGATGTCCGCGGCCATCAGCGTGGGGTAGGCGAAGAGGCCAAGGGTCGCAGAGTCTGACCCCGTTTTCTGGGTCTTGTCCTTGAACTGCGTCATTCGCGATGCCTCGCCAAAGCCTGTAATACAGTTCAACGCCCAAGCGAGTTGGGCATGCTCAGGTACATGGGACTGGACAAAAAAGATGCTCTTGTCTGGGTCTATCCCTGCGGCAATGTACTGGGCCGCAACCACCCGGGTGCGGTGTGCCAGTTCGGCGGGGTCAAAGTCGACAGTCACTGCGTGCAGATCCGGGATGAAAAAAACAGCGTCGTACTCGGCCTGCATGTCAACCCAGTTGCGGACAGCACCGATGTAATTCCCAAGGTGGAGCGAATCGGCTGTGGGCTTGGCGCCCGAAAGGATCCGTTTTTTGGTACCTGCCGCCGCGTGCGCGGCAGGAGCGCCGCCGTCGGCCGTGGTTGTTCCAGTAATGGTTTCAGTCATGAAAGGGGGCCTTCGTGCCTAGAGCCGGTAGTCCACTACCAGCGGAGCATGGTCAGAGAAGCGGGTGTCGTACGACGCCGCACGGTCCACGACGGCGGACACGGCAGCCGCCGCAAGGGCTGGGGTTGCCATCTGGTAATCGATACGCCAGCCAGTGTCGGTATCGAACGCCTGACCCCGCTGCGACCACCACGTGTAGGGTCCCGGGACGTCGCCTGCAAGGTCCCGGTGCACGTCACGCCAATTGATGTCCGCACCAAAAAAGCGGTCAAAGTAAGCGCGCTCCTCGGGCAGGAACCCGGCCTTTTTGGTGTTGCCCTTCCAGTTCTTGATGTCGCGTTCGGTGTGGCCAACGTTCAGGTCGCCCACCACCACGGCGTGATCGCTGTGTTTGGCCAGCGCGGGGAGCCGCTCGATCATCACGTCAAGGAAGCGGTACTTGTCGTCCTGTTTGGGTGTTCCCACGGAACCGGAGTGGACATAGGCGCTAACGACGGTGAGCTGCTGGTCTTTTCCATCGGCTCCCGTCACTGCGAAGTCGGCCTCGACCCAGCGGCCTGCCGTGGCAAAGTAGGCATCACCAATGCCGCTGCGGGTGGCAGTTGGCTTCTGGCGGCTGGCGATGGCCACCCCGGCCCGGCCCTTTGCCTCGGCTTCGGCATGCAGGATGTGCCAGTCGCTGCCCAGCAGCTCGTGGACTATGGCGTCAGGGGCTCGGACCTCCTGCAGGCAGAGGATGTCAGCATCGCGTTCCGCCAGCCAGTCCGCCATACCGTTGCGGTAGGCAGCCCGGAGGCCGTTGACGTTGACTGATGCGATACGAAGGGTGTCCTTCTTCAATGCCGAGCTCACCGGACCCACTCTAGTCGACAATGGTTCCACTCACGGGCTCGTCGTCGGGGCCGCCAGAACGGATCATGTCGCGCGCGTTTGTTGCAGTGATATCGATGGTTTCCAAAGCGCGGCGGATGGTTTCGGAATCCGCAGCTGGACCCTTGGCGCGCTCTTCCTCCACAACCCGGATCTGGACCTGGACAATCTTGAAGGAGTGGTCGAGTTTGAGGTCCCGCGCCGGATCCGTGGCAGTGGATTCGGAGACCATGGTGGTTCCGCCGTTGTTCTTCGAATCCGGCATGGGTGCGCGGCCAGACGCGGTATTAAAGGCATTCTGGGCCTCAGTGAGTTTTGCGCCCGCTTTCTTGGCGGCCTTCTGGATGCTGAACACCACAAACGAGGCCAGCAAAAGCCAGAACAGGGCGATAATGGCAACCACCCAGCCCACGACGTCGTTCTGGTTGGCAGCGAAAATCACAGCCACCAGGAACGCGATGATGAACACCGTCATCCCCAAGCCGCCGATGCGGAACATGGATGGTCCGCCTTTGGCCTGCATGGACGGAAATCTGGAACTACCCACTGATTGCATGCCTCCATTGTCGCAAATAAGGACGGTCCCCGGGCAGTTCTTCCACCGCGGGCGAACACCTGGCCGTGTGTGCTGCTTCCCTACTTCAGGAACAGGCTTCGCAGCCTGCCCGTGGTGAGCATCAGGCCAAGGCCTATCATCACAACGTAGTACCCCACATGCACCAGCATGATAGGCCCGAATGAGCCGACACTGAGCTGGCGCAGAAGTTCCACCCCGTGCCACAGTGGCATGGCCTGGATCAGCCACTGGACTGGCTCCGGGTAAACGCTCAGCGGGTAGAACGTGGCGCTGAACAGGAACATGGGCAGCATCACAAAGTTCACCCAGTCCATCTGCTGGAACGTCTTCAGGAAACTGGTGATGCCCATCCCGAAGCTCGCAAATCCGAAGGCGATGAGCACCGATGCCGGCACCATCAGCAGCGCCCATGGTGATGTGATGAGCCCCATCATTCCCATGACCGCAGTGAATCCTGTGGCGTAGAGCAGTCCCCGCAGCAGGGCCAGGAAAATCTCACCAATGGCGACATCAAGCGGCCCCAGGGATGTGTACAGCATGCCCTGATAGAGCTTGGCGAAGTTCATCTTGAAGAAGACGTTCCAGGTGGAGTCGTAGACGGCGCCATTCATGGCCGACACTGCCAGCAGCGCGGGCGCAATGTAGGCGGAGTAACTAATTTCCTGCCCGCCCGGGCCCTGCACACTACCCACCACACTGCCCAATCCCACCCCCATGGCAACAAGGAAAAGCACAGGCTCCAGGAAACCTGACGCCATGACGGTCCAGTTACTGCTCTTGGTGGCCATGAGTCCGCGGGCCACCACCGCCCGCGCGTTCCGCGAATACAAGGGACCATATTTTCGACGCCGCACCTGTTCAGTGGGGTGCGGGCCGCCGTCGGTCGTCAAAAGGGTCCTAGAGTCCTGAACGCTCACTGTCCCAGCCTCCTGACAAACTGCTTCTTGGCCAGATGCCAGCCGCCAATGACCAGTACCAGCAGAAAGACAAGGTGCACGGCAATTAGCCACAACGGTTCCTGGTATCCGTAGGAGACGCCGCGACCCAGCTCTGTGCCATGCCAGATCGGTGAGATCCAGCCGATCCACCGCACACCCAGCGGCAGGTTGTCCAATGGAAAAAACGTTCCAGAAAACAGGAACAGCGGTGTGACAATGAAGCGCATCACCATGGGGAACTGCCCCTTGTCTTCCCTGACGGATGCTGCGTAGGCCAGCAGCGGAACTCCGAAGGACAACCCCGTGAGGATGGCAATCGGTACCAGGACCCAACTCCAGGCGCTCGGCGTTGCGCCAAAGAGCATCATCACGAGCAAATACAGGACAGACTGCACCGCGAAGCGGACGGCAATTGCCATGATGTGCCCGGCGGCAATCTGCTGCGGCGTGATGGGCGTGGCATGGGGGCCGTAGTAGACCCGTCGCCACTTGAAGCCATCCATCACGGGATAGGTGAACTCCCCCGATGCTGTCATCACGGCTGCGGAGACGAGAAGCGCAGGGGCAATGAACACGATATAGCTGACGCCACCAAAGGCGTTGGTGCTGTTGGCATCAACAAGGGTAGCCAGGCCAACACCCATGGCAAACAGGTACGCGGCAGGCTGGCCCAGGCTGTAGAGCACGATGGTCCAGACGTAGCTCCGCATGGCGCGCAGGACTTTTTCGGCATAGTAGAAGGCGCCCCAGCGGCGCACTCTTGCTGCGGACACTTCCGGGGCGTGGGCAGGTGTGCTGCCGGCCGTGCTGGGTCCCTCGCCCAGGGCGGCTGTTTCGCGGTGCGTCACGTTCTCAGTCAACGAGGCTCCTCCCTGTCAGTCGGAGGAAAACATCCTCGAGTGAGGAACGGCGCACCAGGGACGTGAGTGGCCGAAGTCCCCGTGCTATGACCTGCTCCAGTGCGGCCTCACCGTCATGAGCGTAGATCAGGACCCGGTCTGGCAAAGTTTCGAGCCGGTCGCCAATACCCCCCAGCTCAGCACCGATTCCCGCGTTGCGCTCCGACCCGAACCGAAGTTCCACCACTTCACGGGTGGAATAGTCGCGGATCAGGTTTGCCGGGGTGCCCTCGGCCATGATGCGACCCTTGTCCACCACAATCAGCCTGTCGCAGAGCTGTTCCGCTTCATCCATGTAGTGCGTCGTGAGGATCAGCGTGACGCCCTGTTCCTTGAGGCGGAAGAGCCGGTCCCAGAGGATATGGCGCGCCTGCGGGTCCAGTCCGGTGGTGGGTTCATCCAGCAGGAGGATCCTGGGCTCGTTGATCAGGGAGCGGGCAATGGTGAGCCGTCGCTTCATACCTCCCGAAAGATCATCGACCTTGGCCTTGGCTTTCTCCGTCAGCTGGGCAAATTCGAGCAGCTCGTCCGCTTTTGGCCTGAGATAGCTCATGGGCAGCCCAAAATACCTGCCATACACCAGAAGGTTGTCCCTGACCCGCAGTTCTTCATCCAGGTTGTCCTGCTGGGGCACCACCCCGAGGTGGGCCCGGACTTCAGGACCGTGTGTTCCCGGGTCCAGGTCCATGATCCTCAGATCGCCGGATGTCCGTTGGGATACACCCCCGATCATCTTCATGGTGGTGGATTTCCCTGCACCGTTGGGGCCCAGGAGCCCAAAAGCCTCCCCCTGGGGTACATCGAAGGAGATACCGTCCACGGCGGTGAAGTCACCGTAGGACTTGGTGAGGTTGTGGGCGCTGATGACAATCTTCCGCGCGGGGGCATCCGCGGGCAGACTGGCGGCAGGAACAGTGTGAGGGTGCATTCACAGCAGACTAGTGCAACGCTGCAGGATGTGAAAGGGATATTGCAGATTTTCCGTTGCCGACATCGTGTGGCCGCAACTTAACGTATATGTGTTAAGAGTGTCCGGGCGATTTAACCCAGCGTGGCCGCCGCTCCGTGCAGGAGCGGACGGCCACTGGTCAAACGGGTATCAGGCGATGCCGGCCTGGCGCTCAGCGGTTTCCACCACGTTGGCCAGCAGCATGGCGCGGGTCATCGGGCCCACGCCGCCGGGGTTGGGTGAGAGCCACGCAGCCACGCCCGCAACATCCGGGTGGACATCTCCGGTGACAACTGCCTTGCCGTTGCCGTCATCCACACGGCTGACACCGACGTCGAGCACCACAGCGCCCGGCTTGAGGTGCGCCGCGGCAATCATGTGGGGAACCCCTGCGGCAGCAATCACGACGTCGGCCTGGCGAAGTTCAGCGGCCAGGTCCAGCGTGCCGGTGTGGGCCAGGATGACTGTGGCATTGACATCCTTGCGGGTGAGCAGCAGGCCCACGGGGCGGCCGATGGTCACGCCGCGACCCACCACCAGGACACGTTTACCCCTGAGGCTGATGCCATGCCTGGTGAGCAACTCAACACAGCCCTTCGGCGTACACGGCAGTGGACTCGTCATGGGTCCGCTGACGTTGGCCACCAGGCGGCCAAGGTTCATGGGGTGCAGGCCGTCAGCATCCTTGGCCGGGTCCATCGCCTCCAGGATGACATCCTGGTTGATGTGCGCCGGCAACGGAAGCTGCACAATGTAGCCTGTGCACTCCGGGTTCTCGTTCAGTTCCCGGACGACGGCCAGGAGCTCCTCTTCGGAGGTGTCCGCAGCCAGATCGCGCCTGATGGACGTGATACCCACCTCGGCACAGTCCTTGTGCTTGCCACCCACATACCAGGTACTACCCGGGTCGGAGCCCACCAGGATGGTGCCCAGGCCAGGAACAATTCCGCGCTCCTTCAGCACTGCCACACGTTGGGTGAGCTCCGCCTTGATGGCTGCAGCCGTGGCTTTGCCGTCAAGGATCCGGGCCGTCTTTTCAGTCTCTGCGGTACCCATGACCTACCACTGCTCGTGCTGCGGGTACAGCGGGAAATCGGCAGCAAGCCTGTCCACGCGAGACTGCAGGGCGTCAACGTCGGTTGCGGTGCCGGCCTTGAGTGCGGCTGCGATGATTTCGGCGACCTCGGTAAATTCGTTGGCGCCGAAACCGCGGGTGGCCAGGGCCGGGGTACCGATCCGCAGCCCTGAGGTGACCATCGGCGGACGGGGATCAAACGGAACAGCATTGCGGTTCACGGTGATGCCCACGGAATGCAGG
Source organism: Pseudarthrobacter sp. PS3-L1 (assembly GCF_030063285.1). Lineage (GTDB taxonomy): Bacteria > Actinomycetota > Actinomycetes > Actinomycetales > Micrococcaceae > Arthrobacter. The sequence goes on along the minus strand of NZ_JASISU010000001.1, from coordinate 703,478 downwards.
AGATCTTCGGCCTGCTGGCCGTCCAGCTGCGAGTGCCGCAGGTCCACGAGGACCAGATGCACATCTGTGCCGCCGGTCAGCACGGAGACCCCGGCCTGGGCGACATCGGGCTGGTTCAGGCGATCGGCAATGATCTTGGCACCCTCAATGACGCGCTGCTGGCGTTCCTTGAATTCCTCGCCGGCAGCTATCTTGAACGCCACAGCCTTGGCCGCGATCACATGCATGAGCGGCCCACCCTGCTGGCCCGGGAACACGTTGGAGTTGAGCTTCTTGGCCCATTCCTGCTTGGCCAGGATCACGCCGGAGCGCGGGCCAGCCAGCGTCTTGTGCACGGTGGAGGTGACCACATCGGAGTACGGCACGGGGCTCGGGTGCAGTCCTGCAGCCACCAGGCCAGCAAAGTGCGCCATGTCCGTCCACAGCAGGGCTCCGACCTCATCCGCGATCGAGCGGAAGGCAGCGAAGTCGAGGTGGCGGGGGTATGCGGACCAGCCCGCAATGATCACCTGCGGCTTCTCGGCGAGGGCCTGCTCACGGAGCTTTTCCATGTCCACCCGGAAGTCGTCTTCTTCAACCTGGTAGGCAGCGACCTCATACAGCTTGCCGGAGAAGTTAAGCTTCATGCCGTGGGTCAGGTGACCGCCGTGGGCCAGGGAAAGTCCCATGATCTTGTCGCCGGGCTTGATCATGGCGGACAGTGCGGCGGCGTTTGCCTGCGCACCGGAGTGCGGCTGGACGTTGGCGAATTCCGCACCGAACAGGTCCTTGACGCGGTCAATAGCCAACTGTTCGGCGATGTCTACATATTCGCAGCCACCGTAGTAACGGCGGCCCGGGTAGCCCTCAGCATATTTGTTGGTCAGGACCGAGCCCTGGGCTTCCATGACGGCACGCGGAGCGAAGTTCTCGGAGGCGATCATTTCCAGGGTGCCGCGCTGGCGGCCCAGCTCCTGGCTGAGGACCGCTGCGATCTCGGGATCAAGGTCAGCCAGCGACTGGTTGCTGACGGAGGTGGATGTGATTGCTGTTGAAGTCACGAATTACTCCTGGGTGGGGGTACGGGCACTGCTTAGGTCAGGCTACCGGCTGGGGCGCCGCAACTGCTGTTCATGACACCCGGCCATGGTGGTCGTTGAGGGCACTGCGCGGAAACAGGCTGCGTCCAGCAGCCAGTTAGCGGTAAAACATGACCCTCGGCCCAGGCGTACGATCCGTGGTCTTCGTAAGTGCCGCTCCCTGGTGGTAAGCCACCCAACGCCAGTTGCGACCGGTCCAGAATATCAAAGTCAGGCCATCCTCGCGGGTACCCTAGGAAGCGTGAACCCTGTGCAAACAAATGACGCCTATGTCCTCACTCTTTCCTGCCCTGATCGTCCCGGGATTGTCCATGCCGTGGCGGGCGCCCTCCTGGTGGCGGGCTGCAACATCACCGATTCCCAGCAGTACGGCAGCGAATCAACAGGGACGTTTTTCATGCGGGTGGAGGCGACGACGTCGGCCTCGCGCGCAGAGTTGCACGCAGCACTGGAGCCGGTGGCAACGGCCTTTGGCATGCAGTGGGGGCTGTACACGGTGGGGCAGAAAGTCCGCACCCTGCTGATGGCCAGCACGTCCGCGCACTGCCTCAACGACATCCTCTTCCAGCAGCGCTCTGGCAGCCTGCCTATCGAGATACCCGCCATTGTCTCCAATCACCGGGACCTCGCCGGGCTCGCGGAGTTCTACGGAGTTCCCTTCCACCACATTCCCGTGACGCGGGACACCAAGGTCCAGGCAGAGGAAAAGCTCCGGGCCATCATGGCTGAACACGACGTTGAGCTGACAGTCCTGGCCCGTTATATGCAGATTATTTCCGATGAGCTCTGTGCTGATCTGACGGGCAAGGCCATCAACATCCACCATTCGTTCCTGCCATCCTTCAAAGGCGCCAAGCCCTACCACCAGGCGCATGCCCGCGGTGTGAAGCTGATTGGTGCCACCGCGCACTACGTCACGGCTGCTCTGGACGAGGGTCCCATCATCGAGCAGGAAGTCATCCGCGTGGACCATGCCCGGACGCCCGAACAGTTCGTCCAGATGGGCCGCAATGTTGAGGGTCGCACGCTGGCCCAGGCGGTTCAGTGGCATGCCGAGCACCGCGTCCTGCTGGACGGCAACCGCACAGTGGTCTTCAACTAACCGGACGATCCCCGGCACCACACCGGTTCACGCCGTCCCCTGAGGCGGGCAGGCGCAGGGTCTAGGGTGGGACCATGTCTCCCCTGTACCCTTTTGCCGGTTCGACGCCGGACGTCCATGGCACGGCGTTTATCGCCCCGAGTGCCACCATCATTGGCAGTGCCACCCTGGGTGCCGGGTCCAGCGCCTTCTATGGGGCTGTGGTCCGTGCAGATACCGCCGCCATCAGCGTCGGTGCTGGCTCCAACCTCCAGGACAATGTGGTCCTCCACGCGGACCCCGGCTTCCCCTGCACAGTCGGCGCGGGAGTCAGCGTGGGGCACGGCGCCGTCGTCCACGGCTGCACCGTTGAGGACGACTGCCTGATCGGCATGGGCGCCACTGTCCTCAATGGTGCCCGCATTGGCGCAGGGTCACTGATTGCAGCCGGTGCCGTGGTGCTTGAGGGAACCGTCATTCCGCCTCGGTCGCTGGTGGCGGGCGTGCCCGGAAAAGTCCGCCGCGAGCTCACCGAGGAAGAGTTCGACGGCGTCCGGGCCAACGCCGCCCACTACCGGACCCTGGCGCAGGCTCACCGGGACATGCACTCCTGAGGAGCCCTGGGGATCCGGCCAGGATGCCGGTTGACCCGCCCACTACCCGCTAGGGGGTCAGTCCAGCGCGATCGGGCCGATGGCGTCCAGCAGGTCTCCGGGGCCCGGATTTTCGGCAGCTGAGGACCCGCCAAGGTGGTTCACCACGCCCCAGACGGCATTGAGTCCCGTTGTCACTGCGCCCTCAGCCCACCCGGCGGTGAAGGACACATCGTCGCCAGCCAGGAAGATTCCGCGCTGCGATTCCGGCAGGGCATCCTGCTTGAAGTGCGTGAAAATCCTCTGCTGGTACCTGTAGTGCCCCGGCAGGTTGGCCTTGAACGCGCCCATGAAGTTGGGGTCAGCTTCCCACGACACAGTGATGGGCTGGCCCACAATGTGGCTGGTGATGTCCACGTCCGGGTAGATCTGGGCCAGGGAGTGCAGCATGAGTTCCACGCGCTCCTCGGCGTCCAGGGCAAGCCACTTGAGGGCGTCATCGTTCCAGGTGTAGGAGAGCAGGATCACCGCAGGCTTGTCTGGTCCGTGATCGAGCAGGTAGGTCGCCCGGTTCAGCCTGTCAGTGAGTGTCATCGACAGGACATCGTGGCCTGTGTCCGGGTTCTTGTCTTTCCAAAATGGCCTGTCCACCATGACAAAGGTTTTTGAGGACTGCATGTAGTGCGAGCGCTCGATGGCCGTCCAGAGCTCCGCCGGGAAGAGCGCCTCCTCGGTGTGGATGCGGGTGGAGAGCAGCCATGACTGGCAGGTGGTGACCACCGCCGGATAGGTTGCCGTCCTCCCCCAGCGCTCCTGCACCGTGAAGGTTCCGTCCGCTGCACGGCTGATGCGGCCCACGGCGCCGCGCGGAACACCTGAGTGCAGCGATTCCAGGGTGGTTCCTGCTGGCCAGTGGACCAGGTCCGACGGCGCGTGCTGCCAGAGTGCCTCGGGCAGCCGTTGCGCCCCTCCCGTGATGAGGCGGTGCTGGTCATCAGCGTCGGTGTAGACCACGCGGAGGATCTCCAGGATGGAGTTGGGGAAGTCGGTATCCCAGCCGCCGGTACCGAAACCTACCTGGCCAAACGCCTCACGGTGCGCAAAGCCCGCGTTGCGGAAGGATTCACTGCCGGCAATGAAGCCATAGAACGTCTGTTCGTCCATCAGCGGCAGCAGTTCGTTCCAGATCTCCTTGATCCGCGCCGTGTCCCGGGTGCGGATGGCGTCCTGCATCTGGGCGAATTTGGCTCCGTCATTGACGGCGGCTTTCCAGGCCTCCGCTACTTCACGGAAGAAGGGCGGCAGGTCGGCAGGAGTTTCGGCGTAGTGCTTTTTTCCTGCAAGTTCAATGACTGTACTGGTGGTTGCAGCCGAGAGCGGGTTGGGGAACTCCTGGGTCTGCAGGCCCAGAAGGTCTACGTAGTGGTAGAACGCCTTGCCTGAGACGGGGAAGCGCATGCCGCCGAGGTCGGCGACCACGCCGGGGGCCGAGGGGAAGGATGCAGAGCGGAGCCGGCCACCAATCTGGTCCGCCTCGTACAGAACCGGCCGCAGGCCCAGCTTCATCAGTTCATAGGCAGTGACGAGCCCGGAGAGCCCGGCCCCGACTACTGCCACCTCTGTTCCGTAGAGCTCTGGCGGGACGGAGCCCAGCCCGGCGTCGTGGGCCAGGTAGTGGTCATAGCTGAAAGGGAAGTCCGGATTCAGCATGGTGATGGGGTCCTGGACGGCACCTGGGTGCGCAGTCTCCGAATAAGAGGTGTTGGACGGGTCCGGTGCTGGCAGTTCGGTGGCGGTGGTCATGGAGTGCCTGCTTTCGTGGGGCTGCTGACGGAGAGTTCCAAGTATTCGGCTGTGCTGAGTGCTGCCACTTTAGAGTGCCGGCGGCCGTAGCCGAAGTAGAAGGCGATTCCCACAGCCATCCAGAGGCCAAACACCACCCAGGTATCGGCACCCAGGTTGAGCATGAGGTACCCGCACATCACCGCTCCAAGGATAGGGGTCAGGGGGAACAGCGGGACCCTGAAAGTCCGCTCCAGTTCGGGCCGTGCCCTCCGGAGGTAAATCACGGCGATGTTGACCAGCGCAAAGGCGAAAAGGGTACCAATGCTTGTGGCATCGGCCAGGGCACCGAGCGGTACCAGGCCTGCGGTGAGCGCGACGACGGATCCCACCAGGATGGTCCCGGCAACAGGAGTGCCGGTCCGGCGTGAGACGCGGCTGAAGATTTTCGGGATCAGGCCATCACGGGACATCGAGAGCAGGATTCGAGTCTGCCCGTAGAGCACTGTCAGAACGATGCTGGCGATGGCCAGAACTGCTCCCACGGCAAAGACAAATCCGATCCAGGGCTGCCCGGTGGTCTCTTCGAGGATCTTGACCAGGGCCGCTTCGGTGCCGTCAAACCACCCCCAGGGCCTGGCGCCAATCGCTGCGACGGCAACCAGGACGTAGATGGTGGTGACGATCAGCATGGAGAGCAGGATGGCCCGCGGCATGTCCCGGGTAGGGTTTTTGGCTTCCTCGCCAGCCGTGGAGGCCGCGTCAAAGCCGATGTAGGAGAAAAACACCCGGGAGGCAGCAGCGGATACTCCTGCCGCGCCCATGGGCAGGAGCGGCTCGAAGTTCCCTGCGTTGAATGCAGTAAACGCGACAGCGCAGAAGAAGAGCAGGATGCCAACCTTGATCACCACGATCGAGGTGTTGATCCAGGCGCTTTCCTTGGCACCCTTCACCAGGAGGACAGTTGCCAGCAGGACAATCACCATGGCGGGGATATTCACCATGCCGCCCGAGCCTGGCGGCTGGGAGAGCGCATCAGGGAGGACCTGGCCAAAAATGCCGAGGGCCTCGTTGACGTACTGGCCAGCCCCTACGGCAACTGCGGCAACGGAAACCGCATATTCCAGGACCAGGCACCACCCGCAGATCCAGGCCATTCCCTCGCCCATGGTGGCGTAGGTGTAGGAGTAGCTCGACCCGGACACCGGGACCAGCCCGGCCATCTCTGCATAGGACACGGCAGACAGGAGCGCCGCCAGTCCCGCAATGGCAAACGATATCCAGATGGCAGGGCCCGCCAGCGGGACAGACTCCCCCAAGATCACCAGGATGCCGGTGCCCAGGGTAGCGCCAACGCTGATCATGGTCAGCTGAAGGACTCCGAAGCTGCGGACCAGCCTGGGCCCCTCATGGTCTGCGTTGGCCTGGGCAATCATCTGCGAGATGGGTTTGCGGCGCAGCAGCTGGGCACCGAGTGCCGTGCTGCTCGCGTCCTGCGGTGCAGGACCCGGTGATGTGGGCACAGTCATCGTTGACGTCCTTCTGATGGGTAGTGGGTGAATTCCCCGCTTAAAGCCTAGGACTGTGACCCGGCTCTCAGGGCAGTGCAGAATGGCCTAAAGTAAAGCCACATGAGACATAGTGCACCATTGGCGGCCGAGCGGGAATTCGCTGGGCCAGCCCTGGCGGCCGTCACCCTGGGCGAATTGCTTGCTTCCCTCCCTGACGGCGTGGACGTCCTTCACGATGCCGGACAGTCAGACGCTCCGCTGCGGTGGGTCGAGGCGAGTGAACTCGCGGATCCCACCCCCTACCTCCTGGAGGGTGAGTTTGTCCTGACGGCCGGCCTGCCCCTGATCGACAACGGTGGCAGCCAGGCGCACGTAGCCAGCTACGTATCGCGGCTGGTCTCGGCCGGCGTCCAGGCCCTGGGGTTTGGCCTGAAACCCTACTTTGAGACAGTCCCCGAGCTTCTCGAAACGGAGTGCAGGGCGCAGGGCCTGACTCTGGTGGCCGTGTCCCATACCGTCCCCTTCAATGCCATTGGGCTGGCTTTCTCCACTCTGCTCGAGTCGGGCAACGCAAGGGTTTTTCGTCACCTAGCGGACACCAACCGGCTGCTCATGCGCGCGGTGCTCTCCCCCCGTCCGGACCACGAGCTCCTCGCAGCCCTGGCCACCCGGGTACCGGTGTGGGCAGTCCTGGTGGGAGCGGACGGCAAGGTACGCTCGCGTGCAGCCGCTACCGCCGTCGACGTCGGAAGTCCCGCAGATGCGGATCTGCAGGACTTGATTGGCCGCCTCCTCGGCGGAACGGGACCGCGGGTGGAAACGCAGCACCCTGCCACAGGCGGAAACGCAACGATCCTGGGGCACCCGCTGCGCAGTAGCCGCGACGCCACCCTCGGAGCGCTGATCATTGGGTCCACGCAGCAGCTCACAGCAGCACACAACAGCGTGATCTCCTCGGTGGTGGGCCTGCTTGAGCTGCTGGTCCGGCAGCGGACCAGTGGGGCCTTGGCACCGAGCCAACTCGCCACAACCCTGCTGCTGCGCCCTGATACCTTGCAGTCACATAGCGGCAGGGACGTGCTGCTGCGGCGCGAACTGGTGGCCCAGAGCGTCTCGGGAACCAGGACCAGCCCGCTTCGGGTGGTGCAGGGAATCCGGCTGCCCCAGCCGATGGGAGCTGTCCAGGCAGCCAGGGCTTCCCCTGCTGAACCGGTACGCGAGATCCTGCAGTGGCGCCGTCTCCTGGACACCAAGCTGGTGGAACTCACAGAACACGGGTTCTCTGCTATCACGCGGCTGAAGGTGGATGAACCACTGATGGCGACCATCGAGGGGCTCGGCTGGGGGCTGGTGGTGGGCGAGGCAACGGATGTCGAGGGACTACAGGATGCCTACCAGCGCACCTGCGCCCTGCGGTCCCAGGTCCGCAGCTCGGGCAGGAGCGTCCGGCTCGATGCCACCAACTGGAGCATCGTGGGGCTGTTGGGTACCAGCGCTGGGGAGGTTCTTGCCAGGCGCCTGCTGGGACCGATCCTTGACCTGGAGCAGGAACGGCGTACCGCGCACCTGGTCCTGCTGCGATCGTGGCTTGCGGAGAACGGAAGCTGGGACGCCACCGCCAAGGTTCTGGGACTGCACAGGAACAGCGTCCGCCGTCAGATCAACGCCGTCGCGGAACTTCTAGGCTGTGACCTTGGCCAGGCTCAGGCCCGGGCAGAACTCCTGATCGCGTTGCAGTTTGTTCCCGCCGTCGCGAGCGGGGAAGCCTGAAGCCGACCTAGAGACCCCAGGACCCATAAAGGTCCGGGCGGCGCTCCGCAAGGTACGGCACCGCACTCCTGGCTGCCGACGCGGCGGCCGCACTGACCTCGGCGAGCAGTATCTCCGGTGCCATTCCGGCGGCGGCCAGCAGGCCGCCGTCGGGCGCCGCAATCACGCTTCCGCCGAGAAAGGTACAGCCATCCTCCACACCAGAGTGGTTGGCGTAGGCGATGGTCAATTGGCTCTCCAGCGCCCGGGCCCGAACGAGGACCTGCGGCACGGCGTCAAAGCCGTGGGCCAAGGCTGTGGGGACCAGGAGAAGATCAGCACCGGCCAGGGCTGCGGCCCGTGCTACCTCGGGAAATTCAATGTCATAACAGATGGCCAGGCAGACACCCATTCCCTGAAACTGCACCACCGTGGGAGCCAGGGCGCCGGGAACGAAGGCTTCACGCTCTTCGGGGCCAAACAGGTGGACTTTGGCGTACGTCAGGATCACGGTGCCAGCGTCATCCACCAGGGTTGCTGCAATGGTGAGCTCTCCCGATTCCGTCACTGCCGGCAGGCTGAAGGCGATGGCAATGTGCTGCTCGACGGCGATCGCGGCCACACGCTGATGGACCGCCGGGAGACTCGTGGGATCAAGGTGTGCGCGCAGCCGCGCTGGGGCATAACCGACCAGGAAGAGCTCGGGGGTAAGCAGCATCGCAGCACCCGACTCGGCGGCTGCTGCCGCCGCGGCCTCCAGCGTCGCCAGGTTTTCCTCCACATCCAGCACTGCAGCGTTGGCCTGCATCAGCGCGAGCAACATTCCTAGCACCTTACGTTGTTGGATCGGGCTTATCACGGAAAGCCCCTGTAGCCAGAGTAGCCAGCCTTGCGACGAAATGGTGTGGACGATCTGCCCCCTGAGGCGGAGATCGCGGGCACTTCGCCCCTGTCGCATCGCGCGACACGATGCGGGTCATGCGTTAACTTCTTGACTACAACGCTGAAAACCGGCACCCTAAATGGCATGCCCACACCGCGCTCAACGAGGAGCAAACTCCGCAAACCTGGCTCACAGTCCGCACTGCGGCAACTGAACCAGCAACGGATCATCGAAGCCCTTCGTGGCGGACCCGCAACACAGGCTGAGCTTGCGCGCCAGACGGGGCTGTCCACAGCCACCGTGTCCAACATCGTGAAGATCATGCAGGCCTCGGGCCTTGCGTCGACGGAACCCGTCACCAGCTCTGGACGGCGCGCCCTCAACGTGCGGCTCAACGACAACGGCGCCGTTGCCGTGGGCATCGACTTTGGCCGCCGCCACCTACGGGTGGTGCTGGCCAGCCTGAGCTACCGGGTCATCGCCGAGGAATCCGTCCATTTGCCCCTTGGACACCACGCCAGCGAAGGAATCCGCGCAGCCACGGAGTTGCTGACACGCCTCCTGGCCGAAAGCGGCGTGGAGCGGTCCGCCCTGCTGGGTGCCGGCGTCGGAATTCCTGGGCCTATCGACCGGCGGAGCAGTACCGTAGCACCGGGCGCCATCCTTCCTGAGTGGGTGGGAATCGACATCCTCAGCGAGATGGAGGACGCCCTTGAAATCCCCGTCTATCTTGATAACGACGCGAATTTGGGCGCCTTGTCCGAGGTGACGTGGGGCCATCACAGGCACGTCAGCAATTTGCTCTTCATCAAGATCGGATCCGGTATTGGCTCGGGCCTGATCCTCAACGGCGGAACGTACTACGGCAATGTGGGCATCACGGGCGAAATTGGCCACGCCACCATTCATGAACAGGGCTTGATCTGTCGCTGTGGGAACCGGGGCTGCCTGGAAACCATCGCCTCCACCACCACCATGATCGAGCTCCTGAGCCGCGGCAAGCCCGGCAAGCTCACGCCCGTGGACCTGGTCCGCAGCGCACTCGAAGGAGACCCCGCGACCCTGCGTGTCATTGACGACGCGGGACTCGCCGTAGGGCGCGCACTGGGTAACGTTGCCAACCTCATCAACCCTGAGGTCATTGTGGTGGGCGGGCCCCTGGCGGGGCTCAATGGACTGCTCCTGGATCCGATCCGGCGTGGCCTCATCCGGCATGCGGTGCCAGTGGTGGGCGAGACAACCAGCCTTGCCATTTCCTCCCTGGGCGATCGCGCCGAGGCCCTTGGCGGCGCGGCCCTGGTGTTCGCGCAGTCAGTGATCCGCAAGACCTGAAACCCGATCGTTACCTTCCCGTTGCGTTCAAGACTTGACGACAAGGGTAGTGATCCAGTTTACTTTTTCATCAGACGGCCCCTCGATCTGTGGGGCAGACAACGAAGTCATGCATTGGAGGCGCGAAGGCTATGTCCTCGCTCGAATCGCACAGTGAGCCAGTCATCCTGGAGATGCGCTCCATCACCAAGGAATTCCCCGGCGTCAAGGCCCTGGCCGAAGTAAGCCTCAGCGTCAAAGCCGGCGAAGTCCACGCCATCTGCGGCGAGAACGGTGCCGGCAAATCCACCCTGATGAAGGTCCTCTCCGGCGTATACCCTTTCGGGACCTACACCGGAGACATCGTCTACCAGAGCCAGGTCCAGCAGTTCCGTGACATCCGGGCCAGCGAATCTGCCGGGATCGTGATCATCCACCAGGAGCTAGCGCTGATCCCCGAACTCTCCATCATGGAGAACATCTTCCTGGGTAACGAACCCAGCAAACGCGGAGTCATCAACTGGGCCGAAGCCCGGCTCCGCTCCTTGGATCTGCTGGCCCGTGTTGGCCTGCGCGATGACCCGGACACCCAGGTCAAGGAAATCGGCGTCGGCAAGCAGCAGCTGGTGGAAATTGCCAAGGCGCTGAACAAGTCCGTGAAGATCCTGATCCTCGACGAGCCCACTGCGGCCCTGAACGAATCGGACTCACAGCACCTGCTGGACCTGATCCTCGGCCTGAAGGCCAAGGGCATCACGTCCATCATCATTTCCCACAAGCTCAACGAAATTGAGCAGATCGCAGATTCCATCACCATCATCCGCGACGGAAAGTCGATCGAGACCCTCAACGTCAAGGCTGACGGCGTTGACGAGGACCGCATCATCAAGGGCATGGTGGGCCGGACGCTCGAATCCCGCTTCCCGGACCACACCCCCGCCCTTGGCGAGACGTTCTTCGAGGTCAAGAACTGGACTGTGGCCCACCCGCAGATCCAGGACCGGCTGGTCTGCAAAGAGTCCAGCTTCTTTGTCCGCCGTGGCGAGATTGTTGGATTCGCGGGACTGATGGGTGCCGGACGTACCGAGCTTGCCCGCTCGATCTTTGGCCGCTCCTACGGAAAATTCATTACGGGCGAGATCTACAAGGACGGGAAGGCTGTCCAGCTCAAGTCCGTGCACTCCGCCATCGGCGCCGGGTTGGCCTATGTGACAGAGGACCGGAAGTCCCTGGGGCTGAACCTCCTCGATGACATCAAGACCACCACGGTCTCCGCCAATCTGGAAAAAATCAGTAAACGCACAGTGGTGAACACCGACAAGGAATTCGCCGTTGCTGAGCAGTACCGGAAATCCCTGCGGACCAAGACACCGTCCGTCATGGAAGGTGTCTCCAAACTCTCGGGTGGTAACCAGCAGAAGGTTGTCCTGGCCAAGTGGATGTTCACGGATCCTGACCTCCTGATCCTTGACGAACCCACACGCGGCATTGACGTGGGCGCAAAGTACGAGATCTACGGAATCATCCAGGAGCTTGCCAGCCAGGGGAAAGGCGTCATTGTCATTTCCTCTGAACTCCCAGAACTCCTGGGACTCTCCGACCGGATCTACACCATCTTTGAAGGCGCCATCACAGGCGTCCTCACCAAGGAACAGGCCAACCAGGAATCCCTGATGAAGCTGATGACCTCCGCCCGCAAGACCGCCGCATAACGCTGGAATACTCCAGAACTTTTCCAGACCAAGGACTGAATTAATGAAATCGATCAAGAAGATGTTCGGTGGCGATACCCGCCAGTTCGGCATGATCTTTGCCCTTGTGGCCCTGATCCTGTTCTTCCAGTGGAGGACCGACGGCATCACGCTGACATCGGCCAACATGATCAACCTGTTCAATGGCAACTCCTACATCCTGATTCTTGCCATCGGCATGGTGCTGGTCATCATTGCGGGGCACATTGATCTCTCCGTGGGCTCCGTAGCAGCCTTCGTGGGCATGGTGGTTGCCATTGCGATGCGGGACTGGGGTATTCCCTGGTACCTCGGCATCCTCCTGGGCCTTGCCCTGGGCGCCCTGATTGGTGCATGGCAAGGATGGTGGACGGCCTACGTCGGCATCCCTGCCTTCATTGTGACCCTCGCTGGAATGCTAATCTTCCGCGGTGCCCAGCAGTTCGTGGGACAGTCAAACTCCATCCCCGTTCCCAAGGAATTCCAGTACATCGGTGCCGGCTACCTGCCGGAGGTTGGCCCCAACACCGGCTACAACAACCTCACACTCCTCCTTGGCCTGGCTGGCGTCGCCTTTGTCATCGTTGGTGAACTGCGCAAGCGCAAGGCAGCCAGGGAACTCGGCGCAGAGGTCCCCGAGCTCTGGATCAGCATCGCCAAGGTGGTCCTGATTTCAGTTGCTATCCTGTACGCCACATACCTCTTTGCCACCGGTCGCCCCGGCACGTCCTTCCCGGTTCCCGGCCTGATCCTGGCCGTACTGGTCCTGATCTATGGGTTTATCTCCTCCAAAACCATCGTGGGCCGCCACGTCTACGCTGTGGGTGGCAACCGCCACGCAGCAGAACTTTCCGGCGTGAAGTCCAAGAAGATCAACTTCCTGGTCATGATGAACATGTCCATCATTGCCGGACTTGCTGGCATGATCTTCGTGGCCCGCTCCACTTCAGCAGGCCCGTCCGACGGCACCGGCTGGGAACTTGATGCCATTGCTGCCGTGTTCATCGGCGGCGCCGCCGTTACCGGCGGCGTGGGCACTGTGATCGGATCAATCGTTGGTGGCCTCGTCATGGCTGTCCTGAACAACGGCCTCCAGCTACTGGGGGTCGGCGCCGACTGGCAGTCCATGATCAAGGGCCTGGTGCTCCTCATCGCTGTAGCCATTGACGTCTACAACAAGAGCCAGGGCCGCGTGTCAATCATCGGGATGATGATGAAGAACTTCAATCGCTCCCCCGATGGTCCCAGCAACCCAAACCAACCCGACGAAACCACCTCCACCAAGGAAGCAATCTCCAGGGAAGCCTGAGTTCTCCTCAGACACTGGATTCCACTCAAAGAAAGAGAACCACGTAATGCGACTTATTGGTAAAGCAGGAAAGGCAGCAGCCGTAGCTGCAATTGCAGCACTGGCGCTGACCGCCTGCGGCCGCGCCGATACTGGCACCACTGCCGGTGCCAGCGGTGAAGCTGCAGGATTTGCGCAGGACTCCTCGATTGGCGTCGCGCTTCCCAAGAAGACCTCAGAAAACTGGGTCCTCGCTGAAAAGCTGTTCAATGACGGACTGAACGAATCCGGCTTCAAGCCGACGGTCCAGTTCGCAAACAACGGTGTTGCCGAACAGCAGAACCAGATCAGCGCCATGATTGCCAACGGCTCCAAGGTCATCATTGTGGGTGCCCTGGACGGCTCGCAGCTGGGCACCCAGCTGCAGCAGGCCAAGGACGCCGGCGCCACGATCATTGCGTACGACCGTCTTCTCCTCAACACGGAGAACGTGGACTACTACGTGGCGTACGACAACTTCAAGGTCGGCCAGCTGCAGGGCCAGGCACTGTTGGACGGAATGCAGGCCAAGAAGGCCAGTGGTCCCTACAACATTGAGCTGTTTGCCGGTTCACCTGATGACGCCAATGCGAAGGTCTTCTTCGACGGCGCCATGGAGGTCCTCCAGCCCAAGATTGACGACGGTACCCTGAAGGTTGTCTCCGGTCAGACCACTTTCGAAAAGGCCGTTACCCAGGATTGGAAGGCTGAGAACGCCCAGCGTCGCATGGACAACCTGCTCACGGGCAGCTACTCCTCCGAGACACTTGACGGCGTGCTCTCCCCGAATGACACCCTGGCTCGCGCGGTCATCACCTCGGTCAAGTCCGCAGGCAAGTCCATCCCGGTCATCACCGGCCAGGACTCCGAGCTGGAGTCCGTCAAGTCCATCCTCGCCGGTGAGCAGTACTCCACCATCAACAAGGACACCCGCAAGCTTGTTGAGCACGCCATCACCATGGTCAAGGACCTGCAGTCCGGCAAGACTCCTGAGATCAATGATGACAAGTCCTACGACAACGGAAGCAAGGTTGTTCCGGCATACCTGCTGGAGCCGGTCATCGTGACGGCGGAGAATGTCAAGACCGCTTACACCGACGATCCGGTACTTGGCCCGCTGACCAAGTAGTCATCCCGGTTTTACCCGTTTCACCGCAGGAGCCCGGCCCCTTTTCACAGGGTCCGGGCTCCTGCGCTTTTAAGGAGGGATCTCCTGCATGCGGGGACGGGACGGGGGCGACGACGGCGCACGCCACTGGTGTGGTGCAGCACACCTTCCTGGCGCGTGCAGTGAGAGGATGGACAGATGAGTGCCCCCCTTGCCACGCCATGGCTTTCCGCCCAGTCCGACACCGATCCCCGCTCCGCTACAGGAGCACCACTGCGCTGGGGTGTGGTGGCCACCGGCGGAATTGCACAGTCAGTCACAGAGGATCTGGCCCTCCTGCAGGACGCTGAACTGTATGCCGTGAGTTCGCGCAGCCAGGCATCTGCCGAGGCATTTGCGGCACAACATGGTTTTGGCACGGCCTACGGGGACAGCGCTGAAGCCCAGGGCTACGAGCGGTTGTTTGCCGATGCATCAGTGGACGTTGTCTACGTGGCCACGCCCCACGGCCAGCACTTTGAGATTGTCCGAGCAGCCCTGCTGGCCGGCAAGCATGTACTCTGCGAGAAAGCCTTCACCATAAATGCCGGCGAGGCCAAGGAACTGATAGAGCTAGCCCGCTCCAGGAACCTGTTTTTGATGGAGGCCATGTGGAGCCGGTTCCTGCCAAGTATGCAGCGGGCGTTCGAGATCATCGCCTCAGGGGAGATTGGGCAGGTCCAGTGGATCAGTGCGGATCTTGGGTTTCCGGCCCCCTATGATCCCAATGCCAGGATCTGGGCCCGGGAGGCCGGCGGCGGCGCCCTCCTGGATTTGACCATCTATCCACTGCTCTGGGCTCTGGGAACCCTGGGCTTCCCGCAGTCCGTCGCCGCAGCAGGAACCATCAATGATGACGGCGTGGATGCCCAGAATGTCCTGACCCTTGGCTACGCCTCCGGCGCCCACGTCCAGCTGACCTCGTCGCTACTGGCGCACGGACCGAGGACCGCCACGGTGGCCGGAAGCAAGGGCGTCCTGCAGAGCATCGGTTCCATCAACAACCCCACCGAGCTGCTGGTCAGCACGGGCTGGGATACCAAACGCGCAGAGGCGTTCGCACCGGTTGGCCGCGGCTATACCTATGAGCTACGTGAAGTTACCCGCTGCATCCAGCAGGGCCTGACCGAAAGTCCCGTCATGCCCCTGGCTGACACCCTTGCCACCATGGAGTTCTTTGACGGCGTCAGGGCGCAGCTCGGCACCACGTACGCCAACGACACTCGCTGAAACCTCCGCTGCACAGGCAGCCTAGACAAACGCCGCCCACCCGCTGGATGAACCAGTGGATGGGCGGCGTTCCTGCGCTCCTAGATGCGTGTGCGCCCGTCGGGGCGCACCACTGCGATGCTAGCCAACCAGCTCTGCGATCACCCTGTTCAAGGTGGCGGAAGGACGCATGACTGCTGCTACCTTTGCGGCGTCCGGGCGGTAGTAGCCGCCAATGTCGACAGGCGAGCCCTGCAC
Source organism: Pseudarthrobacter sp. PS3-L1 (assembly GCF_030063285.1). Taxonomy (GTDB): domain Bacteria; phylum Actinomycetota; class Actinomycetes; order Actinomycetales; family Micrococcaceae; genus Arthrobacter. The sequence continues at coordinate 687,818 of NZ_JASISU010000001.1, read as the reverse complement.
GGCGGCAAGTTCACCTACGATGACGTCCTCGTTGGAGGTCAGCGCCTTGGCGACAGTCGCAAAAGCGGCGGCGAGGTCGGCGTCGTCCGTCTGCTTGGCCAGCTCTTCTGCCCAGTAGCGGGCCAGGAAGTAGTGGCTGCCACGGTTGTCGAGTTCGCCGGCGCGTCGGCTGGGCGACCTGTTTTCCAGCAGGAAGGTGCCAGTAGCGCGGTCCAGGGTGTCGGCAAGGATCTGCGCCCGGGCGTTGTTGGTGGTCACGGCCAGGTGCTCAAAGCTGACTGCTATGGCAAGGAACTCGCCCAGGCTGTCCCAGCGGAGGTGGTTTTCCTTGATCAGCTGCTGAACGTGCTTCGGGGCTGACCCGCCGGCGCCGGTCTCGAACAGTCCGCCACCATTCATCAGCGGAACCACGGAGAGCATCTTGGCGCTGGTGCCCAGCTCCAGGATCGGGAACAGGTCCGTGAGGTAGTCGCGGAGGACGTTGCCGGAGACGGAGATGGTGTCTTCACCCTTGCGGATGCGCTCCAGCGTAAAGGCTGTCGCCTTTTCCGGCGTCATGATCTGGATGTCCAGGCCCTCGGTGTCGTGGTCCTTGAGGTATTCGCGAACCTTGGCAATGACATTGGCGTCGTGCGCGCGGGCCTCATCGAGCCAGAAGATCGCCGGTGTCGAGGAGGCACGTGCACGGGTGACGGCCAGCTTGACCCAGTCCTGGATGGGCAGGTCCTTGGTCTGGCAGGCCCGCCAGATATCCCCCGGCGCAACAGTGTGCTCGAGCAGGACGGTTCCGTCGGCGTCGACCACCTGGACGGCACCAGCCTCGTGGATCTCGAAGGTCTTGTCGTGGCTGCCGTATTCCTCGGCGGCCTGGGCCATCAGTCCAACGTTGGGGACCGTGCCCATGGTGGTGGGATCGAAGGCGCCGTGGGCACGGCAGTCGTCCAGGACAACCTGGTAGATCCCTGCATAGGAGCTGTCCGGGAGAACCGCCAGCGTGTCAGCCTCGGCGCCATCCGGGCCCCACATGTGGCCCGAGCTGCGGATCATGGCCGGCATGGAAGCGTCCACAATGATGTCAGAGGGCACGTGCAGCCCGGTGATGCCCTTGTCCGAGTCCACCATGGCAAGCGCCGGGCCGTCCTCCAGGCCCTTGGTGATGGCTGCCTGGACGCCTTCGCGGACATCGGCGGGCAGCTTGTCCAGGCCGTTGAGGATTGCGGCAAGGCCATTGTTGGGGCTGATGCCTGCTGCAGCGAGCTGATCACCATAGGTGGCGAAGAGTTCGGAGAAGTAGGCCTTGACCACGTGGCCGAAGATGATGGGGTCCGAGACCTTCATCATGGTGGCCTTCAGGTGCGCGGAGAACAGCACACCCTCTTCCTTGGCCCGTGCCACCTGGGCGGCGAGGAAGGTATCCAGCGCAGCGGCGCGCATCACCGTAGCGTCAATAATTTCTGAGTCCAGCACGGGGAAGGCCTTCTTCAGGACCTCGACGCTGCCATCTTCGCGGACCAGCTGGATGGTAATGGTGCCGGCGGACTTGATGATCACTGACTTTTCGTTGGAGAAGAAGTCATCCGTGGCCATTGTCGCAACGTTTGTTTTTGAGTCTGGGCTCCAGGTACCCATGGAGTGCGGATTCTGGCGTGCGTAATTCTTCACGGACAGCGGTGCCCGGCGGTCCGAGTTGCCCTCGCGCAGCACGGGGTTCACGGCAGAACCCTTGATCCTGTCGTAGCGCGAGCGTGCCGCAGTCTCGTCATCCGAAGTCGGGTTGTCCACGTAGTCGGGGACGGCGTAACCCTGGGACTGCAGTTCGGTGATGGCTGCCTTGAGCTGCGGAATGGAAGCGCTGATATTGGGAAGCTTGATGATGTTGGCAGCGGGATTTTTCGCCAGCTCGCCGAGTTCACCCAGCGCGTCGCCAATCTGCTGATCGGGGGTCAGGTGGTCCCCGAAAGCGGCAATGATGCGTCCCGCAAGTGAAATATCCCGGGTCTCCACCTCCACACCAGCCGTTGAGGCGAAGGCCTCGATGATCGGCAGGAACGAGTACGTGGCCAGCATCGGCGCTTCGTCGGTGTGGGTGTAGATGATTTTGGACATGCGCGGGCGTCTCCCTGAAGGTCGGCTTGGTGTTGGGAATCTGGTCTTATCCCAAACACTCCCAATCTACCCGAGGACACGCTTACCAGCTGCACTGGGTGCTGACTTCTGCTCACGTTTACCGCCGGAACTGCTGGACCACGACGACGGCGACCGCACCGCCGTCGTAAGTGTCAATACTTGACATCCTAGTTTACAAATCTGTCATGTACCGCTAGATTCTCTTCCATCACGTGGCGCACCACCCACTCGCAGCGCCGCCCGATCAGTCAGGAAAGCAATGACGTCGACCAGAAAAATGACCACGGGACTGCTCAGCCTCTCAGCTGCTGCACTCCTGGCACTGACCTCTGCCGGAGCTGCCACAGCCGCGCCGGCCGCACAGGAAAAGGTCAACCCTTCCGTTGCCAGCGCCGCCGTGGACAATAGCTCGGCAGCCGAGTACTGGACAGCCGAGCGGATGATCGGAGCCATTCCCGCTGATCAGCGGGCGGACGCCGCCGTCAAGCGCACCCTGGGCCTGGAGCGGTCCGTGGTGGACAAGGGCGCACCCGCCAGCGCAGAAAAACTTGCCCCGAAAACCCCGGTCCTGAACGCGGCCAGCGAGAGCCCTGTGGCAACAATCGGCAAGGTCTTCTTCACCCAGGGCGGCCAGAACTTCGTCTGTTCCGGTAACTCTATTGCCGCTGCCAACAAGAGCACAGTCTCCACCGCCGGGCACTGCATCAATGACGGGCCGGGCAACTTTGTCACCAACTTCGTTTTTGTCCCCGCCTACAACAACGGTGCAGCACCCTACGGCAAGTTCGCAGCCAAAGGCCTGTACGCACCCACGCAGTGGACCGGCCAGGGCGACATCCAGTACGACACAGGCTTCGCCGTGGTCTCCCCGCTCAACGGGCGCACCCTCAGCGACACCGTCGGAGCTTCCGGAATCCAGTTCAATGCATCCCGCGGACTGACCTACAAGGCCTTCGGCTACCCCGCCGCTTCCCCATTCAATGGCGCAACACTCAAGAGCTGTTCCGGCAAGGCCACCAACGACACCGTCAACCCGGGAGGCACCACCCAGGGCATCCCCTGCGACATGACTGGCGGATCATCAGGCGGGCCATGGTTTGTGGGCACCAGCTCCACCGGCAAGCAAAACTCCGTCAACAGCTATGGCTACGGAACCAACTCAAGCACCATGTATGGCCCGTACTGGGGCTCCGTCATCCAGCAGGCCTATAACCGGGCCGCAGCGGCCTGAGCAGCCCCCTCCCCCACCCCCGCGGGTTGGACATGCTCAATCTCTAGCCCCGCCCCGGCTGGACATGCTCAGCCCTGAATCCCACCAGTGAGCACAACCGATCATGCCCACAGGTAGCCACAAAGAATGGACATGTCCCTCCGCATCGCGAGGGACATGTCCATTCTTCGTTGCAGGGCATGGACATATCCGACATCAAGCCCAGCCACGAAGCGTGGCGTTGGAACACCCACAGCTTTGGACGACGTCCCAGATTGGTCATGTCCAACCTTTGGGGACAGAACTTTCACTGGACATGTCCAGCCCTGAATCCCACCAGTGAGCAGAACCGATCATGCCCACGGGCACCAACAAAGAATGGACATGTCCGTCGGGGAGGACGGACATGTCCATTCTTGGTTGTTTGGCGAGCAGCAACCGCGCGACCCGAGTCCTAGTGGAAGAAGTGCCGGGCGCCCGTGAAGTACATGGTGATCCCTGCGGCATTGGCTGCGGCAATGACTTCCTCGTCGCGAACCGAGCCGCCGGGCTGGACCACGGCGCGAACACCGGCATCGATCAGAATCTGCAGTCCGTCAGCAAACGGGAAGAACGCGTCCGAAGCCGCCACCGCGCCACGTGCGCGCTGGGGGGCACCGTCGGAATCTGCGTTAGAGGCCCCACCTGCGCCGTCAACATCGGAATCGACGGTAACCCCAAGCGTGTTGGCGCGTTCGACAGCCAGCCGGCAGGAATCCAGGCGGTTGACCTGGCCCATGCCGATGCCCACTGCTGCACCGTCGGCGGCCAACAGGATCGCATTGGATTTGGCTGCGCGGCACGCGGTCCAGGCAAAGGACAGGTCGGCGAGGGTTTTCTCGTCGGCTGCGACACCGGCGGCGAGGGTCCAGTTGGCTGGATTGTCGCCGTCGGCGTCTACCTTGTCGGACATCTGGACCAGCACACCACCGGATACCTGGCGGATTTCGGACGGATAGCGGCCGTATCCCTCAGGCAGGGCCAGGAGCCTGATGTTCTTTTTCTTGGACAGAATTTCGACGGCTTCAGGCTCGAACGACGGGGCGATGACAACTTCGGTGAAGATGCCAGCCACGGTGCGCGCCATGCCAGCGGTGACCGTGCTGTTCGCAGCGATGACGCCACCAAATGCGGAGACCGGATCGCAGGCGTGCGCCTTGGCGTGGGCATCAGCAATGGGATCTGCGGCATCAACGGACCCCACCGCAACTCCGCACGGATTGGCGTGCTTAACGACGGCGACGGCCGGCTCGCTGAAGTCGAATGCAGCACGCAGGGCAGCATCGGCATCAACAAAGTTGTTGTAGCTCATGGCTTTACCGTGGATCTGGTCGGCCTGCGCAATGCCGGCCGGGGCGGAGTGGTCCACATAAAGTGCTGCCTGCTGGTGCGGGTTTTCGCCGTAGCGCAGAACCTCTGAACGCTCCAGAGCGAGACCGGCGTAGGCGGGCCAGTCAATGACTCCGTCGCCGTCTTCATCCAGGAACTGGCTGGCAGTCCAACTGGCCACTGCGGTGTCATAGGACGCGGTGTGGGCGAAGGCTTTCGCAGCCAGCCGGCGTCGGGTCTTCAGGTCAAAGCCCCCCTCAGCCGCAGCTGTAACGACGGAACCGTAGAAGGTCGGATCCACAACAATTGCGACGGCGGCGTGGTTCTTCGCAGCGGAGCGCACCATGGCGGGCCCGCCAATGTCGATCTGCTCAACAACGTCATCGCGCTCTGCGCCGGACTTCACGGTTTCCACGAACGGGTAGAGGTTCACCACCACGAGGTCGAAGGTTTCGATCTCCATGCTGGCCAGCGTCTCCATGTGCGCGGGGACGCGACGGTCAGCAAGAATGCCACCGTGGACACGGGGGTGCAGGGTCTTGACCCGGCCGTCGAGCATTTCCGGGGACCCTGTCACCTCCTCGACTTCCTGGACCGGGATACCGGCGGCGGCGATCTTCTTGGCGGTGGAACCGGTGGACACGAGGGTCACGCCGGCGTCGTGCAGTCCGCGCGCAAGCTCCTCCAGACCGGTCTTGTCGTACACCGAGATCAGCGCTCGGCGGATGGGAACACGGTCAAGCTGCGTGAAGCTCACAAAAGTCTCCGTCGTATCGCGCGGCCAGACGCCGCGGTTGGTGGGGATTGTGCCAGTTTATCGCGTCTGCTCCGCGCCTCGTGCTGGGCACCGCAGTGTTAAGCGCCGGGGCCCCATCCTGCCGCGGACGACGGCGCCGGGCGGCGTCCGTTCACCGTTCCACCCAGGGCGGGGGTCCGGCGTCGCCCGTTCCCGGGCTGTGGGCCAAATGACCATGGGATGGCGGCTACTATTCTCCTCAGGAGGCTGATGATGAACACATATACAGCGGTGCCCACGGGCGAACAGGTGGTGCAGGATCTGCCGTGGCGGTGGAAGGTGCAGGGACGCATTTTCCTCATTGGCGGGCTCGGTTTCATGTTTGATGCATGGGACGTGACCCTGAACGGCATCCTGATTCCGTTGCTGTCAAAGCACTGGGATCTGAGCGCCGGAGAAGTCGCCTGGGTAGGCACCTCGAACCTGATCGGGATGGCGGTCGGTGCATTTGTGTGGGGCACCATTGCGGATACGATCGGCCGGAAAAAGGCCTTTACTGCCACGCTGCTGCTGTTCTCGATTTTCACCGTACTGGGCGCGTTTTCACCGGACTTCATCTGGTTCTGTATTTTCCGCTTCATGGCGGGTTTCGGCCTGGGCGGCTGCATTCCGGTGGACTATGCACTGGTGGGTGAATTCACGCCGCGCAAGCAACGCGGCAAGGTCCTGACCGCGATGGATGGCTGGTGGCCCATTGGCGCTGCCCTGTGCGGTTTCGTTTCTGCGGCACTCGTGGCAGCGTTCGGCGATTGGCGGCTCACCATGCTCGTCATGGTCCTGCCGGCGCTCCTGGTGTTCTGGGTGCGCCGCAGCGTCCCGGAATCTCCGCTGTTCCTGATCCGCAAAGGACGCCGCGACGAAGCCGCCAAAGTCATCGACGCCCTGGTCAGCGCCACCGGGGCCGAACCGCGCGCGTACAGCCTCCCGGCCGCAAAGGATGTCCCGCGCCTCTCTGCCGGAAACATCTGGCATCAGCTGCGCGGGGTGTGGCAGTTCAACTGGAAAATCACGGCTACCAGTTGGCTGCTGTTTTTCAGCATCCTGCTGGTCTACTACCTGTCCCTGACATGGATGCCCCGGATCCTCATTGGTGCAGGGTTTGAGGAATACAAGGCCTTTGTCACAACCGCATCCATGGCAGCCGTCGGGCTCCTGGGCGTGGTGGTTGCCGCGCTCCTCGTGGAACGGGTGGGCCGCAAGTGGATCCTGGCGATCACGGGTCCTTTGTCAGCGTTGACGCTGGTGGTTGTGGCCTTTGTGGTGGACATTCCCACGGCCGCTGTGTTCTGGCTGCTGGTATTCGGGTTTGTGGTTCAGGTGGCCATTCCCGTGCTCTATACCTACGTGTCGGAGCTGTATCCGACAGAACTTCGCGGTTCAGGGTTCGGGTGGGCTTCGACGTTTTCGCGGGTTGGCGCAGGGCTGGGTCCGCTGGTCTTTGCCAACTTTTTCTGGCCGCAGTTTGGCCTCGCCACCTCGTTCGCGCTAGCTGGCGGCCTGGTTGTCGTGGCAGTGATCTTCATGGCCATCTTTGCCCCGGAGACCCGGCAGCGTCGGCTGGACTAGCCCTCGGTTCCCCTCCCCTACTCCAGCCCCGCGATGTCAGCGTCCTCGAGGGGAGGTGGGCTACAGGCCGGGCAGGGCACCGGCGGCGAGTTCGCCCAGCGTCCGCACCAACAGCCCACGCTCTGCGACCTTGATGCGTTCGTGCAGGGTTTCCTCGGTATCGGAATCCAGCACAGCCACCGCTTCCTGGGCGATGATGGGCCCGGTATCCACGCCAGCGTCGGCCCAGTGAACAGTGCATCCTGTGACCTTGACGCCATAGGCCATGGCATCTCGCACCCCATGCGCCCCGGGGAATGCCGGCAACAGGGCGGGGTGGGTATTGAGGTAACGGCCATTAAATGCGGCAATAAAATCGGCGCTGACAATCCGCATGAAACCGGATGATACCACCACATCCGGCGCATAGGCCGCCACGGCCTCAGCCAGGGCGGCGTTCCAGTTGGCGCGATCCGCATAGGCTTTGAAATCCACCACGAAGGTCGGTATGCCCGCGGCAGCTGAACGTTCGACGCCGTAGGTACCTTCGCGGTCCGCACCCACCGCCGCGATCTCCACGGTGAGCTCTTTCGAGCTCACAGCGTCGATGACAGCTTGGAGGTTGGAGCCGGTTCCGGAAACGAGGACTACGATGCGCATGGGTCAAGCTTATGGGCAGGCTCGCGTAGGCTGGAAAACATGAACCCCACCCCCGGTCCGGCAGACTCCCGGCAGGACAAATTGCAGCTCAGTGAAGCAGATCAGGCCGCATTCCTGAAGACCCGGTCCCTGTTCCGCATTTTTCTCCTGACGGTCCTGGGTGCACTCTTTGTTTTCCAGCTGGACGTGAATTACCTGTGGCTCTCAGTGATCCTGGTGGTAGCCAGCCTGATCGTCGGAGTTGTGGTCCTGATCCGGGCTATCCGCATCAAACAGTCCCGGGGGCTCCTGTATGGCACCATCTCTGGGCTTGTGGTCTCCAGCATTGTGGCTTTGCTGATCCTGGCCTCGGCGCTGTTCTTCAGCGAGATCCAGCAGTTCCAGGACTGCTCCCGCGCGGCGCTGACCGGCCAGGCCGCGGCCAAGTGCCAGTCCCAGCTAGAGGATGCCCTCCCAGGAATGCGCTGACCTGAGCTAGCGTCTCCGTCAGGCTTGCGACGTCAGGCTAACGACGTCAGGCTTGCGCCTAGGGCGTCTCCGTCAGGCTTCCGACGATTCGTGCTGTGGTTGCCGGCGTTCCAGCCAGGGCCCTGCGGCGTAGCCAATGACGGCGCCAATGCCGACGTCGGCGGTCATCCACAGCGCAAACCAGAACGGGTCGGGCCCGATGTTGGTGAGTCGTCCCACGCCAACAGAGCCTCCCGCCAGAAGCGCCAGGGCTGCAGCGAGAACGCCGGCAACGGCCCCAATCAACGCTCCCAGAACAACCGTGGAGGCTGACGCCGTAAACCAGCGTGCCTTGACCTTGATGGAAAGCCACTCATCAAAGTGGTTTTCCCCTTCGCGGACGAACCACCAGCCAGCGAGTGCCCCAGCCAGGGCAGGAACCACCAGGGCCACAAACCCGAAGTCCAGGGTGCCAGCCGGCAGTGCCGCAAAAACGGGAATCGGTGGCAGCGGACCGGCAGCGGACCCCAGGGCACCCAGCTGAGAGCCATCACCTAGCGCAAAACCAGAGCCCGAAACCCACGCCAGCGTGTACACGGCAAGGTTGGGGAGGTAGCCAAGCTGCCCCAGTGTCAGTGCTGCTCCACCCACGGCGCCTGCCCCAAGGCCCTCGTAGACGGTGAGCACCAGGTCCCAGTGGATGAAAAGGTCAACACCGAGCAGCACGCAGGACAGTCCAAGCGCCGCCATGAGCGCCACAAATCCGGCTTTGCCAGCGGAGGCCAGGTAGGAACCGGCCCATCTGGAGTGTTGGCTGGTCCGCGATATCCAGGCCACAGCATCCACGCCGATCAATTTCCGCCAGGAGCCCGCTTCGCGGCGGGCTCCCACCACCGTGCCCAGCGCGACGGGAAGAACGGGAATGAGCATGGCAAACCAGAGATTGACGACGACGTCGGAGGAGCGGCAGACAAAAGCTGTGGCAGCACCAAAGGCTGAGTACACAGCCCAGGACCCCAGCAAAGCCTGCCAGAGCTGGTCGGTGTAGGAGGCGCGAGCCAGACGCCGGCCGGCCCGCCAGGCGAGGAGGAACGGGATCAACGTCAACGCGAGCGGCGTCAGGGTCAGCATTCCCGCCGTCGTACCGCCTGCGGCGGTGCCGTTACCCTGATTCGACAGTTCCAGCGGAACCCCGTGGATCAGAAGCCAGGCCTGGCCAGCCAGGCGCGCCAAGGCGTCGGGCTGGCTGTTGGCAAAGCCGCCGGTGGCCCACACCACCACAATGGGTAGGGCCACGAGCAGCGCGGACAGAATAGCGGCCTGCGCTGATTCGAAGACCCCCTGCAGCCACAGGGGCATGGGCAGGCCTCGGTCACCAGTCTGATCAGCACGCAGTTTCATCGTGTCCCATGGTGTCACGGCGGCACGGGCGGTTCCGGCTTCAACCCGGCGAACAAGCCAGCAAATCGTGCCGAAAACACAAAAAAGATGAAGCAGGGGACCTTACAGCGTGTGGGGACCGCTGTTCACCCAAGCTTTCCTTGCCCGCAACGCCTCCTCCCCCGCGTTGTCAGGATCAGCCCGCACCGTGGAGGGGTGAGGATCGCAATTGTCGCTGAATCATTCCTGCCCCTGATGAACGGGGTCACCCACTCGATACTGCGTGTTCTGGAGCATCTGCAGGAACGCGGCGACGAGGTCATGGTGATCGCGCCGTCCACCCAGGATGCGCAAACCACGGAGGTGGTCAGTGGCGCGGTGGTGCACCGTGTTCCGTCCGTCCCGCTGGCCGGGTATGCCAATGTGCGCGTCGCGATGGGTGGTGTGAGTCGGGTCAAGCGAATCCTTGCCGACTTTGCACCCGATGTTGTGCACCTTGCTTCTCCGTTCGTGCTGGGGTGGCGGGCCGTGCAAGCGGCAGACCAACTGGGGATTCCGAGCGTGGCCATCTACCAGACCGAGGTGCCCAGCTACATGGGCCGCTACGGAATTCCCTTCATGGAAAACTGGGCTTGGGCGCGGGTGGAGAACATTCACCTGCTGGCTTCACGAACGTTGGCACCGTCCTCGTTTGCGCTGAACCAGCTGCGTGGGCGGGGTATCCGTCGCGTGGGGATGTGGCGGCGCGGGGTGGACACGGAGCGGTTCGCGCCGGAGAAGTACGACGCCGGGTGGCGGGCTTCCGTGACACCTGGGGGTCAGCGCATCATCGGCTATGTGGGCCGGTTGGCGGTGGAGAAGCAGGTCCAGGACCTCGCGGTCCTGGCGGATATTCCGAACACCCAGCTGGTCATTGTGGGTGATGGTCCACAGCGCTCGGTGCTGGAGGCGGCTTTGCCTGACGCCGTGTTCACAGGATTCCTGGGCGGCGAGGATCTTGCCCGGGCGGTGGCTTCCTTCGATCTTTTTGTTCATCCCGGCGAATTTGAAACCTTCTGCCAGACCATTCAGGAAGCCATGGCCTGCGGGGTTCCAGTGGTGGCTACCGGCCGCGGCGGTCCGTTGGACCTGGTGCAGAATTCACGCACGGGCTGGCTGTATGAACCCGGCAACCTTGACGCCCTGCGAGGCCATGTCCTGGACCTCATGGGTGATGACGCCAAACGCAGGGCTTTTGCCGTTACCGCGCAGGCCGCCGTACAGGGCAGAACGTGGACTGCCCTGAGTGCAGAGCTGGTGGGCCACTACGAGGACGTAATCGCAGGCCGGCCGCTCGTTGAGCATGTCCAACGGAACGGGGGCCTTCCGCACCCTACCCAGCATCGCAATACCGGGAATACCCTGCTGCACGGAAAGAGGAGATCATGAAAATTTCGGTCATTGGCTGTGGATATCTTGGCGCCGTCCACGCTGCCACGTTGGCGGCAATGGGGCACACCGTAGTGGGCATTGATGTGGATTCTGCAAAAATAGACCAGCTCAGCCGCGGAACTGCACCTTTTTACGAGCCCGGGCTCGATGAACTCCTGGTGGAAGGCCTGTCCACGGGCCGGCTCCACTTTTCCGCCTCCATGGCTGCAGCTGCCGAGGCCGAGGTCCATTTCCTCTGCGTGGGGACGCCGCAGTCCAAGACCTCAAATGACGCGGACCTTAGTTACCTGTTCGCGGCAACCGCCGCGCTGGTCCCGTATCTGGCTGAGGGTGCCGCCGTCGTCGGCAAATCAACTGTTCCTGTCGGAACAGTAATGTTGCTCCGAAGCGTCCTGGCGGACCGGAAAGACGTTCCTCTTGGCTGGAATCCCGAGTTTCTGCGTCAGGGCACTGCGGTGAAGGATTCCCTGGTGCCGGACCGGCTGGTGTACGGCGTGGCGGGTGGCCGCGATGCTTCCCTGGATGCGACTGGACACGCGCACGGACTGACGGCGGTGCTGGATGCGGTTTACGAGCCCCTGCTACGGGCCGGAATTCCACGGCTGGTGTGTGCCTATGCCACGGCTGAACTCATCAAGTCCGCGGCCAACGCGTACTTGGCCACAAAAATCAGCTTCATCAATGCAATGTCCGAACTGTGCGATGCCTCGGGCGCTGACGTGACCGAACTAGGCGAGGCAATGGGCCTTGATCCGCGGATTGGCGGGCGGTACCTCCATGCCGGGCTTGGATTCGGTGGTGGCTGCCTGCCCAAGGACATCAGGAGTTTCCGGGCGCAGGCGGCGGCGTTGGATGTGGACTCCGTGGATCAGTGGATGGGCGTTGTCGACGCCATCAACCTCGCCCAGCGTCACCGCACGGTGGAGATAGCCCGCGAGCTGTGCGGTGGATCCGTTCGCGGGCAGGCGGTTACGGTGCTGGGTGCGGCCTTCAAACCCGACACTGACGATATCCGTGACTCCCCTGCGCTGGACGTTGCATTGCAGCTCGCCACCCTCGGCGCGCAGGTAACGGTCACGGACCCGAAAGCGCTGCCCAACGCCGCGATGCGGTACCCCCAACTCCGGTTTGTACAGTCCACCGACGTCGCGCTTGCAGGGGCAGACTTGGTACTGCTGCTTACCGAATGGGACGAGTACCGGCAGCTCGTACCTGCTGACGTGGGGCTGAAGGTCCGCCGTCGAACCATGGTGGATGCGCGCAATGTCCTGCATGCCGCGGAATGGGAAGCTGCTGGGTGGCACATTCGGGGCCTCGGAACCGGGACTGCCGGACGCGGCACCCTGGCGCGGGAAAGGACTTTGGGCGCCCCGGCGTCGTCGGCGGTCCGGGCCTTCTGACAGGCGCAACGACGTCTACCCCGCGAGGAAAAATGGGCCCCGAATCCTGACTGATCCTGGCCTAGCCCGGATGTCGACTTCCCTGGTGGCGGAACGTGAGGCCCATCACCCTATACTTCTTAGCGGGGGTAAAAATCATGGGGGCATCGAAGCGCCGCAGAACAGCAAAACACACCACTTTCGTCGCTGATCTGGTGGCCGAAAGTCCGAATGGGCTCCTGGCACTGGACCCGGACGGAATCATCACAGCCGCGAATCCGAGCGCAGCACGCATGTTCGGCCGGTCGCTTGACAGTCTTGTCGGACAGCACCAAGGGGCACTGTTCCTCCAGGATTTCACACACGATCTCACCGCCTTAGCTGAAGCCCCGCCGGGGATGCCATCGGCCAAGACGACAGTGGTGGAAGTAGGGGCCCTCCGCGCCGATGGAAGTGGTTTTCAGGCTGAAATCGCTGGTGCGGTGCGAAAGACGAAAGGACAGGGCGGACTGATCCTCTCCGTTCGTAGCCTGGAGCACCGGCAAGCATGGGACACGGAGATTCGCCGAGCAACATCCCTCCTCAGCGCCACGCTCGAATCAACAGCAGATGGCTTGGCAGTCTTCGACATCAATGGAACCCTGACGGGCATGAACCAACGGTTCCTTGACATGTGGCAGGTCCCACGCGAACTGATGAGCCCGGGGCGGGAGCCGGAGGCAATCGCGTTGGCTGTTGAACAGTCCGCAGATCCTCAGGCCTTTCTCACCCGGATCATCGAAATCCAGAAGCATCCTGAAGCCATCACTGATGACATTGTGTTGCTCATGGACGGTAGGACCATTGAAAGGCACTCCCGGCCCCAACGCGTTGACGGCCAGGTGGTGGGGCGCGTTTGGAGCTTTAGGGACATCACCCCACGGAGAAAAACTGAAGAAGCCGCGGAAGCGGCCATGGCGAAACTGGCAGCACACGCGCACGAGTTGAGGAGCCGCGCTTACCAGGATTCCTTGACCGGCCTGGCCAACCGTGCGGTGTTCAATGAGACACTGAATCAGCTTTTCTCCCAAGGCGAGCAGGAAAACGTGGACGTCCTGCTGCTGGACCTCGACAATTTCAAGGACGTAAATGATCTCTTTGGGCATCAGTCAGGCGATGAGCTCCTCAGAAAAATAGCCGTCCAACTCAGCAGCACTCTCCCCGACGCGGAGGTGGTAGCCAGGCTGGGAGGTGATGAATTCGTCGTGTTGCTGACCGGATGTGCCGACGTTGACGCCGTAGCTATCCGTGTTCTGGCGAGCATGATTCCACTGAGTATCCAGGGGAATGCCATCAACCCGCAGGCAAGCATCGGCATCGCCTCGGGCCGGTCGGAAACAGCCGATGCCCAAGAACTGCTGCGGGAGGCAGATATTGCCATGTACGCGGCGAAAAGAGCGGGAAGAAACCGCTACAGGCGATTCCAGCCGACCATGATGGAACAGCTGATTCAGCAGACACGCCAGGAAACGCGGCTGAGGAAGGCCGTGGCGGGCCAAGAATTTACCATCGCCTACCAACCAATCGTCTCCCCCCTGACAGGGACAGTGACACAGTGCGAGGCGTTGGCACGGTGGGTTGATGACGGGCTCCATATACCGCCCCTGGATTTTATTCCCCTGGCCGAGAGCACGGGCGTTATTGAGCAGTTGGGCATGGACCTGATGCGGCAAAGCCTCCAGGGCCTGTCCGTGTGGCTTGCGGCGGATGCTGGCGTCTCCCTAGCGGTTAACGTTTCTGGAGCCCAGCTTCACAATCAAGACTTTGCGGACAATGTTCTTCGCCTGGTCAAGGACTGTTCGGTAAACCCTGCCCAGCTTGTACTGGAGGTGACCGAAAGCGTGTTCTTCGAAGCCACGTGTAACCCCATTCAGCAACTGATTCGGCTGCGGGAATCCGGTGTGCGGGTAGTGCTGGACGATTTTGGGACTGGATATTCGTCCCTTGGGCGTCTGCAGGATCTTCCCGTAGATGCGCTGAAAATCGACAGGTCCTTCGTGTCGATGATCATCACCGGTGACGAGCATCTACCCATCCTGACTTCCATGATCCATATGGCCCACAACCTGGGTCTGTCTGTGACTGCCGAGGGGGTGGAGACGCAGGCGCAACTGCGGTATTTGAACGCTCTTGGGTGCGAAGCGCTGCAGGGATACCTGTTTTCCAGACCACAACCTGCGCTTGAGCTGGATCCCGCGATTGCCGAGGCAGCTAGAACGCTGACGGCGCTGAGTTGAGCTTTGGCGTGGCCTTGCGGCGCGTGCACGGGATGCAAGCACGCAGCGCGTTCCCTGGATCCGGATAAGTTGCCCGGATCCGGGCCGCACCGCAAGAGCAGGCGTTAGCACCGTCCTCTTCCGCTGGCAGTCAAGGGAAACTAGGGTAAAAGCGTCCGGGCGATCCGGCGCGTTTCACAAGAGCACCAGCACCCGCACAAACACCAGCAGAAGGATCAGAACAATGCGCAAAGTGACGTCCGGCCTCTTCCATTCCGTTGATGGCGTGGTGTCGGATCCCTTCACGTTCCAGTACGACAGTTTCGATGCCGAACTTGGCCAAGGCATGGAGCGCATGATGACTTCCGTGGATACTGTGGTTCTCGGGCGGAGGAGCTACCAGGAGTGGGCTTCGTACTGGCCGAATGCTTCTGTTGATCAGGACTTCGCCGGCTTTATCAATCCCGTGCAGAAGTTTGTGGCGTCGAGCAGCCTCACAGCGCCGCTTGAGTGGCAGAATTCCCAGCTTATGGATGCCCCGCTGGCGGATTTTGTCCAGGAACTAAAAAAACGCGACGGCGGCGAGATTGCCGTGTGCGGATCCATCTCCGTGGTGCGCCAGTTGCTGTTTGCTGGCGTCCTGGATGAACTCACGCTCATGACCCATCCCGCCGTTGCAGGAAGCGGGCAGAGACTCTTCCGCGACGGGGATCCCGCGACCCGCTTGGCCCTCAAGGACCAGTTCAGGACAAGCAAAGGAAACGTCGTCAGCACCTACGGTTTGCTGGTCGCGTAGCTGTCGCGCTGCGCTGAACCTCAGCTCAACAAAATGGTGAGCTGAGGTTCAGGCAGTGCGGTATCTACGCCTTGACCAACTCCACACTGTGATCCCAGAGTCCCTTGGCGAGCTGCGCGTCGTAAGCCTGCTTGTTGGCTTTGGCCAAGGCCCGCTTGGCGTAGTAGGCGCCGGAAACCCAGTCCCGGCCAGCTGTTCCATTGATTAGCCAGAGCAGGGTGTCTGCTCCCTGGTCTGGGCTGAGCATGAAGCGGCTGAGAATTGACGTGTAGAAGTGCCGCATGAGGCTCGATGACGTGCTGGCGAAACTGGTGCGGACTACCCCGGGGTGGAATGACGCCGTCGTGATTCCCTGGTCACCGAAGCGGCGGTTCAGTTCGCTCGTGAACAGGATGTTGGAGAGCTTGCCGGTGCCGTAGGCGCGGTTGGCGGAATACTTGCGCTCGGCCGTGAGGTCGTCCAGGTCCAGGTGTCCGAACTGGTTGGCCATGCTCGCAGTGTTAATGACCTTGGCTTTGCTGTCGACCAGGACATCCATCAGCTCTGTTGTCAGCAGGAAAGGTGCAAGGTGGTTGACTTGGAACGTTTTCTCGTTGCCATCAACTGTGAGTTCGCGTTTGCCCATGATGCCGCCAGCGTTGTTGGCCAGGACGTCGATGTGCGGGTACTTTGCGCGGAGATCCGCTGCGAGCTTCCGTACCTGGGACAGCTCCGCAAAGTCGCAGATGAAGTACTCGGCGTTGAGTTCGTTGGCAATGGCTTTGGTCTTCTCCGCTGAGCGGCCCACAATGACCACAGTGTCCCCCGCCTTGCTCAAGGTACGGGCAGCTGCCGCCCCGATTCCGTCGCTGGCTCCGGTGATAACGATGACGCGCTGGCTCATGGAATTCCTCTGCTTAACCTGTGATTCGCGGGGATGCGTGGTGCTGGGATGTCGCTGGTACAACGGTAACCCCGTGGCGTCTGTTCCCCGGACGGTCCCCCTCTTCTCTTGGGGGCTCTTGAATCTGGCCGTTAGCGCCCCGGACAGCCGTCACCAGCCGGATTAACAGTGCAGTCATCGGCAAAGTTCCGGGTGATGGAGCGCCACACTTCGAGTGTCTGCCCGCCGGACGCAAATTCCCCGTTGCCCGTGATGGGGAGTGATGGGCCGTTATTGACGGCGTATGTGCCACTGAATGTTGTACTGACGCTCACCGAGTAGGTGCCTGTGTCCTGGTAGATGTGGCTGGTCCTGGTTTTAGTGCCCCACTGTTCCTGCGGAAGGGGCCCGCCGGCACTTTCTGTGGGGCCAAGTCCGGAACCGTCGCCGTAGCTGTAGGTGTAGAGGGTGGGGGTCGCCTCAACATGCACCTGCTGTCCCAGAATCACGACGTCGAACGCCTGGGTTTCGGCGTTGGCGTAGACATTTGTCTCCGCTCCCTTCAGGGTATGCGGCGCTGGTTGAAGCGTCAGGTTCGCGGGAATGACAGGAAGGTTCCTGAAATCCTGGAGGATTCTCGCTGCGATGCGTGGCAGCAAGTCTTCAGGTTTCGTGTCGTACAGGCATGTGGGGCCAGCACCTGCCGGCGTCCACTGCGTCCAGGTGGGATCCGCAATGGCCCTTGGCGCCACGGACCACACCACCGGAATACCTTCCTTGCCATCCTCCGCCCTCGCCGGGCAGGGCAAAACGTTTGGTAGACACTTCACATCTTGACTAGTCTCATCAATCTGGCATTGAAGGTCGTACTTGTACTGGTTTGGGTCTGACGACGTGGTGCTGGACGAAAGCGTTGGAATTGCCTGACCTAGTTCCGTATCCCATATCCAATCAGTTTTTCGAAGGTCTATTCCCTTCTCCTCGTACCCGACGACGATGTCACCTTCCTTGGACTCGGCAATTTCTGGGAGGGCCAGCACAGCAAAAATGATCACGCACCCAAGAAAAACAAAACCCAACTTTTGGTTTGCCACACTTACCTGACCAACCCTAGATCGACGACTATCCAGCGTGTCCCGTCGAAATCCGCGACAACTTGACTTGCAACGTTGGTCTGCGGCGTCGGATCTTGAAGGAGGGTTCCATCCGGCCGTATTATCTGGATCTTTTCCTGAATGATCTGCATGGTTATCTGTTGTGTTGTCATACCCACTACAAATTGGATGTTGACAGCTCTGGACTGAATTTTTCCCCCGGCAATCCAACGCTTATCCTGCCAAGCTTCGCGGATTCCGTCCCCAAGGCCAATGCAAAATTGGCATCCTTTGCTGCTTAATTCGTCGGTACCGCTTACGTCGCCCGTCTCGTACCCGTAGCTGAGTAGCTCGTACCAGTACTTTGTGAACGCCTCGAGGCCCGCCTTGGAGTTCTCGTCAGCCAACGCGGGCTTCTCCGGAACGGGCACGTTCTGCGCCTTGCCCGAAGCATCCGCAGGTTTGTAAGCCGGAGCGACTGTGGGAGTCGGCGTGGCGCTGGGAGTTGACGCGGCCGACGTCGGACTTGTAGTTGACGGCGGACTCGATGACCCACCGGGGGCGGCACTCCCCTGGCACCCGCTGAGAACCACACTTAGCGCGGCGATGACAGAGACGATCAGCAAGCGATAGCGGACATGAATGCTGATAGTCATGACGGCCCCAAACGGCAAGCACTGGGAGGAAGGTGAAAGTCCCGTCAGACTACCTGAAAGTGATCCGGGCTACAGCCGTTATCCACAGCGCATTTTCAAAAAATGCCTGTTGCCCGGCTCATCAGTATCACTAACCCCAGCAACCCCACACAGGCAACAAGATTCCTGCTATCAGTGGAAATCAAGGTCCGCACCAACGTCACAAGTGTCGGTAAGGGCTAGCGATTTCTTTCCATGAATCTGGGCACAAAAAAGCAGGGCCTGCCAGTGGCAGACCCTGCTTCAGAAACCTTGCGGTCCCAGGAAGTCTAATGAATTAGAGTGCCTGGATGTTGACGGCCTGAGGACCCTTGGGGCCCTGCTCGGTTTCGAAGGAGACCTTCTGGTTCTCTTCGAGTGAGCGGAAGCCTGAGGAGTTGATCGCAGAGTAGTGTGCGAAAACGTCCTGTGAGGAGTCATCGGGGGAAATGAAGCCGAAGCCCTTTTCAGCGTTAAACCATTTGACGGTACCAGTAGCCATTTTTAATGTCCTTCGTGAAGGTGGAGGAAAAGTCCCGACTTTCGGGTCCTCCGGTGTGGGGTGTTCAAAACCGCTACTTCAGAAGGACGCGGACTTTCGACCGCGCTTACTGCCTGAACTGCTAACTGCATAAACACAACAACAAGATTCACTATACAGGAGTTCGACTGAGATGCCATATCGCATGGCAACTTATTTTTGATTCGAGGCCCAAGCCCCTTGGCCCCACCTGCGCGTCCGTCGCTGAAGTCAGTACGCAGGTTTTGTCCTCACCCTGCTAAACGGCGGCTATCCAGGCGGGCGAGTCATGGCACATGCTTTTTGCATTGGAAGTTGTGCCTGTCGCAGTGTGGGACCTCATCGATGAGAAACTCACCGACCGGAACTGCAGGTGACTAGATGCCATTCCGGACGCCGGTCCTGCTCGACGTTCTCACAGCGTGAGAACCGCGCTATCCCATCTGCGTGATTCACGACACACTCAGTACATCAGCCGTCGATGACGAGGCTTGCAAGGAGGATCATGAAGGCAGTCCGGGTGCACGAGTACCACCGAGACCCACGCATTGATGAGGTACCGGAACCGCGAATCACGGGTCCGTGGGACGTCATTGTCAAAGTAGGCGCAGCCGGACTCTGCCGAACTGATCTCCACGTGATCGAAGGTCAATGGGATCCCATCCAGCATCCGTCCCTGCCGTATATCCTCGGACACGAAAATGCCGGTTGGGTTACTGAGGTAGGCACCGCAGTAACAAACGTGAGCCCCGGCGACACTGTCATCATGCATCCGCTGGTGACATGTGGCCTCTGCCTCCCGTGCCGCGCAGGCCAGGATTCGCACTGCGAGAACTCCACATTCCCAGGGTTGAATGTCGACGGCGGCATGGCCGAGTTCATGAAGACTAACGCCCGCGCGGTCGTAAAACTCGATTCCGCCATGAAGCCCACCGATATCGCTGCCTTGGCCGACGCCGGCCTTACCGCCTACCATGCCGTCCGCAAGGCAGTTCCGCTGCTCCCGCCCGGAAGCCACGCCGTCGTGATCGGCAGCGGCGGACTGGGGCACATAGGCATTCAATCCCTGAAAGCCCTTACTGCGGCGGAGATAACCGTCCTTGACCATTCGGAGGAGGCTCTGGAGTTGGCCACAACGTCCGGAGCAGATCACGTCCTGAATACAGCGGACGACGCCGGCAAACTTCTTGAGATCACTGGCGGCGGCGCGCATGTGGTGTTCGATTTTGTGGGCGAGAACGGTACGGAAGCGCTGGGAATTACGGCGCTTCGCAACCGCGGAAGCTACTTCAGCATCGGCTACGGCGGCGCCGTGAACGTGGACACGATCGAAATTATCTCCCGTGAAATCAGCGTCGTGGGCAACTTGGTGGGCAGTTACCTGGACCTTACCGAGCTGATGACGCTGACCTCACAGGGCAAGGTATCGCTGCATACCCAGCTCTACGATCTTGAAGACGCGGTCCAGGCCATGCACGATCTGGATCGGGGAAATCTGGTAGGCCGCGGCATCCTGGTTCCGAATCTCGTTGGCTGAATCCACCAGAAAGCCCCCGCTGCACGCCCCTAAACAACTGACCACAAAGAAGAGGAAGTAAGGGAAGAACAATGGCGTATCCCGCAAAATATTCGGCACTCAATGCGTTGCAGATGACGGATGAGGCACGCGTAATCCTCACCCGCATCATCCGTGTCGCGTTCCCGCATCCGCAGGTTCCGGACGGACCCTACGAACGGATGGCCGTAAAAATTATCACTGAAGCCGAGGACTCCACCTGGTTCAGGGTTGCCCTGACCCAAGGCCTCTTAACGCTCGATTCACTCAGTGATGAACACTTCCTGGACCTCTCCGATGACCGGGCGCTGGCTGTGCTGAAGCGTCTGGGCGACCTAGAGTTCTTCGGCTTCATCCGGCGCACCACAGTCCTGAACTTCTACGACGATCCCGAAGTGTGGGGAGTTCTGGGCTATGAAGGGGAGTCATTTTCCAAAGGCGGGTATATCAACAGGGGTTTCAACGACCTCGACTGGCTGCCAGAACCCCGCATCGAGGAAAGCGACGAAGAGCTGACCGAGATCGGACCGCTCGCCTACGCGATCAAGGCGCCCATCCCAGGCAGTGGACCGACCTCGCCGACAACAGCCGACCGTACATCCACCGAGACCACAGATGAACCATTCGATGACCTCTTCAAAGGGTCCGACACGATCGAGGGAGCCACAACGCCATGACCCAGGACACCACAGGAACGTCATCGGACGGCCAGTCAGCAAGCTTTGCGCATGACGACGACTCCGTTGTTGTCATTGTCGGTTCCGGAGCCGGCGGCGGCACGTTGGCCCACGAACTTACTGAAAAGGGCGTCAAGGTTGTGGTCCTTGAAGCCGGTGGGCACCTGAAGAACGAGGACTACGAGAACGACGAATGGGCCGCCTTCAACCAGATGGCCTGGCTGGATCCGCGGACCACGTCCGGCTCGTGGCGGGTTGCCCGGGATTTTCCCAACCTGCCTGCCTGGATTGTGAAAGCCGTTGGCGGCACCACAACGCACTGGTCCGGGGCCACTCCCCGGTTCAAGGCCCACGAGTTCAAGGCCCGCAGCACCTACGGCCGTGTGGACGGTGCCAATCTGCTGGACTGGCCCATCACTCTGGCAGACCTGGCGCCGTACTACGAAAAGGCCGAGAACAAAATTGGCAGTACACACCGCGGTGGGCGTCCAGCGCTTCCGGCCAACAATAACTTCAAGGTCATGGCAGCGGGAGCGGACCGGATCGGCTACCGGCACTACGCCACCGGACCCTACGGGACCAACGCGGAACCCTACGACGGCAGGCCTGCTTCCATCCAGGACGGCTTCAACTTCCAGGGCGACAAGAACAAGTCAAAATGGTCCACCCTTGTCTCCGAAATCCCCAAGGCTCTGCGCACCGGCAACCTGGATCTCCGGCCCAACAGCCACGCCGTGCAGATCACGCACACGCCCGAAGGCAAAGCCGACGGTGTGCTCTACATTGATGCCGACGGCAATCTGCAGGAGCAGAAAGCCCGGGTCGTGGCGGTGGCTGGCAACTCGATCGAGACCCCACGCCTGCTGTTGCTCTCCGGCTCGCCCCTCTTCCCGGATGGCCTCGCCAACTCCTCAGGACAGGTGGGGCGGAATTACATGCGGCACACCACCGGCTCGGTCTATGCCACGTTCGACAAGCCCGTGCACATGTATCGGGGCGAGACCATGGCTGGCCTGATCGCAGATGAGTCCCGGCATGATCCCGACCGCGGATTTGTGGGTGGCTACTATATGGAGACCATCTCTCTGGGGCCGGCGTTTCTGGCCAGTTTCGCGGATCCGGGCGCATGGGGTCCAGGGTTCGCAGCCATCCTGGATGACTACGAGAACACGGCAGGCATGTGGATTGTCGGCGAAGATATGCCGCAGGAAAGCAACCGGATCACGCTCAACACTTCCGTAAAGGACAATCTTGGCCTTCCGGTTCCGAACGTGCATTTTGATGACCACCCCAACGACGCGGCCATGCGCAACCACGGCTATCAGCAGGGTTCGCTGCTGTACGACGCGGTGGGAGCAGTTTCCAGCCACCACACTCCGCCGTATCCATCCACGCACAACATGGGGACGGCGCGCATGAGCGAACGCCCCGAGGACGGTGTGGTCAACGCCTTTGGCCAATCCCACGACGTACCCAACCTGTTCATTTCTGATGGGTCACAGTTCACCACCGGCGCTGCAGCGAATCCCACGCTGACCATCGTGGCGTTGGCGATCCGGCAGGCGGACTACATTGCCGAGCAGCTGAAGACATCAAAGCTCTAACGCTCTAGACCCTGCACGACGGCGGGATCCCGGCTCTTGGTGGCGGGGATCCCGTTTTCGTGTGGCAGGTTTTTCACGCCACGCGTTGGAAGGGATCAGGTGCTGGAACGGTTGGGCAGCACAGATGTTGCCCGCAGCGCCCGGCCAACCCGGTCAGCTGTGTCGCGGAGCAGGGATGCAATTTTTGCGCCCCTCCTATCAAAGTCCTCAGTTTCCATGGATACCGCCACGGAGCCAACAATCTGGCCTGCTGCGTTCATGACCGGTGCTCCCAGGCAGGATGCACCCAGAATGAATTCCTCACGTTCGGTGGCTATCCCGTTTTCGCTGATCCGGAGCAGCGCGTCCTCAAGCTCGGGAATCGTGCGGAGTGTCTGGTCCGTCATGGAAGGCATGCCGTGCCGTGCGAGATACGTCCGGCGTCGTTCGGGATCCATGCCGGCGAGGAGAATTTTGCCGAAGGCTGTGGCGTGCGCTGCGTCGTTGAAGCCAAAACCCATCGGTGTGATGCGCGGCCGGGAGGGGGAATCCACCACGTGGGCCACCACGATGTCATCTCCCCGGTGCACGGCATAGTAGGCAGCGGCATCTCCGCGGGAGTGCAGTTCAAGGATCAGGCGCATCACGGCAGATGGCGTACCGATCTGCCGGTGCAGGGATGAATCGAGTGCGTGGACCTTGAACCCGAGCGCATAGCGGCTCTGCTCCTTGAGGTGAACCAGGTGTTCAGATTCGACCAAGGTTTTCAGCAGCCGATAGACCGTGGGCAGCGGGATCTCAAGGGTAGTGGCCAATTCCTTGGCCGTCAGGCCACGTGTGTCTGTTGCGACAACATCGAGCAATGCAAAAGCTTTTTGCACCGATGCCATGCCGGTAAAAGCGTCATTGCGTCCCATAGCTTCCATCTTGGTGCCATGGAGGGGACAAACCAAAGTCTGTCCCCTCCATGTGGACAATCCGCCACTGGTGGAGGAAGAGTCTGCGCGCCGTTGGGCAGTTACGGAACGTTGAGTTCGCCCATCAGGCCCCAGCCTTCAGCGCCAATCTGCTCGCTTATGATGTGTGGGGTCTCCACGAGTGCCTGAGGCATGTCCTTCATGGCCTGGGTGAAGTGTGCGCTGTTCACGTGATCGCCAGCGGCGTCGTCCTTGAAGGCTTCCACCAGGACAAACTCGTTGGGGTTGTCCACACTGCGGGACCAGTCAAACCAGAGGTTGCCCGGTTCTTTCCGGGTGGCATCGGTGAACTCGCGGGTGAGGTCAAGCCAGCGGTCCGTCCAGTCGGGTTTGACGTTGAATTTGACGACGATGAAGATCATCGGGTTTTCTGCCTTCCTGCTGTGGGCTCGTTACAGGTCCGATTCTGCCCGGAACACCGCGACAACCCAAGCCGGGTTATCACGGGGTGAGAACGCCAGGCGCTCTGTTGCACAATCAGTCCTAGGCTGGCATTGCGCCCATTCACCGCATTTGATCAAAGGAGATCTCCGATGACCCCAGCCCAGCACGCCCCCATCCGCACGCTCATTGCACCCAGCCGTTATGTTCAGGGCAAGGGTGCCATCAACAGGCTGGGCGAATTCCTGGCACCCTTGGGCAGCAAGCCCCTGCTGGTTGCCGATGACATGGTCTGGGGCTTTGTGGCCCACGACGTCGAGTCCTCCCTCAACGCCGCCAGCCTTCCGGTCAACCGGGTCCAGTTCAACGGAATTCCCAGCGCCAAGGAAGTAGACCGGCTCAGCGCCCTGATCAAGGAACACGGTACAGACGTCATCGTTGCCCTCGGCGGTGGGTCCACTATCGACGCCGTGAAGGCCGCTGGCTATGCCTCGGAAATTCGTTGGGTCACCGTTCCCACAGTTGCCTCAACCGATGCCCCCACCTCGGCACTGTCAGTGATTTACACCGAGGACGGCGTCTTCGAGGAATATAGGTTCTTCCCGCGCAACCCTGACCTGGTGCTGGTGGATACCCAACTGGTGGCCAACGCGCCGGCGTCGTTCCTAGCTGCTGGCGTGGGAGACGCTCTGGCCACCTGGCTGGAGGCACGCGCAACGCAGCGTTCCTTCGCCAACACCATGGCCGGGGGCCTTCCCACCCTCTCTGGCACCGCGCTGGCGAAACTGTCCTGGGACGTCCTGTGGGAGAACGCGCTCCCTGCCCTGGACGCGGTCCGCGAGAATTTGGTGACGCCCGCCGTCGAACGCGTTGTGGAAGCCAACACCCTGCTCTCCGGGCTGGGCTTTGAATCCGGTGGCCTGGCCGCCGCGCACGCTATCCACAATGGCCTCACTGCTGCGCCCCAGACGCACGGACTGGCGCATGGGCAGAAGGTCAACATCGGCTCGCTCACGCAGCTGGTCCTGGAGGGCGCGCCCAGCGCGGACATCACGGACTTCGTTGAATTCACCACGCGGGTGGGCCTGCCCAATACGCTCACCGAAGTGGGGTTGAAGGTGACGGACGACGACGACCTCCGCCGGGTTGCCGAGGCCGCCACTGTAGAGGGCGAGACCATCCACAACATGCCCTTCGATGTTCCCGTGGGTGACCTGACCAGCGCGCTGAAATCGATTGAGAAGCTCAGCCGTGGGATCCGCGAGCGCGCCGGGTTGCCTGAACCGGTCCTGCACCAGGCCAAGCACTAGGGCATCGCCCGGAACCCCACTGAGCCGAGTACCGCGACTCTGAGCACCCCAAAGGAGACCACTGTATGCTCGACGCGCTCCGCGCCGCCGTCGCCGACCCTGCCCGGGTTAAGACCCGTGCCATCGATCTGCATGCCAATGCCCACGATGCCTCCCACTTCCTGCTGATCCCGCAGGCGGTAGTGGTTCCAACGTCGGCTGCCGAGGTTGGCCGCCTGCTGCGGGCCAGTGCCGCCCAGGGCGTGGCCCTGACGTTCCGCTCCGGCGGCACCAGCCTCAGCGGACAGGCTGTGACGGACGGCGTGCTGGTGGATGTCCGGCGGAACTTCCAGGACATTGAGGTGCTCGACGGCGGCGCCCGGGTGCGCGTGCAGCCTGGCGTCACGGTGCGCCAACTTAATGCCCGCCTGCTGCGGTTTGGCCGGAAGTTTGGTCCGGACCCGGCGAGCGAATCTGCGTGCACGGTGGGCGGAGTGATTGCCAACAACTCCTCAGGCATGAACTGCGGCACCGTAGAAAACACGTACCGAACCCTGGAATCGGTCACGGTGGTCCTGCCCAGTGGCACGGTGATTGATACGGGGGCGCCCGACGCCGATGCCCGGCTCCGTGCGCTGGAACCGATCCTGCATGCCGGGCTGGTGCGGTTGTCCCGCCGGGTGCGCGGAAATGCTGCGTCGATGGCAACCATCACGCGGCAGTTCTCGATGAAAAACACCATGGGGTACGGGATCAACGCACTGGTGGATTTCGAGACCCCAGCAGACATGCTGGCGCACCTGATCGTTGGCAGCGAGGGCACTCTGGGCTTTATTGCCGAGGCTGTCTTCCGGACGGTGCCGCGCCTGGCCCATGCCGGTACCGGTCTGCTGGTCTTCCCGGATCTGTCCACGGCGAACGCTGCCCTTCCTGCTTTGGTGGCAACAGGCGCAGCAACACTGGAACTGATGGATTCCCTGTCCTTGAAGGTGGGTCAGTCGCTTGAGGGAACACCCGGCGTCGTGCGTGATCTTGATGTTCGGGACCATGCGGCACTGCTGGTGGAATACTCGGCAGATACGCCCGAGGCACTGGAGTCCCTGCGGTCCGGCGGCGACGCGGTGCTGGGACAGTTGGGGCTCAGTGCGCCGGCGTCGTTCAGCACAGATCCAGCGGGCCGGGCCCAGCTGTGGCATCTGCGAAAAGGCCTCTACGCGTCGGTGGCAGGCGCCCGTCCGCTGGGAACCACCGCCCTGCTGGAGGACATTGTTGTGCCGGTGCCCCAGCTGGGCCGGACCTGCCAGGCCCTGACGGGATTGTTTGCCAAGTATCAGTACGAGGATTCGGTGATTTTTGGGCACGCCAAGGACGGCAATATCCACTTCATGCTGACCGATGGTTTTGCCACGCCCGACCAGCTGGGGAGGTACAGCGCGTTCACGGAGGACATGGTTGACCTGGTACTTGGCGAGGGCGGGTCGCTCAAGGCCGAGCACGGGACCGGCCGGGTGATGGCTCCCTATGTGCGGCGGCAGTACGGCGATGAGCTCTACGCCGTGATGCGGGAGATCAAGGCGCTGTTCGATCCGATGGGCATGCTCAACCCTGGGGTGTTGCTCGATGATGATCCGAGAGCCCATCTGCGGCACATAAAAACGGCGCCGCCGGTGGCTGAGGAGGTGGACCGCTGCGTCTCATGCGGGTACTGCGAGCCGGTCTGCCCCAGCAAGGACCTGACGCTGACGCCACGGCAACGGATTGTGACACTGCGCGCGGCGGAGCAGGCCCGGCTGGACGGAGATCTGGAACTGGCTGCATCGCTGGAAAAAGATTATGTGTACGAGGGCGTGCAGACGTGTGCCGTGGATGGCATGTGCCAGACAGCGTGTCCGGTAGGTATCAACACCGGAACGCTGGTCAAGCATCTGCGCAAGGACGACGCCGGGGCAGTTGAGAACGCCGTGTGGAAGACTGCCGCAGGGCATTGGGGCGCCGTGACCAAGGGGGCGGGCACGGCGCTGACGCTGGTGGCCAAGGTGCCGTCCGCGGTGGTGCGTCCACCCAATGTGCTGGCCAGGGCCGTGCTGGGCCCGGATACGGTGCCCCTGTACTCCCCCGAACTGCCTGGCGGTGGGCCGTCGCGGGCCAGGCCAACGCCGGAGGGTCCTGTTACGGCGATCTACTTCCCCGCGTGTGTGCAAACCATGTTTGGAGCTGCTGATTCCCAGACAATAAATTCGTCTGAAAAAGCCGGGCGCGGGGTGCAGTTCAGCTTCGAGCAACTCTGCGAGCGCGTGGGCATTTCGCTCCTGGTTCCGCCGGATATTGATGGGCTGTGCTGCGGAACGCCTTGGTCATCCAAAGGCTTGGCTGCTGGGCAGGAGACCATGCATGCCAAGACGTTGGCCGCGTTGCGCGCAGCGACCCGGGACGGCGAGCTGAGCATCATCTGCGATGCTTCATCCTGTACCGAGGGGCTGCTGGCCACCCTTGAGAGCGAACCACGTGTGCCAGGCAGGGCGCCACTGCGGGTAGTGGACGCGGTGCAGTTTGCCGCGGATCGGATCCTCCCGTTCCTGCCAGGCCAGCCCAGGCTCGCGTCCCTGGCCCTGCATCCCACCTGCTCGTCTACCCGACTGGGCCTGAACCCTGCGTTGAGCGCTGTTGCTGGAGCTGTGGCCAAGGACGTTCTGATCCCGGAAAGCTGGGGCTGTTGCGCCTTCGCTGGCGACAGGGGCATGCTTCACCCAGAGCTGACGGCCTCGGCCACCGCCAAGCAGTCCGCCGAGGTGGTCTCCATGGACGCAACAGCCCATGCTTCCTGCAACAGGACCTGCGAGTTGGGCATGACCCGAGCCACGGGCTCCGACTACCAGCACATCCTGGAGCTACTGGCTGAGCAGGGCTGATACTGGCCAGCAAAAACTCCTGCAGGTGAGGCAAGCTCATAGGCCCTGAGATTGCTCTACCTATCGTTCGGGACAGACGGTTAGCCCTCGATCACGTCGCCACGGACCAGCCGGCGGGTGACGTCGGTAAGAAGCTCAACACCGCGCAACGCGTCCTCGTCGCGGGTGAACTCGGCCTCGTTGTGGGAGATGCCCTCGACGCTGGGAACGAAGAGCATCACGGTGGGGACGACATCCTTCAGATTGGTCGAATCGTGTCCTGCGACGGTCATGACCTGTTTGGAGGTGAAGCCCAGCCCGTCCGCGCTGGCCCTGCCAAGCGCCACTCCGCCGGGCTGGTAGGACAGCAGCCCCCAGTTATGCGTGAGCGTGAGGTGGATGTCGGTGCAAGAATCGGCCTGAGCGTCAAGGATCCGCTTGCCCAGCCGCTCCATCGCGAGGATCAGCACGGACTCGTCCGGGGAGCGCAGATCAAGGTTCATCAAGACCTGCCGGGCAATCGTCACCGGCGAGTTTGGCAGGACGAACAGCTCCGACACTGAAGTGTGTAGAAGCCCGGGTTCGAATTCTGCGGTCAGTTCCCGGGCGGCTGCAATGACCAGCGCGGCCCCGTAGAGCGCGTCACGGCGGTCCTCCATGCGGGTAGCACCGGTATGCGACTGCGCCCCGTCCACGCTCACCCGGTACTTGCTCGCGGCCCAGGTCCGGTCCACAATCCCCACGTGGGTGCCGCTCTCTTCCAGCTCCCGGCCCTGCTCGATGTGGATTTCGGCGTAGCGGGCCACCTGGGCGAGGACCGGGGCCCCAGCATCCGGACTGCGGTGCCCTGCGGCCAGAGCTTCGGCCACTGTCGTACCTGCGGGGTCCGCGGTCGCGAGGGCGTCGCGAAGTGCCAGCTTTCCGGTGAAGACGCCGCTGCCCATCATGCTGGGCGCGAAGCGACTACCTTCCTCGTTGAACCAGTTCACCACCGCCAGGTTGTAGGCGGGGTCCACCTTCCCGGACCGGAATTCCGAGGCAACACGAGTGCCCGCGTGGGCCGCGGCGAGCACGCCGTAAGCTCCGTCGTACCGGCCAGCCAGCGGCTGGGAGTCCAGGTGCGAGCCGACCAGCACATAGGCGGCGCCCGGAACCAACTCCAAGGTGCCGAATTGGTTACCTGCCCCGTCAACTGTTTCGGTGAAGCCATGCTGCGCCAGCCACTGGCTGAACCAGGACCGGGTTGCATGGTCGGCTGCGGTGCCTGCCTGCCTGTCGACGCCGCCGCCGGCCGTCGCGCCAAAACTGGACATGTTCGCGAAATCTGCAAGGAACTGCTCATCGGTGGTGCTCATGGGGTTTCCTTCCCTGTCAATGCTGCCTCTAGGTCTTCGCCGTGCGCCCGCGACGGGAGATTGTCGGCGCCGAAACGGACTTGTCCGCCCACCATGGTGGCCAGGACGCGGGTGGCGCCAATGCGGGAGGTGTCAACGGCGGTTGGGTCCTGGTCCAAGAACACCAGGTCCGCCAGGTACCCGGCCGCCAGGCGTCCCTTAACGTCCCCGGCGCCGGTCGCGGCGGCCGATCCCGTGGTGTAGGCAGCCAGCGCCTCGGCTGCCGTGATGCGTTCCGCCGGGCCGTAGACCACGCCAGCGGGCGTCAACCGCTCCACGAACGATTGCATCACGTCCAACGGCCGGCCGTTGGAGACGGGACGGTCCGAGCTTCCCGGCAGCACCAGCCCACGGTTCAGCAAGCTTTTGGCCGGATAGGACCACGCCGTGCGCTTCGGACCCAGGAGGCGGGCCATGCCGTCACCGAATTCGGTGATGAAGTGTGGCTGCGGAACCAACACGATACCGGCCCTGGCAATCCGGTCCAGCTGGTCCGGCCGGACCACGCCGCCGTGCTCAATCCGGTTGGGCTGGCTGTTCAGCCCATAACTGTCTTGTGCTTCGGTGATGATGTCAATCGCATGGTCAATCGCGTGATCGCCAATGGCGTGCATGGCGACCGCCCACCCGGCCCGGTATGCGCCCAGCGCCGACTCGCGCAGCTTCTCCGCATCCATCTGCAGGTAGCCATGATTGTGGGAGCAGCCAACATACTCTTCGGTCATGTAGGCAGTGCTGCCCAGAAGCGAGCCGTCACTGAAGATCTTCACTGGGCCCAGGCGAAGCCAGTCGTCGCCCAGCCCGGTGCGGATGCCGCCGTCCAGACCCGTGAACGCCGGATCGTCGTCGTGACCGGGCACGCCATGCAAGGTATCGATGACCATCATCGGCTGCATCCGGACGCTGAGCAGGCCCCGATCACGGGCATTCTGGTAGGCGGCAAACTCACGGGGCGAATAGCCGATCCAACCACCGGCTACGCCAGCGTCCGTGACGCTGGTGATCCCCTCGGAAAGATAGTGTGAGGTGGCCAGGTCCAGGGCCCGCTCGATCGTCTCCAGCGGGTAGGGCAGCAGGATATTTTGCACCAGGCGCATCGCGTTTTCTGCCAGCAGCCCGGTGGGCGTGCCTGCGTCATCGACGACGACGGCGCCGCCGTCAATCGGCGCGCTGAGGTCGGCTTCTGCGGCAACAAGGTCCAGAGCCGCACCGTTGAGGGTACAGGCGTGGCCGGAGGAGTGCTTGATCCACACAGGGCGGCCACCCGCAGCTGCATCCAGTCGGTCGCGGTCCGGCTGCTGACCGCCGATCAGCAACGGGCTGAAGCCCGAGGCCACCACCCAGTCGCCCGGCGCCAGCCCGACCGCGGCGTCGGTGATAATCCGGTAGACGTCCTCCAAGCTATGCACCGTTCCCAGATTGGCCTCCATCAGCCCCAGCCCAAACCAGACGCTGTGCGCATGGACATCGTTGAACCCGGGAACAATTGTGAGCCCGGCAGCGTCGATGGTTCGTGCCGCGAAACGGGTCAGTGCGGGGTCCGGGTCCACGTGAAGGATTTTGCCGTCGTGGACGAGCAGGCTACTAGCGATGGGGCGGGATGCATCCTGGGTCAGGATGTGGGCATTGCGGATCAGCAGATCGACGGGCATGAATCCTCTTTGATGTGGGGCCCCGGTCCGCTCTGACGGTCGGGTTAGGAGCGGAGGTGAAGCTCCCCGTTCATTCAACTCTGTAATATTGCTGCCCTCAATGGGCATCCAACGCCGCTTTTTGGCTGCATTTTATGCTTTTGCATAAAATAGGCTCATGACCACACACCACGCCGGCAACGCCCAGTCCGCCCAGGCCGCTCTCCGCGACTTCCGGCCGGAACGCCCCCTGGAACCGGAATGGACCGAGCTGCTGGAGAGCCTATGGAAAGACCGCAACCTGCTGGTCAAGGACTTCCTCTCTCGGTTCTCTGCCATTTCCTATGGCGACGCCCTGGTTCCTCCGGAGGACATTTACCAGACCGCGGCCGACACCATGGACATGTTCCTCTTTCAGATGGCAGGCCTGCCACTCCCCGCCGACCTGCAGGCGCTGCCGCGGGAGGTGGCGTCGCGCCGGGCCCGCCAGGGCGTCCCCCTGGACGCGTTCCTCGAAGCGATCCGCAATGACTTCCGGGTCCTCTGGAAGGGGCTTGAACGAGTGGCGGGTACCACCGGAATCGGCGTCTTGGTGGCCAACATGGACCTGGTCCTTGACGCGGTTGAGGGCTACGTCAGCAGCATCCAGCAGGCCTACGCCGAGGAAGAAGCACGGCTAGCCCGCAACAAGCAGCTCTACCGGCAACGGCTGTTGTCCCGGCTGTTCAACGCGGACCTGGGCGGCCCTACCGAAGTCCGCGAGCTGGCGGCGGCCCTCGGCGTCCAGGGCGCTGACACCTTTGAAGTGCTGGCGGTCACCGCGGAGTCCGTGGCTCATGCGCAGCGCCACGTCGAGTCCGATCACCGCACCTACGCCTACGAGAACGCCGGCGTCCTTTATCTTTTCCGGCAACAGCGCAAAGGCCGCACCTGGTCCGCGGAGGCCCCGCCCTTCCCAGCCGGCTACGTCCCCGGCGTAAAGGGGTTGGCCGCCGTCCCCGCAGCTGCCGCGTCGGCGCTGGTCCTGGCCCAACACCAGCCCGGCAGCGCAGGGCTCGCCACTATGGAAAACACCTGGATGGGGATCGCCGGCGGACTGCTGGAGCAAAAATTTGCAGACTTCTCCGAGCCAATCCGGCATGCGCTAGACAACTGCACGCCGCTGGAACGCCAGCGCCTGCTGCAGGTAGCGCGCAGCTACGCACGCACCGGATCCATCAAGGAAACCTCCGAAGAGCTGTTCTGCCACCGCAACACAGTGGTCAACCGCCTACACAGCCTGCACGAGTTGATCGGCCTGGACCTCACAGTGCCGGCCCAGGCCGCCCGGGCTCTCATCACCTTGAGCCGGTACGAGGGCTCCATTGACTAGTTTGTGAGAAAGCACAATCAATGAGCGAAAAGTGGGTGGATATTGTCATTGTTTAGTGCTTTATCACTCACCTAGTCTCGTATGACCACCGCAGCGCACTGGCCCCCGCCTACTGGCTGCCGTAGGACCCGAGATGCACGACTCCCCCGCTCGAAAGGGCCCACGCAGTGATGACCTCAAATTCGCTCTCCCCTGCCACAGGTGCCCCTCCGGTAGTTTCAGGCAAGGACGCAGGCAAGATTGCCCGCGCCGCCTTCGTCGGAACAGCCCTGGAGTGGTACGACTATTACCTCTTCGGTACCGCCGCCGCCCTTGTCTTCAACCGGCTGTTTTTCACCAACATGGACCCTACCGCGGCACTTCTAGCCTCCTTCGCCACCTTCGGCGTGGGCTTCGCGGCCCGTCCAATCGGCGCCGTCATCTTTGGCTACATCGGAGATCGGTACGGCCGTCGTCCCGCTCTGCTGATCACCATTGTGATGATCGGCGCCGCCACCGCCATGATCGGCCTGCTCCCTGACTTCGGCAGCATCGGCCTGGCCGCTCCGGTCATGCTGGCGATCCTGCGCCTAGTCCAAGGCCTGGCCGTTGGCGGTGAATGGGGCGGCGCCGTGACCATGGCCGTGGAGCACGCCCCCGTGGAAAAGCGTGGCCGGTACGCAGCCCTGGTCCAGCTCGGATCGCCTGTTGCAACTCTGCTGGCCTCCGGCGCATTCTCGCTGGTGCTGCTCTTTCCCTCGGAAGCGTTTGACGCCTGGGGCTGGCGCATCCCGTTCCTGCTGGCCTTCCCACTGCTGGGTATCGCGCTCTGGATCCGCCTCAAGGTGGAGGAATCCCCCATCTTCAAGGACCTACTCGCCCTGGGCGAAATCTCCAAAGTCCCGGCTCTGGATGTGTTCCGTCACGCGGGCGGCCGCCTGCTGGTAGCAGTCCTGGCCGCCCTGCTCGGCGTAGGCGGCTTCTACATGATCACTACCTTCGTGGTCAGCTACGGCGCAAACACGCTAATGGTGGACCGCAACGTCATGGTCAACGCGACACTGGTCGCCGCAGTAGCCCAGATCGGCGTCACCTTCCTCATGGGACGGCTGGCGGAGAAGATTGGCCCGGGCAAGGTAACCATGTGGGGCGGCATTGCCAGCGCCGTGACGGCGTTCCCGCTCTTCGCCATGATCGACACCAAGTCCCCACTCTTGATCACTGTGGCCATCACCGTAGGCATCATGCTTATCGCCGTGGCGTACGCCGTGAACGGCGCTCTGCTGACGGAACTGTTCCCGCCTAAGTTGCGCTACTCCGGCGTGGCGCTCGGCTACAACATTGCCGGCGCCACCAGTGGCTTTATGCCGCTGCTGGCCACCGCCATGCTGGGCTTCTCTGGCAACCAGTCTTGGGGTGCCGCCTTGATTCTGATGATCATCTCGCTGCTCACCGCCGTGGGTGGGTTCTTCGGTGAGCGCCTGCGCGTGCAGGACAAGAAACTCGTCGCGGACATCTAGCCAGCCGCTGCGGGCCTGGCGGTTCCCAGCCCCGGATGCGCTCACGTTCCAACGCTCAACCATCACCAATAGGGAGCCGTCCGGCGGACGGCTCCCTATTTATTAGGAGACGAACATGCTCAGTGACGACCAAACCCGTCGCATCCTGGACGCTGTCGACGCCGGTTTTGACGCGCAGCTCTCCTTCACCCAGGACCTTGTTAAGCACCCGTCGCTGCGGACCCGGGAGGGCAGTGCCCAAGACCTAATGTTCGGCGCCATGTCCGGCCGCGGCCTGGATATGGACCGCTGGGAGCTGGACCAGACGGAGCTGTCCGTCCATGAGGGCTTCGGCCCGGTGACAGTCTCCTATGCCGGGATGACCAATGTGGTGGGCACGTACCGTCCTGGCATCGAGCGGGGCCGGTCCTTGATCCTGAACGGTCACATCGACGTCGTCCCCGAGGGCCCTGCCGAGGACTGGACCCGTTTTCCCTGGGACGCCCCTGTCATAGACGGCTGGATGTACGGCCGCGGCGCTGGCGACATGAAAGCGGGGCTCGCGGCCAACCTCTTTGCGTTCGACGCCGTGCGTGCCGCCGGATTCGAGCCGGCCGGACGTATCCACTTCCAGTCGGTCGTCGAGGAGGAATGCACGGGCAATGGTTCCCTGTCCGCCCTGATGCGTGGTTACCAAGCCGACGCGGTAATCATTCCCGAACCGGAAGAGGACATGCTGGTACGCGCCAACGTGGGTGTGGTCTGGTTCAAGGTCAGGGTCACTGGCAACCCCACCCACCCGCGCGAGATGGGCACCGGCTTCAACGCAATCGATGCCGCGTACACGGCAATGACCGCGCTGCGCGGGGTGGAGAAGAAGTGGAACGCAGAGCGGGAGGCGCACCGGCACTTCGAAGACGTAGAGCATCCGATCAACTTCAATTTCGGTGGGATCGCCGGTGGGGACTGGCCCTCCAGCGTGCCGGCCTGGTGTGAGTTCGATGTGCGGGCGGCAATCTACCCGGGTATCGCGGCGAAGGACGCCTGGGCTGAGCTTCAGGCCTGCCTGGCCCAACTGGGGACCGGCCCGAGCCCCATCAAGGCGGTCGGCATCAAGACCGGGTTCTTCGCCGAAGGCTATGTGCTGGAACCGGGCAGCGACGCGGAAAACCTGCTGAGCCGCACCCACGAAAAGGTCTTCGGCGTCGAGTTGAAGAGCTTCACCACCCCCGGCTACCTCGATGGCCGGGTCTTCGCCCTCTACGCCGACACGCCAGCGCTGGTGTACGGCCCCGTCTCGGAGTCGATTCACGGCTTCGACGAGCGGGTCTCTGTCGAGTCCGTCCGCCGGATCACCAAAAGCATCGCCCTGTTCATCGCCGACTGGTGTGGCTTAGATGAGCAGCCGTTAGCCGCTTCGGAAGGCTAGATCCTCACTGAGCCACGTAGGTCTCGTGCCGGACGCGGCACCAGACGTACGTGGCATCAGCCGCCGGTTTCACGCCTATGTTGCAGGGAAAGCCGCCTGGCCCTACGGGTGCACCAGCACCTTCACCGCCGTGTCCTTGTGGTTGATCAGGATGTCGAAGCCTTCATTCACCAGGTCATCGAGGGCGATCTTGCTGGTGATAAACGGCTTGAGGTCCACCTTGCCGTCCTGGACCATCTTGATGACGGCGGGGTGGTCGCGGACGTAGGCGATGGTGCCGCGCAAATCGATTTCCTTCAGGACCAGTTTCTGCATGTCCACGGTGGCCAGGGCGCCCCAGATGGAGACGTTGACCACCACGCCGGCGGGCCGGACGACGTCAAGCATGGTGTCCAGCACCGCGTTCACGCCAGCACATTCGAAGGCCACATCCGCACCGGTCCCACCGGTGAGTTCCAAAACGCGCGCCGGGACGTCTTCCTGGCTGGGGTCCAGAACATGATCCGCTACCCCGCTGGACACGGCCTTGTCCTTGCGGGCCTGCGTGAGTTCGCTGATGATGGTGGTCACGCCCATCCCCTTGAGGACAGCCGCGGTCAGCAATCCAATGGGCCCCGCGCCGCCCACCACAGCGACATCGCCTGATTTGGCACCGCTACGTGCAACAGCATGGTGCGCCACAGACAGGGGTTCGATCAGCGCCGCTTCATCCAGTGGAATGTCCCCAATGGGATGCACCCAGCGGGCATCAACCACAATTTTCTCGCTCAGCCCGCCACCGCCGCCAGCAAGGCCAATAAAGCCCATTTTCCGGCACAGATGGTAATTGCCGGCCGTGCAGGAATCACATTCACCACAGACAAAATAGGGTTCGACGACGACGTTCTCCCCCACCGCGAGGCCTGTCACCCCGTCGCCAACGGCTGAGACAGTCCCGGAGAACTCGTGCCCCAGGGTCACCGGAGCTTCCTCAAGCGAGAGCGGGTGCGGGTGGCCCGGCGCCGGGACAAAAATGGGGCCCTCCAGGTATTCGTGGAGGTCAGTGCCGCAGATACCGCACCAGGCAACGTCGATGGTCACGGCCCCGGCCCGCAGTTCCGGCTCCGGAATGTCCTCGATGCGGATGTCTTTCCTGCCGTGGAAGCGTGCTGCCTTCATGATGGGTCTCCTTGCTGAGCCGTGCGATGGTCAGCTTCCATGGTGCCCACGCGACGGCCGCGCCCACTAGAGGCTTTCGGCCGGTCCCAAATCAGGGGTCCTGCTATCCGCGTCCCAGGTCCCCCACATAGGTGTTCAGGGTTCGCGCCACGCCCAGGGCCTCCGCATCGAGCTCAATGACCGCAACATCTTCGGCCCGGTCCAGCAGCACCGCGTTCTTGCCAAAGGGCGTCGCAATGCAGCTGTGCCCGGTAAATCCCTCGGCGCAGTGGTTTGCGTAGGCCACGTACACACCGTTTTCCAGTGCCCTGGCCGGCACCTGCAGCGTCGAGGTCAGGGTGGCCGAGTAGCTCCATGCGGCTGCCCTTCCCGGCATCCCCGATTCGAGCTCCGGCACGGCGGTGGGAACCAGCAGTGCCTGGGCTCCACGCACCGCCTGGAAGCGGGAGAATTCCGGAAATTCCACGTCGTAGCAGATGCCCATGCCCCACCGCCATCCGCCCCAGTCGAAAGGTTCGGCATAGCCAGCGCCCGGTGTCATGAATTCCTGCTCCACCGGGCCAAAGAGATGGCGCTTGTGAACCCTGGCCAACTCGTGGCCCTCAGGCGTAAAAAAGGACGCGGCAATCCGGTGGCAGGCTTCCTTCGACGAGCCGCCGTCGTCGGACGCCAGGTCAGTCACGGGCACGACGGCGGCCCCCTCGCCGGAGCCACCACCCGCCCCTGAGTCAGCAGCGCAGTCAACAGTGGAGTCAACAGTGGACGCCACCAGCGCAACCCCAAGATCGCGGGCCAGCTCCGCCAGCTGCTGGCGGATGCTGGCGCCGTCCCACTGCCATGCTGTCGCAGGGTCGTACCCGGTGGCGAAGAGCTCGGGAGTGACCACCACCTGGGCGCCCTGCTCCACAGCCTGCATGACAAGCCGCCGCAGGGTCGCCAGGTTGGCTTCGATCTCCCCCGGAATGGCAATACCCTGCACAATGCCCACCCGAAATGCCTTTTCCGCAGCCATGGTGCCTCCTCGCGCGGCCGTCACCAGAAACGGGGGCCGCAGAAATTCGTTGACTTAAGAATGTGATTTACACCATACTATGAAACCAAATCACATTTGGTTTATCGTCCGGCATCGCATCGCCCAGGACGAACCCTGATTTGAGTTCCCCAGGACAGAGAGAGGCACCCCATGAGTGGACCAGATTCCAAGCGGGCACGGCACAGCACAGACTCGCCACGCTCCTCAGGCTTCACAACCGCACTGGTCGAAGAGGGGGTCTCGCCGGTGGTCGCAACGGAGCTGGACAGGCGCCTGAGCATCATCGAAGAGGACGAACTCCAGGACACCACCGCGCACGCCTGGTCCGGACGGCAACTTGCCGGGTACGTCGGCGTAACAGTGGGCCTGTGCCTGCTGGGAATCCTGCTGGTGATCCTGTGAGCGCGGGCGAGACAACAGGAGGGGCAGCAGCGAACACCACCGCGTCCGCCGCCCAGAAAACAGAGCTCAGCAAGGAACACACCTTCGGCACGTTCCCGCTCCTGAAGTCCGAGCGCGTCTGGTCAGGGTGGGACTTCACCTGGGTCAACACCGCCCTGGCCATCGCCACCTGGGCCTTCATTGTGGGGGGCTCCACCGCCCTGCTGGTGGGCTTCCAGGACGGCATCGCCGCGATGATCATTGGTAACGCCATTGGCCTGTGCTTCATGGTCCTGGCCTCCACCGTCGCCTCGCAACGCTACGGTTCCGAGCAATACACCATGCTGCGCGGCGCGTTCGGCGTGGTGGGTGTGGGCATCATTGTCTTCACCGTGATTCTGCTGACGGAAATGGGCTGGTCCTCGCTCCTGGCCGTCATGGCAGGCAGGGCCACCAGCCAGGTGATTGGCACGGCCGCGTCCATTGAGCTGGGCCAGTACGGCCCTGTTGTGACGCTGGGCGGTCTGGCCGCCATTGCCCTGGCCTGGTACATCCTCTCCCGCGGACCCGTCACCATCGGCAAGTTCAACAAGATCATTGCACCGGGCCTGGCCGTGGTCACAGTGGTCATGATGGTCTTCCTGATCAGCAACACCTCTGTGAGCGAGCTCTTCGCCGCAGCGCCGCTGGCTCCCTTTGATGACTCCACCCTGAACTTCATGGTCGCCGTCGAATTCAACGTGGGCGTGGGCGTTTCCTGGTACCCGGTGATGGGCTCGCTCTCCCGCATGACAGCCACCCGCAAGGCAGCCGTGTGGCCCGCCTACGTTGGGCTCTTCGTGGCCACGCTGATTGCCCAGGCCGTGGGGCTCGCCTCCGCACTGACCCTTGGCGACTCGGACCCGACAGTCTGGATGGTGCCCTTTGGC
Source organism: Pseudarthrobacter sp. PS3-L1 (assembly GCF_030063285.1). GTDB lineage: Bacteria > Actinomycetota > Actinomycetes > Actinomycetales > Micrococcaceae > Arthrobacter. The sequence continues at coordinate 649,119 of NZ_JASISU010000001.1, read as the reverse complement.
GGTCCCATCATCGGCGTCGCCGTGCTGGTGTTTATTGCCTTCGCCAACATCACCTCCATGTCCTCGATTGTGTACTCCACCATCCTGGCCATCAGGCAATCCTCGGGCAGGCTGCTGGCCAAGGTCTCCTGGAAGGCACTGACCGCGGCGTTCTTCGTGGTCCCGGCGATCATGACGTTCTTCCCACAGTTCATGTACGAACAGTTCATGGTGTTCGTCTCCGTCTCCGGTGCGTTCCTGACCTCTATCTGCGGCACCGCCCTGGCCGACTACTTCATCCTGCGCAAACAACGGATGGACCTGCGCGAACTGCACCTGGGCCAGCGCGGCACCCTCTACTCCTACGCCGGCGGCGTGAACTGGGCCGGGCTTGCAGCAGTGGTTGTGGGAACCCTGTTCTACCTGTGGCTCTACAACCCCATTTCCCTGGAAACCCAGCCAGTGTTCAACCTGGTCACGGCCTCGCTGCCCGCAGCGATCCTGGCCGCCGTTGTCTACCTGGTGCTGATGAAGGTGCTCTACAGCCGGCGCCCCATGACACCTGCCACCCACAAGCCCGCCGCGCATGCGGCGGCGGACGTAACCCCCGCAACAGCGAAGGACTCCTGAGACATGCCCACCATTGCCAATGCCGCCGTCCACACCGGAGCCGGAGAATCCGGCCTGGAACTGACAAAGGTCACCGTCAAGGATCCCGGACCCGGCCAGGTGCTGGTCAGGATGGGTGCCTCGGGGGTGTGTGGATCGGACCGCCACGTGCTCGACGGCGACTGGTCCATGCCTAGCCCCACTGTCATGGGGCATGAGGGTGCCGGAACCGTGGAGGCGGTGGGTGAGGGCGTCACCACCCTGAGCCCGGGCGATCACGTGATCATGACCTGGTTCTACCCCTGCCAGCAGTGCAGCAACTGCCAGCAGGGCAAGCCGTGGGTCTGTACTGGCTCCCGCGCGGACGAATGCGTGCTCCCGGACGGCACCAGCGCCATGACTTTGGGTGATGCCCCGGCGTATCCGTACCTGGCGGTGGGTTCCATGAGTGAATACACAGTGGTCCCCGAGCAGGCCGCCATCAAAATCCCGGCGGACGTACCGTTTGACGTGGCCGCGCTGATCGGCTGTTCGGTGGCCACCGGCGTCGGCGTCGTTATTAATGACGCGGAAGTAAAGCCGGGCCGTTCGGCGGTGGTGATCGGCGCTGGCGGGGTGGGCCTGTGCATCATCATGGGCCTGGCGCTGGCCGGGGCAAACCCGATCATTGCGGTGGACGTCAACCAGGAATCCCTGGAGCTGGCCCGGAAGTTCGGCGCCACGCACACCATCATTGCCGGTGAGGATCTGGGCGCGCAGGTCCGGGAGGTCACGGAGACCGGGGCGGACTATGTGTTTGAGGCCATTGGCCGGCCGCAGTCCATTGCCCAGATGCCAGCGTGCCTGACCAGCGGCGGCACGGCGGTGATTGTGGGACTACCCCCAGAGGATTCACCGTTCCAGCTCGATGCGCTGGCCTTCGCGGAGAGCGGCAAGAAACTGCTGGGCTCCAATTACGGCTCCACCATTCCGGCGCGGGATTTTCCCCTCCTGGCGGGCCTGTACCTCAACGGCAAGCTCCCGCTCGATGAGCTGATCACGCACCGCTTTGGCCTGGACCGGGTCAATGAGGCTTTTACCCTGATGCGCGAGGGCGCCCGGGGCCGGAGCGTTATTGTGTTCTGATGCAGATTCACGCACCGGCGCGTGCCGGCCACCCAGAATGAGGTACTGAGCATGGGTCGACCCAGCCGAAACATCCTCTCCCCTGCCATCATTGCCGGCTCGGCCCTGAAACTGGTCCGGCTGCACCGTGATTTCACCATCCCGGGGATTGCGGCGGACCTGGGCGTGAATGCGTCCTCGCTGTATCACCACGTCAAGGGCGGCAAGGCGGAAATCATCAAGCTGATGCGCGCTGAGCTGTATGCGGGGCTGGAGCTGTCCGCCTTCCACGATGCAACAATCCCGTGGCAGGAGCGGCTGGCCGGGTGGATGCGCTCCTACCGGGACGCGTCCGCCCAGGTCCCTGCGGTGCTGCCGCTGCTGGTGGGGGCACGGGTGGATGATGCCCGAACCCTGGAGGTCTACGAGACGCTGCTGGTGATCCTGGACCATGCCGGGGTGCCCGGGGGCCAGCAGCCGGCGGTTTCGGCCATGGTTGACGCGATGGTGATTGGCTCAGCCATTGACGCCGCATCCCCTGACGCGCTGTGGATCACGACGCCGGAGACCCCCCTGCTCGCCGCCCTCGCCCAGGAACCAACAAGCGGACGACGCCGGGAGGACGGCCTGGAGTTCGCCATCCGCGCCGTGGTGGTGCAGGTGGAGGGGCTCGTGGGGGCGTGACGCTGTTTCTAACCATGGAGGACTCGCGACGGGGTAGCGGGTGCCGACATGAAGATCCACCCGGCAGTACGCGACGACCAGCTGGCCGGGGACGACTGGGAGAAGGACCTGGCCGTCCGTATATAGCCGAGGATCCCGCGATCACCGGTGCGGAACAGGAGAAGTAGCTGCTGGAGGGTTTCCGGAGCTCCGCGCAGCACTGGGACATCCTGAGCCAGCAGGTGTTCTTCGCCGAGCGGGACCGGGACAAGGCACCGGAGATCGACGATGTCTCCATGGATGGGTGGGACGGCTACGCCGCATCGCGCCGCCGGATCACCCAGGGCAGGTTGAACGCCAAGGTGCGCAACGCCGTGGTCCTCACCGGAGACGTGCACCGGAGCTGGGCCAACGCCGTCAAGGTGGATTACAAGGACCCAGCGTCACCGGTGGTGGCTCGGAGCTGGGCTGCACCTCCATCTGGTCCGTCGGCAACGGTACGGGATCGACCATGGACCCGACTATGGCCTAGAACCCTCATCTGAAGTTCTACAAGGACAACCGTGGCTACGTGAACACCCGCATCACCAAGGACGCCATGACCGCGGACTTCCGGACGCTGGACTACGTCACGACGCCAGGGGCGCCGGTCAGCACGAAGGCCACCTTCGCGATCCAGGACGGGGTGCCGGGGCTGCAGTAACGGCGGCCCGCCCCGGCCCGCCGCCACGCGTTGCTAGAAGCAATCGGGCTGGTAGGCCGGATCTGCAGGCCCGGACACCCGGCTCAGGGCGTGGGCCACGAACTGGTGCACCATGGGGTCGTTCAGCGTCTGGTCATGTTCGAAGACATCGGCCGGGCACTTGTCCTGGATGGTGATGTTGGTGACCTGCCGCGCCGGCCCGTTGAGGAACTGGCTGTTCATTTCGATATACCCGAGACGCCTCATGGTCCAGACGGGGCTCTTCCAGCTGGGCCTCGGGCAGACGTAGCGTGGCTGACTTTCCGTCGGAGGACAGAGTCCGGTCGCCCTCTTTGATGCCCGAGAGATCAACGTGAGCGTCCACTGTTCCCACCGCTACGAAAAGGGTTCGCCGTCCGGAAATGAGGTCCGGCATGTCTTCATTACCGTCGCCAGTGTCGACGATCATCTCGAAGGACCCGATAGCACTCTGCAGCTTGGATGCATCCCTTGTGGATTGCAGGATGACTGTTTGGTCAGTTGATTGCGCGCTCCAGGGAAACTCATTGAACCCAAGCAGGCTGGCCCTGCCGATCGACTCCAGAACCACGCCGGCTAAAATAGCGACGCCCTTCAATGCCTTCAAGACTGTATCCCCCAGTGGTGCCAAACGGCAGAGCCGCGTTCCGTCAATAGGACTTCGTCCAACGGATATCCCGTCCGGAAGACCCACAGTCACTATGGCCGGGCCCACCGACACGCGGACGAATAACCTGGCGCTCTATGTCAAAGCACTACGCTATGTTGACCCCGCCAGTACCCTCGCGAAATGACATTTTTCGCCTACTACTTCATCTGCACGCGGCGCGTAGGCGACTCTGCCTGATCTGTTGCGACGGGATGCGAAGAGAGGTTGGGAGCGTCGGGATCCTCCGCCGGAGCCAACCTCACGAAGTCAGCGCGGAAGACGTCGTAATACACCCCGAAGAGACGCCTTAGAACCGTCAGAAAATTCACAGCCAAATGCACTAGTCCGGCGACTATTACGAAGGTGGCAGCCAGGTGAGCCCACTCTGGCCTGGCGGCTCGGGGAACCGCAAGGGCGACTGCCAGGCTTACCGCAATGGATAACGCAAGTCCGGCGCAGTACAAGCAAGCCACGGCCGTCTGGCTGGTCAGGACACTCATCCTTCGGCGAATGCTGAACTCATTTGATTCGCTGATCTTAATGCGGAGGTTCGCCAAAAAAATGAAGGCAGTGACCAGGGCACCTACGAGGAGACCGGTTGCGGTAAGAAGGGCTGTGGCACCACCGCGGTCAAGCTTGAAGTGGAAAGATAGGCCCAGCCCGGCCACCGCGAGTGGAAGTACAAAGAGAGTCGCCAGCGTACCCGCCGAGATTCTCTTCTGCCCATCTGCACGGAGAGACCTGAAGTGGTTAACGATAATAGGCTTGATGCTGAACCTTTTTAGGTCTTGCATGTCGGGGCCTCCTGGCAAGATTGTAGTTCCGCCTTACTTAGGAAACCAGCCCTGCGGCGGGGTGATGCCCACCTCGTGCAAAACGGAAAACGCTGAGGACTGAATCTCTTTAAGAAAATCTTGCTCCGAGGGTCTGACATTCGTATCCAAGGGGTACACGAAGCGAGGCCACCCGTGGCTAACCTCGAGAATCCTCTTCTGTCCGTCCTGGACGGTGATGATCTTCTCTTCGTCGAAGTCGGAGTCGGCATAGTCCTTGAGGCCCACCAAACCCACGAGTTGGAATGGCTGCCTCCCCTTCCCAACCATGCTCTTGAGCGTGGCCGCGAACTTCTTAGCGAGTCCACTGCCCGGCGTGATTCCCACGAACATCCTGACGCCGGACACGCCCGAGGAATCGCTGAAGTCGAAGCTTGTCTGGTCGACTGATTGCTTGGTTACAAGTTCGACGCCCGTAATGCCTACGTCGGAACTGTTGAGGTACTGCATCCATGCCACACCGTCGGCAACATCCTTTTCCAGATGGATACGGAGGTTCTTTAGACCCAGACGGAAGTTAAGCTGGTTGACGAAGGGAGACAGAAGGCTCGCGTTACCTTGCACTTCGGAGATGATGATGCCGTACTCACCGCTCGGTGGAACTATGAAGACGATCCTCGAACCCCGAAGGACAGCCTCGTCGGATGAGATGTCCTTCGTCTTCTGACCGGACGTTACGTTCACCGCACGGGCTTCCGAGCCGTAGGCGCCTCCCGAAGCTTCGGTGACAAGTCCCCAGTTGTCGCGACGCTCCGAGTCAACGGTGAAGAACGTTGATTTCCTGTCGTCTGCTTCGCCTTGGTTGACCATCTGCTTAATCTCGCCGTCGAGAAGCGAGAGAAGAGACCCTCCGAGGGACTTATGGTCGAAAGGGTAGGTATCTTTGGGTCGCCCCTTGATCGCCAACTGGAAGAGACTAATCCGGTATCCAAAGGCGCTCAACGGCCTTACCCCAATCTGCTATGTGCATTGCACGACTTATCTTGCCATCACTTTCCCCGCGACATTGCCACGCCTCGATGACAAGGAGGCACAATTCTTCCCCCCCCCCGTGACGATACATTAAACCCATGACGGACGAAGACCCGTGGTACGCGCGCTTGCGCAGTCAGTGGAAACCCAGCCGCGTGAAGTTGCTGATGATCGCGGAGAGTGCGCCGGCCGACGGCGGGGATGTCTCGGCCCGCAGGTTCTTCTATGCAGACCGGCTCGGTCCCGACAACCTTTTCCGTGGCGTGGTTGAAGCGATGTACGGAGTCTCGAAGACGGACCTACAACGAACCGGGAAGCGTCCTTGGTTGGAACGACTCTACGATGACGGCTTCTTCCTCATCGATCTCGCCCAATATCCAGTCAATGCCCTCAGCGCTGCCAAGCGTCGCCGAGTCCTGCACGACGCCGTTCCGAGCTGTGTGGCGCGCGCATCGGCTCTTGAACCGGTGGGCGTCGTGGTGGTGAAAACGGATCTCTACGTGATACTTAATCAGCCGCTCATCTCCGCAGGCCTTCCGCTCCTGCATGACCGTCCGATCGCGTTTCCCCTCGGCAATACGCGAGCCAATTTTGTGGCTGGATTCAACCAAGCCCGGCGGCGGCTTCCCACATAGTGCATTCCGGTCGAAAACAGTCACAGCGCTGACCGTTTTACCAACGAAACGCGTCCGGGCAATTGCTCGTCAGGCACCGAACCATTCGCCAGCAAGACAGGCAGCAGGCCGGCCTTCACCGCTGCCCCAACTAGGTCTGTTGGATGAAGCGCGCCCCGGCGCGGCTTTGTCTCACGGGACTTGCGGTTCACCGCCAAGAATCGCCAAAGACACCCGGTGGATTCCAGACACGGGGTTGTCGGCACTGATAGTCGCCGGCAGGTTGATCGTGAAGGTCACGGACTGAGCATCCACGTGATGGTGGCTGACGACGTCGTCTCGTCTGAGCACCTCCACCGCAGGATCCCCCATCTCGTAGCACCGGACGAAGGCCGGCGTAAACGAGGTGGTGAAGGGAGCGTCATTAGACATTGTCGTGTGGTGGTAGCCGAAGCCTGATTCGGACCCGTAGCTGGAGACGTGAGCCAAAAAGTCCGCCGCGGCGCCTCCGTTTCCCGTGGCCTCCATACGCTCCACGATCCGCTGGGTAAGTTGCGGCACCGTGAAGGAATTGGCACTTGGTGCGGACAGTTGGAGCCCGACACTAACAAGCAACAGCCTGTCCTCGCCGGATACGTCGTCGGAGGGTTGGAGCGGCTCGATCTGGTGAACACCTTCGACGGTGTGCCTGGATGTGCTCCCGGTCGTCGTCTTGATCTCCACACCGGTCCCGTCCCAAGAGAAGTCGCGTGAGGAGCGTCGCCAGCCGTCCCACGCCTGGACGAGTTGGCCGACGTACTGTTCGTCGGCCTGGCGGAATACGGCATCGAGTATCAGGAGTTCTCCGGCAAGACCGAACAGCGCGCTTTGGGAGAGTTCGAGCCGCTTGATGGTGAGTTCAATAATCGGTTCCGTCATTGCGAAGGCCCGCGGTAAGTCGCTATCTGCTCCTTCGCGTAGCAACTCAGTACCAATGAGGGCACCGACTTGATCGAAGTGACCGAAAGCGGGAAAAAGGATACGGTTCGCTTCTAGAGGTTCCCCGATCTCGCGATGCCAAGAGTGGTGGTGCACTGCGTCGCGCACCGTTTTCGTTCTGGGTTGAAGCGCGGGGCCTGTCAAGAACAACTCCACGTGCCCCAGGTGGTCACGTGCGGCACCGACGATCTGAGACGTAGTGAGCCACTGGATCGTTCGGTCACGGCCTTCAACACCGTTCGGGATGGCGGTGATCTGCGTGAGGACTTCCTCGGCCGGGATCAACGTCAACCTGGTAGGCGCTGACCAGGCAAGCCATACTCTGAAGATCCGCAACCGACAGCTGAAGGGGATCTACTTGAACACCTGGGCACCATCCACGCTCGACGGGGACCTTCCCCTGACCGACTTCTATGAAGAGGCCGGAAACAACAACTACGCGCAGGATCCCAAGACCGCTGAACTGGCCGTCACCCAGCGTGGGGTCGATGGGGATGCCCGCCTGGATGTCTTCCGGGAACTCCTCGGCTACAGCAATGAGCAGTCCTACTTCATCCCGCTCTACGTCCCGGCCAACAACTTCGCCGTGGACAAGGCACTCGACTGGACCCAGCGCGCCGATGGCCTGTACGACTTCTCCGCAACAGGAATGAACAAATGACCCTGATTCTCCGCAACGTCCGCCCCTGGGGCGCCGAGGCAACAGACGTAACGCTCGACGGCGGTGCGATCACCGCCGTCGGGCCCGCCAGCACTGCGGGGACCTCCCCTACGGAGGTGTCCGCCGGCGTCACCGTCCTGGAAGGCCGCGGGCGCATCCTGTTGCCGTCCTTCTCCGATGTGCATGTCCACCTTGATTCCACCCGGCTGGGCCAACCCTTCCGGCCCCACTCCGGCGGCCCGGGCGTGTGGGCCATGATGCTGAATGACAGGCAGCACTGGCGCGAGGATGACGCCAGCGTTGCCGAACGGGCCACCCACACCCTGGGCGCCATGATTGAGCACGGCACCACCCGGGTCCGCAGCTTCGCGCAGGTGGACGTGGATACCGGGCTGGAACGCCTGGAAGGCGTCCTGGCCGCCAGGCAGGAGCATCAAGACCGGGCAGATGTTGCGGTGATTGCCTTCCCGCAGGCGGGCCTGCTGCGCGAACCGGGCAGTGTGGAGGTTCTTGAGGAGGCGCTGAAGCTCGGCGTCGACGTGGTGGGTGGCATTGATCCCTGCGCCCTGGACCGTGACCCTGTGCGGCACCTGGACATTGTCTTTGGACTGGCGGAGAAGTACGGTCTGCCTGTGGATATCCACCTGCACGAACCAGCACAGCTGGGCTTGTTCAGTGCCCAGCTGATTGTGGAGCGCACCAGGGCCCTGGGCATGCAGGGCCTGGTGACCATTTCGCACGGCTACGGCCTGGCCGAGCTGCCCGCGGGCCAGCTGCAGGAACTCCTGGAGGACCTCGGGGCGCTGGATATTTCCATGGCAACTGTTGCCCCATCCGGGGAACCGCTGCCGCTGGCGAAGCTCGCCGCAGCTGGCGTGCGGGTGGGCCTGGGCCAGGACGGGCAGCGCGACTTCTGGTCCCCCTATGGCAACGCGGACATGCTGGACCGCACCTGGCAGCTGGCGTTTACGTCCAGGTTCCGGGCCGATGAGCTCGTTGAGCACGCCGTGGCCGTGGCAACCATCGGCGGCGCGTCCGTCCTGGATCCGGCAGCCATGCGTCTTACCTCCATTGCGGACCGTCCCGGCCTGGCTGTTGGGGACCCCGCAGAACTGGTGCTGGTCTCCGGCGACACCGTCACCGCCGCCGTCATGGACCGGCTGCCGGACAGGACAGTCATCCACCGCGGCACAGTTGTCGCGGACCAGTTGGCGTTGCTCTAGCGGTACCCGGCCCTGGGCCGCGCTGGCCACCCCAGCGCTGGGCCTACTCCAGCGCTGGGACGGACGACGGCGGCGGGAGGCTTCCGCCGCCGTCGGCCGTTGTAGAAGGCGCGCGCCCGAGTTAGACCCCGATTACGCTTTCATTCTGATACGCGACGTCCAGTCCGAACCATCCCAATACCGGTAGGGAGCAACTTCCTGCGGATCCGGGTAGAAGCCGGGAGCCATGGCGCCAGCATCCGCCTGAACCTGTTCCCGCTCACCGGAGTCTGCGGCGATATCCTCGTCATCTACCGAGAGGTCAATGATTCCAGCCTGAAGCACAGGTTTTGGTGCCGCCCGCTGAGCTTGCAGCACCTCCTTTGCTGCAGCCTTCTCGGCCTTCACCCGTTCCACTTCGGCGCGTTTTTCTTCCTTGGCGCGCTCAGCCAGTTGGCGCTTCTCTTCTCTAACGCGCTCAACCTCCTGCCGTTTCTCCTCCTTGGCACGCTCAGCCAGCTCACGTTTCATCTCCGCAGCGCGTTCCTTTTCGCCAGCAGCCTGCCTGGCAGCAGCTTCTTTTTCGTGATCCAGTTCCTTTTGGCGGTCCCTAACCCGTGCCATGGCATCCCGCAACCCCGGGACCGTCGAGTCCTCAGCCAGAATCCTCTCGAGGTCTGCCAAGGCCCGTGCGGGGGAACCCTCCCTCAGGCTTACTTCCGCCCGGAGGGCTAATGCCTGGAACCGCACTTCAGTACCGTACTTCTTGCTAGGAGCCAGAGTCTTGATACATTCCGCCGCTGCAACAAGTTCACCGAGAGCCAGGTGTGACTTTGACCGAAAGATTGCCAGCGTCGCCGTCAGTTCCGAATCAATGGCAATTCCGTCAGTCAGCCGAACAACTTCATGCCAGTCCTCCATGTCCATATAGAGATCGGTCAGGCTCAGCAGTGCAGGGTAGCTAGGGTCCAGGGCCTCGACGTAGTAAATAGCCACCTGGGCCTGATCCAAGTTCTGTAGTCCTTCAGCGAGGGCCAGGACAATGGCGTCATCGGAAATGGGCAAGTCCACAGAGACTCCGCCCGCGATGCCGAGAGTCAGCCGATAACTGGGGAGGTACTTGGCGGTGAAAGCATGAAGTTCCAACGCCCCATTCAGGGAAACGGCAGTACGCAGATGTTCAACTGCCTCCTGTGTCCGTCCATTGGTGAGAAGACGCAGTCCCAAGAGCGCGTGCGAAAGCTTGGCGTACTGCTGATTTGCCAGAACCGCCTCATCGAGACTGAAAGTCTCTGGCGCGGACACGAAGGCGAAGAGCAATTTCTCCTCTTTGGCAGCGAACAAACCAGGCCTGACAGCAGCCTGCACCGGGGTCGATGGCGCCCTCGTCGCTGGCGCCCTAGTAGAGACGGATCTGGCAGGTGCAGTTGTGCGAGTGCGTGTGACCTTCCTGCCACCCACGTGGGTGCTCACGCCGCTGGTTGATACCCGCACGCGCACCCCAGGCATTACCTTAAATGACTTGCTCTTCTTAAAACCCACTAGTCCCCCTTGGACATTGACATGCTGCGGCGAAACTCAGACGCCTCGGCTTCTTCCCTGAAATCAAGTGTTGTGGCCCCAACAATGCGTCGAACCGCTTCCCTCACCTCGTAGGGAGTAGCGTAGAAGAATTCCCTACGGAGATTAATGCGATTAACCCGGCGGGCCTCAAACTCCCGGTGAAGCTGTGCCTCAAGGCCAGCCGCATCGTCGCTGAAAAACAGGACGTGGACGTCGTAGAGAAACGGCACTCCAGCGCCGCTGAGTTCCCGGATGCGCTCTGTTGGTTCCAGCCGGCGAGTCATGCCGATCTTCACAATCTGATCTCCGAAAGCCCCCAGGTTCGAAATGACATAGACGTAACCGGTTTTGGCATTCGCCTCACGGTTCACAATGTCCCGAAGGTTATATTCAGCTTTATCAAGCCGTTCCTGCATGGTGGCGATGGCGTCAGCGTCTCCGCTGCTAACAGCAATTTGCAGAGCGGCCGCGTACTGATCTCGCTCCTTTTCAAACTGTTCCCTGGCCTTCTGAAGCTCCCGCTCCACCTTTTCCTGTTCTCGCAGTTCCTCTCGAATGGCACGCTGGGCCTCACGCTCTTCGGCTACTTTTAGATGGTAATCAGCGGTGAGGTGAATCTCGGCGAGACGAAGATCGTGGTATTCCCCAGTGATCTGGATGGCCATGCTGCGCCCCAACTTCTCAATGGAGTCCTTTGCTCGCGTCAACCTCGAAACAGTCGACTCAAGGTTGTGACTGCGCACCGTCCGGATGCAGTTATCAGCTTCTGCGTTGTACGCCCGCAGCATCAATCGACATTGTTCGCGAACCATTCTGGCGCCGTCTTTCACATTCCCATTTACCGCCCAGTTGGACGCACCCGTAACTCCACGCTCCTTGGCAACGGCCTTGAGATCTGTCCGCAGGGTATCCAACCGGTCCTTATACTGAACGGCGTCGTCCAATGGGTGAGCAAACTCGTATATCCCCAGATCTTGCAGGAGTTTCAGCTCCCGAGTCTCAACAATCATGGATTCGAGCTCGCGGAGCACTGCTTCCTTCTCACGAATCCGATGTTCTAGGTCATGGAGATCGCTAAGTCGGGCCGATGCTGGCCAGCTAGGAACGGCATCCGAAGTAGGTGACGCAGAAAGGGCCACGGGAGCTTCCTCCTCGATGGTCACACCATGTTCGCCGAGGAAGGATTCGAGCCCACCCGTCCATCCCTGCGAAACACTGCGGATCTTCCAATCGGCGTTTCTGCGGTAAAGCTCCCCCATCACGGCCACATTTTCGTTGGACAGACCTGAGGCAGGAATCTCGAAAGAGACACCAGAGGGAGATTTGACCAGAAGACGGAGGTCATCCAAGCGACCAAGCACGCCCTCAGACGAATCCAGGCTGGCAGCTATAGCGATTCGGTGCACATCATCAGGCATGAGAGCGAGCGAAACTGACGCCGAATGCTCGCGCCCGCCTGTACGCCGTGTTGCGTCGGCCAAGTACTCGACAGCACCGTCAAGATAGCGACGCTGATTGTAGAAAACCACCGCCTCGTTAGAGATAACCTGCCCGCTGGCATCGACCATAATGAGGAACAGATCCACATCAACGTTCGCTGTTGACGATTGCCACGTGAGGTCGACGGACAGCGTCTCACCATGGTGGATCGGCAGGGTCGAATTTCCACCCTTGGGCAGGATTGCATGCGGCATTCACCGACCATAACGCAGCAAACGGTCAATGTGGTGCGCATCTCACTTCATCCCTGGGCCTACTCCAGCGCTGGGACGGACGACGGCGGCGGGAGGGTTCCGCCACCCTCGTCCGTTGTAGCCGTCCATACCGCCGGGGAAAGACGGCTGATCTGGGCAGTGGAACTCCGGAGAACGGGTGCAGAAATAACGCTTGCAGCCAAAAATTGCACTCCCAGGTCACAGGGCCACTGTGTGCCGATAGGATGGGTCCACGAAGTCTCGGGGGACTAGCTTCCGGGACGTACACTGCCGTCCTGCCGTCGTCGACGGGACAGGGCCTGTCGTTCCAGGAGTTGTTCCAGCTTGATCTTCAAGACTTTCGGGTGGTCGTTCGCGATTACCATCGTCGCCCTGGCGATAGCCTTCGTCTACGGCGGGCCACAGGCCCTGGTTCTCTGCCTCATTCTCGGCATTCTCGAAATCAGCCTGAGCTTCGACAACGCCGTGGTGAACGCACGCATCCTGGAACGGATGAACCCGTTCTGGCAGAAGATGTTCCTCACGGTCGGCATCCTGATCGCCGTGTTCGGCATGCGTATCCTCTTCCCGCTCCTGATTGTGGGCGTCACAGCCAACCTCAACCCGGTCGAAGCGGTCACCCTGGCCATGGAAAAGGGTGACCCGGAAACACCCGGCAGCTACGGCTACCTCCTCCACGAGGCCCACCCGCAGATCGCGGCCTTCGGCGGCATGTTCTTGCTGATGCTCTTCCTGGACTTCATCCTCACGGACCGTGACATCAAATGGATCAGGTTCCTTGAAGTACCGCTGGCCAAGCTGGGCAAGCTCGAGGGCGCATCAGTAATCCTCGGCATGATCGTCCTGGCCATTGCAGGCGCCACATCCGGCGAAAAACAGGGAATCGTCCTGCTGTCCGGCCTGCTCGGCATGATCACCTACTTCCTGGTGAACAGCCTCGGGAACCTCTTCGACGTGGACAGCGACGGCGATATCGACGCAGCAGATGCAGACCTGGTGGTCCACTCAGGCCCCTCCGGTGCAGTGAAACTGGCCGGCAAGGCCGCCTTCATGCTCTTCCTGTACCTCGAAGTCATTGACGCGTCCTTCTCCTTCGACGGCGTTATTGGCGCCTTCGCCATCACCTCCGACCCCATCATCATTGCCCTGGGCCTTGGCTTCATTGGCGCCATGTTTGTCCGTTCGCTCACCGTGTTCCTGGTCCGCGAGGGAACACTCGATGAGTTTGAGTACCTGGACCACGGCGCACACTGGGCCATTGGCGCCCTTGCCGTCATCCTGCTGATCACCATTGTGGCCCCCATCAACGAGGTCATCACCGGCCTGATCGGCGTGGTCTTCATTGGCGCCGCCTTCACCGGATCCATCATGCGCAACCGCCGTGCCGCAGCCGCCGGGAGCGACACCACCCGTGAGCAAGCAGAAGCGAAAAACTAGCTTGCCAGCACACCGTCCAAACAATCATCACCAGGAAAGCGAGTAATTCAATGGGTTTGAGTTTGCAAAAAGGCCAGTCACTGTCCCTCACCAAGCAGAACGGTGAGTCCCTGACCAACGTGCGCCTGGGCCTTGGCTGGGACGCCGCCGCCCCCGTCAAGAAGGGTTTCTTCGGAATGAAAAAGGCCGCCGAGATTGACCTCGACGCCTCCGCCATCATGTTTGACGCCCAGGGCAAGCACCTGGACACCGTCTTCTTCAACCAGCTCACCAGCAAGGACGGCGCCGTCCGCCACACTGGCGACAACCTCACGGGCGCCGGTGACGGCGACGACGAGACGATGATGGTCAACCTGCCCGGCGTGGCCCCGGCCGTCCAGAGCATCGTCTTTGTCATCACCAGCTACAGCCAGCAGACCTTCGACATGGTGGACAACGCGTTCTGCCGCGTGATCGACGACTCCGCCCCCGGCAGCCCCGAAGTAGCCCGGTACTCACTGAGCGAGTCAGGCAAGAACACAGCCATGGTCATGTCCAAGCTTTCCCGGACCGGTGGCACCTGGACCTTCCAGGCAATCGGTACCCCCGCCAATGGCCGCACACCGGGCGATGTCCTGGGCGTAGCAGCGTCAGCCCTGTAACCACCTGATACGTGGGGCCGCAGCCCCTGCAGAACGAACCACCAATGTGAAGGAGCACCTCTTGTCCAGCCTGACTCTCAGCAAAGGCAGCAACCTCTCGCTTACCAAAGCCGATCCGGGACTGCGCAAGGCAATGATTGGCCTCGGTTGGGATCCGCGCACCACCGCCGGTGAGCAGTTCGACCTCGATGCCTCTGCGCTCCTGATCCGCACCGGCGGCAAAGTCGGTTCCAACGCCGATTTCATCTTCTACAACCAGCTCGCCTCAGCAGACGGCTCCGTTGTCCACCAGGGCGACAACCGGACAGGCGAGGGTGACGGCGACGATGAGCAGATCCTGATTGACCTCAGCACTGTTCCCGCTGACGTTGAACGTGTGGTCATTGTTGTCTCGATCGACCAGGCCGAGGCACGCCGGCAGAACTTTGGCCAGATCCGTGACGCGTTCTGCCGGGTTGTGAACCAGGAGACCGACAACGAGGTGGTCCGTTACGACCTCACAGAAGACGCAGCAGCGGAAACCTGCATGATCTTCGCCGAAATTTACCGCAACAACGCCGAATGGAAATTCCGCGCAGTAGGCCAGGGCTACGCCTCCGGCCTGCATGGAGTTGCCACCGACTACGGCATTTCACTGGATTAGAAAGTCGGTGGCCCGGTAACCCCGGGCCACCACCGCACCCGGACCGAACACAAGGAGAACAATTATGGCTGGATTGACCCTGACCAAGGGCAGTAACCTCTCGCTCACCAAGACGGATCCGGGACTGAACAAAGTTCTGATCGGGCTGGGTTGGGACCCCCGCACCACCACCGGCGACGCTTTTGACCTGGATGCCTCAGCGCTCCTGATCGCCGCAGACGGCAAGGTCAGCAGCTCGGCAGACTTCATCTTCTACAACCAGCCCGCCACGGCCGACGGGTCTGTTGTCCACAAGGGTGACAACCGAACGGGCGACGGTGACGGCGACGACGAGGTAATCGCCGTCGAACTTTCCGCAGTTGCTGCACACGTTGAGCGCATCATCGTTGTGGTCTCCATTGACCAGGCAGAGGCACGCCGGCAGAACTTTGGCCAGGTACGCGCCGCATACTGCCGGATCGTCAACCAGGAAACGGATGCAGAAGTGGTCCGCTACGACCTCAGCGAAGATGCCGCCCCGGAAACCTGCATGATTTTCTCGGAGCTGTACCGCCACAACGGTGAGTGGAAGTTCAAGGCCGTTGGCCAGGGCTACGCCACGGGCCTGGCTGGAATCGCAGCAGACTTCGGCGTCCAGCTCGGCTGAGCACCCGACACTTTAGAAGAGAGAAGCGACCATGAGCATTCCCCTTACCCCGCCAGAAGCCTTATCAGCTCCCCTGGTGCTCGATGCTCCCAAGAGTGTGGAGATCGTCAAGGCGGACGACGCTCCGGGCATGGTGCCGGTCCCGGTTGAACGCCAGCAGGAGATCAACGAGCAGGCACGGGCGTTCATCACCGAAGTCTCGGCAATGAGCCCCTTCAGCCCCGAGTACACCAGCAAGATTGACGGCATCAACCGCCTTGCCGGACAGCAGTTGGTGGATTCTGCAGGAACTTCCAGCCGCCTCCTGGAGCGTTCCTCCACGTCGCTGGCCGGTGCCAAGAAGTCAGGCAGCAGCGCCCAGGTCCAGGTTGCCTCAACACTGGGTGAACTCCGCTCCACGGTGGAGGACCTGACCCCCAACAACTCGGACCTGAGCGTAGGGCGCAAGATCCTGGGGATCATTCCCGGTGGCAGCAAGCTCGCCAAGTACTTCCAGAAGTATGAGAGCGCGCAGACCCAGATCGACAAGATCATCAAGTCGCTGATGTCCGGCCAGGACGAACTGCTCAAGGACAACGCGTCCCTGGCGCAGGAAAAAACCGCCCTGTGGGAGACCATGCAGGGGCTCAGCGAGTACGCGGTTTTTGCCAAGGCACTGGACGCAGCCACCGTCACCCGCATTGATGAGATGCGGTTGGAGGGCAAGATTGAGGAGGCTGGCAAACTGGATTCAGATGTCCTGTATCCGATCCGCCAGCGCCACCAGGACATCCTCACGCAGCTTGCCGTGTCAGTGCAGGGCTACCTCGCCATTGACCTGATCCGCAAGAACAACACCGAGTTGATCAAGGGTGTGGAACGCGCACGCACCACCACCATCTCCGCCCTGCGGACAGCTGTGATTGTGGCCCAGGCACTGGCCAACCAGAAGATGGTCCTGGACCAGATCGATGCCATCAACACCACCACCAACAACATGATCCTCAAGACCAGCGAGATGCTCAAGGATCAGACGTCACGGATCCACCAGCAGGCAGCCAGTTCCGGGGTCAGCGTGGAGACACTGCAGAAGGCATTCGACAACGTGTTCCAGACCATGGATGCAATCGATACGTTCCGCTCGCAGGCCAACAAGAGCATGGAAGGTACCGTCCAGGCCCTTGAGAGCGGGCTGGAGAAGTCCCGCCCCTACCTGGACCGGGTACGGCAGCAAGAAGGAAATTAGTTCCCATCAGCCCGGCGCAATAGGCTACTGGCTATGGTCGCAAAATTCTTCGGGTCGCTGTTTGGCGGCGGAGCGGACCCCCGTTCCGCCGCCGTTCCAGGGGCGGACTCCCCTGCCGGATCAGAGCCCGAGGATGAGCTGGGCGCCACCGCGCGTTCCCTGGAAGACCTCAGGCGCATGGTGCTGTCCAACGGGCGTGATCTCCCGCCGTTTGTTGTCTCGCAGATTCTGCAGCTGGCGGACATCCTCCGTGACCTCATTGACTACATTGCCGACGGCTCCGCATCAACAGAACAGCGCGTGCTCCTCAACGCCGTGATCACCGACTACCTGCCGTCTCCCCTGCAGTCGTACCTCAAACTCGCTGACGCAGCACGCACCGATGACTCGCCCAACACTGCGACCCTGACCGAGCAGCTGGGCACGCTCCATTCAACTGTCCGGAACCTGGACAACCAGGTCCGCACCGGGGCCATCACCGAGCTGGCCGTCCATGGCCAGTTCCTGAAGGACAAGTTCAATATTGACGGCCTCCACCTGGAAGGACAATCGTGAGTTCAATGGTTGCGGGCAGCAACGCCGCCCTCACTGTCGAAAACCCCGGACTGAAGAAAGTGCTTCTGGGGATCGGCTGGGACCTGATACCCAGCCGCGGCCCACAGGCCGAGCTGGTTCCCATGGTGATCATGTGCGGGCCCGACGGCCGTGCCCTCTCCGACGATCACCTGGTGTTTTTCAACCAGATCGCCAGCCCTGAGGGCAGCATCTCCTTCGCAGGCACGGAGGACCAGGAACAGATCGACGTGGACCTGGCTGCCGTCCCTGATGCCGTGCAGAAAATTGTGGTGCTCCTCTACGTCGATCCGGACGTGCGCGGGCCTGGGAACTTCGGATCCCTCCGGCACGCCCACCTGCGTGTTGCCACCGGCGAGAACCGGGAGCTGCTCCGTTTTGATGTCCCGCACGGGAACATGGACCGGATCAACGCCATGATTTTGGGCGAGCTCTACAGGCACTCCGGGGGCTGGAAGTTCCGCGCACTGGGCCAGGGCTACGAATCCGGACTCGCCGCCGTCGCGGCCGATTTCAGACTGAAGCTCTGACCATGGCCCGCAACCGGACAGGGATGCGCGCAGACATTACCTACCTGAGCCGACGCCGTAAACCCGCTACCGTACCCAACCCCGTGCGGGCGGAGCCCGTGCAGGCCGACGTGCCGCAGGGCGGAACAGCGACAGCTAGGACCGCGCAACCCAGCGCAGGAGTACCCCTGGACCTGAGCCGCAGGCAGCCTTCCGCCGCGCAGCCTTCTGGTCCATCGCTGGGGTTAACCCTCGACGGCGGCCCATCAGCCGGGCGGACAGCTGCCCCGGCGGCCAGTGCGGCACCCGCGGCCACTGCGCGGCCCACCGGCCCATCGACAGGACTCACGCTGGGCGGCCGTACGGCAAGTACGCCAGCACCCAGCCCGGCGTCCGGGTCCCCAGCTGGAGCGGCAGCTCGTTCCGCTGCAGCCGGGCATAAAAAGTCCGTGGCAACAAAGCTTTTCCCGGCACCGGCTCTTGGCAGCATCCGCGAACTGGGTGCGGAAAACCCAGTGGTCCGGCTCAACGCCCGGCAGTCAGCGATCGGCTCGCTGCTGGTGGTCGGAGCCCGCTCGGTGGCCTGGGAGGACCAGCACTTCACCTCAGGAGCGCAGCAGTCTGATGGGCAGAAGGCGGGCGCCCCGGTCAGCACCCCCGGAAACAGGCCGCTGGTGGGTATTGCGGACGGTGCCGGAATCGTGTCCCTGCGGCATGGTGCCCTGCTGCGCCGCGCCCTGTTCATTGCCGGGGACAGGTCCCAGACCCTAGGCGTGTTCGACGGCGCCGCAGCAGGTGTTGCGGCACGGAACGCCGCGGGCCAACGGAGCGTTCTCTACGTGACAAGGATCGCCGAGATCTTTGAGATCAGGGCCGAGTTTGTCCCCGCGGATGCTCCCGACGAGGCCATCTGGGC
The DNA here is from genome assembly GCF_030063285.1 of Pseudarthrobacter sp. PS3-L1. Classification (GTDB taxonomy): domain Bacteria; phylum Actinomycetota; class Actinomycetes; order Actinomycetales; family Micrococcaceae; genus Arthrobacter. The sequence goes on along the minus strand of NZ_JASISU010000001.1, from coordinate 630,266 downwards.
CATGTTCGGATTTGCCATGACCCTTACGCTGGATCAACGGGTCCGTCTGCGCTGATCCACCAAGCGCACCACTGAAACCACTAGGGGACTATGCAGCACTTCAAAGCCCTCACCGAGCCCATCAAGAACCGGCTCTTGCACCTGCACCCGGAACGCCTCTCACGTGCCTCGGACCCTGCCATCCTGGCTGTCGCGCTGGGCGCTACCCTCTATACGCCAGCCACCAGAAGCTCGCTGCCGCAAGCAATCCGCAAACAGGCAGCTGCCGGCTGCCTGAGCATGGTGGTCTGCCTTGAGGACGCCGTCCCGGACAAGGACGTTCCGGCCGCAGAGGAAAACCTGATCAGCGCCCTGGCCGAGCTGGCTGGGGATGATCCAGGTGAACTCCCCCTGATCTTCATCAGGTGCCGTACTCCAGAGCAGCTGCTGGACATTGGCCGACGGGCCGGGGCAACACTGGATGCCGTGTACGGGTTTGTCCTGCCCAAGTTTGAAAACGAGACCGGCCGTGGCCGCGCCTTCCTGGCAGCGCTTCGACTCCTGAACGCGGAAGCGAACCGGACAGGAACACCCCATCCACAGCCCCTGATGGTGATGCCCATCATTGAGGACCCCTCCACGACACACGTGGAATCCCGCATCCGGGTCCTCACCGACAACCTGGCCCTTGTTGAGGAATTCCGGGACCTGGTGCTGAGCATCCGGCTCGGAGCAACGGACATGTCCAGTGCTTTCGGGCTGCGGAGGTCCCGCGACCTGACCATCTACAACGTCAAGGTCGTGGCGAACATTATTGGCGACGTCGTCAACATCTTTGGCCGAACTGCCAGCGGATGGGTTATTTCCGGGCCGGTCTGGGAGCACTACGTCAATACCGAAAGGGTGCTGCGGCCCCAACTGCGTGCCACCCCCTTTGAGGCAGCCAATGAGAGCGACCTCCGGCAACGGATCCTGCTGGATAACCTGGACGGCCTGATCCGGGAGATCGAGCTGGACCTGGCCAACGGACTGCTGGGCAAGACAGTCATCCACCCGAGCCACGTCCCGGTGGTGCACGCCATGTGCGTGGTGAGCCACGAGGAATACCTCGACGCCCTGGACATTGTTGGCGACGCCGACGGCGGGGTCAAGGCCTCCGCCTACGGCAACAAGATGAATGAGGTCAAGCCGCACCGTGCCTGGGCGGAACGCACCCTTCTCCGGGCCAGGGCCTTTGGGGTGGCCCATCCGGGCATCAGTTTTGTTGAACTACTGGAAGCGAGCATGCGGTGAATACCCTTCCCACGAACATGCCCTGGAGCGGTGCCTACATCCGGGACGCCCTGGGCGTGGAAATAGCCACAGATACAGCCCGGAGCCTGCTGCCCGTCGAGGCGCTGGTGGGGTTGGCGTTGCGGCATAACCCCAAGCGTGCCCACCTGCTGGTTTCCCGGGTGCTGGCCAAACACGTCCCCACCGAACCTGGGATTGTGATCGCCGCAGGCCAGCTGCTGGGCTTCCTGGTCCGCCGGGAACTCCAGCAGCCGGCTGATACGGACGCGCTGGGCGCCCTCATCGAGGAGGCAGCTGATCAACTGGGGAAGCTCCTGGCGTCCGACGGCGGAAACGGCCCTGCGGGTGAGCGGCAGGACCGGCAGAGGAGGCAGGCAGCCGTGGCCGCGCTCTGCGATCTGCTGGCAGCAGAACTTCCTGAACTCCCTGGCACCGTGACGCTGGGGTACGCGGAAACCGCCACGGGGCTGGGACAGCTGGTAGCGGAGCACCTGGGCACGTATTACCTGCATTCAACGCGGCAGGAAAGTCACGGGGTGGCGCCGTACGGTGCGTTTGAGGAAGCACATTCGCACGCGACCTCCCACCAGTTGCTGCCCACCAGCCGCGCTGCACTGGCCCTGGCCGAGACGGTAGTGCTGGTGGACGATGAGCTGAGCACCGGCGCCACCATCATCAACACCATCCGCGAACTCCACGCCACCGCACCGCACCGGCGCTACGTGGTGGCCTCGCTGGTGGACCTCCGCACTGCCGCGGATCGAGACCGCCTGGCAGGGCTGGCACATGACCTCGGCACGCACATCAGCTCCGTGGCCCTGGCGCAGGGCAGTATCGAGCTACCGGCCAACCTTGCAGCGGATGCGGCAACACTGCTGGCTACCCTCCCGCCGCCAGAATCGGAGGCCGCACCAGGCAACGCACCAGAGTCCGTACTAGGCACCCTTGAACACCTGAACCTGGGCGGCATCGTGGCGCCGATCCGCAGTGCGCGCTTTGGCGTTGCCGGGCGCCCGGATCCGGAGGTTGCCCAGCGCATTGCCAACGCCCTGGACGCGGCACTCTCCACCACCGAAACCAGCTCCAGTACCGCAGCCAACTCAAGCACCGAAACCCATCCGGGCACACAACCCAACCCCGGCACACAGCCTGGGCGCAGCATCCTGGTCCTGGCCACCGAGGAGTTCATGGCCCTTCCCCTTACTGTGGCCGCCCGGTTGCAGCAGCTCCGCCCCGACGACACCATCCGGTACTCCACCAGCACCCGCTCCCCCATTGCAGCCGTGGATACACCTGGCTACGCAATCCGGTCCGCCGTTGCCTTTGCCAGCGCCGGCGACTCGGCAGACGGGCAGGGCCCCCGTTTCGCCTACAACCTCAGCCACCCCGAGGGTCGCTTCGATACGGTGCTGATCATGGCGGAGCCCGGCACTGCAGAAGCTGGCCTGCTGTCCCCCGGAACAATAACCAACGCCGTCGCTGCCGTGAGCGGGGACGTCCGGCTGGTCACGCTGGACGCCCAGGAGCCCTTCCCCACGCCACTGACCGGGCCTGCCTTTGGCTCCTATCTTGCAGCGGACGTCCAGTGGCTGCTCAAGGACCTGAGCTTCGCCAAACTTGAGGCCCCCAAGGAGGAACGCGAGGCTGCCATCCAGTCCGGCAAGGCCAGCTACGCAGAATCCCTGCCCCAGGAATACGAGCCCTCCGCTGACTACAGCGCGCTCTACCAATCCGCGCTGGAGGCTAACGCTGCCCGGATTGCCCACGCGGTTGGGACGCTGACCGAACAGGTCCTCAGGCTGCGCGGCACCACACCCGTGCTTGTCTCCCTGGCCCGGGCGGGCACCCCCGTGGGGATCCTGATGAAAAAGTGGGCCAGGGAAATCCATGGCCTTGACCTGCCGCACTACGCACTGAGCATTGTGCGCGGACTCGGTATTGACCAGACAGCCCTTGGCTACCTGGCCTCCCGGCACCGCCCCGAGGACATCATGTTTGTTGACGGATGGACCGGCAAGGGTGCGATTGCCAGGGAACTGGCTGACGCCGTCGAACTTTTCCGCTCAACGGACGGCGCTGATTTCCGGCCCGACCTCGCCGTCCTGGCGGATCCCGGGCACAGCGTCCGGATCTTTGGCACACGGGAGGACTACCTGGTTCCCTCCGCGTGCCTGAACTCGACGGTCTCCGGGCTGGTCTCGCGCACAGTGTTCAACAAAGCCCTGATCAGGCCGGGCGATTTTCACGGCGCCAAGTTCTACTCGGAGCTGGCCGGCAGCGACGTGTCCCGCGATTTTCTTGCGGCCATCACACGGCAGTTCGGCACCGTCCGGGAGGAGGTGCTGGAGGCCGCGGGCAACGCGCCCAGCACTGTTGCAGAACTTCCGGAAGCGGACTGGTCTGGCTGGGCCGCTGTGGAGGAGATCAGCGCAAGCTTTGGAATCAACAACGTGAACCTGGTCAAACCGGGCGTGGGCGAAACCACCAGGGTGCTGCTGCGCAGGGTGCCGTGGAAAGTCCTGGTCCGCCCAGAAGCCGTGCCGGAACTGGCGCACGTGCTGCACCTGGCCGAACAACGCGGCGTTGAGGTCCAGGGCGTCCCGGGCCTTGCCTACAGCTGCGTGGGACTGATCCACCCGCTTCACACGCCCGGAGCCACGGGCGCCGACGGAAAGGCAGTGGTGGACGTATGAGTCACCCCGCAAGCACCGCCCCGATCATGCTGGCCAGCGATCTGGACCGCACGCTGATCTATTCGGCGAACTCCATGGACCTGAAAACCAGCGATACCCTGGCGCCCCGCATGGTGGTTGCCGAGGTGTACAACGCGGCACCACTGTCCTTCATGACCCGGGCTGCCGAAGAGTTGCTCGAAGACCTGGTGAAGCGGACGGTGTTCGTGCCGGTGACCACGCGAACGGTGGCCCAGTTTTCGCGCGTCCGCCTGCCCGGTTTTGGGCAGGGCTACGCGGTGACCACCAATGGCGCTGTCCTGCTGCACAATGGCGCACCGGATGCCGACTGGTCGCGCCACATTCAACGGTCCCTGGGCGCCGATTGCGCGCCGCTGGAACACGTCCTGGACCACTTGACCGGCAGCGACGCAGATCCGGCGATTCTGCGGGTCCGGACGGCGGAGGACTTTTTTGCCTACGCAATTGTGGACCGGGACGCCCTGTCGGATGCGTATCTGGAAGGCCTTGCCGCTTGGTGCGCGGCCCGCGGCTGGACCACCTCGCTCCAGGGCCGGAAGCTGTACTGCGTGCCGGCCCCAATCACCAAGGAAGCCGCAGTTAATGAAGTCCGACGCCGGAGCGGGGCCGGATTGCTGGTTGCTGCCGGGGACTCCCGGCTGGACGCCGGAATTCTTGGGGTTGCGGACCTGGCTATCCGTCCCGCGCACGGGGAACTGCACAGCGACGGTTTCAGCAGGGATAACCTGACCGTCACCGCGGAGACGGGCATCATGGCGGGCGAGGAAATCATGCGTTTCTTCAGTGGAATCCTGGCCAACGCCGCGACGTTCTCCGCCGGCTGATCTTCGCCAGCTGATCTCCGCTGGCTAAGCACCAGGAGAGCTCCCCCGCGGCGCTAGTCCTGGCTGCTTCCGTCTGAGGCTGCCCTGTTGAGAGCTGCCTCCAGCAGCTCAATGTCGATCCGGGCGTGGGTCAGTCCAATGGTTCCGGCATCTGCGGGGCGTTGCGCGCAGATGGCCTCCACCAGGGCCTCGTGATCTGCCAGGGCCCGCAGTTCCATGGCACGCATCCCCTCGGCAAAACCCCACAGGTGGGCCGGTGCCGCGAGCCCAATCTGCGCCTCGAGCTCGCGAAGGATCCTTGCCAGCGTCACGTTGTGGGCGGCTTCGGCAATTGCAGTGTGCAGCAGCGAGTCAGCCTTCTGTGAGGCCAGGCCAGACTCCGCCGTGCGGTACGCAGCAAGGCGTTCTTCGAGCTCCGCAGCATCTGCGGCCGTACGATTCTCCGCTGCGGCCCGCGCAATACTGCCATGCAGATGCACCATGGCTTCGCATGTGTCCCGCAGGGATTCCCACCGGGCTGTGAGGGTCCGCTGCACCGAGGCAGTGGAGGCGGTGGTCCACTGCTCACGAACAAAGGATCCGCCCGCACGGCCCCGCTGCGTCTCCAGGAGGCCCTGGTCCACCAGGCGGCCAATGGCTGCACGGACAGTCATCCGGCCAACACCCAGGGTCTGTGCCAGGTCGCGCTCGGAGGGCAGCCTGGCCCCTGGAAGGTATTCCCCCACGGCGATGGCTGTCACCAGCCGGTCGGTGATCTCATCGGCACGCGACGTCAGTGCCAGTGGACCGGCCAGCGTGCCCTCGGGGTCCTCATCTTTGCGTTCTCCCATGGCACCAACTTTTACATATTTTCTAAATGGTCTTGGAAATAGACCATTTATAAGTGATGATGGTCACCATATCGAGACGAAGGACTGCAGATGCCGACACCAACAACCCATACGATTCCCTTTGGCAACGCCACGACCTGGGCCAAGGTATGGACCCCCGAGGCCCCTGTCCCAGGCGCTCTTCCACTGGTGGTGCTCCACGGCGGCCCCGGGATGGCCCACAACTACCTGCTGAACCTGGCAGAACTGACATCAACCGGGCGCACAGTGATCCTCTACGACCAGCTGGGCTGCGGGAACAGCACCCACCTACCCGAGGCAGACGCGGACTTCTGGGTTCCCCAGGTGTTTGTGGACGAGTTCCACAACCTCCTGGCCTACTTTGACCTGGATCAGTACCACCTGCTGGGCCAGTCCTGGGGCGGGATGCTGGGCGCAGAAATTGCCGTCCGCCAACCGGAAGGGATGGCGAGCCTGGCCATCTGCAATTCGCCGGCTTCCATGGAGCTGTGGATGGAAGCAGCCGCAGAGCTCCGGAGCGACCTTCCCACGGACGTCCAGGAGACCCTCACCCGGCATGAGGCTGCCGGCACCGTGGATCACAGTGAATACAAGGCAGCAGCCGCGGTCTTCTATGAGCGCCATGTCTGCCGCGTCAGCCCCATGCCACAAGACTTTGTGGACAGTGAGGCGCAGATGGAGGCCGAGCCCACCGTGTATCACACCATGAACGGGCCCAATGAGTTCCATATCCTCGGAACGCTGCGCAACTGGAGCGTCATCAACCGCCTGCCCCAGATCACGGCACCCACGCTGGTTGTTGCAGGCGAATTCGACGAGGCAACCCCCGCAACGTGGGCACCCTTTGTGTCAGCCATCCCAACAGTGACAAGCCATGTCTTTGCCGGTGCGAGCCACTGCTCACACCTGGAACAACCGGAAATTTTCCGCGCCACCATTGCTGCGCACCTGGCTGCGCATGACTCCCCGGCCCGCCACAACCCCTAAGTCCCCAAGAAAATCCCCACCTGCGTTCCCCGCGCATCAGTCTCATCCTCCCCGCAGAAAGAACCCGATGGAAAAATCATCAAGGTCAGCTGAGCTCAGCTCCCAGGAGCAGCTCGAAGCGTATGGCTACAAGCAGGAACTGAAACGGTCGGTATCCACCACCGATCTGCTCGTGTACGGGCTCGTGTTCATGGTGCCGATTGCGCCGTGGGCTATCTTCGGCGTCGTCTATAACGCGGCGGGAGGCATGGTTCCGCTGGTATACGCAATCGGCCTGGTCGCCATGATCTTCACCGCCCTGGCCTATCAGCAGATGGCAAAGTCGATTCCCCTGGCCGGGTCGGTATTCTCCTACGTGGGCCGCGGACTCCACCCGACGGCCGGGTTCTTTGCCGGCTGGGCGATCCTGCTGGACTACCTGCTGGTCCCCACGCTCCTGTATGTTTTTGCCGCCGAGTCCATGGTGGGCATTTTCCCCGGCTCACCACGGTGGCTGTGGGCCCTGATCTTCGTTGCGGTCAACACCGTGGTGAACCTGCTCGGCATCAGCTCCATCAAACGGATGAACAGGATTTTCCTGGCGATCGAACTTATCTTCGTGGTGATTTTTATTGTCATCGCCGTGAACGCTTTGGCCACCCAGGCCATCCCCGGTGCCGAGCTCACCATGAGCCCCCTCTGGGATGCCAGCAAGGTCACGGGGCCCCTGATTGCCTCGGCCCTGTCCATTGCCGTGTTGAGCTTCCTGGGCTTCGACGGCATTTCAACCATGTCCGAGGAAGCAACGGGTGGCCGCAACGCAGCCGGCCGGGCCATGATCCTGGCGCTGTTCCTGGTGGCGTTCCTCTTCATTGTCCAGACCTGGCTGGCCAGCGCGCTGGCAGGCGGCCGGGAATCGTTCAGCGATGACGAGGTTGGGAATGCCTTCTTCACCATTGTTGCCGCAGCCTCAAACTCCGGCTGGATGACGGCATTCTTTGTGGTCAACGTCCTGGCCATCGGCATCGCGAACGCCATGGCAGCCCAGGCCGCAACATCACGGCTTCTCTACTCCATGAGCCGGGACCGCCAACTGCCCAAGTTCCTGTCCAAGATCGATGCCAGGCAGGTCCCCCGCAACGCAATCATCCTGGTCTCCGCCCTCTCCGCAGTGCTGGTCCTGTTTTTTGTCGGACAGATAGACATCATCTCGGCGCTGGTGAACTTTGGTGCCCTGTTCGGCTTCATGCTCCTGCACCTGTCCGTGATTGTGCATTACGTGGTGCGCAAGAAGTCCAGGAACTTCCTGCTCCACCTGGTGGTCCCCATCCTTGGCTTCCTGATCATTGGCTACGTGCTGCTCAACGCCGCTCCCGAGGCAAAGATCGGCGGCCTCATCTGGCTGGTCATCGGGGCCGGAGTCTTCACGTATTACAAAGTCACCGGCCGCACGGCTGATCTGGCAGAGAACCCCCAGGACGAACCCAAACCTGCCAAACGCGAAACGGAGCACCAGCTGTGAACACCGGAATTGACCACTTTCTCGACAAATCCCACGGCAAGTTCTCCTTCTCCGCGGACGAGGAACCTGCCTTGCACATTGCTCCCGGAACAGAGGCGCGGATCGGCTTCGAAACCAGCGATGCCGTGTACGCCGAACTCCACGAGCACCACAGCATGGACCAGCTCACTGTGGGGATCAACCCGGTGACCGGCCCAGTTGTTGTTGACGGCGCCGAACCGGGGGATGCGTTGATCGTCACCATCCACGAGATCAGGCTCAAGGACTGCGGCTGGTCCGCCAGCCTGCCCGGGACAGGTGCACTGCGCAACGTCATGGGTGCGGACATGTTCACCCGAAGGATCCCCATCGATGCGGCAGGAGTCCACGTCACCGAGAGGCACGTCTTTGCCCCGAAACCCATGATCGGCTGTATTGGCACGGCACCGGCAGAAGGCGCGAGTTCCACTGTCATGCCGAGCTATTCAGGTGGCGGCAACATGGACCTCACGGGCTGCCGGCCAGGTTCACGGGTCTACCTTCCGGTCCAGGTGGCGGGTGCCTACCTGTCTATCGGGGACATCCACGCGCTCATGGCCGAGGGCGAGTCCTCCTTTGTGGCCGTTGAGGCCGAGGGAACCGCGGTGGTCAGCATTGAGCTGGTCAAGGACATGCCCCTGCGCGCTCCCCGGATCGAAACGGCTGACGAGTGGTTCTTTGTGGGGTTGGGTGATCCTGTGCAGGAGAGCATCACCCGCGGCTACGAGGACATGTTCCACTTCCTGGTCACTGATCACGGCTGGGACAAGGGTGACGCCTACGCGGTCCTCAGCGCCGTAGGAGATTCCACGCTTGGCGGTCCCACCGGCTCCTCTACTCCTGATCCGCTGCACCCCTTCATGCCGGTCGGTGCCGTCACGGTGCACCGCCTCCCCAAGGAGGTGCTGCAGCAGCAGCACTGATTCCAGCAGCAGTCCTGGTTAACGGCGGACGACGACGACGGGAGATTCCGCCGTCGTCGTCCGTTATGCAGTGTTCAGTTCGCTACAAGGGGTGTTATTACGAGGAAGAGTTGGAGTCCTCGACCATCGCGCTGTCATCCTTGTTGCTGTCGCCACGGGTCTTGATCAGGCTGGCCACTGTTGCAACAGCAATGGTGGCACCAATGAACATCAGCGAGAACGCGATAGAGATCTCAGGGACCCACAGGAGCGGCTCGCCACCGTTGATGAACGGGAGTTCGTTCACGTGCAGGGCGTGGAAGACGAGCTTCACGCCAATGAACGCGAGGATCACGGCAAGGCCCTGGGCCAGGTAGACCAGGCGTTCCAGCAGTCCGCCGATCAGGAAGAACAGCTGCCGCAGGCCCATGAGGGCGAACGCGTTGGCCGTGAAGACGATGTACGCCTCGTTGGTCAGGCCGTAGATCGCGGGGATTGAATCGACAGCGAAGACCAGGTCAATAAAACCGATGGCGATGATGGTCAGGAGCATGGGGGTGGCGAAGCGCTTGCCCGCCTTCTTCACCGTGAGCCTGTCCTCGTGGTATTCCTCCGTGACGGGCAGGATACGGCGGACCAGCTTCACGAACTTGCCGTCAGCAGGGTTGGATTCGTCGTCGCTGAATGCCTGGCGGTAAGCGAGCACCAGCAGCAGCGCGCCAAAGATGTAGAAGATCCAGGAGAAGTTCTCAATCAGGGTGGCGCCCACGGCAATGAACCCGCCGCGGAGAACCAGGGCAATGATGATGCCGTACATCAGCACCTTCTGCTGGTACATCTTCGGGACGGCAAAACCTGTCATCACAATGAGGAAGACAAAGAGGTTGTCGATCGAGAGTGCCTTCTCGGTGAGGTAGCCGGCGAAGTACTCACCGCCGAAGGTCCAGCCGGAGACTGTTCCAATGCCCACGCCGAACAGGAGTGCGAGGCCAATGTAGAACGCTGACCAGCGCGCGGATTCGGCGATGGTGGGTTCGTGGGGTTTGCGGACGTGAACGAAGAATTCGTAGACGAAAAACAGGACCGTCACAGCAATGGTGATGATCCAGATCAGTGGTGTGATCTGCATTTTGGAGGCTCCAAAGGGTAGGCAGTAGCTAGGCGCCAAAGTCTCCTCCGCCCGGACAGAACCGGAACTGACTAACCCGGGATGCAACGTTGCATCCGTGCTGACGGGCCAATCACAGACGGGAGTACTCCCCTTGTTGCGTTATAGCCTACCCCATGTGCGGCATTTGCCGCGCCTGGACGCCCCTAAAATGGTGGGACGCAGGAAAGACGCAATAAGCCTTCCGCCAGCCCTATCCAAGGAGTCCACCATGAATGCCCGCATCAAGAGGTTCCTCCTGGCCTATGTGGTTGCCGCCGTCATCTTCGCCGTGATTGACCTTGTCTGGATCACCCAGGTGGCCGTCAAGCAGTACGACAACTACATCCCGGACCTCATGGCGCCCTCGGTGAACCTTGCCGGCGGAGCAGTCTTCTACCTCATCTATGTGGTGGGCATGGTGCACTTCGGCGTCCAGCCAAACAATGCCGACGCCACCCTGCGCAAACGCCTCACGGGCGCAGCACTTTTTGGCTTCTTCACCTACGCCACCTGGTCCCTCACCGGACTGGCTGTCCTCAAGGGCTTCCCGGCGATTGTGGCCATCACGGACATTGCCTGGGGTGTAGTTGCCTGCACACTCGTCACCTGGCTGACGGTCCTGGTGCTCGGGAAAATCCACCGGAGCCCCAAAACGGTTCAGTAGTAGTTTTGGCTGGTCCACTCCAGGGCTCGGCTACCATTGCCCGATGGGGACGCTGAAGGAACTCGCAGTTTTGGCCACCGGGACTATTCTTGCCGCAGGGGCGCTAAGTGCGTGCACCTATCAGGGGCCTCCCGGTGCCAATGATGCCCCTAGCACTCAGGGGCCGACGATTTCGCCCAGCGCAGCTCCCACCGGGCCCACCAAAGAGAATTGGCTCGAAGACCAGCGCGCAAACCTGGACACAACTCGCCCGATGGCGCATGTCGAAACGGCAGAGTCCGGCACCGGAGCGAGAACGTTCGCCATCCCTGCGCTTACGGAAGGGCGGACCACGCTTGGCATTTCCCTTTCCTGCAATGGCGAGGGGCCGTGGCGCGTCACGCTGCCCGGGAACTCGCCCGTTTTTGCCAGCTCCACCTGTTCAACAGGAGACATCATCGGTGCCACTTTCCCCCTGGAGTCCCCCGGTGAACCACAGGAACTGCAGCTGACCCTCGACGATGACGCGACGTACTGGATCACCATCTTCTCCGTCGCCTCGGACTAGAGGCCTTGACTCACCCACCCGTCGCCGCAACTGATGACGACGGCGGCTGCCTTCCGCCGTCGTCATCCGGTCACGGGAATTGAGCGCGAGCCTGAACGCTTTTCAGCAGGTGCTGGGTTCGGGCAGTGGCGCATCGCACCTGGTGCGGGCGCCAGGTGAACAAACACCCGTTTCCGGGAGCTCCAGGTGAACGGTATCCGCGGCAGTGTGGTCCCCAGCGAGGGCTGCAGCAACGGAACGGACCTGTTCGTAGCCGGTGGCCAAAAGAAAAGTGGGGGCACGGCCGTAGGATTTCATCCCCACAATGAAGAAGTTCTTATCCGGGTGCGCCAGGACTTTGGCACCGTGCGGAGCAACTGTTCCGCAGGAATGGAACTCTGGATCAATCAGTGGCCCCAACTCGGACGGCGCTTCAACAGCAGGGTCCAGATCAAGGCGGATCTCACGCAGCATCTCCAGGTCTGGACGGAATCCCGTGCAGGGGACAATGATGTCGGCTGCAACGGTACGCCCGTCACGTGCCTCCACGCTGGTACCCGCAGCACAGCCCTGCAGTGCTGCGATGCCAAATCCGGTATGCAGCTCGATGCGTCCCGCCTCTACCAGACGGCGCAATCGCGCCCCGAGTTGGCCACGGGCCGGCAGCCCATCGGCATCACCGCCGCCGTATGCTTTCGCTTCCGAGGATCCGCGGACAGCCCAGATAACGCGGGTGTCCGGGGAGCTTTTGGCAAGCTCTGCAAGGTTGATCAATGTGTTTGCAGCTGAGTGACCGGCGCCAACAACAAGGACTCGACGGCCAGCAAAAGCGTCACGGTCACGGCCGTTGACATCAGGCAGGGGTGGTGAAATGGCGTGTCCGGCCGCCATTTCCCCACGGGCGGGCAGCCCGGAGTCACCGAGGGGATTGCGGGTGGACCAGGTCCCGGAGGCGTCGATAACCGCCGCGACGGTGTGGTCACGTGTTTGACCGTCCGCATGTTCTACCCGCACCACAAAAGCCGCGCTGTCCCGGCCCTGGGTGTGGGCCTTATCCATTCCTTGCCGGGTTACGGCGCTCACGCGGGCACCGGCAACCAGACGTGAGGCAATGGACGGGAGCGCAGCCAGGGGCGCGAGATAATTGTCGACGAGTTCGCCGCCGAACGGTACTGCGGTGGGCCGTGGTGGCACCCAACCGGTCCCTTCGAGAAGACGAAGGGCTGCCGCATCGATGTTAAACCGCCACGGTGAAAACAACCGGATATGCCGCCACTGATCAACAGCAGCGCCTGCCGAGGAACCAGCTTCGAAAATAACCGGCTCAAGGCCGCGTTCAAGAAGGTGAGCAGCAGCGGCAAGACCCACCGGGCCAGCGCCGATCACTGCAACAGGCAGGGTGTTCGAATCCATGAGGTCCCCTTTTGATCTTCGACGTGTTATTCAGCGACCGGCGTGAGGGAAGCTATGAGCTCCTCAATGCGGACCTTGATCTCATCCCTGATGGGACGGACCGCAGCAACGCCCTGCCCCGCGGGGTCTTCGAGGACCCAGTCCTCATAGCGTTTGCCCGGGAAAAATGGGCACTCGTCGCCGCAGCCCATGGTGATCACAACGTCAGATTCCTTGACCGCCTCCGTTGTGAGGACCTTGGGGATCTCCGCTGACATGTCGATGCCGAGTTCAGCCATGGCTGCCACCGCTGCCGGGTTAACCGCTTCTGCGGGCTGGGATCCAGCGGAACGAACGTTGATGGACCCCTGGGAAAGGACTGTCAGGAATGCTGCCGCCATTTGGGATCGGCCTGCATTATGAACGCAGACAAAAAGAACTGAAGGCTTTGTGGAGGTTTCCGTACTCATAATGTCCCAACTGATCGAAGGTGGCGGTGAGGTCTTTAGCGAGGGGTATTTGTGGCCGCAACGGCGGCAGCTGGTTCCGGGAAGAAGCGCGTGCGCGTCCACAGTGCCACATAGACAAGGCCCACCAGCACTGGCACTTCAATCAGCGGACCCACAACGCCCGCAAGCGCCTGCCCTGAGGTGACGCCAAAGGTACCAATGGCAACAGCGATGGCGAGTTCGAAGTTATTGCCAGCTGCAGTAAACGCCAGGGTGGTGGTTTTGGCGTAACCCAGGTTCAGTAGCTTCCCGGTCAGCATTCCGAGACTGAAGACCACAAGGAAGTAGACAAGCAGTGGCACTGCAATGCGGACGACGTCCAGTGGCCTGGAGGTAATGGTTCCGCCCTGGAGCGCAAACAGCAGGGCGATGGTGAACAGCAATCCATAGAGCGCCCACGGGCCGAGCCGTGGCAGGAACGTGGATTCGTACCAGTCCCGGCCCTTGGCCTTCTCACCCAGCGTTCGGGTCAGGAAGCCGGCGATCAGCGGAATACCCAGGAAGACCAGCACGGACGCGGTTATAGCCCAGAATGAGAAATCAGCGCTGGTGGTGGGCAGGCCCAGCAGGGACGGCAGCCATTGCAGGTAGAACCAGCCCAGCGCGCCGAAGGCGAACACCTGGAACACAGAGTTGATGAACACCAGGACGGCAGCTGATTCGCGGTCACCACAGGCAAGATCGTTCCAGATCATCACCATGGCAATGCACCGTGCCAGCCCCACGATGATCAGCCCGGTTCGATAGTCAGGCAGGTCCGGGATGAAGATCCACGCAAGGGCAAACATGAACGCCGGAGCCAGCAGCCAGTTGATCACCAGGGAGGTGACCAGCAGTTTCCGGTCTGCGAGGACCCGTTGCGTTTGGTCGTAACGGACCTTTGCCAGCACGGGGTACATCATCACCAGCAAACCAATGGCAATGGGGAGGGAGACCGCACCGATCTTCACCGATTCAAGGGCCGTGTCCAGGCCAGGCACCACATTTCCCAGCACCAGGCCAAGTGCCATCGCAGCGATGATCCACACCGGGAGGAAACGGTCCAGGGTGGACAGTTTTCCCATCGCAGCAGTGCTGGGCTGGGGTGTGGTGTCAGTCCTGATGCTCAAGGGTCTCCTGCAAAGCTCACGTGTAGATTGATGGCGATCGATACAAGAGTATCGTCATCCATATCGACGATTGTCAATCTGTTGCATAATGAACCCTATGGACAGTCTGCAAACTCTAGAGCCCGGGGTTGATCCCTCATGCTGTGTACCGAGCGGAACACCTGCCCTCAGTACTGAGGAGGCCCAGCGCAAGGCACTTGTATTCAAGGCGCTCGCCGATCCCAACCGGCTTCGCCTACTCTCGATTGTCAGAGCAGCGGAAACCGGCGAGTCCTGCGTCTGCGATCTCACCGAACCCCTGGACCTGGGGCAGCCCACCGTTTCCCACCACCTGAAGATCCTTGTGGAGGCCGGCTTGCTGCACAGGGAAAAACGCGGAACGTGGGCCTACTACTCCATCATCCCGGGCGCCCTCGAGGACGTGGCCGCCATCATTTTTGGCCTGTGAGGACCCCGCCCGTTGAGGCCGGTCACCGGCGTCGGAGCCACCGCGGTGCGGTGGAATCCGCCGCCAGCTAAAAAGTCGTCAATTTCATTTGATAATCAAACCTGGTTGCGTATTCTGGGGCTTCCACAACAGAGGAGCACGCGTGCCGGATTCCCGCTACCATCCTGCGGCCATGACCCTGCAGGATCTGTTCCTGACGGCCAATGAGACCGAACGGGAGCTTGCCCGCGACCTGGGCGTGAGCCTGGTGGACTACCGCGCGCTGTCCACCCTGACCGCATCCGGGCCCGCCACTGTGGGCCAGCTTGCCGAGGACCTGGGAGCCACACCGGCCACCACAAGCGCCATGGTGGACAGGCTCGAATCCCGGGGCTATGTGACCCGGGCACGCAGCGCCGAAGACAGGCGCAACGTCCACGTCAGCGCCACTCCGGCCGCCTGCGTTGAAATCCGCGCCCTGATGCGTCCGTTGCTGAAAGACGCCGATTCCTACCTCAAAGCCCTTCCTGCCGCAGATCAGGAAGTAGTCACAGATTTTCTCACCGCATCCCACCACCTTATGAGCGCCCACCTGCGCGTACTTTCCAGCAAGGACACCCCATGAAAGAAGCCACATCCCCGGTCCTGGTTGACTCCGCCACCTACCGAAACGCCACTGACCTGCTCATGCAGCGCTTCCGGAACGCTCCGGACCATGTGGCATTCGAGGTCCGCGGCGCGGGAGCAGCCATCACTGACACCTGGCGCCAGGTCACCACGGCCGCGTATGTGGAAGAGGTCCAGGCGCTGGCCAAGGGCTTGATCAACGCGGGCCTGCAGCCCGGTGACTCGCTGGGCATCATGTCCCCCACCCGGTACGAATGGGCGTTGACGGACATGGCGGCGTGGTTCGCCGGCGCCGTGGTGGTTCCTGTCTATGAAACCTCCGCCCGGCCCCAGGTGACAGCCATTCTGTCCGACGCCAATGTCCGCTTCGCCGTGGCAGGCACCGCTGGACATGCCCAACTCCTGGAACAGGGAATGGACGACGCCGGCCTGGTCTCCGCAGGAATCTGGACCATGGATCCGTGTCCCGGGGCAGACCTGGCAGCGTTGATGGCCAGTGGCACCGGCGTCGCTGACACAACCGTTGAAGAGCGCCGGCTGTTGGCAGACCTTGATTCGGTAGCCACCATTGTCTACACATCGGGTACCACCGCTGCCCCCAAGGGCGCACTGATAACACACGGGAACTTTGTGGGCCAGATCATCAACGTGGCCGCCGCCTATACCGACGTGGTGAACGAACGCGGCAACACCATCATCTTCCTGCCGATGGCGCACGTGCTGGCCCGCGGCCTGCAGCTGATCTGCCTTGCAAATGGCATGCGCATTGCGCACTTGTCCGACCCCCGCGACGTGGTGCCAGCCCTTTCCGTGCTCCGGCCGACATTTCTGGTGGTGGCGCCGCGGGTTCTGCAAAAAATCCAGTCCTCGGCTGCGGATGCTGCAGCAAAGAAACACCTGGGCAAAGTCTGGGAAATGGCACAGGGCACGGCCATTGAGTGGGGCCGCCTGGCCGAAGCCCGCGACGCCGGCGCCACGGCCAAACCTTCGCTCAGCCTGTTCTTGCGGCATGCGCTCTTCGACAAACTCTTTTATGCGCGGATCCGGGGGCTGGTGGGCGGTCGCCTGGACTGCCTGCTCTCCGGAGCCGCGGCGCTTGATGCCGAGCTCTCGCTGTTCTTCCGCGGCATGTCACTGCCGGTGGTGGAGGGCTACGGCCTGACCGAAACCACCGCTCCGCTCACGGGGAACCTTCCCGGCGCCATCCAATCCGGCACTGTGGGCGTCCCTATGCCGGGCACCACGGTCCGGATTTCGGACGATGGCGAGGTCTTGGCCCGCGGCGTGGGCGTGTTCGCAGGCTACCGACGCGCCACTGACAATGACGACGCCTTCGTGGACGGATTCTTCCGCACCGGAGATCTGGGCAGCCTGGATTCCGACGGTCGCCTGACGCTCAGCGGCCGCAGCAAGGATGTCATTGTGACGGCCGGCGGCAAGACTGTTTCCCCGTCCATCTGGGAAGGCTACGTGGAGGCCGATCCCCTGGTGGCACACGCGCTGATGGTGGGCGAAGGAAAGCCCTACCTGGGTGGGTTGGTGCTGTTGGATCCGGACACCGTTGCCGCCTGGGCTGAACGCGAGGGCGTCACCGAACTCGCCGGACTGCGTCCCCCGCACGACGGCGGCGCCGTCCGTATCGAGGATGCCCGCCTTTTGGCCGTGGTGGGCAAAGCCGTGGACGCCGCAAACGCCAGGCTGGCCAGCTCCGAACAGGTCCGTCGATTCGTCCTGCTGGTCACCGATTTGACTGAGGCTGGCGGAATGGTCACGCCCACCCTGAAACTCAAGCGCGCAGCCTTCGCGGAACGCACCCGGAGCATTGTGGACACCCTCTACGCCCAGGCGAAGGGCCAAGGCTAGCGGACCTGGGAGCGCGCCAGGGTAGGTAAGCACCACTGACGCGGACCCGATGGAACAAAGGCCTGGCCACCACGTGATGTGGTGGCCAGGCCTTTTTCTTTCCTACTCGCAGGCAACTCCGTCTTTGTCCCGATCCATCTCTGCTCGGTAGCCCGCCTGGCCTGCATACAGCGGTGCCGCACCAGCAGCCCGTGCCGCTGTGCAGTTCTGAAAATACACAGCAGCCGGAGCGGCAGGAGCCGGCTCCGGAGCCGGCGCAGGGGCTGGGGCTGGGGCTGCAGGAACAACTGCTGGCGCAGGAGCCGGTTCTGGCGCAGGGGCCGGAGCGGGTGCTGGCTCTGGGGCCGGGGCCGGAGCGGGTTCAGCCGTGGCAGGTACCGGAGCCACCTGGTCGGTCGGGACCAGCTGGCCCTCGCAGTCAGCCAAAATGCCAGCCATTGCGTCGTGCTCAGCCTGCGTTACCCACAGGCTGTACGTTGCCTTGACGGAAATCTGACGGGCCACGTACTCGCAGCGGTAGCCTTTATTCGGCGGCAGCCACGTAGCGGCGTCGCCGTCGCCCTTCTTCATGTTGGTGGGACCGTCAGCTGCCTGCAGGTTCAGTGGGTCATTGGCGAAAGCGGTGCGCTGCTCCTCGTTGAGCTGCTGGGCACCCTTCTGCCAGGCGTCGCTGAGTGCCACAACGTGATCGATCTGCACTGCCGTGCTGGTGCTCTGGCCACGCAGGAAACTGATGGTGGTAGCCGTATAGGGATCGGCGAGCGTGCCCGAGGCAACCTTGCACGGCACACTGTTGGCGAACACAATATCCGTCAGATCCCGCTTGAGGATGTCATTGCGCGTATCGCAACCATTGCGGTCAACGTCCATCCACGCCTGTCCGAAGTTCGCACGGTCGTATCCAGTCTTCGGCGCCCTGCCCTTGATCGGCAGAAGCGCCAGCAGGTCCACAGCTTTGGTGGCAAATGCAGGCTGGGTATTTGGAGCGACCGCTGTGACACCCTGCGCCAGGGCAGCCGACGTTTCGGGATCCAGCGGCGCACCCGAGTCTGTCGGACTGGGAGTGGACGACGGCGTCGCGCCAGCTGAGGTGGGAGTGCTCGGCGTCGGGGTTGCTGACGGACCCGAATCAGCTGCGGCGGCCGCCGCAGCTGCCGATTCGAGTTCCACGCGATCGGCTGGATTCACGGTGAGGCCGCCGGCAATCATCAGTGCGCAGGAGACGGCCAGGGCAATGGCCCCTGACTTTCGCTTGGCTGGCAGGAACGCCCAGGAGCGCCGTCCGGTGACCAGGACGTAGAGTCCCGTCGCAGCCGCCGCAAGTGCCAGCACGATCAGTGCTCCCCCAAGCCCTCCGCTAAGTGCTCCGAGGAGGACAGAAATCGCCGTCAGGGCGCCAATAACCAGGGTGGACATCCTGGGTTTACGGGGAGGTTGATGATTCTGCGCGGATGGCTTCGAGCCCAGGAAGGACCTGTAGTTGGACATACTTTTCCCCAATAAATGAAGCCCCTGGAGTCCAGGGGCAAGTGCTTCGACGAGTGCGCCACCCTGAAGCTTAGGGCCTTTTGCGGAAAGGCCCTTCCACCAGCGTCCCGTTTGACCTGTTGCGATCGTGTCCGGATCCTGCGTCCGCTGCAGCACGGACTTCCGAGCTGTGGCGTGAGGGTCTACAGTGGCGAGCATGCACATGCGACTCGAAGTGGTGCAGGTCCCCATCACTGACGTGGATGCGGCAAAGGCGTTTTATGCGGACGTTATGGGCTTCGTGGTGGACCACGATGTTGAACACATTCCCGGAATGCGGGTTGTCCAGCTAACTCCCCCGGGCTCAGCGGCGTCCATTGTCATCGGAACCGGAATGACTGCCATGGCTCCCGGCAGCCTGGAAGGACTGCAGCTGGTGATCCCGGATCTCCCTGCGGCCCGCAGGGAACTGGTCCAGCGCGGCGCACCTGTCAGCGACATCCAGGACATGGGCGGGATGCTGTTTGCCTACGTCGCCGACCCCGACGGCAACCGGTGGGTCCTGCAGGGCGATCCAGCAGTGGACGTTCACGGCACACACCAGCTCTGATGGGATCCGGCAGGTCAGGGACCGCTTCGCCGGACGCATCTCCAGCCGACCTGCCCGGCGGCTGGAGATGCCAATCCACGCCGTGCCCAGCCACGATTCCTACAGGACCTTTTTGAGGTCCTCCACGTCCAGGACAACCTCGTTGTGACGCAGGAACCAAGGCTTGAACGGTGGATCGAAGCGCGCAAACCTGGGCTCTCCCACAGGCTTCAATCCGGCCACGATCAGCGCTTCCCGCAGTGCTGTAAGTCGCCGCTGGAATGCGTTCGCCGAGCTGCTTCCGGAGAAGCGAACGGCAGCAGCCAAGGCCCCCGGCACCTCCCGGATGGTTACCTCAGGGCTGTCCGGTACAGGCGCAGTCTCAGCAGTGATTCCGTCAGGGAGGACAAAGGCCACAACAAAATCTGCTGCCTGGTCACTTCCTGGCACGGGTCCACGCTGGATCACAGGAGCCGTCATGGCAAGCTTCTCCGAGGAACCTGTCCCCTGGATCACGGGCGCTGTCATGGCGAGTTTCCGGCGGGCTGTGTTTTTCCCGCTGATGTAGTTGAACAGGTAACGGAAGGCCGCGTTTCCGGCACGGTCAAAGGTGGAGTTGACCTTCACCTCGGCGACAACGTGCGTGGGGTAGCTCCGCAGGTCGAAGTGCGGATATTTTTTGACCAGGTGGTACGGCTGCTGTTCTGTCATGGTCCTTCAGACACTACGCCCGTCAAGGCAAAGCGGCCAGTACTGCCAGAGCACGGCGACAGGGCGCGGCCTCCCTTGACTGCCCACCCGAACTTGGCAAGAGTGGGCCTGAATACATCCATCGGGGGACCAATGTCAGAAACAGTTGTACAACCGGGAACTACACGATCGTGGAGCAACTGGCCGCTCGCCATCTTGGGCTTCATGGTGTCGCTGGCTATTCCCTTCCTGATGTGGGGCGAAGGAGACCCCAGCTCTGCCAGGCTCCAGGTCTTTTTGTTGGGCTGGGGGGCTTGTGGCCTGCTGATCTCCATCCTGACAGTGGTCCCGGACCGAACCGTGGGTCAGGCGGCACGCTCGCGAGTTCTCTGGCTGGGTGCTGGCTTGCTCCTGGGGCTCACACTGGGAACCGGCTCATGGACGGAGCCCACTACGGGCCCCGTGTGGTCATTCTGGCTGGCCGTACCCATGGCAGCCGGGTTCTATAACGCCCTCAGGAATGGTTTCAGTAAATGAAACCATCTGTACCCGCCTCCGTGGCAGACGTTATGGCTGAGCTGGCTACGCTGGATGACCCGAAAGTCCGGGCCATCAATGCGGCCCATGGGGATGACCACGGCGTGAACCTTACCGCGCTGCGCGGCCTGGCCAAGCGGTTGACTAAACAGCAGGGCCTTGCAATGGAGCTATGGCAAACAGGCGACACCGCAGCGCGGCTTGTGGCGATCCTGATCTGCCAGCCAAAAATTTTCAGCAGCGACGAGCTGGACACCATGCTGCGCCAGGCCCGCATTCCCAAGGTCCAAGACTGGCTGGTCAACTACGTGGTGAAGAAAAGCCCCCATGCGCAAGACCTTCGCACCGTCTGGTTCGCCGATAAACACCCCGTGGTGGCCAGTGCGGGCTGGGCCCTGACCTCCGATTGTGTTGTCAAAAGCCCCGAAGTCCTTGACCTTAATGGCCTGCTGGATCGCATCGAGTCCAGCATGCAGGATGCACCAGACCGGCTGCAGTGGGCCATGAACCACACGCTGGCACAGATTGGGATCAACCATGCCAGGTACCGGGCCCGCGCCCTGGACATTGGAGAGAGGCTGGGCGTCCTCAAGGACTACCCCACCCCACCCAACTGCACGTCCCCCTACGCCCCGCGCTGGATCAACGAGATGGTCCGACGTGCCGAGGCCAAGGACTAAACCTGCCTAGTCGCCCATACCCGGGTGCACGGGAACGTAGTCAATTTTGTTGCCGGAGTTAGTCCGGCCCTTAGTGGTCCTCGAGTAGCCCCGCGCATCCAGGTCATTCTTCGCGCGGAACTCCGCCAGCGCGACGTCGTACGCGGTATTCAGTACCTGCCCGGAAAACTGACCGGTGGTGCCGTCGTTGAAGGTGATGGCGATCGGCACGCTGGCTGGGTAGTGGCGGCTCATCCGGACAAAGCCGTCGGTGTCCTGCTGGAGGGTGATCATGTAGATCCTGCTTTCGTTGGTGGGACTGCCCTCAAGTCTGGCGTAGTTTTGGCACCATCCACGCCGCGGCTTCGGGCAGGTGTTCCGGACCTCACCCATAGCGGGTGATTTAACCACGTAATCTGAGCCGTCGCACTGTCGAAAATGTACCTGACGCCGTGCGCCGCGCCGGAATGGTGTTACGGTCCCCGTAAGAGAGCCTTACATTCACGAATGACCACGCGATGGCTCCACCAAGCGAAAGGAAAGTTGCGGGCATGCAGGGACTCTTGACCGACGTCGATACCATCGCGCTGCTTCTACTGGCACTGCACATTGTCCTCGGATCCATCGCAACCGTGATGGTCTCTGCCAACCGGCGTCCGTCTGCGGCAATTGCCTGGGTGTTGGCCATCATCTTCATTCCGTATCTGGGGACCGTGGCGTTTCTCCTGCTGGGCCGCGGCAAGCTGCCCAAGGCGCGGCGCGACAAACAGCGCACTGTCAATGACATGATGCTCGCACGCACGCCTGGCCTGTCAGCTGTCAGCCACAGTGACGAGTGGCCCGCCTGGCTGCGTTCCGCCGTCGAACTTAACCTCCGGTTGGGCGCGCTGCCCATGGTGGGCGGCAACCGCGCGGAACTGCTGGAAGAGTACGTAGGTAGCTTCGACCGCATGATTGCCGACATTGACCGCGCTGAATCGTATGTCCACGTGGAGTTTTATATCCTCACCCTGGATGAGACAACGGCACCGTTTTTTGACGCCATGGGCCGGGCGCAGGAGCGCGGCGTTGCTGTCAGGGTTCTTTTTGACCACTTGGCCGCAGTCCGGGATCCCCAGTACCGTGCCATGAAAAGCGCTTTTGACCGGATGGGCATCGAATGGCACGCCATGCTTCCCCTGCGACCCTTGAAAGGCCAGTGGCAGCGTCCTGACCTTCGCAATCACAGGAAGCTCCTGGTGGTGGACGGCCGGGTGGGGTACACGGGATCACAAAACCTCATTGACGCGTCCTACAACAAGAAACGCAACATCCAGCGCGGCCTGCAGTGGCATGAGCTCATGGTGCGCCTGGAGGGGCCGGTGGTCCGCGAGCTTGATACCGTGTTCGTCACCGACTGGTTCAGCGAATCAGAAGTTCTCCTGCCGCTGGACACCACGCCCGTGATTCTTGGATCTGAGCCAGAGCTGGTCGATGCACAGGTGCTACCCAGTGGGCCGAGCTTCGACAACGACAACAACCTCAAGCTCTACACCACCCTCATCTACAAGGCGGAGCACCGGGTCAGCATCACCAGTCCCTACTTTGTGCCGGATGAAGCGATCCAGCTGGCCATCATCACAGCCGCATCACGTGGGCTGAGTGTGGAACTTTTTGTCTCCGAGGTTGGCGACCAGGCCATGGTCTACCACGCCCAACGCTCTTACTACGAGGTTCTTCTCCGGGCAGGCGTCCGCATTTACCTCTACCGGGCGCCACAGGTGCTGCATTCCAAACACTTCACCATTGACGACGACGTGGCGGTGATCGGCTCAAGCAACATGGATATCCGCTCTTTCAGCCTCAATATGGAAGTTTCCGTGCTCATTCAGGGACGCTCGGTAGTGGACCGGATGCGTGCCGTGGAGGACAACTACAGGGCAGCCAGCAAAGAGCTCCTGCTTGAGGACTGGCTGCGCCGGCCGGTGCGGCATGTGGTGATGGACAATCTGGCGAGGCTCACGTCCTCCCTTCAATAGCCACCCCTGTACAGCGCTAGTCCAGTTGCAGGTACCAGGTCACCCCTGCACTGATGGCGCGCCCCAGCAACAGCGAAAGTGCAATGGCAAGAACGACGGCGAACTCGGTGGAGAGCCCCGGCACGAGTCCCGACAGGGCGCCGACGCCCACAGAATAGGCAGACCAGAGGACACCAGCGGCAACGGAGTAGAGGACGAATGTTCCCCTGGGAACAGGGGTGATGGCGCTGGCTACATTCATGGTGAGCCTCCCCAGTGGCACGAACCTTGACGTGAGAACCCACGATGCCGCGTGTTTGGACAGCCGGTCCCTTGAGGCCTGTAGCGCCTTTTGCGCCCGTGCGCCACGGAGAATCCTCCACTGTGCCATGCCGCCGCGCCGGACAAGCTCATAGGCAAGCACGTCTCCGGCTACGGCACCGACCAGCATGGCAA
The DNA here is from genome assembly GCF_030063285.1 of Pseudarthrobacter sp. PS3-L1. Classification (GTDB taxonomy): domain Bacteria; phylum Actinomycetota; class Actinomycetes; order Actinomycetales; family Micrococcaceae; genus Arthrobacter. Next base: position 606,535 of record NZ_JASISU010000001.1, on the reverse strand, counting down.
CCACCAGAAGGAACCCGTTGGGCTGTTGGTTCAACCCGGACAGCGCCCCCAGCGCCACAAACAAGGACGTGGTGGGAATGGGTGGAAATATTGCCGAGACAGCAATCAGCAGCGCCCCAACCGGGTAGACCCAGAATGAATCGGCGGCGCTGAGAATCTCCCTTAGCGATTCCATAAACGTCCCCTCCTGTCAGTTGATGCCAACCAATGCTCACTTTCGCCGGTTTCTTTGACCACAAAGAACCCAGGTGGCATGGTCAAATCTTTGCACGGCCCACAGACCATCCTCGTGCCACCTCCTGGTGCGCGGATCGCCCTGAACGGGTGAACCTCACGTCACGGGAGCAAATCCACCCTCTCCTGGCTCGGCGCATACTGGTGTGGGGGCCGCGCCAGTATGCGGAACCACTCGCCACCAACCATTGCGCTGAAAGGCACCAGCATGCCCACCCGCTTCATCCCGGCCAATCCCGCCAAGCTGCACCTGATCCTCATGCTGACCCTGACGTTTTCCACCGGTGTCATTGATGCTGTGGGCTACCTGGGCCTGGACCGAGTCTTCACGGGAAACATGACAGGCAACGTGGTGATCCTGGGCATGGCCATCATGGGTGGCGACAACCTTCCCATCCTGGGACCAATCGTTGCACTGGCCGGATTCATGCTCGGTGCGCTGGTGGCTGGACGAACTTTGCGGCCCAGCATTTCAGGCTGGAATCACCGCACCACGGGCCTCCTCAGCGGCGTAGCCATGGTGATGGGGGTGGTGGCTGCTGTCCTGCTGATCGGCGGCGCACCCTCCGAAGGCGAACCAAAAATTGTCATCATTACCGCTACCCTGGCCATCGCCATGGGAATCCAGGCCGCGACTGCCCGGCACCTGAACGTCAAGGACGTCCCCACCGTTGTGGTGACCTCCACCATCACGGGTTTGGCTGCCGACTCCCGATTTGGCGCCAATACGCACCCGTTCTGGGGCCGCCGGTTGACAGCAATCCTGCTCATCCTCGCTGGGGCAGCAGCTGGAGCGGGACTCCTGCAACTACAGCTGGGCCTGGGGGTCCTGGCCACCGCACTGCTGACGCTGGGCGTAGCGGTGGTGGGCGGTTTCGCAGGGCGCGGGACCGAGCCTGCCCCAACGCCACGTTCGACGGCGGCAACCACCTCCTAGGGGGGAAAGTCCCCGGGCGCTGGGCACCGGCTCCAGCACTTCGGCTACCGTTCCATAGCCCCCTTCCCTGGCAGAGTCCATGCCTGCCACCTGGCTTTTAGCCACATGGCTAACCATCTACTCCCGGCATTGCCGGATCGTGCTGAAGGTAGAAGTGTGAGTGGAGTGCCAGTGAGGCACAGACGAATGACTAAAGGGGAGTTGAAGAGCATGTCCACTCGTATGAAGAAGATCGGCTCACGAACCGGAATCATCACCGCGGCCGCACTCTTGGGCGTTGGGCTTCTTGGTCCTACATCACCGGCTTACGCAGAAGACCGGCCGCCAACAGTCGAGGAACTTGAGGGCGACTGCGACGGAACCGCTTACCTGCCTGATGGACACACCACGGGCAACACCATGGCCCTGGACAGCTGTACTTTCGAAGAGGAGAGCAGCAACACCTACCTTGACTGGAAAGCCGTGGGCGAGACTGTCACCAACTGCACCTCGGACCGCGGAGTTATTGACCAGGCGCTCACCGGAAGCGAATCGTGGTCTTCGGGCGGCTCAATTGGCGGAAGCGCCAGTGCGGTCAAGAGCTTCTTCACCGGCGGACTCTCCGGCGAATACAACTGGAGCCACACGGTCACGGAAAGCAATGCATCGACCATCCACGTGGAACCCGGCCGCAAGGCCACGTTGACGGCAGGCGCGGAAATCCATGAGAAGAAGGGCCGTATCCGGGTCAACTATTCATCGCAGCTTGCTGGCCACTACATCTGGTACATCAACGACGTCACCATCAACACCCCCACGGGCTACACCGAGAGGGGCCAGGACAACAAGGACTGCGGCGAGACCCTCCTCAACGGTCGCTGAGCCTGAAGCTTCCCGCATAGAGACTGCAATTCCAGCCGTGCGCGGGGACTGACCAGTGCTCCAACCATGCTCCGTACGGAAGATGAGTAGCGTGACCCCCATGATCTGATCATGGGGGTCACGCTGGCAAAGTGACTCTGGGCAGGCACCGGATCCGCGGTATATTTCCGGCATCAACCGTTCCAGCCGTGGTTGTTCCTTACCACCCTGCCTGTCACACACAGACAACCCTGCCTGTCTCTACAGGACCTTTGACAGGAAGGACTGCGTCCGGGCCTCTTTCGGGTTGGCCAGCATCTCCCGTGGATCACCGGATTCCACGATTACCCCACCGTCCATGAACACCAGGGAGTCAGCTACCTCGCGGGCAAACCCCATCTCGTGCGTCACCACAATCATTGTCATACCGCTCCTGGCCAGGCCCTTCATCACATCAAGGACCTCACCCACCAGCTCCGGGTCAAGAGCACTGGTGGGCTCGTCAAAGAGCATCAGCTTGGGATCCATGGCGAGCGCCCGCGCAATGGCCACGCGCTGCTGCTGCCCACCGGACAGGTGCGCCGGGTAGTGATCCGCTTTGTCTCCGAGGCCCACGCGTTCCATTAGCTCCATGGCCCGCGCAACAGCCTTGGCTTTGGGTAGTCCTTTGACCCGCATGGGCGCCTGGCTGATATTTTCCAGCGCAGTCATATGGGGAAACAGGTTGAAGCGTTGGAACACCATGCCAATGTCGCGTCGCTGCAGCGATGCTTCCTTGGGCTTGAGCTCCAGAAGCTTCTCCCCCTTCTGCCGGTACCCCACCAGCTCTCCCTCGACAAAAAGCCGGCCCGCGTCGATCTTTTCGAGGTGATTGATGCAGCGGAGGAACGTGGACTTCCCGGAGCCGCTCGGACCCACCATGCACAGCACTTCGCCACGCTGGACCTCCAGGCTGATGCTGCGCAGCACCATATTTGAACCAAAACTCTTTGATACGCGATCCGCACGCACCATGGGCTCTTCGGTCATCCCTTGCCTCCCGGCTCATTGCCCAACGGGGCGGGTACGGTGCCCGGCAGGGCACCCGGTGACGGTATTTCCGGAGGCGTGGGGTCCGGCGTCGAACTTTCCGCGCGCCGTCCGCTCCCCCGGGAGAACCGCTTCTCAATAAAGTACTGGCCCACCATGAGGACAGAGGTGAACAGCAGGTACCAGAGCGACGCTACGATCAGCAACGGCACCGGCGTGAACGTGACGGCTGAGATACCCCTAGACACACCGTAGAGATCGATACTCAGCGGAATGGCCGCTACCAGCGACGTCGTCTTGAGCATCGAAATCACTTCATTGCCGGTCGGCGGAATGATGATTTTCATGGCCTGCGGAACCACCACAAAGCGCATTGTCTGCGTCCACGACATGGCGAGCGCCGTCGCTGCTTCCTCTTGGCCTTCGTCCACGGACAGCAGGCCTGCGCGAACTATCTCAGACATATAGGCAGCCTCATTCAGCGCCAACCCAATGATGGCTGTCACAAAAAGGTTGGTAAAAATCGTATTGTCAAAAGTGATCCATGGATCCATGAACGGAATCCCGATGGTGAACACGGGATAAATCAGCGCCACGATTCCCCAGAACACAAGCTGCACATAGACAGGCGTGCCACGAAAAATCCAGAGGTAAAGCCACGCCACGCCGTTCAGCACCGGATTGGGCGAGAGCCGCATGATCGCGATCAACAAGCCCAGGGTGATGGCACCAATCATGGAGTACACAGTCAGGCTCAGCGTCACCCATGCAGCCTGGCTGATCCGCTTGTCAAAAATGTATTTGCCAACTTCGGGCCACCCATAGTCAGGGCGCTGCGCGGCATCCACCACAAAGAGGGCTAGCAGGAGGACCAGGACCACAGCAATGACGTTCCGCCATGGGTGACGCAACGGGATTGCCTTGATCGCCTCGCCCTGGGCTGTGTTGTTGGGGCCTGCGCTCTTGGGAATACTCACAACGGGTTACCCCTGCGCAGCAACGTTAAGGGCAGCTGTTTCGACGCCGCCAGCTTCCACTCCCCATTTGGACAGGATCTCCGTGTAGGTACCGTCATCAATCAGTGCCTGCAACGCTTTCTGCAGGACGGGGGTGAATTCGCTGTCCTTCGCAACAGGCATGCCATATGGCGCCACTTCGAAGGCGTCGCCAGCAGGTTGCACCTTGCCCTCCGTCTTCGAAATCGCGTAGAGGGTCACGGGAGAATCAGCACTCATGGCATCTACCTGGCCTACCACCAGGGCATTGGTGGCTTGGTCCTGGGCGTCATAGCGGAAAATGGTGATTTCCGGTTTGCCGGCGTCGGTGCAGGCTTTGGACTTTGCCGGAACCTCGGTGGTGTCCTCATACGTCGTTGCCTGGACCGCCACCTTCAATCCGCATGCATTCATCGGATCAACTGTTTTGCCTGCAGGTGCTGCCCACTGGATGCCAGCCGAATAGTAATTAACGAAGTCCACCTGCTTCTGGCGTTCCACCGTGTCGGTGAAGGAGGACATGCCCATGTCGTCCTTTCCGGCATTGACTGCAGGCAGGATGTTGTCAAAGGTTCCAATGTCGAAATTGACCTTCAGCCCCAACACCGAACCCAGCGCATTGGTGAGGTCAACCGACCAGCCCGCCGGGGCGCCGTCGGCGTCCTTGAACTCATTGGGCGGGTAGTTGTTGGCCATTCCGACATTCAGGACGCCGGCACTCTTGATCTTCTCCGGGAGCATGGCGGCAATCTCGTCGTTCTTCTGGACCGACTGCTCAGCGGCTCCTGACGTTGCGCTGGTGGTGGGTTCGCTGTTGTCCACACAGCCGGTCAGCATCAGTGCTGCGGCGGCTGTCAGGGCTGGAAGTGCATATTTGGTGCGCATGGAATCCTCTTTTGCTGGGATCTGATGAAAGCCCACAATCCGGCAACGGCGGCTGCGCTGAAGAAGCGGCTGCAGGGTGCACGGAAGTGGGGTCGTGATGCGGAAAATGGAGGTGCTGGAGCGAATCAGGCGTCCAGGGAGTGGGTGGCACTGCGGATGTCTCGAAGAACTGTGTTTCGAAGAACTTCCGGGCCTCTGGCCTTCAACTCGGAAATAGTGGGTACGCCTGTAATCGTCATGCTACGTGAGAACAGGGAGACCAAAGCCCGGCCTGCAGCGTTGTTCGGTCACGATCTGGCGGCTATCTGCAAAGGACCCGGAGCGCCGGTAGCTGCCACGGACGCCCGAGTCTCCTCCGCCTGGGTGGACGACACAGGGTCCCGGGGGCGCTCTGAGGCCGCCGCGCTGAATCTCCCCACCTTTGAGAAGGCAGATCGGCGTGTCACCCATTTTGTGCGGCCAGTCGACGCCTCACGTGGCGAAAGGTGGGGAATTCCAGCAGCCGACGGCGGGCCCCAGGCTCCAGCGGCCGGGCCCGAAGCCGGCAGTGACGAAGCCACGTTGAATATTCCAGGCGGGCCATGGCCGGACATGCAGTCCATGGCTCTCCCGGAAAGTGGTGTCGAAGCCCCCCAAAAAGCCACCTCGACCGCACCGGGGTAACACTGACTTACCCCGGGACAACAATAAGAGAAACGACTGGACAAAACAAGACGATCGACCGGTTTATCTGCTACGCCGTCATATGGCAGCGAAAATGACGCCTACCCGGGATACGCATTCACGACGGGGGACGTCACGGACAGGAGGGCCTGGACGTTTTCTTCCGAGGGATCGGCGAGGACGCCAGGGAGCAGGATGGCCCACATGTCACAAATTCGCTGCATGACGTCAGCCCTCGAGGTCAGCAGGTTGGACAGCATCTGGACACCCGACAGCGAGGATACAAGGTACCGACCAAAAGCCTCCGGATCCACCGATTGACTGACCTCGCCCCTGTCCCTGGCTCTAGCGGTCAAATCAGCCATGGTGCTGATCCAATCCTGGTACGGCTCGACAACCCGGGTGCCATAGGCGGTACTTTCCGTCGTCAGCCTGACCCCGGCACGCACCACGGGGAGATGCACCAGGTTCAGACCGAAAGACTGTGTCGCCAAGATCATCGTTCCCAGCATCGAATGTCCTTCGGCAAAGATCTTCTCACTGGACTCCCAGACGACGCGGTTCTGTTCGGCAACAATCGCCGCAGCCAGATCATCTTTGGAGGGAAAGTGGAAGTACAGCGCACCCTTGGTCACACCGGAAGCCTCGGCAACCTGGGCCAAACTGGTGCCACCGTAACCATGCTCGTCAAAAATCAGGGCAGCTCCGGCAATGATCGATGCGCGGGTAGCTTTCGCCCGTTCCTGAAGCGCCTTCATCCAGTTCCCCCTCACCGAAAACTTCGACTCCACAAAACAATCCCCCAGCGGGGATCACAGCACAAGAGTACAGAAGCCATTTCCGACGCTGCTGGCTCAAAAAATCCAACAGGCAAGGCAGTGCACCTCGCCGCCAGACAGGCCGTGCACTGTCAATGACCTCAAGATCTAACGTACTGACAACCCCCAACACCCAACACCCAACACCCAACACCCAACACCGTGACGATCTGGACCGTTTTCACGTGGATGCGGCTCTCCTCCTGAAGAACGGAGGGACGCCTCCCAGGGCCCTGCAACCCATCACTTGCCACCCGTCACTTGCGACCCGTCACTTGCGACCCGCCCAATCAAAGGAGCATACTTATTAGCGAGGCTAATTAGCATTGCTAAGCTTTTTCGGGAGGCGCACCAAACCGCATGACCAGCACACATCAAACAATCGTCCCGGTTACAGATCCCGGCGCAGTGGCCGCAGACCCACCGGACACGCTGGCGATAGACCTCAGGACCGCAATCATGCGCACGTCCCGCAGGCTTCGCCTCGAAGCCACTGGCGAAGTCCTCACCCCCGGCCAATACACCGCACTGGCCCAGCTGAACCACGAGGGCCCCCTCACCCTGCGGGCCCTGGCCGACCTGGAACACGTCCAGGCGCCGTCAATGACACGGATCGTCAATGCACTCACGGAGCTGCACTTCGTCTCACGCGAAACCAACCCGGCGGACGGCCGGCAGGTCAGGGTGACCATCACGGATGCCGGGAAGACAGTGATTGCCGAAGTCCGGAGCCAGCGAACAGCGTGGCTCGCCCAGCGGGTGGCTGTGCTCAGCGGTGAAGACCGGCGAATTCTTGGCCAGGCGGCCCGGATCATGCAGGAAATGGCGAGCAAGTGAGCGCTACCTTCCGCGCCCTGGAAAACCGCAACTACCGCATCTGGGCAGGCGGGGCGCTGGTCTCCAACATCGGAACCTGGATGCAACGGGTTGCCCAGGATTGGCTGGTGCTGACAGTTCTGACCAACAACTCAGGAACAGCTGTAGGGATCACCACAAGCCTGCAGTTCCTTCCCATGCTGCTGTTGGGTCCGTACGGTGGAGTCCTGGCGGATAGGTTCCGCAAACGCGTCATCCTCCTCTGGACCCAGCTGGCCATGGGCCTGACGGGACTGGCACTGGGTCTTTTGGTGGTTACCGGCGCAGCCCAGCTCTGGCATGCCTACCTTGCAGCCCTTTGCCTCGGGATCGCGAGCGCAATTGATGCCCCAGCACGCCAGGTTTTCGTTTCGGAGCTGGTGGGGCAGGAAAATATCTCCAACGCGGTGGCCCTCAATTCAGCCTCCTTCAACACGGCAAGGCTCACTGGCCCCGCAATCGCTGGTGTCCTCATTGCCTGGGTGGGCACCGGCCCAGTATTCCTGCTGAACGCCGCGAGCTTTGCGGCAGTATTGTTCTCCCTGTTCCGGATCCGTACCTCTGAACTCACACCGCCCGCGCCCATCAGCCGCAGTAAACACCAGGTAGCCGAGGGCGTCGCCTACGTGCGGCGCCGGCCAGATCTCATGCTGATCATGGTCATGGTCGGAATCCTGGGCGCTTTCGGCATGAACTTCGCAATCACCAACGCACTCATGGCAACCACTGTGTTCTCGATGGGACCAGGGGAATTTGGCCTCCTAGGGTCCATCATGGCCGTGGGGACGCTTGCCGGTGCGCTTCTGGCAGCGAGGCGGTCCGGACCACGCCTGAGGCTTCTCCTGGGCGGCGCTGTGGGCATGGGTTTCTTCACCATCCTCAGCAGCATCTCCCCCTCATTCTGGATCTATGCTGCTCTGCTGATCCCCGTGGGCCTCGCGTCCATTACCTTCCTGAACAGCTGCAACACCAGCATCCAGCTCTCTGTTGAACCGGCGTTCCGGGGACGGGTCCTGGCGCTCTACCTAGCGATCCTGCAGGGCGGAACTGCCGTGGGCGCGCCCCTGATGGGGTGGATCGGTTCAGAATTTGGTGCCCGCTGGGCGGTTTCCACCGGCGGAATCCTGGTGCTGCTGACCGGGCTGGCCGCTGTGGTGGTAGTCAGCCATCGCAATCACCTGACCCTACGCACCACGCTGCGGCATGCAATGCGCCGCAGATCGGCAGCTGAAAGAAGCACCAGTAGGGAGCATGCAGCGTGACGAGTGCCGCCTGTGGTCACATCACGCCGGGTGGCCAGCAACTGTTGCCAGGGATGCCAGGCCCTTTTCGAAATCGGGACCTACCAATTTGTCCATCGGAACAACAAGGCTGAAGATTTTTGCAACTCCCTTGCTCTCACCCGTCATGAGCCAGGTGACTTCGGTGCCGCCCGCGACAGCTTTAAACGTCAGACTTGTTGAGTTCAGCGCCTTGAACGGCCTCGTGAATTCCAGACGCACCCTGACGACATCTGGTGCAACTGACTCTACGATTTCCATGGTTCCACTGCCCGCCTTGCGATTACCGCTCCACGCATAGCCAGCACCCACTCCGGAGTCGGGGCCGAAATAGCGACGGTCCATGCCCGGATCAGCACCCTCCCAGGGCGACCATCGCGCCCATTCATGGAAGTTGTTCACCAGTGGAAAAATCCTGTCCGCGCTGCCTGGTATGACGGTGCTGCGCCGGACTTCAAAGGCTGCCATGGGGCTAAGCGTAGGCCCCATCAAGGCCCATGAACAGAGCCTATTTACCGGCCGCGCAACGGGGCAGGAGCTCAGCTCTCCCGGGGCGCACCCAAGACCACGTTTACGGGATCCTTGCCCGCCTGCAGCAACCCGATCTGGCGCCTGATTAACGCGACCATGCGTGGGAACATCGCCGTGCTCGCACCGCCCACGTGTGGGCTGATCAGCACACCTGGGGCAGTCCACAACGGATGATCCGCAGGGAGCGGCTCCGGGTCCGTGACATCCAGCGCAATCCTGAGCCTGCCGGAGGAGGTTTCGGCCAGCAACGCCTCCGTGTCTGCCACCTGGCCGCGGGCCACATTGACCAGAAGGGCACCGTCAGGCATCGCTGCCAGAAATTCTTTGTTGACCAACTGGGCGGTCGCTTCGCTCAGGGGCACACTGACCACCACGATCTCGTGCAGGGGAAGCTGCTCCAGGAGACTGCTTATGCCATGGATCGTCCCGGCGGAGTCAAGACGTTCGCGGCTGGCCATGCGGGTCACAACGGTTTCGAAAGGAGCAAGACGCGCTTCAATGGCCTTGCCAACTCCCCCATAGCCCACCAGGAGGACTTTTCTGTCTGCGAGGCTGGGGCGCATGGTGTTGTCCCAGGCCCCCTTCGCCTGGTTGCGGACGAAGTCCGGAAGTCCGCGTTGGCTGGCGATGATCATGCCCACCGCGAGTTCCGCCGTCGAGGTCTCATGGACGCTGGCGGCGTTGGCGAAAACGCAGCCGTCGGGCAGTACCTCGGAGACGCCGTCGTACCCAATGGACTGGCTCTGGATCAATCCCACATCCACTCCCCTGAGCGCCGTCATGGTCTCTGCAGCACCCATATAGCCTGGCACCAGGACATCCAGGTGGCCTTCCGGCGCGGGGCTTTTCAGGTCCCAAAAGACAAAGTCGACACCGTCCATTGGTTCCAGTGCGTCCATAAGCTCCTGATCCGGCAGGCTCACCCGCAGCCGCCGCCGTGGCGCCTCGCCGTTTGAGGTCCCTGCACTGCGAGTTTCTGGATCCGTCATGATGCCTTCCTGACTTGGGGCCCGCCTTATGGCTGACTTCCGCGCTTTCAGCCTCCAACCTATCTGAGCTCCGCCATCGAACCGACTCATGACGTCGATTTTTCCCACTCCCCCATGGGCCGTGGTGCACACCGAGCGCTAGGATCGGTAAACGATGCTGGGCCGTGTCGCGCACCACTGAATTCGGCTTCTTGGCCCGGAAGTTGATAGAGCTTGGATGATGGAAGACCTACTCCAGTACGCCGTTCCCGTTTTATCCGTGATTCTCGCAGTGGCCGCCGGCCTGGTTTTGTCATGGGCGCTTCGGAAAATTATCCTCCGCGTCAACCGGAGCCGGCCCGAGCTTCAGGCAACATCGCGGATAGCGCGCCGGCCACTGCAGCTGGTGCTCTGCCTGGCCGGTGTGCGGATCGCAGTGGGCGCTACAGCCGCAAGTGAGCCGTGGCACGGAGCTGTAGACCATGTCCTCCTGATCGCTCTCATCGGCTCCTTCGCGTGGCTTACCATTGCCGCCCTGCTGATTGTGGAATCCATCATCCTGGGCCGGCACTCTGCCGAGGCAGTGGACAACAGGCGGGCCCGCCGGCTCCAGACCCAACTCATCCTTGCGCGGCGCATCGTGGTTGCGCTGGTGGTGGTGCTCGCCATCGGTTCCGCAATGCTCACCTTTCCCGCTATCCAGGCCTTGGGTGCCGGTATCCTGGCGTCCGCTGGCCTGATCTCGGTTGTTGCAGGCCTGGCTGTGCAAACGTCTCTGGTGAACGTTTTTGCCGGCATGCAGCTGGCTTTCACTGATGCAATCCGCGTTGATGACGTGGTGGTTGTAGAGGAAAAATGGGGTCGGATCGAGGAAATCACCCTGACCTATGTAGTGGTCCAGGTGTGGGACGAGCGCAGGCTTATCCTGCCTTCGACATACTTCACCACAACACCCTTCGAGAACTGGACGCGCCGTCAGTCCGAGATCATGGGAACCGTGGAACTGGACCTCGACTGGCGCGCTCCAATAGAAGACATGCGGACTGAGCTGCGGCGCGTCCTCGCGGGCACTGACCTGTGGGACCACCGCGCGGGTGTCCTGCAAATCACTGATGCCACAGCCGGCGTGGTCCGCATCCGCATTTTGGTCAGCGCCGCGGACAGCGCAGCGCTGTTTGACCTGCGCTGCCTAGTCCGCGAAGCCATGGTCCTGTTCTTGCGTGACGGGTACCAGCAGGGGCTGCCCCACCAGCGCTGGGAGCAGGCAGCGTCCGACGACGGCACGCCGTTCCAGCGCACGGATCCGACCAGCGGTTCACCGTTGCCGCCGCTCCCCGATTCGACGAGCAGCAGTGCGTCCCGGCCGGCGTCAGACCCGCACGATTCGGCCCTGTTCACCGGATCCATCGAGGCCGTGGAGCGTTCCAGGGCATTCAGTGGCCCTGGCAATGATGCCTTCGAGGAACGCGAAAAGAACATCGCCTCGCAGGGTTAGGTTCGCTGCAGCGTGCGGGTCATGCCGTGCGCTGGTTATGCCGTGCGCTGCCGCCAGAGGAGGCTCACTGCGAACGTCACCACGCAGAGGACCACCATCGCCAGTACCATCCGGGACCAACTGGCCACGTCAACGCCGTCGTCCGCAAAAACCCCGATCATCACAGTGGCTGTAATGGCCCCAACGTACCGGCACGTCTGGTAGATACCGGCTGCAACACCGCGCTCCTCGGGACGGACGGAAGCAAACATTCCTTGGTTTGAGGCGATACCCACCATCCCGTACGGAATTCCCATCAGAGCCGTCAGTGCGATCACCAACGGGATGGACAGGGCTCCAGTAAGTAGCCACATCAGGGCGGCGGCCAAGGTCAGGAGGCCGACGCCGGTCAACAAGATCGGGCGAACGCCATACCGAACGATTCCCCTGACGGCCAGGGGAGTCGCAAGGACCGACATGGTGGCCAAGGGAAGCATGAGGAGCCCGACGAGGCCAGGGTCGTAGCCGCCTGCCTCCTCCAGCAGCTGGGGCAGTCCGAAAAACACGAAGTAGTAAACGCTGCTGAACACGGCAAAGCCCAGGTACATGAGCAACAGCGGCCGGTTTCTTCCCAGGAGGCGCAGGTCGAGGAACGGATGGCTGAAGCGCAGCTCACGCCAGGCGAACAGGACTGCCATCAGGGTTCCAGCACCCAGCATCAACCAGCGGTACCCAGGTGCCACGTCCAGCGCCGCCATCATCACCAAAAGCAGGGCACCAACAAAGCTGAGGATTCCGGGGATGTCCGATTCCCGTAACAGCGCAGACAACCTGCTGGGCTCCCGGACGGGATCCGCTGGCGCTGCATTCCTGACCAGCAACAGCGCAGCCACTGCCAGCGGGACGTTGACCAGGAACAACGCCTCCCACCCGACCAGGCTCACCAGGATGCCACCCACCACAGGGCCCACCGCCGCAGCGGAGGTATTTGCCATCTGGAGCCTGCCCAGGGGTTTGGTCGGTTCAACCCTGGCGCGGTGGGCTATCGCGCCGACCATGATCACCGCGCTGGGATACGCGGTGGCAGTACCCACCGCCATCACCGCACGTGCCACGCACAGCAGGGCAAAGTTCGGCGCCAGCGGCGCCACAGCGCACGTGAAAACCACCAGGCCCATTCCCAACATGAACATCCGGCGCGGTCCAAAACGGTCCGCCAACCTGCCCATCACGGGTTGGCCTGCGGCGGAAGCCAGGTAGAACGCTGTGACAACCCAGGTTACGGCGGCCACGCTGAGTCCAAAATCACTTCGCAGCAGCACCAGCGCGACGGCGATCATGGAGGAGTTTAGTGGGTTCAGCGATGCGCCCAGGCTGAGGCCCGTCAGGGCCAGCGCTGTCCTCCGTTGGTTACTCACGATAATAGTCTGGCCCACTCCGGAGCCTCGGATGACATCGCAGGTCCCTTGGTGTCTGCGGAGGGGACGCAGCCTCCTACACTGGGCGCCAAAAGCCTTACTGGGACGGGCAGCATAGGGTGGCGTCGCAGGTAAAGACAGAATCCGGCTTCGGCATCAGTCGGGGGGAACGAGCTCGCCAAACAGGACTCTCAGTCGCCTGCCAAAGAGTCCTCAAGGAACTGCAGGTGCTCGGCTGCCACGTCATCTGAGTGCTTGGCGTACTCAGGGTGCTTGGTGATGAAGTCCTTGATGAAGGGGCAGACGGGAACAGGCGCGATTCCAGCCGCCACCGTCTGGTCGAGTGCGTGCGTGACCAGGATGCTGCCCAGGCCCTGGCCACCAAAGTCCGGGTTGATCACTGTGTGGTAGAAAATGCGCTGCGGTGATGCGCCCACCGTGTACTCCCTGTAGGCAGCTTTCCCGATCTCACGGCTGCCGTCCAGAAGCGAAAACTGCCCACGCTCGGGAACATGACGGACAGTGATCTCAGTTATGGACGTGCTGTGAGTCAATGGATCTCCTTGTGGTGGGAACGGGCTGCTACCGAAGAGGCTAACCCGTTCCCATCACAAGGTCCTACTTTTTCTATCCGAGGTAGCCGTTCGGGTTAAGGACGTACTTCGTAGCTGCGCCAGCGTCAAACTCCGCGTAACCGCGCGGGGCCTCTTCCAGGGTGATCGCCTTGGCGTTGACATTCTTGGCAATGCTCACGCGGTCATGCAGGATGGCCATCATGAGCTGCCTGTTGTACTTCATCACCGGGCACTGGCCCGTGGTGAAGCTCAGTGACTTGGCCCAGCCAGTGCCGAGGCTCAGGCTCAGGGCACCCTTCTGGGCTGCACTGTCCACGCCACCTGGATCGCCTGTGACATACAGACCGGGAATGCCCAGCGCGCCACCAGCAGCAGTGATTTCCATCAGCGAGTTAAGCACCGTTGCCGGCGCCTCCTTCGCGTCGTGGCCGTGTCCGCGCGCTTCGAAACCCACCGCATCGACGCCACAGTCCACTTCGGGAACGCCCAGCAGCTGCTCAATCTGCTCCGCTGGACCGCCCTTCGTGAGATCTACTGTCTCGCAACCGAAACTGCGGGCCTGGGCAAGCCGGTCCTCGTTCATGTCGCCCACAATAACCACGGCGGCGCCCAACAACTGCGCACTGGTTGCTGCTGCGAGGCCAACAGGGCCAGCGCCCGCCACGTACACGGTGGACCCGACACCAACGCCCGCTGTGACCGCACCATGGAAACCGGTGGGGAAAATATCCGAGAGCATTGTCAGGTCAAGCATCTTTTCAAGCGCCTGGTCCCGGTCCGGGAATTTCAGGAGGTTCCAGTCAGCGTAGGGAACCAAAACGTAGTTCGCCTGACCGCCAACCCAACCACCCATGTCCACATAGCCATAGGCGCTGCCCGGGCGGTCCGGGTTCACGTTGAGGCAGATGCCTGTTTTACGTTCCTTACAGTTCCGGCAGCGGCCACAGGCAATGTTGAAAGGCACCGAGCAGATGTCGCCGACCTTGATGAATTCAACATCGCTGCCCACCTCCACGACTTCACCAGTGATCTCATGGCCCAGAACCAGGTTGGCCGGAGCTGTCGTGCGACCACGGACCATGTGCTGGTCCGAGCCACAGATGTTGGTGGCCACGGTCTTGAGGATTACACCGTGGTTGACTGCACGCCCCACGTTGGCCGGGTTGACACCAGGACCGTCCTTGAGTTCAAACGTGGGGTAATCAATATCAATGAGTTCTACCTGGCCCGGGGCCTTGTAGGCAACGGCTTTGTTCCCTGTCATCTTGTCTCCTTTAATACCGACCAGCCCTCATCGTTGAAGGGCCGGTTACAGCGTGAAACGTCTCGATGCGTACCCCAAAACCCAACATCCTGCAGCGGGCATTACCGTGGGGGATGTGGGGATGTGGAGCTCACGCCAGTCTAGGTACGCAGGTCAGGGAGGTCTATAGGTATTTGGCTGAAGATTTTTTCTCGCAGCGCAGAAGACCCAGATTCACCACCGTTGAGCCCACTGCCGTGACAGCGGCTGGCCCCTGCACCACGAGACAGCCCGGTATTCTGGCAAGAGACACCGGACCGGAAACGGCCACCGCCGTCGTCCCTTTTCTCGCTTTCCCCAAGAAAGGCGCACCATGGAGGTCTCTCCCCTTGTCTGGACCCTCACGGTAGGTGCGATCATTGGCCTGCTGGTCTTTGATTTCTACTTCCACGTCCGCAAGGCCCACACCCCCACGCTGAAAGAGTCGACCATCTGGTCTGCTGTCTATGTGGGCCTGGCGCTCCTTTTTGGTGTCGGTGTCCTGCTGTTCGGCGGCACCACCATGGGCACCGAATATTTTGCTGGCTACGTCACGGAGAAGGCCCTGTCAGTGGACAACCTCTTCGTGTTCCTGATCATCATGGCCAGCTTCAAGGTCCCGCGCGCCGATCAGCAGAAGGTGTTGCTTTTTGGCATCGTCTTCTCTCTGATCGCCCGGACCGGCTTCATCTTCCTTGGCGCGGCGCTGATCAACAGCTTCGCGTGGTTGTTTTACATCTTCGGCCTGATCCTGCTGATCACGGCAGGCAACCTCCTCAAGCCGGATAACCACGACGATGACTCGGATTCCTTGATCATCCGGTGGGCGAAAAAGTTCCTCCCGGCGTCGGAGCATTACGACGGCGACAAACTCTTCACCATCGAGAACGGCAAGAAGGTCCTCACCCCGATGCTGCTGGTGATGATCGCCATCGGTGCCACGGACCTGTTGTTCGCACTGGATTCAATACCGGCGATCTTCGGCCTGACGCAGAACGTCTACATCGTTTTCACGGCCACGGCCTTCTCGCTGATGGGCCTGCGGCAGTTGTTCTTCCTGATCGACGGCCTGCTGGATCGGCTGATCTTCCTTTCCTACGGACTGGCCACGATCCTGGGCTTTATTGGCGTCAAGCTGATCCTGCACGCACTCCATGAGAACAATGTGCCCTTCATCAATGATGGCGAACACGTCAACGTGGTCGAGATCAGCACCGGGCTCTCACTGACAGTGATCCTTGGCGTGCTGGTGATCACCGTCATCGCGTCGCTTTTCAGTCCCAAGGGCAAAGCCAAGAATGCGGTATCCGGAGCACGGCGCCACGCTACCGAGTACCTGGACCTCACCTATGAGACGGATATGGGGGACCGTGACAAGATCTTCGCCCGCATGTGTCGCGAAGAAGAGCAGATCCGGAAGCTTCCCGAGAAGTACAAGCGCCTTGTCCACCACGAAACAGAATTTGTGGGCCTCCTCAAGAAAGCCCACGCTGAACACGATGAAGCGCAGGTCAGGGCGGGCAAAAAGTAGCCTCTGTCGCCGACGCACGACGCCGGCCGGCCCCTTCAGCGGGGCAGCCTGGCACTTTTGTGCCGGGCCAGGTGCGCCGGGCCATGGGTCTCAGCACGTCGACCAGCAAAAAATGCTGCGGACTGCGCCCGTTGCGTTCGGGCCGCCTGTGGATTCAGGCCTGTGGCCCAGGCCGGATAAACGCGGAACCCGCGCTTTCCCGGGTAAGCAGCAGATTCGGTCATGCCAAGGCTTTCGAGATGCTCGGCTGTGCAGCGGAACACTCCGCGCCGCCCGAGCTCCCCGATCAGGACCACGGGTCCATCCTGGTCTGCGGATCGAAAAGGGGCCGTCGCTCCAGCGTCCGTCCGGCGCCAGAATGCCAGGAACGCACCGTCTTCCACAGGTGTGAGCCTACCGCCGAGAAACGACTGCGGGTTTCAACGGACAGCATCCGCAAGAAGTTGCCTGAATTGCTCCTCGCTGTCCAGGACCAACATTTTGCCGTTCAGGAAAAAAGTAGGCGTACCTGAGACGCCCAATGCCGTACCGTCAGCCACGTCTTCGCGCACACGATCCCGCGTGGACTCGGAGACAACCGCACGATCATATGCCGCCATGTCCAGGCCAAGGTCCTCGGCATAGGTCCTGAACAGCGGCGCCTTCGACTCGCCACCCTCGCCCCATTCCTGCTGGGTCGCAAACATGCGGTCAGCCATCTCCTCGTATTTTCCCTGCTGGGCTGCTGCCTCAACCGCCACGGCGGACGTGCCCGAATTGCGGTGCCCAGGCAACGGGAAGTAGCGGTGAACAAACGTGACGCGATCCCCGTATTCGGCTTTTAGCTCCTCCAGGAGGGGCACTGCCGCCAGGCAGGACTCGCATTCGAAGTCCAGGAATTCCACCAACTGGGCTTTTTCCTCTGCCGGTGCCGTCACCCGGTGGCTGTTGTCGCGCACCAGTTGCGCATTGATGGGCGCGGTGGTTGGGGCACTTTCTGGCTCGTTGCCGCTGCTGGCCACAATAAACCAGACGATCCCTACGGCCACGATGGCTGCCAACAGTGCCCAGATAGCAGCGCGGATCCGCCGCTCCCGGCGGGATGCGTCAGGTTCGGTACGGGTGGGCTGGTGGGTCATTTTTCGAGCCTCTCGAAGGGCGCTGCGCAACAGGTGCACGCGACTTGTTGGATATTTGCGTGCTGGCTGCTGCCGGCTGGCGCGACAGCGCAGCAGACCTCGCCACGCCAGGCGTTAATTCCTTCACGAACGGCGATGGCTGCGATCACCAGCGCGGCACCAGCGTCGGCCCACCACCAGCCCAGCGTGCTGTTCAGAATCAATCCCAGCAGGAGCACCGTTGACAGATACGTGCAGAGCAACGTCTGCTTGGAATCGGCCACAGCGGTCCTGGATCCAAGTTCCCTGCCGGCTCGTCGCTGGAACCAGGACAGAAACGGCATGATGGCCAGGCTGAGAGCAGCGATGATTATCCCCGCTGGTGAGTGCTCAGCGGGTGTTCCGCCCGCGAGTGCGCGGACGGCATCAAAGGAGACGAAGGCGGCCAACACGAAAAACGATAGTGCGATGATGCGCAGTGTCAGCTCCTCTCGGCGCGCGGGATCGCGGGAAGCAAACTGCCATGACAGAGCTACGGCGGAGGTCACCTCAATCACGGAGTCCAGGCCGAAGCCGATCAGGGCCGAAGAGTCAGCCACGTTGCCGGCCCAGAGCGCCGCGATCGCTTCCACCACGTTGTAGGTGATGGTGGCGGCAGCGAAGAACTGGATCCGACGGCTCAGGACAGCCCGCCGCCGGACATCCGGCCCCACTGGCGTGTGCGTAAGGGCGCTCATTTCAGGCATGCCCCGTCAGGTGCGCAGCACCCAGGGTCCACAGCAAGGACGACGCCGATCAAGTCCCGGATAGCGCTACCAAGGCGCGTGTCCGCAAGTTCGTAGCGGCTACGCCGTCCGTCCGGAACAGCCACCACCAATCCACAGCCCCGCAGGCAGGTCAAGTGGTTCGACATTTTCTGGCGTGTGACTCCGATGGAATCGGCCAGGTCGGATGGATAGCTGGACGCGTCAGCGAGGGCCAGGAGGACACGGGCCCTGGTGGGGTCGGAGACGGCGTAGCCGAACCGAGCCAGGACGGGAGCATCTGTCAGTATCCGCATTCGATTAGAGTACAGAAAATCCTGTATTCACGCATTCCTGTACTTCGAACGTCTGTTCCCCGGACCCGTGTCTGCTGCGTAAAATTGACCAATGAACTACGCCGGGCACGTGCGGCTCGCTGGTCCGGCAGATGCCGCCGCCTGCGCTGACATCTACGCACACTACGTTTCCACGACAGCTATCTCGATGGAAACCTTTCCGCCGTCAGTTTTGGAGATGGAGCAGCGAATAACCCGTGCCCTGCGCAAGCATGCGTGGTTTGTTCTTGAGCACGATGGTCATATCCGAGGTTTCGCCTACGGCAGCGAATTCCGGCCACGCCCTGGATACCGGTGGACCAGCGAGGTCAGCGTTTACCTTGCTTCGGATGCGCGCGGCGCCGGCGCTGGCAGGCCACTCTATGAGGCCCTTCTCACCCGCCTGGACGAGCGTGGCTACCATTCGGTCATGGCTGGAATTGCCCAACCAAACCTTCCGAGTGAACGATTCCACCTGTCCCTTGGGTTTATTGCCATCGGGACGTTCCCGAAGGCGGCCTGGAAAAATTCCACCTGGTATGACATCACGTGGATGCATCGGGAACTGAGCACTGAGCCCCCTAGCGAGCCAACTGAGATCATCTGACGCGTCAGAGGTGCCGAAGGTATCTTTCCGGGGCGGCCATGAACGATTTCCAATGGTTGACAACGTCCAGGTCTTCCCATGCCATATCCCGCAAGCCCCACGGTCCAACTTCGAGGATCTGGGCTCCGGGTAGCGCGGCAAGGAGCGGCGAATGAGTGGACATGACCAACTGGGATCCGGGTTGGGCCAGGATCTCCTTCAATAGCCCCACCAAGCCCAGGCAACCCTGGAACGACAGGGCCGATTCCGGCTCATCCAGCACCCACAGCCCCTGACCGTGGAATCTTTCTTTCACAATTTCGAGAAAGGATTCCCCGTGGGACATTTCATGGAACACCGGATCGGGGACCCGGCCAGGATTATCCTCCAGGTAGGTAAAGAAGCCATGCATGGTCTCGGCGCGCAGGAAATATCCCCGGCGGCTGGTCCCAACGTTCCTGATCAACTGCAGATGATGGGAAAGCACTGATTCGGAGACTCTGGTGCTGTGCCGTGCACCTGTGGAGCCACCCTCCGGCGAGAGTCCATAGGCGGCTGCGATCGCCTCCACAACGGTGGATTTCCCGGCCCCGTTTTCGCCCACAATCACCGTGGCCTGCCGCAGGTCCAGACCTTCATCCACCACCTGTTTCACGGCAGCAAGCGTCGCTGGCCACCTTCCGCGCGGTAATGGCTTGTCCGTCCGCTCTGTGACGCTACGAATCGGATACGTGGAAAAACTCATCTCCCATTGCTACAGGGTGCACCCACGCAATGGGAAGCTCCCGGGCCATATCCCTCCTGAGCGGGCGCAGGCGCTGGGCAGGCAGCGCGCAGCAGAATGTCATACCGTGTTGCTAGATTCATTACACGGTTTCCGGAGCTCCCTCCGGAGACCGTGCCTAGGGGAAGGCCCGCGTTGTTCCTGCTGCAGTCCGCCACAGCCGATTCAGGGGCCTTTGACCTGATCTTCTCCGCCACCGACCTGGTCAATGCCAGCGAATGCGAATACCGCCTGCTCCGGACCCTGGATGAGAAACTGGGCCGCACCCCGAAGGCCATGTTCGCCACTGACCCCATGCGCCAGCGTGCCGGTGAACTGGGCGACCTGCACGAGCTGACGGTGCTGGCCAGCCTCGTAGCAAAATATGGAACATCCGACGGCGCCACGCCAGGAGGCGTCTACCGGCTGGATCGCGGTCCGACCACGCGGGACGCACTGCTGGCCCGGCACGCGGAAACGGAGAACGCCTTGCACTCCGGAGCCGACGTCGTCTTCCAGGCCACCTTCTTCGACGGCGAATTCCTCGGGTACGCAGACTTCCTGGTCAATGAAAATGCAGGCACGGGCAAACCTGGCCGGTACCAGGTCTGGGATACCAAGCTGGCCCGGCACGCCAAGGTAGGTGCCCTCCTGCAACTTGCCGCTTACGGAGACCAACTGGAGTCGATGAACCTGCAGCCCTCCCCCGACGTCACCCTGGTCCTGGGAACCCAGGTGGCTGGTGACTGGCTTCGAAGCGTCCACTCCCTACCGGACCTGCTGCCCGTTTTTCGTGACCGACGGCGGCGCTTCCGCGATCTGACACGCTCGCATCGTGCCGTGGGCCAGCCAGTGCCGTGGCAGCAGCCCGGGGTGATGCACTGCGGGCGGTGCGACTACTGCGCCGAGCAGGTCCAGCTCCACCGGGATCTACTGATGGTTGCCGGGATGTCCACCGCACAGCGGCACACACTGCACCTTCGCGGAATCACACGTGTTGATCAGCTTGCTGCACTGGAACCCGCCGAGGCCACAGGTTCCGTGGCACGGCTCCGGGCCCAGGCACGAATGCAACTACACCTGGACGCGCCGGACGGCACCAGGACTTTCAGCAGGGATGGTGCTGACCACACAGTGTCATTCAAAGTGCTGACCGGGCAGACCATTGGCACGCTCCCGGCGCCCAGCCCCGGCGACATCTTCTTCGATTTTGAGGGCGATCCCCTCTGGCAAGACCCGGAAGACGGCACATGGGGTATCGAATACCTCTTCGGAGTTGTGGAATATCCTCTGCCAGGCCAGGCGGACACCCCCAGCTTCCGGCCCTTCTGGGCTCATTCGCGCGCTCAGGAGAAACGGGCTTTCCTCGCTTTCCTCGCCTATGTCGAGGGCCGCCGTAAAACCTATCCTGACCTGCACGTCTACCACTACGCCGCCTACGAAAAATCGGCGCTGCGCAATCTGTCACTGCGGCATCAGGCGGGTGAGGCGACAGTGGACGACTGGCTTCGCAGCGGGTTGCTGGTGGATCTCTACGCCACGGTGCGGCAATCGCTGCGCATCTCCGAGGCCAGCTATTCGATCAAAAAGCTCGAACCGCTCTACATGGCGGACAACCTCCGCGCCGGAGATGTTACAGATGCTGGCGCTTCGGTGGTGGCATACGCGCAATACTGCGCCCTCCTAGAAGCTGCGAAAGATGCGCAAGCCGCAGCAGTGCTTGCCTCCATCTCCGATTACAACGAGTACGACTGCCTCTCCACCCTGCGATTGCGTGATTGGCTCCTGACGATCGCACCGGCGTCGGACGCCGCTGGCAGCCATGACGCCTACCTCGAACCGGAAGAGGAAGTTCTGGACGGGACACCACAGGAGGCACGTCTCCAGGAGTTCCTTGCAGACCTGCCAGAAGACCGACCCGCCACTGATGATGAACGTGCCATCGCCATGGTGGCTGCGGCCACCGGCTATCACCGGCGCGAGCGCAAGCAGTTTTGGTGGCAGCACTTCGACCGGGTGGAAGCACCCCTGGAAACATGGGAAGACCAACGCAACGTCTTTGTCGTCACGGCTGCCACAACCGTCTCCGATTGGGCCGTGGCTACCCCGCGGGCTCGTATGCGCACCAGGATCACCAGCCTCCGCGGAATCATGACTGAGGGTTCAGACTTCAGGGCAGGAAGTACCTGGTGCAGGCTGTTTGACGCGCCGGCACCCGACGGAATGCGCGATCCCGCCGCCGGTCCAAGGGGCAACGCCACTGGCAGGGGGTTCAGCTTTGGAACCACCATCAAGGCTGTGGAACCGGATCCGGAACATCCCGAACAGACCATCATCACCATCGCCGAGAAGGAAACTGCCAAAGTTCCCGCCTATCCCAACGCACCGATGGCACTGACGGAAGACGAACCCCTCCGGACGGCGTCGATCGAAGCTGCCCTTACCGCCCTGGCAACCGATGTGGCGGAGGCCCTCCCGGCTCTGCCCGCACACCCCGGACTGGCGATCCTGCGCAGGCAACGGCCAGCCTTCCGCACCCTGTCAGCACCGGTGCCCGTGCCAACCCCGGAACGGCAGGGCGCCCTTGGGGATGGGGATCTTGATGCTGGCCCCGATTACGTTTCCGCAATGACAGAGTCCCTGTTGGAGCTGGAAAACTCCTACCTGGCAGTTCAGGGACCCCCAGGCACCGGAAAAACCTTTGTGGGAGCGCACGTGGTTGCGAGGCTGGTTGCGGCGGGTTGGAAAATCGGGGTGGTGGCCCAGTCCCACAGCGTGGTGGAGAATTTCCTGCGCAGGGCAATTGACACCGGCGGCGTGGATTCAGCGGTTGTGGCCAAGAAGGTGGTCAGCAAGACAGCGGACGCACCTGATGTGCCCTGGGGCCTGAAAGCTGACGGCGATGTCGGCAGCATCCTGGCCCGGCCTGGCGGATGCCTGGTGGGCGGGACGGCATGGACCATGACCGGCAAGGAAGTACCAGCCGGATCACTGGACCTCTTGGTCATTGATGAGGCAGGCCAGTTTTCCCTGGCCAACACCCTTGCCGTGTCCCAGGCAGCCCCGCGGCTCCTGCTGCTCGGCGATCCACAGCAATTGCCCCAGGTTACCCAGGGTACCCATCCGGAACCCGTGGACGAATCAGCGCTGGGTTGGCTCATCGACCGGCACCGCACCTTGCCCATGGAGCTGGGGTATTTCCTGGCCGACAGCTGGCGCATGCACCCGGTGCTCTGCGGTGCGGTGTCCCGCCTGAGTTACGAGGGACGCCTCCACTCCGCAGCGGCAGCGTCAACGCGGTCACTCGAGACTCTGCCACCGGGAGTGGAAACGGTCTTCGTCAACCACACGGGACAGACAGTCAGCTCTGCGGAAGAAGCAGCCGAGGTGGTGAACCAGGTGCGCAGGCACTGCGGACTGCGCTGGAGGGCTGGTGACGGGCAGGACTCGCGGGATCTGGTTGAAGAGGACATTCTGGTGGTGGCCGCCTACAACGCACAGGTAGCCATGATCCGAACGTTCCTGGACCGTGCCGGACTGCATGGCGTTCGAGTGGGCACCGTGGACAAGTTCCAGGGTCAGGAGGCGCCCGTGGTGCTTGTGTCCATGGCCTGTTCTGCCATTGCTGAGGCGCCGCGTGGAGCCGAGTTCCTCCTCAACCGAAACCGCATCAACGTCGCCGTTTCCCGCAGCCAGTGGCGGGCAGTCATTGTCCGGGCACCGGAACTGACCAGCTTCCTGTCCACCAGGCCAAAAGCCCTGGAGGAACTTGGTGCGTTCCTTGGACTCAGCCCCCGCGCCGAATGACGCAAAGCTACACCTGAGTGCGGTTGCACGAGTAGATTTAGGACAGTGAACTCCCCCGCTGACCGTTTCCCCCTGGGCGCCCTCCTGGTCCTGGCCGCCATCGGCTTTACCGCCATCACCACCGAACTTCTCCCCTCCGGACTGCTGCCCCAAATCAGCAGCGACCTGGGCGTCAGCGAACCGGTTGCCGGATACCTCACCGCCGGGTATGCGGCCATCATCGTCGTCACTGTCCTGCCAGCGGCCATGCTGCTCTCACGGGTTCCGAAACACACGTTGCTCCTGATCCTGATCCTGACGTTTGCCGCCAGCAACGCCCTGATTGCGTTTGTACCGTCCTTTGGCTGGGCACTTGGGGCACGCCTTGTAGGCGGTATTGCGCATGGGCTCCTGTGGTCCACCATGGCCCCGTTTGTTGCGCGGATTGTGCCAGCCTCAAAAGTGGGTAAAGCCTTGGCCATTGTCTTCGCTGGCAACAGCCTGGGGCTCGCCATCGGCGCACCTGTGGGAACCGCGCTGGGCGGCCTGCTTGGCTGGCGTGGGTCGTTTCTGTGCCTCGCGGGCACGGGTATTGTCCTTGCAGTTCTGGCGTTCAAGTTACTGCCACCCGTCCACCGGATTCCGGACTCCGTGCGGCCTTCACTGCGCATGGCCATCAAGCAGCCTGGCGTCAAAATCGTGGCGACAGCGTGGCCGCTGATGCTGATGGCACACTTTGCCCTGTTCACCTACATAGCCCCGTTCCTCCGGGAAGCTGACCTACCGCCCTACAGCGTCACCATCTCACTGACTGTCCTGGGCGTAGCTGGCCTGCTGGGAATCTGGGTTGCTGGCATCACAGTGGATTCCCGTCCCCGAATTTCGTTGCTGATCACCACGGCAGCGACTGCTGTCTCCATGCTGCTGCTGCCAGTCCTTGGCCTGAACCTGGTGGGAGCAATCCTGATGCTGACTGTCTGGGGAGCAGGGATCGGTGCCATGGGAATCTACAATCAATCGGCGATCCTGCGCGCGGGCGGCGAATACAGGGATGCTGCCAACGGCCTCACGGTGCTGACCATCCAGATCGGCATCACGATCGGTGCTCTTTACGGAGCGGCCGCTCTCACGCTGGTGGGCGCCCTGCTTGTCCCCGTCGCAGCCGCTGTTCCCGTAGTGATGGCTTTGGTGCTGACCTTCCTGGGCCGCGGCCATGCATACCCCGCAGGGCCGCTTGAACGGCAGCCCACCAAACCCTGACTCAACCACAAGGGAAGTACTTGCCAAAACGGAAAGTACTTTCTACAGTAGGAGTACCTTTGGACCTACTGAGGAGACAGCTCGTGGAACAAAACATCACACCAGCCAAAGCGCAGCACCTGCTGGACCAGGCTGCGCGTGTGGGATCAGCAACCAGAAGTGACGCTGGCTGGCCAGCCATCACCATGCTTTTGGGGATCGGAGTCACATCCTCCCTTGGCCTCATTGCTTTTGGCCTGGCGCACCAGGTTGGGGACAACGCCATCTTTATCCCCATGATTTCCGTGCTGGCCTGGCTGCTGATCTTCATGGCCTTCGGCCTGTACTTCATGCGCAGTGCAAAACGCGGCTTTGGCAAACGCTGGGCACTCTACATTGCACTGTGGGGCGCTCTCTGGACTTTTGCCATGGCGTTTTCAAGCCTCGCAGGACACACCATGGGCTACTACACCACCTTTGCGGCACTGATCTGTGCTGCGGTGAGTACCTGTGCCGTTATCGAGGCCCGGAAATGAGCGCGGCACCTGACGACGCCACGACGCATCCTCGCCACGAGCTCACCGACAGCCTGACCCACCCCGTTCGGTTTTCCATCATGGCGGCGCTCGCCCAGGTGGAAGAGATCGATTTCAAGACACTCCGGGACCACCTGCAACTCAGCGACTCTGTCCTGAGCAAACAGGTCGCGATGCTGGAGGGAGCGGGATTCGTCCGCATCCGCAAAGGGTTCATCGGTAAGCGCCCCCGCACCTGGCTGACCATGAACAAGCGTGGCGAATCCGCGTGGAAGACCCACCTCCAGGCCCTGCGGAGCATCACCGAGTTCCAGGCCGGGCACGCGCCCGGCCGGTGATGCCCGCGCATCCCTTCGACTTCCACCCCTTGATCCCTGGCCGCGCCTATGCCACGGTGATGGCGGGTAATGCCTCTGATTTTCTGGGAAGGAACGTTATGAATACAGGAAGATCGGCCCTGATGGTGCTCTGCCTGGTAGTACTTGCGGGCTCGGTTGCTCTTGCGCTGCAAGGGTCCGGACCCCTTTGGGGGACCGCCGTTGCCATGGTTGTGTGCATCGGCTCTATCCTGTGGCGGAACCGGAAAGAGCGGGCACACAAAACACCCCACCTCCCCTCCGGTCCAGGCTGACCAGCATTGGCTGGCCAACCCTGGCTGGCCAGCCACGACTGGCAAGCCCGTGATGCTCAGCCGAAGGTGATGTCCTTGACCTCGTGGTCGTAACGGATGGCCAAGGTTCCGCCACCGTGGTGAACCTCGTGATTGGCACCGTCGAAGATTCCGAACGCACCGTAGTTTTCCTGCCAGGAGCGGTTCAGGGCAATCTTGAACGTATAGTGTCCGGCCGGGAGGTCAGCCGTGTAGGTCCAGACCTGCTCCAGGACATCAAATACCATTTGGACCTCGTCAAACTGGGGAGCCCAGTTCTCCGGAGCCCCGCCGAGCATGCCGAAATCGCCCACCACGGCAACGGCATCCGGCTGGTCCCGGAAGACGTCCGCCGCGGAGGTGTCCGCCGTCGGGATTTCTTTGGCGGTGGCCTCCGCAGCACCGGTTTCAGTGCCGGTCGCTGACACAGCGGGAGCCGCTGCTGCCGGTGCCTTCGACCTACGCGAGCGGACTGCCTTCTTGACGGGCTCAACGGCGTCGTCGATCATCTGTGCCGCTTTTCCCATCACGCCGAGGGAAGGCTTCTTCCCGGACGCAGGGGCTGGTGTGGAGGCCGCATCCGGCAGCTTGGTGTCGGCGGGGACAGGGGTGCCCTCAGCCAGCGCAGCGGAGAAGGCCTTCGCGTCAGGGAACGCAACAGTGGCTTTCATTCCGTCCTCGGTAATGGTCCAGCCGCCACGGCCCTTCACAAGCCAACCAGCCTTGACCAGCTTGGCTGTCGCTGCAGTGAGCGCTTTATGCCCACGGGGAATTCCGCCGCTCAGGAGCGCGGCTTCGTAGTCGCTGAACGGAACCCGCCCGGTAGCCTCGGCCAACACTTCACCAGCATTGACGGGAGTACCGTGCTGGGTGTGTTCCGTGAGGACGTCCAGGACGCTCTTGAGGCGGAGGCTGGTGTTTTCTGCTGCTGGCTGGGCCATAGTTCCCCTAGGTAATGTCTACGCCCATCAGCAGCTCATCAGCCGCTGATGACGTACACGTCATCAGTTTTTCGTTTGTGGAAGCGACCAATCTGACGTCCTCGGCGACGCAGTTCCTGCAGGTTCCGGTAATAGGTCACCTGCGCAACCCGACGGTATCCACTGTCCAGGGGAGCTGGTCATTGCTCCTCCCCAAGTGTACCGGGAGACCTCTTTCGGACCCACTAGAGTCCAGCACCGCCTTCCCAAGCCAACCCCTTCCGCGACCTGACCTGCGACAAAGCTTTCCCTGGGCCAGGTCACAAAAGCAGAAGTGCGGGGAACCAGCCGCCTAGACGGCGTTCAACTCATCCAACAGCTCGGTTTTACGCTCCTCCGAGGCGAAGGAAGAATGGATCGAGTTGGCAGCAAGGCGAGCCCTGTCGAAGGCGGAAATCTTCAACACCGCAGCGAGCTGGCTGAAGTTCTCGTCAACGTAACCCCCGAAATACGCCGGGTCATCCGAGTTGATGGACACATTCAATCCGGCAGCCAGCATGGCGGGCAGCGGATGATCCGCCAAGGTGTCAACAGCCCGCAGCCTGACGTTGGACAGCGGGCACACGGTCAGTGGAATCCGCTGGTCCACCAACCGCTCCACCAGATCGGGGTCATCCATGCAGCGGATTCCGTGGTCAATTCGCTCAACACCGAGAATGTCCAAGGCATCTGTCACGTACGACGAGGGGCCTTCCTCGCCTGCATGGGCCGTCAACCGCAGGCCCGCCTCGCGCGCCCTGGCATACAACCGTTCGAATTTGGCGGGCGGGTTGCCCACTTCCGCTGAGTCAAGGCCAATTCCCACAAGGGGAGCCTCCATGGCCAGCAATGATTCCAGAACCTCGAGGGCATCGTCCTCAGGCAGGTCCCGCAGGAAGGCCGCGATGAGGAGAGTGGAAATACCGAACTCTTCCAGTGAGTTGGCCAGCACGGACCCGACACCGTTGATGCAGGTCTCCAGGGACACTCCGCGACTCAGGTGGGCCTGCGGATCGATCATGATTTCTGCATGGCGCACCCCACCCTGGGCAGCCCGCGTGAGGTAGGCGCGGGTCATGTCGGCGAAATCCGCCTCGGTCTGCAGCACCGCCATGTTGGCGTAGTAAAGGTCAAGGAAAGATTGCAGGTCAGTGAATTCATACCTTGAGCGCAGTTCCCCAAGATCCGCGTACGGAAGCTCGATCCCATTACGCTCGGCAAGCGCGAAGATCAGTTCAGGCTCAAGGGTTCCCTCAATATGAAGGTGCAGTTCAGCGACAGGGAGAAGCACAACCGCATCGACGGGCTGCTCTGCAGATGTCTCGGCTACGGTCTCATCAACCGGCTCGGTAAAAATGTCCATCCGGTCAGGATAATGCCCCGGAGGTCCAATAGCGGCTACAGTCGAATTGATGCCAAAAAATAAGCGTACTGATATTTCCCCTGAGCGGACCGCAGACCACCTGGTAGATGGGTTCGTGAAAGTCCGCGGGGCTGGCGAAAACAACCTCCAGAACGTGGACGTTGACGTTCCGCGCGACGCAATAGTGGCGTTCACCGGCGTGTCCGGGTCTGGAAAGTCTTCCCTGGCCTTCGGCACCATCTACGCCGAAGCCCAGCGCCGCTATTTCGAATCCGTCGCCCCCTATGCGCGCCGCCTCATCCAACAGGGCCATAATCCCAAAGTGGACCTGATCACCGGACTGCCGCCCGCCGTCGCGCTTCAACAGCGGCGAGGGGCACCCAGCAGCCGCTCCACGGTGGGAACTGTGACAACACTCTCAAACTCGATCCGGATGCTGTTCTCGCGTGCCGGCACCTACCCGCCCGGGGCCGCATCCCTGGACTCTGATGCCTTCTCCCCCAATACCGCCGCGGGCGCGTGCCCAATCTGCCACGGGCTGGGAATTGCCCACACAGTCACCGAGGCATCGCTGGTTCCTGACCCGTCACTGACCATCCGGGATGGTGCCATTGCCGCATGGCCCGGCGCGTGGCAGGGGAAGAACCTGCGGGACATCGTCACGCAGTTGGGTTACGACGTCGATGTCCCCTGGCGCAAGCTGCCCAGAAAAGACCGTGACTGGATCCTCTTTACCGAGGAACAGCCGGTGGTGGAAGTTACCCCGCAGCGGGACCGGGTGGCAAAGCCCTACAAGGGCCGCTTCTGGAGCGCCAAAAGCTACGTCATGCACACCCTGGCCGACTCACAGAGCGCCTCCATGCGGGACCGTGTCCTGGCGTTCATGGAATCGGGTCCCTGCCAGCGTTGCAAAGGAACGGGCCTCACGCCGGAAGCCCTGGCCGTGATGTTCGCTGGCCGCACCATCGCCGAACTCAATGCACTTCCCATGGCGGAACTGGCCGACGCTGTCCGCCCGACAGCCGAACTGACATCCACCAGCTCTGCGTCGCGGAAACTCTCCACTGGTGAGACAACCAACGTTGCGGTCACCATCAGCAAAGACCTGCTGCAGCGTGTGACAGTGCTTTTGGACCTAGGGCTGGGCTACCTTGCCTTGGGACGGGCCACCCCCACTCTCTCCCCAGGGGAGATGCAGCGGCTCCGGATCGCCACCCAGCTCCGGTCCGGACTCTTCGGCGTCATTTATGTCCTGGACGAGCCGTCCGCAGGGCTGCATCCGGCCGACGCCGAACCGCTCCTTGCCGTCTTGGACCAGCTCAAAGATTCCGGCAACTCGGTTTTTGTGGTTGAACACAACATGGATGTCGTGCGCCGCGCTGACTGGCTGGTCGACGTTGGGCCACGGGCCGGTGAAGGTGGTGGCAAGGTGCTCTACAGCGGACCCGTTGAAGGGCTTGCTGAGGTCACCGACTCCGTGACCCGCCCGTTCCTTTTCCCCGCTGACGCCCGGGGCACCACGGAAAAGCACGTACCCCGCCCTCCAGAGGGCTGGATAGAGCTCAAGGACATCAGCAGGCACAACCTGGTGGAACTGGATGCACGGTTCCCGCTGGGTGTCCTCACTGCCGTAACCGGAGTGTCCGGGTCTGGTAAGTCAACCCTTGTCAGCCATGTCCTCGGTGAAGTGGTGGGCGCGTTTCTCAAGGACCCGGCCAACCGCACACCAGTGGATCCAGATGAACCAGGGCCTGACACGCCATTGACGGTGGGGCCGGTGAAGGGACTGGAGTGCCTTGATCGCCTCGTGAGCGTGGATCAGAAGCCCATTGGCCGGACGCCCCGTTCCAACCTCGCCACCTACACGGGCCTCTTTGACGCCGTCCGCAAGGAGTTTGCCGCCACCAGTGAAGCCAGGGCCCGCGGGTTCGGGGCTGGCCGCTTCTCCTTCAACGTCGCTGGCGGTCGCTGTGAAACGTGCCTGGGTGAGGGATTCGTCTCCGTGGAACTGGTCTTCCTGCCGGGCAGCTACGGACCCTGCCCGGAGTGCGGGGGCTCGCGCTACAACCCCGAAACCCTTGAGATTACTTATCAGGGCAAGAACATCGCTGACGTCCTTCGACTGACAGTGGACGACGCAGCTGATTTCCTGGCCGAGATTCCGGCGGCTGCGCGGAGCCTCAAGTCCCTGCGTGACGTGGGGCTCGGGTATCTGCGCCTGGGCCAGCCGGCGACAGAGCTTTCGGGCGGCGAAGCGCAGCGCATCAAGCTCGCTACGGAGCTGCAGCGGGCGCGCCGGGGACACACCCTGTATCTCCTGGATGAACCCACCACGGGACTGCACCCTGCCGACGTCGAACTCCTGATGAAACAGCTCCACGCCCTGGTGGAAGCGGGAAACACTGTTGTTGTGGTGGAACACGACATGGCAGTGGTTGCGGGCGCCGACTGGGTCATTGACATGGGCCCCTCAGGTGGCGGAGCAGGAGGCAAAGTTGTTGCCCAAGGCGTCGCAGCAGACGTTGCGCGGTCCACCGAAAGCCGAACAGCACCCTACCTGGCGGCAATTCTTCAGGTTCCCTCCAGCTAACTCACAGACTTTGTCTCGATTTGATAACGGAGCACAAAGCACCTACCGTGGGATGAGAGCCCGGATCTCCGGGCCCCTCTATGCCAGGTGCTACCTTCACCAGAGCTGCCCAGCCGGTAGACACCGTATATGACCTCTATTTGTCAGAGGCGGGCAGCGGCGCGTAAACATCCGGGGACGGACCGAGCGCAGGTGACCTCCCGGAGCATCCCATCATGAACAAGAGCACCATTCGCACTGCCGCGCGCCGCGGAGTCACCCTGGCCGCTGTGTCAGCCGCCGGTATTGCCCTCAGCGCCACTGCAGCCAACGCTGCCGCACCCACCTCCAACTGGGATGCAATCGCCCAGTGTGAAAGTGGCGGAAACTGGGCCACCAACACCGGTAACGGCTACTCCGGAGGCCTGCAGTTCAGCCCCAGCACCTGGGCCGCATACGGCGGGTCAGGCAACGCCGCAAATGCATCACGTGAACAGCAGATCGCCGTAGCCGAGAAGGTTCAGGCTGCTCAGGGCTGGGGCGCATGGCCGTCCTGCACCGCGCAGCTGGGCATCTCCGGCGGCGCAAGCGCTGCACCGGCACAGGTACCAGCCCAGGCTCCTGCCCAGGCCGCACCCGTTCAGACCTACCAGGCTCCGGTCCAGGCAGCTCCGACGCAGTACGTTCCTGCCCAGAGCGTTCCAGCCCAGACTTACCAGGCGCCAGCCGTTGCGCAGGCACCTGTCCAGGCACGCCACGCAGCCCCGGTTGCCGTCAGCGGCGAAACCTACACCCTGGTTGCCGGTGACACCCTGAGCTCCGTTGCCGAGAAGCTGGGTATCTCCGGCGGCTGGCAGAGCCTTGCCGATGCCAACCTTGACACAGTTGCCGACCCCAACCTGGTCTTCGCAGGTCAGGTTCTCCAGCTGCCTGCCTAAGGTAAAAGCCCTGGCCGGCGTAGCCCGGCCGGATTGACCACGACGCCGGTCACCCCTGAAAGGGAGGTGGCCGGCGTCGTGGATTTAACGGCAAAAGCCGCCACACGCGGCAGCATGCGGGGAATCCCACGCGTTTCTGCGCAACGTCAGGGTGTGTCGGCGCGCACTGTAATTGGCACAATGCGCGCATACCGTCAGACTAAAGGGATGCAAACCTTTCTGCCGTACCCAGACTTCCGTAAAAGTGCCGCAACCCTGGACACTGCCCGGCTGGGCAAGCAGCGCGTCGAGGCGCTCCATGTCCTGCGGGCCCTCGTGGTTCCCGAGTATGGCTGGACCGATCACCCCGCCGTCCGCATGTGGATGGGACACGTCCCGGCGCTGACCCTCTACGCTCTGGCCACGGTGGATGAATGGACGGACCGCGGACACCCGGACAATACGCGAGCCAACATTACAGAGT
This sequence comes from Pseudarthrobacter sp. PS3-L1, assembly GCF_030063285.1. GTDB lineage: Bacteria > Actinomycetota > Actinomycetes > Actinomycetales > Micrococcaceae > Arthrobacter. Next base: position 574,194 of record NZ_JASISU010000001.1, on the reverse strand, counting down.
TTGCCCCCCAGGCTGCGCACCCGGATTACGCCTCCAAGATTCCCCTGCCCTACTGGTTGGGAAATGAGAGCTTCCACCTGAGCCACCAGTCGAAGCTGCTGCGCAAGGAGCCCAAGTTCTACACGGGCGTTTTTGACGACAATATTGCCGACTTGGACTTCGTGTGGCCAGAACCGAAGCACGAATTCATTCCAGAAGATCCCCGCGAGGACTTCCTGTGGATCCTGCGCAACCCGCACCCCGAGTTCACCCCGGAAACACTCACCACCGTGGGCATGCCTGCAGTGCACAACAAAGCCGTCGCCGCGGCCGTCGAGGCCGACGGTTATGCCCCCGTTTACGTGCAGGACGATTCACGCCGGCCCACCCGCCAGGCCAAGAAGATTCCCAGGCCCAAGGAAAAGAAGCCCACCCGCCGGCGCCAGGTACAGGATCAGCAGTTCACTACGCTCCCTGGCAACACGGACGTTGCAGTGCCGTTCGACGACGGAGCCAAGTTTGCGCTGGGCACTGTCCACGGGCGTCCGATCACCCTTGAGGATGGCCGTTTTGGCCGCAACTTCACCCTGAAGGAAGTTATTGAGCGCTCCGCGTTCGACTCACCCGCGCTGCTGCAGGATTCACGCGTCTTCTTCCCGGTGCCGGCTCCGTGACAGTCCTGCTGGCCGGATGCGGCGACCTCGGCACCGAAGCTGGCCTGCGGTTCGCTGCCGCAGGCCACCGCGTGATCGGATGGCGCCGCTCCCCCGCCAAGCTGCCGGACGCAATCGAGGGCGTGGCCGTCGACCTGAGAAACGCAGACCTTCCCACAATCCCACCTGACGTTAGCGCTGTTGTGGTGGCGGTGGCGGCTGATTCCTTTTCGGAAAATGCCTACCGGGAAGCGTACGTCAACGGTTTGACGAACGTCCTTTCCGCACTGGAACGCGATTCCGTCGTTCCTGACCGGATACTCTTCGTCTCCTCGACAGCTGTCTACGGCGATGCAGGTGGCGGCTGGGTTGACGAGGAAACCACAACGGCCCCTGGCGGTTTTTCCGGAAGCATTGTCCGGGAGGCCGAGGTGCTGCTCCAGGAACGCCTGGCCGGCACCCCCACCGCGGCTGTGACTTTGCGGCTCGGCGGCATCTATGGACCGGGCCGCACCCGTTTGATCGAAACGGTCCGCAGCGGCACGGCCAGCATCCCGGAAATACCGCGCTTCACGAACCGGATCCACCGCGACGACGCCGCGGCCGCGATAGTGCACCTGCTGACCCAGGCGGACACGCCGTCGTCCCTCTACGTTGGGGTGGACAACGATCCTGCGCAGATGGCAGATGTGCTGCGGTTCCTGGCCGCCGAGTTGGGCGAAGCAGAGCCCGCAGTGGGCGGGGCAGGCGATGGGCGCGGCGGAAACAAGCGGTGCAGCAATGCCCGCCTGCGCCACAGCGGATTCGAATTCACCTTCCCCACATTCCGCGAAGGCTACCGGGACATCCTGGCGGGCAACGGGGTCCGGCACCCCTAGCCGGATCAGGTCTGGGCAGTCCCACAACAGCACGTCACACGTCAACCGCGCTCAACACTCTGTCATGAATTCCACGACGGGCCAGCTGCGGACCTACCGTCGAATCCATGCCCACGATTCCACCCACGCTGTCCCCGCCCACTCCGCCCCGTAATTCCGGGACGGCAGCGCCGCTCAAGCGGAGCATGGAAGCCCGGCACCTGGTCATGATCGCCATGGGCGGCGTCATTGGTTCTGGCCTGTTCCTTGGCTCCGGCTACACCATTGGCCAGGCGGGCCCCCTCGGCGCCGTCCTGGCCTACCTGGTGGGAGCTTTTGTGGTGTACCTGGTGATGACGTGCCTGGGCGAACTGGCCCTTGCCTATCCCGTGGCTGGCGCCTTCCATATCTACGCTGCCCGCTCCATTGGCCCAGCCACCGGCTTTACCACCGCCTGGCTCTACTGGCTCTGCTGGGCGGTGGCACTGGGTTCCGAGTTCACTGCCTGCGGAATCCTCATGCAGCGCTGGTTTCCTGGCGTGGACGTCTGGATCTGGTGCGTGGTGTTCGCGGCCCTGATCTTTGGCCTGAATGCCTTTTCCACAAGGGTTTTTGGCGAATCCGAGTTTTGGCTCTCCCTGGTCAAGGTGGGCACCATCGTGGCACTGATCGTTATCGGTGGTGCAGCACTCGTGGGATTCCAGCCATTAAATGCTGATGCTGGACCGCCGCTTCTCTTCAGCAATTTCACCACCGAAGCCGGGCTGTTCCCCCACGGATTCACGGGCGTCCTTGTCACCACCCTGGCCGTGTTTTACGCCTTCTCCGGCTCAGAGCTGATTGGTGTGGCAGCCGGCGAAACGAGAAATCCGGAAACAGCTATTCCCAAAGCCATCCGGGCAACAGTTTTCCGGCTCCTGGTGTTCTTTGTTGGTGCCATCACCGTCATTGCAGCCACAGTCCCCTACCACGACGTGGGCCTGGATGAGAGCCCTTTTGTGACGGTCTTCAGTTCGCTGGGGATCCCGCATGCCGGCGACATCATGAATTTCGTGATCATCACAGCCCTTCTCTCAGCTGGCAACAGTGGCCTGTACTCCTGCGCACGAATGCTTTTCTCCCTCGCTGATGAGGGCCATGCACCGCACGCCTTCCGCCGCCTGACCGCCCGCGGCGTCCCGCTGGTTGCCCTGGCTGTCAGCATGGTGGGCGGCATCGCGTCCCTCCTCTCCAGCGTGGTCGCGGCGGAGTCCGTCTACCTGGTCCTGGTCTCCATTGCAGGTTTCGCCGTGGTGGGGGTCTGGATGTCCATTGTTGCCTCACACTTCTGCCACCGTCGCGCTTTTGTTCGCGACGGCGGCAACGTCACCGCGCTGCCCTACCGGGCCCCGCTGTTCCCCTATGTCCCTATCCTGGCCTTTGTTCTGTGCCTGGCATCCGTCGTCGGGCTCGCCCTTGACCCCAACCAGTCAGCGGCCCTGTACTTCGGCATTCCCTTTGTGGCCGCCTGCTACCTCTGGTTCTACCTCCGGCACGGCCGACCCACCCGGCGAGCGTCCACCGCCGCTGTCTCCCACTCCTCCACCCCTGACGAAAGTACCTCCCGCACATGAGCTCACCACTGCTTTTCTCCCTCTACGAACAGGCCAGCGTGGGCTGCGGCGGGGCGCCCAGCCTCTGGACGCACCCCTTGGACGACCGGCTGCAGGTCAATTCACTGGACCGCTGGCGCAACGTAGCCCAGACTGCCGAAGAAGCGAACCTGGATGCCCTGTTCTTCGCTGACGTGCTGGGACTCTACGACGTGTACGGCGGATCCTCGGATGCCGCCGTGGGCTGGGCTGTGGAAGCTCCAGCCAACGATCCCTTCATGTACGTCCCTGCGCTGGCCGCCCTCACCGAACGCCTGGCCTTCGTGATCACCGCCTCCACCACCTACGAGCACCCCTTCTCCATGGCCCGACGGTTTGGCACGCTGGATCATCTGAGCAACGGCCGCATCGGCTGGAACATCGTCACCTCCTACCTTTCGAGCGCAGCGCGGAACTTCGGCATGGATGAAATGCTCAAGCATGCTGACCGTTATGCCAGGGCCGATGAGTTCATGGACGTGTTCTACAAACTGTTGGAGGGTAGCTGGGCACAGGACGCAGTCATCGGGAGCAAGGAGGATCGCCTCTACGCACGCCCCGGCGCTGTCCACCCGATCAGGCACGACGGCGAACACTTCCGGGTGGAGGGTCCATCGCTGACGTCCCCCTCACCCCAGCGCACCCCCACACTGTTCCAGGCGGGCTGGTCGCCGCGGGGACGCGAGTTTGCAGCCAAGCATGCCGAAGTCATCCTCCTGCCGAAAAAGGATCCGCAGGAGATCGCCGTGGGACTGGCAGACATCCAGGCCAGGGCGCTGGCCGTAGGACGCCCGGCGGGAGAGGTCAGGTCCATGGCACTGGCCAGGATCGTCACCGCACGCACCGCGGGAGAGGCCCAGGAAAAGTATCAGGAACTCCAGCGGAACTACCATGTAGAGGCCCAACTGGTCAGTTACGCCGGTGACACCGGGATCGACCTGAGCCGCTACGCCGATAACGAGCCACTGACCACCACCAGTAATGGCCTGACCTCCTATGTGGTCAAGGGCAGCCCTGGCGATGCTCCATTGACGGCCGGTGACGTGCGCCGCAAGTTTGCTGACGTCACCCGGGGAACAGACCTGCTGTTCATCGGAACTCCCGGGGATGTAGCCCGGCAGATTCAGGAGCACTCGGAAACTTCCGGGTTGGACGGATACATGATCAACCCACTGGTCAGCCCCGGATCCCTGAATGACTTCGCCGAACTGGTGGTCCCGGAGCTTGCCAAGCGTGGACTCTATGACACCGAGCCCAGGAGCGGGACGCTGCGCTCACGCCTGCGAACTGACGGAGCCGACCTGCTCCCCGTTTCCGCCCATGGGGCGACTTTCCGGCAGACGTGACTTTCTCCCACCCGCTGATCTCCGGAACGGCTGGAAATTATCTCCATGATGGAACTAATATGGGGGCATGACCTCGCCAACTCAGGTAGCCACGCCGCCCACCCGTGCGTCCCGCACTGTTCTCTTCTGGGCGTCCGTGGTGTGTGCCGCTGCCCTGCTCCTGGTCCCGGCGTTCATGCTGAGTGGCAATCCGGCTGTCCTGGCCGGGCACCCACTGCTTCCGGCCCTGCTCCTGGCTGCCGCCGTCGCCGGTCTCGCCTGGGCAACAGTGCTATGGCGCCGGCGGGCGGGTTTCCGGAAACGGTCCACCGCCCGCGCGGTGGGTGTCTGGCTTGGGCGCCTTGCTGTCCTGGCGCTGGTAGCGGCCCTTGCCTGGCTTAATCCGTTCGCCTACCAGCCACGCGATGCGGCGTCGGCTGGACCGGCGTCGGACTTCTCGATCACGGAGACCCCCACCACCATCACCATGGCGCCAGACGGCGCAGCGGCAACAAAGGGCCTGATCTTCTACCCCGGGGCCCGTGTTGATGCCCGCGCTTACCAGGACATCCTGGCTCCCGTGGTGGACGCAGGATCATTGGTGGTCATCCTCAAATCCCCACTCGGCCTGAGCCTTCTCGACGGGAACCAGGCCAGCGGTGCCATCGAGGCCAACCCCAGTGTCACCACGTGGGCCGTGGGCGGGCACTCCCTCGGCGGCGTCAGCGCCTCCTCATTTGCTGGAGACAACAGCGACATCAGCGGCCTGGTCCTCTACGCGTCCTACCCGCTGGGATCACTGCGCGAGCGCGAAGGGCTGGCAGTCCTGTCCCTCTCCGGTATCAACGATGGCCTCAGTACTCCGGACAAGGTCGAGGCATCCCGCGACCTGTTGCCCGGTGATGCAACCTTCACCGCAGTCCAGGGCGGGGTGCATGCCTTCTTCGGTGACTACGGTCCGCAGCCCGGCGACGGTACGCCCGGGACCAGCCGCGAGGACGCCCAGCAGCAAATCTCGAAGGCCACCGTTGCGTTCATGGGAGCGCTTGCGGCTCCCTGAACCACCAAAAAGTCCACGCTCCGCAAAACTGGTCCGGCGTGGCGTCCAGCCGTCCACGACCGGCGGCTTTGCCTCCGGCTTAAAGCGCTGCCTGGTGCGCATGGCGTCGGTTAGGCTCGCAGCATGACTGAAATCAGCCCCGCAAAAGCGTCAGAACTTCTCCGCCTCCACCAGGCCCCCGAAATCCTGCAGGTCATCAACGTCTGGGACGCCATTACCGCTAGCGTCGCTGCAGACGTAGCGGGCGTGAAGGCACTCGCCACCGCCAGCCACTCCATCGCAGCATCCCTGGGGTATGAGGACGGCGAGAACATCCCCGCCCACCTCATGATTGAAGCCGCAGGCCGGATCGCCGCAGCCACGTCGCTGCCCGTGAGTGCGGACCTCGAATCCGGCTACGGCAATCCGGGCGAGACTGTCCGCCGGGCAATCGGGGTCGGGATTGTCGGCGCCAATATCGAGGACCAGATGCGCCCCCTGGCCGACGCGATTGCGCAGATGAGCGCGGTGGTCAGGGCGGGACAGGACGAGGGTATCGACTTTGTCCTCAACGCCCGCACCGATGCCTTCGTCAAGGGCGGTGACCGCAACCCGGACGATGTCCTCGCTGATGCAATCGAACGCGGAAAGGCTTTCCTGGACGTTGGAGCCACCACCGTTTTTGTCCCCGGACTGCTGGATGAGGCTACCGTCAAAGCACTTGTTGCCGGGATTGGCACCAACAAGGTCTCCGTCATCAACGTTCCCGGTTCGCTGTCTCCGGCCAGGCTCCAGGAACTCGGTGTCTCCCGCATCTCCTATGGCCCCTGGACCCAGCGCGTGGCCCTCACTGCCTTCGCTGATGCCACCGCCGAACTGATTGCGGGCGGTGCCCTCCCCGAGGGAACCCGCCCCCTGAACTGACCCGTGGCTGACTCTCCAGTGCAGGACGGCCGAACGGTGTCCACTGACACTGACCGTATTTCCGCAGCAGACCTGTGGCCAAACCCACCGGCGCTTCCAGCACCGGTGATCATGGGCCAGCGGTGGAAAGATGCGGTTTTCCTGCACTGGAGAATTTCCGTGGAGCAGGCTGCCGGGTACATGCCCCCGGGTGTGGTGCCAGACGTTTTTGATGGGTCCGCCTGGGTCGGAATCATTGGCTTCCAGATGCAGGAAGCGTCCCTGGGCACAGGTCCCGGCATCCCGTATTTTGGCACCTTCACCGAGATCAACGTCAGGCTCTATTCGCGTGAGCCGGACGGAACCCGGGGAGTTGTCTTCGTGACCTTGGATGCCACCCGACTGGCCGTTGTCCTCGCAGCACGCACTGCGGGCATCCCCTATGTCTGGTCCCATGCCACATATCTCCCAGCGCAGGCGAACAGCGCGGCCGTGGGCTATTCCGTGCGTCGTTTCCGTGGCGGTGCCCGCAGCGACTTTGCCGTCATCCCCGACTTTGATGCCATGGCCGAGGACTCCCTGTCGGTGCACCTGACAGCGCGCTTCGGATTGCACAGCGTGGTGGCCGGCCGCACGGCATTCATCCCCAATACGCACCTGGCCTGGCCGCTCTTCCACGCCACAACCACCGTCCTGGACGATTCCCTGCTCCACGCTGCTGGTTTCGATGTTCCCGGACCGCCAGATTCGGTGCTGTACTCCCCCGGTGTCTACACGCTGTTCGGCAAACCCCGGTTCCTGTAGCCAATATGCCATTTGCCGATGACCTACTCGGGCTGGATGCAGCCAACGCCCTAGTCCGGACCGTCCAGGATGCCCTCCCGGCCGTGGACCTTCCCCATCTCCGTGAAGCAGCCGCGTCGCTTTCACCCCTTGCCCTCCGGGAGCGGGCGGACCTCCTGCGCGATGCCCTGCTGGCGGATCTGCCTGGGGACTATGATTCCTTGGCCCGGACCGTTCGGGCAGTCCATCACGGATCCGCTGAATTCACGGGCTGGTTGATCTGGCCGGTCACGGCCGCTGTGGCACACCGGGCTGTGGCAGAAAATACCGACGCCTCGTTCAACGATTCCATGGGGCTCCTCGCGGAACTGACTCCTCGGCTGACCTCGGAATTTGCCATCCGTACCCTGCTGCGCCACAACCTGCCGCGTGCACTGGCCATCGCAGGACAGTGGACACTCTCGCCCGACCCCCATGTTCGCCGGTTGGCATCAGAGGGAACCCGGCCCTACCTGCCCTGGGCGGTGCGGGTGCCGGCCCTGCTCGAATCCCCCGATGCCACCATCGCGCTGCTTGATGCGCTTTACCGCGATGACAGCGACTACGTTCGTCGTTCCGTGGCCAACCACCTCAATGACCTGAGCCGGGACCATCCCAAACTCGTCGTCACGACAGCGCGTCGGTGGTTGGCCAATCCTGGCTCCACAACACCCGGCGTCGTCCGGCATGGACTCCGCACCCTCATCAAAAAAGGTGACCAGGGCGCCCTGGAACTACTCGGGTTCGGCGCGGTCTCGCTGGCGGTGAGCGGACCTACCCTGGCGCAGTCTGACGTGCCGTTTGGCGGCAGCATCGACTTCCACGCCACTGTGCGCAATGTTGGTTCGGCGGATGCTGCGCTGGCCATCGACTACATCGTCCACCACAACAAGGCCAACGGTCTGCAAACAGGAAAGACCTTCAAACTGATGTCACGGGTCGTGGCCCCCGGCGCGTCTCTGGAGCTAGCCAAGACCCACTCATTTCGCGCCATCACAACCCGCCGCTACCATGCCGGTGCGCACGCCGTTGAGCTCCAGATCAATGGCGTGCGCTACGGACGGACCGGGTTCCTCCTGCGCCCTCCCGGTTAGCGGCCCGCAGCGTACCCTTGCGCACCCCGTGGATTCGCTGCCGCCCTGAGCACCCCTGTGCTGGGGTCGCGTTCGACGGCGGACAACCGTCCCAGCACCCAGTCACCGGCTTTTGTGATCCGGTGGCCACGCTGCCGAAGGCCGTCGATCACTTCCGCACCCAACCTGTCCTCCACCACCGCCGCCCCCGGTTCCCACGTGCGCGGCCAGAATGAGCCCGGAACGGATGTTGTGTGGAAGGTTGGCGCATCAATTGCCTGCTGGGCAGTGTATCCGCCGACAATGGTGCGCAGCAGCCAAGGTAATTGCCACTGGTCCTGCTGGTCGCCACCCGGTGAACCCAAGGCCGTGACAGCAACCCCTTCCCGCATCACCAGCGTTGGAGTCAAGGTGGTCCGGGGGCGTTTCCCAGGCGCCAGGGTCGAGGGTGACCCGGGCTCCAGCCAGGTCATTTGTAGCCTGGTCCCCAGGCAGAAGCCAAGCTCCGGGATGGTGGGAGACGACTGCAGCCACCCACCGGACGGGGTCGCGGAGATCATGTTGCCCCACCTGTCCACGACGTCGATATGGCAGGTATCACCGCGGGTTACGCCATCCGCGTCCACGGCCTGCTCGGCTTCGACGGTGGGCTCACCGACTCCTTTGTGCTTGCCAGGAATTGCATCAGCGGTCCGTAGCGGCGGGACAAACGGCTCGTGGCCGGGAACGACGCCGGGCCGAAAGTCCTGCGAAGCAGTTTCGGTGATCTGCTCCCGGCGCAGCGCAGCGTACTCCGCAGAAAGGAGGTACTCCAACGGCACCTCGGCATCCCCGTAATAGGCCTCCCGGTCGGCGAGCGCGAGCTTGAAGGCTTCCAGGATGGTGTGGGCTCCGGCTTCCGTACCTGGATCCAACAGGTCATCCGGGAACCCGTCAAGAATGGCCAGCGCCTGGAGCATAGCCGGGCCCTGGCCCCAGGCCCCGGTCTTCGCAATGCGATGTCCACGGAAGTCCAGGGTCACAGCAGGTTCGTAGGTGGCAGAAAACTCGGCCATGTCCGCAAGCCCGAGAACACCCGCGTGTTCGGTCCCCGACGAATGCCGGTGGCGGCTCTGTACGGATTTCACCATGGCCTGTGCCACGAAACCCTGCCGCCATTCGCGCCTGGCCGCATCGATCCTGTCCCTTCGGGTTGCCGCCTCGGCACCTGCAGCGACCAAGCGGTCCAGGGTGCGCGCATGGGCGGCATTGGTGACCAGCTCACCCGCGGCAGGGACGATGCCGTCCGGCATCCACTGGCGTGCCGAGGTTGGCCAGTGCTCCTGGAAAAGTTCGGCAACAGCGGCGATGGTAGCGCCAACACGTTCCACCATGGGGTGTCCGTCCCGGGCATAGCCGATCGCAAAGGCCAAGACATCGCCAAGCTCCCACGTGCCATGGTCCCGCAGCAAAAGCAGCCAGGCGTCAACAGCGCCAGGAACAGCCGCAGCCAGGGCTCCTGCACCAGGAACGGAGTCCAGCCCTTCGCGGCGGAAATGCTCAACTGTTGCCTGCCGCGGCGCTGGTCCTTGACCCACCAGGACTACTGGATCTCCCGGCTGGGCTGCGGTCGCGAAGATCGCCGTCAGGTCCCCGCCCGGGCCGTTGAGGTGGGGTTCCACCACGTGGAGCACAAATGCCCCCGCTGTGGCGGCATCAAACGCATTGCCACCTCTCTCCAGGACAGCCTGCGCGGTCGCAGTGGCCAGCCAGTGTGTGGAGGCACTCATTCCGAAGGTGCCCTGGAGTGTAGGGCGAGTGGTGAATGGTGCCGGTGTGGTGAACGTCATATGGTCCACTCTATCGACCGGGACCTTCGATTCAGCTCAGCCCAGCCCGCCTGAGCGCCTCTGCCATGGCCGTATTCGTAGATGGTGACTGCCCCATTTTTTGCTGTGCTGCGCTCTTTGGTGCTGCGCTCTTTGGTGCCGGACTCTTTTGCCCTGCACCTTTTTGTCCTGGACTGCCTTGGCCACCACCGCCCGGCTGCGTCGGCCTGCCGGCAGCAGGTTTCCGGGCCGAGCCACCCCTGTCCTGCTGGCCATGGGTTCGGCTGGCAGGCGAAGGAGTGCCGGGTTCGTCGTCGAGGCGAAGGGTCAGGGAAATCCGCTTCCGCGCAGGATCGGCCTCCATGACCTTCACCCGGACCACCTGACCGGACCTGACCACAGTGTGCGGGTCCGAGACGAATGAGTGCGAGAGTGCGGAAACGTGGATGAGCCCGTCCTGGTGCACACCAATGTCCACGAAGGCCCCGAACGCCGCCACGTTGGTGACGGTTCCTTCCAGCACCATGCCGGGGACCAGGTCCGAGATTTTCTCGATTCCGTCAGCAAAAGTGGCTGCAGCGAAGGACGGCCGCGGGTCCCGGCCCGGCTTGTCGAGCTCGGCAATGATGTCCCGCACGGTGGGAAGCCCAAATCCGCCGTCCACGAACAGGGCAGGGTCCAGTTCCGCCAGCGAACCGCTGGCGGCCCTGGATGCACTGGACGCACCTGCCGCGGCCAGGATCCGCCGTGCCACTGCGTAAGCCTCAGGGTGGACGCTGGAGGCATCAAGGGACTCAACGCCCCCGGAAATCCGGAGGAAACCAGCGCACTGTTCAAACGCTTTTGCCCCAAGCCGGGGAACCTTCTTCAGCTCAGCACGCCGGGTAAAGGGTCCGTGCTCATTGCGGTAGTCCACAATATTTTCACTGAGCAGCGGACCGACCCCAGCCACCCGGCTGAGCAGGGCCGGGGACGCCGTATTGACGTCCACGCCGACCGCGTTTACGCAGTCTTCCACCACCGCATCCAGGCTGCGGTCCAGCTTGGATGCGGTGATGTCGTGCTGGTACTGGCCCACCCCGATTGACTTGGGATCAATCTTGACCAGCTCCGCCAGCGGATCCTGTAGGCGCCGGGCTATGGAGACAGCCCCGCGGAGCGAGACGTCCATCCCGGGGAGCTCGGCAGCTGCCAGCGCCGACGCCGAGTACACAGAGGCCCCAGCTTCAGAGACCACCAGCTTCAGCGGCTTGGTGGCGGCGTCCGGCAACACTTTGATGAGCTCAGCGGCAAGCTTGTCTGTTTCACGCGATGCAGTCCCGTTGCCAATGGCTACCAGTTCCACCCGGTGTCGTTGCGCGCGGGCCACCAGGGCTGCCAACGCTGCATCCCACTTACGTGCAGGTGCGTGCGGGTACACAGTGTCCGTGGCCACAACTTTGCCGGTACCGTCCACCACCGCCACTTTGACCCCGGTGCGCAATCCCGGATCCAAGCCCAGGGTTGCGCGGTTTCCAGCCGGTGCGGCTAGCAGGACATCGCGCAGGTTGGCAGCAAAGACCCGGAGGGCCTCGTCTTCTGCAGCCCCGAACATACGGCTCCGCAGATCAGCAGTAAGGCGGGCCAGGAGCCGCGTGCGCCAGGCCACCTGGGCAGTCTGCTGCAGCCACGCATCGGCTGGCCGGCCACGATCGGATATTCCCAGGGTCCGCCCTACGGCAGATTCATACCGGCGCCTGGCAACTGCGAAGTCCTCGGCATCAGCAGGATTGGCCTCTGCCAGTGCCAGGTCCAGGACGCCGTCCTTCTCCCCGCGCAACAGGGCAAGAACCCGGTGCGAGGGCATCCCGGACGGCACCTGGGCAAAGTCGAAGTAGTCAGCGAATTTCTGCCCGTCCGTGTCTTTGCCTTTACGGACACGGGACACCAGCCTGCCCTGTTTCCAGAGGCGTTCCCGCAGGTCCTGGGCAAGATCCGGGTCTTGGGCCACCCGTTCCACCAGGATGGACCGCGCTCCATCCAGCGCCATGGCAATGTCTGGAACACCCTTGCTGGCAGAAACGTAGCGCGAAGCCTCGCGTTCCGGGCTGTTCTCCGGGTGGCGGAGCAGCAAATCCGCCAATGGTTCCAGCCCGGATTCCCGCGCAATCTGGGCTTTGGTCCGACGCTTGGACTTGTATGGCAGGTACAGGTCCTCCAGCGCAGACTTGGTGGTCGCAGCCAGGATCCCCGCCGACAGGGCGGCCGTGAGCTGGCCCTGCCCATGGATGGCTTCCAGGACAGCACGGCGCCGGGCCTCCATTTCGCGCAGGTACGTCAGCCGTTCCTGGAGTGTCCTTAGCTGTGTGTCATCCAGGGTGCCGGTGGCTTCCTTGCGATATCTGGCAATAAACGGCACTGTGGAACCGGCGTCAAGCAACTCGACAGCGGCTTTTACCTGCCAGGAATGCGCCCCCAGATCCCCGGCAATCTGGTCAAGAATTGCTGCTGCTGTGCGGACTGGGTCTGCTGGCAAAAGTTGAAAGGTCACTCCAACATCTTGCCTCACCTGCCCGCGATCTCCACTGCGTGTCCGGAGCTAGGTGCCTAACCACCCCCGCCACGCGATCAACACCTGCCACTGCTCCCGCCTTAACGGACGACGGCGGCCCCAACACCCGCGCGGCCGCAGCCTGCGAGGGGTGGAGCCGCCGTCGTCCGAGTCTCCACGGTGCCCCGCACATGCCGTGCAGCGCGCTGTGAAAGCCTTCTAGTTGGCGTAGAAGGGGTAGTCCGTGTAGCCCTTGGCACCTTCACCGTAGAAGGTAGTGGGATCAGGTTCGTTCAGCGGAAGGCTTTCGCGCCAGCGGCGTGCCAGGTCAGGGTTGGCGATGGCGGGACGGCCCACCACGACGGCATCGGCGTAGCCATCCTCGACCAGGCTCATGGCCTCCTCGCGGGTGGTGATCTCGCCGAAGCCCGAGTTCAACAGGTAGGGACCATTGAAGCGTGACTTGAGATCCTTGACCAGTTCGCCGGACGTCTCTGCGTGCAGGACGCTGAGGTACGCCAGGTTCAGCGGAGCGATGGTGTCCACGAGGGTTGCGTAGGTGGCCTGAACCTCATCGACCTCGGTCTCGCCAATGCCCTGCACCTGGTGCTCGGGCGAGATGCGGATGCCTACGCGGTTTGCGCCCAGCGCCTCGACGACAGCGTGGACCGTCTCGATGACGAAGCGAGCGCGGTTCTCCGGAGAGCCGCCATAGCTGTCGGTGCGCACGTTGCTGGAGGCGTCAAGGAACTCGTGCAGCAGGTACCCATTGGCGGAGTGGAGTTCCACGCCGTCGAACCCGGCATCAATCGCATTTCGCGACGCTGTCACAAATTCCTGGATGACGGCCGGGAGCTCATCTGTGGTCAGCGCGTGCGGAACGGGGTACGGCTTCTTGCCCTGCGGTGTGCGGACGTCGCCGTCAATGGCAAGGGCGCTGGGTGCTACCAGCTCGCGGCCGCCGGTGATGTCCGGGTGGGAAACACGGCCACCATGCATGACCTGGGCGAAGATGCGGCCGCCGTCGGCGTGCACGGCATCCGTGACCTTCTTCCAGCCTGCAACCTGCTCAGCGGTTACCAGGCCAGGCTGGCCGGGGTATGACTGGCCTTCGAATGCGGGGAAGGTACCCTCGCTGACAATGAGGCCAAGGGATGCGCGCTGGCGGTAGTGCTCCACCATGATGTCGTTGGGGACACCATCGCTGCCGGCGCGGACGCGGGTCAGGGGTGCCATAACCAGTCGGTTGGGAAGTTCAAGCTCACCAAGGGTCAGGGGGGAAAACAGCATGCGCGTTCCTTTCGCGGGGATGTGGTTCACAGTCCACAACTTTCCCGCTCGTGCAACTATTCCTTGCTGTGGTGGGGGTCATAGAAAAGCGGGCACCCCAGGTTCCCCCGGGATGCCCGCTGAACTCAGGACTCGGCTCAGGGCTGGGCTGGGAGGATGAGCTTGCCTGTTTTGTCCGTGGAGAGGGCCAGCGACGAGACGTACTGTGGTTCACCGTTGGGGCCGTCCTGGGCCGACCGGATCATGTCCGGACGCTCAAACTCAAGGCCCGTCACATGGCACAGGAGCTTGGCATCGCTGGGATTTCCCTCGGCGTCGAGCATGGGGAGGTCAATGCCGTCATCGGTACGCCGAAGGTAGTACTTGCCTTTGGTCAGTACCGCAATGACCGGCGGCAGCACCAGCGCCAGGCCTACCGCGAAGACTGGCGAGTAGGGCTGGATCCCGGCACCGAAAGCCCCAAAGAACATGGCGATGGACACCCCTGCGGATACCAGCATCGAGACGAAGCCGACAGGGTTCACGGCGTACAGCATGCCCCGGCGGAACTCGGCGGCCCGGGGTGAGATTTTCAGGATGTACTTGTTGATGGTGATGTCTGAGGCCACGGTGACAACCCAGGCCATGGCACAGTTGGCGTAGAAGCCGAGGATGGTGTTGAGGAACGCGAACATGTTCGCTTCCATGAGGACCAGGGCAATGGCCAGGTTGACCACGACGAAGACCATGCGGCCCGGGTATGTCTTGGTGACCCGCGTGAAGCTGTTGGTCCAGGCAAGCGATCCCGAGTAGGCGTTGGTGACGTTGATCTTGATCTGTGAAATGACTACCAGCACCACCGCCAGGGTCATGGCCAGCCAGCCCGGCATCATTTCCTCGTACACACCCAGGAACTGGTGGACCGGTTCATTGGCCGTGGCCGAGGCTGCCGGGTCAAGGCTGGCAATGAGGTAGATCGCAATGAACATGCCGACAATCTGTTTGATGGCACCAAAGATGACCCACCCGGGTCCGGCCAGGATTACAGCCCGCCACCGGGCCCCCCTGTTGGCCGCCGTGCGTGGAGGCATGAACCGCAGGTAGTCGATCTGCTCGGCGATCTGCGCCATCAGGGACAGGCAAACGCCAGCCGCGAGCATGACCGAGGCAAGGTTAGGTCCGCCGTCGCCCGTGGCGCCGGTGAACGCGAAGAAGTTGTCAACGCTTTCCGGGTGCGAGAGCACCAGGTATCCCACGGGAATGACCATGAGCAGCAGCCACAGCGGCGTTGTCCAGACCTGCAGCTTGGCCAGGGTGCTCATGCCGTAGACCACCAGCGGAATCACAATGAGCGTCGACACCGCATAGCCGATCCACTGCGGGATCCCCAGTCCGAGCTCCAGACCCTGGGCCATGATGGAACCCTCGAGGGCGAAGAAGATGAAGGTAAAAGTCGCAAAGATGACGTTTGTGACGACGGAGCCGTAGTACCCGAAGCCCGAGCCCCTGGTGATGAGGTCCAGGTCAATGTTGTACCGGGCAGCGTAGTAGGCCAGTGGAAATCCAGTGGCAAAGATGATGACTGCCGCGACGGCAATGCCGATCAGTGCGTTGGTGGTTCCGCACGCTATTCCAATATTGGCGCCGATGGCAAAGTCGGCGAGGTAGGCAATACCGCCCAACGCACTGGTAGCCACGATCCCGGCGCTCCACTTCCGGTATGACCGCGGGGCAAAGCGGAGGGTGTAGTCCTCCAGGCTCTCCTTGGCCGCGCTCATTGCATCTGCATTGGATTTCCCTGACGGCGGCGCATCCGTGGGTGGTAACCCGCCCTGATCTAATACTTCTCTGCCCTGCGAGGTCTGGGTCATGGGATCGCTTTCCTGAGTGTTCGGCATGTGCTCTCGGACAGAAGCTACCCACCCCGGAACACCAGAGCGTCACGGCGTCATTTCCACGATGTAAACAAAATCCGGGACCTTCGCCCCTTCCGCGGTCCAGGCACTGGCAAGAGACTTCAGTCATGATGTTTTCCCATGACAACGGCAACCCTGTCCTGGAGCTGACGCCCGATCAGTCCTGGGAACTCCTGGACAACACCCGCCATGGCCGGCTGGTGGTGACAGTCTCAGGTGACACAGACATTTTTCCGGTGAACTACATCAGCGACCAGCGCATGCTGTACCTGCGAACTGCCCCCGGCAACAAGCTTGCCCAGCTGACCATTAATGCCACAGTGCTTTTCGAAACGGACGGTATTCTCTCCGACGAGGCATGGTCAGTGGTGCTTCAAGGCACTGCCCGGGTCCTGACCCTTGAGGCGGAGGTGGCCGCCGTGGAAGCCCTGGGGCTTACCACCTGGGTTCCCACACTGAAGGACTTCTACGTGGAAATTGCACCCACGTCCGTCAGTGGCCGGCACTTTGAGCTGGGCCCACAACCCGAACGTGAAATTTGAGCTGGGAGGATCCCTCAGCTGACCGGCGGAGCCAGCCTGTAACCAACACCACGCACCGTCTGCAGCCAGAGCGGGTGTGCGGCGGAGTCGCCCAGCTTCTTCCGGAGATTGCCCATATGGACTTCCACTGACCGTTCGTCAGCGTCGCTGATGTAGCTTCCGACGTCGTATTCCTCGTCCCGGAGCCGGCGGACCAGATCCGCTTTGGTCCGGACTGTCCGGCCGGATTCGAGCAACGCGTACAGCAGTTCAAATTCGGTCCGTGTGAGGTTCAGCTCCTGACCGTTCAGGGCAACGGTGCGGGAGCCGTAATAAAGATCCAGGCCGTTGTGCTGGAGCGGTACCTGCCCGTTCCCGCCCTGCGCCAGGGCGGGCTCCATGTGCGGCGCAGCGCCTTGACTGCTTCCCGCCATTTCGGGGCCTGGACCGACTTCGCGGGGCCTGCGCATCATCGCCGCCACCCGGGCCCGCAACTCACGCGGCCGGAAAGGCTTTGTAAGGTAGTCATCAGCCCCAACTTCAAGACCCATCAGTGTGTCGAGTTCCTCGGCCCTGGCGGTGAGCATCACGATATAGGCGTCGGAAAATTCGCGGATCTGGCGCGATACTTCAAAACCGTCGATGTCCGGAAGGCCCAGGTCCAGGGTAATGACAGCCGGCTTCAGCTGCCGCGCCATGTCCACGCCCTGACTCCCGGAGGTTGCAACACTGACGTCAAAACCTGCTTGCGTGAGGACAACGCGGACGAGCTCGCGGATGTCCCCATCATCCTCAATCACCAAACCCCTGCGCGATTCACCCATCACAGCCTCCAGCCACTTTTCGGGTCAACGCCTGCAGTATATCTGCCGGGCGATATCCTGCTGGGATGCGCCCTTTCCAGAAGTCAGTAGTCATGGGACCTGCATGAACCGCTCCGTGCGGGGAGGCAACCGGCCAGCCCATCCTGTTCCGCGGACCGGCCTCCGGGAAAGGCTTGCGCCGCCGGGTCATCCTGAGCCAGGTCCCCCTGGTCATCACGTCACTGCTGACTGCCGGGCTCGCCTGGGCCTGGTTTCCCGGCCTGCTCGACAACACTCTCTTTGTGGCTTTCCTGGTCACGCAGGTGCTGCTGATGGTGGGCTGTGCCGTCATTCCCTGGGACAGGCTGCCGCCGCACAGCTTCCTGCTGGTACCACTGCTGGACTTCGTGTCGATTGCGCTGGGCCGTGAAGGCGGACAGGACAGCATTAGTGGGATCAGCCTGCTCTCTGTTTTTCCCGTGATCTCGCTCTGCTCATCAGGCGTGTATCCGCGGCTTTCCGTGGCATCGTCATTTCTGGGGCCCCTCGCAATTATCTGGATTCCGCTGTTCCTCAACGGAAATGCGAGTGGTCCGGAGCTTGTGCGGACGTTACTTTTTCCGGTGACCATGCTGGGCATCGGGTTGACCGTCTCCTACCTTGAGCGTGCTGCATCCCGCCAGCAGGGAATCCTCACCGAAAAGGACGCCCAACTCCGTTCAGCACTGGATTCGAGCCGCCGGCAGGAGGAACTGCTCAATACAGTCCTGGATACCGTCCACGTGGGCGTCCATGCCGTTGACGGGAGCGGCAATGACATCCTGATGAACCGCCCCCAGCGCATCAATCAGGCCCTGGCCACCCCACCGGATAGTGCTGGCGCCACCGAATCCCAGCTTTTGGTCTTCGGTGCCGACAAGGTCACTCCCCTGCCTGCTGAGTCCCGTCCCGCGAGGCGAGCGGTACGGGGCGAGGCGTTAACCAATGTGCTGGTCTGGTTGGGTTCCGGGCCGGGACAACGTGCATTCAGCACCTCAGCACGGCCCATGCATGACCCCGAGGGAGGCTTTGCCGGGTCAGTGGTGGTGTTCAGCGACGTAACAGACCTGGTTGATGCCCTGTCCGCCAAGGACGACTTCGTGGCCAGCGTCTCGCATGAATTCCGGACGCCGCTGACGTCGATCCTGGGGTACGTGGAACTGCTGATTGATGATGACCCGCAGGATCATCAGCTCAGTTCCCTGGACATCATCCACCGCAATTCGGGCCGGCTCCTCACCCTCGTCTCTGACCTGCTTGCCATCCGCCAGGGGCAGCTCGCGGTATCCATGAATACCGTTGACGTGGTGGATCTCGTCCAGACCTGCATCAGCGCAGCCCAACCACGCGCGGCTGCCGCTGGTGTGGTCCTGCAGGGCACCCTTCCGGACTCGCTGCTGGCCAGCGTCGACGGTCCGCGCCTTGGCCAGGTACTCGACAACCTGGTTTCCAACGCCATTAAATATTCGCCCGATGGCGGCCAGGTCACCGTCGCATTGGACAGCGTTGACGGCGGCTTGAGCTGCAGTGTCGAGGATACGGGGATGGGGTTGGGCAGCGCGGATCTTGCAGTAGTGTTTGACAGGTTTTTCCGCGCCACGAGCGTCCGTAATACATCGATTCCAGGGGTGGGGCTCGGCTTGTCCATCTGCAAGGAGATTGTTGAGGCGCACGGTGGCACCATCCACGTCACGAGTGTCCTGGGCAGCGGGACTACTTTTACCTTCCATCTTCCGGCTCCGGTCAGTAGCCGAGCAGTTAATCCGGGGATGCCAGTGTGCTGAGCCTAGCCTGCCGGACCACTTCACCCCACGATTGATCAGCCAGGTCATCAACAGCGGCCAGGATCCGCGCTGGTGGCAAGGACAGGTCCATGGGAAATTCGATGATGTCAATTTCGGTGTTGAGGATCTGGCGCAATGTGACCTCGCCCTTTCCCGCATAGATCAGCCAGGCGCTTGGCACGCCCAGTGCCGTGCAATGCGCAAGAACCTGGAAGTGATCAGCGGAAAGAGAAGCACCAGCATCGGTCCTGGCGGTGTACCTGGCGTCATAGACCATAACAGGACGACCGCCCAAAAAATGGACGACGTCGGGACGCACCGTAATCCTGTCGGCGTCATCCACCGCCTCGTTCAGCAGCGCCCCGTGCCGAAGCCGTGTCTCTCCCGGATGTTTGGCCATGGCCGCGCGCAGGGCCGTTCCCACAAAATCCTGGAATACGTGGTTCATATTCACCACAAACGCGGAAGCGCGCTGGGGGCCAGGTCCGCTCTCTGCCGAAGCGTGGCGCAGGATCAGTGCTGCCAGCCGCAGGGCAGGATGGTAGCGCTGGTTGAGCCGCGTGGGTTGCCACGCTGGTAGGGGCGCACCTGCGGTGAGGTACGTGACGCCGTCGAGCTTTGTCTTCAGGTGCCGCAGCCGGCTCCTGGCCTCGAGCAGGAGACCAGGCACCTGCATCATTCGCTCCACTGCCGCGCGCAGGATTCTGTTTTCGGCAATATCGGAGCTGAACTCGTCGTAGGAGACTTCGAGGGGAACCATCAGGCCAGGATGACGCGACATCTGTTCGGAGATCCGGATCCTGCCCTTGACGGTTCGCAAGGACTCATCAACCTCACGGTAGCCCTGCAGGACCCCACGGCCGAGAGCCTGCTCCCCCAGGAGCGCCAGGGATGATGCCAGGGCCGCCCACAGGTCAGGTGATTCTTTGGCTGCCACCGCGTGCGGCGAGAAGCCCGGCTCTGCGCTGTAGCTGAGCAGGAAGAGCAACTTCTGGAGCCCCAGCCGGCCACGTGGCCGGACGTCCACCTGCACGGAACCCGTGCGGACAGAGCCAACGGTGCCCACTGGTTCCAGCCGGTAGAGGCCGAGGCCAAGGGGCGAGACACGCGCCAGGCCGCTGGCGTTGATGAAAGCCGCGCTGGCTGGATCCAGTTTCTCCACGGCACCGGCCTGCAGTTCGTCGAGTTCGATGTGGCGCGGCCCGCCAGCCCGCTCAGCGATCGCCAAGACGAGCGAGCACCTGCTCCAACCCGAAGCGCTCCTCCAGTTGCGGGCGCGTCAACTGGCCATGATAGTGCTCCTCCAGCAACGGCATCAGTTCGTACTTCCAGATCCGGCGCAACCCGGCGGGAGTCTGGGCGGCTGGTTTCATGAAGTAGGACGGACCAATCATCAGGTCCCTGTCCCAGTCATCAATGCCGGCATTGAGTTCATCCAGCAGCTGGGCCGGCAGGGTATCCAGCCCCCGGGCCTGGAGGAACCGCAGGAGGGAACCCTTTATTGGTTCGGTCTGCGGGTGCAGCTCAACAAAGGAGAACCGGCGCCGGATGGCTGCATCCATCATGGCTATTGACCGGTCAGCAGTGTTCATGGTGCCGATGATGTAGAGGTTGTCCGGCAGCGTGAATGGCTCGTTGGGGCTGTACTGCAGGTAGATCCTGTCATCGCGGTATTCCAGCAGGAAGTAGAGCTCGCCAAAGACCTTGGCCAAGTTTGCCCTGTTCATTTCGTCAATAATCAGAAAGTACGGTTTCTTTTCATTGCCCGGCTTCGCGGCTTCTTCGGCCAGCCGGCGGAGGGGGCCGGCCACCAGCTTGAAGGAGACCTGGCCGTCATCAGTTGTGTCGGGGCGGTAGCCCTCAAAAAAGTCCTCGTAGGCATAGGAGGGATGGAACTGCACCAGCTTGACGCGTTCGTCAGTGGCGTCTTGGGCCAACTCGGCAGCAAGATGTTTGGCCAGGAACGTCTTCCCGGTTCCGGGCGGACCGAACAGCACCACCTGGCGGTTGTCCTCCAACAGGCCGGCAATTTCCTGCAGGGACTCAAGGCCCAGGTGCAGGGAATCCGCAAAATCCTGCGTGAGTGGCTTAAACCCGTGGGACGGGCTGCCCTGGACCGGCACCAGGTCATCAGGGTCGGCTTCGGCCTCGGCAGGCAGGAGTGGTTCCAATGCCTGCACCACACGTGTCACGTCAACGATTTTCCCGGCGGTGGCGAGCTGGCGCTGCACGTGCCGTGGAAGCTCTGTGGTGGGATGGGTGCCAGCAAACCATTGGACTTTCCGCAGCAGGCGCCGGTGGTCGCCATCCTGGTCCGGTTCCCCCAGTACCACGCCCAGCTGCACGGCACCAGAATGCTCGAACAGCACTAGATCCCCCGGCTTCATGACGGTCAGGAAGGCAAACACGGCGGTCTTGGTATCCTCGCGCTCCACATAGCCCATATGCCTGCAATCCTCGTCCACGGCATGCTGGACCACTCCCGCAGTAACACCTGCTTCAAGGACCCGGAGATGCTCGACGTCGAGCGTCACCTTTTCCGCGTCTTGCCAGGACTGCAGCAGCTGCGCACTGCCAGCGTGCGTGCGCAGCCGCCACGCCCGACGGCCAGGATCGCCGACCTTTCGCCACTGGCTCACCAGGTGGCGGGAGTACCAGTCGATCCGCTGCCCAGCCTGCCGGTCAAGGTGCAGGCGGATCCGGCGGATATCCGCCGTGACGTCCTCATCGCTCTCGCCCGATGCCCCACCCACCAGCGAACCGAACGCGTCACGAATTTCGCGTCGTTCAATGTCGGACACCAGTGGCTCGAAAAAATCCGGGTGCACCAGGAACTCCATGCTGCGCCGGATGGCTGGCTGGTCATCAGGAGTTCCGGCTGCCAGTAGGTGGAACTGCAGCGGGTCCTGGACGGCGCGGGCAAGCACTGCCGTGGACTGCTGGTCGACGTGCCGCACAAAACGGCAGAGCCACTGGAGATGCTCGCGGACGGTCCAGTTGAATTCGGCTGTCCGGTCCCGGATCACACCATGGTCCGTCAGGCCCCTATAAAGTTCGGGCGGCAACTCCAGCTTTGGTTCCAGCCAGGCAGCGGCCTCGGCAACCCTGGCACGTTTGACCTTGAGGGATTTGACCTCGTGGGCCAGCGGCAGGGACTGCAGGAACAACAGCTCCACGGCCAGCATCTTGACCGCTCGCCCGGCCCCCTCCACGTGCTGGCGCAGATTGGTCATCATGGGCGCCTTGGGATCTACCGCACCACGTTCCAGGCGTTCGAGCAGCTCATTGGCCACGTCCGTGGTCCAGGTCAGCGTGCTGCCATCAAGTGCTGAAGGCTTGCCCTGCAATCCCGCGCCGAGGACAAACCACGCCGCATCCTCAATTTCTTTTGAGACTCCGGGGGCACGGTGGAGAGCTGATTTCGGCGTCGGGGTCATCCTACGAACCTACAGGTTCCTGCTGGGAAGCGATGTGGAAGAAAGGTTCTGGCCAGGAGGTAACCGCATTTTTCGTGTTCGGCGCCGCCGTGCCAGGACACCCGTCAGTACAAGGAGTAGCAGCGGGACAACCGAGCCGATTAGCTCACCGGCGGCCACCGCATTAACCAGCAACACCCCCAGGCACAGACAGAAGAGGATCTCCAGACCAGCCTGCAACCGCTCGGAAAGCAGGACCCTCGCCACGAGGCCCGGGCTCCGGGGCTGGACTGCTGCCATTTTTCCTCCTACGTCCTGTGGAAGGGTGCTAGTAGCTCTTTCTGCTCCTGACTCAACCGAACCACCCTGCCGGTAGCCTCGTCAACAAAGGCCAGCTGCGTGGTCGCCCTGACACACAGTGCGTCGGTGGTCGGATCAACCAGCTCGTAGTGAATCTCGAAACTTGCGCCTTTGAGTGCTCCAATCCATACCCGCGCCACTGCCGGGATATTCCGGTACTCGAGGGTGCGCACATAGCGGATCCGGTGCTCGACCACCAATGACATCACGCCCTCGGGAACAGCATCAAACAACGAAACAGCAGGTTTCATGCCAGGCAGACCAGCTCCGCGGGGTGGCCCAAAGGCAGCGATACGCGCTTCCTCCAGCATCCTCACCACCTGGACGTTATTTACATGGCCATAAGCATCCATGTCCCCCCACCGCATGGGAACGCTGACTTCCAGGACCCGAGACTCCTCGGCACCTTCCGGGGCAAGATCCTCCCCCACATCAGCGACAACCACTCCGGTACCTGCCGATACTGCTCCAGTCACCGATGCACCGCCGTTGGCTCATCCGCCCCAGGGGCATCAGCAGCTCCGGCAAACTGCGAGGTGTAGAGACGGTAATAGGCTCCCTTTGCCGCCAGGAGGACCTGATGGTTTCCCTGTTCCACAATGCGTCCTTCTTCCATGACCAGGATGGTGTCGGCGTCCCGGATGGTGGAGAGCCGATGGGCAATGACAAAACTCGTCCTGTCGGTCCTGAGCGCAGCCATGGCCTTCTGGACCAGCAGCTCTGTCCGGGTATCCACCGAGCTCGTGGCTTCATCCAGGATCAGCAGGGACGGATTGGCCACGAAAGCCCGCGCAATTGTAATCAGCTGTTTCTCGCCGGCACTGACATTATTGCCTTCCTCATCAATGACTGTCTCATAGCCTTCGGGAAGGGCCCGAACGAAACGGTCAACAAACGTGGCCCTGGCAGCCGCCATGACCTGCTCTTCCGTGGCGTCGAGGTTTCCGTACCTGATGTTCTCGAGGATGGAACCGCCAAAGAGCCAGGCGTCCTGGAGGACCATGCCTACTTTGGACCGCAGTTCAGCCCTGCTGAGGTCTGTCACGTCCACCCCATCAAGGGTTATGGCCCCGGAATCAAGCTCGTAGAAACGCATCACCAGGTTCACCAGGGTGGTTTTACCCGCCCCGGTCGGTCCCACAATGGCAACTGTCTGACCAGGTTCGGCGGTGAAGGACAGCTGCTCGATGAGGCGGCTGTCCCGCGAGTAGCTGAAACTGACGTCCTGGAACTCTACGTGACCGTCAGTTTTGGTGGGCAGCTTTTTGGTGGCTGTCTCGTCGTCCTGTTCGTCTGCATCAAGGAACTCAAAAACGCGTTCGGCGGAAGCCACCCCGGACTGGAGC
Source organism: Pseudarthrobacter sp. PS3-L1 (assembly GCF_030063285.1). Classification (GTDB taxonomy): domain Bacteria; phylum Actinomycetota; class Actinomycetes; order Actinomycetales; family Micrococcaceae; genus Arthrobacter. The sequence continues at coordinate 550,120 of NZ_JASISU010000001.1, read as the reverse complement.
ATGTTGGCCATTCCGGCCATCTGGCCCAAGGGCTGCGTAAACTCCCGCGAGTATTGGATGAACGCCGTGGCATCGCCCAACGACATGGACCCTGATGCAACTCGAAGACCACCCACCACAGCAATCCCCACGTAGCTCAGGTAGGAAATGAACTGCATGACGGGAAAGATGATGCCCGAGACAAACTGTGCACCAAAGCTGGCCCTGTAGAGCGCCTCGTTGCGTTCGTCGAAGTTCTCCAAAGCATCGGCGCTACGTCCGAATGCAGTGACCAGGTCATGTCCTGAGAATGACTCCTCGATCTGGCCATTGAGGGAACCAGTATTTTTCCACTGAGCAGCAAACAACTTCTGGCTCCGAACGCCAATGAGTCCTGCTGCGATACCGGACAGTGGCAGGGCGATCAGGGCAATCACGGCCAGCTGCCACGAAACGATGAACATCATGACCACGATGCCGATTACCGTCAGGACCGAACTGATGAGCTGGGCGAAAGCCTGCTGCAACGCCTGCTGGATGTTGTCGACGTCGTTGGTCACCCTGGACAGAACGTCCCCCCGCTGGCGGGTATCAAAATAGTTCAGCGGCAACCGGTTGAGTTTTTTCTCCGTATTGTCGCGAAGTCCACGGATGACCTTCATAACGATGACATTCAAGACATATCCCTGGAGCCAGAGAAAGATGTTGGCAACGAAGTACATCAGAAGGACTATCGAAATCAGCATGGCCAGCTTCTGGAAATCAATACCGGCCCCCGGGACAAGTTCCATCCTGGTAATCATGTCCGCGTAGCTGCCCTGGCCCTGTTCCCTGAGCTGGTCCACAAAATCCGCTTTGTTGACTCCGGGCGGCAACTGACGGCCCACAACACCGCCAAAGATGACGTCCATGGCCTGGCCGAGGATCTTTGGCGCAATGACATTCAGAACCACTGACACCACGACCAGTGCCACAACGGCAGCCAGCCCCATCCGTTCGGGTCGCAGGAGTCCCAGGAGGCGCTGCACCGATGGCCAGAAATGTTCGGCTTTTTTGGCGGGCATCCCACCAAACATGTCCCCATCGGCTTCGCCGGGAACGAAGGCGGCATCGTCGACAACGTTCGCGTCCTCGGCTGCTTTCATCGGGGTGTCCGAAACGGAGGAATCTTTTACGTTCTTGTTCCGGCCCTTGCGGCCTGGCCCGCTGCGCTGTCCTTGCTTGCTGTTCGTGCTCATGCCATTTCCTCAACGCTCAGCTGCGAAGCAACAATTTCCTGGTAGGTCGGTGAGGTCCCCAGCAGCTCGGCGTGCGTGCCCCTGTCCACGATCCTGCCCCTGTCCAGCACCAGGATCTGATCTGCATCGGTAATGGTAGAGATCCGCTGCGCAACAATGATGACTGTGGCATCAGTGGTCTTTTCCTTGAGCGCAGCCCGCAGCCGGGCATCCGTTGCGACATCAAGAGCCGAAAACGAATCGTCAAAAAGATACACCCTGGGCTTGGTGACCAGCGCCCTGGCTATGCAGAGCCGCTGGCGCTGTCCGCCGGAGACATTTGTTCCACCCTGTGACACCTGGGCCGCAAGCCCGCCCTTTTTCTCCCTGACAAAGTCCTCTCCCTGAGCCGTGGCCAGTGCATCCCAGAGCTCCGCGTCTGTGGCCTCAGTCTTCCCGAACCGAAGATTATGTTCGATGGTGCCGGAGAACAGGTATGGCCGCTGGGGGACGATTGCCACGCGTTTGGTGATCTCGGAACGGTCCAGCTGATTGACTGAGACACCGTCCAGCAGAACATCGCCACGTCCAATGTCGTAAAGCCGGGGAAGCAGTGAGATCAGGGAAGTTTTACCTGATCCGGTTGACCCGATGATGGCTACCGTCTGGCCAGGCTTCGCCGTGAAGCTGATGTTGCTCAAGACGGGGGTTTCCGCCCCCGGATAGGAGAAACTCACATCCCGGTATTCCACTACTCCCTCCAGGCGATCTGGAGTGACAGGATCCTCTGGGTCGTGGATGGAGGGTTCAACATCAAGAATTTCGGAAATTCGCTCGGCACAGACCGAGGCCCGCGGGATCATCATCACCATGAATGTGCCCATCATGACCGCCATCAGGATCTGCAGGAGGTACTGGAGGAAAGCCGTCAGGGAGCCAACCTGCATTTCGCCAGCATCAACACGCTGGCCGCCGAACCACAGCACTGCCGCAGTGGAGAGGTGCAGAATCATGCCGATGGCCGGAAACATCAGGACAAACAGGGCACCGATTTTCAGGGAAACCTGGGTCAGTTCCTGGTTGGCTTTGGCAAAGCGTTGCGTTTCGAAGGGCTCGCGCACAAATGCTCGCACCACGCGGATACCGATGATCTGCTCGCGGAGAACGGCGTTGATCCTGTCGATCTTGACCTGCATGGTCCGGAACAGGGGCATCAGGCGCATCACCAGAAAACCCACCACCACGAACAGGACCGGGACGGAAACCCACACGAGCCACGAGAGGCTGATGTCTTCGCGCAGTGCCATGATGATCCCACCAACACACATGATGGGGGCGGACACCATAAAATTCAGCCCCATGAGAACCAGCATCTGCACTTGCTGGACATCATTGGTGCCCCTGGTAATCAGCGTGGGTGCGCCGAAGATGTTAACGTCCTTGGCGGAGAAGCTGGTGACCTTGCGGAAGACTCCCCGCCGCAGGTCGCGTCCCAGCGCCATCGCAGTCTTCGAGCCAAAGTAGACACCAGCAATGGCGGCACCAATCTGGACAAAGGCAATGACAAGCATCAGGAGACCGGTATTCCAGATGAAATCCGTGTCGCCCCGGGAGACACCCTGGTCAATGATCTGTGCATTGAGGCTGGGCAGATACAGCGCAGCGATGGTGGCAACCAGTTGGAAAACAATGACTGCCCAGATGTAGGCCCGGTAGGGCCGTGAATACTGCCTGATCAATGTGAGAAGCATGCCAGTGGTTCCTTAGGGAGTGAAACAAGAAAGGTCGCACCCGAAAGTGCCATGAGGAGCGCCATTTAATATCTTGTGTATCAGGAGGCACTGACATCCTGCGCACTTATACTCTACGAACTCCAGGGTATGCGGGGAATACGCCGTGCAAAAGATCATCCCCTGGGCTGACCGACGGAAACCGAAAGGGCCGCGACACCTCCTGGTGTCGCGGCCCTTCAGGGTTATGGATGACCTCAGCTGCTTGCGCTGTGCCGTCCACCGGTTGCCAAGTAGTGCGCAGCAGCTTCCTGGCGTTCCCGTTCATGGTCGAGTGCCTCGCTAAGAGTGCGCAGCACCTCTGCCGTTTCGGCCTGCTCGCTGGCCAGCCTCCGCTGTTCCAGTGCCTGGTCCTGGACTTCGGTAAATGCGCGGGACAGCTGCAGCTGCTGTTCCGCCAAGAGCTGCTGGACGTGCAGGAGCTGATCCGCCGACCGGTCGACCCCAGCCTGCTGCACGGAATCGGTCTGATGGAAGGACTCCCTGCCCGCCTCACCTGAACGCTGCCGGCCGAGAATCTCGTCGAATTCCCTGTCCAGGTCGTCACGGACCGCCAGCGACCGGCGGCTGCCAGCGAAGTCCGACGACGGCGATGACGCCGGAGCCTGTGGTCCCGAAGGAGTAGCTCCAGGGCTGACTATTGGCGTGCTGGAGGTCACGACGGCGCCTGATGGTCCACTCACTGACATGGCGACGCCGGGGACGGCGGGGTTTCCCGTGGTTGCCGGGGTGACGTCGACAGTCCGGCGCAGCGGCTGTTCCTTGATGAAGAGGACCGAGATCAGTGCAGCGACGGCCACGATGGCTGCAATCAGGAAGATCTGGGCCGTTGCATCGCCGTAGGCAGCGCGGATGATCTCGGCCACGGGTTCCGGCATGCTCTTGACGTCCAATGTGCTGCCAGCGGCGCCAGCGGGAATGGTGATACCAGCGTCGGCGAATCCCTTGGTGGATAGCTCCGTGACGCGGCTGCCCAGGACTGCGCCCAGGACCGAGACTCCAATGGCGCCACCTACGGAGCGGAAGAACGCCACGGAGGCACTAGCTGTACCAATGTCCTTGGCCTTCACGGTGTTCTGTACGGCTAGCACCAGGTTCTGCATCAGCAGGCCGAGGCCAAGGCCAAGGATGAAAGTGAAAACGCCCGTGTGCCAGAGTTCGGTGGTGTGGTCCATGGTGCCGGCCATCCCGAGTCCGCCGGTCAAAAGCACGCCTCCTGCTATCAGGTAACGCTTCCATTTGCCGGTGCGGCTGATCAGCTGGCCCGAGGCCACGGAGCCGATCAGGTTGCCCGCGATCATGGGCAACGTCAGCAGCCCAGCTTCCGTGGGTGTTGCGCCACGGGCAAGCTGGTAGTACTGGCCCAGGAAGCTGGAGGAACCGAACATGGCCACGCCCACGGCAACCGAGGCAATGATGGCCAGCGCGGTGGTCCGCTGGGAAATGATTTTGAGCGGGATGATGGGCTCGGCAACCTTGGACTCCACCAGCACCAGCAATGCCAGCAGGGCGATGCCGCCGCCCACCATGACCGCGCTCTGCCAGGAAATCCAGTCGTAGTGGTCTGCCTTGCCTGCAAAGGAAACCCAGATCAGGAGGAGGCTGACGCCGGAGGTCAGGAGAACAGATCCGAGCCAGTCAATCTTAGCCGGACGCCTCACATGCTTGATTTTCAGGGTGACCTGGAGCAGGATCAGCGCCACAATGGCAAGCGGAACGCAAACGAAGAAGGTCCAACGCCAGCCGAGCGGACTGTCCACAATGAGGCCGCCAAGGAGTGGTCCGCCAGCAGTACCGAGGGCCATGACGCCGCCCATGTAGCCGGAGTACTTTCCTCGGTCCCGCGGCGGAATCATGGAGCCGATGATGGCCTGGGCGAGTGCCGTGAGGCCACCCATGGCGATGCCCTGGATCACGCGGGCGGTCAGCAGAAGAGGGATTGTGTGGGACAGGCCCGCCATGACTGAGCCAGCCACGAAAATGACGATGCTGAGCTGGACCAGCAGCTTCTTGTCAAAAAGATCGGCGAGTTTTCCCCAGATGGGGGTAGTGGCAGCGCTGGCCAACAGCGACGCAGTGATGACCCAGGCGAAGTCTGTCTGGGTTCCGTTGAGTTCCGCCATGATGGTGGGCAGTGCGTTGGCAACAATGGTGCTGCTGAGGATTGCTGTGAACAAAGCTGCGAGCAGACCCGTCAACGCCTCAAGGATCTGGCGGTGGGTCATCGGCTCTTCGGGTTGTGCAGCCGGAGCAGCACCCCTTGCGGGGGCTCCGGCTTTGGATATGGGATCGCTGGCGGCTGCGTGGCTTGCCATTGAAGTCTCCTAAGCGTGTGTGGTGATGATGGTGGATCCGGCCGCCATTGCCCGGGTTGATGTTGTCAGCGACTCCGCCAGCTTGCGGATGGTCTCTGCTGTCTGTTCTGCGTCGTCCTGGCTCCAGTCCTGCAGATAACCCTGCAGTGCCGCGGTCCGTTGCTCCTCGATCTCCTGCAGCTTGAGCCGGCCAGCATTACTGAGGCCCACCAGCTGCGCCCTGCCGTCCTCTGGATCGGGCCGCCGTGTGACGTAGCCATGATCTTCCAGATCAGCAATGTGCCTGCTCAGGACCGGTGGACTGACTCCCAGCCGCTCGGCAAGGCGGGTGGCACGAGTCTCCCCCGCCCCCACAAATCGCAAGACGCCCTGCAGCGCTACTCCTGGCTCATGGCCCCGGAGGCTGCTGGATGCTGCGCAGCGGACTGCCCTCTGGAGGTCAAAAATCTGGTAGACCAGATCTGCCGCGGTGGCTGGTGAAACTGCCATGAGAAAACTACCCCTAACTTGCTTGCCTAAGGCAACTATATAGGGAAAAGGTTGCTTTGGGAAACTAAAGGAAGTGCATGGTGTGCGCAGCGACGCCCGTCATCTTCTGCGCGCACCACAAAGCCCGCATCCAGCGAAGGATGCGGGCTTTGTGGTGCATGCTGGGTAGCCAGCACTTCCATGCCCTCGTTTAGAGGAACAGTAGCTGCCAGTTATGCCGAACTAGAGGTGTGTCGGCGCGAACATCCTGAGCACGGTTTCAACCACGACGACGTTTGGCCCCTCAGCCGCAAGGCTTTCGGCCAGCGCATCCGTGACATCCTCGGCTGCGACGCGAACAGCCGGGACACCGAAGGATTCCGCGAGTTTCACGAAGTCGGGGCGTGCCAGTTCCGTCGCTGTCGCCTTGCCGAAGGCGTCCACCATGTATTCACGCAGGATGCCGTAGCCGCCGTCGTCCACAATCAACCAGGTGACAGGGACGTCATGCTGGCGCGCGGTGGCCAGCTCCGAAATGGAGTACATGGCCGAGCCATCGCCAGAGACCGCCAAAACGCGACCGCCGCGGCCCAGGAAACTGCCAGGATGGCCGGTCTCGTCAGGTGACACCAGCCCCGCTCCCGGCGCCAGGCCCACAGCCGCACCGATCGCCGCCGGAAAGCCGAAACCCAGGCCACCGGCACCCTGGGCCGAATGGAAGCTACCCTGCCGGGCATCCCAGCAACTCCAGGCCCAGTAGGAGGAAATGGTCATGTCCCAAAAGGTCTGCATGTCATCCGGAACCGCTGCCCTGATGCCAGCCATGAAGGCAAGCTCCCTGGCTAGGTCCTGACCCTGCAGCCTGGCCGCAACCTTCGCCAGCGCATCACTCACTACTTCCTGAGGGCTGGTGCCGTGCCACGATGGCATACGGGCGGAGTGGCGTGCAGGTTCGGCTGCCCCGGTCACGGCACGGGGTCCGGCATTCAGTGCCACGTCCTGGACGTCATCCAGTGCCGCATTCAGCGCCCGGAGGGCCTGCCCTGCGTCAGCGCGGATTCCCAGACCAGGGCGGTTGGACTCCAGGACCCTGGGCTCGGCGTCGATCTGGATAATGCGCCCACGCGGTGCAAACGTGAAGTAATTGGACGTAACTTCGCCCAGGGAGGAGCCGATCACGATCAAGACGTCAGCATCTTCGAGGACCTCTGTCATGTACCTGTCCTCGATCCAGGACTGTAACGAGAGCGGATGCTCCCAGGGGAAAGCACCATTGCCCCCGGGAGTGCAGATCACAGGAGCCTGCAGCCGTTCTGCGAGATTCAGCAGCTCAGCTTCGGCCCGGCCCCTGCGCGTTCCGCCGCCGGCAATGATGGCAGGACGCTCCGCCGTTGCCAGCCACGCAACAGCCTCGCGGATCAGCTCGACCCGGGGCGGGTTATCGGCCGCCTCGGCCAGGGCGTCCTCCACTGGAGGAACCATGATGGGATCCAGCAGGACGTTCTGCGGAATCTCCAGCCAGACCGGACCCTGGGGCGAGGAGATGGCCTCTGTCCAGGCATCCTGGATGCCTGATGGAATCCCGGAGGCATGCTGGATGAGGCGCTGGCTCTTGGTGACGTTAGCTGCGGACGCCTTCTGGTCATCAAGCTGATGAAGCATCCCCTTGCGGCGCGCGCCGAGCCCCTCCAACGGGATCTGGCTGGCGATCACCACCATGGGGACGCCTGTTGCATACGCTTCCTGCAGTCCCGCCAGGGATGTCAGTGCGCCAGGACCGGTGGACAGGAACAGAACACCCACCTGCCCGGTGGCCCGCGAAAATCCGTCGGCAGCAAAGGCCGAATTGTTCTCAACCCGCGAGGAAACGAAACGAAGATTGCCCCGGCCCATTGCGTCGAAAAGCCCCAGTGCATGCTGGCCAGGAATGCCAAACACGGTGGTGGCGCCAAGCGCCTCGAGCGTTTCCACCACCAGATCCCCACCATTGCGGGGACCAGGAGAGACGTTCCGCGATTCGATCCACGGGAGGGCACCGTCGGTTTCCGTCAGACCTGGCGTTCCGGTGTCCGCCGAGGAATCCGTACTCATCCCTGGGATTCCACGGAACCGAGCGCCTGGGCGGCGTACCCGGTAGGCGCACCTACCCGGGTGCCCTCCGTAGCGCTGTCGGCCATCAGGGTAACAAGTTCATAGGCCACATGGCTGGCTGCTACTCCGGTGATTTCTGCGTGGTCGTAGGCGGGGGCAACCTCGACAACGTCGGCCCCCACCAGGTTCATGCCACGGAAACCCCTAATGATTTCCAGTAGCTCGCGGCTGGTGATTCCACCAGCCTCAGGGGTTCCCGTGCCTGGAGCGTGCGCAGGATCGAGGACGTCGATATCCACTGAGATGTACAGGGGCCGGTTGCCAATGCGGTCGCGGACCTTGGCGACAGTCTCCAGCACGCCCTGGTAGTAGACATCGGCCGAGGTCACAATGCCAAACCCAAACCGGTGGTCGTCGTCGAGGTCCTTCTTCCCATACAGGGGACCGCGGGTGCCGATGTGGCTGATTGCCTCGGTATCGAGGATGCCTTCCTCCACAGCGCGGCGAAAGGGTGTGCCGTGCGTATATTCGGCGCCGAAGTAGGTATCCCAGGTGTCGAGGTGCGCGTCAAAATGCAGCATCGCAATGGGCCCACCGGCGCGTTCCGCTGCGGCCCGGAGCAGGGGCAGTGCGATGGTGTGGTCGCCGCCAAGGGTCAACAGGCTGCTACCGCCCACAGTGAGGTCGAGGGCGTTCTGCTGGATTGTTTCTATTGCTTCATTGATGTTGAACGGATTAACAGCCATATCGCCCGCGTCCGCCACCTGGATATTCTCAAACGGGCTCAGGTCCCAGGCTGGGTTGTACGGGCGCAGGAGCCGGCTGGCTTCCCGGACGTGGTTTGCGCCGAACCGGGCACCGGGACGATATGAGACGCCAGAGTCAAAAGGAACGCCGACCACCGTAACGTCGGCAGCCTTCACCTGGTCCAGTCGAGGCAACCGTGCGAAGGTTGCGGCGCCCGCGTAACGCGGAATCCTGGCGGAATCGATGGGGCCAAGGTTGCCGTTCGCTTCGATGCGCAGCTCTTCCATGGGAGCGTCTCCTTTGATGTCATGAGGTACAGGTGTGATAGCCATCATACAGCTTGTTTCCTCATGGGCATCAGGAGTTTACAAAAGGTCTGGTCAGTTTTGACCTGGAGGGGCTACCGGGAGGGACGTCAGAAGCCGCATCAACGGCTGGTTGGCTGAACAAGAATCCAGAGTGCTTCCACCGGAAGGTCCGTGTCATTGACCCAACTGTGCGGCTCTCGCCCTGGGAACGTCACGGTATCGCCGGCTAGGAGCGAGTATTCCTCCTGGCTCATCACCAGTCGGAGCGATCCGCTAATGACATGCAGGACATCAACATCGCAGTCCACGGCATAGAGCTCGGACTCTCCGCGTCCGTGCGGTTCTATAACGGCCTGGATCAGCTGCACCCGACGCTCCGACCGCGCCGTCAGCAGTCGCTCAACAATGCCGTGGCCGCCCAGGGAAATCCTGGGCCCCTCGTCCCTTCTCGTCAGGTGGGTTTGTGGCGCGGCAAAAAGATCACCCACGGAGACGGACAGGACCTGGCAGAGGGTTACCAACGAGGCGACCGAGGGCGATGTCAGATCGCGCTCTACCCGACTCAGGAACCCTTTGGTGAGTCCAGTGGCGGCCGCCACCTGTTCGATGGTGAGCCGCTGCGACTGGCGCGCGGCCCGGATCCGCGACCCGATGGCCACAGGAGCGTTGCTGGGTTCAACGGGCAGTGCTTTCATATGAGAACCTTTCGTGGTTGAGCGTCCAGCCCAGTACCTGCAGCCATCGTAGTAGGCAAGCCAAAAAGCGCCGTCCACACACAAGGCACCGCATTGACTGTTATTCCCGTCACAGATTACGCTTCTTGGCAACAAGTGTTGCCTATAGAGCAATACCGTCCATCTCCCCCACCGCCTGGCTCCCGGGCAATTAAGAGGACCATCATGGATTCCAACGCCATCAACATCGCCATCGTGGTGGTGTATCTGCTCGCCATGCTGGCATTCGGCTGGTGGGGTAAGTCCCGCACCAAAAACAACAGCGACTTCCTTGTGGCCGGCCGCCGCCTTGGTCCTTTCTTCTACACCGGCACCATGGCAGCTGTCGTCCTCGGCGGAGCCTCGACGGTGGGCGGCGTGGGCCTGGGCTACAGGTATGGCATCTCCGGTATGTGGCTGGTGGTCGCCATTGGCACCGGCGTCCTCCTGCTGAGTCTCCTCTTTGCCGGGACCATCCAGAAACTCAAGATCTATACCGTCTCGCAGATGCTGACACTGCGCTACGGGAGCCATGCCACGCAGGCATCAGGCATCGTCATGCTGGCCTACACACTGATGCTCTGCGCCACGTCAACCGGCGCCTACGCCACCATCTTCGTTGTCCTGTTCGGCTGGGAGCGTTGGCTCGCCATTGCCATCGGCGGTGCAATTGTCCTGATCTACTCAACGATCGGTGGCATGTGGTCCATCACCCTTGCCGACCAGGTGCAGTTTGTCATCAAGACTGTTGGAATTTTCTTCCTCATGCTGCCCTTTACACTGAACGCCGCGGGCGGCTGGGACGGCATCCGTGCCCGGGTTGATGAGAGTTTCTTCGACATTGGCGGAATTGGCCTGCAAACCATCATCACCTACTTTGTTGTTTACACCCTGGGCCTGCTGATTGGCCAGGACATCTGGCAACGCGTCTTCACCGCAAGGAATCCGACTATTGCCCGTTGGGGCGGCGCAACAGCAGGGGTCTACTGCATCCTCTACGGCGTGGCCGGAGCCGTCATTGGCATGGCGGCAAGTGTCGCCCTGGACAGCATGGAAATCGCCGAGCGCGACGACGTCTACGCCCAGGTAGCCCAGAACCTCCTTCCAGTAGGAATAGGGGGACTGGTTCTGGCTGCGGCTGTGGCCGCCATGATGTCCACTGCTTCCGGCGCCCTGATCGCTGCCGCAACGGTGGCCCGTGCGGACGTCCTGCCGTTTGTTGCGAGCTGGTTCGGCAAAAAAATCAGTACAGATGACTCCGAGAACCCTGAGCACGACGTCCGGGCCAACCGGCTCTGGGTGCTGGGCCTGGGCCTGGTTGCCATCGGAATCTCGATCAGCACCAGGGATGTTGTTGCCGCGCTGACCATTGCGTACGACATTCTGGTGGGCGGGCTCCTGGTAGCCATCCTCGGTGGTCTGGTCTGGAAACGCGGCACAGGAATCGGTGCGGCAGCGTCGATGGCTGCAGGAACCCTTGTGACACTGGGCACCATGGCCATCCTGGAGATCAACGCCGAGGTCCCGCTTGACGGAATCTATGCCAACGAGCCGATCTACTATGGCCTGGTTGCTTCGGCACTCGTGTACCTGGTGGTGTCCCTCCTGACCCCGCGAACGGACAGTTCCGTCATGGCAGCCTGGAACCTCCGAGTCGCCGGGACCCACCACGCGGAAGAGCCGCAGCCAGAGCGCAGCAACAACTCCTGATCCACGGGGCTGGTGATGGCTCGTAGCTGGCGGGCCGTTGCTGCCAGTAGCCTTGGACCGGACCAGAAATTGAGGTCCACCGAAGAACTGCATTGCGGTTTCCCGGCCGAAAAACCGGGACGAAAACCGCTACTCTGATGGCTGCAATGGGGCGAAAACGTCCCATTCAGTTCAGGAGTAGCAGTGCCACACAATCAATCGTCCCAGCCAGTCGACGGCGTCCACCCCCACATTGAGCCGACGGCTGCCGATCTCCGCAGGTGGCGTCAGTACCTTGCCGACGAAAGGGCAGAGGCGGCCGTTTATCGCCACTTGGCCAAAAACCGCGGTGGCGAAGAGCGGGACATCCTCCTGGCCCTGGCCGAGGCGGAAGGGCGTCACGAGGCACACTGGATCACGCTGCTGGGGCCGCACGTCGGGAAGCCTCGCAAGGCATCTTTCCAGAGCCGGATGCTGGGTTTCCTGGCCCGGCACTTCGGCTCTGTTTTTGTCTTGGCCCTTGCCCAGAGCGCAGAAGGCCGTTCACCCTACGGCAAGGATCCCAACGCCACCGACGCCATGGCTGCGGACGAACAGATCCACGAGGAAGTGATCCGGGGGCTGGCGACCCGCGGCCGGAACAGGCTCGCTGGAACCTTCCGGGCTGCAGTTTTTGGAGCCAATGACGGGCTTGTCAGCAACCTCTCGCTGGTGATGGGCATGGCGGCGACAGGCGTTGCCAGCAGTGTGGTGCTCTTCAGCGGAATTGCCGGGCTACTGGCCGGGGCCTTGTCCATGGGAGCTGGGGAATTCATCTCCGTCAGGTCCCAGCGCGAACTGCTGAATGCCAGCCGACCCACCCAGGCCACACTGCTGGCTGCTCCCAATCTTGACCTGGAACACAACGAACTCCTGCTGGTGTATCTAGCGCGGGGCATGTCTGCCGACGCTGCTGCGCATCGGGTTCAGGAACGCCTGGGCGCCCTGAGCTGTGACTGCGATCCCAGCCTGTCCCTGCAGGAAGATTCGGCGAAGGATCGGGACGAGCACGAAGCAATTGGAAGCGCGTGGGGCGCGGCACTATCAAGCTTCTGCTTTTTCGCGTCCGGCGCCATCATCCCCATCATCCCGTTCCTGTTCGGCATGGTCGGAATTCCGGCGCTTGCAGTGGCAGGCGGGCTCGTAGGCCTGGCCCTGCTGGTCACGGGCGCCGTCGTGGGGCTCCTTTCGGGGACCTCACCCATCACCAGGGCACTGCGCCAGCTTGCGATCGGACTCGGCGCGGCTGCCGTCACCTACGTCCTGGGCCTGGCTTTTGGCACCACCGTAGGCTGACACATCCCCGGGTAGATCCTTCAGGGATCAGGCTGCCAGGGGGCCTGTCAGGTGATGGTCCAGCCGTTCGAGTGTTTTTTCGATGCTGAGCGGATGCCGCTTGAGGAAACCCGCAAGCCGCAGCAGAAGCCGGGTCCGCACCTTGCGTGCATCAAACTGCTCAGTGACACGCGTTCCCGGGCTTCCATCCGGTCCCGTGGCAGGTTCGAGTAGATACCGCCATACGTGGCCGTTGAAGTGCCGCCATCCGATTCGGCGCTGCTCTTCAAACTCACACACTGTATTGAGGACCTTGTAGTCCAGCTTCATGGACATCTCCATACCGAACCGGGCCCCAAGGCTCAGTCGCTCCGGACCGCGGGCCTGCACGCCCTTCACCGTTCCCGAGCCATCGATCACGCTATGCAGTGCAGGTGTGGCGAGGACCTCGAAAATATCGGCAGGTGCTGCGGCGATGAACCGCTCGCGTGAGATCAGGTATGGGTTTGTCATGACCCCAGCCTAGTGACCCCGAGAGCTACCTGCTACGATCGTGCCACCTAGTATGTCCTATCAAGAGAACATAGTGAGCAAGGGAACATACTGGGTAACGGAACATCCAGCGACTCAGCCGCCGTCAGCCGCGCGGTAGGCGGACCATGGCAAAGAATGGGGACCCACTGTGGCGAACAACCTCGGTGTCAGCATTGACCGCTCCTCCCCCGTGCCCCTCTATCACCAGGTGGTGCAGGGCATCGAGGCTGCGATCAACAGTGGCATCCTTGAGCCAGGCAGCCGCCTGGACAATGAAATTGACCTGGCTGCCCAGCTGAGCCTGTCACGCCCGACCATGCGCAAGGCAATGGATGAACTGGTCCGCTCCGGGTTGTTGGTCCGCAAGCGAGGGGTCGGAACCCAGGTCGTTTCCAGCCAGGTTCGCCGGCCCCTTGAGCTTTCCAGCCTGTACGACGACCTCACCAACAACGGCAAAAAACCCACCACTGATGTCCTGGGCTTCTCGCACATCGAAGCGGACGAGCGCACCCTGGCTACCCTCGCGCTTCCCGCCGGATCCACCGTGTACCACTTCACCAGGCTCCGCAAGGTTGCCGGCAAGCCCCTGGCCCTGATGGAAAACTGGGTCCGGGATGACATTGTCCCGATGGACCAGGACCTGCTCGCAGCAGAAGGCCTGTACGCGATCCTGCGCAGCGGAGGCGTGAACTTCCGGCTCGCAAACCAGCGGATCGGTGCCATGATCGCCACCGATTACCAGGCCGGCCTGCTGGAGACCCTGCCCGCATCGGCGCTGGTGACCATGGAGCGAACAGCGGTGGATGACACAGGCAGGCGCGTCGAAACAGGGCACCATGTGTACCGCGCCGATTCCTACAGTTTCGAAATGACCCTCGTCCAGCGCTGACAGCAAGGAGTTCCATGACCACCTGGGTTTACCCTCTGGGTTCTGCCACTGACGGCCCGTGGGATGTTTCCATCGGGACCTTCGATTCCGCCCTTTCTGTTGAAGGGTGGGCCCACACGGGGCTGAAGGTCGCGACGCTGGCCGCAGGCTCCGCCGTCGTACTTCCGGCTGCCGGGGAGGAACGCATCGTGGTGCCGCTCAAAGGCTCTTTCACAGTCACCGTTGACCATGTTGACTACCAACTTGGCGGCCGCGCGTCGGTCTTCAGCGGGCCCAGCGACGTGCTGTATTCAGGAACGGACCGGGCCTGCACTGTTCGGTCCGACGACGGCGGCAGGGTTGCCATTGCAAGTGCTCCCGCACGTGCCAGCTACCCTACCCGGCTGGTCACGGCAGCCCAGACGCCAGTGGAACTGCGCGGGGCTGGCAACTGCTCCCGTGAGGTGCACAACTTCGGCACACCCGCCGCATTGGAAGCCGACAGGTTTATTGTGTGCGAGGTCCTAACCCCGGCCGGCAACTGGTCCTCCTACCCGCCACATAAGCATGACGAGGAAAAAGACGGCGAAACTTCGCTGGAGGAGATTTACTACTTTGAAACACAGGTGGCTGCAGGGGCCGCAGCACCGCCCGACGCCGATGCTCTGGGGTATCAGCGCGTCTACGCCTCCGATGACCGGCCAATCGATGTCTCTGCCGAAGTCCGCACGGGTGATGTGGTGCTGGTCCCCTACGGCTGGCACGGTCCCGCCATGGCGGCACCCGGCTACGACCTCTACTACCTGAACGTCATGGCTGGCCCGGGCCCGGTCCGTGAGTGGCTCATTAGCGATGATCCGCATCACGGGTGGGTCCGCCAGGGTTGGGCAACCCAGGAACTGGACCCCCGCCTGCCGTTTGGCACCTGAGCACAGCCGGCACGCCCTGGTCCGCAACAGGACCGCGGCCAATGATCTGGTCCGTCGTGGAACGCCCTGCCGCCGCCGCCGGCCAGAGCATCACCCCAAGTCCCAGGATGGTGAGTCCAGCTCCCGCCCAGATGGGTGAGGTGTACCGCTGCATGGACTCATAGAGCCAGGACGGCTGGAACATGCGCATGCAGCAGCTTGCGCGGGCTGCTGCGCTGAGTCCCAGCCCCACGACCCGGCTCCACGCACGGGCCTGACTACTTGGCCACAGTCCTGAAATAGTGCTCCAGGTCCTCCAGCGACCTGTCCTTTGTCTCTGGGATGTATTTCGCGGCGAAGGCAATGGCACCGACCCCGAGGATCGCGAAGACAAAAAACGTACTGGAGATGCCCAGTGCGGCCAGCAGCTGCGGGAAGCCGAAGCCAATCAGGAAATTGACCATCCAGAGCACAAAGGCTGAGGCACCCATGCCGAGGCCCCGCATTTTCAGGGGAAAAATCTCCGAGAGCATCAACCACGTCACAGGTGAGATGGCACCCTGCTGGAAAGCCAGGAACGTGACAGTCAGCGCCAGGATCACAAACCCACGGGTCGCACCTTCGGGAAGCAACAGCGAAAACAGCCCTATCAGCAGCAGCGCCGTCGTGGTGCCAATCTGCCCGGTGATGAGCATCCGGCGTCGGCCCACCTTACCCAACAGCCAGATCCCCACAAAGGTGGCCAGGACGGAGATCACGCCGTTGGCGATGTTGGCTGTCAGTGCCGCCTCACGGCCGAAACCAGATTCGGAGAGAATCTGGGTGCCGTAGTACATGATGGAATTCACGCCGGTGATCTGCTGGATGACCGCCAGACCCAGGCCCACCAGGAAGATCCGCCGAAGCCACGGTGCCCGCAGGTCTTTCCAGGAGCCCACCCTGGACGTATTGTCCTCCACCGCCAGGGCCTTGACGTCATCAAATTCCGCCCGGGCTTCCTCCTGCGAACGGACCCGCTGCAGGACGCTCAAAGCCTCGCCAAAACGTCCTCTCGACGCCAACCAGCGGGGGCTTTCAGGCATGAAGTACATTCCCACCCACAGGACCAGGGCCGGAAGGGTCGCAATCACCAGCATCCAGCGCCAGATGCCACCAGCTTCACCGAATGTGTTCCCGAGATAGGCGTTGAAGATAAAGGCCAGCAGCTGGCCCGTGACGATCATCAGTTCATTCTGCGTGACGATCCTGCCGCGCCGGGCACTGGGCGAGACCTCCGCAAGGTAGACGGGTACTGTCACAGATGCACCACCAACGGCAAGGCCGAGGAAAAACCGTGCGGCCACCATGACCTCGGTGCTGGGCGCAAAAGTAGAAGCCAGCGTTCCCACCAGAAAGACAAAACCCAGCACCATGATCATCCACCGCCTACCCCGGCGGTCCGCAAGCTGGCCGCACAACAGCGCGCCACATGCCGCACCGAGGAGCAGGGAGGACGTCACCAGTCCTTCCGTCAGCGGTGTCAGCCCTAGGTCCTCCTGCATATAGGGCAAGGCACCGTTGATGACGCCCGTGTCATAGCCGAAGAGAAGGCCACCAAACGTGGAGATTACTGTAGCGGTCCGCAGGGCCCTCTGATGGTTCTTGGGCTTCTTCTGCCCGGCCTGGGCCGGTTCACTGACGATGTTCACCGTGTCATTTTAGTGCGTCGGGCACCCTGCGCACGGCTGTCGTGACCCTAGCAGTACAGAGCTGGCCTCTTTGCCAGCTGAACGGCAACCTTCTGGCCGTTCTTCTGCGCCTCTACGCCCGCTTCGCAGCATGCTGCCGTGGCGTAGCCATCCCAGGCCGACGGGCCACCGAGCTCGCCCCTGCGGGTCGCATCCACCCAGGCCTGGACCTCGATGTCGTATGCCTGCGCAAAACGTTCCACGAACCCCGGGGTGACGGTGCCACCCCAGCGTCCAGCGGTGCGGGTGTGGAGGCCTGTGTCAGCACCAATGCTGACAATTCCCTCTTCGAAGGTGGCTTGGGCGGCCACCTCGTACCCAAACTGGGCATTAACAAAGATTTCCACGTCCGCCAAGATTCCGGATTCGGTTTCAATCAGGACGTGCTGCGGATCGTGCTGGCCGTTGGCGGAGTGCCGGCTCGCCTTGCCCATCCGGACCTGAACGCTGGTGATTTCCTCCCCGGTGAAGAACCGGATCGCATCAAATTCGTGGACCACTGAATCGTTGATGAGCATGTCGTTCGTGAAACCGGGCGGGGTATCCGGGTTGCGGTGCTGGTGGTGCAGCATCAGGAGCTCACCCAATTCACCGCTGCGGATGACGGCGCCCAGGGCCGCGTACTCGGCGTCGAAACGTCGCATGAAACCGACCTGGATGCAGAGTTTGCCCAGGGCCGACTCAGCTTCAACAATCCGCCAGGCAGAGGCAGCGTCAGGGGTCATTGGCTTCTCGCACAGGATAGGCAGGCCTTTGGCGAGCGCTGAGTGCAAGATTTCTTCGTGCAGGAACCCAGGGGTCGCAATCAATACGGCATTAACGTCGCCGTTGGTGAGTGCGTCTTCGGCATCAGAGAGGGCTACGGCGCCGGGGATACCAGCGACGGCAGCTTGCGCCCGGGCAAAATCAACATCGACGACGGCGGCCACTTCGGCGCCGTGAATGCGGGTGTGCAGGCGCTGGATATGGTCCGCGCCCATGCGTCCGGCGCCGATGACGGCAACGCGCAGAATTTCAGTCATTGGATGTCCTTCGGAAGTTGGGGTCAGCGTACGGCTGTTCGGGAACCGCAGGAGAGCAGGTAGTTGCGGGTGCGTTTGGCGATCGGCATGGGCACGTCAAAGTCCACGGGGTACATATCCTGTTCCACGATCCCGAAAATGGGGCGGCCCAGAGCCTCAACCGCCTCGATCACCTCGCGCAGGTCAGGCAGCCCGCCCGGTGGCTCGGTCATGACGCCAGCACGGTTTGCGGCCGCCCACGTCAGGTTCTCGGCGTTGACCCGTTGGAGGATCTCGGGATTGACCTGCTTCAGGTGGAGGTACCCGATCCGTTCCGGATATTTCCTGATCAAATCCAGGCTGGAGGCGCCGCAGTATTCGGCGTGGCCGGTGTCCAAGCACAGGTTCAGGTACTGCGGATCTGTTTCGGCCAGGAGATGCTCGATGTCCTCCTGGGCTCCGACATGGGAGTCAGCATGCGGATGGAACTGCTGCTTGAGGCCAAAATCTTCCAGGAGGGTTGTGCCAAGCCTGTTATGGCCTGCGAACAGGTCGCTCCAGGCTTTTTCCGTCAGCTCTCCTTGTTCCACTGCCTCACCTGTCACGTCGTCGCGCCACATGGCAGGGATGACAACCATATGTTCGCCGCCCATCGCAGCAGTCAGTTCGGCAACCCTACGGGCCGGTTCCCATGCCGTCTCCCACTGGTCCAGCCCTCGGTGGAAAGCCGTGAAGACAGTACCGGCGCTGACCCTGAGGTTGCGCTGCATCAACTCCTCAGCCAGCCTGGTGGGGTCCGTGGGCAGGTACGCATAGGGCCCCAGCTCAATCCACCTGTACCCGGATTCGGCCACCTCGTCCAGGAAGCGTTCCCACGGCGTCTGCTGCGGGTCATCGGCAAACCAGACACCCCAGGAGTCCGGGGCCGTGCCGATAATCAGTGTGTTCTCAGTCATTTTTTATCCTTGTCACTGCCGAAGTTGCTACGTAAGGGGGCGCACGGACTCATGTGGAGGGGAAATTGTAGGATGCGCCGGATTCTGCCGCGGGTTCTGGCCAGCGAGAGGTGACAACTTTTCCTCGGGTGTAGAAGGAGACGCCCTCGGGACCGTAGATGTGTCTGTCACCGAACAGCGAAGCTTTCCATCCGCCAAACGAGTGGTAGGCCACCGGAACCGGCAGCGGAACATTGATGCCGATCATGCCTACGCTTACAGCGCGCTGGAACGTCCGCGCGTGGGCACCCGAGGACGTGAAGATCGCAGTTCCGTTTCCATAGGGATTGGCGTTGATCAGCGCTATTCCTGCCGCCAGGTCCGGGACGCGGACCACAACAAGAACGGGCCCGAAAACTTCCTCGCTGTAAGCAGTCATCGCGGTTGTTACATGGTCAAGGACTGTGGGGCCAACCCAGAAGCCGTCTTCATGTCCGGGAACCACCAGGTCACGCCCATCCACCACCATCACGGCTCCAGCGTCCGCCGATTCCGTGACAATCCGCACAATCCGGTCCCGGGAGTCGGCCGTAATGACAGGGCCCATGTCGGCGTCGGGCTCGGTGCCAATGGTGACTTTCACGGCAAGCGCCCGCTCCTCGACTTTTGCCACGAGCAGGTCAGCGGCCTCCCCCACTGCAACGGCTACCGAGATGGCCATGCACCGCTCTCCTGCTGAGCCGAAAGCAGCCGCCGAAAGGTGATCGGCGGCGTTGTCAAGATCGGCGTCAGGCATCACCAGTGCATGGTTTTTTGCACCACCAAGCGCCTGCACGCGTTTTCCGTGCCTGGTCGCGGTTTCGTGGACGTACTGCGCAATCGGCGTGGACCCAACGAAGGAGATGCCGTCCACATCCGGGTGCGTCAGGAGGCCCTCCACTGTTTCCCTGTCCCCATGCAGCACCTGAAAGACACCGTCCGGCAGCCCAGCGTCTTTCCACAGCCTGGCCAGCAGCATGGCAGCGGAGGGGTCACGCTCGGAGGGCTTGAGGATGAAGGCATTTCCGGTGGCGATGGCCATGGGTGCCATCCACAGCGGCACCATCACCGGAAAATTGAAGGGGGTAATTCCTGCGACGACGCCCAGTGGCTCACGGAAGGAGAACACGTCAATTCCGGTGGACGCCTGGTCTGAATAATCGCCTTTGAGGAGCGTGGGAATACCGCAGGCAAATTCGATGACCTCCAGCCCGCGGCCAATTTCCCCTCTTGCGTCGGAGAGTACTTTGCCGTGTTCTGCCGTGATCAGTGCAGCGAGGTCGTCCACATGGGCCGCAACCAGTTCACGGAAGGCAAACAACACGGTGGTTCGCTTGGCGAGGGACGTGTCGCCCCAGGAATCAGCAGCCGCGCGGGCTGCTGCAACTGTGGAGTCGAGGTCTGCGCCGTTGGCTAGGTGCAATTCTGCGCAGACAGCCCCCGTAGCCGGGTTGTAGACAGGCTGTCTGCGTGGTCCTTCACCGGCAGACTCAGCGCCGTTGATGAAGTGCTTGATGGTGGTTGTGGCAAGGGTGACAGTCATGGGCTCTTCCTTGAGGTGTGGGAGGTCGAGGAACTCAGGAGGCGATCAACCCAACAGCTTGCGCTGTCGGGTTTTGTGCTCGGTGTAGGTGGCGGAGGCGTGCTGCGTGGATTCGAGTCCGGAGACCTGGGCAACCGGAACGTCCCACCATGACTCAGAACTGGGCGCGTCCAGCAGCGGATCCGATTCAATGTGGATGAGGATGGGCCCGCCTTTTTCCGGCGCAGCCTTCGCCGCAAGGATGGCCTCTTCGAGGTCTCCAATAACGTCTTCTCCCGGATTGATCCGGAGCACTCTCACGCCCAGGCTCTGGGCGTTCAGGGCCAGGTCGATAGAAGGCTTCGCCCCGTCGTCAAAACTGTGCTGGTCCTGGCTCAGGGTCCGGTAGGCGGTCCCGAAGCGCTGGGAGCCCAGCGATTCGGAAAGTGCCCCAATCGATGCGTATCCGTGGTTCTGGATCAGCACCACAATCAGCTTGATGCGTTCGGCGACGGCGGTGACCAGTTCGGTGTGCATCATCAGGTAGGAACCGTCCCCCACCATGACGACGACGTCGCGTGCGGGGCCGCCCGCGGCGGCCTCCGCCAAGGCCGCGCGCTTGACGCCCAGGCCGCCGGGAATCTCATAGCCCATACATGAATAGGCGTACTCGACGTGATAGCCGAACGGGTCCCGAACACGCCACATCTTGTGCAGGTCCCCGGGCAAGGAGCCTGCTGCGCAGACCACGACGTCCTGCGCAGCCATGGCCCGGTTGGCCGCACCGATAATCTCGTTCTGCGAGGGCAACGGCGTAAAACGGGTGTCGAAGGCGTGGTCAACTGTGGCGTTCCAGCGCTCCTTCTCGGCCGTGACAAGCTCCTCGAGGTCTGCCCCAGCGCGGTAGCCGCCCAGTGCAGCACTGAGCTTCACCAGGGCTTTACGGGCATCAGCCACGATGGGCAGGCTGGTCCCGTGCTTGTAGGCATCAAGCGGGGTGATGTTGATGTTGATGAACTGCACGTCGGGGTTCTGGAATGCGGTTCGGGATGCGGTGGTGAAATCCTCATAGCGTGTTCCGATACCAATGATGAGGTCGGCGTCGGCTGCAATGGCGTTCGCTGCTGTTGTCCCTGTGGACCCGATGGCGCCCAGCGAGAGCTTGTGGTCCCAAGGTAGGACGCCGACGCCAGCCTGGGTGGTACCCACCGGAATGCCTGTGGCCTCCGCGAACAGCGCAAGTTCATCATTGGCGAAGGCGTAGAGGACACCACCCCCAGCGATAATGAGCGGTCGTTTCGCAGACCGGATGGCTGCGGCGGCGCGGCGGATGTCGCCGTCGTCCGCGTCAGGACGGCGGATCCGCCACTCACGCTCCGCCAGAAACTCCTCGGGAACGTCAAAGGCCTCGGCCTGGACATCCTGGGGCAGCGAGATGGTCACAGCCCCGGTTTCGGCGGGATCCGTGAGGACCCGTAGCCCATGATGAAACGCGGAAAACATCTGCTCAGGGCGGCTCACGCGATCAAAAAACTTGGACAGCGGCCGGAACGCGTCATTAACGGTGAGGTCGTAGGCGTAGGGCTGTTCAAGCTGTTGCAGGACCGGATCAGCCACGCGGGTCGCGAACGTGTCGCTGGGCAGCAACAGGACAGGTAGCCGGTTGGTGGTGGCCAGCGCAGCGCCTGTGAGCAGGTTTGATGAACCCGGTCCAATGGAGGTGCTGATCGCGAAAGTCTGGCGACGGCGGGTATGCCTGGCATACCCCACGGCCTGGTGTACCTGGGCCTGCTCATTGCGGCCCTGGTAATAGGGCATGATGGCCGGATCCAGGAGTTGGTACTGTTTCAGCGCCTGGCCCACCCCTGCAACGTTGCCATGGCCAAAAATACCGAACGTGCCCGGAATCAGCCGCTCGCGGTACTCCACCGTACCGATCTGATCGACTGTGTACTGCCGGGAAAGATATTCGACGACCGCCTGCCCCACGGTCATCCGGCGGGTTCCTGGAGTGATTCCCATACTGTTCTACTCCGATGCTTTCTGGGGTGTTGCGGTCTTCAGCAGGGACGCTGCGCTGGCAACGGCACCAGCAACATCACCATCCCTTGGATACAGCAGGGTGCGGCCAACCGTGAGCCCCTGGACTCCAGGCAAGGCCAGTGCAGCCCGCCAGCTCGCGAATACGTCGTCCTGGGTGCCGGTGGGATCCCCGCCCAGCAACACTGTAGGCATGGTGGTGGCGGCCAGGACGCGTTCCATATCCGCTACCACGGGCAGTTTCATCCAGGTGTAGGCACTGGTGGAGCCCAGGCCCGACGCAATGGCAACGGAGGTGATCACCGCATCGGTGGACAGGTCATTGCGGATTGATCCCTTGTCCCGGACCGAGAGGAACGGCTCCAGCATGGCAATCAGCTTGCGCTCAGCGAGCGAATCGATGGCCCTGGCCGTGGCTTCGAGGGTAGCCACAGTCGCTGGATCATCGAGGCAGATCCTTGTCAGCATTTTGCCGCCGTCAGCGCCCAGCGCCTGCAGTGCAGCTGCCGTATGACCCGTGAAACGATCATCGAGTTCATTGACCAGGCCAGAAAGGCCGCCGCGGTTCATGGAGCCAAACAGCAGTTTGCCTTCCAGTGCACCGAGCAGCAGCAGGTCATCCATGATGTCAGGGGATCCCAAAACACCATCGACGGCGGGGTTGGCCAGTGCAACCTGCAGCCGGTCCAGCAGCTCACGGCGGTCCGCCATGGCACTAGGGTTGGGGCCCACTCCGAGCGAGCCCCGCGCCGGGTGGTCGGCAGCGACAATGAAGTTCTGCTTGCCAGCGCGGACTCCCGGATGACGGCGTCGGGCTGCCGCAGCGCGGGCCACAGCAGACGGGTCCTCCAGCCTCATCGCGCTCAGGTGCTCGTAGCGCCGCGGGTCCGCTCCATCGGCAGCCGCGAAGGAAATTGAGGGGAGTGTCCTCCCCGGGATCACCGTACTCACAGGGTTGCCACGTCCGTCATGTCCTGCGGAACCAGCCGACCGTGCGCCACGAGGAGCGAGGTGACTTCCTCGGGCGTCGGCATCGCATCGGCACACGAAAGGCGGGACGCCACAATGGCACCTGCCGCGTTGGCGTAGTCCAGGATCCGTACGAGTGGCCAGCCGGCGAGAAGGCCGTGGCAAAAAGCACCGCCAAACGAATCGCCTGCTCCCAGGCCATTTACAGTCTCTACGGCAACCGGCGCAGAAACTACGCGCTCAGTAAGGGTCTTGGCCATCACTCCGTCGGCCCCCAGCTTGATCACAGCGATTTCGACACCGGCTGCAAGCAGTTTGTCTGCCTGTTGATCGGGCGTTCCCTCCCCCACAGCAACAGCGCATTCACGCTCGTTGCCAATCGCCACTGTGACGTGTGGGAGGATCTTTGCCACCTCTGCGCGTGCTTCAGCTTCCGAGCTCCAGAACATGGGCCGATAGTCGAGGTCCAGGATGGTGAACTGGCCCTTTCGGAGGCCCGTGCGGGGCCTGGCTCCATGAGCCCCAGCGTGGGCTTCCCGGCTGGGTTCCTGGCAGAGGCCTGTCACGGTGGACCAAAAGATGCCCGCAGACCGGATGGCGTCCAGGTCCAGGTCCCCGGCCTTGATCTGCAGGTCAGGCGCCGTGGGGAAACGGCCGTAGAAGTACAGTGGAAAATCATCCGGCGGCTTGATGGCGCAGAAGGTCACGGCCGTGGGGTACTCCGCATCCGCAGAAACGAACGAATCGTCCACGGAGAACTTCCGGAGCTCCCGGTGCAGGTAATTTCCGAAGGCGTCCGCCCCCGTCCTTGAGATCACCGCAGCCCGACGCCCGTGACGGGCAGCAGCGACGGCGACATTGGACGGAGAGCCACCGAGGTACTTGCCAAATGACGTGACGTCCTCCAGGTCCACGCCAATGTCATTGGGGTAGATATCGACACTGATGCGCCCGATGGTAAGAAGCTCGTGGGTCACAATGATGGTGGTCCTTTCTGGGGCGAAACCCTGGGCTCTAGCCCACATGCGGGGTCTCCAGTACCGGGCGGCGTCGGAAGTACAGGCACTACTTTGCCGCAGAAACTATGTCCTGTCAAAGGTTTGTGCTGACATACTTACAACAAGTGTCACGGCCCTGCCCACAGGTCTGCAACAAGAAGGTGCGCAGCCTGTATCCAGTCGCTGGGGATAGGCCGTCCCGATCACTGCAGCCGACACCGAACAGCGTCCCGCAGTCCGTTCCGGCACGACCGGGGCAACACAAAAAGGGCCCCGGTTCCATCCATCAGGATGGAACCGGGGCCCTTTCAGGTTCTGGATCCGGCCACGTCACGTGGCCAGACGTCGGATCGTCAGAGCGTAGCGAAAACTTCGCGCAGCAACGTGGCAGTCTCGGACGGCGTCTTGCCAACCTTGACGCCGGCAGCCTCGAGGGCTTCCTTCTTGGCCTGTGCAGTCCCAGCTGAACCAGAGACAATGGCGCCTGCGTGGCCCATGGTCTTGCCCTCAGGTGCAGTAAACCCAGCGACATACCCAACAACCGGCTTGGTGACATGGGCCTTGATGTACTCTGCGGCGCGCTCCTCAGCGTCGCCACCGATCTCACCGATCATGACGATTGCCTTGGTCTCAGGGTCCGCCTCGAATGCTTCGAGAGCATCTATGTGGGTGGTACCGATGACCGGGTCGCCACCAATGCCAATAGCGGTGGAGAAGCCCAGGTCGCGCAGTTCGTACATCATCTGGTAGGTCAGGGTGCCTGACTTGGAGACGAGCCCGATGGGGCCTTTTCCGGTGATGTTTGCCGGGGTGATGCCAACAAGGGCCTCGCCGGGTGTGATGATCCCGGGGCAGTTCGGCCCGATGATCCGGGTCACCTGCTTGCCGTTGGCATCAACCTTGGACTGGGCCAAGGCCCAGAACTCGGCGGAGTCCTGCACGGGAACACCTTCGGTGATGACAACAACGAGGCCGATACCGGCTTCGATAGCTTCAACGACTGCATCCTTCGTGAATGCCGGCGGAACGAAGACGATGGATACGTCTGCTCCGGTCTTCGCCATAGCTTCCTTGACGGTGCCGAAGACTGTGATTTCGGTGTCGCCGTGGACAACGGTGGTGCCGGCCTTGCGGGCGTTGACGCCACCCACAACCTGCGTGCCTGCCTTGAGCATCAGTGCGGTGTGCTTGGTGCCTTCGCCGCCGGTGATGCCCTGGACGATAACCTTGGAATCCTTGTTCAGGTAAATAGACATAGTGGTGGTCCCTTTACTTCGCTGCGTTGGCGAGTTCGGCAGCCTTGTCGGCGCCCTCGTCCATGGTGGCGGCCAGGGTTACCAGCGGGTGGTTGGCCTCGGTCAGGATGCGGCGGCCCTCATCGACGTTGTTTCCGTCGAGGCGGACAACCAGCGGCTTGTTAGCCGAGGAGCCCAGTTCGGCCAGTGCGCCAACAATTCCCTTGGCGACGGCGTCGCATGCGGTGATGCCGCCGAAGACGTTCACGAACACAGCCTTGACCTGCTCATCACCGAGGATGACGTCCAGGCCAGCGGCCATGACTTCTGCAGATGCTCCACCGCCGATGTCCAGGAAGTTTGCCGGCTTGACGTTGCCGTGCTTTTCTCCGGCGTATGCCACAACATCGAGCGTTGACATGACCAGTCCGGCCCCATTGCCGATGATGCCCACCTCGCCATCGAGCTTGACGTAGTTGAGGTCCTGCTCCTTGGCCTTGGCCTCGAGCGGGTCAGCAGCGTCCTTGTCTTCGAGGGCGGCGTGCTTGGCGTGGCGGAAGTCGGCATTCTCATCCAGGGAGACCTTGCCGTCCAGGGCAACAATGTCGCCTGCGCCGGTGCGGACCAGCGGGTTGACCTCAACCAGGGTTGCGTCTTCCTTGACGAAGACATCCCAGAGTCGAAGAATCACGTCGGCAACCTTGGCGCGGAGTTCTTCGGCGAAGCCAGCGGCAGCGACAATTTCATCGGCCTTGGCCTGGTCGATCCCAACAGCCGGATCGATGGAGACCTTGGCAAGCGCGTCGGGACGTTCCACGGCCAACTGCTCGATCTCCATGCCACCCTCTACCGAGCACATGGCCAGGTAGTTGCGGTTGGCCCGGTCCAGCAGGACGGAGAAGTAGAATTCCTCGGCAATGTCAGCACCCTGGGCAATCATCACCTTGTTGACGGTATGGCCCTTGATATCCATGCCCAGGATTGCGGTTGCGTACTCGAACGCCTCGTCAGCGGTCTTAGCAACCTTGACGCCGCCAGCCTTACCTCGGCCACCGGCCTTTACCTGTGCTTTGACAACAGTTACGCCGCCGATCTTCTCGGCAGCTGCTTTGGCTTCTTCAGGGGTATACGCCACGATGCCGGCAAGCACGGGTACACCGTGCGCCTCGAACATATCGCGCGCCTGGTATTCAAACAGGTCCACGGTTGAGTGTCCTTCTACGTCGAAGTAGTTTCTGTCCAGCCGGACAACATCCGTGAAGACGCTGGCCGGGCTGCGGATTGCAGGCGCCGTGGTTGGCCCGGAAAACGGACCACACGGCAAAATGCTCCCCTCGCACTCTAGCCCGATCATGGGATGAGCCCGCCCAGAGTCCCTCTAATGTGAGTAACGACACTATTCTATGGGACGTAGAAAAACCGCGGAATCACGGGGTTTTTGACGTCTCGGCGGACCCTCCGGGCGCCGCAGGAACTGATGGGGAAAGCAGTTCGTAACGTTCTGGCGAAATGAAGAATCCGACCCCGGCGGAGACATTCCCGCAGGCTACCCCACCGTTATAGGCAGTGCACCGCAATCCGTTGCGTTCCAGGTTGCCGCCCTCAGGAAGGACTGCTGCCTCGGAGATGGGGCCCTGACCAGTACCTTTGGGCCCACGCTCCGACTCCATGGCTGTCACTCCCGAGCGGCAGGCGCCGTAGGTGGCCTGCACGGGCTGCAGCACTGCCACCCCGCCCAGGTAGCCCAGTCCCGTTCCGGCGCAATCGTCCCGCACATCCGCTGGTGCCGGTGGTGGATACACCGCCAACTCGCAGTGGGCCACGGGAACGGTATCAAGTTTGTTATTGGCGGCATCCCCGAAAGTGTTGGTCTCGTAGGGCAGATTAATGTGGTTTCCGCGTGCCGACGTGAGCGAACACGCAATACCGCGATCCTCCGTCGCAAAAAGGAGAACGTCCTCTCCCGCCACGTAACCGGCCGGATCCACCAATGGAGCCTGCTCCAGCTGCGCCAGGGGAGGCAATGGCGCTGGCGGCACGTAGGTTGGGTCCTCCGCAGTGAAGCTGCAGGACGTCAGCGCCAGCAGCACCAGCACTGCGGCTCCTGCCCGGGCCCAGCCCCGCATCAGGCTTCCAGCTTGGTCAACGGCGCATACCGCAGCAGCAACCGTTTCTCTCCGATGCCGAAGGTCACCTTTGCCACCGTCTTGTCCCCCGTCCCTTCAAGCGACAGGACAGTTCCATTGCCAAAGCTGGTATGGTTCACCCGGTCTCCTACGCTCACCGAAATGACTTCTTTCTGCGGCTGGACCCGGGTTTTGGCCACAACGGCAGGGACTTCCGAACTAAAGCCTGCGCCCCGAGCCGTCCCGGCGCCCCAAAACGATCCACCGTAGCGATCCGAACCAATGGATCCGCTGCCCCATCCAGCCGACTGGCGGCTGGTACCTTCGCGACGCCACTCCAGCAGTTCTTCAGGGATCTCCTCGATGAACTGGCTGGCCGGGTTGTATTGGCTCTGGCCCCACATGCTGCGCACTTCCGAGCGGGTGAGGTACAGGCGCTTGCGTGCGCGGGTCAGGCCCACGTAGGCGAGACGACGTTCCTCGGCAAGTTCCTTGGGATCTGTGGCGGAACGCTGGTGCGGGAAAATTCCGTGCTCCATGCCCGTCAGGAAGACAACAGGGAACTCCAGGCCCTTGGCCGTGTGCAGGGTCATGAGGGTCACCACGCCCAACCGCTTTGCCTCAGCCACGGCGGCCTCAATATCTGCTCCCGGGGCGTCAGGTATCTGGTCCGCGTCAGCCACGAGAGACACCTGTTCCAGGAATTCACCCAGGCTGCCTTCCGGATTGTCCCTTTCGTATTCCCGGACCACTGCGACAAGCTCGGCGAGGTTTTCCACCCTGGACTCATCCTGCGGATCGGTGCTGGCCCGCAGCCCCGCAAGGTAGCCCGTCTGCTCCAGGACCGCTTCCAGTGCAGCCGCGGCGCCGGAACCGGCCGCAACAACTGCTAGGTCATCGAGAAGTTTAACGAATCCGACGACGGCGTTGAGCGACCGGGTGGCAATCCCGGGCGCCTGCTCGGCCCGCCTAGCCGCTGACATGAACGAGATCCGCTCGCGTTGGGCCAGGGCAGCGACGGCGCCTTCTGCGCGGTCCCCGATCCCCCGCTTGGGTTCGTTGAGTATCCGGCGAAGATTGACGTCGTCGTCCGGGTTGACCAGCACGCGAAGGTACGCCAGGGCGTCCTTGATTTCCTTGCGTTCGTAGAACCGCGTACCGCCCACCACCTTGTAAGGCAGGCCCACCCGCACCAGGACATCTTCAAGGGAACGCGACTGCGCGTTGGTGCGGTAGAAAATGGCTACATCGCCCGGCAGCAGGTTGTCCTCGTCCTGAAGCCTGTCAATCTCCTTGGCGATGAACTGGGCTTCCTCATGTTCGTTCTCGCCCACATAGCCAACAATCTTGTGGCCCTCACCCTCTGCCGTCCAGAGCTTTTTGTCCGGTCGGTTGGGATTACGCGAAATCACGGCATTGGCTGCGGTGAGGATGTTCTGGGTGGACCTGTAGTTCTGTTCAAGCTTGATGGTCCGGGCCTGTGGATAGTCTTTCTCGAATTCCACGATGTTGCGGATGTCGGCCCCGCGGAATGCATAAATCGACTGGTCGGAGTCGCCCACAACCGTCAGTTCACTAGACTGTGGCCCCTCACCCACGATCTCTCGGACCAAAGCGTACTGTGCGTGGTTGGTGTCCTGGTACTCGTCCACCAGAACGTGCCGGAAGCGGCGCCGGTAGGACTCGGCGAGCGAAGGGAACGCCCTGAACATGTACACGGTCTCGGCAATAAGATCGTCGAAGTCCATGGCATTCGCCTGGCGCAGCCGTTGGGTGTATCCCTTGAAGACCTCGCTGACGGCCTGTTCGAAGGGGTCGTTGTGGTTGGCCGACATCGAATAGGCATCTGCATCAATGAGTTCATTCTTGAGTGCTGACATCTTGTGCTGCATGGCTTTGGGTGCGAACCGCTTGGGGTCCAACTCCAGGTTCTTGGCTACCAGCGTGATCAGGCGCAGGGAATCGGCAGAGTCGTAGATAGAGAAATTGGAGTTCAAGCCGACGTTGGACGCCTCGCGGCGGAGGATCCGCACACAGGAGGAGTGAAACGTAGAGATCCACATCGTCTTGGCGCGAGGGCCAATCAGGGCCTCGATGCGCTCCCGCATTTCAGCGGCAGCCTTGTTGGTAAACGTGATGGCGAGAATTTCGCCATAGTGCGCCCGGTGGGTGGCGATCAGGTATCCGATGCGATTACTGAGTACCCTCGTCTTGCCCGAGCCTGCGCCTGCCACAATCAGCAGTGGACCGCCAGCGTGCTGGACGGCCTCCGCCTGCTGTGGGTTCAGGCCGGCCAGGAGGGACTCAGCAGTGGGCACCTGGTGCCCAGAGCCGTCGCGGCCGCCGGAGCCATCGTGCTGAGGATCCGGGCCAGTAGGGCTGTTGGCGGCGGGGCCGCCGTGGGCCGCCCTGCCCTTGGTCAAAGAGTTGGGGCCGGGAGAGTAGGGGTCGAACAACATATCCATGGTGCCTGCAAGTCTAGGCGCTGGGGCTGACAAGCGCGCGCTGGGCCTACGTTACAGACGCTGACGTGAGTGCTCCGCGCAGTTCCCGAACTGCCGTGGCGCCACCTGCCAGATACCACGTGAGCCCATTAACGCTGACCGTGTCCGTTACCCCGCCAGCTGCAGTAACGATGGCGTGGCCGGGCAGCCAGTCCCATTCCGGGCAGCTGTGCTGGAACCAGCAGCCCAGCTCGCCATCGGCAACCCGGCCCAGGTCGCAGGATCCTGAGCCCAGCATGCGGAGCGCGGCTGCAGACGTGGCGGCCGCGTGCCAGGGCATGGCGCACATGGGATCGGCCAGCCAGGCCGGGTGAATGTAGGTAGCGGCCCCCAACTGGTCCAGTGCCTCCACGTTGCGCGCCCCGCCGTCGGCGGTAAAAGTGCCCAGAAGCTCACCATTGAGGGTTGCTGGCCGGTCCAGCCCACCAAGCCAGAGCTTATCCTCCTCCGCCTGGAAAATAGCGCCCAGCAGCACTCCGTCGGAGTTCTTCAGCGCCAGGGCCGAACACCAGTACGTGGAGCCGTTAAGGAAGTTGTAGGTTCCGTCGACGGGATCAATCACCCAGGTACGGCCACTGCTGCCCGCAACTGAGGCACCTTCCTCACCCAGGATCGAATCATCTGGTCGGCAGCGGCGGAGCTGCTCCAGGACGTAGGCCTCTGCTGCGTGATCTGCTGCGGTGACGACGTCGGATACTGACGTTTTGGCCTCGCCCTGCAGTCCCCCCATCCGCATCAGCAGGGCCAGTTGGCCCGCCTCACGCACCAGCGCGGAGGCCAGGGCGAAATCATCGAGGGAAGGATCAAGGTCAACGGTGCTGTGCCGGCCAGTGGTCATGCGTCCAGTCTAGGGGGCCATAATGTACCCATGGCCAAGACCCCAGCGCAACGGATCAAAAAGCACGGCGCAAACGCAACGGTGCCTGCGCATCACCTGCCGCAGGTGATCAATCCCAGCACGACACGGACGCCGGCCAAGGCACAGAGCAACAGCATGTTCATTGTGATTGCCGGCGTCGTGGCCAGCCTGTTCCTGTTCTGGTACCTGCACCTGTTGACAATGGTCCAGCTCACACAGCTCACGGGTGGCCTGGCCATGCCGGATTCCCTCATTGGCGGCTTCGACCCGGCCTACGTAGGGCAACTCCGGGACGTCATGGACGGCGACGCGCTCGGACAGTTGAACTATGTCCACAAGACGGCTGGCACCCTTTTCCCGTTGATATTTGGTTTCAGCTGGCTGCTGCTGATTGGCACCAACGTCTCCCGCAAAGCCCTGCGCTGGGCGCTGTGGGTTCCTCCGCTGCTCTTTGTGGTGGTGCGGCTCTGGGCGAATGTCACCATTGATTCCATGATGTCGGCCGAAACGCTCGACGCCGGGCAGGTTACCCTGGCAGCTGCCCTGACCGTGACCGGCTGGGTGCTGCTGATCGTATCCTTGCTCGCAGGTGTCGCTGCAGTATTCCTCCGCAAACGGAAGGCCCCAGCAGCCACGGCCTAGTCTCTGGGTCTTTCCTAGAGGATTCCCTCTGCACCGGGCAGATACGCGAGTGCCTGAACAGCCCGCTGGCTGGCCCCGATGGAATCGAAGAGTTCCGCAGCGCGCTGGAGGTCATGGCTTCCGCCGGCAATGTCGCCGACCGCAATGCGGCAGCGCCCGAGGACCAAAAAGCCTTCTCCCTGGATCTGCTGCGAGGCGTCCCAGGCGCTACCTGTGACATCGCCAATCTCGTGAATGCCCACAGTGGGTTCTCCGGACAGCAGGTGCCAGTGACTTCGATTGATCTTCAGGAGTAGTCGGTCTTCCGGGGACTCGCCCAGAACATCGTTGGCCAGCTCTGCCCGTTCAATACAGCGCAGAGTATCCAGATCCGCCACTCCGGCCGCCAAACGCATCGCTGCGGACGCGTTGTTGAACTTGGCCCAGATGTGCAGGTTCTGCGAGGGCGAAAACAGTGCCGCAGCTTTATTATGGTTGGCCAGTCCAGCGTCGACGTTCTCCGAGAGGAAGGCGACGTTACCGATAACCCAATAGGACTTTCCAACAAGTTCTTCGTCCACGTCGTCATTGGCTATCACTGCATCAAGGCGCACACACTCCGACCACGCCTCCGCCAGATCGCCACTCTCCGCCAAGGCGGCGATCAACGCCTGCCGAGCCCTGACGTGGACATCGATGTCATCGTCCACTGAGGTCAGGTCTTCCGCTACCCGTGCGGCACTGGTTGCCTGGTCCAGGAAACCACCCCCCTGGCGGGCTTTTGCGAGCAGGAGGCTCACCCGTCCGCGCGACGCATCGCTGGCATCGATTCCAGATGATTCCAAGAGCTCAGCCGCAATATTGCCGCATTCTTCGAAGCTTCCGGCATCCAGCAAATTCTCCGCTTCCAGTAGGCGCATCTGCCACGCACTCACGGAATCGTTGTCCCGCTCGGCAAGAGAAGCGGCGAGATTGGCGCTGTCCGCGGCGTTGCGAAAGTCGTGCACTGCCCGGTAGTTCTGGGACAGCAGTTCAGCTGCGGCAAATGCTGCAGAGACCCGGCCTTCATTCATCTTTCAATTATGCGTTGTTGGCAGGGCCGCTGCAGCCTTTTCTTCGCGGCCAGCGGCCAGCAGGTCTACTCGCACGGTACTTCACTTGCGCTTACCACGCTTTTGGGAGAAAACACGTAACTACTGGTCACGAGGCGTGTCTGCCATGTCTATAATTAACACGTCCCACAAGTGTCACTTCCGTCACATACGTATCAGGAGAACAAATGAAGAAGATCCTCGCATCAGTACTCGTCGCCGGCGCTATCGTCGGAGCCGGCCTCTCAGCCACCACAGCCATCTCTGCGTCAGCAGAATCCACCGACACCTCAACGGTGGCCGTCGGCTGGTGGCCCAACTCCATCGGCAAGTTCTGATCCCAGAACTGTTCGACGGAAGTCACTAAACACGGAGCGGGGCAGGTCTCTTGACCAGCCCCGCTTTTTTGTCCGTTGTGCCGGCTTACGGCTCGCTGCGGGAATTATCCGTAAAAAACGGCTGGCCCGAGCATCGCCACGACGTCGGCAGCGGCAGCTGGCCGGCCAAAGAGGTAGCCCTGCCCGCTCTCGCAACCCATGCGCGCCAGGATCTGGGCCTGTTCCGGCGTCTCGATACCCTCCGCCAGGGCTTTCATCCCGCAGGAGTGGATGAGTTGGAGGACAGCAGCGACAAACCCCTCCTGCTTGGACTCCACACCAAGGTCCGTGATGAGGCTTCGATCGATCTTCACAACGTTGACGGGAAGCTTCCGCAGGTAGCTGATGGAAGAGTACCCGGTCCCGAAGTCGTCAATTTCGAGTTGTACGCCCAGCCGCCTGAGCCCCATCACCGAATACTGGTCAAGGTGGCCTTCGTTGATGGCCATGGACTCCGTGAGTTCGATAATGAGGTTCGCGGACTTCACGCCAGTGATCCGGAGCGCGTCCCGAACATGCTCGATCAGTTCCAGATTGCGCAGTTCGCTACTTGAGATGTTGACCCGCATGTTGAAGGTCGAATCGACAACGCCAGCTACCTGCCATTCACTGAGCTGCGTCACGGCATGCGTCAAAACCCACATTCCAAGCTCGACAATGAGCCCGGTCTCCTCGGCCAACGGGATGAAGTTGTCCGGCATGACCAAGCCACGTTCCGGGTGCTGCCACCGGACAAGCGCCTCGACACCTTCAATGCGCCCGGTAGCCAGCTCAACCACCGGCTGAAAGTAAAGCACCAGCTGGTCGTTCCTGATCGCGTAGCTCAGGTCTGAGATCATGTCACTCTGCAGCTGCTTGGCATGGAGCAGTGCAGGCTCAAAGACTTTGACATTGCCGGTGGGCATGATCCGTGCAGCTTCCATGGCGGCGACAGCTTTTCGAAGGAATGTCTCTGCCAGCTCGTCGCTGTCCGCCACGCGAAGGCCAACACTCGCTGCGCAACGGACATCCGCATCGTTCACCAGGAGAGTTTCCCCAAGGACTTTTGACAGGCGGTTGGCTACCCTGCGGGCCCGGGTCAAGTTCGACTGTGGGAGAAGCACAGCAAATTCGTTGCCACCGATCCTCGCAAGGGTATCGGTCTCCCGGATTGCACCACGAATGCGGCGGGCCACAACCTGCAATATCTCATCGCCCGCACAATGCCCGACGGATCCATTAACTTCGCGGAAAGAATGCAGATCAAGAGCAAGCAATGCTGGTGGACGGCCACCAGCGGCCGACGCGTCAAGTTCGTTCCGAATAAGTTCTGCGAGGGCTATGCTGTTGGCCACCTGTGTCAGTGGATCCGTCAGCGATACCCGCTCCAATTCCTTCTGGGCGGCCGCAAGGTCCGCGGCAAGGGACGTAGTGCTCAGGTCCCGCTCATGGTTGGTTCCCTGGAGGTTTTCTGCCATCCGATTAAAAACCTCGGCGACATCTGCTGGTGGCGCATCGTGTGCACCAGCAGAAAGCCGTGTGCTGAAATCGCCAGCGGCAATTCTCTTCATCGCCTCAATGAGGCCAGAGGCGTGCGGTTCCGGACGGCTGGCTGTCACGGGCGTGCCTCCTGAGTCGGTTTTTTGCTACGACCACCACTGTGCTTTTGGTGTTGAACCATCACACCATGATCTGTCCCACTTTGGCTGATTTGTGTTATACCGCAACCCACGTTTTACCGCAGGCCAATCCGCCGACGGCGGTCGGTAGTTCCGCGCAGGTCGCGGTTGAGCCGACGGTCGCCGTGGTAGAGAATGCTCTCCCAATCTATTTCCTCAGCGGTTTTGGGGATGACCGGACTGACGGACACTTTTTTCTTCCGCGGTGATACGTAGAGCCAGTTGATGGTGCCCAAGAAAATATCCACCAGCGAATTGCGAATTCCTATGTAGGCGCGGATGGCACCGGCAGCGAGGACCGCATTGAGGACAGCAAAAGCTACGTTGCCCCAGTTCTGCTGCTGGGAATCCCGCCAGATCGTCAGCAAGGAAAACGCCACAATAATGAAGGGGGTCAGGACGTAGATAGCAGGCGCTGCCGTCCGGTTCTTGACTTTTGGCGTCCGGGCGAAGGGGATTTTGTCGCCCGTCAGGGCCTGCTGCAGCGATTTGAAGACACCTGCCAGGTTGACGGGAAGCAAGATCAGGTTGAAACCATAGATCCGGAAGATATCACTGAACCGGTGCCCGCAGTCGCGAAGATCGCTTCCCATGGCAAGGAAATACGGCAAAGCAGCAAGGAAGACGATGGGGCTCAGCAGGCGGCTGTCATAAGGATAGGCAAGGAGGAAAACGAGGCCGAAGCTCGCCCACGCAATGGATGCCATGTAGTTCACCCGCAACAACACTTCGCGAACAAGGATAGGTTGGCGCTGTTGCCGTCTGATCCGCAGCTGCGTCCAGAGCTTGGGCAAGATCAGGAGCCCTCCGTTGGCCCACCGCCGCCGCTGGACCACCAATGAGCCAAAGTCCGGTGGCGTCGCGCTATAGCTCAGTCGTTCCGGATAGTTCACCAGTGTCCAACCGTGCTGGCCCAGGTCGATGCTCGATTCCGTGTCCTCGATCACCGTGCGGTCCTGGATATACGTCCGGATCTCAAACCCGCCGTTGTTTTCCACCTCCACAATGTCCTCAAGCGCACGCTTCCGGATGACAGCGTTGGCGCCGACCCAGAATGTCGCGTTGTAGAAACTTTTGCCCTGATGCAGGATGTGCTGCAGGTCAGTCGTTGCACCGGCTACGCGTTCAATGCGGGTTGGCGCTCCGCGGAAGGATGAATATGGAGTCTGCGTCACGGCTACCCGCTCGTTGCCGGCCTGCTCCAGAAAGTACACAAGGCGCAGGCAGTAGTCGCGGAGTAGGAGCGAATCGGCGTCGAGAGTCAGGACGTACGTTGTATCGGGGACGCAAAGGGTGTCCTCGGGTGCCGCACCAGGGCGGCTGCTGGCCTGACCTTCGCTGTCCTGCTCCATGACCCGCAGGACTGTCCCGTCCGCCGTCGACTCCGAGGCCCAGTCGTGGCCCATCAGGGAAATGTAGGCGTTGAGGTTCATGGCCTTGTTGGCCTCATGCGAGAGGCTCGCGTAGCGCTTTCGTTCGAAGGTCTCCGTCTTGACACTGAAGATCCACGTCAGCCGTCGGTAAAGTTCCTCCACACGGGCCGGTGGTGGTGAGGTCATCTGGACAGCAGCGGCATCCAGGCCCAGGAGGACGAGTCTGAGCTCGCGGGCCAGGCCCATAACTACCAGGTCCACAAAAAATTCGTCCACGTGGTCTGCGACAGTTTCCGCAGCAGCCATGTCTTCCAGCCAGCCAGCCGCAGCCTGGTATTCACTGATGAGCAGTTGCAGTTCCTGCGCTTCATCATGTGCGCTGGCAGCGCGGCCCTGATAGGCAGCCAGTGCCGCGGCAAACCGTTGTGCGGGCAGCGCCATGGCCGCACTGATTTCCTCCGACAGCGCCCGGGTCCGGTTCAGCCTCGCGAGATCGTCGGGGTCGGAGGGAAAGGGCGGGTCATCCAGGAGCAGAACGACCTTCAGGTCAGGGAACTCCTGAAGTGCAGCTGACCACAGCGTTGCGCGGACAACCTGGGGCTCTTCCGCGTAGGAGGGCACCAGGACGGTAATGCCTTCCTCGTAGGCGGCGAAATGCCTGTCCAGCTCTCCCCGAGGCACTCTTGTGTGGTCGCGGAACCGGTACATGGCACCCTGGCGGGCAATCAGGTACATCAGGGCAGAAAACGTCAGGAACGTGACCACTGTGAGGTAGGAGACTGTCTCAAACTGGAAGCGGAACCCAGCGTTGGGGTTATCGGCCAATTCCTTGAGGATGGTGGTGACAACATAGGTCATCCAAGCAAGAACAGTTGTGAGGATGGCGAGCCGGCCCAAAATGATCTTCCGCCGCGAAGGCTTGGGATGAACAATGGAGAGCGGCTCAGACCGGCGCTCTGCACCCCATTGCCGGCGGCGGATAGCCTCCTTGGAGTCCGTGGCTTCCACGGACTCATCCACGGCAGGCAAGAGAAGCTGGTCAGACATGTATCCCCCCGGGGATGCAGAGTGGGCGTTGAGCAGCGCGCCCGGCGAAACCTGCGCACCCGCAACACGATAAATCGGTGCGTGCCCTTAGGATAGTGCAAGGTCGCAGGCTCAGCAGACCGTCGCCGCAGGACGGCACGCTTTGTTAAGCCTGCTGCCGTCACCAAACCTCGAACTCACCATTAACCTAAGGGGACCTGTGTCCGCTCGCTTCCCAGGCCGAAAACTGTCCCTGGTCCGAACCGGCATCCTTGCCGGAGTCGTTGCAGCCGTTACCGCTGGCGGATTTGTCGCCTGGGGCGACTTCCAGGATCAGCGGGCTGCCGGGGACATCGATTCAATTTTTTCCGGATACGTGGACGTCACGGCCACACCGCGCTATGCCTTCGAGGACCCCGTCTCGAAAGAGGCGCAGAACGTGGTCCTGTCCTTCATTGTGGCCAGCACGGCAGATGCCTGCACGCCTTCGTGGGGTACGTTCTACTCCCTGGATGAAGCGGCCGCGACCCTGGACCTGGACCGCAGGGTGGCCCGGCTCCAGCAACTCGGTGGCAGTGCCACTGTCTCGTTTGGCGGCCTGACGAACACGGAACTGGCCGTTGGCTGCACCGATACAAAGGCCCTCAAGGATGCGTATGCGCAAAGCCTTGACCGGTACGAGGCAAGCACCATGGACCTTGACATCGAGGGTGCGGCACTTAGCGATACGGCATCCCTCGACCGGCGTTCCGAGGCCGTCGCTGCATTGCAGAAGGAACGCGCCGCCGCCGGCAAGCCGCTGGCTGTCTGGCTGACACTCCCCGTCGATCCGAACGGCCTGACCGCTGTTGGCCGGGACGCTGTGGCCCGCATGATTGCTTCCGGAAC
Organism: Pseudarthrobacter sp. PS3-L1; assembly: GCF_030063285.1. GTDB lineage: Bacteria > Actinomycetota > Actinomycetes > Actinomycetales > Micrococcaceae > Arthrobacter. The sequence goes on along the minus strand of NZ_JASISU010000001.1, from coordinate 512,190 downwards.
TGATCTTGCCGGGGTTAATGCGATGACAATGGACTACGGCGGAAGCCGGCTCATGGACAAATCCATGTATGAGAATGCTGTTTCCGCTGCAGAGGCGACCCATCAGCAGCTGACCCAGCTGTACAAGGACGCTGGCGTGGACCTGGGCAGCGATACCGTCTGGCGCAAGATCGGCCTGACCCCCATGATCGGCCAGAACGACGTGCAGGGAGAAATCTTCACCCTGCAGGATGCGCAGGACCTCAGCACCTATGCCAGCACCAAGGGAGCCGGCCGGCTCTCCATCTGGTCCTTGAACAGGGACCGGACCTGCAGCGAGAATTTCCCCGACGTCACAAAGGTGTCGGATAGCTGCAGCGGGGTCGACCAGGGTTCCTCCTCATTCGCCGAGATTCTCGGCGCTGGCGTCAAGGCCCCCACGGAGGCTCCTGACGTCCAGGCCACAACGGCGGCCCCTGCCATCACCGACGATCCTGCCACCAGCCCCTACCCCATCTGGTTCGAGGATGCGGCCTACACCACGGGCCAGCGGGTGGTCTGGCACTCCAACGTGTATGAAGCCAAGTACTGGACCCGCGGGGATATTCCGGACAATGCTGTCCTGCAGGGCGATGCAGCGCCCTGGCGCATCATTGGCCCCGTTTTGGCCGGGGACCGCCCCACGCCCCAGCTGACTGCTCCGGCTGGAACCGCACCAGAGTGGGATCCCACCACTATTTATCGCAAGGGTGACCGCATCCTCTTCGAGGGACGCGTCTTTGAGGCGAAATGGTGGACCCAGACGGACAGCCCGGAAGCAGCACTGCAGGGCTCTCCCGATTCACCCTGGAACAAGTTGACTGATGCCGAGCTGGCGAAGCTCATTAATGGCGACGCCAGCCCCAGCCCGACCAGCACCGCCCCGGCCGAACCAACCAGCTAGTTTTTTGTTGAGTAGGCCGTCAGGTCAGGCTTGCCTGTTCCGCCTGATCTGACGGGCAATCACCATACCGGCGCACGCAAACCCTAGCGTCACCGGGTATCCCATGAAGCGTTCCAGGGTTCCGGGCTGCGGCACGTCGAGGCCAGTGACGCCGCCAACCACAACGGCAACCAGGGCAACTAGCCCGCAGGCCAGGAGCACCCAGCTCCAGGGCGTACGCCGAATCCACAGCAGGCCCAGGATGACCAGGGCTGCCGCACCGCCGAGGAAGAACATCACGGCCCCCACATAGTGCAGTGGAGAGCCTGCATCCTCGGGTACCAGCGCCACAACCATGGTGCCCACACCGGCGATTCCCGTCAGGATACGCACGGCGATGGCGGCGGGCCACGGCCCACGGCGACGTTCGGCCGGAAGCCTGGAACGAGGAGCCGCCGCCACGCAGAGGAGCCCAGAGGTCAACAGGAGGGCCCCCAGCACCAGTGCCAGGCCCTGGATGAAAAAAGAGGTGTTCATCAGCGGGTGCAGCGGGGAACACACGTCGCGCCCGTCGTAGACACCGCAGTACAGGGCACCCAGATCACTGATGTAGCCTGTCCGGCGATCGTAGGGCTCAGGACCTGCCCACGCCGCAATCACAGCCGTTTCGGCCAGAAAGTATTGCAGGACGCTGAGCGTGGACCATGCACCGATGTACTGCCGGGTGGACGAAATATTGGGTTTGAAGCCTGGGCGGATCACGGTGGAGGGCGCTGAACTCATGCCTTGAGCGTAGTCGGTGTTGATACCTTGTATGCTGGTAACCGTGTTCGGAAGGATCGACCCAGTTGATCTCACCGAAACTGCCCTCGTAGCTCAGTGGATAGAGCACGGCTCTCCTAAAGCCGGTGTCGTTGGTTCGATTCCAATCGAGGGCACTCATCGTCAAGTCAAGGACCCCAGCCGGAGGCTGGGCGCGCTCGTACCCCAGGAGCCCATCCCCGTGAACACGCCAGCGCAGAATCCCAGGATCGTGGTTTCTGCTGTCTGCGTCTGTAACAGCGCGGGCCACCTGCTCACCGTCCGGAAGCACGGGACATCACGCTTCATGAACCCCGGAGGCAAACCCGACCCCGGTGAGTCTGCGGTGGAGGCCGCTTCCCGAGAGCTTTTAGAGGAAACAGGCATTGTGATTTTGCCGGCGCAGTTGCAGTTTCTTGGTACCTGGGTGGCAGCCGCTGCCAATGAGGCGGCAACGGAGATTGTAGCCACCGTCTTCACTGCGCCCGGAACATGGACTGCAGAGGCCGCCGCTGAGATTGCGGAGATCCGCTGGCTGGATCTGAATGCTCCCCTGCCAAACGACCTGGCCCCCCTCCTGACCGAGCACGTGCTGCCGGCGCTCCGCCGGCAGCACGTCACGGACTGACGAGGATTTTCAGGCCTCGTTTACTGCTGCTGTCGCTTCGGCAAATTGCGTGCTGTACAGCTCCGCGTAGCGTCCATCCGCAGCGAGCAGTTCCGCGTGTGTGCCACGCTCCACAATGTTCCCTGCCTCCACCACCAAAATCTGGTCCGCAGCCCGGACCGTTGACAGCCGGTGGGCAATAACGACGGCGGTGCGACCTTCCAGGGCAGCGCCCAGAGCCGCCTGCACGGCGGCCTCGTTGGTTGAATCAAGTGCCGCCGTCGCCTCGTCCAGGATCACAACGCGGGGGGATGCGACCAGGAGCCGCGCGATGGTCAGGCGTTGACGCTCACCACCGGAGAGCCGGTAACCGCGCTCTCCCACAATGGTGTCCAACCCGTCGGGAAGCGACCGGATCATGGTTTCCAGTCGGGCCTTCCGGATGGCCTCCCACATGTCTTCTTCGGTCGCGTCTGGCCGGGCGAGGCGGAGGTTCGAGGCGATGCTTTCATGGAAGAGATGGCCATCCTGGGTGACCATGCCCAAGGTAGCGCGAAGGGAATCGAAAGTGACATCGCGGATGTCCAGGCCACCGGCCTGGGATCCGTCAGCGACGCCCTGGGCTGTGCCACCGAGCACCACGGCCCCGGAGTCGACGTCGTACAGGCGCGAAAGCAACTGGGCAATGGTGGATTTGCCGGCGCCGGAAGACCCTACCAGCGCCACAGTCTGGCCTGGTTCCACCCGGAAACTGATGCCGTGCAGGACCTCTTCGCCACCCCTGGTGTCTAGGGTGGAAACTTCTTCAAGCGAGGCCAGTGAGACTTTATCGGCTGCAGGATACGCAAAGCGCACATTGGCGAACTCAACTGCGACCGGTCCCTCGGGGACGGCACGGGCTGTCGGTTTTTCCTTGATGAGGGGTTCGAGGTCCAGGACCTCGAAGACCCGCTCGAAACTGACCAGGGCACTCATGATTTCAACGCGTGCGTTGGACAGGGCGGTCAACGGAGCATAGAGCCGCGTCAGGAGCAGGGCAAGGACCACAACGTCACCTGGTGCCAACTGTCCGTTGATGGCCAGCCACCCACCCAGGCCGTAGACCAGTGCCAGGGCCAGGGCAGAAACGAGTGTCAGCGCGGTAACAAAAGTGAACTGGAGCATCGCGGTGCGGACACCGATGTCGCGGACACGGTCTGCACGGACGGCGAACTCACGTGATTCCTCGTCCGGCCTGCCGAAGAGCTTGACCAGGGTGGCACCAGGCGCCGAGAACCGCTCCGTCATCTGCGTACCCATGGTGGCGTTGTGCTCTGCAGCTTCACGGCGCAGGGCGGCCAGGCGGGAACCCATCCGTCGCGCGGGAATCAGGAAAATGGGGAGCAACACCATGGCCAGTACCGTCACCTGCCACGACGTGCCGAGCATGACGATCAGCGTCAGGATCAGCGCCACCACATTGCTGACGACGCCGGAGAGAGTGCCAGCAAAGGCGGACTGGGCGCCGATCACATCGTTGTTGAGCCTGCTGACCAGCGCACCTGTCCGGGTGCGGGTAAAGAATGCAATAGGCATTTTCTGGACGTGGTCAAAGACCTTTGTGCGCAGGTCCAGAATGACCCCCTCGCCAATCTTCGAGGAAAACCAGCGGCTCAACAGACCAACCCCGGCCTCGGCGACCGCCACGAGGGCTATCAGAATGGCCAACCTGATGATCTGGTCGGTTCCCGATCCGGCGACAATTGCGTCCACAACCTGACCAGCAAGGACGGGCGTGGCAACGGCCAGGAAGGCCAGCACAATGGAGAGCAGGATAAAGGCAATCAACGTCGCACGGTAGGGCCTGGCAAAAGCGAAGACCCGCTTGAGCATGGCACGGGAAAACGGCCGGCGCCCATTTTTGGCCTGCGAGATGTTGTACAGCGAACTCCAGGCGACCCTGTCCATGCTCATGAGTGATTTTCCTTGGTATCGATGGAACGTTCGGTGACGACGCCGTCGTCTAGCTCCCAGCGAACATCCAACCGGACGTTCTCCAGAAGCCGCCTGTCGTGGGAGACCAGCAAAAGGGCGCCGTCATAGCTTTCCAGTGCCTCTTCAAGCTGTTCAATGGCAGGGAGGTCGAGGTGGTTGGTGGGCTCGTCCAGGACCAGCAGGTTGATTCCCCGGGCCTGCAGGAGAGCCAACGCTGCACGGGTGCGCTCACCAGGCGACAGCGAATCCACTGTCCTGGCCGTGTGGTCAGCTTTGAGGCCAAATTTGGCGAGCAGCGTGCGGACCTCAGCGCCGGTCAGGTCAGGCAGGGCAGCCTCGACCGCGTCGGCAAGAATCATATGTCCCGCCAGTAATCCCCGGGCTTGGTCAATCTCCCCGATAGCCACGGAGGCCCCCAAGGATGCTTCACCGGTATCCGGCGCCTGCACACCGAGCAGGAGCCGCAGGAGCGTAGACTTCCCAGCCCCGTTCGGGCCTGTGATACCAATGCGTTCGCCCGCGTTAAGCTGCAGGTTCACTGGACCAAGCGTGAATTCGCCCTGCCGTGCCACGACGTCACGCAGTGTCGCCACCACGGAACTGGAGCGCGGCGCCTGTCCAATGGAAAATTGCAGCTGCCATTCCTTCCGCGGTTCCTCCACCACATCAAGGCGCGCTATCCGCGACTCCATTTGACGGACTTTCTGGGCCTGCTTTTCAGAGGACTCGGTGGATGCCGCCCGCCGGATCTTGTCATTGTCGGGGCTCTTCTTCATGGCATTCCGGACGCCCTGGGAACTCCACTCACGCTGCGTTCGAGCCCTGCCCACTAGATCTGCTTTGGTGGCGGAGAACTCCTCGTACTTTTCCCGAGCGTGTTTGCGAGCGGTGGCACGTTCTGCCAGGAAAGCCTCGTAGCCGCCGTCGTAAACGGTGACTGCGTTCTGTGCCTGGTCCAGCTCCACCACTGTGCTCACGCAACCAGCCAGAAACTCCCTGTCGTGCGAGACCAGGACAACGCCGCCGCGCAGGCCCTTGATGAAGTTCTCCAGCCGAGCCAGGCCCGCCATGTCCAAATCATTGGTGGGCTCATCCAGGAGGACAATATCAAAACGGCTCAGCAGCAAGGCCGCGAGCGCCACCCGTGCGGCCTGTCCGCCAGAGAGTCCCGCCATCCCGGCGTCCGCCCCCACGTCAAGGCCAAGATCTGCAAGGACAGCTGGTACCCGGTCCTCAAGATCGGCAGCACCGGAGGCCATCCACCTGTCGAACGCCGCAGAGTAGGAATCGTCCGATCCGGGAGCTCCTGAACCTAGCGCATCGGCAGCGGATTCCATGTCCAGAGTGGCCTGCCGGCACCCCGTGCGTCGTTCGATGTAACCGGCTACGCTTTCGCCCACCACCCGTTCATGCTCCTGGGGAAGCCATCCCACAAAGGCATCCTGGGGAGCTAGGCTCACCGTACCTGCCTGCGGCTCATCCACGCCGGCAAGAATGCGGAGGAGGGTGGTTTTTCCTGCCCCGTTGGCACCCATCACGCCGACAACATCGCCCGGCGCAACGGTCAGGGAAAGCCCGGAAAAAAGTGTGCGGTGGTCGTGTCCGCCAGCCAGGTCTTTGGCTACGAGTGTGGCAGTCATGCGTTAGTCCTTTCGCCCCCGGCCACGGTCCGTGGGCCAGCAAGAGGGCATAAAAGAACCCGCCGGTCCGGACTTGGGGGGTGTACGGACCAGCGGGTTCCTGAATGACTTTACTCCTCTCTGGCCGGTACGTAAAATCAGTTACCCACAGCAGCGGAACGTCAACGGGTAGAATTGACTAGTCCAGACCACCAGTGAAAGTGATGGCCCATGCCCTTGTCCGCAAAAGCCTTCCAGCGCTGGCTCAACGGTGTGGCGCCTGCTGTGAGCACCGCCGATGTATGCCGGCTTGCAGGCATTAAACGGACCACTCTGGCCCAGCAACTGGTCCGCGGGAAAGTTGCCGAGTCCAGTGTCGTGGCTATCAGCAGGGCCTTTGGCAGCAATCCCCTTGAAGCCCTGTCCTTCTTTGATAACTATCGGGTGCTTGCTGGGGCGCCCGTTGCACCGACCCCGAAGGAACTGGTCAGCCAGGTTTCCACTGACGATCTGCTCCGGACTGTTCTGGCCGGGCCGCTCGCAGCAGGAGACGCCGGATACTTTCCTGGCACACCGGCGCCCGGTCGTGCGCAGCTACCTGCCCTGAGTGCCCCGCCGCACCGGACATCCGTTCGGAACTGGGTAGATGCCGTTGACGACGGCGAACTCCGCCACCGCGTATCGGCAGCCACTGGCGTAGCAGCTCAGAATTATTCAGCGCAGCTCAGTGCCAACCGCCTGGCACCGGAACTGGCACTAGCAACGTCCATTGCAGCCGGCGTGGGACCAGCTGGTGGGCTGGTTGCCTCTGGCCTTGTCACCGAACCAGAGGCAGGATGGCCAGCAGATGCCCGCAGCCGCGCCCTCTCCAGCCTCTCCCCCGGTGATCTGAGCGCTTTGGCCGGCGAGCGCCTGCAAGCCTTGGGACGGGCCCTCCGGCGCCAGGAACACGATCAACGCCAAACCGAACGGATCTGGGAGAACCTCGGATGATTCTGACCCTGCAGTGGATTACCCTGCTGAGCTGCACAGCAGTCACTGTGGCACGAATTCCCAGTGCGCTGCGAAAGGAGAACCGTTCCCTGTTCGCGATCTTTGCACTTATGGCGCTGGCTGTCCTGCTGAGTATCGAGGCGCCGTACCTGGCCATTGACGGGGCCCTGGGCGGTTTCAACCTGGCCAACCTAGCGCTGCGCCTTGTCATCTTCGGCGCCCTCATGGCTGTCGGCTACCGGATCGCCAAGGGTTTCGGGACAGCATGGACCCATCGGTTGATCATTGGACCCCCGGGGTGGGTGGCCCTGGGAGTCTGCGTTGCTGCCGTTAGCGTCCTCTTCGTCCTGTTGGACACTTCTGTCTCGGCGGTTGGCATGCACCAGGAACCGGGTACGGCTGCTCATCAGCAAGTGCTGCTGGAATATTATGGGGCCGTTGGCAGGCTCTACCCCGCCTACGTGGTTGCGGCCCTCCTCCCCAGCATGTTCCGCACCGCCCTGGGGAATTTTCCAGTGCTGATCCGGATCGCTGCGCTGTTGCTGTCCCTGGGCTCGGTCGCCATTATCCTTACCCTCGGTTTCCCGTTCATTCCGGTAGCGTTTTCAGCGCTGATGTACATCCTGAACTACACGGCCATCCTCTGCTTCGTGGCGGGCCTCGCCATGATCTGGATGACGAAGCTGATAGGAAAACGACGGCCGCAGCGCTCCACGCCGACAGTTACCAAAAGTTAACCGTCCCGGCTTTCACATAAACATTAGACGTGACAGAATTACGAATGTGTGAAGCCGCCGGGGCCATGGCTGTCTGAACGGGGATGTTTTCGTCAGCTGTGGCCCGGCTTCACATTCGCATTGGGGGGATGAGTGGTGGCGGGCCGTTGGGGTCCCGCCCCCACTCAGCCTATTTAACGGCCAGTGCCAGACGATGGCGCAGAGGGGGCACCACAGCTGACCACCGCGCCTTGGCCCCTAGCGCCGTGCGAACCTCAGTGTCACCAGCTGGAAGGGCCGCAGCACCAGGTCCACCCGGCCTGCAGTACCGGGGTCCATGGATCCACCGCTGGCAGGAACCAGCCAGGGTGCAGCAACACGCCGTTCCAGAAGATCCACGGCCCACACCTCAGCTACCGGAAACCCCGCCGCGACCAAACCAGCCGAACGCTGGCCCAATGATTCGTAGAGCCGCACAATGACATCACCGGATCCGTCTTCGGCAAGCTTGACGGCTTCTACCACCAGCGCCGGGTTGTCTGCTGATACCAAAGGATCGCTGGAATCCTGTCCACGATGAATCCGCGGCAACAGGTTGGTGCGATACCCCTCCTCCACGGCATCGGCAATGTCGGCACCCGGACGGATGGTGACGTCCAGCGTGTGCTGGCCTGCATCAGCCGTGGGATCCGGGAACTTGGGCGCGCGCAGCAGCGACAGTCGCACGGTGGTGGTGGTACCGCCGTCGTGGTCCCTGACGTTGCGGGTGACGTCGTGACCATAGGTAGCGGCGTTGCTGATGGCCACGCCGTAGCCCGGCTCGCCCACGTGGATCCACCGATGAGCGCATATCTCGAACTTTGCCGCCTCCCAGGAAGTATTGACGTGGGTGGCCCGTTGGACATGTCCAAATTGGGTTTCCGCCGATGAATGGCCTGCGCGGACATCCAGGGGGAAGCCGAGCTTGAGCAACTTCTCCCTCTCCTGCCAGTCAACGGCCGTGCTGATGGCCAGCGAGGCGCTTCCGGCAGAGAGCGTGATTCGCTGCGTCACGGCCGAGGTACCAGCCAGCCGTTCAACAATGACGACGGCGGCATGCGCGTCCTCCTCAACGCGGACGCTTACCGCGGTAGTCACCTGGGTGACGTTGCGGCGGTAAAAGCTGTCAATATCCCACGCATCCCATTCGTTGGGGGTATCTCGGTGCAGCTCAAGGAGGTTTCCACGCTCCCCTGGGGCGATCGCCTCCCGGCCGCTAGCATGGTCCACCAACGATTCGAGCAGGCCAGAAGCATCCACCACGGCACGGATCACGCCATTGTCCAGCACTGTGGCATCGCCATGGCGGGTCACCGTAACGTCCCCAGTCCACTGCATGGGTCCTGCCGCCAGCGCGGCTACACCGGCCCGTGAGTGCGGGGCTGCGTTGGCCAGGAGGGGCACCGCACCGGTGCCCAATGCTGCAGTTAGCGCAGAGGAAATAATCTGCTCAAGCTCGGCTGTGATGGCTGCATAGTTTCGTTCAGCATCCTGGTGGACCCAGGCAATCGAACTTCCCGGCAGGATGTCGTGGAACTGCTGGAGCAGCACCAGGCGCCAGAGCCGCTTAAGGTCCGCCGCCGGGTAGGACGCACCCTTTTTCACGGTGGCAACCGTGCACCAGAGCTCGGCTTCCCTGAGGAGATGTTCCGTACGGCGGTTTCCCGCCTTGGTACCCGCCTGGGTTGTGTAGGTGCCCCGGTGCAGCTCAAGGTACATCTCACCCACCCAGACCGGAAGGTTGCGGTACTCCTGCTGTGCCGTGGTGAAGAAATCCGTGGCCGAACCTAGCCGAACCTTTGGGGAGCCCTCCAGGTCTGCCGTTCGCCTGGCGGCGGCAAGCATCTCCCGGGTAGGACCTCCACCGCCGTCGCCATAGCCGAAGGGCACAAGGGAACTGGCGCCATGGCCATGGTCACGATAATTGCGCTCTGCGTGGGCGAGTTCACCGCCGCTGAGCTGGGAGTTGTAGGTGTCCACCGGCGGGAAATGGGTGAAAAGCCGTGTTCCGTCGATACCTTCCCATTCAAAAGAGTGATGCGGCATCTTGTTGACCTGGTTCCAGGAAATCTTCTGGGTCAGGAACCAGTCACTACCGGCCGATTTGACGATCTGCGGCAGGGCACCCGAGTAGCCAAAGGAATCAGGCAACCAGGACTCCCTGGTGTCGACGCCAAATTCGTCGAGGAAAAACATCTTGCCTTCGATGAACTGCCTGGCCATTGCCTCGCTACCAGGCATATTGGTGTCCGCTTCCACCCACATGCCTCCCACAGGGACAAACTGACCGGCGGCAACCTTCTCCTTAATTCGCACAAACAATTCCGGGTAGTAGTCCCGCATCCAGGCGAGCTGCTGGGCTGAGGAACAGGAAAACACAAAATCTGAATCCTCGTCCATCAGGGCGACAACGTTGGAAAAGGTCCTGGCGCACTTGCGGATGGTTTCACGCACGGGCCAGAGCCAGGCGGAATCAATATGCGCGTGGCCAGTAGCAACTATGTTGTGCGCACTGGCATTGGCTGGCTGGTGCAACACACCTGCGATCACTTCCCTGGCTGTTGCGGCGCTTTCCGCTACGTCGTCGGGGTCGAGGATGTCCAGCATCTGCTCCAGGGCCCGCAGGATCAGGTGCCGTCGTGGTTGATCAACAGGGAGTTCGAGCATCAGACCACGCAGCGCCGTCACATCCTGTTCGAGTTCCCAGACGGTCACGTCACGTTCTGCGAGCGCAATGCGGCCCAATGTGTACTGCGGTTCCGTGCCAGCCGTGGCTCGGTCGCCGTAGGGGTTTGCCGCAAAGGTCCACCCCTGGGCCACATCCGGGTTGGCGGCGGCCTCGACGTAAAAATCCACTGTGGCACCCGCACGTGCCAGGTCCACGGGGACGTACTGGTTGCGAGGGGAAATGGCCTTGATGATGGTGGCGTCGGGCCGCCAGGCTATTCCCTCGCACTGAAAGCCGGGGTCCTCGGCCGTGAAGCCCAGGTCAACTATCACTTCCAGGTCGGTACCTGCGGCACAACCCCAGCCAGCTGGCACTTCGCCTTCGATGTGCAACCACAGTGTGCTCCAGGGCGTACCCCACGCCACACCGTGCTCCTGCGGCGTAAAGTCCTGGGACAGTGCGTCGGTTGCCGGCACAGGTTCACCCGGGACCTCCCAGCTACTGAGTGTCATCGGCGCGAACCGCCGGTACACGGCAGGCGAAATCCGCTCACGCAAGAAGCGTTCAAGCCGGAGTTCGGTGATCTGGCGGTCGTCGTGCACTACGTACCCTCTTTATTGCGTGGCGGGAACCCTCACCGGATCCATTCGTTGGAAGAAAATCTACGGTGCTGCTGCGACCACGCAAAATGGCCTCGCCGTCACCTACCGATGCATCGAGGGCTCAGGGTGTCGCCGCGACAGGGGTACTGATGCGCTGGATCCCGCTATACACGTTCAGGCTTATCCCCCTGCTGAAGCCCACGAGAGTGATGCCACTGTCCTCGGCGAGTTCCACAGCCAGGCTTGACGGGGCACTCACGGCAGCCAGCACCGGTATCCCTGCCATGGCCGCTTTCTGGACAAGTTCAAAAGAAGCCCTGCCCGAAACCTGCAGGACCATTCCGGACAGTGGAAGCAGCTTCTCGCGCAGGGCCCACCCCACCACCTTGTCCACGGCGTTGTGACGTCCCACGTCCTCGCGCAGGCACAGCAGGTCTGCCCCGCCGTCGGCCGTCAACCGGAAAAGCCCCGCTGCGTGGACCCCGCCCGTACGCTCAAAAAGCTCCTGGGATTCCCGGAGCCGGTCCGGCAGGCAGGCAAGAAGAGCTGCGGGAAGTGCAGCAGGCTCAGCCGTCACCGGATGCCGTGAGGATTTGTGGACAGCCTCGATTGAATCCGTTCCGCAGATGCCGCAGGAGCTGGAGGTGTAGAAGGTACGTCCTTTTTCGGGAAGCACCACATCCGGGCGCAGTTGGGCCTCGACAACGTTGAAGGTCTGGACTCCGTCCTCATCTTCGCCGGCACAGAAGCGCAGCGAGACCAGCTGCTCCGGTTCCCAGATAATGCCCTCGGAGACCAGGAAGCCTGCCACGAGGTCAAAGTCGTGGCCAGGAGTGCGCATGGTGACGGCAAACGAGGTGCCACCAAGCCTGATTTCCAGCGGTTCCTCCACGGCCAGGACATCCTCCCGCGCCCGTACGGGGAACTCCAGTGCTGCAGTGCTGCCGTCAAGGACAACCCGGTGGATCCGGCGTCGTTGGGTCAACCGCCCCATCAGTTCTCCTTGTCCAGGTGGGGTACAAACCTGATGGTCATGGCCTTGAACCCTGGAGTGTTTGATTCCCGGGCAACCAGTTCCCGGTGCACCAGGGCGTTGGCTTCGGGGAAGTATGCGGCAGCGCATCCCTTGGCCGTGGGGTAGGACACCAGGGCAAACCTGTCGGCCCGCCGCTCCGTGAGTGTTCCATCGCTTCCCCGGAACGAAGAGATAACATCCACCAGGTCCCTGTCGCCAAATCCCAGCTCGGAGAGATCGTCCGGGTGGACCAAGATCACCCGCCTGCCCTGGGATACGCCACGGTAGCGGTCATCGAGTCCGTAGATGGTGGTGTTGTACTGATCGTGGCTGCGCACTGTCTGCAGGATGAGGTGGCCTGGTGGCGCCTCCAGGAATTCCAGGGGACGTACCGAGAAGTGCGCCTTGCCCGATTCCGTCGCAAAGCTCCGTTTGTCCCTGGGCGGATTGGGCAGCACAAACCCATTTTTGGTCCGGACCCTGGTATTGAAGTCCGCAAACCCGGGCACAACCCGGGACACGGAATCACGGATGCGGTCATAGTCCTCCGCCAGCTCGCGCCACGGCACGGCATGGTCCGCGCCCAGGGTTGCCTCGGCCATCCGGGCAACGATCACTGGCTCGCTGAGGAGGTGATCGGAGACCGGCGTGAGGCGTCCCTGCGTGGATTTAATCACGGACATGGAGTCCTCCACAGAGAGGAATTGTTTACCCGTGGGGTGTTTGTCATCGGTATCGGTGCGGCCAAGGGTAGGCAGGATCAGGGAGGTTACACCGTGCACCACGTGGGATCTGTTGGGTTTGGTGGAGATGTGCACTGTGAGGCCGGTGCGCTGCAATCCGGCCTCCAACGGGCCAGAGTCCGATCCCGCTGAGGCAAAGTTTCCGCCCATGGAAACAAAGACATCCACCTCGCCTCGTTCGAGCGCTGTCTGGGTCTCCACCGAGTCGTGCCCGTGGGCGCGCGGGCTGGTGATGCCGAATTCGAGATCCAGGCTGGCCAGGAACTTCTCACTGGGCTTCTCCCAGATTCCCATGGTCCTGTCGCCCTGGACATTGGAGTGCCCGCGGACCGGGCAGGCGCCGGCGCCGTGCTTGCCGAAGTTGCCCTGCAGGAGCAGCAGGTTGACGATCTCGCGGAGCGTATCGACCGAATGGGGCTGCTGGGTCAGGCCCAGTGCCCAGCAGATGGTTGTGGCTTTGGAGCTCGCCAGCATCTGGGCTGCATCCCTGATTTGGCCTTGGGTAAGTCCCGTGGCCCGCTCTGTCAGTTCCCAGTTCAAGGTGCTGCGGGCTTCCCGATACGCCGCAAAACCCTGCGTTTGCTCGGCAATGAAGGAATGGTCGACGACGGTTCCCGGGTTTTCTTCCTCGGCCTGCAGGAGCAGGTGCCCCAGCGCCTGGAACAGGGCGAGGTCTCCGCCCACCTTGATCTGCAGGAAGCTGTCCGCGATGGTGGATCCTGCCCCCAGCACTCCGCTGACTGCCTGCGGATCGCGGAAGTTCATCAACCCAGCTTCCGGAAGTGGATTGATTGCCATGACACGGCCACCGTTGTCACGGCAGTCACTGAGCGCTGACAGCATCCGGGGATGATTGGTGCCCGGGTTCTGGCCCACCACCAGCACCAGTTCCGCATGATGGATGTCCTCGAGTGAGACAGTGCCCTTGCCAATGCCAATCGTGGGGTTCAGGGCAGAGCCGGAGGACTCGTGGCACATGTTGGAGCAGTCCGGGAGATTGTTGGTGCCCAGGCTCCGGGCAAAGAGTTGGTACAGGAAAGCTGTTTCATTTGCAGTCCTTCCGGATGTGTAGAACACACACCGGTCCGGAGTAGTCGCCTGGATGTGCTCCGCGACCAGATCGAAGGCATCTTGCCAGCTGATGGCGGAGTAGTGTGTGTCCCCCGGCCTGATGACCACGGGTTCAGTGATCCTGCCCTGGTTGCCCAACCAGTATTGGGTTTTTTCGGCAAGGTCCGCAATGGAATGTTCAGCCCAAAAAGCCGGCGTGACCTCTCGTGTGGTGTTCTCCTCGGCTATTGCCTTGGCACCGTTTTCGCAGAATTCTGCTGGCTTGCGCCGCCCCGTAATGGATTCTGGCCAGGCGCAGCCGGGGCAGTCGAACCCACCGTGCTGATTGACCCGCAGCAGGGACCGCGCAGTTCGGCCCACTCCGGCCTGTGAATAGCCCCGTTCCAAAGCAACCGCGACAGCGGTCAGTCCGGCCGCGCTCGACTTTGGGTCGTGGATTTTAAGGTCATCTTCGTTGACGTCCTGCTGTGGTGGCTTCCTATTCATAGTGCCATCATCCCAAGGACTGCCGCTGCAAGCCAGCAACCCCAGCCCTGGCCCGGCGCATCGTGCGATCAGGGACTCAGATCTCCCGGTTCTAGGAGGGCGCTCCAGTCCACCGGGCCTGCGGCTTTCTCTCGCCGGACCCGCGGCTTGCGGACCTGCGACGCTGCTGCCGTCTTCGCAAGGGCTGTGGAAAGATACCCCGCGCGCCAGGGTAGTTCAAGCGCGGGAACTTTCTCACCCAGCTGGACACCGTGCGGCGGAACCACAAGGAGGCCATCGGCCGAGGCAAGTCCGCGCAGCATTCCCGAGCCTACCCGGTTCGCAGGTGAGGCCATCCCGTACACCAGGCGGAACGGAACCACCCTCGTGGGGCCGGTACTTGCGTCAATGACTGTGCCAGACGGGACATCCAACGCTGGAGCCTGACGCCTGTTCGCAAGCGCCGCAAGCAATGGTTCGCCAATGGTTACCAGCGCCACCATCGCGGCCAATGGATTGCCCGGCAGGCCCAGGATGTAACGGCCATCAGGCAGTTCAGCCAACAGCGTCGGATGCCCGGGTCGCATGGCGATACCGTCCACTAACAGATTCCCGCCCAGTTCACGGATCACGCTGCGCAGGTGATCCGTAGCGGAGCGCCCCGTGCCGCCGGTGGTGATGACGACGTCGGCTGGCAGTTCCTGCGGACCGCTTTCCTCCAGAGCCTTCAACCACTCTTCATACGAGTCGCCGATCCGTTGCTGGCCAGCCGGTATACCGCCCAAAAGGTTCACCACGTGTCCCAACTGCGGTCCAAATGCATCGCGGACCTGCCCTGGTTCTGGACGTCCCTGCAGGATGACCTCAGCACCCGTATAAAGGAGACGGACCAGCGGCTTGCCCTCAACAGCCAGTGAGTCCACACCAGCCAGGGCTGCGAGGGCAACGTGGGCGGGAGAGAGTAGCGTGCCCACTGGCACCAGATCCTCTCCTACCCGGGCCTCGGTTGCCGCTGGCCTGACGTGCTGGCCATTCTTGGGTTCCCCTGGCCGTGCCGTCCCGCCAGCGGCGATCACAGCAAGTCCGTCGTCGTCAGTTGTCCTGAGTGCACTTTCCGATCGCAGGACGGCTTTCGCGCCGGGCGGCATGAGCCCACCGGTGGCGATGGCGGACCCCTGATGTGGGCTCAACCGCTCCCCTGCAGGCACAATGATCCACGGTCCGGTGCCGTTTACGGCCCACCCGTCCATGGCCGCTGATGCGTAGTGCGGCATGTCCTGTGCGGCCCGGAGGGGTTCTTTGAGGACACGGCCAATAGCTTCTGCAAGGGGAACGGCTGACGTCCGGACAGGCTCTGCCGCAGCGGCAACCTGCCTGGCCTCCTGCCAGGAGTGCTCTAGGTGCCTGGCGCCCACGGCCTCGTGGACTGCCGGCTGAAGCGGACCGGGGACAGGAATCTCGTTCACTCCGCCTTGTCCGCACCAAGGGTCTCGTTGCCCGTCACTCCGGAATGGACCCTCCCCGGTTCTGACTCTGCCGGCCGCCGACGTTCAACAGCCTCGCGGGCTACCCGCAATGCAGCGCCCATGGCGACACTGTCCGTTGCCTGACCGGTTCCAGCCGCGAGGCCTGCCGCAAAACCGGCAATGAAGGTTGTGAGCGGCGCTGCGGGTCGAATAACGGAATGGGCTGCAATACCCGCGAGGGACAGGATCGCAGCCGGGTCTAGGTCAACATCCTCCAGCTCAAAAGCTGTGAGCAACTCCTGGCACCACTGCTGCAAAATCTCGTCCTGGCTTGTCACCGTCTGCCTCCAAAGCATCCTAGGTTGCCGGCGCTGCCGGATCGTTGCGCTGCGTGGCTGCGGTAACTCCCAATACCTCTGCCTGGTGCCAGGTATCGACGTCGTCGGTGCTCCCCTCAGGTACGGGGACTGCCACGAGTTCAAGATTAGCAAGCAGGGCGCGTACAGACGCATTGATGAGCGTTCCTGAAGCGTCGAGCCCAGCCGCCACCTCAGTTAACACATCTGTGTCATAGAATCCAGCGAGGTGTTGACGGTGCCCGTCCCCGGCGTCGGCAACCACACCGTCAACGTCGCCCGGGAGCTCGAACGCACCAAGCAGGGCGCCAATGGCCGAGGAAGCGAACGGCATGTCACACGCAAGGACCAACGTCCACCGCGCGGGAGCCTGACCATCGCCAGCCAGCGCCGCGAGTCCTGCAGCGATCCCAGCGGCCGGCCCGGAAAAATGCGGATCCTCCCGGGCAAAAAGGGCCTCCGCTGCCAGCCATGGCATCGTCGGCCCCACCACAACTGTCCGTCGCGCTCCAGCGTGAGCTGTAGCCTGGACGGCCCGGCGCAAGAGTGTCTCGCCGTGGTAGACCAGCGTAGCCTTGGGGATTCCGCCAAGACGTGAGGACCGCCCGCCAGCTAGGACTATGGCGTCGAATTCCATTCGATCAGCGTACCGCCCACGCCCGTGATTCTTATGCTGCCGACGGCGGACGCAGGAACTCGGTCCAGTCAGCTGCAGGCTTTTCAAGTTCCTTGATCTGCCAAATCGCCCCATGCGGTGGTCCGGGCACAAATCCGAGCCGCCATCCCATCTCCCCGGGGGTATGGTTTCCTTTGGCATTGTTGCAGCGCAGGCACGCTGCGACGAGGTTCTCCCAAGAGTCGGCACCGCCACGGGACCGTGGATGAACGTGATCTATGGTGTGGGCGGTCTTGTCGCAGTACGCACATCTGTGGCCGTCCCTGCGCAACACTCCCCTCCGGCTGACTGGGGTGCTCACGTTGTACCGGGGCCTGACGTACCTGTTCAACAGAATGACCGACGGCCTTGCCAGAATCTCCTGCGGACCAACCACCGGCTCCCCGGACTCTGCAATAACACTGGCCTTCCCTGCCAGCACAAGCACCAGCGCCCGGCGGAAGCTCACAACCGCCAGCGGTTCATATCCAGCATTCAGAACGAGAGTGCGCATGCACGTACCTCTTCGGGGCCGCACCCGTCAGGGGCACGAGGGCCGGCTGCCCCCGGCATGTCCGGGCTATGGATCGACAAGTACAGAGTAAACAGCAGATCCCCTGATGAACTAATCCACCCCGGAGAAGCCTGTTAACGGCCGAAGGACCCACACCCTGGGGTGCGGGTCCTTCAAGAGCAAGCTGGTCAGCCGTTGACGCGGACGAATGTGGGCCCTGAGCCCACGTTGACACTGAAGAGAATCGTGGAGCCGTTAAAGCCGCCATGCACTGCCTGGCCGTTGCCAGCGTAGATCGCAACGTGGGCAGCACCTGCCCCGCCATCGGCGTAGTAGACGATATCGCCCGGCTGGGCCTCGGCAGCACTCACGGTGCGGCCAAGCGACAAGTACCCGGCGGGCCAGTCGTGGAAGTTGATACCAACCGCTGCGAGGGAGTTGGACACCAGGGCTGTGCAGTCCTGGTTAATACCGATCTGCGCGTAGGCGGCCGAGAGGATGGCGCCACCGATTCCATTGGACGCCGCAGGGGCAGCCGGAGCGGAAGATTTCGGAGTGACTGTGACAGCGGGGGCGGCGGGGGCTGCGGGGGCTGCTGCAGCAACCGGTGCAGCAGGAGTGACTGCACCGGCGGGTGCTGCCTGTACAGCGGGGGCGACCTCCGCAGTTACGGCAGCCGGAGCCTCGACAACCTCTGGCTCGGGGGCCACAACAGGGGCAGGGCTTGTGGTGACTGACGGCTTCTCAAATGAGATGGCCACTGTCGATTCGGCCGAAATGACCGAACTGGTGGAGGACTGAACGGCCAGGGTGGACGCCGGTGCAGCTTCACGCGGAGCTGTTGGCTCAGCCGCGTTGGCAGCGATTGCGCTAGTCAGGACGAGCCCGGAAGCAGCGGCAATAACAGCAGCCTGACGCCCCATGGTGCCAGCATTGGAGCTTACGGACTTGGCGATTACCGCCAGCGAGGTGGTCGAGGTGACTTCCGCGCGGTGCCTTGCTATGACACGAGTGGTCATGGGTACTCTCTTTCCTTTTCCCTGGGACTGTTGGGAGTCCTGGGCCTTTGGGCAAACGGCCGGCGTCAGGGACTGCCGTGCCGTGCTGCCCTGTACGGGGATTTAGCCTGGAGGGATCTAGCGGACGGTGTAAAAGGAGCTGCTGCCGGTTGCGGCCACGGCGTGCAACAGGGTGCCCTGTGACGGGTTGAGTGCGCTGACCATCATGCCGTTGCCGACGTAGATTCCCACGTGGGCTCCGCCGTTCTGCATGACCAGGTCACCGGGCTGCGGGTTGGACGTGGGAGTCATGGAGTTCCACGCATTGACGCGGGGAATGCTGATTCCGGCCTGGGCATAGACCCACTGCGTGAAACCTGAGCAGTCCCAGCCGCCTGGTGTGGTTCCGCCCCACACGTAAGGGCTGCCAATCCCGGTGTAGGCGATTCCAGCCAAGCCGGCGGCTGCAGCAGAAGGCCCTGATTTCGCGGGCGCCGGCTCAGCGGCAGCTGCCGGTGATGCCTGCGCGGCTGGGGCTGACGACGCCGTTGCTACGTCTGTGGTGCCCGAAGCTGTCCGCTCTACTGTCGCCGGGGTGGCGCCTGCCTCGGCAACGCGCTCCACGACTGGCTCCGGAACGGGTTCAACGACGGGGGCGGGTGTCGTGGTGACAACCAGGCGCTCGAAGCTTACAAGTGCAGTCGGAGCAGCGGTGATGGCCGCAGCGGACACCGACACAGTCTCCGTGGAAGCAGAGACGCCCACGGCGGTGTCTGCGGCTGTGGCCGGGAGGCCAGCGGCAAGGACAAGTCCTGACGCTGCTGCGATGACAGCAGCTTGGCGGCCTACGGTTCCAGCGTTTGCGCTGACAGTGCGTGAAAGCGTGCCCAGAGGATTGGTGTGGACCGCAAGGGCACGGTGGCGCGCGGCAGTAGTGCGTGAAGACAAGAAGGTGGCCTCTCCCAGTGCCTGCGAGGTGAGCTGTCGGATTCGGATGGGAGTCACCCGGCCGCGCGATCTCTAGGCGAGATTTTGCGACTTAACCCCAAGGCTTTCCCGAAAGAAAGCCACAATTGGTTCCCCCGCCCCTGCCAGACGAATTAATGCGAACGGATCATGAGTGGTGGCAGAGCTAGGCAATCCACCCATGAGCGCCAGCCTCGGAAAAGCTGGTGCGGTCTAAACGGTACAACAGTTTGACAGCAATGTCACGTTCTGATCACGGGGCTTGGCACCTCCGCGAGAGCGTTCCATCGTTTGGCTCAGAGCCAGCCAATCGGGTCGACAACGTCGCCGTTCATCTGGACCTCAAAGTGGAGGTGGCAGCCGGTCGATGCGCCAGTGGTGCCGCTCAGGGCAAGCACCTCACCACGGGTGAGCTTCTGGCCAACCTTGACAGTAAAGGAGGACAGGTGGTTGTAGGTAGTTTCAAGTCCGTTGCCATGGTCGACAACAACGCGGTTGCCACCCCCATACTCGTGCCATCCAGCGAAAGTGACGGTGCCACTTGCTGCAGCCTTTACTTCTGTTCCGCACTGGGCCACATAGTCCTGGCCTCGGTGGAATTCTCCGGAACCGCCAGTGATGGGGCTGACCCGGTAACCAAAGGGCGAAGATGTCGCCATGACATCCAGCGGCGCACCTAGCGTACCGGCGGTCGATGCAGCTGTGATGGGTCCAGCGGACTGGGCGGACAAGAGTGCCTTGAGCTTGCCGTCTGGATCGGCCTGCGTTGAAACGGCAGTGCGGCTGAAGTCAATAACAGCCCCGGCATCCGCGGAAATCTGCGGCTTGGGGATTGCAGTGGCGGCGATTGCCGCTGTCTCTGCGGGCTGGGCCTGAGCTGTGAGCGGGCCCGCCAAGGGCATCGTTACCGTCAGCAAGAGACCGGCCGCTGCGAGTGCAGCACCGGCTTTCTGGCCTATCCCGCTGGCCGCTGCGAAATCCGTCACCTGGCGGTAAGGGCTTCGACGCAGGCGCGCTGCCCGCTGTGGATCTCGTGGGCGGTCCACAGCGGTTACTCCGGCGCGCACGTGCACCGGAGCGGGGCCTGTCGCGCGGCGGCGACCCCTGGGGTTCTGCGTAGTCAAGAATGTTTCCTCTCTGGATAGCCTGCGGAGTTAGCTGTCGGATTCGGATCAGAGAGTTAGTCGACCCGGTCCACTGAGCCAAACCGGTTGTCGCACAGGGGTCCCCCGATGGGACTTTCCAATGGACCGGCATGGCGCTGCGGACTTCACCCCAAGACCGTCTTGTGACGGTCATTCGTGGTTCCCCCGCCCCTGCCAGTAGGTACTTCATGCGCACCATCTGCTGGCAAGGCTCGGCTTCAGATGATGTGGCTCGTATAACGCTTGGGTATCAGCGTTGCACTTAAACTATAGGCGACAACGGGACTCAGTAACAATTCCGTTATAATCTGTGGATAACCCGCAGGGTTCCAGAATCGACCTCAGCCGACCTTAACAAAAACGTGGGCTGCAACCTCAGACGGCAGTTCCAGTGCGCCATCAATCCCTGCGACGCGCACAGCAATGTAGTCGCCCGTGCGCCCCAGCGTCACGCGGACACCAGGCCGGATTCCGCCCTCATCAAGCTGGACTAAAAGCTCCGGATCCACCTGGATGGGCTCGGCCAGCCGAACCACCGTAATCGTAGAATCAGCTGCATAGCCGTTCATGGCCTGCACCAGGTTGACCACTCCCTCGGTGAAGGCAGCCGCCGGCTTGCCCCCCAGGGCGGCGAGCCCCGGGATCGGGTTCCCGTACGGCGATTCGGTGGGGTGGTCCAGAAGTTCGTAGATGCGGCGTTCCACCCGTTCGCTCATGACATGCTCCCAGCGACAGGCTTCATCATGGACGTAAGCCCAGTCCAGGCCGATCACGTCGGCAAGAAGCCGTTCAGCAAGACGGTGCTTACGCATAACCTCCGTGGCCCGCTTTCGGCCGGTCTCCGTGAGCTCAAGGTGGCGGTCGCCACTGACCACCACAAGACCATCACGTTCCATCCGACCAATCGTTTGGGAGACGGTTGGCCCGGAGTGCCGCAGCCGTTCCGCGATACGCGCCCGCAGGGCGACGATGTTTTCTTCTTCCAGCTCCAAAATGGTCCGAAGATACATCTCGGTGGTATCGATCAGATCGGTCATCCAGCTCAGCTCCTCGAGCGCATCAATTCAGCGTTCTTTGCACCGGTGTCCAGTTCAGCGGTGCCACATCCATCAAAGTCCAAGCCTAGCCTATTTTGAATAGGTCCGGATAATTCGGGCGTCGCCCAGACCCGTGTCTCAGGGAGCGGACTTCGAGGCGCTGGGGGAGCCTCCAAAAGTGTAGTCAGGCACAATATAGGAGACGGCTTTGCTGTTACGCAGCCCTCCGGCCTCATCCTGCCCCTTGCCCACGCCCACGCCCACGATAATCGGAGCCCCTGTGAGTGACCCCAGCGTAACCATCCCAACCCATCTCCTGCCCAACGACGGACGTTTCGGTGCAGGGCCTTCAAAGGTTCGCCCAGAACAGATGGCAGCCCTTTCGGCGGCTTCCACAACTATTCTTGGCACCTCGCACCGGCAGGCTCCGGTCAAGGATCTGGTCGGTTCCGTGCGTTCCGGGCTCAGTTCCTTCTTCCGCGCACCTGAGGGCTACGAGGTGGTTCTGGGAGTCGGTGGTTCCACAGCGTTCTGGGACGTCGCGGCGTTTGGCCTGGTGGACACCAAGGCCCAGCACCTGTCCTTCGGTGAGTTTGGCTCGAAATTTGCCGCGGCCACGAACAAGGCGCCCTTCCTTGACGAGTCCTCCATCATCACGTCCGTGCCCGGTACCCGTCCCGCTCCGCGCGCGGAGGAAGGCGTTGATGTCTATGCGTGGCCGCAGAACGAGACCTCCACAGGGGTTGCCGCTCCCGTAAAGCGGGTGAGCGGGGCCGATCCGCAGTCCTTGCTGGTCATCGATGCCACCTCTGCAGCTGGCGGTCTCGACGTGGACGTCTCCGAGGCGGATGTCTACTACTTCGCCCCGCAGAAGAACTTTGCGTCCGACGGCGGCCTCTGGCTTGGCTTGTTCTCACCCGCAGCACTGGAACGCGCAGCCAAGATCAGTAGCAGCGGGCGCTGGGTTCCCGATTTCCTGAACCTCCAGACCGCCATTGACAACTCACGGCTGAACCAGACGTACAACACTCCCGCACTGTCCACGCTGGTGAGCCTGGACGCCCAGGTCCAGTGGCTCAACGAACAGGGCGGATTGGATTTTGCGGCGGCCCGGACAGCCGATTCTGCCGGCCGGCTCTACTCTTGGGCCGAGTCCTCGCCGTACGCCACGCCCTTTGTTGCGGACCCTGCGGATCGTTCAAACGTGATCGTCACCATCGATTTCGATGATTCAGTGGATGCCACGACTGTGGCCAGGGTCCTTCGCGCCAACGGCATTGTGGATACTGAGCCTTACCGCAAACTCGGGCGCAACCAGCTCCGGATTGCAACCTTTGTTGCTATTGAGCCGGATGACATCACGACGCTGACTGCCGCAATCGACTATGTTGTGGGGCAGCTTCGGCAGTAGTTCCCAGTCGTGAGACGCCGATGGCGCCGGTTCCACGAACCGGCGCCATCAGCGTCTTCCCTGCGTGGCCCCGCAGCAACAAGAGGCCATCGCGGGAGCCGAATCAGTCGGCGTCGTCGGCCAACCGCGACCAGGCGGCGTCGGCCTCCCGGTCTTCGTCGTCCTCAGTCTCGTCGTCGCCTTCGGGGGCCGAAGACTGCGCCCCTGCCAGGTCGTCGCTGCCGGCAGCGACGGGACCATCGCCGGCAGAATCGTTCTCGGAATCCTGGGCGTCCTCAGGCCGGACACGCTCCGCCCACGGCACCCACACAGGAGCAAGGACCGACGCCTCGGACGGCAAAAGCCCGAGCTCGTTAACTGTCACCGACTTTGAGCGGGAATTACGGGTCAAAACCGCGTACCACTGCCATCCTGGATACCCCGCGAGCCGGCATTCAAACAGGTGCGTGACCAGCCTGTCGCCCTCGCTGCGCGCACCCTGATGGGCGCCGACCGCTGCAGGGGACGTGATCGATTCAATGGCAGTCCGTGCAGAATCCTGGGCCGCTGCCAGGAAAGCATCGGGTTTCCCGGTACGCCAGGCGGGCACTGCCCGTCGCGCCGGAGGCACTGTGCTCTCGGGTTCCGCAGGCTTCCGCGCAGGAAAGTCCATGTCGAGATCCACGGCAGACCTACGCGTCCAGCTCGTCGGCAACTTTTCGCAGTGCGGCGGCAATTGCCTTGCCCTTGTTACCTTCCGGATATTTGCCGGCCGAAAGCGTGCCGGAAAGATCATCCAGAACTGATACAAGATCCTGGACTAGCGGCGCCAGGTCGCGGGCGCCGGTCCTCTTCGCTTTGGCCAGCGAGGGAGTCTTTTCCAACACCCTAAGGCCCAGCGCCTGCGCTCCCTTGCGACCGTCGGCAACGCCGAACTCGACCCGTGTTCCGGGCTTGAGGTCCGTCAGGCCGTCGGGCAACGACGACTTGGGCAGGAAGACCTCCTGGCCGTCCTCCCCCGCGAGGAATCCAAAACCTTTGTCCTTGTCATACCACTTGACCTTGCCAGTAGGCACGTAATCAACCTTCTTCGTTCTGTCCTGTTCAAGACACGTCCCTGAGTCCACTGCGCATCCGCTCCGTTGGGCGGGTTCAGGGCTTGGACACCCGGACCGTGTTGGTCTGTTCGGTCAAGGTTATCCTGCCGGACCATGTTCTTCCGCAATAGACAGCGCCGTCGACGTCGGTCCGAGCGGTCGCGGGGCTGTTAGCGTTACCTGCATGATCCCTTCACGGAGCAGGCGGCCACTTACCGCAGTGGCCGCCCTGGTGGCAGTCCTTTCCCTGGCAGCAGTGGGAAGCGTCATGGTGCTGGCGTTCATGAATATCACTGCTCCGGTCTGGGTCACCTCGGCTGCCCTCTACGGCCTGCCCCTTGCTTTCCTTCTCATGCTGGTCCTGGTGGTGGATGCTGTGGTGGGGCGCCGTAGGGCTGGAAACCGGCCAAGATCATGAGCCACCGCTGATGTCGATGATCCAGGCACTTGGCCAGGAACTGTCCGCCCGCAGTGACGATTCCCTGCGTGAACTCTTCGCCGCCCGCCCTGACCTCATGGCCCCCGCAGCACACGACTTTTCCACCCTTGCAGCGCGGGCCAGCGCCAGGGTCAGCGTCCAGCGTGCGCTGGAACGACTCAGCCGTCCTGAAATGCAGGTCCTGGAAACGCTGCACCTGTGCACCAACACTGACACCGGCCACAGCGCATCCGTCGCTGGCTTGCGGAAGTTGATCAGCGGGTCCACGCTTGTGGCGTTGGAGCCACTTCTGGCGAACCTGCAGGCGCTTGCGCTGATCCATCGGGCAGAACCGCCCCACGGGACGGTAGCCGGTCGGCAGAAGTTCTACCTGCCAGTTGCCAGCCTGAAGGACGTCTTGGGGATCTATCCGGCGGGCCTTGGCCGGAGCTACACCGAACTGGTGCGCCTGCAGCCGTCCTTCGCCCAGCATGCCGTGGATCTGGTCAGTGAACTCAGAAGTGCAGGGCAGGACCTGCATGCGGCCACCACCCCAATGGAAGCCGCCCTCGCGCTGCAACAGTGGACCGCCTCACCAGCGGCGCTGCAACGAATCCTTGCCGACGCGCCAGACCGGACGCCCGCACTGCTGGCAAAATTCGGACACTGGGCGATGGGCGCGGTTCCCAAGGCCCAGCGCAAGACATCCCTGGCGCAATCCTCCCCTGCAGGTCCCGTCGACTGGCTCCTGGCACGTGGCCTCCTGGTCCCCCTGGACGCATCCCATGTGGAACTGCCGCACAGTGTAGGACTGGCACTCCGCGGCGGAGCGATCATCACAGACTTTTCCCTTCACCCGCCCCGCCCTCAACTGGGCACCACCAGCGCCATGCTCCGCCGCAACGCAGCATTGGGGTCCGTTGCCGAGACCCTCCGCCTGATTGGCGAGCTCCTCGGATCGATCCAGCGGCATCCGCTGACAACCCTGCGCAGCGGTGGAGTCGGCGTCCGCGAACTGAAACGGCTGGCCGATTCGCTCAGGCTGGATACGGCCAAGACCGCAGTCCTGGCCGAGATCGCCGCGCTGGCTGGATTGCTGCGGCTGGATGTCGACAGCTCATCATGGATCCAGCCACCTGACCTTGAGTGGCTTGCGCTGCCACGCCAGGAGCAATGGTTGTGGCTGGTAACAGCCTGGCTTACCAGCGAGCGGGTCCCGTCCCTTGTGGGACAGCCTGTGGCAGGGCACGTCACGGCGGACGTTTCCCGGGCCACCGGTGGACAGGTCAACGTGCTCTCGGCCGAGGCCCAGCGCCCCGATGCGCCGTTGGTCCGCCGCAGGATCCTGGAGGTCCTGTTGGAACTCAGCACCGAGGCGGATCCTGGCGATGGTACGGCGCCAGTTGTCGACGCAGCAGCCGTGATGGAGCGGGCAGAGTGGTCGCAGCCGCGGATGTCCCGCAGGTTCAGTTCCCTGATCCGTGGAGTCCTGGCAGAAGCCGAACTTCTGGGCCTGGTGGGCTCTGGCGCCCTGAGTCAGCTGGGAAGCGCCGTTGCGACCGACCGCCACCAGGATGCTTTGGCGCTCCTGGGGAACCACCTGCCGGCCGAGGTTGAGCATGTCCTGCTGCAGGCTGATCTCACCGCCATCGCACCGGGGTACCTGGCCCCCCGGATCGCTGCAACGCTGCTACTCATGTCCGACGCCGAAGGGCAGGGTCCGGCAACCACCTTCAGGTTCTCCGCCACGACCATCAGGCGGGCCCTCGATTCCGGGCTGGACGCCACCGCCATCCTCGGGTTCCTCCAGGAGAATTCGGCAACAGCGGTTCCACAGCCCCTTGAGTACCTCATTGCGGACACGGCTTCCCGGCACGGTCAGGTGAAGGTTGGACCTGCCGCGAGTTTCATCCAAAGTTCAGACGAAGGTGCGCTGGAGCGTATCCTTGCGGCTGCCCCAGCTGCTGGCATCCATGTGGTCCAGCTGGCACCTACTGTGCTGGTCTCCACCACAGCCCCTCGGGAGGTTGCCAGGGCCCTGCGGGACATGGGAGTCTCCCCCGCCGTCGACGACGCCCAGCCAGCGCTTCTCCGCGTCCGCCGCAGCATAGCGGCGCCGGGAAGCGTGCGGCCCGTCTATTCTCCCCCAGGTGCGCCACCGCCCGATGGCGAGATCACTGCACAGATCGCCCTGCTGCGAGGAGAAGCCGCAACCGTTCACGGCGGGCCGGGACAGCCGTCGTTGGACAGTGCCAGCGAGGCGGCTCCACACCTGGGGCTGGAAAGCCTGGCACAGGCCATCCGGCTTGGCCGGGCTGTGATCATGAACGTTGTCGACAGTGCCGGGAACGAGAGCAGCGAACGCGTTGTTCCCCTGTCAGCCGGAGGTGGCCGTGTCCGGGTCCACGATCCAGCCAGGGATACGGAACGGGTTATCTCCGTCCATCGCATTATTGACGTCCAGGCAACAGAGGAACACGACCTATGAGAACCATCTGCGCTGCGCAGCCCCGGGCCGGTGGGCATGAGTGACGGGCCACTGATCGTCCAGAGTGACAAGACAGTCCTCCTGGAAGTCGACCACGAACTTGCCACGGAGGCCAGGCACGCCATTGCAGCGTTCGCCGAGCTGGAGCGGGCACCGGAACATGTTCATAGCTACCGGCTGACGCCACTGGGGTTGTGGAATGCACGGGCCGCCGGGCTGGACGCCGAACAGGTCCTTGATACCCTCCTGAAGTACTCGCGGTTCCCCGTCCCGCATGCCCTGTTGATCGACATAGCTGACACCATGTCCCGCTACGGACGTCTGCGCCTGGAGCAGGATCCGCAACACGGGCTGGTCCTTCGCACCACGGACTACCCGGTCCTCGAGGAAGTCTCCAGGGCCAAGAAGATCGCTCCGCTGCTGGGACCCCGGATCGACGGCGAGACGGTGGTGGTGCATTCATCGCAGCGTGGGCAGCTCAAACAGCTGCTGCTCAAGATTGGCTGGCCCGCGGAAGATCTGGCAGGGTACGTCGACGGGACGCCACACCCCATCATGCTCAATGAGACGGGCTGGAAACTGCGTCCATACCAGCAGCTGGCAGCAGACAACTTTCGGGCCGGCGGCAGCGGCGTCGTCGTGCTTCCCTGCGGTGCGGGGAAAACGCTGGTGGGTGCGGCCGCCATGGCTGCCAGCTCCACCACCACGCTGATCCTGGTTACCAATACTGTTTCTGCCCGGCAGTGGAAGGACGAACTGCTTAAGCGAACCTCGCTCACCGCAGAGGAGATCGGCGAATATTCAGGCTCCGTCAAGGAAGTCCGCCCCGTCACCATTGCCACCTACCAGGTCATCACCACGCGGCGCGGCGGAATCTATCCGCACCTGGAATTGGTGGATGGTAACGATTGGGGCCTGATTATCTACGACGAGGTCCACCTGCTGCCTGCACCCATATTCCGGATGACCGCCGATCTGCAGGCGCGCCGCAGGCTGGGGCTGACGGCAACACTTGTCAGGGAAGACGGCCGCGAAGGCGAGGTCTTCAGCCTGATTGGGCCCAAGCGCTATGACGCCCCGTGGAAAGATATCGAAGCGCAGGGCTACATTGCACCAGCTGACTGCGTAGAGGTAAGGGTGGAATTGCCCGGGGATGAACGCATGGCCTACGCCATGGCGGACGACGCCGACAAGTACCGGCTCTGCGCCACCTCCGACTCAAAGACCACCGTGGTTGAACAGCTCGTGGCACAGCACCGTGGCGAGCAATTGCTGGTAATTGGCCAGTACATCGATCAGCTCGACGAGATTGGTGAACGTCTCCAGGCCCCCGTGATCAAGGGTAATACCAGCGTCAAGGTACGCCAGCAGCTATTTGCAGCTTTTCGCGCCGGGGAGGTGCAGACGCTTGTTGTCTCCAAGGTTGCCAACTTCTCGATCGATCTACCGGAAGCCTCGGTAGCCATTCAGGTGTCCGGCTCGTTCGGCTCCCGCCAGGAGGAAGCACAGCGACTGGGCCGGCTCCTGCGTCCCAAAAAGGATGGCCGGGCGGCACGCTTCTACTCCTTGGTGGCCCGGGATACCCTGGACCAGGAATTTGCCGCGCGCCGCCAGCGCTTCCTTGCCGAACAGGGGTATGCGTACCGGATCCTTGATGCCGGTGACCTCCCAGCGGAACACGTGGAAGGCTGAGGTACCGCCGCTGCCCCAGCGGGCCGTCAGTAGGTGTCGGGCCCCGTGGGCAGGACGAGCTGCCCACGGGGTCCTGATCAGTAGACGCCCTGCGAGCCGTCCCTTTCGGTAGTTCCGGTCCGTGGGTCGTGCTGGGTCCGCTGGAACGCGAGCTCGCCGCCGCTCCGACCACCAAAGGGCCTGCCGTGATCGGCGAACTCCTCCCGGAAGTAGGCCAGGCACCACTGCCCCATCTGTAGCCGGGCACCCGTCCGCAGCACCGAATCGTCGGGGCCGCTGACACTGCCGGAAACTGTCCCATGCGGGACCAGCACGTATTCATCGGCCTCATTGTGGACGATCTCGGCATGGAATTGCTCCAGTCCAGCCAACTGGACGTCCATATCGTTGCCGCTGCCTATCCTGATGCTCTCCCGGTCCAGGGTGACCTCCCTGGGCACCTGGCCGTTCCAGGTGGCGGAGTCCTGCACAAAGATGAGCCTGGGGCGTCCACTGCCACGGGTGTGATGGGTAGTGGTGGTCCGTCGGACAATCTTCCGCTGGACAGTCGGCATCACGGGGAATGGAGTTGTTGGTGGCAACAGGGAGAACCCTCCCGACTGCTTCCTACCAAGCTTGACGAGCGGTGCCATGGCACCGAGCTTGCCCAGCCTGATGTGCGGCGATCGCGTAATGAGGCGCTGGGAAGCCGGTGCCTTGACGTCACCGAGGCTGATGATCCGGCCATCCGGACCCTCAATGCAGATGCTCAGGCCCTGCAGGGCCAAGACGCCAGCAAATGTCCTGACCTCCTCCAGGGAAGGCATCCCACCACCGTTAAAAGCACCCAGTCCATCGAGGGAAATCACTACCTCGGTGCCCGCCGCGACAGCGGTCCCCTGCGCCTGCGCGCCCTCCTCATCAGTGAACGAGAACTCCAGATCCATGTCCAGCCGGAATCTGCCCACAGCCATTCACCCCCGGTTCGTGTCGGAGCCTGCGGCATCCTTGTCAGTGGTGGTAACCCGGAGGCTGCCGTTGAGCTTCCAGGTGGCCCGCGGCGCGTCTGGTCCGATGTCCCGGGGGACCTCGACGCTCATGTCAACGAATTCATAGTTGATGGCTGCGCCCTTGCCCGTCAGGTAGGACCACATCTCTTCAGCGAGATCTGCCCAGTCGCGGATACTGCGGTCAGCTGTGGAGTCGCCTGCCGTGGTGTTCTCAGTCATGATTGTCAGTCCTCTTCAATGGGTGCTGTCTGAAACCTGTCTTGCTGCCATCACGCTCTGAGGAACGTGATGGCCCAACTGTAGACCCGGGTTCGACAAGGGGGAATAGGGATTTCGGCTAACGTTCTGCGCCCACAAAGGGTTCCCCGGCCCTGAAGGCCGCTAGAGAGGGTGCAGACTTGAGCAATGCGCAGAGACATCAAGCCCATCCGCCCACTCTCCGGCCAGGAATCTGTCTGGGACTACCCTCGGCCTCCTGCGGTTGACCACGTCACCGAGAGGGTTTGTATGGTCCTTGGCGGACGCACCATACTGGACACCACCGACGTCGTCCGGGTCCTCGAAACCAGCCACCCCCCTGTCTACTACGTGCTGCGATCCGATTTTGTCGCAGACACACTTGTTCCCGCTGACGGCAGCAGCTTCTGCGAGTTCAAGGGGGTCGCCGGGTACCTCAGCCTCCGCAGTGGGGAGGTTACGGCGGAATCTGCCGCATGGTTCTACCCGAACCCCACACCAGGGTATGAAATTCTTGCGGACCGAGTGGCCGTCTACCCTGGCCGGCTGGAACTGTGCGAGGTTGACGGAGAGCGCGTGAAGGCGCAGGCAGGCGGCTTCTACGGCGGGTGGATCACCGATCGGGTTGTGGGACCGTTCAAGGGAGAACCAGGAACACTCGGCTGGTAACAGGCGGTATCCCAAGGAACACACAACTAGCTTCCAGAGAACTCCCAGAAACTGGGAGCATCATGGACGTATGAAGAAAAATGGCCCCGAGGCACGGCTCCTGGTTGTCGACGACGAGCCCAACATCCGCGAACTGCTCTCCACCTCCCTGCGCTTTGCCGGCTTCGAAGTAGTCTCTGCCAGCAACGGACGTGAAGCGCTTGCAGCCGCTGAGGAACATGCGCCAGACCTCGCGGTCCTGGATGTCATGCTGCCTGACATGGATGGATTTACCGTCACGCGGAAGCTCCGCGCCGCCGGGAAGCATTTTCCTGTCCTGTTCCTGACCGCGAAGGATGACACCGAAGACAAAGTCACTGGCCTGACGGTGGGCGGCGACGACTACGTCACCAAACCCTTCAGCCTGGATGAGGTGGTGGCCCGTATCCGCGCCGTGCTGCGCCGGACCCAGCCACTCCTCGACGATGAGGCAATCATCCGTGTCGACGACCTTGAACTCGACGACGACGCCCACGAGGTCCGTCGCGGTGGCACTGTCATCGAGCTGTCCCCCACAGAGTTCAAACTCCTGCGCTACCTGATGCTCAATCCCAACCGTGTCCTGTCCAAGGCCCAGATCCTTGACCACGTGTGGGAATACGACTTCAACGGCGACGCCTCGATTGTGGAGTCCTACATTTCCTACCTCCGACGCAAGGTGGACATCGATCCGGATGCAGCGGCGCTGATCCAGACCAAGCGCGGGGTTGGCTACGTGCTGCGGACAGCGGAAAAACGCTGACCTTGGTTCAGAAATGGAAAGCTGCGTCCCTGATGTCGCAGCTGGTTGCGATCATTATTGTCCTGCTGACGGTTTCGTTGACCATCACGGGCGCAACCACCTTGACCCTGCTCCACAGCTACCTCGTGGAGCAGGTGGACGCAAAACTGAAGGCCGCAGTAACCACCGCAGAACGGCAGGGTAATTTCTCCCAGCTCCAAGCGGCCAATCCCATGGTGCCAACCGATTACTCCCTCGTACTTTTCAGGCCCGATGGAAGCACTGTCTCGCTTGCCGGCGACAAGGACATCAAGCCAGCCATAGATTCAATGTCCGTAGGGAAGGCCCTCGACCTTGAGCGGGTGCCCTTTATGGCAAATGGGACCAACGGGCAGAGCTGGCGTGTTGTTGCTGTTGACGTCTCCCTGGCAACAACCGACGGCACTCCTGATGCCGCCGTCGTGATCGGCCTTCCCCTGACGAACGTGGACGATGTTGTCCGCCATGCAGGGCTGGTTGTCTCACTTGTTGGGCTCGCTACGCTGCTATTGGCCATCATGGCTGCTACGTGGACGGTCCGGCGAGCGTTCCAGCCGCTGTCACGGGTTGAAAAAACAGCCGCCGCCATTGCCGCCGGGGACCTCTCCCGCCGTGTCGAAGGCGCCAATGGCCACACGGAGCTTGGCCGGCTGGCCGGTTCCCTTAACGCGATGCTCTCCCACATTGAGTCCGCCTTTGCTGCCCGTACTGCATCGGAAGATCGCATGCGCCGGTTCGCCGCCGATGCCTCCCATGAACTGCGGACCCCGCTGGTAACAATCCGCGGCTTCTCGGAGCTGTACCGCCACGGTGCGCTGTCCGAGGACGAGGACGTCGCCACTGCCATGGGACGGATCGAGAGCGAGGCCAAGCGCATGGGCTCCATGGTGGAAGACCTGCTCCTCCTGGCCCGTATCGACGAACAACTTCCACTCCAGAACAAGCCTGTTGACCTCCATCTCCTGGCCAACGACGCTGTTGTTGACACGCAGGCCACCGCGCGGGGCAGAAAGGTTACGCTCGTGGGTCTCCAGGGCGCCCTGAAACCAGGCCCTGCGCCAGTCCTTGGAGACGAGGCGAAACTTCGCCAGGTAGTGGGAAACCTGGTGGGCAACGCCCTGCGCTACACGCCTGACGGCTCCCCCATTGAACTGGCGGTGGGCACGGGAACCAACGCCGGTGGCGAACGAACCTCCATTATTGAGGTCCGGGACCACGGCCCCGGGATTTCAGGGGAAGATTCGCGCAAGGTCTTCGAACGTTTCTACAGAGCGGATACCTCACGTACCCGGGAAACCGGTGGCAGCGGCCTGGGACTGGCCATTGTGGCAGCGATTGTGGGCTCGCACGGCGGCACAGTCAAGGTCCAAGACACTGCCGGCGGTGGAGCCACGCTCTCAGTGACGATTCCGTGGCAAGCTGACGAGGCGCTGCACGATTCGGTTGACCCGGGTGGGGATTCTCCTGACCCCACCGAAGTTATCCACATAGGGTAGCGCCTGGTGGGCATTCTCCGCCTGACACTCTTAGTCTCGATTCACCGCCCGGTCCAAGGGCGGTCTCTTCCGACCACCGAGCACCCAGGAGCCCACCGTGAGCATCATTTCCGTCGATACAGAACTGCTAGACATCAAGTCCGCCCATGTTCGCGCAACCGTGGACCGGATCAGCAGCGATGTCCACACCATGAAGCTGGGACTCGATGAACTTCAGGGATCCTGGCGCGGGTCAGCGGCCACCAACTTCCAGGCACTCGTGGCGGAGTGGGCCCTTACCCAGAGCCGGGTGGAGGCTTCGCTGGCCTCCATCACCCTGGCACTGTCATCGGCTGCAGCAAGCTACGCCGAGACCGAGCGGGGAAACACGCAGCGGTTCAGCTGATACCAGGCCTCATCACGGCTCAGCCGTTCCCTGATGGAACCTGAGCCGCCATGCCGCACCATCGAGGACCCACAGCGAACTTCGCAGCACAGTCCCCTCTCGCGTGTGACTTCGGTAGGTCAGGAGCACCGACCCTGATGACACCCGGTCTGCAGCAATTAGCTCCAGGTCAACCCGTTCCTGTCCATCTTCCGCCAACGAGGTCATGGTGGCGTCGCGGGTCCACAAGCGGCCGGATTGGCCAATCTCGATAAAATCCGGGTGCAGGAGCTGCCCAGTCCGGCCTAGGTCCGCGCGGACGGCTGGCTCCAGGAGTTCCCTCTCCAAGGCCTCCACAGTGCTTTCCGCACTCACGGCAGACGGCATGATACCCGGTGCCGCCGCAAACGGATCCTCTTCAAGTTCGCTGAACAGATCCGGTGCCTCATGAAGGGCCGCCGCACTAGTTTTGTCAGCGCGGGGTGTAGGGGCACCTGCGGGAACTCCTGCAGTGTGCTCGCTGGCGCTGGCATAGGCTGCTTCCTCCAAGGACACTCCGCGGGCCTCTGCTGCTCCGCCGAAGCCTGGCCCGGAGCGCGGGGCAACACCTTGCTGAAAGGCCGTCGCCGCAGCCCGGGCGCGCTCGTCGGCAGCTTCGTTAAGCGGATGGCCAGCGTGACCCTTGACCCACTCGAAAGTGTACTTTCGGCCCTTCAGCTCACGGTCAATGTCCTGGAGAAGTTCCACGTTCAAGACAGGCTTTCCATCAGATTTGCGCCAACCCTTACGTTTCCAGCCCGGCATCCACTTGGTGACGGAGTTGATCACATACTGGCTGTCACAGAGAATCCGCAGTTCCTCTTCCGGGACGTGGGATGTGGAGCGGAACAGGTCAAGAACGGCCATGAGCTCGCCCTGGTTATTTGTTCCATGTGGCCATCCACCGGCATGCCATTGCTGATCGTCGATGTACCAGGCCCAGCCTGATGGGCCGGGATTTCCGAGGGCCGAACCGTCGGCAGCTGCTGTTATCGTCACGGCATCCATCCTGCCAGAGACCCCAGACATCGATCCCATCAGGTCCTGGCAGGGAGTCAGAACGACAATTGTCCGGACAGGCCTTGACTCGACGCTCCTGGCAGGAAAGAATCTTTTCACCTTCAAGAAAACGTTTTCTCAGGGTGCCGCAACGACGCGGAAAACGGTGGACGGCCTGGTGGCGCCTTGCCCCAGTTTGTCACCGTAGGTAAAGAGAGGTCCTGATCCAATGAAAATACATCACGCAACTGCCGTACGCCTGCGATGTGGTGCTTTGGCTGTCGCCGTCTCCCTTCTGGCTACCGGATGCGGTGCCTCATCAGGTGAACAGGCTGCAGACGGAGATGTCACGATTCGTTTCGCATGGTGGGGCAACGACTACCTCAACGCGCAGACAGAGAAGGTCATTGCCGCCTTTGAGGAGGAGAATCCCGGAATTGCTATCAAGGCCGAACCCGGTGATTGGGGTGGTTACTGGG
The DNA here is from genome assembly GCF_030063285.1 of Pseudarthrobacter sp. PS3-L1. GTDB lineage: Bacteria > Actinomycetota > Actinomycetes > Actinomycetales > Micrococcaceae > Arthrobacter. The sequence goes on along the minus strand of NZ_JASISU010000001.1, from coordinate 477,683 downwards.
ACAAGCTGGCGACCCAGACGGCCGCCAATGACGCTCCGGATGTCATCCAGATGGACCAGAAATATATCGCAGAATACGGTGGCCGCGGTGCCCTGATGGACCTCTCGGCGCAGGGCGGAATCGACCTGTCCAAGCAGACGCCGGAGTCATTGGCCTCGGGCCAGTATGACGATGCACAATATGGCGTCAGTACAGGGCAGAACGCCTACGTCATCATGGCCAACACCAAAGTCTTCGAAGATGCAGGCGTGCCGTTGCCCGACGACAAGGCCTGGACCTGGGCCGACTTCAAGGAGACAGCTGCCAAAATCTCAAGCTCCGCTGGTGATGGTACCTACGGTGCCGCCTACGGCAGCAACGAAGCCGACCTCATCATCTGGCTGCGTCAGCATGGGCATGATCTCTACACAGACAACGGAGAGCTCGGCTTTGACGAGGCTACCGCCGCATCTTTCTGGGAACGGCTGAAGGAACAGCGCGATACGAAGGCAAGCCCGTCCGCGTCAATCGCTACAGAGGACTCAGGCGCAGGCCTTGAGGAAAGCCTCTTCGGAACAAACAGGGTTGGGATGGCGTGGTGGTGGACCAATCAGCTGGGTTCGCTGGAAACCACTACCGGAAGCTCCCTCACAATGCTCCGCGCGCCCAGCCTCGACGGTCAGGCAACCGATAACGGCATGTACTTCAAACCGACGATGTTCTGGAGCGCATCCTCGCGATCCAAGCACCCGGAAGAAGCTGCCACGTTTATCAACTACCTTTCCAACAGTCCCGCTGCCGGGGCCATCCTGATGACTGACCGTGGTGTGCCGAGCAACCCGGAAATCGTAGAGGCCATCACCCCGAAACTTCAGCCTGCCGACACCACAGTGGTAAGTTTCCTTGCGGACATTACGCCAGATATGGCCGACGCCCCTCCGGTTCCGCCGGTGGGAGCGGGCAGTGTCCAGAACGTCATCAAACGGTTCACCGATGAGGTTCTCTATGACCGGCTGACGCCCCAGGCAGCCGCCCAGGCCTTCATGAAGGAAGTTGACTCAATGGTGGCGACGGCACGCTAGCTCCAAATGTTCCCGGAGTGCACGTGAGGCATGGAGGGAACCACTGGGTACTGAAGAAGGCCCCTTCTTTCGAAGGGGCCTTCTTCAGTACCAGTACATAGTTACCGAGAGGAAACCTGGAGGCTAGAAGCCACCCATTCCACCCATGCCACCCATGTCGTCGCCGCCACCCATGGCCGGAGCGTTCTTCTCCGGCTTGTCGGCCACGACGGCCTCGGTGGTCAGGAACAGGCCAGCAATCGATGCGGCGTTCTGCAGTGCAGAGCGTGTCACCTTGACCGGATCGTTGATGCCCGCAGCCAGGAGGTCGACGTACTCGCCCGTGGCAGCGTTGAGGCCGTGGCCGTCGGGGAGGCCGCGGACCTTGTCCACCACAACGCCCGGCTCAAGGCCAGCGTTGAAAGCGATCTGCTTCAAGGGTGCGTCGATGGCAACACGAACAATGTTCGCACCTGTTGCCTCATCACCCGTCAGGCTCAGCGTGGCAAATGCCTTTGCGCCTGCCTGGATCAGGGCGACGCCGCCGCCGGCGACAATTCCCTCTTCAACGGCTGCCTTGGCGTTGCGGACAGCGTCCTCAATGCGGTGCTTGCGCTCTTTGAGCTCAACCTCGGTTGCGGCTCCAGCCTTGATCACTGCAACACCGCCGGCCAGCTTGGCAAGGCGCTCCTGCAGCTTCTCCCTGTCGTAGTCCGAGTCAGAGTTTTCGATCTCCGAGCGGATCTGCGCGACACGGCCGGCGATCTGATCGGTGTCGCCGGCGCCTTCCACGATGGTGGTCTCGTCCTTGGTGACAACAACCTTGCGTGCCTTGCCGAGAAGTTCCAGCCCGGCGGTCTCAAGCTTGAGGCCCACTTCTTCGGAGATGACCTGGCCACCGGTGAGGATAGCAATGTCGGCAAGCTGAGCCTTACGGCGATCGCCAAAGCCGGGAGCCTTGACGGCAACGGACTTGAAGGTGCCGCGGATCTTGTTGACGATCAGGGTGGCAAGTGCCTCACCCTCGATGTCCTCAGCAATGATCAGGAGTGCCTTGTTGGACTGCATGACCTTTTCCAGGACAGCAACAAGTTCCTTGACGTTGGAGATCTTGGAGTTGACGATCAGGATGTACGGATCTTCAAGGACCGTTTCCTGACGCTCTGCATCAGTCACGAAGTACGCGGAGATGTAACCCTTATCGAAGCGCATGCCTTCGGTGAGTTCCAGCTCCAGGCCGAAGGTGTTCGACTCTTCAACGGTAATGACGCCTTCCTTGCCGACCTTATCCAGGGCCTCGGCAATCAGTGCGCCAATTTCGTTGTCGCCAGCTGAGATGGAGGCCGTGGCAGCAATCTGCTCTTTGGTCTCGATTTCCTTGGCAGACTTCAGGAGCTCAACAGTGACGGCGTCTACAGCCTTCTCGATGCCGCGCTTCAGGGACAGCGGGTCAGCACCGGCTGCGACGTTTCGCAGGCCTTCTTTGACCAGGGCCTGGGCCAGGACGGTCGCCGTGGTGGTGCCGTCGCCAGCGACGTCGTCAGTCTTCTTGGCAACTTCCTTGACCAGCTCTGCGCCGATCTTCTCGTAGGGATCGTCCAGCTCGATCTCCTTGGCGATGGAAACACCATCGTTGGTGATCGTGGGGGCGCCCCACTTCTTTTCGAGGACAACGTTGCGGCCACGCGGGCCCAGGGTGACCTTGACGGCGTCGGCGAGGATGTTCAGACCCCGCTCGAGACCGCGGCGTGCCTCTTCATCAAATGCAATGATCTTGGCCATAACGGCGGTAGTCCTTTCGGGACAGTCGTTAAGAATGAACCTTGGCGCTGGTGCCCGCGACGGACGACCCTCCGGCGTCGGCCTCTGTATGCCTTCGACGGATCAGATCTCACTCGCGCAAGGTAGTTCTTCGCCCCCGGAGCAGTGCCTGCGTGCGGCCGGAAATCCGGTCGACACTTGGCAGTCTGCACTCAGGAGTGCTAACTCAATAATTAGCACTCCCCCGGAGAGAGTGCAAGCAGCGCAGGCGTTCAGTGCGCGTCGGCGGGGCCGGTTCCGTTGCTGGCGAACAGTCCCTGGCGCCACAGTGCGCCACAGGTCAGTTGTAGCCGGGGCCCAGAAGAACGGCCACGGGGACCTGGAACTCTGCATTTTCCACCACGGTGGGGATATTCAGCAGAGTGGAAAGGGCCTCGGCGTTGACCCGCTGCTCGGGACCGGAGTAGAAGATTGCCGATCCCTGCTGGGGCACGCCAGTCCAATTGGCAACGGTGGCGAGCTGCCAACCATCATTTTGGACGACAGCGCCAATCTGGCCGGCCAACCCACCAATTCCGGCCGCGTTGTAGATGGCCACCGGCTGGGTTTTGTCCGCAGCCAACGGTTCCTCCGTGGGTTCTGCTTGAGCTGAGTCCGTTGGCTCAGGCTCCGTCGATGGCGACTGCTCACCCGATGGTGCCGTTGACGCTGTTGTTGACGGCTCCGCGGAGGGCTCCGCACCACCTGATTCGGACGGCAGGGCTCCAGGTGACACGGATGCCGCGGACGATGGTGGGGTGGCCGGCGCAAAACCAATCCTCGGCAGGATGAGAAATGCAATGAGTCCCACCACCAGGGCTGCCGCGCCCAGCGCCATAATCGGCCACAGCCTGGGCCTTACCGGTGCACCGATGGTCCGGTGAACGCCCTGTCGGTCAGCGCTTTCCGGGACCTGGTCAAATTCATCTTGGGCATATTTGGTCATGGTGCGGGCATCCCTGTTGATTGCTGCTGATGGTTCAGCGCGGCTGAGGTTAGGCGCCAGAACCCAGTCGGCGGGCCGTCCGGGCTCGCTGGCGCGACGTACGTAGTCTACGCAACCTCTTGACCAGCATTGGATCGTGGGCCAGGGCGTCCTCTGAATCGATCAGCGCGTTGAGGAACTGGTAGTAGTGCGTGGCCGACAGGTCAAAGAGCTCACGGATGGCCTGCTCCTTGGCTCCGGCGTATTTCCACCACTGCCGCTCCAAAGCGAGCATCCGCTGCTCCCGTTCCGAGAGAGGGGAATCTTTTAGGACAAAATCTGCAAGCAGGTCGTCTGCAAGGTTGTCCGTCGCTGGTGGGCCCGCCTGCGCCTGCGGCAGGTGTTCCTGCGCTGCTTCCGCCATGACCCGCTCCTGGATTGATTGAGGGTGGGCCCCCGCACGGCAGGCCCACACTCCATGGTACGGACGAATAACACTCGTGTCATTTAGGTCGGGACATTGACTGCAGTGCCCCGGGGACTGGGAGAATTGCCAGCGTGCCACATACTGAACCGCTTTTTGACATGGACCCGTCAACCCCAGGGGTCCCGCCGGCCTCGAAGGGTGGGCCTGGCAACGCTGGGCAGACCAGCAAGGATGCCACCAGTGCTGCTGACATGGCTGCCATGCCCCTCAGCGAGCTGGTGGCCCCGGACTGGGTTCCAGCACTCGAAGGAGTCGAGGCAGAGCTCCGCAGCGCCCTTCGGTTTGTGGCTGCAGAGAGCGCGGCTGGCCACACTGTCCTGCCCTCACCCCCGCTCCTGCTGCGGGCGTTCCGGGAACCCATGGACCGGGTCAAGGTATTGGTTATCGGCCAGGACCCCTACCCCACTCCCGGCCATGCGGTGGGACTTGCTTTTTCCGTGGCTCCCGATACCCGGCCCGTCCCCCGTAGCCTGGGAAATATCTACCGGGAGCTCGAGAGCGATCTTGGCTATCCACCGCGCTCCCATGGCGACCTCTCTGCGTGGTCAGGACAGGGTGTACTCCTGCTGAACACTGTCCTCAGCGTCCGCGCGGGGTCAGCCGCCTCCCACCGCCGTCGTGGGTGGGAAGCAGTAACAACAGCGGCCGTCAGGGCCCTGGTTGACCGACGGCGGCCCGACGGCGGACCAGCACCGCTGGTGGCGATCCTCTGGGGAAAGGACGCGGGCACGTTCGCCCCTACTCTCGGCGACGTTCCGCAGATTGCCAGCGCACACCCGAGCCCCCTTTCTGCATCGCGGGGATTCTTCGGCTCGCGTCCCTTCAGCCGCGCCAACGACCTCCTGGCCCAGCAGGGCGCAGAAGCTGTGACGTGGGAGATTCCCCAAAATACTTAGGCTAGGCTCGCCTCATGAGTTTCACGCCTGAACCCGCTCCGTCCACTCCCGCCGCAGCTGGCGCGGCTGAACCCACCAAGGCCACAAAATCCAGGCCCCTGACCAGCCTGCGCGTCCTCCGGAAAGAAGAGATCTCGGCCCACATGATCCGAATCGTGGCGGGCGGCGAAGGATTCAAGGATTTCGTTACCAATGACTACTCCGACAGATACGTGAAAATCGTCTTCCTGCTCCCCGGTGTCACGTACCCGGAGCCACTGGACATGGCCCGGATCAAGGACCTGCTTCCACGCGAACACTGGCCCGCCACCAGGACCTACACAGTCCGCTGGGTTGACCACGAGGCCCAGGAACTGGCCATAGATTTTGTTTACCACGGGGACGAGGGGCTGGCCGGTCCCTGGGCCGCCAGGGCGCAACCGGGCGACACCCTCACGTTCAGCGGCCCCGGTGGCGGCTACGCCCCGGCTCCGGATGCAGACTGGTATCTCTTTGCTGGCGACGAATCAGCGATTCCAGCCATTGCAGCGTCCCTCGCCGCTCTACCAGCCAACGCCCGCGGCTACGCCTTTATTGAGGTTGCTACCGGAGCTGATGTGTACCACGTGCAGGCACCTGCTGGAATGGCTGTGACATGGGTCTTCCGGGATGGGGTCGCAGCAGGCACCAGCGATGCTCTGGTATCAGCAGTCCAGGGTGCGAAGTGGCTCCCTGGCACAGTTGATGTATTTGCCCACGGAGAGCGCGGCTACATGAAGCGCCTCCGTGAGGTCTTCTTCACCGACCATGACCTGGAGCGCGGGCAGGTCTCCCTGTCCGGTTACTGGGCGCAGGGCCGGGTAGAGGACGTGTTCCAGGCGGAGAAACGACTTCCTGTCGGGAAGATTTAGTCCTGGCGCGGCCGAGACGTGGGGGCCGGTTGATCAGCGGCGGCGGGCCCTACGCCTTTCGTTGCTGGCCAGGCTCCTGGTGAGCGGCCGCGCCAGGGTATCGCCGAGGACGATCCCTGCAGCGGTTCCCAGCACGATCGCACCTGCAGAGATCAGTCCGCCGGCGCCCATGAGCACCTCGGATTCCTCGATGGTCAGGACGTACATGGACCGGAAAATGGTCAGTCCGGGAAGCAGGATCAGCGCAGCAGGTACAGCAACAACCAGCTGCGGGGCGCCCATGCGCAGCGCAACAACCCGCGCCAGAAGTCCGATCACCACCGCGGCAATAGCTGGGGAAAACCGGTCTCCAACCCCCAAGGAATTGGTCCCCAGCAGCACCAGGTAGCCCGCCACACCGATAGCGGCTGTGGGCAGGAGGAGCTTGACTGCGGTCTGTTCCGTCACCCCGATGGCAGCCACCGCAACGGCCACGAAGATCATCAGCACCCACAGCTGGTAGGCCGGTGGGAACGTCGCCGTCACATCGATGCCCTGCATGCCGAAGAGGTTTCCCAGCACGAGCGAGACAGCAATACCGGCAATGATGGCTCCGAACGTCAGCGCAGTGGACAGGAACCTCCCTGCAGCCGTCACGGGGAATCCGTTAATGGCGTCCTGGACTGAAGAGACAAGGCGCCCTGTGGGAAGCAATAGCAGGATCCCGCCCACCACCACAATTGCCGGCGCCGAGATCAGGCCAAAGGTACCCAGGATCAGCGCCAGTAGCGTCACGGCCGCGGAACAGGCCGCCGTGCTGAAGAAGTCCGGGACCCGCCATTTTCCCATTTGCCGCGCCAGGAGGCTCACACCAATATTGGCCCCGAAAGCGATCAGCGACGAAACCGGGCCGCCACCGAGGACACCCACAATGGCTGCGGCAAAAACGCCGAAGGCCATGGTGACCATCCAGCGGGGGAAGGGCTTGGGACTGGTGCTGGCTTCCTGAAGGCGCCGCACGGCCTCGTCGCGGCCTACGCCACCGGAGACGATATCCGTCACCAACTGGTGGACCGTGGCCAAGCCTGCGTAATTATTGGTCCAGGACCTGACGACGCGCAGCAGGGTGATGGGGGTCTGGTCCTTTGGCGCATAGTTGAGGCCGACGGACTGGTTCGTGATGTCCACCTCGATGTTGCGCAGGCCCATGGCGGCGGTCACGGCAATGATGCTGGTTTCCACTTCCAGTGCGCCGGCACCGTACCGGAACATGGTTTCGGCAAGGTCGAGGGCGAAGTCCAGCGTCTTGCGGGCCGATGTGTCGATCCCACCCACCTGGATCATCGGATTCGCATAGGGACTACCCGTAAGCCGGTCCACAATGCTCATGGGGGCGGTGGGAGGCGTGTCCCCCTGGACGATCCGACGCAGCATGCGCTTGGCTGCGACATCCTGGCGGAGCTGGTTTGCGGACATCGGCTGCGTTTTGGGCAGCCCGTCGGTGGTGGGCCGGCGTCGTCCCTCAGGTTGCTTGGTCATTCCGGCGTCCTCAAAAAATCTTTACGTGGCCGCAGTCTAGTAGAACTGCTGTCCGGTACGGCGTGTGTACAACTGTCGGGCGATGCGTTCACCTGCGCCGATCCAGGCCCGATACTTCAACGGACTCAGCACCTGGTCGTAACAGCCAACGAAGTCCGTCACGGTCTTGCTGAAACTCGTCTTGAACAACCCGAGTCCATGGAACGGATTACTGGTGTCTTTGAGCTGGTCGCTTGCCGGCGTTCCGCAGAAATCGTATTCGGTACAGCCCAGGTCCCGGACCTGGCCAATGGCAGTCCACTGCACCAGGTGAGAATCGCCATACTGGCCGCGTTTCTGCAGCGATCCACCGTCTTTGTACGTGCCCTTGCGGCCATAGTTGATGACAAAAGCACCCACCGACGGAACACCGTTCTCGTACACAAAAAGCAGCCGGCCCTGGCCGCGGGTGATGAAGTTGGTCCAGAACTGCCTGTAGTACTCGTAGTCACGGACGCGTACCTGGGACTTGGCTTCCACAGTGGTGGTCATCAGCGCATACATGGCCCTGAAATTTTCTTCGGTCGGCTCCACCGTGTGGACCTCAACACCCTCGCGGATAGCCCGCCGCACGGCGTTGCGGCCCCGGGAATGCAGGGCACGGAGCAGATAGTTTTCTTCCGGGGAAATGTCCAGGAGCGCCGTGGAGTCGTTGGGTTGCAGGTTGTGTGTCTTGACCAGGCCTGCACCTGACATCACCTCCCGGGCAGCGTCCGTGAGGACAATGTCCGGTTCAATCTTGATGGCAAAGACACCCAAGCGGGCACGCCGGACAAAGTCCTTGTTTGCTGCCACAATGCCCGGAACATCCGCGACAGATGCAACATCGGGGCCTTTGATGAGGTACCAGAGTTTGCCCAGGACCGGGAAGGACTTTTCCAGGACCAGGTTGTAGCTGGTGTAGTCAGCGGTCTCGTAGACCAGGTGCCGAGGCGTCCACCCATAGTGCGCCTTGACCGCCGCGAAAGCTTCGGACTGCAGCAGGTTCCCCCCGTTCGGATTCGCCGTCACCAGGGAATCCCAATGGGAGATCTCCTCCGCGGAGGCAAAGCGGGCGGTAAATTCACGCACGGGGACGTATCCAATCTGGGGTGGTGGGAGGGGCAGCCAATTCAGGCTTGCTACCTTAAGTCTAGACTGTCGGACCAAGCCGGGCCTGCCCGCGGGCAGCATCCGTGCCACGTGTCACACCGCGGGCGCAAGGGTCTTTCCCGCCTTGACTTGCACGGTCTCCTTGGGGAGCCTTAACTGCATGTCGGTCAGCCAAGAAACTTCGAAATCCACGTCTGAACACAGCGCCCACCGCAAGAGCACAGGACGGCAGGTTTTGGTTCTTGCTGCCCTCCTGGTGGCCTCGTTCGTCGTAGCCGGGCTGGGTGGGCTTGCCTCGACCAGCAACGTGGACGGCTGGTACAGCACGGCAAGCAAAGCTCCCTGGACGCCCCCCAACTGGGTCTTCGGGCCCGTATGGACGCTCCTGTATACCCTGATGGCGCTAGCGGCGTGGCTCGTATGGCGCAAGGGCGGCGCAGCGAGCAAAAGCTTCCTGAAGCTCTACTGGGTGCAGCTGGTCCTGAACCTGGCCTGGACACCCCTGTTTTTCGCCCTGTACCCCATGTTTGGCACCCCGGCGCTCTGGGTTGGCTTTGTGGACATCACAGCCCTCGCAGTAGTCCTGGTCTTCCTGATCCGGAAGGCCTTCCCCATCAGCAGGCTCGCCTTTGCCCTGCTGGTGCCCTATATCGCCTGGGTCGCCTACGCTGCCACGCTGAACCTCTGGGCGGCCATCAACAACTAGCGCAGCCCTGCGGGAGCAAGCTCAGCATTCCACCACGTTGACGGCCAGGCCGCCCATGGCCGTTTCCTTGTACTTAGAGCTCATGTCTTTGCCGGTTTCCCGCATGGTGATGATGACCTCGTCCAGGGATACGCGGTGCGAACCGTCCCCCCACAGCGCCATTTTGGCCGCGTTGATGGCCTTCGCAGCAGCAATGGCGTTGCGCTCGATGCAGGGCACCTGGACAAGCCCACCAATGGGATCACACGTCAGGCCCAGGTTATGTTCCATCGCGATTTCGGCGGCGTTCTCTACCTGGGCTGGGGTTCCGCCCATCACCTCTGCCAGGGCTGCGGCCGCCATGGACGATGCCGATCCGACTTCTCCCTGGCACCCTACCTCAGCACCGGAAATAGATGCCTGCTCCTTGTAGAGCACCCCAATTGCGCCGGCGGTAAGCAGGAACGTAACCACAACGTCCTCCCGGTCTTCCGCAGTTGCCTTGTCCATGCCCGGGGCAAAGTTCAACGCATAGTGGAGGACGGCTGGAATGATGCCGGCGGCACCGTTGGTGGGGGCTGTCACCACGCGACCCCCCGATGCATTCTCCTCATTGACGGCCAGCGCCACGAGATTCACCCATTCCTGCCAGTACATGGGGTCGCGGCCCTTGTCTTCCTTCATGAGCCGCTTGTGCCAATCGGGGGCACGACGGCGGACCTTCAGTCCGCCGGGCAGCAGGCCCTCGCGCTTCAGGCTGACCTGCACGCAGTCTTCCATCACCCGGTGGATCGCTAGCAGGCCGTCGCGAATCTCCTGCTCGGTCTGGGCTTCCTTTTCATTAACGAGCATCACGTCGGCGATAGACAGTCCTGAGGCAGTGCAGCGCTCCAGCAGTTCCGCTGCCGTGCGGAAGGGGAACGGCAGCTCCTTCTTGGACTCGTCAAGTTCTGCCAGTGCGGCATCCTCTTCGCCCTCGCGCACAATAAACCCGCCGCCCACTGAGAAGAACGTGGCCTCATGAAGGCAAGTTCCGGCGTCGTCCATGACCTCGAATTTCATGCCGTTGGTGTGCCGCGGAAGCACCGTGAGGGGGTGCAGGATCATGTCCTCAACACGGTAGGGCAGACTGACTTTTCCGGCGAGCTGCAGCGCCCCCGTGCCTGCGATGCCAGCAAGCCGTTCCTCAACCTCATCGGGCAGGATCAGTTCCGGGTGGTAGCCCTCAAGGCCCAGCAGGACCGCAGTCATGGTCCCATGGCCCCGACCGGTGGCTGCGAGGGACCCGTAGAGGTCAACTTTCAGGGCCGCAACGTCAGCAAGGACACCGGCCGCCGCCACCTCCTCGGCAAAAACGGCCGCTGCTCGCATGGGGCCGACAGTATGCGAACTGGAGGGTCCAATTCCGATGGAAAAAAGGTCAAAGACTCCAACAGCCATAGCCGGGGTTCCTTACTGCGTGGTGCGGTGGCCCGGCAGAGGGATGGTCCTGCCGGAACCAGGACCACAGCCTGTGGGCTGTGGTCCTGGGGAAAGACGTGGCTGCGGCTAGAGCTCGCCGCCGTTTTTGGAGGCGTAGTCCTGCGCGGAAAGCAGCGGCCCCTCCGACTCTGCTGCCACCTTGAAGAGCCACCCAGCACCGTAGGGGTCGCTGTTGATGAGGGCCGGGTCATCGACCACGGCAGGGTTGGTCTCGGTGACCTCGCCCGTCACGGGGGCGTAGATGTCCGAGACAGATTTGGTCGACTCGACTTCTCCACAGGTCTGACCTGCAGTTACTGTTGCGCCTACCTCGGGGAGGTCAACGTAGACAATATCCCCCAATGCCTCGGTAGCGACAGCGGAGATGCCCACGGAGACCAGGTTGCCGGCTTCCCGGGAAATCCATTCGTGTTCTTCGGAGTACTGCAGTTCGGGGGCAACTTTGGCCATGGTTCAGGTGTCCTTTGCGGGTGCGGGTGCGGGTGCGGGTGCGGGGAAGCGAAATTACTTTTGGCGTTTATAGAAGGGCAATGCCACAACTTCAAAGGGCTCAGCTTTGCCCCTGAGGTCAATATCGAGAGCAGAACCAGGCTCGGCGTGGGCTACATCCACGTAGGCAAGCGCCACAGGATAACCCAGTGTTGGCGAGGGTTGGCCGGAGGTGACCTCACCAATGGCAACGCCATCCTTGAGCACTGGGTAGTGCCCGCGGCCGGCGCGACGGCCCAGCCCCTTGAGGCCCACCAGGCGGCGACCAACGGACACCCCTGCCCCCTTCTCCTTTGCCGCAACCAGGGCCGCCTTGCCGACGAAGTCACCCTCCTTGGAAACTGCGACGACCGGGCCCAGTCCTGCAGCAAAAGGATCCCCCTGGCGGGAAAGTTCGTTGCCGTAGAGGGGCATTCCGGCTTCGAGGCGAAGCGAATCCCGGGATGCCAAGCCTGCGGGAGTGAGCTCGCCGGGCTCGGAAATGGCGATCAGGGCCTGCCATAGGGCTGCGGCGGCGTCATTGGCAACAAATATCTCAAAGCCGTCCTCGCCTGTGTAACCGGTCCGTGCCAGCAGAAGCTGCTGGCCGGCACCGGCGATCAGGACTTCTACCTCAACGGCAGCGTAGTACTTCAGATCCGTCAGCAGTGCGTGCTGGGAAGCGGGAACCAGCCGGAGCAGTATCTCCTGCGCTTTGGGGCCCTGGACGGCAATCAACGAGGTCTCGGCCGAAGCGTCAGTCACCACGACGTCAAAACCCCTGGCCCGCGTTGCAAGGGCTTCTGCCACCACCTGCGCATTGCCTGCGTTGGGCACCACCAGGAAGACATCAGTACCATCTGCGGCGACCGGCCGACGGTATGTGATGAGGTCGTCAATGATTCCGCCGTCTTCAGCGCAGATCAGGGAGTACTTGGCCTTGCCCACCGCCATGGCAGAGATCTTGCCCACGAGCGCATAGTCAAGGAACGCTGCGGCGTCGGCCCCAGTGACCCACACCTCACCCATGTGTGAGAGGTCAAAAAGGCCAGCGCTTGTGCGGACGGCGTGGTGCTCGGCCAGCTCTGAGCTGTATTTGAGGGGCATCTGCCAACCACCGAAGTCGGTAAAGGAGGCACCTAGCTGTGCATGCTCAGCGTGGAGCGCAGTGAATTTTTCAGTCATGGCGTAGTCCTTACTTGGCTGCTGCGAGGGTGGGTTCCAGGGGCGCTTCTGCTGTCCCCGAGGCTGCAGTCCCTGCGTCGGGCTCATCCTCAAGGAAGCTTTCCTCGAAGGCTTCAATCGGTGGGCAGGAGCAGACCAGGTTGCGGTCCCCGGCAGCACCGTCCACCCTGCCTACTGGAGCGAAATACTTGTCTTGCTTGAGTGAGGTCAGCGGGAACACGGCCTGCTCACGGGTGTAGGCCCGGTCCCAGTGGGTGCTGATGGCCGCTGCTGCGGTATGCGGGGCGTTGCGCAGTGGGCTGTCCTCGACGGCAAAATCGCCGTCGGCCACCTGGTCAATCTCGCCGCGGATGGCGATCATCGCGTTGATGAACCTGTCCATCTCTGCAAGGTCCTCGGATTCGGTGGGCTCCACCATGAGCGTTCCGGAGACGGGGAATGCAAGAGTGGGCGCGTGGAAGCCGAAGTCGATCAGGCGCTTGGCCACGTCTTCGGCGGTGACGCCCGTCTTGGTGGTGAGTTCACGCAGGTCCAGAATGCACTCGTGGGCCACCAGGCCGCCGTCGCCTGTGTAAAGCACCGGGAAGTAGTCATTCAGGCGGGCAGCAATGTAGTTTGCTGCCAGCAGTGCGGACTTGGTGGCATCAGTCAGGCCAGCCCCACCCATGAGCTTCACGTAGGCCCAGGAGATAGGCAGGACGCCTGCGGAACCAAAGCGTGAGCCGGAGATGGGCGTGCCGCCTGCGCCGTTCGAAGGGTCCGCGGCATTGCCGGGCATGAACGGCGCAAGGTGCGCCTTGGCGGCAACGGGGCCCACACCGGGCCCGCCGCCACCGTGCGGGATGCAGAACGTCTTGTGCAGGTTCAGGTGCGAAACATCGCCGCCGAATTTGCCGGGCTGGGCCAGGCCCACCAAAGCGTTGAGGTTGGCCCCATCGATGTAGACCTGCCCGCCGGCGTCGTGGATCGCATCACAGACGTCGCTGACGTCAGCGTCGAACACGCCGTGCGTTGAGGGGTAGGTGATCATGATGGCGGACAGGGTCTCGTGGTGCAGAGCGATCTTGGCCGCGAGGTCAGCATGGTCGATGGTGCCGTTGGCCGCCGTGGCAACCACCACTACCTTCATCCCGGCCAGGACTGCAGAGGCTGCGTTGGTGCCGTGGGCGGAGGCAGGAATCAGGCACACAGTGCGCTGGTCGTCACCGCGGGACAGGTGGTAGCCCCGGATGGCAAGCAGTCCGGCAAGCTCGCCCTGCGATCCGGCGTTGGGCTGGATCGAGACCTGGTCGTAGCCGGTGATTTCCGTAAGCTGCTTTTCCAGGTCCGAAATCAGTTCACGCCAGCCCACCGTCTGGGAATCTGGTGCGAACGGGTGAATGGAGGCAAACTCCGGCCAGGAAATGGCTTCCATTTCCGCTGTGGCATTCAGCTTCATGGTGCAGGAACCCAGCGGAATCATGGTGCGGTCCAAGGCCAGGTCCCGGTCCGAGAGCCGGCGGATGTACCGCAGCAACTGCGTCTCAGAGCGATGCGTACTGAACACCGGGTGCGTCAGGAAGTCGGAGGATCGTTCGACGGCGGGAATCAGGGCGACGTCGGATGCCGCTTCTTTCGCTGTGGCTCCAAAGACGCCCAGGACCGTACTGAGGATCTCCGGCGTCGTGGTTTCATCAGTGGAGATACCGACAGTGTCAGCATCAATGCTGCGCAGGTTGATACCTGCTTTCTCGGCGGCTTCGACAATCGCAGCAGCCTGGCCCGGCACCCCTACCGTGAGCGTGTCGAAGAAACTGGTGTGCTGCACCGCAAAGCCTGCTGCGGTCAGTGAGGACGCGAGGATGCGTGCATGCTGGTGGACCTGGCGCGCAATCGCCTTCAGGCCCTGTGGGCCGTGGTAGACGGCATACATGGAAGCAACAATCGCCAGCAGCGCCTGTGCGGTGCAGATGTTGGACGTGGCCTTTTCCCGGCGGATGTGCTGCTCTCGGGTCTGGAGCGCCAGACGGTACGCAGGGGTTCCGGCGGAGTCCTTGGAGACACCGACCAGGCGTCCCGGCATGGAGCGCTCCAGGCCTTTCTGCACGGCCATGTAGGCAGCGTGTGGTCCACCGTAAAAAAGCGGAACCCCGAACCGCTGGGCAGATCCCACCGCTATGTCAGCGCCCTGCTCGCCTGGCGGGGTGATCAGTGTCAGCGCCAGCAGGTCCGCAGCGACGGTGACCAGCGCACCACGGTCCTTGGCCTCGGCAATTACGGCTGAGTGATCAAACACCCGGCCGGAAACGCCAGGCTGCTGCAGCACAACACCGTTGATAACGCCGTCGGGCAGCCCCTGGGTGAGATCCGCAACCTCAACCTCAAAGCCGAGAGCCTCGGCACGTCCCTTGACGATATTGATGGTCTGCGGCAGGCAGTCTGCGTCCATGACGGTCTTGCCGTCCTTGGCAGCCTTGTTCTTGTTGGCCCGGCGCATCATGAGTACCGCTTCTGCCACAGCCGAGGCTTCGTCCAGCAGGGAGGCATTGGCGATGGGCAGGCCCACCAGGTCCTGCACCATGGTTTGGAAGTTCAGCAGCGCCTCGAGGCGCCCCTGGGAAATTTCCGGCTGGTAGGGCGTGTAAGCGGTATACCAAGCAGGCCCCTCCAGGATGTTGCGGCGGATCACCGGTGGCGTCACGGTGTCGTAGTAGCCCTGGCCAATCATCTGCACGGCTGTTTTGTTCTTGCCGGCAAGTGCGCGCAGCTCTGCCAGCGTCTGCACCTCGCTCAGCGCGGAGGAGAGCTCCAGCGGCGTATCCTGTCGGATCACCTGCGGCACAGCCCTGTCCACCAGGGCGTCGAGGGAGTCGCAGCCCACGGCGTTGAGCATGGTTTGGACGTCAGAGTGCGTGCGCGCGCCAATATGCCTGTCAACAAATGCTGTGGCGGTGGAAGGTATTGTCACGAGAGAACTCCATCACTTGGGCAGCGCCGGGTACGCCACATCGGTTTGGTTCCTCCCCATTCTGTATTGGACCTGAGAGTTTCCGCGCCACATGTACTGTGATCGCTTGCACCGTCGGTGAGCACAGCACCTGAGTTTCCAAGAAGAAACCACTAACCGGTGCCTGCTGCTTTCCAGAGGCGCCTCGCCGCGGCGGTACATGGGCCTGAGAGATTCCTGGGGAGGATTTGCTCCTACGGCGCCTACTGTACTGCTGGCAGGACTCTCCCGCCGCAGATCAAGGGCATATTCAATTGAGGGGGTCACGAACCGGAACAATGACTTGCTCCGCGGGCAAGGGCGGGTGAGCGCCCTCACAGTCTCCCATTGTCCTATGCCCGGGCCCGGCTCGCAAACCTGGGCTTCATCCTGCCCGCTCCAACCGGCGGCAGGGCCGGGAATCTCACATCCGCAGCTTGCGCACCGCAAGCACCAGGTTTTCCACATCTGCGCGCCGCTGGGCGCTGACACTTTCCGTTCCGCTTTCCCACATGGCATTGAAGTACAGGCCATCGCCCATGTAGAGAACGGCCCGGGCGACGTCGGGGCCGACGTCGGCGGCCAGCAGATCCAGCCACTGACCCTGGATGCCAGCGAACCGGCGTCGTGCCTCCTCATGTGCCACCTCTGCCAGCCGGGTAGCCGCAACAAACGCCCTGTCCATGGGAGTTCCAGAGAAGAGCGACGTCCGGATGAAATACTCGGCAGCGCCCTGCGGAGCGTTTGCCATCAGGGCCAGATCCGCCACGGCAAGCTCATCGAGGCGCTCCAGAACGGCACCTATCAGCGCTTCCTTGTTGGGGAAGTGATACAGCAGTCCGCCCTTGGACACCCCTGCCAGCCTGGCCACGGCGTCGAGAGTGGCTGCGCGCTCCCCCACATCAATCAGCAGTGTTTCAAAAGCGTCCAGGACGGCAGCGCGGGCAACAGGTTTTCTGGACATGCCCTCCATCATGCCCGGTCTGGAGGTCCATTTGCCAAACTGTACCGTCTGGACGGTATAGTTTTTGGAATGAGCTCCTCCCCTTCACCCACCAGTTACCCCAACAAGGAATCCCGGGACACTTTCGAGCCCATCCCGAGGAACAGCCCGTGGCGTGACTGGCTTGCGCTCGGCCTGCTCATGTTCCCGGTTCTCCTGGTGGCAGTGGACAATACAGCCCTGACGTTTGCGCTGCCAGCGATTGCGCGAAGCCTTGAGACAACAGGAGTCCAGCTGCTCTGGATTGTCGATGCCTACCCGTTGGTGCTGGCTGCGCTCCTGGTTGCCATGGGCAGCCTTGGGGACCGGATTGGGCGCCGACGACTCCTCCTCATTGGCAGCATTGGTTTTGCCGCGGTCTCCGCTGCTACAGCGTTCGCACCAAGCGCAGAATGGCTCATTGCAGGCCGTGCAGGCCTGGGCTTCTTCGGCGCCATGTTGATGCCGTCCACGCTGTCGCTGATCCGCAACATCTTTCCGGATGCCAACCGACGGCGCCTTGCCATTGCCATCTGGGCTGCGGGCTTCTCCGGCGGCGCAGCACTGGGGCCAATCTTTGGCGGCTGGCTAGTGGAGCACTTCTGGTGGGGTGCAATCCTGCTCGTGGCTGTGCCCATCATGCTTCCGCTGCTGATCCTGGGGCAGTTCTTCATCCCGGAATCCCGGGATCCACTGCCGGGAAAGATCGATCTCCCCAGCATTGCCCTCTCGATGCTGGTGATGGTGCCCGTGGTCTATGGCATCAAAGAAATTGCTACGCAGGGGTTCACGCCTGCGGCCCTTGGGATCGTTGGCGTGGGGCTGATAATGGGTGCGGTATTTGTGCGCCGACAAAAGGCCCTGGCCACTCCCCTGCTGGACATGGGCCTGTTCACCAACCGGGTCTTCAGCACAGGCATCGCCGCCAACGTCCTGGCAATCTTTTCCTTCAACGGCTTTATCTTTTTCCTGGCCCAGCATCTCCAACTCCTGGAGGGCATGTCACCCTCGGCCTCCGGGATCGCCATGATTCCGGCATTGCTGGCCACCGTCGTGGCGGGGCTTGTGGTGGTCCCGCTGGTCCGCGTGGTGCCACCGGGATATGTGGTGGCGGGCGGCCTGGCCCTGAGCGCTGCCGGATACGCACTGGTGGCCTTCGGTGACCACAGCGCGGGGCCAGCCCTGCTGCTGGCTGCCCTGCTGGTCCTGGCACTGGGTGTGGGAGCTGCGGAAACCATCTCGAACGATCTGATCCTGGGCTCTGTACCACCGGCAAAATCCGGCGCTGCTGCGGCCATCTCGGAGACCGGCTATGAGGTTGGCTCCCTTCTCGGTACCGCCATCCTTGGGTCCATCCTGACGGCGTCCTACCAGCGGAACCTGGTTTTCCCGGATGGGGTGGCCGGAGCCATTCCGGACGGCGCTTCGCACCGGGCGGGCGAGACACTCGCTGGCGCCGTGGAACTGGCCGATTCGCTGCCCGGCCCGGCCGCAACGCAGTTGCTGGAGAACGCACGGAATGCTTTTGATTCCGGCGTCCACATCACGGCAACCATTGCCCTGGTGCTGGTGGGATTGACGGCCATTGTGGCAGGAGTGGTTCTGCGCGGGGTTCCCCGTGCCACGAAGTAGTCCCGGGCAACACGTCACCCTGCACAACAGCACAAAAGCGCCCGGCGCCAGAGTTGCACTCCGGCGCCGGGCGCGTGGTCCCCTGCGGGAAGCAGGTGGTGGAAGCGTTCCTGCTATGCGTCGGGAGTGGTGACGCTGGCCGAGGCTTTCATGGTCTCGGCCTGCACCATCCAGGCAAACTGCTCAAGCTTGGCGATGAATTCGTGCAGAAGATCAGCAGTGGTGGGATCTTCTTCATCAACCTCGTCATGGACCTTGCGCATGGTTCCTACTGTCGCTTCCATTGCCGCGACGATCCGCTCGATCGCGTCTTTGGTATCGATGAGTCCGTCAGGAAATGCCGGCAGGGCGGTCGTGGCGGACACCGTGGAACTCCGGCCGTCAGGGAGGGCATGCAGGGCGCGCATGCGCTCTGCCATATCGTCTGCGAACTGACGGGCGGCGTCGACGATCTCATCAAGCTGGAGGTGCAGATCGCGGAAGTTTGTCCCCACAATGTTCCAGTGCGCCTGCTTGCCCTGGATGTGAAGTTCGATCAGGTCAACGAGGACTGCCTGGGCATTATTGGTCAGTGTCGGTGAAGCTTTCATGAATCCTCCTGAAGTAGTGCGGTACCAACGAAACTATCAGCCCGGCGAGCCAAAAACCCCGCTTGTGCACAATTTTCACAGTGAGCTTACTGTTTGGTGCCCAACCTGCCACTCCGGGGAAATTCAGCTGTGATGTGTCCCACGGCACTGCGCCACAACTAAGCGGTTCCGCCCTTCCAGGCAGATGCTGTGGCAACAGAGAGCTGCTCGAGGTACTCATTGCGCCGCCGGGCCGTGATCCTGGACTGCGGCTCAACAGCCTGCCCAGGACTATCCGAATAGTGCGCGGCAAGGCCATCGCGGATCAGCCGGATGGCTTCCGCGCGTTGCTGGGACACCGCCGCATGCGTGGTTCCGAGTTCCTCGGCCAACTCCTTGACTGTCCGTGCACCGAAATAGACCTCTTCAACAACAAATCGCATCCGGGCGGGGAGGGAAGACACCGCAGCTCGGAGGTACCGGAGCCGTTCGTCGGCAAGGACGGAATTCTCCGGAGACAGTGTGTCCGAAGCAAGGGTATCCGCCACTGCATCATCAAGGGGGGTCACGGTGCGGTGTGCGTCAGCCAACGTAGCTTCGACCACAACTTTTTCCACCCCGAGAACCGCAGCCATCTCCACCACTGAGGGTCTGCGGCCCAGCGAGGTGGAAAGGGACTCCTGGACGGAGGCAGTCTCGCGCATACGCCGGCGCGCTGAGCGGGTGGCCCAGTCATTGGAGCGCATCTCGTCTGCGAAGGCGCCCAGGATTCGCCGCCGGGCGTAGGCCCCGAAGGGAACACCGAGGGATGCATCAAACGATTCTGCCGAGGTGATCAAGGCAATGGCTCCCGCGGAAGCGAGGTCCTCGCGTGAAAGATGCGAAGCTTTGGAGCATAGGTCCGAGACCAGGTACCCCACAAGCGGGAGATGCTGGGTGACCAATTCGTTGCGTTCGACGCGATTCAAATGTTGTCCCCCCACGAGACCGTATGACGAGGAATTGCTGTGGATATGCACCCCGTTCTCCCCATCTGCGCTCCCCCAGAGAACGCCTTGACAGGTGCCCCGGAATGGCATCTATGGACGTAATTTACCACTACCTCCAGCATTGGTTATCACGCCGCCTTATTTGCCCAGAGTGTAGGCTCGAAAAAAAGAAAGCAGTCACGCGGTTTTTCGAGACCGGTGGCCAGTCATGACGGGGGGCCATCAGTGGGGGCGGAGGAACTTTCTACAGCCTTATGGCAGCAGCGGGTCCAACTTGAGGTGCTCTCTTTCCGGCTTGAAACCCAGGTACTCCACCTTGGTTCAGGTTCCACCGTCCGGCTCCGGCTGACGGCCTCCGACATCGATGCGGCAGTGGAACGGGTCAGCCTGGAGCACCTGGCATGCCACCTCGAATCTGCTGCAGTCGCCTTTTCCTGGGGCGCCCCACCAGACGCCCCGCTGCGAACCCTGGCTGCCGTAGCGCCACCAGGGATCTGGCCGGATCTGCTCCAGGAACACCTGGCCGAGATGCAGGCACTGTACACCGGCATCCTGGCGGGTATAACCGCCAACGAAACAGCCCTCTCAGCACTGCTTGCGGCCGAAAAGCCGCTGCTGGACGGACCGCCGTCGCCAGAAGAATCGCCCGACGCCGCCGTGGCAGCCATGCTCGAACGCCGGGACATTAACGCAGCGCGTGAAGCAGCCCAGGGTGCCAGGCTGCCACTGGTGGCGGAATTCCTTGGCCTGCACTCAGAGCCGTGACCTGCACACCGGCGCTGGTTGTGATCCTCCCCTAGGGGCCAACCCAACCACGTGCGGCCTAGTCTCCTTCGGTTCCGCCGTGGGGGGTGGCTTCTGCCGTGGACGGCGGGCGAAGCGCTTTCAGGATGTCCTCACCCGCGTGTCCGGATGCAGCGGCCGCCATGTTCGCAGCGGCGATCGCCTCAATCACTTCCTTGCGCTGGATGGATACCCCGCGGGGAGCCTCGATCCCCAGCCGTACGCCGTCGCCCTTGCCCTCGAGAACAGTGATGATGATCCCATCACCAATCATGATCTGTTCGCCGGGTTTGCGTGTGAGTACAAGCATGGTCTCAATCTACCTTTCCGTGGCGGGGAGTTGCGTCTCTGTCGGGTCTGGATGCGCTGCGCCGCTACTCACGGCTGTATTCGTCACTGACGGGCAGTCCCAGGTCGAGGATTGATTCCGGGCTACCGGTACCGGCAAGGCCCAGCGCCACAATGGCGCTGACATCCAGGCACGCACGCAGGTTCTGGAGCCATGCCTGGGAATCTGCAGGTTTTCGGCCAGCATCCACCACCGCCCATACCTGATCTCCCCGCAGGGCAGCCACCAACGCTGCTGCCCGCTGGACATCTCCTGCGTTCTTGCCCAGCCCGTAGGCGAGGACCACGGTCTGGTGATTTTCCACCGCTTGGGCCCTCGCCGCCGTAGCGTCGAAGCGGTTGGCGACATGAAGATGCCCGAAGGCGCTGAGCTGGCCGGCTGTTCGCACGTCCGCGCCACCGGCTGCGGATGAAATTTCCAGCGCTACGGCCAGGGCATCGGCACCAAGCCCCAGCAAAATTACCAGGTCGCCGGGACCCTCGAGGGCCGGAGGCGCGGAACGGCGCGGCCTTGCAGCAACGCGCCGCGCCTCCCGCCTGGACTGTGGGGCTGGCCGAAGGAGCGCGTCACTGCGAGAATCGGCCTCCCGGGGCATCCCTGCACCAGGCTGAGGTGCAGGGATGGAATTCTGTGATTGCTCCTCACCGGGCGTCGACGACACTGGGGCCAGCGCCGTGAACTGCTCGAGCACCTTGGCAAAATCATCGGACTCGGTCGACACTGACGCCGCCAACGGGGAATTGGCCCGTGCTTCCGTTGAATCGGCCGCAGCCAGCAGTCCAGCGATCGCCGAACGCTGGAGCTGGTGGGGCCCACCGGACACTGACTCGATTCCAGCTCGAACCTTTCCCTTCACACCCGGCGCACCGCCGTCGGCCGTCACGGACGGCAGGCGGTGCGCGGCACGCGGCGCCGGCACCGCCGAATCCCCCATCCCACGCGGCGGACTTCCCTGTTCCTCCGATGCCCCCACGTGGACCACTGCCTCGTACTGTGACCCGGCAAAAAGACCAGCGATTCCCCTGTTGGTGACCAGCTCAGCAGAAACAATCCTTGCACCTGGTCCGTACTTGGCCGTAGCGCGGTTCATGATCTCCTCAAGCGAGGGCCCCTTAAGCCGATAGCTGCCCTGCATAACGGACCACTCCTATCGTCTCGATACGGACGTTGGCAGAGGTGACCTCCCGGTAGGACAGCACGGCGATTGACCCCGGGCCCACCAACCGGCGGATTGCCGGGCGCAACGTCGGTGCGCAGACCAGCACTGGCTGGCGTCCCGAGGCGGCGGCACCGGAGATAGCGT
This sequence comes from Pseudarthrobacter sp. PS3-L1, assembly GCF_030063285.1. Classification (GTDB taxonomy): domain Bacteria; phylum Actinomycetota; class Actinomycetes; order Actinomycetales; family Micrococcaceae; genus Arthrobacter. The sequence goes on along the minus strand of NZ_JASISU010000001.1, from coordinate 455,604 downwards.
CCTGCAAGGACCTCAGTACAGTGTCCAGCTTGTCCTGGCCCATCACAATCTGGGTTCCACCTTCCCCGGGTCGCATGTCCTCCAGCATTGACTGCTCCAGGGTGGGATCAATCATGATCACGTTCAGGACAGCTCCCTCGAGGTGCGCGGCTGCGAGCGCCGGGCCCAGCGCCTGGCGCGCGGCCTCGACCAGGGATTCCGGATCAGTGGAAATCTTGGCCCGCAGCGTGAGGGCCTCGTAGATCCTGGTGAGGTCGTTGATGGGGACCTGTTCCTCCAGCAGCCCCTGCAGGACGCGCTGCAGCTCAGCCAGGGACAGCAACCCCGGAGTGAGTTCCTCGACAGCCGACGGGCTCTGCGAGCGCACACCCTCGGTCAGGACCCTGACATCCTCCCTGGACAGCAGCCTGGCGGCATTGGCACTCACCACTGAGGAGAGGTGGGTTACCAGCACCGAAACCCTGTCAATCACTGTGGCACCTGACATCTCCGCGGAATGCCGCAACTCTCCGGGAATCCATTTGCCGGCCAGCCCGAAGACCGGCTCCACCATGGACTGGCCGGGCAGCGCTTCGAGGGCATCCCCAAGCGCCAGCATGCGCCCGCCCGGCGCGGAACCCCGCCCGGCCTCCACGCCTGCAATCCGGATGACGTACGTTCCCGAGGCCAGTTCAACGCTGTCGCGGGTGCGGACGGGTGGGATCACGATGCCCAGGTCCATGGCAATCTTGTGGCGCAGTGAACGGACGCGTGCCAGAAGGTCATCTGACGCCCCGGAGACCATGTCCACCATGTCAGGTGCCAGCAGGATTTCCACCGGATGAATGCGCATCTCCTCCATCAGCGCTTCGTTGGGATCCACTGGAACGTGATCCAGGGCCGCCTGTTCGGTGACTTTATTTGCTGCATCAAAACGTTGAGTCTTCCGTACACGCTGCGACATGATGATCAGGCCAGCACCCACCAGCAGGAACGGCAAGGGCGGCATCCCCGGAATCAAGGCCAGGGCGCAGGCCGCGATCCCAGCGATCATCAGCGCGTTGGGGGCCTGCGTCAGCTGTGCAGACGCTGTGGTCCCCATGTCAGATTCGGCGTTGGACCGAGTGACGATCATGCCTGTGGACACTGCCATCAGCAGGGCTGGGATCTGTGTGACAAGGCCGTCGCCCACCGTGAGCAGCCCGTAGGTGTTCAGCGCATCACCGATTTCCATTCCGCGCTGCAGCATACCGATGGCAATACCACCCACGAAGTTGATGATGATGATGATGATGCCGGCAATTGCATCACCCTTGACGAACTTCGAGGCACCGTCCATGGCGCCATAGAAATCAGCCTCCGCAGACACCTCCGCACGACGCTCGCGCGCCTGCGTGTCAGTGATGAGCCCCGCATTGAGGTCTGCATCAATAGCCATCTGTTTGCCAGGCATGGCATCCAGGGTGAAGCGCGCCCCCACCTCGGCCACCCGTTCTGCACCCTTAGTGACCACGACAAACTGAATGACAACCAGAATCAGGAACACCACCGACCCGATAATGAGCGAGCCACCCACCGTGACGGTCCCGAAGGCCTCGATGACCTGTCCTGCATATCCCTCACCAAGAACCAGGCGGGTAGAGGCAACGTTGAGGCCCAGACGGAAGAGCGTGGCCACCAGCAGAAGCGAGGGAAAAACCGAAAAATCAAGAGGTTTCCGTACGAACATGCTGGTCAGGAGCACCAGCAATGCCAACAGGATGTTGAAGGCAATAAGGAAGTCCATGAATGGGGCGGGAACCGGGACCACCAGCAGGAGCACGATCCCCACGATTCCAATGGGGACAACAAGGCGAGAGAGGCCTTTGTTCATGGTGCTTTCCTTTCGACGCAATCCTTGGTGTTCAGTGCCGCGCTCATGCGGCGGCCATCCGGTGCACGCCCGCTGCAGACCCGCGGGTCTGCAGCGCCATCACGAATGCCAGGACACCTGCCACTGCCTGGTAAAGATCAACCGGGATCTCCTGCCCCAGATCGCAGCCGCTGTGCAGCGCCCGTGCCAGCGGAATGTTGGACACCATGGGCACCTTGTTCCGCTCCGCTTCTTCGCGGATCCGGGACGCAACGTGCCCACTGCCCTTGGCCACCACACGGGGAGCAGATTTTCCAGGCTCGTACCTCAGGGCCACAGCCACGTGTGTAGGATTCACGATCACGACGTCGGCGGTACTGATGGCGGACATCATCCGGTTACGACTCATTGCCATCTGCCGCGCCCGCCGCTGCGACCGCACCAGCGGATCGCCGTCGGAGTTCTTGGTCTCATCCTGGACTTCCTTCTTGGACATCCGCGTCTTCTTTCGGTTGCGGCGCATGACAACGAGGAAATCCGCTGCAGCCATGACCACACCAGCGGCGACGGCAAACTGGATCAGGGACGCCACCCCTGCGCTGCCAGCGGCGACAATTCCAGCCACCGGCAGTCCGCCAGCCGCCAACAGCACCGGAATCAGGCCTTGCACGACGGCGTAGAGGACAGTACCCACAACCGCCGTCTTCAGTAGCGACTTCAGGCCACCCCACAGGGCCTGGGTGCCAAACATGCGTTTCAGCCCGGGCAGGGGTTTGAAGTGCTCAAAATCCGCTGCGAACTTTTTCACGTGCACACCCCCCTGCAGTGCACCGGCGGCAAGGACAGCAACAAAAACAACAATCAGCAGCGGGCCAATGATGGTTGCCATGTCGCCGAGCCCGGTCAGGAGCGATTCCAGGGCCACGTCCGGATCAGGACGGGCTATCAGTGCCCGGACCCGGAATAGCTGATCCGTTGCCGCGGCCGACCCCCGCTCCAGGGTGGCAGGAAGCATCACGGCAGCGGCACCAACACCCACCCAGGCCGTCAGGTCCTGGGAGCGTGAAAGCTGTCCTTTGGACCGGACTTCCCGCATCCGCTTGTCGGTGGCGTTCTCTGTTTTTTCCTGCGAATCTGACATCAGTTCACCCCCATCACAGCTGACGCGGCCTGTTCGGCAAGCGAGGACACAATCCGGGGCAGGGCAAGGAAAAGGAACCCGGCCAGCGCCAGGGTCATGAAGATTTTCAGCGGAAAGCCCAGGGAGAAGGCGTTCAGTGCAGGCGCCACCCGGGTCAGCAGGCCCAAGCCCACATCCGCAAGGAAAAGAACCACCAGCAATGGACCGGCAATCTGCACTGCTGCCAGGAACATCCCTGTCAGGGCTCCCGTCATGGCCTGTACGGGTTGTGCCAGGTCCAGGCCCCCGGCAAGTGGAAGGGCGGCAAAACTTCCGGTCAGTCCGCCAATCACCATTTGGTATCCGTCGGAGGAAAACAGCAGCGCAAGCGCAGCCATCTGCATGAAACGGGTGAACTGGGCACCATTGATCATCATCTGCGGATCAAAGCCCTGCGCAAGCTGGAAGCCGCTGAACAGGTCGATCAGGCTCCCCGCGGACTGCACTGCGGCAAAGACCAAATAGACCAGGAACCCCAGTGCCAGCCCCGTAACAATTTCCAGCACCACCGCACCGAAAAATGCTCCAGTGGTCCGGCTCTCATACCCATCGGCAACCCGCTGTGACACGGCGAGACCCAAGCCAAGGCCCAGCATCGCCTTAACCCTGCCCGGGAAGGCGTGGTAGGCAAAGGGCGGGGCGATGATCAGGAAAGCCGTCATCCGCACCGAGGCCAGGAGCATCGCTTCGAGCCAGTGCGCATCAAGAGGGATGTTCATCTCAGCCGCCACTCAGGAGGGCAGGAATCCGTTCGAAGAGCTCATGGGTGAACGTCACCATCTCTGAGATCATCCAATGCCCGCAGACCACCAGGGCAATAGCGACTGCCACGGCTTTGGGGACGAAGGAGAGGGTAGCTTCCTGAAGCTGCGTGACGGACTGGACCAGGGAGATAGCCAGCCCTACCACCAGGGCAGTAATCAGCACTGGTGCGGAAAGCTTGGCGGCGACAAGGAGCGCCTGGAGGCAGATGTCTAGGACCGCGTTGGTGTTCATCCGGACCCACCATAACTTTGCACCAGGGCCGTCACAATGAGGCCCCAGCCGTCCACCAGGACAAACAGCAGGATCTTGAACGGCAGGGAGATCATCACGGGAGGCAGCATCATCATGCCCATGGACATCAGTGCCGAGGACACCACCAGGTCAATGACCAGGAACGGCACAAAAATAACGAAGCCGATGATGAAGGCCGCCCGAAGCTCGGAGATCATGAACGCGGGAATCAGCGTGTAGAGCTCCACTGCCTCGGGTGTGGCCGGGTTTTCCAGGTCTGCGGCCCGGGTCATCAGGGCAATGTCTTCCTCACGGGTGTGGGCCATCATGAACTGCTGCAGCGGACCCAGTGCAGCTTCTGCACCAGCGTTGAAGTCGAGGTCGCCGTTCAGGTACGGCTGGATACCAAGGGTGTTCATCTCATTGACCACGGGCCACATGATGAAGAGGGAAAGAAAAAGGGCCAGGCCGGCCAGCACCTGGTTCGGCGGGATGGACGGCAGGGACAGTGCGTTGCGCGTCATGGCAAGCACCACAAAAATCTTGGTGAAAGAGGTCATCATCAGCAAGAGCGCCGGTGCTACGGAGAGCAGCGTGATACCCAGCAGCGTGAGCACCGTGCTGGACGGCCCGCCGTCGATCCCGTTGATCTCGATATTGAGATTTCCGTCAGTGGGCGCCGTGGGCTCCGTCGGGGGCGTCGGATCAACGGGGTCAATGGGTGCCGCGTGGCCGGCCGCCGCACCAAGCCACAGCAGTGCCAAGGTCAGGAGAACCACGACGACGATCAGCAGTGCCGGGCGTCCACTCCGGAACCGGTAAAGGCTGGTGGTCAAGGCCGGCGCCCGCTCCTGAGCGCAGCGGCTGCCTGTTTCCAGGTTGAGCCCGCCAGGATGGAACCGTGCAGGGGCGGGTGCGTCCGGGCGCCCCTGCGGGAGTGGTCGCGGTGGACGGAACTGCGGGTAGGCATGGAACCGGCGTCGGCGAGGACCCGCGCAAACCCGGCAGCCGACGTCGTCAGGTCCTGCTCCTTGACCACGCTGGAATCGACTGAGGGCACCTGGGCGCCCACCACGTCATCGACGCTCTCCGGCTCCAGGGGGATGTCACAGCTATGCAGCACATTGATTGCATGGTCGGTCACGCCCAGGATAAACCTCTGTCCGGCAGCATCCACCACCACCACTGATGTCTTCGCACTCAGGCTCTGCCTGCTGACCACTGAGAGGACCGTATTTGCGCGGCGGCGGCCGGTTCCCTTGCTCAGGCGCTTCTGCAGGAACCACATCAGGCCCAGCACCGCTCCGAGGGATACCAGAACACGCAGCCCCAGGATAAGTGCATCCATTCAGCCGAGTCCTTCGGCGACGTCGAGGATGCGGGTAATGCGGACCGCATAGTCCTGGTCCACCACCACCACCTCGCCCTGGGCAATCAACCTGCCGTTGAGCAGGACATCGGCGGGTGCGCCTGCGGCACGGTCCAGTTCAATGATGTTGCCCGGCTCCAGGTTGAGGGCATCGCGGACGGACATCCGAGTCCTGCCGATCTCCACTGTCAGGGTCATCTCCACGCTGTTGATGCGGCCGAGCTTCGCTGCAACAGATCCGGTGTCGTGCCGGGAACTGTTTGCCCCTTCGACACTGGAATTGTTGCGCACGCGCACCGCAAACCAGCCGGCTGTCCTGAGGCCGTCGGAGAGTTCGTAGATGATGGTCTCCGGGTCGGCCAGGAGCGTTGATACATCCTCCTCGCGGAGTTCGCCAAGAACGCCCGAGCCGAAACCCGCCGCTGCGCTCTCGAGGGCAGGACGCAGAACAGCCGTGGCAGCCACAGGCGTGCCACCAAGTGCTCCACCGGCGGCAGCCAGAAAGTCAGTGTCGGTGAGGACCAGGACCAGTTCTGCCGTGACGGCGCCAACAAATGTTGCGGTGAATCCCTGGCTGGCGCTGCCGTCCCAACGGCTGGGCCCCTGCACGGTAAGGGGCGTCAGGACGGGCAGATTGGCTGCGAGCTGATCTGCCGCGCCGCGGTGCAGTGTCAGGGTGGGACTCATGGCTGGTGCTCCTCGATGGTGACAATGACTGCTGCTGCGCGGGCGCCGTTGCGGGCTGGTGCTGCGGTGGCCAGGCGGACACCTTTAAGTTCGACGTCGAACGGCCGGTTTTCCAGGTGTGGCAACGGAAGGATGTCTCCGACGGCAAGGTCCAGGACCTGCCGTGGGGTAATCGAGGTCTGTGCCAACTGGACAGCAAGCTCCACTGGCACATGCTCCATCTGCTCGCGGATGCGGACCCGCGCGCCGGTGGATACGTCCACCGGGCTGGCACTCTGGAGTTTGGCGAGCAGTACCTCAGCGGGAATCGCTATGGTGGCAACCGACGTGGTGGCGCCCACTGTGATCGTAAAGTGCGCCACGATCATAGGTTCCGTGGGCGCGGCAGCCTGGGCAAACCTGGAGTTGTACTGGAAAGCTTCAATCCGGATTTCATGGCTCAGCAACGACCCCATGGAGTACTGGAGGTCTTCGAGAATCTCCTCCAGGACGCGCTGCATGAGGGCCTGTTCAAGCTGGGTAAAGGCACGCTCCGGCATGGGCGGATCGCTGCTGGCGCCCAGCATTCGGTTCATCCAGGCAAGGCCAGTCGCTGCCGGGAACTGGATGACGGCGCGTGCCTCCACCCCTTCGACCTCGCAGAGCACAACAGCTGTTGACGCCGGGACGGACGCTGCATAATCGTCATAGCTCAGCAGGTCTAGGCGGTCCATCCGTGCCACGGACTTGAGCCGGACCTTGGCCGTCAACTGGGTGCCCCACTGCCGCGCAAAAGTTTCGAAAGCTGATTCTATGACCCTGCTGTGCTCGCGCGCCAGAGTAGCGGGACGGCGGAAGTCATGGACATTCACGGTGCGGTCCCGCGTGGATCCTTGATCTTTCAACACGCTCACGGGGGTGACTATCGGCAGCGGTTTCGCAGAGGTAAGGTCCCTCGCGGACTTCCTGCTACTGATATTCGAGAGCTTCGGGAATCAGCGCGCGGATGGTTTCCGGCTTATCGGAAACCACCACAATGTCGACCCGGCGGTTCAGTTCCATCAGGGCCTCCGTGGAGTCGTCGTTGACCTGGCGGGCAGAGCCGAATGCCACCGCGCCCACACTCGCAGGCGCTATCCCACCGTTGTCCACCAGGTAGCGCAGCACGTTGACCGAACGGGCCGAGGAGAGCTCCCACGTAGAGGGATAGGCAGTGATGCCGTTCGCGGCGTGGCCCTCCACCATGATTTCCAGTCCCGTTGGCGCCATGACGGGCGCGATGATGCTCAGCACCTGGGATGCACGCTCAGTCAACAGCGGCTTGTCGGGTTCGAAAAAAGCCTGCGACCCCACCAGCTTCACCGTCAAACCGCGGGAGGAAATGGTGAAGTCCACGTTCTCACTCAGGCCGGCAGCGGCGAGCCCTGCTTTCATCTGCTCCTGGAGACCCTTGAGCCGGTCGGCCTCCTGGATCGCCTGTTCCAGTTCCGAAAACGCCTGGGCGTCGCTGTTCACCTGCTCAGGGGGGACCACGGTGCCCTCCGCCGTATCCACTGTTGTTGTGGCCACAGTGCCAAATCCGGTGGCAAGGGAGTTACGCAGTTTGTCGAACTTGTTCTGGTCCACGGTGGACATGGCATACAGGACGATGAAAAGACACATAAGTACTGTGACCATGTCCATGTAGGACGCCATCCAGCGTTCGTCGACGTGGTGCTCTTCGGGTTTCTTGCGTGGGCGCCGGCGGGCACTCACGCTGCAGTGTCCATACTGTCAACGCTGAGCGGACCAGTTTTGCTGCTGCCCGGCTTCTTGAGCTGGTGTTCAGGAACCATGGCCCGGAGCCGCTCCGCCAGCAACAGCGGCTTTGCGCCGGCCTGGACAGCGAGCATCCCTTCCATCAGGAGCGTGCGGCGTTCAATGTCGAGTTCGGAGAGCCGGGAAAGACGGGAGCTGAAGGGCAGCCAGATGAAGTTTGCAGAAAGCAGTCCCCAGAGCGTCGCAACAAACGCCGCGGCGATCATATGTCCCAGCTCGTCGGGCTGGGAGAGGTTTTCAAGTACGTGGGTCAGGGAGACAACGGTGCCGACGATCCCGACAGTGGGCGCGTAGCCACCCAAGGATGCGAAGAACTTCGAGGCGGAGTGATCGCTGCGGGCCTTGGTATCAATCTCGTCCTCCATCTGCATCCGGAGGTCTTCGGCATCAGTGCCGTCGGCAATGTTCTGCAGTGCCCGGGCAAGGAAGGGATCCTTGACGTTTGTTGCTTCTTCTTCGAGGGAAAGCAGTCCCTGGCTGCGGGCCTTTTCTGCGAAGCCAACCAGCTGGTCAATGCTGTCCTGGGGTTTGGCCGTTTTCCCAATAAACATTGCCGGGAGTGCCTTGAAGGCGTGGGCCACGTCCTTGAAAGTGTTTCCTGCCAACCCGATGGCCAGGGTCGCTCCGAAAACCAGGATCATGGGGGCCGGCAGCAGCAGGGACGACAGGCTGCCGCCTTCGAGCAGGACCATGGTAATAAGGGAACCAAACGCCAGGAGCAGGCCAATCAGTGTTGCGGGATCCATGGGTCTACTTTCCTGGCCGGAGTGGCCGCGCGTTGGCCACGGGGCTGTCCGGTTGTTCCTGCGGATTGGGGACGAGGCTCAGCGCAGCACCTGTCACTGTTGGCAGGTCCCTCGCGCGGCTCAGGACATAGGCGCGATAGTTGGCAATCAGCTCCACCACCTCTGCGAGGCTTTCCTGCACCACGTACGCGGCGCCGTCGAGCGTTAGGAGGTGGGTATCCGGGCTCTCATGGATCCGCTCGATCAGGTCGGGGTTGACCGCGAAACGTGAACCGTTGAGGCGTGTCACGACAATCATGGCCGGCTGCTCTCTGGAGGTGCTGTGGCAGGCGCCGCAACTACTTGTGGGGGTGTTCTTCCTGTACTGTCGGCCCACTCACCGCCCGCGTTAGGCGGCCAGCCCAACCTCATCCATTTTTCCTGCCGAACCCCGCGGCTTTGCGGTGACCTGCGCCGAGGTCGCGGGAGCACGCCGAGGTCGCGGGAACGCTCCAGCGAAGTCGCACCGCTCCCGCGACCTCGGCCCCACCGCCCCTCCCGCTAAGGTGCTGGGCGGAAAATACTGTCCTGATCGTTGGTATCAACGACCACTGAGCCGTCGCCGAGAAATCCCGGTCCGCGTCCGCGGAACCACGTAGTCAACTCCTGTGCGGGAACCGGCCTTGACATGAAGTATCCCTGAGCCAAATCGCAGCCGTAATCCGTCAGCGCGCGGTAGACCTGTTCGTTCTCGACGCCTTCGGCAGTCATCTGCAGGCCCATACTGTGGGCCAGGTCAATTGTCGACACCACCAGGGCAGTGGCCCGGGCATCATCCATCATCGTCAGGATGAAAGACTTGTCGAGTTTCAGTTCATCGATGGGCAGCTCCCGCAGGTAGGAAAGCGAGCTGAACCCCTTGCCAAAATCATCGACTGCAATCCGCACACCCATCCTCCTCAGCTCAGCCAGGACTGTTCGGGCCCGTTCCCTGTCAGCAACCAGGACATCCTCGGTGATCTCCACTATCAGAACGGACGCCTGCAGCCCGCGGACTCCGCACATCTCCGCCACCCTGGCGGGCAGCAGCGAATCCATGATGGCGCCAGCGGGAAGGTTGACGGCTACGGGGACGGAGGTCCCGACTTCCTCCCAGACTGCGGCCTGGTCGAGCGCCTTTCCTAAAACAACCTCAGTGAGCGAGGGCATGAGCCCAGCCTCTTCGAAGCGCCTCAAGAACGCATCGGGAGGCAGGACGCCGAGAATCGGATGGTTCCAACGAACCAACGCCTCGACGCCGCTGACCTGTCCGGTTAAGAGGTTGACCTTGGGCTGGAAATGCAAGATCAACTGATTGTCGCTAAATGCATGGTTGAGATCCTGCACCGTGTGAAAGTGGCCGTCATGGGGCACGCTGGAGCTTTCGGAATAGACCAGATAGCCCGTGTGCATCGATTTGGCTCCATACATGGCCATGTCAGCCTTGCGAAGCAGCTGGCTGAGGTCCACGCCTTGGCTTGGGAAGCACGATATCCCGATGCTTGCATTGACCTGCACACTCACACCGGAGAGATCGTAGGGCCGAGCAAGTGATTCCCGGAGCTGGACTGCCACAGCCTGAGCGGCCGCAGGCGAGCAGTCCGCTACATGGGCGACAAATTCGTCACCCCCCATTCGCGCCAACAGGTCGACAGGTCGCAGCTGTTCCGCCAGCCTTGCAGAGACCTGACGGAGCAGATCGTCCCCCACATCATGGCCAAGCCCGTCGTTGATTTCCTTGAACTTGTCTATGTCGAGAAGCAAAATAGCGCTCGGCTGCTGGAGGTTTTCAGCCAACCTCGGGGGGACGTCTGCATAGAGTGCACGCCTGTTGTGCAACCCCGTCAGCTCGTCAGTCCGAGCCTGGTGCGTCAGGTCAAGAAGGTGCATGCGTTGCCGGAAAACCAGGGGAACTGCAGCCAGTGCCAGGGTAAGGGAGGCCAAGACAACGGCGAGAAACAGCACGTTGTGCAAGGCAGCGATGATGAGGACCCCAAGGGCAGTCGCCGTCGCCAGCGCCGGGATGGTCTGGACAGGAATTGCCGGAAAATGCCGGGATGCAGTCGCGTTCACCTCTTCGTGAAACACTGCCCAGCAGCCGATGAGTGCGGTGCCCAGCGCCCACGTCGCATCCAACGGTGTGCCGGGGATATACATGCCATCAAGTTCCAAAAAAGCATAGGAAACATCGGCTGCAGTGAAAATGAGCAGGCCCAATGCAAGAAGGGTCCACTCCCGGCCAATTTTTCGCCCTGGAGTGGCCGCAATCCCAACAACAACTGCGAAGAGCATCAGATCCAGCAGCGGGTACACGCCACTGAACCAACCAGATCCAGAATCAGTCCCCGAAGGGGCCAATATCGGGCCGAGGATAACAACCAGCGCAGCTCCCGCGCCGAGCGTTCCCACGGCACAGTCCAGGACGACTGGCCACGTCATGGTCCGCAGTCGCCGGTAGACCACCACAAACAGCGCAGCAAGCATCAGAAGATAGAAACCGACATACCCGATATCCGCCAGTGAAGGCACCGGCACTTCATCTCCACCGGCGGAATAAAACACATAGTAGGTGTCCCCCGCAGCCTGAAACGCCAAGGCAGCAGCCACCAGGCCAACGTCAAGGCTTCGCTTGTGCCGACGCGTGGCACACCACCAGCAGACAAGCGCAGGACCCCACATGGTGAGCAGGCTGAGAACACCATCCACCAGCAGATCGAATTGCGCCGTCTTCCGAAAGAGCACTCCAGCTGCGTAGGAGACCACAATGACCCCCAGGAATCCCACGACAATCCAGACCTGGCGTTCACGGCCCGTCCCCAAGGACACAACTTTGTCACTGTCCCTCAACGGATCCCCCTACACGGTTCCCTAGGCTGGCACTCACCGCCAATTGGTTAGAGCCGTCACAGTAGGCTACTGCAGGGAAAGGGGCTACCCGACCACTGGAACAGAAGGCTCATTGGCTAGCGCTTCAGGTTGCTCAGCTCCTGGAGGACCTCGTCCGAGGTGGTGATGATGCGGGCGTTGGCCTGGAATCCGCGCTGGGCCACAATCAGGTTGGTGAATTCCTGGGACAGATCCACGTTGGACATCTCCAGGGTTCCACCGGCCAGCGTGCCCAGGCCTGCGTCTCCGGCAGCGCCCAGCTGGACGTTGCCGGAGTTGGCCGTTGCAACGTAGGAAGATCCGCCGGCTTTTTCCAGCCCTGACGCGTTGGTGAAGTTCGCCAGCGCGATCCGGCCCAGCGTCTGCTTGGTGCCATTGGAAAAGGAACCGATCAGCGATCCATCGGCGCCCAGGGTGAAGCCTTCCAGTTGGCCTGCGGCGGCTCCATCTGATGCCGTGGCCGTGAGATTGCTGTTGCCGGCGAACCCGGAGACGGCCGAGAGGTCCACTGTGACTCCTCCGACAGCCAGGTTCCCACCGCTGGTACGCACACCATTGGTGAAGCCAAGGGTTCCGTTGGCTGTTGCACCATTGGGGCCGACAGCGCTGGTGTTCCAGCCAGCATTCGTTTTGGTGAACGTCAGCGCCACGGTGGTTGCTTCGCCGTTGGCGTTGAACGCCTTGACGTCGCGCGTCACTTCGGTTCCGACGGCGGCGTCGCTGGGCAGGTTTCCTGAGGTGCCCACGCGGGTGGTGGCCGACGCCGGGGAAAGGGTATTGGTGGACAGCGCCAGGCTGGAGGTGGGACCGCCAGTGTTGACGACGCCGTTCACGGCGGGCCAGCCCTGAAGCACGGCACCGTCCGGGCTCACCAGCTGCCCGGATGAATCGAAGTTGAACGATCCTGCACGCGTGTAGAGGTTCTGCCCGCCTTTGCTGGTCACGAAGAACCCGTCACCGTTGATCATCATGTCCTCGGCGCGTCCTGTGGTCTGTGAGGAGCCCTGGCCGAAGTTGGTGGTGACAGCGGCTACCTTGACGCCCAGGCCAACCTGGGCCGGGTTGGTTCCGCCGCTTTCGGCCTGCGGCCCGGCAGCGCCCTGGGTCAGCTGCGACAGTGTGTCCTGGAACTGGGTGGTGGAGGACTTGAAACCATTGGTGTTCACGTTGGCAATGTTGTTGCCTGTGACATCGAGCATGGTCTGGTGGGCCCGAAGGCCGGAGATTCCGGAGTACAGCGAGCGGAGCATGGGACTGCCTTTCGTCAAAGAGTAAGAAGTGCGGAGCGCAGAAATGAGGAGTGCGGAGGGGCGGAAAAGTCAGATGTCCATGGTTTCCTGTGGCTGTCGGGGCGGTACTGCTGGCGCAGGGGGTGTGCCGGGAACAGTGGGGGCAGCTCCGACGCCGCTGATGGCATCCAATGGAATACTCACCGTGCCGACTGTGACAGTGGGCACGGTACCGGCGTAGGACACCGAGCCGGCAACCCCGGAGCCTGCGGTACCGTCGGGCAGCGTGTAGTCCACGTGCTGGCCCACCAGTGCGGCTGCAGCTGAGCGCATCTGCAGCGAGAACCCCTCCTTGCTGTTGGCCGCCATCTCAGTTGTTTTCTCCATCATGGAAAGCGAGATGGTCTGGGACATCATCTGGTTGGTGTCCATCGGCGCGCTGGGGCTCTGGTTCTTGAGCTGGGCCACCAGCAGCGACATGAAAGCCTCAGAATCGAGCGATTGCGCCGGGTTGCGCGGGGTAGCCGCCGCAGTGGAGGCTCCGATACCGGAGACGGGCTGAACTGTCATTGCAGGTCCTTCGCGTAGAAACAGGTGAAGTTGGGAAGCTGACGTGGTGAAATCAGACAAGGATGTCGAGCGGCTGGTGACTGCGCCCGGTAGCTGCAACGTCAGCAACTGGCGTTGCAGGCCCCGACGACGGGACGGTGGGGTCGGCGTCGGACATCAGGGGCACCACCCGCGGCGGCGGCTGTCCTTGCTGACCGAAGTTCTGCTGGCCAAAACCGGGCTGGCCGAAACCGGGCTGGCCAAAGTTCTGGGCACCGGGACCGGGCCCTCCCCCGCCGTTATTCGGCCCCTGCGCCGGGGCAGCCTGCTGTGGCGGCGGCCCGCCAGCTGGTGGAACAATCAACGGAACTTCATGATCAGAGACCAGCAGGGTGGCAGATAGTCCAGAGGCGCTCAGGCCAAGCCGCAGTTCGGGAAGAATGTTGGACAGGGCGGCCCGGGCTGATTCCCCTGCGAACAGTTCAATGCGGACACCCCCGGGGCCAATGTGCGCCTGGAGGGTGATGGTTCCCAGACTCTCCGGGCTGACCCGCAATGTCATGGTGTGGTTGGTGGAGCCCGCGGCCAGGGAAAAAAGTGGGCTCGCCAACTGCCCGCCGAGACCCTGGTGGGCCGGCGGCTCCCCCACCGCAGTCCGCGATACCAGGGCTGGCACTGGAGTTTGCGCTGCAGGTGCCGCTGCGGACGCCTCCGCCTGCGGCGGTACCACTCCGGCCGCTGTCACGCCTGCCAACAGGGTGGCCGGCGAACTCGACTGTGCCGGCGACTGTCCGCCGGTCGGCGCAGGCGACGTCGCATTCACCACTGAAGGAAGCGATGCTGCTGCACTCTCACGTGAGGGAGCTGCAGCATCGATGGCTTCAGCCGGGGCGTTGGAGAGGGATATGGCACCACGATCGGATGCAGGCTCCGCGAGATCTGCTGCGGGTCGCGCGGACGAATGCCGGCCCTGGCTTACGGCAACGTGGACGATATCGACATTGCTGGGATCGACAGTAGCGGCATCGGTGCCCACTGCTTCCACTCCTGCTGGGACCGCAGCTACGATTCCAGGACTCACAGCCAACGACTTCCCGCTGGACTCTGCATCGCCTTCAGGACCTGCCACATCAGACTGTGTTGCCTCGGAACCTGCAGTCACGGAAAGAGCTGCTGCAGACGCAGGGCCCGCAACCGGAAGCCCCGCAACCTGAGGAACGAGGACCTGGATCGCCAAAGCTGGGACGTGTGCCGCAACGTCCGGCCCGGTGCCCGGTTCCGACCCTGCATTAGGATCAGGGTCAGATTCGGCACCAGATTCGGCATCCTCGACACCACCAGTGGTGGTGGGGCGCGCAGCGTCCTGGGTGACCGAGGCAAGAACGCCAGCGAATGCACCGGCTGACATCTCGGCGTCGGGCGTGCCAGCTGACGTAGCCGCGCTGGATCGCTCAAGAGGCCTGGCCACGCTGGGAAGCGCCGTTGCTACGGAACTCATGCGCCGCTCCCGCCAGGGACAATACGCCTGATGGAGGTCAGGTTGGACTGCTGTTCCCAGGCGTCGCGGATCTGGATGGTCTGGCCGGGGACAGGTGCGTCGATGGCTTTGCCATTGCCCAGGTAGATGGAAATATGTTCGCCACCGAAGCTCACCAGCAGGTCGCCCGCCTTCGCTTCAGCCAGGGATGCCACGGGTGTGCCCTGGTTCATCTGGTCGCTGACTACCCGGGGCAGGTCGATGTTCAGGTCCTTGAAGACCCGTTGGGTGAAACCGGAGCAATCCATCCCCGTGGCCGGGTCGGTACCGCCCCAGACGTAGGGCACGCCAATGTACTTCTTGGCAGCCGCCACCACTGCGTCGCCGTTGACCGTCCCGGGTGCAGCCGGGACAGCAGCAGCCGCCGTGGCACCCGAAATACCAGCGAGGACCGTGGCGGACGACGTCGGCGAGTTGGCTCCAGCGGCCTGTGCAGCAGGCAGCCCGCCGAGGACCGACGATGCTGTGTCGGTGGTTCCCAGCGCTGCGTTCAGGGCCTGGCTGAACAATGCAGGGTCGGCTGCCGCGGCAGCAGCAGTACCTGCGGGCTTTGCCGTGATGGGTTGCTTGAGCTGATCGATCATGCTCTGGATGCCCTGCATCCGGCCAATCACATCTGTCATGCTCATGGCCTGCTGCCCTCATTTTCGCGGTGCCAGGTGACGGAGGCAATCTCATCAAGAGCGCCCTGTTCGGTTTTCAGGTCCAAGGCAAGAATCTCTGCATCGTGGCGGATCTCGAGTTTTTCAAGTCCCACCGACCGCACCCTCGCCTGGGTAAAGTCGCGGCGTGCTGCGCTGAGCTGTGTCTCGGCGTCGAGGGTCAACGACTGAAGCTCAGTGAGCATGCTCTGCGTAGCGGACCGGGCGGCCGCCACGGCGCGCAGGCCAACGGCGCTGGTGACGCGTTCGGGTGACTGGTCCAGGTCCTGGCGGGCAGTAGTCTCACGGGCTCGGACGGAACGCGAGCGGGATGCGGCCCGGGACACCACACTGGCGGCCTGGTCCTGCTGGATGCGACGGATCCGCAGCAGACCTGCAAGCGAAAATTCCCGGCTCATGGCCGAACCCCCAATGTAGTAACCAGAGCCGAGAGCTGCCGCCACGCCTCATCAATGTCCGTTGACTGGTCCATGCGCTGCTGCACCAGGGTGTTGATGGCCTGCTCGTGCCGGAGCGCAGCATCCACCAGTGGGTTATTGCCCGGCTGGTACGCCCCCACATCAATGAGGTCCTGGGCCGCCTTCCGGGCTGCGAGGACTTTGCGCAGGACAGCGGCATCGGCTGTCCTGTCAGCCGGATTCACTTTCGAGGCAACACGGGAAATCGAGCCCAGCACGTCAACGGAAGGAAAATGCCCCGTGACGGCAAGCCTGCGGTCCAGGACCACATGGCCGTCCAGGATGGATCGTGCAGCATCAGCAATGGGCTCGTTGTGGTCATCGCCGTCTACCAGGACCGTGTAGATCCCTGTGACAGAGCCGCGCTCAGCGGTACCGGCGCGCTCCAGCAACTGTGCCAGCACGGAAAAGGTCGACGGCGGGTAGCCACGTGTTGCGGGGGGCTCTCCTGCGGACAGGCCAATTTCCCGCTGGGCCATGGCAACGCGGGTCAGTGAATCCATCATCAGGACCACATGACGGCCCTCGTCACGGAAGGCCTCGGCGATCCGCGTGGCAGTAAAGGCCGCACGCATGCGCATCAGCGCAGGCTCGTCAGAGGTAGCCACAACCACCACGGAACGGGCCAACCCTTCGGGTCCAAGGTCATCTTCGAGGAACTCGCGGACCTCACGGCCCCGCTCCCCCACCAGCGCTATCACCGAGACCTCGGCGTCGGTACCGCGGGCCATCATGGACAGCAACGACGATTTGCCCACTCCGGAACCGGCAAAGAGGCCCAGCCGCTGGCCCTTTCCCAGCGTGGTCATGGTATCCAGGACCCGCACACCCGTCTGCAGCGGATCAGTGATCCTGGCGCGCTGCATGGCAAGGGGTGCGGCCTTGTCAATGGAGACCACTGGGCCGCTGTTCAGCGGCCCCTTCCCGTCCACCGGACGGCCCAGACCATCCAGCACGCGGCCAAAAAGGCCCAGCCCGGTCGGAACCGTGGCAGGACTGCCTGTGGCCCGGACCGGATCGCCCGCGGAGATTCCGGTCAACCGGCCAAGCGGCATGCAACGGACGGCGCTGCTCGTGACCGCCACGACTTCAGCTTCAAGGTTGCCGTCGGTGCCAACACGCACAAGGTCTCCGACGGCGCAGTCGAGGCCTGAGACCTCAAGGCCCAGACCCACCACTGAGGTCACGCTGCCCACGCGCTGTGGCTGCGCTGCATGGCGGGCACGGCCCAACCGTTCGGCCAGCGGGCGCGGCTGCAGGACGATGCTCATGCTGGGTCCGCCAGAAGTGCTGCGCTGGCTCGGTCCAGGGCTGTGGCCAGCCGTGCATCAAGCCAGCCGTGCTGGTACTCCGCTACTGCATCTCCTGGATTCAGCGTGGAATCTGCAACGAGGTCGACGCCGGCCGCAGCAACTGCTGCGTGTCCGGCGAGCGCCTGGAGGTCAGCTGGGTGAAGCCTGATGCGATTGGCACCCCCGGGTTCGTCTCCAGCCAAGGCACGGTTCAGTGCCGCCTCGGCAGTCCGTGAGCCGTCTGCGATCTCATAGCCGAGCAGCGCCTGGGCCAGGTCCACTGAACAGTGCAGGAGCGTCTGTTCGGCATCCTGGACAGTGGCGGCATTGAGTCGTTGGAGCGCAGCCGCAGCAGCTTTGAATGACTCGGTCGCTGCCGTCAAGGCCAGCCTAACGGCCTCAGCTTCGGCGTCGAGGGCAGCGGCGCGGCGCTCGAGGATCAGTCGATGGTCCTCGGCTGCTACTTTCGCTCCGGCGGCATACCCCGCGGCGTGTCCCTGCACAAACCCGTCGCGGTCCGACACCGCACCAACTTGGCGCAGTGTCGGAAAAACGACCCGTGACGGGGCGGCCACCGGTCCGGCGGACGTCGGTCCGGGAGTAACCGGCGCGCTGGACGTATCGCTATTCAACAAAACTGTCATCACCATCACCCCGGCGCAGGGTGATGACACCATCGGCCTCGAGCGCACGCATGGCGCGGACTATTTCAGCCCGGGCTTCTTCGACCTGTGAGGATCGGACCGGACCTGTGGCATCCATCTCTCCACGGAGGATTTCCTGGTTGCGGCCGGAGACGTTGGTGGTGACAGTTTCAATCATTGCCTCTGAAGCACCCTTGAGGGCCACGGCCAGGACACTTGCATCCACACCCCGAAGAACCTGCTGAACGTCCTTCCGTTCTAGGGTGATGATGTCCGAGAAGGACACCATCCGGTTACGTAGTTCCAGGGCCAGCACAGGGTCCTTCGCGTCCAGGCCCTCCATGACGGAGCGTTCTGTTCCAGAATCCGATTTGTTGATGATGTCCACCAGTGGCTGGATTCCACCAACGGCATCGGACTTGTGCCGGGATCCAATGGCACCGCCGCGCAGCTTGAGGGATTCCGCCACGACCCGGACTGCCTCAGGAGCTGGTGAGCCCATGGTTGCAATCGAGTGGGCAACATCGGACCGAAGCATCCCGTGCAGTCCCGCCATGACCGCCGAGGCATGCCTCGGGCTGAGGTGGGCAAGAACCAGGGCAATGGTCTGCGGCAGCTCGGACTCAAGCAGGGCCAGCACCTGGACCGGTTCTAGGTCTTCCAGGAACTCAAATGATCGGCCGGCCATGGTGACGGCAAGCCGGTTCATGACGGCACCCGCCTTGTCGCTGCCAAAGGAGGCTGTGAGGAGACCCTCGGCCAGTTCACGGCCGCCGCGGGCGCTGCGCCGTCCGCTGAGTGC
The DNA here is from genome assembly GCF_030063285.1 of Pseudarthrobacter sp. PS3-L1. Taxonomy (GTDB): domain Bacteria; phylum Actinomycetota; class Actinomycetes; order Actinomycetales; family Micrococcaceae; genus Arthrobacter. Next base: position 436,921 of record NZ_JASISU010000001.1, on the reverse strand, counting down.
AGCATCGTGGAAGTCGGCCAGGACATCCTCCGCCACGTCGGCATCAACTGACCTGAACCGCACGATCTCGGCTGCGATGTCCTCCGCCTCAACCTCGCTGAACTGCGACAGTACCCGGGAGGCGTTTTCGGCGCTCATCTGCATCAGCAGGACGGCGGCCTTCTGGGTGCCGGACAACTGTGGATTGGCAGATCTCATACAGACTGCCTGTCACTCATCAGGCTGCGGAGGTAGTCAGCTGCCTGCTCGGGGTTGGCTGCCACGAGGGAGTCCACCTCGCCCCGCCGGCGTTCGGAGAGGGCGGCTTCCATTCCCAGGGCAGGTCCGCCACCAGCCGGCATCCCAAGTGCTGCGGGATCCGGGCTGGGCACGGCGCTCATGGCAATCGCTGCGGTCATGGGTGCCGGGTCGATTGCTGGTGCTCCGGGCAGGAGGGCAAGGTCAAGGCGCTCACCGAGGTCTACCGGTTCGCGGAGCTGCCTGCGTCGGCGCATGATGGCAATGATGATGCCCAGGATGACAATGGCCAGCAAAGCGCCACCGGCCAGCATCAGGGTGCTCATCAACGATGCCTGGCGCTGTGCTTCTGCTTCGGCTTTCGCGGCGTCGAGGGACGCGTTGGCAGCATCCGCAGCTGCGGTGCTGAACGGAACCATTTCCACAGTGACAACGTCTCCGCGGTCCGCATTGAGACCTGCGGCCGAGTTCACCAGGGCAGTCAGGGAGTCAACGTTCAAACCAGCAGCAGCCGTCTGGTTCACTGCTACTGAAACCGTCTGCCGGCGAACTTCACCTGGCGGAATCACCCTGTCCTCGGTGACCTTGTTGACGGCGTTGTTCCGTGTGTTGTCCTCTGAGGTGAAGGTTCCATTTCCGGAGGTATCTCCCGGGACAGCGATGTTGTCTGGTCCAAGGACTCCTGCCGCGCCGCCACCGGTACCCGTGTAGCTTTCGGTTGACGTTGACTCGCTCAGCGGAGGGGTGTCTGGAGTGTTGCTGAAGGTTTCGCTCTTCTGCTGCGCCGACTCCCCGGTGACGTCTGCAGCCACGGCAACTGTGGAGTTGCCCGGACCCAGGACGCGGTCCAGGACAGCGCGGACAGCATCTCCGGTGCGCTGCTGGTAGTCCTCGGCCTGTTGGGAGGAGGAACCTGCAGCCCCGCCCCCCACCGTGGAAAGGACATTGCCCTGGGAGTCCACCACCGAGACATCAGTGGGTTTCAGGTTTTCGATCGCTGCGGAGGTCAGGTGCACTATTGCCTGGACCTTGTCGGCGGAAAGGGTGGTGCCCGGCGCGGTTTCGAGGAAAACCGAGGCAGTGGTGTCAGGAGTTGTGGACACGAAGACTGTGCGTTCGGGGATGGCCAGGCGAACTGCTGCCGTTTGTACACCGTCCATGGCGCCAATCGTGGCTGCGAGTTCACCTTCCAGTGCCCGCTTGTAGGTCACGGACTGCTGGAATTCCGAGGACGTGACGCCCAGGTTGTCCAGCAGTGAGTAGCCGGTGGCCGCCGCGGTGGGAAGCCCGGCAGCGGCCGCTTTGAGCCGTTCTTCATAGACCTTTTCTTCGGGCACCATGATGGTGGATCCGCCGTCAGTGAGTTCGTACGGCACATTGTCGGTCCGGAGCTGTTCGACGATTCCGCTGGCGTCTGTGTCCTTCAGTCCGGAGAACAGGGGCGTCAGGGCGGGCTTGGTCATCCATGCTGACAGGGCAACAATTCCTACCACCAGCAGGGCAGCGCCTAGAACGGCAAGGGTTTTCTGGCCGGCTGTGAAGCCGGCGATTCCCGAGCCGATCCGCTTGAAGAATACGGTGATCTGCGGTGGCATCAGGCTTGCATCCTCATGATTTCAGTGAACGCGTCAACGCCCTTGTTGCGGACGGCGGCCACCAGTTCCAGGGTGATCTGGGCACGGCTGGCTGCCAGGGTGGCGTTGTGGATGTCAGTCAGGTCCCCCGTGACGGCGGACACGGCCAGTTCCTTGGACGTGGACTGCAGCTGCTGCAGGTTGTCCACGGCGCCAGTCAGCGACGCGGCAAACCCGGAACCGTCCGTTCCTGCGGCAGCTGTGCCGCCAACGTATCCAGCGGGCTGCGTGCCCTGGACTGGTGCAATGGGGAGTATCGGCATCAGCCGCGTCCAATCTCGAGGGCTGCCAGGTACGTTTCGCGGGCGCGATCCACAACCTGGGCGTTCATCTGGTAGCCGCGCTGGGCCATAATCAGGGCACCCATCTGCTCTCCCATGTCAATGTCTGGATATTTGACGTTTCCGTCAGCGTCGGCGAGCGGATGATCCGGCTGGTAGACAATCCGCCCCTCCGCGTCGCCGTACTGGATTCCCTTGACGAACACGCCCTGGCCGTCGGTGCTCTCAGCCGCTTCGACATAGCGGGCGCGGAAGGCGTCCCCGTCGGTGGCGGTGGCCGTGTTCATGTTGGCCATGTTGTCGGAGACGGCGTCGAGCCATTTCCGGTGGACCGTCAGCGCAGAACCTGCAATGCCAATTGCGTCGAAGGTCATCCGGAGGTCCTCATGGCAGCGCGGAGGCCGGTGAATTCTCCGCCAATAGCGCGGGCAGCGAACTGGAAGCGCAGCACTGTATCAACGTTGGAGAGCGTCTCGGTGTCGATATTGACGTTGTTCCCGTTGAGTTCCGTGGGTTCCAGGGACGTGGCGACCGAGGCGGCGGCGTGTCCATTTCCGCGGGCAACGGAAGACGCCAGGGCGTCTTCGAACGTCACGCGTCCGGCGCGAAAATTAGGTGTGTTGACGTTCGCGATGTTGTTCGCGATGGTTCGCTGCCGCAGGGCGAGCCCGTCAAGGGCGCTACCCAGCGCAGCAGAGGTCACGGATTCGAGCACGGGTATCCTGCCAGGCTAAAAAGTGATGGCCGATCCGTGGCCGGGAAGCGAGCAATCCGTGCTCTGAAAACTGTTATCGGCACCGCAGGGGTTGCCGTTAGGAAAAGTTCCGAAGATGGCGATAAATATATGCTGGCTCCACGTCAGCAGGTTGGTTCTAGCCGGCACGGAAACTGCAGGTCAGCCCTTTGCGTCAAGGTAGACGGCACCGCCACCACGGGACTGGGCCGGAATGGAGTTCACTGCCTGAAGCTGCCGCAGGGTCGCCACCCGGCCAGCATCCAGTGGCCCCAACAGCCGCTGCTGTGCAGCGAGCAGCGACGCCGCACGTGTGCCAAGTTCGGCTGGAATGCTGCCCTGCAGAGGAGGCGCCCGCCAGAGCTGCGCGGTGCTACCGGCTCCAGGACGTGGTGTTTCCGGGGCACCGCTGCCCTGCCCAGATTCCACAAGCAGTTGTTCGGCGCGCCGGAGCTCGGTCTCTAGTTCATCCAGGGCATTGGTCCAGGCCGCCAGGTCCCTAGCCGAAGCCAAGGCTGCTCCCACTCATGGCGCCAGCTGACTCCCAGGCCGGGACTCCGCCGAGGCGTCCCGGCACAGAAGCCGTCGGCATCGAAGTGGTTGGCATGGCCTGCCCCGGAACTGTTGGTGGGGCAACGGTGACTACTGCCGCCTCGTGCCAGGTTTGCCGGAGTGGTTCCAACAGGGTGATGGCTTCGCGGGTCAGCGCCGGATCGTGACGGATGTTGGCGTTCATGAGTGCGGTGGACACGTAGTTGTAGAGTCCCAACAGCGCATCGGCCCCGTCCCAGACCTCAACGTTCAGCGAAGAGGTCAGTTCTGTGACAATGGCCTGGGCATGGAGCAGCTGTTCGGAGGCCGCGCCCCAGTCGGCGTTCTCCTGGGCAGTTTCAGCCCGGCCCAGATCCAGCAGAAGCCTGTCATAGAGCATGGTCAGCAGGCGGGCCGGTGAGGCGGAAAGGACCGATTCCGCCAGGTAGCGGGAGCGAAGTGCCGCGCCCTGATCGATGGGCGCACTGAAGAGGGTCATGAGGAGCTTCCTGACGAGAGTCCGGCTACCTGGGAGGACAGCCATGACGATTGTGAATTCATGTTGCTCATGGCCACCTCAAGGGCTGTATAGGTGCGCTGCAGTGATTCCTTGCGGGACGCCAGACGCAGGTCCCAGTCCAGGATTCGCTGGCCCAGGTCCTTGACCTGGCTCTGCTGGCCCGTGATGGCGGTGGTCAACGAACCGTCGTATTTATCGGACGCAGCCGTCGCAGCTGTAGCAATCCGCGCGGCGAGCTCCTGCACGCGGGCGCCAACGCCCAGGGGATCAGCCGCCATGGCAGCGGAGAACTTCTTTTCGTCAAACTCCATGGTCCCGGAACGGGTGATGCTGATGCCTATTTCCGACGGCGAGCGCGGCGGGGTGCCAAGAGGCATGGACGCCGCCGAGAGGATCCGCTGATTGACCTCGCGGACGCTGCTCTCGCCGGTGAAGATGCCACCACTGACGCTGGTGCCGGAGGTATTGACGGCGCTACGGCTGGAAATCAGGGTCAGGATGTCATTGACCCCTGCCACCAGGTCCGACGCTGATTTGGTGGCTTTCGCGTCATCCCGCGCAACGGCCATGGTGACGGGTGCTGTCGGAATGCCATTGAGGGTTACTGCCACGCCGGGCAGCAGGTCGGCAAAGGTGTTGGTGGCTGAGGTGATGCTCTGCTCAGCTGCGGAACCCGCCCACAGCGTCAGTTCGGCGTCCTGCGCAGCCTTGGCGGTGCTGAAGGTCGCGGCCGTACCGGACACCGCGAAGCTGGCGGCAGCGCCAGAGGTGGCCGCCGTTAGTTGGAGCCGGTACTGGCCGTCTCCCACGGCGATTTTGGTGGCCCGCACACCAGAGTCTGCGGCGTTAACGGCCCGGACGACGTCCTCAAGGGACGTGGTCTCCGGCGTGACGGTGACGGATTTACCACCGGCAGTAATGGTCAGGGAGGAGTCAGGCCATGCGGTCAGGGGCCCCGAGACAGAGACTTGGGTCTGGGCCAGTTTTGTCACGGAGAAGTCAATGGTGCCGGCGCTTGCGCCGGCGGAGACGATCGCGGTGACCTTGTCCGATCCCGTGCTGACGGCGAGTGGACTCATGGCATCCGGTTTGGCCAGAGCCGTGGCCTGGGTGGCCAGCGCGGCTACCTTGGTGTTCAGCCCCTGCAGTGCGGAGATAAAGGACTGGATACCTGCGGACTTGGTCTTCATCTGCGTCTGCGGAATGGCTTCCACCTGCAGGAGCGAGTTGATCAGGGCAGTGGTGTCCAGGCCGCTGGAAAGACCGTCCAGTGTGATTCCCACGGTGGCTGCTCCTTAGCTGGTGAGGAAATTGGAATGGCAGAAACAGGGAACCGGGCGGTGGAGATTCCACCACCCGGTTCCCTTGTTCCTCTTCAAGGCTCATTCAGGTACTTCGCCGCTGGGGCGTTGGGGCCTAACGGAGGAGCTGAAGAACGCCCTGGCTGGACTGGTTGGCCTGGGCCAGCATGGCCGTACCTGCCTGGGAGAGGATGTTGTTCTTGGTGAACTTCACCATTTCCTCAGCCATGTCCGTGTCGCGGATGCGGGAGTTTGCAGCCGTCAGGTTCTCCTTGGAGACCTGCAGGTTGCGGACAACGCTCTCGAAGCGGTTCTGGCTTGCACCAAGGTCAGCGCGGGCGGTGGAGACTGCGGTGATCTGAGTATCGGTCGCCGTGATAGCCAATGCCGCGTTGGCCGCGTTGTCGAAAGTCAGGGCCTTGACCGCAGTGGCGATTGCGCCGACATCTGTCAGGTTCACAGCAATCTGGTTATCTGCACTGCCGTTTGCGCCGATCTGGAAGGACATCGGGGTCCCAGCAGCTGCGGTGTTCAACAGCTTGGTGCCGTTGAACTCTGCGGACGTAGAAATACGCGTCAGCTCATCGCCCAGTGCCGTGACTTCGGTCTGGATGGCAGTGCGTGAATCAGCGTTGTTCGAGTCGTTACCGGCCTGGACAGCCAGGTCACGCACGCGCTGCAGGATGGTCTGGACTTCGCTCAGGGAGCCTTCAGCGGTCTGGATGACGCTGATGCCGTCCTGGGCGTTACGGGCTGCAACGCCCATGCCGTTGGCCTGTGACTTCAGGCCCTCGGAGATTGCCAGGCCTGCTGCGTCGTCGCCGGCGCGGTTGATCCGCATGCCGCTGGAAAGCTTCTCCAGTGACTTGGACAGATCGTTCTGCGTGTTGTTCAGGGTGCGGTACGTGTTGTTCGCCGCGAGGTTGGTGTTGATCTGCATTCCCATGGTGTTTTCCTCCGTGAGTTGGGACTGGTGCGAGGGTCCATCCGTGGTCCCTCAGGAATAGTTATCGCCCCCCGGAAGCCAGGCGTAAGGAAAAAGGCAAAGAATAATTCTGGACGCTCCACCGGGTTTCAGGAGGCACGTCCCACTCCTGCGAAACCACCTAACGAAGCCTTATGCCGTGCCGATAGTTCGACGTGAACCCAGCTGCCCGCGCGTCAAGCCCAGGCATCCGCTCCCCTTACGCACCATTAAAGGAACTGTCGCGCATATGGCCATCCACGAACTCTCAGCCCTGCTGTGGCGGGAACGTGAACTCCTGGACGTTCTTACCTTCAAGCTTGAAGAAGAACAGCTCCTCCTGACCTCCGGCAAATCCCAGTGGCTGCCCCACGGAACCAAGGAAGTGGAGCAGGTCCTGGACCGCCTGTCCCAGGCCAGCCTTGCACGCACAGTCGAGGCAGCAGCTGTTGCCGAGTCCTGGGGGTTACCGTCCGACGCCGGCCTGAACCAGCTGGCCGAAGCCGCACCGGAAGGGCCCTGGGCTGAGATCCTCAGGGCCCACCTGAGTGCACTCTCCGGCCAGGCTGCCCTGATCAAGGAGCTGCGCGATTCCAACGAACAGTTCCTGCGGGCAGCTGTCCGGTCCACCCAGGAAACCCTGGCAGACATGCGCCCGGCAACTGGCACCTACGATTCCCACGGCAAAACCGATTCCAGCGGCAGCTCGCAGCTGTTCGACAGGCAGTTCTGAGGATTCCATGAGCACTTTCGGCGCACTCAACACAGCCTTCCGCGGCCTGACCGCAGCCCAGCAGGGAATTGCCGTGGCTGGCAACAACATAGCCAACGCCACCACAGCCGGCTACACCCGTCAGCGCGTGGAACAGTCCTCGCTAACGGCTCCCCTGCAGGGGCTCTTCAGTGGCGGCAGCCCGGCTGTGGGCGAAGGCGTCTCCGTGGACCGGATCAACCGCCTGGGCAACAGCTTCCTGGACTCCGGCGTCCGCACGGCCACGTCACAGTCAGGTTTCACCACCGCCCGCGCGCAGTCGCTGCGTGGCCTGGAAAACATCCTGCAGGAACCCGGCACCAATAGCATCTCCTCGGGGCTGCAGTCCTACTGGGCCGCCTGGCAGGGCGCCGCGAACAAACCTGGTGAGCCAGCAGCCGCTGCAGTTCTGCTGGCAGCGGGCAATTCCCTTGCCACAACCATCAACACAGCCCAGGCAGCCGTAGCCGGGCAATGGTCAGACACCCGCAGCCAGGCCGAAGCGACAGTGGCCACCATCAACAGCACAGCCGCGCAGGTAGCCGAATCGAACGCCGCCATCAGATCCGTCCGCAATGCTGGCGGCTCAGCCAATGAACTCATTGATGCCCGGTCCATCCTGACCGAAACGCTTTCCCGCCTCTCTGGCGGAACGGTCAAGGAACTCCCCGACGGCACCATCAACGTATTTGTTGACGGCAACGCCCTGGTCAGTGGCACCTCGGCGCGATCCTTGGCACTGGCCGGCCCATCATCACTGGCGCTCTCCGACGCACCTGTCCAGCTCGAATGGGCAGACCGTCCGGGTACGCCGGTCGCCGGCGGCGGACAACTAGCGGGCATCCTTTCTGTCCTGGCACCCCCGGCAGATGGTTCCGGCGGTGCGTTGGCGGAAGCGTCGGCGTCGTATGCCAGTTTTGCCCAGAACCTCGCCACGCAGGTCAACACGGTGCACAGGACGGGGCAGTCGGCCACCGGCGCAAGTACTGGCGCGTTCTTTGCTATCGCCGCAAACGGTACCCTGTCCGTTATCCCCAAGGATGTTTCGGGGATCGCCGTGGGACGGCCCGGCAGCGGCACCCTGGACGGCAGTATCGCAGATGCCATTGCGCAGCTCGGCGTGGGTAAAGGCTCCCCCGACGCCGCATGGCAGGGCGTTGTCGCTGGGATCGGAGTCAGCGCCAAAACAGCCCTGCAACAGGACGCGCTGTCCTCGGCCGCCTGGGTCTCGGCTGCTGCCTCCCGGGACGCGCAATCGTCCGTCAGCCTGGACGAGGAGAACATCAGCCTCCTCAGCAACCAGCATGCCTACCAGGCAGCCGCGCGCGTCATGACTGCCGTGGACGAGGCACTCGACGTGCTCATCAACCGCACCGGACTGGTAGGAAGATAACCATGATCAACCGGGTAACCAACCTGACAATGACCACAGCTGCCCAGCGAGGCCTCCAGGAGCACCAGGCGCGGCTGGCAGAAGCACAGGACCGTGCCACGTCCCTGGACAAGATAAGCCGGCCGTCCGATGACCCTGCCGCCATGGCCAGCGCCCTCCAGACCCGGAGCCTGCAGGCCGCCGCGGCCCAGTACGGCCGGAACATCGACGACGCCACCGCGTGGGTAACACTTGGCGATTCCGCCATGGAACAGGCCACCAACGCCCTGAACAAAGTCCGGGACCTGACATTCCAGGGCGGCAACGGGTCCCTGAGCCCCGCCGCACGGGACGCCCTCGCCGGGGAGATCGAATCCCTCAATGCCGAGTTGTTGCAGGTGGCGAACTCCACGTTTTCCGGGCGTAACCTCTTTGCCGGCAGCTCGGACGCTGCAGGTGCCTTCAGCCCGGGGAATCCCCCCACCTTCAACGGTGTGGCAGGAAGCTCAGTGGAACGGCGCATTGGTGCCGAAGGTACCGTACGCGTGGACCTGGACGGAGCGGCCATCTTCGGCGAAGGCGCTAACTCAACCTTCGCGCTGCTGAGCGGCATCACCGCTGCCCTCAGGTCCGGGGCGGCTGTTTCCGGCCAGGTAGCGGCAGTGGACGCCAAAATTTCGGGGGCAATAGCAGCCCGTGCCGATCTGGGTACCCGACAGGCCAGGCTGGAGAAAGTCGCAGGAACGAACAAAGAACTGGAGAGCCACTTGGAAAACCAGCGCACTGGGCTTGAAAAGGAAGATTTGGGGGCAATGATCCTCAACCTCAAACTCCAGGAGAACAACTACCAGGCCGCCCTGGCAGCCACTGCCAAGGTTCTGCAGCCGAGCCTGATGGACTTCCTCCGATGAGCATGTCCACCCAGGTGGCTGGCAGCGTCACCTTTACTGCCCCGATGCCCGGCCTGGAAGCCCTGACGGACTTCACCCTGCGCCCCATCCCGGATGCCCAGGGGCTCTACTCACTTGAGGGCAGCGGCTCTTTTACCATCAGGCTCTTCCTGGCGGACGCCGCGCTCTTTGTCCCGGGCTACGCCCCGCCGTTCACCAGGGGTACCCTGTCAGACCTGGAGCTGGACAGCGTCCAGTCGGGCCAGGTCCTGGTGGTGGTCAATCCCACCGAGGCCGGGACCACCGTCAACCTGATGGCTCCGGTGGTGCTGAATCCACGTACTGGCGCCTGCACGCAGGTGGTCCTTGACGGCCGCGAGTTTCCCTTGCGGCACCGGTTGGTCTGAGGCTGACTCAGCCTTCGCAGTCCAGGCAGTACTTCATTCCGTTGCGTTCCTTGGCAACCTGGGACCGGTGGCGGACCAGGAAGCAGGACGCACAGGTGAACTCGTCCGCCTGCTCGGCAACAATCGTCACTGTCAGCTCTTCGCCGGACAGATCAGCACCGGGCAGATCGATCCCTTCAGCAGTGTCGGTTTCCTCGACGTCAATGAGCGCTGTCTGGGTCCCCATGCTGCGGGCAGCCTGGAGTTCCGCCGGGGCATCAGCTGTAGCTGAGCCGTCCTGGGCCTTGCGTGGTGCGTCGTAATCAGTAGCCATGGTGGAGTCCACTTTCGTTGCTGCGCGGCGCCATCTCAGGCGCCTGAGTGAAGGAGTCTAGGGTATAAAAGGCCTGGTATGTGCCAAGTGTGGTGAACCAGACATTCCCTCGCTCCCGCACCACTCAGGGGGCACCGACAACGGCCGCCGTAGCCTCGGCGATGGCGCGTTCCTCGTCGGTAGGAATCACCAGTACCGGAATCGCGGACGACAGTGTGGAAATCACCCTGGCCTCCTTGGAACGGACGCCATTGAGTTCGGCGTCGAGCCTGATGCCCAGGGCACCGAGGCGCTCCACCACCAGGGCCCTGAACTGGGATGAGTTCTCACCGATCCCCGCAGTGAAGACCACCGCCCTGGCGCCGCCCACAGCCACGTGATAGCCGCCAATGTACTTGGCCAGACGGTAGGAGGCCACAGCAAGTGCCATTGCCGCCCGGGGGTTACCGGCCTCGGCCTGTTCCACTACGGAGCGCATGTCGTTGTCTCCCGCGAGGCCTTTGAGGCCCGATTCCCTGTTCAGCAGCGTGTCGATGTCCTCCACCGACCAGCCCGCGCGGGACAGGAAGACCAGGATCGAGGGATCCAGATCGCCGGACCGGGTCCCCATGACCAGGCCCTCCAACGGGGTAAAGCCCATTGAGGTATCAACCGAGAGCCCACCCTGGATCGCAGCAACCGACGCCCCGTTGCCCAGGTGGGCAATGACGCCGTCGAACTCCCCCACGGGAATCTGGAGCAGGGCCGCGGCCTGCTGCGTGACGTAGGCGTGCGATGTCCCATGGAAGCCATACCGACGGATCCCATGATTTGTGTAGAGGGAATCCGGGATGGCGTACCGCCAGGCATATTCAGGGAGCGTGCGGTGGAAAGCAGTATCAAAGACAGCCACCTGGGGAAGATCCGGCCACTTCTTTGCAATGGCCCGGATCCCCAGGACGCTGGCAGGGTTGTGCAGCGGAGCCAACGGGTTGAGCCGCTCAATAGCCCTGGTGATCTCACTGGTGATCAGGACAGGCTCGCCGAACCGCTCACCACCGTGCACCACACGATGCCCCACGGCCTCCAGCCGCACGCCGCCCAACTCGGCGGTGATCGCCGCATCCACCAGTTCCAGCGCTTCAGCGTGGTCCTTTGGCCCCAGCACCTCGCCATCACCGCCTCCACCGTTGCCCACCCCGATTTTCTCGACCAGGCCCTCCAGGAGGACTTTTTCCGCCGTGACATCACGTACCTGGTACTTGAGGGACGATGAGCCGGAGTTGATAACGAGCACAAGCATGATGGCCTCCTGGGACGTTGTGCCGGGGGTCGGCAGTGGTATTCGGAAATGGTTTGTGTGCCTGTGGGGCGGTTCAGCCCCGCATGGCTAGCCGACGGCCTGCGCCTGGATGGCCGTGATGGCCACAGTGTTCACAATGTCCTCCACCGTGCAACCACGGGACAGGTCGTTGACCGGCCGGTTGAGCCCCTGCAGGACGGGCCCGACGGCGACAGCACCGGAGGACTGCTGCACCGCCTTATAGGTGTTGTTGCCGGTGTTCAGGTCGGGGAAGATGAACACGCTCGCCTGCCCGGCAACTGTGGAACCCGGCATCTTGGACTCTGCAATGGCGGCGTCCACGGCCGCGTCGTACTGAATGGGACCCTCCACCGCCAGGTCGGGACGGCGTTGCCTGACCAGGGCCGTTGCCTCCCGCACCTGGTCCACCGCGGAGCCCGCGCCGGATCCGCCAGTGGAGTAGGAGAGCATGGCAACGCGCGGATCCACGCCGAACTGCTCAGCAGTTTCCGCAGAAGCCAGCGCAATATCGGCAAGCTGTTCCACGTTGGGCTCCGGATTCACAGCGCAGTCGCCATAGACCAGCACACGGTCCGGCATGAGCATCAGGAACACGGAGGAGACTATTTTGACTCCCGGCCGGGTCTTGATGAATTCCAGCGAGGGCCTGATGGTGTGCGCCGTTGTGTGGGCAGCACCGGAGACCATGCCATCCACCACGCCCAAGTGCACCATCATGGTGCCGAAGTAACTCTCGTCCTGCATGGTTTCCAGGGCCTTGGTCAGGTCGACGCCCTTGTGGGCGCGCAGCTGCGCGTACTCTTTCGCAAACTCCTGCCGGTGCACGGAGGTCATGGGGTCCACAATGGTGATCCCGGTCAGGTCCACGCCTGCGCCCGCAGCCAGTTCGCGCACCTCTGACTCGCGGCCCAATACCGTGAGGTCACAGACGTCGCGCCTGCGCAGGATCTCCGCCGCACGAAGAATCCGCAGGTCCCGCCCTTCCGGGAGCACAATGTGCTTGCGCTGGGAACGGGCACGTTCAATGAGTTCATGCAGGAACCGCAGGGGTGTCATCCGCTCGGGACGGGGAATCTGCAGGCGCTCCAGCAGTTCGTCCTCGTCCACCCGGTTGGCCCACAGGCCCAGGGCGGACGCCACCTTCCGCCGGTGCCCGGACCAGATTTCGCTGCGGACCTCGGAAACTTCCCGAGCAGTGGTGTACGTGTCATGAGGGGCCGTAAAAACGGGAAATGGGGCCTGCGCCAACAGCGAATACATATTTGCTTCAGGGGCCAGCCCACCTGTCAGGATCAGGCCGGACGGCACCGGAAACTCTGGCGAGAAGGAAGACGCCAGGCACGCCACCATCACATCGGCGCGGTCGCCCGGGGCGATCACCAAAGCGCCGTCGTCCAGGACATGCAGGAAGTTGGCCACGTTCATGGCGGCCACCTTGATGGAGCGCACGTCCCGTTCCATGTCCTGGCGGCCAGCCACCTGCCGGATGTGCAGGGCGTTGGCAACCTCGCCGATGGTGGGCCGGGCAATCTCATCAAGTTCCGGCAGGACGTAGACGGGCCGGCCGGACGCTCCAGGCTTGACCTCAGCCACCAGCTCCGCCACGATCTCCGGATCGGCGCGGTTGACCATCACGGCCAGCAGCGAGCAGCGTTCCGCAATGAGCTCCTTGCGGGCAACCTCGACGGCATTGGCCGCCTCGGCGATTGTCCTGCCCTTGGCACCCACTACCGCAAGGACCGGAATGGAGAGGTTGTTGGCCAGCCGTGCGTTGAGCTCGAACTCCATGGCAGAGTCCTGGCCGGTGAGGTCGGTGCCCTCCACAATGACAATGTCGCAGTGCCGGGAAATCTCCGCGAAGATCTCCACGCACCGAGCGTCAATGTCAGCGCGCTTCCCCTCGGCCAACAGCCCGCGCGCCTCCGTAAACGTCATTCCACCGCGGCACTGGTCATCGCTGAGGTCAAAGCGGGATTTCATCAGGGCCACCATGGGATCCCCGGAACCATCCGCGCCGTGCACCAGGGGTTTGAAGAAACCGATTCGGTCCGCGTGCCTGTGTAGCGTGTCGGCAAGCCCCAGGGCCACCAGGGACTTGCCTGATCCGGGGGTGGTTGCGCTGACGTAAATTCCTTTAGCCATGATCCGCTTTCTCTGGGAACACCCTGCTTTTGCCTTCCACATATCCTGTCACCTCTTGACAGCAGGACTCCACATGGGATTACCTAATGAACGGTCGGTAAATAAAGATGGAGGCAAAGACGCATGGCTGAAACGGCGCATCCTGGCGCGCATTCCATCCTTGAACATGACCATGCCTCGGCATGGCTTGGCATCAGCGTCCTGTCAGTGGGTGAGGGCAAGGCCACACTCCAGATGACGCTCCGCAAGGAAATGCTCAACGGATTTGGCATGGCCCACGGCGGCATGGTGTTCGCTTTTGCCGATTCTGCCTTTGCCTTGGCGTGCAATCCGGCCACCGGAAGCGCCGAGACAATCACCGTGGCATCCGGAGTGGACATCAACTTCCTCCGTCCAGCCTTTGAACACCAGCTACTCACCGCCGTAGCGCAACGCCGTTCCTCCGCTGGCCGCAGCGGCATCTACGACATCGAGATTTTTGCCGCCGATCCAGGCGCTCCCCTGCCGGGTGCACTCATTGCAGAGTTCCGCGGCCGCAGCAGGACCATCCCCAGGAAGAAGGACACACCATGACCGTCCCCACCACGCAGGCCGGCACGCCAGCTTCCATCCTGGACACCCCCGGCCTTGATCCGGAGGAAACAATGTCCCGGGACGAGCTGGAGGTCCTTCAGCTGCGCAGGCTCCAGCACACAGTTGCCTACGCGTACGATCGGGTGCCCCTGTACCGGCGTAAATACGACGATGCCGGAATCCACCCCAATGACCTGCGTGAGCTTTCCGACCTGGGCAACTTTCCCTTCACCACCAAAGAAGACCTGCGCGCCGAATACCCCTTTGGAATGTTCGCTGTGCCCCAGAACGAGGTGGCCCGGATTCACGCCAGCTCCGGCACCACAGGCCGGCCAACGGTGGTCGGATACACCCAACAGGACCTGGCCGACTGGGCCAAGCTCGTGGCCCGGTGCTTCCGCGCCTCAGGCATCCGGCCCGGCATGAAGGTCCACAACGCCTATGGTTACGGCCTGTTCACGGGCGGCCTGGGTGCCCATGCCGGGGCCGAAGCCCTGGGCTGCACGGTCATTCCGATGTCCGGTGGACAAACGGAGCGCCAGATCCAACTCATCCAGGACTTCCAGCCAGATGCCATCCTGGCCACGCCCACCTACCTCCTCACCATCGCCGACGCCATGACGCACATGGGCATCGACCCGACGTCGACGTCCCTGAAGTACGCGGTCCTCGGTGCCGAACCATGGACGCAGGAAATGCGGCATGAACTTGAAGTGACAATGAACATCAAGGCCTGCGACATCTATGGCCTCTCCGAGGTCATGGGGCCCGGCGTCGCCGGCGAGAGCGTTGAAACCCAGGATGGCAGCCACATCTGGGAGGATCATTTCCGGCCAGAAATCATTGACCCCTTCAATCCTTTGGCTGGCAAGGAAAATGTCCTCGGTGATGGCGAGCACGGCGAGCTGGTCTTCACGTCCCTGACCAAAGAGGCACTGCCCATCATCAGGTACCGCACCAAAGACCTCACCCGGCTGCTGCCCGGCACCGCCAGGCCCGCTCATCGCCGCATGGGACGGATCACCGGCCGCAGCGATGACATGATCATCCTGCGCGGAGTGAACATGTTCCCCTCCCAGATCGAAGAAATCGCGCTCCGCATCCCTGAACTCAGCCCGCATTTCCAGCTGGAGCTCACCAGGCCCGAGGGGCAGCGGATGGACCAGCTCACCGTGCGGATTGAACGCCGCGAGAGTGTCACCCTCGAACTGGGAGCCACCGCAGGCCACAGCCTGCGCGAACAGATCAAGATCCATGTGGGTTCCTCCTGCACAGTGGACGTGGTGGACCCTGGCACCCTGGCTCGTTCGAACGGGAAGCTGCGCCGCATCTACGACCTCCGCTCGGGATCCTGAGGGCAGCACCCCTGGGGATGGAACCCAGCGCATCACAGTCTTGCCGCACGTCACGATATTGATACACTGTGGACCATGACAGCAGAGCATCCCCCGGCAGCCAGCGGCGAGCGCACCATCGAGGAGAGCATCCGGACGGACTTTCGCGAGGCGCTCTCCTATGGCCGGTACCTGGACCTGGACCGCGTCCTAGCCGCCCAGCATCCACTGAGCAGGCCAGAACACCACGATGAAATGCTCTTCATCATCCAGCACCAGACCAGTGAGCTGTGGCTCAAACTGATGCTCCATGAACTGCGCGAATCCCGCCGGCTCATGGACGCGGACGATCTGGGGAAGGCCCTCAAATGCCTGGCCCGGGTCAAGGCCATCCAGCGGACCATGACCGAGCAGTGGTCAGTCCTGGGTACCCTCACGCCACGTGAATATGCGCAGTTCAGGGGAGCCCTGGGAAATTCGTCCGGCTTCCAGTCGTACCAGTACCGTGCCGTTGAATTTATTCTGGGCAACAAGAACCGCGGCATGCTCAAAGTATTCTCGAGTGAACCCCAGGCTCAGGAGATGCTGTCCACGCTCCTGGATGAACCCACTGTCTACGACTCCTTCCTGCACACCCTGGCCCGCGCCGGCTATAACGTTCCGCAGGACATCCTGGGCCGCGATGTCACCCAGGCCTGGACCTACCGCGCTGATTTGGTCCCCGTGTTCAAAGATATCTACGAATCGGCCGACGCTCCCTGGGGTTTTTACGAGGCCTGCGAGGATCTGGTGGACCTGGAGGACAACTTCCAGGCCTGGCGCTTCCGCCACCTGCGGACCGTCCAGCGGACCATCGGCTTCAAAACAGGCACAGGCGGCTCAACAGGCGTCGACTTCCTCAAGCGCGCCCTGGACCTCACCTTCTTCCCCGAGCTCTACGCCGTCCGCACACTGATCGGCACCTAACCAATGTCCCGCTTTTCGAAAGGCACCAGATGACTTCCACCGACCAGGCTCCCACTGGCGCGCAGGCCCTGCCGTCCGCCGTCGACCTTGATGCAACAGACCCGTTGGGGCACTTTCGCGAGCTTTTCCTCGAACCCGAAGGCACCGACGTCGTCGCCTACCTGGACGGGAATTCGCTGGGGCGGCCACTGGCAGCAACCAGGCAGCGCCTGGCGGAGTTCATCAACACCGAGTGGGGCAACCGCCTGATCCGCAGCTGGGATGAGCGTTGGATGGACCTCCCCATGACCCTTGGCGACAGGCTCGGAGCTGCAGTCCTGGGCGCAGGCGCCGGCCAGGTGATTGTGGCGGATTCAACGTCGGTGATGCTCTACAAACTCCTCCGCGCCGCCCTGGCAGCGCGCCCGGAACGAAACCAGATCATCATTGACCGCGGAAATTTCCCCACGGACCGCTTTATTGTGGAGGGGATCGCTGCCGAGCGTGGCGCCACCATCACCTGGATTGACGACGCCAGCCGCGGGCATATCAGCGTTGCTGACGTTGCCGCGGCACTGGGCCCAGAAACCGCAGTTGTGCTCCTGAGCCACGTGGAATTCCGGACAGGCTACATGGCTGACGCTCCGGCCATCACAGCCGCCGTGCATGATGCCGGCGCGCTCATGCTGTGGGACCTCAGCCACTCCGCGGGGTCCGTCCCCGTCGCCCTGGACGCCTGGGGTGCGGACCTGGCTGTTGGATGCTGCTACAAATACCTCAACGGCGGCCCCGGCGCACCAGCGTTCGGCTACGTCCGCGCGGACCTCCAGAACCAGATCCAGCAACCGATCTGGGGGTGGATGGGTGCCGATGAGCCGTTCGCGATGAACGATGCCTACGCCCCCGCCACCAACGTCCGCAGGTTCATCACCGGCACGCCGTCCATCCTTGCCATGCAGCCGCTCCTGCACATGCTCGAACTCATTGAGCAGGCCGGCATGGACGCCATCCGCGCCAAGTCCATCCTGCTCACCGAACGCGCCGTGGCGCTGGCGGACATCCACCTTTCGCCCCTGGGCGTGAGCCTGGCCAGCCCCCGTGACAGCTCCGAGCGAGGATCCCACATCATGCTCGACCACCCGCAATTCCGCGACGTCACTGCCGCTCTGTGGGAACGCGGCGTGATCCCGGATTTCCGCCCACCATCAGGCCTCCGGGTGGGCCTCGCCCCGCTGAGCACCAGTTTTGCCGAACTCGACGCCGGCATCCAGGCCATCCGCGAGGCGCTCCTGGAACTTGGGTGAGCGCCGTCCATGACGATATGGTCTCCCGCCCCGGGAGTGCCGTGTCGTTGCTGCGGACAGTGGTGGGCCTGTACATGCGCGACGCCGGCGGCTGGCTGCCCACCGCCGTCCTGATGGGAGCCCTGGCCACCCTGGAGGTGCCAGCCGCGCAGGCCCGCACCGCCATCAGCCGGGTCAAGCAGCGGGGCCTTCTGGTGGCAGAACAGCACGACGGCGGTCCCGGATTCGCACTGGCCCCCGGGGCTGCCGCGATGCTATCGCGGGGGGACGGCCGGATCCGGCAGCCACGAAGCATGTCCGCTGGCGACCCATGGTGCCTGATTTCCTTCTCCATACCGGAATCTGAACGTGGGCGCCGCCATCAGCTCAGGCGCCAATTGCAGTGGATCGGCTGCGGAACTGTGGACCCCGGACTGTGGATCTGCCCGGATTTCCTGCGCCCGGACGTGGAGCAGATCCTGGCCGATCTGGACCTGCGTGAACAGGCAGTCCTTTTCACGACCAGCCAACCCCACCCGGGCGTACCACTGCGCGAGCTGGTAGCGAGCTGGTGGGACCTGCCTGCCCTGGCGCAGTTGCACACCGATTTCCTGGAACAGAACACGGCGGTGGCCGGAGCCGCCGTCGGGCCCTCCGCAGAGACGTTTGCGCAGTTCGTCAGGTGTCTCGATACTTGGCGGCCCATCCCCTACCTCGACCCGGGCCTGCCGGCAGACGTACTGCCTGCAGGGTGGCCCGGCGCCAGCAGCGCGGGGCTCTTCCTGGCCCTCCGCGAGAGCCACGCAGAGCCAGCGGCAACATACTTCCGCCAACTCAGCGCCATGGTTGCCGGCGCGGGCCATGCTCCAGCCAACCAATCGTTCGTGAGAAACTAGCGTCTATGCCCACTGCAGCGAGCACCAAACGAGGCCGGCCCGGTTATGACCAACAGTCAGTGCTGCGCATTGCCGTGGATGTCTTCAATAGGCACGGCTACGATGCCACATCCATGGGCATCCTGGCCGAGAACCTCGGCATTTCGAAGTCGGCCATCTACCACCACGTCCCGTCCAAGGGTGATCTGCTGAAACTGGCGCTGGACCATGCGCTCGGCGGCCTGGAGTCGATCCTCGAACAGCCTGCAGCGACAGCAGGGGCGGCGGATGCCAGGCTGGAATTTGTGCTGCGCCAGACCATCGCTGTCCTGGTGGACCGGCTGCCTTTTGTCACACTGCTGCTGCGGCTGCGGGGCAACACGGACATTGAGCGGGACGCACTGGTGCGCCGCCGCGCCTTTGACCACACGGTGGCGGAATTGGTTTCCGCGGCAGGCGTCGAGGGCAGCCTGCGTCAGGACATTGATCCCCGCACCGTCACGCGGCTTCTTTTCGGCACCATCAACTCAATTGTCGAGTGGTACAAACCTGGCGGGTCCCTGACCCCTGAAAAGTTGGCCAACGACGTCATTGCAATGACGTTTGATGGCCTCCACGCAGAGCGCCCACCCAAGTAGGTAGCGCCAAGTAGGTAGCGCCAAGCGTCGTTTTGAGCCCTCAGAACGACGCTTGGCGCTCCTCAGTCTGGCTATTTTTCGACGAGGGTCAGGACGTCGTAGGTTGCCACGATCTCATCGTCCTGGTTGGTCACCAGCGCATCCCAGGCGACTTCCCCGTATTCGTCGGTTTCGCGAGGAGTGATTTTCTTCGCCGTGAGGGTTACCCGAATGGAATCCCCCGCCGCGACGGGCGTGATGAAGCGCAGGTTTTCCAAACCGTAGTTCGCCAGGACCGGGCCGGGCAGCGGCTCCACAAACAGCCCGGCGGCCCAGCTCAGCAGCAAATATCCGTGCGCCACAATGCCGGGGAAGAAAGGGTTGGCCGCCGCAGCAACCGCATTGGTGTGGGCATAGAAGGTATCCCCGGTGGACTCGGCAAACGCCGTAATGTCCGCAAGGGTGACCTGCCGGAGTTCAGAACGGATGGCATCGCCAATGCGCAGCGTCCCGAGGGACTTCCGGAATGGGTGCACGGACTCGGTGTCCAGGGTGAAGTTCCTGTCAGAGCCCGCGTGCCAAACACCCGTGACGGCCGTCAGCAGGTTCGGCGAGCCCTGGATCGCCGTGCGCTGCATGTGGTGCAGCACCGAGCGGATTCCGCCAAGCTCTTCGCCGCCGCCAGCACGGCCGGGTCCGCCGTGGACCAGATGTGGGACGGGAGCACCGTGCCCTGTTGAGCTGCGGGCCGTCTCACGGTTGAGCATGTGCACCCGGCCGTGGTGCGCGGCGATCCCGGTCACCAGCTCGCGGGCCACCTCCGGATCGTTGGTGCAGACAGTAGCCACGAGCGAACCACCACCGCGGGCTGCAAGGCGGACTGCGTCGGTCAGGTCCCTGTATCCCAGCACCGAGGCCACTGGTCCAAAAGCCTCAAGGGTATGGACGGTGTCTGCGTCCGCGTCCTCCCAGCTCAGGAGCACAGGAGCCATAAACGCACCCTTCTCCACCACTTCGGTAGTGCCGTTTGACGTGGTGACCGACGGCGCATCGAGGCTTCCGTAAGCAAGCTCGCCACCAGCGTCGAGCATGGACTGCACGGCGGCACGTACGTCCTTGAGCTGCTCCAGGGATGCCAAAGCGCCCATGGTGACGCCTTCTGCCCGCGGATCCCCCAGGGCCACCCGCTGTTCTACACGCTGCCCGACGGCGGCAATCACGGCCCCCACCAGCTCCTGCGGGACTATGGCACGGCGAATCGCAGTGCACTTCTGGCCAGCCTTGACGGTGATCTCGGTGACCACCGACTTGATGAAGGCATCAAATTCGGGGGTGCCCTCCACCGCGTCAGAACCCAGGATGGCTGCGTTGAGCGAGTCGGTCTCAGAGGTGAAGCGCACGCCTCCCGCCACCACGTTGGGATGGCCCTTGAGGGACTGTGCCGTGGAAGCCGAGCCAGTGAAGGCAACTAGGTCGCGGTAGTCCAAGACGTCCAGCAGGCCGCGGACGGAGCCGGAAATGAGCTGCAGCGCACCCTTGGGCAGAATGTTGGATTCGATGATGGCCTTGACGACCGCGGCGGCCAGATACCCCGTGGGCGTGGCCGGCTTGACGACGCTGGGAACCCCGGCAAGGAACGCCGGCGCAAGCTTTTCGAGCATGCCCCACACCGGAAAGTTGAAGGCGTTGATCTGCACGGCGACGCCGGGGATGCGGGTGTAGATGTGTTCCCCGGCAAAGGATCCATCACGCGAAAGGACCTCCATGGGCCCGTCCACCACAACCTGGGCATTGGGCAGTTCACGCCGGCCCTTGGAGCCAAAGGTGAACAGCACACCAATGCCGCCATCTATGTCCACCATGGAGTCCACGGCCGTGGCGCCCGTCTGGGCAGAGAGCTCGTAGAAATACTCGCGGCGGGCATTGAGGTACTGCGCCAGTTCCTTGAGCATCAGCGCTCGTTGGTGGAACGTGAGTTTCCCCAGTCCTTCCTGGCCCACGGTGCGGCCATATGTCACGACGTCGGCCAGGTCCAGCCCGTCAGTGCTGACGCGAGCCAGGATCCTTCCGGTGCTCGCATCACGGACCGGGACGCCCTCTGCCGAACCGGGCGCGGGGGTCCACCACGCATCCCGGACAAAGCTGGGGACTGTCTGGACGGTATCGGCGGGCGCATCCGGGCGGGTAGCTGTGGTTGTCATCGTTGACGGATCCTTCCAAAGCGGGACAGCGCAGGCCAGGCATTACTGACCAAACGTTCGGTAATAATTCCAGATTACAGCACTGCACGTCCGTCCACACCCCCTTCCCCCTACGAAGGACAGCACCCGCCGGTCCGGCCTGGAGGACTAGCAGCCTCATCCAGGTACCGGGTCACCACCGAATCCGGTGCCGCAGAAGGACCGGGACCAGGCCCCTCGATACCCACCTCCCACCGGACTGTGGGCCACGTCAGGGTCCTTCAGTTTCCTCACTGGGTAGAGGCTGGATCAGCCTGTCAATCTGGTGCAATTCCTCTTCGCTCAGGCCGTTCCGACGAAGAAAATCAGAGGTACCAAGGGCACGTACGAACTCTAGGACAGCGGTGCCGCGCGCTCGCAGTTCCGCCGCGAGCTCGATCTCCGTCAGGTGCCGCTCATGTGAATGCGGCACACCGTGCGTGCCGTAACGCTCATTGATCCGACGCATGGAACGCTGGTACCCAGCAACAATTTGTGCATCAGAATCGCCGGCCAGGTCCTGGAGCATCGCCCCGATCATTCCGCTGCGGTCACGCCCGGCGGCACAGTGGAACACCACGGCTCCCCGGGCTTCGGCGATTGCGCGGAACACGGCGACCAACCGTTGCGGAAAAATGCGGGCATTGTCCGGGTACAGCGCAGGGTGGTTCAGGTAGGGAACACAGAGCCGATCAAATTCCGCGTTCCCACCCTCCTCAGTAGGGACGGAGAGAATGTTGAACTTCGCCAGCACGACGTCGGCCACGTCGGGGTCCGTTGAACGTCGCCCCGTTTCGTCAGGGTTCCGGAGGTCGATCACCGTACGGACGCCGTCCTCGTATGCCTGCTGCCACCCCTGTGCGGTAAGCCATTCCCGGCGCCCCATCCGGAAAATCCTGCCCTTCACACGCCAGGCGTTGACGGCACCGTCCCACTCCGGGGAATCTGCAGGTAGCGGCACATTTCCGCTCCCCGGCTCAGTTGCGGCGGGCAAGCCGGTACTCCAGACCATTGCGAACCGCCGGCCATTCATGGGCCAGGATGGAAAATACCACTGTGTCGCGCAGGGCCCCGTCCGCGCTGCGGGAATGGCTTCGCAGAATACCGTCCTGCCGGGCTCCGAGCCGGGCAATAGCAGCACGTGATTGATGGTTCATCCAGTGCGTGCAGAATTCCACCGCCACACATCCAAGGACCTCAAACGCATGTGCCAGCAAAAGGAGCTTGGACTCCGGGTTGGTTCCGGTACCGTGCGCGGACGCAGCGTTCCAGGTGGAGCCGATCTCGGCGCGTGGAAGCTCTCGGTCGATGTTCATGTAGGTGGTCATGCCGATGATACGTCCAGCAGCACCCGTCTCAGGATCGCGGAGCCTGGTGGTGAAGGGAACCATGGATCCCTGATCCTGCAGGTTCAGGCGACGCGTGACTTCAGCGGCCATGGCGTCCGGCCCGGGCACCGAGGTGTACCAGAGGTTCCACAGTTCGCCATCGCTGGCCGCATCCACCAAACCGTCCAGGTGGGCCATGCTGAGGGGCTCAAGAATCACTGAGCGACCGGCCAGTGTCACGGGTTCAAAGGTACTCACTGCACCAGCTTAGGGGCTCCACGCTAGGATGCTGCAGGAGCCCACTGGCCTTGCGTGCCGTGCTGGTGTTCCTCCGACGACTCCGCCAACAGCACGGGCACCAGCGAAAGGAATCCATGAGCAATCCGCCGGCCCTCTCCAGAAGGCTGGGCACAGTGGATGCGACAGTGATTGGGCTCGGTTCCATGATTGGCGCGGGGGTCTTCGCAGCGTTTACCCCGGCCGCCGCGGCGGCTGGATCTGGCCTGCTGGTTGGCCTCGTTATTGCCGCTGCCCTCGCTTTCTGCAATGCGACATCGTCCGCGCAGTTGGCTGCCATGTACCCGACCTCCGGTGGGACCTACGCCTATGGCCGCGAACGCCTTGGTCCATGGCCCGGCTTCCTGGCCGGATGCGGCTTTGTGATCGGCAAGAGTGCTAGCGCTGCGGCCATGGCCATGACGTTTGCGGCCTACGCGGCCCCCACAGGCTGGGAACGGCCCGTCGCCATCGCAGCCGTCCTCCTCCTGGCAGCCGTGAACTACCACGGAGTGACACGGACAGCACGGCTGACCCGGATCATTGTCACCCTGGTGCTGGCGGCCCTCGCCATCGGGGTCTTCGCAGCATGGGGCGGGGCACACACGCATCCCGACAGCACTGTAGGCCTCGGTGGCAGCATTCTGGGTGCCGGTCTCCTGGCCTCGGGCTGGCATGGGGTCCTGCAGTCTGCCGGCCTGCTGTTTTTTGCCTTCGCCGGCTACGCCAGGATTGCCACCATGGGCGAGGAGGTCCGCAACCCAAAGCGCACCATTGCCCGGGCCATCGGCATTGCCCTGGGCCTAACCGTCGTGATCTATGCGGTCATCGCAGTCACCTTGTTGGCTACCATCGGGACCAACGCCATCGCCACGCAGCCCACTCCCCTGGTCTTCGCAGTCCAGTCTGGAAGCATGGCATGGGCAGTGCCTGTGGTCCAGGCTGGTGCGGCACTTGCTGCCCTGGGCGCACTGCTTGCGCTGATCGCGGGGCTGGGCCGGACCAGCCTCGCCATGGCACGTGAACACGACCTCCCGCACTGGCTTTCCGCTGTCCATCCGCGTTACCAGGTGCCCCACCGGGCAGAGATAACGCTGGCGGCTGTGATCTGCGTGATCATCGCCGTCGCGGACCTGCGCGGCGCCATCGGATTTTCCTCGTTTGGCGTGCTCATCTACTACCTGATCGCCAACGCAGCCGCATTTACGCAACCAGCTCCCGACCGACGCTACCCAAAAGTACTGCAGGTTCTCGGCGCCCTGGCATGCGTAGCACTGATCGCCACCCTGCCGGCGTCGTCAATTCTTGCTGGCGTTGTGATGTTCATGGCCGGTACTGTCCTGCGACTCCTGGCGCACCGACGGCCGTCCTAACGGCTCAAGCGAGGGAGAGGAAAAGCTTCTCCAGCTCCTTCTTGTCCATCGTTTCGTCCTTGCGGACAATGCACTGCTCCAAGCTGGTAGCAATGATGGCAAATCCGGCACGATCAAGGGCCTTCGAGACGGCTGCAAGCTGGGTGACGATGTCTTTGCAGTCTTTCCCCTCCTCCAGCATGCGCGTGACAGCGGCAAGCTGGCCCTGGGCACGTTTGAGCCGGTTTACCACCGGGGTCAGTTCTGTTGGATCAAGTTGCATGGCATCTCCACATCACGGGTTGAATCATGATTCTATACCCCCAGGGGTTTGTTGCATACCCCCGGGGGTATCTGTAATACTCGGTGGGGTATCCATGACCAACTCCCGACAGGACATCAATGATTCCCCCCACACCATCACCAGCTGACACATTTATCCGACCAGGCGTCACAGCACTCGCACCCCAGACCCTGAAATCCTGGATAGCAGAACACCAGGACCTCATGGTTATCGACGTCAGGTCCGCAGCGGAGTTTGAATCCATGCACATCAGGGGTTCCTACAACATCCCGCTGCCACTGCTCTCCGAACACTCCGACGAGCTGGCTGCACGGCTGGGTAACAGGGTGGTCCTGGTCTGTCAGTCAGGTGCACGGGCAGAACAGGCCCGTCAGCGCCTGGGAGCTGTTGGCATTGGCGCTGCCTACGTCCTGACCGGCGGAGTCCCGGGATTTGCGGCAACGGGTGGGGCCGTTGTCCAGGGGAAGAACCGCTGGGACCTGGAGCGCCAGGTGCGCCTTGCAGCCGGCTCCCTAGTGACTGTGGGACTCGTGGGAGGCAAGTTCGTCTCGCCGAAAATCAGGACCCTGGCCGGGGCAATCGGGGTGGGCCTGACATTCTCGGCAGCAACCAATACCTGCGCCATGGGCAAGGCACTCTCCGCCATGCCGTGGAACAGGGCCGCCCGGGAACCAACCCGCGAGAGCGCCATCCTTGACCTGCCTACTCCCGGCGCAGGGCCGGCACCGAAACGATGATTGCCGCCCTGTCGCTCGGACTCTTCGTCGGGATTGTCCTTGGCGTTGTGGGTGGCGGCGGGTCGATCATCGCGGTTCCCGCCCTGGTTTACGGTGTGGGGCTGAGCCCAGCCGAGGCCATTCCCACGTCATTGCTGGTGGTGGGTGCCTCGTCCCTGGCGGCGCTCTTGCCCCGCTTCCGCGCTGGGATCAACTGGCCAGTTGTTCTCATTGTCGGGGCCGCAGGGATCCCGGCAGCCTGGGCGGGCGCTGGGGTGGGCAGACTCCTCAACCCCGAGATTCTCCTCCTCGCTTTCGCGGCCATCATGGTCCTTGCCGGGATCAGGATGCTGGGCCGGACCAGGGAAAGCGAAGGACCGTGTAGTACCGGCGAAACCCGGGCATTCCGAACCTGCGCGCCAAAAGCTGCCAGCGTCGGACTCCTGGTGGGTTTCCTCACTGGCCTGTTGGGAGTCGGGGGCGGATTCCTCCTGACCCCCGCACTGACGATCATCCTTGGGCTACGCATGAAACAGGCCGTCGGTTCCTCCCTGGCCATCATTGTCATCAACTCAGCAGCAGGGTTCAGTGCGCACGCAGCCGGTTTCACCATCAACTGGCCCACGGTCCTGGCTTTTGCCATTCCGGCCATTCTCGGTTCCCTGGTAGCGGCCCGCTTTGCCACCGGGCTCAAGGACAGGCATATCCGGGTGTCGTTTGCGATATTGATCTTCGCCGTTGCTGCGTGGGTCACGGCCAGCACCCTCCTTGCCTGAGTAATCCAGGGGACCACATGTCGCCGGATCCACGTACCAACACCACGCACCCATACACACCACAACTCTTCCCACAACTTTCCAGAAGGAGCGCATCCCATGCTTTTTGAACGCATCTACGACGAGGACCTTTCCCAGGCCAGCTACCTGATCGGCTGCCAGGCCAAGGGTGAGGCCCTGGTTGTTGACGGTCGCCGCGACATTGCCGTCTACCAGGCCCTTGCTGAGAAGAACGGCATGAAGATCGTGGCAGCAGCCGAGACCCATATCCACGCGGATTACCTCTCAGGCACCAGGGAACTCGCTGCAGCGACCGGGGCAGCAATCTATGTTTCAGGTGAAGGCGGAGCCGACTGGCAGTATGGGTTTGACGGAACGCGGCTGTACGACGGCGATTCCTTCGCCCTGGGAAACATCACCATCAGGGCCCTCCACACTCCCGGCCACACACCCGAGCACCTTTCCTTCCTGGTCACTGATGGAGCGTTCAGTGACCAGGCCGGCTACCTACTCTCCGGCGACTTCGTTTTCTCGGGTGACCTGGGGCGGCCAGATCTCTTGGATGAGGCCGCCGGAGGCATTGATACCCGCTTTGCGGGCGCCAGCCAGCTGTTTGCCAGCCTGCGCGACAAATTCCTGACATTGCCCGACTACGTCCAGGTCCACCCTGCCCACGGCGCCGGCAGTGCCTGCGGCAAGGCACTCGGATCAATCCCCTCCTCCACCGTGGGCTATGAAAGGCTCTACGCCTGGTGGGGCCCCTACCTCGATGCCAACGACGAGGCCGGGTTTATTGCCGAGCTCCTTGATGGCCAGCCAGACGCCCACGCCTATTTTGCCCGCATGAAGCGTGAGAACCGAGAGGGACCCGCGGTGATGGGGACGCGGAAACCGCTCACGGAGCTGAACACCGCCGACGTTGCTGGCGGCCTCGCGTCAGACACGTTCACCTTTGTGGACACCCGCTCCAGCACAAACGTCCATCAGGGTACCGTCACCCGGTCCTTGAACGTCCCAGCAGGCAAGTCAGTGGCCAGCTTCGGCGCCTGGGTGGTCGACCCGGAGACTGACCACAATCCCCTGGTGCTCCTGGCTGACGGCCAGGAGCAGGCCCAGGAGATGTGGGATCACCTAGTCCGGGTTGGCATTGACAACGTTGCCGGCTATGTCACGGGGATCGACGGCCTCCCCCAGTTCACCCCGGAGCTGGTCCAGCCCGCTGACCTGGCGGAATTCAACGCTGCGATGGTCCTGGATGTGAGGAACCGGACGGAGCACACGGCCGGCCACATTCCAGGATCATCCCAGCTCAGCGGCGGCCGCGTGATGTGGCACCTGGATGAACTCCCCGCCCAGGGCAGGATCGTCACCTACTGCCAGAGCGGCGTGAGGAATTCGGTAGCCGCAAGTGCACTGCGGCGGGCCGGGTACGACGTCGTCGAACTGGACGGCAGCTACGCCGCATGGGCCGCCGAGCAGCAGGAATCCGTTCCCGTTTCCTGACCCGGCCCGGAGCCCCGCCAGGGAGCCCCGGGCGGGTACATCCGGGGAAAAGACAGCTACGCTGGGTAAGAGCTGAACCCGCCCGCCACCCCAGGCAGTGCGGGAGGGCCGAATACCTGAGGAGAGAACGTGTCAGGGACCAACCCGGATCCAGAAGAAGACAACATCACCGGCCTTGAGCCCGGCGGTGGCGTGCCACCGGGAGAGACGCCCCCGGGCGAATCGGCTACGGCCGGAGACCAGGGACACGATGAAGGCGGCGGTGGCGGTAGGGGGCTGCAGTTCGCGATCATTGGCGCGATCGGCGTCGCTGTCCTGCTCTTCATCCTGTTTTTTGTGGGACGCATTGTCGGCATGTTCTGAGCTTGCCCCTGCTGCCGGCTGAACCCATCAACTCACTGAAGCCGTCCGAGGACCGGGCGGCTTTAGCTGTTTTCCGCCACGGCCGTTCACCTTTTCAGGACCAGGTAAAAAATCCCTGACCAGTTTTGCGTCCCAGTTCTCCGCGCGCCACTTTGTCCCGGAGGATCTGTGGCGGGGCAAACCTCTCACCCAGCGTGGACTCAAGGTATTCAGCGATCCCCAACCGAACGTCAAGGCCAACTATGTCAGTGGTGCGCAGCGGTCCGGTGGGATGCCGGTAGCCCAGGACCATAGCGGCGTCAATGTCCTCAGCTGATGCCACACCCTCCTCCACCATGCGCATGGCCTCCAGAGCAATCGCCACGCCCAGCCGGGACGAGGCAAAACCCGGTGCGTCATGGACAACGACAGCGGTCTTGCCGAGCGCGGCCACCCACTCCCCTGCAGCCTGGGCAAGCTCCGCGGAGGTTTGCTCCCCCAGGACCACTTCGATGAGCGTGGACGCCGGGACGGGGTTGAAGAAGTGCAGGCCCACAAAGTTCCCTGGCCGCTGCAGTTCGCGGGCCAGCCCGTTCACGGACAGCGAGGACGTGTTGGATGCTAGGAACGAACCGTCCGCGAGGTGCCGTTCAATTCCCTGCAGGGAGGAGACCTTGAGGTCCCAGTCTTCCGGGACCGCTTCCACCACCAGCGCTGCCCCACTAAAATCGGCGTGGTCCGCCGAAACACTCAGCCGGTCGGCGTAGTCTGCCAGGCCACCGCCAAGACCGCGTTCCAGGCTCTTGCCTACGGCATCAAGGACCCGCTGCCTGGCAGCCTCGGCGGCTGTACTGTCGCGTTCCACCACCATCACGTCCGCACCGTGGGTCAGGAAAGCGTGGGCGATCCCGGCGCCCATCCGACCGCCGCCGAGCACTCCAACGAGCCCGGGAAGTGCTGAGGTCCCGGCGGTTGGGCTGATACTGGCTCCCGGGGCTGTGAGTGATTGTGTTTGCTGGGGGTTGCCTGCTGCAGGGCTGGTGGGACTCATGGCTTTGTTTCCTCCGTGGTGGCTTCGGCATTAGAGGGTAGCGTCGATGCTGGGCTGGGCTGGTTCTTACGGTCCAGGAAGGCTTGCATCCGGTCCAGCTTGGCCTGGGATTCGAAGAGGATTCCCTGCGCGAGCTGGTCAATCACGGGGTGTGATTCTGGTGGCGCGTGGAAAACAGATTTGGTGATCCGCACGGCCAGCGGGTCCTGACTGGCAATCCGATCCGCCAGGGCGTGAGCCCCGGCCATCAGGTCCGTCGGCTCGTGGACCTCCGTGATGAGCCTTGCGGCCAGAGCTTCCGGGGCCTTCAGGACCCGGCCTGTCAGGAGGATGTCCTTGGCGAGGGGCTCACCAACCAGCTCCCGGAGACGCCAGGTGGCACCAGCCGCTGCCATGATGCCAAGCCCGGTCTCTGGATTTCCAATCCGCAGCGAGGGCGTTCCAATGCGGAAATCCGCTGCGTAGGCCAGCTCGGCACCCCCGCCCAGGCAATACCCGTCAAGGGCGGCAATGACGGGCATGGGGAGTTTGGCGATCCGGACAAAAAGCGAAGAGTTGATGCCCTGCAGGGCATCGTCGCGTCGACGCTGCCGGAGCTGTCCAATATCAGCGCCAGAGGCAAAGACACCACCGGCACCGGCCACAATCAGGATCCGCGGATGCGTTTCCAGACTCTGGCAGATTCTGTGCAGTTCATCAACCATGGCCTGGTCGATTGCGTTGCGGACTTCGGGACGATCCAGCAGGACAACCACGCGATCCGGCAGTTCCGTCACCTGCAGCGTGGTGTAGGCGTTTTCCTTGTCCCCCGCCATGGTTCAGACCCTTTCCAGTAGCAGGGCGGTGCCCTGGCCAACACCAATACACATGGTGGCCAGCCCCACGGCAGCATTTTCGCGCTCCATCCGGCCCAACAGGGTCACCACAAGCCGGGAGCCGCTCGAACCAAGCGGATGCCCCAGTGCAATGGCGCCGCCGTCGTTGTTCACAATGCCTGGGTTAAGGCCCAGGCGTCGAATAACAGCCAGGGACTGACTTGCGAAGGCTTCGTTGAGCTCAACAGCACCAAGATCGTCCAGGGAGTAACCGGAGCGCTGCAGGACCTTCTGGGTTGCTGGAACAGGTCCGATTCCCATCAGTTCCGGCGCACAGCCAGCCGACGCTCCGTGGACAATCCGGGCTCGCGGCACCAGGCCCAGCTTCCGAATTGCGGCCTCCGAGGCAACAACAATCGCTGATGCGCCGTCATTGAGGCTTGATGCATTGCCTGCCGTCACCACCGACCCACCAGCTACCACCGGACGGAGCCCACTCAGGACCTCGGACGTGGTCCCCGGGCGCGGTCCCTCATCGGTGTCCACTACTGTGTCGCTTTTGCGGCCCCGCACGGTAACCGGGGCAATCTCCTCGACAAAGCGCCCCGCCGCCATGGCGTTCAGCGCCTTCTGGTGCGACGCTGCAGCGAACTCGTCGGCATCTGCCCGGCTGATGCCGTCCACCCGGGCCACTTCCTCTGCCGTCTCAGACATCGAGAAGGTCATTTTCCCGTCGCGGGACAGTTCACCCTCCTGGAAAAGCGGATTGATGAAGCGCCACCCAATGGACGTATCAAAGATCTGGCCGGGTTTGGCAAAGGCCGTGGTGGGTTTCTCCTGGACCCACGGTGCCCGGCTCATCGATTCGACACCGCCGGCAATGACGACGTCGGCAGCACCCGAGGAGATCATCTGACCGGCCATGATGATGGCACTCAGCCCTGAGGCGCAGAGCCGGTTGACAGTAATACCCGGTACTTCCAGGGGAAGGCCAGCCAGAAGAGAAGCCATACGGGCAACGTTCCGATTTTCCTCACCGGCACCGTTGGCATTGCCAAAGATGACCTCCTCAACAGCGTGCGGGTCCAGGCCGGACCGGGACACCGCGGCCCCAATGGCAATCGCGGCAAGGTCGTCAGGCCTGACGCTAGAGAGTGCCCCGCCGTAGCGACCCACGGGGGTGCGGGCCCCGCCTACCAGAAACGCCTGTGGTCCTGCTGCTGATCCCAAGGCCCATACTCCTCTTGCGGTAACCGCGTTGTTGGTGCTCGGTACGGGCCGGCGTTATCCGCGCCAAGAGCATCTGATAATCCGCAGCCACGAGTTCTGGCATGCGGGCCAGCATCAGCACCAGATAATTACCGACCGTTCGTTCACTAAAGATTACACGCCCGGGCCCCTAGGCCACCACCACACCGAGGTGTTGCGCCATCAGCCCGGCCAGCGAATCGAGCTGATCCCTGTCAATGACAACCCCGGCCAGGCTGCCAAGTCCGTTGATGCCCCGGAATTCACTGCCGCGCAGATCAAAGTCCCGGAGCCTGGCACCAGTGATATCAAGGGTGCCAATGGTGCAGTTACTCAGGGATACCCGGGCGGCCGTTGCTGAGCCAAGGTCCAACTCATTGATGATGCAGTCGCTGATGAGGACATCCGTCAGCTTCGATCCGCGAAGGTTCAGGTAATCGATTTTTCCGCCGTCGATGCGCACCGATTGCCAGCCGCTCTCATAGACCTCGGCTGAACCCAGCCGGGGGTTCGTGAGCAGGACCTCGCGCCAGGTGCTGCGCGGGGCCGAAAAGACAGGCGCATACAGCTCCGCAAGCAAGCTGTCCTTGAACCCGGCGCCGCGAAGCTGGGTCTCATTCATTGAGACGGAATCAAAGCGGCACTCGCTGAAATCGGCGCCGTCGAGCTCCTGGCCATCCAGCCGAAGCCCGGAGTATGCCATGCCGTCGTGGCGATCTCCACGACGGATCACTGGCCGTTCGTCTGCCCGCAGGTTGTCAAGATTCAGGACGGGGAGGCGTGGAGAGGCGATCTTGCGGGTCATTGACCAATCCTAGTTGCCAGGTCCAACCGAGAGCAGTTACCTACTTGAATTAGTCAGCACACTGACTATATGGTGGAGGGGCTTTGTACTAACGGATTCAACGAAAGGTGACCACTATGGGACTCGGAGACAAAATCCAGAACGCCGCTGAAGGCGCCATGGGTAAGGGCAAAGAAACCGTTGGCAACGCCACCAACAACGAACACCTTGCAGCTGAAGGCCAGAAGGACCAGGTCAAGGCCGACGCCAAGAAGGTCGGCGAGAACGTCAAGGACGAGTTCAAGAACTAGTCTCACTGCAGGATTGGCGGCGGGTCCCTTGGGGGGCCCGCCGCTTTGCGCTGTTAATCATTCTTTCAGCCTGGCCCGCAGCACCAGGCAGTGGGTCTAGCCTGTCCCCATGACATACGTCGATCTGAGCACCGAAAGCCAAGCTGCGGGTGGCTCCCCCGCACTGAGCGGATACCTGGCCACCCCACCAGGACCCGGCCCCTTCCCAGCAGTTCTGATGATTCACGAGGCATTCGGCCTCAACGACATGATGCGCGGCCACGCAGACCGTCTCGCCCGTGCCGGTTACCTGACCCTCGCGGTGGATCTCTTTACGGCCGGCAGCACCAGGCAATGCCTGGTAAGCACCATGCGGAGCATGGTCAAGGGTGTTGGCCTGCCGTTCAAGGACATCGCGGTGGCCCGCTCCTGGCTTGCCACGTCCCCGCTGAGCACTGGGCGCACCGGTGTCATCGGATTCTGCATGGGTGGAGCGTTTGCCCTCCTGGTGGCGCGGGATGGTTTCGACGCAGCCTCCGTCAACTACGGAAAACTGCCCTCGGACCTGGAGGACAGCCTCCGTGGTGCGTGCCCTGTCGTGGCCAATTACGGAGGCAAGGACAAGACGCTCAAGGGCGCGGCAGCCAAGCTTGAGACTGTGCTCGATACCTTGGGCATCGAGCACAGCGTCAAAGAGTTTCCCACCGCAGGACACGCCTTCCTCAACGAGGCAGAGTCCGGGCCCAAGGCGCTGCGCCCCCTCATGCGCGTCATGGGGATCAAACCGGACCCCGAGGCATCGCCAGAGGCGTGGCAGCGGATCGAGGACCACTTCGGAAAATACCTCAACGCCTAGGTTCAGAACCGCGACGACGGCGGCAGCCACCTCTGCGTGGTGACTGCCGCCGTCGTCGTTCTCCCGCCGTTGATCCTCCGCGTGCGGCACCGGGCCTATGCCGGGTGCCGCACATCCCTAACTGAAGAGTTCACTCAAAGGTGCGTTGTTGCGGACCCTCCGCCAGCCAATCCACAGAATCAGGGCAAAAAACGGGATGGTAGCAAGGGTCCATAGTCCCAGCAGGAAAACCTCGCCTGTGTCGCTGGTCATGGTGTCAAAACCGATCAGGATAGTGATGATCAGCAGCGAGACAAGGCCAGCCCAGCTGGTCCACGGAGCACCTGGCATGGGCAGCGACGAAACCCTGCCCTTTTTCTTCCGCAGCATGATCTGGCAGGCGAAGATGGTGCTCCACGTGAAAATGACGCCAATCGAAGCCGTGTTCAGTGCCAGATCAAATGCGTAGGAGCCGCCCAGCCAAACGTTGAGCAGGATGCCCACCAGATAGACGCTTGCGATAGCGAGGATGGCGGCGTAAGGCACATGCCGGGAGGACATCCGGGTCAGCCACTGCGGAGCATGTCCGTTGTTCGCCATGGTGCGGAAAATCCGGCCAATCGAGTAGAGGCCGGAGTTGCACGAGGAAAGGGCTGCGGTGATGACGATCATGTTCATCACATCCCCCACCCAGGCAAGGCCCATCTGGCCAAAAACGGTGACGAAGGGGGAGGTTCCTGCGACGTACTGGTCAGATGGCAGAAGCATCGCCAGCAGCGACACCGAGCCAACGTAGAACACGACAATTCGGAAGACCACGGCACGGATGGCACGGGGGACCTCGCGCTCGGGGTTTTTCATTTCGCCTGCGGTAATGCCCACCAGTTCAATGGCGTTGTACGCGAAAATGACGGCGTTGAGGACCAGGATCATGACCAGGGCACCCTTGGGGAACATCCCGCCGTCATCGGCAAAGAGATTGTTCACCGAGGCATTGCCATCCCCCACCCTGGCATTGGTGATGACCATGAATGTGCCCACAGCCAAGAAGATGACAATGGCTCCGACCTTCAGGCACGATGCCCAGAATTCGAACTCACCGAACGCCTTGACGCTGAGCAGGTTGACACCCACCAGTAGCACCAGCGCTGAAATCGCAGAAAGCTCAACTGGGACGTTGGGGAAGAAGAACTGGAAATACAGGCCAATTGCAATGAGTTCGGCAATGCCTGTCATGGCCCAGTTGATGAAGTACATCCAGCCTGAGAGGAACGCGCCCTTGCGTCCGAACATCTCCCCGGCGTAGCTGACGAACGAGCCGGACGTCTGCCTGTACATGATGAGTTCACCGAGCGCACGCATCAGGAGGTAGGCAATGACGCCCGCAATGGCGTAGGAAAAAATGAGCGCTGGACCGGTTGATGCCAACCTGCCGCCGGCTCCCATGAAGAGTCCGACGCCGATTGCGCCACCCATGGCGATCATTGTCACGTGGCGTCGACCCAGCGTTTTCTGGTAGCCCTCGGCGCTGAGGGTGGATTCCGCTGCCGGGGCTGTGCTCGGCGCATCCTGAAGTTCTGAAGAGGTGTTTTTGGGCACGAAAGTTCCTTGCGGTTGACGGTCAGCCAGATGCGGAGCTTCAGCAGCTGAGATATCGAAAATTCGACCGTTAGGCGCCATTGCAGCTCAACGTGAAGTAAATCTCATGATGTGCCGAAGCTCAGAACGGCTCGTTTATCCTACAAGAAGGGATTGGGCTCACCTGGACGCGCTATGGCCCAGCTGTCTGACCAGCCAGATTTTTTGCGCCGGCAGGTCGCGGCAGCCCTATTCTGCGCTCAGGATTCCGTCCGCCATGGAGTAGCGCAGCCATGTTTCTTGCCTGACGTCTGGCGACTGCCTGGCACACCTGTTGAACCTTTCCCGCAATGCCCTGTCGTGGCTTACCATCACCAGGGTTCCACCGAATCCAGCGAGCGCGTCCTCCAGCTGCTCCATCAGAACCGGTGCCAGGTGGTTGCTTGGCTCGTCCACAATCAATGTCCCGTACCCGCCCAGGAGGAGCCGCGCCAATGCAAGCCGCCGCTGCTGCCCGGCGGAAAGGCTGCCCACCGGCACATAAAAGTCCCGGGTCCGGAACAGGCCCAGATCCAGCAGCGCACCCGCATGCTCGTCAATGCTTCCAACCCTGCCAGCAGCAAATGCCGGAAGGAGCCGCATCTCTGGCCGGGCTGGGAGATCCAGTTCCTGCTTCAGGTAGCCAATATCGTCTGGCCGTTCGACTGTTCCACGCTCCGGATCCAACGCCCCGGCAAGGACCGAGAGCAAGGTCGATTTTCCAGCGCCGTTTGCGCCAGTAATGAGGATCTTCTGCCCGGGACCGGCAATAAAATCTGTTGCCGCCAACCTTCCCTGTACCGCGACGCCGCGAGCGTTGAGGCCCCGGACACGTCCAGAATCCACAGCGGGCCTTTCGACGTCTGCCGTACCCAACTCCGCCGTCCCGAGGTTGGCTGCCAGGGACAACGGCACCGGCGGCCTGTCGACAGGCGCAGCCTCAAGGCGACGCAGCCGCTCCTGGGCGTTGCGCACCTTGCTACTTGCCGCCCGCTGCCAGGTGCCCGCCTTGAAGTCAAAGCCCATTTTGTCGTTGTCGTTCTGGCGCCCGTAACCCATGGTTCCAGCCACAGTTTCCGCCTGGTGCTGTTCTGCGGCCATGGCCTCCTGCCAGGTCTGGTATTGCTGGATCCACCGTTGGCGTTCGGCGATCTTTTCGTTGAGGTAGCCGCCAAATCCGTTGCCGTAGCGCGTCACGGTGCGCCGATCGGCATCGACCTCAATCATGGTGCTGGCAACCTTGCGTAAGAGCACGCGGTCATGGGAGACCACCACCACTGTTCCCCGATGCGCGGCCAGGCGTTCTTCCAACCACACTGTTCCGCGCGCGTCCAGATGATTGGTTGGCTCATCCAGCAGCAGGATGTCCGCGGGATCAGCCAGCACACAGGCCAGCGCAACACGTTCCTGTTCGCCACCGGAGAGGGAACCCAGGTTACGGTTCCTGTCCAGTCCACCGAGCCCCAGCCGGTCCAGGGCAGCCTCAACCCTGGACTCTGCCGCATAGCCCTCACGAAGCTGATACTCAGTCTGGAGCTGGCTGTAGGTCTCAAGCTCGTGCGCCTCGGCATCCGCGAGGCCGGATTCGAGCCGGTCCATATCCGCTTCCAGGGCGCGCAGCGAGGCCAGTGACTCATCAATCGCCTGGCCAACACTGAAGGTGTCAGGCAGTCCGGAAGTCTGTGAGAGGGAGCCCCGTGTCCATTGATCGGATTCAATGAGCGGGCTCAACCGGAGGAGGCATCAGTGCAGCCCAGCATAGGGGCCGCTGGTCAGGACTTCATGGCTCAACCCTGCCTCGCTGCAGGCCCAACGTCAAACGCGCGGGCTTGTCCCCCTCATTGATCACTGCGGGCATCCCGTGCGTACCTGAGCCGCAGTGGCGCCGGGGAGATAGGCTAAAAACATGACCACCACACGGACTCCGCCTGCCCAGGACCTGGGGCTGTACCGCTTCTCCGGTCTCGACTATACGGCCGCAGCGCTTTATCTTGCGGCATTGACCGGATTCACCCTGGCTGGCAATTACCTTCTGGGGCTCATCCAGAACCTCGGCACCAGCCCTGCCGCAACGTCTTACGCGGCAAACCTGATCTTTTACGGCGTGGTGGGCATCTTCGCGGTCCTGGCCGCCCGCCGGGTCCTGGTCCGCGATACCCGAGTCCTGGCAACCCGGCCCTGGTTTACGCTGCTGATGATCCCGACGGCCGTGATCGCGATGCTGGTCTTGACGGCCATTGTGGTGGCCGTGGGTGGTGCGCCCGAAACCTCTGCCAACCAGGCGGGAATCCAGGCACTCATGCAGCAGGTACCAGCATGGCTGATCGTCCCGCTGCTGGTCTTGGTGGGGCCTTTTGTCGAGGAGTACATCTTCCGGCACCTGCTGATCGGCAAGCTGGGACGTTACCTGAACGTCTGGCTATGCTGCGTCCTGTCAGTGGTGCTCTTCGCGGCACTTCACATTGTGGGCCAGGAAGCCATCACGCTGACGGCGCTGTTGCCCTACCTCGCCATGGGCGTGGTCCTGGTGGCGGTCTACATGTGGACGGGGCGCAACGTGGTTTTCTCCTACCTGGTGCATGCCGCCAAGAACTTGCTGTCAGTGGTCCTGATCTACGCAATCTCGCCCGAACTGATGGAACAGCTCCAGCAAGTCCAGGGCTGAGGCAGCCGGAGCGCGGCTGCTACACCCTGCGGACGCGTACATTGACCACTGTGGTACCCACCGTCCGGCCGGCAATGAAAACTTTGAGGCCGTCCGTGGCGTTGGTTCCCCCTAGGTAGCGGTATGCCTCACCCGGGTTATATATCGCCGGGCTGTCCGGGTGTCCGGCAATGCCCGGGCCAAAATCGATCACGTCGTTGCCCGCGCGATACGATCCCATCCCCGCGGTGAGGACATACACACCTGGCTCCCCCGTGGCCTCGACGCCAGTGAGCTCTCCGCCATCACGGAATGTGAGCTCCAGGGCAAAAGATGTCTCGGCTCCGGCAAAGGACAGGACAAGATCAGCGCCGTCATCGCGCGGGGTCACCGCCACATCAGTCCTGAGGTGATGCGGCACCGTGGGCCGGTGGTCAAAGTCCATGCTGGCGCTGAAGCGTCCTTCATGGCCCAGTGCGTAGATGCCGTCGGAGCGGTGCCGTTCGGGGGGTAGAGGCAAATAGAACGTGGCCTCCTGCTCCTCGTGAAGCATCACCCGGGGCCCGCCACCGCGGGTCTGGTCAGTTGCCGCTTCGAGGATCGCGGTGCTGCTGCGGAAGGGTCCAAGATCGAAGAAGCTCCGGGAGAGGCGAACATCGCTCAGCAGCGCCTGGCCATGGCATAGGCGCAAAAACGTGGGGTTGCTGGAAAGCCCAGAGACTACGCCGGGGATGAGATTGTCGCACCCGCCGTACACGGTCAGAACCTGCCCTTGTGACTGGAAGCGATGAATCCCGCAACTCGCCAGCTCAGTGTGCGCCGGCACCATGCCCAGCGGCAGGGAGGTGCCACCATTTTCGACGCCGGGCAGCTGGGTTCCGATCCACGGGTCCAGCCGGGTGCGGGCAAGGGCCTTTGCAGGCTCCACCAGCGGAAATCGGGAGAGCCAGGCCGCAGCCCTGGCAAACTCAACGTTGTGGTCCTGGTTCGCCATCCGGCGGTAAAGCAGCGTGAAGGCCTCGCCATCAAACCGCGACCATTGATCCTGGCGACGCGAGAACAGGGATTCAACGCTCCCATCCTCGGAAAACCACTGCAGGAAGGCCCCAAGGTTCCGGCGCACATGGTCCAGCAGTGCAGGCTGCTCCGCGTAGTCGGCAATGGCCAGTAGCGAAGGGTTCGTGACAGCTGTTGCGTAGAGGGGGCTGCGCTCTGAGTACATCCCGTCGGGTAGTTGGTCGATTCCCTCGGCCAACCACTGTTCGATTCTCGCCCCGATCTCGGGCCGCGGCGTTCCTTCGCGCTCATGCAAAGCGTGGATGCGCGCCAGGGCGGCGCACAGTTCCCAGCGGTGGTTGGGCGTATGCACTCCACCTCCCACGAGTGCGTCGGTGACCTTGGCGACGATGCCGCGAAGACGACGGACGACGTCGGCAACCACACGGCGGCCGACGTCGTCACTCCTTTCGGGGTCACCGGATGACTCCCCACCGGGTTGGTCATCACCTGCAACTTCCGGGAGCGAATCCAGCGAAGCGGCACCGGCAATTTCCAACGCCATGCAGGCATCGTTGATGGTGAATGCCGAATCGGGCGGAGAACTGAGGTTGGTGCCGTCAAAGAGGCCCGAACTGCCCTGTAGGCCTTCCAGCCGGGCAACACACGCTGCCATGCCAGCCGGCAGGAGCGCTGACCTGTAGTGGGCGGAGTTCGGCTCCGAATACACTGTCAGCAGCGCCAGCAACCTGCTCATGGCGGGCCGGTGTGCAAGCTCTGCCACAGGTGCGACGGCTGCTGCGACAAAAGCATCAGCAGAGGTCACCAGGCCCGCGTGAAATACCAGGTCTGGCGCAGTTGTCCGCTGCAGGGTGGATCCCTCGGAGGAAGTCATGATCAGTCCTTGAGGCCGGCGCTGACGTCGGCGTTGAGTACGTATTTCTGGAAGATGGCAAACACCAGCACAAGCGGCAGGATGGAGATCACCGAGGCGCCCAACAGGATGG
Source organism: Pseudarthrobacter sp. PS3-L1 (assembly GCF_030063285.1). GTDB lineage: Bacteria > Actinomycetota > Actinomycetes > Actinomycetales > Micrococcaceae > Arthrobacter. The sequence continues at coordinate 397,812 of NZ_JASISU010000001.1, read as the reverse complement.
GCCAGTCGATGTTCTCGGCTCCGACGATGCTGCGGAGTGCGACCTGGAGGGTGTACCACTTGGGATCGTTGAGCACAATCAAGGGCCAGATGTAGTCATTCCATCGCCATTGGAAGGAAAAAATGGCCAGCGTGAACAGGATGGGCTTGGCGAGCGGGAGCATGATCCGGAAGAAGATGGCCAATTCGCTGGCGCCATCAATCCGCGCCGAATGCAGCAGGTCATCAGGTACCGTCAGGAAAAATTGCCTGAACATGAAGACGCCAGTCGCGGTCAGCACAGACGGAACAATGATGCCGGCCAGGGAGTTGTAGAGGCCCAGGTCCCGGATCACCGAGAACGTCGGGTTCAGGATCACCTCCGTGGGCAGCATGGTGGTGGCCAGGATGCAGACAAAGAAGATCCGGGTCCCGCGATTGTCATACTTCGCCAGGGCGTAGCCGGTGCAGGCACTGAAGAAAACAGTCAGCACCGTGGTACTGATGGCAACGATCGCCGTGTTCAGGAAGTACCTCGCAAAATCCACGCGATCCCAGGCGTCAATGAAAGCCTGGAAGGTCCATTCGCGGGGCAGGATGGACAGCGGGTAGCTGAAAAGTTCACTGCCGGGCTTGAAGGAGCTCAGGAGGAACCAGATCAGGGGCAGGGCATAAATGAGGACGACAACCCACATGACGATGGTCAGCGGTGCGGAGATTCTGGTACCACGGCCGTCGCGCGTGGAACGCTTGGTGGTCTTGGTCGCCACGCCACGAGCTTTTAGCGGTTCCCCGGGTACAGGCAGTGGCACTTTGGTAGTGGAGGCCATGGTTCAGCCCTTCTTCCGGTTGAAGCGAAGCTGGATGAGGGCGATGATGAGCAGCACCACCATGAGGACCATGGAGGCCGCACTGGCGTACCCCACTTTGGACTGTTCAAACCCTGTCTTGTAGATGTACTGGACTATCAGGGTGTTCTCCGTCCCGGGACCGCCGTTGGTGAGCGCCTGGATCATGGCGAATTCCTTCATGGCGTGGATCGTGGACAGCAGAACCACCATGAACGAGGTCGGCGCAATCGCGGGGAGCGTGACATTGCGGAAGCGCTGCCAGGCGTTGGCACCGTCCAGCTCCGCCGCTTCCAGCAACGACTCGGGAATGTTCTTGAGCGCCGCGATGAACAGCAGCATATTGAAGGCAGTTCCGGCCCAGGCTGATGCCATGATCACCACACCCAGGGCGAGGTTGCCGTTGCTTGACCACGGAACAGAATTGCCACCCATTCCGGTAATGACAAAGTTCACAAACCCGAAGTCCTGGCCAAACAGCCAGCGCCAGATCACACCGACCACAATCGGGGAGATCAACCAGGGCAGGAAGATCACAATCTTGGCCACTGTGCGCCCCCGGACTGCCTTGCTGACCAGCAACGAGGCAACTCCGAGGGATGACGCATAGATAACGGGAACCGACAGGATGGTGTAGATAAACGTCCTGCTCAGGGCAGCCCAGAAGGTACCGTCGCCGAAGAGCTTCTGGAAGTTGGCCAGGCCAATAAAGTTGAGCTTTCCGACCCCGCGGTAATCCGTGAAGGAGTACAGCAGGCCCAGCGCGCCGGGCCAGACGAAGAACAACAGGAACAGCACCACATTGACGCTGACCAGGATCAGCGGCGCAACAATGTATCTGTTGCGCCTTTTCTGCTGCGATTTGCTGCGGACTGCTCCCGGGCTGGGTGGAGCCGGCGTCTGCGTGGGACTCAGGGTCGGATTGCTCACGGCTTTAGGCTCCGTTGTAGAGCTTCACGATGTTATCCACCGTGGTTTTGGCGTCCTGGCTGCCGGAGAGCATCTTCACGGTCTCCTCACGGAGGGGATCTCCCGTGAACGGAACGTCAGCATAGGCCTCGAGCACCACGCGCTTGATGGCATTATCCCCCTTGGCATCATTGGCTGCGATGGACTTCTGGTACATCTCAAAAGCAGACTGCTGGAACGGGTACTCGATGGTCAGGTCCTTGACGGGAAGGTATCCACCGGTTTTTGCGAATTCAGTGTAGTTGGCATCGTCGTAGAACCAGTCGATGAACTTCTTGGCTTCCTCGTCCATGCCGGTGTCCTTGAACGCCACCATGAAGCCGCCACCCAGGTTTGTCGCTGTCAAAGGCTGCTTGGGCAGTGGAACAGAAACCCATTCGAAGTCCTTGATGTTCTTGTTGAAATCCGCGATCTGCCAGCTGCCTGAGTAGTAGGCGGCTACCTGGCCGCTCTTGAACATGGCGTTTCCGTCTTCACCGCTAAGCCAGACCGATTTCGGCATCGTGGCATCATCGTTGAGCTTGTTGAAGTATTCGAGCGTTTCTACAGCCTGCTCATCCGAGGTGTACTTATCTCCTTCCTTGGCGAAGGCGTTGCTGCCAAACTCGTACATCATGGCGCGCACACGATGGCCTGAACGGTCCATGACCATCCCGTATTTGGCGCCTGCCTTCTCGCGTACGTCGGTGATGGCCTGGACAAATTCGTCCCAGGTCCAGGTCTTATCGATCTCGGTGGGAAAGGTGACACCCGCCTTCTCGAACAGGCTCTTGTTGAGGAACAGTCCAACAGCAGTCAGGTCGGAAGGAATGGCTGGGATGGTGCCGTCTGGGGATTCTTGGAGCAGGTCTGCGGTGATATTGCGTGATTCTGCGATATCGCGAAGGTCCTGGAGCTGGTTGACCCAAATGGAGTCAATACTCGTGACGCGTGCCAACGCTGGGAGATCATTGGCAGTTGCGGCGTTCTTGAGCTTGGTCACAATATCTGCGGAAGGAACGTCCACCACCTCAATGGTGACGCCCGTTGCTTCCTTGTACTTGGCAGCCGCGGCCGCGAAAGCTCCACCCTGGTTCGTGTCACCGGAGAGAATCAGCTGGAGCGTCTTGGGCCCATCTGAAGAGCTGCTCCCACCGCCGCAGGCGCTCAGGCCCAGGGCTAGTGCAGAAAGACCGAGGGCTCCCAGGCCAAACTGCCGGCGGTTCATGGCGGAGAATTTTGTCGTCTCTGACAATGTTCTGTCCTGTCTCTTACATTATTTTCAGGCCTCAACGCGGGCCCAGCGGATGCAAACGACTCCTGGAACGGTGTCCCGAAGCCCGGAACAAGCGGCTATCTCTGTCCAACTGTGATCCATGTCATGACATTCTGTCAAGAAAATGTTCTTGCTAGGGGCACTTGGTGGAAAGGCCTTGCCCGGACCAGCTAAAACCTGCCATCCTGGGCTGCAAAACGATGCCCCGGCACCTCCCCCGGGCACCGTCCCGTGACGGCGCCCACCCTTGGGCGACAGTGGTTCGCGGACGTCACGCATGGGAACTTCGTCAGATCCACGGTCAGTAGCGGGTCCGCGAGCCACCCCTGCCCACCCATGGGAAGACCGCCAGAAGCCTCTTTCCTGACCCGTCATAACGGACCTGAGGCCGTGAGTTCTGCATCGGCTAGCTCAGATTACTAGACTTACGAAAGTGAATAGCCAACTTCCTGCCAAGGTGTCCGACGTTTTCGATCCCAGCCGCTGGCGTGTGGTCTCCGGCTTCGACGACTTTCAGGACATGACGTACCACCGGCAGGTGGAACGCGATGCAGAGGGCGCCCTGGTACGGGACCTTCCCACCGTACGGATCGCTTTCAACAGGCCAGAGGTACGCAACGCGTTTCGTCCCGGCACGGTGGATGAACTGTACCGGGCGATGGACCACGCCCGGATGAGCCCGGATGTAGCCACCGTCCTCCTGACCGGCAATGGCCCGTCTCCCAAGGATGGGGGCCATTCCTTCTGTTCGGGCGGAGACCAGCGTATTCGCGGCCGCGACGGGTACCGGTATGCAGAAGGCGAGACGCAGGAGAGCATCGATCCGGCACGCGCCGGACGGCTGCACATCCTTGAGGTCCAGCGGCTCATGCGCACCATGCCAAAAGTGGTCATCGCCGTCGTTAACGGCTGGGCGGCGGGCGGCGGGCATTCGCTGCACGTCGTTTCTGACCTCACCATAGCCTCTCGCCAGCACGGGAAATTCAAGCAGACGGATGCCACGGTGGGCAGTTTCGACGCCGGCTACGGGTCCGCCTTGCTGGCCCGTCAGATCGGCCAGAAAAAAGCGCGGGAGATCTTCTTCCTGGCACGGGAGTATTCAGCCGATGACATGGTGCGCATGGGGGCAGTCAACGAGTCCGTGGACCACCAGCACCTCGAAGATGTAGCCCTGGAGTACGCCGCGGACATTGCGCGGCAGTCACCACAGGCAATCCGGATGCTGAAGTTTGCGTTCAACCTCGCGGATGACGGCCTGGCAGGACAGCAGGTTTTCGCCGGTGAGGCTACCCGCCTCGCGTATATGACGGATGAGGCGGTAGAGGGCAAAGAAGCCTTCCTGGCCAAACGGGACCCCGACTGGTCCGCCTTTCCCTACTACTTCTAAGGACTGGAGCTGACAATGACTATTGATCCAGCACTGAAAGCCTTGGCCGCTGCCCTGCACGGTGAGGGGCCTGCCGTGGAAATCATCGCAGAGCCCGATGGTTCCCTGACCGTGCAGCACGTGGAGACCCCCGGCTACGATGATGCAGTTGTGGTGGTGCGGACATCTGGCTCCACCGGCACCCCAAAGTCAACCGTCTTGCCTGTTGAGGCTCTTGCCGCCTCCTCGATGGCGACCGCCATTGCCCTCCGCGGGGAAGGCCAGTGGCTGCTGGCTCTTCCCGTGCAGTACGTAGCCGGCGTGCAGGTCCTGGTGCGTTCGCTCTTCGCGGGCACACGCCCCTGGGCCATGGACCTCACCCACGGCTTTACCCCCGAGGGTTTCACTCAGGCGGCCCTAGAGCTCACTGACAAAATGCGCTTCACCTCGCTGGTTCCCACGCAGTTGCAGCGACTTCTGGACGCGCCGTCGCCGGAGACACTGGCCGTGCTCCGGCGATTCAACGGGATCCTGCTGGGTGGCGCCCCGGCGTCGTCGGCCCTCCTAGCCGCCGCGCATGACGCCGGTCTTCAGATTGTCACCACATATGGCTCTTCGGAGACCTGCGGCGGGTGCGTCTACAACGGTGTGCCACTTGAAGGTGTCCAGGTCAGGCTCGATGACGACGGCCGGGTTCTGCTGGGCGGCGACACCGTCGCAGCCGGCTACCTTGAGGCACCGGACCGCATCTCGGGGGCCTTCTTCGAGGAAGACGGAACGCGCTGGTTCCGGACCAACGACCTTGGCGAGCTGGATGCGGACGGCCGCCTCACGGTTCTCGGACGCGCCGACGACGTCATCATCACGGGCGGCATCAAGGTCTCCGGCAATCGGGTTCAGGCCGAACTGGAGGCGTTCGACGGCGTCCAGGCTGCGTTTGTCGCCGGCGTGCCGTCTGCGGAGTGGGGGCAGGCCGTCGCAGCATTTGTCGCTACCGGAACCCTTCGTGCCAGCGAAGCTGCGCAGGACGCGCAGGACGCGCAGCTGAGGGAACTCTGGAACGGATCCCTCGGTGTCAGTGCGCCTAAAACTGTGATTTTCGCCCACGAGTTGCTGATGCTCCCCAACGGCAAGCCAGACCGGTTGGCCATGACCGCCCGGCTCACCGAACAGCACCGGGGAACGTAGAGTAGATCTGCACCGACTGCACCCTGCGGCAGTCCTGCTAGTTTTCGTTCATTCATTCATCGACCCAACACGAGGTACTGACGTGGCAACAGCCGCCCAATGGATCCAGGGCTCACGCCCGCGCACCCTCCCGGCAGCAATTGCGCCCGTCCTGATCGGTACCGCTGCGGCCTACGAGCTAGACCTCTTCAAACCGCTCAACGCAGTGTTGGCAGCCCTGGTGGCGCTTCTTCTCCAGATTGGCGTGAACTACGCCAATGACTACTCGGATGGCATCCGGGGCACTGACGAGGACCGGGTGGGGCCGCTGCGTCTGGTTGGCTCGGGCGCTGCCAAACCGCACCAGGTCAAATATGCGGCATTTAGCATCTTTGGTCTTGCCATGGCGCTGGGCCTTGTCTTGGTCATCCTGACCCAGAGCTGGTGGCTGATCCTCGTGGGGGCTGGCGCTGTCATGGCGGCCTGGGGCTATACCGGCGGCAAGAATCCCTATGGCTATATGGGCCTGGGTGACGTCTTTGTTTTTGTCTTCTTCGGCCTGGTAGCGACCCTCGGCACCACCTATACGCAGGCCGCCCAGATCAGCCTCCCGGCCGTGGTGGGCGCCATTGGAACAGGGCTGATCGCCACGGCCCTGCTGATGGCAAACAATGTCCGCGATATTCCCACCGACATCAAGGCGGGCAAGAAAACCCTGGCCGTCCGCCTCGGGGACAGGCACGCCCGCGAGAGTTATGTCTTGATGCTGGCCGTAGCCATCCTGCTGGTGGTCATCCTTGCGCCCACCCGTCCCTGGATGCTCATTGTCCTGCTGCTGATCCCAGCCTGCCTGATGCCAGCCTGGCTCATGATCAATGGCCGCAAGCGCAAGAGCCTGATTCCGGTTCTCAAGCAGACAGGTTTGATCAACCTGGGCTACAGCATCCTTTTCGCACTGGGGCTGGTCCTGAGCCGCGGCTTCTAGCGCGCACCGTTCCAGCCAGGCACTGGCGTCGGGAAATGCCCGGTTCAGCCCTCGGCGGACTTTCTGGCATTGGTTTTTTTGATGTCGTTGCGAACCTGCACGTCGGGGTTGGCATCCACCATGGCATCCTCGGCCTCGGCGTCGTTGATCTCAGTCAATGAACGCAAGGGTGTTGCCTTGCCCGTCACCCTGCGCTGCAGGCTTGCCGCAGCCGCGTTGCGCTGCTTCTGGAAAAAGATGTAGCTGACGGAGAATGCCATGGCAGCCGCGCAGACGACAGAGAGCACCGCACCGAGCTGCAGGTAGAGGAAGAGCACGAAGAGCGGCGCAAAGATCGCCAGCCGGATCAGGGAGTATTTCAGGAAAGCCACAGTTCCAGTTTAGCCGCCCGTGCTGGGAATGGCGTCTGAACGGCAGTCAACGCGGAGGCATCCAGATAGTCCCGTCAAGGATAGACTGGAGGGCATGCTCTTCCGTGTAGTTCTTGCCGTTGCAGTGCTGGCCGTATTCGTCTACGGGCTGGTCGATGTGATCCGCACTGAGGGGCGCCAGACGCGTGGCATTTCAAAGCCGGCGTGGATCGTGGTCATGATTGTGCTTCCCGTCGTGGGCGCCATCCTGTGGCTGCTGATTGGCCGCCCCCGCTACACTCCCGAGCCCCGTCAGGGATCCCGCACATCAACGGCGCCCGACGACGATCCCGACTTCCTGCGCAACCTTGAGTACCAGCGCCGTAAGCAGGCACAGGCCGCCCGAGCCAAAGCCCTGCTGGATGAACAAAAGCGTCAGCCCGGAACAGCGGCTCCCGCTGCTTCAGCCAAGGAATCAACGCCGGATCCATCGTCCGGAAGGACAGGCGGCTCCGGAAACGCCAGTGGAACTCCCGGTTCCGGCAAGGACGCCCCTGATGGCAGCAAGGCCGGTCACGCGAATCCCCTGAGGGGCACTGAGGGCAGCGGAGACGCGGGAAAAGATATCCCCGGGGGTGGTCCCGCAGGGTCAGGCCGCTCCGGTGACGGCAACGAGGGCTCAGGCCACCAGTCCAGCAGCGATTCCGAAGCCAAGGACGAAGACCGCTCCTGATGCTCCCCTGAGCAAAAACACCTCCGCGATCACCTGACACCCCATCGCAGGTCGCTAAACGCTTCGAATGGAGGCCGTTTCCCTTCAGTCCGGCACTGACGGAGACGTGGGAGCCGTGTCGCGGCGACTGTCCACGGTGGGCTACGCAACATCCCGCATTATGGACCAAACCTTTGCTGCCTCACCGTCACGGCTCCTGGCGGCTACCTGGTCCAGATCATTGGGATGGCTGCGGAGTTGCCGAACATCAGCGGGGAAACCAGGGAATCGGCAGCCCTTAAGCAGGAATCCTCCGACGGAACGCAGAAGGGCGGGGAAGCAAAGGCCGTGGCCGTTGCTTCCCCGCCCCGTACTTCGGGCTACCGGGGAGCGTTGTGAATAACGCTGCGGGAGTGCGCTCCCTACAATCCGGAGTAGGAGTGCAGTCCGTTGAAGAACTGGTTCACGATCGTGAAGTTGAACACGACGCAGAGGTAGCCAACAATGGACAGCCAAGCGGCACGGGTTCCTGTCCACCCCCTGGTGGCGCGCGCGTGGAGGTAGCCTGCGTAGACAACCCAGATCACGAAGGTCCAGACCTCCTTGGTATCCCAGCCCCAGAACCGGCCCCAGGCTTTCTCTGCCCAAATAGCTCCGAACATCAGCGTGAAGGTCCAGCCGATGAAAGCGATGGCGTTGATGCGGTAGGAGAGGTTCTCCAGGCTCTGGGCAGAGGGCACTAGCCGCATGAAGCCAAGCTTGTCCGCTCCCCCGGCCGCCACACTCTTCTGCCGGTGTGACTGCACGAGCTGCAGGGCGGACATGGCGAACGTGAGAGTGAACAGCGCTGACGAGATCACGGCAATTGAAACGTGGATTATAAGCCAGTAGCTCTGCAATGCAGGGACCAGGTGGCCGACGGGGGTCCAGTAGGCAACTGACGCCGCGGTAAGCATGACAACTGCCAGGCCGAGCACAAATGTTCCCAGGAAGCGCAGGTCCCGGCGTATCAGGGCCAGCAGGAAAACAGCAACTGCCACAAAGGCGCCGGTGGTCAGGAATTCATACATATTTCCCCACGGCACGCGGCCTGAGCCTACGGCCCTGGTCAGCACACCGGCAGCGTGGATCAGCACACCAAGGATGGAGACCGCAACAGCCACACGGGCTGGTCCCCGGCGGGTGGCGGCATAGCGCATGTCATCGTCGGCGGTCTGGACGCCGCCGCCACTGCCGGCCTTGGACGTGGGGCGCTCGGCCCTGCCCACAGGCCCAGGAACGTGGCCTTCGGTTCGGTTTGCCTCCGAGGCGCCGGCAGCAGCAACCGCGCCTGCAGCAACGGGGACCCTGTCCTCAGTTGCTTCGGCAGCCTTCTGATCCACCAGCTTCAGGGTCCTGCTGCTCTTGGCCAGGTCCCAGGCGAAGGCAATGAAAGCCACCGTGTAGGTACCGGCAGCCAGGAGCATGAAGAGCTCGCTGTACTGGCCCATGGTTTCGTTGATTGCGTAGGGCATTACTGGTCCTTCTTAGACTGCGGGTCCTCTGGGGAGGAAAGGGATTCTGGGTCATTATCGCCGCTACTGCTGGGAATTGCCTGAGTGGATGTGGAAAGTTTCCATTCGCTGGCAAGAAGTTTCCCAACGGCAGCGGATTCGGCAGCCAACCGGTGGTCCTCACCGCGGGCCAGCAGGCCATATTCCACCATGGTGCGCCCGTCCGGGTGCGTCCCCGTCCGGACCCAGACGCGACGTCGGTTGACGTAGAGCGAGACGATCAGGCCACCCACAGCCAGCAGGGCGAAAATGAGCGCGTAGAGCTGGCCCGGGTTGTGGTGGATATCCACGCCCACGTAGCGCTTGACGCCGTCGAACGAGATTGTTCCCTTGCCGTCGGGGAGCGTATACGTGGAGCCTTCCCCCAGGGTGATTCCACCGGCGTCGAGGTTCCTGGCATTCAACGGGGTGAGGTCTTCCACGTCGAGCTCAAAAACGTTCTGTGGTGACCCGTTGTCCAGTCCCAGGTCCCCGTAGTAGGAGTTGAGGGTCAGCTGTGGATTGAGCAGCTCCGGATCGCCACTGAAAGACACCCCGTCCGGGGTCACAAAGGCCGTCGGCAGGAAAAACCCGACAAATCCGAGCTGGTCGGGCTTGGCATCGGGAACCTTGATCACCACTGACGAGTAGTAATTGTCACCCTGCAGCTTGGCCACGACTGGCCCCTGCATGGCAATATTTCCATCGCCATCACGGATAGTCACTACTGGCGCGTAGCCGTTGCCCGTGAGGTAAACGCTGGTCCCGCCAAGTGTCACCGGATCGTTGACCTTGAGAATCTCCTCCTTGGCTGGCGCCTCGGGAGTCTCCTTTGTCGTCACAGCAGCCGTGAAGTCGATGGGCTGGCCAAACTTGCCCTTGGATTCCCGGTCAAAGACCACATCAAATTTGTCCAGTTGGATGGAGTACGGCTCCAGCTGGGATGACTGGAAGTTGGTGCCCGGAGTGAACTGGTCGTACCCCACAAGGGTATTGACGAAGGTATCGCCCTCCACCAGGATCCGCTGGCCGCTGTAGCCGTAGAGCCCGCCAAGTGCCACCGAAACGAGGACACCAATCAGGGATGTATGAAAGACCAGGTTGCCCACTTCGCGGAAAAAACCACGTTCCGCGCCAAGGGACGGCTTGTCTCCGTCCACGTCCCGGACATCCACCCGGTAACCGCGCTTGCGCAACACGCGGGCAGCATCGTTGATGGCGTCCGAGGCAGGGATTGCGGAAGCAGCAGGAACCACCAGGGTGCCATATTCGGGCAGTCGCGAGAGTCGCTTGGGGGTCTTGGGCGGCTGGGAACGCATCGCTTTGAAGTGCGCAATTGCGCGCGGAATGACGCAGCCAATCAGGGAAATGAACAGCAGGATGTAGATGGCCGAAAACCAGGCCGACGAGTAGACGTCGTAAAGCTGCAGGGTGTCCAGCAGCTTGCCGTAGTTCGGATTGTCAGCAATGTACTGGGTGACGACTGACGGGTTGGTGGGCCGTTGCGGGAACAACGACCCAGGAACCGCCGCCACGGCCAGGAGCAGCAGCAGGAACAGCGCTGTGCGCATGCTGGTTAACTGCGTCCACGCCCATCGGAGCATGCCCAGTGGGCCCAACGCTGGCATGCTCGTTTCAGACTTGGACTTCGCCACGCCTGATGTCTTCCCCCGGGATGCTTTGGCCTGCTTTTGCGGTTCTTCCACGGGGCTGGCGCTGGTGTCTTGAGGAGAAATGGCGAAGTCCTGAGGGTTGTTGGAATCGATGGCGTTCGACGGCGGATTGGCCCGCTGGTTGCGTGCCATCAGATAGGAAGCTTGACGTCGGTCTGGAACCAGTACTGGAGCTCAGTTACCCAGGCGCCCCAGACGCCTGTGGCCATGAGGATGCCGAGCGCGATAAGGATCCCGCCACCGAGTCGCTGGATGGCCAGCCGGTGCTCGCGGAAAAATTTCATCACGCCAATTCCTCGTCGCAGCCCGAGGGCGATCAGGAGGAAGGGGATGCCCAGCCCAAGGCTGTAGACGAATGCCAGGAGCGCCCCCTTCGCCGCGGAAGATCCGCCGGAGAGGCTCAGGAGCTGGACAGCGGAGTAGGTCGGCCCAATACAGGGCGCCCACCCCAGACCAAAGGTTAGTCCCAACAGCGGCGCACCCCACAACCCTGCCGGCGGTCGGGCCTGAATCTTCGCATCTCCCTGGAGCCAGCCGAATCCACCCAGGAACACAATTCCCATGATGATCACCACGCCGCCCAGCACCTGGGTAATCCAAGCATTCTGCGACCCGGTAATGAGGGTACCCAACTGCCCAAAGGCCCCGCCAAGCAACACAAAAATCACCGAGAAACCAAGCACAAACAGTCCCACGCCAGCCAGCATCCGGCCACGCTTCTGACGCTGGAGATCAACTCCGGTCAGACCTGTGACATAACCCACATAGCCGGGGACCAGCGGGAGGACGCACGGGGAAAGGAAGGAGACCAATCCCGCCAGCAGCGCAACGGGAATGGCCAGCAGGAGCGAGCCACTGAGGATTGTCTCGGCGAAGGGACTGTTCATGACCGGATGCTATTCCGCCACAGCGGAGCTGATGAGTGCCTTCAGCGTGCCGCGCTGGACCTCGCCAAGAACCCGCGAGGCCACCCGACCCTGCTTGTCCAGGACCAGCGTGGTGGGCACGGCATTGGGTGGGACGATGCCGGAAACTGCGAGCAGCACCGCACCGTTCTTGTCATCAAAGCTTGGGTAGGTGAGGCCGAACGACTTTTCGAATGCCTCTGCCGTGGCTTTTTCATCGCGAAGGTTCACGCCGAAGAACTGGACGCCCTGGTCCTTGAATTCCTGGTGCAGTGACTCCAGCTGTGGCGCCTCAACGCGGCACGGTGCACAGGCGGCAAACCAGAAGTTCAGGACGGTCACCTGGCCCTCCAGGTCAGCGGGCGTAATATCCGTTCCGGTGAAGAGCGTGCCGTTGATATCAGGCGCACTTCCGCGATCGGCAGCACTGAACTCGGTCACGGAACCGTCGCCGGCCACGTAGTTCTTGTTGTCTCCTGCAGAGGCTTGCTGGGAGAGGTCGTCTTCCCTGGCACAGCCGCTGAGGCCCAGGGCGAGGAGCGCAAGGGACGCCCCACCGGCGGACAGGAACCGACGCCGCGAGGCCGCCAGAGACCTGACCGAGGCGACGTCGTCGCCCGGCTGCGCTCCGCCGTCGTAATTACTCGTCATCTCAGGCACCCGGGGTGCTGGATGCGCCAGGCAACAGGGCGGCAGCGGGTTCGCTGTAGTCGACGCGGAGCAGGGAGCCATCCTCGTTGAACACAAACGACGTAATTGAGGTCAGCGTGCATTCGCGTTTTCTTGGATCGTGCCAGAGGTGTTTGCCCTCTGCGCTGAGCCGGGTTGCCCAGATAGGAAGCTGGTGACTAACCATGATGGCTTCCGCGCCATGCTCGGCGTAGTCAGCGCCAGCAAGTTGGACAGCTTTGGCACGCGCGTCCTGGACGGCTTCGCGGACGCGGGCGGCCTGGTCCTTGTAGGGCTCTCCCCATGACGGGCGCAGCGGATTGGAAAACTGGCGCCAGTGCCGCGGGCGGCGGAGCTCCGCCTTGTTAACCTTCATACCCTCGAAGTAGTTTTCCGCTTCAATAATGCGGTCTTCTGTGTGGATCGCCAGATCCAGCGCCAGCGCCGTGGGAAGGGCTGTTTCTTGCGCACGGGTCAACGGTGACGCTGCGAGATAGACAATGTTGGCGCCGTCGTCTGACCGCTTCCGGAAGTACTCGGCTAGAGTGTCTGCCATCTGCCGGCCAAGCTGGGAGAGGTGGAATTCGGGGAGCCTGCCGTACAGGACTCCCTGCGGGTTGTGGACCTCTCCATGGCGGAGCAGATGGACTGTTACGTGGGGCATGTCTACCAGTTTCTCAAAGATCGTGAGCTATCCGAAATCTTCTACAGCAAGTAGAACTAAAGAAAACCCCGAAATGTTCCGCAACATGGGAACAAAACATGCAAATGCATGTTTATACTGGGTGCAGCAGTTAGTTGAGACTTCAACAAAAGGGTCGATCCTGACGATCAGACAGCCAGCCAGCGCGCTGGATCCACATTTATAAGGAGAAAACACCATGGCACTTCCCACAGACATCGCCACCGGCACCTGGACGCTGGACGGCTCACACAGCACTGTTGGCTTTACCGTTCGGCATGCGGGCATCAGCAAGGTCCGCGGCGAATTCAAAGAAGTTGACGCCACACTGGACCTCGCGGCCAACTTTGCCGATTCCGCCATCAAGGCAACCATCAAGGCCGCCAGCTTCGATTCCGGCGACGCCAACCGCGATGGCCACGTCCGCGGCGACGACTTCTTCGACGTCGAGAAGTTCCCGGAGCTGACCTTCGTCTCCACAGGCATCGAAGGTGACGACGACGAGTTCAAGCTCACCGGCGACCTCACCATCAAGGGCATCAGCAAGTCAGTGACCCTGGACACCGAATTCAATGGCGTTGCCGTCGACCCGTTCGGAACAACCCGCGCGGGTGTCAGCGCCAAGACCACCATCAGCCGCAAGGATTTTGGCCTTACCTGGAACGCCGCCCTCGAAGCCGGTGGCGTCCTGGTCAGCGACAAAGTCGTGATCGTCCTCGAACTCGAGTTCGTAGCACCCTCAGCCTGACCCTGCCGGGCACTCCAGTGACTCCCTGAACGCCGCGCCGGCACAGGGGATGACACGGCCCAGCTATCTCCAGCGCCCCGTTCCGGACAACATGTCCGGAACGGGGCGCTGTTGTTTTTTGCACCAGGCTTGGCCAGGTCTTGCCAGGCTTTGCGATGCTGCCGGTATCGATCAGCTATGCCGGAAGATACTCCCTTTGAATGATTGGCGGCCTTAGGGCTCCGCGGTACCGTGGGATGAAAGCCAAGCCTGGGGGCACGGCCCGAAGCAGTCCCCGGCATCCATCGTGAAGATCGACATGCAAAGGACAGCCCATGAGCACACCTCCAGTCCAGCCATCCAACGGCAATGAGTCCGCTCCCAGCACCACAGTTCCCCAGTACGGCCAGGGCACACCCCAGGCGCCGGTGTACGGCCAGGGCACACCCCAGGCGCCGGTGTACGGCCAGGGCACACCCCAGGCGCCATACGCCTCGCCCTACGGGTCCGGAGAGCCAACGGGCCCGCAAACCATTCCAGCGCAGGTTGAGCTTTCCTTCAAGATGATCCTCGCAGCGGGCATCCTATCTGCCATCAGTTCACTGGTGCTGGCGTTCACTGGCGCACCGTATCTGACACAGATATTCGAAGAAGCCTTTGCTGCCCAGGACCAGCCGGTACCAGCAAACTTCAGCACGGGCATCGCGGGGACCATGATGATTGGCGGTATCGTCGGCGCCATCATGTCGCTGGGTCTATACGCACTGGTGGCATTCCCTGTCCGTAAGGGCAAAAACTGGGCCCGCATCCTGGGCACCGTCTTCGCCGTCATATCAGTGTTCAGCCTCTTCACAGGCCTTTTCGCGTTTGGCGCCCTGTACGGCCTCATGCAGGTCATCGTCATTCTGCTGGGCATTGCAGCCATGGTGCTGCTCTACCTCAAGCCAAACGCTCCATACTTCAGCAAGGCACCCAGGATCATTAACCAGTAGCACCAGCCAGCGTGGCCACGGGCCACCGCCATGGATCTCCTGCGGAGTCCGTGCCAGCTACCGCACGCCTTTCTGAACGGCTGGCGAATACTCCCTTCGAATGATTCCTGCGGTCGAGACCCCAGAGTACGGTGGGAGGAAAGCCGAACCGTAGCGTTGCCAGCAGGCACTATCCGCTCTTACCCTCTATTCCGAGATGCAAAGGACAAGCCCATGAGTACACCTCCGGTCCCACCGAATGGCAACGAGCCCACCCCCGGCAACCACACCCCCCAGTACGGGCAGAACGCACCCCAGTACGGCCAGAATGCACCCCAGTATGGGCAGCAGGGCACCCCCCAGTACGGGCAGAACGCACCTCAGCACGGGCAGAACGCACCCCAGTACGGGCAGAACGCACCCCAGTACGGGCAGAACGCACCCCAGTACGGGCAGAACGCACCCCAGTACGGGCAGGCTTCACCGCAGCCTCCGTACGCATCGCCCTATGGATCGGGTCAGCCGGCAGGACCTGGCGCCATCCCCAAGACAGTTAACAACGGATTCTGGCTGATCGTGGCGGCCGGTGCCATCAACGTCATTTCGATCATCATCTCGGCCTTTACCCTCGACACGCCAGCCTTCCGGGAGATGTTCGACGACCAGATGACAGCGGCAGGAGTCACGGACGTCAGTTTCGCCGACTTCAGGGGCATCTTGCTGGCAACGTTCATTGTGGCCGCGGTCATCGCGGCTGGACTCTACGCACTTGTGGCCTTCAATGTCCGCCGGGGCAAGAATTGGGCACGTATCCTCGGTACCGTCTTTGCGGTCATCTCGCTGATCGGGCTCCTCCCCCTGAGCATCGGGACCATTGCGGTTCTGCTCGGTATCGTCGGTATCGTCTTTCTCTACCTCAAGCCTTCGGCACCGTACTTCAGCAAGGCGCCCAAGTTCAGCAATCCTTACGGCCAGTAACCCCAACCGCCAGGTCCACCCTGGCCCTCACCACCCTGCGGGCGTGGATTCCGGACCGTCGCTCAGGCGGACTTCTGCGGAGTCTGCGCCCGCTGTGCGTGGTACGCCAGGATCTGCAGTTCCGTTGCCATGTCCACCTTGCGCAGGTTCACATCATCAGGAACCTGCAGCGTGACCGGAGCGAAACTCAGAATGCTTCGGACACCGGCGGCAACCACCCTGTCACACACGTCTTGGGCCGCGGCGGCGGGGAGAGCAAGGACTGCCATGTTGGCTCCGGTGCGCTGCAGGACCTGCTCAAGGTTCGTGGCGTCGCTCACGCGCAGCCAGCCCACTTCATTGCCCACCACCATCTGATCAGCATCCAGGATCGCCACAACGTCGAAGCCCCGTGACTCGAACCCCCCGTAGCGGGCAAGGGCCTTTCCTAGGTTGCCGGCACCCACGATTGCCACTTTCCAGTCGTGGGTAAGGCCCAACGCTGCAGAAATATGCCGACTGAGATAGGTCACGTCGTAACCAACGCCCCGGGTGCCATAGGACCCCACGTAGGAGAGATCCTTGCGGAGTGTGGAGGAGCTGACGCCTGAGGCCTCGGCCAGGGATTCGGAGGAAACCCGGTCTGTGCCTTCCGAAAGAAGAGTGGTCAGGGCGCGCAGGTATATCGTCAGCCGGGCAACTGCCGCGGGGGGAATCTGCTTGACAGCCGATTCTGCGTCGTCGTCGACGGCGTGGGACCTTGATTCCAGCGAAGTCACTACTACCTGCTCCATTGCGTCGCGTTATTTCCTTAGTGTAGGTGCCGTCCTCCACTGGCAACAAAGCCGCACGGCGGCGTGCGACAGGGACCTTCAGGCCCGGGCTTGCAGCCCCTGCCGGAGCAACCTTTCCAACCTGGCTTCGTCTACCGTCCAGAAATCGCGTTGGATACCATCCACCAGGACCACGGGAAGTTCCTCAGCATATTTTTCCAGCAGTACTGGATCATCATCCACCACGTGATCCTGCCACCCAATCCCCACAACATTAGCCACTCGAGCCACGGCCAGCCTGGCAGCTTCGCAGAGGTGGCAGTGCTGTTTTGTGAGGAGGATCAGAACGGGACTCGGCATGGTCCAAGGGTATCTCCGATACATCCCCTGGACCCATCCAGCAGGTTGCTGCGTAGGAGACCCCAATGAATTGACTAGACTCAAGGCATGCCTGAGAAGAAGTCTGTTGCTGGAGCGACGCCGCCCGCCGTCGCACAGCCAATTGGCGAAGCCGCCTTCTTCGATGTAGACAACACCCTGATGCGCGGCGCGAGCCTTTTCCATATGGGCCGCAAAATGTACGAACGGAAGGTTTTCACGGTCCGCCAAGCGGCTGGATTCGCCTGGAAGCAGTTCAAATTCGTCACACGTGGTGAGAACCTCGCGGATGTTCATTCCGTCAAGGACGCGGCCTTGGCCTTCGTGGCTGGCATCGAGGTAGCGGATATCAAGGCCCTCGGCGAGGAAGTCTACGACGAGATGATCGCCTCGCGGATCTGGCCCGGTGCAAAGGCCCTGGCCGAGCAACACCTCCGCCTGGGCCGCAGAGTGTGGCTGGTGACCGCAACCCCTCTTGAAGTAGCCTCCGTGATCTCCACCCGATTGGGGCTCACTGGCGCCCTGGGAACAGTAGGAGAGGTTGAGGACGGCAAATACACCGGCCGCCTCGTAGGAGACATCCTGCACGGCCCGGCAAAGGCCGTGGCAGTCCAGCAGATCGCTGACGACGAGGGACTGGATCTCAGCCGCTGCTGGGCATACAGCGACTCCTACAACGATGTGCCGCTCTTGAGCCTCGTTGGGCACCCTGTGGCCATCAATCCCGACGCACGCCTACGTAGGCATGCCCGCGACCGCAACTGGCCAGTCTACGATTTTCGTTCCGGCAGGAGGGCAGCAACCTTCGGGCTGAAGGCAGCCACTGTCGGCGGAGTCGTCTACGGACTCTGGAAGAGCTTCGCCCGTTTCCGCGGCGCCAGGCCCTGACGCGTCCGGCCTGAACCCGCAACACTCCCCCAAACGCACGAAATGCCCGTCGCCGGGGAGGCGACGGGCATTTCTACGCTGTAGGAAGTATCTCTACTTCTTGTTGCGACGCTGGTGACGAGTCTTGCGAAGCAGCTTGCGGTGCTTCTTCTTGGCCATACGCTTGCGACGCTTCTTAATAACTGAACCCACGGAAGTTCCTAACAAACTAGATGCAGGACCTGTCTGTTCGAAAAGGTCCGTGGACTGAGCTACAGACTAAACAACTGACAGGTTCTTACAATGGCGTAAAACGTTCCTTAACAGGGTACCGCTAATCAGGTGAACTTCCGGACCGTGCGGTCCAAAGGTGTTTTCCGAAGACTCAGGCAGTGGCTGAGTTACCCTCGACGACGGCGCCGCGAAGGTACTGCTCCACTGCCGCTTCAGGAACACGGTAGGAACGTCCAAACCGGACGGCGGGCATCTCACCTGAGTGGACCAGCCGGTAAACAGTCATCTTTGACACGCGCATGACCTCGGCCACCTCCGCCACGGTCAGAAACTTCGAGGCGGAGAAGTTCTGTTCTGCGGACATTCCTTAGTTCCTTTACTCTCAGACAGCGGCGGCACACTTCATGCCGAACTGTTTCGGTGCTGAGCCACCAAGACAATCCTGTGCTAGTTACTTTAGAGGTTTCTGGGGCTAATGGGAAAGCTCTGCCGCGGCGGATCGACGGTCCCGGGCGGAGGCGGCCAACATCCTGAGGACACGCACCGTAACATCCCACTCCATGCAGGCGTCAGTGACGCTCTGTCCGTACACCAGAGCGTCGGTACCAGCGGCGTGCGCCTTCACATCTAGGTCCTGGGCGCCGCCAACCAGGAAGCTCTCCAGCATGATGCCGCCAATTGCGTGCGCTGCGAGTCCACCACCGCTCAGTTGCATCCCGATCTCACCCGCAACTTCAGCCTGCCGCAGGTGGCTCTTTCCACTGTTTGCGTGACTTGCATCGACCATAAGCCGCGGATTCAGGGCCTTGTTTCCCAGCCTGGACGAGGCCGCCTCAACGTCCTCCCTCGAGTAGTTCGGGCCGCTGCGACCGCCACGCAGAATTACGTGGGTATCCGGGTTGCCCGTGGTGGACACCAGCGCAGCCCGGCCGTGTCCATCGATCCCAAGGAATGCCTGGGGAGCAGACGCTGCACTGCAGGCATCGAGGGCCACCTGGAGATCGCCATCCGTTCCGTTCTTGAAGCCGATAGGCATGGAAAGTCCTGATGCCAGCTGTCGGTGGATCTGGCTTTCCGTGGTGCGGGCTCCGATGGCACCCCAGGAAACGATGTCGGCCATGTACTGCGGGCTGATGGGCTCCAGGAATTCCGTGGCCGTGGGCAATCCGAGTTCACTCACCTGGAGTAGGAATTCCCGGGCAGCCCGCAACCCTGCCGCCATGTCATGGCTGCCATCGAGGCGGGGATCATTAATAAGCCCCTTCCAGCCAACAGTGGTCCTGGGCTTTTCGAAGTACGTCCGCATGACGATCAGCAGGTCGGAGCTGAGGTCCTGGGCCAATGCCGACAACCTTGAGGCATAGTCGAGCCCTGCCGCAGGATCATGGATGGAACACGGCCCCACAATGACCAGCAGCCTGTCGTCAACCCCGTCCATGATGGCTCGCGCCTCGTCGCGGCCACGCCCGACCACCGCTGCGGACAAGGCCCCCAGCGGTTGTTCCGCCATGATCTCCAGGGGCGTAGGAAGTGCAGCGAAATTATTGACATGCAGGTTGGACGTAGTTCGGGCTTCTGCGGCGCCTGTTGCGGTGTTCATTCTGGGGGTCCTGTTCCGAAAAGGGAAGCGGGCCCAGTCAGAACCCGCCGAAGAAATGGCGAAGGGCAGAGAATGATCTCTGCCCTGTTGGCTCTGAAGGAATGTGGATGCGTGTCAGTTAGACGCGGGCCCCTCCAGAGCCAACGAAAAATACGCATACCAACGGTTCATCATGGCCACAGAGTAGCCCTGGATTCCGCAGCCGGGCAAATCGGGACGATTCAGTCCGGCTGGTGGGACGCCTGCGGCTCTCCCCCGTGGAGGTCCCGCAGCCTCGCTCGCCAGGGCTAAACCGGTAATTCCCTGAGGAACTCCAACTGCCTGATCCATTGGTGTTCCTGGCCACCCTCATGATTATTGAAGCGATAGACCTCAATCTCCTTGGCCACAGTGCCACCAGCAGACCCGTAGGAGTTGAAGCTGGCAAAGACTGTCGACGGTGGGCACACATCGTCCATCTGCGCGACGGAGTAAAGGGCCGGAACTTCCGCGCGTCTGCCGAGGTGTACGCCATCAAAGTAGTTCAGCACCTCCAGGATCGACGCATAGCGGTTGCGGTGCCTGGCCAAAAAACCTGCTATTTCCGGGTACGGCCCGCGGGGTGAGATGTCGATGGCGCGTGGGAAGTCCTGCAGGAACGGGACGTCGGGCAGCGCAGCGATGACACCATCAAGCCTTCCTGCTGCCAAGCCCGCCGTAGCTACAGCGATTCCGCCGCCCTGGCTGACTCCGGCCAAGATCACTTTGTTTTTATCGACGGCTGGGTGAGACTGCGCCGCCTCAACCGCGCGGAAGGCGTCAATGTAGACCCTTCGGAAGTAGTACGTGTCCTGATGCGCCACGCCACGGGTCATCAGGCCCGCAAAGGCAACGTCACCTGCCGAGGGGTGCGGATCAGCAGTATCTCCCGCGTGTCCACCCCATCCCTGGCCGCGCGTATCCATGATGAATTGCGCATACCCGGCCTGCGCCCACTTGGTTTCCTGGTTCACCAGTCCACGGCCCCCCGAATAGCCCATGAACTGGACCACAACAGGGAGTTGGACGGTGGCATCCCGGTGCGCAGGCACGTGCAGCCACCCTTTGATCGGCGCGCCATCAAAGCCAGCGAAAGTGACATCGAAAGTATCGATGACCGTGAGGTGGTTATGTACGGGAGCAAAGGTGGCATCCAGTGCGAACGTGCGAGCTTCGGCGATGCTCTGGTCCCAGAACGAATCAAGGTCCAGAGGTGGCTGTACATCGGAGGTGTAGCTACGGAGCTGCTCAAGCGGGAGGTCAAAAAGTGGCATCGGATGCGGATCCTGTCTGGGATGAAGGGAAGCCGAAGAAGCACAGCAGCGAGTCGTCGATGCAGGCTACCCGGAGGACGTGGTCAGGGCGTGAAGTCAATTTTCTCTCCGCCGGGCAGGTCCAGCTGATGAAGCTGCCCACCCACCCGGATCCAGACCATGCAGGCAGCATCCGCCGTGAATGTTGCCGCTGTGAGCGCTCCATAGCACCACGTGATGCCCACCTCGATCCCATGCCGTGCACGCAGGCCGGCAACCGATCCGTTGGGCAGCTCGTGCGGCAACGCGGGAAGGAGTTCGAGACAGCGTTCGCCGTCAACCGTCCGGTGACTTTGCAGGAGGCACTCTGCCAACCCGGCCGTAAACCCGAAGTTGGAGTCAATCTGGAACGGGGGGTGCGCGCCAAACAGGTTGGGATACAGTCCGCCGCTCTGGCCGAAGTGCCCGTGCTCGCCGGTGGGCATGTCCCGGAAGAACAGCCGAAGCAGGTTACTGACGTTCCCGGGCTGCCCCAGCCGGGCGCGAAGCAGGATCTTCCATGCCAGCGACCAGCCCGTGGAATCATCACCCCTTGTGTCCAGGCTGGCGCTGACAGCCGCGGCCATGGCCGGATCCAATGGATCGTCGCCTGGGTAGGCAAAGTAAAGGTGGCTGACGTGACGGTGGTCTGGCTCCCATTCCGGGAAATCCTCCTGCCACTCAGGAATCCGGCCGTCCGCTGCGGGCTTGATGTGCGGCAGCCTCAGGACGGCGGCCCTGGCCTGCACCACCAGGGGATCGTTGAGCTCCCCCAATGCACCAGCGAGGGATTCGAGCATGCCCAACACATCACGGATGAGGATCAAATCCATGGTGGAGGATACGGCAACGGCACTGCGTCTGGGCTGCCCAGGACCGGGAACGCGAAAACTGTTCTCCGGTGAGGTGGAAGGGCTGGTGCCCACACTGCCATCGGGAAAATCGTGCAGCAGATCCAACGCAAACGCGGCTGCTCCCCTGATGGCTGGCCACGCGGTGTGGCGGGCAAAATCTGAGGTGCAGGTAGCGGATCCAAATCGCAGGTGTTCCCACAGGTGCCGGACCAGCCACAGCCCACCCATGGGCCAGGCCGACCATTCCGGCGAATGGACACCATGGCCAACCGGTTTGCTGTATGCCCAGATATCAGAGTTGTGGTGGACGGCCCAGCCCCGTGCTGCATAGTATTCGTGCGCCGTATCTGCCCCCGTTACCTGCAGGGCACGGATCAGGTTGAACAGGGGTGCCACACACTCGGCCAGATTGGTTGTCTCTGCAGCCCAGTAGTTCATCTGCAGGTTGATGTTGGTGGTGTAATTGGAACTCCACGGTGCCGGAAGGTCAGCGTTCCACAGTCCTTGGAGGGTAGCGGGAGGACCGTGCCACCCCAGGCCTTGGCGACTCCCGGGAACACCATCGCGCGAACTAGAGATCAGCAGATACCTACCGTAGTTGAAGACCAGTTCAGCCAGGCCCGGATCCGCGGCCAGCGCCCCTCCGGAATTCTTGTTTGCCGCCACCAAACGACGTTGCGTGTCAGGTGGCAGCGCCGGTAGGTCATTCGTCCGCTCTGCGTCCCCAACCCGGAGCCTGACCGCGTCATAGAGACGGGAGTGGTCAGCAAGGTGCCGCCTGCGCATGTCAGGTACTCCCCGGTGGCTGGCTCCGGCCAATGCGGCGGTGCACCAGGCTGCTGCGTCCGACGACGTACCGGTGGGACTGGCACCAAGGCCGCGGAACGTCGTGTCAGTGGTGAGCAGGATCGTGACATTGTGCACGCCGGTGGCCCGCAACGCCGTCGCCTGTGTTCCCGTGCCGTCTGTTCCGGTCACCTGCGGTCCGGTCGCAGTCGTTGCCCCTTCTGCTGCGCTGCCATCGTGTGTCCAGCGGACCATGACGGCGCCCTGCGCGCTGAGGGTGGGATCCGCTGAGTACGCAACCGCGCCGCCGTCGTGCCCTGGGGCAACGTCGGCCGGAAACCTCAGCTCAAGATGCGCGGTATCGACTCCACTTTCACTCCGGGACACTCGAAGTGCCGACGACAGCTGAAGGTCAAGATCGACACCTGCGGGCGCTTCCGTGCGCAGGACAAGCACCAGCACCGCAGCTTCATGGCTGATGAACGTTTCCAGCTCTACGGCATGGCCGTCGAGCCGGTAGCGGCTGCTGGCAACAGCGGTGGAAAGGTTAAGGGTTCGCTGGTAATCGGTCACGGTAGCGGCTGCTCCGTCACCACCACAGCTGGGCTCAATATCCAGAGTCATATCTGCGAAGGGCAGATACGCCTGCGAGTGGCGGTGTTGCAGCGCCTTCAATACCTCGTGTGCCCCCGCGTAGTCCTGATCCTGGATCAGTGAGCGCACCTGCTGCAGGATTTTTCCTGACTTTCCAGCACCGAACGACGGCGGCAATCCAGCGCTCTGTGGCGAACCGGACCAGGCCGTGGCGTCGTTGATCTGCAGATGTTGCCGGTGCGGACCCCCAAAGACCATGGCGCCCAGCCGTCCATTTCCCAACGGTACGGCGGACAGCCAGTCGGAGGCGGGCGAGTCATAGGAGAGAACGTTTTCTGGGCGCACCAAAACAACACTAGGCGAGGCAGCCCACCAGCAACAGGGGTTACACGAAGGCTATGTCCTGTCAAAGCGCGACGCCCGCCGCAATCTGCCCGGCATACGATAGAAGACGGGCCTTCCGGGGCCACCTGGTATCCAAAGGAGACTCCACCGAATGAGGACCGATTCCCACCGCGGCAGTGCTGCCGGAGCACCACTGCGGGACGCGAACGGCTACGCCGACCTGCGCAGCTACGCCGCGATTGGCGACGGGCGCACCTTGGGCCTGGTTGCCGCCGACGGCAGGATTGACTGGCTTCCGCTGCCAAGCCTGGACTCGGTGACCCCGTTTGCCAGTCTCCTTGACGCGGAATTTGGCGGCTATCTCACATTGGCACCCACCGAACCCTTCACCTCTGAACGTCACTACCTTGAAAAAACGAACGTCCTTGTCACTGTCTTCAGCACTGAACGCGGCAAGGTCCAAATCACCGATGCGTTGAACACCGGGATCTCCGGACGGTTGCCCTGGTCTGAAGTGGGCAGGCGAATTGAAGGACTCGAGGGTAACGTCACCCTGCGGGCAGAGGTCCGGCCCGGTACCTGCCTTGGACAGTTTTCCCCCTGGATCCAGGACACTGTGCACGGGGTGGTGCTGCGGATCGACGGCCTCACAATGGCCGTGCGATCCGCCGGAGAGGACCAGGTCTCCTGGGATGACGGCGCCATTACGATTACCTACCAGGCCGAACCGGGCTCGAAGGCCATTTTTGGGTTGGTGGCTACCGAAGGCGAACCCCTTTTCCTGCCCGCTCCCGAGACGGTGGATGCCGGCATTGACCGCACCGTCGAGAAATGGCAGGCGTGGAGTGATTCGTTCAGCTACGACGGCGAGTATGCCGAGCAGGTGCACCGTAGCGTCCTGACCCTGAAGCTGTTGATCATGGGTGATGCCGGCTCCGTGGCTGCTGCGGGCACCACGTCCCTGCCGGAGAACATCCGTGGCGGCAAGAACTGGGATTACCGCTATGCCTGGGTGCGCGACACCGCCTACAGCCTTACTGCCCTATTCCGGTTTGGGCTGCGCGAGGAGACCCACGCTGCTATGTCCTGGCTGCTGCGGACCATCCGGTCCTCCGGCGATACGCCCGCCGTGATGTACCGGCTGGACGGATCGGCCTGCATAGAACCCGTCAGCAAACACGATGCACCGGGCTGGCGCGGAATTGGACCGGTAGTGACAGGCAACCGGGCCTCCGAGCAGCTGCAACTGGGCGTCTTTGGGGACGTTTTCAGCATCGTGGGCCTCTATGTGGACCACGGGAACGTGCTGGACGCCCAAACGGGCCGGACCCTAGCGGGCATCGCGGACATGGCCTGTGATGCCTGGCGCCGGCCGGACGCTGGAATGTGGGAACTGACCGAACTCCAGCACTACACCAGCTCGAAAATGGGCTGCTGGCACGCTCTCCAGCAGGCAGTGCACCTGGCCGAAATAGGCCAGGTTCCCGGCGACCCTTCCCGTTGGCGGACGGAAGCAGAGAGGATCCGCACCTGGGTCGAGGAAAACTGCTGGTCTGAAGACCTCCAGGCCTACGTCTGGTACCCAGGATCCACAGAACTGGATGCCTCGGTCCTGCTCCACGCCATCAGCGGCTTTGACCGCGGTCCGAGAATGAGCTCAACGCTGGATGCCCTGGATCGCGAGCTCGCTGTTGGCCCGCACCTCTACCGCTTTTCCGGAGCGTCGGATGAGGAAGCCACCTTCATCGCCTGCTCCTACTGGATGGTGACAGCCCTGCAGCTCTGCGGACGCACGGGCGAGGCCCGTGAACGCATGGGGCACTTGGCGGAAGCAGCCAACGACGTCGGCATCCTGGCCGAAATGTTCGAGCCATCGAATGGGTCGTCCCTGGGGAACCTGCCCCAGGCACTGAGTCATCTCGCCCTGATCAACGCTGCCATAAGCCTCGATCAGGACACCGCGGAAACTCCTGCAGCCTCGTAACGCTGCAGCGGAAGGGATCCATTGACCAGCTCCCGAAGCTGCGCGAGTCCGCCCGCCACCTGGCCGCTGGCACGGGCCTGCACGAGGACGTTACCCAGGGCTGTCGCCTCCACAGGGCCAGCAACGACGGGTTTACCTGTGGCATCAGCAGTCAGCTGGCACAACAGTCGGTTCTGGGACCCACCCCCCACGATGTGGACGGTACCGATGGTCCGCCCGGCCAACCGTTCGGCGTCGGCCAGTGTCCTTGCGTAGCCGGCCGCAAGGCTGTCCATGATGCAGCGGGCGACGGCGCCAGGATCCTCAGACAGCAGCTGCCCGCCGGCACGGGCAGCTGCACGGATCCTCTCCGGCATCCGGCCGGGGGCGATAAACTGCGCGTCGTCGCAGTTGATCTGGGGCCCGCCGGCAGGCAGTGCTGCTGCTGCCGCCAGGAGCTCTGCAAGGCCTGGACCCTGGCCAGCCGCCGCCCATTCGCGCTGGCATTCACTGAGGAGCCAGAGTCCACCTACATTGCGCAGGTAGCGGATGGTGCCGTCCACACCCCGCTCATTCGTGAAATTTGCCGCTTGGCTCGCTGGCGTCAACACCGGTCGGTCCAGTTCCACGCCTACCAGGGACCAGGTGCCAGAGGAGATGTACGCAAAATCCGGTTCGACTGCGGGGACAGCGGCCACTGCCGACGCCGTGTCATGCGAACCGACAGCCACCACCAGGGTTTCCACTGCGAGTCCGGTGCGTTGTGCTATTTCGGGCAGGATGCGGCCTGTCACCTCACCCGGTTCAATCACCGGCGGGAACAGGGCGCTGGGAAGTTCCAGCGCAGCCATCAACGCGGTGGCCCAGGTGCCCTCAACAGCGTCAAACAAGCCTGTTGTGGAGGCATTTGTTGCCTCGGTCCGTCTCTCGCCGGTGAGGAAGAAGGCAATGAGGTCCGGAATCAACAGGGCCTGCACACCGTCCAGGTGGGGCTCGCTGGCCAGCTGGTAGAGAGTGTTGAAAGGCAGGAACTGCAGACCGGTTGTGGCGTAAAGCTGTTCGGGTGGCAGCGCTGCGTGAACTCGGGCTACAGCGGACTCGGTGCGCTCATCGCGGTAGCTGAAGGGCTGCGACACAAGATCTCCAGCGTCGTTGACCAGTCCGTAGTCAACGGCCCACGTGTCTATTCCAATGCTGGTGATTTGTTCACCGGCTACGCTGGCGGCGTTAGCAGCAGCCGCCAGGCCAACAAGTACTTCCGCCAAGAGGCCCTCGAAATCCCACCGTAGGCTGCCGCCAGACTCGACAACGCCATTGGGGAAGCGGTGCACCACCTCCAGGGTGACGGTACCTTGTGCTCCACCTGCCTGTGCCGGGACTGTTCTGCCCACGATGACCCTGCCGGAGGATGCACCGATGTCAATTGCGGCAAACACCGCTCCGGCAGAAGCCGAAACGGTGTCCACTGAACGAGCGTCGCGTATGGGCGTCACCGCAGGAATGCTGCTGCCACGCCAGCGTCCACGGGGATGTGCAGGCCCGTGGTGTGGGAGAGTTCGCTGCTGGTCAGGACGGCAGCTGCATTGGCAACGTGTTCAGGGAGCACTTCTCGCTTGAGGAGCGTGCGCTGGGCGTAGTACTCGCCCAGTTTTTCCTCATCGACGCCGTAGACTGCGGCCCTCTTGGCACCCCATCCGCCGGCAAAAATACCAGAACCGCGCACAACACCGTCAGGGTTGATCCCGTTGACGCGTATTCCATGTTCCCCAAGTTCAGCAGCAAGCAACCGGACCTGGTGGGCCTGGTCAGCCTTGGTAGCGGAATAGGCGATGTTGTTGGGACCGGCAAAGACGGAATTCTTGGAGGAGATGTACACGATGTCTCCGCCCATGCCCTGCGCGATCATGGCCCTGGCAGCAGCCTTGGCCACCAGGAATGAGCCCTTGGACATGACGCTGTGTTGGAGGTCCCAGTCCTTTTCTGTGGTCTCAAGCAGTGGCTTGGAAATGGAGAGGCCAGCGTTGTTTACCACCAGGTCGATGCCGCCGAAGGCGAGGACAGCTGCATCAACGGCCGCAGCCACCTGGGTCTCGTCCGTTACATCGGCCTGGACGCCGATGGCCACGTCTGGCCCGCCTAGTTCTGCAGCCACCTTTTCGGCGTTGTCAAGGACCAGGTCAGCAATCACCACGCAGGCGCCATCCGCGGCAAGTCGGGTGGCGATAGCCTTGCCGATCCCGGATGCCGCACCAGTCACCAGGGCAACCCGGGTGGCGTGTGACGTGGGTTTCGGCAGCCTGGCCAGTTTGGCTTCCTCCAATGCCCAGTATTCAATGCGGAACTTTTCTGATTCCTCGATCGGCGCATAGGTTGAAATCGCTTCGGCACCCCGCATCACGTTGATGGCGTTGATGTAGAACTCGCCAGCAACACGCGCAGTCTGCTTGGTGGCGCCAAAGGAGAACATGCCCACCCCGGGCACCAGCACCACCGCCGGATCCGCTCCCCTGAGGGCTGGACTTGTGGCAGCGGCATGTCGGTCGTAATAGGCCTGATAGTCCACCCGATATTCGAGGTGGAGTTCACGCAGTCGCGCGATCGAATCCTCAAGCGGGGCATCGGCCGGCAGATCCAGGACCAGCGGCTTGACCTTTGTCCGCAGGAAATGGTCTGGGCAGGACGTGCCGAGGGCACCCAGGCGCGGATGCTCCGTGGCGGACAGAAAGTCAAGGACGACGGCGTCATCGCTGAAGTGCCCCACCTGCGGCTTGTCAGTGGAAGCCAGGCCCCGGATCACGGGAGCCAGGGCTGCGGCTTTGGCGCGGCGCTCACTCTCGGGAAGGGCAGCATAGCCAGGGAGCGGACGACCAAACGGTTCATCCTTTCCGTTGGCGGCGATGTATGCCTCAGCCTGCTCGATGATCCACAGTGAGTTACGCTCGGCTTCCTCGCTGGTGGCACCCCAGGCTGTAATTCCGTGGCCACCGAGAATGGTGCCAACGGCCTTCGGGTTGGCCTCCTTGACAGCGGCAATGTCCAGGCCAAGCTGGAAACCAGGCCTGCGCCATGGCACCCAAACGACGGTGTCGCCGAAGATTTTACGGGTCAGTGCCTCACCTTCTACGGCTGTGGCGATAGCGATGCCCGAATCCGGATGCAGGTGATCGACGTGGGGGGCATCGACCAGGGCGTGCATGGCGGTATCGATGGATGGTGCTGCGCCCCCCTTGCCGTGCAGGCAGTAGTCGAAAGCCGCCACCATGTCGTCTTCGCTCTCCACACCCGGGTAGACGTTCCTGAGGGCGTTCAACCGGTCCAGTCGCAGGACGGCAAGGTTGGCCGCCTGCAGCGTTCCCAGGTCCCCGCCGGACCCCTTGACCCACAGCAACTCGACGTCCTTGCCGGTGACAGGATCCTTTTCGGTGCCTTTGGCCGATGTGTTGCCACCAGCAAAGTTAGTGTTCCGCTTGTCCGCCCCGAGCCGGTTTGAACGGGAAATCAAACTATCAACAGTTGTGTTGCTCATTGCCTCTACGCACCCCATCCGGCCTGGGAGCCGCCAACACGGTCCTCGTTGATCTGTTTCTGGTAACCACTAGCTGTGAAGGCCGCCATTGGATCCGCAGGGAGGCCGCGAGTTTCGCGCCACTGTGCCAGCATGGGCCGGACATCCGTATAAAAAGCATCGTTGAAGATGCCGTTCGCGGCCAGGACGTCTCCTGATCGCTGCGCTTCGGTCAGGGCCACCACATCGATCAGCAGTGCCCGTGCCGTCATTTCCTGGACGTTGAGTACGGAGCGGATTTGCCCGGGAATCTTTTCCTCCAGGTTGTGGCACTGATCGAGCATGAGTGCCACGCCTGACTCTTTGCCAAAGCCGCCGCCACGAATGACCTCATGCATGATGCGGAACAACTGGAATGGATCCGCAGCGCCGACAATCAGGTCATCGTCGGCGTAAAAGCGGGAGTTGAAGTCAAAAGACCCCAGCTTTCCCAGACGCAGCAGCTGCATCACGATGAACTCAATGTTGGTCCCGGGTGCGTGGTGGCCGGTATCAAGGCAGACTGCTGCTTTGTCCCCCAGGGCCAGCGTCTGGGCATAGGAAGTTCCCCAGTCCGGAACGTCCGTGTGATAAAAAGCCGGTTCAAAGAACTTGTATTCAAGAACCAGTCGCTGCTCGTTGCCGAGCCGTGCGTAGATTTCCTGCAGTGACTCCGCAAGGCGGTCCTGCCGGCCGCGCATGTCGTCCTGTCCGGGATAGTTGGTGCCATCGGCGAGCCAGATCTTGAGGTCCCTCGACCCTGTCTGGTGCATGATGTCGATGCATTCATAGTGGTGTTCCACTGCCCGACGCCGAACGGCGGCATTGGACGATGTGAGGGAACCAAATTTGTACTCATCGTCCTGGAACGTGTTTGAGTTGATGGTGCCGAGGCCTACCCCGAGTCCAGCAGCATACTCTCTCAGCACGGCGTAGTCAGGTGCCTTGTCCCACGGAATATGGAGGGCAACGGTGGGTGCCAGCCCCGTGAGTTCGTGGACCTTGGCTGCGTCGGCCAGCTTTTCCTCGATGGTTCGCGGCGTCCCATGGGTGCCAAAGACTCGGAATCTCGTACCGGAATTTCCATAGGCCCACGAGGGAACCTCAATAGCAAGCTCTTCCAGCCTGCCAAGTGCCACTGCTGTGTCATTCATGATGAGTCTTTCCAGTCTTTGGGAGGGCGTAATTACGGGGCGACGGCACTAGGGAGCGGGAGTCTGGGCAGCCGCCAGCTGCTTCTCGAGGTTGAATACCTCATCCATAACCTCAAACCCGGTATCGGGAGCCTGCCCCGGATCGGCGAAAAGAGCAGCCATATCGGCCTGCCAGCGGGAATTGACGTCGGTCAGGGCCATCCTTGCGCGGACCGCATCAAAGTCATCGCATTCCAGGTATCCCACCAACAACCCGTCGGCAGAGAGGAACAGCGAATAGTTGTGCCAGCCAGCAGCCTTGAGCTCCTGAAGCATCTCCGGCCAGACCGCAGCGTGGCGTTGGCGGTACTCGGCTATCAGCTCCGGGTTCACCGTTGAACGGAAGCACACCCTCATCTGCGACTCTCCTGCGGTCTCGATTACTTGAATCGTTTCATTATTACGATTCAAAGTACTCTTGATCTAAAGCAGGTGTCAAGCATTGTCCGGCGTCCACCATCAGGGGCCGGCGTGCCAGCGCCCCATGGCCCAGCAGTGGAGAAACATGAATCGCACCGCCAGCATCAAGGATGTTGCCAACCAGGCACGTGTCGCCGTTGGCACTGTCTCCAACGTCCTGAACTACCCGGACCGCGTGTCGCAACGGACCAAGGACCGGGTTCTCGCAGCCATCGAGGAGCTCGGCTTCATCCGCAATGACGCCGCACGGCAGCTACGTGCCGGACACTCACGGACCATAGGGCTGATTGTCCCGGATGTGGGCAACCCGTTCTATACGTCCATGGCGCGTGCAGCAGAGACAGCAGCGGTGCTGCAAGGCAGCGCCGTGCTCCTGGGGGACAGCAGCCAGGATGCCGGCAGGGAATCAAACTACATCGACCTGTTTCAGGAACAGCGGGTCCAGGGCCTGCTCATCTCCCCCGTCGGCGACGTGACAGACCGCCTGCAGGCACTCCGGGATCGCGGGATCCCCTCCGTCCTGGTGGACCGCAGCGCAGATGCAAGCTCCTTCAGTTCCGTCTCGGTAGATGACGACGCGGGCGGTTATCTTGCTGCACGGCACCTGCTGGACACGGGCCGACGTCGGCTGGCATTTGTTGGTGGCCCGGTCAGCATCCAGCAGGTTGCAGACCGCCTCCACGGCGCCCGGCGCGCTGTGGCCGAGAACCCTGACGCTTCGTTGGAGGTTCTGGATTCGGACGGACAGACGGTTCTGGCTGGACGGCGTGTTGGCAACGACCTGGTGGGACGTGGACCGCAGGTATTGCCCGATGGCATCTTCTGCGCCAATGACCTCTTGGCCCTTGGTGTCATGCAGTCGCTGGCCATGACGCACACCTACCGTATTCCCGAGGACACAGCACTGATTGGCTATGATGACATCGACTTTGCGGAGTCCGCTGTGGTTCCCCTGAGCTCCATCAGGCAACCCACGGAGGCCTTGGGCCGCACCGCAATCGAGCTCCTTGCCGAAGAGCTCGAGACTGGCTCATCCGCCCACCGCTCGGTTATTTTCACACCAGAACTCGTGGTACGGCACAGCACGTCCCGCACTATCTTCGGCAGCTGACCCCAGGTCCTGGCACCGGAGACGCGCGGTCCGGTCCATCCGAGGATCGGAATGTGAATCGTTACATTCCGCGTGGCCTGACGCTAGACTCGAAGCGCGGCATTCGGAAAGCGCTTGCCCACCGGTGGCCTTCCAAGGCAGAAATGGAGCAAGAATGATCCAGGCAACGGTAAGATCCCGTGTGCAGTCAGTGGCCCGGATAGCACTGGTAGGGGTCCACGGATTCGGCCTGCATCACCTCCGCAATCTGGCACGGCTCCAGGCACTGGGTGCCGTCGATCTCGTGGCTGTTGCCGATCCTCAACCTCCCGAAGCAGGTTCCGTTCCGCCGTCCGCGCTTGTCTATCCGGATCTGGCTGCACTGTTGGCGAACACGCCAGATCTGGACATCGTCATCGTTGCCACACCGATCCAGACCCATGCACCGCTGGCAATACTGGCGTTGACGTCCGGGGCCGATCTCTACCTGGAGAAACCACCGGTGGCCACCCTGGCGGATTTCCACGCACTGGCCCTGGCAGCAGAGTCCGCCCAAAGCAGCGTGCAGATCGGTTTTCAGAGCCTCGGCTCACAGGCGTTGCCCGCACTTCAGGAGCTCATCGCGGGTGGAGAGCTTGGTGAGCTGCTGGGCATCAGCGCCACCGGCCGCTGGATCCGCGACCGCGCATACTACACACGGTCCCGGTGGGCAGGAAAACGCAGCATCAACGGGGTTGACGTTGTCGATGGCGTCGCTACAAACCCCCTCGCCCATGCCGTTGCCACGGCACTGCACCTTGCCGGAGCACACACCACAGCGGACGTCTCGAGGGTGGAAACAGACCTCTACCGGGCGAACGCCATCGAGTCCGACGACACATCGGTTATTCGAATCAGCACCCTGTCCGGAGTGACAGTGCTCTGCGCACTCACCCTGTGCGCCGAAGAGTCAAGCGAGCCCTTCGTTACAGTGCATGGCTCACAAGGCACAGCAACATTCCACTACACAGAAGATCGGCTGGACATCTGTGCTGGCGCCACCAAGACCACCCAGACTTTCGGCCGGGAGGACCTGACGGAGAATCTCCTCGCCCACCGCAGGTCCGGAATTCCGCTGCTGAGCCCACTTGCCGACAGCGGCGCGTTCATGCGGGTCCTGGAAGCAATCCGAACCGCCGAGGACCCGCACCTGATTGGCTCCGAGCATGTCCAGTGGGAAGGAACCGGCACATCTGCCCACCCCGTCATTGAAGGCATCACAGGAATCCTGGACAGGGCGACAACACAGCAGAAGACCTTTGCAGAACTGGGCGTCCCCTGGGCGGCGACAAAAGCCACCGGGGCAGCGAACCCGCACCAGCACCGGCGGCCATGAACTCCCAGCGGCGGCACCGCAGGGGGTGCCGCCGCTGGGAGTTCGTGGAGTTTTTTTGGCCGATGTCGCCTCAGGCCAGTGCGTTCTTCATTTCCTCGAACGCACTCTTGGCAGCAGTTTCGGGGCTGATCCGGTCAAAGTGGACCTCGTCGTTGTAGCGGGTAATGATCTCCGCGATGGGACTTGAGCCCGCTGGCGGCACGGGCGGGGCCTCTCCGACTTCAGCGGCGATGGTTTCGATGAATTCCGCCGTCGCAGCATCTGCTGGCTTGAGCAGAGGGATCACGGCTTCCCGGACTTCAGAATTGCCCGGAATCCCGCGGTCAGCCAGGGAGATCTTGCCAGCCTCGACGTTGTTGGCGAGGAAGTCAATGAGCTTCTGGGCCTCGACGGGATGCTTTGTCCTGGAACTTGCCGACCAGAACTGGGAAGCCTTGTAATACTGCTGGGCTTCTTCAGCACTTCCGTCAACGCTGGGGGGCCGGTTGAGTTCAAGTTCTTGGCCGGATGCTGTCCGTAGGGCCCCAAGCTGGTTGGACCAGTACCAGGCGAGCGCAAAGCGGTTGGTGGCTAAACCTTGTTGATCGATGGAGGCACTGGCATCCTCCGTGATCACGGATGCTGGCGGAACAGCCTTAGCATCGCGTAGTCCGGCCTGATAGCTGAAATAACCTGCTGCGTCCGACTCGTCAAAGCCCAGGTCACCGTCGCTGGTGAAGAGCGATTTGCCATGCTGACGCATCCACAGGTTGAACGAGCCATCACCTGTCACCGGGCCGGATCCGTAGATCCCGTCAGCACTGTTGGACGTCATTTTTGCTGCTGTATTACTGTAGTCTTCCCAGGTCCAGGTGCTGTCGTCAGGCAGCTCCACCCCGCTGGCCGCTACCAGCGAGGGATTGGACAGGACCACCATGGCATTCATGCCGGCGGTGACGGCAAAGAGTCCGTTTTGGGTCTTTCCGGCGTCGGCGGCCTGCTGATCAAATTTGGACAGATCCACGTCCTTGAGTTCGAGGAGCGCGCCGCGGTCCGCATACTCCCCCAGGTATTGGGCATCCATCTGGATAATGTCAGGCGCGTCCTGCGAAGCGACCTGGGTAGCAAGTTTGTCCCAGTATCCGGCCCAGTCGCCATATTCACCCTGGACCGTGATGTTGGGGTTCTCGGACTGGAACTTGTTAATGAGTTCTTGCGTCATCTTGTGGCGGACGTCAGATCCCCACCAGCTCATGCGAAGAGTCACTGGACCATCGGATACCGCCTGGGGCGACGCTCCTCAGGACGTAACGGTGAGGGCCAGGATGGCGCTGGCAGCTGCGATTTTGGCGAAATTTCTGCGGGTGGAAAGGAGCATCAGTGGTCCCTTGCGTCGGAATCGGCAAAACAATGAGAAAGCGTTTACTCAGGGTAGATGCGTCCTGGCTGACGCGTCAAGGGATCTATTGCATCGTTTCAGTCAGCAGAGAATCCAACGGTTCCCCTGTTGCCGAAGAACGTGCCGACGCTTCGTCAGCCGCCGACAGCCTTTGGCCGCCGTCGGCCGTTTATCCACAACAGGGCACCAATCACCACAGCGGACAGAACACACAGTGCCCCGGTCACCACCAGTCCCGTTCGGA
This sequence comes from Pseudarthrobacter sp. PS3-L1, assembly GCF_030063285.1. Lineage (GTDB taxonomy): Bacteria > Actinomycetota > Actinomycetes > Actinomycetales > Micrococcaceae > Arthrobacter. The sequence continues at coordinate 363,118 of NZ_JASISU010000001.1, read as the reverse complement.
CTCCGAACTGCTCAGTCAGCCAACCGGCGAGGAGACCCCCCAAAGCATGCCCACCCATCAGCAACGGCAGGTAAAGCGCCATGACACGGCCGCGGATGTGCGGCCCCGCCTGCAGCTGCACTTCCGTGGCAGCACTTGTCAGAAACAGCAGCGTCATCAGGCCCACCACCAGGAGCATCACCATGAAGGACTCCACACTGGGCATCAGCGCGGCTACAGCCTGGGCCACGCCAAAACCTGCGGCCGCTGCAACAATTCCCTTCCGGCCCATGCTGCGCAGCCGTGATGCCAGCAATGCTCCCACCAGTGCCCCGCATGCACTCAGAGTGTTGAACAACCCAAACCCGGCCGCACCGTTCTGCCAGACGTCCTCCGCAAAGGCTGCCAGAACTACCGGTCCATTCATGCCGAAGGCACCCAGCAGGCCAGCCAGCAGGATGACCAAGAGCAGGGGTGGCCGCTCTCGGACGTAGCCAAAACCAGCCAGCAGAGCTCCCTTTCCCCGTTGTGCGAGCGGGATCCGGAACAGCTCGTGGGCGCGGATGGACATGATCAGTGCCATGACAATCATGCACAATAGGGCATTTGCGGCGAAGGCCGCAGCCGAACCCGCCGTTGCGATCAGGATGCCACCGAGCGCTGGCCCAACCAGGGCACCCAACTGGCCCACGGCGTTGTTGAGGCCGATCGCTGGCCGGAGGCCACCATCGCCCACCACCTCATTGATGAATACCTGGCGCGCAGGACCTTCAATCGCTGCCGTGACACCCAACGCCACACAGCAGGCGTAGACCACCCAGACCGAGATGTTCCCACCTGCCACCCATGCGGCAAGTCCTGCGGCCAACAGGGCAACCACTGCCTGGCACGCCAGCATGATCCGGCGTTTGGGAAACAGATCCACCACGAGCCCACTCAGCGGACCTATCAGCAACATGGGCAGGAACTGGAGGGCAACCGCCAAACCAACCGCCGCAGAACTGCCCGTCAGCTGGAGAACCAGCCAGTCCTGCGCCAGACGTTGCATGGTGATGCCGGTGGAGCCAACAAACTGCAGCGTGAGGTAAAACCTGTAGTTCCGGTTCCGGAACGGCCGTCCAGGAGCCGGCGCAGGATGTTCGCTGGCTTCGGGTGTGTGCAGCCTGCGAAACAATGACGATGATGAGGAATTGTTGTCCGGAGACACAGCGGCCCAACTGTCCGGCTGATGCAGGACGGTACGAATGAATAGTGTTGTGGGAGGCAAACGTCATAGGTGGTTCAGGCGCGGGAGGCCGCCCGGACCGTGACAGATGCGGCTGCAAGGACCAGGGTGCCGGGAACCACGACAAACAGTGCAGGCAGCATCCAGACAAACACCACCACCATGAACAGGGCGGCAACCAAGAGCAGGGAACCACTCCAGTCGCCGGCCGAATCGGCCTTTCCGGCTGCCAGGGCCTGGCGCCAGGCAGCGGTCGCGGCAGCCCCGCCGTCGTTCGCGTGCCATGCTGCGGCGCTCCGCAGCAGCACCACCATCGCAGCACCGGCCAGCACCAACGTTGCCGGGAAAATCACAGTACTGCCGGGGAGCTGGCCCGTGATGGCCAGAAGAAGATTGACCACGACGACGGCGATCGCCGCCGCTGTGATACCCCCCAGCTTCCAGCTCCCCGGCAGCGCCTGCCGGAACGTGGCAACAAGGCCGCGGACCGAATCGTCGCGGCCGGTAAGGTGCCGCTCCAGGTGGGCGATCCCGGCAGCATAGGCCGCAGGGATGCTCACTAGGGGCAGCGAGAGGACCAGCACCAGCAAGCCAGCCAGCAGGGTTTCGGAGAACAGCGCAAACCGGTTGACCGGAAGAGGCTCCGGACCGTTGGGACCCTGTGTGGTGGTATCCATGATGCTCATTTTCTGTTTCCTTCAGCCCTTGAGGCCCTGGGTAGAGACACCCTCGACAATGTAGCGCTGGAAAACCAGGAAGAAAATCAGCACCGGCAACAGGGCAAGGACAGACATTGCAATCATGGCGCCGTAGTCCGAGCTTTGGGTCTGGTCGACAAAAAGACGGAGGGCCAGAGGCAGCGGATACTTGTCCGGAGTATTCAGGTAGAGCAGTGGTCCCAAGAAGTCGTTCCAGCTCCAGATGAAGGAGAAGATCGACGTTGAGATCAAAGCTGGCTTCATGAGCGGCAGCATGATGGACCGGAAGATCCGGACGTGGCCAGCACCATCAATCCGGGCCGCCTCGTCCAGTTCAGCCGGCAGGTTTCGCATGAACTGGACCATCAGGAAGACAAAAAATGCATCGGCAGCCAGGAACTTGCCAATCAGCAGCGGAATGTAGGTATCCACGAGTCCAAGCTGCTGGAAGATGATGTACTGCGGAATGATGACCACATGGAAGGGCAGCAGGAGGGTGGCAATCATCATGCCGAAAAACAGTCCACGCCCCGGAAACTTGATCCGGGCAAAGGCATAGGCGGAGATACTGGCGGAGACGATTGTCCCCACGACTGCTCCAACAGCAAGGATCAGGGAGTTCGTGAAGAACGTCATGGTGGACACTCCGCCAATTCCGTCCATCGCGGTCACGAAGTTGTCCATGCTGAAGTTCGATGACCACAGCGAGGTATTGGTACCACCGATTTCCGAATTCGGCTTGAAGGATGATGCCACCATCCACAATGCCGGGTAGAGGACTATCGCTACCAGGACCAGTGTCACCACATGGAAGATGGTGCTCTTGATCCGTTTGGCCAGGACCGATTCTGCCTGGGGGTTGTACTCCTGGCTGGGCATGTCCGGACGCGCCTGTGGCGGGGTAACAGTTGTTGTCATTTCGAATCACCGCTGTAGTGGACCCAGGACTTGGACGTGCGGAAGAAAATCAGGGTGATGATGCCCACCACAACCACCAGCAGCCATGCCATGGCCGAGGCGTATCCCATTCTGAAATCGCTGAATCCACGCAGGTACAGGTACAGGGTGTAGAAGAGGGTGGAGCCGGCAGGGCCGCCTTCACCATTGGAAATAATGTAGGCCGACGCGAAAATCTGGAACGCGTGGATGGTCTCCATCAGGAGGTTGAAGAAGATCACCGGGGACAGCATGGGCCAGGTGATGTTGAAGAATTTCCGGACCGGACCAGCCCCGTCCATCGATGCAGCCTCGTAAAGTTCACCCGGAATCTGTTTGAGCCCGGCGAGGAAAATCACCATGGGGGCACCAAATTGCCAGACAGTCAGCAGGATCATCATGGGCATGGTCATGGACGGGTTGCCCACCCAGCCGCCGATGTTGATGCCGAAGAAGGAGAGGCCCTGGTCGACAGGCCCGGAATCGCCGAACATTGCCTTCCAAACGATCGCGATGGATACCGAGGCACCAATCAGGGAGGGGGCATAAAACGCCGAACGGTAGAAGCCCTGGCCCCTGCGCTTGCTGTTGAGCAACATGGCAACACCGAGCGCCGCAGCGAGTTTGAGCGGCGTGCCGAAAATGACGTAGCTGAGCGTGACGCCCACCGACTGCCTGAACCGCTCGTCCTGCAGGAGGCTGACATAGTTGTCCAGGCCAATCCACTGTGGCGGCTCGAACAGGTTGTAGTTGGTAAAGGAAAGGTACAGCGAGGAAATCATCGGCCCGACCGTGAGGGCAATGAACCCCACCAGCCAGGGGAGCAGGAAAGCGTATCCGGCGCGCGTGTCCGTCCCCCGCTGTCGCGATGCGCGCGGCAACGAGGGAGCGGGCGACGCCGGACGTCGGCGCTGTGTTGAGCGTTGGGTCACGAGATTAGTCCGTCAGTAGTGGGAACGTGCAGGGCTCTACTTGGGTCAGGCGTTCTGCTTGATGACGTCTTCGGCTTCCTTGAAGAAGGTATCCACGGCGCCATTGATGTCCAGCTTCTTGTAGTTCAGGTCTCCACTAATGCGTTTGAAGGACGTCTCCAACGTGCCAAAACCAACGATGGGAGGCTCCGGGGCATCCTTGAGGTAGTCGGCAATGCTGGTTTCGTAATCCACCACGATCTTGTCGGTGCCTTCAAAGGTGGTGCCATCGCGCTGGGTCTTTGACGCCGGAACACCGCGGGAGGTCTTGAAGATCTGGCCAACCTCAGGATCATTGACCATGAAGTCGATAAAACGGGCAGAGGCGTCCTTTGCCTGCGTCTTGGCACTGGCCACCATCAGCATTGACGGCTTGAGGAAAAGGCCTAGGTTGTCCGGATCATCAGAAGGCACCGGAACGAGCTTGAGGTTCTTGGCGCCACTGTCACCGATGTACCCGGCCATGAAGTTGTCCCAGGTGACCTCAGTAGCAGTGGCGTTGGACCCGAACGGCGATTTCGGTGCCAACTGAGTCACACGCTCCTCGGGAATCAGCGCAGGGGTACCGCGGAGGCTTTCGGTTTTCTGCCACCATGTGGTCAGGTCATCTTTGGTAAAGCCAAGCTTGCCATCGTCGGTGAAGGCTTCAATGTTGTTCTGGCGGAGCCAGATGTTGAACATCCACCAGACACCGGTGTAGTCCGTGGAGCCGTAAAGGGCGCTGTCGCTCTTGGACCCTACCTCGGTGATAAAGGAGTTGAACTCGTCGTAGGTCCAGCTGCCGTCCGGCTCTACGATGCCCAGCGGCGCAAGCTTGTCCGGGTCGTAGTAGACGGCGAAGGCATTGGTACTGGTTGGAATTCCGAACGTCTTCCCGCGGATCTGGCCCGAGGGCAGAAGCGAAGGTTCCAGGGCTGAGGTGTCGATATCCACAGTGCCGAGGTCCAGCAGCTGGTTGCGCTGTCCGTAATCCCGCAGGTATGAAAGATCGAACTGCATGACATCCGGCAGGCCACCGCCGGCAGCTTCTGTGGCGCGCTTCTGCCAATAGCCTGCAAAATCGGTGAAGTTGCCGTTGACCTTGATGTCGGCATTCTTCGATTCAAAAAGCGCGATGGCCTTGCGGGTGCGCTCGGCACGGTCATCGTTGCCCCACCACGTGTAGTTGATGGTGATCGGGTCCTCGGCGGTGCCGGTTTTTCCTGGTGATGCCTGCCCGCCACAAGCGCTGAGGAATGCCGCTGATGCAGTGCCCAGCGCCACGGTGGTGAGGAAATTTCTGCGGTTGATCATGGGAGCCTCCTTGCTCGAATGCGACGTCCAGCCCAAGGTTCTACAACGTGAGTAGTGAGCTGGCTAACACGCCTTATGAAACGATACAATAACTGTAAAGGACGCGATCGGCAAGCGCTTTCCTCCTTCATGACCCGCCCAGAGAATTAGTTCACGTCGTAGACAAAGGAGTCACCATGACAGAAAAGTCACCCTCAGAACGCCCGGGTCCTTTCGCCGCGCTCGAAGGACTGGCCTACGGCGGCGACTACAACCCGGAGCAATGGCCCCAGGAAGTGCGGCTTGAGGACCTTGGGCTGATGCGCGAGGCCGGTGTCACATTCCTGAGCGTAGGAATCTTTTCCTGGGCGCTGCTGGAGCCTACCGAAGGCGAGTACGACTTCGGCTGGCTGGATGAGGTGCTGGATAACCTTGCTGCGCAAGGTATCAAGGTTGCCCTGGCAACGGCCACGGCCGCCCCGCCGGCGTGGCTGACCCACAAGCACCCAGAGATACTCCCCGTCACCGCCGAGGGCACCACGCTGGGCCCGGGGTCCAGGCGGCACTACTCGCCGTCGTCGGCCGTATATCGCAGGTACTCAGCGGGCATCACCCGCACATTGGCCCTGCGCTATCGGAACCACCCAGCCCTGGCCATGTGGCACGTTGACAATGAACTGGGATGCCACGTTGCACAATTCCACGGCCCGGAGGACGCCCAGGCGTTCCGTGACTGGCTTGAACAGCGGTACGGTTCCATCGCGGCACTCAATGCATCCTGGGGCACGGCATTCTGGTCCCAGAACTACTCCTCGTTTAATGAGGTCCTGCCACCGGGCATCGCCCCCAGTACCCTCAATCCTGGACAGCAGCTGGATTTCCAGCGCTTCAACTCCTGGGCGTTGATCGAGTATTACCGCAACCTCCGGGCAATCCTGCGGGAGATTACACCCAACATTCCGGCCACAACCAACCTGATGGTGTCCAGCGCAACCAAGGACATGGACTACTTTGACTGGGCCAAGGACCTGGACGTCATAGCCAACGACCACTACCTCGTGGCGGCCGATCCAGAACGTCACATAGAACTCGCGTTCAGTGCGGATCTGACGCGAGGTGTTGCCGGCGGTGCCCCGTGGATCCTGATGGAACATTCGACGTCGGCCGTCAACTGGCAGCCGCACAACAGGGCAAAAGCGCCGGGCGAGATGCTCCGCAACTCCCTGTCGCACCTAGCCCGCGGCGCCGATGCCATCATGTTCTTCCAGTGGCGGCAAAGTTTCGCCGGTTCCGAAAAATTCCACTCCGCCATGGTCCCCCATGCAGGCAGGGATTCGAAAGTGTGGCGCGAAGTGGTGGAGCTTGGCGAGATCTTGAAGAAGCTGGCACCGGTGCGAGGTTCCCGGGTTACATCACGGGCTGCACTTGTTTTCGACTACGAGGCCTGGTGGGCCAGTGAGATCGACTCGAAACCAAGCCAGGCCGTCAGGTACCTGGACCTTCTGCGGGCGTTCCACCGGGAGTTTTTCCTGCGCGGTATCTCGGTGGACCTGGTTCACCCCTCGGCCGATCTGGATGCCTACGATCTGGTGCTGGTCTGCACCCTCTACACGGTGACCAATGAGGCTGCTGCGAGCATCGGTGCAGCCGCGCACCGTGGCGCATCAGTTCTGGTCACGTATTTCAGTGGAATCGTGGACCAGCAGGACCATGTCAGGCTCGGTGGATATCCAGGAGCTTTCCGGGAGCTGCTGGGCATTCGGGTGGAGGAATTCCACCCACTGCTCGCCGAGCAGGTGACGGCCATCAGCGATGGCAGTACCGGCACAGTCTGGAGTGAGCATGTCCATCTGAACGGTGCTGAAGCGATAGCCACTTTCACCGAGTATCCATTGGTGGGAGTCCCTTCCCTGACCCGAAAGTCTGCAGGTTCCGGCAGCGCCTGGTACCTGGCAACTTTTCCGGATCCGGAAAGCCTGGGCGACCTGCTGGAGACGCTGCTGGCCGAGGCCGGTATTTCTGCCGAGGCGAGTGCAGACACCGGGGTCGAACTCAGCAGGCGTAACGCGCCAGACGGCAGCAGCTTCCTCTTTGCCATTAACCATTCCGACGCCGACGCCACAGTGGGAGCTACTGGCACGGAACTCATTACCGGCCAGGTCTTTACCGGGACTGTTCCCGCGGGAAAGGTTGCCGTGATCCAGGAGTCCTAACGGATCCGTCACCCGCAGGAGGCAGTCCGCTGCGGGCCATTGATCTGCAGGGCATTCCTAGCGGCTGATTGCGGCCGCCTTCTAGCCAACGGCCCTAGCCAGAAAGCTCCAGGGATCAACGAGGCTGCCCGGCCGGTCCATAACGGTCCAGCCGGGCAGCCTCGGCACAGCACGTACCTGCGGGACTATTTGATGCCGGTTGTGGCAATGCCCTTGATCAGGAATCGCTGTCCAAAAAGGAAAACCAGGAACACTGGCAGGAGCGAGACAATCGACATGGCAAACAGTGAGCCCCAGCTGGTTGCAGACTGCGAATCAACAAATGCGCGCAGGGCAACCGGAACGGTGAACATGTCCGGGTCCGTCAGATAGATCAGTGCGCCGAAGAAATCGTTCCAGGTCCAGATGAACGTGAAAATGGTGGTGGTCGCCAGGGCTGGCACCATCAGCGGCAGAATCACACGCAGGAAGATCCGTGGATGGCCGGCCCCATCAATCCGGGCTGCCTCATCGAGGTCCTTCGGAATACCACGAATGAACTGCACCATGAGGAAGACGAAAAAGGCATCAGTTGCCAGCAGCTTCGGGATGATGAGCGGCCAGAACGTATTGACCCATCCAATCTGCGAGAACAGGATGTACTGGGGAACAATCACCACGTGGAATGGCAGCATGATGGTCAAGAGCATGATCCCGAAAAATAGTTTCTTGCCACTGAACTGCAGCCTGGCAAATGCGTACGCGGCCATGGAGCACGAGATCAGGTTGCTCAGGATGGAGCCAATCACCACGATTGCCGAGTTGAGCATGTAGTGGCCGAAGGGGTGGGTCAGCGCCGACCAGCCGTCCGTATAGTTGCTCATTTCCAGGCCGTTGAGCCACAGGCCCGGTTCCCGGAAAATGAGCTCATTTGGCCGCAGTGATGAAACAACCATCCAGAGCAGCGGATAAATCATCACGCCACCGGCAATGACCAACACAACGTGCTTGACCCACCCACGGATACGGGCCCGCCTGCTGTAATGGAGCGAACCACGGGATTCCCTCACCCTCTTGCTTTTTTCCCCAGGCTCGGTGCCGAGCGTGTCCGAAGCGGGAAGTGCCTGAAGTTTAGTCATCGTAGAACACCCAATACTTTGCAGCGACGAAGTTGATGGCAGTGAAAGCGCCGATGATCAGAAGGAGGAACCAGGCCATGGCAGACGCGTACCCCATGTCGAACTGGCCAAAACCCTTCTGGTAGAGGTACAGCGTGAAGAACATGGTGGAATCCGAGGGCCCCCCGCTGCCACCGGAGACGATAAATGCCTGCGTGAAGGACTGGAAGGCGCCGATGATCTGCAGCACCAGGTTGAAGAAGATAATGGGGCTCAGCATCGGCAGGGTGATCCGCCAGAACTGTTGGAGAGTACTGGCGCCATCAACCTTTGCCGCTTCGTAGTACATCACCGGGATTTGGCGCAGACCAGCCAGGAAAATGATCATGGGGGCGCCGAACGTCCAGATGTGCAACAGGATGATCGACCCAAGCGCCGTACTGGGATCCGAGATCCACCCGGGGCCCTGGATGCCAAACATCGCCAGGATCTGATTGACCAGACCCGTGGTGCCGAAAATCTGCTTCCAGAGAATGGCTATGGCTACCGATCCGCCCAGCAGGGACGGCAGGTAGAAGATGGAACGGTAGAACGGCAGTCCGCGGATCCCCTTGTCCAGCACGAGCGCAATCAACAGCGCCACTGCCAACTGAAGGGGCACCCCGACAAGAACGTAGGTGAACGTGACGCCGAGTGAATTATGCAGCCGCGAATCCGAGAGCATCCGGGTGAAATTCTCGAGGCCAATCCATTCTGGCGGCTGCAGGAGGTTGTAGTCGGTGAAAGACAGATACAGCGACATCAGCATGGGACCGACAGTGATGCCGATGAGGCCCAGGAGCCAGGGCAGGAGAAAAATGTAGGCGGCCTTGTTGTCGCGACCATTGGCCTTTTTTTCCTCGGCCGTGGCCTTGCCCTTGCGGCGCTTGAGGGATGAGAGTTCGCTTATGGCGCTCACTGCCACATCCCCCGCCCCTGGTGACCCGGCGTGCCGTCCGGCGCCTGTGCCAAACCCACCCCTCGGGGAAATTCGAGAGCGGCCATGTGGTCTCCTTTGGTCATCGTGGCCTCCACGTTGCGGGAATCACAGAAGTGACTGTCGTTGGGAAGTCTGCTCGCGGGGCGGAACTGGCCGCTTCGTTGCTGGCAGATGAAATGCGTCTCGATATCAAAGTAAACGTTTTCTTGACTCATGTATAGCTCATTTGCTAATTTTTGAGAAAGCGCTTTCTGTAGGGTGGGTCACTCCCACACACACAATCCATGAGGGGCAGGACAATGCGGTTCAGTCTGAAAAAATCCATGATGGGCGCAGCTGCTGGGGCAGCTGCTCTGTCAGTTGTGCTCACTGGCTGTAGCGGCAGCTCGAATGCCGGACCGGCGGGCACCGAAGAGGATCCCGTGGTTCTTCGCTTTGCCTGGTGGGGAAATGATTCACGCGCCCAGACCACCCGGGAGGTCATCGCCGATTTTGAGGCAGCCAACCCCACCATCAAGGTCACCGGGGAGAGTACCGAATTCAGCTCATACTGGGACAAGATGGCTACCCAGATCGCTGGCGGCACCAGCCCGGACGTCATCACCATGAGCGGCTCATACCCGAGCGAATACGCTACCCGGGGCGTCCTGCTGGATCTGGATAAGGTCAAGGATCAACTGGATACCTCCATGTTTGCAGCCGGAACTCCGGACCTCGGCACCATTGATGGCACCCAGTACACGGTTACCGCCGGCCTGAACGCCATGTCCATGGTGGTGGATCCCCAGGTCTTCGAAGCGGCAGGCGTTGCACTGCCAGATGACGAGACCTGGACTTGGGATGACTACGCTGACATCGCCGAACAGATCACCAAGAATTCGCCAGCCGGCACCTATGGCGCCACGGCGTCCTCGAACGATTCGTTCCTAGCAGCATGGGCCCGCCAGCATGGAGAATCCCTGTATAACGATGACGGCACGAAGCTGGGGGTCAGCCAGGAGACAGTGGCTGAACTCCTGCAGCAGCAGAAGGACATGATGGATTCCGGTGCCAACCCGCCGGCGTCCCAGTACGTCGAAGACAACTCGGCCCAGCCGGAACTGACGCTCATTGGGCAGGGAAAGCAGGGCATGAAGATTTCCTGGAGCAACCAGATGAATTCCTACTCCGGCTCGCCATTGCAGATGATGAAATTGCCCTCCGAGGGCAAAACTCCAGGTGCGTGGCTGCGCTCCTCCATGGAGTACGCCATTTCCGCCAAGTCGAAGAATCCGGAAGAAGCTGCGAAGTTCATCAACTACCTGGTGAACAATGTTGATGCAGCAGAGAAGATCAAGAGTGATCGTGGCATGCCAGCCAACACGGATCTCAAAGCAGCCATCATTCCAAGCCTGAATGAGTCGCAGCAGAAGGAAGCAGCCTACCTCGATCGGCTTGCAGCCATGGAGATCACCCCTCCCCTGCCATTCCCCGCCGGGTCATCGGTAACCCTGGACGTCCTTAACCGCGCCACCACGGATGTCCTCTTTGGCAACGCAACAGTCAATGACGCCGCAAAGGCATTTGTTGATGAGGTCAACCAAAGCCTGGAGTAGGTAGTGTTTCCGGGCCTGCCAGCGCCATCCATCAGTGCGGGCCCGGAATCAGTACAGTTAGTTTCGCCCGCCAGCAATGATCATCCGCACTGCCACGACAGGTCAGCCACGTGCCACGTCCCTTGGAACGGCCAAGCGCCATCTCCGGTTATGGAGACTGGCCCGCCTACGTCCGCTCCGCATCACGCCATCAGACATCCTGCCCTGCCACCCAGGACCTGGCCAGCACACTGGGGATCCCTGGTCGAGCCGGGTTGCCGGAACTCCGGGTGGACGAAACAACAACGCACGACGGCGTGACCACCGCCGCCGTCAGCTGGCAGTTGGGTTTTGGACCCCGCACCCGGGGCTGGCTTGCTCGACCAGCGGGAAGTACTGCCGAACTTCCCGGCATCCTGGCACTGCACTGCCACGGCGGAAACAAGTTTGGCGGCGCCAACCGCCTGGTTGCAGGTGCCCACGATTCGGATGCGTTGGCTGCCGCTGCGCAGGCTGGCCACTACGCAGGGCGTTCAATGGTGCGCGAACTCGCCCTCCGCGGATTTGTGGTGCTGGCCCACGACACATTCTCGTGGGGAAGCCGCAGGTTTGACCTGCAGAACCCTCCGTGGCGGACCGCGGCGGCCATGGCCGCACAGGAAGCCCAATGGCGGGAGTCAGGCATCGAACCCACCGATGGTGAGCGGTACAACGCCGCCGCCGCGATCCACGAAGATACCCTGGCCAAGGCAGCGGGACTTCTGGGGACCAGCCTTGCCGGCATGGTTGCGCACGACGACCTTGCGGCACTGGACATCCTGGCGGCGCAGCCGGGTGTTGATGCATCCAGGCTTGGCTGCCTGGGGTTCTCTGGCGGTGGCGGCCGGTCACTGGCACTGGCTGCTCTGAGTCCACGGATCCGCAGCTACGTCGTGACCTGCATGATGACAACTTTTGACGCACTGGTTCCCGCCTACCTGGATGCTCATTCATGGCTTCTGCAGACGCCCGGGCTCTGGGACCTGGATGACTGGCCGGCGCTGACCCACAGGTCCACGGCCACGTCGTTCCTTGTGCAGTACGGCATGCTGGACCCGCTATTTCCCGAGCAAGGCATGCGGGACGCCCATGAGCTGCTCACAACCCTGCATCAGAAAAACCCGAATCCTGGTTCCACTGGCACTGATAGCCCAGACGGCCCACGCGCAGACAGCCCCTACAGGGGAAGCTTCTGGAACGAAGGGCACGTTTTTACTGCGGGCATGCAGGACGAAGCCTATGGATTTTTGGCCACTGCGCTGGGCGCCAGGGCCCCTGGCGGGCCACCATAGCGATGACTGCGGCGCCACGACAGGACAAAACCCCAGCAACGAAGGAACAGCACATGACCCACACATCTGGAGCTACGGGACTACCGGCAGCCATGGACGCACCCCAGCAGGTCCACGCCCGTGTCCCACGGGTTGCCCTGGTGGGTGTCCATGGCTACGGCGAACGGCACCTGGCGAACCTGGCACGGCTGCAGAAGGGCGGCGCCGTCGAGCTTGTGGCAGTGGCTGACCCCCATCCGCCTGCTCCAGGCGCCCTGCCCGGCTCAGCATCCGTTTTCGCCTCGCTGGCTGAACTGCTTGCTGCGGGCCTTGCGCCTGATGTGGTTATCCTTGCCACCCCAATCCAGACGCACGCGGCCCTGTCCTTGGCGGCCCTTGCTGCCGGCGCCGATGTCTACGTGGAAAAGCCACCCGTCGCTTCGCTTGCGCAGTTCCAGGAAGTCCTGGCCGCCGCAGAGGCTGCTGGGCGGCTCGTTCAGGTGGGCTTCCAGAGTCTCGGTTCGCAGGCCTTGCCCGCGATCAAGAACCTGATGGATTCAGGCAGCCTGGGTACTGTGCTGGGCGTTACCGCTACGGGTCAGTGGCTGCGGACCAAAGGGTACTTTGGCCGTTCCCGATGGGCTGGCAAGCGCAGTATCAACGGCGTCGATGTGGTTGATGGTGTTTGCACCAATGCCCTGGCCCATGCAGTAGCCACTGCCCTGCACATTGCTGGCGCCCATACTCTGGCGGATGTTGTCTCGGTGGAAACAGACCTGTACCGGGCCCACGCGACGCAGAGTGATGACACATCTGTCCTGCGCATCCGGACGGCTGCGGGACGGACCCTTGTCTGCGCCTTGACGCTCTGCGCCCCTGAACAGGAGAATCCGTCAGTTACGGTCCATGGAACCGAGGGCCAGGTGACTTTCTACTACACGCAGGACGAACTTGTCATCACTGCCCAGGACGGCGAGCGCCGTCAGGTCTTCGGCAGGTTTGATCTTCTGGAAAACCTGCTTTCCGCGCGTGCCAACAGCACGGAGCTGTTGAGCTCCCTGGAGCATGCCGGAGCCTTCACCGCGGTTCTGGAGTCCATCAGGACCGCGCCCGATCCTCAGGAAATAGGTTCCCAGTATGTGACGTGGGAGGGGGACGGAGATCTTGCCCACCCGGTGGTACACGGAATCAGTGACCTCATCAAGCGGTCAGCTTTGTCCCTTGCGACCTTCTCGGAGCTCGGTGCACCGTGGGCACGCCCACTGCGTCCAACGCATGTCCTGGAACTACCTGCCGTCCCCCGTGGAGTTTCCGCCATCAGCACAGCCCCTCCGGAAACCAAGCAGCTGCGCGTAGCTGAGTATCTGGACGGTTCGCACGTACGCCACACGTCCTCGCCCCGACCGTACCTGCACCCGGTCCGCACGCTGGCTGGCACGGTGGTTACCGATCACCAGCCAGCCGATCATGTATGGCACCTCGGCGTTGGTGTGGCACTGCAGGATGTGGACGGTATCAACTTCTGGGGTGGGCGCACCTACACCCGCGACGCCGGCGCCTATGTGTGGCGCCCCGATCACGGCAGTATTCGCCGGACCAGCATCCACGAGGACGGAGCAACCCTCCGCGAGACGCTGGCGTGGTCGGGCCCGGACGGCGCCGACGTTCTGCACGAGGATCGACTCTGGTCATGGCGTGCTGTCTCGCCGAGCGCCTGGCAACTGACACTCGATTTCACGCTGAGCCCAGCAACGGAAAACGCTGTGCATCTCGGCAGCCCCGGCACACATGGTCGCCATGAGGGTGGTTATGGCGGATTCTTCTGGCGGCTTCCCGAGAATCCGGACGCCACTGTCTGGACAGAATCCGCGTCGGGTGAGGAAAACGTCCACGGCAGCACAGCTCCTTGGCTGGCATGGAGCGGAACCTTTTCCGAAGGTTCCGCAACCCTTGTCTACGTGGCAGCGGAAGAATCCACCGATCCCTGGTTTGTCCGCGTCAGTGGATACCCGGGTGTGGGTCAGTCGCTCGCCTGGGAGCGCCCAGTCATCACCAGCAGTGAAGCCCCTGTCCACCGCAGTGTCTCAGTGGTGATAGCTGACGGAATTCTGGGCACCGCCGAGATCCAGCAGGTGCTCTCTGACCGGAAGGAAACGCGATGACACAGGCCATCGCTGCCACGCGAAGAGCACTGGACCTTGCCAGCGTGACCGGGCGGAATGCTCCGGAGCGGAGCGCAGCAGCCAGGACTGCCCCTGCGAATGCAGCGGATCGGGCAATAAAGCGCGCGCGGGTCCTGGCGATCCTGGACGCACACGGCGCCTCGGCCCTGCTGCTTTCCACCCAGACGTCCCTGACCTGGTACCTGGATGGCAGTCGCGTTCACGTCAGCCTTGCGGGAGATCCCATTGCAGCAGGAGTGGTGACCCACAGTGGCGATCACCTGTTTACCTTTGCCAACGAGGCCGGTCGGATTGCGGCGGAAGAACTGCCGGCTGGCGTGGAGCTTCATGAGGTTCCCTGGTACGGCAACCTGCAGCAGGCCGCCATGGATTTTGCTGGACCGTCGCTTGTGGAAGAGGCTGCAGCCGCCAGCGAACTCCGTACCGCCCGCCAGGGCCTTCTTCCGGCGGAGAGCGCGCGTTATGGCCAGCTAGGTGTTGATCTGGCGGTCGTCCTGACGGACGTACTCTCGGCTACCCGGCCGGATAACTCCGAATATGCAGTGGTCTCCCAGCTCGCGTCCCGCGTTGTGGCGCTCGGAGCGGAGCCGTTGGTCCTGCTCTGCAATGGCGCCTCCCGTGCTTCCTTCAGGCACCCGCTGGCCACCCACGCGCCCCTGGGACGCAGGGCCATGGCTGTTGTCTGCGCGCGTCGGGACGGGCTGATCGCCAATATCACCCGATGGGTAAGGTTCGACGCCGGCATCCCTGGCGAGCGTGATGCGGAAACCAGGATTGCGGCGGTAGAAGCGGACATCTTCGATGCCACCACACCTGGGGCCCAGCTCTCCGCCGTGTTCACCGAGATCAAGGCGTCCTACAGAAGGCACGGTTTCGGAGCCGACCAGTGGGAGAAACATCATCAGGGCGGGCCGGCAGGGTACGCGGGCCGCGACCCCCGCGTTGTACCGGGTCTCGATGACCCGATAGTCCTCAATCAGCCTTTCACGTGGAATCCCTCGGGACCGGGGGTCAAGATTGAAGATACCCTCCAGCTCAGAGACTCCGGACTGGCGATCCTTACGGTGGATCCACGCTGGCCAACCACAATGGTCAATGGACTGGCAAGGCCCGACACCCTGCAGCCCTAGGACAGCGGTGTTGGCCAGCCGCCGGGGCCGGTGAGCCAGCGGGACCCCTAGGGAAGGCGGAGTTCACCGTCCACGCGACGCGGGATGCCCAGCGGGTTGGCCTCTCGCAGGGCCGGGTGCAGTGCCGATTCCGGAGCATCCTGGTAAGCAACCGGACGCTGGAAGCGGCGGACCGCCGTGGCGCCCACCGAGGTAAACAGCGAAGTTGTTGCCGGATATGGACCACCATGCTGCTGTGCCCAGTTAACCGCCACTCCGGTGGGCCAGCCGTTGAAGAGTACCCGGCCGGCAAGATGTGAAAGCTGCTCCACCAGGCCCGAGATATCCTCCTCGGGCTGCGCGTGGACGGTCGCGGTGAGACTTCCCGGGACCTTGGCAAGGGCCGCCATGAGTTCCGCCCCGGTGGTGTATTCGATCAGCAGCGTGGTCGGGCCAAAACACTCCTCCAGGAGCTCCTCCGGCCGGTCCATGACGTTGGCAGCTGTGGTGGAGAAGACCACCGGCGCGGCGCCATGGGCAGCGGCGTCCTGGTCTACGGAGCCGCTGACAACGTCGACGGCGGGCAGTGCTGCAACTGCCCGCAGACCGTCCGGGTACGCTTCTGCGATCCGCTCGGTCAGCATGGCTCCGCCGGTCTTTTCTGCTGTGGCTTCGGCCAGCAACGTAGCAAAGTTAGTCCCGGCCGGGATGAAGACAACGCCCGGCTTCGTGCAGAACTGGCCCACTCCGAGGGTAAAGGACGCCGCGAGGCCGGCAGCCAGTGCCTCAGCACGGTCTGCAAGTGCAGCGGCCGTCACCACAACGGGGTTCAGGCTGCCTAGTTCCCCGTAAAAAGGAATGGGTTCCGGGCGGCCAACGGCCAGATCAAAGAGCGCCCGGCCACCAGGCACCGAACCGGTAAAACCCACGGCTTTAATGGCTGGGTCCTGAACCAGCGCTACGCCTGCTTCACGGCCACTGACCACCGCGAATATCCCGTCTGGTGCGCCAGCTGTACGCAGGGCTGCACTGACCACCTCGGCGGTGCGTTCAGAAAGCTTGATATGACCGCTATGGGCCTTCACAATCACGGGGCAGCCCACGGCCAGTGCCGAGGCAGTGTCCCCGCCCGCCACCGAAAAGGCGAAGGGAAAATTCGATGCCGAGAAAACGCCAACCGGGCCCACCGGAACAAGCATCCTCCGCAGGTCTGGACTGGGCGGCGTGGAGTTGGGGTTGGCATGGTCCACAATCGCCTCAAGGTAGGACCCTTCGGTAATCACGTCGGCAAAGAGCCGGAGTTGCCCCGTGGTGCGGGCCACTTCGCCCGTCAGCCGGGTGGCGCCCAGGTGGGATTCCGAATCGGCAATTTCCACGAGTTCAGCAGAGTGCGCGTCGAGTGCATCGGCGACGGCCCTGAGCCAGGTGGCGCGTTCAACGTCGCTTGCGGCAGCGGCAATGCGCGCTGCAGCAGTAGCTGCTGCAGTCAGGTCGGAAAGGGAAAGCGTTTCATGTGTCACGGGTGGTTCCTGTTCTGGAGCGCTGCGGTTGGGACACTGGGATTTTCGGCCGGCTCGGCAACCGCGGGTTCGCGAAAGCGGAAACCAAGTCCCGGCTGGCCAGTCAGGTGGACCCTGCTGTCCACAATCTCTACCGGGGCCGGGCCAGCCAGGAGGCCAAGCTGGTCAAAGGAAGCATCTTCGACGTCCTCCACCAGTGTGTCTTCGGCCAGCGTCAGGGCGAGTTGCCCCGACAGTTCCGGCAGGAGGTGTGGCATGACCCTGATGCTGTTGGTCCGGGCCAGCTCTACAATCCGCCGGAAAGGCGTAATGCCACCTACCCGGACAATGTTGGGCTGGATGATATCTACAGCCCCAGCTTCAATGAAATCTCGAAACCGGTAGATAGTATGCAGGTTTTCACCCAGGGCAATGGGAACCGGTGAGTGTTTTCGCAGCCGCCGGTAAGCCCACAGGTCATCTGCAATGATGGGCTCTTCCAGCCATTCCAGGCCAAACCCTCCCAGCGCCTCAAGGGCTTTGAACGTTGTTGGCAGATCCCAGCGCTGGTTGGCATCAATCATCAGTTTTCGGTGCGGACCCAGCACTTCCCTGACCGCAGCCACCCTTTCGGTGTCCTCGCGGATGTCCGGTTTGCCCACCTTGATCTTGACGGCAGTGTGCCCTGCCGCGATCCATCGCCTTACCTGGGCAACAAGTTCATCCAGTGTGTAGTGCAGATTGACGCCAGAACCATATACCTCAGCCGAGTCTCTGCGTTGCCCCAGGAGCCCCGAAACCGTGAGTCCTGCGCGGCGTGCCTGGGCGTCCCACAGCGCAAGGTCAATGCCTGCCATCGCAATTGTTGTCAGCCCGCCGCCGCCGGCCTCGTGCAGCCTTTTCCACAGCGCGTCCCAGACGACCTCCGGATGGGCCGGTAAGCCTTTCAGGAACGGTGCAATGTCGTGTTCCAGCAGGGCCTGCACAGCGTAGGGACCTATGGTTGGCGTCCAGGAAAACCCGTATCCCGTTCCGCCGTCATCAGTGTCGATGCGGGTTGTGACCACGTGGTTTTCTGGCGCTTCAGCGCCCCAGCTTCGCCGCAGCCTGGCTGTCAGCACAGTGGTGCTCACCCCCTTAATCAGCGGAACGCCCGCAGGGGTACGCGCGGCCGGGGCACCTGGCGCGTTCATCAGCGGCCAACCAGCTCGTAGCCCTTGGCGAGGATTGCTGAGAGTTGTACCAACTGCTCCTCGCTCGGATCCACGAGGGGAGGCCGGACGGAACCTACGGAAAGGCCGCCCAGGCGCAGCCCGGCCTTGATGAGGGAAACACCAAAGCCGGGAGTCTGGTCCCGCAGCCGGACCAGTGGTTCGTAAAACCCCTCGAGGAGCGCATTCCGCCGCTCCTCGTCACCAGCCTCGTAGGCGTCGTAGTATGCCGTGGCGATTTCCGGGGCCATCGCGAATGCTGCAGAGGAATACAGCGGGATCCCCAGGCCGCGGTAGGCGCCCTGGGTGAGTTCGGCAGTCAAAAGCCCGTTGAACAGCGCAAAATCCTCACGGCCTGAGGCTCTGATGGCAGAGACTATCTCCTGGGCTAGGCCGACGTCACCGAGCCCGTCCTTAAATCCGATCACCTTGGGATCTGCAGCCAGCGTGGCCATGGATGCAGCAGTGAATTTTGCGTTGCCCCGGTGGTACACAATCACTGGCAGGCTGCTGGCTCGAGCCACAGCCTCGATGTAGGCCACGAGGCCCTCGCTTGGCCCTGTCACAAGGTATGGCGGTAGCACCAACAGGGCATCAGCACCAGCGTCTTCGGCGACCTTCGCAGCTTCGATGGCGTGCCCCAGGGGGCCGCCTGCGCCCGCCACCACTGGCACCGTGCCTGCCACAACCTCAACAGCTGCACGGACAACCGTGCGGACTTCCGCAAGGCTCAGCGCGTGAAACTCACCAGTCCCGCAGGCGGGAAAGACACCGCCGGGCCCGAAGGGCAAGCGGGAGGAGATGTGTTCCTTGAGGAGGCCACCATCCACGGTTCCCTTGTCAGTGAAAGGAGTCACAGGGAAGAACAGCACTCCGTCGAATTTCATCGGGTCTCCTTGATTCCAGGGCTGGCTGTTACCAGCGCATCGCTCTTCATGACTGGTGTGGTGTGCCCCGCGTCGAATCCTGCTGCGGCGGAGCCCTGCAGTGGTCCTGCTGTGCCCGGTGCGACACATGCTGGAT
Organism: Pseudarthrobacter sp. PS3-L1; assembly: GCF_030063285.1. Classification (GTDB taxonomy): domain Bacteria; phylum Actinomycetota; class Actinomycetes; order Actinomycetales; family Micrococcaceae; genus Arthrobacter. Next base: position 343,839 of record NZ_JASISU010000001.1, on the reverse strand, counting down.
CCACAAGTTCAGTACGCCAGCTGCGGGTCGGTTTCCAGCCCAGCAGGCGGTGGGCCTTGGCAATGGAGAAGGCCGGGCTGACGCCCGTCAGGACGGCGGCTATTTCCGAGCTTCCCGGCACATATCTGGGCAGCAGTTCGGCCAAGGGCTCGGTCGCCAGGGCATCGGCTGCACCGACGAAAAAAGTCTCCCCGTTGGGGATACTCTCCATTTTTTCCAGCAGGACGTGCAGGAAATCGGCGACGTCCCGGGCGTCGACGTAGTTGAAGAGTGCCGGCGCGGACAGCGCAGGGTCTGCGAGTCGCTCGGAGAGAGTGTGGCCCTGCTGAGTGGGCGCGCCCGCCCACTCCTCGGGGGAAATGACAAAGCATGGACGGAATGCGGCATAGCGGATGCGGTCCCCCTGTGCGGCTGCGAACATCTGGACCGTCTGTTCGGCAATGGACTTGGAGAGCGCGTAGGCGTTCCAGGGACGGGCGGGCGTCTCCTCATCCAGGGGGAAGCGTGCTGGCAGCCATCCTGCCGGCGAGCCATAGCCCAGCACGGTGGGACTGCTCGCCGTGACGATCTTGGGCACATTTTGGTCCGTTGCCGCGCTGATGACCGCATAGGCCAGTTTCGTATTGGTGCTGAGGATGACGTCCTCAGGAGCGCTGAACGGTACAGCTATCGCTGCCAGGTGAATGACGGCGTCAGGTGCCGCCGCACGCATCAGGCGCGCTGCCTCCCCGGGCGCGGAAAGATCGGCAGTAGCCTGCTCCACCCCAGCGGGGAGCTCGTCGGCCGGCACCGCGTCACGGTCCACCGAGGTCACCCGATGGCCGGCGGCAGCGAGTCCTGCAACGACGCTTCGTCCCAGCCGGCCGGAGCCGCCTGTCACAAAAATCCTACTCATGGTCTTCCTTAGATCCCGGCCGGTGTCAGCGGTTGTGGCGCAGGTCGACACCGAGGTTAAGTTCCTCGATGCTCACCGGCCTGTCGGTTTCAAGTGAGCGGTTTCCTGCAATTCCCACTGACACGGAACGCAGCCCGTCCAGATAGCCCGACGGCCTGCCCAGCGGGTCTTCGCCCGGACCGTTGAACAGATCCGAGAGCAGCAGCTCATCGCCGCCGCCGTGGCCGCCTTCGCCATTGATGATCGCTACCTCCCGTGCGGGCTCCCAGTGGCGCTGGACAACCAGCCGTTCCCCGATGGCCCGGACGGTGTCCTCTTCCAGAACGGGGGTGGCGCTGGGGTCCACAACCGTCTTTTTGTCGGCGCTGTTCTCGACGGCGGCACGTTCGACTACCTCAAGCTCCGCACGGCCCTCTGTGCCATTGATGGCAACCCGGTATCCTTCCCACGGGCTGTGGGCGTTGAGCGAGTAGCTGAGGCGAGGGCCGCCGTCGTACTCCACCACCAGCGCCAGGTTGTCCTCAATGGTGATGCCCGCAGTGAAAACGTCCTGGTCACGGCGGTATCCATCAAAATGTTCGTTGTCCAGGAAAAGGGCTTTGAGGCGATCGTCTTCGCGAAGATCCAGGACAAATGGATCCCTGGGCGTCCCAGGGACGTGGGCAACCTCGGGAGTGCCGCGTTCGGGCCGTTCTCCGAGGCCCCGTTCAGCAGCATTGGCCTCGCCGTAGAACTTCAGTCCACCAGAGGCGAATACACGGGTGGGAACGTCATTGATCCACCAGTTGACAAGATCAAAGTGGTGCGAGGCCTTGTGGATGAGCAGCCCGCCAGAGTTTTTCTTTTCCCGGTGCCAGCGACGGAAATAGTCCGCTCCGTGGACCGTGTCCAGGACCCAGCTGAAATCGACGGACGTTACCTTGCCAATCACACCACTCTGGATAATTTCCTTGAGGGCACTGTTCCGGGGCGAGTAGCGGTAGTTGAAGGTGACAACCACATTCCTGCCTGTCCGGGCAACAGCTTCGGTGATCCGACGGCACCCCTGCGCATCGATGGTCAGCGGCTTTTCGACAACAACATCGGCGCCTGCCTCAAGTCCCTCCACAATGAAGTCCGCGTGAGTGTAGTCCGGAGTGGTGACAACCACCCGATCGATGGCATTCGCCTGGACAAAGGCCGTCAGCTCACCGGGTTCAAATGTCTGGACAGGCCCATCTGCACCGATTTCCTGGATGAGCTTCTGGTAGAACTCCACGCGGCCCGGATTGATATCCGAGATGGCCACCAGTTCCGCAACCTGCGCATAGTTGCCCAAGATCGCCCGGATATACATCTCCGAGCGGCCGCCAGTCCCAATGAGAACAAGGCGGGTGCGTCCTGCCGAGCCGGCGGCACGGGCGTGGTCCGTACGTGGCAGCGCCCCTGGGCTCGTGGTGTCTTTTCGCGACGCTGCGGTGGTGACTGTGCTGACCATGAAGAGGAGGACCTTTCGGGAGCTGTGGGTGGACCTGGGCGGCGTGCGACCACTCGGAACGATAGTGAGAAAGCGTTTTCTCAATCCCTAGTACAGTTTTTACCAACAGAGTGCCGGTCCCGTCAACCACACTGGAATATTCGCCGGAGTGCAGGCGGTACCTGATTGGCGCGAATTATCGCGTGCCGCGTAAAATTGCCCAGAAAACGCTTCCCACCGCGGGGTATGCTGGCCATCCAGACCATGGCATTGGACATCCCGCCAGCTGGAATCGGCACCACACCAGAATGTGCCCGGCAGGTGAGCTGGGCTGAGGGAGATTCATGGGCAGGAGATCGGCCACAGGCAGGATCGGCATAGCCGACGTGGCAAAGCTGGCAGGCGTCTCGCTCGCAACTGTGTCACGCGTAATGAATGGCAATTTTACGGTTGACGCCGAAATTGCCGCCCGGGTAAGGGCAGCAGCAACAGAGCTCAGGTACCAACCAAATCCGGTGGGCCGCAGCCTGGCACTCGGCAAGACGGACACCATCGGCATCGTGGTCCCCGACCTGTCTAACCCAACGTTCCAGGCCATCCTGCGGGGGCTGAGCATGGCAGCCGCCCAAGACGGTTACCGAGTCCTCATTGCGGATTCCTCAGAGGTTTCCAGCGAGGAGGCCATACTCGCCGGAGAAGCCCGGCGCCGGTGCGACGGGCTGGTCCTGTGCGCTCCCCGGATGAGCGACGCCGAACTGGCCGAACTGGCCCCGTCCCTCCAGCCGCTGGTCCTGATCAACCGGAGCACTGAGAACACGGCCTCCCCAAGCCTCATGGTGGACTATGCCAAGGGCATCCAGGACCTTGCGGACCACCTGGTGGGGCTTGGGCACACCAGGCTGGCATTCCTGTCCGGCCCACCCCGCAGCGCATCCAACAAACTCCGCCTGGCTGGGCTGGAAAGATTTAGGGAAGCAAACCCTGGCATTGACGTGCACATGCTCCCCGGCGGATCCTCCTTTGAAGTCGGCCACCAAGCGGTGGATGCAGTGCTTTCAAGCGGCGCAACGGGAGTCCTGACGTTCAACGACCTTGTGGCCATGGGACTGCTCAGTGGACTCCACGAGCATGGGGTCAACGTACCGGGTGACATCTCCGTCACCGGTTTTGATGACATCTCGTTTGCCCGGTACACCACACCGACCCTGACCACCATGACTGTTCCCATTACGGAACTCGGAGAACAGGCCTGGCAGCGAATGATTGAAACCATCCGGAGCGCCCGCCTGCCAGCCCCCACGGCAACCACAGCAGCTCCGCTGGCAGCCTCAGCCGCGGTGGAAGACGCTGACGACGGGGCACGTGCCCCCCTGCCAACCATCTTTCACCCAAAGCTGACTGTCCGGGGAAGCACCGGACCGGCAGCGGTCCATCCAGGCCCGCAGTGACAGGCCCCTCCATCGCCTGGCACAGTGCCCGCTGGCACACTCCGCCGGACCGGGACGCTACCCGGCGGATGGATCCGTGCTGACCCCCAGCCCTGCTTCTGCGTAGTACCCCTCGATGTGGTGCGCCACCAGCTTGGCCGCACGTCCGCCGTCGTCAGCGGCAATAGCAGCCAGAATTTCGCGATGCTCACGGCGCAGCCGGGCTGACGTGCGCTGCCAGTCGGGAAGATTGGCCGTCAGCGTGCCGGCGTAGTTCTGGATTGATTCGCGGAGCGAGCCCATCATGGCGCTCACCACCGCATTCCCGGCGGCACTGGCAAGGGCAAGGTGGAACTGCACGTCCAGTTCCAGGAAATAGTCGACGTCGGACGCAGCGTCCATCAGGTCCAAAAGCTCGGCAGCACGGGCCATTACCGTGGCGTCCGGACGCACGCGGCTCACCGCCCAGGATTCCAGCAGGACTCGGGTTTCCACAATGTCCCTGACCGGCAAGTGCGCAGTCGCCACGTGCAGCCGCAGCGCAGAGCCCAGCGCCGCCGTCGGATCCGCGATGACAACTGTCCCGGCGTCCGGACCCGACCCTACGCCGGCCCGAACCACCCCCATGGCCTCCAGGATGCGGATCGCTTCCCGGACCGAGGTTCGCGACACGGCCAACTGCTCAGCCAGGGCCCGCTCAGCGGGTAGCCGGCTGCCGAGGGAGAGCCTGCCTTGGGAAAGTTCGAGCTCAATCCACTGCTGGACTACCTGGTGGGTTCGCATGCAGCAATAGTAGTTGATGAGGTTGGACCACATGGAATACAGTGTGGTTAGACCACACCTCCGGGAATACCGCGGCCCTCCTGGAACGCAATCATCACCCTGTAGCGAGAGGCAGTTCAATGACGCACACCATCCCCAGCAGCACCCCGGAGATCACTCCTGCTCCAGGGCAGGCTGCCGTTCCCGCGGCGGCGCCCGCCATCCGCGGCACCCCGGCGGCACTGAAGCGTCGTGTCCCCAAGTACTCCGACCTTGCACCCCTGATGCAGTTCAAAAAGCCTGAGTTCGGCAAAGCGGCGCGGCTCAACCGGGCCAGTACCATCTGGGAACTGCGGGATATTGCCAAGCGCCGAACACCGCAGGCACCTTTTGACTACACCGATGGCGCCGCGGAAGAGGAGATCACTCTCCGCAGGGCCCGCAACGCCTTCCTGGACATCGAATTCCGGCCCGGCATCCTTCGCAACGTGTCCAGCGTGGACCTGAGCACCCAGATCCTGGGGAAAACTTCCAGGCTTCCCGTAGGTATTGCCCCTACCGGATTTACCCGGATGATGCAGTCGGAGGGCGAGTATGCCGGCTCCCAGGCTGCCCAGGCAGCAGGCATCCCCTACACCCTGTCCACCATGGGCACCGCATCCATCGAAGACGTCGCAGCAGCTGCACCCAATGGCCGTAACTGGTTCCAGCTCTACCTATGGACAGACCGGGACCGCTCGCTGGCATTGATTGAACGTGCAGCCAGGGCGGGCAACGACACCCTCATGGTCACGGTGGACACCGCCGTCGCCGGAGCTCGCCTCAGGGACGTGCGCAACGGCATGACGATCCCCCCGGCACTGACTCTCAAAACGGTGGTGGATGCCTCGTATCGTCCGGCCTGGTGGTTCAACTTCCTGACCCACGAGCCACTGACATTCGCGTCCCTGTCCCGGTACACCGGAACCGTCGCCGATCTGATCAACTCGATGTTTGACCCTACGCTGACATTCGAGGACCTCGACTGGCTGCGCGAAACCTGGAAGGGCAACCTGGTGGTCAAGGGCATCCAGACAGTAGAAGATGCCCGCAAGGTGGTTGACCACGGTGCTGACGGTGTCGTGATCTCCAACCACGGCGGCCGTCAGCTGGACCGAGCCCCCATCCCCTTCCACCTCCTCCCGGAGGTCAGGAAAGCATTTGCTGCGGATCATTCGGGCGCGGCCATCATCCTGGATACGGGAATCATGAGCGGAGCCGACATCGTCGCGGCCCTGGCCCTGGGCGCGGACTTCACGCTCATTGGACGCGCTTACCTCTACGGTCTGATGGCCGGTGGCCGCCTCGGCGTCGACCGCGCGCTGGCAATCCTGGAAAAGGACATGATCCGCACCATGGCCCTGCTGGGCGTCAGCAGCATCGCCGAACTGACGCCGGACCACGTCCACCTCCTGCCCCGGTAAAACCGCCCCCAACGCCAGGGAGTTGGGCTATTTCTTGCGGCCGAACTTGGGCAGGTTGGCAATGAGGTCTGCGGCCTTCGTGGCTGCACGTCCCACGGTCCGGCCAATCTGTTGGGGGACAGTATTGTCCGCACCTATGCCGGCCGTCCCGGCAGTTCCGCCACGCACCACCACCGCCGCGCTGAGCTCAGCGTTGTCCCGCTCAAGAACGGCGGCATCTCCGGGCCCTTGTTTCGCAGGCACGGAACGGCCAGGCTCTGCAGCAGCAAGACCAAAAGCGCCGGGTCCGGCGGCCTGGGGCACTCCGTGGTCGCGAGCCTCCTCGATCGGTTGCGGACTGCCGTGCGGCTCTGTTGTGGGCAAAACGGTTCCCGGTACACTGGCCTGAGGTTCGACGTCGAACGCCGCAAGCCAGCGCGCAACCCCTTCAAGGGGTTCCCGGTTGAGTGCGTAGTAGCGTTTCTGCCCTTGCGCGCGCATGCTGACGAGCTCGGCCTCGCGGAGAACTTTCAGATGCTTGGAAATGGTGGGCTGGCTGGTCTGGAGCTCCGCGACCAGCTCACCCACGGCCATGTCCCCCGACCGCAGCGCAGCCAGGATTTCACGCCGGGTACCCTCTGCAATGACGGCAAATACGTCGTCTGTCACCATGGACTCCACCCTAGCGACATATGCCTCAAATGGCATCCACTGGAAGATTCCGGGGAATCCGGCGTCAGTCGAACCAGGGATCCAACCCGTGCAATGGGAAAACGGCCTTGCGCGTCGCCATGACAGTGCGATCCACCGGGTCGTTGGGGTCGAACCCGACTTCCCACGATCGCCACCAAAGCTCCACGTCATCGCCCATGAACTCCGGCGTCTCAGTACCGAATTTTTCCGCTACATAGGCTCGCCAGGTGGCCGGAACCGGAGTGCGCAGTGGAACCGGCCGGCCGGCACTAATCGCCACGAGGTGGCCCCAGGCGCGCGGCACGACGCCTGTGACGTTGTATCCGCCACCACCCGTGGCAATCCAGCGACCGGCACAAAAACGGTCGGCAAGCCCTGCGATGGCTGTAGCCGCCTCCCTCTGGGCATCAATGCTGATATTGAGATGGGTCAGCGGATCAGTTCCGTGGCTGTCACAGCCGTGTTGGCTGACAATGACGTCGGGCGCAAAGGCTCCTACCAACTGGGGAACAACCGCGTGAAATGCCCGCAGCCATCCTGCGTCTCCGGTACCCGCCGGCAGGGCAACGTTGACAGCTGACCCCGCTGCATCCGGGCCTCCCAGTTCATTGGCGAATCCAGTTCCAGGAAACAGGGTCATCCCACTCTCATGCACGGAAATCGTGAGGACCCGCGGATCATTCCAGAAAATACTTTCGGTACCGTCGCCGTGGTGCGCATCAATATCGATGTAGACGATTCTGCTGAGTCCGCCGTCCAGAAGCCTGGCAATGGCCAGTGCCGCATCGTTGTAGATGCAGAAGCCACTCGCCCTGTCGCGGGCGGCATGATGCATGCCGCCGCCAAAATTGACTGCGCGGAGAGCTGTCCCTGCGAGGACCGCGTCGGCGCCCAGCAGGGAACCCCCCGCCAGACGCGCGGCTGCATCGTGCATCCCCGCGAAGGCCGGGTCATCCTCTGTCCCGAGCCCGTGCGCAATGTCCACCAGTGCCGGTTCAGCACTCACGGCCCGGACGGCTGCGACAAAGTCTTGGCTGTGCACTGTGTGAAGTTCGACGTCGGTCGCTACCTCCGGTGCAGCGACATCAACGTGCGGCAATTCGAGCAAGCCAAGGCTCTCGACCATGCGTGCTGTCAGGTCCAGGCGAGCGGGAGACATCGGGTGGCCCGGGCCGAAGTCGTAAGCGGTCATGGACTGATCCCACGCCACTACCGTAGGCGGAGCGGGTTTACTGAGTCCGGGCAGGAAGGTCACCATCCACAGGCTACCCGAGCAATGCGCGGCCAGGCCCAGTCACTGCGCCCGCATTAGTGGTTTACTACTTGAGGACACGGATTCGATCGAGGAACACCACACATGACACAAAGCCAGTCGAGGTCCCCCAACCCGGGCCACTGGCAGGGGGCAGGGCCGGAGCGCGAAAGCCTGGGAATTCTTACCCGGGCCAGGGACTTTGTCGACAATATTGCCAACACCTCCCCTGCGCGCCTGGCGTTGACGGCGTTCTGCGTTGTCATCCTCTTCTTCACTTTTTTCCTGAGCCTGCCAATTTCCTCTGCAACAGGCGAGATCACCCCGCTTCACCAGGCCGTGTTTACGGCGGTCTCTGCCGTCTGTGTCACAGGGCTGACGGTTGTCTCGACAGCTGTCCACTGGTCCTTTTTTGGTCAGCTGGTCATTCTGCTTGGAATCTTTGTTGGCGGACTGGGAACCTTGACCCTGGCATCCCTCCTGGCCCTGATGGTCAGCAAGAAACTCGGTGTCCGCGGGAAACTGATCGCCCAGGAAGCCATGAACAACGCTGGCAGGTTGGGCGAGGTTGGCACCCTGCTCCGGATCGTTATCACCACGTCGGTGGTCATCGAAGCGATCCTGGCCGCAGCGCTCATTCCACGCTTCCTGACACTGGGCGAACCGTTCTGGCAATCTGTCTGGCACGGGGTCTTTTATGCCATCTCATCATTCAACAATGCAGGTTTCACACCGCACTCCGACGGAATTGTGCCCTACGAAACGGACCTGTGGATTCTGGTTCCGCTGATGTTGGGCGTCCTTCTGGGCAGCCTGGGCTTTCCTGTTGTCATGGTCCTGCAGCAGAACGGGCTTAACTGGCGGAAATGGAATCTGCATACCAAATTGACCATCCAGGTCTCTTTCATCCTCCTGATGGCGGGAACGCTGCTCTGGGGACTCATGGAGTGGGACAACATCAGGACGATTGGCGGCATGGATCTTGGTGAGAAGATCACACACTCGCTGTTTGCATCCGTCATGACGCGCTCAGGTGGCTTCAACCTCGTGGATCAGAACCAGATGGAATCCACCACCATGCTCCTCACTGACGCCCTCATGTTCGCCGGAGGCGGGTCCGCGTCAACGGCAGGCGGCATCAAGGTAACCACCATTGCCGTCATGTTCCTGGCAATAGTGGCTGAAGCCCGCGGCGACTCCGATGTGAAGGTTTACGGCCGCACCATTCCCCAAGGCACCATGCGGGTAGCAATCTCCGTCATCGTTGCCGGTGCCACGCTGGTGTCGGTCTCGGCTTTCCTGCTGCTCTACATCAGCAACGCACCGCTGGACCGGGTGCTGTTCGAGACAATCTCGGCCTTTGGCACTGTGGGCCTCAGCACGGGGCTCAGCGCCGAGCTGCCGCCGTCGGGCGTCTATGTGCTGTCCGCCCTCATGCTTGCTGGCCGCGTGGGCACAGTGACCCTCGCAGCCGCGCTGGCGCTGCGCCAACGGAGCCAGCTGTACCACTACCCGGAAGAGAGACCCATCATTGGCTAATTCGCCCACGGCCGTGAACCGCCCAGCCCACAACGCACCAGTCCTGGTGATCGGCCTGGGCCGCTTCGGTTCCTCCACAGCAGAACAGCTGGTCAAGCAGGGCCGTGAGGTCCTTGCGATTGAACGCGACCGCAACCTGGTCCAGAAATGGGCCTCTGTCCTGACCCACGTGGTCGAGGCCGACGCCACCAACATCGACGCCCTGCGCCAGCTCGGAGCCCAGGAGTTCAGCTCTGCTGTCGTGGGTGTTGGCACGTCCATCGAATCCTCGGTGCTGATCACCGTGAATTTGGTTGACCTGGGGATAGAGCATTTGTGGGTCAAGGCAATCACGCCATCGCATGGGAAGATCCTGACCCGGATCGGCGCCAACCACGTAATTTATCCGGAAGCCGACGCCGGAGTCCGCGCCGCGCACCTGGTTTCCGGGCGCATGCTCGACTTCATTGAATTCGACGATGACTTCGCGATCGTCAAGATGTACCCGCCCCGCGAAACTGTGGGTTTCACCCTCGAGGAATCGAAAGTCAGGTCAAAGTACGGGGTAACAATTGTGGGCGTGAAATCACCTGGAGAGGATTTCACCTACGCCAGGCCGGAAACCAAGGTCTCGGCACGTGACATGCTCATTGTTTCCGGCCACGTGGATCTGCTGGAACGGTTCGCGGCGAGGCCCTGACCTGGATTGTTGGCCTAGGGGACGCACCCCCGGGCCACCTCGCTAGGAGCGTTGGCCTCAGTGTTCAGCTGGTGGCCTGGTCCAGTTCACCAGTGATCTCAGCTGCCCGGTCAGCAGCAGCCCTGGCACCAGCGGCGATGCTGGCCGGAATCCCCTGCCGGTCAAAAGCCTGGATGGCACGTTCGGTGGTTCCCTTGGGACTGGTGACTGCTTTGCGAAGCGCAGTGGGATCCGCTCCGGGCTCAGCAAGCATCATGCCTGCCCCTGCCACTGTTTCGCGAGCCAGCAAAAGGGACAGCTCGGCGTCCAGGCCCAGCTCGACTCCGGCGGCGGCCATAGCTTCGGCCAGGTAAAACGCATAGGCCGGGCCGGAGCCGCTGATGGCGGAGAGGGCGTTGACCTGCTCCTCCGGAATCTCAACCACGGTGCCTGCAGAGGCCAGGACGTCCTTGGCCTGCTGTAGCTGCTCGGGAGTGCAGTGGGTGCCTGCGGAGACGGAGAGGACTCCCCTGCCAAGGCGTGACGGCGTATTGGGCATGCTTCGGATCACAGGCTGGCCTTCTGGCAGCTCGGCTTCGAGCTGGGCAAGGGATACAGCTGCCGCCACACTGACAACAATCGTTTCCGGTGAGAGCACAGGGGCAATTTCCCTGGCAAGAGCGGCAATGCCCACAGGCTTCACGCCAAGGATGACCATGGCGGACCCAATGGCCGCATTCCTGTTGTTCTCGGGATCCTCGGCGCCAGCGATCGCTGTTATTCCGTGATGCCGCTGCGCCAGTTCTGCCGCACGTTCTGGCCGGCGCACGGTTGCCACAATGTCCGCAGGGTCTGTTCCGCCCTGGATCAGGCCACCCAAGATTGCCTCGTTCATTGATCCACAGCCAAGAAATGCGATTCGGTTACTCATCTTCCCATCATGGCAGCAACCTCAAGACACTGGCGAACGCATAATCCCAGGGTAGGCGGCCTAGAACTCACAGCTGGCTCCCATGCAGGACGCAGCGTTCTCCCACTTTCCGGCCCTAACGTAGTAACTACCTCATTGAGAGGGTGCGAGTGATGGCAGGCATGGAGATGTCTGCTGGCACCGGTGGTCTGCAGCGGGTTTCCCCCCATTTTCCCGCTGCGGACCCCGGTGCCTTCGCTTTTAACCCGGCGGCCTGGTTCCTGGGTGGGTCCCTCAGCTGTCAGTTAGGCGGACCGGCCAGCTTGGCGGCAACGTGCGGCGCTGGATCCAACGGCCCGGCGAAGACCAGTTGGTCGAGGCGACGCAGGATCAGCCCCTCCCGCAGGGCCCACGGGCAGATCCGGATCTTTTTGACGTTGAACAGTTCCAGTGCGGCCTCAGCCACCAGGGCCCCGCCCAGCAACTGTTTCGCGCGGGCGTCCGAGACGCCAGGCAGGTGCAGCCTGTCCTCCACCGTCATGGCGGAAATGCGCTGTGTCCAGATGCCTAGGTCCGTAGCACGCAGTTCGCGCCTGACATAGGGTCCGGCGCCACTGGGCGCGGCTCCGGCAATCCGTGCCAGGGAGCGGAAGGTCTTGGATGTCCCTGCAACCAAGTTGGCTCGTCCGAGGTCGTTGAACTGCCGCACTGCCGGTTTGAGGGTCGATCGGATGTAGCGGCGCAGTTCCTTGATGCTTTTGGCCGACGGAGGATCATTCTCCAGCCAGTCCCGCGTGATCCTGCTGGCGCCCAGGGGAACGGATGTGGCGAGCTCCGGAAGCTCGTCGTGCCCGTAGGCCATCTCGAAGGACCCGCCGCCAATGTCGAGGTCGAGGATGGGTCCGGCGCCCCAGCCATACCACCGGCGAACAGCAAAAAACGTCATGGATGCCTCATCGCGGCCGCTGAGTTCTTCAAGCGTCACCGTGGTCTCGGTTTTTACCCGGTCCAGGACGGCAATGCCGTTGGTGGACTCCCGAATGGCCGACGTACAGAAGGAGAGCAGGTCCTCCGCCTTGTGTCGGCTGGCAAATGCGCGGGCTTCCTGGACAAAGTCAATCAGTTCCCGCTGGCCCTCTTCGGAGATGTTGCCGTCACCGTCCAGGTACTGGACCAGGGATAGCGGCCTTTTGTGGGAGGCAAAGGGGACTGGCTGGGCCCCAGGGTGGGCATCCACCAGAAGGAGATGCACTGTGTTTGAGCCGATATCAAGAACGCCTAGTCGCATCCTGACATTATCGCCTGTCCCGGGCGGATCTTCGACCGCGAACCCGGTTCACATGCCCAGCAAGGCAGCCGAGCCTGGCGAGCAAACCTACTCTGGGACGGGAGCAGCGGGCTCGTCAGCACGCCTGAAGTCACGTTTGATGTTGGCGATGCCCTCGGGGTTGATCTCGAAACCGAAAGCAGCTGATGGATTGATGACCAGGCCCAGCTCATCGCCAATATTGGCAATAATTGCTGCGCCCTGGGTCCCAAGGATGTTCGGAGCAGCTGCACGGAACTGCTCATCCACGCGGCTGGGGTGCGAAAAAACAGCCAAGACAGGATCGCCGTCGGCATTGGAAAGGATCAGGGGTTCAACATTTGCGTCGGCGTTTTCCGGCGCTTCCTCGCTGGCCAGGTAGACCTCGCTGTTGAGGAAGGACAGGATCACGTCCACCGGATCGGACTCGGACTCGCCGCTCTGAACCAGCTTCTCTTCGAGTTCGTTCAGTGGCGCAGGGTCAGTGCTTGCAGGCTGTTCAGTCATGGTCCTACTCGATCACGTTGTGCCGATCACCGCAATTTCAGCCCAACGGCCGCGCCCGCGCTGGACGCAGGCCGGGTTCACCGCCCACCCCGCGGGAGAGGTTCGCGGGAGAGGGACAGGTTCGCGGGAACGTTCCCGCGATCTCGTCCCTCTCCCGCGATTTCGGAGCTTGTCCGGCGAACTCACCGCCACCCTACGAACCCATATCAGCCCCACACAGCCCAGTGAAGGCGCAGGCAGTGCTACTTCTTGGCGGCAACCTTCTTCTTCGCCGGCGCCTTGCGGGTGGTGGTGCGCTTAACAGGACCCTTGGCACGTTTTTCGGCAAGAAGCTCCACGGCCTGCTCACGGGTCAACTCCTCAAGGGACGTTGAGCGTGGAATCGTGATGTTGGTGACGCCGTCGGTGATGTATGCCCCGAACCGGCCCTCCTTGACCACAATGTTCTTCTCGGACACCGGGTCGGGACCAAACTCGGCCAGCGGCGGCACGGCAGCACGAGCGCCGCGCTGCTTGGGCTGCGAGTAGATCTCCAGTGCCTGCTCAAGAGTGATCGTGAAGATCTCCTCTTCCGTGCCAATGGAGCGCGAATCCGTACCCTTCTTCAGGTACGGCCCGAAACGGCCATTCTGAACGGTGATGAGGGTGCCTTCGGCGTCCTCGCCCAGCGCGCGGGGCAGGCTCATCAGCTGGAGTGCCTCTTCGAGCGTCACACCGTCAACGGTCATCGACGCAAAGAGCGATCCTGTTCGCGGCTTGGCCTTCACGGGCTTCTTCGGAGGCTTGGGCTTCCCGTTCTTGTAATACTCCACCGGCGCATTGGCCAACTGCTCCGCTGTCGGCTCTGGAATGACCTCTGTTACGTAGGCGCCGTAGCGGCCATTCTTTGCCAGCACGGTGTGGCCGGTGTGCGGGTCCTCACCGAGGACACGTTCCTCCGGCGCAGCAGTCTCCATCAGTTCAATGGCCTTGGCCGGCGTCAGCTCATCCGGGGCAAGGTCTTCGGGGACGTTGGCGCGCGCAGACTCGACGATCTCGCCGGTTTTCGGGTCGATGCTGGGGATGGAGCTTTCCAGATATGGACCGAATTTACCCACGCGCAAGGTGATGCCCTCGGTGATGGGGATCGAGTTGATCTCCCGAGCGTCAATCTCGCCAAGGTTATTGACGATGCTCAGGAGCCCGGGGTCTGAGTCTTCGCCGAAATAGAAGTGCTTGAGCCACGACGCCTTGGCTGCCTGGCCGTTGGCGATCTTGTCCAGGTCGCCTTCCATGTCGGCCGTGAACTCATAGTCCACGTAATCGGTGAAGTGCTGCTCCAGAAGCCGGACAACGGAGAACGCTATCCAGCTGGGGACCAGCGCAGAGCCCTGCTTCCGGACGTAGCCCCTGTCCTGGATGGTGGAAATGGTGGAGGCGTACGTCGAAGGACGGCCGATTCCCTTCTTTTCCAGCTCTGCAGTCAGGGACGCTTCGGTGAAGCGCGGCGGCGGTGAGGTGTCGTGTCCGACGGCGATGATGTCTTCCGCGGTCAGCGCGTCACCCTTTGCCACGTTGGGCAGTCGCCGCGAGTCATCGGCGTCGTCGTCCCCACGGCTCTCGTCCTTGCCCTCTTCGTAGGCGGCCAGGAAGCCAGGGAAGGTGATGACAGTGCCAGATGCGGAGAATTCGGCGTCACGGCCGTCCGTGGCAATCGCTCCGAGCCGGATGGTGGCCGTAGAGCCCTTGGCATCGCCCATCTGGGAGGCAACTGTGCGCTTCCAGATCAGCTCATAGAGCCGGAATTCATCGCCGGAGAGCTGCTTGGCCACTTGGGCCGGGGTACGGAAGGAATCTCCCGCTGGGCGGATGGCCTCGTGGGCTTCCTGGGCATTGGCTGCCTTGCCGCTGTAGACGCGCGGCTTCTCCGGAATGTATTCGGGGCCGTAGAGCTCCGAAGCCTGCCTGCGGGCAGCTGTGACTGCCTCGTCGCTCAGCGCGGAGGAGTCGGTACGCATATAGGTGATGTAACCGTTTTCGTACAGCCGCTGCGCAACCTGCATGGTGCTCTTGGACGAGAAGCGCAGCTTGCGGCCAGCTTCCTGCTGCATGGTCGAGGTGGTGAACGGTGCGGCCGGACGCCTCGTGTACGGCTTGGTGTCCACGGACCTGACAGTGAAGTCGACGCTCTCCAGGGCGGTGGCCAGTGAGGTCGCCAGCTCCTCGTTCAGGTGAGCGGCGTTACGGGCGGTGAGTTCGCCTTCGTCATTAAAGTCCCGCCCGCTGGCCACCTTTGCACCGTCAACCGAGGCAAGTTTGGCCTTGAAGCTGCCGGATCCCGCGCCGAACTGACCCGTCAGGTCCCAGTAGGAAGCCGAGGTGAACGCCATGCGTTCGCGCTCGCGGTCCACCACCATGCGCGTGACCACAGACTGCACGCGGCCAGCAGAGAGTCCGCGGGCTACCTTGCGCCACAGCACCGGAGAGATCTCGTAGCCGTAGAGCCGGTCCAGGACACGGCGGGTCTCTTGCGCGTCCACCAGGGCTGTATCAACGTCGCGTAGATTGCCCATGGCGCGTTGGATGGCTTCCTTGGTGATTTCACCGAAGGTCATCCGGTAGACGGGCACCTTAGGCTTCAGGACCTCCAACAGGTGCCAGGCGATGGCTTCACCCTCGCGGTCCCCATCAGTTGCGAGGTAAAGTTCGTCGGCTTCCTTGAGCGCAGCCTTGAGCTCTGTCACCTTTTTCTTCTTGTCAGCAGAGATCACGTAATACGGTTTGAAGTCGTTTTCGATGTCCACGGCAAACTTGCCCACCGGCGTTTTCTTCAGCTCGGCGGGCAGCTCGGAGGGCTGCGGCAAGTCCCGGATGTGACCAATCGAAGCCTCCACGATGAAGCCTTCGCCCAGGTACTTGGCGATGGTCTTGCTCTTGGCCGGAGACTCCACAATCACGAGTTTTTTACCGGTTTTGGCCTTACTTGGCACGGTGCTCCTACAGAAAAAGGTGGCTCGGGCAGATCCGCCCATGTTGGCCTAGTTCACCATATTTTGAAAGAACATGCGCATTCGGGCGTTGCAGAAGTCGTTGGCCGGCCCTTTATTCTGCAGGCTCAACATCCGGCGGGAGCGCCGTTTCGGGGCCGGTCATCAGGAATCATCGACCACATGGTGGCCATCCGCTGTGCCCCGTCGGGAATCCGCGAGTGGTCAGTGAGTTCATACTCCCGAAAAATTCCAATAAGGCGTTCGCGCAGTTCAGTGCGCTGGGCCGGCGTCAGGTAGAGGAGGTTGCTGGCGAGCACGACGGCGGCCGCCGGGCTCGCGTCCACCTCATCTTTGGTGGGGGTGCCAGCGGGTGTTGCGTCGCGCGAAGCGAGGGCATCCATCCGCTCGACATCCGCCTGGCGGGACGCCGCATACGCTGTGGCGCGACGTCGGAAAGCTTCCAGTTCCAGGTCGAGGACAGCAAACCCGGGGCTAGCGATGGCCCCACCGGAATTGATGGCAAAATCCGTGCCGGCAGCTTTCCAGCGGCGCTCCCTGGCGTCTCCGGTTGCTTCGCCCGGTGCCACGATGCCCCACTTTTGCAAGGCCCGGAGGTGGTAGCTCATGGCGCTGGGCGTCAGACCCGTCTGGGCGGCGAGTTCAGTAGCCGTTCGGCTGGCTTGGGTGGCATACAGTTCCGAGATCACCTCCAGCCGTGCGGCGTGTGCCAGGGCACGGATCGCCTTGGGATCAGTGATCTCCACCCGGGTATGTTCGCGGGCAGGCGCTGGCGAGGCGGGCACCACATCTGCCGGTGTCGCCTCGGATTCTTCAGCAGGGCTGGAAGACGTTGTCACTTCGCCAGTCTAGCGAGCATACGAGGGGTATGAAGGAATTCTTTGAGAGCGTCACGCGGTGGTCTGGTCAGGAGTCAGGAAGCAGGAAACCGTCCAGGACCAAGTTGCGGACGTCGCTGAGGAGTTGCGTCCGGAACTGCTGCTCCACGAAGTCGTCTCCGCCACCCAGGAGGGCCACCAGTGCGCCCATGATCTGGTCCACCGAAAGGTCGCCGTCGCAGGCCGAAATGAAGCCAGCCAATTCTGTGCTGAGCAGGTTGGTGCGGCGCAAGCCCGCTCCCTGCCGCAAAAGGATTACGCCCGGATGCTCGGCACCGGGCCGCTGATGCCGTTCCTCGGTGACGTCATCGGCCACCACCAGATGCGTTGTTCCAAGATGACTGCGCGCTACCCAGTCAAAACGGTCCACGGCGGCACCAAGATGCTCTCCCACGGGCTGCTCGATCGGATAGGTGATCTCTTCCCAGCGTCCGAGCCGCAGATCAGGGGCGTCGGTGGCGGGACGTCGCAGGAAGACCATCCCGAACCCGATTCCGGTGACCTGCCGGGAAGCAAAATCCGCCAGATATGCGGCGTAGGCCTCTCGATACTTCGCGCGTTCCCTGCCCTGCGATGCATCCTGGAGCCAGGTCTCGGCGTAGATTTCCGGGCTCACGAGTTCCCGCTGGATAAACCAGGCATCGGTTCCCTCGGCGATCCACTCCTGCGGCCTGGCGGACCATTCATCGTCGGCCGAAACTTCCCAGTTCCCCAGCAACTGCGCAATTCCCCCGGGGGCCAGGACTGCTGGAAGCCCCGCCACCAGCAGGGACACAATTTCATCCCCGGGCAGCCCGCCGTCGCGGTAGGTGAACTGGCCAGCGGCCTCTTCCCCGGCGCTACGCGGGGTGATGACAAAAGGCGGGTTGGATACCACCAGGTCAAAGGTTTCTCCGGCCACGGGTTCCAGCAGCGAGCCAAGGCGCAGGCTTACGCGGTCCTCAAGGTTTTCCGGATCGATGCCCAGCGCATCGGCGTTCAGGATCAGGTTGAAGCGTGTGAACGCGAGCGCCCGCACTGAGATGTCAGTGGCCGTGACGTGCTCAGCATGGTGCAGGAGGTGGAAGGACTGGATACCGCAGCCGGTTCCCAGGTCCAGTGCCCGGGCTGCGTGGGAGCGCACGGTGGTCTGGACCAGGGTGGTTGATGCTTGTCCGATGCCCAGCACGTGATCGTGCCGAAGGACACCATCCTGCTGATGTGCGGCAAGGTCACTTGCCACCCAGAGGTCCGCGCCTCCGCTGCCGTCCTCGTTGGCGTCCCATCCGTAGGGGCGCAGGTCTACCCTGGCCCGCAGCAGGGTGCCATTCGAGGTACTTGCAGCTGGCTGGATGTCCACCAGTCCCAGCGCCAGCAGACCGGCAGATCCCGCGGTGGGCAGAGCGGCATCCACTGCATCCTGGCTTTGCGGAACGGCGAGCAGCCACAGCCGGACGATGGTTGCCAACGGGTTGTCCGTTGCCGCATCGGTGGCAATCAGTGCCGGAATGAGCTGGTCCCGGTCCAGCGCGGTGAATGCGGCGGGCCCCAAGAGTGCCGCTACACCCTCTGCGGTGTAACCGATCGCCCGAAAATCAGCTGCTAGATCCCTCAGCAGGTCAAGGCGGTCGCTGCGCGGAGCGTCGGGGGTTGTACTGGCCGTAAATACTGGGGATTCGCTCACGGTTCCAGTCTATGGGCGCCATGAAGGCCTGCTGTGATCGGAAGGACTTACCGGACACCGAATGCTCGCCTCGCAACAGCCAGCCGGTATTTCCTGGTCCGTTCCTCTGGCCGCCACGGAACTGGTGGGTTACGGTGGAAGCTCCTGTTGGAGGAAAAACCATGGATTGGCCCACGGAGGCCTGAGGAAAGGCTGGGGGTGGAACGCGATGACTGTTCTCACGGCACACCACATATCCCAGACTTTCTTTTCCTTCCCCTTTGCCGCCTGCTCCGCCTGAGCATTACCTGCGGTAGCCGCCAGGGTCCACAGCGACTCGGCCAGGGGAACCTTTCCGAAGGTAACCACAGTGAACACCTCTTCAATGGCGGCCACCACTGCCTTTGATGGCCTCTCGCACTACGGCTACACCACAAAAATCGCAGACCACTTCGATGACCATGTGCTCCCCGGTGCCACCGGTAGGGGGCGGGTGGTGCGTGCTGACCGCTCGCTCCTCCTGGTCGCTACAGCCAGCGGGCTCCAGCACATCCCCTACCCGCTCTCCGGCGAAAGCGCCGCGACGGGCGACTGGTTATGGTTGGGACCCAACCGCGCAGGGCAAAACCAGGTCTTGGGGATCCTGCCGCGCCTGACCGAGCTCACCCGTAAAAGGGCTTTCGAGAATTCTTCGGTGGCCCAGGTCCTGGCAGCCAACATGGATGTCGTGGGTGTGGTGGTTCCCGTAGACCGCCCCCTCACACACAACCGCCTGGAACGCACCCTGGTGGCGGCGTGGGATTCCGGGGCCACCCCACTGGTGATCATCACCAAGGCGGACCTCGCCGGAAAGGCGGACGACGTCGTCGGGCACGTTGTCCTGCAGGCTGCGGGAGTGCCTGTGGTCACCACTTCGGCAGAAAGTGGGGATGGCCTGGAGCACCTTCTTGAGTACATCCCAGCCGGTAGCACGCTGGTGCTTCTTGGACCCTCAGGCGCAGGGAAGTCGACGCTCATCAATGCGCTGGTGGGTGAACAGGTCCAGGGCACGGGGCAGGTGCGGGCTGGCGATGCCAAGGGCAAACACACCACCACGGCGCGTGAACTCGTAGCGCTCGCCAACGGGGCGGTGCTGATGGACACTCCCGGGGTCCGCGGTTTCGGACTGTTCGATGCTGGGGACGGCATGGATGCCATGTTCGGCGATGTCGAGGAGCTGGCAGGCAACTGCAGGTTCGCGGACTGCGCCCACCAGACCGAACCGGATTGTGCAGTGCAAGCTGCCCTAGAGGATGGCAGCTTGCCGGAACGGCGGTGGCACAGCTATCTGAAGATGCAACGCGAGCTCGCGGCACTGGCAAGGCGCGGGGACGTGGCAGCCCAGCGTTCCTACACCAGGGAACGGCACCAGCAAGTGGTCTCAGGTGGCGCAAGCCAGCGCTCTGCCGAGCGCCGCGCAGCCGAAGGGCTGGGATGGACCGAGAAGAAAGGCCGGACCCGGAAGGACCGCACTAGGTAAGGGAAGCTGCAGCCGCTGACGGCGTTCCCTGCCGCCCCGCCCCGGATGCAATCCGGGGCGGGGCACGCGGGTAGATTGGAAACATGGTTTTTGCGTCCCCCACCTTCCCGCGCGCCGCCCTCCTGGGCTCCGCGGTCATCCTCGTCGCCCTGACGGGTTGCTCGTCGCAGGTTTCGGTTGAAAAAGCGGATGTGGCGCAGTGGCAGGCCACGGCTTTGCCATCCCCCACGGCAGGTGCACCAGGCGCTGTGGCGGTCGAGGAATCAGGCAAACTTGTGGACACAGATTCGGCGCAGGTCTCGGTCGAGGTTCCCGCGGGGCGGTACACGCTGACAATGGTGTGCGAGGGCGGCGGCAAGGCCTTCCTCTACGCAGAATCGGGTGGCAAAGATGTCGCGGACGTTGGCGCGGCCTGCTATGCGGGCAAAGAGAGCACCCCGCTGAGCCTCTCCAGCGATACAGAGGTCACCTTCCGGCTGTCAAGCGTCGACGCACCGCTGCTGTGGTCCTACCGGCTCACGGCCAACTGACTCTGGCGCCACTCCCCGATCCCACCGGAGGCAGGCAGCGCCCACCTCTGGTGCCGTTGCCCCGTCGGGCCTAAAGTCGGACCATGAAGTCATCGCTGGCGCAAAGGCGTGGCACGTGTCTTTGTCTTGCCATGGCAGGTGCTATGACGGGTGGGCTGCTGACCGCCTGCGAGTACACCTACGACGACGGCGGTTGGCGCCCAGCGGCACCGGAAGAAAGCTCCGCAGCCACTGAAGACCGGGCCAGGAGGTCACCGCGCCTTCCGGCGGTTGGCCCCGATGATCTCGCCTCCTGGGCGGCCACCGCAATTTCCGGCGCGCCAGGTGAAGTGCTCAAAACAAGCACCGGAATGCTGGGGCAGGATGACGTCAGTTTTGAAACCGCCGGCCCAGTGCCTGCGGGAAAATACACTGTCAGCCTTGCTTGCCAGAGCGTCGGCAGGGTGGGTTTCACCATCCGGGACGACAACGTGGCAAGGGTGGACTTGATCCTGCGGTGTGGCAAGGCTCAGGTCCACGAACTCACGGTGGGCGAGACCTCCTTCATCAGTGTCCGGATCACGTCCCAGGAGAGGGCAAATTTCGTTTTCAGCATTACGCGGCGTTAAACGATCCCCCACCTGGGATTTCATGTCCGCTAGACAGCGCAGCCGTCCGGACAGCGCAGCGTTTCTGGATCCGAGGCACACTCGGCGCAGTAGAGAGTCAGCGTCCGGCAGCTGGGATTGGAGCAATTCTCAAATTTGCTGGTGGGTGCCGAGCACCGCACGCACTGGCCAATGGTCTTCGCATCGTCGCTGAATTCCAGGTGCATTCGCTTATCAAAAACGTACAGGGAGCCCTCCCACAGGCCCTTGTCCCGGAACGCTTCACCATAGCGGACAATCCCTCCGTCCAACTGATAGACCTGCGTGAAGCCGCGGTTCACCATCAGGCTCGAGAGCACCTCACAACGGATTCCACCCGTGCAGTAGGTCACCACTGGCTTGTCTTTGAGATCGTCGTATTTCCCGGATTCGAGTTCCGTGATGAAGTCATGGGTTGTGGCAACGTCCGGGACTATGGCGTCCTTGAACTTCCCAATCTGGGCCTCGAACGCGTTCCTGCCATCAAAGAAGACCACGTCCTCGCCGTCGTGCCTCTTCGCGTTCACCAGCTCATGCAAGGCTTCGGGGCTCAGGTGCGTGCCCCCGCCCACCACACCCTGTGCATCCACGGCAAGTTCGCCCGGGGCACCGAACGAGACAATCTCGTCACGCACCTTAACACTGAGCCGGGGAAAATCGTCAGCACTTCCGTCGGACCATTTGATGTCGATGCCGCGGAAGCCGCTGTGCTCGCGGGTTGCCTTGACGTACTGCTTAACAGCACCAATCTCACCACCCACTGTGGCGTTAATTCCGTCTTTGGAGATGAGGATGCGTCCGCGGAGCCCCAGCTTTTCGCAGAGGGCGCGCTGCCAGAGCCTGATGGCGTCCGGGTCCAGCAGAGGAGTGAATCCATAAAAGAGAACAATCTTATTCAAAGCCACGTATTTAAGGGTACTGGTTACGGTTGAACTGCATTTGCGACGCTGCCCTTGTTGCTTGGTGAGTCGCTGGAATACCCTCATCCCATGAATCCCGAGAAGATCGTTGACGACGCTGCTTCCCTGCTGACCGTATGGGTGGCTGGTTGGGCGGCCTGCCGAGGGTTCTCCACGGCCCCCGAAGGACGTTTTCCCTCGGCCCTGCGCACTGACAGGGATAGTGCCTGGGAGTATTTCGCCTACGAACCAACCGAGGAAGAATTTACCGGTTTGGCCGCCAAGACAGCTGCTGCTCCAGGCCGGATCCTGACCATTCTCAGCGACGATGCCCTGCGGTATTCGGCGATGGCCAGCAAGCATGGCCTGGCACTCAGTCCAGTGCCCCAGATGATGATGCTGGTGGACATGACAACCCAGGACGCCGAGGACCCTTGGCTCGCTGATGACGACTTGAGCCTTGAGACCTCCTACGAGGACGGCATCTACCGGGCAGTGGTCCGATCTGACACAGAGGTTGCTGCAAGTGGTCAGATGTCGGTGGTCGATTCCACTGCCGTGTTCGACAAAATCGAGACCGACGCACAGTTCCAGCGCCGCGGGCTGGGAAGCCTGATCATGAAAGCACTTGCGGCCCAGGCTCCGACGCATGACGTCACGGAGGGCTTGTTACTCGCGTCCGCGGATGGACAGAAACTGTATTCGCATCTGGGGTGGAACAGCCTTACCCCTGTCATGATGTTTTCGGTTGCTGGCGACGAGGGTGACCTCTCCCTGAGCTGAATCCCTGTCTTTCGGCGGCCTAGGCATGTGCGCGGTGGGAGAATGGGGACGTGCTTCCCCATGATTCGCTGATTAACCTGCTGGGCCGTGGCCCCCATCCGGAACAGCTCCGTCATGTCCGCACCATTGCATCCCGCGTTGCCGTCCATGAGCCTTGGCCAGCCTGGGCGCACCCCGATGTTACAGCCGCGTACGGCGATCTTGGAATCGCAGAGCCCTACCTGCACCAGGTCCAGGCCGCCAATATTGCACACGCCGGGCGCAACGTGGTGATTGCCACCGGGACTGCGTCCGGAAAGTCGCTGGCGTACCAGTTGCCGGCAGTGGATGCCATCCACAGGTCCGAGCTGCGCGTCCTCAGCCAACCGGGCAAGATCCATGACGACGGCGCCGTCACCCTCTACCTGTCCCCCACAAAGGCGCTCGCCGCGGACCAGTTGGCAGCCATCCGCGCTTTGAAGTTACCGACGCTCAGGGCCGAGACGTACGACGGCGACACAGACCCCGCTTCCCGCCGCTGGATTCGCGACCACGCCAATTTCATCCTCGCCAATCCGGACATGCTGCACTTTGGGATCCTGCCCAACCACACCTGGTGGGCAGGATTTTTCCGACGGCTGCGTTACGTGATTATTGATGAGGCGCACAGCTACCGTGGGGTGTTCGGCTCGCACGTGGCCAACCTCATGCGCCGGCTGCGGCGCATCTGCGCCTATTACGGGGCGGGTGAGAACCACCCCGGGCCAGTCTTCATTGCTGCCTCCGCGACTGCCTCGGATCCTGATGTATCCTTTGGTCGCCTCATTGGCGCGCCTGTGGAGTCCGTATCCACAGACTCTTCCCCACACGGGGCAACCACCGTTGCGTTCTGGGAGCCAGCACTGACGGATGTGAAGGGCGAAAACGGCGCGAGTGAACGCCGCACTGCCGTCGCCGAGACCGCCGACCTGCTGGCCAATCTAGTCTCTTCCCGCATTCGCACCATTGCCTTCATCAAATCGCGACGTGGCGCCGAAACCATCGCCAGTATCAGTAAACGACTCCTGGACGAGGTGGATCCCAGCTTGCCCGGGCGGGTGGCGGCCTACCGCTCGGGCTATCTTCCGGAAGAACGTCGGGCACTCGAACGTGCGCTTCGGTCCGGGGAACTACTCGGAATTTCCAGTACATCAGCACTGGAACTGGGCATCGATATTTCGGGCCTGGACGCCGTACTGATAGCTGGTTGGCCAGGAACGCGAGCCTCGCTGTTCCAACAGATCGGGCGAGCTGGGCGTGCTGGCCAGGACGCCATCGCTGCGTTTGTGGCCAGTGACGACCCGCTGGATACCTATCTGGTCAACCATCCCGAGGCCATCTTTGATGTCTCGGTTGAGGCTACGGTCTTCGATCCCGCCAACCCGTATGTGCTGGGCCCCCACCTGTGCGCTGCTGCGGCAGAACTGCCACTGGGCGTAGGTGAACTGGAACTCTTTGGACCCACAGCACGTGGATTGCTGGATCAGCTGGTGACGCAGGGCTATTTGCGGCGCAGGCCCGCGGGGTGGTTCTGGACCCATCCGCAGAGTGCCGCTGGAATGGTAAACCTTCGGGCCGACGGTGGCGGCCCGGTCAGCATCGTTGACGCTGATACGGGTTCCCTGCTGGGCACCATGGACTCGCCACAGACGCATTATCAGGCCCATACTGGCGCTGTGTACGTCCATCAGGGGGACAGCTATGTAGTGGAGGAGCTCAACGAACAGGATCACTGCGTCGTCGTGCGCCGTGCCAATCCAGACTTCTACACCACGGCGCGAGACGTTACCCAGATTGAAGTCCTGGAAACTCAGCGGACAGAGGCCTGGGGAGATGTCACAGTTCACTTCGGAGACGTCAAGGTCACCACCCAGGTAGTTTCTTTCCAGCGCAAGGCCTTGATCTCCAACGAGATCCTCGGCGAGGAACCCCTCGAACTCGGCGCCCGGGATCTCTTCACCAAGGCGGTCTGGTTTGTCATGGAGAATTCCACACTGACCCGAGGTGGGCTGGTGGAGCCCCAGTTTCCTGGTGCGCTCCACGCAGCAGAGCACGCGGCCATTGGGCTCCTTCCACTGGTGGCTTCCAGCGACAGATGGGACATTGGCGGGGTTTCTACGGCACTCCACGCCGACACCGGAGCTCCCACCATCTTTGTCTACGATGGCCATCCGGGCGGTGCAGGGTTTGCCGAACGTGCTTTCGGGAAGGCCCAGACCTGGCTGGCTGCCACGCGCGCCGCCATCAGTGCATGCGAGTGCGAATCTGGCTGTCCATCCTGTGTCCAGTCTCCCAAGTGCGGCAACAAGAACAATCCCCTGGACAAAGCCGGCGCCATCATGCTGCTGGATGTGCTGCTCAAAAATGCCCACAATCCCTCTGACGCCGCGGGCCCATCCAGTACTGTGCTCAGGACCTCACCTGCCGCCGCGGGCCCAGTGAGGTAGGGGCCCTGGTCCCCTGGCGGCGGTCCGGCACGGGAGCGCCCGATGGCAATCCCCACTAGGGGCCGCTGCCGCAGGACAGTGTCGATCTCCACGCTGAAGTCAGACGCGGTGCTGCATCGACTGACATCGGCCCCGTTCATCGCGGCGACGTTCCTGGCCACAGTGCAGGGTTCACCAGGTTTCAGGCCACGCCATACATCTGCGGCAGCCAAGGCAGCTAGATCCGCCGCAGTGGCAGCACGGCCAGACAGGACAGTCGCCTGAAATGCCAGTGCTACGGCGGAAAGGCAGAAAATGAGCGTCAGCGCGAGACCCAGAGCAAGCACCGTTCCGGCCCCGCCTTCCCTGCAGGGATCTGGGACTTGTCTACCCTGGCTTCGCACACGAAGACCTCGGTTCACGGCAGGGTCCCAGGGGATTCATAGCGTGCAGTTGCGGTCGCCGATAAAACCCACGGAATGAGGTGCCCAAGCGGGCCGGCCGGCTGGTCAGAGACAACCACTGTGGTCCACTCTCCGATGTCGCTGATGCTGACCTGGACCGTAGGGCCGCCCACCCTACTGACGGCCTGCTGCGCAGCACTGACGCTTTCGCCCCTGGCCATGACACGGGCGGCCGACTGCGCAGCTCCCTCGAGACGGACCTGGGTAAGCCCTGCCGAAACGCCCGCGAGAAGAAGCGCGAGAAGGAAAACAACGGCAGGCAGGGCAACAGCGAATTCAGCCGTCACGATGCCGCCGTCCGTGGAAAGCCGCCTGAACCTCGTCCTGTTGGAGCTTCCAACGAACCACCAGGGGTAATCCCCGGCGGAGTCCACACGGATTTCCACGGCGCCTCCGCTCCTGCGCTTCCTGTACCTCACGGCAGTGACAGTGCAGACCGGATGATATTCAGCAGGAAACCGCGGACTTCATCACTGCGGAGCAGGAAGACAAGGACACCTGCGAAACCCACGGCGGCCAAGGTGGCAATAGCATATTCCGCCGTAGCCATGCCGGTCTCTGGCCCAATCGTCCGGAGTCTTTCGAGGTCGCCTGACCGGTGGCCCTGGGTAAAGGAAGACCCAGAGAGCACGAGGTCGGAACTGGCCTTCCGCGCATGCTTCCCCGCACCAGTTCGGCCGGACGACTGAACGGCCATGGCACTGTGGCCGTCCGAAGAATCCTGGATGAAGTTCACCGGCATGGCGTGCCTCCCTGACGCGCTGACGCTCGGGATCTGGACGTGAGCACTCGGGAAAGCGTGCCTACCGGATGAAATATGGCTGCCGGCTAGAACCTGGCCGACCGGAGCTCCAGGGGTGTCCGAACCGCCGTCCTTGCCCGACCCACCGATTCTTGCGGGGCCTTCCGCTGGGACATGTGCCCCATGCACTGAGTGGACTTGATAAACCGCTGATGTCACCATGATGGTCCTTCCAATAGACCCGACGGGAGTGCCGGAATTTCAGATTCCCCCATGCAGCTGGCCCCTGACAGCCCCTGTCCGTCGCATGTGCATAACTCAGCCTGTCCCCCACGGCCAGGTTCCCGATCACGACGGGATGAGGGCAAGGAGGACGGGCACAACGCCCAGGCAGATGAAGGCGGGCAGTGAGCAGAGGCCCAAAGGAATCACGAGTTTGACGCCGAGCGTCGCGGCTCGTTTTTCTGCCTGTCTGAACTCATCACGACGGATCCTGGCCGCCTGGGCATAGAGGATCGTGGCGGATGGCGCTCCAGTGAACGCAGCGAACGTCAGGGCATCCCGAAGGATGCTGACCCTATCTGGCAGATGGTCGATCGTGTGCCAGGCGGCTGCCCATTCAGCTCCCATAGACAGTGCGGAGGCAACAGGAACAAGAGCCTGGCGCAGCGCTGGTGCGGCTGAGTCCGCAACGATCTCCAGGGCCCTGCCAACTCCTGATCCAGCTTCAAGCATGGCCGCGATAAGCTCCAGGACCATTGCTGCATCTGAGAGCCCACAGTTCCCGGAACCGGGTTCCCCACCGGTAGACACTCGTCTAGGACCGGAGCCAGCAATGGTTCCGCCTGCACTACCCTGTGCCGTTTCTGGCAGAAGTACCCTGAACGCCCTGGACCTGCGCTCACGCGCGGTGTGCCGACCCAGGGCAGCACTTGTGGCCAGCAAAACCGCGACAACGAAGCCCGCTGCCCATGACGAATTCACGGCGATATTCCGTTGGCTGCATTGGCAACGAGTCTGGCCGACCAGATCCGGCCGGTCACGGTGAGCACCACGCCAGCGCAGAGAGCTCCAACGCCCGCAGGTGTGCCCAGGAGGCTACTGAGCGGATCAACACCCAGTGCCATTCCCACCCCGAGCCCGAGGACAGGCAGCCACGTCAGGAGCGTGACAGTTGCTCGTGGGCCAGCCAATGCGCTCTGCCTGGCAGCCTCTGCGTCTTCTTCGGCTTCCAGCTGGGCCGCAAACCGGGACAGGACATCTGCCAGCGGACACCCGCTGGCTTCCGCAACTTCCAGGCAACCAGCAACCTGGCTCCAGACCTGGATTTCCTTGGCGTCTGTGCCTCGAAAAGCCAACGATAAGTAATGTGCAGACGTGGAACCTCCCGTCACGGACATCCCGACAACTGGATCTCCGGCTGCGGAACCGGCAGCCACAGTTCTCCGGATTGCTTCAGCTGCGGGCAAACCCAGTGCTGTCGCGGCGCACGCGGCCCGGATGACGCGCTGGGAAACAGGATTGAGCACTGCCCCCTGCGAACTGCGCACCTGGACTGCCGCACCTTGCGCTGTGCTGGGCTCGTCCCCGTGGACCAGCAGCAGGTCTTCCCACATTCGCGGTGGCTGGCGACCGCCCTGGAGCAACGCCGCCATCTGCAGGACCACGCCAGTGAGCTGGGCCGCAGAACCGCGTTGGGCCAGCCTGTGCCTGAAGGTCACTCTTGGCCAGAATGCTTTTGCCCGCCCGGACTCCGGGCTCGATCGCTGCTTCAGCGCGGAGTTCCCGTCTACGGGTCCGGACTGTTGGGCCCAGCCCTCCTGCCGATCCGGGTTTTGGGACCGCAAAACAACCCGTGCCCTGAACAATGCTTCGCGTCGGGGCAGATGCCCAAGCCAGAGAGCGCTGGCCAGAGCCAGTACCAGCAGGAGTGTCACGCTGCGCCAACTCCTCTGTGACGTGGTGGGGAAGCAGCGCTGCGTGGCGCACTCTGGCGGCCAGGATCTTGCATCAGGCCCAGTTTCCCAGCGAGTTCCACCCACCCGGGCCCCTCGACTGTGCATCCTTCACTGAGGGTGAGGGCTGGGATTGTGACAAGGCACTCTGCTTTTTCCTGTACCAGCGCAATACAGGCCAGGCGCCGGCCCTGGTCCGTGCGGTGCAGGTGCAGAACCGCGTCCAGTGCACTGGCAGCCTGCAGACGGACGGCATCACGGTTGAGGCCGGCCAAGGCCCCAAGTGCAGTCAGCCTGGCAGGAACAGCTGACGCAGTATTGGCGTGAATGGTCCCGCCTCCCCCCGTGTGACCGGTATTCATGGCTGTCAGGAGCTCGCGGACTTCGGCTCCGCGGCACTCCCCTACCAACAGCCGGTCTGGCCGCATTCTGAGTGCCTGGCGGATCAGTTCAGCCAACCCAATTTCTCCGCCACCTTCAAGGTTTCCGTGCCTGGCTTCGAGGCAAATGACGTGAGGATGCGCTGGGTTCAGTTCAGCGGCATCTTCAATAAGTACCAGCCGTTCCGAGGACGGGCAGAGACCCAGGAGTGCTGCAAGCAGGGTGGTCTTCCCCGAACCTGTTGCTCCGCTGATCAGGAAGCTCAGCCGGTGCCGTACCAGCCGCTGCAGAATATCCTGCAGCCTAGAATCGAACATCCCGGATTCCCGCAGTTCGTCAAGGGAGAAGACTGTTTCCCGGCGGATCCGGACACTGAGGAGCGTTCCGGTTGTCGATATCGGTGGCAGTACTGCATGAACCCGATAACCGCCAGCTAGCCGGACGTCAACACATGGGGACCCATCGTCGAGTCTGCGCCCACCTGCCGCAACGAGCCGCGTGGCAAGCGAACGGACCTGCAGTTCACTGTCAAAGACGACAGGAGCGCGTTCCAGGCCCGCGCCCCTGTCCATCCATACTGACAACGGGCCATTAACAAAAATGTCTGTTACAGCAGAATCCCGCACCAGTTCCTGGAGTGGTCCCAACCCATTGAGCTCGGCGCTGATCCGCTCCACAGCAGCCAACGAGCCAGCTGTACCCAACAAGCGGCCGGTTCCTTTTAATGCGGCCGCAACGCGCAGGGCAGTCACCGGACCCGACTCGGCAAGGACGGCTTCGCGGACGGTATCCAACAGCGAGGGATCCAGCAGGACCGGATCCGTCGCTGGGTCAGGCAAACCAGTGGTGACTGACCCAGGCACGCGTTGCAGACGAAGTTCCGGACCCCTTATCCCACTGTTAGGGGCGCCTGAGGCAGCGGGCCAGGGCGGTGGATGAATCCGGGGTTTCATGCTGAGGTTCCTGGTAGGTGATCCCCCACCAGATCAAGCACTGTGGTTGCAAACCGCTCCACAGGTCTGCGCCGGCCGATCTGCAGGAGGGTTCCTGTCTCCATAGCTGCACTGGTGCCCCGAATCTCGGGAAGGACACCACGCAGCGGGATCCCGACAGCCTCAGCCATGGTGTCTGCGTCAAAAGATGGTCCGGCCTTTCCCCGGACCACCAATCCAATGTCGATCGGCGGCAGCTCCTGCAGAAGGCGTGCGCAAGACACTGCGGCTTTGAGCTGCGCGGGCGCTACAAGAAGCAGCCTGTCGCAGTCCCAGCCGAAAACTTGGGCTGACCCGACTGAACGACCAATATCGACAACAACAAGTTCGTAGGCACGGCGGGCTGCTTCCATGACACCAGAAACAGTTGGCTGTGGGGGTGACTGCTGACGCTCGCGGCTCCCGCGCCAGGAGAGAAAGGCGAATCCACCTGCAACGGGCATCGATTGGCTGAGTTGATCGGGATCGATGCCGCCACTGGCCGCTGCCAGGTCAGGCCAGCGAAGGCCCGGGGACTCTTCAGCAGCAATAGCCAGCTCCAGACCACCGCCCCAGGGATCGCCGTCGACCAGCAGCACTGAAATACCCAGACCAGCTGCCACCTGGGCAATCCAAATTCCGCTGGTGGTGGCGCCCGCACCACCACAACCGCCAATGACGCCAAGAACCAGCCCACCAGCGTCTGGGGCACGTGTTCCACTAAGAAATTCAGCCAGCCACACGGCAGCATCGGGCAGGACCGCCACCCGCTGGGCTCCGAGGGCAGCGGCCAGATGCCAGAGGCTGTCCCCCTCACCGCTCAGTCCAACCACAGCAGCTGGCACCCGCCAGCGCGGCGGTATTTCACGGATGTCGCTACCCACCAGGACAGCAAGGGAACGATCCCAGAAGGGCCAAGCCTCAGCAGTGTCGGTGACACAACGCAGCCTGCCTCCCCCAGCTGCGACAATCCTTTCAACCTCAGCGCGCAGAACCTCAAAGCCGGTTACCAGCAATACCTCTGCACGGGGTGCCGCCGCTTCTGGGCCACTGACTGGCTGTTGATGCCGTCTCATGAGTCCACTGTGCGTCGACCAGCGACTCCGGGGCTCCACATCGGCACGCTATGTGGATAACTGATGCCGAAACAGCGTCGACGTGAAACAGGGGATAGCGCTGTGTTGGATTCGTTTTCTTGGCTTGCCGGCCCACTGCGGACATTCGCTGACCGCACGGCTACTGCCCTGACGCCACAACTGTCACGAAACGCTGCGGGAGGCGGCAGAATTGATGACATGTTCCTGTTACTGGCGGCCCACCCTGACGGCGCAGCCCTGCAGGCACTCAGTGCTGACGGGTCCCCCCACCCGGATCGGCCAGAACCGCGGGTCATCCGTGCTGCGGACCTTCCCGACGTTGTCCGTCGACTCGAAGCAACCCCGGCTGCCCACCGCCCCCGCTGGGTATGGCACCGCACCCAGGACTGGTACCCGCACCTCCTGACCGCCGGCGTCGAGCTGGAGCGAAGCCATGACCTGACCCTGTGCGGAACTATTTTGGCCTTCTCTGACCTGACTGCCGGCAGCGACTACGCGCGCACGGCGCGGAGGCCGGTCCCCGATGATGGCATGGCTGAACCCCCGCGGGCGCTGTTGCCGCCACCTCCACCGGCGGACCAGGGCGCCCTCTTCGATTCCCCGGCACCCGCGCGTGCGGCCTCTCCTTCGTTGCGTGATCTGCGTGCGGAGTTTGCGGCTCAGCAGGAGGTGGTGGCATCCATCAGTTCCGACGACGGCGTCCGGCAGCGACTGCAACTCCTTCTGGCCGCAGAATCCGCCGGCGGAATGATCGCCGCCGAAATGCAGCACACCGGCGTGCCGTGGCGGGAAGAGATTCACGAGCAGATCCTGGCAGGCTACCTAGGCCCACGACCGGGCAGCCACCAGAGGCCAGCGCGGCTGGAAGCACTTGCCGTTGAACTGCGCAGTATCCTGCAGAGCCCCACCCTGAACCCGGATTCACCGCAGGAGCTCATCCGTGCACTGCACAGAAATGGGATTGAAGTACAGAGCACCCGCCAGTGGGAACTGCAGGAACTGACACACCCCGTGATCGCACCGTTGCTGGAGTACAAGAAACTGTCCCGCCTTCACACAGCCAATGGCTGGGCCTGGCTGGACGCGTGGGTGGCAGGCGGCCGCTTCCGTCCGGAATACGTGGTGGGGGGTGTGGTGTCAGGCCGTTGGGCGTCCCGTGGTGGCGGCGCCCTGCAGATCCCACGCCAGATCCGCGGTGCCGTCCATGCAGATCCCGGCTTCAAACTCATCGTCGCGGATGCCTCGCAACTTGAACCGCGGGTGCTGGTAGCCCTGGCCAGGGATACCCGGATGGCAGAGGCCGCGCGGGACAAGGACCTGTACGCAGGCATCGCCAGCCAAGGGTTTGGCGGCGACAGAGCCAAGGCAAAAGTAGCGCTCCTGGGCGCCATCTACGGAGCAACCACCGGCGAATCGGGACGCCTCATGCCCCAACTTTCGCGTACCTATCCCCGCGCCGTGGACTACGTTGAACAAGCGGCCAGGGCCGGCGAAGCCGGCGGAACTGTTACCACCCGGTTGGGACGGAGCAGCCCGCCGCCGTCGGAAAGCTGGTACAAAAGCCAGCGGTCCGGCTCCGCGGAAGAACAACGAAGGGCCGAATCGCTGGCCCGCTCCAGGGGACGGTTCACCAGGAACTTTGTGGTGCAGGGCTCCGCGGCGGATTGGGCAGCATGCTGGCTGGCTGAACTACGGCGTCGGCTGCGCCGGATGCGGGTGCAGGGACAACCCGCGGCGGAACTCGTCTTTTTCCTTCACGACGAGGTGATGGTACATGCTCCGGACCACCTGGTGCCGGACTGCGTGCAGGCCATTGAGGAAGCTGCTGCTGCTGCCCGTGAACTGCTGTTTGGCCGGATACCGGTGGAATTTCCCGTCAGCGTCGCCATCGTCGAGTCGTACGACAAAGCCAAATAGCGTCGCTCCGGGTGAAGGCCACCGGAGCAGGCAGCGCCTGAGCCGGGCTACTCCAAGCTCAGGACGTGTCCCCGTCCAGCGTCCCAGGGCACAGCCCAGCCCAACTGGGCGAAAAGGTGATCTAGGATCATGGCAGTAAATCCCCACACCACGACCCCGTTCACCAGGAAACCTGGCGTTCCGGGTAGCCTTTCACGCCCCGCAACGGTGACAGTGACTCGGTTGTCTGGAGCCAGCAGGTCACGGACCGGAATGCGGAAAACCTGTGCTGACTCTGCAGGGTCCACTACCCGGATTGGCGATGGTGCCGCCCACCAGGCAAGCACGGGTTTGACCAGGAAATTGCTGTGCGGGATGGCCAGTTCCGGCATGACGCCCAGAACCTCGACGCCGGCAGGGTCCAGGCCCGTTTCTTCCTGGGCCTCACGCAGTGCTGCGTCAGCTGTCGTGGCGTCGCCGGGATCGATGCTGCCACCAGGAAAAGCCACCTGCCCAGGGTGCGAGTTCAGGGTAGTGGCTCGTTCCAGGAGTAGGACGTCAAGATCAGCTGCCACCAGATCAAGCGGAGAAACTGCAGGAACGTCATCGAGTACCCCAAAAAGCATCAGGACGGCGGCCCGGCGAGCAGTTGCCGGATCTACGCCCTGACGCAGGAGTCGCGGGTCAGCACCGCTGCCGTTTCCTGCCGCAACGGCGCAGGCATGGCGAAGAAGGTCATCCCGCGCAGTGATGACGGGCGCCGCTGGGAGGCCATCCGGATCTGCGCAGAATGTTCCGGATCAGCCCGATACGCTGCCAGCAGTTCCTCATTCCCGGGAGCTAGTTCATATTTGAGGAGTTTCGCCGCCTTCACGGGGTCCGTCTCACCGTCTCCGTAGCTTGGACACAGCTGCGCGAGCGGACAGACCCCGCAGGCGGGCTTTCGTGAATGACACACACGCCGGCCATGGAAAACCACCCGGTGCGAGAGCATGGTCCAGTCCCTGGGCTCGAAAAGTTCGGCGGCGTCTTCCTCGATGTGCACCGGATCCTCGCTGGACGTCCACCCGAATCGCCTAGCAAGCCGACCAAAATGCGTATCAACTGTTATTCCAGGGACCCCAAAAGCGTTACCCAGGACAACGTTGGCAGTTTTTCTTCCCACCCCAGGCAGGCTGACCAGGTCTTCCAGCCGGCCGGGAACAACGCCGTCGTACTCATCGACAAGTCGGGTAGCAAGGGCTATCACGTTCCGTGCCTTGGCCCGGAAGAAGCCAGTGGATCGGATGATCTCCTCCAGCTCCAGTGGATCGGCCTGCGCCAGGCCCTGGGGGTCCGGATAGCGTGCAAAAAGCGCCGGTGAGATGAGGTTCACTGCCACGTCAGTGGTCTGTGCCGACAGGACCGTCACCACCACCAGCTCAAAAGCGTTACGAAAGTCCAGCTCGGCGTGCGCATAGGGATAAGCCACTGCCAGTTCCCTGTTGATACGCCGCGCCCGCCGTTTAAGGGCCAGTGGCGACTCCGAACCGGCAGGCAGGGGCAGATTACGGGCGCCTGCCATGTGACCGGGCTAGCCCCGCTCGATGTTGCTGAGGTCCCGCAGGACTCCTACGCGGCCGTCCGTATTCTGGACCAGGAACTCATGGCCGCGGTCTTCCAGTGCCAGTACCCAAGCACCCGGCTCAACGGTAAACATGTGCGCGCCTGTGCGGGGGTCCACGGCGGAGCGCTGCTGCGCGACGGCGAACCAGAACGCTTCCGGGGCAGGCGCATCGTCTGTATCATCCTTGCGGCTGTTCGGGTCCACAGTGGCACCGATAGCCTCCGAACCACGAACCTGCTGGTGCACTGCCGTTGCTGGCGTGCCCGCAGAGGCGGGAGCCGCGGACTCTCGGCCCTGTCCTGACCCGGCGGAAGCTGACCCGGAGGAGGCCGAAACAGAAGTAGCGGAGTCCGATGAAGCGGCAGCCGGGGCGCTCGATGACGTACTGCGTACTTGTGTCGAATCCTGGTTTGCAGCCTGCTTGCCAGCTGTTTTCTCGGCTTCGACGGCAGCCTGCACGGGAGCACCGGCTACCGGGCCCTGGGACGTCCGGTCCGCGCCCGGCAGAGCGGTTGCATCCTGTCCTGAAGACGATCCAGCCGCGGGCTGCCACTTAGCTGTTGCAGCGGACTGCTGCCCTGTGGCACCTGGCACTGTTGCTGATGCTGCAGCTCCGGTCGCAGAGGCAGCTACCGAGGACTGCTTGGCCGCTGACGGGGCCGAGGCCTGATCTGCGGGTACTGCGGCTGTCGAAGACTGCCGTGCTGCTCCAGCTGGGGCGGCGGCCGGGGTGGCAGTTGCAGCCGCGGCTCCGTCGGATTGCGCTTTCGGAGTGCGTGGTTTCTGGACTGGCGCGGCAGCCTCGCGGGCCACAACGTGGGCAGGAACTTCCTTGCGGTCCAGGAAGTCGCCCGAGAAGAACGGGATAAACCTGCCCAGGACGGTGGCGGCAAAGAGGATCAAGGCACCCACCATACCGATTCCCAGACTTGGCGCCGGGCTGACTGCAACCTGCGTAAAGAAGAACGCCAGGGAAAACGACGCCGTGACGGAAGCGAATTGGTCAATCGACAACGAGCCAACCCGAAGTCGTGTCTCTGGAGCCAACCGGCGCGCGGCGAGCAGTGCGCTCACCACAAGGGGCAACAGGATACCGAGGCCCTGGAAGAACAGGCTGGCAATACTCCAAAGGTTGTAGCCGGGGCCAAAAACGGGCAGTAGGGACGCGACAAAGAGGATCACTGTGGCTGCAAAAACTGACAGGTCCCGGACAGTGAAGGGACCTGTCACTGCCTCGTTGCGTGAACCCGGGAGTCCGGTGCGGGCAGGCTTCGCCTTGTCCTTGCTCCCTGGTGTGGAGCCTTGGCTGTGCTGGGTCATTGACGTTCTCCTTGACGTGGCCGCGGACGGCAGAGCCGGATCCTGAGCCGTGGGCAGCAGCACGTTCCTTTGAACCCCAGACCGCGGTGGGCCCAAGTGAAAGGTACGTGCATCACGATTTCATCTCACACTAGCCAACGGCAGTGCAGAGAACTAGCTGACGGGCCGGGGCCCGCCGTCAATATTTGCCGGAAAGACCGCGAAAAAGTTGCCCGGATGAACCCGGCGCACGCCAGCGGCAGCCATTCACCGCGAAATGGACACCACTCGTGGTGCCATCTGTGACGCCGGGCACAGCATGGTGTGAGGCAGACGATAGTGTGGGCCGTGGAAGGGCTTTAGGCGCACTTCACATCGAACAGGATCGGCCTTGTTGGCGGATTCCGGTTCGTGGAACGGCGCCCGGCGACGATTCGATGACGATCAGACGAATGATGAGGTTCACCATGTCCCAGGACATCTCCGGCTCCAGCGCTGCTGCCGGCACAAAGCAGGCAGACGCTTTCGAGAATCTGCTGCATGAGAACCGCAGCTTCCCCCCCTCCGCAGAGTTTGCAGCCAACGCCGTGGTCACCGCAGACGACTATGCCGAGGCCGACAAGGACCGCCCAGCCTTCTGGGCCAAGCAGGCACGCAGCCTTCTGAGCTGGGACAAAGACTTTGACCAGGCACTCGACTGGTCGAATCCCCCGTTCGCCAAGTGGTTCGTGGGCGGCGAGATCAACGCTGCCTACAACGCCCTGGACCGCCACGTCGAGAATGGCCTCGGCGACCGCGTTGCCATTTATTTTGAGGGCGAGCCCGGCGACTCCCGCAGCTACACCTACGCGCAGTTGACGGTAGAGGTCAAGAAGGCGGCTAACGCCTTCGAATCCCTGGGTGTTTCCAAGGGCGACCGCGTTGCCGTGTACCTGCCCATGATTCCAGAGGCAGTCATTACCCTGCTCGCCTGCGCCAGGATCGGCGCCGTGCACTCGGTAGTTTTTGGCGGCTTCTCAGCTGAGGCTCTGCGTTCCAGGATTGACGACGCCGAGGCAAAGTTGGTTGTCACTGCAGACGGAACGTACCGCCGTGGCAAGCCCAGTGCGCTGAAGCCCGCAGTTGACGCCGCCCTGGAAGCCTCCGGCCACACGGTTCAGCACGTTGTGGTGGTCAAGCGAAACGGCCAGGACATTGCCTGGAACGATGACCTTGACCTGTGGTGGGAGGACACCGTGGGTACCGCCGCAACGGAACACACGGCAGTCGGGCATGACTCCGAACACCCGCTGTTCATCCTGTACACCTCCGGCACCACCGGCAAACCCAAGGGCATCCTCCACACCACGGGCGGCTACCTTACCCAAACCGCCTACTCACATCGGGCGGTGTTTGACCTCAAGCCGGAAACTGACGTTTTCTGGTGCACCGCCGACGTCGGCTGGGTCACCGGGCACTCCTACGTCACCTACGCGCCGCTCATCAACGGAGCCACCCAGGTGATGTACGAGGGAACCCCGGATTCACCGCACCAGGGCCGCTGGTGGGAGATCGTCCAGAAGTACGGGGTGACCATTCTCTACACCGCTCCCACTGCTATCCGGACCTTCATGAAATGGGGCCGGGACATCCCCGACGGGTACGACCTGACGTCCCTGCGCCTCCTGGGATCGGTTGGCGAGTCCATCAATCCCGAAGCGTGGATGTGGTACCGGAAAGTCATTGGCGCCGACAAAACACCCATTGTGGATACGTGGTGGCAGACCGAAACTGGGGCCCAGATGATCACTCCCCTGCCAGGCGTGACGGCCACGAAGCCCGGTTCAGCGCAGGTTCCGCTACCGGGCATTGCCGTGGATGTGGTCGATGAGATGGGCGAACCAGTCCCCAACGGCTCAGGCGGTTATCTTGTCATCCGGGAACCGTGGCCTGCCATGCTGCGCGGCATCTGGGGAGATCCTGAACGGTACAAGGAGACCTATTGGTCGCGTTTTGATGGCATGTACTTCGCTGGCGACGGCGCAAAACGGGACGAGGACGGTGACATCTGGCTCCTCGGGCGCGTTGATGACGTCATGAATATATCCGGGCACCGGCTGTCCACTACAGAGATCGAATCCGCGCTGGTCTCCCACCCCGCTGTTGCAGAGGCGGCTGTTGTGGGCGCCGCGGACGAGACAACAGGCCAGGCAGTGGTGGCGTTCGTGATCCTGCGCGGCAATGCAGTGGACACCGGTGACGATATTGTCCAGGAACTCCGGAATCATGTGGGCAAGGAGATTGGCCCTATTGCCAAACCACGCACCATCCTCGTGGTCCCCGAATTGCCCAAGACCCGATCCGGAAAGATCATGCGCCGCCTCCTCAAGGACGTTGCGGAGGGCCGCGAGGTGGGCGATGCCAGCACACTCTCAGACAAGACGGTGATGTCTCAGATCGCCGAGTCCCTGCGAAAATAGTCCCCGGACGAGAAGCACAGGACGGGAAGCATCGGAGCACCAGCAACGGTGCTTCCCGGCCTAGACTTGTTCAACCGCGCAACCGCTTCCAAAGGACACGCCACCATGCTGCCAGCTGCCCGCCACCAGGTCATTGTGGACGCTGTCCAACGCCAACGCGCTGTTCGGGTATCCGATCTGGCCCAGCAGCTGGGCGTGTCCCTGATGACAGTGCGGCGGGACATCGAACTGCTGGAGGAGCAGGGCAGCGTCGAAAGGATCCACGGCGGCGCGAAACTGCCTGGGGATGTCAGCACCCATGAACCGGGATTTGAACTCAAGTCCACGCAGTTGCGCGCAGAAAAGATGGCTATTGCCCTCGAGGCCGCCACACTGGTGCAGGAGGGTATGGCCGTGGGGCTCAGCGCTGGGACCACCACGTGGGCGCTGGCCGGACACCTTGTCAACGGGCCCCCCATCACAGTCGTGACCAACTCCATCCGCATTGCTGATCTTTTTCACCACGGCGGAGCCTCTGGTCCTGCCCGGCACCCGTCCACAGTGATCCTCACGGGCGGCGAGCGCACGCCGTCGGACGCCCTGGTGGGGCCACTGGCAACTGCGGCCCTCAAGCAGCTGCACCTGGACATCCTTTTCCTGGGTGTGCACGGCATGGATGCAGAGGCAGGGTTCACCACACCCAACATCCTTGAGGCCGAAACAGACAGGGCATTCGTGTCCACGGCACGCAACGTGGTGGTGCTTGCCGACCATACCAAGTGGGCCACCCTTGGGATGAGCAGCATCGCAGCACTGTCCGAGGCGGATGAGGTCATCAGCGACTCGGGACTTGGCGAATCCGCGCGGGACACCCTTCGCGAAGCAGTGGGCAGGCTCCGGATTGTTGATGCCGGTAGCGATCCTAGCGTGGCCTCGACCGCCCCGTAGCCGGGCATGCTAGCGGACCAGGCGGAAGACCGGGAAGGACGCGAGCCCTGCCGGAAGGTCATGGGTTCCCCGGGGGTAG
Organism: Pseudarthrobacter sp. PS3-L1; assembly: GCF_030063285.1. Lineage (GTDB taxonomy): Bacteria > Actinomycetota > Actinomycetes > Actinomycetales > Micrococcaceae > Arthrobacter. Next base: position 304,808 of record NZ_JASISU010000001.1, on the reverse strand, counting down.
ACAGTGCCGTCAGTGGCGGCCCAGTCTCCGGGTGGCAGGACCACGCGTTTGCTGGTGGCTCCCTGCTCGAGGATTGGGGCAACCAAGACGCTGTCACCTAGGAGGAATTGATCTGTCACCCCGGAATACCCCGGGAAGTGGTACTCCAGTGCACGAATGATCGGCTCACCCGTGCGCGCCGCATGGTCGACAAGGTCAAGAATCAGAGGCAAGAATTCCTGCCGGAGCGCGACGGCGCCGAGGACTGCCGCAAGATGTTCCTCATCTAGCACCCGCGCGGGTGCGATCGAGAACTGCAGCATGGGAAAGAGGGCAGCGCATTGGGCGTATCGGACAAACTGTTCCTGATCCACTGGGGTTCCGGGTGCAAATGCTGACAGCTCACCGCCGCCCACCATGTCAGCGCAGGTGAACGCATGTCCCATCAGCCCCTGGGCGATCCCTTCCGGGACCAGCGAGAGGAGCCCAGCATCATCCCACGTGGGTGGCTTGTCATGGAGACGCTGGGCCAGGGCTGTACCGCCCATTTTCCAACAGGCCCGGAATTCGTTAAAAGGGTAGCCGGAGCCGAATCGGGCGTAGGCCTCGCACAGGTCAACGGGACCGCTACCGGCAGCGGGCTTGTCATCTGGCCGGTAGTCCCGCAGATCACCCGCGTCAAATTTAAAGCCGTCCACACCAAAGCTGTCCTGCAGTTCCGCCAGCCGATGTCCCAGCCATGCCATGGCGGCAGGATTGGTGGTGTCAAGCAACGCACTGAATCCGTTCCACCACTCACGCACAATGACTGACCCTGCCGAATCCTCCAGGAGGAGGCCGCGGGCGCGCAAATCGCGAAAAGGGGGGCTGTCGGGGCTGACGAACGGCACAAGCCACAGCATGACGCTGAAGCCCAGGCTATGGAGCTCATCTACCATGGCGGCCGGATCGGGAAACAGGCCTGCATCAAATCGCCAGTCGCCATAGTCCACCGACCATCGGTCATCAATCATCAGCACGCCTGGTGGGAATCCCGCGCTCAGCAGGGCTTTTGCGTAGGAAAGGACGCCGGCTTGCGTAGGGGTATACGGCAGTTCAATCCAGGTGCTGTACTGCGGACCCGTAAACATTTCCCGGGCCGGGGCGTCTCCCGACGGCGGGAAGTACTCTGCCGAGGCCAACCGGTAAGCACCACGAAGTGTTCGGTCAGCGGCCCTGCGAAGTTCGGGTGCCTCAGGCTGTTCCGTCTCTGCACTGACACAGCCGTCGCCGATCGCCAGGGTGAAAGGCTTTTCGGACCAGATGACACGCCCCTCGGTGGAGACCAGCAGCGGCGCAGACTGGTTGGCACCCGCTGTGGGGTGATCAGCATGGCCCGCGTTGGTCGCCAGATTGCGGCGATGCGACGTGGAACTGCCGAACGGCATGAGCTGACCGTCCGCGACGGCGCCACCCCACCAGTGTTCTCCGGGGAGCAGATCAACGCTCAACACTGTGGTGGTGTCCTTGGGCACGAGGGTTCCTTGGGGTGAGGCACAACAGGTTACGACAAAGGGGAAAGACTGTGGACGGCGGTGGAATCCCCGCCGTTGGAAACACTGCAGCCACAGGATCTGCGAATCAACAGCCTGGTGGGGAAAATTCGCTGCTCCGGTTCAGTGTCCGAGCTGGCCCCCACCAAAGCACGCACGGCCACCTCCGCCATGGCCCGGGTGGGTTGCTCCACCGTAGTCAGCGATGGGATCGAATATTCGGCTTCTGCCGAGCCGTCAAAACCAATGAGGGCAACATCCTCCGGCACGGAGACGCCACCCTCGCTGAGGGCCCGAAGAATTCCGATCGCCTGCATGTCGGAGCTGGCGAAGATTGCCGTGGGCCTGTTGACAGTCCGCAGGAACTTCTTGCCTGCTTCGTAGCCGCCGTCCCGGGTGAAGTAGCTTCGGATAATTGGCCCTTCTGCAAGGCCAGCATCCGTGAGGGCCTGCCGCCATCCCAGCTCACGGCCGTCAAAGTCATTTCCGGTGTTGGTTCCCATTGCCAGGGCAATGTTCGTGTGGCCGTGGCTGATGAGGTGTTCGACGGCGATTCGGGCGCCGCCGGCCAGGTCGACGCCAACGCTGTTGAACCCGGCCGCGTCAGTGGCGTGGTTGAGAAGGACGGCAGGGATGTCCGCCGATTCCAGCTCTGCAAGGTCGGGGTAGAGCAGCACGCTTGAAAGGATCACACCGTCCACCTGGCGGGCTGCCAGGCTGCGGAGGTTGCGTTTCTCCTTGGCCAGGTTTCCATCCGAGTTGGTCATGAACAATGCGTAGCCCAACGCGGCTGCCGCGTCCTCCACTGCATGAGCCAGGAGCGAGAAAAATGGGTTGCTGTTATCTGGAATGATGAGACCGATTGTCTTGCTGGAGCCCAGTTTCAGGGCCCGGGCCGCTGCGTTGGGCCGGTAGCCCAGCAAACGGATGGCCTCACGGACTTTGGCCTCCGTCGCTGGGGCAACCTTTTTGGGACCATCATTGACCACGTAGCTGACCACTGCCGTACTGACACCTGCGTACCGCGCAACGTCCTTGCGGGTAACTTGGGTGCGGGAACTCGGCCCCTCCAGCGGTGTCATGGTCACAATGCTAGTCATAAGACGGCCGGAGCATCTCCAAAATCGGGGATCGGCAGGCGTGCGCCGTCCTGAAGTGCTGATGCGTGGGCAACGATGCCCGGCAGGGTGAAACGCGCGGCTACCCACGCATTCACGGGTGGGAGTGTCCTGGAGTTGACGGCCGTGACGAAGTCATCCACCAGGAAGTGGTGGCTGCCTTCGTGGCCGTTGGGTGCACCCCTGAATTCTTCGGGGAGCCGGCCGCTCTCGTGGACAGGAGCCAACCCTGAGACAAATGCGTCGCGCAGTTCCGGCGCGACGTTACTCAGTGACGGGTCATCGAGCGCCATACTGGCCTGCGTCTCCACCAGATGCGAGATGTCCTCCACTGTGGACTTGTCTTGCCACACAGTTACGTTGGCTAGTTGCTCGAAGCTGGCTTCCGTGCCGAAGAACCGGAATCGGGATTCGCGGATGTGGGACGGATATCCCACCCTGCGCATTTCGTTGGTGCGCATGGCTCCGCCGTCATTCATCTCAAACAGTGCTGTGGCGTTGGAGAAGTCGTTGTTGAACATGCTGATGTCCCGGTCAAAAACACCATCATTGCGATCATCCCTGACTCCGATGCAGCTGACGCTCACCGCGTGGGCATCCAGTGCCCCCAGGACGCCACCAATGGCGTGGGTCGGGTAGAGCATGGGTGGGTAGCTGGCAGTTTCCTTCCACTGTTCCCCACCGCTGTACTGGTAAGCGTCGTAGAAACCCAGGTCCATGTCGTGGACATAGTCGCCTTCGGTGTAGAAAACCCTGCCGAAATCACCAGTTGCCTGTCGGTTCCGGGCATATACCGTGGCGGGGTTGTAATAGCTGGTCTCACCCATCATGTACACGTTCTTGGTATCTCGGACAGCGTCGATGATGCGCGCTATCTCGTCCTCTGTGATGGCCATGGGAACGGCGGAGTAGACGTGCTTGCCAGCCCTCAGGGCACGTTCCACCAGCGGACCGTGGGTCCAACGCTGCGTGAAGATGGCCACGGCGTCCACGTCGGAAGCCAGAAGCTCCTCGAACGTTGCCATGGTGCCCGTGAGCCCGTGCTGCGCAGCAGCCTGGGCTGCACGCTCCGGGAGCTCGTCCACCGCATACACGGCACTGACTCCTGGATGCAGCATGAAGAGATGGGCGAACTGGCCACCAAATTGGCCAGCACCCACTACCCCGAGTTTAAACGTCATTGTTCTGGTTCCTTCCAGCATGCGAGGTCCGCGCGAGGGCGGACGATGTGAACTCCCTACATCTTTAGACATATTTCTACACGAGTCAACCATTTCCTTATGGTGAATTATTTTTCTTTATTTTTTATGGTCTACGGGGTTGCTAGCTCAAATCTACGCGTGTAGATTCACCCTCAGTTGTTAGTCACATCACACACCTAAGAAGGGTCGAAGATGACCACCCTTAACAAGAACCCCCTCGCCACCGGTAGGCAATTCACACCAGCTTCCGGGAAACGCCGCGGCCAGAGCGACGTGAAAATTGCGCTGTTCTTCATTGCCCCAGCGATGATCGGATTCACACTTTTCTATCTGGTCCCTACGCTCCGTGGGATCTACCTGAGCTTCACCGAATACAGCATCCTGGGAGACCCGGAATGGATTGGCACCGCAAACTACCAGGCAATCGCCACTGACCCGTTGTTCTGGAACGCACTCGCCGTGACCAGCCAGTATGTCCTGATCAATATCGTGCTCCAGACCGCCCTTGCCTTGGGGCTGGCGATCCTCATGCACCGGGTGGCCAAGTCCACCCTGATCCGCGGCGCACTCCTGCTGCCCTACCTGATGGCCAACGTGATCGCTGCGCTGCTCTGGTTCTGGCTGTTGGACTACCAGATCGGAATCGTCAACTACTTCATCGATGCCTTTGGGTTTCCCAAAGTGGCCTTCTTTGGTAGTGCAGAATGGGCCATCCCCACCCAGGCGCTGATCAACACATGGCGCCACATGGGCTACACGGCGCTGCTGATCTTCGCCGGCCTGCAGTCCATCCCGAGCCACCTCTATGAGGTTGCCAACCTGGACGGCGCATCGCCCATGCAGACGTTCTGGCGGATCACGATGCCGCTGCTTCGCCCCGTCCTGGCGCTGGTCCTAATCGTTACAGTGATTGGCTCCTTCCAGGTCTTTGACACCGTGGCCGTCACGACCCAGGGTGGCCCGGTCAACGCCAGCCGTGTCCTGCAGTTCTACATCTACCAAAAAGCATTCACGGAATCAGACTTCGGCTACGGGTCGGCACTGGCCGTCATCCTCTTTGCCATCCTCGCCATTGTTGCCTTCATCCAGATGAAGTTCCTCAAGGGCAACGATTCGGACCTGGACTAAGGACACCGCCATGACTACCGCACACGCTCCCGCACCGTCGCGCGCGCCCATCACCCGCCGTCGTCGCCCCTTCACCTGGCGCCGTACCGGCGCCTGGATCCTGGTGGGGATTGCCGTCGCCGTCTCAATCCTCCCCTTCTACTGGGTCATCCGCACTGCACTGTCCACCAATGGTTCCCTGGCCACAAATGCCAGCAACCTACTGCCGGCTGACTTCAACCTTGGCGCTTTCAAACGCGTGTTTGGCCTCCAGACAGCGGAAGAAGCCCTGGCGGAAGGAGGCTCCGGGGCACAGATCAATTTCTGGATCTACCTGCGCAACTCGGTCATTTTCGCCTCGGCCACCACCGCAGGTGCTGTTTTCTTCAGCGCCATGGCTGCATACGCGTTCGCCAGGCTCCGCTGGCGGGGCCGCAATGTGGTGTTCAGCCTGTTCCTGGCCACCATGATGGTGCCGCCCATCTTCACGGCACTTCCAAACTTCCTCCTCATCAAGAACATGGGCCTGCTCAACACCATGCTCGGGATGGTCCTGCCGTGTATCTTCATGACCCCCTTCGCCATCTTCTTCCTGCGCCAGTTCTTCCTCAACATGTCCCGCGAAGTTGAGGAAGCGGCAATGCTCGACGGCGCCAAGCACCTGAGGATCTTCTTCCAGATCATCATGCCCAACGCCTCGGCACCCATTGCCACTCTGGCGCTGCTGACCTTCATCGGTCAGTGGAACGAATATTTCTGGCCACTGCTGGTAGGCCAGGACGAATCTCTCCGGGTCCTCACAGTGGGCCTGGGCGTCTTCAAGTCCCAGTCCCCACAGGGCGCACCGGACTGGTCGGGCCTGATGGCCGCGACCCTCATTTCAGCCCTTCCCGTGCTGATCCTGTTCATGATTTTCGGCAAGAAAATTGTGAACTCCATCGGCTTCTCCGGCATCAAATAACCACTCCCCCACAGAGGTACGGGCCATGGCGGCCCCTCGCCTTGCAGTATTCCTTTGAAAGGACCCACCCTGATGAATAAAAAAACCATTGGAGCCCTCAGCGCCGCTGCCGCCGCTGTCCTGGCACTCTCGGCCTGCGGCGGCGGAAGCTCCGCCGAGTCGGCCTCCGGCGAAATCAACTACTGGCTCTGGGACGCCAACCAGCTCCCTGCCTACAACCAGTGCGCCGAGGACTTCACCAAGGCAAACCCGGACATCACTGTCAAGGTCACCCAGCGCGGTTGGGATGACTACTGGGGAACCCTGACCAACGGATTTGTCGCGGGTACCGCACCGGACGTCTTCACCAACCACCTCGGCAAGTACCCGGAGTTCATCAAGAACAAGCAGCTCCTGAGCCTCGATGACGCCGTCGAAAAGGATGCCATAGATACCGGCGCCTACAATGCGGGCCTGGCGGATCTCTGGGTGGGCGAGGACGGCAAGCGCTACGGACTCCCGAAGGACTGGGACACCATTGCCCTGTTCTACAACTCGGCCCTGGCCACCGACGCCGGAGTGACGGCCGAGCAGATGGCTGACCTTGACTGGAACCCACAGGATGGCGGCACGTACGAGAAGACCATTGCCCACCTCAGCGTGGACAAGAACGGCGTCCGCGGCGACGAAGCGGGCTTCGACAAGAACAACGTGGATGTCTACGGCCTGGGACTGAACGGGTCGGGCTCAGGCCAAGGCCAAACAGAGTGGAGCTACCTCACCGGAACCACAGGGTGGACGCACACGGACAAGAACCCCTGGGGCTCCCACTACAACTTCGACGATCCCAAGTTCCAGGAGAGCATCGACTGGTTCGCGGGTCTCGTGGAGAAGGGTTTCATGCCCAAACTGGAAACTACCGTGGGCGCCAGCATGGCCGACACCTTTGCGGCAGGAAAGTCAGTCATCAATGCCAACGGTTCGTGGATGATCGGGCAGTACACCGGGTACAAGGACGTCTCCGTTGGGATTGCCCCTACCCCGGTGGGCGAAAACGGAAAGCGCTCCTCCATGTACAACGGCCTGGCTGACTCGATCTACGCCGGCACAAAGCACCCTGAAGCTGCAACCAAGTTTGTCGAATACCTCGGTTCTACTGCCTGCCAGGACGTTGTAGCTTCCAAAGCAGTGGTCTTCCCTGCCATCACCACGTCCTCGGACAAAGCGGCAGAGGCCTTCAAAGCCAAGGGCGTCGACGTCAGTGCCTTTACGGCACAGGTTGCAGACGACACCACGTTCCTGTACCCGATCGCCGACAATGCGGCAAAGGTTGACGGCATCATGAAGCCGGCCATGGATGCTGTGTTGTCAGGCAATGTGCCTGCCAGTTCCCTCACGGGCGCCAACGAACAGGTCAACAACCTGTTCAAGTAGGCTGCCAGCCGGGTAGTGTGCTGCGGGACTCATTCTGCAGCGCACTACCCGTTGTGGTGCCAGCTACGTTCTACTGCACTTCCGCTCACTTTTCCCGAAAGGGCCCACCATGAATCCCCTCCACCTCCGTTCCGCAGGTACCAGCCTGGTGCTCAGCCTTGACAGCGGGGAGGCCGAGGTTATCCACTGGGGCGCAGATCTTGGAGAGACACTCCCGGATCTCGTCCTCCTGGGTGAACCCGTTGCGCACTCCGCCATCGATACACGCGTTCCCGCGGGCCTGCTGCCCCAGGCCTCGTCCAGCTGGCGCGGCCGCCCCGCCCTGCGTGGGCACCGGAGCGTTGACGGCGTTCCCGGCTTCGACTTCTCCGCGCGTCTTCGCGTCACTGACGCCAGCGCCCAGGGAAGCACCGCCGTCGTCGTCCAGTCAGATGCCGACGCCGGCATCACTGTCACGTCCACCCTGACCCTCCATCCTGGCGGGCTGCTGGAACTCAGGCACACAGTGCGCAACGACGGCGCCTCCGACTTCACCCTCGATGAGCTAGCCACCGTCCTTCCTATCGGCGCCGATGCCACTGAACTGCTGGACCTGACGGGACGCTGGTGCCGCGAACGTCACCCGCAGCGGAGCCCGCTACACCAGGGCACCTGGGTCCGTTCCGGACGCCACGGCCGCACCGGACACGATTCTTCGCTTCTGTTTGCCGCCGGAACCGCTGGCTTCGGCAACCGCCACGGCAAGGTGTGGGCCACCCACCTGGCCTGGAGCGGCAACCACGAACAGTTTGCAGACTCCCTCGCGGACGGTCGCACCATGATTGGCGGCTCCGAACTGCTGGGACCTGCAGAAGTAGTCCTGGGCGCAGGTGCCGAGTACAGCACCCCCGCATTGTTCGCTGCCTATTCGGAGAGCGGCCTCGACGGCATCAGCGAGGCTTTCTACAGCTGGTTCCGCAACCGGCCACACCATGTCCTGCCCACCCCGGCGGCTAACGCCGGAGCCGGCAAGGCACGTCCGGTGGTGCTCAACACCTGGGAAGCGGTGTACTTCGACCACAACCTGGACACCCTGATCGAACTGGCAGATTCTGCGGCCGACCTCGGCGTGGAACGCTTTGTCCTCGACGACGGCTGGTTCCGGGGCCGCCGCGATGACCGCGCGGGACTGGGTGACTGGTACATCGACGAGACCCTCTGGCCCAACGGCCTCACACCACTGATCGACGCCGTCACCTCACGCGGCATGGAATTCGGGCTCTGGGTTGAACCCGAAATGATCAACCTCGACTCGGACACGGCCCGCGCGCATCCCGATTGGATCGTTGGACCGTCAGCGCTGGCACACAAGGACGGCGGCCGACTACCCATGGAATGGCGCAATCAGCACATCATTGACCTGGTCAATCCAGAAGCGTGGCAGTACATCTTCAACCGCATTCATGCCCTGCTCAGCGAGAACAACATCAGCTACCTCAAATGGGACCAAAACCGGGACCTGCTCGAGCACGGCCACCAGGGTCGTCCCTCAGTCCATGCACAGACCCTGGCCGCTTACCGGCTCTTTGATGAGCTCCGCGCGGCCCACCCCGGTGTGGAGATTGAGAGCTGTTCTTCGGGCGGCGCCCGCGTTGATCTTGGCATTCTGGAGCGCACTGACCGCATCTGGGCCTCGGACTGCAACGATGCCCTGGAACGCCAGACCATCCAGCGGTGGACCGGACTGGTGGTTCCGCCCGAGCTCGTCGGCGGGCACGTCGGCCCCACCACCTCACACACCACCGCCCGCACCCATGATCTGTCCTTCCGCGCCATTACGGCACTGTTTGGCCACTTTGGCATGGAGTGGGATGTCCGGCAGGTCACGGGGACCGAACGCGAAGAACTCAAGCGGTTCATCGGCCTCTACAAGGAACACCGAGGCCTGATCCACAGCGGCACCATGGTCCGCGCAGACCTCAGCGACCCCACGTTGATGTTGCATGGCGTGGTTGCTGCACCAGACACTTCACGTGAGGAGGCCGGCGCAACCCTAGAGCCAGGAACGACGGCGGCGCTGTTCGCCCTGGTCAGCACCGGCACCTCCTTCGCCGAGCAGATTGGCCGGGTGGCCATCCCGGGGTTGGCTCCCGACCAGCAGTTCCGTGTTGATGCCATCTTCCCCACAGCCGACGATGCGGATTACGCCCACACGTTTACTCAGGTGCAGCCTCCGCTGTGGCTGAAAGGCGGCGCGGAGGCCAGCGGACGCTTCTTCGCCGAAGTGGGGCTCGCCATGCCCAACCTGAACCCTGAGCATGCGGTCGTCCTGAAGTTCACGGCAGTGTAAGGACCACTTGTCCCTTCGCGCCGGAGGCTCCTTCCGCGCACGGTACGCTCCGGACAGTTCCGGGTCCGCGTCACGTGCACGGGAGGAGCCTTTCCAGTTATAGATTGGGGTGCATGACTGACGCTGCAGCCCCGCACGGAACCATCCTGGTGATCAATGGCCCCAACCTGAACCTGCTCGGCACCCGGGAACCTGAAAAGTACGGAACAGCCACCCTCTCCGATGTCGAAGATCTCTGCATTGCCGCTGCGGAAGCCCATGGGTTCACCGTGGACTGCATCCAGTCAAACCATGAGGGCGACCTGCTTGATGCCATCCACGCCGCCCGCGGGGCAGCTGCCGGAATCGTCATCAACGCAGGTGCCTACACACACACGTCAGTGGCACTGCGGGACGCGTTGGCCGCCGTCGCCCTCCCCGCCGTCGAGGTTCACATCACCAATGTCCACCAGCGCGAGGAGTTCCGCCACCATTCGTACCTTTCGGGGGTGTGCACGGCTGTCATTGCGGGCGCAGGAGTTCACGGCTACCGCCTTGCCATTGATTTCCTGGCCACAACAGCCTGAACTGCTACTTCTGGATGCAGGACCCAGGGGATACGGGCGCAGTAAGGCTCGATGAATGGGCAGCCACCGGCGCCAACTCGTCCATGGTGATGGCGAATCCCACGGCCGCATCGGTGGTGGTCTTCGCAAAGATCACACCCGCTACCTGGCCGCTGGTGGTGAGCAGTGGACCGCCAGAGTTGCCTGGCTGGACGTTGCCGGAAAGGCGGTAGATGTCCTCCGCCGCCGGGTTCTCGCCGTAGATGTCAGGCACCAGAACGGTGCTGATGTCCTGGACCGTTGCAGGCTGTGCGGTGAACGGCCCGCCGTGGGGGTACCCGGCGAATACCGCTGCGGAGCCACTGGGAAGGTTGGGGCTCAGCTCCAGGGGAGCTGATGGGAGGCCGTCCACGGAAAGCACGGCGAGGTCGTGGACCGCGTCAAAGTAGACCACTGTGGCCTGATAGGCGCCAGCACCGGAAATCTGGACGACCGGCTGCGGAACCCCTGCAACGACGTGCGCGTTGGTGACAACCTTGCCGTCAGCGACAACAAATCCGGATCCCGTCTGGTTCTGCCCGCACTGGAATGCCGTGCCCGTAATTTTCAGGACTGAGGACGCCGCCTGCGTCAGATCTGGCGTTGTGGTGTCGGCCTCCGGGGCAGCAACGGTAGCGCCCTGCCCCTGGCCGAGTCCCTCGATCAGGGTGGGGATTCCCTCCCCAATCATGGCGGAGCGCAGCTGGGCCATCGTGGCCTTGACCTGGGTGGGCGTAGCGCCGTCGATGAAGCGGATGACCCGCGATTCGGCTATCTGGGCCGACACAACGGGCACGCCAAGTGAGCTGACGCTGAAGGCGAGGAGAGACATCACTAGAGCCGACACCGCGAGGTTGGCGGCTCCGCCCAAGAGCCGGTCCACGGTCTTGAGCGGATTGATCCGCACGACGCCGCTGATAGAGCGGCCAATGAGGGTTCCCAGGCTGTGCCCCACCACAACCAACAACAGCCCGGCGGCCACAATTGCCGTGAGTCGCCAGCGCTCATCAGTTACCCATCCACTGACCACCGGGATCGCGAAGGTTGCGGCAATGGCGCCAGCGACGAAACCGGCAATGCCGCCCAGGGTGACAAGGAAACCGTTACGCAGTCCGTAAATCAGGTAGGACAGCAGAGCCAGAATCAGGATCAGGTCAAGAATGGTCAGGCCAAACACAAGGCTCCTCGGAGAAAGGGGTCGGACCTGATATTCTACGGCGCCACCCTGACAATTTCCCGAGGGAGCTGCTTTGTACGGAGCCGTTGGCTCAGTACATCGTTGTGTGACTGCGCCTGATTCACCCAGGAATCCCGCCATTTGTCCGCAACTGGTGTCACACCACGGCGTTTCCATGCCAAGTACGTCACAGAGCGGCAAAAATTCTGAAACAATGGCATCAGCGCCCCAGCCGATTTATATATTCAGGAGATTTCATGGACATCGAGGTACTGCGCCGAGCACCGCTTTTTGCCACGCTCGACGACGACGCATTCCGCCTGCTGACGGATGAGCTCACCGAGGTGGACCTCTCCCGCGGCGCCTCTGTTTTCCGCGAGGGGGACCAAGGCGATCAGCTGTACTTCATCGTCTCCGGCAAGGTAAAGCTTGGCCGCACCTCTCCGGACGGCCGTGAGTCACTCTTGGCTATCCTCGGCCCCGGTGAGCTCTTTGGCGAGATGGCGCTCTTTGACCCCAGCCCCCGGACCGCAACAGCGACGGCTGTGTCCGAAACCCGACTGGCTGGCTTGCGCAACGAAAGCCTCAACACACTCCTGCGGACCCGCCCCGAGGTCTCCGCGCAGCTCCTGCAGGCACTGGCCCGCCGGCTCCGCCGCACCAACGATTCCCTCTCCGACCTGGTGTTCTCTGACGTTCCGGGCCGTGTTGCCAAAGCCCTCCTGGACCTGGCAGACCGCTTCGGCCGTCCCGCCACAGACGGGGTCCTCGTGGCCCACGAACTCACGCAGGAAGAACTGGCGCAGCTGGTGGGCGCCTCCCGCGAGACAGTGAACAAGGCCCTGGCGGAATTTGTGCAGCGTGGGTGGCTGCGCTTGGAAGCCCGTGCCGTAGTCATCCTTGACATGCAGCGCCTGCGTCAGCGTTCCCGCTAACCCCGACGCTCCGCATACCCAGGTCCGGCTCCCCTCACGGGGTCCGGGCCTGCGGTCTTTAATACCATCAACGAGTGGACATGCTCGATACACAAAATTGGACATGTCCACTCTTGGCTTCGACGTGTGGGCATGAGCGAACATGCCCACCCCTGGACCCGAGCTCAGGACATGTCCGGTGGAGATCAGAGCCACAAAATTGAGCAGGTCCGGATGGGCTGGGGTCAGCGCTCCCGCTGAGGCTCCCCCGCAACAGTCTTCGCAGCTTCCACCTCAAGCATCAGGCGGCCATCCTCGGTGATGAGCTGCGGCTGGTAGACGTGGGCTTTGCGCTTGTAGCTGAGATAGGCAATACAGCCGTTCGACGCGGCCATTTTCTCAAGCATGATCTCTGAACCCGGAACCAGAAGCTGCCCCAGCGTCAGGCCTGCCGTATTGGGCTGGCCCACTTCATCACCCAGAGCCGTGGTGTTTCGGTCCCGAATGACGCCTGTTGCGCATACCCATCGTCCCCAGACACCCTTACTGGCAAGAATCGAAGGCTGCTGGTTCACGGGAATCGTTGCGGCGAAGTAGCGGGTATTGAAACGGCGGTGGGCAAAGTCTGGGCTGAGCCAGTTAACCAACGGTTTAAGGAGATCGGTACGGAGGGACAGTCCGCGCTTGGTAAGGATCGCCGAAAAGGATTTTTCTTGCGTCGCCACCGCTTCGCGTGCCTTCATCCACTCTGCAGCAGTTGTTGCTTCCACAGTGGTGGAGAGGTCCGGCCCGGCCAGCAGCACACCAGTTTCCTCAAAAAGCTCCCGGATGGCACCTGCCACATGGCGGCGTGCCAACCCGACGTCGGCGGTCCCCAGGTGTTCTGCCCATTGCCGCGGTGAGGGGCCAAGCCAGCCGACAGAAGCATCATCGTCTGACTCGAGGGACCCGCCCGGAAATGCAAGGACACCGAGGGGTGAGGAGCCTGGGCGGTAGCCAAGCCAGGTCTCCAGCCCTGCGGGGGAATCCCGCAGGAGGACCACGGAGGAGGCAAACCGGGGAGCGCGCGGGGTGCGCTCCCCGTGATCAAGCCAGCTCTGGGCAGCCCCCGTCAGTTCGGTGGGCAGGTCAAAAAGGCGTCGGGAAAGCTGTGGCAAAGGGGAACCCGCGTCCTAGCTGAATTCCGCGATCAGTTCGACTTCCACCGGCGAGTCGAGTGGCAGAACTGCAACGCCGACGGCGGAGCGCGCGTGCTGGCCTGCCTCACCGAAGACACTGCCCAGGAGCTCGGATGCTCCGTTGATCACTGCCGGCTGGCCAATGAAAGTGGGATCCGAGGCGACGAAACCAACAACTTTGACGATCCGGGTGATACGGTCCAGATCGCCAATGACGCTTTTGATGGCCGCTAGGGCATTGACGGCGCAGACCGCGGCGTATTTTGCAGCATCGGTGGGTGAAACGGTGACTTCGTCGGCGTAGGACTCGCTCCCGATCGACACCTTGCCCGTAGCTTGGAGTTTGCCGTTAATAAACGGCAGCTGGCCGGAGGTGTAAACGTGGTTTCCCGAGATCATGGCGGGGACGTAGGACGCCACCGGCGCGGCAACGTCCGGAAGGCTCATGCCAAGTTCGGCCAAACGCTTTTCGACAGCCGAAACTGGAGCCGCGGCCGCGCCGTTGCTGGCCTCTGAGGGAATTGACACGCTACTGCTTCTCCCGCTTGAGGTAGGCGACAAGGCCGTTGCCGTCAGGGCCGGTGACTACCTGCACTAGCTCCCAGCCGTCCTCTCCCCACTGGTCAAGGATCTGCTTTGTAGCGTGGATGATGAGCGGAATCGTTGCGTACTCCCATTTGGTCATGAGCTAAAGCCTAGTCCTTGCCGGTAAAGTGGGAAACATGGCTGCCCGTAAGAACCCTCTTTTTGACACTGCAACCACCCTGGGGAAGATCCTTGGGTTCTTTGGCGTGAGCGCTCTCTGTGGTGTTCTGGTGGCTGGCCTGCTGGTCCCGGCCGCCGCAGTATCGGGCAACGCAGCCAGTGGCTCCATCGAATTCTTCGACACTCTCCCTGCTGAGTTGAAGGTGGATCCGCCCAATCAGTCCACTACCATCCTGGCTGCGGACAACAGCCCCATTGCCACGCTGTACACGGAGAACCGGACAAAGGTCTCGTTGGACCAGATCTCTCCTTTCATGCAGGATGCCGTATTGGCCGTGGAAGATAGCCGCTTCTATGAGCACGGCGGGGTAGACACCACAGGTATCCTCCGCGCAGTGGTCGAAACAGCGCGAGGCAACAAACAGGGTGCTTCGACCATTACGCAGCAGTACGTGAACAACGTCCTCAACTCCAATTACGCAGCCGAGGGCAAGGACGAGGACATTCTCCTCAACGGCAACAAGGGTGTTGGGGACAAGCTCCGCGAGATGAAGCTCGCCATTTCCCTGGAGAAAGAATTCACCAAGGAGCAGATCCTTGAGGGATACCTCAACATCGTCTTTTTCAACCGTGACGCGTACGGCATCGAGGCTGCGTCCAAGTTTTTCTTCAGCACCAGCGCCAAAGACCTGACCCTCCCCCAGGCAGCGCTCCTGGCTGGGCTGGTCAACAGCCCCAGTGCCTTTGATCCCATCACCAACCCGGAAAACTCCAAAGCCCGCCGTGACCTGGTTCTGGGCCTGATGCTGGACCAGGGAAAGATTACGCAGGCCGACTTCGACGCCGCCGTGGCCACTCCGGTGGAAACCAACGTGACCCAGCCCAGGCAGGGCTGTGCGTACGCCACCACCGCACCGTACTTCTGCGACTACGTGCTGCACCTCCTGCTGAATAACCCGGCCTACGGCGCAGACGAGGCAGAACGGGTCAGCCGAATCTATGGTGGCGGCCTCACCATCAAAACCACCCTGGATCCAGCAGCACAAAATGCCGCACAAGCCCAGGTGGACGCCTCGGCGGGAGCCAATGAGATCAAGTGGGGCTCAGCCATGGTCTCCGTGAAACCTGGCACCGGCGAGATCACGAATATGGCGCAGAACACCGTGTTCCTGCCCGCGGACGGAAAGTTTGATTCCCAGGTCAACTTCGCCGTGGACAAGCTGGACAAGGACGGTAATGACCTCAACGGCCTCGGTGGAGCCCAGCCAGGATCCACCATGAAGCCCTTCACCTTTGCTGAGTGGCTCAACGAGGGCAAGTCCATGAACACCACAGTCAACGCTGCACAGCGCAGGTATTCCGCTAACTTTCCCTGGCGAAACACCTGCGGTGTGGTGACCGGCGCCTACGACACAACCAACCCCGACGAAGCTGACGACCTGCAGAACGCCGAGGATGGTTACTACCGGTCCATGCCGGTTCTTGAGGGACTTTACAACTCGATCAACACTGCAACGTTTGCTTCGGCTGCCCAGTTGGATTTCTGCGGCATTCAGAAGATCGTTGACGCCGTGGGCATTCACAGCGGATTGCCATCCACTGACGAAAACGGAAACCTTGTTCCAAATCCGAAGGTCAACATGTTCTCCCTGGGCAACCTGCTTGGGTCAACCCAGACGTCTCCCCTGACCATGGCCAGCGCCTTCGCCACGTTTGCCAATGACGGCAAGTACTGCGAACCGATTGCCATCACCTCCGTCAAGGATGCTTCCGGCGCCGATCTTCCTGCCCAGGCCAGCAACTGCCGCGATGCCATCAAGCCTGAAGTTGCCCGCGGCGTGAACTACGCTCTCCAGGAAGTCCTCAACCGCGGTTCCGGCTCCCTGATCCAGCCAAGGATCTCCACCCGCACCAATTTCCCGGTGGCGGCCAAGACAGGTACTTCCAACCTGAACGAGTCCACCTGGGTTGTTGGCCACACCACCGGACTTGCGACTGCGGCCTGGTTTGGCGATCCCCTCGGCAGCCAGAACAGGCCAGGCCGCGATCTGACGTTCAACGGGCAGTTCTACCAGAACCTGGACGGCTACATGGTGGCGGGCCCCATGTTCTCGAACTTCATGCGGGAAATCGCACCCAATTACGGAACTGACGGTTTCCCGGCGCCGCCCAGCAACATGATCAACGCTGCGCCCGCGCCAGCGCCTGCCCAGCCCAGGACACCCGCGCAGCCCCGGACACCTGCGCAGCCGAGTGCCGAGCCGTCCCCGGCACCGAGTAACTGATCGCGCATGAGGTACTCAGCACCTGACTTCTCCGGCCTTGCCAAGCGTGCCCGCACTGTGGGCCGCAACGCTGCATTCGTTGCCGGTACCGGCGCAGCCGTGGGCTCGGCGGCTTTTGGCTACGGACTCTGGGAGAAAAACCAGTTCGGCGTCCGCGAGGAAAACCTCGCGATCCTGCCACCCGGGCAGCAGCCGTTCCGGATCCTGCACCTGAGTGACATCCACTTTGTCCCCGGCCAGCACAAGAAAGCCGCCTGGCTTTCATCGCTGGCTGATCTCAGGCCCGATCTGGTGGTCAATACAGGTGACAACCTGAGCCATGTCAAAGCCGTGGACCCCCTGCTCGAGGCGCTGAAACCGCTGTTCGAGTTCCCTGGCGTTTTTGTCCCGGGTTCCAATGACTACTACGGTCCCAGCTGGAAAAACCCGGCGAGTTATCTCTTCGGTCCGTCCCTGCGGAAAAAGGAACCTGTCCCCCTGGACTGGACCAAGCTGAGCACCGAATTTGGCCTGGGTGGCTGGATTGACCTCACCAACCGCCACCAATCGCTGGTAATGAACCGGATGCGCTTCGATTTTTCTGGCGTGGACGATCCCCATCTGCAGCGGGAAAAATACGCAGGCTGGCCCCGTGGCACCTCCGGCCAGGACCAGACGCCGCACTTGAAAGTGGCTGTGATTCACGCCCCCTACCAGCGCGTGCTGGACCACTTCACGCGGGACGAAGCTGATTTACTGCTGGCCGGGCACACGCATGGTGGCCAGATCTGCGTCCCTGGGTTTGGCGCACTGGTGACCAACTGCGACCTTCCCACCTGGCGAGCCAAGGGCCTGCACACCTGGGAGAGCAAGGGACATACGACGCCGGTCAACGTCTCCGGCGGAATTGGAACGTCCCGGTATGCCCCCATCCGTATTGCCTGCCGCCCGGAGGCTGTCCTCCTTACGTTGACGGAGCGGACGTCGGCCGAGGCCTGAAGTACCAGGCCTCGCACTCATCACGAAACGCAATAACTGAGCAAGTGCGGGTCTCAGGAACAAATCCTGTGAAGCGGATCACCCGCGTGTCATAAGGTAGTTGCTACGGGAAACTACCTTAAAAATTGAGGCTTTAAAAGTTCGCATGGCCACGCAAAGTTCATTCTTCTCCTCCATCAGCCGTCTCTACCCCCACGTCAAGCCCATCATTCCGCGGCTCGTCATGGGCCTGCTCTGCGCACTCCTGGCCAGCCTCGTAGCGCTGACCATTCCGCAGGTACTGCGGGTACTGATCAACGACACCCTCCGGGTAGGCGGAACGTCAGATGCCGTCTGGATTGCATTCGGGGCCATCCTGCTGCTGGGCATCGCAGAAGCAGGACTCGTCGCCCTGCGTCGGCAGTTTGTGATCAACCCCGCGACCACCGTCGAAACCAACATGCGGGTCTCGCTCTACAGCCACCTCCAGAACCTGACAGTCTCTTTCCATGATCGCTGGGGATCAGGGCAGCTCCTCTCCCGGGCCATGACTGACCTGAACTTCCTGCGCCGCTGGATGGCGTTCGGTGCCATCATGCTGGTGGTCACCACACTGACAGTTGTTATCGGAATTGGCGTCATGTTCTCCATGAGCTGGCAGCTTGCCCTGATCTTCCTCGCCGCCGCTGTGCCCATCATGATCTACGGCTTCCGCTTCCGCACCCGCTTCAGCCAGGTAACCCGGCGCAGTCAGGACCAGGCCGGAGACTTGGCCACCACTGTGGAAGAGTCTGTCCATGGCATCCGCGTCCTCAAGGCCTTCGGACGCAGTCGAGAGGCCCTGGCCAATTTTAATGGCCAGGCGGAGGAACTGCGCCAGACGGAAATCCAGAAAGCCAAACACCTTGCTGTTTTCTCGCTTGTGGTCACTCTCCTTCCGGAGCTGGCCCTGGGATCTGGCCTTGTTGTCGGCGTTGTTCTGGTATCCAATGGGGAACTAAGCATCGGCGCGCTGGTGGCGTTTTTTGCCACGGCGGCCGTCATTGCCATGCCCGTCGAATTTTCCGGCACCCTGTTGGCCATGGCACTCACCGCCAAGGCCGCCGTCGACAGGCACTTCGAGGTCATGGATGCGGTAAACACCATTACCAGCCCGGAGAACCCGAGTCGTCCCGAAACTACTGTGGGTGCACTCAGTTTCCGGCAGGCAGGCTTCGCGTTTGAGGATGCCCCTGAGCATCCCATCCTGAAAGACATCACCCTTGATGTCCGGCCCGGGGAAACCATGGCCCTGGTGGGCATCACGGGCAGCGGCAAGAGTGCCCTGCTGCAATTGGTCCCCCGCCTCTACGAAGTGAGCGCGGGCTCCGTCCAGATCGACGGCATGGACCTTCGCGAGTACGACGTCGAACAATTGCGCCAGGTAGTTGGTGTCGCCTTTGAGGACACCATCCTGTTCTCCAGTTCGGTCCGCGACAACGTCCTGCTGGGTGCCTCGGAACGCAGTGATGAAGTGCTGACGGAGGCCTTGGATGTGGCCCAGGCACACTTCGTCTATTCCTTGCCCCAGGGCCTGGAGACCCTCATTGGGGAAGAAGGTCTCAGCCTCTCCGGAGGCCAGCGTCAACGCATAGCCCTGGCCAGGGCCATCGCAGCAAAGCCCAAAGTCCTGGTGCTCGACGATCCGCTGTCAGCACTGGACGTATCGACGGAGGAGCTTGTCGAAACGCGGCTGCGCCAGGTTCTGGCGGATACCACCACGCTGATTGTGGCCCACCGTCCGTCCACCGTGGCGCTGGCGGACCGCGTGGCCCTACTCGAGAACGGGCAAATCACCGCCGTTGGAACACACACTGAACTGCTCTCCACCAATGACCACTACAGGTACGTCATCGCCAGCTTGGACGAGGACGCCCACGATTTGGATTCGGACCTGGAGACGGACCTGGACGCCCTTGAACAGACCACAGGCCTGGACCTTGACGAGGCAGAACTGACGATTCACCAGCCAGGGAAGGCCACTCGATGAGCGCAACAAACTTCGGTACGGCCAATGAGGACAATTCCAATCTCACCAAGGCTGAGAGCAAGGTGCTCCGGCGCAGATCTCTGGCCCTCCTCAACTCACTGATCCGTCCCATCCGGCTGCGCTTCTGGCTGACCATCGCCATGGTGGTGCTGTCCCAGGCAGCCCGCGTTGCAGGACCTGCCCTGATCGCGTTCGGCATCGACAATGCCCTGCCTGCTCTGCGGGCCGGGAACAGCATGCCAGTGGTATTCACCGGTGTCGCCTACCTGTCAGCCGCTATTGCCACTGCCGGCCTTACCGCCCTGTATGTGACATCGACGGCGAAACTGAGCCAGGCCATGCTGCTGGACCTGCGTCTTCGGGTGTTTCGGCATACGCAGCAGCTGAGCCTGGAATTTCACGAGAAATACACCTCGGGGCGCATCATCTCAAGGCAGACATCGGATCTGGAAGCGCTGCGCGAGCTTCTGGACTCCGGCGTTTCCGCACTCGCCTCCGGGTTGCTCTTCATGATCTTCACCGCGATCACCATCTTCGCGCTGGACTGGAAAAGTGGACTCATCGTCCTGGTAGCTGGCGTGCCCATGTTTCTCCTGTCCCGCTGGTACCAGAAGCACTCGCAGATCGCCTACCGGGAGTCGCGCGTCGTCTCTGCGGGCCTTATTGTGCATTTCATCGAGACAATGACAGGTATCCGCGCGGTGAAGGCTTTCCGCAAGGAGCGCGAGAATGACTCCCGGTTTGGTTCCCTTGCCGAGGGTTACCGCCTGGTGACAGTGCGCTCAATCAACCTCAACGGCGTTTTCCAGCCGGGCTTGGTCCTGATCGGTAATGTCTGCGTCGCATTTGTCCTCCTCGGCGGTGGCTTCCGTGTCCTCAATGGGGACCTGGCTGTAGGTATCCTGCTTGCCCTCATCCTTTCCACCAAGCGGTTCTTCCAGCCGGTGGACCAGATGGCCATGTTCTACAACGCATTCCAAAGCGCACAGGCTGCCCTGGAAAAGGTCTCAGGACTATTGGAAGAAATCCCCACCGTCCGGCCACCTAAAAACGCAACACCACTGAAGGACGCCAGGGGAGCCATCAACTTCACGGGTGTTGAGTTCCGCTACGGGGCCGGTCCAATCATTGTCCCCACCATGGACCTGCACATTCCTGCGGGACAGACAGTAGCCCTCGTGGGGCAGACAGGTGCGGGCAAGTCCACACTTGCCAAGTTGATTGCACGCTTCTACGACGTCTCCGCGGGATCGCTGACCCTCGACGGCGTAGACCTTCGCAATTTGAGCACCTCAGACCTCCGGCACAACATTGTCATGGTGACGCAGGAAGCGTTCCTCTTCAGTGGTTCGGTGGCGGACAACATTGCGCTGGGCCGCCCTGCGGCCACACGTTCTGAAATTGAGGGGGCAGCCAGGGCTGTGGGGGCGCACGACTTTATCGCCGCCCTCCCTGACGGGTATGACACCGACGTCAACAAGCGGGGTGGCCGCGTCTCGGCGGGGCAGCGGCAGCTCATCAGCTTTGCGCGTGCATTCCTGGCTCGTCCAGCAGTCCTCATTCTGGACGAGGCCACTTCCTCACTGGATATCCCCTCTGAGCGGCTGGTCCAGCAGGGTCTGGCAAACCTCCTCCACGGTCCCTCAGCACCTGACGAAACCGAAGGACGCGTCACGGGCGGGCGCCCGCCGTCGGGAGACACCGAAGGCCGCACGGCACTGATCATTGCCCACCGGCTTTCCACTGTGGAGACAGCTGACCGCATCCTGGTGATCCATGACGGACGCGTGGTGGAGGATGGCACACCCGCAGAGCTGATCGGCAGTGGTGGCCGGTTTGCCACCCTGCATGGTGCCTGGAAGGAATCGCTGGTCTAGGACAGTCCAGCGTCCCTGCCGACAGCTGCGCCGTTTCCTGGGGATTTCGCTTCCAGAGCAGCGTCCGCTATCCTTGAAAAGTTGCTTTTGCAGCGGATCGGGATGTGGCGCAGCTTGGTAGCGCGCGTCGTTCGGGACGACGAGGTCGCAGGTTCAAATCCTGTCATCCCGACCAAAATAGAGAAGGGCCTTCATACGAAGGCCCTTTTTTATTGCCCACGTCGCCTGTTTTCTGCAGCCTGCCTCGGCAAAGAGGTGATTTTTGTAGCCCCCTTCGATGCCTGCCGACCGCAGAAAACCCCGCCTCATGCCAAAGCCTGAGTCGGGGTCTTGGGCCGTGAGCCTCACGGCTGGAAGGAAGCTGCTGCTCTACATAGGATCAGGCCAGTTGCCCACCGTCGTCTTGTACGTCATGGGGTCGGGCCAGTTGCCCACCGTCGTCTTGTACGTCATCGGATCAGGCCAGTTGCCCACCGTCGTCTTGTACGTCATCGGATCAGGCCAGTTGCCCACCGCCTCGATGCTTGCAGAGCCCGAGGAAATGCCTGCAGACAAAACGGCCGGCGTGCCTGCGGCGAGAGCCACGATGCCCGCCAGGGCAGCCGCAGCAGCAATCTTCTTCAACATATGTTGTCCTCAATACGAGTCGGATTTGTTACACAATAGGCACTGTCCGTGTTGACATACATTGTAAAATTGCTTCCACAGGTACTGTCAAGCATTACCTGAAAAAATTTGTGCGCTATAGGGAGGACTGGTTTGGGCAACGGATTCGGAGAGAAGCTCCGGGCAGAGCGTTTGGAACGCGGTTTGACCCAGGCCGAGCTCGGGAAGGGCCTCTACTCCCCCAGCTACATCTCGCTGCTGGAGACCGGACGCCGCGAACCGACGGCGGACATCATCGAGGAGCTGGCGCGCAGGCTTGAGTTGGCCCCCAAAGCGCTTGAGGCGTGGAGCCAGCCTATCTCCCTGAGTGATGCCGAGTATGTCCTGGCCGGTCTCTACGCGCGGCAGGCCTGGGACCTGCGCGATTACCCCCTTGCGGCCTCCCATGCAGCAGCTGCGGCGCAGATTGCCCTTGAGGGGAAGAACACCAGCGCCTGGTGGAACATGACATATATGCAGGCAGAGGCCCTGATCAAGCAGGGTGACTGGCAGGGCTGCCAGCGCATCATGGAACATCTCCTCGAACACCCTATGGCCCAGGAGTCAGCGGGGCTTGGTGTCCGGGCACGCCAGATGCTCGCCGCAGTCCATCAGGGGCAGGGGCAGCTGACTGAGGCTGTCCGGCACGCACAGGCAGCTGTTGACCTGAGCGCGCACCTGCCTCAGGGTTCCACGTTGATTGTTGGGGCGCATCGTGCGCTCATTGGCGCCCTTGCCGAAAGCGGCAGGCTCGATGAAGCCTGGGCCCTCTGCCAGGCCATGAACACCCAGCTTGAAGGTACTTCCATGTCCCAGCTCGCCGGCGAGGTTGCGTGGGTGGTGGGCAACGTTGCCTTCATGCGCCACGATTACCCCGAGGGCATCCGCAACCACGAACGCGCAGCCAAGCTCCTCTCGCCAGCCAACGACATTGAACTGTGGGCCAGGTTCAACAAGGCATCCGCCGCCGTCCGGCTTTCCTCCGGCATTGTCGAACCAGAGACCCTGGCAGCGATTGAGCGCGCGGAATTGGCGCTCTCCATTGTTGGCGGGAACAACGTGGACCGGCTGGAAGTGGCTTTCATCCGGGCACGCTGGCTGTACCTTACCGGTGACATCACTGCCGCAATCGCAAAGCTCCGCGAGATCCACCATGAACGCGAGGACCTGGCCACCCACACCTCCGGCGAGGTCTCGCTGCTGCTCGGCAAGTCGCTCAAAGCAGCAGGAGAATCCGACGAAGCAGTGGACTTCCTCAGTCAGGCCCAAAAAGAGTTCACCAGCGCAGGGGCCGCGGACCGTGTCCAGCAGGTCATGGATACGCTCCTGGAAATTAGGCTTGCGCAGCAGCGTGCTGCTGCCGCCCAGGCCAGCTGAGCCGCAGCACCCTAGGCCGTGAAGGACCCGCCGGTCAGCTTCTCAAAAGCCTCAACGTACCGGGCCCGGGTCTTTGCCACCACCTCGGCTGGCAGCTCGGGCGGCGCCTCATCAGATGCCCTGTCCCAGCCTGATTCAGCAGATGTAAGCCAGTCACGGACATACTGCTTGTCGTAGGACGCCTGGGCCTGTCCCGGCTGATACGTGGCAGCGTCCCAGAACCTGGAGGAATCTGGCGTCAGGACCTCATCTCCCAGGGTGATGGCGCCTGAGTTTGCGTCAAAGCCAAACTCCACTTTCGTGTCTGCCAGGATGATGCCCCTGCTACGCGCAATCTCCTCGGCACGGGTGTAGATCCGCAGCGTCAGCTCCTGCAGCCGTTCGGCAATGTCGGGTCCTACCGTCTGCACCACAGCGTCATAGGTGATGTTTTCATCATGTTCGCCCACCTCGGCTTTCGCTGACGGGGTGAACAGCGCAGTTTCCAGCCGTGAGCCATCTACCAGCCCATCAGGCAGCGGGATACTGCAGACGGTTCCGGAATCACGGTATTCGAGGAGTCCGGAACCCGTGAGGTACCCACGGGCAATGCACTCGATCGGGAACATGTCCAGTTTCTTGCAGATCATGGCCCGCCCGGCGACGGCTTCCGGAACACCATCTGCCACGGTGGAGGCGAGAACGTGGTGTTCCACCCCCAGCTGGTCAAACCACCACAGGCTCAGCTGCGTCAGGATTGCGCCCTTGTCGGGGATTTCGCTGGTCAAGACGTGGTCATAGGCACTGATCCTGTCGCTTGCCACCACCAGGACGCAGTCCTGTCCGAGGCGCTGTGCGATCGATTCATCCGTCGGGACGTAGAGGTCGCGCACTTTCCCGGAGTAGACGTGGGTCCACCCGGGAAGGTCCAGGGCGGTGGTCTCGAAACCACCGGGTGTCAGGTCAGTCATTTCACGCCTTCTTTGCGACGATCGGAAGGGCGGATGTGTGGATCGAGGGCAGTCGGATCTCTCCACGCGCTGCCTTGCGCGCAATGTCCGTGCGGAACTGCCCGCCGTCGAGCTGCACCAGCTCCACGCCGTCGTACGCCCGTTCGCGTGCCTCCACAAGATCGCTGCCCAGAGCCACCACGGCGAGCACCCGCCCTCCTGCTGATACCACCTTGCCGTCGTCATCCAAGGCGGTTCCGGCGTGGATGACGTGAACGCCGTCCAGCTCGCCAGCCTTCTTCAGGCCACGGATTCGGTCACCTGTCTTGGGCAGTCCAGGATAGTTCTCAGAAGCGACGACGACGGCTACTGCGGTGTCCTTTGACCAACGCAACTCATCCGCCTGATCCAGTTCGCCCCTGGCAGCTGCAAGCAGCACCCCACCCAAGGGGGTTTTGAGCCGGGCCAGGACCGCCTGGGTCTCTGGATCACCAAAGCGGACGTTGAATTCAATGACGCGGGTGCCGCGCGACGTCAGCGCCAGGCCCACAAAAAGCACACCAACGAACGGGGTGCCACGACGGGCCATTTCCTGGACCGTAGGCTGGGCCACCCGGTCAATGACTTCCTGCACCAGTCCAGGCGGTGCCCACTCCAGCGGGGTGTAGGCACCCATTCCGCCAGTGTTGGGGCCCTCATCATTGTCAAAGATCCGCTTGAAATCCTGTGCAGGTGAGAGGGCCACTGTGGTGCGGCCATCGCAAAGGACAAAGATGGAGACCTCGGGCCCGTCAAGGAACTCCTCGATGACCACAGTGCCGCCTGCATCAAAGCACGTCTGTGCATGGGCCAGGGCTTCATCACGGTCCTTGGTAACCACAACACCCTTGCCAGCTGCCAGCCCGTCATCCTTGACAACGTAGGGGGCGCCGAAAGTATCCAAGGCAGCGGCAGCTTCCTCTGCGGTCGCAGCGACCATTGCCATGGCCGTGGGAACCTCTGCCTCCGCCATGACTTCCTTGGCGAATGCCTTGGAAGCCTCAAGCTGGGCTGCAGCCATGCTGGGTCCAAACACCGGAATCCCGGCTGCTCGGACGGCATCCGAGACGCCAGCAGCGAGGGGGGCCTCAGGACCAACCACCACGAGGTCCACGTCAAGACGGACGGCCAGGGCCGCAACGGCGTCGGGGTTGTTTGCATCAATGGCGTGACTGGGCACCAGTTTGTTGATCCCGGCGTTGCCCGGTGCTGCGTGAACCTCGGACACCGTGGGATCAGAGAGCAGGGAACGGACAAGGGCGTGTTCGCGGCCGCCGGGGCCAATGACTAGTACCTTCACAGTCACCAAGGGTACTTTGTGAGGCGTTGCCTGCCTAAGTTGTGACTGGTTGCTGGACTGATTTGCCGGACTGCAACAAGGCCAACAACTGCCTGGGAAGAATCCAGGCCTAAACACCCCTCCCGCTCCGCAGGACCATGCCCCCACCTGAGCCATCCTTTGGCTGCGCAGCTTCGAAGTGCAGTCATGAAGAAATTAATGAAGTGGATCAAGGGTCCCACGGCGCTCGCAGCGCTGGCAGGCGTGGTTAGTGCCGCCGTCGTCCTCGCCGTAGCGGAACTGCTGGGTGCGTTCTTCACGTCACGTGCCACTCCGGTTTTTGCACTGGGTTCCACTTTCATTGACTTCACACCGCCGTGGTTGAAGGATTTCGCCATTGCCACGTTTGGCACCAATGACAAGTTGGCCCTCTTTGTGGGCATGGGAGTCACCATCGCCATCCTGGCCTGCGTGCTCGGTGTTGTCGCCTACCGTAAATGGGCACTTGGCGTCCTGGGCGTCCTGTTTATGGGGGCCGTGATTGTTGTCAGCGTCGTGACGCGCTCGGGCGTCAAGCTTGTGGATGCCATCCCCAGCCTGGTCGGCACTGTCGCCGGGCTCCTGATCCTGCGGCTCCTCATCAGCCGCATCTGGCGCATGGACTCGTTCCCGACGAGTCCGGCAGGCTCTGCTGCCAAGGCGCCGGAACGGCCTGCGACCTCCCGCCGGGCGTTCTTCGCCGCTACCGGAATCACAGCAGTGGCAGCCGGTATTGCCGCCACCGGTGGGCGACTCCTGGGCGCGGCGCGCAGCAACGTTGCCAAGGCCCGCGATTCACTCAAACTGCCAGCCCCAGCCAAGGCAGCCCCGGCAATCCCCGACGGCGTGCAGTCGCCCGTCCAGGGAGTGACGCCCTGGGTAACACCCAACGACCAGTTTTACCGCATTGATACAGCACTGAGCGTGCCGGAGATCGCCGCCGATGAATGGGAACTTCGTGTCCACGGAATGGTGGAGGAAGAGTTCACCATGACCTTCCAGGAGCTCATGGATGCGGACCTGATCGAATCCCACATCAGCATGACCTGCGTTTCAAACCCGGTCGGCGGCAACTTGGCCGGCAACGCCAAATGGTTGGGCATGCCCATCCGTGACGTCATCGCCCGGGCAAAACCCAAGGACGGTGCGGATATGGTCCTCTCCACCTCGATTGACGGCTTCAGTGCCTCCACTCCCCTGGAAGTCCTCCAGGATGATCGGGATGCGATCTTCGCCATCGGCATGAACGATGAGCCCCTTCCGCTGGAACACGGCTACCCCGTCCGCATGGTGGTCCCGGGCCTTTACGGATTCGTGTCTGCTACCAAATGGGTGGTCGACCTGGAAGTAACACGATTCGAAGACAAGACGTCCTACTGGACCGATCGCGGCTGGTCCGATCACGGACCCATCAAGACGATGGCACGTGTTGAGGTGCCCAAGTCCTTTGAAAAGGTCAAGGCAGGCACCGTGGGCATCGGTGGCACCGCCTGGGCGCAGACCAGGGGTATCACCAAGGTTGAGATCCAGATCGACAACGATGACTGGGTCGAGACAACACTCTCAGCCGAGGCATCGCTGGTCACGTGGCGCCAGTGGTCCTATCAGTGGGAAGCAACTCCGGGGCCGCACTACATCAAGGTCCGTGCCACGGACGGCACCGGTGAGGTCCAGACGGACCAGCGTGCTGACCCCGTTCCTGACGGAGCTTCAGGCTGGCAGTCAGTGATGGTCACCGCGGAGTAACAGCCCCGGGAGCCTAAACCACAGCGCCTCTCGCCTTAGACTGGCTCCATGGCCACACTCCCCCACGCAACGTTCACCGCAGAGTCAGCCGTCGAACTGGCGGTCCTGGAACGCAGTGGATTCATTGAATCCAGGCACGTGGGATCGGCGGTGGTAATGGCAGCCGATGGCAACATTGTTGTTGAGCTAGGCGACATCGCAGCTCCCGTCTACGCGCGTTCGGCACTGAAACCCTTCCAGGCCCTGGCGGCCATGCAATCGGGCGTCCCACTCCGGGGCGCCCAGGTTGCGTTGGCTTGCGGAAGCCACGTGGGCTCGCTGGACCATATGGACGTTGTCTCGGGAATGCTGAGCGCTGCTGGAGTTACCGAGAACCACCTGCAGTGTCCCGCTGGCTGGCCCCAGGACGAGACGGCCCGCGCTTGGCTGATCCGCTCCGAGAAGGGCAAGTCCAGAATCGCCTTCAACTGCTCCGGAAAGCACGCCGCCTTCCTTTGGGCGTGCACTGAAAACGGGTGGGACGTGGCCAGCTACCTTGAACCGCACCACCCACTCCAGCGGCGGGTCCGCGAGGTAATCGAGGAATACACTGGCGAACCTATCGCCCACATGGGCATAGACGGTTGCGGTGCCCCCGTCGCTGCAGTGTCCCTCACTGGTCTGGCCCGGGCTTTCTCAACGCTTGCCAAGGCCCCCGGCGACAAACATTCCAATGCTCGCGCCGCCACCATAGCAACGTCCATGCTGGACTATCCGTGGGCTGTGCAGGGGTTGGGTGAAGCCAACACGGTGGTCATGGAACAGCTGGGAATCCTCGCCAAAATCGGCGCAGAAGGCGTTGTGGCCATGGCTACAGAGCAGGGCGTGTCAGTAGCCGTTAAGATCCTGGACGGCAATCTGCGGGCTGCGACGCTGGTGGGACTGACGCTGCTGGCCGCCGTGGACGCAGCGAATCCGACGTCCGTGTCCACAGTCCTGGACCAGGTAGTGGAGCCAGTCCTCGGTGGTGGGCGGCCCGTGGGGCGGATCCGCCTGGGTCAGTCGGTATCCGCACTGTTGGAAAGGGAGCAGTGATCATGGCTGTAGCTCGACGTCGGATCGACGTCGCAGAGGGATCCGCCGCCGTGGCGTCGTGGGTTTCTGCCGTCCAAGCTGGCGGAGTGGCCCCGCGTCCACTGACCGCCACGGCCGTCAGATACTCCCTTGAGGAAGTCACCGCGCGTGCCCCCGGGAACTCCGTGGAAGTGCGGGTTCCACCGTTTGGCGTGACGCAGTGCGTGGCGGGACCACGACACACCCGGGGTACCCCGCCCAACGTTATCGAGTGCGAGGCCGCTACCTGGCTGAGCCTTGTCACAGGGACCCTGAGCTGGTCCGAGGCCGTCAGCGAAGGGCGCGTTTCCGCCTCGGGGCTGCGTGCAGACCTGTCAGGACTGTTGCCCCTACTGTGAGGTTCAGTGTGTGTTGGAGGCATCCAGCGCCGCAGGGTGCGGGACAGCGCTGCGCAGCCTGGTGGACCATGCAATCACCAGGGCCAGGACAAACGCCACCACCGCAACAAGAACAGACATGACAGCCACCTGCCCGTATCCGTCGATCCGTGGATCCAGGAACGGGTAGGGGTACCAATCCACGATCGGTCCGCGGATCAGGCTGTAGGCCAGGTACAGGACAGGGAATACCAGGAGAATAAGGGATTCCCGGACCGAAATCCGCCGCTGCGGAAGATCCACCAGCCAGTCAATCACCAGCACGGTAGGCATTGTGTAGTGCAGCACCACATTCACCCAGGGCACAGCCGTATCCACCTGGATGTTGCTGAGCAAGAGGCTGTAGATGATCCCCGTGATGGCCATGTACATGGTGGCGCCGCCGCGCAGGAGCTCCAGCCAGCGCGGACTCCGTCCATGCCACGCGAACCAGCCCGCAACGGCAAACGCAACAGTAGCAATGATGTTGGACTCGATGGTGAAAAAGCTGAAGAAGTTGCCCGGCTTGTAATCCTCGATGTTTGCCACGTTGTAGGCGAACTGGCTGGCGATTGCCGCCAGGCAGAGCGCCGCAAAAAAGAAACGAAAGAGCGCGAGTCCCCGGTTGGCTGTCATGAGTTGATCGTAAGCCACCTGGCGGAGGCTGACCACTAGGGTTGAGCCATGAATCTTCCCACGCCGGACAATATTACGGCCGTGCTCCTCGCCGCAGGTTCGGGCACCCGGCTGGGGCTCGGCCCGAAGGCGCTGCTGCCATTTCGTGGCAGCAGCCTGGTCGAGGAACTCGCCGAGGTCCTTGCCAAGGGTGGCTGCGCCAGCGTGGTGGTGGTAGCAGGATCTGGCGCGGAACAGATCGAAGCCCTGCCGGGGCTCATCGGCCACACAGTGGTGCGCAACGCGCAATGGAAGACAGGAATGGGAAGTTCGCTGAAGCTGGGGATCTCGGCGGCACCACCTGGCCATCACATCATGGTGGCACTTGTTGACCAGCCAGGGCTCACAGCCCAGGCAGTCACGAGACTGATCGGATGCCACACGTCAGCGAGGATCACGGCCGCAGGGTACCTTGACGCGGCCGGCAGCCTACGCCGCGGCCATCCGCTCATTCTGGACGCCGCCTACCGGGAAGCCGCGGCAGCAGGCGCCGGTGGCGACTCTGGAGCCCGCCTGTTCCTCCGAGCCCGGCCGGATGTCGTCGACCTCGTGGACTGCAGCGACCTCTGCAGCGGCGCCGACATCGATACTCCAGCAGATCTTCACCTGCTGGAGTCCCAACAGTGGAGTCCTACCAGCGGGGATGGATCGATTCGCGGAAGTAGTGATCGTAGATCCAGCGCACACCCTCAGTGAAGTTCTCCGGGAGGCTGACCGCCGCGGCTGCCGCATTGCCCTTTACCTGCTCAACCGAGCGAGCCCCAGGTATGACGCTGCTGACGCCCTCCTGGGCGATGATCCATGCAATCGCCGCCTGTGCCGGGGTGACGCCCTCGGGCACAAGCCCGTTGAATTCGGCAGCGGCTTTCAGGCCCAGGGCGAAGTCGACTCCGGAGAACGTCTCTCCGACATCAAATGCCGATCCTGAGCGGTTGTAGTTGCGGTGGTCGCTTTCCGCGAAGACAGTGTCCTTGGTGTATTTTCCGGACAACAGGCCTGATGCAAGCGGTACACGGGCAATGATGCCTACCCCGGCCGCCTTGGCTGCAGGGAGTACCTCGTCCAGTGGCTTGAGCCGGAAGGCATTCAGGATGATCTGCACCGAGGCCGTGCCAGGCCTCCTGATGGCTTCCAGGGCCTCATCGGCGCGCTCCACGCTAACGCCATAGTTGGCGATTGAGCCCTCGGAAACAAGAGTGTCCAGGGCGTCGTAGACCTCATTGGAGCTGTAAACGGGCGTGGGCGGGCAGTGCAGCTGAACCAGGTCGAGGTGGTCGACACCAAGGTTGGTCCGTGAGCGGTCCACCCATTGGCGGAAGTTTGCCAGGGTGTAGTTCTCCGGCTCTTGATCCACGCGACGGCCCATTTTCGTCGCTACCGTGAGGGCGCTGTTGGGGTTGGCCCGCCGGAAGGAACCGATGGCCTGTTCGCTCTTTCCATCACCGTAGACGTCTGCAGTGTCGAAGAATGTCACGCCAGCCTCTGCGGCGGCGGTAAGTACCCGCTGCGCATCGCCGGGGTCAACATTGCCCCAGTCTCCGCCGAGTTGCCACGTGCCCAGGCCAACAACAGAAATGTCCCGGCCGGTCCTGCCCAAAGTGCGTTGTTCCATCGTTCGACTATAGGGCACCATACGGGCCACTTAATCCGGCGTTGACCGTCCGTGAAGGCCAAGACGGAACCCACCCCAGAAAGCGAGAGTGACGACTCCTACAATGAGTACTACCAGGCCAGCCCGGGCCTGTGGGCCCACAATTCGCAGCCCACTGTCAGGGGAAAAAGCTGTGTCTGAGAGCGGAGCGTAGGCAAACCAGCCAAAGCTTACGGTTTCCGTTGCCATCAAAAACCCCCCGATCCCTATCGCTATCAGCGCAACTGCTGGAACCAGGAACAGCAGGGCCCGCACGCGACGCCGCGGCTGGGCCCCAGGCTCCGGCCTGGCACCCGGATCTGGCGTGGATCTGTCATCCCCCGAGATACTCATGGGAACAGGATAATGCGCCTGCAACCCAAGGTGGCACAGCTACGACCTGAGAACTCAGTAGACTTATTTCCGGCGGTACGAACACCAGCATGGCTGGTCAGCGCGCCGCACGCCATCAGACCCGGAAGGTACCCGTCATGTCGCTTCACCAGCCCGAGCCAGTCGAGATCTCCACCCGCATGCGCGAGGGCGAATGGACCGAGGACACCCTCGCCGACCTGGTGAACCATTACCAGGAGGAAATGCGCTCCATGGGTGCTCCGATGGAAGACACCACCACCGACATCGAAAAAAACGACGACGGGTCGGTCATGGTTGCCGTCCGTTGGACGAAGTCAACGCAGGGCTGAACATTGCCGCCAGGGAACTGGAGTGCGGGCACCGCGGGGCCGATAGCTACCGGCTACGGGGCGACGCCCCAGGCATGCCAGCCGTCCTGCTGAGATCCCTGATCAGCCCTGTTCCGGCGATCTCCCGCATTTTCGCGAGCCCAGCGATCGCTGCCCGCTTTGTGGGGAAGATCACTGAACTTCCCACCTCTTTGCCCTTGGCATCGAGCATCCTGAAACGGTACCCGCCAGCAGGTTCGTCCATGACTTCAAAGTGACCTGACATTTAACAACCACTCCCTTGTTGCCACCACACTGTGGTGTGAGCACCCTATCCCTAAACAGTAAGCCTACTTACTTATAAGGTCCAATACGGCACCTGAGTGAGTGCGCAGCGGGTTGCAATCCAGGGCAGGGTCCTAGGACCCTGCTTCCTGGAGCTTGAGGGCACTGGTTACCAGGGCAAAGTGGCTAAATGCCTGTGGGGTGTTGCCCAGGTGGCGCTGACCCTTGACATCCCACTCCTCACTCAGCAGTCCGACATCGTTGCGGAGGGACAGCAATCGCTCGAACAGCTTCGTTGCTTCATCCTTGCGGCCCACACCTACCAGTGCATCCACCATCCAGAACGAACATGCCAGGAAGACGCCCTCCTCCCCCGCGAGGCCATCCAGGCATTGCGTGGGACGGTAGCGCAGCACAAAACCGTCTTCCGTGAGCTCTTTCTGGATGGCATCCACGGTACCCACCACGCGCGGATCATCGGCGGGCAGGAACCCTACCCGGGGAATCAGCAGAAGGCTGGCGTCCAGGTCCGGCCGCCCATAGGACTGGACAAAGGTGTTGCGCTCCCTGTCAAATCCATGTGCCATGACGTCCGCCCGGATTCTCTCACGCAAGGCAGTCCAGCGCTCGAGGGGTCCGGGAAGGTTCCAGTCCTCGATTCCCTTGACCATCCGGTCAGCTGCAACCCAGGCCATCACTTTGGAGTGTGTGAAGTGCCGCTGCGGACCGCGCATCTCCCACAACCCGTTGTCAGGCATGTCCCAGACACTCTCCAGGTGAGTCATCAGGCTGGTCTGGATATCCCAGGAATCGTCGCTGTGGGTGAGCAGTGAGGTTCTGGTGAGTGCAAGGCATTCCAGCACCTCGCCCCAGACGTCAAGCTGGAGCTGACCGGCGGCACCGTTGCCAATTCGCACAGGAGTCGAATTCTCGTAGCCCTTGAGCCACGGCAGTTCCATTTCCGGGAGCCTGCGTTCGCCATGCAGACCGTACATGATCTGCAGGTCCGCAGGATCTCCCGCCACTGCCCGCAGCAGCCATTCCCGCCAAGCTGCAGCCTCGTCCGTGTACCCCACGGCCAGCAGCGCTTCCAGGGTCAAGGTTGCATCACGCAGCCAGCAATACCTGTAATCCCAGTTCCGCGACCCGCCCAGCTCCTCCGGAAGGGACGTTGTCACTGCTGCAACAATCCCGCCAGTAGGGGCATAGGTGAGTGCCTTGAGGGTAATGAGGGAGCGTTGGATGGCATCGGCATAGGTCCCGGCTACCGTGCACTGGGAAGCCCAGTCCTGCCAGAACCCAACCGTCTCCTCAAGGACAGATTCCGCATTGACACTCTCCGGCCTTGGTTCATGGCTGGGAGCCCAGGTCAAGACAAAAGGCACCCGCTGGCCTGCAGAAATGGTGAAGTCGCTGACTGTGTGCATGTTTTCGCCATGCAGGGGGGCCGGCGTGGCAAGGTACACCGCATCCGGGCCAGCCACAGCATGGATTCCCTGGTTGTCGCGCCGCACCCAGGGAATAATGTGCCCGTAGTCGAAGCGGAGCACCAGCTCACCATGCATCCGAACCGTTCCACTCACGCCTTCAACAATGCGGACAATGTCAGCTTTGTCATCGCGCGGTGGCATGAAATCGGTGACCCGGACAGTTCCCTCGGGCGTCACCCATTCAGTCTCCAGGACAAGCGTGTGCTCGATATATCGACGATTGGTACAGATGCCACCGCCAGCGGGTGCCAACAGCCAGCG
Organism: Pseudarthrobacter sp. PS3-L1; assembly: GCF_030063285.1. Lineage (GTDB taxonomy): Bacteria > Actinomycetota > Actinomycetes > Actinomycetales > Micrococcaceae > Arthrobacter. The sequence goes on along the minus strand of NZ_JASISU010000001.1, from coordinate 270,914 downwards.
ACCGGCGTCAGGCGTGTCCAACAGCGAGTTGAAACACGACGGCGAGTCGAACCGCGGCAGGCACATCCAGTCGATAGAACCCTCGGTGCTGACCAGCGCCGCTGTATGAAGGTCGCCGACAACGGCATAATCCTCGATATTCGCCATGTTTCCTAGGGTGCCACATTCTCCGCTGGGCCCTTGCCAGCTTGCGGGGCAGGCTTCGCCCCACGCTGTGGCAGAGTGGGATGATGCAGAAGGCACCCCAGGACCTGTCAGCACAGGAGGCCCCCGTCAGCGGAAGCCCCCTGTTTCATCTGGCCCACAAGATTTCCCGAAAGTTTAATGATGTCCGGCTACGACAGGTCAAGCAGTGGGGATTTGTTCCCCAGACCATCCCGTACCAGGGCTACGGCACCACAGAATGGGTCCGGGTCCTGGGCCGCGTGCTGCTTACCAGCAAACCGCTTCCGGGAGCTCGGACGGACCGGGCCAAGCTGAGCAGGGCGCAAAACGTTCGCGGCTGGCGATCCTTTACCAGCGTGCCCCTGCAGTACGTTGACGTAGAGATCGAAATAGGCGACACAGTGACCCACGTCCGGGCGGACCGCGGTGGCCTGGTGGACACGGTGATCGCTGTCCACCTGCCACCGGGCGCCAACACAGCCGTGCTTCGGGCCGAGGGCACCGAGCCTGTTGAGGCACGGATCCAGATCATTTCTGCTGAGGAGAAGTTCGGGATCGTCTCGGACATAGACGACACCGTCATGGTCACAGCCCTTCCCCGCCCCTTCTTGGCACTGTGGAACACGTTCGTCCTGAACGAGCGCGCCCGTACCCCCACGCCGGGTATGGCCGTCCTCCTAGACCGGCTGGCGAAACAGCACCCTGACGCGCCGATCATCTATCTCTCCACCGGACCCTGGAACGCCGCACCCACGCTCGCCCGCTTCCTGGCTCGCAACATGTATCCGACAGGGGCACTGCTACTCACCGACTGGGGGCTCACCCAGGACAGATGGTTCCGTAGCGGGCAGCAGCACAAGAACACAAACCTAGATCGCCTGGCCACCGAGTTCCCCGAGACACGATGGCTGCTGATCGGCGACAGCGGGCAGCACGACGAGGAAATCTACTCACGGTTTGCGTCAGCGCATCCCAATAACGTGGCGGCCATTGCCATCCGACAGCTCTCTCCGGGCGAAGCAGTGCTGGCCGGTGCGCACGCTGCGCACGGGAACAAGAGCAACGCCGATGTTCCCTGGCTCTACTCTCCCGACGGAGCAGGACTCGCCGAACAACTGCAGAAGCGGGGACTCGTCTAGGCGAAATATCCAGGGACCAGCCCCCAACTCTCCACGCGTTCCGATCAGCCCTCCGTAGGGACCAGGCGCTCGGGTGGCACGCTACGCCAGCTGTGTTCTGGGGCGTAGCCCAGGAGTCTTTTGGCTTTGTCAATGGAGAGCAGGGTCTCGTGCTCACCGAGGTCCTTAACGACCCTGACATCAGGGAATACCTCCGCAGCAAGGTCCCTACTGGGCTTGTTCATCACCGAGTCCTCACCAGCGATAATGAAAGCCTCAAAACCCGGGACAGACCTCTCCAAGGCCTTCGCAACCGCCTGGGCACCATCACGGCCATCAATGTAACCCCAAAGATTCCACTTACGCAGCGTTGCATCATCCTGAAAATCAGCAAAACCCTCATAATCCTCCGGATCCATCACATTGGAAAACCGCAAGGCCGTGATACTCAAGGCCGGATCCCACCGGACCAACTCCCTGGCCATGGTCTCCTCAAGATGCTTCACCAGAGAGTACGTACTCTCTGGCCGCGCCGGATACTCCTCATCCACCGGAATATAGGGCGGATCAACATCAAACGGCAGCCCCAGCACCGTCTCGCTCGAAGCATAAACAACGTTCTTGACCCCAGCCCTGCGCGCAGCCTGAAACACGTTATAGGTCGACAGGATATTGTTCTCAAACGTCGCAGCATCAGCCATGATCCCCGGCGCAGGGATCGCACCCAGATGCACCACAGCATCAAAACCACCATGCCTGTCATCCAAGCCCAACATCACATCCACCACCTGCCCATAATCACGCAGATCCACCTGGGTAAAACCAGGACCACGCACCCCGGCACGGTCCAGGCCCGTCACCTGATGCCCATCCTCACGCAACCGACGCACAACACTACGACCCAGCTTCCCACTCGCCCCGGTAACAGCAATACGCACTTTTCCTCCTGGCATTTCATCTGTCCCCGGGCGGGACAGTGCAGGCAACGCTACCCCTGACGGCGCGGAAGGAAAAGATCATCCCGGATGTCTTGGCAGGTGAGCGTGGAGACCCTTGCTTCTGGGGCTCGCGTGCAGAGTGCACCTGGCAGGGAACACAGCATGCTTAGTATTCGTTGTGCAGTGCGGGAGTCCACTAAGCCATGGACCCCTTGAAGGAACGCACTAACGAAAGGAACCGCCACCATGGCATTCATTACCGTTGGAACTGAGAACAGCACAGACATCGAGCTCTACTACGAGGATCACGGTGCTGGCCAGCCTGTGGTGCTGATCCACGGTTACCCCTTGGACGGCTCGTCCTGGGAGAAGCAGACCACAGCACTTCTTGGTGCCGGTTACCGCGTCATCACCTACGATCGGCGTGGCTTCGGCAAATCGAGCAAGCCTACTGACGGTTACGATTACGACACCTTCGCCGCCGACCTCAACACCGTCCTGACCACACTTGACCTCAACGAAGCGGTCCTGGTGGGCTTTTCCATGGGCACCGGTGAGGTGGGCCGCTATCTGGGTACCTACGGTTCCAGCAGGATCGCCAAAGCCGCGTTCCTTGGTTCGCTGGAGCCCTACCTCCTCCAGACGGATGACAATCCTGACGGAGTTCCGCAGTCCGTCTTCGACGGCCTGTACGACGGAGTCGTTGCAGACCGATACGCCTTCTTCACCGAATTCCTCAAGAACTTCTTTAATGCCGATACGTACCTGGGCACCGAGAGGCTGAGCCAGGAAGCTGTTGACGCCAACTGGAGCCTCGCCGTCCAGTCGGGAGCCACAGCCTCCTCAGAAGCACAGCCATCATGGCTCACAGACTTCCGCTCGGATATCCCCAAGATTGATGTCCCTTCGTTGATAGTGCATGGAACAGCGGACAACATCCTCCCTATCGACAACACCGGGCGTCGTTTTGCCAAGGCGCTCCCCAGCGCCGACTACGTAGAGATCGAGGGTGCGCCGCACGGCATGCTCTGGACCCACGCGCCCGAGGTCAACAAGATCCTCCTCGATTTCCTGGCGAAGTAGCCGAACCGCACCTCTAGACAAAAACCAAGGACACCCCCACCAACCTGGTGGGGGTGTCCTTGTCTTTGCGCATTTCGGGAAGAATCCCGACGTCCGCCGTAGCGTGTCCCCGTCAGCCCTATCCGTGAAAGGCGGGCAGGTCAGAGACGGGCAGGTCAGAGACGGGCAGGTCAGGCGCGGCCAGCCCTGGGCGGCAGCGCGAGCTTAAAGACCTTGGCCCAGGAGGAGCCAACCTGCTTCAGGAGAGGCCCAGTGGTGTATTTCAGGCCATAGCGCTGGCAGATTTCGCGCACCTTGGGCGCCACATCGGCGTAACGGTGAGATGGCAGGTCAGGGAACAGGTGGTGCTCAATCTGGTGCGAAAGGTTGCCAGTCATCAGGTGCATGAACTTGGAGCCCGAGATGTTCGCCGAGCCAATCATCTGCCGGACGTACCAGTCCCCACGGGTTTCACCTTCCACCATTTCCTCGGTGAACGTATCCGTTCCCTCCGGGAAGTGGCCGCAGAAAATCACGGCATGGGCCCACACGTTACGGATGGCATTGGCAGTCAGTGTTCCGTAGAGGGCTTGCTTTCCTGACCCGGTCAGCATCGCGACAGCGGGAGTGGCGGCGTAGTCCTTGGCGAACTGCTTGAGTGCCTTCCGGCCCAGGGCCTTGAGGTCCTTGTTCATTGACTCTTTGGATTTGAGGCCTTCCTTGTACTCAGGAATCTCAAGATCGTAGACAGCAATGCCCCATTCGAAGACGGGAGCCAGCAGGGCGTTGTAGAGCGGGTTGCCCAGGTTAAAGGGTTTCCATTCCTGCTCTGGATCCATGCGCAGGAGGTTGTATCCAACGTCGCGGTCCTTACCCACGACATTCGTCCAGCGGTGATGGAGATCGTTATGGGTGTGCTGCCAGGAACGCGACGGCGTCACGAAGTCCCACTCCCAGGTCGTGGAGTGGATGTCCGGATCGCGCATCCAGTCCCACTGGCCGTGGAGGATGTTGTGGCCCAGTTCCATGTTCTCAAGGATCTTGGCCAAGCTCAGCAGGGTGGTGCCGGCAGCCCACGCGGCTTTGTTCTTGCTGACCAGCAGCGCAGCACGGCCCGAGACTTCCAGCCCGCGCTGAATTTTGATCATACGCCGGATATACGCAGCGTCGCTGGCTCCGCGTTGGCCCAGGATGTCATCGCGGATGGCATCAAGCTCGCGGCCCAACTCTGCAACCTGCTCGTCGCTGAGGTGTGCTGCGGCAGGCGGACGAACCGTGGGGCTGCCGGACTCGGCAAGGGCGCCGGGCCTCGTCTTGAGACCGGCGGGTGCCGGCTTGGTCGCTGAATCTACTGACATGCGGTTACTCCTCAGATTTCGAGGTTGACGGGCCCGGCGGCTGCCGAGACACACGTTTGGATAAGTTCGCCGGGCTCGCCATGTACCTCGCCGGTGCGTAGGTCACGGACGCTGCCGGAGAGCAGGGGGGTCAAGCAGCTGTGGCAGATGCCCATGCGGCAACCGCTGGGCATCAGGACGCCTGCGTCCTCACCGACGTCAAGGATGGGGATGTCGCCGTCGGCCTGGACCTCGCGGTCAGAGGCCTCAAACGTTACGAGTCCGCCTTCAGTGCCGTCTCCGCCAATCAGTTTTGTGCTGAAGCGCTCAATGGTGAGGGTTCCCTGCTCGCCACGAACCGCAAGGTCCTCGCCAGAGGTTTCCGCAGCGGCCAGCGCAGCCTGGTTCCACATGGTCTCGGCATCGTCGAGGAAGCTCTCCGGGCCACAGGCATATGCGGCACGCTCCTGCCAGTCGGGGCAGATCTCTTCAACCTCGGCTGTCGACGTGAAATTCATTCGACCCCGGCCCCTGGTAAACCACTGAGCAATGCGGAAGTTGGGGAACTGGTCAGCGAGTTCAGCAAGTTCCTCCCGGAAAATGCTCTCACCTTCCGTGCGGGAAGAATGAATGAGGACCACATCAGCGTCGGGGCGCCGGGGTATCAACGTCCGGATCATCGACATGACGGGAGTGATACCGCTGCCAGCGGTGAGCATCAGCAGGGCCCGGGGATGCTCCGGAAGGACAAAGTCACCCTGCGGCGGCGCAAGGAAAAGGATGTCTCCAGGCTTGGTTTTACGGACGAGGGTTCCAGAAACCGAGCCAACGTCCGTGACAGTGATGGCGGGGTCCTTGCCCGCGGGGGCACTGAGCGAGTAGGAGCGCCACTGCCGTACCCCATTGAGTTCTACGCCGATCCGGGCCCACTGTCCGGCGAGGTGGGCATGCCAGCCGCGGCCAGGTCGGAAGAAGATGGTGGCTGACTGGGCAGTTTCCTGGACCACCCTGGTGACAACACCGCGAAGCTGGCGCGAGGAATACACAGGGTTGAATAACGCCATAACATCTTCTGGCGCAAGCGGGGTGGTCAATACCGAGGCGACGCGGGCCAAGGGTCGGAAACTGATCATAAGGCCAATCTTTGCAGCGGGAGCAGGAATGTATTTACTTTTCGCCAACCGTGTGGCCTGGCGGAAGAAGCAGCCCAAGCCCCCAGGCCGCCTGTACCGGTCAACGACTGGGTGGCAACCTTGGTTCCTGTTGTTGCTACCCCGGCCGCTGGCCCTTGATGATGCTATACAACTCTTTCCTTTAGCTTGACACACTCAGGCGCCACTACCACGTCCAGCCCGAGCGCCGCTGTCTTGAAATGTGGAGATGTTGCCCCGGGCTGTGGCCCTCCTGCGCGAAATACAGGAGAATCTGGGGAGGCGTAACAGAAAGAGGGAATATGACGACTGTGGATTTTTGTGTGGTTGGCGGAGGAATCGTTGGCCTGGCCACGGCATACCAACTGCTCAGCAAGAACCCGGGCGCGTCCCTTGTCCTCTTGGAAGCGGCAAATTCGGTGGCGACCCACCAAACGGGCCACAACAGCGGCGTCATCCATTCAGGCATCTACTACGCCCCGGGAAGCCTCAAAGCCAACTTCAGCAAGGCCGGTGCCCAGCAGACAAAGGATTTCTGCACAACCCATGGCATCCCCTACCGGGAACCGGGAAAGCTCCTGGTTGCCACCACCGCCCTGGAATCCGCCCGATTGGGTGATCTGGAAAAACGTGCAGTGATTCACGAGCTCGCTTGTGAGCGCCTGGACGAGGCGGAGTTGCGCAGTCGCGAACCCAACATCGCTGGAATCGATGCCCTCCTGATCCCCAGTACCGGAATTGTCGATTACACGGCCGTATCCCGAAAATTGGTGGACCTCATTGTGGAGGCCGGCGGCCAGGTCATCACCGGCTCACGGGTCATCCACATCAAGGAGTCGCCCTCAACCGTTGAGGTGGTGACAGCCTCGGAAGCGTTCACGTGCCAGCAGCTAGTGGTGTGTGCAGGCCTTCAGTCTGATCGCCTTGCCGAACTAGCCGGCGTCGATATCGATGTCCAGATCATTCCCTTCCGAGGTGAATATTTCCAGCTGCCGGCAAGTAAATCTGAGTACGTGCGGCACATGATCTATCCCGTTCCGGATCCCACCCTGCCTTTCCTCGGTGTTCACCTGACTCCAACAGTGGACGGAGGCATTACGGTAGGTCCCAGCGCTGTCCTTGGGCTCTCCCGAGAGGGCTACCCGAAGTTTTCCATGAATGCGGCAGATATGGCCCGGTACCTGCGTTTCCCTGGGCTCTGGCATGTGGCCCGCGCCAATATGGGCACGGCCGTGCGCGAGGTCCGCAACTCGCTCTTCAAGTCCAGTTATCTCAGGGAGTGCCAGAAATATGCACCTGGCCTGACCACTGCTGACCTGCTTCCCTACGAGGCGGGAATACGCGCCCAGGCCGTCAAACGCGATGGCATGCTGGTCCACGACTTCCTCCTGGCGCAGACCCCACGCATGGTCCACGTGCTTAACGCACCTTCGCCCGCCGCCACGGCAGCACTGCCCATTGGAGAGCACCTGGCCCAGCAGGTGATGGCGCATTTGGCTGCCTAGCGGTCCCACCGTGCCCTAGGATGCTCGAACGACGCCCCCGTACCCGCCTCCATCGGGGCACATCTCCTCCAGCTACACTGTGACGGTGTCCAGCCACCCCGCCTCACCGCAGCCTCACCCCCATGCAGGGCCGGGCCCCACCTCCGACACTGATTCAGACAAAGAACCAGACACTGACATCGAAGAGGGCGCCCTTCCCTCGCCACCGCAGATGGGCCGCGGCAAAATTGCGCAGCGACTCCTCGCAGGCGGAAGCGAACCCGACCCGCGGTTCACCTTGGCCAATGAGCGGACGTTCCTGGCCTGGATCAGAACGTCCCTGGCGCTGTTGGCTGGTGGCATAGCCGTCGAGGCCTTTACCGCGGACCTTTTCCTGGAACCGGTCAGAAAATCCATTGCCATCCTGCTGCTGTTGATGGGAATGCTGCTCAGCGGAAACTCAGCATTGCGCTGGCTCCAGGTTGAGCGAAGTATGCGCCAGAACAGACCGCTGCCGCTGCCCCTCATGGTCCCGCTGCTGGCCATCGCAGGCGCCCTCGCCGCCGTCGGCATTGTCCTGTCGATCCTTCTGGGCTGACCATGCCACAGCATCATGGCGTGACGCGCGCCCACCAGGACCCAGGGCTCCAGCCTGAACGAACGTCCTTGGCCTGGGGGCGCACCCTGCTTGCCCTGGTCACTGTCAGCTCCCTCTTTCTCCGTTGGGTGCCGTTGCACGGCTGGCTGGTACTTGGCCCCCTAGCCATGTCGATCACGGCGGCAGCCAGCATCTACGCGACGCAGCGTCGGCGGTACCAATCAAATGCGCGGGGAATCTCCGCTGGTCAGTTGACGTCAGATGGGGTGGCTGTGCTGTGGACTGCCGTCGCCGCAGCGGCGCTGGGTGCCATGGGCGTCACAGTGGTCCTGCTCGACTGGTAGCAATGACACGCTGCCACTAAGGTCAGCGCAACCCCATGGCAGTGCGCACTTCCTCAAGAATGTGGTGCATGGCTTCTTCTGCGGCATGCGCATCCCCACCAGCCACCGCAGCGGCCACGTCCTCATGGGCCTGCAGCGCCTCGGCCCTCGGCCTGAAAGGCATCAGGCCCTGTCTGGTCCGGCTGGTGAGGACTTCTGCCACCATGGCATCCAGGGCCCGGAACATCTCGTTACCGCAACTGCGCAGCAGGAGTTGATGAAACTCAATATCCACTGCCAGGAACGCCTCAAGATCGCCTGCTTCGCCGAGTCTTCGCAGCGACTGCGATAGCGCCACGAGCCGGCGCCGTTCCGCCGCCCCTGCCCGCCGTGCAGCGCCTGCCGCAGCGATGGGTTCAACAGCAATGCGCAGCTCGGTGAGGTTGGCATACTGGTCCGCCCGCGATGCTGACGCGAGCCGCCACCGGATGACCTTGGGGTCATAGACGTTCCACGCATCGGGTGCCTGGACCACAATTCCCACCCGGCGGCGTGAGAAGACGAGGTTCATCGATTCCAGGACCCGCATGGTGTCCCGTGCAAGGGTGCGCGAGATGCCGTGATCCTGCTGGATCTGTTCAAGCGTGAGCCGCTCGCCGGCCTTGAGGTCACCGGAGATGATCTGCTGTCCAATCAGTTCCAGGACCCTCAGATGCAGGGCCTGTAAACCAGGATCGGGAAGTGCATCTTGCTCATCTGTCGACGGCGACATTCTTTTGCCTCCTAGGCGCTCACACATGCCCAACTGTAAAGGAAATGGAGGCATAGGTATGACCAGTCAGAGTGCATTTCACCGAGATGACCGTGAGCTGAAGCACAAAAGATACTACCAATGAAGCTCAATGGTGCTATCTTATTCTCACGGGATTCCGACGCTAGCGTCCATCCCAGCCAATGACGTCTGCTGCGGAGGTAGAACAATGAAGTCTGCTGCCACTCACCTTGTGGTGATGGGTGTTGCCGGATCTGGTAAGTCCACCCTTGCCGAGTCGCTCTCGCACCGCCTCGAATGGCCCATGGCCGAAGCGGATGAATTTCATCCAGCTGCCAACATCGCCAAAATGAACAGTGGAACTCCACTTGACGACAACGACCGGTGGCCCTGGCTGCACGCCATCCGCGACTGGATGACAGCACAGGCGAGCGAGGGGAACAGCACCGTCCTCACCTGTTCTGCCCTCAAGCACAGCTATCGTGACTTGCTGTCCGGTGCCGCCGGGAACGTCGTCTTTGTCCATCTGGACGGCAGCGCTGAGCTTCTGGGGGATCGCATTGGAAACCGCAAGGGCCACTTCATGCCGCCCACGCTTCTGCCCAGCCAGCTTGCAACCCTGGAACCCCTCACTGCCAGCGAACTGGACAGCGGAAGCTTACGACTCGACATCGCCAAGAGTCCCGATCAACTCCTTGACGAGGTCATCAGCACGCTGCACCTGATGTAAGCGACACCACACCCCAGACTTACTGGCGCCATACTGCTGCGGATACCGCGGCAGTACCGCCGCACCCCACCACCGGATTCAAAGGAGAACCATGACAATCGAAGGCTGGACCCAGACACTGGGCGCCGGACCGCTGCTGCTGATCGCTGGCGCAGCCATTGCAGTCCTACTGTTCCTGATCATCAAACTCAAGACCCACGCACTGTTGGCACTGATCCTCATCAGCCTAGGAACGGCGTTTGCCACAGGTATCCCGGCAAACCAGATTGTTCCCGTCCTGGTCAGTGGCTTCGGCACCACGCTGGGGACAGTAGCGCTCCTGGTTGCCCTGGGTGCAATGCTTGGCCGCCTCGTCGAAACAAGTGGTGGTGCCAAGGTCCTGGCGGAGAAGATGATTGATGTCTTCGGCGAAAAGCGCGCACCCCTAGCACTGGGCGTGGCTTCCCTGATTTTCGGTTTCCCGATCTTCTTCGACGCCGGGCTGATCGTTATGCTCCCCGTCGTCTTCGCTGTGGCGAACCGGCTGGGTGGCGGCGTCCTGCGCTACGGGCTCCCCGCAGCTGGCGCCTTCTCCGTGATGCATATCTTCCTGCCGCCACACCCGGGGCCAGTCTCGGCTGCGGCGTTCTTTGATGCGAACATTGGCCTGGTCCTGATTGTCGGCCTCATCGCAGCCATCCCCACCTGGTACGTCACCTCGTACCTGTTCGGACTGTGGATCGGGAAAAAGATTGTCCTCCCCGTTCCGGCCCTGCTGGGCAAGGCGAATGAAGAAGCGGAGACCAACCCACCCCGCTTCGGCACCATTGTGGGCCTCCTGCTCCTTCCCATGGTGTTGATCTTCATGAATACCGGTCTCAATACGGCTGCATCAGCTGGCGCACTCCCGGGGACGGTCAAGGACGAAACCTGGTTCCAGGTTCTGCGGACCCTGGGCGAAACGCCTGTGGCACTGTTAATCTCCGTCCTCGTTGCGATGTATGTGCTGGGCCGCAGGCGCGGTACAAGCAGCGGCGCATTGAACAACCTTCTGGAATCGGCACTCGGCCCCGTCTGCTCCGTCATTCTCATCACGGGCGCTGGCGGGATGTTCGGCGGTGTCCTGCGAACATCCGGGATTGGCGCAGCGCTGGCGGATGTCCTGGGCGACGCCGGGATCCCCCTCATTCTTGCCGGTTTCCTCATTGCGGCCATCCTCCGCATCGCGCAGGGTTCCGCAACTGTGGCACTGACGACGACGGCGGGCCTGATTGCGCCTGCAGTCGCATTGGCAGGAATCAACGGTGTTCAGGTTGCCGCTGTTGTCATTGCCGTTGCCGCTGGCTCCGTGGTGGTGTCCCATGTCAACGACTCGGGATTCTGGTTGGTGGGCCGCTTCTTCGGGATGGATGTCAAAACCACTCTGGCAACGTGGACAGTTCTGGAAACACTCATTGGCGTCATGGGCTTCGGGATTGCGGCGGCGGTCTTCGGGTTGGCTGCCCTGATGGGCTAAGACTGCCCCCGGGCGGGACTGGTCCGCCGAGGTAAGGGTCAGTCGGTGCTCCGACGACGGCGCCACCACCTGCCCTTTGGGCGTTCCGGCTCGGGTTCCCCAGGGGGAACCCGAGTCGCTTTGCGTTCAACCCACCGTTGCAGTTCAGCCGGTACATCGCGTGTTCTTGTCACGACGGGCGGACCACCCTGGAGCTGCCGCCGGGCATCAACAACACGGGCGTTAAAATCCTCAAGGATATCCCGGACCTGCTTCTGCGTGAACTGCGCATCAAGCCTCTGTTCCAACTGGGCATCCTCGGTCCGGAGCAGGATAGCTTTCGGACCCAGCCCGCTGAGATCCTCTCGCTGCAGGAGGCCTTTGAGCCACCAGTCGGGATCGTGGACATCCGCTAGTCCAGGAATGGGCTTGCCAGCGTACTTGAGATTGTCGAACTTGCCTTGCGCCATGGCGTCGCGGACCAGGTAATCGGCACGGGCGGCGTCTCCAAAAGCCTTCTTCTTGGACCGCTCCCTGGCCTCGGCGGCTGCCAGTTCAGCCTCCTCCTCGACAGGGATGCCAGCACCCCGGGAGGACCGCGCCCCGGCAGCCCGCTCCACCCGCTTCCGGAAATTAGATCCGCCCGCCACAATCATCACACCCTGTCTCTTCGGGACTTTCCCACAGTATTGAACAGGGCGCGGGCACCAATCAACAGGGGGCCCACAATGGCGCTGGCGGGTGCACCGGAAATATTGGGCCGCCAGCGGAGGTTAGGCAATATATGACAACAATCGGAATCATCGGTGCAGGACACATTGGCAGCCAGGTAGCACGCAAGGCGGTGCAGCTGGGGTATGACGTGGTCATCAGCAACTCGCGGGGTCCAGAAACCCTGACGGATCTCGTTACGGAGTTGGGACCCAAGGCCCGGGCAGCAACCTCAGTCGACGCTGCTGGTGCTGGCGACTTCGTGGTTGTCACAGTCCCCCTGAAAAACGTGAAGGACGTTCCCGTCGAGCCACTGGCTGGAAAAATCGTGATTGACACAAACAACTACTACTTCGAGCGTGACGGCAGGATCGCTGCGCTCGACAATGGCGAAACCACAACGGCCCAGATGCTGCAGGCACACCTCCCCTCCTCGATTGTGGCCAAGGGCTTCAACCACATAACGGCCGCCGACATCACCACGGAAGGCACACCGGCGGGGACCGAAAATCGACGTGCGCTTGCAACAGCCAGCGACTCCACTGAGGGTTCGGACCTGGTCACGCGGCTCTACGACGAGTTCGGTTTCGATACGGTCAACATCGGCCAGCTGGCTGAAAGTTGGCGCGTAGAGCGCGACCGCCCCGCCTATGGAGCAGTCCAGAATGCGACAGAGCTCAGGGACAACCTGGCCAAGGCGCCCCGCACAGTCTAAAAGCGGCTACCCGCCCCCAGTCCCGCCGTCTCCAGCACCACGACGGCGGGACTTTCGTGTCTGCCCTGCTGGATCAACTGACATTCCATCCGGTCAGCGCCGGGGACTAGCCTCCTGTTGTGCTAGACGAGTCCGCTCTCGTAGGCTGCAATCGCCAACTGCGCCCGGTCATGGGCGTGTAGTTTTGCCATGATCCGGTTCACGTGGGTCTTGGCTGTGGATGTGAAAATGACCAGCTGGCCCGCAATCTCGGTAGTCGAAAGACCGCGCGCCACCACAACGGGCACTTACCGTTCCCGCTCCGTCAGGTGATGCAGCCCCGGTACGGGAGCAGGCCTGGCACGTCCGGCCTGAGCTCGCGTACGCGCTCGACGGCGTCCAGGCCGTCGAGCGCCTCACCTACAACAGTGATTCCTTATGCACTCGACATGAGCGCACCACCTGCGGCGCGAATCAGGGGCTGGTCATCAGCCAACAGGACAGTGGGACTCACTGTCCGCCCGCCCGGTCGGAGGTCCTCGGATTTCCAGGCTGAGCCAGGCCCCGCTGGGTCGTCCCGTCCTTTCCGGCATCAGGCAAGTGTGCCTTCAGGCGAAACGACAGGGGCCCACTGTGGCCGCTGTGCACGGTACCCCGGACGGACTCAACCCGCTCTTTGACACCCTGGAGACCATGCCCAGGTGCCGCTGCGTCACCTCCAGTCCTGTTGCCCGGAAGTCATCCAGGAGCTCCTGAAGCTGTCCGAGGTTTCCCGGTGGAGCCAGCCAGACCCCATCAGGGCCCTCCGCAGTTCCACGCAGCATGGCCAGAAGGTCGCCAATTTCACTCATAACGGTGCGCGCTGCAGATCGGATGGTCAGCAGTGGGCGCTCGGCGGCGTCAGGTCTGGCAGCGAGCGCTGCTGACGCGACCCCGGCATGAAGGTTGATCACGGCAATCTGGTGGGCGACGACGTCGTGCAGATCCCTTGCAATCCTCAAGCGCTCTTCAGCCACCCGGCGTCGTGCAACAGATTCCCGAGTCTCCCCGGCGCGGAGGGCCCGTTCCGTGACGGCCGCAACATACGCCTGGTGCGAACGGGTCGCAGCCAGAGGATGACTGCAACAGTCACTGCCGTAACCGAATCCGGACTCAGCGGTGGCACTAACGCCATTCCCAATACAGCGCTCACTGACAGCCTTGCCGCAGCCCAGGGGTAGGGCCTGAGCGAGGAAGCCGCCAGCAGTTATGCCTCGGCAACTGTGCGTTTCGATGCAGCGCATTCGACCCCTGACCAGGTCACGGCCCTTCAGGATCGGCTGAGCTTGGCCGGTTACACTTCCACGACAGTGGCGGATCAGCTGGGTACGTTCAAGTCCGTCATCGATGCGATTGTGCTGGTGCTCAACGCTTTCGCCATCATCGCACTGCTTGCAGCCGGCTTCGGCATCGTCAACACACTGCTGATGTCTGTTCAGGAACGGACCCGCGAAATCGGGCTCATGAAGGCCATGGGCATGGGCAGCGGGAGGATTTTCGGACTTTTCAGCTTCGAGGCAGTGTTCATAGGATTCCTCGGCAGCGCAATCGGCGTTGGTATCGGCATGATTGCCGGGACCCTTGTTGGAAACGCCCTGGGGAGCTCGCTGTTCGCCGATCTCTCCGGCCTGACCCTGATCGCCTTCGATCCGGCGTCCGTGGCCGCCATCATCCTTATTGTCATGGCCATTGCGCCGCTTGCGGGCACGTTGCCCGCAGCACGTGCTGCCAGGGCTGACCCCATCGAGTCGCTGCGCTACGAGTAGGACAGCCCGCACCGTCCGAAGCATCGTCCATCTGTTTTAAGCGCCTGGCGCATTACATGCGATTGACTGCGTGCACCGGCGCCTCACACCTAGAGTGGAGTGCTGGGGAATATCGCTGCACCATCGAGGAGGGCACCATATGACTGCCATGGAAGTACCCGAAAATACCCGCACAGCCCTTGTTGTGGGAGCGAGTGGAATCGCGGGCTCAGCCCTGGTTTCCCAGCTCTCCACCGAGGGCTGGAATGTGCTGGCCCTGTCGCGGAGGGACACCGGTCAGGTCGGAGCACGCCATATCGCCGCGGACCTGACCTCGGCGAAGAGCCTGGCAGAGGCTCTGGCTGGCGAGCGCCCTACCCACGTCTTCTTCACGGCCTGGCTCCGGCAGGATACGGAGCAGGAAAACATTGACGTGAACGCTGGAATGCTGCGTAACCTGCTGGCCGCCCTCAAGGATGCGCCAGTTGAACACGTGGCGTTGATGACGGGCCTGAAACACTATCTCGGGCCCTTCGAGGCCTATGCGGCAGGCGAAATGCCTGACACTCCGTTCCACGAGGAAGAGCCCCGCCTGGACGTAGACAATTTTTACTACGCCCAGGAGGACGTCCTCTGGGAAGCTGCCGCAGCGCAGGGATTTACTTGGTCTGTCCATCGCGCCCATACTGTGATCGGACACGCAGTGGGCAACGCCATGAACATGGGACTCACGCTCGCCGCGCAGGCCGCAATCTGCCGCGAACTGGAGATCCCCTTTATCTTCCCGGGCTCAGAAACACAGTGGAACTCTCTGGTTGACATGACGGACAGCGGGCTCCTGGCTGACCACATGATCTGGGCCGCGACCACACCGGGCGCTGCTGACGAGGCCTACAACATAGTTAACGGCGACGTTTTCCGGTGGCGATGGATGTGGCCGCGTCTGGCTGCGTACTTCGGTGTGGAGGCCGTGGGATTCGAAGGCAAACCCCGCCCGCTGGAAGAGCAGATGGCTGGCATGGAGGGCGTGTGGGCCACTATCTCCGAGAAGCACGGGTTGGCTGAAGCCGATCTTTCCCGCATTGCGTCCTGGTGGCACACCGACGGTGACTTGGGCCGCGACATTGAAGTTGTTGCAGACATGGGCAAGAGTCGCATCGCCGGATTCTCCGGGTTTCGGCGCACAGAGGATGCCTTCACCGACCTCTTTGCCCGGTACAGCCAGGATCGCCTGGTTCCTTGAACTGACGCCCTGTCACTTGCCAGCTAGCCCCGGTGCAACCGTGGAGGTTGCACCGGGGACCCTTGCTGCCCTACGAGATCGGCGAAGAAGTTGGCTCAGGCAGAAACGGGGTATGACTCGAGGATGTAATCGGCAGCGGCGGGTCCGGTCATGGTCAGCGAGTTTTCACCCGGTGCGATCCCCCGTTCCCCGAGTGCTACCCACAAAGCATCCTCGGTAAGGGAATCCACCCGGCTGATGGTGCACCAGCTGATGTAGAGCCCGTAGAGCTGATCTGCGCCCAGCCCGGTCACAATGAGCGGGCTGCGTGTGGTCGCCTCGACCAGGAACGCGCCTACATGATTCGCCGCGCTGCCCCCGTGCACTCCTTCCGGCCAGAGATGCGGATGATCAAGCATCAGAAAGCACCAGCCGCTTTCCCCCGGAGCCCCAGGATCCGCACGGCATCTGTGAGGTTGGCGTTGATGGTGGAGAGGGGGAGCGCCAATTTCCTGGCAATCTCAGCGCCGGTAAGCCCTGCAAGGTAGGCACAGTGCAATGCCTCATGCTGAACGGCCGACAGCCCGGCAGCAGTGTGCGTCGGAATTGTCGCAACAGCGGTTTCCACGCCAGCATTGTTAGCCGGGGCCTCCCGCGAGCGCAAGAACTTTACTGCTGTCCGCTGGGCTATGGTCCTCAGCCAGGCGGACGCGCTCCCTTGGCCTGCGTTGAAGAGCGAGGCATCCCGCCAGACAGAGAGGTAGGCGTCCCTCGTGGCATCTTCGCTAAGTTGGCGATCCACCACCACGCCGTGCACAAAGCCGTACACTTCCGTGGCGGTTCTGCTGTAGAAATCGCTGAAAGCATCCTGATCGCCACGGGCAATTCTCATAAGGAGGGAGGAGAGGTCCGGAGACGGTCCCCTTCCGGTGACGCCAGTGCCGAGAGCCATGATGCAGATCCATTCGGTGGAGTGCGAGAACGTTCGTTCTCATCATGTGCTTTACAGTAGAGGTAGATCGTTATGCATGCAACTGAATTCGGGAAGAACGGCTTATGACACAGCGGCAAACGGGACACAGCCCGGCGCCAGCCCACCCCCAGCCATCCCGCGCCCGCCCTGTCGCCGACAGTGCAAGATCCGACATCCTCGCCGCTGCCGCAGTCCTTTTTTATGCTCGGGGTTTCACGGCAGTAGGCATGGATGACTTGCGTACCGAGGCAAACGTGTCGCTCCGGCGCCTTTATCAGCTTTTCCCCTCCAAGGACCTCCTCATTGAGGAGGTCCTTGGGATATGGCGCGATGCCTGGAGTTCAGGGATAGATGCCCAGGTACAGGCTGCCGCAGATCCTCGCCAAAGGCTTTTGGCAGTGTATGACTTCCTTGCTGGCTGGTTCACCTCAGAAGGATTCCGCGGTTGCGCATTCATCAACTCGTTCGGCGAGGTGGGTGGCGCGTCAGGGCGGATCACCACCATCGTCCGTGAACAGAAGAAGCACTTCCAGGATTACCTGGCAGACCTGGCCACAGAATTGGGAGCACCCCCCGGCCTGGCACCACAGCTTGCCATTCTTGCGGAGGGAGCCATTACGACGGCGGCCATTGCGGCAAGTTCCGAACCTGCGCGGCAGGCGCGTGCCGCGGCAGAAGTGCTGATCGGGGTAGCGCTGTCCCCCGCTGCCCGGGACTGACCGGACCTGGGCCCAAAACCTGGCCGCTGCCGTCGTCGTGACTACCGGGATCTGGTATTGCGGCTAGTCCGCCGTGGCATCCAAGGTACGGAGACACCAATTTTTGACGCCGTGCCGAAGCCCCAGGGGGAAACGTGGGTATAGCCAAGCCGTGAAGCCCATCAGCCTGGTGAACCGCCGCTGACGTCGGGCGCTCCACGGTAGCCCGAAACTCTGGCGAAGCTGCGCAGGCAGGAGGCCTGCGGTCACGAACCGGGCGACGGGCATGCTCATTCTCAACCACACGGGGCCACTGTTCAGATACAGCAGATCCCGAGCCACCAGCTGTACCTCCGGAACGACGTCCAGTGCACCAACGCTGCGATCCCAATACGCCTGGAATGCGGGGCGATCCCTGGGCCACATCCCGGACGGGAGCTGCAGTGCAGTGCCAATCTTCTCGTACTCGAGATATACGCGGTCAGCCGATTCGTCGTCGAGCGTTCCGTAGACCTTCTGGTACACCATGACGGCTGTTTCATAGAGGGTGGCTACCACCCATAATTGTGCCTGCGCATCAAAGGCGCTGTAGCCGCGGGTCTCTGCAGTTGCCTCCCGATGGACCGGCGCGTGGGCTCTATTAACAATCCGACGGACCTTCCGGCATTGCTCGTCAGTGCCGTACACCACTCCGTAGACATAGGTAAGGGTGCCGCGAAGCCGATCCAGTGGACGCTCAGCGAAGTTACTGTGTTCCGCAACGCCCAACCCAACGGCGGGGTTGGCGATCTGCAGCAGAATTGCCCGCCCAGCGCCAGCCAACAGCACGCTCTCAGCGCCAATATCAACCAGTCCACGAACCATGCCCATACCATACCCGAGCCTGACGCGCACCACCTGGGCAGTTGGGATGCGTGCGGTGTGGGGAACTGCAGGCGAACACCAAGCGACCACACGGGCACCTACCTGTCAGAATGACCTCATGGAAATAGCCCTCGGCCTCTTGGTGATTGTTGCGGTAGTGTGCGCGGGCAGTGCCCTGGGACGAAAACTGAACATTTCAGTGCCCCTGCTTCTTGTACTCGCAGGAATTGCCGGCTCTTTCCTGCCGTTCATCCCTGAAATCGAGCTCAACCCGGAGCTGGTCCTGATCGGGCTTCTTCCACCGCTGCTCTACGCGGCAGCATTCCGGACGTCGCTGTTTGATTTCAGGTCGAACATCCGCAACATCGGCCTTTTGTCGGTAGGCTACGTGATCTTCGGAACTCTCGCGATCGGTATCGTGGTGTCCTGGCTTTTCCCCGAAATTCCGCTGGCCGCTGCAATAGCCCTGGGTGCGGTGGTGGCACCGCCTGATGCCGTGGCAGCCACGTCCATCGCCCGGAAAGTGGGTATGCCCCGCCGGGTTGTCAGCATCCTGGAGGGCGAATCCCTGGTCAATGACGCTACGGCCCTCGTTTGCCTCCGCGCCGCAATCGCAGCCATTGCCGGCTCGGTATCCGCCATGGACATTGCTGGTGGTTTTCTCGTCGCGGCCGGCGGTGGGCTGGTGGTGGGACTCGCGGTGGCCTTTATCCTGACAGCGGTCCGCCAGCGGATCCGGAACGTGGCCATCAATACCTCGACCTCGCTCATGGCACCGTTTGTCGCTTTCCTGCCAGCGGAGGCGATTCACGCGTCAGGGGTACTCGCCGTCGTCGTAACTGGCCTGGTCATGGGCACCAAAGCACCTTCCATGCCGAATGGTGCAGCACGGCAGAGCGCCCGCAGCAACTGGGACACTGTCCAGTTCCTGCTTGAAAACTCAGTCTTTCTCCTGATCGGGCTCCAGGTGCGGACCATCATTGAGGGCGTCCAGGATGATTCGCTAGGCGCTGGCCGCGTCTGGCTCGGGTGCCTTATCATCCTCGTCGCAGTCCTGGTCCTGCGGCCCATCTGGGTCTTCCCGGCCACCTACCTACCACGGCTCTTCCCGGCAGTGCGGCGGGCTGATCCGGAACCCTCATGGCAGGCTGCTGCGATCGTGTCCTGGGCTGGAATGCGAGGTGTGGTCACGCTGGCGGCCGTCCTCACTCTGCCTGCCGATCTGGAGCACCGAAACGTCTTGATCCTTGCCGCCCTGGTGGTGGTCGCTGGGACGCTGGGGCTGCAGGGGTTCACGCTTCCCCTGCTGGTCAGGTTCCTCGGGGTGCAGGGTCCAGACAGGCGCGAGGACGCACTCAACCAAGCCTCACTGATGCAGCTCGCAACAGCTGCCGGCGTTGAACGGTTGCAGGATATCCAGCTCGAAACCGATCCACCCGAGGTGATGGACATGCTCAGGCGGCGGACCCAGGAACGGGGCCTGGCTGCCTGGGAGCGTCTGGGACGTCCGACGGCGGACGCCGCGACTCCCAGCCAACGCTATGCACAGCTGCGGATGGCCATGCTGGAAGCCGAACGGGCCAAGGTTCTGGAGCTGCGGCGAGGTGGGGATTTTGCCCATGAGGTACTCACGGAAGTCTTGGAACGCCTGGATGTCGAAGAATCCATGCTGGATGCGTCACTGGATGAACTGGACCCACGCGATGGCGGGGGCGGCGAAGGCCTGTCCCAACCCGGTGGAACGTGTGACCATCTGGTGGCTGCCGAAGGCCATGACGTTCCAGAGAATCCGGCCTGCCTCGACTGTGCGCAGGAAGGGACCGATCCTGTGCACCTGAGGATGTGCCTGAGCTGCGGGAACGTGGGCTGCTGCGATTCATCGGTGGGGCTCCATGCCACCCGGCACTTCAGGGAAACAGGGCACCCGGTGATGCGCAGTGTGGAGCCGGGAGAAGAATGGCGCTGGTGCTACATCGACGACCTGCTGGGCTGAGGCAGCCCTGCCCGGCCGCCCGGACGTGATGGCCGGAGCTGATGGCCCAGGCAGCAACCACACACTGCACCAGAATAGATGGGCACTTCTGGACTAATTGTTGAACAATCCATTGTTGTAGGGCATGATGAATCCATGCAACTTGAGGCGGAGATCACATGCCCAGCACTGACATGAACAGTGATGTCGGTGAATCCTTCGGTAGCTGGACCATGGGTGAGGTCCATGCGCAGGCCGTGGTTGATGCCGCCCACGCCTTCAGCCCTGACGGAACCCTTGTATCTCGCGGCGAAGATGGTGCTGTCCCAACCGATGCTGCCCTCATCACCGAAAACATGGTCCGGCTCGCCGCCGAAGGAAAGATTGCGGCCCGGGACGGCATCGCATTGAACGTCCAGGCAGACTCGATCTGCGTGCATTGGGACACTCGCGGCGCTGTTGCGATGGCGTCCGCAGTCCGCACCGGCCTCGACGCTTCCGGCATTACTGTCCGGAGTTTTGCATGAGCATCACCGGTATCCGATGGGCCGGCCCCAGGGCTTGGCTGGTGGAACTGAATGATCTGGCCTCCGTACTGGCCCTGCACCAGCACCTAGCCGCCGATCCCCTCCCCGGGCAGCTGGACGCAGTGGCTGCCGCAGCCACGCTCCTGGTGAAGTTCAGCAGCCGGGTACAGGCCGTAGCCGGGCACTCCGCCGTCCAGCGGTTGGAGCTGGACGGACTGCACCGTGCCAAAGGGCATGAAGTCACCATCGACGTGGTGTACGACGGAGAGGACCTCGCCGAGGTGGGAGAACTCACCGGCCTGGGCGCGGATGGGGTCGTGGCTGCGCATACCGATCAGTTGTGGACGGCGGCGTTCGGTGGCTTTGCCCCGGGATTCACCTACCTCGTGGGGGAAGACAAACGCCTCGAAGTGCCGCGACGGACCTCACCGCGGACCGCAGTCCCCGCTGGCGCCGTGGCTCTGGGCGGAGCCTTCTCAGCCGTGTATCCGCGTCAGTCGCCTGGCGGCTGGCAGCTGATCGGGCGAACGTCCGCAGTCCTGTGGGAGCTGGGTCGCGATTCCCCCGCACTCGTCCGCCCCGGCGACACCGTCCGCTACCGCGCCGTCCGTGAGGCAATCAAGGTGGCACCCCCACGTGAACGGCCAGCCCCTGCAGATCATGCGTCCTTGCTGCAGTCCGCGCTCGTGATCACAGCTCCTGGGTTGCAGTCCCTTGTGCAGGATCTTGGCCGCCCTGGCTTCGGGGACCTTGGCGTGTCTGCCGCCGGAGCTGCGGACCACCAATCTGCCCGGCAGGCCAACCGGCTGGTCGGCAACAGTCCCGGTGCCGCCGTCATCGAAAACCTCCTGGGAGGCTTCTCGGCCCAGTCGCGCGGAGATCACGTGGTGGCCGTTGCGGGTGCCACAGTGGCTCTCGAGGTTCGCGATGCCAAAGGTGCCCTTCGACTCCGACCGGCAATGGGGACCCCGTTTGCGTTGCTCGACGGCGAGTCACTGAGTCTGGACACACCGACCGCTGGAGTCCGCAGTTACCTTGGCATCCGCGGCGGACTGGACGCCACACCAGTGCTGGGCAGCCGGTCCACTGATTCAATGTCCGGAATTGGCCCAGAACCGCTGGCTGCCGGCACCGTCCTACCGGTGGCTGCCGCGGCCGGTTCGCAGCCGGTAGGCGGCGCGGAAGCGTCAACGCTTCGGCCAGGGCCAGGTCCCGCCGTACTGCGGGTGACTCTGGGGCCCCGGGATGACTGGTTTAGCGCTGACGCGCTTCAGGCCCTCACCGGTCAGGAATGGGCCGTGGGCGCACAGTCCAACCGGATCGGAATCCGGCTGGCACCCGCGGGTGCGGACAACGGCCCCTCGGATGCCCTAGAACGCAGTCGAGGCGGCGAACTCCCCAGTGAGGGAGCCGTCGCAGGAGCGCTGCAGGTCCCGCCCAACGGACACCCCGTCCTCTTCCTTAACGATCATCCGGTGACCGGCGGATATCCGGTGATCGCCGTCGTCGTTCCCGAAGATCACCCCGCAGCTGCACAACTGCCACCCGGACACCGTGTCCGCTTCCACGTGGTCGATGCCGAGACGTTGCAGCCAGAGCCGCCCGCGCCACAGGAATTCTCCGCCCGTCCTGATCCCGCACTCCGCGGTAAAGCTTCCGAAGGAGCCACGCCATGAAAAAAGTCCTGATCGCCAACCGCGGCGAAATCGCAGTACGCATTGCCCGCGCCTGCTCCGACGCAGGGCTGTTGTCCGTGGCCGTCTATTCGGATCCCGACGCCGACGCCGTCCACGTGCGGTTCGCGGACGAGGCCTACGCCCTCGGTGGTTCCACAGGGACACAGACGTACCTGGACATCACCAAACTGATCGATGCGGCGCGCAGGTCCGGCGCCGACGCAGTACACCCCGGTTACGGTTTCCTGTCCGAGAACGCCAACTTCGCACAGGCGGTGCTAGACGCTGGGCTGACCTGGATCGGGCCTTCGCCCCAGTCAATTCGGGAGCTTGGCAACAAAGTCACTGCACGTGAAATCGCTGTCCGGGCCGGGGCGCCGTTGGTACCCGGAAGTGACGGGCCCGTCAAGAACGCGGAGGAGGTCCTGGCGTTCGCGCAGGAGTATGGGCTGCCCGTGGCAATCAAGGCAGCGTTTGGCGGTGGCGGGCGCGGCTTGAAGGTCGCGCGCCAGCTGGCGGACATTGAAGACGCGTTCGAATCAGCCGTGCGGGAATCCCTCAGCGCGTTCGGCCGCGACGAATGCTTCGTGGAGCGTTTCCTGGATCAGCCCAGGCACGTTGAAGCCCAGGTCCTGGCGGACACCCACGGCAATGTCGTGGTGCTGGGCACGCGCGACTGCTCGCTGCAGCGCCGCAACCAGAAGCTCGTGGAGGAGGCTCCTGCGCCATTCCTTAGCCCCGAACAACGCAGCCTCATCCACGAATCCGCCAAGGCCATCTGTCGGGAAGCCAAGTACCATGGTGCCGGAACTGTGGAGTACCTCGTGGGGAAGGACGGCGTCATCTCCTTCCTTGAGGTCAATACCCGCCTGCAGGTGGAACATCCCGTGACGGAAGAAACCACGGGCGTGGACCTGGTCCGCGAACAGTTCCGGATCGCAGCTGGGGGAACACTCACCCTGGGCGCCGATCCCGAACCGCACGGCCACGCGTTTGAGTTCCGCCTCAACGCTGAGGACCCCGCGCGCGGATTCCTGCCTGGCCCCGGAACCGTGGAAGTGTTTGAAGCCCCCACCGGTGCGGGAATCCGGGTGGATTCCGGCGTACGCTCCGGTTCCACCGTGCCGGGAGAATACGACTCGCTGATGGCAAAGCTGATTGTGCACGGCGAGGACCGGCCGCAGGCTCTGCGCCGGGCCCGCGCCGCCCTGGACGAGATGCAGATTCGCGGTCTTCCCACCGTTCTGCCGTTCCACCGCGCTGTGGTGCGTCACCCCGATTTCACGGCGGAAGACCATCTTGGCGTGCACACCACGTGGATCGAGAACGACTTCGCCGAAACACTCGCTGCATCACCGGAAATTGCCCGCACCGCACCCGATGCCTCCCGGACCACCCTCACGGTAGAACTTGATGGCAAGGCCGTCCAGCTGGGCCTGCCGGCGCGACTTTTCGAAGCGTTGATGAGCGGTGGAGGCCATGGCGCCGGGGCACCGGCGGCCGCTGATCCGGTGGACGGGGCCGGGTTGTCCTCGCCCATGGTCGGGTTGCTTGTGAAGTGGCTTGTTGACGACGGCGAGACGGTTCAGGCCGGGCAACCGGTCGCGATTCTGGAAGCCATGAAGATGGAGACCACCGTGGCGGCCCACCGGAACGGAACACTACAGCGCGGCGCGCAGGTAACCGGTGCTGCGATTGGCCGTGGCGAGATTCTGGCGACCATCAACTAACCGCCGACGTCGATTCTGCCGTTATTTTGCGCGCTTCGGTATCCCCGGGGGCAGGGAGCGGGAGGCATGTCTGTAGATTGGAGGCATGCCCATGAACGCCGCGCTCGAAGGGATCTCTTCAGAGGTCAAGGCCACCCACGCCCATACCGTCTCCTGGGCTGCGGGACTGCTCAGGTCACGCATCTCTGCTGGCCAGCTGGCGCCCGGAGCGAAACTTTCCGAGCAGAAACTCTCCGAGGCGCTCGGCGTCTCCCGCAACACACTGCGGGAGGCCTTCACGGTACTGTCCGGGGAGTCAGTGGTGCAGCGCATACCGAACCGCGGCGTGTTTGTCGCCTCGCCACAGGTAGAGGACGTGCGCGAGATCTACCGGGTGCGTCGCCTGATTGAGCCGGCCGCCATCTTGTGGGGCGATCTGCCGCCAGATGCCCTCGACCGGCTGGACGCAATAGTCGATCGCGCACGCACCGCCCTGGCTGAGGGGTCCGTGAAGGACATGGCGGACGCCAACCAGGACCTGCACAAGGCCGTGGTGGGGCTCGCCGGCAGTGACTCGGTGGCGGAGCTCATGGAGAAGGTCCTGGCCCAGATGCGGCTGGTCTTCCACGCCCTAGCCACGACACCGGATTTCCACAGCCAGTATGTGGAACGCAATGCAGCCCTCGTGGTGCAGCTGAGGGCCGGACACCGCGACGAGGCTGCGGCGGAACTTCGCCACTATCTTGATGACGCCGAGCGCGAGCTGTTGAAGCATATCGGGAGTCTCTAGCGTTTAGTCGTTGCCTCAGCACTGGAGATTCCACTCAAGACGTCAATGTAGTTCAGTGTTTTGGGGCTGACGTGCCGCACTGCAGCAAGCGCCTCATGAAGAACGTCTCTCATAGGGTGGTCACGAAGAGCCTTTTGGAGATCCTCGACAGTTTTAATGCTTTGGCTCTCGAATACGCGCGTGATGTCTTCCACCTGGGCCAGCCGGCCAGGTGAGGGCCAATCGATGACCTTGGAGAGCTTCTTCGTGTCGAGCCGTTGCCTGAATCCACCGGTCGTGGCCGCATCCGGCCATTCGGCAATCAGTGCGAGAACACGCGGCTTGACTGTTTC
Source organism: Pseudarthrobacter sp. PS3-L1 (assembly GCF_030063285.1). Lineage (GTDB taxonomy): Bacteria > Actinomycetota > Actinomycetes > Actinomycetales > Micrococcaceae > Arthrobacter. The sequence goes on along the minus strand of NZ_JASISU010000001.1, from coordinate 245,810 downwards.
ATGGTAATTTTGCCGGCGCTGCAGCGTGGCGTCCACAATGATGGCTCCTATGTGGTCCCACTGACGGCTGGCTTCGGATGAATCGTCCACGCCATTGCGGTCTGTGGGAGCCGTAGGGTCAACGGCATCATTATCGGTAGTCATCAGTGAATCCTTTCATGGCCAATCGCTGCTCGGGTCACGGCGTCAGCCCAGGCCCGATGGCATCCGGCTGCAGGACTGCCCGGCGCCGCGCCAGGCCACGCTACGGAACCTGGTAGGCCGAGTCTCGTGCGTCTGTGATGAGCATGTGTCCAGGGGCGTGGCCGATTGCCAATGCCGGACGGGATTCCATCACCGCCGCCTGCGGTGTGACGCCGCAGGCCCAGAAGACCGGAACGTGCCCTTCGGGAATGCGAACCGGGTCTCCGAAATCGGGCCGGGACAAATCCTTGATGCCCAGCTCGGCGGGGTTGCCCACATGAACGGGAGCCCCATGGACAGCTGGATAGCGGGAGGTAATACGAACGGCATTAGCCACCTGGGACGCGGGAACCGGACGCATCGAGACCACCAGCGGTCCGGCCATCAAGCCTGCCGGTTCGCAGCGGACAGACGTACGGTACATCGGCACATTCACGCCCTGGTCAATGTGCGCCACCCTGATGCCATTGGCCTGGAGTGCGGACTCGAACGTGAAGCTGCAGCCCACAATGAAGGTCACCAGATCATCGCGCCAATGCTCCATGATGTCCGTGGGTTCATCGACCTTCCGGCCGTCCTCGTACACCACGTATTTGGGAACATCGGTACGGATGTCTCCACCGGCGAGCAGGGGGCCTGCCGTGTCCCCGGCGTCCAAAACGCCCAGGACAGGGCAGGGCTTGGGGTTGCGCTGTGCGAAGAGCAGCACGTCAAAGGCCTGCGCTTTGGGGACAATGATCAGGTTCGCCTGCGCAAAGCCGGCGCTCCAGCCCGAGGTGGGGGCCACCAGACCGGATCGGAACAGGGTCCGGGCCGCGGCCGGAAGGAGTGCGGAGGGGTCCCGGGGATAGGCAGGGGAACCGTTGGCAGTCTGGGCCATTGCTGGTCCTAGGCCCACAGCTTGCCCAGGCTTATGACCGAGCTGTAACCGAGGAAAAGAGTCAGGAGCCAGGCCACGACACCGATGATCAGCAGGCTCTTGGGGTAGACATAGCCTTGCATGAGGTCGCGGCGACGCCAGGCAACCCAGAGCAGCACGCCGAATCCGACGGGAAGGATCAGCCCATTGAAGGCGCCTGCAAAAATGAGAAGTTGCTGCGGGGCCTGGCCGATCAGCAGGTAGGCCACAGCGCAGAAAGCGATAAAACCGACGGTGATGAGATTCCGGGTCCGTTCCGTGGTGGTGGACTTCGTCACGAAGGAGACCGAGGTGTATGCCGCACCAATCACGGAGGTGATGGAGGCTGCCCACAGGATGACGCCGAAAACCCGCATGCCGATATCGCCGGCCGCTGCCTGGAATGCGGAGGCGGCAAGGTTGCTGCCAGTCAGGGTCACGCCACCTGCAACGACGCCGAGAATGGCAAGGAACAGCAGGATACGCATAACGCAGGTGACTAAGATCCCGGCGATCGAGCTTTGCGCGATCTGTTTGACGTTTTCCACGCCCGTGACACCAGTATCCAGCATTCGGTGGGCGCCAGCGTACGTGATGTACCCGCCGATTGTGCCGCCGATCAGGGTGGTAATGACCAAAAAGTCCACCTTCTCCGGCATGATCGTATTCTTGAGCGCCTCCCCCAAGGGCGGGGCAGACACGATGGCCACGTACAGCGTCATCAGGATCATCAACGCCCCAAGGATCACCACAATCCTGTCCAGTGCCACGCCGGCCCGCTTGCTGATGAAGATGAGGATTGCCACAACGGCGGACACTGCACCGCCGATCTTTGCATCTGCGCCCAGCATGGCGTTGGTTCCGAGCCCGGTGCCTCCAATGTTGCCGATGTTGAAGACAATGCCGCCGAGGAACACCAGCCCGGCCAGGAACCATCCGACGCCGGGAAGTACCTTGTTGCCGAGCTCCTGGGCCCGCAAGCCGGAGACCCCGATGATTCGCCAGACATTGGTCTGGATCGCAATGTCCACCAGAATCGACACCAGGATCGCGAAGGCGAACGCGGCGCCGAGCTGGACAGTAAACGCCGTCGTCTGGGTGATAAAACCCGGGCCGATCGCGCTGGTGGCCATAAGGAACATGGCGCCCAGCAGTGCGGAACGCCGGGCGGCCGGTTTGAGGGCGGCCTTGGCTGTAGTGGATTCCATGGGGGTCCCAACAGTTTCGGTGACCGGAGTCACAACGGGTGTTTCCGCAACTGTACAGACTGTTGAACAATCCCCGCAAGGAATTGTTCAACAAAACATTGATCTTCCCTCAACGCACCAGCATGCTGGTGTGCACGGTGCCTGCTTTTGGCACTCGGCGCATGGAAAGAATCGAGGGAGTCGCCACTGTATGCCCTCAGGCAGCCTACTGAATTTTTCGGATCCGGATGGGGCCCTTGGCGGTCGAGGGATCAACGACCGAACCACCCTGGGTGATCTGTACCTCGCCGGAATCAACCAGTCGGCGTGCAGCCCGACGTGCGGGCTCCATCAGGGCTCGCCAGTCCTCACCGCCCACCGCTCGGGCTGCGTCCGACGGACAAATTGTGGAGGTAACAGCCCGCGCGGAAAGAAGGGCCAGGATCCTGGCCTCCAGTTCCCGATCCACGGGGTTTACACCCCGACGGCGGCAGTCAGCGGAGCAGTAACGAACTTCTGCCCAGTTATCTGCCCACTTTGCCCGCCACTCCATGCGGCGCCCACAGGAAGCGCAGGTTTTCTCTTGTGGGATATGCGCGGCTTCGCGCTTTCGGTGGGCCATGGGTCCATTCTGCCCCGGCACGTAAAGTGGGCCCAGGACTACGACCACGGCCACGACCACGGCCAAAAGTGATCCTTACCGCCGGAACCACATTTCGTGACGTCCTAGATCACCTGGCCTGGAACTCCTCAGTCCGAATGGGTGACGAAATTTGGTCGCGGTCGTACATGACCTTCGCGGTATTTTCCAGAATTTGGACAGACTCCACGACGTTGCCCGTGCGCTTATCCCTGGTGTGCCGGATGACACGGTTATGCCTGTAGACCACACCAGCGGATTCATAGAAGTATGCGTCTTCTTCCCGGATGTGGAACTTCACCTCGGGTGTCCGTTCTGCACGCAGTTCACCGCGAAGATGTTCCTCGGTGGTGCTGACCCTGATCTGGAATGCCTGGTCCGTATCGTTGCGGACCCGGTAGTCAAGGTAATTGTAAATAATGGACGTTCCCGAGCCGAAAGGTATCTGTCGGTTGAAGTCAGGAAAAAGGTCCAGTTCCCCGTGATGGTGGTGCTCAACAATGGTCAACTCGCTATGCAGGACCATCCAGTGCAACAAGTTGGTGAACTGGCACAGCCCGCCGCCAATTCCAGTCTCGGGAGCCCCATTGCCAATCACCAGACCCACACGATACCCCTTGGCGGCCGTGCAACTACCCACTAGATTCCAGAACGAAAATGTCTCGCCGGGTCGAATCACAACCATGTCGACCTGGGGCGCCGCGATACCCAAGCTGATGGCTTTGTTGTCCTGCAGGTGCGTATCCACGTTTCCGAGTTTCCGTCGGATCAGTGAATTGTGCTTGTACACCACCACCGGAAGTTCAATGTCATGGTCCTGGGTGGCAAACCGAACTCGCTTGAGGCGATCCCGGACCTTCCGTTGAAGAATCATCTTCTGCACAGAAATCCTGTAGGCCAGCGGCGACCATTCGCAAAAGAGTTTTCTTGGCATCGTTTCCCCCACAGTCCCTGGCACATCATCCTTGAAGGACTCGTGCCCCCCAGCGCCAGGACCCCAGCATAGTCCGGCCTGACCACTTTGGTCGTGATCGCCGCCAGCCTGCAGACCGTGCCCGGCCGGGGAACTTGGCTTTGCACCGGGAGTGCCACCCCACAGCGTCAGGGGAGCTGGTGGAGGCTGAAGGCAGCCAGGAAACCGAGAGTCGCTATCAGCCCGGTGTAAAGGGACGCCCTTTCAAAGGCTTCCGGAATCATCGTGTCGGTGATCATCGCCAGGATGGCGCCAGCTGCGAGGCCGTTGACGACAGCGAGGGTGCCCGGCGCAGCACCATCCAGCAGCAGGTATCCTGCCAGGGCAGCCAGTCCAGATGCCAGGGCTATGGCGCCCCAGATACCGAAAACATACAACGGCCCTCGGCCAGCTTTTTTCCAGCCGGCAGTGCTGGACAGGCCTTCCGGAACGTTGGAGATGAAAACAGCCGCAAAGACCGGAAGGCTGAGCCCTCCCCCGGTCAGGAAACTCAGGCCCAGCACCATCGATTCCGGGATTCCGTCCAGTAGCGCACCAATGGCGATAGCACCACCACTGCTTTTCTGGTCCGCCTCGGCAGCCACCTGGCCCCCGGACCGCTTTCGGTGCCGTCCGCCGTACCTGGCCAGCAGGATATTCAAGCCCACGTAAACCACGGCTCCTACAAGGAATCCCAGGCAGGTGTAGGCGAGCCCACCCACCTCAACAGCCTCCTGGGCCAGTTCGAACGTCAGTGCTGAAATCAGGACGCCAGCCCCGAAGGCCATGATCGCCGCCACCAGCCTGGCCGGGACACTGATGAACCAGGCGACTGCGCTGCCCAGCAGCAGTGCACCGCCTGCCACCAAACCTGCCGTACCGGCTGCCAACCATTCAGGCATGGTGCCTTCCACTCATGATCATGGAGCCGATAGTAGACCGTTGCCCGCCGACGAACGGAATCTGCGCGTGGACAGAACTTTCGTGGTGGCCGCTTTTCGCACCCCTTGCGATCGTGCATCCGTGGAGCGACGACGACGGGGCCTCCACCGCAGGAATTGGCACCTTTTGCACTCAGTCACCTGGGCTGCTGGAATAGACGGCGAGATAGGAGGGTTGACAAAAACGGCCCTCCACTCCCGGCCCACCTGGCCGACTACCGCGAAGGAATTCGATGTCTCCCACGCTGAACAAGCTGCAGCCTGGAGTTCAGGCTCCCAACTTTTCCCTTGAAGCTGCCGACGGCAAAACTGTTTCCCTGGCGGATTACCGCGGAAAGAACGTCATCCTGTATTTCTATCCCCAGGCCGCCACGCCAGGCTGCACAACAGAGGCCTGCGATTTTCGTGACAGCCTGTCCAGCTTTCAGGATTCAGGGTACGAGGTGCTGGGAGTGAGCCCTGACTCCACGGGGGCACTTGCCAACTTCTCCGGCGACTTCAACCTCACGTTTCCCCTGCTCGCAGACCAGGACCACCACGTGGCACTGGCCTACGGTGCGTGGGGCGAAAAGTTGGTGGACGGCGAAGTCACAGAGGGCATCGTCCGTTCAACAGTGGTACTGGACCAGCAGGGGAAGGTGGTGTTGGCTCAGTACCAGGTCAAGGCCCAGGGCCATGTGCGCGCTCTGCGCGAAACACTGGGCGTCTGATATCCGCGCCCGGGCGCCCGGGCGCCCGGGCTGGCCGCAGCGTAGGTCGTAGCTGCGGAAGAAGGCTCGCATGCCGCAGTAGGCTTATCATCATGGCTTTTGAAGAGACACCCGCCCCGCGCCGTGAAATCAGCGTCCGCCGCGCTCCCCGCTACGTCCCCTTCATGGTCCTGGGTGCCATCCTTGGCTTCGTGGGCGCCGGATTCGTCGCATTTGTCCTACCAGCCGATGGCGAGTACGACGCCAACGCCGTCTTTGGGTTCTTCTTGATCGCGTTTGGAATCGCAGGCATCATCCTCGGGTCTGTCGTGGCCCTGATTCTGGACCGAATCAGCCTGAAAAAAGCCCAGACGGCGGTAGTCGAAGCCGTTTCCGACGCCGAGCCCGACGACGACGCAACTCGCATCAGCGGGTCATAAAGCAACTATCGGCCCCGGCACAGGTGTTCTCGTGAGATAATCGACCAGTGGCACGCGGCGATGGAACACTTTCCCATGATCTTCTCCCCGGCGAAAAAGGACCGCAGGACGCCTGCGGCGTTTTCGGTGTTTGGGCTCCCGGCGAAGAAGTAGCAAAACTAACCTATTACGGACTGTACGCACTGCAGCACCGTGGCCAAGAGTCGGCTGGCATAGCTACCAGCGACGGCAAGCGGATCAACGTGTACAAGGACATGGGACTTGTTTCCCAGGTGTTTGATGAAACCACCCTGAACACGCTGACAGGGCACCTGGCTGTGGGGCACTGCCGGTACTCCACCACTGGCGCAAGCCACTGGGCCAACGCACAGCCAACGCTTGGTGCGACCAGCACCGGCACCGTCGCTCTTGCGCACAACGGGAACCTGACCAACACGGCCGAACTCAACGCCATGATCATGGAACGTAACGGCGGTCAGCTGACCGGAGAAATGAAACAGGGCAACACCTCCGACACCGCACTGGTCACGGCCCTCCTCCAGGGCGACGCAGATACCAGCCTCGAGCAGACCGCCATGGAACTGCTTCCCAAGATCAAGGGCGGCTTCTGCTTCGTCTTCATGGACGAGGGAACGCTCTATGCTGCACGGGATGCTTACGGCATTCGACCCCTAGTGCTGGGGCGCCTTGAGCGCGGCTGGGTGGTTGCTTCGGAGCAGTCCGCCCTTGCGACGGTCGGCGCGAGCTTTATCAGGGAAATCGAACCCGGGGAATTCATCGCCATAGACGAAGAGGGCGTCCGCTCGGTCCGCTTTGCGGAAGCAACCCCGGCAGGCTGCGTCTTTGAGTACGTCTACCTGGCCCGCCCTGACGCCTCCATCGCCGGCCGGTCCGTCTACGAATCCCGTGTCGAAATGGGGCGCCAGCTGGCACGCGAAAACACACAGGAAGCTGACCTGGTCATCCCGGTTCCTGAGTCGGGCACACCAGCAGCCGTAGGCTACGCCGAACAGTCGGGCATCCCCTTCGCGCATGGCTTCGTCAAAAACTCGTACGTGGGCCGCACCTTTATCCAGCCCTCACAAACCTTGCGTCAGCTGGGAATCCGCCTCAAACTCAACGCCCTCGAATCGGTCATCCGCGGAAAGCGAATCGTGGTTGTGGATGATTCGATCGTCCGTGGCAACACCCAACGTGCCATAGTCCGAATGCTCCGCGAGGCCGGGGCTGCCAGTGTCCACGTCAAGATCTCGTCACCGCCTGTCCAGTGGCCGTGCTTCTATGGCATCGACTTCGCCTCGCGAGCAGAACTGATTGCCAACGGCGCATCCATTACTGAAATCGCCCAGGCAATCGGCGCTGACTCCCTGGCGTACATTTCCGAAGAAGGAATGATCGGCGCCACCCAGCAGCCCCGCGAGCGACTCTGCACTGCCTGTTTCACCGGCAAGTACCCCATCACCCTGCCTGGCGCGGAAAAACTGGGCAAGAACCTCCTTGAACGAACCGACCTGGGCGGGCTCCCGCCGTCGAACGTTCCCCCGGAAGCATCCCTCGCTCAGGACCCGGCCGACAAGCCAGGTGCCACGGGATGCGATCCAGGCCCCGACGCCGAATTCGAGAACCTGCTGACTGAGGAAGACCAGGTGCCCGAAATCCATCACAAGGTTGCCACCAGTGGCGCTGACAAGAAAGAGTCCGTATGACCTCCGCATCCCCAGCCGCTGAGAACACGGCACCCGCCGGCATCACCTACGCCTCCGCTGGCGTGGACGTTGAGGCCGGAGACCGCGCAGTGGAACTCATGAAGGGTGCCATCAAGGCAACTCACAACTCCTCGGTCCTGGGCGGTGTTGGCGGTTTCGCGGGGCTATACGACGTATCCAGGCTCCTCACCTACAAGCAGCCCCTGCTGGCCACCTCAACCGATGGCGTGGGCACCAAGGTTGCCATTGCCCAGGCCATGGACATCCATGACACCATTGGCTTCGACCTGGTGGGCATGGTGGTCGATGACATCGTGGTGGTTGGTGCCGAGCCGCTCTTCATGACTGACTACATTGCCTGCGGAAAAGTCGTTCCGGAGCGGATCGCAGACATTGTTCGTGGCATTGCCGCAGCGTGCTCTGTAGCCGGAACCGCGTTGGTGGGCGGCGAGACAGCCGAACACCCGGGTTTGCTGGGCGAACACGAATATGATGTCGCTGGCGCAGCCACCGGCGTTATCGAAGCAGACAGCCTCCTCGGGCCGGAACGCGTACGCGCCGGCGACGTTGTCATCGGCATGGCATCCTCTGGACTGCACTCCAACGGTTACTCGCTGGTCCGCCGGGTCATCAATCACGCTGGATGGGCGCTGGACCGTCAGGTGTCAGAATTCGGCCGAACCCTGGGCGAGGAGCTCCTTGAGCCCACCCGCGTCTATGCCGCTGACTGCCTTGACCTGGCGCGGACGTTCCCGGTCAACTCCGGACGTGGTGTCAACGGATTCAGCCACGTCACAGGCGGTGGGCTCGCAGCGAACCTGGCCCGTGTCCTGCCGCAGGGGCTAGTGGCAACTGTGGACCGCGCAACCTGGGAACTACCTGCAATCTTCAAGCTGGTCTCGGAACTGGGCAACGTGCCATTGGCAGACCTTGAGCGGACCCTCAACCTTGGCGTTGGTATGGTGGCAATCGTCTCACCCTTGGTTGCCGACGCCGCCGTGGCCCGGCTGAACGACCGCGGACTCCCCTCGTGGATCATGGGCACCGTGGAAGCAGACTCAGACCTGATCATCAAGGGCGGGCCGGACTACGTCCAGGGCGCCAAGGGAGTCGACGGCGGTGCCGTCCGGCTGGTCAACGCCTATGCCTGAGCAGACGGGCTAACGCCGTCCCAGTAAAAACGCGAAGAAAAGGCCCCGTACCGGCAAACCTGCCAGTACGGGGCCTTCGCTATTCTGGAAACACGTGCCCACGTTCGCCCGGGGGGAGCCATGCCATCCGGTACCCGGGTCACCTATGGCTTAACCACGAAAACCAGGCTGCACTTCCTGAGTGCGCCCGGTCTGGGTGGAATAACGATCTGACGTGGTGAGAACTGTGTCTACTGACACCAGCATCACTTGGGGTCAACCGATCCGGCGGGTGTCCGCGTCGTCGTCGTCCTCAACATCATCCGCGTACTTGTCCACGTAGGCCGAATAATCGGGCTCCACGGGTTCGTTGGCGAAGCGGCTTGGAGCACGGACCTCACTGCTCTTGAGCTCGCGCTGAAGGGCAGTGTAATCAGTGTTCGGGGAGTAGTACTTAATGTCCCGAGCCTGTTTGGTAGCTTTTGCCTTTTGACGGCCGCGCCCCATGGCGTGACCCCCTTTGTGTACTCGGACCGGAGGTGGTCACCATTTGGCAGTGGTGAGGCCCCGGAATGTTTGGTCAATTTGTCGTACACCTAGATTACATGCTTTCTACGGCATGTGCGGCCAGCGGATGGCACGCCCACACGGTCAAAGAGTCCTGATCCTCGCGAACACCCCTGCCCAGGTCTGCCAACAGCCCGAAACAGCCAAATATTCGATAGAGTCACAACAGGAAAAAGCTGCCGGAGACCTCTGTCACGGCCCGTTCCATAACCAGGAGTGTGATCTTCCGTGACCCAGACGGGGCCAATAAAAAAGCCGTCGGCCCGTTCGTGGACGCTGAGCAGGCCTGCTTTCGTCACGGCCCTGGCTGTTGTTGCGGCTCTCCTGGTTGGGCTGGTGATCTTTCTTCTGGCCAGCGCAAACGCCAACCGGACGGAACCTGTCGCCGTGCCAGACCAAGAAAGCGGCGACACGGCATCGATCCAGGTAGCGGCCACCGCGCCAGCCACAGCGCTCCCGGTCCCCCGGGACGCGGCACCCTCGGAGTTCACGCTTGGGGACTGCTTCGCCGATTTTAACCCTGAGGCTCTCAAAGCGAACGTTGTGGCCTGCGACAGCGGGCACTCCGCCCAGCTGGTTGCCCTGTTCCGCTATCCGGCCGGAGACAGTTATCCAGGCGTGGACGTATTGCAGGCCAAAGCCCTGGAAGCCTGCGAGGCTGCTAAGTTGTCGGCAGCCGCCGATCAGTTTGACCTGAACTTCCAGCGGGCCTATCCGAGTGAATCCAGCTGGGGTGTCGGTGACCGGCGCGTTGACTGCTACGTCACGGCTCCGACTGGGAATGTGATCACGGCCAGCGTCCTGCCCTAGCAGTGCAGGACGCTGGCACTGCGTGGACTATGAAGTCCCGCCCGGCGCAGGAACCGGCGAGAGGTGTTCGTGGACTGCCAGGAGATTGCCGTCAGCCATCCTGGTGAAGACAATCGTCTCGCGTTCGTCATTTGGAATGCGCCCACCGGTGGCGCCATCCTGGACAACCGTAGCTACCCGGTGCGTAAAGATCGCAGTGTCCCCCGCCAGCGCAATGTTCCGCTCGGTGCTTGTGCACGCGAGCACTTTCCATCCGGAGGACACCCAGCTCTCCCAAAGGTTTCGGTAGGCTGCCCGGGAGTCCAAGGATTCCCGCTCGGGATGGAAGATAAACGTTGCTTCGGGGCTGAAGGCCGCAAAGTAGGCATCAGTGTCGGTGGCACCAAATGCCTCCATCAGCTTCCCGGCCGCTGCCTCGACATCGGCCCGTGAGACAGGAGCGGGTACCGCCGGTGTCACACGCGCCACAGCACGAATCGGGGACCCATCCGCGCCAGGGATATTCAGTGGGTATAGGAAGATTTCCACCTCGGAACCGGCCTCAAGCGCCGCCGCCACCTGATCCAGGCCCGTGAGATTCTCGACGATCACGCAGCCGTTACCCGCCAGGATCCGGTGAGCCGGAAGTGCCGAATCCGCGCCGTCGCTGTGATCGACGCTGAGGGCGTCGACTCCCACTGTGCGGTATCCGCGATCGAAGATCAGCTGGGCCGCAGCAGAATCCAGGGCCGGGTGGCTCAGGTACGCATCCTGACCCCACCTGTCTGAGAATCCCGTCCGCAGGAGCAGGATTCTGCGTGGTGCGCCCGGGTCGACTTCCGGGTCCAGCGCCGACCTCATGCCCGCAAGCATCGCCGCCGTGATGGTGCCGCCGCCAGCGGGCCGCACATCGACCAATTCGACGGGTCCGCTGAACTGACCCATTGGCAGACGCTCAAGGGCGGCCCAGTCCTCGTCACTGTGCAGTGGGGCGTCCAGATGCGTTCCCGAATGGGATCCCAGGGCCAACGCAAGGACGTTGACTCCATCACTTTCGACAGTGAGTGCCCGGCTAATGAGGACTTCCGGATCGCCTGGATAGACAGGCATACCCGTGTGCATTGGCACGCTGAGATCCAGCCACCTCATGATTGAGCCGCCATTTCATCAGTACCGGCCATGGTGCCGTCCACTGTAGCTGTACGGGCGGCGTCACCCCTTTCCTGGTTAACAACTTTTCCGTCAGCCCCGAAGACCTCGGGGACCGGGGTATCGGAACTTGGAACCCAACGTGGCCCGGCCGCTGGGAAGACGGCTCGCGGCTCCGGGAAAATCCACAGCATTCCCAGGTACAGGACGGCGGCCAGAATGAGCGCCGCAGGAAGGCTGATATCCACTCCACCCGCCAGGTTGCCCAGGGGTCCCTGGAACTGGCCCGGCATGTTGACAAGGCTGAGACCCACCGCTGCACTAATGAGCCAGGACAGCATGCCGCGCAGGTTCCAGCCATGGTTGAACCAGTACCGGCCACCAGTTTGTCGACGATTAAAAACCTGGAGTGCATCGGCGTCGTACCAGCCACGACGAACAATGAAACCAATGATCATGACCACCATCCATGGGGCCGTGCAGGTAACGATCAGCGTGGCAAACGTGGAAATGCTCTGGACCAGGTTAAAGCCAAAGCGCCCGACGAAGATGAAGATGATGGCGAGAACGCCGATGAACAGTGTTGCCTGGACCCGGCTGAACCGAGGAAATACGCTGCTGAAGTCCAAACCCGTTCCATAAAGCGAAGTGGCCCCGGTGGACATGCCACCAATGAGCGCGATGAGGCACAGCGGCACGAAGTACCAGGCTGGAGACACAGCGAGAAGCCCGCCTACGTAGTTCGGTGCTGCAGGGTCCATGAACTCCGGCGCTTTCGTGGCAATGATGGACGCGGTAGCCAGGCCGAACGTAAAGGGAACAAGTGTGGCAAGTTGGGCCAGCAGGGCAGCGCCCATGACTTTGCGTTTAGGGGTGTTGGTCGGAATGTAGCGTGCCCAGTCACCGAGGAATGCTCCGAAGGAAATGGGGTTGGACATCACTATCAACGCTGCGCCAATGAAGGCCGGAATGAAGCCTGCCATTCCCATGCCGTCCAGTCCCGTACCGAAGGAGCCGACGAAGTCCAGGTTCAGATCACCCCAGAAGGCAATAAAGCCAACAATAAAGAGCAACGTCGCTGCCGTGACGGCGATCTTATTGACCAGCAGCATGAAGCGGAACCCAAAGATGCAGACAATCAGGACCAGGATCCCGAAAATTCCATAGGCGACAGCGAAAGAGCCCATTTCCTGGGGCACGCCTACCAGCCGATTCAGTCCGCCCACCAGGGCATCCCCCGAACTCCAGACCGAGATCGAGAAGAAGGCTGTGGCCGTCAGTAGCGAAAGGAAGGAGCCGACGATCCGGCCATGGACACCCAGATGGGCTGATGAGGATACAGCATTGTTGGTGCCATTGGTCGGCCCAAACACTGCCATCGGCGCCAGCAGTAGCGCTCCTACGGTAAGGCCAGCAACAGTCGCAGCGAACCCCTGCCAGAACGACAGTCCAAAAAGGATGGGAAAGGCGCCAAGGAAGGCTGTGGCAAAGGTGTTGGCACCCCCGAATGACACTCGAAAAAGGTCAAGTGCCGTGGCGTTGCGATCCTCTTCGGGGATCCGTTCGATTCCATGCGTTTCTACTTCGGTCACTCTGGCGCGGTCTGTCCGCCCTGCCCGACGCTTACCCAAAGCCATACTGTTCTCCGATCAGTGCGTGGAGTTGCTTATTAAGCACCATAAGTTGCACTGAGGTTACAGTGTGAATGGGATCACAGCAAACAATGTCTCACCAGCGGACAGCCTTAGGAATCGCCCTAGGAATCGCCCTCCACAGCATCAACCTTGCGCGTCACAGAAAGTCCCGCAGCAGCCAGATGGTCAGCGGAGAGCGCGTCAGTGGTGAGTTCCCCGACGTCGGCAGCCGTGTCGACCAAAACTGTGTCGCCATCCACAATCTCACCGGCAAGGATTGCCTTGGCAAGACGGTCGCCAATCTCTCGCTGCACCAGCCTGCGCAGCGGCCTGGCTCCATAGGCCGGATCGAAACCAGAGAGCGCCAACCAGGCCCGGGCACCGTCGCTGACATCCAGGCTCAGTCTGCGCCCGCGCAGCCGTTCCGCGAGTTCGGCGACCTGTATCTCCACGATCCGTGCCAGTTCATCAACCGTGAGTGCGTCGAAAAGGACAACCTCGTCGAGCCGGTTAAGGAACTCCGGCTTGAAAGACGCATTCACGGTCGCCATCACTGCCGTCCGCTTCGCTTTGTCATCCAACGTTGGGTCCACCAGGAACTGGCTGCCGAGGTTCGAGGTAAGGATCAGGATGACGTTGCGGAAGTCCACCGTGCGGCCCTGGCCATCGGTGAGCCGGCCGTCGTCGAGGACCTGGAGAAGAATGTCAAAGACCTCAGGGTGGGCCTTCTCCACCTCGTCGAGCAGCACAACAGAGTACGGACGACGGCGGACTGCCTCCGTCAACTGACCGCCTTCTTCGTACCCGACATAGCCCGGAGGCGCACCCACCAGCCGCGCCACGGCATGCTTCTCCGAGTATTCGGACATATCGATCCGCACCATGGCGCGCTCGTCGTCGAACAGGAAGTCAGCAAGGGCTTTGGCAAGTTCGGTCTTGCCCACACCCGTGGGGCCAAGGAACAGGAACGATCCAGTGGGGCGGTTTGGGTCACTGATACCAGCCCGCGCACGCCGCACCGCGTCGGATACAGCTTCCACCGCCTTGCCCTGTCCGATGAGTCGCCGCCCAAGTTCTTCTTCCATGTGGAGCAGCTTCTGGCTCTCGCCCTGCAGCATCCGGCCTGCTGGAATGCCCGTCCAGGCGGAAATGACTTCGGCAATGTCATCGGCGGTAACCTGTTCTGCCACCATCTGCCCGGACCGGTCCGCGATGACAGCTTCAGCCTCGGCAGCTGCCGCCAACTCGCGCTCAAGCGCCGGAATCTCCCCGTATAAAATCCTTGATGCCGTCTCAAGATCACCCTCGCGCTGCGCTTTGTCAGCCGTAGATCGCAAGGCATCAAGCGTGGCCTTAAGATCACCCACCCGATTCAGCCCGGCCTTCTCTGCCTCCCACCGGGCATTAAGTCCGGCCAACTCTTCTTTCTTGTCAGCCATATCTGCCCGCAAAGCTGCCAGTCGTTCCACGGAAGCGTCATCCACTTCCCCTGCCAGCGCCAGTTCCTCCATGGTCAGCCGGTCAACGGATCGCCGCAGCTGGTCAATTTCCTCCGGCGCGGAATCTATTTCCATCCGGAGGCGCGATGCCGCTTCATCCACCAGGTCAATCGCCTTGTCCGGCAGGCGACGCCCCGAGATGTAGCGGTTGGACAGCGTCGCAGCTGCCACCAGGGCGGCGTCGGCTATTGTCACTTTATGGTGCGCCTCGTAGCGCTCCTTCAGTCCCCTGAGGATTCCAACAGTGTCGTCCACGCTTGGCTCGCCCACAAAAACCTGCTGGAACCTGCGCTCAAGCGCAGGATCCTTTTCGATGTTTTCGCGGTACTCATCGAGGGTGGTGGCACCAATCAACCTGAGCTCACCCCTTGCCAGCATGGGCTTGAGCATGTTCCCGGCATCCATCGACGAATCCCCGGTGGCTCCGGCTCCCACCACCGTATGAATCTCATCGATAAAAGTGACAATCTGGCCGTTTGAGTTACGGATCTCCTCAAGGACTGCCTTGAGGCGTTCCTCGAACTCTCCGCGGTACTTTGCGCCGGCCACCATAGCGGCCAAGTCAAGGGCTATCAGGGTTTTACCGCGCAGGCTCTCCGGAACGTCACCGGCAACCATCCGCTGGGCCAGGCCCTCCACCACGGCGGTTTTGCCCACACCAGGTTCACCGATGATGACGGGGTTGTTTTTGGTACGGCGGCTCAGCACCTGAATGACGCGCCGGATCTCGGCATCACGCCCGATCACCGGATCCAGCTTCCCGGAGCGGGCCATGGCAGTAAGGTCCGTGCCGAATTTCTCTAGCGCCTGGAAGGAGTTCTCCGGATCGGGGCCATCGACCTTACGGTCACCCCGCACACCAGGGAGGGCCGCAAGCATCGCTTCGTGGGAGGCGCCGGCGTCACGCAGCAGCCGCCCTACGCCGTCACTCCCCGTAGAGAGGCCCAGCAACAGGTGCTCGGTGGAAACAAAGGAATCACCGAGTTTTTCGGCTTCCGCCTGGGCCATCTGAATGGCCGACATTGCCGGGCGTGAGAGCTGCGCCTGCTGGACGGAGCCGCCGGATGAGGAGGGCAGTGCCTTGATGGCGGTGCTCGCCTGCGTACTGACGGCGTCGGGGTCGCAGCCGGCGGCGCGGACCAGGGCAACGGCTACCCCTTCCCGCTGGTCCATCAGTGCTTTGAGCAGGTGCGCTGGCTCGACCTGGGGATTGCCCGCAGTAGAGGCATTCATGGCAGCAGCCGAAAGAGCCTCCTGGCTCTTGGTAGTGAATTTGACGTCCATGGAGAGCTCCTTCCGGAAGGGGTGATCAGTTAAGTTGAGTGTACTACGCTCAACTTAACTTTGAGCCCGCAAAGGCGTCTTTTCCCCGGCGCCCCCGCCTCAGGCGGCCAAGCCCAAAACTCGAAGGAGACGAAAGTGGGCGGCCCCCACTGAGGGAACCGCCCACTCACACAACAGACTCGGCGAAAACGGCGTCAGGAAGCCGTGCGGGCTTCCTGAACCAGTTCCGCACACCGCTCGCCGATCATCATGGTGGTGATGTTTGGGTTGACAGTGGTCAGTTCCGGCATGACAGAGGCATCGGCGACACGGAGTCCGGTGACACCCTTGACCCGCAGTTGCGGGTCAAGCGGCGACATAACGTCGTCGGGCGCGCCCATCCGGACGGTTCCGGCGGGGTGGTACACCGTGTTGTGGGTGGCGCGGATGTAGTCGCTGATCTGCTCGTCCGTGACGATGTCCTTGCCCGGGTACAGCTCGGTACCTACCCAATCGGCCAGCGCTGGCTGTGCAGCGATCTCACGGGCCTTGCGAATGCCAGCAATCATCACGCGCATGTCGTGCGGATCGGTGAAATACCGCGGGTCAACCTTGGGCTTGTCACGGAAATCCTTGCTGCGCAGGGTTACAGTGCCGCGAGAACGGGCATGCGTGACGTTGGGCGTCAGGCAGAAGCCATTCTCGGTGGTCGGGAACCCCTGGCGGAGGGTATGCATGTCGAACGGGACCGAACCATAGTGGAACATGAGGTCCGGACGGTCCAGGCCCTCTTCCGTGGCGGTGAAGATTCCGGCCTCCCACCACTGCGTGGATGTTTCAGTCATGGGCTGCTTTGCCTCCCACTGGATGACGCCCTCAGGGTGGTCCTGCAGGTGCTCACCCACACCCGGAGAATCCACGCGGACGGGGATACCGAATTCGGCCAATTGGGCTGCCGGGCCAATACCGGAAAGCATCAGCAGCTTGGGCGAATCAATGGCACCCGTGGAAACAATGACCTCGGCCCGCGCGCCCAGGTGACGCGTCTTTCCGAAGCCGTTGTCCACGACGTCGACGCCGGTGCAGCGGTTGTCGGAATCGAACGTGAGTTCCTTGGCCCGCAGGTCCGTCAGCAGCGTGAAGTTCTCACGATCCATGATCGGGTGGATGTAGGACACGGAGGACGATGCCCGGGTGCCGTCAGCCTGCCGGTTGATCTGGAAAAAACTGGCACCGTTGATCACTGTCTCGCCAGTATTGAAGTGCACCTTGGGGATCCCGGACTGCTCGCAGGCATCCAGGATCGCACGGCCCGTAGGGTCCGACGCCGGAACGTTCATCAGGTGCACCGGACCACTCGCGCCGTGGTGGGGCGCATCGGGGCCGGCGTCCTCATTGGTTTCCAGTGCCTTGTACAGCCGGTAGGCCATGTCCGAGTTCCAGCCTGTTGCGCCAAACTTCTGCTCCCAGTCGTCAATGTCTTCCCGGGGTGCCCAGAAAGCAATGCAGGAGTTATGGCTGGAACAGCCGCCCATCACCTTTGCCCGCGCATGGCGCATGAAGGAGTTGCCGTTTTCCTGTTCCTCGATGGGGTAGTCCCAGTCGTAGCCGGATTCCAGCAATTCCATCCAGCGGTCAAGCTGCAGGATTTCGGGGAGGTTGCGGTCATCAGGGCCGGCTTCCACCAGCGCAACTTCAAGCGAGGGGTCCTCGCTGAGGCGCGATGCTACAGCGGCCCCGGCGGAACCACCGCCCACCACAATGTAGTCAAAGTCTGTTTTTTCGAAGGCGCTCATGGTCTCAGTTCCCTTCTGCAGGGGCGGCAGCAGATGCGTGGTCCGCGAACCAGCCGGTCACCTGCGGGTCAATGTTCTGGTAAATGTGCTTGGCTTCCTGATACTCGGCAAGACCCGTTGGGCCCAGTTCACGGCCGACGCCGGACTGGCCAAAGCCGCCCCATTCCGCCTGCGGCAGGTAGGGGTGGAAATCATTGATCCAGATGGTGCCGTGGCGAAGTGCCCGGGCCACCCGCTGCGTCTTACCGGCGTCCTGCGACCATACTGCGCCAGCGAGGCCGTAATGGGTGTCGTTACCGATCTTTACCGCTTCCTCTTCGGTGCTGAAAGTCTCCACTGTGACAACCGGGCCAAAGGCCTCGTCAACCACAACTGACATTCCGCTGCGGACCTGGTCCAGGATGGTCGGCATGTAGTAGAAGCCCTTCTCCAGCTCCCCTGTTCCCCAGGTTCCGCCGCAGCGCAGGCGTGCACCCTCTGCTACTCCCTTGTCGACGTAGGCGGTGACCTTGTCGCGGTGCGCAGCCGAGATCAGTGGGCCGGTCTCAGCATCGGGGTCGAACGGTCCCCCCACCCGGATCTGCTCTGCGCGGCGCACGAGTTCGTCAACAAACGTCTCCGCAATTGACTCCTCGACGATCAGGCGGGCACCAGCAGAACAAACCTGACCAGAGTGGACAAACGCGGCGTTGAGGGCGTTGTCCAGGGCTGCGTCAAAATCGGCATCCGCGAAGACAATATTGGGATTCTTACCACCCAGTTCCAGCGCGACTTTCTTGACCGATGCAGCGGCCGATGCCGCGATCGTCTTGCCAGTTTCCAGGCCACCGGTAAAGGAGACAAGGTCAACGTCCGGGTGACTGGACAGCACAGAACCGACCGTTCCGCCCGCACCGAGGATCAGGTTGGCAACACCGGCCGGCAGACCCAGCTCTACGAGCACTTCCACCATCAGGATCGAAGTGTGCGGGGTCAGCTCGCTGGGCTTGAGGACAAAGCTGCAACCCGCCGCGAGCGCCGGGGCAATCTTCCAGGACGCCTGCAGCAGGGGGTAGTTCCATGGCGCAATCAGGGAGCAAACACCCACGGGCTCGTATTCGATTCGACTGACCACTGTGGCGCTGCCAGCATCCACTACCCGGCCGGAATCCTGGCCCGAAAGCTTGCCGAAGTACTCGAAGCAATTGGCGATGTCGTCCATGTCGAGTTCGCTTTCCACCAGGCGCTTGCCCGTGTCCAGCGTCTCCGCCCGCGCGAAGTCATCCTTGCGCTCGCGAAGCCTGTTCGCCACGTTGATCAGGAACGTGCCTCGCTCCAGAGGCGATTTGCCGGACCATTCCCCCGTGTCAAAAGCTGCCCTGGCAGCCTCCACAGCGCGGGTGGAATCCTCAGCGGTTCCCTCGGAAACAGTGCCCACCAGTTCGCCGTCGGCCGGGCAGTGGATGTCCCGGGTGCCGCCGTCGGACGCCGCAGTCCAGCTGCCGCCAATATAAAGCGTTTCGGTGCTCATTTCGTTTCCTCCTGCGTTTCGAAATCTGATTCCCAATTGTCTTTTGCCATCTGGTCCTCGACCAAGACGGTATTGCCCGGATCCGCACGGTTGATGTGCAGGAACTCCAGGTGCTGCTCGTAGTGGTCCAGGACATCTGTGATGACCTGTTCCTTGGTGTATCCCATGAGGTCATAGCCGTGGCTGCCCTCCAGGGAGAACACCTCCATGCGGTAATAGTGATCGTCTGGATCGGCACGTCGGGTCGCGTAGCTGGGCGTCTCATACTGGACCGGGTAGATCTGGTATTTGAAGGCCCTCTCCCCGCCCATGGCGATCTGCAGGTCAATGCTCTGGATCCCGCAGGCCTCCACCAGCGCGACAGTCAAAACAGTGTCCGCGCCTTGCTCCTTCAGCTCCGCCTCAACTTCCTGCAAGGCGGGGATAGCCACCGTGTCAGCGAAGCGGGTGGTCTGCCGGCGTCCCGGATAGCTCATGGCCCGGGCAACCCGCTGCCGCCAGGTGCGTCCGGCCCGCTGGTCGCTGGAGCGGCCAGTAATGATGCCCGGCAGGCTGGCGCGATAACTGTCATTAAGCGAGTTCTCCACCCTGAGCGCCTTGTAAAGGCCCAACATGATCAGCACCAGCAGCAGCGACAGTGGAAGTCCCATAATGATGGTGGCGTTCTGCAGCGTCGCCACTCCACCCACCGTCAACATGGCCAGCGTCAGCAGACCGGTTGCCACTGCCCAGAACACCCGCATCCACTCAGGGCCGTCAGAGTCCGCGTCCTTGAGATGGGAGGTGAAGTTGGCCATGACCAGCGCACCGGAGTCCGCAGACGTGACGTAGAAGAGCAGGCCGGTAAAGGTCGCCACCGCAGCAGTGACGGGCACGGCCGGGAATTCGGCCAACAGGCTGTAGAAGCCACGTTCTGGGTTGCTCATGGCAGCATCGCCGAACGCCATGTTCCCGTTCATGATCAGGTCCAAGCTGGAGTTTCCAAACACGGAGATCCAGACCAGAATGAACAGGAACGGGATGGTCATGGTGCCGATAACAAACTGCCGGATGGTGCGTCCCCTGGAAATACGCGCCAGGAAGAGTCCCACAAACGGCGCCCAGGCGATCCACCAGGCCCAAAAGAACAGTGTCCAGGCATTGAGCCAGTCGGTGGGCCTGTCATAGGCGAACGTATCCAGGGTCATGGCCGGGAACCGGCTCATCACGTCGCCAACATTCTGGACGATTCCGTCGAGCAGGAAGTTCGTCTTGCCTGTGACCAGGATGAATATCATCAGGGCCACAGCCAGGATCACGTTGAGTTCGGAGAGCCGACGGATTCCCTTTTCAACGCCAGCAACCACCGACACGGTGGCCATCACCACGGAC
This sequence comes from Pseudarthrobacter sp. PS3-L1, assembly GCF_030063285.1. Lineage (GTDB taxonomy): Bacteria > Actinomycetota > Actinomycetes > Actinomycetales > Micrococcaceae > Arthrobacter. The sequence continues at coordinate 225,466 of NZ_JASISU010000001.1, read as the reverse complement.
AGCGCAATCAGGCCGATCTGCACGGCTAGGTTCTCCGGAACACCGAACATGAACTTCAGCCCGTAGTTGAGCTGGACGACGCCTATTCCCAGGGACGTGGCAATGCCAAAGATGGTGCCCAGCAGCGCGGCAATATCCACCGCGTGCCCAATAGGACCCTCGATCTTCTTACCGAAGATGGGATACAGCGCGGAGCGGATGCTCAGCGGAAGGTTATGGCGGTAGGAGAAGTAGCCCAGGGCAAGCCCCATGAGCGCATACAGTGCCCAGCCCGTGATGCCATAGTGGAAAAGCGTCCATACCAGGGCCTGGCGCGCAGCTTCCGGCGTGCCACCCTCACCCTGCGGCGGGGCGAGATACTGGCTGACCGGCTCGGAAACCGAGAAGAACATCAGGTCGATACCAATGCCAGCGGCAAACAGCATGGCTGCCCAGGTGAACATGCTGAACTGCGGTTTGGAGTGGTCCGGTCCCAGTTTGGTCTTGCCCACCCTGGACAGTGCCACGATCAGGACAAAGATGACGACAGCGGTAACGATCAGGAAGTAATACCAGCCCATATTGGTGGATACCCACGACACCATGGAGCCGATGACAGCATCGGCATTGTCCTTGGCGAAGATTGCCCACAGGGCAATGCCAACGACTCCAATAGCGGAGCCGAAGAACACTGTCTTGTTCATCCGGGTTCTGGCTTCCGGCGGGTTGGCGGGAGCGATGACGCTGTTCTTGCTGCTCAGGCGATTTCTCGTGTTTTTGCTGGCGTCATCGGATCCCGCCGTCCCAGCGGGTGGTTGCGAATTCTGGCTCATTCTGTCCCATTTCAGTTTTGAGGCTGCAGGCGGGACGCGGGGCTTCGGTGGTCCTCGGGGTACGCATGAATTCATCAACCCGCGTCGTAGTAAGTCTGGCTCGACTTTCGACGCTACCAATTTACTTCCGAAACGGCCGATTTATATGAGTCCCATCACTGATTTCACACCCAGGCGTAAAATCCCTGGCCAGATCGATGAGTACCTGGGTCCCGAATCCCGTGGCGCCCTTCGATCGCCACCCGGCTTTGGCGTCGCACTGCATGGTCCCAGCGATGTCGATATGGGCCCAGGCTGTATCGCCGACAAAATCCGCAAGGAAGAGCGCAGCGGTGGTAGAGCCTGCATACTTGCCGCCAAGGTTGGAGATGTCAGCAATATCGGAGTCCAGCTGGGACCTGTAGCCCCTTTCGAGCGGCAACTGCCACAGCTGCTCGCCAGTGTGCTGCTCTGTGGCAAGGACCCGGTCCACAAGTGCCTGGTCATTACCAAAGACCGGAGCGGTGAGCTGACCGAGCGCCATCAGGGCGGCACCCGTCAGGGTGGCAATGTCTAAAATCGCATCCACGCCTTCCTCGACCGCGAGCGTCAGCGCGTCACACATGGCCAAGCGACCCTCGGCATCGGTGTTCTTGATTTCGATGGTGGTGCCAGTGCGGGCTGTCAGTACATCGCCGAGCTTGTAGGCCGAGCCGGAGGGCATGTTGTCAGTGCACATCAAGAAGCCTGTGACAGAAGCCCTGACGTTGAGCTCGTGCAGGGCCGTAAACGAAGCCAGGACTGAAGCAGCACCACCCATGTCCATTTTCATGAGCAGGTGCATGGGGTCACTGGGCTTCAAGCTGATCCCGCCGGAATCGTACATGATCCCTTTTCCAACCAGCCCAAGATGCCCCGCCGGTTCCCCCTCGGGCCGGTACGTCAGCTTGAGCATCCTTGGCTCCTCGACACTTCCGGCGTTCACGCCCAGAAGTCCTCCGCAGCCCAAATCAATCAGCTGCTCCTTGGTGAAGGATTCCACCGCAAAGCCAAATCGGCTCCCGAGCTCGACCGCAACATCCTCTAGGTCCGTGGCCATCAGGTGGCTGGCTGGCGCGTTGCAGAGATCCCGGGCAATGTTGGTTGCCCGGGAGGTGGTTACTCCAACATCGGATCCGGCGGCAGCCACATCCAGGTCAATCCCGGGTGAGAGCAGCTGCAGAAGAACCAGCGGCACGTTCTCAGGCGTGGATCGCAGCGCACTGTAGCTGTAGCGCGCCAGCAGGGCCGCCTCGGCCAGGGCCTGGCCCAGCGCATCAGCGGCGACATTCGTCACTGCAGGCAGCTCAAACGCGATCCGCTGGTGATTGGACGTGACCCCGATCAGGGCGGCCATGGCTTCGCGCCACCGCGGCAACGTCAGGTCTGTGGCCTTTCCACCGCCAACCGCGACGACCACGGGGCCCCGGGCTGTGGGTACCACCAGTGTGCTGCCCAGCTTGGTGCTGAAGCCGGCGCGGCCCAGCGCATCAGGATCCATGCCCAGGGCGCTAGAACTGGAACTGGCACCATCTTCAGTGACCAGCACACCGATGACGTCTGGATCGTCAAACTCGCTCACCCACTGGATCTGGGGTTCCATTCTGTCCAAACTAGGAACACGCGAAAAGGTGTCCGGAATGAGTTTGTAGGCATCGAAAGTCATTTTCTTCCCTTAGTAGTCGTCGGTTCGGTGTCCAGGTCCAGTGCATCGGGGTCATCGGGTTCCAGCTGTTTTGGCAGGTCCCCCGGACGTTTCCCGGGCATTCGACCAGCTGGCACAATCGCCAGCATCGCAAGACCCGCGAGGCCAAGAAGCGAGATCTGCAGGGAACGCAGCCGCGCCTCGGCATTAACGTCAATGGCTGCTGCCAGTTCTGCAGGACTACCGGCACGGTCTCCCAGCAATGCCTCTAGTTGGGCATCCGTCATGAAATCCGCGTCATTGATATTGACTGAATAGATCAGCTCTGGCGATATCTCCGGGTGGTCATTGGCGGCTGTGGCGATCAGTGACCCCAGGGTTCCTACAGCAAAAGCACTGGCTACGGCGATGCCCGCGCTGCCCGAGAGATTGTGGACCAGGCCTCGCCAGGCACCAACGTCGCCAGCCAGCTCCCGCGGGACGCTGCTGAGCAAGGTGTTGAAGACAAGTGCAACGATTGCGCCCTGTCCGAGGCCCAGAAGAATCAGGCCGAGGACCACGAAGAGCTGCCCCCAGTCGTTTCGGATAGTGAAGGCGATCAGGACAAGTGCCCCGGCGACAACGATAAAGCCGGATCGGGCGATGATTTTGGGGGGATATTTCTCGTAGAGAAAGGCGACAAAAGTACTGGCCAGGAAGATGGACAGCGTGTAAGGAATGATGGAGAAGGACGTCTCAATACTGCTGCGCCCCTGCACGATCTGGATGTAGAGCGGAATAAGGAAGTTTGCCGCAGTACCAACAAAGAGCATGATCGCCATGCAGGCTGTTACGGCCAGCTCCGAGCTGGAAGCCAGCACCCTCAGGTCAAAGATCCGGGGCATCTTGATTTCCTGGCGTTTGCGCAGCCAGGCAAAGAAGACTTGGCCCGTGACCAGGCCAAGGATAATCAGGAGAGGCGCGGGAGAGATCCCAAGAATCGCGAAGGGTGCCTGATCCGTAGCGAGCCAGACGCCCCAGCTGGACATCCCACTGAAGCCGAAGCTCAACAGGATGATGCCGGCAGCAGCAATAAAAGCCCCGGTCCAGTCGATTTTGATCAGTGGCTGCGCTGGCACTGACTTGAGCTTGAAACTCAGAAGCAGATTTACAACACCCAAGACAACCATCAGCCCGAACGAATAGCGCCAGCCGATGGTTGTCGCAAACCAGCCAGCAACCAGGAGCGCCAAGACGCCCGCAGCGGGAATGGCCGCGGCAAGGAGTCCGATCGCTTTTGCCTGCTGCTGGTCCTTGTAGTTCGTGGCAATAAAGACAGTCAACGCCGGTGCAATCAGGGCGATCACAGCTCCTGACGACGCCTGGGCAATGAACAGCATGGCGGGACTGAGGCTCAGGGCTACGGCTGCCATTGCTGCTGCGTGGATGGCAACCGCAATCTGGAAGACTTTTCGGGTACCGAAACGCGCACCCACTTTGGCACCCAGAAGGATGAAGGCCGCCATGGAGAATGTTCCGGCAGTAATGGCTGTCCCGATGGACGTGGCCGCAGTATCCAGGTCAGTAGTGATGCCCTGCATGGAGACAGTGAGCGCGTTGACGGCAAAGGACGCCTGGATCTGAGTCATCACCACCACTATCAGTGGCAACCACGATGCTGGGCTCTCCTTTGTGGACGCCGCCGTGGGCGAATGTGTGGTGGCCATTTCCTGCTCCTCGTGAGGTGGTGCGTATCAAGCGGTTGATAAGGCGGCGAAGCCTCGGTGAACGAAGGTCCCCGGCTGTGTGACGGGTCCATTCAGGTGCGGCTAGGGCGGCCAGATGAGCGGAACCAATCCAATGGATACAACGGCATAGAGCGCCATGATGGCCAGCCCAAATTTCCAGTAGTCGCCAAAACGGTACCCGGCTGGCTCCATGATCATCATGTTCGCGGGGGTAGCCACCGGCGTCAGCAGGGCAGCTGCCGAGGCTACCGAGATGCACATGAGGACGGTCAGTGGATTGATCCCAGACTCTGCTGCCACAGCGATCCCAATGAGGATGATGATGAGTGCCGTAGCTGTATTGCTGATCAGCTGCCCCAAGACCGCCGTGATGACGAAGAACCCGGCCAGAAGCAGCACGGGACTGGAGGTGCCCACCACGGCCACCATGGCATCGGCGATCATCGTGGCGGTTCCGGTCGAAGTGATCGCGGTCGAGAGCGGAATCATGCCTGCCACGAGGATGAGGGTCTGCCAGGACATGGAGCGCTGAGCCTGCTGCGAGGTAATGACCCTGAGGAGGACCATTGCTATGGCAGCGAGCAACGCTGCAACAGGCGCTGGAATGATGTTCGTGGCAAGAAGCACCACCATCAGGCCAAGGACAACGAGCGCCGGCCGCGCCCCTGGACCCAGCGGCACAGTCTGGCGCCGGATGGCATCAGGTGAGTCCACCAGCAGGACATTGTGGTCAATGGTGTGCTGGTCCAGAGCGCGCCAGGTGCCTTGGAGGAGCAACCTGTCGCCTGCTGCAATCTTCGTACGGATTGTCGATTCCGCTTCGCCAGCATGCTGATGGGCAAGGATCACCAGTGTTCCGCTTTCCGTCACCATCCCCGGATATACGTCTGTTCCGACCAGATTTGACCGCGGGGCGACCACTACCTCAGCCACCCCATAGTCACTGCTGATCAGGCCACAGTTGGCGCCGGGGATCTCGGTAATGCCATGGCGGTCGGCGAACTCGTTGATGGATTCCTGCTCACCCCTGACCACCACCTGATCACCGGCAGAGAGGTCGGGCCGATTGGACGGACGTCCATCCGGCCCCTGGACGCTGATCAGGTGAAGGCGCGCGGTTCCAACGTCGAGCAGGTCCTGGACTGAGCGCCCCACCAAGGTCGATCCGGCGGTAATCCCCAGCCTTCGCAGGCCGTCGTCGCCCATGTAGTCACGCATCAGGGTCTGCCCATGCGAGCCAAGGTCCTTGGGTGCAGAGAGTGGCGTGCGGTTAGGGAGCAGGGTAGGCGCCAACCACATGGTCAAGGCTATGGTGCCCAACAAGAGCGGAAGCCCCACCAAGCCAAACTCGAAAAACCCGATTCCCCCGCCCCCGGAGGACATCGCAGCTTCGAGGATGAGGATATTCACCGGCGACCCAGTCAGGACCAGCAGCGATCCGGCATGTGCGGCAAAAGCAAGTGGCATGAGCAGTTGCGCCGGACGGCGCCCCAACCGGACAGCCAGGACGACCACCATGGGGAGCAATGCTGCAACTGCGCCGTTAACGCTGATGAACGCTGTCAACACAGCAGTCAGGGCCATCATCAGGGACATCAGACGAAATCGGCTGGTACCCGAATACCTGATGAGCAGCGTTCCCAGCCATGTGGTGACACCAGCATTGTCTATAGCCTCGGCAACAACAAACAGCGCAGCAATGAGGACCACCGTTCCGCTGCCAAATCCGGCAAAGGTTTCATCGAGACTGACGATTCCCGTTCCGTACAGCAGTAGCGCAACACCCAGTGCCACGATGCTCACCGGGATTCGGTTCCACACAAACGCGGCAACCGCCAGGACCAGGACCACGAGGGTTATGGTGATGTCTGACATCACTGCCCTCCGCTAGGTTCGGCACTCATGCCCGCAATTCCTTTGCCCGGCGTCTCCGCGCCCGAAGCTGCAGGTCAATGATGGAGCCTGTAGCCGTCAGTATCCATAGGATCAGGCCGCAAAGAAGCCAGTTGCCAAAGCCTGCAACAGTGACTCCCCCGGGCAGAATGCTCGCAATCAGGAGCGCCACGAGGGCCACAATAATCCCGGCCCCACTGATGAAGGTGGGGGCGAACCGGCTGGCCATCTTTGCAACGATCGGAGCGAGAAGGGCCTGCGAACCTGCCAGGATCACGGCTGCCGCGACGAATCCCTGCCACTGCACGCGGAAGCCTGGCAGCCACAGGGCACTGAGGATCAATCCTGCGGCGGCTGCAGCGACGTGGATACCAGCGGTGAAGAGCAGTGATTTCACGAGGGCTCCGTGGTGACTCGGGGCAGGCATCTAAGTCCGTCCGGGTCTGCGGTGGCAATATCAGGGAATGCAACATCTGCCGTTTGGCCAGGTGCAAGGGTAAAGCTGTCTTCTTCGTAGCCAATGAGATACGCGTCAGCGCTGCGCCGGATCGAGAACCTTACAGTGAAGGTCGCCTCAGCGGGTTCATTGTTGGTGAGGAGGGCTTTGCCACGCCAGACATTGTCGGCATCTGCACTGCAGACAAAACCGCTGAGAAGCTGCGGTTCAGGAGAGGGTGCAGGGATGGACGTAACAGTGACGGTGGCTACCGGGGTTGACCCAGACGTCCCGCAGGCGCCCAACAGCAACACTGATGTGACGCCCAGTCCTACCGTGGCGAGTGAAGATACTTTCATAATTTCACCCTAGGTCTGGGCCCCAGGGTGCGACTCACCCTATTAGGGTGAAACACCGCAGCGAGCGGCCTCCGAAAATGAGCTGCGGCCCAAAAATCAGGGCAGGTGCCCGTTTCTGTAGGCTGCCGCAACGGCGTCGTGGCGCGAACTGACGCCCAGTTTGGCGTAGACCAGCCGGAGATGCGTTTTGATCGTGTTGACGGACAGGTGAAGTTCGGCGGCTATCTGCTCCTGGGACAGATGCGATGGCAGCAGTGCCAGTACCTCCTGTTCCCGTTGCGTCAGCGACTGGCGCTGCTTGGTCCCGCCGCTCCGCAACGCCAGCAGGCGCAACGACAGGGGCTCCTGGAGGCCGTGGACGCCAGCTCGCTCGATCAGCAGATCCATGATTTCCTGCGGTGCGAGGACCAGCGGGCGTAACACGTTCAGCTCGTTTGCCCGCTCCAGTGCCTCGTCAAGAATCGCGATGGCTTTGCTGCGCTGGCCTGCACGCAGCGCCATGGTGCACTCCAGGACTGAGACATGCAACCAGGTCCATGCAAGCACGGGCACCACTGCACCGGCATGCAGCGGCGCCAGCCTGCTGCGGGCGACGTCAAAACGATTGAGGGCCGCTGGCCCCTGCGCCCGGATCAGGGCAAGCTCTCCGGTCCCGGTCAAGTGGATTTCCGACCATTCCAAAATTTCCCTGGCACGTCGCGTATGCCCCAGCGCCATGGCCGCGGCGTGTTCAGTCACGGCCATCCAGGCGCACAGCGGCTTGCCGAACGGACTGGCAGTATCAATCCGCGCCCTGACCTGGCGCATACCCTCCAGCGCCTGCTGCCTGCCGCCAAGATCCATCTGCGCCGTCGCCTTGACCAGATCCACTGCCAGGGACAGTAATTCTCCAACACCTCCCGAGGACGCTGTCATGTGCCCCAGTTCGGTCCGTCCGACGTCGGCAGCCACGGCGGCCGCCGCTGGCTCACCGTGCAACAGGGCTGCTGAACTGCGGATCAGTGCCCCGAGAACACCTCCAGGGGACGACCCCCTGGCTCGTTCTGGCAGATGGTCTTCATAGACCGCTAGGAGGTCACTGGCTTTTCGCAGGTCCCCCAGCATTGATGCAGCAGAAGCCTGGCGCAAGATGATCTTTCCCACCAGGTGAACATTTCCCACGTCGTTGGCCTCCGCCAAGGCCCGCTGTGCCCGCAGCTCCGCCTCGGCAAAGTTACCCCTGGCCAATTCCGTCTTGACCTGCATCATGGTGGCCTTGATCCGAATCGACGGATCTGCGGAAAAGACCAACGATTCAGGCCACCCCACCGGTGGTTCCGGATCTTGCTGGCGTTGGGTGGCAAACCAGGACACCTCAGCCTCCGCGAGGGTCCTGAGTTCGTCCACATCACGCGACGGTTCAAGCGGCCAAACCCTGGAAGCAGCTGCGAGGAAGCGGGCAGCCGCCAACGGTTGGTGTATCTCGAGGTGTCCAAATGCAGCCACCAGGCACAGGGCAGGGCTGTCCAACACCACCGAACCGAGCTCAGTTAGACCCTGCCGCACCATCGCCTGGCCACCGGAGTTGATCAGCGCGACACCGCTCTTCTCAAGAATGGCAGCGATAAGCTCGCAATCCGCTCCATTGAGGGCGTGCCACAGCCCAGAAAGGGGCTGGCCTGCCTGAAGATGCCACGCGGCCGCAGCGGAGTGCCGTCTCTGAAGCTCCCCGGGAAAGCGCCTCGCCAGATCACCGAGAATATAGTTCTTCAGCAACGGACGAACCCGAAAAACCGTCCGCCGTTCACCAGAATTCTCAAGGAAACCCAGATCATCCGCCAGCGACGCAAGTATCAATCCGACGTCCGGCAGCCCCGTAATGGCCGCGGCCTGGCCCGGGTTGAGCTCCCGGCAGAGGCTTGCAGTCCGTAGGACTTCCTGTTCTGCAGGGGGCAGCCCTGCGAGGACAACGCGCTCGAAGTAGTCAGCAATTTTGCGGCTGTTTCCCGCGACGTCCGCCAATAATGCCGCTGGATCTTTTGCATTCTGGAAAGCCTGAAGTGCGAGTACCAACCCGGCAGGCCAGCCCTCTGTCTGCTGGAATAGTCCTGTGAGCTCGCCAGCGCCGAGTCCTGGCGCGTTGATGGCCGCCAGGTCCTTTGCCTCGTCCAGGGAAAAAGCAAGGTCATTGGGAAGCAGCTCAAGGATACGGCCCGTGAGCCGGGCTGCCCCCAGGTCAACAGACCTGCTGGTCCTCGCTGTCATGAGGAGCTGGACAGGGAGGTCCCTGTGGTTCAGGAAAGCCGGCAGCCAGCGTTCGCGCTCGCGCCGCTCAAAGCGATCCACGCCATCCAGGACCACCCTGACGAGAAGACCGTCGGCTGCCAACAGGCGACCCAGTTGGTGGACTGCATTGGAAGGATTGTCGTGGATCAGGCCTAGCCCATGAAGGGAACCGGACTGTACTCCCGGGCAGCGTTGGATCGCGCCAAGGACTGCTGCCCACAACTCGCCACTGTTGCTCTGGTCAACGGTGACCCATGCAGTGGTCCCCGGATCGGCATCGAGCCACTGGGAGAGAAGCGTGGTCTTGCCGAAGCCGGCTGGGGCAGAGATCAGCACCGAGGCAGGCGCTGCAGCGAGCCGGCTGAGTAGTTTTGGCCGCTGTATGACATCAGCTGGAGTCTGCACGGTCGGATAGTAGACAGTGAATCGCGGGTCAGGTACCTCTAGATCGATCTGTTCCACGTCCCAAGTCTATGATCCAGGACGGTGTTTTCACCCGGGTTCTGGAGTTTCCTTTGCAATAACAATCGTGTCTGGTACAGGTCCTGTCTTGGCATCTTGCCGTGGCACTATTACTTCCTTGATGATCAGGAGAATGGATGCCGTGGTGGGGCAGGCGATAAGTGCTCCAAGGAGGCCCAGCAGCGTTCCGCCCACCATGGCGCCGATCAGGACCAGGGAGGCCGGGATGCTAATTGCTTTGCCCACCACCCGTGGGGTGAGGACATAGGCTTCAACCTGCATGTAGACAAGCATCACCAGCAGCACCACAACTGCTGTTGAAAGTGAGGTGAAGAGGGAAATCACCGTCACGAAAGTGGTGCTGACCACGCTGCCCACCAGCGGAATCAGCGTGATCGGGAAGGCAAGGATCGCCAGGACCGCGGCGTACCTTACGCCTGCGACGCTCAGGACAATAAAAGTGAACGTCGCGTTGAAAAAGGCAAGCACCACCATGCCGCTCAGATATTTTCCCACCGAGGCCGCAATTGTCTCGGACAGGTCAATGAAGGACTCCCTGCGATATGCCGGAACCAACGCATACATGCTGGACTTGATGGCTTCGAGCCCGGCAACAAAATAGAGCGTGAGAACAACCACGAAAATGGTGCCGAAACTTGCATTGACCAAGTTGTAACCCACCTGCAGCGCACCGCCACCTACGGCGAGCCACACGTTGGGATCTGCGGCAGCGACCCCAACCCAGTCCACAAGCGGAGTCAGAAGCCCACCTACGGAACCGTTAAGGTCACTGAACCACGGCTGGTTTGCAAGGTCATCGAAACTCCCCGGGAGGGCCCGGACCAGTGCCGTGCCCTCCTCGATAAGAATCGGTGAAATGAACCGGACCAGCAGGACCACTGCCAGGAGGAAGCCGCCCAGGACCGTCAGAACCGCCCCGGACCGGGAAAACTTCCATCTCTCAAGTCGCCGCACCAGCGGATACAGCCCCAAAGCTATGAAGAGAGCCATAAAAATCAGGGTCAGCGCATAGGTCAGCGATACGATGGCCGCGCCGATCACCAGCGCCAGAAGGACACCGAGTGCGCCGAAAAAACCAAAGCTGAATGGACCACCATGCAGGAGCGGTAAATCCTTCAGTCGTGCCATGGTTCATCCCGTTTCTGGATTATGGGAATGCAGTACATCAGGACTGCTGGGCTCAGGCGAGTGCCAGTGCTTTCAGGCGATCGAATTCGGCGTCTGAGATATCACCGGCTGCATGCAGTGCCTTGGCAGTCTGGATCTGCTGGCTCGGCGATTCCTTGCCGTCTAGGCTGCGGATGTAGTTCTCGGTTTCTTCTACTGCGGCCTGGGCCCGGAGGTTCTGCCGCGATGCCATGCCCTTGCCGCGGAACAGAACATAAACCAGGCCACTCACCACGGGAGCAACAAAGAAGCAGATCAGCCACAGGGCCTTGACTCCGCCATTCAGGTTCCGGTCCCGCAGCAGATCCCCCATAATCTGGAAAAGGAGGATCAGATAGGCAACAAAGAAGAATGCGACAACTATGCGCCACAGTGTTTCCCAGAAATTCATGTCTTTTTTTCCTATCATCAGCGGCGTTTTTGCGACGCGCGGGCCCCAGAAGACAGCCTCCTGAATGCAACCCACCTAAAAATTACGCGGAAAACCAGAGCAACAGTGCTGCCTTTCAATCTTTCATCTCATTCAGCAACGACAACTCACCCACTTAGGGTGATCGTGGGGTGAAGTAGCTAGAATTCCAGCATGGCCATCTATCTTGACCCGCCGCTGTGGCCTGCCCACGGGACGGTTTTCTCCCATCTCGTTTCGGATGACTCCCTCAGTGAACTGCATTCCTTTGCGGGAGCCGCCGGGATCCCGGCCAGGGCCTTCGACGGCGATCACTACGATGTCCCTGTCCGCCGCTATGAAGATCTGGTGGCTGCCGGTGCCATCCCGGTGGAAGCGCGCATCCTGGTCCGGAAGCTGATAGCCAGCGGCTTGCGCATTCGCGCCCGGGACCGGAATTCTTCGCTCCACCTGCCCCTTCTCAACCGCTGGAACAGCACCTTACCGGGGCACGATGCCCTGTTCTTGGACCTCATGGACCGGTGGGGCGAGGACCACCGGCACTACCACGGCCGCACGCATCTCCTGGCGGTGCTGGAGGCCTTGGACGTGTTGGCCGCTCCCGCGTTGCCGTCCCGCACGGTCAGGCTGGCAGCCTGGTTCCACGACTCCGTCTACCGCGGCATAGCTGGACAGGATGAGGAGGAATCGGCTCGATTGGCCGTTGACCGCCTGACAGAAGCCGGGGTGCCCGCTTACGAAGTGGCTGACGTGGAGCGGCTGGTCCTCCTCACAGCCCACCACCGGACGGATCCTGCAGATACCGGCGGCGCGCTGCTCTGCGACGCTGACCTGTCAATCCTGGGTGCTGCACCGGCCGACTACGCCCGCTACGTTGCAGCCGTCCGCCGCGACTACGCGCACGTTCCCGACGCTGATTTCGCTGCCGGGCGTAGCGCCGTCGTCCGCTCTCTCCTGGCACTGGATCCGCTGTTCACACTGCCGCGGGCACAGAGCTTGTGGCTGGGCGCTGCCCGGGCGAACCTGCGAGGCGAACTCGCGTGAATGAAATTCACGCAGCACACCGGCAGCCGCCCTTCACGGTGCGCTGCGAAGGGGGCCTGGCAGCCACCTAGGCCACAGCCCACGGGACGGACGTGGAAGTAGTCGTGGATCGTTTTGCCTTTACCACTTGCGTGAGCATCGCAGTCCACCGCGGGGCCACAGTGTGTCCCTACCCCGCGCGGGACGCAACGGCAAAAGCCTTTTTCTCCCGAGCACTCAGCAATGTTGGCCGGACGCTGCGGCGAGCCGGGGCTGTCCCTGTCGCCGGCCTTCCCTCAGCGGTGCTGGTAGGTGCCAATGCTGGAACTGCCGGTGGGGACAATCTGCTTTCCGAGCGGCATCAGGGAGACCGGGATCAGCTTGATGTTCGCGATAGCCAGGGGAATCCCGATGATGGTGACCGCCATGGCTATTGCGGAGGCCAGATGACCAATCGCGATCCATACACCAGCAAAAACCAGCCAGATAATATTACCCAGCAGGGAAAGCGACTGGTTGCCCCGGGGGCCATCCACAACCATGCGCCCAAAGGGCCACAGTGCGTAGGCGCCGATCCGGAACGACGCGATCCCCCACGGAATGGTCACGATCAGGACGCAGCAAATAACGCCGGCCAGGAAATAGCCCAGGGCAAGCCACAGACCGCCAAAAATAAGCCAGATGATGTTCAGCAAAGTCCTCATCACCCTATTCTGCAGTGTTGGTGCGCAAAGGGGCATCAGGGGTTCCCCTGATCTTTGGATCAATCCTGGCCTACACCGGGGTCAGCCTTTGGCAGCGTGAACAAAATCCCGGATCCGCTCCACGTCCTTGATACCACGGGAGCTCTCCACGCCGGAAGAGACGTCAACCCCCCAGGCATGAGCCGCATGGGCGGCGTGGGCGACGTTATCCGCGTGCAACCCGCCGGCAAGGAGCCAGCGGCGGGCAACGCCGTCGTGGTTCTCGTTGTTGTCCCCGATCCTGTCCCGGACGGAGGAATAGTCCCAGGACTCGCCCGAGCCTGGAACCGCAGAATCCACCAGGAGGATGTCCTCCCCCATGGATGCGAAGGCAGCATCGTCATCAGCCATTGTCACGGCGCGGATTACCCGAAGCTTTGCCTCGTGGGCGGCCGCAACGTCCCGCGTGGAACGGTTTCCATGCAGCTGGATCCAGTCAAGTCCAGCTTCTTTCACGGCCGCAAGTGCATCCTCTATTGGTTCGTCCCGGAAAACCCCGACGGCGGCCACTTCTGGCGGAACCACATCCAGCAGCGTTCGCGCGGTGTCAGCGCTGACTTCCCGGGGACTGGACGTGAGGACAAACCCGAGCGCATCCGCACCTGCTGCGACTGCTGCCTCGACGGATTCGGTGGTACTGAGTCCGCAGACCTTGACGAACACGTGAACTCCTTAGTGGTGATGGCCATCTGAAGCATTGATTTCTGTGCCTCAGACGGAAGAACCTGACGCAACCGCACGTTACACCAGTGGCGGCCCGCATATGCTGGCTGCACGCACCCGATGAAAAGGAATCGCATGTCCACGATCGTTAACCTTGAAATCCAGATTGCTCCCGCCCATCTTGATGACGCACCCAGGGTCATCAACGAAACACTTGTTGCAACCCGCGCATGGCAGGGCAACGAGGGCATTGAGGTGCTGGTGGATGACGCAGATCCCTGCCACGTCCTGATTGTTGAAACCTGGGCCACCACGCAGGACCACGCCGATTATGCTGCCTGGCGCCTCACACCCGAAGGCAAGAGCGGACTGGGCGATATCCTCGCGGCAGTGCCCACCAAGGAGATCTTCTCCGCCAGGATTGCCCTAGACAAGTAGCAACCAGCCGAACCCAGGAGTTCCCATGCCCGCTTTCCACCACGATCTGAGGCTGGGTCGGTTCATTCCGCCTCTATCGGTGGGGCCAAGGGTGGCGAAATTTGCCAACCGGGGCTCGGTCAAGCCCCCTGATGCGGCAGTGGATCTTCTGATCGAGGACGTTGACGTACCTGGCCTTGAGGGTGCTCCCCCGGTAGCGCTGCGGCTCTACCGTCCGCGAGCCCTCACAGGCCGGGCGCCAGCGCTCCTGTGGCTCCATGGCGGCGGAATGGTGCTCGGAAACCACGTCCAGGATGAGGCTTCCAATATCAACTTCGCACGGACGCTGGGCATCACCGTGGCGTCCGTGAACTACCGCCTCGCACCGGACTACCCTGCGCCTGCCGCCGTTGAGGATGCCTACGCTGCCCTGGCATGGCTGGTGGGAAATGCCGGTTCCCGCGGCGTCGACCCGGGAAAAATTGCGATCGGTGGGGCGAGCGCTGGAGGCGGAGTTGCCGCGGGCCTCGCGCTTCTGGCCCATGATCGCGGCACCATCACCCCCGCGTTCCAGTTGCTGGTTTATCCCATGATCGATGACCGGACAGTCGCCCGGACCGATATGGACACCAGCAACGTCCGGGTCTGGACCCGGCGCAGCAACCGTTTCGGCTGGGCCTCCTACCTAGGAACCGAACCGGGCACGGAGGGGGTTTCCGCATACGCCGCCCCGGCCAGGCGTGCGGATCTCTCGGGTTTGCCGCCTGCGTGGATCGGTGTAGGGAGCCTTGACCTCTTCCTCGACGAGGACGTCGCCTACGCTGCTCGGTTAAACGAAGCTGGGGTTTCCTGCGAGCTGATGACCGTTGAGGGAGCTTTTCACGGATTTGATGCCCTTTTCGCCAAAACTCCGGTGGCGAAGGAGTTCTGGCAGGCGCAGGTCGATGCCCTCCGGACATCGCTTTTCCCTGCTCCATAAAGGACTTAGGACCCTGGCAGGTCTCTCGCAGGAGCGTAGTCTCTAGGCCAGGTTGATACTCAGTGGTGATTTCCGCTCCGAGGAAGGGATCCGGATATGTCTAAGATTGCCAGGAAAATCGAGCCCGCTTTCTGGGGCGAGCACCCGGTATCAGCGGAAGAAGCCGCCGAAATTTCCGACTGGGTGGAAGAGGGCGGAACCGCCAACCCCGATGGCCCACCACTGATAACCGAAGCCCGGGATACGGGCCCCGGCAACGGTTGAGCCCTAGTAGTGGACGCATGGCTTAGTGGACCTACCGCGGAACAAACTAGGCTGGGCCCATGGAGATCATCCGCTATGCAGAGTTGAAGCCAACGCCACTTCCTGGCAACGCCGGAACGTCCCATCGTGTCGCGTCCGCTGACGGCTGGAGCATCACCCTCAACGAACTGCGCAAGACCATGGACCTGGCGACTGGGTCAGAGCGGTTGGTGACGGTGGTGGACGGCGAACTCCTGCTTTTGACCCTTGATGGGCAGGACCACCCCCTGGAGAAGAACCGGGCGTTCCGTATTCCAGCAGCAGCCACGGCCCAAGGCTCCCTCCCCACCGGCGATATTCGTTTCCTCAGCGTAGCTACCGACGCCTCCTTCCGGGGGTACACCTCCATTATTGAGATCTCCAAGAGGCGTGCCCACCCCGTTTTTGCTGGTCAGTTTGCCGTTCTCCTCCAGGGCCAGGCGAGCGTCACAGCCGGCGGCGAGGAGCCTACAGAGGAAACGGGTGCGGAGGCACTCAACCGCTGGGACGCCGTCGTTGGCTCTGACACCGCATCCCCTGAAATTCTGGGCCGCGGATTCCTGGCCGTCGTCTCCATTGATGCTGTGAACAGCTAGCGTCTTCGAATCCCTGCGGGTGGTGAGGTTCTTCACCATTGCTGGTCGCCGGGCAGTGCGCATTGCTAGGGTGGGTGCAAGGCCGCCACTGACGGCCTCCGGACGACGGTTCAGTACCCGGCACGCGACAAGACTGGCCAGAGGATCAATCATGGCCTGGGTCATTCTCATTATGTCGGGAGCGCTGGAAGCCCTGTGGGCTGCCGCCCTCCACCGCGCATCACAAGCCTCCGGACGCCGGCGCATTCGCCCCGGAGCGCTCTTCCTGGTTGCCGTTATTGCAAGTACGGGTGGCCTGGCACTCGCCATGCAATCGATACCCACCGGCACGGCCTACGCCGTCTGGGTAGGTGTGGGCGTGGTCCTGACAAGCGCCTACGCCATGGTCAGCGGCGTTGAACGCCCGACGGCGGCACGCCTCCTGCTACTCTCCGGCATTGCCGCGTGCGTGGTTGGCCTGAAGGTGGTGGCGTGATGAACAACCGCACATTCGCCTGGATCGCACTGCTTGGTTCAGCAGTGCTGGAGGCGGTCTGGGCTACGGCCCTGGGCCTCTCGCAGGGCTTCAGCCAGCTTGGACCCACCGTTGTCTTCGCTGTGACAGCAAGCCTGAGCATGCTGGGCCTGGGCTTCGCCGTCCGACAGATTCCGCTGGGCACCGCTTACGCCATTTGGGTCGGCATTGGGGCCGCGTTGACAGTGGGCTGGGCAATGGCCACGGGAGCCGAAGCCTTCAGCATCATCAAGGTGGTCCTCATTGCAGGGATTGTGGCCTGCGCTGCCGGACTCAAATCGCTGCCTGCTGGGACGCCGGAAACCTCCGCGGCCCCTGACAAACCCTGATGCACGCTGGGTTTCTCCAGCTTTCGGGCGAGATCGCGGCGTGTCCCAGCAACACGCCGTCGTATTGGCCATCCGGGCAGGAGAAGGTGGGGAGATACAGCGAGCAAGTCTAGGCTCAGTTCATGGATTCTCCTGCGCTGACTACCGCCCTGGACGAACTGCTGCACCGGCTGGTGCCCGGCCAGCGGCTGATCCTTGGCATCGCAGGTGCACCTGGGTCCGGCAAATCGACCGTTGCGCAGGCACTTCAGCGTGAACTTGAGGCAGCGGTTGTGGTCCCCATGGACGGGTTCCATCTGGGCAATGCAATCATCGACGGGACGCCGCTGCGGGATCGTAAGGGCGCACCAGACACGTTCGACGTCGGAGGTTATGTTTCGCTCCTGGCTCGCCTGGTGCGCCGGGATGAGGAAGTTGTCTACGCGCCAGCGTTCCGCAGAAGCCTGGACGAACCGGTTGCCGCGTCGATCGCCGTGCCGCAAAGCGCACCAGTGGTCATCACAGAGGGGAACTACCTGCTCTCCACCCTGCCTGGCTGGCGGGAAATCCGGCAGCACCTGGACGAGGTCTGGTTCCTTGACTTGGCAGGGGAGACCCGGATTTCCCGTCTGGTGGAGCGGCACATGCACTTCGGGATGGACCGGGATGCCGCTGTGGCATGGGCCAACGGTCCTGACCAGGCGAACGCCGAGCTCATCGCAGCCACCCGCGACTCGGCAGATCGGTTGCTGAGGGTCGGCTGAAGCCAGTTCACCGCGTCATGGTGGCTTACGCCCAACGCCGCGGAATATGCACCTTCCGTGGCTGGTTAGGCACAGTCAAAGGATCCACACTACGAGGAGGAGAGCGCATGGCACTGCAGCTATTAGGTGACGGACTTGAGGTATCACCCCTAGGATTTGGTGGGATGGCGCTTACGCCGGTCTATGGTGACGTCGATCCGGAGGACGCGCTCCGAACACTCCACCACGCCGTCGACGCTGGCATCAGCTTCCTTGACACAGCGGATATCTACGGCAGTGGCAGCAACGAAGAGCTCATTGCAAAGCTGCTGCACGAACGCCGGGACGAGGTGCAGCTGGCCACCAAATTTGGCCTCGTGGGCAACCCAGCCACTGGGACCACAACAATTCGCGGTGACGCCGGATACATCCGCGCAGCAGTGGATGCGAGCCTGCAACGGCTCGGTACAGACGTAATCGACCTCTACTACATGCACCGCCGTGACCTCCGCGTTCCGATTGTGGAAACCGTGGAGGCCATGGCAGAGCTTGTCAGGCAGGGCAAGATCAAGCATCTTGGCCTGTCAGAGGTCACAGCCCAAGAACTCGCCGAAGCCCACGCCGTGCATCCCATCGCGGCTGTGCAGAGCGAATGGTCCATCTGGAGCCGCGATGTGGAACGCAATGTGGTCCCGGCGGCAGCCCGACTGGGCGTCGGCTTTGTCCCGTATTCTCCCCTGGGCCGCGGTTTCCTCACGGGGACCGTAGACACTGCAGCGCTGGGTGCCGATGACTTCCGACGCCGGATCCCCCGGTTTGCTGACGACGCCATCGCCACAAACCAGAAAGTAGTTGCCACGGTTGCGGAGATTGCCTCGGAGCTGGATGCGACAGCCGCACAGGTTGCCCTGGCCTGGTTGATCCAGAAGGGCCAAAGCCTTGGACTTCCTGTAGTCCCCATTCCAGGAACCCGCCGCACGGCGCGGATTGACGAAAACATCGGCGCCCTGGCACTTCGCCTCACCGACGCGCAGGTTTCCGCGCTGGACAGCGCGGCAGACGGGGTTGTGGGCTCCCGGTCGGCCAATCCAGAGTGGGTATCGGAAGGACGCGAATAGAGTGGAGAGCATGGAAACACTCATTCATTCACTTCGCGACATCACCATCCGCAGGATCTCGGTCAGCGAGATGGACAATCAGGTGTACCTGTTGACCGCCAAGGCAACAGGATCGCAGCTCCTCATTGACGCCGCAGACGACCTCAAGGCCATCCAGTCCATGATTTCCGATGCCGCTTCGGACACCGAGGCGGGCCTCTCGCTCGATCTGGTGGTTACCACGCATCAGCACTGGGACCACATCCGTGCGCTCAAGGAACTGGTAGAAGCCACAGGGACGCGCACCGCCGCGGGCGCCGAGGACGCTCCCGCATTACCGGTACCTGTTGATGAAATCCTGGCCCAGGGTGACGTGCGGAACTTTGACGGGTTCAGCGTGGGCGCCATAGCGTTGCGCGGCCACACGCCGGGTTCCCTTGCCATCGTGTACCAGGACCCGGACGGCCCGGCACACATTTTCTCCGGCGACTCGCTGTTTCCCGGCGGCGTGGGCAACACCGAAAAGGATTCAGTACGGTTCGCACAGTTGATGGACGACGTCGAGGAACGGCTCTTTAACGCCTACCCGGATGACACTGTGGTCCACCCTGGCCACGGAAGCCCCACCACCCTTGGAGCTGAGCGGCCCCATCTAGCGCAGTGGCGTTCACGCGGCTGGTGAGCCCTCGGCTGACAAACAACTGATCCGGCCGGCCTCCCGTTGTGGGGAGGCCGGCCGGATCAGTGATTTAAGGTGCTGTTATGCCTTAGCGGCTACGGCGTTCGTTTGATGCCGGTGCCGACGCGCGGCGGGATCCACCAGCACGGGCCGGGCGGCCGCTGCCACCCTTGCCACCGTTACCGGAACCCGAACCGTAGGATCCACCGGATGTCCCACCGGTTGTGGAGGACCACACCGACTTGTTGCCGCCAGCACGGGCCTCGCCGCCACCAGCTGCTGCACGCTGACCGGTTGCCGGACGGCCACCACGCTGGGCGCCGGCGGATGCGCCGCGACCCTCCGAGGAGCGTCCCCCGGAGGTGCGGGGTGCACCACCACGGGTGTCCGCGCCACGTGAATCAGAACCACGTGCTTCGCCGCGTGAATCGGACCCGCGGCCAGCCGATGCACGGCCACCTGCTGCGGGAACGTCGTTGCGGTGAGTGCTGCCGGCAGTGCCGCGAACCCGCGAGTTGCGGCGTGCTGCTGCGGCTGCGATGGACCGGTCTTCGTTCTGTTCGGACACGCGGTCGAAAGCTGCTCGAGCTTCCGTGCGACCTTCGAATGCTGCGGCGCGGCGCTCTGCACGGGGAACATCCGTGCGGGTTGCTTCGCCGCCAACGCGTCCGCGTCCACCGCGTCCGCCACGGCCACCGACGCTAGGTGAGCCCTGGTTACGGTTGCTGCGCTTACGCTCAGCGTTGGCTCCGGTGGATTTGCCGCCACCCTGGGGGCCAGCCTTGGCCGCCAGGAGCGCGGCACGGGTCCGGGGATCGATCTTGTCAGCCATTTCGCCCACCAGGCCAGCAACCAGCGTGGAGTTGGCGCTGACGCGTTCGAAGTTGACCTCAACGCCTGCAGCCTTCATGAGCTTCTTGACGTCGTTCTGCTGCTCCGGGAGGGTCAGCGTAACAACCTTGCCCTCGGAACCTGCGCGGGCGGTCCGGCCTGAGCGGTGCAGGTAAGCCTTGTGCTCTGTGGGCGGGTCAACGTGAATGACCAGTTCCACATCGTCCACGTGGACGCCGCGGGCTGCGACGTCAGTGGCCACCAGGACGCGGACGTCGCCGGTGGAGAACTCTGCGAGGTTGCGGTCGCGGGCGTTCTGCGAGAGGTTACCGTGCAGGTCGACGGCGGGGATGCCAGCGTCAGTGAGCGTCTTGGCGAGCTTGCGGGCATGGTGCTTGGTCCGCATGAAGAGGACCCGGCGGCCTGCGCCGGACGCGAGCTCAACAATCAGCTGCTTCTTGACTGTCTGGTCGCCAACCACCAGGACGTGGTGCTCCATGGTGGTCACTGCGGCCTGGGGATCGTCGACCGAGTGCGTCAGCGGGTTCGACAGGTAACGCTGGACAATTTTGTCCACGCCGTTGTCCAGCGTTGCGGAGAAGAGCATGCGCTGTCCCTGGCTGGGGGTCATGTCCATGAGCTTCTTGACGACGGGCAGGAAGCCCAGGTCAGCCATGTGGTCTGCCTCGTCAAGGACTGTGATTTCCACGGCCTCAAGGGACACGATGCGCTGGCGGATCAGGTCCTCCAGGCGGCCCGGGCAGGCAATGACGATGTCGACGCCGGCGCGGAGGGCTTTTTCCTGGCGAGCCTGGGAGATACCGCCGTAGATGACGGTGGTGTTCAGCCCGGCGGACTTGGCCAGGGGTTCGATCGTGGCGTTGAGCTGCGTTGCCAGTTCACGGGTGGGTGCAAGGACCAGGCCCATGGGGCGCCCGGGCTTGCGGAAGTGCTTAGCTTCCCGCTCAGCGAGTCGTGCTACAAGCGGGATGGCAAAAGCGATTGTCTTTCCGGAGCCCGTGCGACCGCGGCCCAGGACGTCGCGTCCAGCCAGGGTATCGGGGAGAGTCTTCACCTGAATGGGGAATGGCTCAACAATTCCCTGGGCGGTGAGTGTGTCAGCAAGGGCCTTGGGTGTACCGAGGGCAGCAAAAGTAGTCATATTTTTATACGGTCTTTCAGGCGGTATCCAAGCGGATATCGGCCCCCGGAGCCGGTTGGACCAGGGGTTCGCCGAAGAAAAGTCAGGTGATCAACCGGGCCGCTGCAAATAAGGGCAACCAGCCGGGGACCAAATGGAACGCGTTCATCGACGCAGGACGTGCCTCTCACATGAAAAATCCCACTCCCAGAATTCTGGACTCCGATTCCGTTGGGAATCCTGGAGATAAGTGGGCATCACTGCACATCAAGTTTTACCAGTCTATCACCTCACCCGCATCGACTCCTGCACCCTCCTGGTTTGGGGCATTGCAAAGGGCGTCATCGCGGGGCAGGCTTGGGCCATGAACCCTGACACAACACACCACCACGAGGAACCGGCCCCGTTCGAGACCACAGATCCAGTCCACGCTGCGCGCATGTGGGACGAGATGTATTCCGCATCCGGGCGCCGCTGGAGCGGGAACGCAAATCCCCAACTGGTGGCGGAAATCAGCGGCAAGCCGGGCGGAAACGCCCTGGATCTTGGCTGCGGCGAAGGTGGCGACGCCCTGTGGCTGGCATCCCAGGGATGGAACGTGTGTGCCGTCGATGTCTCAGCAGTGGCACTTGCCCGGGCGGCCGAACACCAGGCCAGCGCCGGGCAGGACCTGCACGGTCAGATTTCGTGGGAGCTTCGGGACCTCAACGACTGGAAGCCGTCCGCGGAATTCGATCTTGTTTCAGCGCAGTTCCTCCATTCCACAGCCCTTCCGTGGCAGCAGGCCCTTGCCACAGCGGCCGGTGCGGTCCGGACCGGCGGAATGCTGCTGATAGTTGGGCACCACCCGGACCACCTTCCACCCTGGGGCGCACACCGCGTTGCCCATGCCCTGTTCACCGCCGCGGACGTTGTTGCCGAACTGGAGCTCGACGGCCACCGCTGGCGCCTGGACGTGAGCGAGGACCGCCGGCGGCCCATCGCCGGACCCGACGGCCAGGAAGCGGTGGTTGCCGACGTCGTCCTCAGCGCCCTGCGGCTGCAGGCGTAACACCCGCCCCCAACCTGGGGATTGCGCGCAGCCCTCAGCCCAGTGAAGAACTGCCTCCCGCCGGAACCCGAGGAGCCACCACTACCGCGCACGCGGCCAAAATCGCTGCCAGGGAAAACACGCCAGCGAAGCTGCCACCGACGGCCGCAAGACCGGTAAAAATAATTCCCGTGGTGGCCAGCGCCAACGCACCACCCAAGGAATCAGCAATGGTCATGGCTGAACTGTTGAATCCCTGGGTCTCCCTTGATGAGAGCGCAAGCGTCAAGACGCTCAACCTCGGGTACACCAGTCCCATCCCCGCGCCACCAAAAATCCATCCAACAATCGCGACGGCGGGCAGCAGATGCAGCGCAGCCGTCACGAGGGCTATGACAACGGCGGCCAGCACTGATGCCGTTCCGATCCGGACAGCCACCCGGTGGTTGAGCCGATCCCCGAGCCGTCCCTGCACCGTTGAGGCACTCGCCCAAGCCAGCGCACCAACGGTAAGCGTCAGCCCGGCAAACTGGGGCGAAAAGTTGTAGCGCTCGATGAGGAGATACGGGAGGTACACCTCCGTGCCGAAGAACGCTGCAGAGACGAGGCCACGTACCAGGATGACACTCGGCAGGCCGCGGAGTGCGCGGAGCGTACCCACGGGAACCAGGGGGCGAACAGCCACCAGGGCGATGGTCACGGCGATGACGGCCAGCATCAGTGACGCCCACGGAAACCCGTCGATCTGCACGGCAGAGGAGAGGTTGAGGCCAAGAACGGCAAGGGCAGCCACAACGGCCCAGGCAAGGCGGCCAAATTTCCACGGTCCGGGAGAAACTGGTGCTTCATCCAGACCCGTACCCTGCGGCTTCATGCTCCGTAGCGCCGGGACCAGCATGGCCAGCGCAGGGATCACCAGGAACACAACACCAAGGAACACCCAGTGCCAGCTCAAAGCGCTTGCCACTACCCCTGCGATGAAAGGCCCTATCAGGGAGGGGACAACCCAGGCTGCCGAGAATGCGGCAAATATTTTGGGATGCAACGCAGCGGGGTAGACCCGTGCCACCACCACGTAGAGGGCAACGGTGATGGCGCCGCCACCAAGGCCCTGAACCAACCTGCCAGCCACGAGTGCGGGCATGCTGGTAGCTAAGCCGGCCATGACCAAGCCCACCACAAAAAGCGCTGTGGATAGGTAGAGCGGCGTTGTCGGTCCACGCCTGTCAGACCAGTTGCCGGCGGCCACCATGCCGATAACCCCAGTGGCCAGCGGCCCGGCAAAAGCCAGCGCGTACAGGCGGGCACCATCAAGTTCGCGGCTCACCAGAGGCATCACTTTGGTCACTGCCAGAGACTCAAACGCGCTGAGGAAAACCAGGGCGCACGCGCCGATGGTGACCCACAGGTGGGGGTGCTGAAGGATCCCAGGGCCCGGCTGGGCCGGGCCGTGGGCGGCGGTGGGTTCAGTCTGTTCAGGTGAAGAGTCGTGCACGGGTGGGGCCTGTTCAGTGGTCATGGGCATTACGCTAAGACCTCAACTAAGGTTGAGGTCAAAATGGATCGATGCGGGGTCTGCACAAAAGAGTCCGCCAAGGGGAAGCATGGCACAGCAAGCACCCGGACCACACCAGTGGCTGAGTATTGGTGAGGTGTCCCGCCGAAGTGGAGTGACGGCATCCGCCCTGCACTTTTACGAGCGGAATGGCCTGATCAGTGCAGACCGAAGCGCAGGCAACCAGCGGCGCTATCGCCGGGACACGCTCCGCCGGGTGGCGTTCATCCGGGTGTCCCAGCGCGTGGGGATTCCGCTGAAGGAGATCCTGACAGCGCTGGAGTCCCTCCCCGATGGCAGGACTCCCACCAAGCAGGACTGGGAAAAGCTGTCGAGGGTGTGGCGGACTGAGCTCGATGCGCGGATCTCCACACTGGAGCACCTCCGCAGGGATCTGAACAGCTGCATTGGCTGCGGTTGCCTGAGCCTGAAATCGTGCAGCCTGCAGAATCCTCGTGATCTCCTGGCGGCAATGGGTGACGGCCCGGTGCTCTGGCAATCGGGCCTGGGCTAAGCCGCTATAGCACCCGGTACATCACGTGCAGGCCCACCAGTCCATGGTCTGGATGATCGAAGGCCTCCGGAACGGTACCAACGACGGTGAAGCCCAGGGATTTCCACAGGTGGACCGCGGCCAGGTTTGTTTCGACGACGGCGTTGAACTGAATGCCGTGATAGCCCTCGCTGCGCGCCCAGTCGAGGACGTACCTGCCGAGCGCCCGCCCTACTCCCCTGCCTTCGTGTGCAGGTGCCACCAGGAACGAGGCAGTCGCAATATGACTGCCGCGGCCAGGGCGGTTGGGACCCATTTTCGCCGAGCCAAGGATGTCCGTCCCATCGACTGCAACAACCGTCTGGCCGGGAGCCGACTCCATCCAGAACGGCCTGGCCTCGTCGAGGCCCTGATCCGCTGGCAAGGCATAGGTCAGCCCGGCGGCCATGGTGGACCGATAGAAGCTATAGATCTCCGGCCAGTCGCGGTCCGTGCCCACTCGAATCTCCATGGGCATCAGCCTAGCTGGGCAACGTACAACGAAGCAGCAGCCCCTACCCGCCCACGTACCTGCTGATCCCGGCCCGGTAGCCAAAAACGGCAGCGAGGGCGCCCACCACCAGGAACAGCACACCGGCTGCGGCAAAAGACCCTGTGCCCTGGTGCAATTGCCCCACCATCAGCGTTCCCGTGGATCCAACACCGTAGCCCACTCCCTGCATCATTCCCGAAAGCCGGGCAGCAGTGGGTCCATTGCGGGTCCGGAGGGTGATCATGGTCAGCGCCACAGCTGTCAGGCTTCCCTGGCCCAGGCCCAAAAGGGCGGCCCACGCCCAGATCAGCCCGAGCGGCCCAAAAATACAGAGCGCAAATCCACTGCCGGTCATGAGCGCCACCACCACGTTGATGGCCCGCTGGTCCCTACAGCGGGCCGCAAGCGCCGGCGCAAACAGCGATCCCAGCATCTGCAGGGCAATCGAGGTGGAGACGATCAACCCCGCCGTCCCGCCGCTGATCCCCCGCTCACGCAGAATCGGCGCTAGCCACGCAAAAACGCTGAACGACATCATGGCCTGCAGCACCATGAAAGCCGTGATCTGCCATGCCACCGGCGAGCGCCACACAGCCGTGCCCACCTTCCCAGGGACAACCCTGTGCCGCGGGATTCGCAGCGCCAGCGGCAGGAAGAGGAGCAGGACGACGCCGGCCGGAACCGCCCAGACCCACAGTGCCGCAGTCCATTGGCCGGTGAGCGCGTAGACCGGGTAGGTGAACCCGGCGCCGAGAGCCGCGGAGGCACAGATCGCTGTGGTATATAGGCCTCCCATGAGTCCCAGCCGATGCGGAAAATCCTGCTTGACGACGCCGGGAAGCAGGACGTTGCATACCGAGATCGCCGCCCCGCACACGGCAGTCCCAGCCAGCAGGGTGGGCAGGTGCCCGGCACCGGGGAGCTCCGAGGGCCTTATCACCAGGCCAACAGTAAGGAGTGCCATGGCTCCCAGCAGGACCCTTTCGGCCCCAAACCTGCGGGCCAGCCACGGCGCCAGCGGCGCAAAAACTCCCAGCAGCGTCACCGGGACGGTGGTCAGGA
The DNA here is from genome assembly GCF_030063285.1 of Pseudarthrobacter sp. PS3-L1. Lineage (GTDB taxonomy): Bacteria > Actinomycetota > Actinomycetes > Actinomycetales > Micrococcaceae > Arthrobacter. The sequence goes on along the minus strand of NZ_JASISU010000001.1, from coordinate 199,564 downwards.
CCACCACCGCCCATCCTGGCAGGCCGATGTCGGCCGTCAGTTCCGGCAGAACAGCGGAGAAGCTGGAAAAGACGGTGCGGAGGTTGAGGCCGACCAGGACCAGGCAGGCCCCCAGCAAAACGAGCACCGTCCGGCCGTGCCGTGGAACCGGAGCTGCGGAGGACTCTCCCGGGGCGGTTTTTCCTTCGACGTTCACGCGGCCATTGTTGCAGGTACCTCTGGGCTGGGCATCGCCCCAGGTGCAGACCGCGCACCTGCCCCACCACCCCAAGCCGGTATTCTGGTGCTGATGAGTGAATCCCCAGATACCCCGCAGCAGTCCCGCCCCATCACCCCGGGAACGCAGGCATCCTTTGGCACCTACGGCGGGCGGCCGGTCAGTTTTGTGCGGCGCGGTACCCGGTTGCAGGGTCGGCGTCAGACCGCGTGGGAAGAGCACGCGGACCGGTGGGCAGTGGATGTGCCCCGCCACATTGCCAACACCTCCGTGCACCCGGAGTTCACGTTCGACGCCGAGGCGGAGTTTGGACGAACGGCTCCACTGATAGTCGAAATCGGTTCAGGGTTGGGAGATGCGGTATGCCACGCCGCCGCCGAGAACCCCGACAAGGACTTCCTGGCCGTGGAGGTCTATACGCCGGGGTTGGCCAACACCATCATCAAGATCAACAGCCGCGGCCTGACCAATGTCCGGGTGGTCGAGGCGAATGCGCCCGAGGTGCTGAACACCATGCTTCCCGCCGGCTCCGTGAGCGAAGTGTGGGTCTTCTTTCCCGATCCCTGGCACAAGTCGCGCCACCACAAGCGCCGCCTGATCCAGCCCGAGTTCGCCGCGCAGGCAGCCGCTGCACTGGAACCCGGCGGCCTGTTCCGGATCGCCACCGATTGGTCCAACTACGCTGTCCACGTCCGCGAAGTCCTGGCCGATTCCCCGGATTTTGAGAACCTGTATGACGGCGAGCGCACCGGCCCGGACAGCCCCCTCACCCAGGTGTGGGAATCTGGCGTCGAGTCGGTGGTGGGCGGCGCCCCCGTGCGGGAGGGTCGCGACCCTGTCAGTACCGGCCACACCGGACCCAATGAAGGTACCGATACGGTCGGTGGCTGGGCGCCGCGATTCGCTGGTCGCGTACTGACCAGTTTCGAACTGAAGGCCCACGACGCCGGGAGGCTGGTTTTTGACCTGGCGTATCGCCGTCGTTAGCCCGAACTACTTGACGCGGATGGCTCCCACCACGTCCCTGAGGAGCTCAAGTCGGGGTTCCAGTTCCGGGTTGACGAACGGCCAGATAACGACGATGCCCAGGAACGTACTCTCTTCCCAGGTGCCCACCGTGGCAGCGGCCTTGGGGGAACCATCAGCACTGGTGTATCCCACCACGACAGCGAACGATGCCTTGCCCGGCAGGTCCAGCTCGCCCTCGGTGAGCTTCTGGCCGCCCCGTTCCCTGAGGTAGAACTCGGACATGAGATGTGCCCAGCCCGTGATCTGGGGGGCGTCCTTCACTGAGGTGGCGTCCTTGATGACTGTCACCAGGACATTGCCGGGCAACGCAAACTGCTCCGTCTCCGGGCCGGCAGTAGAGTCATCCAGGGCCTGGGTAAAGTCCGGGAATTGGGCTGTGTAGCCTAGCGGTGAATCAATGTGCACGCTCATTAAAAAAGCTCCTTCAGCTGTACGTCGTGGCCGTGTGATGCGGTTGAGGCTGGCCGTCAGAGGCTTTCAAGCCGGGTGTCATTGGGGACTTTATAGTACGTGGAGACGTTGGTGGAGACCTCGGTTTCCGTCTTCACCTCCACTTCACCAACCTTGACGTCAAATCCGGCTTCCGTGGAGGCATTGACCACACTGTTGACCTGAACTGTTGCCGCACCGGCGTCATAGAGTCTTGCCGCATCTTGGTCAGCTGCGGAGTCGTTGCCCAGCGCTACGTTGCGCATGTAGCTGTCAATCACTTCCTTGTTTTCAGGGGTGTAGGCAACATCAATTTTCACAGTGCCCTGCGCTCCGGACGTGACACTGGATTCGACTTTGGCCGCGTCCACATCTATCCCCTCCTTCAGGCCCTGGGCCACCGTGCCCTCCATGGAAAGGGACACCGAATCAATGGTGTTGTCACTCCCCATATTCAGTTGAAGGCCTCCCTTGCCGGATGCCTCAAACGTCTGGCCATCAAGGTCCAGCTTGCCGGAGGCGGAAACCTCGGCACTGGCTGTTGAGGTTCCGTCCGTGAGGTTCTTCTCGTACGCCAGGTCAAGAGAAGCTGAACCTGACGCAGCGCCAGCCTCGCCTTCCGCCTCGAAGGACAGTGTGCCCTTGGCTTTGTCGCCGTGGCCGGTGGTTCCATTCTCCGCAGCGGAATTGTCAATGGTGTCCAGGATGTATCCCGGCGGGTTTCCGGCAACATCCTTGATGTCCCCTGCGCTATCCGGTGGCAGGTCCCGGTACATCTGTTCACGGGCGGCCATGGCTTCTTCGACTGAACCAAATGTGTACTCACGTGAGACTTCGCCGTTCAGCGTCGCGCCCACCGTGCCGCTGGTGTCATTGACGCCGAGACCCATATTTCCGTAGACCATCATGGTGGCGCTGCCATCAGCATTTTCCACCACTTCGGTACCCACTTCGGCGCCACCGTGCACCCAGGCAACCCGGGCCTCAATGGAGGCGCTGCCGGCTTCTGAATAGATGGGGATATCAGCTCGCGCGACGTCCTGGAGGTGTTCGCGTGCCTGCTGCTGGACTGATTCGGGAATTCCACCGTCCATCTTCATCAGTTCAGTCGCCAAGGGGCCGTATTTACCGGAGCCTTCAATCAGGTACTTCTGGTCCTCGGCCGAGAGCGAAGCCCACCAGGCAGCCTGTTCCTCGGAAGTTCCCTTGACCATCGCGGCCAAACCGGATTCCAGGGCATCGCGGTGTTCGTTGAGCGCCTTTGCTTCCTCGACCTGTTTCGTGAACCAGTCGGCGAGGGCCGTAAAACTTCCAGGAGTGGGGGCAGTGGCACCGGCAGCGGTGTCGGCACCGGAAGACTTTTCTTGCTCATCGGCATTCTGCTTCAGCATGCGCGCATTTTCCTGCAGGCTGCTGACTATGCGGTCAAGGCTGGGCCGGTGACTGCTGGTCCATTCATGCCTGAACTGGTCCCCGTCACTCCCCTTCCAGGGTGCTGCCATGATCTGGCCCTGAAGGGACGAAGCCTTGGTGCTCAGCAGGTTTGCTGCTTTGTCGACTGCTTTAGCCAAAGCACGCAGTTGATCCACGTCTGCGCCGTAAAAGGTCATGATTTCTCCCCATGGAAAGATGCCGGTAAAGCTGATTCACTGCAGATCATCGTGGCATACCTCGTGCACGCCGGCCATGGGCATGACTACCCATGGCGACTTTGGCCGCAGCCCTCCCCGCCAGCAACCGCCTACGTGTGGGATTCCCACGCCATGGGCAGACATGGAATCATGGTCCTCTGCTGTGGAGGTGACCTCCGCGGCGGAGCCGACACGGTCAGCGGACCATGTGGTCCGTGGCCCTACGGAAGGAAACAGTCATCAAAGACGAAATGCACCAGGCTGCCGATGCCGCCTATCAGGCAACAAATTCCGGTGCCCTCGAGATCCTCGCTCGTGTTGGCTTCGCAGTCAGCGGACTGTTGCACCTGCTGATAGGAGTCACTGTTCTGCGGCTGGCATCCGGCGGCGGCGGAAGCGCAGACGTCAGTGGAGCCGTGGCCGAACTGGCAAGCCAGCCCGCTGGACCCCTCCTGCTCTGGAGCAGTTTTGCGGCCTGCGCCGCCCTGGCTCTGTGGCAAGTCAGCGATGCCATCTTCGATTACGGCCAACTGCCCACCAAGGACAAGACCCTCAAAAAACTTAAAGCTGCCGGCCAGGCTGTCATCTATGCAGGGCTTGCGACAACCTTGTTTTCTTTTGCTGTGGGCACCGGATCCGGCTCGGACAGCAGCTCCAAGACCAGCGACCTCACTGCCACGGTCCTCGCTGCTCCCGCCGGAGTGGTGCTCCTCGTGGCAGTTGGCCTGGGAATCTCCGTTGGTGGAGTCATCTACGCCGTCAGTGGGATCCGGAAGTCTTTTGCCAAGCATCTGGTTCTTCCCAGCCGCGCCACTCCCCGAAAGGCTGTTATTGCCCTGGGCGTGACCGGCTATGTTGCAAAAGGTGCTGTGCTGCTCCTCACGGGCATTCTCGTAGCGGTTGCCGCACTGGGGTCAAACCCGGAGGAATCAACCGGACTGGACGGCGGCCTCAAGGCCCTCCAGGACCAGCCCTACGGCAGTTACCTGCTGGCCGCCGTAGGGCTGGGGCTCCTGAGCTACGGCGTCTTCCTGATGGTCCGCGCACGACTCGCAAAGATGTAGCTCCGGGCTGGATCGCCGCACCCCGCTGGATGGGAACGGGCCTAGGGTAGAACCATGCCGCAGATCCGAGCAGAACGACTCATCCGCCTTGACCCGGCCACAGCTTTCGCGTTCTCACAGACCACGGGGGCGTTCCGCCTGTCATGGGATCCGTTCATCTCCTCGCAGGAATTCCAGGGCAGCGCAACGCACGCGGGCAAAGGGGTCCGGACGCGCACCCGATCGCGTCTGGGTCTGCTGATGATCAGCGAATACGTCTCCTACACTCCACCGAAGAACGTGGGAATGACAATGGTGAAGGGCCCATGGTTCTTCACCACCTTTGGTGGCGGCTGGCGTTTCACCGCTGACGACGTCGGCACCAAGGCCGTGTGGAAATACACCTTTTCGTGCCGCCCGGCGCTGTTACGGCCAGTCATGGAACGGATTGGCTCGTGGCTGCTGGGCCGGGAAATCGAGAAGCGGATCGAGGCGTTCGCCCGAGCATGCGAGAACCAGGCATTGGTGGCGGAGTTTCGGACTGTCATGGACTCTCCTTCCCGGGAGTAGTTCCTGGACGGAGTGCGCGGACCCTTTGCCAGCTGGCACGTGCCAGCAGTTCCCGGTGTGCGACGGCGCCCCTCGGCAAACTAGGATGGATCAGATAGTCCCCCACCGGCCGTAATATCCCCGGCCTGCCGAAAGTAGTGCGCTCCATGCCATCCCAACCGGACGAAAGTGCGGCCCTGGCGATCCAGACCCCAGCCATCAATGACCGTTCCCTGGCGGCAGGTTTGGCCTACGCCATGGGCAGCCGGGTCAGTGGCATGACCTTCGATCCAAACACCGGACTGATGCTGGGCAAGGTCCGGGGCGGGTCGGATGCCCCCTATTCCACCACGGCAAAACTGGTGCGACGCGGTGCCGGGTGGAGCTGTACCGTCGGCATCTGCAGTTGCCCTGTCCGCAAGGACTGCAAACACGTGGCGGCCCTGCTGTTCGCCGCCGAGGACGCCCCTGCCATCCGGGCACAACTGCTGTCCGCACCCGGCTCCGTTACCTCTGTGCGCCGGCCCTCCGGCCTGGAGCTGACCGACTGGGAACAGGCCCTGAATCCGCTGATCTCCAAGTCCGGGGCACGGCAGTCGGCGGAGGGGACTCCCCTGGCTCTGCAGTTTGAGCTTGAGGAACCGGCACCCCAGTTCTCCTACAATGCCCACCGTGGCCAGGCACCAGCTGTCCGCCTCCTCAAGGCCCGGCCCGTGATTCTTGGCGCAAAGGGCAAGTGGATTCGTGGCGATGTTTCCTGGAACACCCTTGGCTATGTGAACTTCCGCCGGGACTGCAACGAGGCCCACGTGGACTGGCTGCAGTCATTCCTGGCGGCACAGTCAGCCTCTGCCAGCCGCACCCATAATCCGTCGGCGCTGTGGCTGCCGCTTAACGGGTTTGCCTCACGCACCCTGTGGTCCATGCTGGCCGAAGCCCAGGGCATTGGGCTCGCCCTGGTTCACAGCAAGAGCAGCGAACCCATCCGGCTGGCAACCGCACCGGCTGCAGTCGGCCTCGACCTCAGCCGATTCAGCCCGGCAGCAGGCCCCTCGGACGCCGCAGCCCTGCCCGCGGCCGGACTGCAGCTCGCGTCAAACATGACAGTGGACGGCGAAGATGTTGATGTCGCCACGGTAGGTACCATTGGACGCCCTGCGCACGGCGTTTTCTTCACCTCCGCTGGAGACTCGTTGCCCGGCATCGCGGAGGACCAGATCATCACGCTGGCACCGTTGGAAGAGGGCCTCAGCCCAGAGCTACTGACCTTTGTCACAGCCGGAAACACTCTTCACATTCCAGCCAGGGATGAGGAAAGGTTCCTCACCGGGTTCTATCCCAAGCTGAAACAGACAGCCCGGGTCACTGCCAGGGACGACTCAGTGGAGTTGCCTGCCCTAGCCGCACCAACGCTGTCGCTGCTCGCAAATTACGGCGCGGACCACCGCGTGCGGTTGCACTGGGAATGGCACTATGCCTCGGGCAAAGCAGGCAAGTCCGTCACCGCCCAGCCGCTCTGGCCGCAGCCCGGCGACGGCGGGTACCGCGACGATGCTGCCGAAGCCCGCATCCTGGAGGGGCTGGGGAAGCCATGGGATCTGGTGCCTGCACTTGCCGAATCGGCCAGCAGCGGTTGGGGCACGCCGCGCCTCTGTGCCACAGTCGAGCTGAAGGGACTGGACACGCTGGCGTTCACCGAAGAGGTCCTACCGCAACTGCGGGACGCGCCCGACGTCGACGTTGATACCACCGGCGACATTGCGGACTACCGCGAGGCAGAGGAAGCCCCGGTAGTCTCGATCTCCACCAAGGCCACCGAGCAGCGTGACTGGTTTGATCTGGGCATCCAGATTTCCCTGGAGGGCCAGCCGGTGTCTTTCGCCGCGGTTTTCTCGGCACTGGCTTCGGGTCAGAGCCGGATGCTGCTGCCCAGCGGCGCCTACTTCTCGCTGGACCTACCCGAACTGCACCAGCTGCGCGCGCTGATTGATGAAGCACGTGAGCTGCAGGACAACAAGGACGCACCACTGCAGATCAGCCGTTTCCAGGCTGGCCTGTGGGACGAGCTGGCCCAGCTGGGCGTCGTGGATGAGCAGGCTGCGTCCTGGCGTGCCGCCGTCGGAGGTCTCCTGGAGGGTGGGGTAGACGGGCTGCCGCTGCCCGCTACGCTCAACGCCGATCTGCGCCCCTACCAGCTGGAGGGCTTCAACTGGCTCAGCTTCCTCTACCGGCACGGGCTCGGCGGGGTACTGGCTGACGACATGGGCCTGGGTAAAACCGTCCAGGCCCTCGCGCTGATGTGCGCGGCGAAAGAAGCAGCGGAGAACGCCGGAACAGGCCAGGAACACGCGGGAGACGCCGCACCAGTGCCGCGCGCGCCCTTCCTGGTGGTAGCGCCCACCAGTGTTGTGGGCAACTGGGCTGCCGAGGCCGCACGGTTCGCACCCGGCCTCAAGGTTGCGGCAATCGGCGAAACGTTTGCCAAGAGTGGTGCCACCCCGGACTCGGTGATGGGTAAGGCGGATGTCATCATCACCTCCTACGCCCTGTTCCGGATCGACTATGATTCCTATGCCTCCCTGGAATGGGCTGGGCTGGTCCTCGACGAGGCCCAGTTTGTGAAAAACCACCAGTCCAAGGCGTACCAGTGCGCCAGGAAACTGCCTGCCGCTTTCAAGTTGGCCGTCACCGGCACTCCGCTGGAGAACAACCTGATGGAATTCTGGGCCCTGACCTCGATCGTCGCCCCGGGTCTTTTTGCCAGCCCCAAGCGCTTCGCCGAGTATTACCAGAAGCCCGTGGAAAAGAACGGCGACAAGGAGCAGTTGGCCAAGCTCCGGCGTCGCGTCCGTCCGCTCATGATGCGCCGGACCAAGGACCAGGTGATCGACGACCTGCCGCCCAAGCAGGAGCAGATCCTGGAGGTGGTACTCAACCCCAGGCACCAGAAGGTTTACCAGACGCACCTGCAGCGCGAGCGGCAGAAGGTGCTGGGCCTCATTGAGGACGTCAACAAGAACCGGTTCACCATTTTCCAGTCCTTGACCCTGCTGCGGCAGCTAAGCCTGGATGCCTCACTGGTGGACGAGTCTCTCTCTGCCGTGCGCTCAAGCAAGCTTGATGTCCTGTTCGAGCATGTCCATGACCTGGTGGCAGAGGGCCACCGGGCCCTGATTTTCAGCCAGTTCACGGGTTTCCTGGGCAAGGTCCGCGAGCGCCTGGTCGACGAGGACATCCCGTTCTGCTACCTCGATGGTGGCACCCGCAACCGGACCGACGTCGTCAACGAGTTCAAGACCGGCGATGCCCCCGTGTTCCTGATCAGCCTCAAAGCCGGTGGGTTCGGCCTGAACCTGACAGAAGCCGATTACGTGTTCCTGCTCGATCCGTGGTGGAACCCGGCCTCCGAAGCGCAAGCCGTTGACCGGACACACCGTATTGGCCAGGCCCGCAATGTCATGGTCTACCGGTTGGTAGCGAAGGACACGATCGAGGAGAAGGTGATGGCCCTCAAGGCCCGCAAATCACAGCTCTTCGCGGATGTCATGGAGGGTGACTCGCTCTCCGGCGGGGCCATCACCGCTGATGATCTGGCGGAACTCTTCAGGGAGTAGTCAGGAGCCGCGCCGCTGCCCCTGGCCCAGTTGGTCGTTGAACTTCTGGGCCTCCCGGTAGTAGTCCAGCATGGAGAGATTCCCGGCCGCCGCCGGATCCAGGATCACGACGGCGGTGCGGTGCAGCTGGAGGACTGACGCCGGGCAGAACGCGCTCACGGGGCCCTCCACCATCGCCTGGACTGCTGAGGCCTTGTTCGCGCCCATGGCGACCAGGACAGCGACTTTTGCGTCCCCGATGGTTCCCAAACCCTGGGTCAGGCAGAGGCGCGGAACATTTCCCTCCTCAAAGTAGCGCGCGTTGTCCGCCCGTGTGGCTCCCGCCAGGGTCTTGACCCGGGTGCGGGATGTCAAGGACGACGTGGGTTCGTTAAAACCGATATGGCCGTTGGCTCCAATACCCAGGATCTGGACGTCCACGCCTCCTGCCTGGGCAATGGCCGCGTCGTAGCGTGCCGCCTCCGCCATAAGGTCTGCAGCATCACCCTGCGGGGTAAGGAGTTGCTCCAGGGGCAGATCCACGTGGTCCACCAGTTCACGCCTGATGGTGGAATAGTAGGACTGCTCGTGGTCCTTGGCCAGGCCGGCATACTCGTCCAGGGTGAAGGCCGTGACCTGGCTGAAGCTCAGGTCCTCCTCACGGTGGCGGCGAATCAGCTCCTGGTAGGTGGAACTGGGCGAACCCCCGGTGGCGAGGCCAAGCACGGCAGGACCCCGGCGGAGCCTCGCCTCGATAATGTCGGCAGCGCGGTGTCCCACCTGGTCTGCCGAATCACACAGCACTATCTGCATGGTTGGTCCTTTCGTCGCGAAGGGGTTCGCCGGCCCTGTAGGCCTGCACAAGGTCAAGGTTTTCGGAGAGAATCAGCAGATCAGCGCTATAGCCAGCCGCCAGCACGCCTACCGGACGACGCCCCACGCCGTTGTCTACCTGGCGGGTGCCGTTTCGGTCCAGGCCCATGAGCCGCGCGGGTGCCCCTGATGCTGCGGTGACGACGTCGTTCAGGGGAATGCCCCAGGCAACGCAGTTCCGGACGTTTTCGAGCAGGTGGCTGGTGGCCCCGGCAATGGCTCCGGGCACCAGGGGATCCGACGTGGCAAGGCGCGCAACACCGTCGCGCACCACAACATCCAAACTGCCCAGCGTGTAGGGCCCATCAGCCATTCCGGCTGCGGCCATCGCATCAGTGACGAGCGCTACCGATTGCGCACCTGCCAGCGAAAACACCATGCGGACAATCTCCGGATCCAGGTGGATGCCGTCCGCCACAAGTTCCAGGACCATCCGTTCCGGGGAGGCCTTCGCCCTCTGCAGCATCACGGGTACCGGTCCCGCGTCACGGTGCCCAATCGCTGGCATCCTGTTAAACAGGTGCGTCGCAGACCAGGCGCCGTCCCCTGCCAGGGCGTCCCTGGTGACCTCAGCCGTCGCGGCCGTATGGCCCAACGAAGGCAGGACAGCGTACTCGCGGCAGAGGCCCACCAGCTCAGCAAAATGGGGGGTCTCCGGTGCCAGGGTGATGGACCGGATGGCGCCCTGTGCTGCGTCGAACCACTGCCTGAGCAGGCCCGGGTCGCCGTCGACAATGGCTGCAGGGTCCTGCGCGCCACACATACTGTGCGTGATGAACGGGCCCTCCAGGTGCAGGCCAGCCAAAGTGCCGTCCTGGACCAGACCCCGCAGCGCCACGATCTGCTCCAGCAGAAGTGCCGACGGAGCGGATACCAGGGACGCCAGGATTGAGGTACTGCCCTGCTCCGCATGGTGGGCTGCCGCAGCGCGGGCGCCTTCCTGATCCGTTCCGAAGCTGTGGCCCAGCCCGCCGTGGCAGTGGACATCCACCAGCCCCGGCAGGATCAGGTCCACGGCCTCAATGCCTGCTTCTATCCTGGCCGCAGATTCTGCGGGAAGGTCGGCGGAGGGGCCGCACCACACTATGGCGCCCCCGGCCATGAGGAGGGTGCCGTCGTCGTACGTTCCCGGTTCAGCTGCACCCGTGACAAGACGCCCACGGAAACCACGAAGCGGACCATCAGTCCTTGGCACGGCTTCAGGGCGCATCAGTTTTTGCTGCCGCCGGTGCTTCATCGGCTTCCTCTTCACGGCCCAGGGTGCGCAGGTTCCAGCGTCGGATCACAAAGCGGAACACGACGTAGTAGATGGCTGCGTACACCAGGCCTATGGGGATCAGCCAGAGCGGGTTGGTGGCGATGCCAAAGTTCAGGACGTAGTCGATTGCGCCTGCAGAGAAGCCGAAGCCGTGATGGATGCCGAGGAAGTTGGTCAGCATCATCGATGTGCCCATCATGACCGAGTGGAACAGGTACAGCGGCCAGGCCACAAACATGAAGGAGAACTCAAGGGGCTCGGTGATGCCGGTCAGGAATGCGGTCAGGCCTGTGGAGAGCATGATGCCACCCACAATTTTCCGCTGTGAAGGACGGGCTTCCTGCCAGATGGCAAGGGCTGCGGCTGGGAGGGCGAACATCATGATGGGGAAGAATCCGGTCATGAAGACACCGGCGCTGGGATCGCCGGCGAAAAACCTGTTGAGGTCACCCTGGGCCCCGTTGTAGTCGCCAATGATGAACCAGACAATGGAGTTCAGGATGTGGTGCAGGCCCAGTGGAATCAGCAGACGGTTCAGCGTGCCGTAGACACCGCTACCCACCACCGTGTTGTCCGCAACGGCGTTGCCCACCGAGGTCAGGCCCCGGTCAAAGAGTGGATAGGCCAGCGCCATCAGCACGCCGATGACAATCGCTGCCAGCGACGTCAGGATGGGAACAAGGCGCCGGCCCGCGAAGAACCCCAGGAAGTCAGGCAGCTTGGTGCGGTGGAATTTTTGCCAGAGCAGGGCCGTGGTCAAGCCCATCACAATGCCTGCCAGGACACCGTAGTTGATCACTGGATCATCGGCACCCTCAGCCGGCGCACCCATCACCAGCGGCGCCATCACCTTGAAAACGTTCGTCAGCACCAGGAAGCCGACGACGGCGGCCAATGCGGTTGAGCCGTCGCCCTTCTTAGCGAATCCGAAGGAAATGCCGACAGCAAACAAGAGCGGCAGGTTGTCAAAGAGGGCCCCACCAGCAGCACCGATGACCTGGGCCACGGTACTCAGTCCCTCGAACCTGCCCAGGAGGTCATCCTGGCCGAGGCGCAGCAGGAGTGCTGCCGCGGGAAGGGCGGCAATGGGAAGCATGAGGCTGCGGCCAAAACGCTGCATGTTCTGCAACGCCCTGCTGTCACCTTTCTTCTTGGCGGGAGCGGGGCTTGAATCGCTCCCACCAGCAGGCTTTCCACCGAGCCCGGCGTCAGCCGATGCTAAGGGGTTTTCTGTGGACATGGTTCCTCGTTTCGGGCAGGGTGCTTGTGCGGAGATTCCGGAGTGGGTAGAGTTTTGGTCACTGGTTATAACCAGTGACAGTCATCACTGTGAAGCGTAGTGGGGTATCTTGTCAACCTCACAGCCCAGCAGTGCGGGCCGAAATCCTTCACCACCAATTCCCAGGAGTGGACATGTCCAAAGCTGAAATCATCCTCGCCGCACTCGGCGGAGCCAAGAACATTGAAGAAATTGAAGGCTGCATCACACGGCTGCGCACGGAGGTACTCGACTCCTCGATCGTTGACCAGGCAGCCCTCAAGGCCGCTGGCGCGCACGGCGTGATGGTGGCGGGAACCGTGGTCCAGGTTGTTGTGGGCCCCGAGGCCGAGAGCCTCGCCGAGGACATCCAGGACCTGATGTGAGCACGGCGTCCGCAATGTCGACCCTCGCCGTCACCGCCCCGCTGCCCGGCCGGGTCGTGGCGCTCAGCGACGTTCCGGATCCAGTCTTCGCCAAGGGACTTGTCGGCGGAGGCGTGGCAATTCTGCCCGATGAGAACGCTGAGACCCTTACCGCCGTCGCGCCGTTGGACGGCAAGGTCATCAAGGTCCTGCCCCACGCATTCATCATCCAGCACACAGCTGGCCCCGCAATCCTGGTCCACATTGGTATCGATACTGTGAAGCTCAAGGGGGCAGGTTTCACCGTCCTTGCGTCGAAGGGCGACATGGTCAAGGCCGGAGATCCAATGGTCACAGTCGATGCCACCCATGCCAGGGCCGCGGGTTTGAGCCTCTGCAGCCCCGTGGTGGTGCTGGACAGCAAGCCTGACCTTGTGGCAGCCCCCACATCAGTTGATTCCGTAGAGACTGGCGGTCAGCTGTTTGTATTGCCGGGACAATAGGAGTCATGGAAAGCGCAGGGGAACTTAAGCACGTCCGGGTCCGCCGCCTGATCCAGGACCTGGTGGCTGCAGATCTGCAGCCCGGAGATGCCTTGATGGGGGAAAGGCAGCTCGAAGACAAGTTCGGTGTCTCGCGGATCACGATCCGTCGGGCCATCTCCGATCTTGTCCAGGATGGCGCCCTGGTCCGCATCAAAGGCAAGGGGACGTTTGTCTCCCATGGCCTGGTTCAGTCAACCCTGCACCTGGCTTCCTTTAACGAGGACATGCGCGCAGCGGGGTTCACCCCAAGCACCCGAGTCATCACCGCAACCACTGCAGCAGCTCCCCCCACGGTCCGGCAGCACCTCGGACTTCCCGCCGGAGCCACCGCCTACAAGGTCCAACGGGTGCGGATGGCAAATGGGGCACCCGTCAGCGTGGATGAATCGTGGCTGCCGCCCCGGCTGCTGCCTGATTTGCTGGCAGCGGACCTCACCGGGTCCCTCTACCGCTGCCTGGCCGCCACCGGCAACGCAGTGCAGCATGCTGAGCAGACCGTGGAAGCAGCTGCCGCGTCAGCGGAAACGGCGGGGTTCCTCGATATTGAGGTCGGAGCCCCTGTCCTCTTGTTCAAGCGACGCTCATTCGCGGGTGCCGCCGGGCAGGACGTCCCCATTGAATACACGGTCTCCACGTACCGCTCGGACAGGTATCAGGTGTCTATGCGCCTCGGTGCAGGTACGGCGTGAGAATCTGGCACCATGGATTTTTCCGGAGGCACCACCGCCCTCAGCCACATTCGCTCAGCGCTTGCCCACACTCCCGACATCAGCGGTTCCGCATCTGACGACGCAGATTTTCAGGCTCACCTGGATATGCACTTTGCTGAGCTCTGCGAACTCTTCCACTCGCTGTACGGTGGGCGCGCTGACTGGCTGGATCAGCTCACGGCACTTATCCAACAGTGCGCCCAGTCCTGGCGGGAGCGTCCTGCTGGGCTGAAAGCCATGGATGCAGAGCGTGCCGGCAACACTGGCTGGTTCCAGTCCAACACCATGCTGGGCGGGGTCTGTTACGTGGATCGTTATGCGGAGGACCTGGCCGGAGTGCGCGCCCGCATCCCGTATTTCAAGGAACTGGGGCTGACATACCTGCATCTGATGCCCCTGTTCCTGGCGCCGGAGCCGTTTTCCGACGGGGGCTACGCTGTCTCCAGTTATCGCCAGGTCAACCCCATGCTGGGCACCATGGAAGACCTTACGGTGTTGGCCGCAGATCTGCGGGCCAACGGCATCAGCCTGGTGGTGGACTTCATCTTCAACCACACCTCCAACGAGCACGAGTGGGCAACCAAAGCTGCCGCCGGGGACCCTGAATTCAGCGACTACTACTGGATGCATCCGGACCGCACCATGCCTGACGCCTTCGAAAAGGACGTCCGCGAAATCTTCCCCGATGATCATCCGGGCTCCTTCGTTCAGCAGGCTGACGGCCGCTGGGTGTGGACCACATTCCACACCTACCAGTGGGACCTGAACTATTCAAACCCTGACGTTTTTCGCGCCATGGCCGGAGAGATGCTGTTCCTGGCCAACCAGGGTGTGGATATCCTCCGCATGGATGCCGTGGCGTTTATCTGGAAGCAGTTGGGGACACCAAGTGAGAACCTGCCCCAGGCGCATACCCTGCTCCGGGCCTTCAACAAGGTCTGCCGGTTGGCAGCGCCCTCCATGCTGTTCAAATCTGAGGCAATCGTGCACCCGGACGAGGTAGCCAAGTACATTGATCCAGCCGAATGCCAGATCTCCTACAATCCACTGCAGATGGCCCTCATCTGGGATTCCCTGGCTACGCGGAACGTGACGCTTTTGTCCGCGGCATTGGAGCAACGGCACACTATCCCCGACGGGACAGCCTGGGTCAATTACGTCCGCAGTCACGACGATATCGGCTGGACCTTTGCCGACGAAGATGCTGCCGAGCACGGTATCAACGGCTTTGAACACCGCCGTTTCCTGAATTCCTTTTACGTCAACAGGTTCCCGGGAAGCTTCGCCCGTGGGGTTCCGTTCCAGGACAACCCTAAAACCGGAGACTGCCGCATTTCCGGAACCACTGCGTCCCTGGCAGGCCTGGAGCAGGATCCGGTTCACGCAGTCAGCCGTATCCTGCTTGCACACTCCGTTATCTTCAGCACCGGCGGAATCCCACTGCTCTACCTTGGCGACGAGGTGGGCCAGTTAAACGACTACCAGTACGCCCTGGAGGACGGGCACGACGCCGACAGCCGCTGGGTGCATCGGCCGCATTACCCGGCGGCGCAGTACGCCCGACGCGAGGAACCCGGAACGCTTGAGTCAACGATCTATGCTGGCCTCCGGCGGATGATTGAGGTTCGCGCGCACACGGCGGAATTCGCTGGAACCAGATTGATTGATTTCCATACCGGGAATCCAGGGGTCCTCGCGTACCAGCGACCCGGCGACGGGACAGTGGTGCTGATGCTGGCGAACTTCACGGACTTCCCACAAGTGCTTCCTGCAGCAACCTTTTCCGGATTCATGCCAGCCGCCGTCGACCTTCTCAGCGATGAGCCCTGGCGACTCGATGGCGGCCTGGCCCTGGCGGCGCACCAGTATGTCTGGCTGCGCGTCCGTCCCCAAGACGGTGAGCAACCCCGCAATGACGAGTGACAACGTCGACCCCCAGTTCACCTCGGGCTGGACCGCAGTGCCAGACGCTCGCATTTACTGGGAATCCAGCGGCGCCATTGACGGTATTGCCGTCCTGTATCTCCATGGTGGACCTGGCAGTTCGCTGGGCAACGGCGGCTACCGGAAACACCATGAGCCTCAGCGCTTCCGCACCGTTGGCATGGATCAACGCGGTTGCGGGCGGAGCGTGCCACGGGTCCAGGACGACCTTGGCAATCTTTCCCGCAACAATACCCAAACGCTGATCGAGGACATTGACGCCGTGCGGGCCGACCTGGGGATAGAGCGGTGGATTGTCACGGGCGTGTCGTGGGGCAGCACCCTGGCGCTGGCCTATGCATTGGCGCATCCAGACCGGGTCATCGGAATTGCCCTGGTGGCGGTTACCACCACATCTCGCCGTGAGGTCGACTGGATTACCGAGGGTGTGGGCAGCATTTTCCCGGAGGCGTGGCAGAACTTCGCTACGGCAGCACACGCCCGCGACGGCGAGCGAACAGTGGAAGCCTATGCGCGCCGACTGGCCGGACCCGACCGGGAGGACGCCCGCGCGGCAGCCATGGCATGGAACAAGTGGGAGTCCACGCACGTATCCCTGGATCCTTCCTGGACGCCGGGCCCGCTGTTCACCGATGAGCAGGAGAGCATGACTTTTGCACTTCTGGTTACGCACTATTGGTCTCGTGACGGATTCCTCTCGGGTGAAGGGCAGATCACTCCGCGGATCCATCAGCTGAATGGCATTCCGGCGCACCTGATCCATGGCAGGCGCGATGTCAGCGGACCCGCGGTCACGGCGTGGATGCTGCACCAGCGCTGGTCCGGAAGCACTCTCACAATTGTGGAGGCCGAAGGCCATGGCGGTCCGGAATCCATGGCTGAGCTGACTCGAGCGGTAGAGCAGATCGCCGCTGGGGCGAACGAATGACAATCCTGGACCAGGGGCCGTGGTTCCCCGCGGGCAGCCCGGACACCCGGTCAGCGGTGAAGAAGCGTTCATCGTGCACCGGGACGGCAACGACGTGCACCTCACCATACGGTCACTCACGCGGGCGGCGCCCCAGCAACCTTGGCGCGGGCTCTTTCCCCTGTTGCTGGTTGTGCAACGGATTGTGCGGGCACGGTATCTTCGCGCCCTACGCTGACCTTGCACTGCGAAAAATATTGGCACCACAGAAGAAGGAACGCGCTACACAGTTGGGTGCGTGGGCGCAGGCGTGAAACGATGACGCTCATGTCCCAGAAGATTGCGTACCAGGGTGAGCCCGGCGCCAATTCAGATATTGCCTGCCAGCAGATGTTCCCGCAGATGGAAAGTGTTCCATGTGCCAGCTTTGAGGACGCTTTTGACCTAGTCTCCAGCGGCACTGCAGAGCTGGCAATGATTCCCATCGAGAACTCCATCGCCGGCCGGGTAGCGGACATCCACCTTCTTCTGCCGCAGTCGGATCTGCAGATTGTTGGCGAATATTTCCTTCCCATCCACTTCGACCTGATGGGCATTCCCGGTGCCACCATTGAGGGCGCCACCGAGGTGCACAGCCATATCCACGCCCTGGGGCAGTGCCGCCGGCTCATCCGCGAAGCGAATCTCCGCCCTGTCATAGCTGGCGACACGGCCGGTTCCGCACGTGAGGTCCGCGACTGGAACGATCCCACCAAGCTTTCCCTCGCACCCCCGCTGGCCGCAAAACTCTACGGCCTCGACGTTCTGGCCACCGCTGTCGAGGACAACCCATCGAACACCACGCGCTTTGTCATCCTGGCTCGCGAGAAGGGACTCCCGTCGCGCGACCTGCTCCCGGGACAGACAGTCACAAGCTTCGTGTTCCGGGTTCGCAACGTCCCTTCAGCGCTGTACAAGGCGCTGGGTGGGTTTGCCACGAACAGCCTGAACATGACCCGGCTGGAGAGCTACATGGTGGGGGACGAATTCGCGGCCACCATGTTCATGGCCGACGTCGAAGGCCACCCTGACGATCCGGCGCTCGGCCGCGCGTTGGAAGAGTTGGCGTTCTTCACCACCGAAATCCGGATCCTTGGCGTTTATGCCGCCAACAATTTCCGGGCGGGTGGCCCTGCCGGCGCCTAGGTCAAGCCTCCACTCCCCATCGTTGGCCGGGGGCTGTAGCATTGCGATCCCTCATCATTCTCGCGAACGATCACATAGACGACGGAGCAGAACAATGACGTACGCCCACACCATCACTGTTGCACTTCCCTACGAAGAAGCAGTGGCCAAAGCCCGCGTTGCTCTCTCAGAACAGGGCTTTGGTGTGCTTTCCGAAATAGACATCCGCGCTACTTTTGATGCCAAGCTGGGATCCGATGCCTCGGCCGGCCTGGGCGATTACCTGATCCTCGGCGTGTGCAATCCGGCCTTGGCACAGAAGGCACTGGCCGCCGACCCGGACATGGGACTCTTGCTGCCCTGCAATGTTGTGGTCAGGCATGGTGACACTGCTGGCACCAGCATCATCCAGACCATCGACCCCCAGACCATGGTGCAGCTCAGCGATGCTCCGGCCGTAGCGGAAGTTGCTGACGACGCGGACCGCCGGCTTCTGGCAGCGCTTAGGGCGCTTGGAACGGACTAGAAGACCCGGGAAACAGCATCGGGATTGCTATCGGGGCCCGGCTACGCCTTCACGCCAGCCAATAGCAGCGGAGCAAAGAACTCCGCCAACTGGGCCGTTGCGGAAATAGGCAGGACGGCCGCCACGTACTGATCTGGGCGGACCACAACAACGGCGCCGCTCCGATCCACGCCGCGGAGCTCGAAGATGTCCTGCTGGGGATCCGTCGCGTACACCAGCTCATAGTCAATGAGCTCAAATGGCCCTACCCGGGGGAAAAATACGGACGGCACCTTGGCAATGTCCACGCCCGCATGCTCCTGCTGGTAGATCACTTTCAGGTCGAACCAGTCCTGTTTTTCGACACCGTCACGAAGGGCAGCAAAGGGCGAGTCGGGGGCGCTGGAAATCCAGTCGGCAAAGTCCGCAACAGCTGAATCAGGACCCGCCTGCGCGGCATCAGCGAAGACGTAGATCCGCCACCTCCCGTCAGCTGTGGCGTGATGGCCCAGATGTGTTGGATGTGCATCGCAGACGCGCATCACCGGCGCAGACTTAAAGCGCTTTCCCACCGTGTAGCCGTTCGCAAGCGCCTGGTGTGCTGGTCCGGCCACCAGCAGGGATGGCGCATACTCAGTCATGAACCCGGCCGGAAATTCGGCGGTTCGGACATAAAAATTCTCCAGTTCGGAGGGGTCTTCAAAGTCCTCTGGACGCTTGGCCATGAGAGTGGACCACTGCCTGTCGAAGTCAATCAGTTCCCTAGCTACCACCTGACGTTCGGCGGAGTAGGTATCCAGCAGGGCCTCCGGGCTCCGCCCCTCCACGACGTGCCCCAGTTTCCAGCCCAGGTTAAACCCGTCCTGCATGGAGACATTCATCCCCTGGCCAGCCTTGGCGCTGTGGGTATGGCAGGCATCGCCGGTGATGAAGACTCTTGGCGTGCGGGAACCGCGCTGGTCCGGCAGGACGTCGTCGAACCTGTCCGTCAGCCGGTGTCCCACTTCGTAGACGCTATGCCAGGCGACGTTGCGTACATCCAGGGTGTACGGATGCAGGATCGCGTTGGCCTTCTCGATGATCTGCTCAATGCTGGTGCTGCGCACGGCACCGGCGTCATCAGCAGGGACAACCCCTAGGTCGACGTACATCCGGAACAGGTGACCACCCTCACGGGGAATCAGCAGGATACTCCCACCAGAACCGGACTGAATGGCGCACTTCATGCGAATATCCGGAAAGTCGGTGACCGCCAGCACATCCATGACTCCCCAGGCGTGATTGGCCTTGTCTCCCGCCATGGTGCAGCCGATCGCGTCGCGGACCCGGCTGCGGGCGCCGTCGGAACCCACGACGTACTTGGCGCGAACAGTTCGCGACTGACCAGCCGTTGGCCCCACCGTCTCGGCAAGGGTCACCGTCACTGGGTATTCTCCCGTTTCAGCTACCTCCAGGCCCTGGAATTCAAGGCCATAGTCTGGTGCCATCCGGGTGGGTGCGTTGGCCATGAATTCGGAAAAATAGTCCAGCACGCGAGCCTGGTTGACAATCAGGTGCGGGAATTCACTGATCCCGACCGCGTCGTCGACAGCCCGCGCCGCCCGGACAATGCGTGCGGAATCCTGGGGATCTGGCTTCCAGAACGCCATTTCGCTGATCTGGTATGCCTCAGCAATGATCCGCTCCGCGAACCCGAAAGCCTGGAATGTCTCAACACTCCGCGCCTGGATTCCGTCAGCCTGGCCCACCGCAAGCCTGCCCGCCCGGCGTTCAATGATGCGCGTGGTGATGCCAGGAAACTGGGAGAGTTGGGCGGCAGTCACGATTCCGGCGGGACCGGTACCAATAATGAGGACATCCACCTCAGCTGGCAGGTCATCGGGGCGGTCAAGCCCGACGCCGGCTGCTGGCTGGACGCGCGGGTCCCCGGATACATACCCATGGTGGTGGAACTGCACTGTCATTCCTCACGTCGTTGTGTGGCGGTCAGCTATTCCATAATTGTTCGATAATTGAACACAGAGTTCACTAAATGGAAGAGGAGCGCTGAAAGCACTCTAAAGCAGTCCAGCAGGAGACCACAAGGGTGAACAGGATGCACCATGGAGCGGACCCCGGGCAGGCTCAGTACTTGTAGAAGCCTTCGCCCGTTGAGACGCCGAGCTTTCCCTTGTCGATGTAGTTGTCCTTGAGGTACGCCGCGAAGGCCTGGGACCCAGCGTCCGGTGATGCTGCGGAGATGTTGTAGGCGGTGGTCAGGCCCACAACATCAAAGATCTGGAAGGGCCCCGTGGGAGCGCCGGTGGCGATGCGCCAGGTCTTGTCGATCATGTCCGGACTGGAGATACCCTGCAGTACCAGTCCGGCAGCTGCATTGAGGAAAGGAACAAGCAGTGAGTTCAGGACATATCCGGCCTTTTCCTTTGCGATCTCTATGGGCTCCATGCCGCTATTCCGGGCAAACTCGACGACGGCGTCGAACACGGCCGGATCAGTGTCGGCTGTGCCCATGACTTCAGCGATGTTCTGGACCCAGATGTTGTTGGCGTAGTGGATGGCCAGGAAACGGTCTGGTCGGCCCGTGGACTCCTTGAGGTCACTGGGCAGCAGGGTCGAGGAGTTTGTGGCAAAGATGGTTGTGCTGGGAGCCAGCTCCGCGAGCCTGCGGTAGATATCCCGCTTGAGCTCCATCATTTCCGGAACAGCCTCAATGACAAGGTCAGCCTCCGCAACGGCGTCTCCGAGGTCAGCGCTGAGGCGGAGGTTGTCGAGAGCGGCTTCAGCTTTGCCATCCGCGGCACCAGCCACCTTCTGTGACACGTAAATGCCAGCGAGCTGCGAAAAACGGCCCTTCGCCTTTTCCAGGGCGGCATCATCAATGTCGTAGGCGGTGACGGCGAAGCCATGGAATGCAGCCTGGTATGCGATCTGCGATCCGAGGACTCCGGTACCAAGCACTGTCAGGTTCTTGATCTGGGGCATCTCTATGTTCCTTTCGATGGCGGTTATGGGATTTCTGGGTGATCAGATCCGTAGATACTGCGGATCCAGATCGTCGAGAGCACGTCAAGGGCACGGGACTCCGCAACGGTTGGGCTTTCCCGGTTGAGGACTGCGGTGATGACGCGTTCGTTCATGAGGTTCAGACCTACGGCGAGATCATGGGCGTCGATTCCGCCGGGAGCGGCTCCACGCGACTGTTCGGACTGGATCACGCCTGTCGTGAAATCCGCCCAGGACTGCATGGACCTGGACCACAGCGCCCGCACCTCAGCGTTGCGGCCACGTGCCGCGATGGCTGCCGTGGCCACCGCACGGTGGGCCACAAAAACATCAATGAACATGCCGATGGACCGTGTCCAGGCGCCGACCGGGTCGCTCTCGAAGTTGCGGGGAAGCGCTCCAACCTGGCGCTCTACCTGGTCGATTACCCGATCCAGGAGGGCCAGCAGGACCTCGTCCTTGGATGAAAAGTAAAAGTAGAAGGTAGGACGGGAGATACCAGCGCCCTTGGCCAGCTCCTCAATCGAAATATCATCCAGGGCGCGCTCGCCCAGGAGCGCCTCTGCAGTAACGAGGATCGCATCCTGGCGCTCATCGCCTGAAACCCGTTCCGTTCGTCGTCCGCGCTGAACCATGTTCCCATCCTAACCGCATCAATCAACACGGTGTTGACTATCTCGACAAACAGTCGATAACTTGGCCAGATGAGCTCCCATGTTGATGTGTTGATTGTTGGTGCCGGGTTAAGCGGAATCGGCTTTGCCAGCCGGCTCAAACGGGATCTGCCGGGGAAGTCCTTCGCCATCCTTGAATCCCGCAGCGCCGTGGGAGGCACGTGGGATCTCTTCAGATACCCAGGCATCCGTTCCGACAGCGACATGTACACGCTGGGCTACTCGTTCCGGCCATGGATTGGCGCCAAGGCCATTGCCGACGGCAAGTCGATCCGCGAATACATCCAGGCAACAATCGCGGATGAGGATCTGGGGCCCGGAATCCGGCTGAATCACCGGGTCATCGCAGCAGATTGGTCGAGTGAGACAGCGCTGTGGACAGTCACTGCCGTCCGCACGTCTGGCGAAGAATACCGGCTCAACGACGCACCGCTGGACGGCGGGCCCGAGCCCACCGAAGAGACGCTCACTTTCACATGCTCCTTCCTGTCTGTCTGCTCCGGCTACTACCGCTATGACGAGGGTTTCACCCCGGCAATCGAGGGCGCGGATTCTTTTTCAGGGACGATAGTGCACCCTCAGCACTGGCCAGCCACCCTCAATTACGAGGGCAAGCACGTGGTCGTCATTGGCAGCGGTGCTACAGCCGTGACGCTCGTGCCCTCGATGGCGACATCGGCTGCGAAGGTGACCATGCTGCAGCGTTCCCCGACATACATAGCCGCCGTGCCATCCCGGGACCACCTGGCCGACCGCCTCAGGGGCAAGGTGCCTGCACAGCTGGCCTACAACGTCGTGCGGACCAAGAACATTCTGGCCTCGATGCTCACCTACCAGGTCAGCCGACGCCGGCCGGAGACCATGAAGGGCATCCTCCGCAAATCAGCGCTCGCCAAACTACCAGCTGGCTACGCCGTGGACACGCACCTGGCACCGTCGTACCAGCCATGGGACCAGCGGGTGTGCGCCATCCCCAATGGTGATCTTTTCCGCGCCATCAGCGCCGGAACTGCCGAGATTGTGACGGACAAAATCAAGCGGATCACGCCTGGTGGAATTGACCTAGCGTCGGGCGGATCAATCCGGGCCGACGTAATCGTCACCGCCACAGGACTGAACCTGCTTGTCATTGGCGGGATGAAACTGACCGTCGATGCCGAGGCTGTCGATGTGGGGAAGTCGCTGACCTACAAGGGCATGATGCTTGACGGCGTGCCCAACTTTGCGCTCACCATTGGCTACACCAACGCATCGTGGACACTCAAGGCGGATCTGGTGGCTGGCTACATTACGCGGCTGTTGAAAACCATGGACCGCCGGAGCCTGGACTGGGTGGCACCCAAAGCGCCCGCCGGCATTGCCGATGCCGAGCTGACATCCTTGATCGACCTGAAAGCTGGCTACATTCTCCGCGGCGCAGACAAATTGCCGCGCCAGGGTGCCGAATCACCATGGCGACTGCACCAGAACTATATCCAGGACTTCGCCCTGCTCCGGGCTGGCCGGCTGACAGACAACGTCCGGTTCGGGCGGCGCGGCCAGCGGGTGCGGCCCCTGGCGCTGCCCGGTACCGGCTACATCACCGCAGAGGGCACCCGCATGCGCTATCGGAAAACGGGCACCGGAGAGCCCATCCTCCTCCTGCACGGCATTGGGCAGAGCCTCGAGGACTGGAATGAACAGCACGACCGGCTCTCCGCAGGCCACACCGTCTACAGCGTGGATCTGCCGGGATTTGCGTATTCCGAACGTGTCGCAGGGCCTGCAACACTGGCCAAACTGGCCGACGCCCTGCCAGGGTTCCTTGACGCGGTAGGACTCAGGGAACCCTTGCCGGTGATCGGCAATTCGCTCGGCGGGGCTATTGCCATGGCGTTTGCCGCCGCCCACCCCAGCCGCGTATCAGCCCTGATCCTCGCCGACAGCGCCGGTTTCGGTCCGGAAGTAGCTCTTGCCCTTCGCCTGCTGGCGGTGCGGCCGTTTGCGCCAATTCTGATGCGGCCCAGTGCAGCGTCCTCACGCCGCACTGTCCAGTCGATTTTCTATGACAAAACGCTTGTCACCGATGCCCGTGTTGACCAGGCCCTGGCCCTGTCCCGGCGCGCGTCGCACCGCCGGACGGTAATGGAGATTGCCCACGACCTGGGCACCATCTCTGGCATCCGGGAAGAATGGCGTACCGAACTGATCCAGTCCATGGCACAGTCGAAGATTCCGGTACTTGCCGCCTGGGGCGATCACGACCATGTTTTGCCGTTCAGCCAGCTGGCAGAAGCCACCAGGGCCCTCCCCTGGGCGGAATCGTACGTGTTCGCCAACACCGGGCATATGCCCCAGATCGAGCAACCCGATGAGTTTGCCGCAGTGGTTGAGGATTTCCTCCTCCGCTGCCATGAGTCAAGCATTGCACCAGGCCCGGCGGACCCACGTGAGGGCCCAACGGCTCCAGCGCAGGCATGAAATCAGGGATACGCTCGAGTACATGAAGTTTCTCAACGACGTGCGCCCGGCCTATGACCTGACCTACAACGACACGTTCATGGTGCCCTCGCGCTCTGCCATCGCCTCCCGGACAAGCGTCGACCTGACCACCCCGGACGGCATCGGGACCTCGATCCCCCTGGTGGTATCCAACATGACCGCTGTGACGGGGCGGCGAATGGCTGAAACCGTTGCCCGCCGTGGAGGCATCGCCATCTTGCCGCAGGACATCAGCCGTGACGCCGTTAATGACATGGTGGGACAGGTCAAGCGTGCACACACTGTCTTCGAAACGCCGATCACCGTGCAGGCTACCGATGTCGTGGCGACAGCCCTCTCGTTGTTGGGCAAACGTTCCCATGGTGCCGCGGTGGTCCTCAACGGTACCGAACCGGTAGGCATCGTCACGCTTGGCGACTGCCAGGAAGTGGACCGGTTTAGCAGCATTGCCGATGTCATGAGCGAAAATATTGTCACCGCTTCAGCCGACGAGGAACCCCGCGCGGTCTTCGACACCATGGCCGAACGGCACCTGAGCATGGTTCCCGTCCTCGACGGCGGCCGACTCGCCGGAGTCCTGACACGCAAGGGCATCCTCCGCTCCACCATCTACTCCCCCGCCGTCGACCCCCAGGGCCGGCTTATGGTCGGTGGCGCCGTCGGCATCAACGGAGATGTCCGGGCCAAGACAGCAAGCCTGCTTGACTCTGGCGTCGACGTCATTGTTGTGGACACAGCGCATGGCCATCAGGAGAAGATGATCGAGGCGCTGCCGCTGGTCACGGCCGCCCGCGACGAGTTCGCTGAACGTACCGGCCGACGGCTGAAGATTGTCGCCGGAAACGTCGTTGCTGCGAATGGCGTGAAAGACCTGGTCCAGGCTGGAGCGGACATCCTGAAAGTCGGCGTTGGCCCGGGGGCCATGTGTACCACCCGGATGATGACCGGCGTGGGACGGCCACAGTTCTCCGCTGTGCTCGAATGCGCAGCTGCCGCCCTGGAATCAGGCGCCGAGATCTGGGCCGACGGCGGCGTCAAGTATCCGCGTGACGTTGCGCTGGCCCTTGCTGCAGGTGCCGCCAGCGTCATGATCGGCTCCTGGTTCGCGGGAACCCACGAATCCGCCGGCGACCTTGTGGTGGATTCCAGTGGCCGCGCCTACAAGGAAAGCTTCGGCATGGCTTCGGCGCGCGCCGTGCAGAACCGCACCAGGAAACAGTCTGCCTTTGACCGGGCCCGCTCCGGGCTGTTCGAGGAGGGCATCTCGCATTCCCGCATGTACCTGGATCCTGCCCGGCCCGGCGTCGAGGATCTGGTCGACTCCATTATTTCCGGTGTCCGCTCCTCCTTCACCTACGCTGGGGCCGAGTCGATTGCCGAGTTCCGCAGGCGCGCAGTGGTGGGAGTGCAGTCCAGCGCTGGCTACGAAGAGGGCCGACCCCGCGAGACGTCCTGGTAAGCCAGCCGCCTTGGCCCAAGGGGGTTGACGGCAGCAGCTGCAACGCGCATGCTCTTCGTATACGATTTCGTACTCGATGAGGAGTAATTTGTGGAACATGTCACCGAGCATCTTCTGGCTTCGGCGCGCAAGGTCATTGCTGTCCACATCAACTACCCCAGCCGCGCGGAACAGCGCGGCCGCACGCCGGGGCAGCCCTCCTACTTCCTGAAACCGCCCTCCTCGCTGGCCATCTCGGGTTCCGCCGTAGAACGTCCCGCCGGGTGCGAACTGCTTGGCTTCGAAGGCGAGGTTGCCTTGGTCGTTGGCACGCCGGCTCGCCGCGTCTCCGTCGAGGACGCCTGGCGCCACGTTGCCTGGGTGACCGCCAGTAACGACCTCGGCGTCTACGATCTCCGCTATGCGGACAAGGGCTCCAACCTCCGGTCCAAGGGCGGCGACGGCTTTACCCCCATCGGACCCGCCCTGATTCCCGCCGCGACAGTGGATCCCACCCAGTTGCGCATCCGCACCTGGCACAACGGCGCCGTCGTCCAAGATGACACCACAGGAGACCTCCTTTTCCCCTTCGCGCAACTGATCGCGGACCTCTCGCAACTACTCACACTCGAAACTGGCGACATCATCCTCACGGGCACGCCCGCGGGCGCCTCGGTAGCGCACCCCGGCGACGTCGTCGAAATTGAAGTCTCGAGCAAGGACGCCACCACCGGCAGGCTGAGGACACACGTCACAGAGGGTACGACGCCGTTCGCGGACTTTGGTGCCCGTCCCCGGACGGATGACACCCAGCGCGAGGAGGCGTACGGATCACGGAGCGCTGCAGGACTGCCGGAACCCGGCGTGGCCCCCGCGCTGAAGGCAAAGCTTGAAAGCGTCTGCACCGCAACCCTGTCCGCACAGCTGCGCAAGCGGGGCCTGAACAATGTCAGCATTGATGGCCTCTCCGCCACCCGCCCGGACACCCGCGTGGTGGGCCTCGCCAGGACCCTGCGCTACGTGCCCAATCGGGAAGACCTCTTCACCACCCACGGTGGCGGGTTTAATGCCCAAAAACGCGCCATCGATTCAGTAAACCCCGGTGAGATTCTGGTCATGGAGGCACGCGGCGAGAAAGGCACCGGCACCATCGGGGACATTCTGGCCCTTCGCGCCCAGGTACGGGGTGCCGCCGCCATCATTACCGACGGCGGTGTCCGCGACTTTACCGCCGTCGCAGCACTGGATATGCCAAGTTACTTCGGCGCCACCCACCCCGCGGTGCTGGGACGCCGGCATATCCCCTGGGATACCGACATCACCATCGCCTGCGGTGGAACCACTGTCCAACCGGGCGACATCATCGTGGCGGATGCAGACGGAATCCTCGTGATCCCGCCTGCGTTGGCAGACGAGGTAGCCGACGATTCGATAGTCCAGGAACGTGAAGAGACCTTCATTGCGGCCATGGTGGCGCAGGGCAATAGCGTCGATGGCCTCTACCCACTGAATGCTGAATGGCGCAAGAAGTTTGTGGAGTGGGACGCGGGAGAAAAAGCGTGACCGAAGCAACGGAAAGTAAATCGCAGCAGGCATACGCAGCCGTTAAGCAACGCATTGTCCACGGCATCTACACGCCCGGGTATCGGCTGGTCCTGGCCACGATTGCCACCGACCTGGGCGTCAGCGTGGTCCCGGTCCGTGAGGCAATCCGTCGGCTGGAGGCCGAGGGACTGGTGACCTTTGAGCGCAATGTTGGAGCTACGGTGTCCGGCATCGATCCCACCGAATACCAGTACACAATGCAGACCCTGAGCATCGTTGAGGGAGCAGCAACAGGCTTGTCCGCCCAGCTGATGGACAAGGCCGATATTGCCCGTGCCCGGGCAGTCAACAACCGGATGCGGAACTGCCTGGCGGACTTCGATCCCCTGCAGTTCACCGCCCTCAACCAGGAATTCCACAGCATCCTGTTTGAACACTGCCCCAATCCCCACATCCTGGACCTTGTGCAGAGGGGATGGAACCGGCTTGCCGCACTCCGGTCCTCCACGTTTCGCTTTGTCCCCGGGCGTGCCCGGGATTCAGTGAACGAACACGAAAACCTGCTTGTCCTGATCGAACGTGGCGCAGAGCCTGCCCAGATTGAACAGGCAGCCCGACAGCACCGCATAGCCACCTTGGACGCCTATCTAAGACAGGCACCAGGTACCCAGAAAACTCTCAGCACCACCTCAAAGGACAAACAATGACGTCACCTTCTAGGACAGCCACCCATTACGTCCCACAGAACCTGCCAACCCACATCCAGCACTTCATCAACGGCGAATTTGTGGACTCGGTGGGCGGGGAAACCTTCGCTGTGCTGGACCCGGTATCCAACACCGATTACGCCACCGCGGCCGCCGGGCAGCAGGCAGATGTTGACCTGGCCGTAGCCTCGGCACGCGAAGCATTCCGGAACGGGCCATGGCCCAGCATGAAGCCCCGCGAACGTGCCCGGGTCCTGAACAGGATTGCCGACGCGGTCGAAGCCCAGGAAACCCGCCTCGCCGAGCTGGAAACCTTCGACACCGGCCTGCCCATCACGCAGGCCAAGGGCCAGGCTCTGCGGGCCGCGGAAAACTTCCGATTTTTTGCGGACTTGATTGTGGCGCAGTACGACGACGCCATGAAAGTCCCCGGGGCACAGATCAACTACGTGAACCGCAAGCCAATCGGCGTCGCGGGCCTGATCACTCCCTGGAATACCCCTTTTATGCTGGAATCCTGGAAGCTCGCCCCCGCGCTGGCCACCGGAAATACGGTGGTTCTCAAACCGGCCGAATTCACGCCGTTGTCGGCGTCGCTGTGGGCGCAGATATTCAAGGATGCCGGGTTGCCCACCGGAGTCTTCAACCTGGTCAATGGCCTGGGCGAGGAGGCCGGGGACGCACTGGTGAAGCACCCGGATGTTCCCCTGATCTCCTTCACCGGGGAGAGCACCACCGGCCAGACCATTTTCCGCAATGCCGCCACGGGACTCAAGGGCCTCTCCATGGAGCTCGGCGGCAAATCGCCCTGTGTTGTCTTCGCGGACGCGGACCTGGACGCCGCTATCGACTCAGCGCTGTTCGGCGTCTTCTCGCTCAATGGTGAGCGCTGCACCGCCGGGTCACGGATCCTGGTGGAACGCACGGTCTATGAGGAGTTCTGCGAGAAATACGCGGCAAGGGCCAAGAACATTATCGTCGGGGATCCGCACGACCCGGCCACAGAGGTGGGCGCGCTGGTTCACCCCGAGCACTACGCCAAGGTGGCCTCCTACGTGGAAATCGGCAAAACCGAGGGCAGGCTGCTGGCCGGTGGCGGCCGCCCGGACCACCTCCCCACGGGTAACTACATAGCCCCCACTGTTTTTGCCGACGTCGCCCCTGACGCCCGGATCTTCCAGGAGGAAATTTTCGGTCCCGTTGTGTCGATCACGCCTTTTGCGGACGACGCCGAAGCACTGGCCCTCGCGAACAACACCAAATACGGCCTGGCGGCCTACCTCTGGACCCAGGACCTGACGCGCGCCCACACCTTTGCACAGAACATCGAAGCCGGCATGGTCTGGCTGAACAGCCACAATGTCCGGGATCTTCGCACTCCCTTTGGGGGCGTGAAGGCCTCCGGACTGGGGCACGAGGGCGGCTACCGTTCCATTGATTTCTACACGGACCAGCAGGCAGTGCATATCAGCCTGGGCGCAGTCCACACCCCGAAATTCGGCGCCTGACATTCCGCACGCACGTTCGAGGACCCGCACACTTTCAACGAAGAGAGATTCCCATGAGCACTGCCATTGCCAAACCCTCAGTTCCGGCTCCGGACATTGTCCGCTGCGCCTATATGGAAATAGTGGTCACCGACCTTGCTGCATCACGCGCCTTTTACGTTGACCTGCTGGGACTGCACGTCACGGAGGAAGATGAAAACACCATCTACCTGCGCTCCCTGGAGGAATTCATCCACCACAACCTCGTGCTGCGGAAAGGACCCGTGGCAGCTGTCGCCGCCTTCGCCTACAGGGTGAAGTCCCCTGCCGAAGTAGATGCAGCAGAGGCCTACTACCAGGAGCTCGGCTGCCGGACCGAACGCCGGAAGGGCGGCTTCACCAAAGGAATCGGCGATTCCGTCCGGGTGGAGGATCCGCTGGGCTTCCCCTATGAATTCTTCTACGATGCCGAGCACGTGGAGCGCCTGACCCAGCGCTATGACCTCTACTCGGCAGGCGAACTGGTGCGCCTGGACCACTTCAACCAGGTCACGCCCGATGTTCCGCGCGGTCGCAAATACCTGGAAGACCTGGGGTTCCGGGTCTCCGAGGACATCCAGGATTCGGACGGAGTCACGTATGCCGTGTGGATGCACCGCAAGCAGACAGTCCACGACACGGCACTGACTGGCGGGGACGGGCCCAGGATGCACCACGTTGCCTTTGCCACCCACGAAAAACACAACATCATCCAGATCTGCGACAAGATGGGCGCGCTGCGGATGAGCGACAGGATTGAACGCGGTCCCGGACGGCACGGCGTGTCCAACGCCTTCTACCTGTACATCCTTGACCCGGACAACCACCGGATTGAGATCTACACCCAGGACTACTACACGGGCGATCCCGACAACCCCACCATCACCTGGGACGTCCATGACAACCAGCGCCGCGACTGGTGGGGCAATCCCGTGGTTCCGTCGTGGTACAGCGAAGCCTCCCCCGTCCTTGACCTCGATGGCAACGTGCAGCCGCTGACTCTCCGGGAGGACCGGAGCGAAATGGCCGTCACAGTGGGAGCAGACGGATTCTCCTATACCCGTGAACCGGGCGAGGAACGCGGCTTCAAACTCGGAACCCAGCTGTAGCCATGCTGGATCCCACAATCATCGAATCCATTGCCAATGAACTCGTCGAGGCCGGGCGCACGCGAACTCCTGTGCCCCTTCTGACCGCCCGTTATCCAGACATGGAGGTGGCTGACTCCTACGCCGTACAGCGGCTGTGGCGGCGCCGAAACGAAGAAGCCGGGCGGACGTTGGTGGGGCGGAAGATTGGCCTGACGTCCCGCGCCATGCAAATGGCCACCGGCATCACGGAACCCGACTACGGGGCCATTTTTGATGACATGGTCCTCTCCACCGGCTGTGCTGTGGAGTGGGACAAATATACGCATCCGCGGGTCGAAGTGGAGCTGGCGTTTGTGTTAAAAACTGACCTGTCCGGCCCCGGCTGCACGCTCTTCGATGTCCTCAATGCCACGGACTACGTGGTTCCCGCCCTGGAGATCCTGGACTCACGGATCGAGATGGCAGGCCGGACCATCGTGGATACCATCGCTGACAACGCTGCCATGGGCGCCATGGTGGTGGGCGGCACACCCGTGCGGCCAGACGCCGTCGACCTCCGCTGGGTTGCAGCGCTGCTCTACAAAAACCAGACAGTCGAGGAGACGGGTGTGGCAGCTGGGGTACTGGACCATCCCGGCAACGGAGTGCATTGGCTGGCGAACAAGATCGCCGCCCACGGCGACAGCCTCAGGGCTGGCGACATTATCCTGGCCGGCTCGTTTACGCGCCCCATGTGGGTGGCGAAAGGCGATACCGTGCACGCAGATTACGGACCCTTGGGAGCAGTCACATGCCATTTCACGTAACACCAGATGCCACGTTTGCGCAGGTGCTTGCCGCAGCGGACAGGCCCTTGATCGGGATGTGGGTTTGTTCCGGGAGTAGCGTTGCTGCCGAAATTTGCGCTGGATCCGGCCTTGACTGGGTGCTGGTGGACGTAGAGCACAGCCCCAACGGCCTCGAATCTGTCCTGTCGCAACTGCAGGTGATCGGTGCATATCCCGTGACGGCCATGGTCCGGTTGCCTGTCAATGACACAGTACTGATCAAGCAGTACCTGGACCTGGGCGCGCAGAACCTGCTGCTGCCCATGGTCAACTCGGCGCAGGAGGCGCAGGAGGCTGTTGCCGCCACACGGTATCCGCCAGAGGGAGTGCGGGGTGTTGGAGCAGCACTGGCCCGTGCATCGCGGTGGAACCGTATCCCGGACTACCTGGCCCAGGCGGCCGCCACGATCAGCGTCACCGTCCAGATTGAATCGACGACGGCGGTTGAGGCAGTGGAAGACATTCTCGCCGTTGATGGGGTGGATGCCATTTTTGTCGGGCCGTCGGATCTCGCAGCTTCCATGGGTGTGCTGGGACAGCAGGAACACCCGGAGGTGGTGGCCGCCGTCGAACGCTGCCTCGCTGCTGCCGCCACTGCCGGAAAACCAGCTGGCGTGAATGCGTTCAACCCAGGCATGGCCCGCCGCTACATGGCAGCCGGCGCCGCCTTCGTGCTGGTGGGGGCCGACGTTGCGCTTCTGGCCCGCAGTTCGGAGGCGCTGGCAGCAGAATTCATTGCAGCTCCTTCAAAGGAGAGCAGATTAGGCTGAGTCCATGACTAGATTGTTCCCGAACCACACTGCTGGACTGGCCCGGAAAACTGCGAGCCGGTTGGCGCTGGGGTTTCTTGCGCTCCAGGGGGCAGTTATCGCAGGGCTGCTTGCCCTCGATACGATCAAAAAACACAGCAGGCGGAAGCGGAAGGGGTTCCCCCACCCGGGGACCTTCGACCAGGAGATATCAGGCACACAGGTCACAACCTATACCTACGGTGAGGACCTGTACCGGGACATGATCCAGGCCATCAGGGACGCCGAACACACCATCTACATTGAGACCTTCATCTGGAAGGACGACACTACGGGCAGGCAGTTCAAGAATGCCCTTAATGAAGCTGCCGGCCGCGGTGTTGACGTTTTTGTCATCTACGACGGATTCGCCAACCTGGTGGTCCCGCACTCCTTCTTCAGGTTCCACCCGGCCATCCACGTCTATCGCTTCCCCGTGATCCGGCCCTCAATGTTCTTCAAGGCGCTTCGCAGTACCGGACTGGACCACCGCAAAATCCTTGTTGTTGATGACCGCACAGGGTTTGTGGGTGGCTATAACATTGGCTCCCTCTACGCCACTGAATGGCGGGACACGCATCTGAGGCTTGTTGGCCCCTCCGTCTGGGACCTCCGCCAGGCATTTGCGAATGTGTGGAACGCGCATACGTCCACACGCGAAAAGGAAATACCCCACACGGGTCCTGATGTCTGGGAACCACGCATCAGTGCGGTGAATAATATTCCAGCAAATCTGGTCTATCCGATCCGCGGGGTATACCTGGAAGCCATTGACCGGGCACAGGACCATATCTATGTCAGCATGGCCTATTTCATCCCCGATCAGCAGATCCTCCGGGCGCTCCTGGCCGCCAGCGAACGAGGCGTTGACGTTCGGATCATTCTCCCCAAAGACTCAAACCACGTCCTTTCCGACTGGCTGTCACGGGGATTCTACAAGTCACTCCTTGAAGCTGGCGTGACCATCCTGCTCTACCGAAACGCCATGATTCACGCAAAGACAGCCACAATCGACGGCGCATGGTCAACAGTGGGCAGCGCCAATATTGACCGGCTAAGCCTGACAGGCAACTACGAGATCAATCTTGAGATCCACGACGAGGATTTCGCTGCAGATATGCGGAAGATATTTGAGGCAGACAGCAAGAACTGCCAGGTCCTCACCACCGAGGAGTGGCAGCACCGGTCACCGCTGGCCCGATTCAGCGAAACTGTCCTGGTTCCGCTGCGGCCATTGCTGTAGACCTAGTTGTCCGGGTGTCCACCCGGGCGTCCTAGACGAGAACGGGATATTCCCCGTTGCCAAAGTCTGGATCCGGCAGCTTTCCCTCCGGATCGTACAGCCTGATGGCGGAACCATCCTGGTGTAGGCGCCGCATGCCCTCGAGTGTCATGCGGCGGCCCACGTCAGAGAAGGAATCCACGCGGGAGACGTCCAGTGTGGCGCCGCCAAGGCTCTCCGAATCTGTCATCTGGTACAGCAGATTGGATGCCGTGAGGAACTGGACCGTGCCGTGCAGGTGGAAGACTGCGCCATCGTCCGTGAGTTCCTTGACCACGGATTTATCAGTGCTGGGGTCCACGTTGAACAGGTGCATACCCATGTCCGCGGAGAGTCGTTCGAAGATTCGCCGGCCACGCTGGCTATTGCCATGGGTGTCGAGCCTCGGCGAAAATGCACTGATTCCGACCTGGTTGGGGAGCACTCCGACCATCCCGCCGGAGACGCCGCTTTTGGCAGGAATTCCCACTTTGGTCAGCCAATCACCGGCGGAGTCGTACATCCCGGCTCCCGCCATCACGGACATCACCTGGCGGGCCACCTCTGGGCTCATCAGGCGTTCCCCGGTCTGCGGCTGCACACCACCTGCCGCTAACGTTGCAGTCATCATGGACAGGTCACGAACCGAGACCAGTATGCTGCACTGCTTGGTATAGCCAAGGACAGTTTCGTGGACGTCCCCGTCAATAAGGTTGTAATTGCGGAGCATGTGGCCAATGGCAAAATTACGGTCGG
Source organism: Pseudarthrobacter sp. PS3-L1 (assembly GCF_030063285.1). Taxonomy (GTDB): domain Bacteria; phylum Actinomycetota; class Actinomycetes; order Actinomycetales; family Micrococcaceae; genus Arthrobacter. The sequence goes on along the minus strand of NZ_JASISU010000001.1, from coordinate 165,447 downwards.
CATGCTCAAACTCGGACTGGCACACCTCTTCATCAATTTCGAGCTCCCGGCCGGCCAGGGAAGAGAAGAAACCCAGCAGACGCTGGACCCTGCTCTCACCAGAGCAGCCTTCGCTTCCGACCAGGGAATGGATTGCGATGGCACCGGCATTGATCATCGCGTTCTTGGGACGGTGCGTCTCGCCCTCAAGCGAAAGTTCGTTGAACGCTTCGCCTGATGGTTCGACGTCGACGGTGAGGTCAATGCGCTCAAATCCCCTGTCGATCAGGGCCGCTGCATAGGCAAACGGCTTGGAGATCGACTGAATGGAAAACAGCTCATTGCTGTCCCCTGCCGAGTAGGTTTTGCCGTGGACAGTTGTGACAGCTATTGCCAGGACGTCAGGATCTGCTGCCGCAAGCTGGGGAATGTAATCAGCGACGTTCCCCTGCGAATCATCCCTGACGCCGGATATGACTTCGTCCAAATAATCTGGGATCGGATTCTTCACAGTGTTTCACTCCATCGTTGAGGGCCTTAGGCAAGTCTACGAAGCACTGCACCTTGCCACTACACCGACCCACTGCTAACTTCTTCTTAGCGTGAACGTTCACGTAAACCCTGAAAGCGAATGGATTCCACAGTGTCTGCCGCCCCCACCCTTACTACTGCGCCACTCGCAGCCCGCCGCGCACGGCTCGCTGTCGGCGTCCTCTTCTTCACCAATGGGGCGCTGTTCGCAAACCTCCTGCCCCGCTATCCCGGGATCAAGGCGGATCTTGGGCTGAGCAATGCAGCCTTCGGCACAGCCGTCGCCGCATTCCCGCTCGGTGCGCTGATCGTGGGGCTGAGTGCAGGATTCCTGATTCGCCGTTTCAGGTCATCCCGCGTGGCTGTGACCGGAACCCTTATGACAGGCTTCGGTATCCTCCTAGCCGGAATTGCACCCAACTGGGCTGTCCTGGCGGCAGCCTTTTTCCTTGCCGGCGCCATGGACGCGATCACCGACGTGGCCCAAAATTCGCATGGGCTGCGCGTGCAGCGCCTGTTCGGCCGGTCCATCATCAACTCGTTCCACGCCGTCTGGTCGCTGGGTGCCGTGCTTGGTGGCATCATGGGCGCGGCTGCCGCGGAGCTGGAAATTCCCCTCCCGCTGCACCTTCTTGTCTCAGCCGTTGCCTTTGGAACCGCCGCATGTGCTTTCGCCCGCTTCCTCCTACGTGGACCGGAGACGGAGAGCGCCACTGAGGATCCGACGACGGCAGACAACGGCGCAAAGAATCCCCCACCAACGTCACGGAGTGTGGGCATTGTTGCCCGTTATGGGGTTTTGCTGGCCCTGGTGATCATCGCCTCTGGCGGAGCCATCGTGGAGGACGCCGGCAGTTCCTGGTCTGCCATCTACCTTTCGGTTGATCTGGGATCCAGTGCGTTTGTTGCAGGCCTGGGCTTTATCTCCCTGCAGGGCATGCAGTTTATTGGCCGCCTTCTAGGCGATGGGATGGTGGACCGCTTTGGTCAGCGCGTTGTTGCCCAGGCTGGGGGTATCACCGTATTCGTGGGAATGGGAGCCGCCCTGGCGTTCCCCAGCATCCCGGGCACAGTGATTGGTCTGGGCCTGGCCGGTTTTGGCGTCGCAACCCTCATCCCTGCCGCCATGCACGCAGCGGACGAGCTTCCGGGCTTTCGCCCCGGGGCTGGCCTGACCATTGTTGGCTGGCTCCTGCGCGTGGGGTTCCTGGTGTCCCCGCCTATTGTGGGGCTGATCGCCGACGCCTCTTCACTGAGATTGGGGCTTTTGTTTGTACCGGCAGCAGGGCTCCTCGTCCTGCTTTTCGCCAGGGTCCTGTCCAACCGGACTGCCAGCGCGCTGCTCTCACACCCGCCCCGGTAGGGGCGGCGCTGTGGAGTGATAGGTGTGCCCGGTGGGCGTGGTGAGCCGAGTCCGGTGCCTTGGTCCTGGCGTAGGTTTTGTTTTCCAGTAAGGAAGTTCCTTGGTGTGGTTGCAGGCTTCGCAGAGCCCTGCACCGTTGTCCGGGACGGTGGGTCCGCCCAAATGCCACGGAATAACATGATCAAAATGGCGAATGGGAGCATCGCAGTAGGGTGTGCGGCAGGTTGCGTCGCGGGCTTCGATAAACCGGCGCATCCTGGACGGGAAGAGCCGCGCCCGCGAATCCATGGAGATCAGCTCGCCGGTTCCGGGTGCTGTGTAGAGGCGGCGAACCCAGATTCGAAGATTTTCCCCAGGTCTGGACCTAGTGCTGTGGGTGGCATCAGCGTTACCCACGGCGCTGTGGGTGGCATCAGCGTTACCCACGGCGCTGTGGGTGGCATCAGCGTTACCCGAAGTGCCGTCGGCGTTGTCAGCTGGTGCGGAGTTGACGAGGCTTCGGGCCCACTGTGCCGGAACAACTCCGTAGCCTGCAAGGCGTGCTGGTTCACAATGGCCACGAAGAAGGGTCCGGTCGGTCATGACGAGGCTGATCTGCACTCCAGTGATTCCGCCAGGGGTGCCGGTGACTCGTTCCACCAGCGAATCGGCCATGATCTGACCTCGCGTACGGACCTCGCCCGACGCGCGGGCTGTGTCCGCTTGGCGGGTCAGGGTGGCGTATACAGCCATTCCTTCGGCCACAGGCAGCAAGGCGGTGAGGTAGGTCATGGTGTCCGGTGCTGGACGCAGACTGACACGTCTCTCGGTTGCCGCATGGCTTGCCCGCAGTGCCACGGATCGGCCGTCCCGGCGGTAGGCGGCGGTCCGGGCCGCAGCGATGACTGCGCGGTCACCAAGCCCGTTGAACGTGCTGGCCTCCGGAGCAAGTTCCGCATCGACTGCGGACCGGTCCGCGGCGGAGAGGCATGCCGTTTCCCGCACCAGGAGCGTTGCGCGCCATTCGTTGAGCTGACCTGCGCGGAGGGCGGCCAAAGTGTGTGGCATTTCGGAAACAAGGGCGTTGGCCAGTCCCAGGAGACGGGAACCTCGCGCGGGAGATTCCCGACGGGCGAGTGCTACCTGTGCGGCGACGCCCCGGCCGCGTTCAGCGGCGGGAACACCAGCAAGGGCCTGGTGGTGCCTTTCAAGTGCGTCAAACGAGACAGTGAGGCGTGCCTGGGCCGCCGCGGCAGCAGACTTCAGATCTTCCAGGGCCCGAATCTGATCGATCAGTCCGGGACCTGTCGCGGATGGCAGGATCGCGGCAACCAGCTGACCAAGGCCAGCCACGCCAAAGCCCGCTGTGCCGTGGAGACCGCCGCTCCGGGCGCTGATGGCAGGGGACACTGGAGTTATCAGCGGGAGGAAATCCTGGGTGCTTTCCATGGTTCAATTCTCCCCGGGACCCCAGACATTTTCGAGCGACTTTAGCAAAAAGTGCGGAGAAGTGGGGACCTGCCCAACGTTGATGCGGCTAACGTCCCAACGCTCGTGGTCGCCAGATCACAACAGCCTGCGAACGCGCCCTTGGGCGCTGCCCACGGTTGAGGCTGACAACATCGCCCACCGCAGCTCCCGCCGCGAAGATCCTTGAATCCATCGGGTCCCGGCGCCTTTCCAGCTCATCCGTCAGCTCTTCGACCCGATGCTGCAATGCAGAAACCTGGTTTTCCAGCTCCAGAATGCGCTTGATGCCTTCAAGTGACACGCCCTCTTGGGACAGTCGCTGCACCTCACGGAGCATACTGACATCCCGCTGCGAGTACCGCCTGGATTTACCCGGGGCACGGCTGGGCGAAACGAGCCCCAGCCTGTCGTACTGCCGCAGGGTCTGGGGGTGCATATCAGCCAGGTCGGCCGCCACGGAGATTACGAAGATCGGCTGGTCCGCATTGATGTCCATGGCAGTCTCCCCCCGCTATAGCCGGGCTTTGGCCGCCAGGCCGTCGCGAACACTAGCCCCGGCTGTGGCTTCAGCAAATGCCTTGACCGCCTCTTCGGCGGCCTTGCTTAGGTTGCTCGGCACAGCGATGTCGATAGTCACCAGCAAATCTCCGGTGGCCTTGGATGTCTTGACACCGTGGCCTTTCACCCGAAGTGTGCGTCCGGTCTTCGTCCCTGCAGGAATACGGACCTTAACTGGCTCGCCGTCGAATGTGGGGACCTCAATGTCAGCACCCAACACGGCTTCAGGGAAGGTGACGGGCACATGGATCCGCAGGTTATCGCCGTCGCGGGTATAAAAGTCGTGGGGCTTCACAGACACGGCAACCATCAGGTCACCGCTGCCGGCCGCACCGGGCTGACCCTTCCCCCGGACACGGACTTTCTGGCCATCTTTGATACCCGCGGGCACCCTGACATCAATGACCTCGCCGTTGGGTTCGCGCAGGCCAATGGACGTTCCACGGATGGAGCCGGCGAACGAAATCGATGTGGTCGCGGTCCGGTCCGCACCCTTTTGGGGCTTGCGCTGGAATCCGGTCTGGCCGCCAAATCCACCACCACCAAAGAGGTCAGCGAATTCGGGTGGCAGTCCGCCACCGGCATTGGGGTTATATCCACCGGGGCTGCGGCCACTGCCACCGTTGAAAAGGCCACCGAACATATCCTCGAAACCACCACCGGGTCCAGTGGGCCCGGCACCTCCCTGCGCAAAGCGGGCTCCGCCGCCCATGGCCCTGATGGCGTCGTATTGCTGACGCTCATCGGCGTCGGACAACACAGAATAGGCCTCGGAAATATCCTTGAACTTCTTTTCAGATGCGGCATTCCCGGAGTTGGTGTCCGGGTGGTGCTGGCGCGCAAGTTTCCGGTAGGCCTTCTTGATGTCGGCGTCGGAAGCGTCCTTGGCGACACCAAGGATCGCGTAAAAATCCTTGTCCACCCAATCCTGGCTGGCCATTGGCGTTTCCTTTCTCAAAACTAAAGTTCCACGGCCCTAGGTTCACCTGAGGTGAGGGCCGCCTGGCGGCGGGCGGTTGAAGGACCCCACAAGGGCCTCGGGCCTACCTACGCTGGGTGACCCAGAATCGTAGATCCTGGGTCACCCAGCGTAAGTACGGAGCCCCTCAACCGGACGGCGCGGGGTTGCCGGCGTAACACCGGACGGTGCGCCTAGGCCGGAACGGCCACTATCACCTGTGCAGCCCTAAGCACGCGGTCGCCTGTCTTGTACCCGGTGCGGAGCACCTGGCTGACGGTGTCGAGTTCGACGTCGTCACCTGGCTGCTGGATCAGCGCCTCGTGGATGGTGGGGTCAAAAGCCACACCCGTCTCATCGATGCGGACCAGGTTGTACGTCTTCAACGCGTTCTCAAGCTTGGCGGCGATGGCGGCGAAGGGGCCGTCAGTCAGGTCGCCGTGCTTGCGTGCCGCGTCAACGTCGTCCAGTACCGGGAGCAGGGAGTTCAGGACGCCAACGACGGCCATCTCCCCTGCCACGGCACGGTCCCGCTCCACACGCTTGCGGTAGTTGACGTACTCGGCCTGCAGTCGCAGCAGATCATTCTTGAGTTCTGCTGCTTCTGCGGTGCCGGCACCCTGGGCCACTGAGTCTTCCGCCGGGACCTCGACGCCGTTGAGGATTTCCTCAGCCTGCGCCAGTGCGTCCCTGTCGGAGTCCGCAGGAGTATGTTCCTGAGTGCCCTCGGCGCCTTCTGCCTGGTTCTCCGAAGAGTTGTGCTCTTCCTCGTTACCGTGATGTGGCATGGTTACTTCTTCGTTTCGTCTTCGTCGATGATTTCAGCGTCGACGATGTCCTCGTCGGCTGCTTTCTCGCCTGAAGCACCCTCGGCGCCTTCTGCACCTTCAGTGGGAGCGCCGTCGGCAGCTGCACCCTGGGCGTAGATTGCCTCGCCCAGCTTGCCCTGGGAAGCCTGCAGCTTCTCGAAGGCAGTCTTCACAGCTGCATCGTCGGTGCCCTCAAGTGCCTTCTTGAGCTCGTCGACATCGGCCTGGACCTCTGTCTTGACCTCTTCGGGCAGCTTGTCGGCGTTGTCAGCGATCAGCTTGTCCACGGAGTAGGCGAGCTGTTCGGCGGTGTTGCGGGTGTCGGTGGCCTCGCGGCGAGCCTTATCCTCTGATGCGTGCTCTTCGGCGTCCTTGACCATGCGGTCAATGTCTTCCTTGGAGAGGCTGGAACCGCCCGTGATGGTCATGGACTGCTCCTTGCCCGTGCCCTTGTCCTTCGCGGACACGTGGACAATGCCGTTGGCATCGATGTCGAAGGTGACCTCGACCTGCGGAATGCCGCGCGGAGCAGGAGCAATACCTGTCAGTTCAAACGTGCCCAGCGGCTTGTTGTCGCGGGTGAATTCACGTTCGCCCTGGAAGACCTGGATAGCCACGGAGGGCTGGTTGTCATCCGCGGTGGTGAAGGTCTCGCTGCGCTTGGTGGGGATCGCCGTGTTGCGCTCGATCAGGTGCGTCATCACACCACCCTTGGTTTCAATACCGAGGGACAGCGGGGTGACGTCGATCAGGAGAACGTCCTTGCGCTCGCCCTTCAACACGCCTGCCTGGAGGGCTGCGCCTACGGCGACGACCTCATCCGGGTTGACGCCCTTGTTGGGCTCCTTGCCGCCGGCCAGTTCCTTGACCAGTTCGGTCACGGCTGGCATACGGGTGGAACCGCCGACCATGACGATGTGGTCGATCTCGGAGAGCTTGATGCCGGCCTGCTTGATGACATCGTTGAACGGCTTCTTGGTGCGCTCCAGGAGATCCTTGGTGAGGTCCTGGAACTTGGCGCGGGTGAGCTGCTCGTCCAGGTGGACCGGGCCGTCAGCGGTGACCGAGAGGTACTGCAGGGAAACGTTGGTGCTGGTGGCCGAGGAGAGTTCCTTCTTGGCCTGCTCAGCGGTTTCGCGGAGGCGCTGCAGGGCGATCTTGTCCTTGGAGAGATCGATTCCCTTCACCTTGAGCTGGTTCAGCAGGTAATCCACAATGCGCTGGTCCCAGTCATCGCCGCCGAGTCGGTTGTCACCGGACGTAGCGCGGACCTGGATGGTGGAGAAGTCGTCTTCATCCTTGCCAACTTCGAGGAGGGAAACATCGAACGTTCCGCCGCCGAGGTCGAAGACAAGGATGAGCTCATCTTCCTTGCCCTTGTCCAAGCCGTAGGCGAGTGCTGCCGCGGTGGGCTCGTTGACAATACGAAGGACCTTGAGGCCAGCGATTTCGCCGGCTTCCTTTGTGGCCTGACGCTCGGCGTCGTTGAAGTAGGCAGGCACGGTGATGACTGCGTCGGTGACTTTTTCACCCAGGTAGGACTCGGCGTCGTTCTTCAGCTTCATCAGCGTACGAGCAGAAATTTCCTGCGCGGTGTACTTCTTGCCATCAATCTCGGTGGTCCAGTCAGTGCCCATGTGGCGCTTGACGGAGGAGAAGGTGCGATCGATGTTGTTGACGGCCTGGCGCTTGGCAATTTCGCCAACCAGGACTTCACCGGTCTTGGAGAACGCAACGACGGACGGCGTGGTGCGACCACCCTCGGCGTTGGCAATTACGGTGGGCTCGCCACCTTCGAGAACGGAGACGACGGAGTTGGTTGTTCCGAGGTCAATACCTACTGCACGTGACATGTGTTGCTTCCTTCTTTCCTTGGAAACTTGCTGGCGCCCGACTGTTGAGCGTCTTGCACTCAACTTTACTCAGGCGCCCCGAGATGTCAATCCGAAGTTGAGCGGACTACGCTCAACTTCGGATTTCCAGTGGGTAAAGTACGACGGCGAAAGGGGCCTGAATGCCGGAATTCCGCGATTCTTGACGTTCAGAAACCCGTGTTCCGCTGTGGGAGAACTGTTGGGGACGAGCCACTGGCCAATGGCGCAGACTCCAAGCCATGGCCCCGGCCACCCAGGACCACCCTTGCAACGGCGGCCTCCGAGGCGGCCGAAAAGACGCCAAAATGCCCCTCAACGGCCCAGCGGGTTTCCTCCTCGATGAGGTCTGCGTTGATCCTGGTCCCAGCCGTGACTCCTTCTGCTGCCGACGTGACAACCTGGGCCATGAGGTTGGAGACGTTCCCCGCCGCATAGACGCCCCGCACCGCGGTCATTCCCGTTGCATCAGCGTCAATAGCGTCGCCAACTCCCAGGGGGTGCTCCTGCGCATCCAGGCCCAGGGATTCCAGGAATCCAGCCCTGGCCTCCATCCGCGATCCGACAGCCAGGGCCTCGACCCCAAACGCCATCCGCTGACCCACAGTGACACCAGCAAGGACGCCGTCGGGAGCATCAATCGAGGTCACCGCGCCATCCACGACCCGAATATTCCGGGCGGCCAACTTTTCCCATTCCTCGTCGGCAGGGTCCACCGAGTCGTTGAGGAAGAGGGTGATATCCGGAGACCACTGCCGGAACATCAGCGCCTGGTGAACCGAGAGTGGACCAGTGCCGAGGACGCCAATTCGCTGGCCCCTGATTTCCCAGCCATGGCAGTATGGGCAGTGAACAACACCCTTACCCCACTGCTCCCGCAACCCCTTGATTGCCGGCAACACATCCGTCAACCCCGTGGTGATGAGTAGTCGCCTCGCTGAAAATTGGCGGGCATCGCCAAGCGTCACAGCAAACCCGTCAGGCGTGCGTCGGGCCGAGACAGCCGCCCCGTCAATGATCGCCGCCCCATAGGAGAGTACTTCAGCGCGCCCGATCGACAGGAACTCGGCCGGGCTCATACCGTCCCTTGAGAGGTATCCGTGAATACCTGCCGCAGGCCCATTCCGGGGGCTGCCCGAATCGATAACGAGCACGGATCGCAGTGCCCTGCTGAGCGTCGTGGCTGCGCTGAGCCCCGCAGGACCGCCGCCCACAATGATGACGTCGAATCGAGTGATATCCATTTTTGTCTTTCGCTTTCACCAGGGAGCCGGCCGCCGATGAACTCATGGCGGTAACACCAGCCTCAAACACAATCCTGATTTTTGGCAAAGTTTTTTGCCACTATGGCAAACTGGACCCATGACTAGCGAACTGGACGGCATACTTGGCGCCGTAGGCCACCGCCTCCGCGCCCTCCGCACCGAAAAAAACCTCACGCTCGGGGAAGTGGCCGCAGCCTCTGGAGTGTCGATCAGCACGCTCTCCCGCCTTGAATCAGGCCAACGAAAACCGAACCTGGAACTGCTGCTCCCGCTTGCGCGTCTGTACGGCGTTCCGTTGGATGATTTGGTGGGAGCACCCCTCACAGGGGATCCGCGCATTCACCTGCAACCGATCTCCCACGGTGGGATGACAGCTGTACCACTGACGCGCCGCCCAGGCGGACTCCAGGCCTACAAAATGGTCCTGGCTGGCGAGGCACGCGGGACCGAGCCAAGCCTCCAGGTCCATGAGGGGTATGAATGGGTCTACGTCCTCAATGGACGGCTGCGGCTTGTCCTTGGCGACAAGGACTTCGAACTCCGCCCTGGCGAGGCTGCGGAATTCGACACCCATACGCCCCATTGGCTTGCGAGCGCGGACGGCAACACGGTCGAGTTCATCAGCCTTTTTGGCCAACAGGGCGAGCGGATGCACGTGCGTGCGCGGCCCAAGGCACCCTCACCGCAGTCACAAGGACGAAATACCCGGGGCTGACCACCCGTTCATCTACCAGGAGACGCCTGCGGTTACGGGAACCGGTACGGACCGTACAGCGGGGAGCTCCTCAAAGGCTGGCCTCGCAAACCAGTACCCCTGGAAGAGGCGGATTCCCGATTCACGCAGTATCAGGAATTCTTCCTGGGTCTCAATACCCTCCGCGAGGACCGTAATATCCAGTTCCGCGGCAATCCCGACGATGCCCCGCACAACAGCCTGTCGGGCCGGGCTTGAGTCAATTCCGCGAACCAGTTTCATGTCAATCTTTATCAGGTCCGGCTGGAAGTCCGCAAGGAGGCCCAACCCTGCGTGCCCAGCGCCGAAGTCATCAATCGCTGTGGTGAATCCGTGCTTGCGGTACTCAGTGATGATGTTCTCGAGGTGGGCGGTATCCAGCACCTCTTCGTTCTCCGTGAACTCGAACATGATCGCCGACGTCGGAAAGTTGCATCGTCCCGCCGCCAGAAGTGTTGCCCGAAGACACGCAGCTGGCTCGTAAACCGCATTGGGCATGAAGTTGATGGACAGCATCAACTCTTCGTCCGCCGGGAAAAGTCGGGCTGCCAACTCGATTGCCTTGACGCGACAGTCCTGGTCGAAACGGTACTTCTGCTTGGCGGAGACCTTGGACAGGACGTCGAAAGCGCCCTCACCAGCCAAGCCTCTGACCAAGGCCTCATATCCCCACACACGGTCGGCAACCGCATCATAGATCGGCTGGAAAGCCATGCTGAAATCAAAGTCGAGCGGTGAAGATGTCCTGCAGCCTTCGCACGCCATGCGAGGGTCCTTTCTCACGGATTACACCACATATGGTACGACCATTTATGGCTGGATTGTGACCAGCCAAGGGGGTCCGCAGCCAAGGTTCCACTGACCGCCGCGACGGATGGACTCGCCGACAGACTAGATGCCCGCGTCGCGGCTTTCATTGCGGGTGATTCGCTCGCCCGTGGACCACCACAACATGCCACCGCTCGCACCAGGTGAACCATGGGGTTCAAGCCCAGGCGATGACCGCGTCAGTCCCCAACCGACGCCCCTACAACAGCCAGCAATAGCCCTGGGAAGCGTTCCTCAAGATCATCGGAGCGCAGGATCAGCCGCCGGCCCCGCCCATTGGCTTCATTCCGGATCACGCCAGCCTCGCGGAGGACCTTCATCAGATGCGACTTGGTGGACTTCGGCATATCAGGCACGCTCAGTGAGCATTCCGCCATATCCATGGGCCCGGAACGCAGCTGGCGGACAATTTCCAGGCGCTCGGGATCGCTCAGTGCAAAGAGCACACTGGTGAGATTCAGGTCCGCGCGTTCCGGGTGCGGCAGGTTCGCCATCGTAGCCATGGTTCGACTTTAGTTGAACCATGGGCAGGAAGCCAGTACGCTGACACTTCGAGTTCTTTCGAACCAATACCCCACCCCTAAGGCGGCACGCTCTTGGAACCCACCCTGTCCAGCCCCAGCGAGGCACGCAGGCGTACCGGCTTTACCCTGGTTGTTACGGCCACCACCGCCATGATGGCCGGCGCCAGCGCGCCGTCACCGTTCTATCCGACCCTCCAGGAGCAGTTGCACCTATTGCCGGTAGCCACCACCGGGGTGTTCGCCGTCTATGCCGTCGCCCTCCTGGGGGCACTTCTGGTCTTCGGTTCCGTCTCAGACCACCTGGGCCGCCGCCCCGTAATCAGCGCCGCATTCATCCTGTTGGCGGCAAGCGTCACGGCGTTTCTACTCGCGGACTCCCTCACCACGCTCCTGCTGGCGAGGATTCTGCAGGGAATTGCCAGCGGCGTCCTGCTGACATCACTGTCAGCAGCGATCGCAGACCTGGAGCCCGAGGACAAGCCCGGATCCAGTGCCGTGTGGAACACCGTCGCTCCCCTGGGTGGCCTGGCCGTAGGCGCACTCACCTCAGGCCTCTTGCTGGATCTGCTCAGTGAACCGCGGACCCTGGTCTTTGTCTCCCTCACGGCCATCTACCTGGCCATGGCTGCCTTGATCTGGCTGGCACCGGAAACGTCCACCCGCATCCCCGGTGCGGCTGCATCGTTGCGACCTCACCTGACCATGCCGCCAGCAGCCCGGGGCGCATTTTTCACCGGCATGCCAGCCGTTTTTGCGGGCTGGGCCACAGGCGGACTCTATCTCTCACTGGGTGCCTCAATTGTGCACAGCACCTTCGGGATTCAGGAGCATGTGTGGCAAGGCATCGTCATCACCGTTCTGGCAGGCACAGGGTCAATCGCCGCAGCCATCCTGCATCACCGCGATGCCCGCACCATCACCATCTTCGGAACCAGCGCACTAGCCCTAGGCACCGCACTGAGCCTGCTGGCGCTTGCCTTCACATCATTCCCGGCGTTCCTCGCGGCAGTGGTCGTCGCTGGCGCAGGATTCGGAACAGCGTTCATGGGCGTCATCCGGTCTGTCAGCCCCCTGGTCCACGACCATGAACGCGCCGGTACCTTCGCCTCGCTCTTCATCGTCGCCTACATTGCGTTTGGCATCCCGGCGGTCCTTGCAGGACTCCTGGCCCCAGTCCTCTCGCTGACCACCACCACATATCTCTACGGTGGAATCGTCACCGTGTTCGCGGCCTACGCCGCCGTCATGCGGGCCCGCAGCTCCAGGTAACGATGACCGTCGGGAGGTGCTGCCAACAAGCACAGCAACCTCCCGACGGTCAGGGTAAACCAGCGAGCATCAGCCCACGTCAGTCGTCAGTAGGCTTTTCACCAACGACGCCGGCTGAACCGTAGTCGCCGTCCTCGTAGTCACCGTGGGGTTCCTTCGTGTTTTCTTGGGCAACAGTGCCTGCAGCGCCGTAGTTGCCATCGTCGTATTCACCCTCATTTTCACCGTGGGCGCCTGACTTGCCGCCCTCGGCGGTAGTACCGGTTTTGCGAACCGTGCCAGCGGTGCCGTAGTCGCCGTCATCGTACTCGCCCTCCACCGCCGTTGTGTCCGCGCCCACCGTGCCGGCACTGCCGTAGTTCCCTTCGGTGAACTGGCCGTCGCCCTCCGCTACTGGACCCTGCTCGGTGTCTTTGCTCATTGCACGTCACTTCCTCGTAGACAACGCACCCTGGCGGTGCATGCGCTTGCAGTCTACGTCCACGCGTCAGGCGGCAAAAGCGCCGCATGGGCAACACCGACTCTCAGCATTGTGGCAGGCGACTTTTTTGGGCCCCAGGTAGAGACCTCGCACGCTGGAACGCCTGTCAACACGCCAGATCAGGCCGTGTAAGGCTCCGGAATCATCGCGATGCGTCGGCCTGCTCGTGGGGCGTAGCGGCATGTTTTGGCCCGGATCCTCCAGCCGTGACAGGTCCGTCATGGCGTGCCATCCTGTTGGGCCACCATATTGTGGGGCCAATGTCATAGGTCAGGGCCGGAACCAGGAGCGAGCGGACCAAGATGGTGTCTAGAAGCACGCCAAACGCCACGATGAAGGCGAGCTGGACCAGGAACATGATGGGGATGACGCCCAGGGCAGCAAAGGTTGCCGCCAGCACAACTCCTGCTGAGGTAATCACCCCACCCGTGACCGCCAGTCCGCGCAGGATACCTGGCCGGGTGCCGTGCTTCACGGATTCTTCCCGCACCCGGCTCATCAGGAAGATGTTGTAGTCCACGCCCAGCGCCACCAGGAAAACAAAACCAAACAGCGGAACCGTGGCATCGGCACCCGAGAAACCAAAAACGTTGTTGAACACAATCGCGGAAACCCCCAACGCAGCAGCGTAGGAAAGCACAGTGGAGAGGATCAGCAGGACCGGGGCCACGACGGACCGCAGCAGGAGCATCAGGATGAGGAGGATGACTACCAGCACAATCGGAATGATCACCACCAGGTCCCGCTGGGCAGTGGTATTGGTGTCCAGGGCCGTGGCCGTGACGCCACCCACAAGCGCATTGGCGTCAATGACCTTGACATCTGTCCGCAGTGTTTTCACGACGTCCTCCGCCTCAAGCGAGTCGGCGGCATAGTTCAGTGTTGCGTTGATCAGGACGCGGCCCTCACGAACGTCAGGGTCCGCGGGGGTTCCCGGGGCTCCGGTAATGGGCACGTTGTTGGGACCAAGCAGGTAGGCGTCCCCAACCCCGTCGGTTGCCTTGACCTTGGCCAGCACCTCATCCGCCGCTGACTGATCAGTAACGACGACGGCGGGGCTGCCGCTGCCGGCGTCGAAGTGGCGCGCCAGTGCCTCCTGGCCATCAACGGCGTTGGAAGCACTGAGGATCACATCTGTCTGCGGAACGCCATTGGCCTTGAGCTGCAGGATGCCAGCGGAAGCCACCAGCAGCAGGAGGACCGATGCAATCCAGATGACTCGAGGACGGCGGGAGACCAAGCTGCCCGTGGCGCGCCAGATACCTTTCTGTCCTTCCAACCCGGTGACCAGTTCTGGTTCGCGCTGGTCAGCGGGGAGGACCTTGGGGCGGAACGGCCAAAAGGCTGCGCGGCCAAGAAGTGCCATTGTGGCAGGCAGGAACGTCAAGGCAGCAAAGAGCGCGCAGAGGATACCTGCCGCCGCTACCGGACCGAGCGCCTTATTGGAGTTCAGGTCAGAGAACAGCAGGCACAGCAGGGCAATGATCACTGTTGCGCCGGAGGCCAGGATTGGCTCGAACGAATTTCGCCATGCTGTCAACACCGCCCTGGTGCGGTTGGTGGTATGCGTGAGTGCCTCGCGGAAACGGGCCACGAACAGGAGCGCGTAGTCAGTGGCGGCGCCGATCACCAGGATGGAAAGAATGCCCTGGCTCTGGCCGTTGAGCTGGATCCACCCCGCCTTGGCCATGCCAAAGACAAGCAGGATCGAGGCACAGAGGGCGAACACGGAGGTGAAGAGGACGGTTATGGGCAACAGGAGGGATCTGTAGACCACCAAAAGGATGACAAAAACGGCGCCCAACGCCACCAGCAGCAGAATGCCGTCAATGCCCGCGAACGCACCGGAAAGGTCGGCAGTGAGCCCCGCCGGACCCGTCACGTAGGTCCGCATTCCGTCTGGCGCATCTGCTGCAACCAGTTCTCGGAGCTGGTCTACTACGTCCGCAACCTCGCCATCAGGACCAATGGGCACGATGAACTGGACAGCGTTTCCATCCTCGGAAGGAATGGGGCCAACCACTGTGCTTCCGACCTTCAGCTCGTCGAGGTCGGCTTTGAGCGTGGCAGCCTGGCCCAGCTGCGCCTGGGTAAAGGCGGAATCGTTTTCGATGACAATCACAGCGGGAATCTCATTGGAGTCCCGGAACTTGGTCTGCCACTCCTGGGCCGCAGTAGCCTCTGCACTGGCGGGCAGGAAGGTTGACTGGTCGTTGGAGGAGACCTCGCTCAGGCGGCCGAACGTTGGTCCGCCAATTCCGGCCAGTGCCAGCCAGGTCAGAACGAGCAGGACGGGGATCAGCCATCGGAGCCAGAACGGCACCTTGTCATGCTGTAGAGGTTTCATGGGTCCTTCTGGGATACGGGCATGGGCCGGGCGTGCTGGGGATTGTGCTCTTGAGGTTCTGCTGTGGTGCGTGAATCGCTAAAAGCTATTCCATCATAGATTATCTCCATGAGCGAGATATAATGAGGTCACATCATGATTAAGTGGATTACCGTTGCCGCCAGCACGCAGCAGGCGGCGCCCAGCGAGGTGGAGTAGTATCCCTCAGGGTTTGTTTATCCGTGTTTTTCCCGGCAACTGTGAGTGAATGCGACCTAGAGGAAGGGGCCCACGTGACCGAGAATGCTTCCCGGCGACCCGTCTCTGGTCCTGCCCATGACCTGGCACTCCTCCTGCAGGAATTTACGCTTGAGGCCAACCGCTACGTCGACGCGGCAGGCGCCAAAAACGATATGCACCGAACGGACATGTCCGCCCTCGCCGTGATTATGCGTCACACCGCGGCTGGGAACGTGGTGACACCTGGCGTGCTGCGCAATGAGTTGCACCTGAGCTCACCAGCCACCACAGCCCTGGTAGACAGGCTGCATAACTCCGGGCACGTCGAACGCGAGCGCTTGGGGACGGACCGGCGCCAGGTCCAGCTGAAAATGACCCCAAAAGCCTTCCGCGACGGTGGCGCCATGTTCATGCCACTTTCCCTCCACATGGGCCAAGCCATGGCGAAGTTCAGCCCGGCGGAGATGGAGACCGTTACCCGCTTCATGACCGACATGGTCGCGGCGACCATCCAGGCCCGGGAAACCTCGGCCCCGCCCGAATAGGTAGCTCCAACTGCCGCTTCGGGTGGGATAGCGTTTGTCCATGAATCCGGATCAGCCAGCTTCGCCACCTGAGGCACCACAACCGGCAGCCAGCCCCGACGTGTACACACACGGACACCATGAGTCGGTGGTCCGCGCCCACGCGGCCCGGACCGCAGCGAATTCCGCGGCATTCGTCATTCCACACCTCACACCTGGAACGTCCGTGCTCGACGTCGGATGCGGGCCCGGGAGCATCACTTTGGATTTTGCCGCGCTGGTGGCACCCGCTGCCGTGGTGGGGCTGGACAGGTCGCCCGAAGTCATTGCCCAGGCCAGAGCCCTCGCCAGCGAGAGGGGCATCAACAACGTCACCTTCACGACGGGAGACCTCTACTCTCTCGATATTGCGGACGGCACGTTCGACGTCGTCCATGCCCACCAGGTGCTCCAGCACCTCACTGACCCGGTGGCCGCCCTCCGCGAGATGCGTCGCGTGGCCCGTCCCGGCGGGATTGTTGCCGTGCGAGAGGCTGACTTTCACGCCATGAGCTGGTATCCGGAGGTCCCGGAGCTCGACGAATGGATGGCGCTCTACCAGCAGGTTGCCCGGCGAAACGCTGCGGAGCCAGATGCTGGACGGCGGCTGGTGTCCTGGACACAGGCAGCGGGGTTCTCCGATGTGGCACCTACGAGCAGCAACTGGCTCTACGCCACCAACCAGCAGCGCCGTTGGCAGGCCCGCGTGTGGGCTGAGCGCGTAGTCCATTCCGCCTTCGCCGAGCAGGCACTGGACTACGGTTTGGCCACCAGCACGGATCTGGCACGGATCGCCGCAGGCTGGCACCGGTGGGGGTCCACCGATGACGGCTGGTTTCTGATCCCCAATGGCGAGGTGGTTGCCCGCGCCTGAGCCCCCGCACACGGCTGCTGCCCCACCCTCTAGTCTTGGGTAGTGCAATTGTCGCTGTGGGCAGCCCTGGTGGGCGCCGGTCTCCTCATTTCTTTTACCCCGGGTGCGGGTGCCATCAACACGATGGCCAACTCGTTAAACTCCGGCTTCCGCCGTTCCATGTGGGGCATCCTTGGCCAACAGGCAGCTCTGATCATCCACGTCCTGATCGTGGCCCTGGGCGTGGGGGTGCTGGTATCCAGTTCCCCCTTGGCCTTCAACATCATCCGTTATGCAGGCGCTGCGTACCTGGTCTACCTCGGCATCCGGCAGTTCCTCAGCAAGCCGGACCTGGATGAGGAAAAGGTGGAGTCTCGCAGAAATGAACCAGCCGGCTCCATGTTCCGCCGCGGCCTGTGGGTGAACCTGCTCAATCCGAAGGCGATCATCTTCTTCCTGGCTTTCATGCCCCAGTTCATTCGCCTGGACCAGCCACTTGTGCAGCAGTACATTGTCCTCACCCTCACCGTCGTGATCCTGGATGTCCTGGTCATGTGGTTCTTCTTTGCAGCAGCCGCCAGGTCCTTTCAGCGGTTCACCCATGACGAACGCGGCCAGCGCGTCCTGAACCGTGTGTTTGGCGTCCTGTTCATCGCCGTGGGAATAATCTTGGCCCTGATCCACTGAGCTCCTGACCCCGCGGCTCCCGGGCTGGCCAAGAACCACCAACATCATCCATGCTTACTCAATGCAGTCAACGTCGAGGCGCTCAGGCCAGGATCCCTTCCGCATCATCGCAGTGTGCACCGGAAACATCTGCCGCTCCCCCATGGCTGAGTACATGCTCGCGGAAGCCTTCGCAGCCGCCGGCCTAGGTGACGCCGTCGAGGTCGACTCGGCTGGAACCACGGACTATGAGGCGGGCCGGCCCATTGACCCACGGGCAGCGCGGAAGCTCGCGAGCCAGGGACTGACGTCCGATGAGCATGTGGCACGCGCCTGGCGCCCGGACTGGTTCGGGGAACGGGACCTGATTCTTGCCCTGGACGTTGACCACTTTGGCTGGCTACAGGAGTCTGCGCCCAGCAGTGAAGCTGCCAGCCGGGTTCGGATGCTCCGCAGTTTTGACCCGAAAGTCGCCGCGGAGAATACCCTGGACCAGGGAATCGAGGATCCCTGGTATGGCGGACACGCGGATTTTGATGTGGTGTGGGACCAGATTCACGACGCCGTCCCGGGGCTTGTGGAGCATGTCCAGGCGGCCGTGGAGCAGCGCAGCCGCAGCGCCGACGATCTCCCAGCAGGTACGCTCTAATCCATGACCCCCGCGCCTCTGATCATTGCCGTCGATGGCAGGTCCGGCGCAGGGAAAACCACCCTTGCGGTTGAACTCGCCGCCCGACTCCGGACCCATCACCGGGTCTCGCTGTTCCACCTGGAGGACATCTACCCGGGGTGGGAGGGACTTGAGCCGGGGATCGCCCGCTACGTGGCAGCTGTCCTGGAACCCTTGCGTCGTGGCATGGATGCCCACTGGCATCCATGGGATTGGACGGAGCAGCACGACGGCGGGCCACGCATTACAGTGTCAGCTCCCGTGATCATTGTGGAGGGTGTCGGTGCGGCAGCCGCCGTGGCGCGTCCATTTCTGGATGCAGTGGTCTGGGCTGAGTCACCGGCGGATACCCGACGGACGCGGGCAATGGCCCGCGACGGGGCAAGCTACGAACCTTTCTGGGATACCTGGGCTGCGCAGGAAGAATCCTGGTTGGCGGGGGACAACGTCCCGGCCCACGCGGACGTCGTCGTGCAGAACGGCGCAGACGGCCGGTCCGCCGATGACCTGCTGACCGCACTGAGCTACCTGCCAGCGCTGGCTCCCGCCCTGAACTTCCAGCGTTCCGCCCGCTCCGGACAGAGCCTTGCCGTGGAAAAAATCCCCGGTCAGCCAGACGCTCCGCAGCTTTTTACCGCCTTGTACGGCCGTGCCTCCCACGCCGTGTGGCTGGACTCCTCCAACGCGCCGTTGACCGGCGCGGAACACCCGGTGGACCGCAACCGGTTCAGTATCATGGCAGACTCCGGCGGGCTGCTGGGGCAGGTTGCCACCCATGCAGCGGGAACCACCAATGTCACGGCAGGCACCGCGACAGTCACCGTAGGCGGCCCGTTTTTCCAGTGGTTGGACGATGCTTGGGAGCAGGGCGCACCAACGCAGCAACTGCCCTTTGACTTTGCACTTGGCTGGTTAGGGTGGCTGGGCTACGAACTCAAGCGCGAAACCGGTGGGTCAGATGTCAACTCATCCACACCCGACGCAGCACTCCTCTTCGCTGCCCGGGCGGTTGTCCTGGACCACCAGGAAGGTGACGTCTGGCTCCTGGCGTTGGAGGCGCCGGACTGCGAGGAGTGGCTGGATGCCGCACGAAGCGCTGTGGCCGAAGCGGCGTCGAACGCCACAGACTCACCAGGTGCGGCCACGGAAGCGAAAGACCACTCCGCACCACCATCCTTCACCGGGCGGGATACGGAGCAGCACTACAAGGATCAGATTGCCGCAGCACACCAGGAGATCGCCAACGGAAATTCATATGAGATCTGCCTGACAACAGCGCTGACCGCTACCGTGCCCGCCATTGATCCCTGGAGCACCTACCTGGCGTTGCGACGCAGCAGCCCAGCTCCTTTCGGCAGTTTCCTGGCCGCCGGCAGCATCACGGTGGCAAGTACGTCGCCGGAACGCTTCCTTCAGGTCGCGCCCGACGGCGGACTCCGCGCCGAACCGATCAAGGGAACCCGGGCACGGGGTGCAGACACCGCATCAGATGCGGAACTACGTGCAGATCTGGTGTCCTCGCCGAAGGACCGGGCCGAGAACATCATGATTGTGGACCTGCTCCGCAACGACCTGAGCCATTTCGCGGTGCCGGGGTCAGTGACTGTCAGCCGGCTCTGTGCCATCGAAACGTACGCGACTGTGCATCAGATGGTCAGTACCATCAACGCGCAGCTGCAGCCTGGCGCGTCCCGGGCCGAGGCGATTGCTGCGTGCTTCCCCGCCGGTTCCATGACGGGGGCACCAAAAATCAGCACCATGGCCATTTTGGACCGGCTGGAATCTGGTCCGCGGGGCGTGTACTCAGGAGCTATCGGATACTTCTCCCGCAACGGAGCAGCGGACTTGGCGGTGGCCATCCGAACCCTGGTCATCGATCAGCGGACCATCGGGGAAGCACGGCTCAGCCTGGGACTAGGCGGGGCTATCACGGCAGATTCTGTTGCCAGCGACGAGTACCAGGAGATCAGGGTCAAGTCCCGGGGCGTGCTTTCTGCCCTGGGCTCTCAGTTCCCGGACACGTAGCCACCAGCGGCAGCCCGTCCCTCCGGATCAGTGACCGGCGCCGAGCTGGCCACTGAGGCGTTCCCGCATCACGGTACTGGCATCGTTGAGGCCAACTACCGTCACGTGTTTGCCGTGGTGGCGGTATTTCTCCGTAATGGCGTCAAGGGCTGCGATTGTCGAGGCGTCCCAGAGATGGGACTCGTGCATGTCGATGATGACCTGCTGCGGGTCCTGGACGTAGTCGAACTGGGTATACAGATCGTTTGACGAAGCGAAGAACAGTTCACCGTTGACGGCGTACGTGGCGGTTTCCTGTCCGTCATGTTCTCCGACGCTGCGCTTGACGGTGACGAAGTGCGCTACGCGGCGGGCAAACATGACCATGGCCACAAGAACTCCAACACCAACGCCAATCGCGAGGTTATGGGTGGCTACCGTGACGATGACTGTGGCGACCATGACGATTGTCTCGCTCTTTGGCATGCGCCTGAGCGTGCTGATCCGGATACTGTGCCAATCAAAGGTGGCAATGGATACAAAGATCATCACGGCCACCAGCGCAGCCATGGGAATCACTGACACGATTCCGCCCAGGACCACCACCAGGATCAGCAGGAAGACGCCAGCCAGGAACGTGGAGATCCGGGTGCGCGCCCCGGAGCCTTTCACGTTGATCATGGTCTGGCCAATCATGGCGCAGCCACCCATGCCACCGAAGAATCCGGTCACAATGTTGGCGACGCCCTGCCCCCAGGCTTCCCGCGTTTTGTGCGAGCGGGTGTCGGTGACGTCGTCCACGAGTTTTGCTGTCATCAGCGATTCCAGGAGGCCAACAAACGCCATGGCCAGCGCAAACGGGAAGATGATCTGGAGAGTCTCGAAGGTGAGCGGCACGTTCGGGATGATCAGGCTTGGCAGGGAATCGGGAAGTTCACCCTTGTCACCAACAGTGGGGACGGCGACGGCAGCGAAGACGGTGATCAGGGTCAGCACCACAATTGCGACCAGGGGAGCCGGGATGGCCTTGGTGAACCTGGGGAGTCCAAAGACAATGACCAGGCCCAGCGCAACCAGCGGGTAGACAAGCCATGGGACACCCAGGAGCTCAGGGACCTGGGACATGAAAATCAGGATGGCCAGCGCGTTGACGAAGCCCACCATGACTGACCTGGGAATGAAGCGCATGAGTTTGGCGACGCCGGAGAGGCCAAGGACAATCTGGAAGATGCCGGCAAGGATCACTGCAGCTATGAAGTAGTCCACGCCCTGCGAGGCAACCAGCGGTGCAATCACCAGGGCTATGGCACCGGTCGCCGCTGAAATCATGGCTGGGCGTCCGCCAACAAAGGAGATGGTGACGGCCATAGTGAAGGAGGCAAAGAGCCCGATCCGCGGATCAACCCCGGCAATGATGGAGAACGCGATGGCCTCGGGGATGAGGGCCAGGGCCACCACCAGTCCAGCCAGGACCTCAGTTTTGAGCCGGCGCGGGGACCTCAGGGTGTACTTGATGGACTGGAGTTGTTCAGGCGTTGCCGGGGCAGCCTGAGCTTGAGAGACGGCCATTGCTGGCTCCGATCGTGATTCGAGAAGGTATGCAAGATGAG
Organism: Pseudarthrobacter sp. PS3-L1; assembly: GCF_030063285.1. GTDB lineage: Bacteria > Actinomycetota > Actinomycetes > Actinomycetales > Micrococcaceae > Arthrobacter. The sequence continues at coordinate 143,897 of NZ_JASISU010000001.1, read as the reverse complement.
TGAAATGTGCGTGCTGGACGTTGGGCGTGCGGTCTGTCGCAAACAACGGATGATGGCGCCGAAGAACGGACGGAGCGTGCCGTACGGGTTCGCGCAGGAACTAGGCTTATCTATGACGTAGTCCTCCAATCCTACCCTAACGTTGGGGTAGGGTTTGGATTCTGATGGGATGGAGACTTCATGACGGATCGGGCCAGCGACACCACCATGCATATCGGCGAGCTCGCCGAGCGGACGGGCCTGTCGCTGCGCACAATCCGCCACTATGACGAGGTTGGCCTACTCCCCGCCGCCTCACGGACGGATGGCGGATTCCGGGTCTACGCCATGGGTGACGTTGCCAGGCTGAACCTGATCAAGAAGATGAAACCCCTTGGTTTCAGCCTCGAGGAAATGGCGGAACTACTTGAGATTCTCGGCCTGCTTGAGGATGCCGCGCCCATAGCGTCCAACCAACGGAATGCCTTGCGCGAATTCCGCGAGCGCGCCCTGACCCAACGGGCAAAGATGGCCCGCAACCTTGCGCAGGCAGATGACCTGATCGCCTTGATGGACAGCTGATCTTCTGGCGGGTAGCGGGTGCCTGCTGACCACGAACCTGCCACCCCTCTGTTTGGGGAGCTAGAGTGATGAGCATGACACGGGAGAGAAAAGTAGTAATTCTTTGGGGGCTCGCGGCAGTGGTAGCGGCCATCATTGGCGTCGCCTCGGCACTCACGGCGAATGGGCAGTGGTACTCCATTGTCACGGCCGTAATCCTTCTTATGGCAGGTGGTGTTTTCGGTTCGCGGGCAGTTCTGGCCCTGCGCGGTACCGAAGGGCCCAGGTCCAGGAACTGACATGCTGGCATCCAGGCTCGGGGCACGTCAGCTATGAAATGGCCGCCTAGGGCCTACTGCAGCGTCGCTGTAAGCCGTGCCACGTTGTCCACATACCGTGCAGCCATGGGGCGGTTCACCCAGGCCTCAAGGTAGATTTCCTTGGACAGGGACCTGTAAGTATCCTCGACCTCGCGCATTTTGTGCACAATGTCGGACCCCAACAGCATCACGGAGACCTCCATATTGAGGGAAAAGGAGCGCATGTCCATGTTGCTAGACCCCAGCACGGCCACTTCCTCGTCAATGGTGAAGTGCTTTGCATGGAGCACAAAGGGCGCCCTGTACAGATAGATACGCACGCCCGCACGCAGCAGTGCCTCGTAGTAGGAACGTTGGGCATGATGAACCAGGAACTGATCGCCCTTCTCCGAGACGAAGAGTTCAACCTCCACGCCACGCTGCGCTGCAGTGGTCACGGCGTAGAGAAGCGAATCATCTGGCACAAAGTAGGGGCTGCAGATGGAGATTCGCTGCTGGGCCGAGTAGATCAGCGTGTTGAATAGCCGCAGGTTGTTCTCCGTGCTGAATCCCGGACCGCTGGGCACCACCTGGGCAGTCACTCCGGCAGGATCCGGCGGCGCAGTGCTCTCGAGTTGATGTTGCAATGATTCATCAGTCTCGCTGAGCCAGTCACTTGTGAAGACAACATTGAGCGTCGTAACAAGGGGCCCGCGGAGGCAGGCCATCAGTTCCACCCATTCACGGCCAGCCCTGCGGTGTTTCTTGTTGTTGTAGGAAGGCTCAATCAGGTTCTGCGAGCCGGTGAAAGCAATCTCACCGTCAACCACGAGTATTTTTCGGTGGTTTCGGAGGTCCGGACGGCGCCACTGGCCATGGGTGGGCAGCAGCGGCAGCATGCGGCGGAACTGGATATTGCTTGCCTCCAGCCGTTTGAGGAGGTTTCGGTAACCGGGAACCCGCAGGGTACCGATGTGGTCGAAAAGCACCCGGACCTCGACGCCTCGATCAGCAGCGTCCTCAAGTGCAGTCAGGAATTCGTCAGTAACGTAGTCCGAACTCATGATGTAGAACTCGGCATTAACAAATTTCTTGGCCCCGCGGATTGCGCGGGTCATGACGGCAATGGAATCGGGGTAACCAGGGAGCAACTCGACGGAGTTTCCGTCCACCATGGGCAGCGACCCCAGCCGCTGATTCAGTTCACCGGCGGAGCGCACCCACTCTGGACCGGAATACTTGCTTTCCGCATCCTTGATCGTCGACAGCGCAGACCTGATGCGTTTGTTGACCTGTTCCTGCTGCTCGGTCCGACGGCGGGAGAGCTTCGAGTTACCAAAGAGCAGAAACAGGACGATTCCAAGGGATGGCACAAAAAAGATCCCCAGCAGCCAGGCCATGGCAGTGGTTGGTCTGCGATTGCCTGGAATAACGCCCAGGGCAATCAGGCGGATCGCAAGGTCCGCCAGGGACAGCAGGAACGTCACCCAACCCGGAGCGCTGCCGATCAGCGAAAACGGCCACAGCACAGGCGTACCCCCGGGGAATCAAGGAACCGTGAGTGCGGTTCAGCGCGAAACAATGACCACAGCTTATCGGGGGCTGACAGATAAGCTGTGGCCATGACTCCTCCCGCCGCCGTGGTGCTCGTATTCCTTGATCCCACCTTTCCCCAGGGACGCCTGGTTGATGCCAGTGAACCGGCCCTGATGGCGACGGATCAGGGCGCCACCCGCGGTGACGGCATCTTTGAATCCATGCTGTCCACGGCCGGCTCGGTCCGTAAAATCGAGGCTCACCTGGACCGGCTGGAAAGTTCTGCCACCGCTCTGGAACTGACGGTTCCGGGGCAAGATGCCTGGCGACAGGCCATCGCCACGGCGCTGGCGGCATACCGATCTTCGCACCCCGCGGACGCCGGCGCGGAGGACCAGCAGGTGGTCAAGCTGATTGCTACCAGGGGGCCCGACGGCGCCTCCTCCCCCACCGCATGGGTCCAGGTTTCCGCCGTCCCCGCCAAAGGACGCCACCAGCGGGAGTCAGGTGTCGACGTCGTCCTCCTGGACCGCGGATATCCGAGCGACGTGGCGGAGCGGGCTCCGTGGCTGCTGATGGGCGCCAAGACGCTCTCCTACGCCGTCAACATGGCAGCAATCCGGCACGCCCACCACCTGGGCGCGGACGACGTCATTTTTGTCTCCTCCGACGGCATGGTCCTGGAAGGTCCCACTGCGTCGGTGCTACTGGCGCACCACGAAACGGCCGACGACGGCACCCTCGTCAAGCGGCTCATCACGCCCCAGCTGGACAGTGGCATCCTCCCCGGCACGTCGCAGGGTGCGCTGTTCACGGCCGTCAGGGCTGAAGGCTGGGAGCTAGGGTACGGTCCGCTGGTGCCGCAGGACCTCCTGGATGCTGATGCGGTATGGCTGATTTCCAGTATCCGCGGGCTGACGCCAGTGAACCGGATTGACGGACAGGAAATCGGGACCCCTGCCCTGCGTGGTCAGCTCACGAGTGAGCTGACCAGCATCTACTCGGGAATTCAATAAACTGCCGTGAATGACATCAGCGACGAGCACCTTGATGCCGTGCTCATTGGCGGACGTGAAACCCGCCCCATCGTGGTGGTGGACTACGACTCCGCCTGGCCGGCAACATACCAGCGATATGCGGCACTGGTCCGTGCCGCCGTCGGCGACTCCGTGCTCCTCCTTGAGCACATCGGCTCCACATCGGTCCCAGGGCTTGCTGCCAAACCGATCATCGACATGCTGCTGGTTGTTCCTGTGGTGGAGGACGAGGCTGCCTACCTGCCAGCACTGGAAGACGCAGGGCTGGTGCTTCGCGTCCGCGAATCCGGCCACCGCATGTTCCGCACTCCAGAACGCGATGTCCACCTGCACCTATTCAGCACCGGTTCACCTGAAATCCCCCGATACCTGGATTTCCGCGACTGGCTGCGCACCGATACGGCGGACCGCACTCTCTACGAATCCACCAAGCTCACCCTCGCCACCCAGGAGTGGAAGGACATGAACTACTACTCAGACGCGAAGTCGCCCGTGATCTCGGAAATTATGGCGCGGGCCAGAGGGTAACCAGTCTCGTCGGCTAGTGGGGAGCGGGAGCAATGACTCAGATGCCGCGGCGTCCCACCCACAGGCCGTGGAGCAGCGGAAGCACCGAAACGAGCATCAGCACACTGCCCAACACCACATCATCCGCACGCACCACGGCTCCAGCAATCAGCAAGGCGCCAAAGATCAGGGCCGACGCCGCCCGCTGTGCCGTGCGGTCAAGGCGGGCCACCTGCCGTTCCAGACGGGGGGTGGCAACCTGCAGGGAGCCTTCCTCGACCCGGCCGATCAGCCCGTCTATGCGCTGGGGCAGCCGCAGCACGAGCCCGGCGGCGTCAAGCGCCTGTGCTGCAACGTCCGACACGATATTGCCGCGCTCGTCGCGGATCAGCTGCGCCGCATAGGGTTCTACCGAATCCCACAGGTTGAACTTCGCGTCGAGCGCACTGGCCACGCCGGAGGTCAACGACATGGCCCGGATGATCAGCAGGAAATTCTCCGGTAGCTGGAACGGCAGCGAACGCACAACATCACCGAACTCCACGGCGAAGTCCCGGAACTCCCGTGGATCCACCTCACGAAGTTCGGCAAACCCCTTGCCACCAAACCGTGCGAAAAGATGGGTCATTGCGCGCTCAAGTTCCACCGTGTCGGCAGACGGGACAAGGACCCCCACGTCACTGATGGCAGTCACCAGGCCCTTGCCGTCCCGGGAGGCCGCAGCAATGAGCAGTTTACGCAGCCCTGCACGGGTACTGGCGGGGACTTCACCCATCATCCCGAAGTCAATGAAGGTCAGCTTCCATGACTGCCCCGGGGACCCGTCTGCCACAGGGGTGACAAAGATATTGCCGGGGTGCGGATCAGCGTGGAAGAACCCGTTGGTGAACATCTGGTCAAACATCACGGAAGCGAAAACTGGTGCGACCTCCACGGGGTCGATGCCGGCAGCGCGCAAGGCCTCAGCATCGGTGATCTTGATGGCCGTCACATCTTCGAGAGTGAGCACCCGGCGGGTACATCGATCCCAGATCACTGCCGGAACATCCACGCGGTCATCGTCTTCGAAGTCCGCGGCAAAGCGCTCTGAGTTGGCGGCTTCGTGAAGGTAGTCGATTTCTTCGAGACTGGTGAGCGCAAACTCCTCCACCAGCGCCGGCATGTCTGCCCGCTTCGAGACTATGCTCACATGGCTGAGCCAGCCACCCACTTTTCGCAGGGCGGCGAGGTCGACGTCGACAATCTCATCGATACCTGGCCGCTGAACTTTGAGCACCACGTGCTCGTGGCCTGCTTCGGCAGCATCGGCTGCCAACAGCCTGGCCCGGTGCGCCTGGCCCAGCGAGGCTGCCGCAATGGGTGTTTCATCAACCCAGGCGAAGATCTGTCCAAGCGGGGCACCGAGCTCTGCCTCAGCGAGCGCCCGAATGGCAGGAAACGCCACGGGCGGGACCTCGTCCTGCAGACCCTCTAGCTCTTTGGTGATCTCTGGCGGCAGCACATCAAGCCGGGATGAAAGGAACTGCCCCACCTTGATCATGAGGCCGCCCAGGTCCACGGCCAGGACGTGGAATCGCCGCGCAAAGCGCAGCATCCGCTTGGTCCGCGTCCGCTCCGCAACCCCCGCTAGGCCAATCCTGGGCAGCAGCAGCTCGAACCACCAGGTCACCGCGAGATTCCATGCAGCGAAGCGAAGAATCCGACGGTACCGAGCGCGGGTATTGCCCGCTCCGGTTACCGATTTTTCGCCTACCTGGTGATTCGCTGCCACCCGCGTCAGTCCTGGGCGAGGATCGAGTACAGCCGACGCCGGGCGTCGTCTAGGACCTTTACTGCCTGCTGAACCTGCTCAGGCGAACCGTTCCGGCCCACCTGCGTTGCAGCCTGGGCAAGTTCAACCCCAGCTTTGGGCAAGGACCCGAAAGCGGCGTTCGACGATGAGGATCCCATGGACTCCCACGGAGCGGAAGGTTCAGCGCCAGCAACTTCCGCGCGGCCGGCTTCGGTCAGCGAGTAGATCTTGCGGCCATTGGACTCTTCGGCCGTGATGGTCCCCTCGTCGGCCAGCAACTGCAGTGTCGGGTACACGGAGCCTGCGCTTGGCTTCCAGCTTCCGCCACTGCGCTCTTCGATTTCGCGGATGATCTGGTAGCCGTGCATGGGGCGCTCGGCAAGGAGCGAGAGCACTGCTGCACGCACTTCGCCCTTGCCTGCGCGGGTGCCGGAGCGCTTCTCAAAACGTGAGCGCAACTCCTCAACGGCCTGCCACATGCCATCAATATTGTTGGCGCCGCCGCCGAAACCGCCTGCTGAGTATGAATTACGCATGATGATCTCCTCTGTAAACCTTGAACGATATACAACGATACTCAACGATACATCTCCGAAAAGACGGAAAACAACAGGGGAACAGCAACGAGACAGCGGAAGACCCCGAGCTCTGGGGGAGAGTCCGGGGCCTTCCTGTGCAGTCCTCATGGGGGGCAAGGACTGCACCATAGAGCATAGAGTCCATCGCTGGGAATTTGCTGGGAATGCGGCGGCCAGTACTGCTACGCCGGGCGTTGGCCTGAGCGGCATAGGCTTGGCCCTGTTCCAGTCTCCTGGGCGAACCCGTACCATCGATGTTTCTGGAGGGATCTTCCATTGCTTGAGCACCTGGCAAAGGGCCACACCATTGCGCCGGGGGTATCGATCCGCACCCTGGTCCAGAATGATGCCGACGAGCTTGCAGCCGCCCTTAAGCGAAACAGGGAACACCTTGCGCCCTGGGACCCGCTGCGTACCGATGCATTCTTCACCGCTACCCACCAGCGGCGCATCATCGCAGCCAAGGAATTGCTGCTGATCTCCGGGCAGGAAGTCCCCCTGGTCATGACAGACGACGCCGGAGCAGTGGTGGGCGCGCTCACGCTCAGTGGGATTGTCCGCGGACCGTTCCTCAGCGCCAATCTGGGGTACTGGGTGGATTACGGACACACGGGCAAGGGCCTGTGCGCAGCCGCGGTGGAGTTTACCCTGCGAACGTGCCGCGGGATGGGGCTGCACCGTGTCCAGGCGTCCACCCTGCTGCATAACCACGCCTCGCGGGCCGTCCTGCGCAAAACGGGATTTACCGAAATCGGCGTCGCGCCCACGTACCGGCGCATCGCAGGTACGTGGCAGGATCATGTGCTCCACCAGCGAATACTCGACTAGGCTGCAACCAAGCCACAGCAGGTGCCGTGCCGAACAGTCCTTGGGGACGGGTCGGCACCCCACCTGTCCCGGCGGCATTACATCAGCAGGATACGAAAGGCACACCATGGGCAACGACGCTCACATTCCGGTTATTCTTGGGGGCGCCAGAACACCCTTCGGACGCTTCCGCGGCAGCCTGGCGCCCTTCAGCGCCAGTCAACTCGGAGCGCACGCCATAGAGCACGCACTCCTCAGGTCCGGCCTGGCCCCCACCCAGGTGCAGGCCGTCATCATGGGCCAGGTAATCCAGGCTGGAGCCGGGCAGGGCCCAGCGCGGCAGGCAAGCCTGGGAGCTGGGATTGGCTGGGACGTACCCACCGTCACCATCAACAAGCTCTGCCTCTCCGGCCTGACCGCCGTCATTGACGCCGCCCGCATGATCCGCGCGGGCGAAGTGGATTTTGTCGTTGCTGGCGGCCAGGAATCAATGACCAACGCGCCCCACCTGCTGCCCCGGCTCCGCACAGGCGTAGCCCTGGGCGACGCTCCCCTGCTGGATTCACTAAATTTTGATGGCCTCCAGGACCCGGTTTCCGGCGCGCTGATGGGCTCAGCCACGGATGCTGGCAATGCAACCCGGGGCATCAGCCGCCCAGACCAGGATGTGGTGGCAGCTCGCTCCCACCACAGGGCTGCCGCGGCCGCACAGCACCTCAGCGCGGAGATTGCCCCGATGGACGTTCCCCAGCGGCGCGGACCGGCCCTCGCCGTCGACGCAGACGAGGGCATCCGCCCTGATACAAGCGTTGAGACCCTGGCGGGCCTCAAGCCTGCATTCTCCGCAGACCCAACCGCCACCATCACCGCTGGCTCGGCCTCGCCGCTCTCGGACGGAGCAGCGGCCGTCGTGGTCGCCAGCAAAGCAGCCGCGGAAGCTGCGGGGCTGAACTGGATCGCGGAAATCGGCCAGCACGGCCAGACTGCAGGCCCTGACGGGTCGCTTCACTCCCAGCCGTCCCGAGCCATCCTGCAGGCCCTGAAACGCGAAGGGATCGCCATCACAGACCTGGACCTGATCGAGATCAACGAAGCGTTCGCCTCGGTGGTCCTGCAGTCTGCGGCGGACCTCGGAATCACCGCCGAAGCCATCAACGCCGAGGGCGGCGCAATCGCACTGGGCCATCCAGTCGGTGCGTCAGGGGCGCGCCTGGTCCTCCACCAGGCCCTTGAACTCCAGCGGCTGGGGCGCGGCACTGGCGTTGTGGCGCTCTGCGGCGGAGGCGGACAGGGCGAGGCGCTGGTTCTCAAAGCCAACCCGGCGCCCAGCGGACAGCACCTCTGAGCCGCAGGCCAGGCTGGCACCACAGGGGAAAAATCCCCACAACTCTCACGTAAGCACCTCCAAGGAAGCAGGACAGCACCATGAGCGAACAACCCGTTGACGAAGGCTTCGGAACCCTCTCCGTCGCAGCCATCCTGGCCGAATCAGCGCAGCGAATCCCCGATTCGCTGGCGCTGATTGTTGGCCAGGAACGCATCACGTACAGCGAGCTCTGGGAGCAGACAAAGTCCTATGCAGGCGCATTGCGCGACAGGGGCGTGGGACCCGGCAGCCGGGTTGCGGTGCTGATGCCCAATGTTGCGGACTTTGCGCGGGTCTACTACGCAATCCTTGCCCTGGGCGGCGTGGTGGTACCCCTCCACGCACTGCTGAAGGGCCGCGAGATCGATTACATGCTGCGCGACAGCGAGGCACAACTCTTGGTCTGCGCGGGGCCACTCCTGACCGAAGGAGCCAAGGGCGCCGACGCCGCGGGAGTCGACGTCGTCAGCGTCCTTGCTCCGGAAGGTTCGCACGGTGCCGCCCACCTGGAGTCGGAGGCTGCTGCCGCGACGCCCATCACCACCTGGCTGCCCATGAGTCCGCGCGACACGGCAACCATTCTCTACACCTCCGGCACCACCGGGCAGCCCAAGGGCGCACTGGGTACCCACTTTGCCCTGGTAGAGCAAGTCAATACGATGCTCACCAGCACCTTCGACATGCATCACGGTGACGTGATTTTCGGCGGACTGCCCATGTTCCACACTTTCGGACAGACCTGCGTGCTCAACACTGGCCTGCGCGCGGGAGCCACGATTGTCATGCTGCCCAAGTTCAGCGGCGACGCAGCCCTTGACGCCCTGGCGGAGCACAGCATCAACATATTCTTTGGCGTCCCCACCATGTACATCGCCCTGCTGGAAGCTGCCAAGAACAACGCCAACCGGTCCAGCGGACTGCGCTACTGCATCTCAGGTGGCGCATCCTTGCCTGTAGCCGTCATGGAGCGATTCAAGGCAGTGTTCGATTCGGACATCTACGAGGGCTACGGACTCACCGAGACCTCTCCGGTGGCCAGCTTCAACCACGTGGGCCTGACACCGCGGCCAGGCACCATTGGCCAGGCTATCTGGGGTGTCCAGGTAGAAATTGCTCGGGCGGAGCTGGCGGATTCCATTGAGTTGCTGCCCACCGGAGAACTGGGCGAGCTGGTGGTCCGCGGCCACAACCTGTTCAAGGGATACCTGAACCGCCCCGAGGCGACAGCGGAGGCGGTGGTGGACGGCTGGTTCCGTACCGGAGACCTGGGAACCAAGGACGAGGACGGATATCTGCGCATCCTGGACCGTAAAAAGGAAATGATCATCCGCAACGGCTACAACGTCTATCCGCGCGAGGTGGAGGAAGTCCTGAGCCGGCACGAGGCAGTGCTGAGCGTGGCGGTCTATGGTGTTCCTCACGAAAAGCACGGGCAGGAAGTGGCAGCCGCCGTGGTCCTGATAACCGGCGCCGTGGTGACAGAAGATGAACTACGGGACTTCGCTGCGGCCGAACTGGCAGCTTACAAGTACCCCCGGATCATCGAACTTGTCGCGGAATTTCCCACCGGTCCGAGTGGGAAAATCCTCAAGCGAGAACTTACTGCCCGCTACTCAGCCCAGTAGCTTTCAGCCTGCAGCAAACAAGGAGTGGACAACCCAACCATTTGCCAGTTTTTTCTTGTATCATGTGGTGCCGACCCGTTCCTACCGGGTTGGCACCGCGGGAATACCCGGTGAATGCAGTAGGTTGTAGTCCCGTCAGGGAAAAACGCAAGAAAAAAATGAAGGACCTAAGTGGCAACCGATTACGACGAAGTACGTTCCGACGTCAAGGAATCGCAGGATCGATCCCTTGAGGCGCTCCAGTCAGCGAACGCCCCCGACGCCCGCAGTGTTGTTCGCGAACTGGACGAGTCCGACGCGATCGATGACGCATCAGTTCCCGGCGGCGAATTCATCGCCGAGGAACTCACCGTTCAGGTGATTCCCCAGGCACACGACGAGTTCACGTGCTATTCCTGCTTCCTGGTCCGTCACCGGTCACAGCTGGCAAAGGAAAAGAACGGCCACGCATACTGTGTGGAGTGCGAAGGATAGGCTAGGCGCTTTCTAGCTGATCAGCAGCAGACCGGCAGAAGGGGACAGTCAGCTGTCCCCTTGCTGCGTTTGCAGTCCGTTCGCGCCCTCGGCAAATCGAAGTCAACGATATGCAAGCGTGAACAAGGGAGAACAGCCGTGTCAGAGAAACCAGTACGAAGCCTTTCCTACCGCCTAATCACAGGCCCTGATGACAGCTCGTTCTGCGAGCGCATCTCGGCGTATCTGGATGAAGGCTATGTCCTGCACGGCAGCCCGGCTGCCACGTTCGACGGTGGGCAGATCATTGTGGCCCAGGCCATCATGCTCCCCCATGCCATAGCAGCGGCCGATGCCGCTGTAGCTGCCGCAGTGGATGCCCTGGAATCCGGCACCGGCGCGATCCGATGAGATACGCAGGTGACCTCTCTCCCGAGGAGGCGTGGCAGAAGCTCACCGCGGGTGCGGTTCTGGTGGACGTCCGCACGGAGGGCGAATGGGCCCATATTGGCATTCCGGAGACAAAATCCACCGACAATGACCCGCTATTCATCCCTTGGACTTTTGCGGGCGGAACGCCCAATCCGGAATTCTTGGCGGAACTCCAACGCCAGTCCCCCGCGGACGACGGCGTTGAACTAGTTTTTCTCTGCCGCTCCGGTGTGCGATCCGTCGCTGCGGCGGAGGCGGCCACTGCCGCCGGATACCGGGCCTACAACGTCCTCGAGGGTTTCGAGGGTGAGCCTGACCGCTACGGCGAACGCAGCGTCAACGGCTGGAAGAACCGCGGCCTGCCCACCAACCTCGCGAAAGATTGAGTGGGCTTCAACCACGCACCCTGCCACCGCCACCCACCGGGCGATGGGGCCGGAGGGGCGGGCAGCAATCAACCTCAGTGACGGCGTCGTGCGTCCCTCCGTTCGCCTGGCGGATGTCGAGGACCTGGTCGCCGCGACCTCAGGGCTTTGAAAGCCCCAGCCGTGGGTAGAGGATCTCAAAGGCCTTCGGGAGTCCACCCCGCAGCGCTGTCACCACGTGGTCAGCTCCTGGAACAACATAGGTGGTGGTGTCGAACCCGGCGGCCTGGGCCTCGGCCGACGCCCTCTGGGCCGCGTTCACATAATCAGGGTCGTTCTCCCCTGCCGTGAAAACGGCCACGTGGCCGGCATATGCCCCCGGATTGCGGGCCAGGATTGCCGCTGGCTTCGCAGCCTCGAACGCCGCCTGGTCACCGTTGAACGCCTGCTGGACCGCCGTCGCTGGATCTTCCGAGCCGCCGAACTCCTCACCGGAGATACTGGCTACGTTGCCCCAGATTTTCGGGTACTCTGCCGCCCATTTGAAGGCGCAGCCACCGCCGTTGGAGTAGCCGGCAATGGTCCAGTACTGCGGATCCGTCAGGATGTTCAGATGCGCCTTCGCATAATCGACAATGTCCTTGTTGACATAGGTGGATACCCCACCAAAGGTGGTGGAGTCGGTACAGATGGGATTGCTGTTGGGGTCACCAAGCTGATCTGCGACGATCACGATCGGCGCCAGGCCCTGGTGTTGTGATGCCATGGCATCAAGGGCTTCTGTGATGAACTGGGGATCTGGGTTACCCGGCTGTCCCATCATCATCACCACAAGTGGCAGGGCTGGAGCATTGGCCACCTGCGCGGCGGGCGGCAGGTAGATGGAAGCATCCCGTGGCACAAATCCCGCACTGGACGGGATGCCGGTTGGCCCTGTCAGCAGCCCCACTTTTCCAGCAGTGGGCATGTCCGACGGCGGGGTCCACTTTGCATACACGGGACCCGTCTGCGGTCCGGACTGATGGGGCCCAGTAAGGGAATCAAGCGCCTCTGTACTGGACACCCCCAGGACAGCACCCAGCGTACGGTCGATGCCGAAGGCGCCGTTGATGCCCAGTGCGGTGGACAGGAGCGCCAGGACAATCAGGATAAACGCGAGGACCCGCCGCCATGCCGAAGCCTTCCAGAAGCCCACGAGCCCGAGCCCCACCAGGGCCAGGCCTGCAGCCAGCCACGGTGCTGATGGTGGTGGGAGAGGCGCGTCGAGCGCACCACTGCGGGTCACCAACACGACGGCGGCGGCTCCCACCAGGGCGCCCAACGTCAGTGCGACCACGGCCCGGACAGCCCACCCCCGGCGGCGTCGTAGGAGCACCGCCAGCGCCACCAGGGCAGTAAGCGCCCAGATCATGGCGGGAACAGGTCCATCAACGACATTGACCTCCAGCAACCACTGAGGCATACGGAAACCTTCCACGATCATCAGCACATAGTTGTCGCTGTTTTGGTTCGGCAGGAACCTAGTCCTGGAAATACTCTATTTTCGCGCCAATACTGTTCAGCCGCTCGGCGAGATCCTCATATCCTCGCTCAATCACGTAGATATTGCGCAGTTCGGAGACGCCACGCGCTGCCAGCATCGCCAAAAGCAGGCAGGCAGCCGGACGCAGAGCTGGTGGGCAGCCGACCTCCGCCGCGCGCCACTTGGCTGGACCGTTGACGTAGATGCGGTGCGGATCAAGCAGCTGCACGCGGGCGCCGAGCTTATTGAGTTCGGTCAGGTAGATGGCGCGGTTCTCATAGACCCAGTCATGGATCATGGTCTGGCCATGGGCGTTGCCAGCGATAACGGCAAAAAAGGGCAGGTTATCGATGTTCAGCCCGGGGAAAGGCATCGGATGGATCTTGTCTTCGGGCGCCCTCAACTGGGATGGCTTGGTCGTGACGTCAACCAGGCGGGTCCGGCCGTTGCGCGCCATGTACTCCCCTGAAACCTCCAGCTGCTGGCCCATCTGCTCCAGGGTGGCCAGCTCGATCTCCATGAATTCAATGGGGACCCGGCGGACTGTCACCTCGGAATTGGTGACGATTCCAGCTGTAATCAGGCTCATGGCCTCAATGGGATCTTCGGACGGGAAATACTCGATGTCAGCATCGATCACTGCCTTGCCGGTGATCCTCAGCGTTGTCGTGCCAACTCCATCTATCTGCACACCGAGCATCTGCAGGTAGAAGCACAGATCCTGCACCATGTAGTTGGGGCTTGCATTGCGGATAACGGTGGTCCCCTGGCGGTGGGCGGCTGCCATGATGGCATTCTCGGTGACGGTGTCGCCACGCTCGCTCAGGACAAACGAGCGATCCTGGGAATCTGGACCAGGCGCCTGGACCGTATAGAACCCAGCCGTTGCTTCCACGGAAAGGCTGAACTGGCGCAGGGCCTGCATGTGCGGCTCCACGGTCCGCGTCCCAAGATCGCAGCCGCCGGCATAGGGCAGGAGATAGGCGTCGGTTTCGTCAAGGAGCGGGCCAAGGAGCATGATCACGCTGCGGGTGCGACGAGCGGCGTCGACGTCCATGGAGCCCAGGTCAAGGACGGCAGGCCGGCGCAACTGGAGGTCCGTGGCATTCAGCCAGGTGCATTCGACGCCGATGCTGGTGAGGACCTCGACAATCCGGTTGACTTCCTCGATCCGGGCCAGTCTGCGCAACACAGTGGTTCCGCGGTTGATGAGGCTGGCGCAGAGCAATGCCACTCCCGCGTTTTTGCTGCTGTTGACATCAACAGCACCGGAAAGTGTCCGCCCACCTTCCACCCGAAGATGCGTCATCTGGGATTTTCCAGCCTTGACAAGGCTGCGTTCAAAGATGGTTTCCAGCCGCTGGATCATTTTCAGGCTCAGGTTCTGCTTTCCCTGTTCCATTCTGGCCACGGCACTCTGACTGGTACCGAGTTCATCGGCAAGGCGTCCCTGCGTCCAACCCTTTTCGATCCTGGCCCCCCGGAGGGTCGCAGCAATGTGATCGGCAGTCTGTTGTGTCATGGAACGAAAATATCACAAATGAGCTAATGATCCAGAAAATAAGTCACCTAAGGCATTATTTTGCCCAAAATACCCGTTTGGTGCGATATTTCACGTCCCGGACGTACAAGCGTCCCAGATACGCCTGTCAATACTCTGTGAGTCCGTTGCCCACCACACATGGCCGTGCTGTTGCTACGACAGGGGTTTCGCCTAGGATTTCTTCATGACGGCACTTCGGGGAACTGCTCCATCTTGGGCACAACGCCATTCCGCGCTGAATATTCACTCATAGTAAGGACAGCCCATGCTCAAGGGATTCAAGGACTTCATCTTCAGGGGCAACGTGATCGAACTCGCGATTGCCGTGGTCATCGGTACCGCTTTCACAGCGCTCGTGGGCGCCTTTACCAATAACATCGTCAATCCGGTGCTCGCGGCAGCTGGCGGCGCCGACGCCGGACAGGGACTGGGTTTCCCGATCTGGGAGAACAACCCCGCTACGTTCGTCAACTTTGGCAACGTCATCACAGCTCTCATTACGTTCCTCATCACCGCAGCAGTCGTCTACTTCATCTTCGTGGCGCCCATGAACAAGGTGAGCGAGATCATGAAGCGACGCCTGGCTACCGAGGAGCCCGAGGAAGAGCCGATTCCGGTGGATACTGCCCTCCTGGTGGAGATCCGCGATCTCCTCAGGGAAGCCACTGCACTGGCGCCCAGAAGCGCGGGCACGCATGCGGGACTGCCGGAGCAGAAACTGTAGAACTCCACAACGAAGTGCAGCAGGACAGCAGTCTGGGGAGGGGAGCGCAGCGCATGAATGCCCCAGCCAAACCTGAAAACGGCTCCCGGCCGGGATCGCTGGGAATTCCCATCAGCACTCTCGCGCTGGGGCTCTTCATGGCTGCTGCCTGGAGCAGTATCGGAGCCAGCCATCCTGCGTTCGCCATGGTGGCCAACATTGGCCTCCTCTTGTGGGGCCTGTTTGTTGGCAAGCCCCTGGCGGCCGTTGCGCCAGCCCGCTTCACTGTCTCCGCACACGAGGACCGGACGTACCGCACACTGGGCGTCACAGCCTTTAATGCCCTGCTTCGAGCCATCTCGTGGAACAGGGCCGTTGCACAGATGCGCGGCTTTGATGGGACGCGGTCCAGCCTTGCGGCGCTGGACGCCGGAACCCGCGAATCGGAAACCGCTCACGGCTTTGCCACGGTCTTGGCCCTGGTTCTTGCGCTGGCCGCACTGGCAACGGGACACGCCTGGGGTGCCCTATGGATTGCCCTGCTGATGATCCCCCTGCACCTCTACCCCTGGATGCTCCAGCGCCATGTCCGGTACCGCCTGCAGCTCCTGTCCCCAGGGCTCGCCTGAGCTCCGGTTCCTCCTAAAGCCTCCGCCGTCACGCACTGACAGGGCTGCCCGGCTGCCCGGCAATCCGGAGCCTGCCGACGCGCTCGCCGAGCAGCCTCCGGGCATCCGCGCCCAGCAGCATGTCACTGATGACCTCATCAGCCTCTTCAAGCTTGGCGATGGTACTGATGCCCACGGTCCCCCATTTGGTGTGGTCCGCCAGCACAACCACGCGCCGGGCCGCGGCCACCAACGCGCGGTCTGTTTCTGCTTCCAGGACATTGGGCGTTGTGAGCCCCGCATCCGGATCAACCCCATGGACTCCGAGGAACAGGACGTCCAGGTGCAGCTTCCGCAGTGCCGCTGTTGCCAGGGGCCCGACTAGAGCGTCCGACGGCGTCCGCTCACCACCGGTGAGAATGACAGTTGAGCGGGCTGCTCCACGGTGAAAGACGTCAGCAACCCGCAGGGAATTGGTTACCACTGTGATGGGAGGACCATTGGCCAGGACCTGCGCGAGCGCCCAGGTGGTGGTTCCGGCGCTTAGTCCCACGGCCATTCCCTCCCGGACCTGTGACGCAGCTTCAAGGGCAATGGACATCTTCAGGTCGGGAAGCTCCGTCACTTTCTGGTCAAAGCCGGGCTCATAGGTACTGGCTTTCCCCGGAAGCTTTGCGCCACCGTGGATCTTCTCCACAGCACCCGCTGCGTCGAGGGCATCGATATCGCGTCGGATTGTCATCAACGACACTCCAAGCATGTGCGCCAGGTCAGCAACCCGGACAATGCGTTCACGTTGCACTTCAGCGGTGATGGCTGAGTGCCTCGCTGCAGCCAGCATGACTCCCCTTTCCTGTTTTCCAGACACCACCGGCCAGGTACGGGGCGCTCATGGGTAGGCGCCCCGGGCCCGGCCGGTCTGCTGAAGTGGTTGTGAAGCTGTTATCCCTTGCTCGAACCCAGGGTCAGACCAGCCACGAAGTGACGCTGCAGGAGCAGGTAAATGATCAGGGCGGGAATCGCGGTGATCATTGCCCCGGCAGCAATGAGGTTGTAGTTGGAAAGAAATTGCCCCTGGAGGTTGTTCACTGCTGTGGTGAGTGGAAGCCTGTCTCCACTCTGGATAAAGAGCAGTGGCCAGAAGAAGTCGTTGTAGATGAAAATCACCTGCAGCGTCCCCATGGCAGCCAGCGCAGGACGGCACAGGGGCATGATGATCTCCCAATACTGGCGCCAGATCCCCGCTCCATCCACCAGGGCGGCCTCGGTCAGTTCAGGGGACAGGGCTTTCATGTAGTTGGAAAGGACAAACGTCACGAATCCAATCTGGAATGCCGTGTCCACTGCAATGACGCTGATGTAGGTGTTGAGGAGGTTGCCCGAGTCGCTGACGCTGTAGGGAAGCTGGAATTGCTTGAACATCTGGAACAGCGGAGCGGCAAGGACCTGTGGTGGAAGCAGGTTTCCTGCAGTGAACATAATCAGCAGGGTGACATTGAACTTCCACGACACCCGGCTTACTGCGAAAGCCATCATGGAGGAGAAAAAGAGGATCAGCAGGACTGAGGGAACCGTGATGAGCACGGAATTCCAGGCGTACTGTGCAAACCCGCCCTGTGTCCATGCCTGGACAAAGTTATCCAGGTTGAACGATCCGCCAAAGCTGAAGTAGCCGTACTTGTCGGTATCCGCCTTCGGCCGGAGGGAGGTGAAGATCGTCCAACCCAAGGGAATAAGCCACATGATCGCCATGATGATCAGGAAGATATGTATGCCGAAGTGCTTCTTGCCTGGACCACGGGCAGGACCGGAAAGATTCTGGCCCTTCACCTTGGGCAATGCGGGAAGTGTCTGCGTGGCCTGTTGGTCGGCGCTCATGACTCTTTCTCCTTTCCGAAGGCCCGCGACAGGTAGAACGTGATGGGGACCAGCGAGATCACCAGCAGGATCACCGCCAGGGCAGAGCCGACGCCGATCACCTGACCTTCACCGACGAGGTTCTGGATGACCAGGGCACTGATGAGTTCCAACCCGTTGGTGCCCCTATTGATGACGTAGACAATGTCGAACGCCCGGAGTGACTCGATCACGGTAATGACAATGATGATGATGTTGACCGGGCGCATGGCAGGAAAGACAACGCGGAAGAAGGTCTGCACAGCATTGGCGCCATCTATCGAGGCAGCCTCGCGGAGCGTGGGATCCACTCCCTTGAGCCCGGCCAAGTAGAGGATCATGACGTAACCCGCATGCCGCCAGGTGGCTGCAACGAGGGCCGCCCAGATGTTGATGTTGGAGTCGCCAAACCAGTCGGTGGCCTGCGGTGTTCCAGCAGTCCCGAGAAGGAAGTTCAGCAGGCCGTTGTCCCGGTTGTAGAACAGCTGCCAAATAACACCGATCAAGGCGAGGGAGAGCATAACGGGAGTGAAAAAGATGCTCTGGTAAATCTTGGTTCCGCGAATGTTCTGGTCCAGCAGGATTGCCAGGAGCAGGCCGAGGGGCGTTGCAATGAGTGCCAGAAACACCAGCCACAGAACATTGTGCTGTACCGCGGGCCAGAACGGTGGATAGTCGTTGGCGATGAACCGGTAGTTATCGAGCCCTGCCGGCTTGATGTCGGACAGGCTCAGCCCGTTCCAGCGGGTGAAGGACAGCGCCATTGAGAGGAGTGTGGGAATCCAAACCAGCACCAGCTGGATAAGGGTGGGCACGCCCACCATGAAACCTAGAACCCACTTGTCGCGACCCGACAACCGCCGAACCCGCCCCCGGGGGGCACGCTGCGCTGAACGTGCTCCCCGGGTTTTTGTGCCACTTGCTGCATTCATGAAGAGTTCCTTGCTCGAAACCGCAAGCTGCTACTGGGCTGCGTAGAGAGATTTAGCCTGGGCTTCGAGGTTCTTGACGTCCACGTTGCCGTCCTTGATGAAGGACTGAAGCGCAGGGATCATCACGTTGTTGGCCATGGCGGGGAGGGCATCGCGGTCAAAGAACTGGCTGATGCTCTTTGCGTTGCTGATGGCATCGGCCATTTTTTTGTTCAGCGGCGTGAAGGCCGAGGTGTCGGCACCCTTGGCTGTTGCAATGTTTGCCGAATCGACTGCAGCGTAGGCATCCTGGCCTTCGGGAGTGCCCAGGAATGCCAGGAAGTCCCTGGCTCCGGAGTTTTCTCCACCCTTTTTGGAGAGCAGCAACCCGTCGATGGGTGCCTCAATGGCGTCCTGGCCTTCCATGGCCATCTCCGGGAACGGGAAGAAATCGATGTCGTCCGAGACGGCCTTGTCCGTGTACTGCTGGGTCAGGAACGATCCCAGCAGGTACATACCGGATTTCTTGTCGCCGAGGTTCTTGGCAGAGTCCTGCCACGTCATACCCAGCGCATTGGGGTTCTGGAATGGCAACAGCTCCCGCCAGCTATCGAATACCGACGTGACCTTTGGCTGGTCCCAGCTTTCCTTGTGGGCCGTAAGGTCCATGTGGAACTGGTAGCCGTTCAGGCGCATGTTCAGGTAGTCGAACGTGCCCATGGCTGGCCAGCCATCCTTGTCGGCGAATTCGATGGGGATCAGTCCATCGGACTGCATTTTCTTGGACAGCGTGGTGAGTTCGTCGAAGGTCACCGGAACTTCGTAGCCCTTCTCCGCCCACAGGCTCTTGCGGTAGAAGAAGCCCCACGGGTAGTTGTAGTTGGGCACCAGGTACATTTTTCCGTCGCTGCCCATAGACGCCTTTTTCAGCGCGTCAGAGTAATTTCCGCCGATCTTTTCCCAGACGTCATCGATGGGAGCCAGGAGACCCTTGTCCGCGTAGTACTGCATGCGGTAGCCGGCGAACCAGGTAAAGGAATCATCGGGGCTGCCCTGGAGGTAGGTATTGATCTTGTTCTGGAAATCATTGTGGGGCACCACATTTGTTGTAACGGCAATGCCTGACTTCTTCTCGAAAGCGTCAGTCACTGCTTTGTAGGCGTTCTTGGGAACCTCGTCCGAGGAACCTGACCCGAATGAGACGGTGGTGGATCCACCCCCGGAAGAGGGCGCAGCCCCGCCTGTGCAGGCGGAAAGCAGCGGCGCGCCAGCCAGGGCAACTGCGCCAGCGCCAAAGGTTTTCAGCAGTGTCCGACGGTTCCATCCGCCGTCGACAGGGCCTCCGCGCAGGGCGTCGTCATGCTTGCTCATGTTTCTCCTTTGAAATCATCATTTGCGCGTGATCTGCGCCACAAGATTGATCATAACCGCACAAATTAGATCGTCAAGGAAAAAAACAGAACATTTTTAGGTAAGCGCTTTCCATTTTGGGATGCGCCTCCCCTGTCAGTCCTGTGGCTGGTCCAGCTGAGCTCGGATCTGCGGTTTTTGGCCTGCTGCTGGGCCGGAGCCAGCAGGTGGCATGCTTGGTGTGGTCACGAACCGGACATTGACACAGATGAGACTGACGCCGCCGAGACCACACCGACACGATCCAGGAGTAGCGATGACCGAAACGTCCTTTGACCAGCATTCCCGACTGCAGCGAGATGCGTTGATGGCGGAGCATCTTGGCTCGTGGGGCGAACTCAGGCTGGTGCGGGTAGAACCCGAGGCCGATGCGGAGCTCCTTCACTCGTGGGTCACGGAGGATCGTGCCAGGTTCTGGGGCATGCTGGACACCACAGTGGCGGACGTGGAAGAAACGTACCGACACCTGGACCTGAACCCGACCCAGGGCGCCTTCCTTTTCCTCCTCAACGGCGAACCACTGGCGCTCATGGAGACCTATTCACCACTGCATGACCCTGTTGGCCTGGTGTATCCCGCCCAGGCTGAGGATATTGGCATGCACCTGCTACTGGCACCAGCAACCCGACCCATTCCGCACTTCACGCCAGTCCTTGGTGTGGCTCTGCTCGCGTTCCTTTTTTCCGATCCGCTGATCACCCGGGTGGTTGCGGAACCCGACGCTCGTAACCAAAAGGCCATCCGGCGGCTGCAGGCTACCGGATTCGAACTTGGTCCCGTCGTCCAGCTTCCGGACAAGGAAGCACAACTCACGTTCCTGACCCGCGAACGCTACGCCAGGCTTCGCGAAATAGCTGCTGCCCGCCGTCGCTAGCCCGTCGTCCTAGAGCACAAAATTCCAGGTACCCGCAGCCACTGCTGCAGTGACTGCTGCAGACGCCAGGGCCAATCCTCCCAAGAGGACCCAGATGTCAATGGGTGAGTAGGTCGATTCTCGCGCCCAGGTCCTCGGTCCGGCACCAAATCCGCGAGCCTCCATGGTGGTGGCGAGCCTGGTGGCCCTGCGAATGGACTGAACCAGCAGTCCAAAGCTTTGCCCCAGGGTGGCTTTTATTTTTTGCAGCGGGCTGCCCTGGGAACCGACGCCGCGGGCCCGCCGGGCCATCCCAATGGTCTGCCATTCCTCTGCCATCAGCCCTACCAGGCGAAGGGCTGCCAGGGTACCCAGGACAAAGCGGTGCGGAAGTTTGGCCTTCTGCGCCAGGGCATCCGCCAGATCTGTCGGGTCAGTGCAGCTCATCAACAAGATGGCGGGCAGGGCAATGGCGAGGCCGCGGAGAAAAAACCCGAGGCCAAGGGCAAGGGATCCCTCACTGATGGACCAGATCCCAACATCCAGAAGTACGCGGCCACTGTCCGCAGCGATGATTGCCGTACTCCAGCCCCCCACGGCGGCCGCAAAAATCAATGGCCAGGCGCGCCGCCACAACAGGCCCAGCGTCAGTCCTGCAAGCGGAAAAATTGCAAGTTCAACAACCAACGCGACTGCTGCCGAGACAGGGTCGATGGATAGCGCAAGGACAACAGAGAGGATCACGACGGCGGCCAATTTAGCAAGCGGATTGGCCCGTGACAGCACGGCCGGGTTGTCTGGCAGCATCAGATCCTGCCTCACGGACGATCACCGCTCACGGAACCTCCAGCGGGTACCTCGGCGGACTCGAGGCGCAGCTCCGAGCCGCCAAGGACGGCATTAAACTCGGCATCGTGTGTTACCGAAACGACAGCAGTTCCGTCGTCCAACAGTTCGGACAAGAACGACGCCAATTCGGCCCACGTTGTGGCGTCCTGGCCAAAGGTTGGTTCGTCCAGGACCAGGACCCTCGGGTGGGCGGCCAGCACCGTGGCAACGGAAAGCCTGCGCTTCTCGCCGCCGGAAAGCGTGTAGGGGTTTGCGTCGCTCACATGGCCCAGGCGGAGCCGTTCCAACAGTTCGTCAACACGCTCTTCCCCCCTACCCAATTGCCGGGGACCGAACAACATCTCATCACGGACGCGGCCGGTGACAAACTGGTGCTCCGGTTCCTGGAATACCGTGCCAATCCGCTGAATCAGGGTGCGGGCCTTCCACTGGAAGGGCGTTCTTCCAGCCCCTGCAGCAAGATCCTCCGAGGCCGTAATCCGGCCCGCTACGGGTTCCAGAAGTCCCGCCAGCGTCAGCGCAAATGTGGATTTTCCAGCACCGTTGGGGCCTGTGATTGTCAGTGCCTGCCCGGCCTGCACCAGGACGGATACATCGTGCTGTAGGGGGACTGGTGGTATTTTGCGGAACCCACTGCGCCGTGGCCTCTCTCGGCTTACGGCCACTGAATCCGCAGTCACCAGCGTCTGCGTGGTGCGCGATCCATGCTGCCTGGGGCGCGTTGCGGGAACATGGCCGGGCACCCAGATCCCCGCCTCCACCAGCAAGCCCCGGGCCTCAGCCAGGACTACCTCTGGCGGACCGTCGAGCAGGACCCCCGGGGTGCCCGCGCCTCCGCCCGCGCCAGCAGCCCCTGGCTGCAGGACCACGATCCTGTCCACCAGGTCCTTCCAGACGGCCACCCGGTGTTCCACAACAACCAGGGTGGCGCCGGTCCGGTCCAGGCAGCGGCCGACGGCGTCACGGACCTCCAACACGCCAGCGGGATCAAGGTTAGCGGTGGGCTCATCAAGGAGAATCAGCCCAGGCCGCATGGCCAGGATCCCGGCGAGCGCAAGGCGCTGCTTCTGGCCGCCGGAGAGTTTCGACGTCGGATGGTCCAGTGCCAGCCCGCGTCCACCAGGGTTGCGAAGCCCCACATCCTCCAGAGCCTCCGAAACCCGCTCCCAGATCTGTTCGCGGGGTACCGCCAGGTTCTCGGCGCCAAAAGCGACGTCGTCGCCCACCCGCGAGAGCACCACCTGCGACTCCGGGTCCTGCTGGACGAGTCCAGCCCGGCCGCGCTGTCCACGGGGCGGCAGACCATCCACCAGAAGCGATCCTTGCTCGTCGGCGTCGTCCTCTTCATCCCCCAGCACACCGGCAAGGGCATGCAGGAGTGTTGACTTGCCAGACCCTGAGGGGCCCAAGAGGAGCACCCGCTCACCGGGACCAATGTCCAGGTCCAATCCAGTGATGGCGGGTGTGGAGCGGCCGGCATGACGCCAGCCCCACCCGCGGGCTACAACAGCCGCCGGGCGGACCCCCCTGCTCCTGACCTCCATCAGCGGACCATGGCCTCCGTGGCGGCCTTCCGGGAGGCGAAGGAACTCAGCACTCCGGTTCCCGCCAGGCCCCGGGTAGCAATCCAGGACAGTCCGCCGGCAATGACCGCGCCGGAGATGGCGCAGAAGATGATGTAGACGAGCTTGTCGCCAGCGGGATAGGCGATATTCCACCCCCAGGGCAGGAATGAATCGTTCAGGCCACAGAAGACTCCTGCCCCCACTCCGGCCAACAGTGCAGCCACGAGGTTGTATTTCTGGTGCAGGAACCCGCGCACGCTGGGCCGCCCGTACACGAACAGAAGGAACACCAGCTCAGCACCGAGGCCCTGCAGAAATCCCGAAAACAGCACAGTAGCGCCATATTGCGAACCAAACATGAGTTCTCCGGTTGCAGCTACCGTCTCGCAGAAAACTGCTGCCCCAGGTTTGCGGATAATCAGCATTCCCAGGATGGCCGGGATCATCCAGCCACCTGAGATCAGGCCAGTCAGTGGCGGGTACAGGGCATTCATGGGGGCTGAGATCACGCCCGCCATCTGGGACCACACCCAGAAAATGATTCCGCCGGTGACGGCAATAAGTGCCGCCACCACAATATCCACGACCCGCCAGCTGGAGCTGGTCTTCTTCACTGTTGTGGTGCTCATGGTGTCCTCCTGAGGTACAGGAGGGGAAAGTGAACCCGCAGCAGGGGTGCCGGATGGCGCCTGCTGCGATCACTCTGAGAAACTCGACTCCCTTACGCCGGTACTAACCGGATCAGGTTCGAGGGTCTGCGGCTCTCCGCACTCTCAGCGCCCACCTTCACCCCCGCATCTCTGCGAGGTCCGACGGCGGCGCTCCCCTGTCGCTAGTAATTCACCCTGTTGGGCGAGGCCTACTTTACACCGGCGCGCGACCTGGCGGCAGGCTCACCCGTCACAATGGGCCGGGCACCGGCCCGCCCAGATTCACTCCTGGCGCTGCGGGAACCGCGAACGCCCAGGCTGGAAAGGGATACTGCAAGCATTGACGCCAGCACCAGCGCCGAACTCGGTGCCAGTACCGCCCAGGGAGCGCGCTCCACGTAGCCGATTCCTTCCGCAAGGATAAGGCCCCATTCAGGGGTGGGCTGACCCGGGCCAAGGCCCAGAAAGCCGAGGGATGCAAGGGCTAGCGCAGTCCCAGGCAGACGGAGCGCAGCGTGCCGGGCCACCGGGCCCGCCACGGCGACAAGGATGTACCGCCACATCATTCGTCCGCGCCCCACGCCCAGGACGGGCAGGATCTGAATGTGGGGTTGGGCCCGTACTTCCTGGGCCAGCGCCGCTGTGTGAGCAGCAAGAGGGGCCCAGCTCACCAGGGCTACGGCCGCCGCAGCGCCACCGGCAGAAGGGCCCGCCACTGCTGCGACTACCAGCCCCGCCAGAATGGGAGGGGCTGCGTTAGCAACCTCCAGGGGACCTGTTGCCGCCAGCGGAAACATGCCGACAACCAGGGCAGTCAGCAGACAGGCCACCACCACCAGCAGCGCCATTCCCACAGTTGAAACAGCCCCGTGCCCCACCCTTGCCAGGAGGTCACGGCCGCTGGCATCCGCACCAAACGGCAGTGCCCAGCTGGGCGCTGCGAGCCGTGCGTGGGCCGAGGTAAACGGGTCACGCAGCAGCCCCAGGCCGATGATTGCCGCAAGGAGCCCCCCGGCTACCACCGGAACGGCGTGATCCCGGCCGCGAGCTGCCATGACGGATCCGGCGATCGGCATGGTTCCCGCCCGCAGCGCAGGGCCAAGAAGCACCAGGCGGACTCCTGATCCAGCGATTCCAATGCATGCCGCCACGCCTAGCAGGGCAAGGATTCCAGCCTGCAGGGTGGGTATGTCCTGTGCCGCAGCAGCGCCAAGAGTTGCTCGTCCCAAACCGGGAATTGCGTAGATTTTCTCCACGGCCACGGCACCGCCGGTCAGTCCAATGATGACCAGCCCACCCTGGCTCACCACGGAGGGCAGGGACCGGCGCATGACCGCGCAGGCAATGGCAGGCCGCGAGAAGCCTGCCATTCGCCAGGTCTGGACCCAGTGTTCTGCGTACGAGCCGGCCAGGGCATCAACCAGCAGTCTCCCCAGCAAGCCGCCCGCCGGAATGCCCAGCGAGATCGCCGGCAGGACCACATTCCGCGGCCCCTGCCAGCCAAAGGGCGGAAACCAGCCCAGCCACACGGCTCCCACCACCAAAAGACCAGCGGCAAGGAGGAACTCCGGCAACGCAGTCAGTGCTGCCGCAAGCGCCCCCGTACCCCTGTGCGCTACTCCGCTGCGGAGCAGGATTGGCAGGCACATCAGGGCGCACACCAGCAGCGCCACAACCATGGCGGCGGCCATGAGGGTCAATGAAATACCCAGCGCAGCAAGGATGCCGGGGCCAACAGCTGTATTGCTGACCCACGAGGCGCCGAAGTCTCCGCGGAGCACGCCCGCGAGCCAGGAGCCGAAAATGGAGAGTGGACCCCGGTCCAGGCCAAGTTCCGCGCGGACCGTGGCGAGCGCTTCCGGAGTTGCTTCCAACTCGGCATACCGGCCACGGAGGATTGTGTACTCAGCGCTGCGGCCGGAGAGCCAGGGGAGCATTCCCACCAGCAAAACCACGGCGAGGACAGCAAGTATTCTCGAGGCCGTGACCTTGAGCATGGCGGGAACCGGCATCATTGAGCGGACACCGAGGTTTTATTGGTGATCAATGCACGCTCGCGCGGATCCCGCTCCACACCCGTGACGCGACTGGACTCACCCTGGATGACCCTTTCGTGCAGCATGGGCACTGCCGCATCAGTGGCCATGACCTGGGCCTCGGCGGCCATGATGGCTGTTCGCCGCTGGTCGCCCGCCGGAATGGCTGTTGCCCTAGCCAGCGCCGCATCAACATCAGCGCTACAGAGCTGGGAGATGGTGAACGATCCCCCGCAGGAAAAATCACTGACCATGTAGGCCGCGGGGTCCCCGGAATCCAGAACCGTTGCCCTGGACAGGATAAAAGCATCAAAGGCTCCGGCCAGCGCGTCCGCCTCGATGAACTGATATTCCCGGACATCCTGCTCCACCACAAAACCAGCGGCTTCAAGCTGCTGCTCCAGCTGGACAGCAACTTCAGGAAGTTCGGCACGGTCCGTAAAGGTTCCCAGGCTGATTCTCACGCCGTCCACGGGCGCCGGAGCGGCACGCTTCCTAAGGATGCCTGCGTATGAATCAGAGGTCCGCAGATCAGCTGCCCAGTCAATTGCGGGACCCAACAGGCCATCTGCGCCGTCGGCACGCCCCTCGTACACTCCGCTGATAATCGCCGCCCGGTCAATGGCGGCACGGGCAGCTGCCCGTACGGCTGGATCGGCGAACGGCCCCTTTTGCGCGTTCAGGTAAAGGGTGTTGGTTCGCGGCATGGGAACCTCGTGCACCAGGTCTGGGTCCACCTGGCCAACCTGGCCCACGGGAACAGCCTCCACAACATCCGCTGTTCCAGTCCGGAGCGCAGCAGCGCGGGCAGTGCCGTCAGGGACAAAAGACACATCTATCCCGGCAGCGGCAGCCGTGTCACCCCAGTAGCCGTCAAAGCGTTCAAGTGTTGCAGCAGTGGTGCCGTCCACTGTGGTGAGCCGGAACGGACCGGTCCCAGCGTTGACCGGATTGACCACGCCGCCGGCACTGTAGGCCGACGCCGCCAGGATTGCCAGCTGCGGGCTGGAGAGGCGCTGGGGTACCAGTGGATCCTCGACAGCCGTGGTGATGATGACGGCGTCGGGTCCGTCCGCACGTGCCGCAAGGCTTACGCCGTCGAGGATCCGGGGCTTGGGGCTTGCGCTCGCAGCAGCGGTCAGGGAGCCAACCACCTGCTCCGGGGTCAGGGCTGTTCCGTCGTGGAACATAACGCCCTGACGCAGTGTCACGCGCCACGTGGTTGGAGCCACCTGCTCCCACGCCGTGGCCAGCGATGGCTGCGCATCGCCAAGGTTATCGAGGGTCACGAGGGTTTCCGCTGCGCTCCAGCGGGACAGTTTGAAGGCATCGTCGCTGAGCGGGGTCAGGCCGGAACGCGGCGGCTGCAGCATCACAAGGCTGATCCTGCCTGCCCCGGAACCCGACGTGGATTCTGACGCAGCGTCCGGAGAAGCCGCAAAGCAGCCACTGGCGCTCAGGGCCAGCGCTGATGCAAGCAGGATTCCGGCAAGGGGCCGGCGGGGAGAAAGCGGCATGGTGTTCCTTCTGATTTGTGGGATGCGTGCGCAGTGGCAGGGGGACGTGACGTCGAGGAACGACTCCTCATGACCATGCAAGGCGGGGCATTCCGGGCTGAGGCAGGAAATACCTGATGCACAGACCTGACACGGCGGAGGCCGCGGCAATGGCAGCCCAGGGAACTGCCGCGCCCGGACCTGGCGTTTCCGCTGCGGCGTAGAACGGGCCAAGGGCAAGGTTTCCCAGGAGCACGGCTATGCCCCCGCAGGTGGAGTAAAGGCCGAAAAACGATCCGGCGCCATGCGTGCCGGCAAAGTCCTGGACCAGCGCCAGCGCTAGCGGGACCACCATCATGTGGCCGAGGGCAAGCCCGGTGACCAACAGGAGTGCCGGGGCGAGTTCGGTGCCGGCAGCAGGTATAACAGGCGCCAGAATGGCCGCCGCGCCGAGCCCCAGGGCCTGCAGAAAGAAGCCTGCCGGCAGTGCCTTGCGAGCGCCCATCCAGCGAGCCAATCGACTGACGGGAAGCTGCAGGATGATGGTAAGGACCGAAACGTAGGCAAACACGAAACCGAACGCGGCTGTCTCGAGGCCAGCCCTTTCCAGCTCCAGTGGCAAGCCGAGGTATAGCTGGTTGTAGCCGAGCAAACTGACACTGCCGAACGCCGCGAAGCAGACAAAGCGCCTGTCCCGCAGGCAGGCCCACGCTCCGGGCTCACCGGTAGCCTTGGCCAACCGCGCGTCAGCCGGCAGTCCTTTCCAGAGGACACCGGCCATCAGCAAGAAGATGGCTGCGCCAGAAAGGACAGCTGTCCTGAAGTCGTAGCCCAGAAGCAGGGCACCCAAAACGGGTCCCAGCACTGCGCCGCACTCACCGCAGACGGCAAGCCAGGCGAACAGAGATGCGGAACGCCGCTTCACGGGCTGCCTGTCTACAGCTCCCACCAGGCTTTCCATGGCGGGTGAGAACAACGCGCCTCCCATGCCGGTGACGATGGCACCGATTAGGAACAGCGGGAGATCACTGGCCGTGGCGAGCACCACGTAGCCAGCTACCCTGACCAGGCAACCCAGCAGCATGATACGCCGGGCGCCCCAGCGGTCAGCGGCGACGCCGCCGAACAAAAACAGCCCCTGCTGGCTGAAGGTGCGAGCACCCAGGACAAGGGCGACCGCCGTCGTCCCCAACAGGAATTCCTGCCGCATGGCGATCGCTAGGAAGGGTACTACCGAGTAGAAACCGATGTTGAAAATCAGCTGGCTACCCAACAGCAAGCTGGGTCGGGGCGGTGTTCTGCCGATGGTGGTGCTGCTTATGCGTGTTTCCAGCTGCTGCCTGGTATCCACGCGCGTCACCGGGGGGCCAACGCAAACCCTGGAATGGAAGCTACGAGTTCCTGGGTAACGCTGTGGAGCGGTCTTGCAAGTAGGTCCGCAGTGGCGCCTTCCTCGACAACTGATCCCCCCGAAAGAACCACCAGCCGGGCGCATAGACGGCCCACTGTGGGCAGGTCATGGGAAACGAACAGCAGGCCCAGGCCGTCCTCGCTGACTACCTTGTGCAGCAGGTGCACCATGGAATCGCGCAGCGGGAGATCAAGGCCACTGACAGGCTCGTCAGCTAGCAGGAACCGCGGCGAAACCACCAATGCCCTGGCAAGGCAGACACGCTGGTTCTGGCCGCCGGACAGCTCTCCGGGTTTCCTGACCATTACCTCGGCAGGCAGCTCCACTCGGTCCAGGGCCTGACGGATCAGGGCGCGGTGGGCACCGGGGATCTGTAGTTGACGGAGCGGTTCCGTCAACAGTTGCACAACGCTCATCCGTGGATCCAGGCTGCCTGCTGGGTGCTGCGGAACGTACTGGACTTCTTTCCGGTACCAGCGCAAGGCGGATGCCGGG
This sequence comes from Pseudarthrobacter sp. PS3-L1, assembly GCF_030063285.1. Taxonomy (GTDB): domain Bacteria; phylum Actinomycetota; class Actinomycetes; order Actinomycetales; family Micrococcaceae; genus Arthrobacter. The sequence goes on along the minus strand of NZ_JASISU010000001.1, from coordinate 114,612 downwards.
CCGGGAATGACGCGTTTGCCCGCCAGGCTGATCCAGCCCGCGTCAGGACGCTCCCATGCAAGGAGGCTGCGAAGCAGCGTGGACTTCCCGGAGCCCGAGCGGCCCACCAGACCAACGGCTTCGCCAGGCGCAAGGGCCAGCGAGACATTGTCCAGGGCGGTCACGGGCAGCTGCCCCCGGCCAGCAAACACGCCACGACGACGATACGTGTGGTGCAGTCCGTGGGCAGACAGGGAGGTATTCATGCAGCGGGCCCTGTCGCAATGCGCACCAGGGCCTGGGTGTACGGGTGGTGCGGGCGGCCAAGGACCTGATCCATGGCACCTGACTCCACCACGTGCCCGTCCTGCATCACCAGGACTCGATGGCACAGTGACGCCGCAACTGCGACATCGTGGGTGATGAACAACAGTGCGGCACCCGTGCCGGAGTAGGCAGTCAGTGCGCGCAGGACCAAGGCCTGGCTGACCGTATCCTGTGCCGTTGTTGGCTCATCCGCGACGAGCAGTCGGCTCCGGCACGCCAGTGCCAGGGCAATACAGACGCGCTGGACCTGGCCACCGGAGAGCTCGCCGGCGTAGGCGGACAGGATCCGGACCGGATCATCCATTCCGACTGCCGCTAGCAGGCGGGCTGCTTCCTGCCGGGCTCCGGGTCTAGAGAATCCGGACTGCCTGAGGGGCACTCTGAGCTGGCGCCCAACGCTCACCAAGGGGTTGAGTGCAGTGGCCGAGTCCTGGTGGACGGCCGCAATTCCAGCTGGCCGGCGCGCTGCCGGGAGTGCCGGATCGATCCCCACTCCAGCAACGGTGAGCCTGCCGGTGACACTGAAATGCGGGGGTAAGGAGCCCATAATCACCCCGGACGTCACTGACTTTCCCGAGCCGGACGCACCCAGGAGCGCCACCCGCTCACCGGGTTCGACAATGGCATTGAGGTTCTCCACCACCATCCTTCTGCCGACCGAAACGCACAGGTTGTGGAGCGAAAGGGCGGCAGGCATGCAGGGGTCCTTGCTGGTGGGGACGACGGATTTTCAATGCTATCCATAATCATTCTCAATAACAACCAAGCTGTAGTGCCGCCCCGGACACTCCGCCCCAGGTGCCACAATGGCCATAGGACATCTAGACAAGGGGAAAGCCAGTGCACAACGCCTCGGAATCCACCGCCACGCCCGCACGTGAGGCCGCCAGCGTCATCCTGCTGCGTGACCATCCTGACGGCCGCCTCGTTTTTGTCCAGCACCGGGTGGCATCCATGGATTTTGCGGCGGGCATGGTGGTCTTTCCGGGCGGGCGGGTCGACCCCGCTGATTCTGTGGACCGGGATTTTCCCCAGCAACTCCTTGCGGAGCATGCGAGCGCCTGGACTCACACCAGCATTGGTGGTGACAACGCCGGCGCCGGCGCGGCGCGAATACTGTCCGCTGCACTCCGTGAGGTACTCGAGGAAACAGGGGTGGCATTACCCGCAGCCACCCTGACACCCTGGGCCAACTGGGTCACGCCCAGCAATCTACCCAAGCGTTTTGATACTTTTTTTTATGTCACGATCCTCCCTGCGAACCTGGAGCCGCTGCACCAGACCACCGAAGCCACCCACTCCGGGTGGATGCGGCCCGAGGACATCCTTGCCGCCGAGGATCGAGGCGAGCTCAAGCTAATGCCACCAACACTTGTCCTGCTGGATGAGCTGGTGGCCATGGGCCCGGCCACGCGTATTGCGCCCCGGCCAGTTCACCCGGTCCTCCCGCAGCCCGGCGACGACGACCACTTCTTCCGCCAGCGCCTTGCCTCGCGTTCCGCCAGGGAGTAAGGGCATGGAACGGGCCACCGGGACCCACCCCCCTTGACAACCACGATCAGGCGCACAAGGATCAGGAGTGAGAAAACGCTTTCTGTCACGTAGTCGGTCTCCAGCGTTCCGGGGCGGGACGTTCCCCTCCCCGTCGAAAGGCACGCGTGGCACGCCGCTCCGAAGATCACCGCATCAACCGCAGGGAGCTCGTGGCGCGGCACAACATCATCCAGGACCATCTGGATCCGCAGAGCCCGGTATCGGTAGGAAATGGCGAAATCGCGTTCACCGTGGATCTGACGGGGCTGCAATCGTTTCCGGACTCATATCCGGTGGCAGTCTATGAAAAAATGCACGACGCCGGCACTCCCGGCACGCTCCTGGGGACACAGTCGCAGTGGGGCTGGCACTCCACACCACCGCCTGAGCCTTACGACCTCTCAGGATCGACAATCCTGTTCGAATCAGCCAGGGGCCGCGTCCCGTACGTTGACCAGCTCAGTGCAGACCCGCTCTACACCGGCCCCGCTGCTGCGGCAGAACAATGGTTGCGGGCCAACCCGCATCGCCTTGACCTTGGGCGAATTGGCTTTGCACTGGAGACTGCCGGAGCGACAACAGCCCTGGACCCTGCTGATGTCAGTGCCCCGACACAGACCCTGGACCTCTGGACGGGTGTCCTGACCAGCACCTTTACGGCCCTTGGCCACCGCGTTACAGTCCACACGGCCTGCCACCCGGAGCGGGACCAGCTTGGCATCGAGGTGACGTCAGAGGCCCTGCGGCATGGGCTGGTAGTCACGGCCGCTTTTCCCTACGGCTCACAGGAGTGGCACAACGCCGCCGAGTGGCATTCTCCCGGCGCTCACCTCACGCGCCTGGAGCACGTTGGCTCCACTGCGGAAGCCTCAGCCTGGCTCATCCATCGCCACCTTGATGAGACCCGGTACACGGTCCTTGTGGACGGTTCCGGCCTCCACGTACACCAGCAATCCGACCATCAGGTGACGATCCGCTGGGCCGCGACGGGTCCTCGGACAACAGTGCCTCGGATGGACCTGTCCATAGCGTTTGAGCCCGTGGCCAACGGCGCGTGCACACCATCCCTGCACGGCACCGAGGCGTGGCCGGATCCTGCTGATGACCGCTCAAGGGCCGCGCACCACCCCGTGATGCTCGCCTCAGCCCGCCACTGGCCCCGATTCTGGGCCAGTGGCGGCGCCCTTGACCTCCACCACACCAAGACCCCGGACGGAACGGTAGATCCGCAGGCAGCAGAGCTGGAACGCCGCGTTGTCCTCTCGCAATACCTAACGGCCGTCAACTGCGCCGGGTCCCTGCCACCCCAGGAAACAGGCCTGGTCTGCAACTCGTGGCGCGGGCGCTTCCACCTGGAAATGCACTGGTGGCATGCTGCGCACTTTGCGCACTGGGGAAGGCCAGAGCTGCTGCTTCCCTCCTTACGGTGGTACCGCACGGCCCTGGAATCATCGCAGGAAAGGGCAAGGTCCCAAGGGTTCGACGGCGCAAGGTGGCCCAAGCAGGTGGCCCCGGACGGACGGGAGAGCCCCAGCCCCATTGGGACCTTTCTGATCTGGCAGCAACCGCACCCCATCCATCTTGCGGAACTGGCCTACCGGGCAGCACCCACCCCGGAACTCCTGGCGGAATTTGCAGACGTTGTCTTCGAATCAGCGGATTTCATGGCGTCCCTGGCCGTCAGGACGGAGCGGGGATTCGCTTTGGGAGCACCCCTGATACCCGCCCAGGAAAGCTACGCCCACACCCGCCGCGCGAACTCCAACCCCACCTTCGAACTGGCGTACTGGCAATGGGGCCTGCGGACGGCCGCGGCATGGCGTGAGCGCCTCGGCCTGCCAGTTCCGCCCTTGTGGACGGAGGTTGCAGACTCCATGGTCTCCCCCCGCATCCTGGACGGCGCCTATCAGGGAATCGACGGGGAATCCTTCACCATCCGCACGGATCATCCCGCCATGCTGTGCGCCCTGGGCCTTGTCCCGAAGACAGACCTGATTGATCCGGCCGTCATGGCCGCAACCCTCGATGCGGTGCTGGCTGATTGGGACTGGGACAGCACGTGGGGCTGGGACTATCCGGTACTTGCCATGACGGCAGCGCGCCTGGGCCAACCCGGCAAGGCCGTTTCGGCGCTTCTGCTCAATGCCGAGAAGAACACATTTTTGGCTAACGGGCACAATCGCCAGACACCTGCACTGCCGCTCTACCTGCCCGGCAACGGAGGGCTCCTGAGTGCAGTTGCACTGATGGCAGCGGGATGGGACGGTGGCCCAGAAACGCATGCTCCTGGTTTTCCCGACTATTGGACAGTGGACTGGGAAGGCCTGGTACCGGCCCCGTGATGCAGCGCCCAGCGCAGCAGGTGACCCGGCCCGGCGCCCTTCATCGGGCTGGAGCAGCCGTCGAGCCACGCACCACGAGCCTGGTGGCAAGTTCCACCCTGCGGGAGTCGAGGACCTCGCCATGAAACTGGCGCAGCAGTGCCCGGAGCGCGGCGCTTCCCATGTCACGCAGCGGTTGCGCAACAGTAGTCAGGGCCGGAGCGCTATCAACGTCCTGCGGAACACCATCAAAACCCACCACGCTCAGACTTTCAGGGACCGTAATCCCCATCCGCCGCGATTCGGCCAGGACACCCAGGGCGATACTGTCATTTCCGGCAAAGATGGCAGTGGGTGGTGCCGGCAGACGCAAGAGGCGGCGAAGCCCCTCGACGCCCCAATCCTGCCCAAACTCCCCCATCAACACCTCTGCGGCGGTCACCGGCAGTCCATGGGATCGCATCGCGGCAAGGTAGCCGTGGAGTCGCGCCTGGCTGCATTCCACCGCTTCCGGGCCACCCAGGTGAGCGATCCTGCGATGCCCCAGGGCCACCAGGTGCTCTGTCGCGGCCTTGCCGCCCGCCCAGTTGGTGGCACCGATACTGACCACGTCCGCCGGCGGTGGATTCAGTGGATCAATAGCTACGACCGGAATCCTCTTGCGCCGAAAAGCACTCAACTGGGCGGCATCAAAGGTTGATGTGACTGCGATCAGGCCACCACGGCCCTCATCTGCCATGCGCTGGGCCCTGCGCTCTGGACTTATGGCTAACGCAAGGTCCGCCGGAGCCACGCTGAGGATAATTTCTGCACCCAAAGAGGCCGCAGCCGCCATGATCCCATGCAGGATCTCAAGGGAGTAGGTGGAGCCCAAAGCATCAAAGTGGACCTCCACTACCGTGCTTTGAGTTGCGCGATTTTTACGCTGGAGTGGGGACCTGTAGCCCAGTTCCTCCAACGCCTCCACTACCGTGGCACGTGTCGTCGGAGAGACATCTGCCCTGCCATTGACCACCTTGGACGCCGTTGGCACCGAGACACCCGCCCTGGCTGCCACTTCGGCCAGGGTCGGCTTTGCCGCCATATTGGGCGGCACCGGCTCGGTATGCACACGCTTCGTACTTTCGTTCACCTCCAGAGCCTAGCCGCTTCGAAAAATTTCGGAAAGGTTGGCAATCCGAATGTGTGGTCAAGACCCTGCAATTCTTTAGTTTTCTTTCTAAACTTTAGATGCATTTTGCCTTGACGGTAATCCAACGAGACGTTAGTTTGACTACGGAAGAAATTTCATTGCCGAAACTTTTCGAAAAATCAGGACATCCTGACGCATTCCCAACCGCTCGACGTGAGCATGGCCGGGACGCCTTCATGGGGGCAGCGCACTCCCGCTGGCGTCGCCAGATATCGCGCCGGCACACCATCACGCCAATCAAAGGAATCCCATGAACGCCGCTCCGAAATCCGCACTCATTGTGCGCGGTGGCTGGGACGGTCACCAGCCCGTCGAAGCCACCGACAGCTTCATGCCGTTCCTCAGGGACAACGGCTACAGCCTCCGGGTGGAAGACTCACCGGCCGTCTACGCAGAAACGGACTACCTCTCCGGCGTCGACCTCATTGTCCAGTGCGTGACCATGTCCACCATTGAACAGGACGAGTTCCAGGGGTTGCGGACAGCTGTGGAGAACGGGACGGGCCTGGCTGGTTGGCATGGCGGAATCGCAGATTCGTTCCGGAACTCCTCGGACTACCTTCATCTGATTGGCGGCCAGTTCGCCAGTCACCCCGGCAAGCCGGCAGCGGAACGGACCGGGGAGCAGTCCGACAACTACGTGCCGCACATGATCACCATGCTTCCGGCAGCAGCAGCCCATCCCATCACTGCTGGGATCCAGGATTTTGAGCTCACCAGCGAACAGTATTGGATCCTGGCGGACAGCTATGTCGATGTCCTGGCGACCACCACGCAAAAGGTCCGGGACGCGGACCCGTGGCACCGCGAAGTAACCTCACCCGCCCTCTGGACGAGACTCTGGGGCAAGGGCCGGATCTTCGTCAGCACTCCAGGACACCGCATTGACATCCTGGACAATCCCAACGTCCGCACCATCATTGAAAGGGGAATGCTATGGGCATCCCGCTGAACGTCGGAATCATTGGCTGCGGAGCCATCAGCGCCCAGTACCTCGCCACCTTCGAGCGGCTCACCGCAGTCAATCTGGTCGCAGTTGCGGATCTGGACATGGAGCGGGCGCAGTCCGTAGCAAACAGCCATCCTGGTGTCCGTGCCGTGGACGTTGTCGGACTCCTGGCCGCGACCGACGTCGATCTCGTCCTGAACCTGACCGTCCCCGCAGCTCACGCGGACATTGCCCTGCGGGCCATCGCCGCCGGCAAATCCGTCTACGGGGAGAAGCCGCTGGCCACCACAACCGCTGACGGACGCAAAGTCCTCGACGCTGCGCGCACGGCCGGTGTCCGGGTTGGTTGTGCACCGGACACAGTCCTGGGGACGGGAATCCAGACAGCACGCAAGGCCCTGGACGATGGCGTGATCGGAACGCCTGTCGCCGCAACAGCCACCATGATGACTGCCGGGCACGAGCAATGGCACCCCAATCCGGACTTCTATTACCAGCCAGGCGGCGGCCCGCTCCTGGACATGGGCCCCTACTACGTCGCAGCCCTCGTGACCCTCCTTGGGCCCGTAGCTTCCGTGGTGGGTGCCGCCAGCCATACGCGGCCGGAGCGGACCGTGGGCAGCGGACCCCGCGCGGGCGAACAGATCCCAGTCAGCGTCGAGACCCACGTCACGGGTGTCCTCACCCATGCCTCGGGAGCACTCTCCACACTGGTGATGAGCTTCGACGCCGTCGCAACCAAGAGCTCCAACATTGAGGTCCATGGGACGGCAGGGTCCCTCATTGTGCCCGATCCAAACCATTTTGACGGCGAAGTAAGCCTCTTTGCACTGGGCGGCAACGAATGGACTGTCCTGCCTGTCTCTGCGGGGTACATCGATGGCGGACGGGGAATCGGGATCGCCGACCTTGCGGATACGCCCGCCGGCCAGGAACCCCGCGCTGGCGGAGCCCTTGGTTTTCACAGCCTGGACATCATGGAGTCCGTGCTCGAGTCCGCGCGGAGTGGGCACAGCGTAAAGATCGGAAGCACGGTTGACCGGCCCCTGGGTGTTCCGCTGACAGCTTGATTGGGCCTTGGGTGTCCAGGTGAGCAACAGTGGCCCGAACGTCGCGCTACGCTGAAAGGGAAAACCTGTTCAATGCCCTAAAGGAGCACCCCCATGAACCTGCTCATCAAACTTCTTGGCACCGGTATCAGCATTGTTGCTGGCCTGGTGGGTACTAAGATCGTCAATTCCATCTGGGAAAAGTCCACCGGGGACAAGCCCCCCACCGACAAGGACACCGAGACCACCTTGCGGTCTGCGCTGACTTTCGCCCTTATCTCGTCACTGATCAGCACCGTCATCCAGGTCCTGGCCAACCAGGGCACCCAGAAGGCCATCTCGCGCTTCGCCAAGACGCAGGACATTGTCTGACCCGAGGCGCTCCAAGAGCCCTCAACTGACCCGCAACCGACGTCGAAAAATCCCCTTTTCGAAGCTTGTGTTGTGAGGTCAGTTGGGGGTTTTGTTGTCCCTGGCGACTTTGCCTGCAGCTTTCTGGACCACTGCGTCCAGCTCATCCGTCACCAGCAGCTCCTTGTGCAGGTGCTTGGTGCGGTAGCCGGCCCGGCCAACCATGTGGGCGGACACGGGGACTGTCAGCAGCTGGAAAAGCCAGGCCACAACAAGGATTGGCCATACCCACCAGGTACGCATCTGCAGGCCCAGCGCCACCAACAGCAGGAAGAGCCCCAGCACCTGGGGTTTTGTGGCTGCATGCATCCGGCTCATCAGATCCGGAAACCTGAGCAGCCCAATGGCCGCGGCGAGTGACATGAGTGCGCCCAGAATCATGCACACAGCAGAAGCTGCATCAATGACCAGGTCTACAGTTGCTGGCTCAGGGTTCAACGGGCTCATCCCTTCGATCGGCGACAAACCGGGCAACGGTCACGGATCCAATGAATCCGATCAAGGATATTGCCACTACCAGCACCAGGTTGTTCAGATGGCGGCTCACGGCCATGTCGATGCAGAGGCCGGCTCCCACAATCACCAGCAGGACGTCGGCAGCGAGTACCCGGTCAAGCAGGGACGGACCGCGCGCAATCCGGATAATGGCCCCGGCAGCAGCCAGGGACAAGATTACTGCTGTCACAACCACAACAATGTCCATCATGGCGCCACCTGTTCCTGGTTGAGTGCCGCGACTTCTTCCTTGGTGCCCATAATCCGGATCAACCCCGCCTCGATATTGCGCACATCGCTGCGAAGGTTTTCGATATCGGCTGCGGACTCGATATTGAGGCCGTGCAGATACAGGGTGGAGGTGGACCTGTCCACCTCCACCACCAGCGACCCCGGAATAAGGGAAATCACGTGCCCAGTGGCGGTGACCATAAGGTCCTGGCGGCTCCGCAGGGGCACCGCAACAATGGAATTACTGACCCGGGGCCCTCGCACCACGGCCTGGTACATGACCTCAAAACTCGCCAGGAACACCCGCCCCACAAAAATTACGGCAAACGGGATGGCGCGCAGGACGTTGAACCGTCCGCCAAGTTCCACGGGCGGAAGGTAGAACATCCTGACGACGGCGATCGCGATCAGGGCGCCGAACACCAGGTTGCCTGGGCTGAAGTCCTGCCAGAGGGCCCCCCAAACAACGATGAGCCAGACCAGCAGCGGCAGCTCCTGGCGCAGGGATACTCGACGACGGCTCATTTGTCACCACCCACAATCTGCGCTGGTGGTATTTCGGCGGTATCACCCAGGACGGCATGAATGTACTCGGTGCGGTCCAGCATCTCCTGTCCAGCCTGGTCGGAGAGTTGGAAGAGGGGCCCGGCAAAAACCGTCAGCGCAACACCTACAACAACAAGGCCCAAAGTGGACCCCACCATGGTGCGCGGTAGCAGGACGGCACCGTTGGCTTTTCGCCGCATTGTGGCCGTGGAGACACCCAGCACGCTGGCAGCCTCGCTGATCTGCTCCGGAGTGCTTTGCGCCACTGCGGGTGCACCGTTGGCATCGGCCTTGTCGTGGCGACCATCGGCCGTGGTGCCCGCAAGCAGCAGGGCATCGGGATTCTCGGCGTCTTCGGGTTTGCGCCAGAAAGCGCGGTTCCAGACCCTGGCAATGGCCAGCAGGGTCAGCAGGCTGGTGAGGACGCCACCAATGACCAGCGCGTAGGCAAGTGGGGTTCCTAGCTCAACGCCGGCCTGAAGCAGGCCGAGCTTGCCCAGGAATCCAGAGAAGGGCGGAATCCCGGCTAGGTTCATGGCTGGGATGAAGAACAGGAATCCCAACAGTGGCGAGAGCTTTGCCAGGCCAGCGAGTCTGTCCACGGAGGAGCTTCCGCCGCGGCGTTCTATCAGGCCGGTGACCATGAACAGGCTGGTCTGGATGGTGATGTGGTGTGCCACGTAGAAGACTGTCGCACCGAGACCTGCTACGGACGAGAGGGCAAGTCCGAAAATCATGTAGCCAATGTGGCTGACCAGGGTAAAGGAGAGCATTCGCTTGATGTCGCTCTGGGCCAGCGCACCCAGAATCCCCACCACCATGGTCAGTAACGCGGCCACCATCAACGGTGAGTTGAGGGTATTGCCCGGGAACAGCAACGTCTCCGTCCGCACAATAGCGTAGACACCGACTTTGGTGAGCAGTCCGGCGAACACGGCAGTCACCGGCGCAGGTGCTGTTGGGTACGAGTCGGGAAGCCAGAATGACAGCGGGAAGACTGCTGCCTTGATCCCGAACGCCACAAGCAGCAGGACGTGCAGGAGAGCCTGCGTCCCAGTGTCGAGCTGGGCAAGTTTTATCCCCAGATCAGCCATGTTGATGGTGCCCGTGGCCCCATAGATCATGGCAATGGCAATCAGGAACAATACGGATGACACCACGGAGACCACCACATACGTCACTCCGGCCCTAATGCGGGGGCCAGTGCCACCCAGCGTCATCAGCACGTAACTGGCTGTCAGGAGGATCTCGAAGCCCACATAGAGATTAAAGAGATCCCCTGAGAGGAAGGCATTGGAGACACCGGCCACCAGGATGAGATAGGTGGGGTGGAAGATTGAAACGGGAGCGTCCTGGTCGCCATCCGCCATGCCCTGGCCGGTGGCATAGATGAGGACAGCCAGGCTGACCGCTGAGGAAACCACCAGCATCAGCGAAGAGAACTGGTCCACCACCAGGACAATGCCAAAGGGTGGCATCCATCCGCCGATTGTCACAGCAGTGGTTCCCCCATTCCACACGGAGGCAAGCAGTAGGCATTCCAGCAACAGGGTCAGGGACAGCAGCGCAATACTCACTGTGCGCTGCGCCCGGGAATGGCGGATCAGGACAAAGGTAAGCGCCGCGCCCAGGATGGGCAGGAGCACTGCGAGGGGGGCCAGATCGGTCAGGTTCATTTCAGTCCGCCTTCGGGTCCGGGAGTGACGTTCTGGGAGCCTGGCTTTTCTTCTGCATCGGCATCCTTGACTGCGATCTCCCGACCCCCAGCCTCGATGGTCTCTTCTGCACCCTCAGAAGAGCCCACCGGCGGGTAGTTGGATATCTGGTCTCCGTCAATGCCCAGCATGGTCAGCGGAAACTCGGACGTTTCGAGTGGTATCTCAGCGTCGTCCTCCGCGTCGAAGCTGGGGGTTTCGGCCACCCTGAGGTCTTCGACGTCATCCTGGATTTCATCCTGCCGGGCAAGGACCCAGGTCCGGTAGATGATGCCGAGCATGAATGCCGTGACAGCGAAGGAAATAACGATTGACGTCAGGATCAGCGCCTGGGGTAGCGGATCGTTGTATTCGCCCGCCGGTATATCTTTCTCGTACAGCGGGGCAAGCCCGGAATAGCCGCCGGTGGCCAGCAACAGGAGGTTGGTGGCGTTGGCCAGCATCATCAGCCCCAGCAACACCCTGGTGAGGCTGCGTTCCAGGATGAGGTAGATCCCGCAGGCATAAAGAATCCCCATGACGGAGAGCAGGGTCAGGTTGACGCTCATGGGGTGCCTCCGGGAATGGTGCCAACCGTGCTGTCAGCTTCTTGGTCCGCTGAGGCTTCCCCGCGGACCTGACGGGAATCACTGCCCTCAGCACCGGCGTCGTCCGCCTCCACTGCTCCCGATTCCTCATCTTCAATATGTTCATCGATCTCTGCCCCGAGGCTGCGCAGCACATCCAGGACCAGCCCAACCACCACTATGTAGACACCAATATCGAAAACGGTGGACGTAACAAATTTGATGTCACCAAAAACTGGCAGCCAGAATTCGATGATGGCTGTCTGGAAGACCTGGCCACCCATCATCAGCGGCAGCACACCGGAGATCGCGGCGACTGCCAACCCGACGCCCAGCAGGGTGCCAGCGCTGATGGGCGTGGCTTCACGGAGCTCGAAGCGTCCGCCTGCAAGGTAGCGGATGGTCAGGGCCAGTCCAGCCATGAGCCCACCGGCAAAGCCTCCACCGGGAAGATTGTGGCCGGCGAGCAGGAGGTAGATGGAGAAGATGATCATCGAATGGAAGATCAGCCGGGTAACCACTTCGAAAATGATGGAGCGGCGTTCTGGCGCCAACGTCCGGCCCGCAACAATCCAGGCATCCCGGGTAGAGGCAGCGAACTTGCGGCTGAGTGCCAGAACGGCAGCGTCCTTGGACCCCGGCTGCGCAGAGCTGCGCCGGCCAACAGTTCCCTCGGCAACTGTGTTGGTGGCCCGGATGTGCTCGCCGCGGTTCCGGACAAAGATCAGGCTGGCGATTCCCGTGGCCGCGAGTGCCAGGACGGCAATTTCGCCGAAGGTGTCCCACACGCGAATGTCCACGAGCGTCACGTTGACAATGTTGAGCCCACCGCCGCCCTCGTAGGCAAGTGTGGGGAATTCCAGGGAGACAGGCATCGCCACACGAGCGCCCATGGCATAGATGGCCGTGAAGATCATTGTCAGGCCAAAGGCGGCACCGATGATCACCCGGACCACGCGGTACTTGCCGCCGGTTCTGTCACGCAGCTGCGCGGGCAGGCTGCGCAGCCCGAGGACAAACGCCACCAGGATGATGGTCTCCACCAGCATTTGCGTCAGCGCAAGGTCTGGCGCGCCCTGGAGGGCGAAGATCAGGGCAATTCCATATCCGGTGACGGACACCATCAGCACTGCCAGGAACCGCTTGTTGGCCCTGACCGCCGCGAGCGCACCCATGACGATTCCTACTGCGATCACCAGCTGGAGTGGAGAATTTGGGTCAATGAAATATAGGCCGCCAGGCAATGGTTTGTTCGCGATGAGTATGGCCGTGAGCGGCAGCACAAAGGCCACTGTCAAGATCACGGCGAGGTAGAAGAACAACGAACCACGCTGGGTCCGTCCCGTCACCCAGACGGCAACGTCATCAAGCGCGCCGATGGTGAGCTGGTAGCTGCGGTCGCCATCCACCCAGCCCGGCACCCTGGACTGAGCGCGGGAGACCGCACCCCGGCCAAAGTACATGGCCAGACCCAGGGCAAAAGTGATGGCAGTGAGCCCCAGTGCCGGGGTGAGACCATGCCACAGCGCCAGGTACCCCGCCTGTTCGGCGGGAGTGCCGGCGTCGGGCGCGGTACTGGCGAACTGGGCCGCATAGGGCTGGATCCAGGAATCCACAGGAGCGGGCCAGAGTCCGTACACAATGGTCAAAACGCTGAGCACGGCCGGAGCTGCCACAAACGCTGGTTTGATGGCCTTGAATTTGGTGCGTTTGACACTGTCCTTGACCGCAAACGCGCCCCACATAAACCTGGCGCTGTAAGCAAACGTGAGGATGGAACCCACCACCACTCCCACCAGGATCACCACTGACCAGAAACTGCCCCCGGTGACCTCTACATGATGGACAAAAGCTTCAAGGACGGATTCCTTGGCTACAAACCCGGCCACCAGGGGGACGCCGGCCATGGACGCTGCTGCCACAGCGGCTACAACACCGAGCGCAGGAGCAGAGCGGAAAACGCCGGAAAGCTTGTGGATATCGCGAGTACCGGCCTGGTGGTCAATGATCCCCACCACGAGGAACAGCGTCGCTTTGAACAGCCCGTGAGCCAGCAGCATGGCCAGCCCAGCCAGCGCCGCGTCAGGCGTTCCCAGGCCCACCACCATGGTCAGGAACCCGAGTTGGCTGACCGTTCCATACGCCAGGATGAGCTTGATGTCCGTCTGCCGCAGGGCGCGGTAACCACCCACCAGCATGGTGGCCAGTCCAAGTCCCAGAACTACCGGCTCCCAGTACGCCGTTACGGCAAACGCTGGAGCGAGTCTCGCCACAATGTAGACGCCGGCCTTGACCATGGCGGCCGCATGCAGGTATGCACTGACTGGAGTGGGAGCGGCCATGGCGCCCGGGAGCCAAAAGTGGAACGGTACCAGCGCAGATTTGGTGACTGCACCCACCAGAACCAGCACCACCGCGGCAGCGATGAGGCCTGCGCTTCCTCCGGAGACCAGTTGGGGCGCCATCTCCAGGATGGTTGAAATCCTGTAGGTTCCGGCGGTGAAGCCGATCATGATCAAGCCCACCATCATGGTGAGTCCGCCGGCTGTGGTGACAATCAGGGCCTGCAGGGCAGAGCGTCGCGCCGAGAGCCTGGTCCGGGCGTAACCAATCAGCAGGTAGGACAGGACGGTGGTGAGTTCCCAGAAAATGAACATCAGGAGCAGATCATCCGACATCACGAGGCCGAACATGACGCCAGCAAACGCCAGCAACTGGGCGCCAAACCCGCCCAGGTCCTCATCCTTGTTCTTGAAGTATCTGGCGCAGTACACCAGAACAAGCGCACCAACACCGAGCACCAGCAGGGACATCACCCAGGCCAGGGCGTCCATGCGGAAGGCGAGTTCCAGCTTGAGCCCTGGCACCCAGGGCAGAACCTGGCTGATGGAGCCACCAGTGACTGGCGCGTCTGCTGCATAGATGACCGGGTACTGCAGGACGAGCCACACAAACGATGCCGCCGGTACCAGCGCGAGGCCGTAGAACGTGTTCCTGCCGAACCGTCGGAAGATAAACGGTGCCACAGCAGCCACCACAAAGTGCAGGGCAAGAACTGTGATCACTGGTATCTCCGCAACGTCAGGGATTCGATTATCAAGGTAAGAGCAGGCGGTTCATTCGTAAGATGTCAGTCCTTCAACTTTATCAAGAGCTGGCAAACGTTTTTGCACACACCATTGACGCAGGACCTTCCAGTCCGTTGCTGGCGAGGGCGTGTTTCCCCCACGTTCGCCACGGGCGGATACCATCAGCCTATGAATCCGGAGAGCGCATCCCCGCCAGGCACCAGATTGTCGGAACTCGCTGCGGGGCCTGGCACCGTCACTCGAGGAAAGATTGTTGCCTGGGCGGCCTGGGACTGGGGGTCTGCAGCCTTCAATGCCGTGATGACCACTTTCGTCTTCACGGTCTACCTGACCTCCGAGGCCTTTGGTGACAAAGACGCCGCCTCGGCCATGCTGGGAGCAGCCTTGGCTGTCGCGGGCCTCGCCGTGGCACTGTTGGCCCCCATCACGGGGCAGCGCTCGGACAGCGGCGGAGGCCGTAAAAAATGGCTTGGCGTGAACACTGTTGCAGTCGGCATCCTGACCGCCCTGTGTTTCTTTGTTTTTCCAGGCCCGGAGTTCCTCCTTCTCGGCGTGACGCTGATAGCCCTGGCCAACGTGTTCTTTGAGTTCGCCAACGTGAACTACAACGCGATGCTGGCGCAGATTTCCACTCCGCAGAATGTGGGCAGGATCAGCGGCTTCGGGTGGGCCATGGGGTATGTGGGCGGGATCGTTGCCCTGTTGCTGGTCCTTCAGCTCTTTGTCCAGCCAAGCTTCGACTGGTTTGGGGCTTCAACGGCGGACAGCCTCAACATCCGGCTCGTGGCCGTTTTCTCAGCACTGTGGTTCATGATCTTTGCGCTGCCGGTCTTGTTTGCACTGCCCGAAGTCCCTCGCCCCAACCAGGCGGAACGTCCCAGCTTTCTGGCGTCCTACGGGCTGTTGTTCCGCAGGATAGCCGCGATCTACCGGACCAGTCCGCACACCATTTTTTTCCTCCTGGCAAGCGCGATTTTCCGTGATGGGTTGGCGGCAGTATTCACCTTCGGTGGCGTCATCGCTGCGGGGACCTTCGGGTTCAGCCTCTCCCAGGTCATCTTTTTTGCCATCTTCGGCAACATCGTGGCGGCCCTGGGCGCTGTTTTTGGCGGGTTCCTGGATGACAGGGCCGGGCCCAAACGGGTCATCATAGGTTCATTAATAGGATTGCTGTTTTCTGGGAGCGCCATCCTGGTGTTTGGCAATGCAGACCAGGCTCTTTTTGGGCTCACGTGGTCAGGGACCACAACTTTCTGGATCTTTGGCCTGCTGCTGTGCCTCTTTGTTGGTCCGGCGCAGTCGTCCTCCCGTGCATACCTTGCCCGGTTGGCTCCCGACGGCGAATCCGGTGAACTGTTTGGGCTCTACGCCACCACGGGCCGGGCCGTCAGTTTTCTGGCGCCCACACTTTTTGCCCTTTCCATAGCCGTAGCCGTTCCGTTGGTGGGACCAGGCGAAGCCCAACGCTGGGGAATTTTGGGCATCATGGTGGTTCTGCTGGCGGGCCTGTTGGTGCTGCTGCCGGTCAAATCGCCGGCAAAAACCGTCATCGCAGTGGTGCCCCACTCCTAGCTCGCCGCCTCAGGGCAGGAGGGCCGACGGCGGCTGCCGGGCAGCCGCCGTCGGCTCCCAGCCGAGGACTAGTCTTGAACCATGAAAGTCGATGAAACAGACCTTCCGGGCTTTGGCCGCCGGAAAGACTTCGTGACTGCTTCGGGGCGCCGGATCGGCGTCGTGGAATTGCGCGAAGGCAGGACAGAGCTGATTGTCTCCACCTGGGATGATCCCGATACGTGCCAGGCGTCCATTGCGCTGACCGGTGACGAAGCGGTCACGCTGGGCAACCTGCTCGGCGGACAACACCTTGCCATGACCCTCACGGAGGCGCACCGGGACATCCCCGGGATTGTTACGCGGCAGTTCTCCATTGCCGCGGATTCACCGTTCCAGAACCAGCCCATGGGCAAGGCCCAGATCCGGACCCGGTGCGGCGTTTCCATCGTGGCGATCATGCGCGAAGGCGAGGTTGTGCCCTCTCCTGCGCCTGACGTCGTCTTGCATCCTGGTGACCTTCTGGTCGCGGTGGGAACGCAGCAGGGCCTCGACTCAGCAGCCTCTATTCTGCGCAACGGCTAACGGCATGGCGCCCCTGGCACTGACGCTCATTGAGCTGGGAGCTGTTGTCTCCTGCCTGGGCCTGCTGGCACGGCTGGCCAGCCGCATAGGCATGTCGCCGATCCCGTTCTACCTTCTGGGCGGGCTCGCCTTCGGCGCTGGGGGAATCATCGAGCTGGACGGGATGAAGGAGTTTTCCCACCTCTCCGGCGAAATTGGTGTCATCCTCCTGCTCCTCATGCTGGGGCTGGAATACACGGCCACCGAACTTGTCACAGGGCTCAGGCGGTCCTGGCAGGCAGGAGTCCTGGACTTCGTCCTGAATTTCCTGCCCGGAGCCGGACTCGCGCTTGTCTTGGGATGGGGTCCAGTCGGGGCAATGGTCATGGGCGGCGTGACGTATATATCGTCATCGGGAATCGCTGCGAAAGTGATTACGGATCTTGGCCGGCTGGGAAACCGGGAGACGCCCGTGGTGCTGTCCATCCTGGTTTTCGAGGACCTGGCCATGGCGCTCTACCTCCCCATTCTGACGGCCACCCTTGCCGGAGTCAGCTTCCTGGGTGGCCTGCAGACGGTGGGGATCTCTCTGGCCGTGGTAACCCTGGTGCTGGTGGTGGCCTTGCGGCACGGCCACCGGGTATCCAAAGCCGTACACAGCGAGAATTCGGAGGTCTTTTTGCTCAATCTCCTGGGATTGGCGCTGCTCGTGGCTGGTATTGCCTCAGCGCTGCAGGTCTCGGCGGCCGTGGGCGCCTTCATGCTGGGAATCGCAATTTCCGGCGCCACCGCCCATAGTGCCACGAGGATCCTCGAGCCCCTCCGCGACCTTTTTGCGGCGATCTTTTTTGTGGCATTTGGACTCAATACTGACCCCGCATCTATCCCTCCGGTCCTGGGCTGGGCACTGGCCCTGGCAACCATCACCGCAGCCACCAAGATGCTCACGGGCATCTGGGCTGCCAAGCGCGCGGGCATTGGCCGGCCAGGCCGCTTCCGGGCTGGGGCAGCCCTCATAGCTCGCGGCGAGTTCTCGATTGTGATTGCTGGCCTTGCTGTCGCCTCAGGAATTGTGCCGGCAGAACTTGCTGCCCTGGCCACTGCCTACGTGCTGATCATGGCTGTCGCTGGTCCCCTTGCCGCCCGGTTCGTGGAGCCTGAGCTGAAGCTGGCCCACCGGCCGGTGCGGCGCAATCCGGCCCCCGCCTGAGCGCCACACCTGGCGTCGCTAGATCTGCGTACGGTGGAAATTTAGGTGGCTGCGGCTGGCGGTAGGACCACGCTGGCCCTGGTAGCGGTTGCCATATTCGCCTGACCCATAGGGATGTTCGGCCGGAGAGGTCAACCGGAAGAAGCACAGCTGGCCAATCTTCATGCCGGGCCACAGCTTGATGGGCAGCGTTGCCATATTGGACAGTTCAAGCGTGACATGGCCTGAAAAGCCCGGATCGATGAAGCCCGCAGTGGAGTGGGTCAGCAGCCCCAACCGGCCCAGGGAAGATTTACCTTCCAACCGGGCAGCAATATCGTCCGGGAGCGTCACGGACTCGTAGGTGGAGCCAAGCACAAACTCGCCCGGATGCAGGATAAACGGTTCGCCGGACTCCGCTTCCACGAGGCGCGTCAGTTCCGGCTGTTCCTCCGACGGATCAATATGTGCGTATTTGTGGTTGTCGAAGAGCCGGAAGAATCGGTCGATCCGCACGTCCACGGAAGACGGCTGCACCATCGCCGGATCATACGGTTCGAGGACAATCCGCTGGGAGTCTATTTCGGCGCGAATATCGCGGTCAGAGATCAGCACGCCTTCCAAAATACCGCATGCATTGTTGCCGGCCGTTCTCGCGGCTAAGGTAGCTTTCAATTGTCCTGCCGCTGCTGGTCCGCTGCGTGCTTAATGGGACGCCTGAAAAGCTGGGGAAAAGTGAAAAAACTTACGATATCTTCCGTCATGGCTGCGATTGCCGTGATGGCGCTATGCCTGCCTGGCGCTGGCACCGGGGCTGGCGTGCCTGCACGGGGAGCGGAGACACCCGCGGTTACCGCATCTGCTGCCGCACGGGACGCCGAATCGCCCGCAGTTGTTGCCGGCCCAGATTCTTCCGCGATTCCCGCAGCGTTCACAGCGCCTGAACCAGTCCCGGAACCAGCTCCGGAAACGGCGCAGACGACGCCGGATGGCACCGAACCATATGAAACCGGCACGCCCGCGCCCACCACGGACGTAGATCAGCTAGCCCTTTCAGTTCCACCGGAACAGCTCCTTACCGTCACAGCGGCGGATGCCGGCGCAGCGCCTGGGTCAGCTCCGACGTCGCCCGACGGTCTGCCCGGAACTGCCGAGCCGAGCGAGCCGAGCCAGCCGAGCCAGCCGAGCGAATCACCGACTGATCAGCCTCCAGCAACCCCGGTTGGCGAGGAGCCTCCAGCTGTACCGGTTCTGGACCCGCTCTGGGGGCCCGATTCCCTAGCGGAGCCACAAGCCGCGGCCGGTACGGCCCAGGCCCGCATGGCCGCGCCAGCAGCCTCCGCGCCAGCAGTTGCTTCGCCCCAGGCACTGGTTTCGCAGAGCAACGCCGCTGCCATAACCACCGTCTTCAACGCAATCAACGCCTACCGGGCATCACGAAACCTCCCGGCGATCAGGTATCACGCCACTGTTGCCGGCATGGCCCAGGAATGGTCAAACACCATCGCGTCGCGTGAGGTCATTGAACATCGTTCCAATTTTTGGACTGATCCAAGAGCACTTAATCCGAACAACGGTGCGGGTGAAGTGATTGCCGTTCGCTGGGATCGGGATGCAGCCCAGCTTGTGGAGTGGTGGAAAACTTCACCGAGCCACAACGCAGCGCTGCTGGATCCACGCTTCTCGGTTATGGGCATCGGCGTGACGTACACGGACGGGAACTGGCAGACCACTCCCAACCGATTTACCATGTGGGGCGTGGTCAACTTCTTCGGCTACGCCACACTTCCCGCCGGTACCACTGCGGCGCCAGCGGCTGGTGCAGGCGGCTCCGGCGGAACAGTTCCTCCTGCTCCACCGGCAGCGAATCTCTGCGATCCCACGGTCAAAATCATGCCGCAAACCCAAAACCTGAGCAAAGCCTCAATCAAGGGCCCCGCTGATCTTGTGGGAGTGAACTCCGCAGGCAAATTGGTGAACAGTGTTTCCCTGGGGAGCCGCAAATTCGCCGCACCAGCCGTGATCGGTACCGGGTTCTCAACAGCACAGGAAACATTCGTCACGGACTGGGATAGGGATGGAGTCTATGACGTCTTGGTGCAGTGGAAGAGTGGCAAACTCGCTCTCTACCGGGGCAAGGTTGGCGGTGGGTTCCTGGCCCCCCTGATCCTGGGCACGTCCGGGTGGTCACCCCTCAAGCTGGCGGTAGGTGGTTGGTGCGCAAATAACCGGATGCCCCAGATTCTGGCACTTGATGGCGCTGGCAACGTGTGGCTGTATCCAAACCAGGGTTCCGGGGACCTTTTCCGCCGTACTCTTGCTGTCGGTGGAGTCTCCGCTAAGCGGCTCGCCATGGTGGATGCCAGTAGGGATGGATTCCAGGACCTGGTGGCGCTCCGGTCTGACGGAACAGTGCAGCTCTATCGAGGCAATGGCTCCCCCAAACCCCGTGCGGAGGCACGCCCAACAATCGCATCGGGCTGGCAGGACGTGGCAGGCATCAGGGCCCTGCGCAACGTCACGGGCCTCAACTCCACGGGCGTGGCGCTGCGCAGGGGAACAAGCGTGGTCCAGTACTGGGATCTCAGCAGCGGAAAGTTGGCGTCGCCGTCATCCATTGCGGGAGCATGGACCGGAATCCGTATCGCCCAGTAGCAGTTTGGCGGAGGCGAATACCGCGACGGACTCGGCCTCCGCCTGCGCGGAAGGCCCACCGGTTCCTCAGCGGACCTGGTGCCGGTCCAGGACGTCCTTCAGGCGGGACAGCTGCTCGACTTCGGTTTTGAGTCCGCGCTGCACCGCACCGCCGAAAAGGCTCATGAGTCCACGGGGGTGGTATTCGAGGGCGTAGCGGACCCGGGTGTTGTTGCCTTCGGTACTGAAGTAGTACCCGCCCTTGGGCCGAACAGGGCCAGCCAGGATGTTCATCTCTATCTCGGCGCCAGGCCGTGCCCGTGTTACTTCAAAGTCGCCGGCAACAGCCCGCCCGCCGGGTCCTGTCAGCAGGACCTGGTACCGGGCTCCAGCACCTCCTGCGACTCCGGCACTGAGGTGACAGCTCCGTACACCCTCGCGCCACTGGGGGAGGTTTGTTCCGTCCAGAAGATAGGAATAAACAGTCATGGCGTCGCAGTGGACAAGCACTTCGTGCTCCACCATAGCCATGGCATCCTCAATTCGCGTCGGGAAAATGTACTGACAAAGGCCGCATCCCCCGAGCGCTTCTGACTCGTTTCAGGATATCGGCCCAGACCAGCACGTCTCCAGCCACCGAGGCGTCCTTTATCGAAGAGTTACCCGATGGTCTCCGTGCTGTTACCCGCACGCCATATTGACGGCAAAAGGCGCGCTATGAGCAGTGGCGGGTGGAACCTTCCGCAACAGATTGCCACCACGCGCTTCCGCGGACATTCCCTGACCTCTGGGAGCTGCTGTTCGGGGAAGGCCCCGGACTGGGGTAATGTAAATCTCGTTGTTTCGCAGGGATTACCGCCCACTTTATTGGACGGTCCCGCTGCGGCTGTAGCTCAATGGTAGAGCGCTAGCTTCCCAAGCTTGATACGCGGGTTCGATTCCCGTCAGCCGCTCCATCTTGCCGCTTTCGGCACACTCCTCAAGCCTCGTGCCCGCCCTCCACCCGCGATTGGCCACTGGTTCTCCGCAGCACCGTGCGCTCCACCGGACCGTTAGGTAGCCAGGTGTAGGGTTCGAAGTCAGGGACCCCTTCGGTCCCGCCAGAGGAGCAACCATGGCTGATAAGTCACCGCGTCAAGCAGCATCCAAAAAAGCCGGAAAGTCCATCAAGGAAAAGCGCGCCGACAAGAGGGCCGCGGCTGCGCCGGCTAGCTCCATCGATACCTCCGCTGGCAAGTCTGCCAAGAAAAAATGACTGAACCCGGAAAGCAATTTACCCTGGGGGTCCTGGCAACTACCCGCAAGCCGGACGAATTACGGCTACCGATCCACCCTCGGCACTTTGAGCGGATCGATCCAGAGACCCGCAAAAGCATCATCCTCGAGGAGGGATACGGGCTGAGATTCGGCATGTCCGACGCCGACCTTGCTCCCCTGGTGGGTTCCATCGAACCGCGGGCGGAGGTTCTGGCGCGGGCCGACGTCGTCCTCCTGCCCAAGCCGCAACCTGCTGACCTAGAGGAACTGCGGGACGGACAGATCCTCTGGGGCTGGCCGCACTGCGTCCAGGACCGCGAGATCACCCAGTTGGCCATCGACAAGAAGCTGACCCTCATTGCATTTGAAGCCATGAACCACTGGGCCAGCGACGGCGGTTTCGGCCTCCACGTTTTCCACAAGAACAATGAACTGGCAGGCTACTGCTCAGTGCTTCATGCGCTGGCACTGACCGGGTCCACCGGCGACTACGGCCGCCGGCTCAGCGCCGTGGTGATCGGGTTCGGGGCGACTGCACGAGGTGCAGTCACAGCGCTCAACGCCCAGGGCATCCACGATGTCCAGGTGCTGACCAACCGTGGAGTGGCGGCAGTCGGTGCTCCGATCCACTCGGTGAACATTGTGCAGTTCGACCACGACGCCGAGGCTCCTTTCCAGAGCCAAGTCATCACCGACAAGGGCCGGGTACCGCTGGCGCCTTTCCTTGCGGAGAACGACATTGTGGTCAACTGCACCCTGCAGGATCCGAATAATCCGCTGATTTACCTGCGAACCGAGGACCTTTCCGCTTTCTATCCGAACAGCCTGATTGTCGACGTCTCGTGTGATGACGGCATGGGCTTCAGCTGGGCACACTCCACCACCTTCACCAACCCGATGGTGACCGTGGGAGAGCACACCAACTACTACGCGGTGGACCACAGCCCTTCCTACCTATGGAACTCCGCAACGTGGGAGATCAGCCAGGCGTTGCTGCCGTTCCTCGAGAGTGTCCTCGCCGGGCCGGATGCATGGGCGGAAAACGAGACGGTTGCCCGTGCCATCGAAATCCGGGACGGAGTGATCCGCAACCCGGACGTCCTGGAATTCCAGAAGCGGGACGCGGCATACCCGCACCCGCCGTTGCAGGGGTAACACCACCCCGTGATGACCCTGAACAACCCGTGGAGGGGCGGGCCGACGCAGTTTTCGGAGCCAGTGGCTCTCACTGTCGGTTCGCCCTGGCCATACCTCGGCCGTTGACCGGTTGGGGGTCCCTGGCCTACAGGCAGGGCTGTTCCTTCACGTAACCGGCGACTTGGTGCAGGCCAGGGAACACTTCGGTCCTCCATCTTTTGTGCCACTGGCGTTGCCTGTGCCGCGCGTTGGAAGATTGATCCCAGGAGCCCTTCCGGCTACTACAAACCCAGGAGAGAAGATCACTGTGGCTACACCCAAGCGCGCGCTCGTCATTGTCGATATCCAGCAGCAGTACTTCAGTGGCCCATTGGAGATTCATTTTCCCGCCAAAGAGAAATCTCTCGCGAAGATCACCGAGGTTATTGATGCGGCCACTTCTGCTGGTATTCCAGTCGTGGCGGTTCAGCACACTGCCGGAGAAGGTGCTCCTATTTTTGATCCGAACACACCCGAATTTGCTGTGCACCCAGAGGTGGAGGAACGAACCACTGAGTCCTGGAAGCACCTGACGAAGCAGTACAGCTCCGTCTACGCGGGTACTGACCTCACGGACTGGCTTCGTAGCAAGGACGTAGACACGGTGACCCTCGTCGGATACATGAGCAATAACTGCATCCTTGCCTCAGCTGTTGATGCAGAGTTCCTCGGATTCACCACGGAGGTCATCTCAGATGCGACAGGCGCTATCAACATCGCCAACGACGCAGGATTTGCCGACGCAAAAACCGTCCACCAAACACTGATGACGCTACTGAACTCCAGCTGGGCGAGGGTTTCGGACGCCGATGAATGGGTTAGGGCCCTCACCGCAGGAGCGCCCACCCAGGGCAGTGATCTGGGCAGTTCAGCAATCGCCGGCGCAGACCGCGCACGCCACGCCTGAGGACTCCCGGCAAAACGCCCATGACAGTGATGCGTGAGCCTGCCAAAGCCGAGTCCCATCCCCGCGGGCAACGGCTTCCACAAATACGGTGTAGTCCCTCACCAGGGTCCGTGTGCTCTACGCACCTTGGGCCCATGGGTCTACGTTGGGGCCATGTCCTCCACCAATAGCGACTTCTTTAACAGCCCCTTCACACCAAAAGTGTTTTTTGTCCCCGATGCAGATGATCCTGCCCAGGCCGAATATCTCTACACCTCAACAAATGATTCTTTCTACGACGCGACGATCACCCATCCACGCATCCAACGAATCGACTACACCGCTGGGGAGCAGTGGATACGCAGCGAGGTAGGGGAGGAAGAGGAGCTGAAACGAGGAAAAATCATGGCAATTTTCGGTCCCTCAAAAAAGTACAGAAAGTTCTACATCACGACCCTTACCCGCGGCATGCTGCGAGGGAACCCGATCATGATTGCCGGGAGTTGCGTCCGCCGCGTGTACGCCTTCCTCCCCCACTAGGAACTCCCTGGATGCACACCCCATCCCCCACCGCAGGGATCCACACCGTTCCGTCACAGGCAAGAACGGGACACCAGAGTCCACAGCGGAGCATGCACGGGCGCTCCGGACCAGGACGAGCGCCGACGTAATTACCCGGCTGCATTCACATTCGGAGTGAACCCCAGCACCCCCTTGACAGCGAGAAAGTAACGCGCGTAATGTGACTCACGCGACACAAGTAACGCGGGTTATCCCCACGGTCGTACTAACGACGAACTCCGGAGTATTCAATGGCGAAGACCACCACCACGAACAACGTTGGGTCCACACGCCAGCGGGGTGTCACCATGAGTGACGTCGCCAAGCATGCCGGCGTCTCCCGCACGGCTGTCTCGTTCGTGCTGAGCAACCGTGAAAACGCCAGCATCTCAGAGGAAACGCGCACCCGCATCAACGAGTCCGCGCAAGCACTGAGTTATCGTCCGAACGCGGGAGCCCGCGCGCTGGCTTCCCAACGCAGTGATTGGTACGGACTCGTCACGGAGATCGTGACGGCCCCATTCGCCGTGGACATCATCAAAGGCGCCCAGGATCAGGCCTGGCTTGACCGCAGGTTTCTGCTCATCGCACCCTCCGACCAAGCCGATGCCGTAGGGCCCAACCGGGGTCTGGAAGATGCAGCAACCGAGAAGCTGTTGGAACAACGCGTTGAGGGACTCTTGTACGCGGCAACCTACCACCGCGGCGTCCATGTTCCGAAGAGCGCCCACGAGGTTCCCACTGTCCTGATCAATTGTTTCGATGCGGACGGGAGCCTGCCCTCGATTGTCCCGGACGAGCGCTCGGGCGGCAGGGTGGCCATCAATCGTTTACTCCAGGCTGGCCACAGCAGGATCGGAGTCATCAATTTGGATCCGGACATCCCTGCTGCCGTCGGGCGTTTGGAGGGTGCGCAGGAAGCACTCGCAGCGGCCGGGCTGAAACTGGATCCAGAGTTGGTGGTCTCCGGGCATGCGACGGCGGATGGTGGCTATGAGGCGGCTTGCCACATCCTGGACCGCTATCAGGAGGAACTAAGGCCAACTGCACTGTTCTGCCTCAATGACCGCATGGCGATGGGCGCATACGACGCTATCAAGGAACGGGGACTAACCATCCCCGGAGACATTGCCGTGATCGGCTTCGACAACCAGGAGCTCATTGCCGCCTACCTCAGGCCAAAGCTGACCACTGTTGCATTGCCGTTCGAAAAAATGGGCGCTCTGGGAGTCCAGACGCTCGCCGCTCTTACAGCAGGACAGCCGATCATTGCCGATCAGCAACTGGTCGACTGTCCGCTGCTAGAACGCTCTTCGGTCTGACCGCGAAATCAAGCTTCGAAGAGCTAACCCTTACCCACCCCTTCACCTTGCTGATGAAGATAGGAAAGAGATAACCATCATGACACAACCCCGATTCCTGAGGTCTGCCCGCATCGCCGCGGCTGGACTGGCCGTGAGCGCAATGCTGCTGACCGGCTGCACGGCAACTGTAAATAACTCCGCGGGCACCGACCCTGGGGCGAACGCCTTCCTGACCATTCCGCGTGAGGATATGGGAACGTTCGTGCAGAACTTCAACCCTTTTGCGCCCACCGTGAACCCCATGGTTCAGCAGTCGATCTACGAATCGCTGCTGATCTTCAACCCAGCCAAGGGTGACACCACGCCGTGGCTCGCCACGGAATGGAACGCTGCCGCAGACGGCAAGTCCCTCACCTTCACCCTCCGCGACGGCGTGAAGTGGTCCGATGGTCAGCCGCTGGTGGCCGACGACGTCGCGTACAGCTTCGAGCTGCAAAAGAAACTAAAGGGCGGCTTCGAGTACCTGGACGCAGTGACCGCCGATGGAAACAAGGTCACGTTCAATTTCAACAAGCCATGGTCACCTGCCCTCTACGAGGTCGGACAGCTCAGCATCCTGCCAAAGCACGTCTGGTCGGTGCTAGCCGACCCGGACAAGGACGCCAACGCGAATCCTGTTGGCACCGGCCCGTACACCGAGGTGGACAGCTTCCAGGCCCAGTCCTTCGTGCTGACCAAGAACCCCAACTACTGGCAGCCGGAAAAGCAGAAGATTGCCGGAATCAAGATGCTTGCTTTTGCGGGCAATGACGGCGCCAACCTGGCCGCCGCAAACGGCGACGTTGACTGGGCCCCGCAGTACATCCCAAACATTGAAAAGACCTTCGTTTCCAAGGATCCGGAACACCGCCAGTACTGGTTCCCAGCCACGGGTTCCATGGTCAACTGGCAACTGAACACCACCAAGGCCCCCTTCAACGATGTTGACGTCCGTAAAGCGCTCAGCATGGCGGTGGATCGTGATCAAGTCACGACGATCGGCATGAGCGGCTACGCCAAGCCCGCCGACTGCACAGGTCTCTCCGGCAACTACGAAACGTGGAAGAACAACGAGGTTAGCGACAACTGCACCTGGACCAAGCTGGATGTTCAAAAGGCCAACGACCTTCTGGACAAGGCTGGCTACCCCAAGGGTGCCGATGGCAAGCGCACACTCAAGGACGGCAAGCCATTTGACTTCAAAATCTCCGTAGGCGCGACGTCATCTGACTGGCTGTCCGTGGCCAATGTCATCTCACAGAACCTTGCCGAGGTTGGCGTGACGGCCAAGGTGGATTCGCCGGACTGGGCTGCTGTCGTGGCCGGTTACGAGACCGGCGATTTCGACTCAGGGATCGTCTGGAGTGCCAACGACCCCAACCCGTACAAGTACTTCAACGCCACCATGGGCACCGCCACGGTGAAGCCGGTAGGGACCAAGACCTTCGACAACTACCACCGCTTCGGTGACACCAAGGCCGATGCCTTGCTGGCGGAGTTCGCGGCCGAGGCCGACGAGTCCAAGCAGAAGGACATCGCCAACAAGCTTCAGGAGGAGTACAACGATGTCGCTCCGCTCGTCCCGCTGTTCTCCGGCCCGGAATGGGGCGCTTTCAACGACACCCGCTTCACCGGCTGGCCAACCCAAGACAACCCGTACGCAACCCTCTCGGTCCGCGCACCCACCACTGTCCTGGTTCTGACCACGCTGGAACCGCGCAAGTAGCGACTCCTGGTGGACTGGTCGCCGGCTTCCCGGCGACCAGTCCTACATTGCACAACCGCCGGTGCCTCGCCGCATCGGGGAACCATCCAGCCGGGCGTGCCCCCACATCTTCCACAATTCCCGAAATGGAGGGAACCCGTGCACTTCATCCTTCGCCGCTTGGGCTTCTACCTGATTGCCTTCCTGGCATCCATCACCCTGAACTTCATGCTCCCTCGCTTCATGCCAGGGGACCCCGTTTCCCGCATGTTTGCCCGCTCCCAGGACAGAATGCAGCCCGAGCAAATCGAGGCGCTCCGCAAGCTGCTCGGCGTGGACGATCGACCCCTGTGGGAGCAATACCTCGGCTACCTCCACAATGTCGTCACGGGGCAAATGGGCATTTCGATCTCCCGTTTCCCCACGCCGGTCACCGAGGTCATCTCGTCCCAGATCGGTTGGACCCTCCTGCTGGGCGGGACCGCGCTGGTGATTGCCGCCGTCGTGGGTAACCTTCTTGGCGTCCTAGCTGCATGGCGGCGGGGCGGCGTCATCGATTCGGCACTGCCGCCGGTGCTGGTATTCATCGGCTCGTTCCCCTATTTCTGGCTTGCAATGGGTGCGCTGTACCTCTTTGGCGTGGTCCTGGGCTGGTTCCCGATCCGCCACGCGTTCACCGCTGGTTTGGAGCCCGCGTTTACCTGGGAGTTCATCGGTGATGTCGGCGCTCACCTTGTACTTCCAGCCTTGACCATTGTGCTGGTGTCCGTTGGCGGCTGGATGTTGGGCATGCGAAACACAATGATCGCCACCAACTCGGAGGATTACATCACCATGGCTGAGGCCAAGGGTCTGCGGTCCCGCCGCATCATGCTCCGCTATGCGGCACGGAACGCCATGCTCCCGTCGGTCACGAGCTTCGGCATGGGGCTGGGCTTCGTGGTGGGCGGTGCACTGCTCACCGAGGTGGTGTTCGCGTATCCCGGCGTGGGCTACCAGCTCCTCAACGCCGTCCAAGGCCTCGACTACCCGCTTATGCAGGGCCTGTTCTTGACCATCACCGCCGCCGTACTGCTGGCGAACTTCCTGGTGGACATCCTGTACGTCCGCCTCGACCCGCGCGTGCGCAGCAACTGAGGGACACACCATGACAACAGCAATCCTGAAGCAGCCCGCGCAACCGGCAACTACCCGCAAGCCCAACCGCAGTTTCGTCCACGGACTTATCACCAATAAAAAGGCCCTGCTGGGCATGATCGTGATGCTCGTCTTCATTGCGCTCGCCCTGCTAGCCCCCCTACTTTTTCCCGGAGACCCCTCGCGAATCACCGCGATGGCCTCGCTGGAACCGTCTCCCGACCATTGGCTCGGCACCACGGCCAAAGGCCAAGACGTCCTGGCCCTCACTGTTCACGGCTCCCGCAGTTCACTGTTCGTCGGGTTGACGGTGGGCTTCGCATCCACCTTCATCGGCATTTTGGTGGGCCTAGCATCGGCGTACTTTGGCAAGTTCATTGACGAAGCACTGTCCCTGGTAACCAACGTCTTCCTGCTCCTGCCCGGACTGCCGCTGCTTGTCATCCTGGCTGCTTTTCTGCCGCCGGGCCTGGGTACCGTGATCCTAGTCCTCGTGGTCACCGGCTGGGCTGGGTCAGCGCGCGTATTGCGCTCCCAGGCGCTGTCCATCCGCTCCAAGGACTTCGTGGCCGCTGCCGTGGTGTCCGGGGAACGGGCGGGCCGAATCATGTTCCGCGAGATCCTGCCGAACATGGCCTCGATCGTCATGGGTACCCTGCTGGCCTGCGTGATCTACGGCATTGGCGCCCAGGCCGGCCTGGAGTTCCTCGGCCTGGGTGACGTCAGCACCGTCTCCTGGGGCAACAACCTTTTCTGGGCCGGCAACGAGGGAGCCCTGCTGACCGGCAGCTGGTGGGTGTTTGTCCCCTCGGGTGTCTGCATCGCGTTGGTAGCCTTCGCGCTGGCGCTGATCAACTACGCCGTGGACGAGGTCACCAATCCTCGGCTGCGGAAAATCAAAACCCCGAAAATTACCGAAAGGAGCGCCGCCAAGTGACAGTCTCCCAAGTTTCTTTTGGCTCCCACGAGCCCATCCTGGAGGTCAAGAACCTCACCGTCAGATACATCGGCGATACCCGCTCCACCACCGCCGTCGACCGTGTCTCTTTCAGCATCGGCACCGGCGAGGTGTTCGGGCTGGCAGGCGAGTCCGGCTGTGGGAAGTCCACCATCGCCAACTCGATCATGCGGCTCCTCAAGGATCCCGCGACGATCGCCGGTGGCACCATCTCCTTCGGTGGCAAGGACGTCCTGGCCATGAGCCCGGAGGAACTGCGGCGATTCCGCTGGCAGGACGTCGCCATGGTATTCCAATCGGCCATGAACTCGCTCAACCCAGTGCTGACCATCGGCGAGCAGATCGTAGACATTTTCACCACTCATGCAGGCTACTCCCGCAGGGAATCGTTGCGACGTGCCGGTGAGTTGCTTGAACTGGTGAGGATGGACCCTGCACGCTTGAAGTCCTACCCACACCAGCTCTCTGGTGGCATGCGGCAGCGTGCCGTCATCGCCATGGCCGTGGCGCTCAAGCCGTCCCTCCTGATCCTTGACGAACCGACCACCGCGCTGGATGTGGTGGTGCAGCAAGAGATCATGGCCCAGATCAAGGACCTTCAGCGCGAGCTGGGGTTCTCCGTTCTCTTCATCACCCACGACATGTCACTTATGGTGGAGCTCTCGCACCGTATTGCCGTCATGTACGGCGGCAGGATAGTAGAGACCGCCAAGGCCCAGGACGTCTACGCCAACCCCCGCCACCCCTATACGCGGGCGCTGATGGGCGCGTTCCCGCCGCTGTCCGGCCCGCGGGTTCCCCTGACTGGGCTGCCCGACGGCGTGAAGTTCCGCAACATCGCGGACCTCAGCGAGGTGGCACCCGGCCATTTTGTGGCTCCAGTTGATGCAAGCGCGCCCATGAATGACTCCGTAAACCTGGAAGGAGCCGCACGATGAGTCACTCATCAACGTCCCCGCTGGCTGGGCCCACCACCAGCACCCCCGCACTCCAAATTCGTGGCCTGGGTAAATCGTTCCCTCTTGGAGGGCTGTTCTCCCGCGCATCGTTGCGAGCCCTGCACGGGGTCGATCTGACTCTAGGCCGTGGCGAAATCGTGGCGCTCGTCGGGGAGTCCGGTTCCGGCAAAAGCACCCTCGCCCGCTGTGTTGCCCGGCTCGAAAAGCCGAGCTCCGGTGCAATTCTCATTGACGGCGTCGACATCCTCAAACGCGATCGTTTCCAAGCGTCCCGTGCGTTCCGATCCCAGCTGCAGATGGTCTTCCAGGACCCCTTTGGTTCACTGAACCCAGCCCACAGGATCGAGCACTTCCTGCGGCGTTCATTGGCGATACACGGCAAGGGCGGCAGTTCCGAGCAGGAGATTCAGCGGCGTCTCGAAGAGCTCATGGTCACCGTGGGTCTACAGGCGGACATGCTGAACTCCTATCCACACGAGCTCTCCGGAGGTCAGCGCCAACGCGTTGCAATTGCCCGGGCCCTGGCCGTTGAACCACAGATAATCCTGGCCGACGAGCCCACCTCCATGCTGGATGTTTCCGTCCGGATCGGCGTGCTGAACCTGATGCGCAAGCTCCGCGATGACCAAGGCATCTCCATGCTCTACATCACTCATGACCTTGCGTCCGCCCGCTACCTGGCGGACCGGACGGCAGTGATGTTCGCCGGTGAACTTGTTGAGGAAGGCGAGTCCCTGGATCTGCTGGCAAACCCTGCGCACCCGTATACGCAGCTTCTGGTTTCAGCCGTCCCGGA
This sequence comes from Pseudarthrobacter sp. PS3-L1, assembly GCF_030063285.1. Classification (GTDB taxonomy): domain Bacteria; phylum Actinomycetota; class Actinomycetes; order Actinomycetales; family Micrococcaceae; genus Arthrobacter. The sequence goes on along the minus strand of NZ_JASISU010000001.1, from coordinate 83,493 downwards.
TCCCTCCCGGGCAGGCTCGTACGACCCCGTCCGTCGGGCCGAACTGCGGCAAGCGGTGATGGCTTCGACGAACTGCGCATTCGACGGCGACCCGAACCAACCCTGTTCGGCCGAAGAACCAGTGCGCCATCAGGTTGGTGACCCCAAAAACAGCCACTGGGTGCGCTGCCACCTCTACCAGCCCTGGGCCGGCGCCGACGGCCATGCCCTGGCGAGTGAACCAACGCTGGCCACCGAACGAACTCACATGAAGGCTTCCGCATGACTGAACAAGCTCACCCGCTCGCCACCATTCCTCAGGATGAGCTGGTTGCCCGCGCGGAGGCCGATTCCCTCCGGCCACGCTTCCACTTCGTCTCACCAGCAGGTTGGCTTAACGATCCCAACGGCGTCAGCCAGTGGAACGGCATTTATCACCTCTTCTACCAGTACAACCCGGAGGGCGCCTTCCACCACCGCATCCAGTGGGGGCACGCCACCAGCACCGATCTCGTCACGTGGACCGACCAGCCCATTGCCCTGGAACCGTCCGCAGGACCTGACGCCGAGGGTTGCTGGTCAGGGGTCTTGGTAAACGACGGCGGAACGCCCACCCTGGTGTATTCGGGGAGGTTCGAAGGCAAAGAGCTGCCCTGCGTGGCCGTAGGGTCGCCGGACCTTCTGAGCTGGACCAAAGTTTCCGAAAATCCGGTGATCTCAGCACCTCCAGCTGGGGTAGACACCACGGCCTACCGCGATCACTGTGTATGGCGTGAAGGAACGAAGTGGCGGCAGTTGGTGGGCTCAGGTATTCGTCAGCGCGGCGGCACGGCGTTTCTGTACGAGTCCCCGGATCTACGCTCGTGGGACTACCTCGGGCCGCTGTTCATCGGCGATGCCTCGCATGGCGATCCTGCAGATAATGACTGGACCGGGACCATGTGGGAATGCGTCGACCTGTTCCGGGCGGGGCAAGGCTCGCTGGGGTCTGCACCCTCTGATTCCTCTCCAGATGTGCTGGTCTTCTCCGCCTGGGACGACGGCGATACCCGCCACCCGCTGTACTGGACCGGCCGGTACGCCGGGGATACGTTTGAGCCCACGGCACTCCACCGGCTTGACTACGGAGGCCGGTTCTTCTATGCCCCGCAATCGTTCCAGGATGAGTCCGGCCGACGTGTCATGTTCGGCTGGATGCAGGAAGGACGAAGCGATGCAGCAATGGTCGAAGCTGGCTGGTCAGGTGTCATGAGCCTGCCCCGAACCGTCACGGTAGCGGATGACGGTACTCTCCGGTTCGCGCCCGTACCGGAAATCGAAAAGCTCCGGCGGGACCATGCCAGCCTGCCAGGACAGATCGTGGCTGACGCTTCCATACCCCTGGACATCGGCTTGTCCGGCACCGAGCTGGATCTTGAACTGGAGCTGCAACTCGCTCCGGGTGCGCGGCTACGGCTTGGCGTACTGGGCTCAACCGATAGGGGCGCCTTTGACATCCCCCACGAGGAAACGACAATCGAGCTGGTCAGGGCGCTTCAGGGCGACAACAATGGCACACTCCGCTTGGACCGCACCCGAAGCAGCCTCGATCCAACGGTTGATGTGGAAGACAAATCCGGACCAGTCCCCATGCCCGAAGGGCGAGTGCACCTGCGCGTCATTCTGGACCGATCCGCCATCGAAATTTTTGCCAATGGAATCCCACTCACGGCCCGCGCCTATCCCACACTCGGTGGCGGAAACATCAGCCTTTCTGCTGAGGGCACGGCGGAAATACTCTCCCTCGAGGCATGGACCATGGCCGAAATTTTCGCGGATACCAGGTGCCTTTTCCCGCCCATGCCGGGTAGTCCTACCCAGGTTGGCTAAGAGCGTGTCGGAAAAGACGCCTGCACCCGCACCTCACGGCTCACGTTCAAAGGAATCCCACCGGATGCGCCCGACCTATCACTTCAGCGTTCCCGACAACTGGAAGAACGACCCTCAGCGTCCTATCTACATCGACGGGGAATACCACTACTACTACCTGTACAACGCTGACTACTTGCAGGGCGGCGGTGGCACGTCATGGCGCCGTGCCACAACCACAGATCACGTTGCATTCACTGACAACGGCGTCGCAATCCCAAAGTTCAGCAATGACAATGGCGACTGCTGGTCAGGAAGCCTTGTCATCGATGAACGAAACACGGCTGGCTACGGTAAAAATGCCGTGATAGCACTTGTTACACAGGCGCCGCAGGGCCGTCAGGCCCAGTACCTTTGGTACTCGACGGACCGCGGGCGCACGTTCCAACCCGGCGGCACAGCCCCAGTACTACAAAACCCCGGTGTGCAGGACTTCCGCGACCCGAAGGTAATCTGGGACGCCGAGCGGGAACAGTGGTTCATGCTCAACGCCGAGGGGCAAAGGCTTGGCTTCTACACATCTCCCAATCTGCGCTCCTGGCAGTGCGTCGGCGAATTCATCCGCACTGACCTAGGGGTGCTCGAGTGCCCAGATCTTTTCCGTATGACCGCCGACGACGGCACGTCCCACTGGATTCTTGGCACCAGCGCCAACGGCAAAGGCCGCGGCTTGCCAGCGACCTATGCGTACTGGACAGGGGTCTTCAACGGAACCGCCTTTACTCCGGACCAGGCCGAACCGGAATGGCTGGATTACGGCTATGACTTCTACGGAGCAGTGACTTACCCCCATCACGACGCCTCCGGCAAAGAGGACGACACCTTGCGCAGGGTACTCGGATGGGCGAACTTCTGGGATTACCCCCACAACACTCCGACCCTGGCGACCGACGCTTACAACGGCGACGACATGGTGGTGCGCGACATCCGCCTCAGGAAGGGAAGTGGAGGCTACTATCTCGCCTCGACCCCCACAGCCGGCCTGGACAGCTACGTCAAGCGCAGGCACCGCTTTGGTGACGTCACTGTAGCGGGTACGCATGACCTCGATATCCGTTCACTGGCCTACGATCTGACGTGTGAGCTGGAATGGGACCCAGCCACCCCACCGTCCAACATCGGTCTCGAAATCTGTCGTGCAGCTGGCGGGGGCCGGCACGTTACCGCTGGCGCATTCCTCCGCGGACCTTTTGCCTACCTCAACCGGCGACCCACCATCAACCCCACCGGTGGTGAAAGCCAGACCCCCATCGACCCCTCGGCAGGGCGCCTTGCGCTTCGTATTCTCGTCGATCGCACAAGCGTCGAAATGTTCCTGGGGGACGGACGAACCGTGCACTCCCACCGCGTTTTCCCCCTCGAAGGGGACAACGGCATCCGTCTCTACGCGAGCGAAGGGACCGCAACCTTCCGCAATCTCACCATCAACGACATCAAAGCAGTCACCGGGACGGCACCTGCGACAACGATGATGGCCACGGATGACCATTCGGAGCGCGGCATGGCCGCAGGAACCAGCCGTGCATCCGGCTGAAATGGCCCAGCCCCTCATGCAAGCCCTCGGCATCGGGCCTGGTTGACCTGTTTCCACCGTCCCAGGTAACCCGGTGCGACGCAACGTCTGCGGGCGCCCAGATCCGGAGGTCGCCGGGAGTGTACGCCGGTGCTGGTGAATGCTTTCCTATGCCCTGAGGTTGCTGCCAATCCATTCGCGGGCATTAGTGACCGAGATTGCCCGACGCGCATTAAACGTCTGGCTCTTGTCCCAAGCCACTCCCCTACCTTGCGCGAAAACAGCACGATACTTCTTCGTCATGTTCTCCGGATCCTTCGCAAGATCGTCCAGGAGAAACGGAATACTCCACACTGCGCGCCGGAACGGACGCTGCAGGACATCCTCCAACGTATCCGCCAACTCGCCGTAGGTAACAGTGTCACCGGCGAGGTACACGATCTCGTTACGAATGCGGGGCTCGTCAAACAGAATCTCAGCCGTCAGGACCCCGATGTCCTCAGGAGTAGTCACGGTGACTGCTGTATCGAGGCTGCCAAGTGCATTGACAGTATCGTTTTTAGGGTCAACCATCCCCACTTCAGGGTCGAAGAGATAGTTCATGAACATGCCGGTGGAGATAATGACCCATTCGACCTCATCCTGAGCCCTGAGTAACTCACGCACATCCAGCTGCGCATCGAAGATATCCTGCGGGCTTCCCCGCCCAATGACCTCGAAGTCAACGCCGAACTGCCACGGGAAATAGCGCCTGAGTTTCGCCTGTAGCGCTGCTTGAGCAACCTTCATGGGCGTCTCCACGCCAGCGGCTATACCGGCGCAACCGATCACCGTGTCAAAACCAGAGAACACTGACGCGAGCTCGTCAATGGAGTTCCCCACCAGGTCACCTTCAACAACAGCTATTCCGAGACTGCGGATCTCGGCAATATCACGTTGCTTCTGGGGCGCATCAGAAGTGATGGCGCTCCCCCGCAACATCACACTGACGGTTGAACCCTCCACGTCACGGGCCCGGCTCGCAACATTACGCAGCACGGGCATGCCGAGCTCACCGGCCCCAATCACCAAGATCGATCGAGACGTTGGAATGGTACTTTCGTTCGTCATTAGCAGCTTTCCTCACTTGACCTGTCCGCCCCGGACTGCTGCGCCCCACGGGGTGCAGCAAATCCGGTGCTCACCAGATCGGCTATAAAATTCACATCAAAAAAGTCACAAGACCCAGATAAAATCCATTTAGTGGATGGTTCCGAAGCCGCCCGTCCAGGAGATTTTCTCCCCTGCCGCGAGAGTGAGCTGGAGGAAACCGATAGCTTCGAGTTCATGGGCGCGAGCCAAGGACCCGGCGTCAAGTGCGTTGATGCCAGCAGCTTCAATCGATGCTGCGAGAGAGGCTTTGGCCTCGGAGTTGTCCCCTGCTATCAGGACCGTTGTTCGCAGTGCGCCGATGCTTTTTGCTGTCAGGGTACCGGCGAACGTGGTGTTGAAGGCCTTGAGTACGTGGGAGTGGGGAAGCTTCGCGGCAATGATCTCCGCCGCTGAACTTCCCGCAGGCACCGTCAGTGAATCGAACGTCTCGAAGTCCAGAGGATTTGTAATATCAATGACCGTTTTACCCGCCAGCTGTTCTGCGTACTGGCCCAGAACTCCTTCCACCGCCGTGTAAGGGACCGCAAGGACGACGACGGCGCCAGTAACCGTCTCCGGCGTCTCGGACCGATTGATGGACTGGACCGTAGCGCCGGCGGCAGTGAAGATATCACCGATCGCGGTGGCCATATTGCCGGTTCCAATAATACTGACTGAACTCATGGCAGCCTTCTTTCGCATCGCTTGATTACTTGTATGTATAACTAAAATAGTGCAAATAAGTTGTAGGCGCAACTATTTTGATAGGCTGGTCCCATGACTGATGATCAGTGGCTCACCGGTGAACAACTCAATGCCTGGGTTCGTTTCGCAGCTATTCTCCAGCTCTTCCCGGCCGTGCTGGATGCTCAACTCCAGCGCGAGTCTGACCTGACCCATTTTGAATACTTCACGCTCGCGATGCTCTCCGAGGCGCCGGAGCAGACGTTGCGGATGTCAGTCCTGGCAGGGCGGACGAATGCGACACTTCCTCGGCTTTCTCGTGTCATTTCACATTTGGAGGCTCGCGGCTTTGTCCGTCGCGCACCCTGCCGCCTAGACCGCAGGGCAACGGATGCGACACTGACAGAGGCCGGGTGGGAAAAGGTGGTGGCAACAGCACCGGGACATGTCGATCTGGTGAAGACCGTTTTGATCGAGACCCTTACTGCAAAAGAACTTGGCGATCTCTCGGCTATCTCCGCGAAACTACTGAAAAAACTCGATCCAGAAAGCAGAATGGCTGCAACAGCAATAATCTGACGCGTTCAGCGGAGAACGGGGGTATTTTGTGGTGTTGGAGTTGGCCTAGCCCGGGCGCCTGACGGGCGGCGGCTGATCATCGCTGGCGCTGTGGTCCTCATTGTCGGCGTGGCTTTACGCGCTGTAGGCGACATTATCGTCTTGTCCGTCATGGCCAAAGAGCCCACAAGTGACCAACGCGCCGCTGAGCGCAGCGAAAAAGAGCCAGTACCCTGTGGGGGTCAGCTCTCCTGGTTTCCCTCAGCAAAAGGAAATCTCTTCCCGGGCCCTAGCACTTCCGCCCGGCTAGTCTGCGCCTCAGTGGCTCAGTGGCTCAGTGGCTCAGTGGCTCAGTCGAGCCAGTCCGGGCGGCCGGCGAGGCCAACCCGGTAGCGCGCAGCGTCCTCGGAAGGGCTATATGGCCCGAGGGCCAGCTGGAAGGCACGGAGCTGCAAGCGGGTGCGCTGTAAGCGGAGACGGGCCGCGGCCGAGCGATCGCCGCGGCCGGGCACCCCGGCGAAGGGGGCCACAGACGGGGAGAGCACCAGCGCCCCGGCGCCGGCGAGGCCGTTGTAAAAGATCTTCTCAGCCCGGTTCAACCCATCCGGGGCGGCGAGGAAGGTGAGGAGCTCGGCGGGGACGGGTTCGAGGGTGGGCTCCAGAGCGCGCAGGGCCTCGGCGAGCTCCCGGCGGTTGGTCGGGAGGTCCTCGGCCCCGAGGGCCCGGGCGCTGCGGGACCAGTCTGCAACGTAAGTGTCAGCCCAATTGCGGCCGAATTGCGGAACCAAGTCGTGGCCGACGGCCTCGTGTGCCCCGAGGAAGGCATCAGTGAAAGCCAGGTGCACCCAGCGAAGCAGTGCGGGGTCGGAGGCGGCGTAGGCGCGACCGTCGTCGGTGGTACCGCGGACCCGCCCGTGCATGCCGCGGACCCGTGCCGAATCCCGCTCGGCAAGCTCCGCGGAGCCGAAGGTGCTCACGGTGAGCCAGCGCGCGGTCCCGGCGAGACGGGCCCAGGGGTCGCTGCGGTAGGAAGAGTGCCGCGAGACCCCTGCCATCGCGAGTGGGTGAGCGCCCTGCCCAAGGAGGGCAGCAACCCCGCCAACGAGCGTGGACAGGTCGCCGTGGACCCGCCAGACAACGCCGTCGGGCTCGAACCAGCCCGGCCCCTCCCCAACCTGAGCAATGTCGCGCACCCAATCCGGCGCCCCGGTAGGGTCGCCGGAAACTCGGGCGCGGAAAGCACGGCGGACGCGGAGGGCTAGGTCTGCAGGGCGCGGTATCGAACGATCAGCCATGATGCTCCAACAGTAGGTCGAGTATGACGGACACCCCAAACAGGAATCTACTACAAAGCGTAGAACACGGCGGTCGACGCGGGGACTCAACGACCGGACAGGCGCCCGCAAATCGACCAGCACGTAACGAGGTGGCCGAGTCATCCCTCCCCTGGTCCGACCATCGCTGGCCCTGACGCTGTGGACCTCGCCACTACGGCGGGACCCCCGCGTTCTCGGCACTCCTGCCCGTCGACCTCATGATTGGACTGCAGTGCGACTTGCGGGCAGACCTAACAGCCAGCGTTCCGAAGGGGTAGGTCCCCCTAGCCTTTCCGTTCGGCACGATAAGCCCGGGGACTTACCCCGTGCATACCGCTGAACTGACGGGAAAAGTAGAACTGGTCATCAAGACCGATTTCGCGTCCCACCTCGGCGATTGTGAGGTCTGTTGTATCCAGCAGGAGCCTGGCCCTGGCCATCTTCAGGGCCCTGTGGTGAGCCAGCACTCCACCTCCCGTCGCCTCCCGGAACAGCTTGCTCAACTGTGAGGAGGAAACGCCAACCACTTTTGCCAGGTCGGGGAGTCGGATGGAGCCGTCCACCCTGTCCTCCAGAAATTTCATCGCCTGTTGCAGAGGACTGCCCTGGACGGGGAGTCGTTGGTCCACTGCTAGGGTCGTCAGCAGTTTCCACGCCATCCCGGCAGTAGCCACAAGGCGGGCCGGCGACTGGTCCCGTTCCAAGGCCGTGATGATCTCATCCAGCATGGCTGTCAACCGGTCAACGGCCACCAGCGGAATGAGCGGACGCTCCGGACTCACTACGGACTCTTCGATTAGTTCGGCTGCATCCGAACCGCTCACATGGCACCACCAAATCGTCCAGGGGTCCTCACTCGAAGCACCATAGGAGTGGGCCTGTCCCGCTCCACCGGGGAAAACGACTGCAGTAGATTTGCCTACTTCGAACCGGGAACCGCCAGTTTCAACCCACCCGGTCCCGGCAACACACAATATGATTATGGTCTCGTTGGCGCCCTGGGGGCGGTGCCGTCCGTGTTTCGAAGCGACGGGAAAAACGCCGGCGTCAGTGACAACGAGCCGTCGTGTAATGGGGCGTCTTAGTGCCTCCCGAATCAGCGGGCGGGGCACCACCACAAGGCGCTGGTTCTCGAACCCCGTGGCACGCTCCACCAAGGCCCCTTCCGTCACTAAAGGTCCATGGTATTCCAGAAGGCATCCATCAGGAGCGATCTTCTGCCCAGGTGGTCCACTGAAGCAGTTCCATTTTGTCCAAGGCAGCTAGGTCGCCAGCAACCATGTCACGCCTACGCTGAGCCTCCAGAGTCAGTCCAACGCTCGCTGCCTTCGCCAGGGGAAGGATCTGGAGCTGGATGTCTTTTGCATGAAGGAGCCCGACGTCCGTGGTTTCAAGCACCCATGGGGACCCGTCCCAGAACCGGTCAGCGACCACCTGACCATCTACAAGGAGACGGGCTACGTCGCCGGCCCAATTGATCTCAAGCTCCGTCGGCCCGTCGCCGGTAAGCGCCGCCACCGGCAGGTATATCTGGTAGACCTGTGCCAGGTCATCAATGACGTGATCGGTGGGTGCGGCAGCCCGGCCGGCCAAGGAACCAAAAGAGGAGGGAATAGTTTTGGCTGCACGAATCAGCTCAGCCGTCACAGCCTGCCGGCTGCGTCCGTAGCTGGCAAAGGCGGTCTTTACGGTTTCAAACCGCGTGGCTGTGGTGGAGTAACGCTGGACTGAAGGCAATCCGATGGATCTGCCGGTCAGTCGGCCGTCAGCGCCGATCCATACTGGTTCTGTGGAGAGAACGAGTTCGCGCCCATCCGCCGTTTCTAAAACCCATGTTTGGTTCACCTGCGCAGCGGGAAGTACAAGGATAGCCAACGTTCCATGCCGAGATTTAGCAGTCAAGGTAACTGGCTCTGTGCCGTCCACTGCGTAGACATCGGCGCCCACTTGGCGTGCAGGACCGTTCAGAGTACTTCCCTTCGGAAAGCACAGTTGGGTTTCAATGCTTGTTTCGGCGGCAAGGACGAGCACGGGTGCCGTGTCTGTGCCCAGCAGTGTCATCGCTGATGCTGTGGCCCACCTCAGCCGAACGCCACCCATGTCAAGGTTCACCGGCCAGCGGGCGATCGTGCCAGAAGGGATAGTGAGGAGTGCCAGAGGAAAAGTCAGTGTTTCCTTCGCGAGCGCCAGCCGGAACTGGGCTTCATCGTAATCCGGGAGCGGGACGTGGGGCTGGTGCCAGGTGATGAAGACGAACCCCGAGTCACCGTCGGATCGCAGGGCCCAGCGAAGAGTGCCGGAATCTTCGATGCCCGCGGGCATCCGATCCGGCAGCGTGGACGGCATCGGAGCTATGTGGCTACCAAAAGCCGCGAGGAAAGCGTGTTGCTTGCGTAACTCGGAGAAGCTTGGCGCCAGCCTCCCGGACGCGCCGATAGGAGCATGAAAGTCGTAATCAAACACGGGAAGATCATTGGGATAGCCCGATGCCTGGGACTCCTGTAGTCCATCCGATGGGTTCGTCCCACCGGCAAACATGTAGTAGCCCTGCCACCCAGAGCCGCTGCCGATCTTGTTGTTGGCCACTGCTGCCACGTCTTTGCCTTTGGGCCAGGGGCGGCGCTGATAGGCAGTTGCCATCCCGCCGGTCAGCTCGCAGGTTGCTGGCGGGTAGGACGCAGAAATGGACGTCGGCGGCGCTATTTGACCTCCGGACAGGTGTGCGCGCAGGTCTGCGCCGATGCCGGGGTCATCCCACTCCTCACTGAAAAAGTAGTGCGCTCTGAACGTTGGGTCCCAGGGGGCTTCTGCGTCGACCCAAAATCCATCGCCATAGCCGCCGAAAACTGGCATGACCTCGTCCTCGGGGACCTCGGCCCCGCCCCAAGCCGTGGCTGTCCACATCGCCGCGCTGAGTCCAGCTGCCCTAGCCAGACGTTTGAGCTCTCGTAAGTGGTCGGGCTGGTCATACAGCTCATTTTCCAGCTGGATGCCAATGACGTTGCTGTCCGGCCCGGTCAGGCCCTGCAGTTCCGAACCTATGCGGTTAAACCAGCGCTTCACCATGGCCAGGTAAGCAGCGTCGTTGGTGCGGTGGTCGACGTCGGCATCCTGCACCCAGTCTGGGAAGCCACCGTTTCGGACCTCGCCGTGGGCCCATGGCCCAATGCGCAGAACCACGTCTAGGTCAATTGCGGCACAGAGCCGGACGAATGCGGCTATGTCCAAGTTGTCGTCAAAGCGTGCTTGGCCCTCGGTTTGCTCGTGGTGAATCCAGAAAACGTAACAGGCAACGACGGTGATGCCACCGGCCTTCATCAGCCGGAGTCGCTCTTCCCAGCGGGTTCGCGGCAGCCGGCTGTAGTGGATTTCTCCCGACACCGGTATGGCGGGAATACCGTTGCACTCTAGGTATTGGTTCGTCAGGCGCCACCTGCCGTGAGGATCCACTGTATTGCTCATCGGTGGATCCTGAAGTGGCCTCTGGTGAGGCCGATGGGTCACGTTGAGCGGCTCGATGCTGCTTCGGTCTGGACGCATGGGAAGCTCTTTCCACGATATGGATGGTTATTCACTGGATTCTTGTTGTGGCCGACTGTCCTGACCCTCCGGCGTAAGGGACAGGATGTAGCTGTTCATCCGCTGCTGCCAGGCTTCCTCACTCCACAGCGGGTGGTGAGGGGCCGCGTTGGAACACAGGACCATACCCCACACGCCCTGTTCCAGCGCTGTCTTGATGCCACCCTCGGCCAGGTCCCGCCCGATGGGGCCTTCCTCGAAGGTGCCATGGAGCGGAGTGTAGCCAATCCATCCTTCGCCCACTATTGCTGGGGTATTCTTCCAGCGGGCCCAGGCTGCGATGGCTATTACGCGCGAATCGATCTCGCGCCGCATCACTTCCCGGTATGGACCGTAATTGTTGTATAGCCAGGTGTCCCACGCATCCGGGTCAATCCAGTCATAGCCATAGAACATCTGGTCGGTGACAACGGTAGCGCGGTATTTCCAGTCAGCAAGGCGGCCGTACTCCGCGACAGAGGGTGCCCCTGGTCGCAACAGGGCAGACAGCGAAGAGTTGGGGAAATCGGCGGTAGCTTCGGAGCGGATGTCGATCAGCTCCTGCAGTGCCTCAAGTACTCCGTAGCTATAGACGTGGAACTGGGCAGCACCTAATCCCTCGGGCAGGGTGTGCATCGCAAGGTGTGGGGGTTTGCCGTAACTCGCGGTGACAAGCAGGTCCGGGTGACGTTCCCGAAGGCGGTGCAGTTCGTGGCTACCACCCTCAGACAGGGCAGGCAGGATGGAGAAGTCCACTTCGTTGTGCAGTTCAACCATGGCGATGCGTTCGCGGTACCCGGCTGCGGTGACTGTGCCGATGAGGCGGTCCCAGGCCTCGGCAAGGGCACGGTACCTGCTATCCAACGGAACAGCATCGATCGCGTCGAACCACCGTGAAGAACCGGCGAAAACTGTTGACTGCTGGTATTCCCAGCTGGCCAGGATGATCACCAGGCCGTGTTGAGCAGCGGCCTCGAAAAGCTCCAGAAGCCGCTCACTCAGGTTGATCCGATACCCGCCCGGTGCGTCGTACCAACGTGTTCCTCTGCCGTAGAAGCCGCCGTCCGGGGATTTTCCGAGTCCTTCGATGTCTAGGTCTATGGCCAGGTCCTCCAGGCCAAGATCGCCGAAGAGCAGCAGGGGGGCCGCGCATATCCGGATCGTGTTATAGCCCAGCTTCGCTGCTTTTGCGCAGGTCGCGTCCAGATCGGCGTATGGGCCGCCTTCCTCAGCGCGGGTGTACCAGGAGAAGTCCCAGAGCGAGATGGTCAAACGCTGCGGAAGATGCCGTGGCGGTGCGCCTGTCAGGCCGGCAGTATCGCTGTCGGTCGTTCCGGAGCCCAGGTACCTCGGGGTTTCAGTCACAGGTTTGCCGTCTCTTTCTGGTGTTCTCGGCCTTGTGCGGCCACGTCGCGCAGCGCTTTGGCCCGTTTGGCCCGGGTTGTTGCGGTATCGGTGTCGAAGAGCAGTAACTTGGGGAGCGAGGTTGCGAAGTAGTCCGGGCCGTCGGGAGCTGATTCCAGCTCACCGGCCCGAGTTTCGATGTCCTGCCAAACGAGTTCAGCCTCCGCGTGTCTGCCGAGTCTGGTGTAGGCGATGCCTCTCCAGTAGTCGACTGGACCGGTTGATTCCGCATCTACGGCAAGCGGTGTTCTCTCCCCACAGGCCCGATTCCAGGCGGCTTCAGCTTTCGTCCGGTCCCCAGACAGCTTTAAGGCGTCACCAAGGGCGACGAGCCGTTCCGCCATGCTGTGGGCCGGGTGCCGGCCCTCCCCGAGGTTAGCTGGTGCGTCGATGCCTTCGCGCAGAAGCATGACAGCTGCCGAGGGATTCTGCTCCATCAGCCTCCGTGCGCGCTGGACCACTGCCCGGTCGTACGCGGCTAAAGCCATCCCCTCGCCCCCTTCGAACGGCTGGAAGTGGCGCGTCGTCATGATCTGCCATGCGTCCTTGTCCCTGCCGGCGTCGAGGAGGAGGTTTACATAGACAAGCGCGAGATCATCACGGTCAAGGACGGAACGGTCATGGCGTTCAATGGCAGCAAGCTGTTCCGCCGCAGGCACTCCGCGAAGGCTGGAAAGGATGGTCCGCTCAAAGAGCAGCCGGGCGTCGTCTGGGCTCAATGCGAGGGCGCGCGCAAAGTATGAGTCAGCTCGCGCGGAATCTCCTCCGGTACGTACCGTGGCGATGGCAGCGTTCCGCCACACCACAGGGTCTGCGGAACCAAGCGAGAGCGATATTTCCAGATGGGCGAGCGCATCATTCGTGCGTCCAGCGTCCAGCAGCCAGCACCCAGCCAGTCCGTGTGCCAGAGTGTCGCGGGGATCGGCTTTCAGCGCCCGGTTGAGGGCATCGACATCATCAAGCCCGTATGGGAACGCATACGTAGTGTCGCTGGTCCGCGCCGCAGACCGTTCCCTTGAAGCCGCTTCTCTATTGCCAAGCTCCTCCAACCAAGCAGCCCGGAGGTAGCGGCGCAAAGGCTCCGGGTTGCCGAACGCTTTGTTGGCGCCCGGAGAGGCGTCCCTTTCGGTAAGGTCAAGCGCGAGCTGCCATTGCCCTGCTCGGGCAAGCCAGCACCCAACGGTCAGAGAAGTCTTGGGGTCTGCAGTGTCCAATGAACCCTCAAGTGCCAACGCCACAGGATCCAAGGGATCGGAGGAGAGGATGCTCCCCAGCAGCCGGGACCCTTCGTCCCCGCGCCCCAACCCCGTAAGTGCCAGGAACAACAGGTGCTTCGCCTCGGGGCTTCCAGGGTCAAGCCGCAGCGCGGATTCTGCGTGCCGCAACGCCTTGGACGGACTTCCTGACCTGAGTGTCATTCGCGCCATCGCCAGGTTCGCGGGATGCGCCCAGCCCTTATCCCAGGCTGCTTTTCCGTACCGTTCCATGGCGTCCTTCAAATGGCCGCTACGCTCCAACACGAGCCCGAGCCGGTAACTCGCTTCGCCGCTGGGGGGATTCAAGTTGCGACGGGTTAGCCGGGCCAGTGCGTTTTCCAACAACTCCTTCGCCAAGGCGTACCGGCCAGTGGTGTAGTGCGCCGAACCCAGCGCGACTGATGCGCGCGAGTCCAATGGATCCCGGCGGAGCATTTCCTCGAAATAAGGAAGCGGCGACCGGGTCGGGTGCCGATTCTGAGTCAAGTGGATGCCCGTGACGTAGAGCTCGTCCTGGCTCCCGATGGCCTCCGGCATTAAGGGCTCGGTCGCAGCACAGGGTTCCTCGTGGCTTGCGGAGGATTCACGAGGAGTCCATGAGATCAGTTCGTCGGACCCCTCCAGGACCTGCAGGGTCAGGTCAACTTCGTCCGCAGGTGCCGTCAACTGGACGACTTCCGTGAAGGGTTCCGCTGGCGAGATCCCCACGTTCCAGGAGTGAACAACCGTGCCCTGGACTTTGAGCAAGACTGTAACCTGCTCGTGGGTGGCCGTGCTGGAAACCCCGACATTGACCTCGCACTTGGCCCCGTTCAACTGAAGTGAAACCGCAAGGTCCAGGTTCGCTTGATGCGCCGGTCCGATGTTCCGGATCGGGTACCAAAACTCGCTGAACGTTCGGGTCTCCCCGGGAGCAAGGTAGCTAAAGTCAGGCTGGTTATCGGTGAAGACACCGGACATAAGCTCGATGTACGGGCCGTCGGTATCCGTGAGGTGCGCGTCCCAGGCTTTGCCCACTGGACCGTCTCCCCACGTCCACTGCTTCTTACCCGGCGAAATGGACCGGTCAGCCCAATGGATGAACCCGGCGTCGGATTCATGGTCGTAGCCCCCAAAAAAGCTATCCTCCGTGTCGGTAATCATGTAGGAGGTGGGGACGGGAATGTTGGAATAGAAATCGATGCGGTCCGCGTCCGTCTGGCCCTGACCGGCCAGAGCAGGGTAGTCCACACCATAGTAGGGGCGGTCGGCCCGCGGGAACGCCGTGACGGCTCGCCGTGCGTGATCCGCTACAAAGCGAACATCGGTGGGGAAGAACGACTGGTACTTCTCGTGCACCCGGGCTGCCACGTTTGCCCACCACAGGAACGTCTGCGGCACGTCCGTGCAGTTGTAGAGCCGCGCTTCGACTTCAAGGAGGGAGTTCCCGGGACGGAGACGAACGCCATGCGTGCCGCGCATCCGCTGCAGAGGATCGAGATCGCTGTGCCACACCGTGACATCGCCATTGTCACCGCGCTCAATCGCGGTTTCCACCGGCAGGAAGGTAGCAGGACGGTGATGCTGGGGCCAGTTGAACTCAACTCCTCCTGAAATCCAGGGTCCGGCAAGTCCTACCAAGCCCGGTTTGATCACGTTGTTCCGGTAGAAGAAGTCATAACCGGCTTTTTTATCGAACCCGATATGAATCCTGCCCCCAATCTCCGGCAGCAACATGAGCCGAACAAACTCGTTCTCCAGATGGATTGCCTGCCAAAGCCGTGGTTCCTTCGAAGTGGCGATGCTGTCAATAAAGGGCATTGGGTACACCTTGCCCTTCGACCCCTGATACACCCGGCGGTCTAAAAACAGCGGATACCTGTCAGGCTCGCCCGGGGCATAGGTATCGATGACAACGGGCTCACTCCAGCACGCGACCCGCCCAGAATCAAGCATCCTTTGTTGATCGGGCGGCGCATCTGGCAGGGATATCCGGCTGTCGTCCTTATTGGTATCACTCACCTCTAAAGGCTACGAACTGCTGACGCAGCTTCCCATGGCAGAAAAAAGCCACTATATGAACATTCTTCTAGAAGCTTCCCCTGGCTTCTCCTCTCCACGGCAGGTTTCCCAACCCGGTAAGCGCCGGCGCGTCCGTACTTTAGTCACCGCCCGACCCGGAAAATCAGCCGCTACCGAGGGCCGAAGCTCTGCCGAACTCGTTGACGATCTGAAAACCACCGGTAGGACTGCGCGATTTAAGGCCCTACGCACGGTCAGTACAGAGTTGATCGAGCTGTACTGGACCACTGGAAATGACGTAAGGCACCAGCAGAAACACCACGGCTGAGGAGCAGGATCACCAAGTGTTTCCACACTGACCTGCAGGGAGAATTTTCAGAGTTAAATGGTCTATCACCGCGCAACGTGCAGTACACGACCACGTTCGCTGGCGAACGGTGAAGAAAGGTTCTTCTGAACATGACCATGGATCGGACGCTGGAAAGAACCGGCAAGGCACCATCGAGCCTAGACCAACACCTTGCCGCGCAGGATTCCGAGTTGGCACAATAGATCGCGGAAGAGCCCTGCAACCTTGAATTCCTGAGCTTCTCGGGTGCACTTCTTCCACTTGGATGAAAAACAGATACGTTGTCACCGAACTCAAAACCGGCAAATTTCAGCCGCCGCATGCCGGCAAACTCAACTTCTACATCGCCCTCGTCGATGACGCCCTGCGCCGGGCCCACCACAATGGAACCTATACCTCGTCCATGGCCGTAGCTGCGGCCGCCTCTATCTACAACAAAATTCCCACCGCCGAACAGAAACACCTCGGGAAGCGCCCAAGCCCCACCATCTTCTACGACGATCGCGGCGAACCAATCCTCGACTACACCAATGACCCCGGGAATACTTAGCTACTCACCGGTTCGGAGCCTCACTGAGAACTATTTCAAGTCCCGGGAACTGCGAGGATACCAGCTGTGTTTCAGGTCCTTCGAACTGGAACACTCCCAACCGAGCCACTCCCCCGCCGGAGAAACGCTAGATTCCGCGTCATGTGATCGGCCCAAAATCTAATCCAAAAAACCCGTCGCAAAACTCCGCGTGGAACATGTTTTGGGGACGACGCAGCAATAGATATTGGCTCCGCGCGCCACTTGACAGCAAAAGGGATCTAACCCGGCAGATGAACGACTTAGCCGTTGCGGGCATGGCACCTGAACTTCGTTACACGTGGACAAGAAATCAGAGGCCACACGTACCGGAGGAATTGAACCTCGTGCACGAAATCACCGATAAGGGTGTGGTTTTATAGCAATCTAGTTGCGGTCCTCGGATGCTGCGGTTTCGGCGCGGGTCCGCATTCCGGGGCGCAGTGCTCCGGCTGGTACGCCGTCCCAAACTCTGCCTGCGTTGTGTTTGCGTTGGAGTCGTTTGACCTCACGCATCGTCGCGGCAACAACAAGATCAGATATTGACGCGTAACCCTCCACTGCCCCAGTAGCTTGGAGTGCTGCACGGACTTGGTCTGCCTGCGCCGCAGTGAAGTAAGGGGTGATATGCGCGGTGGGCCTAGTCATGGTCGAAAGTGATGAATAGTCGCAGAAGTTCTTGGTTGAGGAAACTCACCTATTCGCCTCTCGCTTCGTTCGCCACGTGGCTGCGACGTAGGTTCCATAGATCACTAGCGTTCCGATTCCTACGCCTGAAATACCTGCCCAAAGGATTGCCGCTTGGCTGAGTTCTGAATGGGGAATCCAGAAAAACCACCCCAAAATACTGAACCCTAGGGTGATGCCGGCGGGGTAGTACTTGGGGAGCATTTCATTGGGGATTGTTCTGCGGCCACTGCGAAGCGTTTCGATCCACATTCTTATTACAGCGAATAAAGACGCTGTGGCAGCAGCGGCTATCCCCGCTGTAAACCACCAGTTCATGATGCCAGCTGCTCTTGTGGCCATCCATGGAGCGATCCAGGATGGGCGCCTCGGATGATGCCAAGTCCGTCAGGGTGGATAGTTGTTTCGGTCATCGCGTGTCTCCTTCATGGGTCTTCAAAAAATGTTTGTGCCGGTCCGTGAGGTACCGGCGACCTGGCTTCTTTAATTCCTCGGCGTGATGCGGCCGGACGGGTTCGCGGTTTGCCCGAACCATGGATCCCCGGGAGGAAACTCATCGATGATGGCAGGGGCCAGCATGTGCGTACCGGCGTTGGTGCTGGTCTCTTCATTGATCGGTTCTGGGGTCCGGGTTGTTTTGCTTTGGGTGCGGTTGATGCCGAGGTCGGTGTAGCGCAGGGATGCGCCGATTTCTTCGATCTCGAATTCGATGACGGTGCGTGTTTCTTTGGTTTTCGTTTCGTAAGTGCGGGGTTTGAGGATCCCCGAGGCGATCACGCGGGTGCCCTTTGTCAGCGACGCTGCTGCGTGTTCGGCTGCTTCTCGCCAAACGCTAGAGCGCAGAAAGAGCGTGTCGCCGTCTCTCCACTCACTGGTCTGGCGGTCAAAGGTTCGTGGAGGCGATGGTGAAGTTTGCTACCGCTGCCCCTGCTGGGGGTGAACCGCAGCTCGGGGTCACTAGTGAGGTTCCCGATGAGGGTGATGGTTGTTTCGCCGGTCATGATGATCAATTCCTTACCATTGAGCCCCGCCCGGTGAGTAGCGGCGGCTGTGGGGGGGGTGGATTAGGAGAGTTCCGCGAGCCGGTCACCGATACGTGCGACATAGTCGGTGATGATGATGTTTCTGGTGGCCACGGCGTGCTGGTGATCTTCTGGATCAACGCTGTCCGCGATCACGGCGATTGCATCAGCGGCTGCAAGGATCTGCGGATCGGTGCGGTGTTCGACCGGGACGCCGAAGGTGTCAAAGAATGCCGTGTGATCTGTGGTGTTGGTGTGGTTGTTCATGCCGAGACTTTCCTGATGTTCAGGGTTGCCGAGACGAGCTTGTTCATCCGTAGCCCTGCCCAGTGGTCCGCCTCATCGGTGTTGTTCACAATGACCGGTGCCTGTGAGTAGCCAAGGCCGGCGGTGATGTATTCAAGGACGGCAGGGTTCTCGGTGATGTCGATGGCCGTGTAGGTGATGCCCTTGGCCTCGAAGTACGCGCGGGTCTTCTCGCAGTTGGGGCAGGCCGGCTTGGTGTAGACCGTGTAATCGGTGGTTGGGGAAGTCATTGTCAGTACCTGGTTTCGTATGAGTTTTAGTTGCGTTCGACTGCTTGACTTGATACTTCTATTCTAGCAATCATTGACCTGAATAAACAGGGTTTGGACTTGTATTCTAGGAGTTTCTATCTGATTTTTCGGCGACAATTTTGGGTGGTGGGTCCGTCGTTTTTGTGGCGTGAGCCGTCCCGTTCGTGGTCCTCGGAAGAGAGCATCGTGAAGACCGCACCGCGCACCCAAACCTGACCGTTGGCGCGTTCGTAGCCATGGCGGCTCCGGTGGATGGTCCAGGCATCTTTTGATCGTTGGATCTTTGAGGTCTGGGGTTTTGTATCCGAGCATTTTGGGAGGCTGTCCATGATCGCCGGCATACCTGTGGTGAGGTCCTTCGGTGGTGGTGACCTGGTGGTTGTGGTCAGCCGGCCTTTTGGGTCCCGTCGTCCAGGTGTGTGCGGGAAAAGCCCGTAGGGGTGAGCTTTTGCCGTGCCCAGGTGGGCGAGGGGTTGGAGGTGTGGTGGGGAGTTGTACCCATTGCCCGTTCCTGTAGCGGCGCATAGTTTGAGGAAATGATGAATCTGAAGAGGAAGCTCGCGTCCGCTGTTGTTGCTACATCATTGTTGGCCGGTGGGGGTATTGCTTTGGCTGCGCCGGCTCAGGCTGCGACGTCCAAGCATTATTGGTCAGGTTATCAATCGACGTGTGAGGCGAATCTAGCCGCTGCTATGCCCGGCTTTGGGTCTTTTGTGCGGCTGATTCATGGCTGTGAGCGGAACGGAAACGGGTACGAGTACGAAGTTTTGATGATGTAGTTCAGTTCCATGAGGCTGCTGCACTGTCCCCGGGGTGAGACCGGGCGCGCAGCCCACGCGAGGGCCGGAGCAGACAAGCGCATTGACCCTTCCTTTGTCGGCAATTAGTCTAACGAAATGATGACTCTGAAGAGGAAGCTCACGTCCGCTGCTGTTGCCACGTCCATGATTGTGGGGGGAGGCGTCGCTTTGGCCGCACCTGCGCAAGCTGCGACGTATCACTTGTATGCGTTTAACACGAAGGCCAACTGTGAAGCAGGATTGAATGCTGCGCCCAGGTTTTGGTTCTTTCGTGCGCTTAGTTCAGGGCTGTGTTCCAAATGGAAACAGTTACGCCTATACGACTCTGTGGCGGTAACTGCTGCGCTGTACCCGGGGTGAGGCTAAGGATGTGTCGCGGTTTATTGGCGGTCCGGCGCTGGTGAGCCCGCACGTGAGGTGAGCCTTGGTGCGGCGGACCGCCCGCATTTTCAGCGGTTCCGGTGCCCTCGTTTTCCCGGCCCGGTGAATCTTGGGGGTTCGCCGGATGATGCCGGTAGAATATCGGGACGAGAAAGCCCGGAGCCTAGATACTTCAGATATCTAGGGTCCGGGCTTTTTCTATGCTCGGTGGGTGTTACTTGTCGCTGTCGATGATGATCTTTTCGGTCTCACTTGGGCAGTCCCAGATGGTGTTTTCGAGATCTCTGTGGTGTGGGTGTCTAGCTAGATTCTGGCTTGAGTCCAATAGTCCAAAGATCTTTGGACTATTGGACTCAAGAATGCCAGGGCCCGGATGCGGGTGGGTGTACTCAATTGTGGCTGTGAGTACGGATCGGGTTGCCGACTCCGATGACTGTGTTGTGTAGTGCCGGCGGCAGCGTCTCGCGGGCGTCGGCGCTGCTGTTGGTGCTCTCGGTTGTGATCCATCCTAGAAGGGCGTCAAGGACGCTTGGTTGATCTATGCCGCCCAACCATAAGGATGGGCCGGTTGAGCCTGTTGCTCCGTCGCGGCGGGCGACAGCTGCAACGGCCCCGCTGGCGCAAGCGCCGAGACACTGTGCAGAGACTAGTACCGCGCCCCTACTACTCGTGATGGCCGGTCGTAACCGATCGGCACCTTTTTGAGCGTCGGCGAGCCGGTGGAGTGCATTGCATCGATGACCTTCACATACGGCGATGAGGAGACCGTCGGGTTCAGTACCGCTAGTCGGTGTGCGTTTCTTGCGCATTGCAGTCACCTTTCCTCGCCCGTTAAGGGGTCGATCACCTGGTCAGTTTCTTGGGTCCTTGTTCCGGGCCCAAGATCCGGTGTTCACCCGCTTAAATGTCTAGGCCCGGGCACGGTGAAGGGTCCCGGCCGGGACTATCAGAAACAGTTAGCCCTGGCGGGCTTTCATGCGAGGGTTTTTCTTGTTGATGACGAAGGTTCTGCCACGGCGGCGAACTACCTGCGCTCCCGGCATGTTCTTCAGTGCCCGTAGCGAGTTTCGTACTTTCATGTGGTGCTCCTTGAGTAGGGGTCAGGGTGTTGTGGTCAGGGTGTTGTGGTCAGGGTGTTGTGGTCAGTGGGCTGTGGTGAGGTCGAAGGGGTCTTGCAGGCTGGTAAGGCCGTTAGCTAGTTCCGCGTCGGTGAGTTCGCATTCTGCGAGTAGCCGGGTGATCTCCGCGGCGTCGATGTTTTCGCCGGTGACTGCGAGGACTGTTCCTCGGTCAAAAGAGTCATAGCGTCTGTCCAGTGCCATGCCATCCTTGTTCGCCCGGTTCGAGGCCGGAACGGGTCTCTGGCCGGCGAGCCACGGTCCGGTGTTCTCCAGCCAAATGCGCGGTCCGATGCCTTGGATAACGATCCGGTGTTCGGGTACCGCAGCGATCCATAGCCTGCCGCGGAGCCAGCAACAGCCCTGCGCCAAGGTAGATAACGCGTGGCGGAACCGCTCGGGATGGAGTGGGCGCTGGAGCTCTCGGGCGACAGTCATGAAAGCAGACGCGGACGACCCGGCCGGAACCCGCACCACGCCGGGAACCATCCTGGCCGTTGCCTCTTCATAGTCGTGTCTGCCAGGACCCATGTCGCAGGCGTTTTCGGTGATGAGGGCGTGCGGGGCCAGGTGCCCAAGGAGCTGCACGCCGCGGGCGCGCTCCCGCGGATCCACAGGAACCAACTCAGGCTCGCTCAAGAGGACGGTGTCGCTGAAGGCGAGTTCACCAATCATGAATTCCCCAGGAGTCCGCTGATCATCAGGGGCCGCAGTGAACCCCGATTCGAAGATGGTGTGATGGTCCCAAATGTGGTCTTCAAGAGCATCCGGTGCACACGCCAACACCACCGAATCGATAACAACCGGGGCTATAAGGCCGCTCTTGAGCGCATCAACGGCCATGGACGCAGGGACCGCCGGGGGCAGACCGATAATAATGTGCTCCGCACCCTCAGCCAGGAGGCCTTCGATCGTGGGAACCACATCCAAGCGGACCGTGCAGCTCAAACAGCCGTGTTCTAGCAAGGTTTCCTCCCGCCCGATCGGCCCAGACCGGCCAAAAATGCGGCGGATTACCACGCCGTCTTCGAGGAGGTCGTGGAGAACCACGACAGCCGCCGGGTATTGGGCTGCAAGGACCTCACACGCCTGCTGCCGACACAAGACATCAAGGGAACTGAGAACAGTAAGACGCATGCAAACGATACTAATGAGAATTGTTCTCATTTGCAATGAGTGACAGTGCGTTTTCCGCGAGAGGGCTCGCCCTATGGCTGGACACGTTTGGCAGTGAATGTAACCGTATGGTGTCATACTTGCGCTATGGACATGAACGTTGAGGCCGTTGGTCGTGTACTGCGCGAGCGACGGAAAGCTCAAGGCTTTACGCAACAGTCGCTGGCCGACACTATCGGGGCATCGCGGAAGTTCATCGTGGACTTGGAAGCCGGAAAAGATGGAGCGTCTTTCGGCTTGGCCTTAAAGGTGATGCATGCCCTCAACCTAGACATAGCTACAAACGATCCACAGACACGTGAGTTCGCCGAAGACTTCGCCAGGACAATCCGTGAGGGTGACTTTCATTTCGCCCTCCGGTTAATGGGTGAGTACGCCAGCGCATCACTCTCAGCCGGTCGGGCACTCATGCCTGTCGCCCCGACCATGGATGATGATGCCTACCGGGCAGCCCTTGGAGCAGTCACTCGCTGGGTGGCTGCGAAAACGCACACTCCCACCCCTGGATGGGCCCTGCGGGCTAAGGTATCCTCGGAGCCGGTCTTTTTAGCTGAAAAGCTTCATCCGGTAAGCGAGCGAATGAAGGATCTCATCCGGGCTGAGACTCCTCGCGAGATCGCTGCATTGAACGTGTGGATCCGCGAACGAGATCTGGCGACGCTTTGACCGCGGGACGTGATTTTCGGTGCGAGGACGTCGTACAGTTACTCCGCGAGGTTGAGGCTCGGCGCACGACGCGAGGCGTTGCGCTAGATATTCAAATTGTCGGTGGGGCCGCGCTCCTGCTCCATGGCGTGCTAGATCGAGCCACTGGAGACATTGATGCCCAGTACGCTTCTAGCGACATTGTCGAAGAGGTCGCTGCGGGCATGGCCGCAGAATACGGACTTCCCCCGAACTGGCTGAACCGTAACGCTGCAGCATTTCTCCCCGATGAGGCTCAGTGGATCGCGGGCCCCGCGGGAACCTCCTCTGGCGTCAGGCTCGCTGACCTGCCCACCTTGGCTGCCATGAAAATGGCTGCGGAACGGGCCAAAGACATCGAGGACCTCGGGCACATAGTGCTCGCCCTGAGAATCGAACGAGCCGAGGACCTCGTGCGACTCGCCTTCGACAAGTACGGCGAAAATTCCATCGCCCTGAGTGCACCAGCAGACAACTATGAGATCGTCGCGGAAGAAGCGATGGCCGCCGCTGACGCCATACTCCTACGCCGACGCAACCACGAGTCCGCCAGTCAGGTCCGCGACCACCCTCCTCACGCCTAACCCGGCCCAGCTGATGCTCTCAGTGCTTGCTGACGATGGAAAACAATCCAGCACCGTGGCCCATACCCCTAAATGTGCTTCTGATTCTGGTGTTTTTCTTGTCGTAAAGCGGCCCGGGGGAGTGGCCTCGGTTCTGTGGTTTACCGAGGCAATGAGGTCGGGCCCTCTCAGGGCTTGCGCCGAGTATGGCCAGGTTGCTGCGCCCAGATTCCGAACCACTGAGGTGCTACGAGCGAGAGATATAGGGTGGGTCGGTTAGGTACGGTTGCGGTTTCAGCGCGGGGCAGATCCTAAACGCCCTTGGCCGACCCGCTTCGGAAGGGATGTCACCGCCTGACGCGCATGCCTCCGGTTCCCATGGCCTGGTGGGGGCCGCCGATGCCTAGTCTCGGTGGTGCCGGGCTGCAGCCAGCTGCTTGTGCAGGAGCTTATTGGCCGATTCAAGGTCAAGGACAACGCGGATGCCGGCTAGATTCAACCCGTCCGCGAGCAATGAGCTGATCCGGCGCAGGGTATCCAGGTCCTGCTCACTGTAACGACGCGTTCCTCCGACAGTCCGCCCGGGTTCCAGTAGGCCTTTGAGCTCATACAGCTGGAGGTTCTGCTGGCCGGTCCCCACGAGTTCGGCGGCATCAAGGTTTGCCTGTAAACTGTATGGGGGTACCATACAGTAATGGATCAGAGCATTATCGACCGTTTGACGACCGAGGCGGCTGCCTCCGCCTCCGAGACGGAAGATGCCCGGAAGCAAATGCTGCTGAGCGCACGTCGGCGTCAGGAGTGCATCCTGGGCCTCAGCGCCTCAGGGCTATCCGTGCGGGCCATTGCTGCGCGGCTTGGAAGCAGCCCGTCGGTGATTCAGGATGCCCTCCGCACGGCGAAAGCCCGGCACCCACAGGCCCGGCGCGAAGAACGGTTCCCTTATGAGCTGCACGTCATGCTTGGTATGCGCTTGCATGAGGAGCCATTGCGGCTGCGCAACCTGGCACGCAGCAACCTTGAAAGAATGCGTAGCACCCCGCGTGCTGCCGTCGCTGAACGTTGGCTTGAGGAGTGGGACGAACTTCTCGAACTGCCCGATGAATCACTAGAAAAGGCAATGCTCGCTAACGATGAAAAGGGCCGGGATCTGCGCCAGATCAGTCCCTTCGCCGGAGCTTTGAGTGGCGAAGATAGGCTAGTTGCCATGAAAAAAGCGCAGTTCCTTGCGAAGGGTTGAACTCGAGCACGCTATCCGTGCCGCAACCCAAATCATCCGGGACGACCAGGTCATTATCATCGGCAGCCAGTCGATCTTAGGTTCCTACAGTGAGGACCAGCTGCCGGCAGCTGCGACGATGTCACCGGAGGTCGACATCGCTCCGATGCGAGATGCTGATGCCGATGCTTTGAGTGATCAACTGAGCTTTGACGCAGGGGAGTGGTCGGAGTTCCACGCCACCTACGGCTTTTATATCGAAGGGGTGGGTAAGAGAACAGCAATACTGCCCCCGGACTGGGAGTACCGGCTAGTCGGGGTGCGCAACGAAGCGACAAACAACGCCACAGGCTTGTGCCTAGAACCCCACGACCTGTGCACGGCGAAGCTGATGGCGCACCGTGAAAAGGACTTTGAATTTGTTCGGGCGCTGATGCTGGCGCGCCTGATCGATCCGGCCATCCTTAAAGAGCGGCTGGCCTCCATCGACATAAGCGTGGTTGAAAGCGATCAGGATGTAGATGTGCTGGAATACCGGCAGCGCCAGTCCATCATCTGGCTTGCAGGTGTCCTCCCGCCTGATCCCGGGCAGAACCAGTAACTGAGCGCCGTGGCTCTGTGTGGGAGCCTGTTAATACACGGTGGCCTTCTGACCCCTGGCCTCCGGAGCCTCCTGCTCGGCATTTTTGGAACCATCGTTTCGGTTCACTAGATGCCGCCGAAGTCGGGCAGTCGCTGCGGAAACTCATGGAGTTCATAAGATTTACAGGGAACCTTCTTGCGGACCCAACCTGGATGCCCGGTGCGGCAGATGACCGGTAGAGCCGAGCGGCCCGCTTGCTGAGCGGCTGCGTTCGAACCTTGCGTCCGCGGGGAGAAGTAGCTGGCTCGCAGTAGGAAACCCCCGGGTCGCGGAAAGTGTCCAGACGGTCTCTGGACACTTCGGTTGAATGACCGCGGGCTAGGGTGGATTCATGAGCCAGCTTGAGCCCGATCTCCCGGAGACTATGCCGCTGTCCTGTCGGGGCTGAAGCACCTTGTCCGGGACGCGCAGTACCGAGCGCAGCAGACCGTCAACACGGCAATGATCGAGCGCTATTGGGACATCGTGGCCACCTCAGCCATGGCCGGCTCAGACGTGGAGGAGCTCATCGACGACGCGTCGGCCAGCGCTGCGTTCGCGGGTGGCCAAAGATCTCATCAGGTCCACCGCGACCGCGGCGACCGGTGCCCGGCCTTCGGTGAAAGGCTCGGCCAGCTCGACCTCGTGGATGATGGCGTTGCCGTCGGGGTCTTCGACCAGGCCGAAGGCATTGGCCAGCGCGGCCGCGTCGCCGGACATGACGTAACCCTCGGCGATCCCGCCGCCGCCGGACATGCCAAAGGTTTCGGCGGTGGTTTCGTCCCGCATGGCAGAGGCGCCGCTGGCGATCAGGTGGCTGTTCAGTGCGGCCAGTCCGTCCTGGGTAGCGCGGAAGCGGATGGTCTTGTCCTTGTTCCGGGCCAGGACACAGACAGCGTCGGCGTCAAGCTCGCGGAGCCTGCTCTTCAGGCGGGACTTTTCTGAGGGGGAGATCCAGGTGGGGTTCTGGCCGGAGAGCAGGGCCATGGCGGCCCACGCTGTCTTCGCCGTCCACGCCCGGCCGGGCCGGGTACCGGTGGCGGCCAAACGCTCAACGGATGACCGGTCTATCAACAGGGCTTTACCCACCGTCCCGGTGGTTGTCAGCTGGCCTGAGTGAATCAGACGGTGGATCGACATCGTGCTGCGGCCGAGCCGGTCGGCAGCCTCGGCCACCGTCATATCTCGCTTTACATCCATACGCTAATGATTCCGTGTCTAACGGGTAGTGTCAATACGCTAACAGTTATGAATCTATCGGTAAGTGTCAATCTTGGACCGGACGAGCGGGGGTCGTAGCTCCGACCTCGTGATTTTTTAGAACT
Organism: Pseudarthrobacter sp. PS3-L1; assembly: GCF_030063285.1. Lineage (GTDB taxonomy): Bacteria > Actinomycetota > Actinomycetes > Actinomycetales > Micrococcaceae > Arthrobacter. The sequence continues at coordinate 57,114 of NZ_JASISU010000001.1, read as the reverse complement.
CCACTGGCAAGCCGATCCGCGGACAGGCTCTTGGTGGCCGGAGCAGACAGGTCGCTGGTCTGGGGTCCGGGTTGTCCTTCATTTCTTCCTGCAGGTACGCGAGGTTGGCCCTGGACTCACTTCGCACCAGGGACATGCTTCCGCCTGAAATCGGAAACGAAATCGGCATCAACCAATTTAGGTTGACATAAGGCAGGTTATCGGCGTTTAAAAGTCAGTCAGAAGTGACTGATTTCTTGTCTGAGTTAAGAACCAAGAACCAAGAACATCTTGTCTTTGGCCTCATGATCAGTTTCCAGGTAAGGATCGTGTTCTTTTGCGGTTCCGTAACAGTTCCCGAACAAGGCAGCCCAGGCTGCGGTACGTACGCAAGGTTGATGTTCAAAGCGCGGAGTTGGCCCTTCAGTGTGTGGCCTTGATAAACAGTCCATTGAGGTCGAACCTTCACGCTCTTGGTACCCCAAATGAAAACTATTGATGCACAGCCAACAGTGGAACTGTTTCAGTTCACTCGTATCTTGAACGACCGCTCGAAATGTTCCAGCAAGTGGAAGATCTTTTCTTCGGCGTGGTGCGGGTCCAATAGTGCAAGTGCTCCAGCCGACTCGATGAGCAGGACCAGATCGCTCCAGGTTGTGTCGGGGTAGATCTCACCCTCTTCGACGCCCCGACGGATCAGGAATTCTACATCGGCGCGAAACGTCTCGCGGCGCTCGGCGAACCTGTCAGATCTTAGAAATGCGTGGACCAGCAAGTCTGCGCAATGTGGGTGACGGGCCTGATTGGCAAGTAGGGTGCGGGTCAGGTTTAGAAAGGTCAATCCCGGACTACCTGAGCGTCGGGCCTCGCCAGCACTGTCGAGCCAAAAATCGAGGTCTCGCGCGAATACCTCTTCAATTATGGCCTGCTTGCTAGGGAATCGTCGAAGAAGCGTGGCGATGCCTACGTCGGCATGCGCCGCAATTTCATTGAGCGAGACCGAGGTTCCTACGTCGTTAAATAGATTTGAAGCTGCATTGATGATCTTTTCGCGGTTGCGCTCAGCGTCAGCACGCACGAGATCTCCTTAAATGGAGTAGTTGATCCACTTGTGATAGAAAGATGAGTGTAGTAAAGGACCAACGAACAATAGTGAGGAAATCTCTTGAAAGCAATCCAATTCGATTCATACGGACCCCCGAAGGTTCTCCGCGAAGTTACAGTGGGCATACCAAATCCCGGCATCAACCAAGTTCGTGTCCGTGTCGAGGCGACAAGTGTCAATCATGTCGACGTACTCGCGCGAGCGGGTTGGTACAAGCGAATAACTTGGTCGAAGGGACCCTACGGCACTGGAATTGATTTGGTCGGCATAGTCGATGCCATCGGCGAAAAGGTCAAGGGCTACTCGCAGGGAGATCGCGTTTGGGGCGTGCTCGGCAACGCGTTCTCGCTCCCCGTGGGGATGCTTGCTGACTACGCACTCGTGCCGACTAAGGCCCTGGCGCCAGCCCCAACCGGAATGACCTCGGAAGAAGCGGCATCTGCTTTAGTGCCTGCCACTATCGCCTGGACTGCTATGACGCACGTCCCCATTACACCCGGGGACACGATCGTTGTTCGCGGTGCTGCAGGAGGGATGGGTTCAGCGATCGTTCAACTGGCTGCGCACCGCGGTGCTCGGGTCATTGGCATCGCAACTGACCAGACGGCTGAGTTTGTATTGGGTCTTGGGGCCGATCAGGTTCTGGACTACCGTCGAACTGCACCTGGTGACATCCCGCGCGTCGATGGCATCTTTGATACCACCGGCGTCGATCTCATGGCTTGGCAGAAGCGACTTAAGCAGAAGGGCCGGATGGTGACGACCGCAGCACTCAAGTCGCCAGCTGCGTTTGGAGCGATACTCGGCTCGATCCCGGCTGGCCAGCGCCGAGTCCGCGGCTTCGCAGGTCAACCCACACGCAGCGCAATCAAGCAAGCTGCACACCTTCTCACCGAAGGTGTCATCAAGCCCAGTATTGCCGCGTCCTTCGCAATGGACCAGATCGCAGATGCACATCGCGTGTTCGAGTCCCATGGAAGCACAGGACGTTTAGTCATCACGCCACACTAACCCGATCAGGCAGAGGCTAAAGCAAGCTGTCAGCCCACTACGCTGGGTGCTCCACCGCAAGCTATTTGCGGCGTCCGTAACTGTGACTCGAGAGCCACCAGCATGGTTGGGATGCGCATAGGCGCGTCAAAGATGGTGAGACATCTCGCTTCAATTTTTGATCTATCTTCACCCAACGATTGAACGCGGTCTGGGAGATTCCCGGTTCAGCGGACACCAGAGCCAGCAAACGGCAAGACGAATCAACAAATGCAACAGAATCTGTTTTTCACTCACCACAAATAGGTTGAACCAGAAGACGCAGGAAAACCCACTCGGCCCTGTCTCACTTCAGGAGTACACCTCACCCCAGGAGCGGCGACATGACCGTCAACGGGCAGCTCAACACCGAGCACAGCGCGCCGATGCTCCAGGCTGGTGCTCTCTCGGGCCCTTGAGCAATCCACACAATGCACTTTGCGTACGACTCCCCCAGATCATTGTGTATCGGGCGATCCTTTCGCGCGAAGCCGTCACCGGAGGGGTGGGCGAGTCGGCGCACCAGCTCATAGTCCAGGTGACGTGCAGCTTGCTCTCCGCACACGGGGCATCAGAGGCAGAGCCCATCGTAAATGCCCTGCCTGCTGAACAATGGCGTGTGCGAGGGATGGCAGCGAGGGCCTATGGTCGCCAACAGTTTGGCAAAACGCTTGCTCAACTCAGCCTCATAGCGTCCGGCCCCGGTGCTCGCGTGCAACGATGGTGTCCTAGGCCAGGCTCAAAGACGAGCCAGGCGGGGGCACATGCGACAGATCGTGTCGGCTGTGGTCCTTCCGCTACCGGATTGGCTCTGAAAACCTTGCGCCCTGCCCGTTGTTTTGGCTTCGGGTTAGGTAACGGGGGAATGGAAGGCACATATGACACGATCCTTTGACCTGACGTGGAAGCTGGATGGCATCACAATGGAGGGCTCGGTTATGTGTCCCGACGGTGGTGGGCCATTCCCTTCAGTGATCTTTGTTGCTGGCAGCGGCCCAACAGATCGCGATTGGTGCTCACCGCTATTGCCCGGTAGCAATGGCAGCGCCCGACTGTTGGCAGAGTCCTTCGCAGATGAGGGTATTGCTTCTCTTCGTTACGACAAGCGGGCGTCCGGCCCGCACGCGATGGAGAATGCCGGAAAGCTCAGTGGGAAGATGAGCATGAAATCGCATCTAGACGAGCTGATCGCAGCCGTCACTGAGCTCTCTCGGCAGGACTTCGTGGACTCGGCAGGAATTGTGGGGCTCGGCCACAGTGAAGGAACCCTGCACGTGCTGCACTACGTTACAACGGCCCAAGGCGTCCCCTTAGCGGGAATCATCCTCGCCGCACTACCTGGGCGGCCGATAGAAACTGTGTTGATATCGCAACTGGCGCTCCAGGCACAAATTATCGATGACACCGAATTTATGTCGAAGGTGCACGCGGCCGCTGCACGATACTCCTCCGGGCAGCAGATGGATCTTGATCCGAGCCTGCCGGATAACGTGAAGATAGCCCTTGCTGGCATCGAAGCTCCGGCGAACCTGCCTTTCGCCCGCGAGTTGTGGATCGAATCGGCGAGTGATTCCCTCGCGAAGGTACAGATCCCCACGTTGGTTCTCATTGGCACGAAAGACCTCCAGGTAGACGTTTACGCCGATGGCACTCCACTCCAAGATGCCGCTGCGGGGATGGCCAATGTAACGTTCTACTTCCCGGCCAACGCCAATCACGTATTCAAAGAGGATCAACGCTCTCAGATTGATATCGCCGCGTCGCCAGGCAGTGGATACAACGAGCTGGATACGCATCTTGACCCCGAAAGTTTGGAAACGATCCTCAACTGGCTCGCTGTCAATGGCATGTCCGCCTGACGTATCGTGGCTCAGCCTGCAAGGAATGCGCATCCCGAAAGCGCGCGCTTCACGCTGCCGACGAGACACAAATCCCTATCTCAGGCGCCGCATGCGCTATTTTGGTCAGTGATTGCAGTGCAATCGTCCATAGCTTCGAAATACGTTACAAATGCCGCGTTAGTGAGCGTCGCCGAACCGATCTCTAACGCTGCCGCCGTCGAAGGCACGGGGTCCGTGTTGTTTCAGTTCAGAACTCCAAGTCACAACCAACCGCGGTCCCGGGCTACCCTCGCTGCGTCGTGCCGGGTCGTTGTCGCTGTTTTCTGAGTGGCGTCCGAGAGGTAATTTCGGACAGTGCCAGAGGCAAGGTGCAGTCGCCGTGCGATGTCCTTGACCGAGTACCCCTCGCGTGTCTCCCGTAAAACATCAGCTTCGCGCGCTGTCAGGGGTGAGTCATCGACAACTGAGGCCTCAAGAACATCGTGTGCTATCCAGCGATCGCCGTTATTGACTTTGCGGATCACTTCGGCGATTTCTTCCGGGTCGGAACTCTTACTCATGAAACCAAGCACCCCGAGCTTGAGTGCTCGCCGGAGGACGCCCTGCCGAGCATGCCGAGTGAGCATCAGTACGCGCTGTCCGGCATTTTTGGACATAATCGATTCGACTGCATCCAAGCCGTCCATCTCAGGCATCTCTAAGTCGATGACGAGTACATCTGGAAGGTGCTGAAGCGTCGCCATCACGGCCTCGCGACCGTTCTCCGCCTGCGCCACGACACTGATAGTCCCGTCAAGAGTGAGGACCGCCGAAAGTGCTGTTCGCAACAAATGCTCGTCATCGGCCAGAATGATCCTAATCGGACGCGCCTCTTTCATCGTATGTCCTCGATCCCCGCAGTTTTGCGTTCGGGATCAATCCGAGCGGAAACGAAAAACTTATCTGTGGATTGTTCGATCCACAGCACGCCACCCGCGCCCTCCACTCGATCCCGCAGACGAGCAAGACCCCTCAGAGTAGAACCACCCGCATCGACAGCGCCGTCGTTAATGACTTCGACAGATATCGGCGAGGCACTGATCGTGACGAGGGTTGGGCGCGCATGGCGAAGCAGGTTCGTAGTAGCTTCCCGAAGAACCTGTGCTAGCAGAGGATCCGCGGCATCCCCGCCCGCGTTGTCGAATCTCACCTCGACCATCACGCCAGCTGCCTCGACGAGACTCTTCGTGTTCTCGAGCTCAGCCAACAAATTTAGCTTGTATCGCGCATATGTCAGCGCTCTCGTCTCCGCAATGGTCTCGTCGACGAGGCGACGGATCTCGCTGAATTCCATATCGGCTCGGTCGGGATCTGTGTACACCACGCGTCGACCCAGGGCGGCTTTCAGCTTGATGATATGAAGGGAATGGCCCTGAATGTCGTGCAGGTCCCCGGCGAAGCGCATCCGCTCGCGGGCGGTCGCAAGCTCAGCCTCGGTCTCCTGAGCGCGTTCGAGTCGGCGCACCACTTTCCAGGCCTGTTCACTGAGCAGAATCACCGCAACGATAAAGAGCGTGCCGACAGCTGGAAGCACAAGGTACTGGGCCGCGAGCACCCAACTGGCTGGGTGGAAAACAAATGAGCTCGTCCCCACCGCTGTGACCGACAATACGAACGCGAAAATCCACAACCGCCATCTTCGTGTCCGCGCAAGCAGGAGCGCGCCGATAAGCGCCACTGGTACAAATCCGATCGGGCTCGATGCCGTCAGTGACCCAATAATCCACGACGCTGTGGTGAACATGAGCGCAAGGATCGCCTGGCGCGGGTACCCATCCAAACTCCACTTGCGCAGTAAAGCAAGAGTGATGAGGAATCCCAAGGCGACGAGTAGAGCGTCCGACCAAGATGTTGCCGTGAGCACAATCCCGACAATGCTAAGAGGCGCAATCGCTGCTACAGCGCTAACCATCGCCACCCTGCGCATCCGTGTGATGCTTGAAACCTCATCCTTCGCGTGATCGTCGATAGTTAGCTCCGATTCTCGGCCTCCTGCTGTTTGATCGCACGACCAACGGGGCGCTTTGCGATCATGGCCACGATGCCGAGCCCAAGAGCGACATACTGCAACGCAGAGTTCTGAATGAATCCTTCCACGATATTCGCTGGAAGTGTCACGAAGAGGCCAAAATCAAAATAGATGTAGCCAATGTAAGCAAAGAAGACGGTCGCACCGAAGACAATGACCGCACTCAGCGCAAGATCGAAGATTTTCATGGACTCCACGATCCCGTGCACGCAGGTTCGACGGTAGTGACGCCACGTCACATCAACATGATGACACCTCGCCACTGCAAGCGCATCGAAACCTAAGATGTGATGGATTACATGACATCTCTAGCCACCACTCAGGTCCATGCACCTTCACCGCTCTGGCGGCGCCCCTTTACAATCATCCGCGAAAACAAGCGCGCCTACCTCATACTCAACCTTGCCAGTTACGGACTGGCAATCATCGGTTTCTTGATCGGACTAGCCTTTCCTGCGCTCAGTGCGGTGCAGGTGACGTCGTTGGAAGAGGACGGCACTGCCGAACTCGTGCGTGGGCTACTCAACACCCCGCCGCTTTTTGCACTGATAATCCTTTGCGTAAACCTCTTCCGGATCAGCCTGCTAACCATCGTGCTTCCATCACTTATCGTGCCGTTTGCTGGACTCGCACTCTTCGCATACTGGGCAGTCCAGGTAGGCATCACACTCGCCCCGTCCACCCCCGATGGATGGGTGTCGCTCATTCCTCATTCTCTGACCTTCGTCATCGAACTCCAGGCCTATGTGCTCTTTGCCCTCGGCGCTTACCTCATCGGTAGAAACTGGCTGTTTCCGCGCAGAAACGGCGCGCAGAACCGTCGCAAGGGCTACCTCCAAGGCTTGAAGCAGATCGGTCTTCTGGCGCTCCCCGCGCTAGTGCTGCTCATCATCGGTGCCGTGTGGGAGGCGTACTCAATCCGGTACTTCGTCTACCCGCTCCAACAACTGCTGCTGTAGCTCCCCTCCCCCACTTCACCGCGGTCAAGAACGAGCCACGGTTCCCGTTTGACCCTATTGCGAGGACATGGTGTGTACTTGACACTCACCACGTCGAAAGGAGATCGATGTGGCACCTCACCTGATACTCGCCTCGACATCGCGTTGGGCTGTCATCGATGCGCTGCGAGGGTTTGCGCTCTGTGGCATCCTGATCGTCAATATTCCAGATATCGTGCAGCTCGGATACAGGTTGGAAATCAACAGCGTAGGCGCCCTCGGAAGAGAGCCACTGGATTGGCTAGTGCAGACCAGATTCATTCCTATTTTCACCCTTCTCTTCGGGATGAGCCTGACTTTCGTTGCAAACGGAGCGCGCCAGCGTGAGCGACGACCGTGGTTGGCGCTCGTCGCTCGGTTGATGGCACTCTTCGTCATAGGGTTTCTTCATTCTCTGATTTATCCCGGAGAGGTTCTCCGGGAGTACGCCACCTTAGGACTATTGGTCGCACCGGTCGCGCTTCTCGCCCCAAGAGCCGTGCAGCTTGTCTTCGGCGCCGTACTTTTGGTCGCCGCCTATGTCGCGACCGGCGGCGGACTCGCCGCCACACCAGGACTCATGTTGCTGGGGTCCGCTCTAGGGTCTTACGGTCTCGGCCGAGCTCTCGATACCAAATCGCGAGCAGTAGCCATCACGTTCGCAATTTCGCTGGTGCTGCTGATTCCTGCACTGTTCTGGCAAGGAACTACGCCCGGTGATCCTAGGTTCTCAACCGCGGGGTCTGTTGCCGGCCTCGTTATGGCCTCCCTCTACGCAACTGGGCTGTCATTCATATGGGTCACACCCGCGCGGAGTCTCGTGATTCAACTTTTTGAACCTCTCGGGCGGATGTCGCTAAGCAATTACGTGGGAGCATCCTCAATTGCCTTCTCTGTCAGCAAAGTTATCGACTTCACCACGATGACCACAATGTGGCCCGCTCTCTTGTTGACAGTTGGCATCCTCGTCACGCAAAACATCTCCAGTCGCGTGTGGTTGCATTACTTCAACTACGGGCCCCTCGAATGGATCTGGCGTATGGCCACCTGGCGCGAGCCTATTTCGCTCCTCGCACCGTCACCCCGAATGTCTACTGCCGTGTAATAGGTGTCTCTACGCTGCGCAATAGATGCAAAGAGTCAGCAATCACAATCTTTCTGGGGTGAAGGCAGTTGATGACACGTCGTCTTGTGACCGTTTCCGTGAGTTAGGTGGTTGCGCTACATCCCGGTAGTTCCCGCACGTCTTTTCACGAGGTGGCACCGACCCGATGCCACCTCGGCGCAGCGGCGGAATCCTAGCGTGACGCACGGTGCGCTATCGGCCGAAGGTGAACGCTAGGAAAGCGAACGTGGACAGCGCAATCATTGCGATGGGAAGCCCTGTCGGCCCACAAAGAGAATCGTCGCACTCTCAAGGGCAAGGCATAACAACGAACGCTGCGGCGATTCCAAAGGCGGATAGAGCAAGCGGCGTCGGGGAGGAGACTGCCGCACGCAGTGAAGATACGGTGCGATGAACGTGTAGGGCAGATCATAGGCGAGTATCTGCACGGCAGACGCACGAGCTTGTTTCTGTTGGCGTAGGCAAGTTCGTGGTCATTATGAGCAAACTTCTAATACTTTGGTGCCCCGAATGTGACCCTCGCGCCAGCTGGGCCCGGTAACCCGTATTTGACCTTGTGCTGGCCACACGGTGTGAACTAAACCACAAGCCGCTCTGATGGGGCTCCAAACAAGAAAAGAGAGTAATCGTGCCCTCTACAACACAGGGACCAGCCAGTCCGGATGACGCGAATGAGGGAACCAGTGTCCCCCTTATGGTGCGCCGCCGGAAGAGATTTGTGATCGCGGGGGTGGCCATACTGGCAGTTGCGACCCTTGTGGGATCTGCGGTTGTGTGGGGCACAACTAAGTCCTCAAGCTCCCGGATGCCAGAGGTTACCGAGCTCGCCGGATCTCTTGCGGATCAGAAGCTGATGTGGGAATCCTGTGACTTCGGCCCAGCGGAACTGTTACCTGGCGATGAGGCAACAAATGTAGAGTGCGCGACAATTCAGGTCCCGAAAGACTGGCTCGACCCAGACCCGACAGATACCTGGGACGTGCGCGTGTCTTTTGCGCAGAACCTCGACGTGTCAGATCCTGAAGCGGAGACACTTTTCCTGCACCCTGGGGGCCCGTTTCCCGCGCTGTCGTTTAGCTCGACGACTCAGTATCGGGTTCCTGAGCTTCGTTCATCGACGAACTTCCTGAGTTTTGACCAGCGTGGTCTCGGTCGATCGAGCACATTGGTTTGCGAGTACCAATACGACCCCGCCGACGGACCGGCAGCCCAGCCTCGGGCAATCGGTGAAACGTGTTCGGATGACCCCGATTTTGCCACCATGACGACGGAACAAGTCGCGTACGACATGGATTTCATGCGGCATCTGCTTGGTATTGAGAAAGTCTCATATCTTGGCTATTCCTACGGGACATGGCTTGGATCGTGGTTCGGAAAACTCTTCCCCAACAACATCGAACGAATGGTACTTGACTCAGCAATCGACGGGGTCAGTGCGACGTACGAAAAAAGTTGGAAGGGCCAGGACGTCGCCATCGACCGGCAGCTCAGGCTGCTGATGATGAATTGGCTCGCGCGGAATGACGCCACGTTTGAGCTGGGGGTTGAGCCTGAGGTCATCTGGGAACGCTACTTTGCGGCGACCGGCCCTCCCGAGATGGCGGACGCTGCATACCTCGTCTGGGCTTCGACCGGCGCAGCCACGTTACAAGCAAAACCCGTCGCCTCTGAATTCGTTGCTGGCGTGATCAAGCAACTCATAGTGGAGGGCGAGTCAGACCTTACGGGCGATCACATCGAGCGGGCTACCCGCGTCATCAACAGCCTTGGCCTTTCGGATGAAACGAGGACAGCTTCGCTCGCGCAGTTCCCCATCTACGCGCACGTTCCGGCGCAGTCTAACGGACTGGTCCAGGCAAGCTACTCGAGCGCCGATGACTTCCTCCGCTGCGCCGATGGCCAGTGGACACAGGGTCAGTCACACTGGGATGACTACCACTCTCAGATGGTGGAGCTAGCGCCGTTCACCGCGCAACTCAAACGCCTCGATGCCCCGCCGGAGTGTGCTTTCTGGTCGACAGACGTTGAGATGCCCAAAGCCATCGGAGCCTTTCCTGAGACGATCGTCCTGCAAAGTGAGCTAGACCCGCTCGCACCGTGGGAGCGAGGACAAGCCCTCGGGAATACTCTCCCAAATACGAGCCTGATTGCTATTGACAATGAGGGAGTGCACGGTGTCTTTCCCTATGGGACCGCGGACGTTGATCGACCCGTTCTGGACTTCCTTGTGGGAGACGCTGACCGACCCGATTCCATAGTCGTCCCTGCGAAGCCTTTGCCACTGGAAGAGCAAACGTTCGAGCAGTGGGCCCCGCTCGAACTAAGGGGGGACCGACACGACCCCAGCTTCACCGATCCGCTGTTTCTCGCCCCTACCGGCGTGGGTTCGATCAATGGCGATTGACACCGCAATGCATCACACGTGCGACTACCAACGAAATCAACCCACGGAAAGATGGCGAAAATGACAGACCTAGAGGCACTGACCAGGCTCGAAAATGCGATCAACTCCCACGACGCCGACAGCATCGCCGCATGTTTCTCCGCCGACTATGTTTCAGAGACCCCTCATCATCCATCAACGAATTTTAGGGGGCGCGTGATTGTGCTGAGTAACTGGAAGGCGATGCTCACCCAATTTCCGGACCTTAAGGCACGAATTTCTCGTCATGCGGTGAACGGCGACGATGTGTGGTCGGAATGGGAAATGACAGGCACTGCGGCCGATGGGATTTCCGCGGAGATCATCGGCCCCGTCATCTGGCGCACCGATGCTTATGGCCTCGTGTCCTGGGCACGTTTCTACCTCGACCCTGTAACCGAAGATCCAATCAGGCCTTCTGACAACAATGCGGATCTTCGCACTTAATCGAACAACGCTTTCTGACCAAACGTAGTGGCGATAAGACTGCCGTAGACAGCACAAACTTCACTACGCGTCCGGGCCTGGTGGCCGGCTTCCTTGGGCCCAACGGATCCGGGGCGATCAAACTCCATCGAGAGCGTCAACGCGAATCCAGTGCAAACGGGGTTACGATAGTCGAGTAACCTACGATATGTAGGTTTTTTACTATTAGGCATAGTTTTTGTGTCGTTGGATCACTGTTGGGAGGTTGTTGCCGTGCGCAAAGGGATCACTAAAGGGGGTCTGGCTGTAGCTGGCGCTGAGCTAGCTGATCAGATGGGCTTTGAGGGCGTGACGGTTGCTGCACTTGCCCGTCATTTTGACGTGAAGCCGGCAAGTTTATATTCACATGTCCTGAGTACCGCGGACCTGAAGATCAGTGTTGCGCTTCTGGCTTTGGAAGAACTCGCAGATCGTGCGTCCGATGCTGTTGCTGGTCGCGCTGGCAAAGATGCTCTCATTGGCCTTGCTGATTCTTTCCGCAGTTACGCGCGGGATCATCCCGGTCGTTTCGCTGCCACCGAGTTGAAGCTAGATCACGAGAGCGCAAAAAAGAGCGCTGGATTCCGTCATGCCCGGCTATTGCGGGCAATGATGCGCGAATATGGTCTCACCGAAATCAACCAAATCCACGCCGTGCGTTGGTTCGGGAGCACGGTCCGAGGTTTCATCGCTTTGGAAATGTCGGGAAGTTTCGATCACAGCGCTCCGGAGGCTGAGGAGAGCTGGTACCGCATCCTCGAAACTCTCGATACCACTTTTCGTCATTGGCCTGGCCAATGAACCCCACTCCACCGCTCTCGGAAGGACAACGGTTGTCATCTCAATCCTGGATCATCACCCCTATCACTTCGGATATTGTCCGCGGCGCGCTAGAACTTGAGCACACCGAACGGGGCACCTTATTTCACCGCCTGCCCTCATGGGCGCGTGCGCAGAGTACTGATCCTCAGCTAAGAATGGTCGACTCCCAGCCTTCTGGAGTCCGCCTGGTCTTTCGATCCAGTGCCACAACAATCGAACTCGATGTCCACCGGACACGGACCACTTATACCGGCTTCCCGGAGCGCCCAGACGGGATCATCGAACTCATGATCGATGGCAACCTCACCGCAGATACCACTACGTCTGGGGGCACTACCTCGACCATCGACATGGCCACTGGGGCAACTACGCAAACAACGGGTCCGATACTCACCGTCCGATTCGCCGAGCTGCCCAGTCACGCGAAAGATATAGAAATTTGGCTTCCCCACAACGAGAATCTTGAGATCCTTCAACTACGCACTGATGCCCCTCTCGAACCAGAGAGCGTCCGCCACCGGCCAGTATGGCTTCATCACGGTAGTTCCATAAGCCAAGGCTCCAACGCCACGCACCCGAGCGAAATTTGGCCAGTAAGAGCCGCACGCCTCAGTGATGTCGAGCTGATCAACCTCGGTTTTGGTGGTAGCGCCCTACTGGACCCCTTCATGGCCAGAACGATGCGTGAGACAGACGCAGACTTCATCAGCGTCAAGATAGGGATCAACCTTGTCAATACCGACCTGATGCGGCTGCGAGCATTCGTCCCCGCAGTTCACGGTTTCCTCGACACCATCCGCGAGGGTCACCCCGAAACTCCCCTTCTGATCATTTCACCGATCTATTGCGCCATCCATGAAGACACCCCAGGCCCAGGAGCCTTCGACATGGATGCTCTGGCAGAAGGAACCATCACATTCCGTGCCACTGGCGACCCAGCCGCACAGGCCGCAGGCAAGCTAACCCTCACCACCATCCGCCAGGCACTAGGTACTATCGTCGAGCAACGACAAAAACAGGACCCCCACCTTTACTATCTCGACGGACTCGAACTCTTCGGGAACACGGATGCCGAGGAATTCCCCCTACCCGATGCCTTGCATCCGAGCCCCGCAGCACATCGATTGATCAGCGAACGCTTCACACAATTGGTGTTCGAGAGCAACCAGCTCTTTGGCGCCCCAACGCAAGAAAAGCCACGACATTAACAAGCATTCAACCCATACATAGCAGTGTTTCATGGCACCAACGACGACTGGTCAAAAAACCCCAGACACATACTGTCACCAGCCACCGACTCCACGACGAAGTTCACTAGCATCCCGTGAAGAGCCCTTACTAGGGGCTGATGGTTGATGGACTCTCGAATCTGCAGGCGACGGAGACCTCATCTGCGACCGATGAGGATCCCTTCGTGTTCGCGCCCCGGTGTCGAGAGTCCACAGAACCCTAGTGCTACTGACAGTGCATCTGAGGCGCGTTTCCGAAGACCCGATGACAATCACTCTCGGGTGGATTCTCACCATCCAAGCCCTGCAAGGACGCTAGTTGCCGCTAGTGCCACAGCGCTCGTCCATAGGAAAATCGCGGTGACCTGCCAAAAAATAACGCGCTTCTTTGGGATGCCCATACCAACGAAAAATGCTGCAGTAAGCATCGTTGGCAGTGCCAACGGGGCAAGTAGGCTAGCGCCGGGAACCCCAAACTTCACCAGCCAACGACGTAGCTTCACCTGGCCCTTCACTCCCCGAGCTGGTTTAGTCTCTCCATCACCGGCGGGATACTCAATCACGTCAACCGAAGAGGTGTTGGGCGCCGTGGACAATGATGTATTGTCATCCGGGACTCCATGGAGAGTCGGAGTAGAAGTCCTCGTTCCTTGGGCTGATGCCGTGCGCGATGCACGATGAACAACAACGCGTTCTCGGACACTAGAACCCAGCAGAACAATAGCGATAACGCACAAAATGTTTCCTGTTGCCCCAGCAATAGCGGCAATGATCGGGTTAATACCCGCAATAATGCCGAAAGCTGCCGCTCCTTCTCCCTCAATATAAGGGACCGCGCCAGCCAAGGCCACGATTAACGGTTGGAGGATACTCGGTACTTGATCGATGAAGCTTTGCAGCCACTCATATGGATTATTCATGTCTCTTCCCTGTTCGGTCTCGGCGCCCGTAAACGACGCCTTTGCCAAACAGTCAAGACTGTGTTCTTACGACAGAGTCAAGCACTGCCTCTCCCCTAACCAATTCCTCGCCCCTTGCTTTGACCCTGTTCCAGGAACATAGTCTTGAATGGGTTCCTGATCACAGTCGGCCCACGGCGGTGGCGCAACCGAAAAGGAAACGGACATGCCTTGGAGTACACGCGAGGTAGCCGACCTCGCCGGAACGACAGTGAACACTATCCGTCACTATCACCGGTCAGGGCTTCTCGAGGAACCAGAACGGATGACCAATGGCTATAAGAAATACGGAGCCCGACACCTCGTCCGTCTGCTGCAGATCCGCCGCCTCCGCGACCTGGGCGTACCACTCGCGCAGATCGAGTCAATAGGGTTTAGCGGGGAACCAACCTACCCAGGACTACTGGGAATCGAAGCGGAACTATCCGCAAGCATCACACGATTGCAACGCGCACGCACCGAAATTCAAGCAATCCTGCAGGGCTCCACAACCACAGACGTACCCGCAGGTTTCGAAGAGATCTCCGGACTCTTATCAGGTCCGGAACGTTCACTCATGCTCATCTACTCTCAACTCTACGACGAGGCAGCAATGGCCGACCTCAAGCAAATGGTGGAGTCCGAGCCGCGAGAAGACGATGCGAACGAGGATTTCAATACGTTGCAGCCCGACGCAGATGAGGCCACTAAACACCGACTAGCAGCGACGTTCGCACCTCTTATCGCACAACACCTCGCGGACTACCCCTGGCTGGTCGACCAAAAAGCGCACCTCTCCAAAAGCCCACAAGTCACCCAGGAAACCTTTGTCGAAACCATGACCGAGCTCTACAACCCCGCACAACTAGAAGTGCTTGCTCACGCCAGCGTCATCGCCACACAGATCCAAGACAAAACAGCCGCAAACGCCGTGCCAAATGATACGACCGAAGACAACGAAAGAACCGATGTACCAAGCAACCGCGGTGACAACGATTCCCGTGATGCATGACCTCGGACTTAGCTCGGGCCCCGGCACTGTGGCCGACGAGTTAGCACCCTTTGTGGATCGCCATTCGCTCGAACGCTCCGACATTTACTTGTCCCCCACAGAAGCTCACTCCAAAACCCGCGAGACAAACTAGAGCAGACGCATCGTTTCAGGAACTAAGGGCTCAGGTCGTTGTCTGACCCTGGCCTCACACTGAAAACGTTCATTGGTTAGAACTGGTGTTCGCAACAAGTGGTTGGTGTGGGTATATGTGTTCTAAAGGTGTGGGCGGTGAATGCGGAACAAAGACGTGCGTTACAGGCCCAGTACGCCCTTCGTGCCCAACCTATCGGGCCTACCCCCGAGGAACTGGACTTCGCGAACAACCCTTCCGAGACGGACGTCCATGGGATCGGTGTTCGTGCGTGGATCAGGTTCCAGGACTGTGCCGAACTTATCGAAGGCGTCGCTCATTCCTGGACAACGAAAGCTGTCCAGGTGTGTTGGGACGACGGGCCCGTGCGCTACCGGACCTGGGTGTGGGCATCAGCTGTGAGCCGGACAACGGAACTGAACCGAACTTTGGGAGAGAGAACAAAGCGTGAGCGTAGTACAGAATGAAGCACCCCCAACACCGGTGGAGGTCCCGGAACGGGTCGATGTCAGGTTTACCCTGGCCGGGGTTCCGTTGGCTATCCGGTACGCAGGACGGATCTGGGCTATTGCGGCTGATCCAGTGCGCTGGTATGAACGCGAGCCCTGGTGGGACACCCAGACCCGGGCACCCATCGGCGTGGACGTCGTGAACGTGCATGTCTGGCGCGTACAAGTACGCATCAACACAGCCTCCCCGCTGCGGACCATGGAAATACGCCGCCGCCCGCTCTCCCCTAGCTGGGTCCTGTCCTCCATTGATGACACGGTCTAGGGCTAGCTAAGGGGATGAGTCACGGACCCGTCCCAGAAACCGTATGGGAGCAAATACGGAACGAGTTTGGTCTCCCCACCCAGGAACAGGTACGCGAACGCCTGGGCACACTCGTAGAAGATCCCGCACCGATCATGCGGCAGGTCTCTCGGGTCTTCATTGGCGAGAGATCATACTGCCCGAGGCGGGCCCCGGACGAAACTCACTGCCCGTGCGGTCACGGCGTCGATGAGCACCTCTGGATATACACACAGAGTTCCTTGGCTCCAGTGTGGTCACCGGGCTCGTGAATTCCATGCGTAAGGCCAACGCCGTGGTGCATGCGCAGTTGCTTGATCTCGTTCTGGGTCGCTCCGGCAAGGCCTACGCGCACTGGCTGAAGAACCAAGCCGTGGGGTTCGCTGATTGGATCGGGACTGCCGTTCTGGATCCGTTCCGGGGCCAGGCGAACGCAATCCGCGATGAACTACCCGAGACCATCACCGTCCTGGATGTCTTCCACGTCCTCAAGCTTGGATCCATCGTTATGATCAGGCCCGCCGTAGCGTTTAGGAAGGCACGTGGGCCGGCGTGGATACGCCAAGGGCCTGCTCAACGGAATACGGCGGAGCCTGCACATCGGGACACAACACCTCGCGCTGAAACAGATCGCAAGGCTGAACACGAAGCTCGAAGAAGGAGATCCAAACCATGACGTCACCCTTGCCTGACAGTGCCACCAACAACTCCTCACGGTTTCCCATGCCCGCCCAGAGACGGGCCGGAAAACAGTCTCCGAGATCCTCGCCGCGTTCGCGTCGTTGAACGCTGGCAACAACACCATAGAATTCTGGAACGAAACAGGATGGGCACCCTATTTAGACACCCTCACTGTCGGATAACATCTGCTGCAAAAAACGAACAACCTCAACCTTGCGCGGTTGACACTTCGAGGTACCTCAGCGACGTTCCGATATAAGTGCATATGAGAACGACGGGCCAATTGAGGTGTGTCAACGATGTATCTTGGCCCATTATCGAAAGTTCCGCCACTTCAACGATCAACTCCGAGCTTTTCAGGTTGGTGCGGCGCCACTGTGCGTTGTTCGTCCTTCGCTAGCGGGTGCCGTAGGTGACGAGGATATTGATCCGTGGAGAGCTAGTCGTTCTGCCGTTTCCGTACCAGGTTGTGCACGTTAGACGGCGAGCATGATTCCCTCCGTGCCTGCGACATCAAGTTTCTCGAGGTCCAACCCAAACCCACAGACCACCGGGTAATCGAACCTGACGCTGGCGCCTAGGCCCTAAGCGACATCGTTGCGCGCCACATTCGGGGGAATTCTGGGCCGAGCGATGACAGCTTGCCAACGAGTTCAACCACGCGCGGGATCATCGATGCTACTTCCGACAGTCCTACGGCATCCAGCAAGGAGCGCCGCAGGACTGTCAACTCCCGTTCTTCGAAGGAGACGTGTACGTATCTCCGCGCCTGCATTCGTGGCCGACTTTTGCCGTCGTCGACAGCGTCCCCTCCTTCAAGTACCGCAACTACGACACGGGGAAGAGCTACTACTGGCCAGTGCTGCATACCAAACCGAGAGAAGCCCTCAGGCCGGGTCTAAGTCTTCAACACAAACGGTGCCCGACAAACTCTCAACAGCTCGGTTCGGTTTCCTATTGCGAAAAGTTTGTTTGTACACCATACTTTCAAACATGTTAGTTAGATCACGCGATTCGCAGTCCCCCACAACGGTGCCTCACCCATTACCGTCCAAGCTCTCGCGCCCTGGGTTTCAGCCTGAATCGAAAGCCTTGCCGGGCCATGCCCGGAGTCACAATCTGGCGTTGGTTCTCCAAACCCTCTACCGAGCAGGGGAACTCAGCCGAGCCGATCTTGCCAGGGAGCTCGGTTTTACTCGAATGACCGCTTCTGAACTGGTCGCAGAACTGATTGCCAACGGCTACGTCGTCGAGCGTGGGCACCGCGAAGGATCCCGCCCCGGAAAGCCGGCGATGCTCGTCGATATTAACCGTGATGGGCTGCAGATCGTGAGTCTCGATTTGGCGGAGCATACGATCTTCCGGGGTGCGGTTATGGATCTGGATGGCAACATATTGAACCGATGCGAGGTCAAGCATGTGGCCGGACCTGGTCAGGGTGCGGTGGAGGAGGTACTGAGCCTACTCCAGCAAACCCTTGTGCTGGCCACCGCCCCCGTTATTGGCATCGGCGTAGGTTCTCCGGGAATTGTCGACGCTAACGGGGTCGTTCAGTCGGCACCTAATTTGGGTTGGTCTGATTTTGATTTGCGAAAGATTCTCTCCGAAGCATCCGCTCTGCCTGTCACGGTGGCTAACGACGCAAACGCTGCGGTTTTGGCTGAGACCACATTCTCGAATCCGAGTACTGATCTCATGCTGATCAAGGTTGGCCACGGTGTGGGCTCAGGTCTGGTGGTAGGTGGTCGTGCCCTGCTTGGTAGCCGTTTCGCGGCTGGTGAAATCGGCCATGTAACCGTGGGCACTGATGGTGGAGCCCGCTGTGTATGTGGCAAGTGCGGATGCCTCGAAACTTGGCTCTCGGTCCCCAATCTTGAAGCCGCGACCTCGGAGAAAGTCGATGCTTTGCGCGACATCGTGCTAATCGAGGCAGGCCAGAGGCTTGGTATCGCCCTTGCCCCGATAGTTGGGGCCCTGAACCTCTCAGAGGTTGTACTCAGCGGCCCACTTCATTTACTCGGCGGTCCGCTCCTCGACGCGGCCGCCAAAACACTCCGGAGACGAACACTGGCCGAATTTACCAGTGACGTGAACTTCCGGATGACCACCCAAGGCCAGGACATTGTCCTGCGAGGGGCCGCAGTGATGGTCCTCTCAGAACAACTTGGAGTTGCCTGAATCGGGACTGTAGCCGTTGCATGCCCACTATTTCGATGACGAAAGTGAAATTTCACATGAAGAAACAACATGGTCTCCTAGCCCTGGCTACGGCATCCGCACTGATGCTTTCAGCCTGCGGTTCCGGAGGCGCGGGGACGGAATCCAAGAATGCTCCGGCTGCTGGAAGCGGCCAGGAAATAACGTTGTGGTTAGCGGGCGGCGACACCAACGACGAGCTGCGCGCCTACCTGAAAAAGACGTTTCAAGAAACGACAGGTTCCACCTTGGTCATTGAGGAACAGTCCTGGGGTGACATTGTCACAAAACTCACGACTGCCCTCCCCGATTCCAACAACACCCCCGATGTCGTCGAGTTGGGAAATACGCAGTCCCCGACGTTCACAAATGTGGGCGCTTTCTCAGACATTTCGGACATGTATAAGGAACTCGGTGGTGCAGACCTCCTACAATCCTTCGTGGATGTGGGCACCGTAGAAGGCGCCAATTTCACACTCCCTTACTACTTTGGGTCGCGCTACATGTTCCAAAGGAAGGATGTGTGGAGCGAGGCAGGGGTCAAACAGCCAACGACACTCGAGGAGTTCAACGCGACCGTAGAAGAAATTGCGAACAAGAACCCCCGCGGAGTAGAGAACTTCTCCGGGTTTTTCCTCGGTGGACAGGACTGGCGCAATGGTATCTCTTGGGTGTTCGCCAACGGAGGAGACCTGGCCCGTAAGGACGGAGACCAGTGGGTCTCTACGCTCGGGGACTCAAAAACGCTCAAAGGCCTGGGGCAACTGCGAGATATTTACCAGAACGCGTCAAAGGCACCCGCGGATGCAAAGGATGCAACGCCATGGCTTTACATCAATGATAAGGACGAGATCCTGGATGAGGGGGGCAAATCCGCGGGATCAACATCCCTCGCCGCTGCGACGATAATGGCCCCAGGCTGGGCACATACTTCCATCGGGGACCTCGGTGTCGGGGAAGACGGCAAGCCCGTGAGGCAGTGGAACGATGAAACCTTCGGCGCCTTCGTCCTGCCAGGCAACGATGGGAAGCCCGCGCCTGTCTTCGCAGGCGGCTCAAATATCGGCATTTCTGCAGCCTCGCAAAACCAGGAACTGTCAAAGGAACTGCTCAAAATCATCTTCTCCGAGGACTACCAGAACATGCTCGGCAAATCCGGGCTTGGCCCGGGCAATCAAAAGTATGTCTCAAGCCTTGGAGACGACCAGTTCGCGAAGGCAGCAATCGGGGCTGCATCCAACTCAAAGCTGACCCCTGCGGCGCCTGGATGGGCGGCTGTGGAAGGTGCTTCCATTCTCGAAGAGTTCTTTGGCAAAATCGCCGCAACCGATGACCTGAAAACCTTAGCGGACGAGTATGACAAGAAGATCACTCCCATGCTGAACGTGAAGGGCTAACCCCTAAATAGCAGAACGCGGTGCCGGGATTGATGCCCGGCACCGCGAGTCTTTGCACAAGACCATGAAAGGAGTCGGGATCATGACGGCTGTTCAAACCCAGCCCGAAGCGACACCAGATTCGGCCCAAGGTACACGCTCTCCACACCGTGCACGTCGCAGGTTGTCCGCACCGTATATTTTATTGATTCCTTCGGTAGCGGTTCTGGTGGCCGCCATGGGATACCCGTTGATCTGGCAAGTAATTACCTCTCTTCAAGAGTTTGGCCTAGCTCAGCAGTTCGGACAGCCGCCAAAATTTGTTGGACTACAGAACTACACTCAGCTCTTGTTTGATAGCTACACCTGGGCCGTCGTGGCCCGATCCCTGACGTTCTGCCTTGTATGCGCCGGTGCCACAATGGCGATAGGTATCGCGCTGGCCCTACTGATGAAACGAGTTCACAAGCTCATCAGGAACATCTTGCAGACAGCTCTACTGTTGGCATGGGCAATGCCCTTAGTAGCGGCAATGACAGTCTGGATCTGGCTCTTCGATTGGAGGCGCAGCGTCGTGAACTGGGTGCTCACCGAAGCTGGGCTCAACTTCCAGGGATACAACTGGCTGGCAGCTCCCCTTACCTTCTATGTGGTGGCAGCCATCATCGTGACCTGGATGAGCGTGCCATTTGTCGCCTTCAGTGTTTACGCCGGCTTCAGCCAAGTGTCAGAGGAAGTGCTCGAAGCCGCGCAAATGGACGGAGCAACCGGGCTGCAGCGCCTACTCCATATTACGATTCCGATGATCCGGCCCGTGCTGGCCATTGTGCTGCTGCTGCAAGTTATCTGGGATCTTCGGGTCTTCGCGCAGATAAAGATGCTTCAAGATGTTGGCTCCGTTCCCAGCGAAACGAACCTTCTGGGTACCTATATCTACCAGTTAGGAACAGGTTCAGGTGATTTCGGCATGTCAAGTGCAGTGTCAATCTTTATGCTCGTACTCACCCTCGCTGTGAGTTGGCTTTACGTGCGCAGAATGATCCGAGAGGACGAGGCAACATGAGTACTTCCATGAGAATCACTCAGCGCAGGACACCCAAGATCTCATCCTTGATGTGGGGTGCTCTAGCCCTTTTCGTAGCTGCACTCTGGGCTTTCCCTGTGTATTGGATGCTGAACTCCGCGTTGCTACCAAACGTCACCCTGCAATCCAGCACACCCACTTTCATTCCCTTCGGCGGGTCTTTGGACAATTTCGTTGCAGTGACCGCTTCTGGAACTTTCTTCTCCGCTCTCGGTGTCAGTTTGACGGTGACGTCAATAACGGTCGTGTGCTGTCTCTCCTTCGCGTTTCTCGGCGCACTAGCCATCAGCCGATTCCGGTTCCGCGGACGAAAAGGGTTCATTTTAGCATTGTTACTTGTTCAGATGCTTCCAGCTGAGGGGTTGTTCATCGCCCAGTACCGAATGATGGCTAATGCGAACCTTCTTAACTCCGTCCTCGGGATTAGCATCCTTTACATCGCAGCCGTGGTGCCCTTCACCATCTGGATGCTCAGAGGCTTCGTCACCGGAATCCCCGTAGAACTCGAAGAAGCAGCAATGGTCGACGGTCTCACGAGAACTCAAGCCTTCCTGCGCATTACGTTTCCGTTGCTAGCTCCGGGGCTCGTTGCCTCCGGTGTCTACGCGTTCTTGCAAGCATGGAATGAATTCACTATCGCACTGGTCGTCATGACAAGTGACACCAGCAAGACAGTCCCCCTATGGCTTCGGGGATTCATGCAGTCAAGCGCCACCAGAGAAACCGACTGGGGACAGGTAATGGCCGCCTCAACTCTGGTCTCGGTACCTGTCATCATTTTCTTCTTGCTCGTCCAAGGCCGAATGAGCAGCGGTCTAGTAGGAGGAGCAGTTAAGGGATGATCACGAACAACACTGATGAGCACGAAAACTTACGGCGCATGGTTGTCGGCTGCCTACTTCCAGGGTTCGCTGGCATACGCGTGCCGGACTGGCTATCAAGGGAACTTAGTGGCGGTCTCGCTGGGGTTTGTCTTTTTGGCAGCAACATTGATTCTGCGCTCCAACTCCGGGAGCTCACCAACACGATCCGCGAATTGCACCCTAGCGCGATCATCACCTTGGATGAAGAAGGCGGGGACGTGACCCGCCTCTACTACAAGTTGGGCTCTCCCTACCCTGGAAACGCTGTCCTTGGACGACTAAACGACCCTTCCATAACCTTCGCCTCGGCTGCTGCGATTGGACACGAACTCCTTCGGACCGGATGCAACTTAAACTTGGCACCAGCGGTCGATATCAATTCGAACCCAAACAACCCGGTTATTGGGGTCCGTAGCTTCGGCGATGACCCATCTTTGGTAGCAAAGCACTCATCAGCTTGGATTCGCGGAATCCAATCCACCGGCACGGCGGCCTGCGCCAAGCACTTCCCAGGCCACGGCGATACCGCACAGGATTCACACCTAGCCCTACCGACAGTCGAGGCACCATTATCCGTACTTCTCGAGCGCGAACTTGACCCGTTCAAAGCGGCCATTGCTGCTCGAACAGCGACGATCATGACATCACACATCGTGGTTCCTGCCCTCGATCCGGACAACCCCGCCACGTTCTCGCGAATTATCTTGCAGGACCTCTTGCGGGATCACCTTGGTTTTGAAGGGGTGATCATCACCGATGCCCTAGATATGAAGGGCGCCAGCGGGGACATCGGAATACCGACAGCCGCGGTCCGTGCACTGGCGGCCGGAGCCGACTTGCTGTGCATCGGCTCCGAAACGACCGGGACCGACTTCAACCAGATCGTCGCCAAAATAGTCGAGTCAATAAATACCGGTGAGCTCAGCTTCATGCGCCTCGCAGACGCCCAAGAGCGGGTCGCCCGCATCTTTGATCACCTCCCAAAGCCTACTCATCCACCGGAAGATGCGCCCGACCCAAGCTGGATAACCCAAGCAATGAGCCCCAAAATAGACTATGACACCATCATCGCCACCTTCCGGCTCAACGACACCGCCCGACGATGGCTGGATCGCTGCTCTGAACCATTCGAGCTATACCAACTCGCCACCACGGCCAACATGGCGGTAGGGAACGTGCCCTGGGGGCCAGCATCACTTGAGGACAACTCAGCTACTCCAAGCCTTACAGGTACGACTCACGACGCTGCCGACAACTCCAACCTTCCGAGCACACGAGCCAGAATGGCCTTCGTCGGCAGAAACTTCCACTTAGATCCACAAGCTATACAGCGTATCCATGAGCTGCGCCGACAAGACCTCGACCTCATTGTCATCGAAATGGGATGGCCCGCGGATGACAGCGTCGCGGATGTTTGCACCTTCGGCGCTTCCCGTCTGCTAAGTTCAGCGCTCAGCAGACTACTTACAAATGGCTTACCCCAGAGAACAGCATGAAACTCGGCATCGACATAGGAGGAACAAAAACAGAGGTGGTCGCCGTCATCGACGGAGAAGTAATTCACCGGGCCACCGAACCCACAGGATACGGAGCAAAAGCCGTTGTGGAATCAGTCCTGCATGTAGCCGAACAGGTTCGCATCCTTTGTGACCAACCGTTCAGTGCCTTCGATTCGATTGGCGCCGGCATCCCTGGTCGTGTCGACCACAGGACGGGGGAAGTCTCACACGCAGTAAACCTAGGATTCGAAAGCCTACAGCTAGGATCAAAGCTGAGCGATCTTATGGGTGCCCCAGTGAACGTCGACAACGATGTTAACGCAGCTGCCCTAGGCGCATACCGGTGGCTGGACCCAACGAACGAAAACACCAATAGCCTTATGGCCTATCTGAATCTCGGAACAGGACTGGCAGCTGGACTGGTCAGCAACGGTGCCATCTGGCGTGGAAGCAACGGGGTGGCCGGGGAAATCGGCCATATTCCATTTCAATCGGGCGGTGCACTATGCCCCTGCGGGCAAAGAGGATGTCTTGAAACTGTCGCCTCAGGCTCAGCAATATCGCGTTCATGGCCAACGAGTAACCCGCTACCAGCGCTGGCTCTCTCCATCGCCGCTCAAAACGGTGAGCCGCGAGCAAATGACGTACTCAACGACCTCTACAAGGGGACAGCGGCAGCTGTACGAGTACTAGCACTAGCCGCTGGAGTCGGGACCGTTGTGATCGGCGGCGGGCTGACCGCACTCGGGCCCCAACTATTGACAGGCATAAAGCGGGCACTCGATCAAACATCCTCTGAATCAAATTTCATTGCTTCGCTGGATCTGTCAGGACATGTAAGCCTCCTTCCACGCACCTATCCCGCAGCAGCCGTAGGTGCCTCACTCATCGGTTCCCAAAGCAACCTGCATGCGAAAGGTAGAATACAGCCCGCATGGCCATAGCTGCCAATCAGACCTTCAGCAGTCCCACCAGGGACGCGGTCCATGACGGTTGGCATCTGCGCGCGCTGTAGGTTCTGCACGGAAATTTCACCGCGATAGGTGATGTTCGAATCGTTCACATTTTGATCCCGCGACTTCACACGGCGGATATTTGGTGCGGGTTAGGCAGGTGAGAAAATCTCTCGAGAATCGACGATACCCACAAAACGGCCCTGCAACCGTTATGGGTTGATACTTGTGTCACAAGCTCTCGCTTATAGCCGCGGGGTCCCGTACAGTGAGGGTGTCAGTGCTTGGGGGCGTCATCATCTTGGGGATGTTGTACGGGCAGACCGGGCAGGAAACGTTCCCTCCTATCCGTTCTAATGGCAAGGTCTCTGAACATGAACACTCCCTCTTCTCGTATCCGTAAAATCGGTATGTTCGCCGCCGCCCCAGTGGCTCTTCTGATCGCTGGAGGCATGGTTTGGCAAGGATCGCAGGCAGCATTCACGGCCTCTACCCGCAATGCCGGAAACTCCTGGAGTTCCGGAAGTGTGACGCTCACAGATGATGATCAGGGTTCCGCGGCTTTCACTGTGGAGAACATCGTCCCAGGTCAGACTGGCCAGAAATGTATTGTGGTGACCTCGCGGTCCAACATTCCTGGCGTCGTTCGCGCTTACACCCAAAACCTGGTCACATCCAAGGGTCTGGAAGCCAAAATCTTCTTCGATCTTGAACAGGGCACCGGGGGCTCGTTCAACGACTGCACGGGCTTCACACCGGTTGCCAACACGGTTCCTGAGCTCCCGCTGTCTACGTTGGCGACGGTCAATCGCGACTTCGCCAGCGGCGGTTCGGAGTGGGATACTTCCGGAAATCCTGGCGAAACGCAAAGTTACCGTGGAACGTGGCGTTTCGACACTACCGGTATGAGCCAGGATCAAGTCAACGCTTTGCAGGGCGCCCGGACGAGCATCGACCTCGTGTGGGAGCTCCAGTCAGCTAACGCTCCCACCCTCCCGTAACCTACCTTCTTTAGCGTAGTGAACCGGGAAGGGACCGGCTCCTCGCCGGGCCCTTCCCGGGTGGCAGAGCTGTTTTCCGCTGAGGGCTGGGTGCGTTTTGTTGCGTCTTTGGCCTCACGACTGTATTTGGGTGTCTTACTTAGCCTTGCCCTTTTCGCTGTGCTACCAGCTCTCTTCGGTTGGCACGGCACGGTCGTCCAAAGCGGTTCCATGGAGCCGCACATCTCCCCCGGTGACGTTGTCCTGGCTGCCACAATGGATCCATCGAACCCTGTGCCGGTGGGCGGTGTCGTGGAATACAGAAGCCCTGCCGAGGCCGAACCCAGCGGGGTGGCAAAGACTCGTCTGCACCGCATCGTGGCAGTGAACACCGACGGCACGTTCGTCACAGCCGGCGATGCCAACACCACCGTGGACAGCACACCCATCGCCAGGGACCAGATTAAGGGCCAGGCGCGCCTCCTTATCCCCGCTGTGGGCCTGCCTGGCCTCTGGCTAGGCAGCGGCAACTTCCCCGCTCTTGGCCTGTGGGCTTTGATTACTTTGACAGCAGTAGCTGCCGCGGTCCTGGGCACCACAAGCCGTGGCCGGCCCACAAAAGATGACCCGGACACAACCCCCGATGACGGTGGTGGCGGTACTGGTGGTGACCCGGGCGATGACAACGCCGGGTCAGGTTCAGAGGCATCACACCAGCAGCCCGACGCCACAGCGGTTGATACGGTCCCGTCGCTAGTGCAGAGGGCGAGTACCGCCCTAGGGATCGTCGCAGCGTTGGTTACCGTCACGGTTTTGGGCGCCAGCGTGTTTTCTTCCGCTGCGTTCACGGCCACCACAGCGAACGCCGCCAACACGTTCGGTACCGCAGCGGACTGGGTTCCCCCTTCGGCTAGCCTGCCGAGTCCGGGCCCGACAGTGAAAGGAACTGTAGTACTCACCGCGCAAGCCTCCGATGCTGGGAGCGGAATCCGCAACGCCCTCATCCAGTACGCCCCAGCAGCCACCGGCGCGTGGGTGAATCTATGCACCCCGGTTTCGGCGCCCTTCTCGTGTGCCTGGAATACCACGACGCTACCGGATGGCCCCTACCTCCTGCGCACTACGACCACAGACAACGCCGGGCTCACCACCACTACAGAGCCCGTCGGCACCACAGTGGCGAATACGTTCGCCGTGATCCTTACCGATCCTGGTGAGACGCTCAGAGGTACCCAAAACCTCACGACGACGCTCAGCAACCCCGGGGCAGCCCGTTACACGGTACGGGTGGAATACTCAGTGGCGGACGCCAACAACTGGAAACCCATCTGCCAAAACCTCACTGCCCCCTTTACCTGCGCCTGGAACACGACAGCCATTCCAGAGAACACCTATGATCTACGTTCCGTGGCGGTCTCTGGCGCCAACACCACGTACTCAGAGGTCATCACCGATGTGCAAGTCGATAACCAAGGGCCATCAGTTGCCCTGACAGACCCAGGGCCAACTCTGCGTGGCACCACCACTTTCCAGGCAACCGCCTCAGATACACTCTCTGGCGTGGAACAGGTACAAGTGCAGCACCTTCGCTCCGGCACCAGCACCTGGGTGAGTATGTGCACCGTGGAAGAAGAACCCTACACATGCCGTTTTGATACCACCACGCTCGCTTATGGAACCTACAGCTTCCGCGCCGTCGCCACCGACGCGGCGGGAAACAGTTCAACCTCGGCCGCTACCTCCTACCGGACGGTAGATAACACCGTGGCCTCGGTCTCAGTCGACGACCCGGGCGCGTTCCTCACGGGAACCATCACCCTCCGCGCGGCAGCAAACTCCACGGCCGGTATCACCAACGTCCGGATCCAAACGGCCCCCGCTGGTACCACCACGTGGACCACCCGCTGTACGGTCAATACCGCTCCCTTCGATTGCCCCTGGAACACCGCCTCAGTAGCGGACGGGCTCTACGATGTTCGCGCCATACTGCTCGATACCAAAGGTAAAGAAACGATTTCTGCCACAGTCGCCAACCGTCGGGTAGATAATAGCCCCCTTCGCGCCGCGGACATCCAAGCCGCCAACGGCTCTGGAGTTCTGGGGCGGATAGATGCTGGAGATACCCTGAACTTCAGCTACAGCCAGCCAGTCAACTTGGCATCAGTGACCCCAGGGTGGAACGGCGCCACCCTACCCGTCACAGTCCGCCTACGAGACGGAAACCTCTTAGGCCAAGGCAATAACGGCGACACAATCGATATCCAACGATCCGGCAGCGCGATAAACCTAGGGGCCGTCAATACCAAGGCCAATTTTGCCAGGACCTGGGCGACAGTCACCTTCAATGCCACCATGAGCGCCTCCACTGTCACGGTCAACGGGATTCCCCGCACCATCATCACCATCACCGTCGGTACCGCGACCAGTAATTCCAGCCGCTTACTCACATCCACGACATCGGCGAACATGGTCTGGACGCCGTCGGTGCTCGTCAAGAGCACTTCCGCCAGCCCCTCCTCGACAACACCAGTCACGGAAACGGGACCACTGGACCGGGACTTCTAGGAACAAACGCCACCCAAAGCGCAAAGTTGGCCTCATTAGTTCCATGGGCATAGCGCCGCGGTAAGCGTCTCCTATTATGTTGCGGTTACCCTTGCGCTTTACACACGTGAACCGTGCCAGGTTTTCGGCCATCAAGGACTACCCCCGGGTCGCCACCCGGCTCTAGGTCAGCTCCGGATCGCAGATAAACCTCTGAAAACTTACGGTCCAATAGAACACGGTAGGCGACCGGGTCTGCCTACGGTTTCGCAGACAATATTCCCGGAGTTACTGACGCTGACAACAGCGCATATGACAACCACCAGCCAACCGCAAGGTGGGTCTCAATCACGCGTTTTCTTTTGTGCCCCGAAACTGACGATTTCAATGTCTAGCGCACTGTGATCAGGTGCCAGTCGGTTCCGTGGCTTTCAATCCGGTGCGGGTTCTTCCTAGAAGTTTTGGGATTCGCTGGTGTGGTATTCCTTCTGGGGTAAAACAAGTGGACGCGAGTAGGTGGTCCTTCATCATCTGCCGTGAACTATAAAGAGGAAGGTGTGGTCCGCAGGGCGCGACAGTCCATTGGTATTTGGGTTGCATCCAAAAGTTGCCTGGGAAGGAGATAAGGTTACTTAGTAAAGTCGTGTTTTAACTACCGGATCGACTGCGGTGTGCTCTACCGCCCGTGAGCTAGGACGAGTTAACTTTGATTCACAACGCCATCGTTCGAGACGGAGAACAGACATCCGGCGCACAGAACCGCAAAGTTCCAACGAGCTCCCACCACGTGCCGAATTCCGTCCTTCTTATTGAGGCTGGAACGAATTCCGCTCCAGAGCCTGCCGCGGGCTCGCTTCGAATTGCGGTCCTAGCTCATTTACATCACCCGATTGCTTCTCCCTTTGCCGGTGGCATGGAGTCCCACACCGCTCACCTCATCACGGGTCTCCTTGGACGAGGCCATGAGGTGACCCTTTTTTCGAAGGAGGGCAGCGTTGTTGGCGCACCTGTGGTCCCGGTGTTGGAAGCAGGATTCCTTGTGCAGGGATATCCTGAGGATGAACGAACCAATCACCAGCATGACATTCTTGATCAGGCGATGGAGCTCGCCGTACGCACCGTCGGCGAAGGTTCCTTCGACGTCGTTATAAATAATTCTCTCAGCCCGATTCCGCATAGGTTTCAGCTGGAAGTGCCCACACTTCATATTTTCCACACTCCTCCGCTGCCCCGACTTATTGAAATCCTTCAACACAACGGGGGCAGGGTTTCCGATCACCTCAACCGCTACGTCACGGTTTCCCAGGCGAATGCTGTTCCGTGGCGTAGCTGTGTACCTGAGATCGGCGTCGTCCATAACGGAATTGATTTGCATCAATGGCATCACCTGTCTGAACCCCAGAAGGGTGTAGCTGCCTGGACCGGACGTATCGCGTCCGAAAAAGGAACGCATGTGGCGATACAGGCGGCCCGGGAGGCTTCGCTCAAGTTGCGCATAGCAGGGCCGATCCACGATCGGGAGTACTTCCGAACAATGATCGAGCCGCACCTTGATAAAGACATTACGTATTTAGGGCACCTCGATCAGCCCAACCTTCAGCACATGATCGCATCAGCTGAAGTATTTTTGTCCTCCCCGCTGTGGGAGGAACCGTTCGGTCTCACAACCTTGGAATCCATGGCTTGCGGAACGCCGGTAGCGGCGCTGCCATCTGGGGCGATGGAAGAGCTCATTGGCACAACGGGAGGGGTATTGGCGCGAAACCGTGACAGCAATGCCCTTGCGGTGGCGGCTTTGAGAGCACGGGACATGGACAGGGGTCAGGTCTTCGCGCGGGCGGAGCGGTTCACCCTGTTCGAAATGATCAAGGGCTATGAAAAGATCCTGTATTCAATGGTTTCGGACCCGCTGGGTCCGGATGCGGGCAAACAATGAATCCCTTCAGGGTCTCCTACTATGCACACCACGTCGGCTCGGGCCATTTACGCCACGCGCAACGAATCGCAGCCTGCAGGCTCTTCGATCTTCAGGTGACCAGCACTGGCCCCCGGAACGACGCGATTCTGAAAGAATCCTTGGAGTACGTGGCATTAAGTCCTGATGTTAGCGACGATGTTGAAACGGCTTTGCCCGCAGATGAGACCTTCTTGCACTTCGCTCCCACGAACAGTCTCATCCAGCAACGTTTTTTTCAGCTGAATCGGGCTTGGAGGAACTTCACTCCCGATGTTGTCATGGTTGATGTATCCGTTGAAGTTGCTCTCTTCGCCAGGCTCAGTGGCTATCCGGTGGCGTTTCGGCGAATGCCAGGCGACCGCGAAGACCGAGGCCACCAAATGGCATATTCACTGGCAGATGCTCTCTTTGCATACTTTCCCATCGAACTCGAAGATCCTTCTCACCTCAAAAAATACGGTCACAAGAGTCACTACCTAACAGCAGGAGAGCCAACAGGAAACACACCATTTGCTGAAGCCGAAAGGACGAAGGGATCGCTACGGCGCCGTGTAGTCGTACAGACGTCCTTGGCATCATCCATTCCCTTACGCCACCTGGCCCGTGCTGCCGTTGAATCACCAGAATGGGACTGGGACGTTGTTGGCTCTGTTTCCATGGATTCCACACCTTTGCCAAGGAACCTAATCCTCCATGGAGTACTGCCTGACCCGGCACCGATCATGGTCACCGCCAATGTCATCATCAGTTCCGCGGGGCACAACGCAGTCGTCGCGGCTGCAAACTCTCACCGGCCCGTCCTCCTTATCCCCGAAAATCGGCCCTTCAACGAACAACACGCATTTGCCAACGCCCTGCGCTCCAGTGCCAACGTAGACGTTATTGATACTTGGCACCCTCACCTCCCTTGGCCAGAGATTCTAAGCGATGTAGTCAAACGCGACCCCAAAACGTTGTCCAAAGCCCTCTTCGTTTCCCACCAAGACTTCCGCGCTAACCTACATGACCTCATCGCGACGTGTGTAGCGGTCCAGCCAGATAGTCCCTAGTACGCAGCAGTACTGAAGACTTCCGTGATCTCCGAAGACTTAGGAAGACGATGAACCACAAGGTTCGAGTTCGACGGAGCCCAGGAAATCAGCCCCCGCTCCGCGAAAGCTCGTAGCCAACCCTCCATAGGCCACACCCCCCAACGCTCCCTGAAACGACGTGCGTTGGAAAGAATCTCCGTGAAATGGTTCAGCGGGGGTGCGTACACGCCATGGTGTTGGTGGAACACCGACGCAAGCAGGAATCGCACCGGAATCCCAATTTCCCGCACACGGAAAGCGAAGTCCGTATCTTCGCCCCCATAACCGTTGTAGCCCTCATCAAAGCCTTCGACACTCTCAAATGCCGATGCGCGTATAGCGAAGCCAAGCGACCAAAACATTTCGTACTTCGACGTGATCGTCGTTCTTGGAAGATCCACTCGAGTGTGGTGCGCAACGGATTTTTCGAACAACTGCTCATCGACGACAACCTCAGAATGCCCCAGCTTTGCCCTCAGATACCTCGGCTCTGCCATAACCAGCACATCCTCGAATACCAAAGCCTCAATCAGCGCCTCAAACAATCGGGTTGAGGGAATTGAATCGACATCCAAAAACACGAAGTTTTCCGTGGTCGCCGCGGCTGCAGCCGCGTTGCGCGCACGGGCCAGGGGTAAGCCGGCCTGTCTTTCCAGAGATGAAACATGAACGATCCTCAACGGGACACTGCAAGCCATCCGCTCGGGGTTCGGCTCGTCCATATAGACAATTACTACTTCAGCGGGGAGGGCCGTTGATGAATCGATGCCCGCCAGTAGTCGTCGTAGATGTTCCGTGCGCCCATGGACGATGATGAGTACGGAAAATTCACTCACAACTCCAGCCTCCACATCGAGTATTCTTCAGCGCTGCCTCTGGAGCAGGACGCCGCTTTACCGGAACAGAACAAAGATGACTTCCTCCGTCGGTGACGCCACGGCAGACATGGATGAGATCAGCTCTAATCCACCAGCTCGGACTGCGTCTCGATAAAGTCCCACTCCTCACGGGTCAGTGACCCACTGGTGATTCCCCCACCAGAAGATTTCACAGCAGCAGCGACCTCATCCGGAAGGTCCTCCGTCCGCAGATTCTCTCGTAGCCACTGCTTCGCGGATACATCCATCTCAAGCCACCACATGCTGATGTTCATATCAGATCCTTCCTAGACGCTCCTCAACGCTACATCCATCAGCTTCGATGACGGGCCCCGCCCCAAACCACCTCTCGTGGGTCCTGAGTTTTACTTCTTCAGTCCAGCCATTGTTCGTTCGACAATTTGAGCCGCTGAGACTAGGGATAAAAAGAATTCCTTTGTCTGATGAGTAACCTTCACCTATGGTGATAAGCAAGCTTAGTTTCAGTTTGTTGGGGGCTGAGGCACACATATAGAGGAGAGAACGCATGCCAGTCGATGAGAACATGGCGGTCCCCGGGGCACCCTCCAGCCAGGAACCGTCGTTGAAAGAGCCAACGGCCGCACATGAGCCGCTCGCTCCCAAGTCCGACCAGCGGGGTCCCGAAGCGGTGTCCCCTACCGGTAGCCCCACGGGTGCACCGGAGCAGTCTCGCGGGCAATCTGGGCCTTTCTTGACTACAGCCCAAGGCTTACGAGTCAACGACACGGATCATTCCTTTAAAGCCGGTCCCCGGGGTCCGCTCTTACTTCAAGATCATCATCTCCGGGAGAAAATCACACATTTCGATCACGAACGGATCCCCGAGCGCGTCATCCATGCACGAGGTGCAGGAGCCCATGGCACTTTTCTCTCGTACGGTACAGCGGCGAAAATTACGAGGGCCGGGTTCCTCGCTCACAACGTGGAGACACCTGTTTTCGTCCGCTTCTCGACTGTGCTTGGTTCTCGTGGATCCGCCGATGCGGTCCGAGATACGCGTGGGTTCTCCACCAAGTTCTACACCGATGAGGGCACTTACGATCTTGTGGGGAACAACATCCCCGTGTTCTTCATTCAGGACGGCATTAAGTTCCCGGACGTTATCCATGCCGGGAAACCCCACCCTGATCGGGAGATCCCCCAAGCTCAGAGTGCGCACGATACTTTCTGGGACTTCGTCTCTCTCCATACTGAAGCCCAGGCCCACACGATGTGGAACATGTCTGACCGCGGTATCCCGCGGTCTTACAGAACCATGGAAGGCTTTGGTGTCCATACGTTCCGTTTGATCAATACAGCCGGTGAGTCAGTGCTGGTGAAGTTTCATTGGAAACCCAGACAGGGCGTCCACTCCCTGGTGTGGGAGGAAGCACAGATTATCAACGGCATGGACCCCGATTTTCATCGGCGGGACCTAGCAGATGCCATTGAATCCGGTGCGTTCCCGGAATGGGAACTCGGGATTCAGACGTTCCCCGACACTGAAGACCAGATGTTCGAAGGCATTGACCTGCTGGATCCTACGAAGTTCATTCCAGAAGAGCTGGCTCCAGTTCAGCCCATCGGACTCATGACGCTCAACGCCAACCCGACTAACTACTTCGCCGAAACAGAGCAGGTAGCTTTTCATCCCGGGCACTTGGTACCAGGTATAGACGTGAGCAATGATCCCCTCCTGCAGGCTCGTCTGTTCTCATACCTGGACACCCAGATTTCCCGGTTGGGTGGGCCGAACTTCGCTCAACTTCCGATCAATCGACCCCACGCCCCGGTGAACGACATGTTGCGCGACGGGATGCACCAAACGGCCGTACACAGTGGCATCGCGCCCTACAAACCGAATTCCCTAGACGGCGGGTGCCCTTTTCTTGCCGGGCAGGACATGAGCGCTTTCATCGACTTCCCTGAGGTCGTACCAGCGAGTGTGAAGGAACGTCGAAACCCTGCATCTTTTGATGACCATTACAGTCAGGCTCGGCTGTTTTTCATGTCCATGACAGCGGTGGAACAAGAACACATCATTCAGGCTTACACGTTTGAACTTGGCAAATGCTATGAAACTCCCGTGCGAGAACGGCAACTCCTGTCCCTGGCAAACATCGATGCTGCACTATGTGCGGCAGTCGCTGCAGGCCTGGGAATGAGCCCACCTGAGCCCACGGTGAAATTCGAGGTTGTAGATCCAAGCCCGGCATTATCTCAGTTGGGGAGAAGCTGGCCGATTGCCGGACGCGTCGTGGGCATCGTTGCAGATACCACCAGCAACCTCCCACACGTCATCGCGGTCCAGAAAGAGCTGCATGCCGCGGGCATCGTTCCGCTCGTCATCTCCCCCACCGGAGGTTCTCTCACCGACGAATCGGGAACAACGGTGAGCGTGCAGAGAACCTACCTCACAGCCCGATCAACGGAATTCGACGCAATCGTTCTTGCCGGCCACGAAAAGCCCGCATCGGATGCGAAGACTGGTTTCGATACAAAAGATGCCAACCCATCGGGCACAATAGACCCGCGGATTACGCTCATGCTCTCGGAAGCTTTCCGTCACTCTAAAGCCATCGGCGCCTGGGGTCTTGGCACAGAGCGACTCACCGAAGCAGGTATCGCTGAACACGCTGCCGGAGTTGTATCAAGTGCCGACCCTGACAGCCTCGTTCCCTTGATGACAGAACTACTTGGCACTCATCGCGTCTGGGAACGGTTCCCCAGCACGAGCATAGACGCCTAAAGAATGTGGGGGCGCAAGCCCGTAGTCAGGCGCCCACATCCAGTCCCAGATAACGATGAGCATGCAACCTCAAAAGAGACGAAAAAACTGACCCGATAGTGACAATCACAAAGATGGCAGACTGCCAACGCGGACTCCCTCTGTATCCCCACCCGTGAGTTCCGTTGCGAGGCATTAGCCAGCGAGAGCACCGATCCTCCCGCGGGCCGCAACACGTGGAATGAATACGGGTTGCTGGTTTTACGTAACTTTTTCGGCCTTCGTTGGTCTTCGACCCTCGGGAGTCACAGCTACATTAGGTCCGGCGCGCTTGAAACGATGTAATTCAGGGCAGCAGCTCCAGTCATCGATAAAGAGTTTTTGTCCGGATCTATATGGTTGGCTCTCAGTTCCATCCAAAGGCTCTGCGCGGCCAGCGGTTCTTGGTCGTTGAGCACACACCAACTCATGTACAACCCAAACAGATGCTCACGATTCAGGCCTTCTTCACTGCCAGGATCAGCAGATAGTGCCTCACAGAGAAAAACATGGATGTGACGATGAGCCATGACAAACCCTCCGATTCGAACGTTCCAACTGCCAACTCGCTTAGTCCTACGACGCGCCAACGCTGATCTCCCGACGAACATCATACAAATGAATCTCGCCCTCGCACCCGAAATAAGCACGCATAATTCTTACCTGCTTTTCGCACTCATTCTCGCTAGCCGAAGTTGACGAAGAGATTCACACCTATTTCCCCTTCTCATGCTCGGGTGTTTCGTTCGAAGAAAGGAGTACCAATTGACTCTTTCTGACCCTTGGGCGCCTTGACCACGCCCTGTATTATTCAAGAAAGGAACTGGTGCTGAAGCTCTATTTCCAGAACTGTAGGGCTGAAGTACTCCCTGAGCACTGGGGATCACTATGACTGCACTTGATACGCGCCGCCCACAGCACGTTCACTATAGAGAGCGTGCCTACGAACAGCCATCGCCTAATTCCGGTGATTCTTGGGACGGCCCCCTTCAACGAACTCCTCAGATGCCACAATCTTTGGCTTACCTCATCGCACCTGAGATGAAACTTCTGGAAGCTTACGTGCCAACAGAATGTTTGATTTCGTCCCGTGAAACCGAATCCTGGGCGAACACTGCGAACTGGGTCGTATCCCAACGGCTATGGAGTTCCCACACGCTTGCTCTTGCGTTACGCCACGGTTTTAAATGCCGGACAGGCATCCTTGTTTTGTCTGAGTTCTTCCTCTGCTTTGATTCAGCCCATGCGCAGTTGGATGCATACCGAGGTGCGCTTTCGACCAGGTTCCCGTGCCTCACGAGCACGCAAGATACCCGAGATGACTCAGATCTAGGAGCCGGCGTGGTGAACCTGTATTCGGCGGCGATGGAGCTCCATCGAAGTGTCCGAGCCGCGAACGCACTTTTGGCCTGCTCTGAACAGTCCGTGCTCCTTGAGCACTGGCGCGTTGTTACCAAACGCTGAAAATCTCTGGTCCCTCAGAAGTAGGGACACCGCCCCACCACATAGAGGAGAATCCGTGAAACCCCACGTTCCCACGGCTCTTGATAAAAAGTTGCTTGGCATCTATCTCAACGACCACTACGCAGGAGCCGCCGCTGGGCGCAAGCGCATGGCCAATATGGCCAAGATGTATAAAGAAAGCCCTGTTGGCCCGCAGCTTCGGATCATCGCAAACCAAGTTGATGAGGAAACCCGCAGCCTCGAAGGACTCATCCGTTATCTCGGCATTTCCCGCAGCCGTCACCTCGTCGCCGCCGCAGCCATTGGCGAACGCCTGGGTCGATTCAAGCTCAACGGCAGAGTAATCCGCGCTTCACCGCTTACCCCGCTAGTAGAGGCAGAGTTCATGCGCTCGGCGATCGTCGCAAAAATCGGTTTATGGAGGACCTTGATGGATTTATCGCCGCACTTGAACCTGGATCCGGCAAACTTCCAGAACCTCCAAGACCAAGCAGCCACGCAGCTCCTCACCTTTGATGACATGCACGCTATCTCCCGACGCACCGGATTCCTCCAAGACGGCTCCCCCCAACCCATGAGCGATTCCTGACACCAACGAAACCAAACCGAAAATTCACGAACCCGCCCCACTGAACCTTGATCTCCCGCTCCGCCACCAGAAGCTCTTCCTTCGATGACACACGACGTTGCAACCAATCCTGTTCGTCGGCTGTCCGCAGAACTAGAATTTTTGGCCTGATCCGACGCCCTGCAGGCGAACAGAGCGTACACATCGACGGCCTCGTGCTCGCTCTTCTAAGAACCCCGCACGCAGCGGTCCTTTATGAGTGGTACGGCACGCTCCGCACAGGTAGGTCCGCTATTGATCCGTTGACTCCCAAGCCGAGGGGTGCCTCAGACAGTCGAGTCACGGACCCGCACGGGCTTCGTTGACTCATCGGATACGAGCTCTGGCATGAGCGATGGGCTGCTACCAACGCACCTCGGGCGCGCACGCGACCATATCCATTTCCGCCGGTCACTTCGACATCGTGTACGACCTAATCGACGAACACTGAAAAAGAAGAACACGGTTCGGACGCATAGGAAAGGGTCCTCAACAGCAAGCATGAGGGCCCCTCTGCGACCGGCCTCATGGAGGTAAAACACAACCACACCAGCACTTTACACAGCAGACTTACTAATGCCTGGCGCTCTCCCTACAATGGGGTAAGCGCCGAAGACAAAATGTTTTCTCGAGCTTTCACGGTAGTCATTGAGGAGCCGAATGCGGGTTTTAGTTACGGGCGCGAGTGGATACATCGGATCACGGTTGGTCACGGTTCTTTTGGCCTCTGGTCACGAAGTTCATGTCGGTCTCAGGGATGTCTCCAAAGTACTGGATTTTCCATGGGCCGCTGATGCGTCAGCGACCCGTTTCGATGTCACCGAACCGGACACTCTGAGCTCGGCTGTTTCTGGCATGGACGTGGTTGTTTACCTCATTCATTCAATGGACGGCAAAGACTTCGTAGACAAGGACCGACAAGCAGCTCACGACCTTCTCGACGCGTGTGAGAACGGCGGTGTTGGAAAGATCGTGTACCTATCGGGGATAATTCCTCCGGGCAACGACCACTCCGAACACCTGAGATCCCGACTCGAAGTCGAGGAGATCTTCAGGGACGGGGAAGTTCCATCCATCACTCTGCGCGCGGCGCTCATCATCGGAGCCGGGAGTACCTCTTTTGAACTTGTACGCCACCTTGTCAACCGCATACCCATCACACCCATACCGGTGTGGATGACGAAAGAGGTTCAACCCATCGCGGTCAAAGACGTCCTTCGTTTCCTTGACTCAGCAGTAGCAGCAGATCCCATCACGACTCATTTTGATCTCGGTGGCCCCGACATCTTGACCTACCCAGACTTACTGGCCCTGTATGCAGAGCGCGTGAAACACAAACGCGTACAAGTCCGTATCCCCTTCATTCCCACTCGACTCATCGGCGAACTCGGTGCCCTGATAGCACGCATGCCTAGGGAAATAGTGACCTCACTGGTCGAGAGTCTCCACGCCCCCATGGTGGCAACCAAAGAAGACTACGAGCCCGTCCTGGGCATCAAAAAAAGTTCACTCATCAGCGCACACTCAGCAATAACCCAAGCCCTAGAACCAGAAAAAGACGGCACCCGTGTCACCGGCAACCCCCAACACCTCGCGGACACCGACCCCAACTGGGCCGGCCCCTAAAAGCCAGAACGAGCCAACCACCCACAAAACAGACCAGTGAGGTGCCCCTGGGCCCGGTTACCGATCTCCTAACCAAGACCTGGGGGGCGTCAGCGCACCGGCAGGTTTGTACTGATCAAAAATGGGTACCGGCAGCGCCTTAGTCTTTCCAGGGTTCTAGATTTCTCCAGTCATCAGGAATTCCGATGGAATGCATTCTCAAATGCCCCGTGTGTGGAAACTCCTCGACTAGCTCGATGAGGCGCTCGGTCCAGCCGCTGTTGGGATCAATCGTGCGAAGCATGTAGGCCATGACGGCTAGAGCGTTATACAGACCAAAGACCTGCTTCGATGACTGTTCATCTCTTAGATGATCCAGGAGAGGAACCTGCCCCTTATCTGGTCGTTTCGGTGCAGTAACGAGTTTGCGGTTGCAGATTCGGGCATGGTGCGCAGCGACGTTTCTTACATAGTTCAGACTTGCAATCCAACTACTCATCACTCGTTTGGACGGTATCGCGTACGCGGTGACTATCTCCGTGGCGATCGAGTTCGTCAGTCCAACGTACAAGCGACTCAAATGTCCTAGTTCCATGATTTCCGTGAGTGCCCAACTGGGCATCTGATCCCGGTACTTCTCCCGAAAATGAGCCACGAAGGCCTCGTCGGAGCCATTAAGTCGCTATCGCATCCGGCAGACCCATAGCTCGTGTTTGCTCGGCGCCGATTCTCCCCCAGCCGGATCGAGTTGCGCGTCAGTGAAAGACCCTACGAACGTAGATGGGTCCAAATGAGCAAACGCCGATCGCCTACCCAACACATACCCGATCTGCATGCGGAGCGAAATTTCAATTCTCTCGATCCCATCAAGGATGAGCATCCGCAATTGACGATCAAAATCGATGAGTCTCTCGGCTTCTCGCATGGAAGTGCCGACCCGGTAGTGGTTCAGAACACGTACCCGTGAACGACCGTCATCGTCCACATTTGGCTCCGATTCACGGAACGGGTATGGGTAGCCGGTAGTACCCGACAGCACGAAGCAGCTGAATACTACTCCCGTCCTTGGGAACGCTGACACCGCGCATAGCAAGTTTCTTTATCTGAGCTTCAACCGACAGCGATTGCTTTGTGTATTCAGCCACGAATCCTCCGGTTAAAAGAAAATCAGCCCGAGCCGTGAGGGGAGCGGGCTGATCATGATGGACATACCGTACCAAGTACTGCCCGAGCAGTCCGAGAACAGCACAGAACCCCTGACTTTTCAGCCAAGTGGGAACCCAGACGGTGATAACAGCGCATGTGACAACAGCCAGCTACCCACCCGAGTTTTAGGTCTGACGCTTCGCCCTAGAGGTGGGCTGCGGCGAAAGCGTGCTGAATATCAGCACTGATCCGTCCGCGGGAACTAACTTTGTATCCGTTGGCGTTGGCCCAGTCCCTCATCCGGCGTGCCTCTTCACGACTGGCAGCACTGGATGTCGCCCACCCTTTCACCGGAACGCCGCGGAGGCGGCGACCCGCGGCGACGTACTTCTCCAGAACGGCACGGAGCTCTGCTGCATTCTCTCTCGTGAGGTCAATCTCGTAATCGGTGCCATCCATGGCGAAGCGGAGGTTTTCGTCGGCATGCTCACCAGAGATGTCGTCTATGAGTTGGGTACGTGTTGTGCGGGTCAAGTGAGGGTCTTCTTTTTGTTGTTGTACTGCCGGTTCCCCCATCAGGGCAGTGGTTTGGGTTTTAAGCCTATCGGCAGGCGGCGGTCACCACATGTGGTGTATTGTCGTGGTCTCGCATCGATAGTACTCACGGACAAGTCCCGCCCTGGATTTTCCCCTTTGCCTGCTGAGGTGAATACTCCCCACAGCACCACTCCCCGCTGGGGAGAGCGCTAAATTTCACGTCGTGTATGACTCTTGGTTCGAAATAGCGGCTTTTCCCAGTTCGGTTTGGCAATCACAGATTCCGGTGACGCTTTAAGAAACCTGGTGATTGGTGACATGGGAGTCGATCCGGAACCCTGTGAACGTGGCATTGGGCCCCACTATGCTGGGCGCATGTCATACACAATTGCGGACTCCGGGCACGATTCCATCACGCTGAAGAAAGAAGGCGACCTACCCGTTCCCGATGGCCAGGAAACCACTCTGGGAGAAATTACCGCTTCTAGTGAGGAGTGGCTAGACATGGTGGCAGGAATACTCTCCATACTGCCGGGCAAACGAACAGCTGACGGTA
The DNA here is from genome assembly GCF_030063285.1 of Pseudarthrobacter sp. PS3-L1. GTDB lineage: Bacteria > Actinomycetota > Actinomycetes > Actinomycetales > Micrococcaceae > Arthrobacter. Next base: position 16,413 of record NZ_JASISU010000001.1, on the reverse strand, counting down.
CCCAATACCTCCTAGGCCCTGTCGGCTCAAACCCCGATCTCATTGGATCAGTCATTGCAGCTCGACTCAGAAAAAACCAGAACTAGCCCTAAAAGCAGTATGACCTTGGGAACAGGGAACACAACGATGTTTACTCCGAACCTCAGACCCCCGCCAGCACCCCACACCAGAACACCCCTGAACCTCAACCCTGCCCCAGCAAGCTACAGAGTCAGCTGGTGAAGGCCCCACAGGTAGCCGCGATTGCGTTCGCCGCCGAGAACACCACCGAAGATGGTTCCCTCGTAGGTCTTGTCGAGCTGATAGCTGCCTCGCTACTACTACTGAGCGGAATCTGGTATTTCTCAAGAAACAAAAAGCAGACCACCAAGGAAACACGCTCTGACCACGAGCCAATACTCCAGCTTGAACAATCCACCGAAAAACTATCTACCCAGAAGCCCTCATCGAAGCGATTCCTAATCCTGACTAATAGTGGAAGCTCGACCGCGTACGACGTCCGCATAAAGGTGAATCAATGGGACTCAGCAACCAAATGCGATCGAAACTTTGCACGGATCCGCGCGTCGCACCACGTGAAGCTCGGCCCCCTCAAAGCCGCTGATCACTGCGTAGAAATCGTCGTCAAGTACGCAACAGCAGACGACAAAAGACACGAAACCAGGCTTCAGTGGCCTGACCCGGATCAATAGAGCATCTCCAGGAGTGCAATGACCGAGTTTAAGTGGAACACAGTAGAAATTTCGCGACCACCGAGCGAATGGTTCGTACTGGGGGACTCCTCTTGGGATGTACTTATATCTGCATGGGCTGGTATGAGCAGACTGTTGCGGCAGCCAAAAGATGATCAACAGCTCAACGGTGACGATCAAGAAATCGTGGACCGTTTCATCAACGATCATTTGGAAGCTGCAAATATTTTTCCCCGTCCGCCAGGATACGTGTGGTTTCTCAAGCCTCCTCCCGGTGTCACAGATCTCAACTCGCTACACAGGGAATTAAACGCGTTCATCCAAAAACGATCCTCACGAGATGCGTTGCCAACAGAGGTAAGCGAACTCGTGAAGACTTTCATGGAACTGAAATACTCTGAGAGATCCACCGAATTCCTCTGACCCAGTACCGGTTCCTTGGGAGTAAGTGCATCCGCAGCCCTACCCGTCATCACCTTGAAATTCTCTCTAAATCCGTACACAGAAGGCCCCGATTTCTCCTTAGTCATCGGGGCTTTCTGATGCTCGGATCACAGGAGCCGCCTCCTAGAAAGGCCGGCTCTTGAGTGTTCCAGTTCCTTAGAACTGGGACATTCCTGGCGATACCACTCCCCTGCGGCTGACACCGCTAGATTCCGCGTCGTATGATCGTCCCAAAATCTATTCCACAGCACCCGTCGAAACATTTTGCGCGGAATATGTTTTCGGTACGGTTCACTACGTGGTGCGTCCCCAGACGTTCCAGTGTCGAAACCATCAGAGCATCGGTCCGCCCACGGCTTGGTTGCTGCTATTTCGGAGCGTATTGGCGCCTATAGCCGTGCATACGACGACAACGAATCAGTCAGCTTTTTGGTCTGCCGAGCTTGTTCTGGACGTGGGCAGCGTGGCCGATGGGAGCATTTCTGGTGATAGAACATCGTTGAAAAGCATGGTTGTACCTGCCCGTCGTGGATTGCCTCTTTGGTTAAGGGGTTGCTGCGGGAGTGAAGGTGGCGCCGCCGTCGGTCGACACTAGGGCGCTTTCAGTGGTGACGATCCAGACCCTCGATATATTGTCTTTGTTCTGGTCTGCGGTTATTGCTTGCACTTGACCTTTGATTCGTCCGGTCTGGGTCCAGGTTTGTCCCGCGTCTGTGGAGGAGTGGACAGCACCGTCGGGTTCGATGCCGATTGCGTTGGTGGCGTTGGCGAATGCAGCGAACTCCAGCACGGGCGCTGATCCGTTGGGCTTCCATGTTTTACCGCCGTCCTCTGAACGTTGGAGCCCTTTTGGAGTGGTGGCAAGAACGATGTCGGTCTCTGGTGTGCCGGCAAGTGATGCAGGTACGAACCCTGCCGTGGCGACGGACCAGGTGTGTCCGTCGGGGCTTGTTCGGAGCGTTCCGTCGTAGCCTACGAGCCCAGATTTTGTGGTGGTGAGGGCGTGGAAGTCTGATTCTCCTTGGCGTGAAAGTTGCTCCCAAGTTGTGCCGCCGTCTGTGGATCTGATCAATCCGAGTGGATTCGGTAGATCTGAGCCCGGGCCGGGGTGTCCTGAAGCGTAGAAAACCCCGTTATCAGCGGCCGCGGCGAAACCCATGAGGTCAAGAGTGTCGCCTTTTTTGACCGCTGGTGACTGGGACATATCGAACAAGCCTTCATGGGTGGCTAGCAGTATTTGCTCCGTTCCTGGGTTCACGCTGATCCCGTGAATGTGAGAGCTGGGAAGGCTCTCGATTGAGGATCCTGCGTTGGTGGGGCCCTCCTCGGGGGGCGTCCCCGGGGTACAGGCTGAAAGGAAAAAGAGGAACGAAATGGTCGCAGCTGCGACGGCAGCAGGACGTTGGTGACTCACGGTGGGCATAAGGAAACTCCAAAACAGAAGGGCCGTGACAAGGGAGGAAGAGGGCACCGGCCACAGAGGATCCTGGGGCCGGTGCCTTCTGCATTTGCTACAGAGTCGCTATGAGGTCTTTCATTTCTTGGATTTCTTTTTCCTGTGAGCTCACGATGTCCTTGCTGAGTTGGACTGCCTCAGCGTTTTTACCGTCCGTAGTTTCCTTCTTGGCCATCTCGATGGCGCCTTCGTGATGGCCGACCATTTGGCTCAGGTACAGCTTTGCTGCCTCTGTTCCCGTCGCGGCGTCAAGGCTTCCCATCTCCTCATCACTCATCATCCCGGACATGCCCATCCCCGAGGCCATACCTGTTGCCATGTCCGTCGGTTGACCCCAGCTCTGAAGCCAACCGGTCATGAGGTTAATCTCAGGGCCTTGTTCTGCCTTGATCTTGGTGGCGAGGTCAGTCACCGAGGCGGGGATTCGGTCCTTTTTCAAGATGGTCTCACTCATCTGAACGGCTTGGGCGTGGTGCGGGATCATCAATTGGGCAAACTGTGCATCGGCACTGTTGTACTCAGCAGAGCTGGCCGGAGCGGAATTAGCAGACATCGATCCGCCTCCGTGGTCCATGCCGGACATGGATGTTGGTGAGCTACTAGCAGCCGAGGTTCCCGGCTCAGAGCCGGCCGCACATCCTGTCAAAGCTAGTGCACCAGCAAGGGCGAGCGATGAAAGTGTCAGTGTCTTATTCATAATATTTGGGTCCTCAGAAAGGGGTTTTAGCGCCGCAATAGGGCGCACAGAAGAAAAGTGTTGCTCATGGGACCGGCGTTGCGTGGAGCAGCGGGTCCTCTTCTTCTCCTTGCAGGAGTCATGCGCTGGATCGTCCAGGGCATGACTCTGGCAAGGTATCTGAGGTTTACGTCCTACTGATACTTAGCTGACCCGGAGAGGGACTGTCCGGGTCAAAGAGGTAGTCACCGTTGATTCTTTGAGTGCAAGCCACCGCGCGAGCGACCCACGAAGCTGACCTCGGCGCAGGCGCAGCGAGAACCGTTGTCGCAGGTGCGGGGAGACAGGCAGTGCCCATGCCAGACATCGAAGGACAACTATCACCAGAACCACACGAGGATCCCAAGGAATCTGGGATATCTATTGATAGCCCGGTCACTTTGGCCTCTGGCTCAGGGAGCGTATGCCGGTGCCCGGGGAGCACGGGTGAGGAAACTTGCGTGATGGCAGTCCCGGAGATGGTCATGGCATGGCCCTCAGACAGGGTGTGAGTACCAACCATGACGTGCATTCCGAAGAGCCCAGCTATGAGCGTCAACACAGCACTGACCAACGCCCAACGCAGAAGTGGCGCAACAAGCCGTGCGCGCGTTCGCCTGGTCATGGCTGGCCCTCCCCTCGCTCGTTCGATGATGACAATTTTTCAGCCTACCGCCACAGCTCTAGCATCAGCTCTGGACAATAGATTCAACGTTCTTGGGCGGGGTTGAGTTTCACACGCCGTAGTAGTTGAGCGTTAAGGGCAACAATGATCGTAGACAAGGACATCAGAACTGCACCAGCCGCCGGGGACAAAACAAACCCGGCGAACGCCAGAACCCCCGCAGCCAATGGTACGGAGAGCACGTTGTATCCGGTGGCCCAGATCAGGTTCTGCCACATCTTCGTGTAGCTGGCCTTGGACAAATCAATGATGGAGAGCACCGCCCGAGGATCGTTGCCGGCAAGGACAACACCAGCTGATTCCATCGCTACGTCCGTTCCGGCTCCAATGGCAATACCCACGTCCGCGCGAGCCAGCGCCGGAGAGTCATTGACCCCGTCCCCAACCATGGCGACTTTCAGTCCCCGCCCTTGAAGCTCAGCTACCTTCTTGTCCTTATCGGCCGGAAGGACCTCGGCGAAAACTTCATCGATACTCAGATCCTTCGCGATGGCCTCAGCGACCTGGGCAGCGTCCCCGGTAATCATGGCTACTTTCACACCCCGCCGCCGTAGGGCTGCAACGGCTTGCCTGGATTCGGGCCTGATCGTATCTTCAAGGCTGACCGCCCCGATCACCTGATCCACGTCAATGACGTGGAGCACCGCTGCGCCCCTGGCCATCCACGCGCGGGTGGATTCTGCCAACGCCGCTGGCTCGGTGACGCCGAGTTCGCGCAACAGGGCAGGTCCGCCGACATAGACAATGCGACCATCAATCTCAGCCCGTGCACCACGACCAGTCAGGGATGTGAAATTCCTAGCCCTGCCAATCGTCGCGCTCTTTTCCCCTGCAGCACGGACGATAGCGCGCGCCACAGGATGCTCACTATCCGCTTCGACAGCGGCAGCCAGCGCCAAGAGATCATCTACTTCGATACCAGGGCTTGCCGCAATCTCTTTAACGTCCGGGGTACCGGTCGTCAGCGTTCCCGTCTTATCGAACAGGACCACATCAATGGTTCGCATCCGTTCCAGTGCCATCCGATTCTTGATCAGCACACCAGCTTTAGCCGCCTGCTCCGTGGAAATAGCGATGACCAACGGAATAGCCAGACCCAAGGCGTGAGGACAAGCGATCACCAGAACCGTCACGGTGCGCGTCACAGCATCCGGAATACTCCCCAGTAGACTCCAGACAATGAACGTGATCACGCCAGCGCCGGCAGCGAAGTAGAACAAAAAAGCCGCAGCCCGATCCGCTAACGCCTGCGCTTTGGAAGTCGACGCCTGCGCCTCGGCGACCAGGCGTTGAATTCCAGCCAAAGCAGTATCATCGCCCACCGCCGTAATACGGACCCGGACACTGTTATCAGTCGCTACCGTCCCGGCAACAACATTTTCACCAGGACCGCGGAACACGGTTTTTGATTCCCCAGTGATCATCGACTCATCAAACTCAGCCTGCCCACCAACGACCGTTCCGTCCGCTGGCATCCTCGCCCCGGCACGGACCAACACAACATCGCCCTCCACGAGCTCCGAGACCGGCACCGTCTCAGAACCTGCCTCAGTAATACGTTCCGCCTCATCCGGTATCAGCGCTGCGAGAGCATCAAGGGCACCCCGGGCTGAACCCAGCGCCCGCATCTCAATCCAGTGACCCAAAAGCATGATCACCACCAGCAAAGCCAGCTCCCACCAGAAGTCCAGATCAAAGCCACCAATCCCCAAACTGGTGACCCACGAAGCGATAAACGCAACGCTGATAGCCATCGCGATCAGCAGCATCATCGCCGGCTTCCTGCTCTTCACCTCAGCCAGGGCACCATTGAGGAACGGTTGGCCACCGTAGAAAAAGATCACCGTACCCAGCACTGGCGCGATCCACACCGAGCCAGGAAACACCGGAGGGCTGTAGCCAAGCAGATGCGAGAACATCGAACTGAAATACACAACAGGTACCGACAAGGCCAGACTCAGCCAGAATCTGTTTTTGAACATCGCAGTGCTGTGACCTGCATGCTCACCCTGGGAATGCACCCCATGATCCCCCGAAGCACCCTGATGGTGTCCATGTGCGTCGGCAGGACTCGCAGAATGCTGTCCGTCAAGAGACGGTGTTTTTTTGTTGTGATCTTGTGTGTCGTGTTCCATGATGCTTCCTTCTAGGAGGGCCAGGTACCGCCTGAACGAAAATAATCTTCTTTACGTCAAGACCGTCAAGATACGAAGAGCAACTCAGATGCTGGTTAGGGTGTAGCCGGCAGCGGTAACAGCGTCTCCAGCATCTGCACGATCAACCGCTCCACCAATAACCAGGGGAGAACGACCACCCACAACAAGATCAATGGAGACCGAGAGAACCCCATCAATCGCCAGAACGGCATCCTTGACACTCTGAACGCAATGCCCGCACGTCAGGCCCTCGACGGTAAATGCCCTACCCCCGCCTCCCGTAGCTCCAAGGACTGAATCAGCCAAAGGCTCAGGTACGCAACAACGACAACCCACAGCATCACCGATCAGTGGGAGCTCGGTACGGCTAGTCGTTTCAGTCATCTCAGAATCCAATCCTCGGCGAACAAGCAAAAAGGCGCTGGGATTAAACAGCCGTAAAAACAAGCGCGCAAGCACCTGCCGGGACAAACCAGTTCACTGACAACAGACGTCACGATACCCCCCTGGGGTATATAAAACAAGAGTGGTTGCTGTCATGTGCATCGTGGAACCGGGCCACATCGCCCAAATGTGTGGGGCCAAAAAACCAAGCTCCCCGGAGAGGTAGATATTTTGTCGATTTTGAGAGGAAACAAGATAGATTAGTCAGTGTCAGTGAAGGAGCCCAACACACCGTGAACATTGCAACCACCACAGGAACAGCCCACGCTCGAACGGCCAGACTAGGAATCCGCGAGATTGTTCGGCGCTTGAACGCCGCACTCGGAGCAACCCTTGTCGCCGCCTTGTCTGGCAGTAAAGACCGGAAAATCAGTTACAAGTGGGCGCAACAGGACGGGCCGACCCCCAACGCCCATGCAGTCAAACGCCTCCAGTTCGCCTACGCCCAATGGATCCTCATCTCCGAAGCAGAAGGAGAGCACGTTGCGCGGATGTGGTTCATCGGGGCTAACCCCTGGCTAGATCACGATTCACCCGTCGATGCCATTCGAAGCGATAAATACCGCGAGACCGCGGCAGCAGCAGCGGCCATGGTCGATGACGGGTTTATCGACTAATGCGGGTCTGCGGTAAAACCGGCCTCGCCATCGTCGATGGACCATCCCAGGCTTTCCGTGTAGCCAAGGAATCCTACGGCCCACTCAACCCACAAGAACGCGGACTCCTCAGTGAAAACAGGGCCCAATGGTATCGATTCGATACCCCAGGGCGCACCGTCTACGCAGCTGAAGACGCCAAAACAGCATTACTCGAAGCGCTCTCATGGGCACGCATGACGGCCTCTCACGTGGAATACCTGAAAAAGACCGCCAACTTTTTCGGTGAATCACTTGCCACAATCAGGAAAGAAGTTGAAGAACAATGGCATGCCAACGGGCACATGGCCCCCGGATGGATACCAGCAAACTGGCGCGACGGACGACTCCTCTACACCCTAAGCTTCGAACCCGGAGCGTGGATTGATATTTCCCACGCCGATACCCTCGCAGCCCTCAACACAGCGCTCGGAAGTTTGCTCTACACCGTCGACGTCGACGACACCCTCACATTGGCCGAAATCACCGGTGGACACCGTCAGCTAACAACACTGCTCTCCTCATGGATTCGCGATCAAGTCCTCGACGACGGCTCCTACCCACTTGGAATCCGGTTCCCCTCAAAACACGGCGCCATTGACCAAGGTCATGGTTACTGCTGGGCTTTCTGGCTCAGACGCGCCGACATAGGCCTAAACGACGACGTAGTCTCAGCAGACACCGGAACCGAGATCCACCACGACAACCCAGCCTACGCATTTGCTCTCACCAGACACGGCATCAAATCCAGATAACGAAACCACCCGCTAACTACAAGGCATCTGAAACTACTGGTTGTTCTTTAATCAAGCTTGGTGGCGTTAGTTTTGCGGTTGTCAGCGTGCGGCTTGTTCGGGGTGTTCTTTCCAGCAGGCCAGGATGGTTGTGGCTGTCTGGTAAGCGAACGCTTCAGGGGTGATGTGGTCCGGGCCCACAGTGGTTTTGATGTCTGTGGCGTTGACGTGCAAGATCATGTTGTCCTTGAGGAATACCACCGATCCGGCGTCGTTCTTGTAGGCGGGAAAGCCGAGGTTCTCCAAGCCCTTGATGTCCGTCGCGTTGGGCACCTCTACCCGGAGTGCCTCGAAGTAGGTCTGCGCTGCTTCACGGCTAGGGGTTTCCTTGACCGAGATTACGAAGTCTCCTTCGCTCATGTGATACGTGCAGGTATAGATTTGGTCCTTGAACGTGCTGGCGCTGTGGGGCGCCTCGGGCAAGCCCAGCCGGGTGGCCATATCTTTCTTGACCTCGTCCCCGCAGACCATGGCCGCGGCCTCCGTTGGTTTCTGACTGATTGGTTCCGGCGCGGTAGATCCACCACCGTGATGATGACCTAGAGCTGCGCCTGATGTCTGGCCAGAACTGGCGGCTTGAGGAGCCGCAGTGGAGCCTGCTGCTGCGGCGCAGCCGGAAAGGAGCAGCGCTGAGACCGTCAGCGCGGGGATCCAGCGAGATGGTGGATTCATGATGTGCCTGTCCTGAAAGTGCGTGGGCGGAATCAACAAAAGCACCAGAACGAAATCCTACTTAGGCTACTAAGCTTGGATTTCCGTTGCCAACGGGGCGGAGGCCGCTGAATTCTGCGCACCGGAGGCGAATGACCGCGTGGCACCGTCAGCTACTGGAGCGTCAGTTCTGGGTACCAAAGAACGACGAATCGGGCTGCCACATCCGCCCAATGCGAAGTGCGCGGCTACCGTGGAGGCCGCAGGGCCTTCACGGTAGCCGCGCACCCGGTGCATCAGGAAATACTCGGGCCCGTTTCGCCGGTGTTTAGGCTGCGGCCCGGCGACGGATCATGTAGGCCCCGCCAGCGAGAGCTACCAGTGCCAGGCCACCACCAAGGGCAATAGCCCCGGTGTTATCAGTAGCCGTTGTGGCAACACCGGTATCAGCGCCACCGACAGGCATGGCCATCTGCCCTGCAGCGAGAGTTCCACACAGGGCCGGTGAGGTAGCTGCCAACGGCAGTGAAGGCACCAGGTCAGAGGGTGCAGCAGCAGCCTCAGGGCTCAGTGTTGCCGGGTCCAGGCCGTGGACAACAACAACAGCAGTGCCATCATGGAGGGACTTCGCGGATTCTGCACTGAGCTCAAAGGTCCGGTCCACCGTGTAGGAAGAACCCTGACCGGCGACCGTGAGGTCCAGCGCAGCAGCCGGGCTGGTATCACCACTGGTTGAGAGCGTCTGGCCGATAGCACCGTAGAACGGGGCGCCCTCGGTCGTGGAGATAACCCCATCACCACTAGTATCAGCCGACGGCGCCGGGCACACACCCTGAGCACCCACGTGGATGTGCTGCACGTGCGGGTACGGGGCATCCATGAACGTCTCCGGCAACCCGGAAACTTTCAGGACAGCATGGGCAGTAGTACCGGTGACGTCCACAGTGACAGTACCCGTAGCCGTGCTCCCATTAAGCTGGCCCAACGTGGACTGGTACGACTGATCCCCATCCGCCGCCATGGCCGGAGCCGTGGAGAGCGCCAGAGCACCAAGAGCCAAAGTCGGAACAGCCAAAAAGCGAAGTGTCTTATTCATTAGGAAAAACTCCTCATTGGAATGACGTGCGGTCAAGTGCGAGTGGCTGAAGCACTCGTGATTCTCTACCCCGGCCCATAAACATTGGGCAAAGAGTGAATCAGTTCACACCTCAGTCAAGCCCAGCGTACGGCACCGACGCCAAGTCATACGCATGCTTACTGACGGGCACCCGTCCACGGCGAATCCCACGCATCGACCTCACAAGCTATGAACATCACTTGATGTGAGGGGTACCCCCTCACGGCATAGACGTCGTGAACGCCCAAGACCAACAAAGGCAAATACGAGTCAACTGATCCCCCACCTCTACAAACAAAGAACACCCCCCACCTCCCGCTCTCTGCCATGTGGGTGCCGACACGTCTGCATACGGCCCGGCAGTTGCCATCCCGGAGCCTACCGGCATTGATAACAACACCTATGACAACGGCCATCCAATTATTTGACGCTCTGAAGCTTCGCGCTAGAAGTGGGCTGCAGCGAAAGCCTGCTCAATACCAGCACTGACCGGTTCGTGAGAACTGACCTTGTACCCGTTGGCCCAGTCCTGCATGATTTCCTGGGCAATGACAACAACCTTGGGGTTCTTGTTCTGGCTCTGCTGAGGGTTAGTTTCACCTCATGGATAACCTCATCGCAAGTTCCCATACGGTCTCTGCAACACAAGGCTCCTCGAGAGCGCAGGGCCCTCAAAGGTTTGCGCCAGTTCTAAGTGGTGCCGAATCTTGTGCGCGCATCTTCTGCGCTCAATCCCAGAGTTGAGCCTATGTCCTGCCAGCTCGCCCCCTGATGGAGGGAAAGCCGGACCGCTGAAACAAGTTCTCGCTCAGCCTTTTCACTGCTATCCCTACATCGGCTTAGAAGCGCCAACGGGGCCGAAAGATAAAACAGCTCCGCGGTCAACTCTGCCTCACTGGCTTCCTCATCGCAGTCACCAAGAAGCTCGAAAGCGTGAAGACGGGCCACCATCTCATCAGCATCCACACCCCCAAGCCCGCGAAAACCTGACGGACCCGTGTAGGGAACGCTACGACTCATACAAACAACACTTCCTATCAAGGGAACATCAGGGCGCAAGAGACCTTGGCGCTAACAGCAAGTCCAAGATCCTCCGGACACCGCAGATACCACCGACGCCCACGCCATCGGGCAACAAAAATCAAAGACGATACTCAGACCCGGCCTGCTGGCAGAGGAGGCAGCCACAACGAAACCAGAATCGCCGTCGTGATCCAGGGCCGCCCACACGAGGTAATCGCACTGAACGTGCGGATGCCACTAGAACCACAGCGCTATCCATCACAAAAAAGCAGTACCAACCACGCCCCGATATTCCACCGACTCTAGTTAGCCCTCGTCCAACCAAGACCGAAATGGTCAACCTCAGTCCATTGCCGAAAACAACCTACCGGCATATAGTAAGCATGCTTCCTACATCTTGGGCGAGCCTACCAAGATTTGGTTGTCAACAAACTCACCATCGCACCGGAGGAAAATCATGCAGGAAACACTTTTGGCCGGACTAGCAGCGGTCGTGGCATTCGTGCCGCAGCTCCTGCTCTTCCTCGTCATTCTCATCGTCGGATTACTCATCGCTAAAGCGATCTCGAAGGCACTGTCCAAGCTGTTGGAAAAAGTTGGCTTTGACCGCCTGGTTGAACGCGGCGGAGTGAAAAAGGCGTTGGACAAGTCCTCGCTGGACGCCAGTGACATCATCGCGAAGATCCTCTACTACGCGCTGGTTCTGTTCGTCTTGCAGTTTGCCTTCGGTGTCTTCGGACCAAATCCCGTCAGTGTCCTTCTGGCTGGAATCATCGCATTCTTGCCCAAGATCATCATCGCGATCATTATCGTTATCATCAGCGCAGCGATAGCAGCAGCTGTCAAAACCCTCATCCAGGGTTCACTGGGAGGCCTTTCCTACGGCAAGGTCCTGGCGAACATCGCAAGTATCTTCATCATCGGTATCGGCATCATCGCAGCCCTCAACCAGGTCGATATCGCCGTCACCGTCACCACCCCGATTCTTATCGCGGTCCTCTCGGCAATCGTTGGCGTGATCATCGTTGGCGTTGGTGGAGGCCTCATCAAGCCCATGTCCCAACGGTGGGAAACCTACCTCACAAAAGCCGAAGAAGAAGCTCCCCGCATCAAGGCCGAAGCACAAAACGCCCCCAGCGTGAAAGAACAAGCCCAGCAAGTCAAAGCCAAAGCCGAAAAGGAAACTGCCAGGATCGAGCACCAAGGCCCCGGCGCACACCGCTACTAGCATTCACCACCACGAAATAGCCCAGCCACCTAGAGAGCCTATCCGCACCGGCATCCGGTGACTGGACCCTAAGGAACCGGAATACTACCGAGAGTGTTCCGGTCCCTTAATGCCGAAACACTCCCCGACCACCTACCCGCGAACCACCACGCGTTTTCAACCCGAACCACAAAAAGGGAGGCCACACCTGCCGGCGTGGCCACCTCCATGAAAAAACAACGGCCCCAGAAAACACACCCCTAACACTCACTTTGTTCAAACGAGACTACCCATAGTTTGGTTTACACCCTGACGTGCCCTACGGCCTGGTTACTAGGATCGGTGTGAAGATCAGGCGGGGACGGATCTCGTGTCAGAGCGTAGTTCGTATTCAATCGGGGCGAGGTATCTGAGTTCGGAATGGCGTCGCTGCCGATTGTAGAGAATCTCGATGCACTCGAACATTGCATTCGCGAGTTCTGTTCTGGTAAGCCACTTTTCCGATTGAGCAACTCGATTTGCGTGCTCGACTAGAACGATTCCATCATCGAGTTGTCGTAGCAGTCTCCGACTTTCCCAAACGATTGCATCAGCCCGGAGGCACGTATTTTGTTCGTGAAGGCCCACAAGGTGAACTGGGTGCCATGGTCCGCATGAACGATCCCGCCGGCCGCCGGCTTCCTGGCTCTGATAAATGCGCGTATGACAACGACCAGACAACCGCTTTTTAGATCTGACGCCTTGCGCTAGATGTGGGCTGCAGCGAACGCCTGCTGAATGTCGGCCCTGACCCTTCCACGAGAACTGACCTTGTACCCGTTGGCGTTGGCCCAGTCCCTCATCCGGCGTGCCTCTTCACGCCCCGCAGCGGTGGCCGTGGCAGACTGCTTCGCTGGCACGCCGCGGAGGCGACGACCGGCAGCGACGTATTTCTCCAGGACAGCGCGGAGCTCATCCGCGTTCTCTAAGGCAAGGTCAATCTCGTAATCGGTGCCATCGAAGGCGAAGCGGAGGTTTTCGTCTGCGTGCTCACCAGAGATGTCATCGATGAGTTGGATGCGTGTTGTGCGGGTCAAAAGAGGGTCCTCTGCTCGTCGTTTTAAAGCCTGCCCCCACACACCGGCCATATTTTCCTTCTGAGCTTATCCTCCGGCCGACCCATCAAAAATATGACCTGACCACCTATGATCTGTTCGATAAGATCAGCCGGAGGCGGTCAGCGCGTTCCATGCTGTCCTATCAAAAATCAAAGAAGATGAGGGGTACAGCATGAATCGGACACTCGTCCCTGAACGCGCAGCGCTTGTGATCGCATTCGTGGCGATCTGGGGAACTGTCAGATACGTGCTCGACGGTTCGTCGGACAGCGTGGTGAAGTAGACGTGAACCTGACGGACTTCGCGGATCGTTTCGGTTATCACTACGGGATCGCTAAAGACCTGAACTGCGCCCCAGCATGACCGATAGCAATGAGCGGGAACAGTACGGATCGATCCGATCGGGGTCTGCAACGACTGAGCGAGCTCATCGTCTGCCGTTCGACTTCTCCGGCTTGTCAGTGACCAGTCTGGTCATCATCTGCGAACTCGATGATCCGCCGGCGGGAAACTCCGTACCGTCCATGAGCATGAAAATAACGCAATATCTGCGACTCTCGGACGAATCGATGATCCGACTTGATATGGACCGTGGAGTGTCCTCGTTCAAGTCCCACCATACTGAGACCACCTCCTGGAAACGGTCCTCCGCCGACGTAATCGCCGAAGTTCTCGCGTTGGTACAGGCCGATGCACCTGAACCTGGTTCATTCCCGTGGGATCAATATACGCAAGCCGCACGACTAAGGGGAATCTCAGTTGATGATGACCTGCGCGACCTCCCCCACACAATATTGCTGTCAGAAGAGCTCGCCGCGAGACACGAGTTCTGATCGGCGCACGACTGGTTACCGAGACCTAGGAGCATCACCATGGCAGCACCCCTTATTTACATCAGTTTTCCCGGAACCGCACGGGAAGCGCTGAGTTTTTACAGAGACGTATTCGGGGGTAACCTGTCCCTGCACTCCTACAAGGATCACGGTAGGACCGATGGGCCGCAGAATGCTGTAGCGCATGGGGTTCTTGACGGTGTGGTTGCTCTAGCAGGTTCAGACGCAGCGACGGGAGAACAGCCGGTACGAGTGGAAGGTCTGATGCTCTCACTGCTGGGGACCGCTGAGCCGCCGATTCTGCACGAATGGTTCGACAAGCTGTGCGTTGATGGAACATCTATTAACCCGTTGGTTCAACGACCGTGGGATGGCTCAGATGGACAGGTTACGGATCGTTATGGCCTTCGGTGGCTCATCGGATACGAGCCAGAAGCGTGAGTGATGGTCTTCTCCTGGCCCAGTTGGCTCAGGAGCGATCACACGTACTCCGAGCAGTTGAAGGCGTCCCGGAACAAGTCATGGGTATCTCACTAGTCCCATCAGGCTGGACGATGACCAGGATGTTGAACCACCTCGCATTCGATGATGAGTTGTTCTGGATTTCAGCCGTTCTCGGCGGGGAAAGCCACGCGATTGCCGCCCTTCACAACGGCTGGTCGTCCGAACCGATGACGGGTGCAGAAGCAATCAGGATTTACCAGCGTGAGATAGCCGCCAGCGATAAGGTCCTTGCCCGGGTTGATCTGGACGCGGCTCCGCGTTGGTGGCCGCCAGCGAGTGAGTTCGACGGACCGCCCATGACCACTGGCCGAGAGGTCCTGGTTCGCGCGCTTATCGAGACGTCCGCCCATGCTGGTCACCTTGATATTGTGCGTGAGCTGATCGATGGACATCAGAACCTCGTCGTGGAATGACACTGCAAACGAAAACCTACCTATCAAATCGACGAAGGAATTTCGATGCCGCAATTCGCAATCCTCATCTACGCTGATGAGTCCCTCCATGCCCTGGACGCAGCAGAAGCCGAGCTCGAGGAGAATGACCAACACGCCCGCGACCTTCAAGCCTCAGGATCAATGAGCCTCGCCTATGCCCTCACACCCCGCTCGGCTGCAGTGTCCATCCGACAATCCGGCACAACCTCAGGGCCCTTCGTCCAAGCCGACCAGTTCGTAGCAGGCTTCTACGTCCTTGAAGCCCCCGACCTCGATGCCGCAACTACCCTCGCCCGACTCAACCCGGCCGTACGCACAAGTACTGGCGGCGTCGAAATCCGTCCCGTTCACAGCGGAGGCATCATAACCAACACAATGTGAGTCGGCGCACGGGCAGCGGGGACAGGACAGCCTACTTTCGTTGACACCCTGGCCTAGTTGACGAGTAACTTTGAGCGCCTGTAGAACGTAGCCCGCGACATGCCAAGATCCCGCGCAACCTGGGCAGCAGGCTCCCCACCATCAACCAGGCGCACGGCAGTACTCATCTGACTATCCGTAACCCATACAGGCCGGCCACCCAGGTTCTTCCCTGCTGCCCTGCGTTTGCTGATGGAGTCAGTGACTCGTTCGCTTTTGATCTCATGTTCCATCTGGGCCAGGGCAGCCATAATTGTGAACAACATCGACCCCATAGGGGTCGTTGTATCCACATCCCCTCCCCCAAGATTCAACACACGCAACCCATTAGCGACCGCCAGCATGTTCTGCACCGACTGCTTCGGCTCTACCCACGGCCTAGTTGCTGCTGTTCGAGGTCCTGTTGGCGCCGATAACAGCGCATATGACAACGACCAGCTAGCCACCCGAGTTTAAGGTCTGACTCCTTGCCCTAGAGGTGGGCTGCGGCGAAGGCCTGCTGAATATCAGCACTGATCCGTCCGCGGGAACTGACTTTGTACCCGTTGGCGTTGGCCCAGTCCCGCATCCGGCGGACCTCCTCACGCCCCGCAGCCGTGGCCGTGGCAGATTGCTTCACCGGCACACCGCGAAGGCGACGACCTGCAACGACGTACTTCTCCAGGACACTGCGGAGCTCATCCGCGTTCTCTCCAGCGAGGTCAATCTCGTAGTCGGTGCCATCGAGGGCGAAGCGGAGGTTTTCGTCGGCGTGCTCACCAGAGATGTCATCGATGAGTTGGATGCGTGTTGTGCGGGCCATGGGGGTCCTTTTCATTGTGCTTGTACTGCCGGTTCCCCCACCAGGGCAGTGGTTTCGGCTTTAAGCCTATCGGTAGCTGATGAACACCACATGTGGTGTGTTGTAGCGGTCTCGTATCGGTAGTACTCAGGGAGCGGTCACGCCGTACTTTTTCCTTTGCTGCTTTGCTGCTTTGCTGGGGACTGTGGAATTAACGGTGTATCTGGCTCGACACGCCGGGCGGTGAGCCTGGCGGGGAGGAGCCCGATATGGCCGCAACACTTGAGGCTGTGCCGAGTACGAATACCGCTGAGAAACTGACAGA
>NZ_JASISU010000018.1 GCF_030063285.1 Pseudarthrobacter sp. PS3-L1 | reverse complement strand
GTCATATATGAGCGGACGTTCTCATTTAGGACCCCGAATAAGCCTTATTGGCAGTCTCCCGGTAACGAGCTTCCAACGGCAAGTAGTCGAATCTCTTTACCCGCAACCGTCCTGTACGAGCCCACCCAGTGACCTCGCACGTATCCCGGTGGTCTTGGTGGCGGGCGTTCACTGACTGGTGCATGCCCCGCCCACTCCCAGGCAGGCACCGGAAACACGGCCCCGCCACAGAGCGGTTCATCAAACAACTACAGGAGACATTGTGAGCAAGAAGAAAAAAGACCAGCAGGAACTCGGGTTTGACGTTGACGTAACCGCAACGGACGGCGTAAAAATCCCGCTCCGAATTCAAATTCAGTACCCAGACGGGTACGGGTACTACGCCGCAAAAGCTCTCCAAGCAATGCCAGAAAACATGGACGGCGTATGGGACGAACTGATCCACCGCCAAGACGCAAGCACCCTCAAAGTAATGATGAACTCCAAGCACTACCAGGGCGGCGATGACGAATGACCCTCCTTGACCGGATCAAGGCACGATGGGCCGCAGCAACATCAGGGCCATACGAGGCAATCACAACTGGTGTTCGGGGCGGCGATCACTGGTATGTGTGTGCTGCTGATGAATCAATTGCTT
>NZ_JASISU010000017.1 GCF_030063285.1 Pseudarthrobacter sp. PS3-L1 | reverse complement strand
GTAACGTACGACGGCGGCCGGTCACCTGAGGTGACCGGCCGCCGTCGTACGTTCTGCGTTAGGGCTTACTTCTTGCCCTGATTGGCAACGGCCTGGATTGCAGCCGCAGCAGCATCCGGATCCAGGTAGGTGCCGCCAGCCTTGATGGGCTTGAAGTCCGCATCGAGGTCGTAGACCAGCGGGATACCGGTAGGAATGTTCAAGCTGGCAATGGCGTCATCGCTGATGCCGTCCAGGTGCTTGACCAAAGCGCGCAGTGAGTTGCCATGTGCTGTAACCAGCACGGTCTTACCGGCCTTGAGGTCTTCCTTGATGTCCGATTCCCAGTACGGCAGCAGGCGGTCCAGGACATCCTTGAGGCACTCGGTGCGGGGAACGGCGTCACCAATGTCGGCGTAGCGAGGATCTCCCACCTGGGAGAACTCGGAGTCGTCAGCCAGGGGCGGCGGCGGGGTGTCATAGGACCGGCGCCATTCCATGAACTGGGTCTCGCCATATTCGGCCAGGGTCTGGGCCTTGTCCTTGCCCTGAAGTGCACCGTAGTGGCGTTCGTTGAGGCGCCAGTCGCGCTTGACGTCAATCCAGCCTCGATCAGCTTTCTCCAGTGCCAGGTTTGCGGTGTTGATGGCGCGCTTCAGGCGGGACGTGTAGAGGATGTCGGGCAGCAGATCGTTTTCCACCAGCAGCTCGCCGCCGCGAACGGCCTCGGTGCGGCCTTGGTCGTCGAGGTCAACGTCCACCCAGCCGGTGAACAGGTTCTTGGCGTTCCATTCGCTGTGGCCGTGGCGCAGCAGAATCAGCTTGTAAGTCATGATTTTCATCCTAGCCGAGGCATGCGGGGCTTTGCTGGGCATTACCATCCACGTCATGGTCCGCCGGGTTTTCGGGCAACGCCCCCCATCCATTTTGTGCACTGGATTTTCCGGAGTGCTTCCCGGGGTGGACGACGGCGGCTGCAGTTCACGACGACGCTAGGCTTAAGCGGTGGTACAGAAAGCGGAGCGGGTGGCGGGAGTCACGGGAGAGGCCCAGGCGATGGCCGGGCCAGCGGGTCCGCTCCGCGCTACCCG
>NZ_JASISU010000016.1 GCF_030063285.1 Pseudarthrobacter sp. PS3-L1 | reverse complement strand
GGGGACTGTGGAATTAACGGTGTATCTGGCTCGACACGCCGGGCGGTGAGCCTGGCGGGGAGGAGCCCGATATGGCCGCAACACTTGAGGCTGTGCCGAGTACGAATACCGCTGAGAAACTGACAGAGAAATCCGAGGCCGAGGCCGCGCGCGAGCTGGTGAGGATGGCCAGGGAGCAGGGATTGTCTCTGACTGGTCCTGGCGGGCTGCTGAAGATGCTGACGAAGACGGTCATCGAGACTGCGTTGGATGAGGAGCTCACGGAGCACCTCGGTTATGAGAAACACGACGCGGCCGGGAAAGAGACGGGCAATGCCCGTAACGGGACCCGGTCCAAGACCGTGCTGACGGAGACAACCGGGCCGGTGGGTATAGACGTTCCGCGGGACCGCGAGGGCACGTTTGAGCCGGTCATTGTCCGGAAGCGCCAGCGCCGCCTGAACGGTGTAGACGAGATGGTCCTCTCGCTGTACGCGAAGGGCCTGACAACAGGCGAGATCAGTGCGCACTTCGCTGAGATCTATGGGGCTTCCGTTTCCAAGGAGACCATCTCGCGGATCACGGACCGGGTGCTCGAGGAGATGAACGAGTGGCAGAACCGGCCGCTGGATGAGGTCTACGCGGCGATCTTCATCGATGCCATTGTGGTCAAGATCCGTGATGGTCAGGTCGCCAACCGGCCGATCTACGCCGCCATTGGTGTCACCCTGGACGGGGAGAAGGACATCCTGGGTCTCTGGGCCGGGACTGGCGGGGAGGGGGCGAAGTTCTGGATGAGCGTTCTCACTGACATCAAGAACCGTGGTGTGAAGGACAGTTTCTTCCTGGTCTGCGACGGACTCAAGGGCTTGCCGGAAGTGGTGGGCAATGTCTGGCCGCTGACGACGGTGCAGACGTGCATCATCCACCTGATCCGCAACACCTTCCGGCTGGCCTCGAAAAAGGACTGGGACGCGCTCAAACGCGATGTGAAGCCCATCTACACGGCCCCGAACGCCGCGGCCGCCCGGACGGCACTCGAGGAGCTCACGGAGAGGTGGGGCAGGAAATACGCGGCGATCGTGCGGCTCTGGGAAAACGCGTGGGAAGAGTTCATCCCGTTCCTGGATTACGACGTGGAAATCCGGCGGGTGATCTGCTCAACCAACGCCATCGAATCGCTCAACGCCCGGTACCGGCGCGCGGTGAAGGCGAGGGGTCATTTCCCGACCGAGCAGGCCGCGCTAAAGTGCCTGTATCTGGTCACCCGATCCCTCGATCCGACCGGTGCCGGCAGAACCCGGTGGGCCGTGCGTTGGAAACCCGCTTTGAACGCCTTCGCCATCACCTTCAGCGACCGATTCCCGGCAGCTGAAAACTACTAAAGAAAACTGCCGGATACACCGTTAATGAGATAGTCCCCA
>NZ_JASISU010000015.1 GCF_030063285.1 Pseudarthrobacter sp. PS3-L1 | reverse complement strand
ATGACCCTCCTTGACCGGATCAAGGCACGATGGGCCGCAGCAACATCAGGGCCATACGAGGCAATCACAACTGGTGTTCGGGGCGGCGATCACTGGTATGTGTGTGCTGCTGATGAATCAATTGCTTCCATCGCATCCAATGACGGCATCAACGAGGAGCAGCGTGAACCAGACGCACTCGCATTCGCCGCCGCACCCACGGACATTGCCGCGCTCATAGCCGCTGTGGAAGCGGTAGAGAAGCTGGCGGACGCATGGGAGGCTCGCGGCACATCTGACATGGCCTACTCCAAGACAATCCCGGACGAGGGCATCGCGATGACAATCCTTGCAGACGGCGCATCAATGGTAGAAAACGCACGACACATCCGCACCGCCCTTGCGCCCGTACTAGGAGACAACACATGAGCGGGAACCCTTACTACGTGCAGATCCCCAAAGAAATAATTGACCGTAAGGCAAAAGAGCTTGCCGCAGCGGCGGGGGTCAGTTACGCATCTGCCGTTAGCTCCCTACTAACCCTCTACATGCCGCCAAACGCGACAAGCTTCCCTAGATACAACAAGGGACTGAACGGGCAACTACTGCGCTGGGGCAAGCCACTCATCCACAACGGCGGCAAACCATGAGCGCAACGCTGTTCGACACGTTCACGGTCCATTGCTTTTTCCAGCGTTGGTGCAACCACAAAGTAACGGGCATCGACCCGCAGGCAAACCACGATGAGATGGAGGCGCACTACAAGGCCAAGCACTACGGCGTCCACCTAGACGTAGTGAAAAGAGAGGTGAAATCACTATGAGCGCACAAACAATGGCCGAGGTTGAGCGGGTCGCTGCCGAATCGTGGGACGCCATCATCGACGGCGCGGCACCATGGTCTGAGCAGGACGACGAAACGAAGCGCCTCCACACCGAAACAACCCAAGCCGTCCTCACTGCTGCTGGGTTCGGGCCGGTACAAGACGTGGCAGCTGCGGGGATTCGCTCCGTGATCGACGTATGGGCTTCCGGAGGCCGGGCAACGGTTCGACTCAGTGAACTCTCGGAGATTGCCAAGGACGTACAGGCCGGCGAGTGGGAAAACCAGATCAAGTGGTGCCTGGGCGACATTGACAGGGAACGCGCACGAGCAAGCCGGAAGGCCGAGTCATGACCGTTAGTCAAGAAGCTGTAGAAGCAGCAATGGCATACTTGCCGCACTCCACCGACTGCGAGGTGAGGCCTGAGCGAGAGTGCACCTGCTGGAAGCCACGGGCTGACCTCATCCGCGCCGCCCTTGAAGATGCTGCCCCGTTCATCGCAGCCCAAGCTTTGGAGGACGCGGCGGCAGAGATGCGGGAAGAGCGTGCCGGGTGGTGCCTAGACGACGCGGGCCGCTACTGGATCAAGCGCACCCTTGACGAACTGGCTGCTCGTGCTGCCGGGCTGAGGGGGCAAGGGTGAGTGACATTCCCACGATTGACGACCCAACGCATGGTG
>NZ_JASISU010000014.1 GCF_030063285.1 Pseudarthrobacter sp. PS3-L1 | reverse complement strand
AAGCAATTGATTCATCAGCAGCACACACATACCAGTGATCGCCGCCCCGAACACCAGTTGTGATTGCCTCGTATGGCCCTGATGTTGCTGCGGCCCATCGTGCCTTGATCCGGTCAAGGAGGGTCATGCTGTTGCCTTCTGGTTTGCGTAGTCGATGAAGCATGTGGTGGTGCAGAAGTCGAGCTTTGTGCCGTCACTCTCGGTGGACTTGATCTTTATTTCGCCATCAATTACTTCTTCGCAGAAGTCGCATACGATTTTCGTGCTCACAATGCCTCCTGTAGTTGTTTGATGAGCCGTTCTGTGGCGGGGTCGTGTTTCCGGTGCCTGCCTGGGAGTGGGCGGGGCTTGTACCGGTCAGTGAACGCCCGCCACCAAGACCACCGGGATACGTGCCGGGTCACGGGGTGGGCTCGTACAGGACGGTTGCGGGTAAAGAGATTCGACTACTTGCCGTTGGAAGCTCGTTACCGGGAGACTGCCAATAAGGCTTATTCGGGGTCCTAAATGAGAACGTCCGCTCATATATGACTTCCATAAATGATCGAACTACAGCGTCAGGCTTCAGCGCTTCCAGTTCCTCGACGGTGGTGATGATCCGGGGTTTCCGGTACCCGGCTTCAATCAGTGCGTCGGCGAGTTCTGCCATCACGTCCGCATCCTGAACTACCGGCGTGAAATCCTCTTGTCTCATGGGGCCGAATCCCCAGGCTTCCCAGACTCGTACGCAGGAGTAAATATCGTCCGGGATCTTGTCTGCCAGTTGTGCGGCCAGTTCGTCGCGTTCACTCATGTTGTTACCTCGTCGTAGTTGGGGAGGTCGCAGAAGCGTTGCATTATCG
Source organism: Pseudarthrobacter sp. PS3-L1 (assembly GCF_030063285.1). Classification (GTDB taxonomy): domain Bacteria; phylum Actinomycetota; class Actinomycetes; order Actinomycetales; family Micrococcaceae; genus Arthrobacter. The sequence continues at coordinate 1,427 of NZ_JASISU010000014.1, read as the reverse complement.
CTGCTTGGCGGACGAACTCACGGTTGTGTTTTGCGTAGTAGTCAATGTCTGGGCTGGACGGGTCGCTGATGATCAGCCTTAGCCCACGGACTTCACACTCTGATTCGTGGAAGACGATCCAAAGCATTTCAGCGGCCAGTTCCGTTTCGGTGAAGCGCCTGTCTTGGGCATACCCATCAACGTGTGATTCCGGGAGAGCCCAGAACCCATCAGGGCTGTGGTAACGGGACTCTCCGCCGTACTTCCCGGGTTCTTTTTCAAAGGTAACCAAATCAAGTGCCCTCATTGCTCTTCTTCCCAGGTGAGTAGGTCAAGGCCAAGCCATTGGGTGATGAGGCGGAGGACGGTCATGCCCGGCCACCTTCGTCCATGTCACCAACACAGATGCCCTTACAGATGACGCAGATAGTGGAGTCATGCCAGCCAGGTTCGCCAATACCAAGACCTGACTTTGGGCCACCGTGCCAACCCATAACCCACTGATGGTCACGGCCAAAGCGGCAAGTGTCGGTATGCGCTGGGCAGCAGGTGCGAGGCGCTGTTGGCTTGCGGTTTCTGGACCGCTTTATCTGGATTACCGTGCGGCTCATTTGGTGCCAACGTAGGTTTGGTACGACTTGCCGGTGGACGATAGAGCCTCAATGCATCCGCCACACTCTTGCCGGTAGAGGCGCGCTTCTTCGATGGTTTTGAAAAACGTGTGCGTGCGAGTCTCAATGTCGTAATTGCGCTTGCGGGGGTGGTTGGAGCCGGGGACGTAGCGCGGATTAGGGCTAATGAGAAGCTTTGTTATGCGAAACGGGGCCTTGCTGGTTTGAGGCTGAGCGCTCATGGTGTGTTCCTTTTCGTGGTCCGGTCGGGATTGCAGTCCGCGTGGCCGGGGGTGTCAGTGTCCCCCAATACTATCAACTCCCACGCGTTACAGCAACAAGTAAGACGCGTTACAACAGGCACAATTCAGGCCGTCAACTCCCGAACAATCCGCCCCGACCGCGCATCCGCCGGCCTCCACACACCAGCATCCACACCACCCGCCGTCAACCCAGCAATCCACACCCCCTGATCCACCGACACACGCCCCACATCAGACTTCAACTCCCGAAACAACACCCGCCCACGCCTCGAACTCACAAGAACCAAATCCGGAAACCCAGCAACCGACCGCCGCGAATCAAAAGTGTGATACGCCAACTCCCACCCATACAACCCCGCAACCTGCAAAACCACCACCTGAAACTGCCCCTCACTAATACCCAACGGCACCCCCAACACACCCACCCCAGAGGTACCTTCCCCATGGTGGGGACTATCTCATTAACGGTGTATCCGGCAGTTTTCTTTAGTAGTTTTCAGCTGCCGGGAATCGGTCGCTGAAGGTGATGGCGAAGGCGTTCAAAGCGGGTTTCCAACGCACGGCCCACCGGGTT
>NZ_JASISU010000013.1 GCF_030063285.1 Pseudarthrobacter sp. PS3-L1 | reverse complement strand
CGATGGTACTGCACCCGGGAGGGTGTGGGAGAGTAGGACACCGCCGGACAACACTTCAGAAAAAAGGTCGAGGGGCCCCACCACTGGTGGGGCCCCTCACCCGTTAACACCACAACCCCACAACACAACCCCGCCAACCGCGCCAAGCACCCTAGACTTACTGACTATGGAATCCACCGGTCACTCAGCGAGAGATCAACGAAGCCGTGCTTCAGCTGACGACGAGGTAACCGATGGGGTTGCTCCCGCTCCTTACGGTGAAGGGAACGCTGCTGTGAAGATGAATCGCGAAGCCGATGCCTCGGGTAGGGCGCCGCACTCAAGCGTTGATGGTGTGCGGGATAAGCGGGCCACCATTCTGGACGTCGCAGCAGCTGCCGGAGTCTCCAGGCAGACTGTCACTAGGGCCATGAACAACATGCCGGGCATCAAACCGGCCACCCGGGAGCGTGTGCAGCAGGAAGCGCGCACTCTCGGATATGTCCCCAGCCGGTTTGCCAAGGGACTGGTTCAGGGCTCCCGCACGTCGGTTGGCCTGTCCATTCCAGGCCTGACGAATCCGTACTTTCCGGCGTTCGCGTCAAGTGTGGTGGAGGCAGCCACTCAACGTGGTTGGCACGTAGTGGTGGATGACTACGGTCATGGCGAGAGCAGCGGACTGAGCTCAGTGCAACACCTTGCTCCGCATGTTGATGCAGTTATTGGGTATTTGGGCCCGCATACCCTCAACGCGAATGATCTCCTGAGTGGTCGGCCCCTCTTGGTTCTTGACAGGGTGTCTGGTGAAGCCGGGGCAGGAATCTCTTTTGACTACCCCTACGCAGCCTCGCTGGCGCTCGATCACCTAGCTCTCCGCGGGAGCAGTTCAGTCCTGTACCTTGATGCCATCATTTCAATGACCACGGCAGCGGATGCGCCCGCCGTCGAGATACCACTCCACGTGGCCCCCTTGGACGATGGTGGGGGAACCGATGCGGGCCGGAGCGAACCTGTACAACTTTCCGTGCGCGGCAAGGCTTTTGTTGAGCTGGCAGCGTCAAGGGGTGTTGGGTTGGAAGTGGTGTCGGCAGGAGAATCTGCTGAGGCTGCCTTCACCTCGCTGTCTGCGCGGCTGGCATCCGGTCCTTGTCCTGACGCAGTCTTGGCTTTTAATGACCTCATGGCTGCAGGGGCGCTTAAGGCTCTCAGCGCCCACGGGGTCAGGGTGCCCCAGGACTGTGTCGTCATGGGTATGGACGGAATTCCCCTCGGTAGATTGTTGGCCCCCGAATTGACGACCCTTTCCCTGGATCTGCGGGCGGTGGGCCGGATGGCCGTGGACCTGGTGGCCGGCTTGATTGACGGAAGCCTCGTTCCTGGCAGCCCGGAATCTGCCGTGACGGTCAGACACGAGCTCACCGTGCGTGAATCGGCGTGAAGTACCACGTCCACGATGCGGCGGGATACCAAGGAAGTTCCGCTCTTTGGAGAGAGGTGTGAGGAGTTCCTGCTCTGTGCAGATGACTCCAACGGCTGTAGCATTGTCTGTACCGTGAACGTTCACGGGATCACTAATCCCCAGAATTGATGAGGACCTCCGCATGACTACCGAGTCCCCCGCCGACGTGGACACTCTCGTCCCGTCGTCCAGCGATACCGCATCCCCGCGCTCCCTGGCGCTTGCATCCAGTGCCGTCCTTGAGCTTGAGTCCGTGGAACCAGGACGCGGTTCTGAGGCACCGCGATCATTCCTCGAAAGCGATGCGCCACGTCTGTCCCTCAACGGCCTGTGGAACTTCAGGTTGTATCCGGGCGTCCGGCAGGCGCCTGCAGACGGCTGGCAGGAGGGACAGGATCTTGACGGATATTCCGATCTCCCGGTTCCTTCAAGCTGGCCCATGCACGGCCACGGCCAGCCGTGGTACACCAATGTGCAGTACCCTTTTGCCGTTGAGCCGCCCCACGTGCCGGACGCAAACCCGGTAGGCCACTTTGTTGTCGAATTCTCCGCCGGGGCCGAGTTTGCTCACCGCTCGCTCATCCGTTTTGACGGGGTTGATTCCGCAGCAACTGTGTGGCTCAACGGCAAGGAACTGGGTACCACCCGTGGCAGCCGCCTGGCCCACGAATTCGATGTTGCTGGTGTCCTTCGCGAGGGCAGCAACGTGCTGGCCCTGCAGGTAGCCCAGTTCTCGGCCGCCAGCTACCTCGAGGACCAGGACATGTGGTGGCTTCCCGGAATCTTCCGCGACGTCACGCTGGCGGCCCGGCCGGCTGAAGGCATCGACGACGTCTTTGTCCACGCGGACTATGACCACGTGACGGGCGACGGCGTCCTCCGCTTTGAGGTGACGCGCGGCGGTAAGCCGGTGGCCGCCGTCGTCCGCATCCCAGAACTGGACTTTGAGGGCGATGCTGCGGAAGAGGTGCGGATAGCTGGTGTCACTGGATGGTCAGCCGAAACGCCGCGCCTCTACCAGGCGCATGTCAGCACTCCCGGGGAGAGCATCTCGGTCGAACTTGGCTTCCGCACCATCACAATTGAAGATGCGCAGTTCAAGGTTAATGGCAGACGCATCCTCCTGCGCGGTGTTAATCGGCACGAACATCACCCCAAGCTGGGACGGGTCGTGCCACGCGAGACCATGGAGGCGGAGATGCGCCTCATGAAGCAGCACAACATCAACGCCATTCGTACCTCGCATTATCCGCCGCACCCCGAATTCCTTGCATTGGCAGACCAGCTGGGGTTCTACGTTGTCCTGGAGTGCGACCTTGAGACCCACGGTTTTGTGAATTCGGAATGGAACCAGAACCCGAGCGATGATCCCCAGTGGGAAGCTGCGCTTCTTGACCGCATGGAGCGGACTGTGGAGCGGGACAAAAACCACGCCAGCGTCATCATGTGGTCCTTGGGCAACGAGGCGGGAACTGGCCGCAACCTTGCCGCCATGTACCGCTGGACCAAAGACCGCGACCCCTCCCGCCCGGTGCACTACGAAGGTGACTGGAGCTGCGCTTATGCTGATGTCTACTCGCGCATGTATGCCTTCCATGATGAGACCGAGCTGATCGGCCAGGGTGCTGAAAAACCGCTGGATGATCCAGAACTTGATGCCCGGCGGAGGGCCATGCCCTTTGTGCAGTGCGAGTACGTCCACGCCATGGGCAACGGCCCAGGGGGCATGACTGAGTACCAGGACCTTTTCAACCGGTACCCGCGGCTCATGGGCGGTTTTGTGTGGGAATGGCTGGAACATGGGATCACTGTCCAGGACCCTGACGGCAACGAAAACTTTGCCTACGGTGGAGACTTTGGCGAGGAAGTCCACGACGGCAACTTCGTGACAGACGGTCTTGTTGATGCCAATCGGAAACCACGCCCGGGCCTCACTGATTTCAAGAAGGTCATTGAGCCGGTCACCCTTGGTATTGCTGCTGACTGGACCAGCATTGAACTCCGTAACGGGTTTGACTTTGTCAGTACCGAAGCGCTGTCCTTCAGGTATGTAGTAGAGGCCGACTGCGACGTTGTTGGCTCTGGGGAACTGGCAGTCCCGCCGGTTTCCGCGCAGGAGCAGGTGGCAGTGGCCCTGCCTGCAGGGCTGAAGGAGTCAGTAGCCGGACGGCGGGCAGTGCTCACCGTCAGTGCAGTCCTTGGTGCAGAGACGAATTGGGCAGCGGCCGGGCACGAAATTGCCTGGGGCCAGGATCTGCGGGAGGAACAGCATGTGTCCGCTGTTGAGGCCGGCACTGCAGTGCAGGCTGATGCCGAAGTGCTTCGTGTGGGCCCTGTAGAAATTGACCGATTCTCCGGTTTGCCCGTGCGCCTTGGCGGTACGGCCGTGGAGAGTTTTGGCCTGAAACTCTGGCGTCCCGCCACGGACAATGACCTTGCCCAAGTGTGGTTCAGTGCAGACACGAGGTCCCTTGCGTCACGCTGGAAGAACATTGGGCTCGATCGCATGGCGTCACGGCTCATAGACATCACCGTCGGGAAAACGAACGACGGCGGGGAGCAACTGCGAGTCACGACGAGGATGGCTGCCGCCGACAAGCAGTTCGGCGTCGAGGTGGACTACGTGTGGACAGCCCAGGGCGACGCGGTACGTCTGCAGACTCTGGTCCGGCCCGTGGGGAATTGGACTTCGGATGGTTTTGAGGTCGAGTGGGGCAGGATTGGCCTTGAGCTGGTTCTTGGTGCACAGCCCACTGACGTTGCGTGGTTTGGACAGGGACCGCACCACAGCTACCCGGATACAGGCCAGGGCGCAAAGCTTGGTTGGTACGCCCTGTCTGTTGCGGATCTTGATGTGGACTATGTCAAGCCGCAGGAGTCCGGTTCGCGCGCTGGGGTACGCTCGGCAGCTGTGACCTACGACGGCGGGTCATTGGGTATAGCGGGGGACTCGTTCGCCCTCACCGTGCGTGGATACAGCGAAAAGGTCCTTGAGGCAGCGAATCACCAGCCAGACCTGTTGATGGATGGACTGACCTACATTTATGTGGACCATGCTCGACGTGGCGTGGGGACAGCAGCCTGCGGACCAGACACCCTGCCCGCGTACAGGCTGCCCGTCCAGTCCGCAGATTTCACGGTGGTGTTGACCGCCAACTGACGGCGCGATCACCGGGCGCGATCACCCGGCGCGGCCCGCATCAGCGCCGCGATTCATGCAAGGGGGCTGACAACCACAGGGTTGTCAGCCCCCTTTGCGTTTCACTGGCTTTCTGGTTCTGGACCGTCGAGTAAAAGGTGTGGCGGAGGCCACAGGGCGTGGTGTGAACGCCGAGGGGTGATTTTTGGGGGTATTTGATGGCTTCGGCCATTGGTGGCGCGGTTTAGGGGCTATAGAGGGGTGGATTTGCGGTGGGGGTGGTGTGGGTGTATTGTTTTCTAAGTCGCCGCGAGGGGAACAGCTTAGAGCTTGTTACCGCGGGTGGCCAATCCCCTTTATTTCAAGCCATTTTCTGGTTGTGCT
>NZ_JASISU010000012.1 GCF_030063285.1 Pseudarthrobacter sp. PS3-L1 | reverse complement strand
AAAAAGCCTTGGAGGGTTTTTTGTTGTGGGGTGGGATGGGTGTGGTGTCTGTGAGACATATATTCTGTTGTGGTTTTTTGTTCCCTGAACACAAACCGTTGGTATGGGTTTGTTGTTTGGGAACCACATAGTGGACGCAAGCAGTCTTGTTTCTTTATCTCACACGGTAAGTGTAAATCCCTTTTGAAGGTGGATTTACCCGTGTGAAGTGTGGTGTAAGTTATCGGCCTATTAGTACCGGTCAGCTTCACGAGTCGTTAGTCCTCGCTTCCACATCCGGCCTATCAACCCAGTGGTCTGGCTGGGGGCCTCTCACACATAAAGTGTATGGAAATCTCATCTCGAAGCGAGCTTCCCGCTTAGATGCTTTCAGCGGTTATCCCATCCGAACGTAGCTAATCAGCGGTGCACTTGGCAGTACAACTGACACACCAGAGGTTCGTCCGTCCCGGTCCTCTCGTACTAAGGACAGCCCTTCTCAAATTTCCTGCGCGCGCAGCGGATAGGGACCGAACTGTCTCACGACGTTCTAAACCCAGCTCGCGTACCGCTTTAATGGGCGAACAGCCCAACCCTTGGGACCTACTCCAGCCCCAGGATGCGACGAGCCGACATCGAGGTGCCAAACCATGCCGTCGATATGGACTCTTGGGCAAGATCAGCCTGTTATCCCCGAGGTACCTTTTATCCGTTGAGCGACGGCCATTCCACAATGTACCGCCGGATCACTAGTCCCGACTTTCGTCCCTGCTTGAGATGTCTCTCTCACAGTCAAGCTCCCTTGTGCACTTACACTCGACACCTGATTGCCAACCAGGCTGAGGGAACCTTTGGGCGCCTCCGTTACTTTTTAGGAGGCAACCGCCCCAGTTAAACTACCCATCAGGCACTGTCCCTGACCCGGATTACGGGCCGAAGTTAGATGTCCAAAGTGACCAGAGTGGTATTTCAACGATGACTCCACCTGAACTAGCGTCCAAGCTTCAACGTCTCCCACCTATCCTACACAAGCCACTCCGAACACCAATACCAAACTATAGTAAAGGTCTCGGGGTCTTTCCGTCCTGCTGCGCGTAACGAGCATCTTTACTCGTACTGCAATTTCGCCGAGTTTATGGTTGAGACAGCGGGGAAGTCGTTACTCCATTCGTGCAGGTCGGAACTTACCCGACAAGGAATTTCGCTACCTTAGGATGGTTATAGTTACCACCGCCGTTTACTGGGGCTTAAATTCTCAGCTTCGCCCTTACGGGCTAACCGGTCCTCTTAACCTTCCAGCACCGGGCAGGAGTCAGTCCGTATACATCGTCTTGCGACTTCGCACGGACCTGTGTTTTTAGTAAACAGTCGCTTCCCCCTGGTCTCTGCGGCCCTGATCCCCTCCCCACAGCGTGTGTGGTTCAAAGTTAGGGCCCCCCTTCTCCCGAAGTTACGGGGGCATTTTGCCGAGTTCCTTAACCATAATTCTCTCGATCGCCTTAGTATTCTCTACCTGATCACCTGTGTCGGTTTGGGGTACGGGCGGCTAAAACCTCGCGCCGATGCTTTTCTAGGCAGCATAGGATCACCAAATCCCCCCAAAAGGGGGTCCCATCAGATCTCAGGCATCATGAACAGCGGATTTACCTACCATTCGCCCTACATCCTTAGACCGGGACAACCATCGCCCGGCTTGGCTACCTTCCTGCGTCACACCTGTTAATACGCTTGACTCCCAAGTTACGGTCCTGCGCTCCACCAAAAACCACATCACCACAAGGGTGGATGGTCAGGTATCGGGCAGTTAGTATCCCCTGTTCACCATGGACGGTTTTTCGCCGGTACGGGAATATCAACCCGTTGTCCATCGACTACGCCTGTCGGCCTCGCCTTAGGTCCCGACTTACCCAGGGCAGATTAGCTTGACCCTGGAACCCTTGATCATTCGGCGGACGGGTTTCTCACCCGTCTTTCGCTACTCATGCCTGCATTCTCACTCGTGTAGGCTCCACCGCTGGTTTACACCGCGACTTCACTGCCCACACGACGCTCCCCTACCACTCCAGACGCCTGAACCACGAAGGCTTGGCAAATATCTGAAATCCACAACTTCGGCGGTGTACTTGAGCCCCGCTACATTGTCGGCGCGGAATCACTTGACCAGTGAGCTATTACGCACTCTTTTAAGGATGGCTGCTTCTAAGCCAACCTCCTGGTTGTCTTCGCAACTCCACATCCTTTCCCACTTAGCACACGCTTAGGGGCCTTAGTTGGTGGTCTGGGCTGTTTCCCTCTCGACTATGAAGCTTATCCCCCACAGTCTCACTGCTACGCTCTCACTTACCGGCATTCGGAGTTTGGCTGACGTCAGTAACCTTGTAGGGCCCATTAGCCATCCAGTAGCTCTACCTCCGATAAGAAACACGCAACGCTGCACCTAAATGCATTTCGGGGAGAACCAGCTATCACGAAGTTTGATTGGCCTTTCACCCCTACCCACAGCTCATCCCCTCCATTTTCAACTGAAGTGGGTTCGGTCCTCCACGACGTCTTACCGTCGCTTCAACCTGGCCATGGGTAGATCACTTCGCTTCGGGTCTAGATCACGCCACTGCAACGCCCTATTCAGACTCGCTTTCGCTACGGCTTCCCCACACGGGTTAACCTCGCGACGTAACACTAACTCGCAGGCTCATTCTTCAAAAGGCACGCCGTCACCAGAATCAGACTGGCTCCGACGGATTGTAAGCACACGGTTTCAGGTACTGTTTCACTCCCCTCCCGGGGTACTTTTCACCTTTCCCTCACGGTACTGGTCCGCTATCGGTCATTAGGGAGTATTTAGGCTTATCAGGTGGTCCTGACAGATTCGCACGGGATTTCTCGGGCCCCGTGCTACTTGGGATACTCTCCAGGCGGAACACAACATTTCGGTTACGGGGCTCACACCCTCTCTGGCCGGCCTTTCAAGACCGTTCACCTATGCGCATCCACTCACCTCATCAGTCCGGCAGAACTGAAACGGAAAGTCCCACAACCCCGACCATGCAACGCCCGCCGGCTATCACACATGGAACGGTTTAGCCTGATCCGCTTTCGCTCGCCACTACTCACGGAATCACTATTGTTTTCTCTTCCTGCGGGTACTGAGATGTTTCACTTCCCCGCGTTCCCTCCACGCACCCTATGTGTTCAGATGCGGGTCACCAGGTAACTCGCGTCCCTGGCGGGGTTTCCCCATTCGGACACCCTGGGATCACAGTCCGGTTATCGACTCCCCCAGGCTTATCGCAGATTCCTACGTCCTTCTTCGGCTCCTAATGCCAAGGCATTCACCGTGTGCTCTTAAAAACTTGACCACAAAAGATCAATAAAACATTTTCGAGAGAACCATGAAAACTGAATCCCCACACACCAACACCACCAAAACCCCCCAAAAGGAGCACCAATGACACCAGCACACAAGAACCAGATCCAGGTTCATATATCTTAGAAATTGCTTATTCTAAAAGATGCTCGCGTCCACTATGTAGTTCTCAAACAACAACCCCGTACCACGCAACCCACACACCAAAGCATGCAAGCGGCCATGACCAGGAAAACCAGAAACACAAGTACCACCACGAACAACAAGACAAAAGCCTCACCACCCGCGCCAGCCCTGTTGCCTCAGGACCCAACAGTGTGCCAAACACTACCCACAACCAAACACCAGCAAACTTTCCACAACACACACCCCAGCACACCCCTCCAACAGGAGAAACACACCAAAAGCACACATCCGTACTCGCCACCAACGCCCAGAAACAGGCACCTATTCATTGATATTCCACCCTTGAGCACCCGCCGTAGAACAAACGCCTACGCAACGGGCATATACTCCTGACAACCCCCACACCCCACATAACGCAGAATGCAAACAGTTGTAGGTGCTCCTTAGAAAGGAGGTGATCCAGCCGCACCTTCCGGTACGGCTACCTTGTTACGACTTAGTCCCAATCGCCAGTCCCACCTTCGACAGCTCCCTCCCACAAGGGGTTAGGCCACCGGCTTCGGGTGTTACCAACTTTCGTGACTTGACGGGCGGTGTGTACAAGGCCCGGGAACGTATTCACCGCAGCGTTGCTGATCTGCGATTACTAGCGACTCCGACTTCATGGGGTCGAGTTGCAGACCCCAATCCGAACTGAGACCGGCTTTTTGGGATTAGCTCCACCTCACAGTATCGCAACCCTTTGTACCGGCCATTGTAGCATGCGTGAAGCCCAAGACATAAGGGGCATGATGATTTGACGTCGTCCCCACCTTCCTCCGAGTTGACCCCGGCAGTCTCCTATGAGTCCCCACCATAACGTGCTGGCAACATAGAACGAGGGTTGCGCTCGTTGCGGGACTTAACCCAACATCTCACGACACGAGCTGACGACAACCATGCACCACCTGTAAACCGACCGCAAGCGGGGCACCTGTTTCCAGGTATTACCGGTTCATGTCAAGCCTTGGTAAGGTTCTTCGCGTTGCATCGAATTAATCCGCATGCTCCGCCGCTTGTGCGGGCCCCCGTCAATTCCTTTGAGTTTTAGCCTTGCGGCCGTACTCCCCAGGCGGGGCACTTAATGCGTTAGCTACGGCGCGGAAAACGTGGAATGTCCCCCACACCTAGTGCCCAACGTTTACGGCATGGACTACCAGGGTATCTAATCCTGTTCGCTCCCCATGCTTTCGCTCCTCAGCGTCAGTTAATGCCCAGAGACCTGCCTTCGCCATCGGTGTTCCTCCTGATATCTGCGCATTTCACCGCTACACCAGGAATTCCAGTCTCCCCTACATCACTCTAGTCTGCCCGTACCCACCGCAGATCCGGAGTTGAGCCCCGGACTTTCACGGCAGACGCGACAAACCGCCTACGAGCTCTTTACGCCCAATAATTCCGGATAACGCTTGCGCCCTACGTATTACCGCGGCTGCTGGCACGTAGTTAGCCGGCGCTTCTTCTGCAGGTACCGTCACTTTCGCTTCTTCCCTACTGAAAGAGGTTTACAACCCGAAGGCCGTCATCCCTCACGCGGCGTCGCTGCATCAGGCTTTCGCCCATTGTGCAATATTCCCCACTGCTGCCTCCCGTAGGAGTCTGGGCCGTGTCTCAGTCCCAGTGTGGCCGGTCACCCTCTCAGGCCGGCTACCCGTCGTCGCCTTGGTGAGCCATTACCTCACCAACAAGCTGATAGGCCGCGAGTCCATCCAAAACCACAAAAAGCTTTACACCCCCCACCATGCGATGAGGAGTCATATCCGGTATTAGACCCAGTTTCCCAGGCTTATCCCAGAGTTAAGGGCAGGTTACTCACGTGTTACTCACCCGTTCGCCACTAATCCACCAGCAAGCTGGCATCATCGTTCGACTTGCATGTGTTAAGCACGCCGCCAGCGTTCATCCTGAGCCAGGATCAAACTCTCCGTTGAAGTAAAACAGACACACAACGAACCAAAGGAAATAACCCCAGAACGCCATGCACAAAATTTGAAACCAGCCAAAAAATAACCAGACCGCACCACAGGGGCGGCACAACCTGGCATAATTCAACCAATTCATATAAAAAATTGGTATCAATAAACTTGGCACACTATTGAGTTCTCAAACAACAGACACA
>NZ_JASISU010000011.1 GCF_030063285.1 Pseudarthrobacter sp. PS3-L1 | reverse complement strand
CGGGATTCCTGCTCCCCCGGCCCTGAGCTTTTCCGCGAGTGTCCCCTGCGGGGTAAGGACCACTTCAAGCTCGCCGGAAAGGTACTGCCGTGCAAATTCCTTGTTTTCGCCCACGTAGGAACTGACAGTGCGCCGGATACGGCCGTCGGCAAGCAGGATACCCAGCCCCCAGTCGTCTACCCCACAGTTGTTGCTCACCGTCTCAAGCCCAGTTGCACCACTGGCGTGCAGGGCCCGGATCAGGCTCACAGGGATGCCGCACAGCCCAAAGCCGCCAACGGCCAGGGTGGCACCATCCGGGATATCGGCCACAGCAAGGCCAGCGCTGGCCACTACTTTGTCAATCATCGTTGATCTTCCCCGTCATTTGTCCGACTATCTGGCTGTTCGAGTGCATGCTCTGTTGATTGCACCCCAGCATCTGGGCCTGCCCGCCACCGGCGGGGCCGAATCACCGAAAGTGTGCCCTAAAGGCCCAGTTCGCGGGCTATCAGCATCAACTGGACTTCTGTGGTGCCTTCGCCGATCTCTAGGATCTTGGAGTCCCGGTAGTGGCGGGCCACTGTGAACTCGTTGATGAAACCGTAGCCGCCGAACACCTGTGTTGCATCCCTGGCGTTGTCCATGGCCGCCTCGCCCGCCACCATTTTAGCTATGGCTGCCTCAGCCTTGAAGGGTTTACCGGCCAACATCCGGGCAGCTGCATCGTAGTAGGCCAACCGGGCAGTGTGCGCCCGGGCCTGCATGCGGGCAATCTTGAAGGCGACGGCCTGGTGTTTTCCGATGTTCTGCCCAAAAGTGGTGCGCTCCTTGGCATACTGCACGGAGAGATCCACGCAGCCCTGGGCCGCCCCGGTGGCCAGCGCCGCGATGGCGATTCGGCCCTCATCAAGGATCGCCAGGAAGTTTGCATACCCACGCCCGGCCTGGCCCAGGAGGTTTTCCTCAGGGACCTGCACGTCCCGCAGCGTCAGCGGGTGGGTATCGGAGGCGTTCCACCCAACCTTGTTGTAGGCCTTCTCTGCAGTGAAACCCGCGGTGTCAGTGGGGACCAGCAGCGTGGAAATCTCCTTCTTGATGCTGCCGTCGGCGCGCTTCGACTCGCCTGTCACGGCGGTGACTGTCACGAGTTTTGTGATGTCCGTGCCGGAGTTGGTAATGAACTCCTTGGTGCCATTGATGGTCCACGTTCCATCCTTCAGCCGCGCCGTGGTGCGGGTTCCACCCGCATCTGAACCAGCTTCTGACTCGGTGAGGCCAAAGCCCGCGAGCGCCTTTCCTGAGGCCAGAAGCGGAAGCCACTGCTCCTTCTGCGCATCCGTTCCGAACCTGTGGATGGGCATGGCGCCAAGCGAGACACCGGCTTCGAGGGTGATGGCGACTGACTGGTCCACGCGACCCAATTGTTCAAGGGCCAGGGAAAGCGCAAAGTAGTCGCCACCCATTCCGCCGTGCTCTTCCGGAAAGGGCAGTCCAAAAAGTCCCATATCGGCCATCTGCTCCACCACGGCATACGGGAAAGTATGGGTTTCATCATGGAGTGCTGACACTGGAGCCACCACCTCATCGGCGAAAGCCCGCACAGTGTCGCTAAGGTCCTGGTGTTCCTCGCTGAGTGCGTAATCGGTCATGATGTGGCTCCTTTGCCAGTGGATGGAATGTGGTCGGGTTCTCTTTGGCCATGCTGTGGGGTGCCCTGCGTGGAGTCCTGGGGCGTGATGATGGCCACAAGCTGGCGGGCTGCAACAGTGTCCCCAGCCTGGACTGTGAGGTGGACGGTTCCGGCAACTTGGGCGACCAGCTGGTGCTCCATCTTCATGGCCTCCACGGCCAAGAGGACAGTGCCGACGCTCACCACGTCACCCTCCGCCACGCCGAGCGACACCACCGTGCCCGGCATGGGCGAGCGGACCTCAGGGTCTGCGGCTGCGTCTTCGTGGTGCAGGGCCGCTAGCGACCTAGCCAGATACTCACTCCTGGTGAGCATGTCCACCTGGCAGGACCACCCGGCGTTGCCAAGGAAAAGTGTTGCTTGGCTGCCCGCCTGTGGGTGGGGATCCACTGCCACTGCATAGGTGCTGCTGCTACCTTCAGAGGAAATGACTGCCGCCGTGGAACCTGCTTCCCAGCCGAGCCCAGCCTGCAGCCACGGACCGGCATCAACTGATACTTCAGTGCCACCGTGGCCAGGTGATTCGCGCAGCTGAACCATCGACACACTGCCGTCGGGGAGTCCGAGCCGGATCCGGTTGGGTTCCCGGCCACCGAGGCGCCACCCATCACGCCGGTTCCAGCCGCCCGCGTGATCTTGATGTTTAGTCCGCCCATCGCGCTCGATGGCCGTGTGGCGCTGACTTATCAACGCTGCCGCCACCACCTCAGCGCGGCCGACACTGCGGAAGCTGAATGTGGGCATCCGGCGTTCGATCAATCCAGTATCAAGCCGGCCAGCCTGAACATCAGGGTCGGCCAGGAGAAGCCGCAGGTATTCGACATTGGTGGGCACTCCCAGGACTGCGAAGTCTGCGAGCGCTGCGTCTAGGCCGGCAAGGGCCGCCTGCCGGTCAGTCCCCCAGGAAATGACTTTGGCCACCATCGGGTCATAGTCAGCAGTCACCACCAGCCCGGGAACCAGCGCGGAATCAATGCGCAGACGGCCGTGTGCGGTCCCGGTGGAAGTGGCGGCCGTGGGATCGTCCTGCCGGAAGGGCTCTCCTGTGGCGAGGATTGTTCCGGCGGCCGGCAGGAAATTCTGAGCAGGACGCTCGGCATATACGCGCGCTTCGACTGCGTGCCCCGCCAGAGTAACCTCGGACTGCTGGATTTCCAGGGCATGGCCAGCAGCAATACGCACCTGCCACGAAACCAGGTCCAACCCCGTCACCATCTCCGTGACAGGATGTTCCACCTGGAGCCGCGTGTTCATCTCCATGAAAAAGAACTCGTCAGGAGCATCGTCGGACACGAGGAACTCGACCGTACCTGCTCCCTGGTAGTTGACACTGCGGGCTGCCTGGCACGCCGCTTCACCGAGGCGTTCGCGGACGGAAGCGCCGTCGTCGAGCCCTTCCAGAAGCGGCGACGGTGCTTCCTCAATCACTTTCTGGTGCCTGCGTTGAAGCGAACACTCGCGCTCGCCCAGGTGGATGACGTGGCCGTATGTGTCGGCAAGGATCTGGACCTCAATGTGGCGCGGGTTTCTCACCAGGCGTTCGAGGAAGAGAGTGTCATCACCGAAAGCGCTTCGTGCCACACGGCGCGCCATTGCCAGCGCTCCGGGCAACTCCTCGGGGTCCTCAACGGCCAGCATTCCCTTGCCGCCACCACCGGCTGAAGGTTTGATCAGCAACGGGTAGCCGACACTGGCCGCGGCACCCGCCAGTGCGTCGTCGCTCATGCCCGCTTCCGCGATGCCCGGCACCACGGGGACCCCGTATCCGGAAACATGGTTCTTGGCGCGAATTTTGTCACCCATGACCGTCAATGACTTCACATCGGGTCCAATGAACACAACGCCGGCTTCCTCGAGCGCACGGGCAAACTCTACGTTTTCACTGAGGAATCCATAGCCGGGATGGACGGCTTCTGCACCCGTTTCACGGCAGGCCTGAAGAACCGCCTCAATGCTGAGGTAGCTCTGCGCAGCCGGTGCGGGCCCAAGGCGCACAGCACGGTCTGCCTCCTGCACATGCCTGGCCCCTGCATCAGCGTCGCTGTAGACCGCTACCGATTCAATCCCCAGCTCGCGCAAGCTGCGGATGACCCGGCACGCGATCTCACCACGGTTGGCGACCAGGACTGTGCGAAAAAGTGGCAGCCCACCGGTTGGGCGTACTGTGGCGAGTTTTGATGTCTGAGTCATGGCGGCATCACATTCTGAATGAGTCATGGCCGCATCACATTCTGAAGAGGCCGAAGGACGGCTCGGGCAGCGGAGTCCGGGAGACGACGTCGAGGGCCAGCCCCAGGACGGTCCGGGTATCGGCGGGATCGATGACCCCGTCATCCCAGATCCGGGCGGTGGAATAATAGGGGCTTCCCTGGTCCTCATACTGTTCCCTGATGGGAGTCTTGAAAGCTTCCTCGTCAGCGGCGCTCCACTGCGTACCTGCTGCCTCGTGCTGATCGCGCTTGACGGTTGCCAGGACGCTGGCAGCCTGGTTGCCGCCCATCACGGAAATCCTGCTCGCCGGCCACATCCAGAGGAATCGGGGGGAATAGGCACGTCCGCACATGGAGTAGTTCCCGGCACCGAAGGAACCCCCCACGACAACTGTCAGCTTGGGGACCCTGGCCGTGGCCACTGCCGTGACCATCTTCGCCCCATTCCTGGCGATACCCCCGTGTTCAGACTCCCGGCCCACCATGAAACCAGAGATATTCTGCAGGAAGACAAGGGGTATGCCGCGCTGATCACAGAGCTCGATGAAATGCGCGCCCTTGAGGGAGGACTCGCTGAACAGCACGCCGTTGTTGGCAACGATGCCTACCGGGTGGCCGTGGATCCAGGCAAATCCGGTCACGAGTGTTGTGCCGTAGGTCCTCTTGAACTCATGGAAGCGGCTGCCGTCTACAAGGCGCGCAATCACCTCGCGGACATCGTAGGGGGCATTCACGTCGGTTGGCACGACCCCGTAGAGCTCTGCCGGATCTGCCACAGGTTCCGCAACTGATTGCGCCACGGACCAGGCTGGGGCAGCGGGCAACGGCAGCGTCTCCACAATGTCCCGGACAATCTGCAGGGCGTGGGCGTCATTCTCGGCCAGATGATCGGCGACTCCTGAGATGCTCGCATGGACCTCGCCCCCGCCCAGCTCCTCAGCGCTGACAACTTCGCCGATGGCCGCCTTTACCAAGGGCGGTCCGCCCAGGAAGATGGTGCCCTGGTTGCGGACAATCACTGTTTCGTCACTCATGGCTGGAACATAGGCGCCACCTGCGGTGCAGGAACCAAGGACGGCTGCTATTTGCGGGATACCAGCGGCAGACATGGTGGCCTGGTTGAAGAAGATACGACCAAAATGTTCACGGTCGGGGAAAACCTCATCCTGCTTCGGCAGGAACGCACCCCCAGAGTCCACGAGGTAGATGCAGGGCAGGTGATTCTCAAGGGCAATTTCCTGCGCACGCAGGTGCTTCTTGACCGTCAGGGGGTAATAGGTACCGCCTTTGACCGTAGCGTCGTTGCATACCACCATGACGTGGCGACCCGCCACGATGCCGATTCCGGCGATCACCCCCGCTCCCGGGGAGTCACCCTGATACATGCCGTCCGCTGCCAAGGGGGCAATTTCGAGGAAGGGACTGCCATCATCCAGCAGTTGTGCCACCCGGTCCCTGGGCAGCATCTTGCCCCGTGCCACGTGGCGTTCACGGGACGCCAATGGTCCACCCAATGCTGCCCGCTCCAGCTTGTCCGCAAGTTCCCCCGCCAGCGCGGCCTGAGCAGAGAAGAATGCAGCAAATTCCGGCCCATTGGCTTCAACTCGGCTCTTCAGCGTCTCCATCGACAGCTCTTCTCCTTGCCTGCATCAGGTGACGCACCGCTACGCTGCAGTGCCTGATTTTTTTGGGTTAGTCCCTAATAACTGAATCTAGGTTAGTCTCTCTTAACTGTGATGTCCACCACGCGCGTGGCTTGCTAGAATCAGTGCGCCCCGAGGAGAAAAGTGCCCACCATCAAGGAACCACACGCCACCCCCGCGCCCACCCCGCGCAGCCAGGCCAAGGAACATCGCCGTCAGGCTCTCCTTGATGCTGCAGCCACGCTGTTCGCCGCGCAGGGGTTCAACAGAGTCTCGCTGGAGGACCTGGGCGCCGCAGCTGGCGTAAGCGGACCTGCCGTTTACAGGCATTTTTCCGGAAAGCAGGCAGTCCTGGGGGCGCTTTTACGCTCAGTCAGCCAGGACCTGCTGACGGGCGGCAGATTAGTCGCTGACCAGACACCCAACCCTGCTGTTGCCCTGGCGAGCCTGGTGGAATTCCATGTTGACTTCGCGCTGGAGAATGCCGACGTCATCCGCGTGCAGGACACCGACTTCACCTACCTCAGCGAAGGCGATCAGGCTGCCGTGCGTTCCCTTCAGCGCAGTTACGTTGAAACGTGGGTAGGACTGCTCGGTGAAGTGCGCCCCGGTGTCGATCTCAACGAACTCCGGCTGCGGGTTCACGCAACATTTGGCCTCATCAATTCCACCCCGTATTCGGTTCGACGCCACGGCCGTAGGGTTTCCGTCACACCGGCACGTCCAGTGCTGGCCGCAATGGCCCTGGCAGCACTCCATGCAGACGTTTCAGCCCAGGCACCCAGCGTCTGACACGTCAGCCATTCATCCAGTGAGCCTGCCCTGCAGCGGGCCCGTCGTTCACCCTTAGCTCGCCTAGGTCGCCTAGGTTGCCCAGGTCGCCTAGGTCGCCCATAGGCGGGTACCCCCGTGGCCATCTCATCCCAGGACAGCTGCGCACGCTGTCCCGGGATTCCCCTGTTTCAGATCATTGTCAGGATCATTGCTGGATCCGCCAGCATGGTGCCCACATCTGCCAGGAACCGAGAACCCTGCTCTCCGTCGACCACGCGGTGGTCGAAGGACAGGCTCAGCGTCATAACCTGACGCAGCGCCACCTGCTCCTGGTACTCCCATGGCGTCTTTCGGACAGCCCCCATGGCCAGGATTGCAGCTTCCCCTGGATTGAGGATGGGCGTACCGGCATCAATCCCAAAAACACCGATATTGGTGATGGACACAGTACCCCCGGAGAGGTCAGCCGGGGCGCAGCCACCGGAGCGCGCGGTATCGGCCAGATTGGTCAGCGCTTCCGCCAGTGCGTGCAGTGACAGCACCTCGGCATCCTTGATGTTTGGCACCATCAACCCCCGGGGAGTTGCCGCAGCGATCCCCAGATTGACGTAGTTGAACTGCACTATCTCCTGTCGCTCCCCGTCCCACCGCGCGTTCAGCGTTGGACTGCGCTTCAGGGCCACTAGGACTGCCTTGGCCACAAACGTCAACGGCGTCAACCGGACGTCAGCGAATGACCGCGTCTGCTTCAGCCGGGCGAGCAGGTCCATGGTGGGTGTCACATCAACGCTCAAGAACTCGCTTACATGCGGCGCCGTGAAAGCGCTGGAAACCATGGCAGCTGCGGTGTGCTTGCGCACGCCCTTGATCGGGGTGCGCACTTCGCGCTGAGCCCGGCCTGCGTCGACGGCCTCTTGCGCGCTTGCCGAGTTGACGTGCGAATGTTCTGCATGTCCATCCCGTTGGCCGCCCTCTCCGCGTGCGGCGGCCTGGACATCATCGCGGGTAATGAGCCCCGATGCTCCGCTGCCTTCAACGCCTGCTAGCTCGATTCCGAGATCACGCGCCAGCTTCCGAACGGGCGGCGTTGACCGCGGACGCTCTGACGCCTGCGCGCTGACCGCAAGCGTCGGTGCAGAACTCTCCGGTCTGTGGACAGCCGCTGGGCTAACCTGTGCGACGCGGGCCATGGACCGACGACGACGGACCGGATGCCCTGATGCTTCCAGTACAGCTCCGTACCCCACCAGGTTCGGCTCGCGCTGCGCGGGAGGCTCTTCACCGGCCGCTACCGCTGCGGCGGCTCCGCTGTCATCGGGCACTTCGAAAGAGACAATCGGTTTGCCTACTTCCACGACTGTTCCGGCTTCTTCATGCAGGACAGTCACGACGCCGGCAAAAGGTGAGGGCAGTTCTACTACGGCTTTTGCCGTCTCAACCTCGGCAATCACTTGGTTGAGGGCGACAGTATCTCCGACACTGACCCGCCAGCTGAGAATTTCCGATTCCGTCAAGCCCTCCCCCAGGTCGGGAAGTCTAAATTCCTTGATCATCACGGCGCTCATCCTTCCAGTCCGCTCAGTGAGTGCGGCCGGCCAAGAGTACGGTCCACGCCATCGAGAATTCGGTCCAGGTCCGGCAAATGGTGCAGTTCCAGCTTGGACGCAGGGTAGGGAATGTCGAATCCCGTCACGCGCACAGGTGCCGCCTCCAGGAAATCGAAGCATCGCTCCGTAATGCTTGCCGCAATTTCGGCCCCGAGCCCACCTGATTGCGCTGCCTCGTGGGTAATGACCAGCCGGCCAGTTTTCCGCACTGATGCCTCGACTGCCGCGAAGTCAACGGGGGCGAGCGAGCGAAGGTCAATGACCTCAACAGTCACACCATCGTCAGCGGCCGCCTCAGCAGCATCCACGGCAGTCTTGACCAGGGGTCCGTAGGCCACCAGCGTCACATCTGCTCCTGCCCTGAGGACGCGTGCATGTTCCATGGACAGGGCGGTCTCGATGTCTGCTGCCTCGTCCACCTCGCCTTTGTCGTGATACCTGCGCTTGGGTTCGAAATAGAGTACCGGGTCGTCGCAGGCGATGGCTTGCTGGATCATTGTGTAGGCGTCCTGCGGGTTGGAGACGCTGATGACCCGCAGCCCCGAGGTGTGCGTGAAATAAGCTTCCGGGGATTCAGAGTGATGCTCGGGCGACCCGATCCCGCCGCCGAAGGGCACACGGATGGTGATGGGCATCCTTACTGCCCCTTGCGTGCGGTAGTGCAGCTTGGCCACCTGGCAGACAATCTGGTCGAAAGCAGGATAGATAAAACCGTCGAACTGTATTTCGACCACTGGGCGGTATCCACGGTAGGCAAGCCCGACGGCGGTTCCCATAATCCCAGCCTCCGCCAGCGGGGTATCAATGACCCGGTGCGTACCAAAGTCTTTCTGCAGGCCGTCGGTGATGCGGAACACTCCACCAAGGGAACCGATATCCTCCCCCATAAGGACCACTTTGGGATCATCATCCATCGCCCTGCGGATACCCGAATTGATGGCCCGAGCGAACGTCATACGGGTCATCGCTGCTGCCCGCCCGTCACGATCGCAGACCGACCATCATCAGGTTCAAGCATAGCCAGGTACCTCCCGTACTGCTCCTGCTGGCGATCCAGCCAAGAATGGGGGGTGCTGTAGACATGGGCGAAAATGTCCATGGCTTCCGGTTCCGCCATGCCGATGCAGCCCTTGCGGATCTCCCCGGCGACGGTGTCGGCTTTACCTTGAATCCGGGCGGCCACCTCGGGACCTAAAGCTCCTTCGCTTTCCAGCAGGACCCTGATGCGTTCAATCGGATCCTTCGCGGACCAATCCTCAAGTTCGTTGGCATCGCGATACCGCGTGGGATCGTCGGCTGTTGTGTGCGGTCCCATTCGGTACGTGACAGCCTCAATGAACGTGGGTCCACCACCGCGGCGTGCGCGGTCGAGAGCAATTCTGGTGGCAGCCATGACGGCAAGGACATCGTTGCCATCGACGCGAAGGGAAGGAATCCCAAAACCTGCTGCACGGTCTGAGAGCTGGACCGGGGACTGCAGCGCTACAGGTTCCGAAATGGCCCAGTGGTTATTTTGGCAGAAGAAAACAACCGGGACCTGGAAACTGGCCGCAAACACCATTGCCTCATTGACGTCGCCCTCACTGGTGGCGCCGTCGCCAAAATAGGCAATGGCTGCTGAGTCCGCACCGTCGCTCTGGATGCCCATGGCGTAGCCGGTGGCATGCAGTGTCTGGGCTCCAATGATGATCTGGGGCGTGGCCATGTTCACCGTGTAGGGGTTCCAACCCGACGATGAATTACCGCGCCAGACCCTGACGATGTCCGTCAGGTTCACACCACGGCAGTAGGCAACACCGTTTTCGCGATAGCTGGAGAACACAAAGTCATCACTGCGCAGTGCCCTGGCAGAACCAATCTGTGATGCTTCCTGCCCCAGCAGTGGCGGCCACAGCGCCAGCTCGCCCTGGCGCTGGAGGGCAGTTGCCTCAACATCCAGCCTACGGATAACAGTCATGTCCTCGAAGAGCGACAGCAGGTGTTCGTGGTCCATATCCTGAACCCATGGATCAAACTCCGGGTTGCTGATCCGCTCTCCATGAGCCGTGACCAACTGCACCATCTTCTGGTCAGTGTGATCGAGGGAGTCTCGGTCAGCGCGCTGCGGCGCTCCCTGGGGAGAATGGTCCCGGGCGC
>NZ_JASISU010000010.1 GCF_030063285.1 Pseudarthrobacter sp. PS3-L1 | reverse complement strand
GACCTTCACGGAAGCAAACCCTGTTGACCAGGACGCGAGCATTCCCGCCGCCTGTTGCGCTGGGAGGGTGTCAGAAATGGCAGAAAGATCAAAGACACACGAGCGCGTCAGATCGAACCTGTCAGCCTCGGCAGTATGCCGGGAAAACATCGTCCCCAGCGGCCCACCAGACATTAGCCCGTTGAGGGTTTTACGCAAGGCATCGGTGGAATCCGCGTACCGAGCATCATCGCCGCGATCCAGAACCGCGTTACGCAAAGCCTCTGGTTTTTCTGCGATCAGTTGAGAGAGGTCCCCAATCAAAGGCACGCCGTCGAACCTTTCACGCAGCAGACGCATACCAACGTCGATGACGATCTCTTCTTCCTCAGAAGGAGCCTCACGACGGGCAATGGTCATCAACGCAATCAACAGGGCCTTGCTGTGATCGTGGGCTTCGACCAGGACTTCTTCACGAAGTGAACCGCTAAGACGCTTGATAGCATCCTCGGCCACCCCGTAGTCCATAGGATTCAAGTACCCGCGCCCGTTGCCCAACGGAATCCGCTTGCCTCCCATGGCAACAGTCCGGGCAACGTGTTCGCCTTTCACGTCCCCCAGCACCATATTTTTCACGCCGTAGTAATCCAGGCCCATGCAAATTTTGCCAACGAGCGTGGACTTCCCCAATGCCGGAAAAGACTCCATATATAAACTTGGCTGGCTGATGATTCCACGCTCATATGCGGTGAAATGATCGAAACCAACAGCGCTGTTCGTCAGCAGATTTTTTCCCCACGGCACTCCATCAAGCGGTGAGCCGGCCCCTGAGGAAAACGGCCATAATCCACACACCTGCCGGGAAGACCCACGATATTCGGAAGGAAGGTCAATGTAGTTCGAGTACCCACCGCCAGGGACCTTATAGCCGCGCTTGGAGGGCGCAAAGTAGCCTTTACGGCCCAAGCGCTTCATCTTCTGATCGGCGGAATCCTGGGATTGTTGCTCGTTTTTCTTGCTCGGAATCTTCATCACAGTGCCTCTCTGACCTTGGATGGAATCGCAACATAATCAGGCAAGACCAGGCCCAGAGGTAGTGAGGCCGCGAAGGCAACTTCCTGGGACCCATACGCCGGGCGAGCAATGAGCTGGGAACGGCCTATAGCGTCTTCAATCTCATAAGAGGCGGGCCGTGCGTCCGTGTCATTAAGGACCGTGGCGGTAATGATCGCCCCGAAGTTAATAAGAGCCGCGTCTTTGGAGATTTCCTCAGCGGTGCGAACAGCAGACTGCAATTCACCCTCAGCACGGAAATTCGTTTTGTTCGTCGTGGCTGCCCTGTTACTGGCAGCGGTCACGTCCGCCTCTGCAACGTCCATCGCTTGGGCGGCACTCACAGGCCGGAACAACCAACTCACACGCTTCCGCGTCACCCCACCAGGGGAAAGCAAAGGCTCCAACACCGAGGAATACACGACCCCACGCGGGGCAACGGACATGAACCATGATTTCGAGAGCCCAGAATCGTGCCGGAACCATTCCCACCCGGCGTCATAGGCGCCAGGGCCAACATCATCCCAGGACATTTCCGGGGTCACGCCGTTCGCGTGAGCACTCTCAATGTGCTCAGCAACGCCAGGATCATAAGCGCTACGAACAATCTCACACAGCGTTTGGGCTGTGACCGGGTGGGCATCCCCGGCACCGGACTGTTCGAGGTGTTCCGTAAAGCGTCCCATCCGGGTACCCAAATCAAGGCCAACGTCCTGGATCGTGCGTTTGCGTTCGGCCCCTGGCCGCCACGTCGTGAACGTCACCGAAATCCACGCCCGTGTCACTTCTGATTCCTGAGGGAAAGAAGCCTTAACTTCCTCCATCATTTCAATCGACGCAGCGGACGCCTCATCATGACGGGCCGCATCAATTTCATTGCGTAGACGCGTCCCATAATCAGGAGCGGTTTCAATCGTCACGGACGCGGCCACAATGTCAGGAGACTTCGACAAACCAGCAAGCCAACCACCCCAGTTAGCAACGTACTCATCAATATTTTCACGATCATCAAGAGCCAAACCTGTGGGCTCAACCTCAATGACAATCGTCGCGTGGTTGGTGTGGGGCATATGCAGCACCGCAAAAGTGCGCTCGAACCCATCGGTGAACTCGTGAAGCTCTGACTGAGCAAGCAGACCAGGGATGCGAGTTTTTCCGCCAGGAACCAACCCGACAGGACCAGAACGGTACGTGTTCAACCGTCGCCGGACAGACTTCTTATGCTGCGACTTCGCAACCCACCGCTGCATCCTGGAACGGTTGTGCTTGTCCTTGATCGTCAACACGGCAAAAGCGACCCCAGAAACAACCAAGGCAATACCGCCCGCAACCGGACCGGCCACACGCAGCATCACCACGATCACCAACAACCCGCCAATGAGCAAACCTGTCTCCAACGCACCAAACCGGCCAATACCGGCAGTGCGCGGCCTACGCCAATTCCCATACGTAGGCTCTTCATACGTTGTTTGCTGACTCATCCCTTACCCCTTACTTCCCGACGGGCCTTCACCCGTTGATGATTGCGTTGCACCAGATGCCGCATCCGCGCCAGCCTTAGCGGCCTTACCAGCCACCTTCGCCCCCGCAACAACAGCCATTCCCGCAGGCCCACCAGCAACCCCGGCAGCTGCCCCGCTAGCACCAGCAGCAGCACCACCAGAGGCAGCAGCACCGCCAGCGGCAGCGCCAGAACCAGCAGCAGCCGCGCCCTTGGCTCCTGAGCTCATAGCCCCTGCCATATCCGCGCCAGCACTGGACTTACCCCCGGTAGGACCAGAGGTAGAACCAGATGCCCCTTTTGTTGTCTTAGACGTAGAGGACGTGCTTTGAGATGACGTGCTCTGAGAAGAAGACTTCTGACTTCCTCCACCGCCGCCACTGCTCCGGCCAGAACTTCGTGCACCGTTGCTAATAGCCCCAGAAGCCAAAGACCCAGCCATGGCCCCCATTCCAGCCCCGCCACCGCCTCCACCACTAGCAACAGCGCCCACCATTGGCGTCACGAACCGCATGAGGGCAGGAAGGGCGATCAGGGCAATAACCATCAGCCCAATGCCAGTGAGGACTTTGATCACGTCATCGCTGTCACCGTTATTTGCTGCCGTGAGTTTGAACGCCGTTGCGTACACCAAAGCCGCAGCAGGCTTGTAGAGGATGAAAGCGATAATCCAGCCAACACACCGCTGGAACCACTGCTTGCCCATCTCGGTATTCGTGAAAGCAGCCGCAGTGGGGAAAATCCCGGCCAGGACAACCAACAACCCTGAGCGCAAAACCATCAACACCAACTGAATACCTGATACCAAAATGGCGACGATACCGAAAATTATCAGTAGGAAAACGCCAAGGGGACCAGTCAGGCTGATCATCTTGAGCAAGCTTTCACCGAATCCAACGCCGTTTGTCGACTCATCAATTAGCCACTCAGCCAGCCCATCAGAGGCCACAATGAGCAACTGAATCGCCGTCACTCCCCCAGCAGAAACCAGAATGAAGCGCACCAACGCAACAACTATCTGGCGCAAAGGCTCCCCGCGCTGTTCATAGATCATCCGACCCGCACCAATCAACACGGCCATGACAGCCAGTGAAAGGGTCCAGAACCACAAGCTCGATTGCAGGAAAGCTACCTCCGAGGAAGCCTTACCGTTGGCAGCCAACAGCGCAGGAGTATCGACATTCACCCAAAATGTCCCCAAAGAGGCGACCACCTTGCCGAAGCCCTCAATAATGAGGTCGGCCAGATTTTGTAGGGCATCGCCAGTGATTTTATTCAGAGCTTCTTGACCTCTGCATCCGAGGTCCCATGCTTGGCAGGACGCCCCGTTATCTGCCATTGGAATCATTGTCAGACCCCTGACCAGGCGATAAAGCTGCTCAAATTATCAATCTGAGCCAAGGGTGCGAAGTTTTCGAGCACCACTTTCCAGTCGCCTTCTTCCCATTTCATGGGAACTGTTACGGAGAAAAACGCGCCTTCAGATGTCTTTCCTCCGAGCACGACGGTGGCTTCTTCCGATGCGTAGGACTGAATCGAAAATCCGCCCACCTGCATCGAGAACGCTGAGTCTCTAGGGCTAAAAGTCATTGGATCGGTGAGAAATTTATCGCGCATCTGGCCTTTGGCAATCAATTTTTCAACGATCACGTCTCCTTGCTGCTCAATGTTTGCGCCGAAAAAATTCGCGGCAGCATAGAGCGCACCTGTTGGGTTGTGGGCAAAACATGTCCTTGCCTCACCGGAGGCTGTGCCAGGGCCGATTTCTTTCGGGTCTGTTGGGACCGCCGTTTTTCCGTTAAGTTCCCAAGTGCTGCGAAGTTCCAGTCCAGGTAGGCGTTGGTCTCCTGTCGGAAGTCCGCAGATGCTCGCTTCGCTGTCCTTGCTCGGTTGCGCTGTACCAGTGGGAACGGGCTGGGCTGGTGCCGGGTTCGCTGACTGTCCGGCTGGGGGCAGTAGTGCGTAGACGACTACCAAGAGCAGGATCAGTCCCACGATCACAGCTGAGACCAGGAACCAGGGTTGCGTGAAGGGACCTCTGAGGTCTTTCGAGTTCATTTTTTCGCTCACGAAAGGCCTCCCGAGACGCCAACAATGGTCCCTACAAGCCCGGAAGCCACAGCGGCAATAATGCAGCCACCAAGGACCCAGATCAGACCCGTTGCAGCCTGGCCTCCGCCGCCGCCTCGGCCATTATCAAACATCATTTTTCCTGACACGACGAGAATGGCAGCGACTGCCAGACCAAAGATGATCCATGAAATCCACCCCAGGATTGTGATCAGTCCTTCTGATCCGGGGGGTGCCGTTGGGTTGGGAACGGGGATAGCTGACTGAATCTGTCCAGCGGTGATGATGAGGGTATCGAGCTTGTGCATGATGTTTTCCTTTACTTTGTGTTTCCAACAGCCACGGCGTGGAGTTGGATGTGATCGAGGAGTGCTTTGGCGTTCCGTGGAAGATCGTTGATCTCTGGGACGAGTTCACGCCGCCAGGTATCTACCCAGGGAAGCCGCCAGGTATGGGGAACGGTGCCGGTGAGAATCTTCGCCATGTCGGAGAGGACCTTGGGCAGTTTGGTGGGAGCATCAGCGACGATGACCAGCCCGGCCAGCACGCCAGGGAGGGCACCGGAGGCGTATTCAATGGCGACTTGCTGCGCTGAGCGGAGCCCTGTCATGTTCGACCGGCAGACCAACACAACCCGGTCTTGATCCGGTGTAGGTGGCCTCTCGGCACGGATGGGCCAGGTGCGTTCGGTTCCCACAGCCCCATCGAGCAAGGCAGCCAACGTGCTTTCCCCTGCCCCTCCGTGAGTTCCCATGACCCAGAATGCTGGGGCCGGGCCTTGAACCTCTTGACGGGGTACGGTGCTGCCTGTGCGGAGCCGAACACCCTTTTGGGGGTGCTGGGGGCCGGTGGGTGGCTGAGGTGCGACAACAGAGACATTCTCAGAGGTTTCCGGCTCGCTGCTGAGCGCTTGGAGCCATTTTGATCCCTGTCCTGTGGTCATCATTTTTGCCTCCTAACGGTTCTGTGATGAGCGGTCTCCGCGACCGGTCAGTGTTGGCACGGTCGGGGCAGCAACAGCGTCTTGAAGCTGAATGACCAGGGCCGCTGCGATACGGACTAACGCGGCGTGTGTTGGTCCGGCCAGCTTGGCCAATGTGATTGCGCCACGTTCTGCCAGGTGCGCGTCATAGGGAATGGTGAACATCCGCTCCTCACTGATCCCTGTCTGGTGCATGAAGTCCTTGACCAGGCGTTCTACCTTGTATTCCGGGCGTCCGTCTGAGACGCGGACAATAATGGCCCGCTCTGCCAGGGCGCGGAAGTGCGGATCGTCGTGGGATTCAAGGAAGTGGAAAAGCTCTACGGCCTCCCCCATCGAGTCCGAGGCATTCATCATGGGAACCAGAAGAGCGTCAGAGGTTGCCAGTGCCCCAGCGAAAGCCGAGCTCGTGTACACGTTGCCCGAATCAATGGCCCTGATTGTGTAGAACTGATCAATCAAAGCAGCAACAGAGGTAATGGATTCCTGATCCAACGGTGCACGACGGGAAGGGCTAGAACCGAACGTGTGAGCGAAAGAGGTTTGAGGGACCGCGTAGCCCTCTAGCTGCGCTTTCGTTTTTACCGCATCGGCGTTCAGTACCAATTCGCCAATGCCGCTGCGCTGTTCGCCCTCTGAACGTCCGGCAAGCTGGCCCGGATCATCGGAGCCTTCCATCATTGCCACCGACCCGCCACGGATCGAGGCAAGGACACCAGAGATAGCAATCGTGGACGGCGTTTTGGCCGAGTTGCCCTTTTTGTTCGCAACAGTGAACGCTACGGACCCGCGCTGCCACGTCGCCTGACGGATGATGCGTTCACAGCACAACAGTTCTGCCCGGTCTCGACGGGCAGCTACCTCATCGGGCGAGGGAGCGAACTGAGAAGAACCACCCGTGAGCTTGTTCAACCACCCGTTGAATCCCTGTGTGGCAGGTCCGTCATCGAGGTAATCTTCCAGATCGTAGGAATGACCCAGGACCGAGAACGTCAGTTCTTCCTTCTCAGCTTCGGGAACAACAACAGCGCGTTCCTGTGGCTTTTCCGTTTCGGTTTCCTTCACCGGGTGCGCTGCGGCCCGTGCGTTGAGTTCTTCGGCTTCGGCTGCCGGGTCCCAGGACTCCATAGAATCGAGAACAACCGGGGCTTGGGCTGTGGGCTCCGCCTCAACGCTCATCGGAACCTCAACAGCCTGTTCCTGTACTGGTGGTGCTGGCTGTTCCGTCGCTGGTTCTTCTGGGGCAGGTGTCTGCTCCATATCAGGGGTGGTTGCTTCTTCTTCGATTTCTCCTTCAGGAGAGACCAGAAGAACGGTGATGCCTTCGCTATCTGTAGTCGTCACGCGCATAGGGCGTGAGGACTTCACCGCATGGGCCTGGACGATGCCGATGACCGCACGGCGAACCGCCCTGTCACTGTCTTCTGTGACTTCCTGGCGGGCATCACCGATAGTGACGGTTCCAGTGTTGTCGTCATTGATCGTTGCGCTAATCGGCGGGAAATCCCGGATCAACTTTGTATTGATGGGCATAACTGTTCTCTCCTTTTTTCTTAAGGGTTTGAGGGGCTGATTGAGGTGATCAGCCAGGGATCGTTTTGACCGATCCGGTGGATCGAGACGAGCCACGGGCCGTCATTGGTCTGAAATGCCGCTGTTGCTGTCAGAGGGTTTTGCGCCTCCCGGTTCATCACCGGATCAGCCTTGAGCTCACTGACAGTGATGCGGGCAGGATCAATGAATTGGGCCTCTGTTTTGTACTCCGGTGAGAGCAGCGGAGATAGCTCCGTGAACCAGGTCCGCTCATCCGTTCCAGGACGGGCGAAAAGCTCCATGGCCTTTGTCGCGGTGTCTTCTAACTCCCGCTCTGCATCGGCATCCCAGGTCACGTCAGGAATTCGCGGGTAGCTTTCCTGCACAGCAGGTGCGCTCTGGACTGCTTCTACATCCCCTGTCGGGGTTGTAGGAGAAGAACACCCAGCCAGAACCACAGCACTGAAAAGAACCGCTGCCAGCGTTGTACGAGTTTTCATCACAGGACTCCTTTCTCTTTCAAAATCGGTAGTGGATCAGTTGTTGGGTTGACCGGCACCCACGGATCATCAAATTTGCCCGTGAAGAACTCGATATGTGTGTGCCGCCCGGTGACGTTCCCAGTGGAACCTTCCGTGCCCAAGGGGGTCCCTGCAGAAACGGTGTCCCCTGCCTTTACCCGCAAGGAACCA
Organism: Pseudarthrobacter sp. PS3-L1; assembly: GCF_030063285.1. GTDB lineage: Bacteria > Actinomycetota > Actinomycetes > Actinomycetales > Micrococcaceae > Arthrobacter. The sequence continues at coordinate 18,485 of NZ_JASISU010000010.1, read as the reverse complement.
GAGGCCATGTGATACATACCAATGGTGAGTTTGCCGTCCAAAGTTTGGCCTTTGACGTGAGTACCTGAACCGGTGCCCCCGTCAGTGTCGGTAGCAATGACGATCTTCATATCCGTTACGGCCAGGACCGTTCCAGCTTGCCCAGGGGTACTGAAATCAATGCCGTAGTGGAAGTTAGCCAACGCCCCACCTATGGAGCCCACCATCCCGCGGGGACCGTAACCGCTTGTCATCTGCGCCCCTGGCAGCGGGTGAACCCACTTACCGGAAAGCTGTCCCACGACAGAGGCCCCAGGGTCAGTGCACGTCCCGCCCTCAATGGCCGTCCCGCTCAGTCCTTGCACAATTGCCAGAGCCGGTGCCCGGAACCGGGTGTAGTGATCAGGGTCTTGGTTCCTTTGCACGCGGTTGATAGCGCGTGAGGGTTCCAAGGACTCCCACCCTTCAATGCCCTTCAAGACCTTGAAGAAATTCGTTGCGCTGATCGTGGGGTCCATACGGTCCGTGTAAGAGCCCCATGCGCCATTGGCGCGCTGCTGGAACAACCCCCGACTATCCGGGCCAGCACCGTCACCAAAGTCGATGACCTTCAACGTGGACTCACCAATAGCTGCCTGAACACCAATGATCTGACCTGCCACGGGAAGCTTCAACGACGTAGCCGCACCCATGATCAACGCAGCGTTCTTTAGCTGTTCCCCAGCGAAATCCCCCACCCTCTCAGGAAGCCCAGAAGCATCCACCGAGGCCCCGCCACCATCACAAGAACCAGCGTTCGCACCGCCTCCACTGAACAACACCACGAACCCCACGGGGCCACCAATAAGACCAGCAAGACCCAAAGCCCCCAACGTCAGAGCACCACGACGGCTCACATCAGCCACGAGAAACCCCGAGGAGGCGGCGGGCAAACGCCCACGAGTAAAAGAGATAAGCCGCAGCGCTCACAACGACGGCAAAAGAGCAGACCAGCACAATGCACAGCACCAACACACAACCGAAAGAAAAGGTGCTCATCCTGCCCTCATAGCGGTCCAGGCATCGCGCATCCATAAAAGGCCGGCGGCCTCCACACTCAGCACCACACCGGGCTTACGCACCCGCAAAACAACGCCAGGGCGGTTATCCCCGAAGACCTCAGCAGCGGAATGCTTCGTCAGCAATTCAGTGGCCACCAGGTCAGCTAGAACACCGTCCAAGGACTCCGCCAAGCCCGTGCGCTGGGCCAATTCTTCCGAGGAAGTCACGCACGCAGCGCGTCCCTCCACGAACTCCGTTGAACTCATCATCGACAAAAGCTCAGAGATAACGCGTTCCTGCCCAGTGCACAGACGCAACCCAGAAACCCAGTCCTGAAAGCTCTTGTACTGAACAGCGGCCCGATCGCGTAGCCGGTCATTCATCGGCCAGTCCGTCCCGAACGGCAAAAAATTACTCATCGTGTCCTCCCCAGACATGAATCCCAAGACCTATCAACGACCACAGACAATTCCACATAACGGAAAATAAACCCGACTGCCGACCAACCCGTCATTCTCCACACTTTCCGAGGAAAACGCTTGTCAAGTGGCCCACTGAGACGCAGGTCTCATTTCTGTCCGAGAGCAATCCTTACGGCCTATTTCCCGATTTGCCTCTAGACTTTTACTGTACTCCAAAGATGATCACTTAGCGATACACTAATGACTATAAGCAGTACAAGTTCATTAATTCGGGCAAGATAGACGCATGCCGCGCCTCATCCAGCCCAATCACCCACAGGAGGTTGAGGCGGCTATCGATGTACTTGGAAATCGCGCGCATGGGGCGATCCTGCGATATTTAGAGCAGGCGGGACCTTCGACAACAGGGGAAATATTGAAGGGTCTCACCCTTGACGAGGACAAGAAGCTAACTCGCCCGAGCTTGCAGCACCACCTGGAATCCTTGGAGAGAGCGGGAGCAGTAGTTGCAGACTACGCTCCCGGACAGCGCCATGGACGCCGAGTGAAATACGAGGCTGACATTGATGCCATTGAATTCAAGATGCTGCCTGCTTACGTACGCTACCTACGAGGTAAGTAAACCGACACGCCGAACATGTCCCACTTAATCGAAACTGTTTCTACTTATATGGGTAGCAGTCCAGTCGATAAAGGGAGTGAAACGCTGTGCCTCAGCCTTTCAAGGGAAACCGCAGGAACATAACTGTTCGCTTGCTTGAACCTGACGCTGCCAAGTTAAGAGCAATCACTGCTTCGCGGGGGGAAACTCAGAACGATCTGGTTGCGTCCTTGGTCCTCGACTACCTAGAGACTGTTGACCTCAGTCAACTGCCGGGCCAGGAGGCTTTGCCTATCGCACGCGCTAGTTAACAGAAGAAGGCCCGCACTTGGCGGGCCTTCGAAACTCTGTCGTTCAGATCCAGTTCTTGGCGGATCGTGATCTGAACTTATATCAACACCCACCCAGTGGGTGGCTATCTTCATGCCCATTCGCAATACCGAAAGGAATGACTCCATCGTACCGCAAGCCACGCGTGCGTCAACGGCGACTACGCCGAGAGCTACCTCTCACGCACCCTCTAAAGGCCCGAAAAACAAGCCCGGAACTCTGACCAGCACAAAGGCCGGTGGCCGTCGTAGGCGCCAATATTCCAAGGACGAGGACCGGTCTAAAAAGACCAACAATCCACGCCGTTTGAATCGCAAGGAAGAACGGGACGAAGAACACGTCAACCGGGCGATTCCCGAGGGCAGCCGCCCCGTCATCACAGAGGACAACTGGCTAGAGACCATTGCCCAGCACCCTGCCTTCGTCTGGCGCAGAAGAGACTCCCAGCGCAACATCCTGGCCGTGGCCCGGTACTTCCTAGACTGCTACGACTACATCAGCCACACCTCCACACCAGGCAATGACCCCCTCATAGCCGCAACAGGAATCAAAAGCACTACGCTCTGGCGCATCAAATGCTGGCTCATAGCGCACGGATTCCTAGGCATGGTCGCAAACGGGCGTCTAGGCGAGAACACACCCCAAAGCTCAGACGGCTACAGCAACCTCATCGACTGCGGCGACGAGGACGCCTGTATGGCCGACCGGGCAGTGTTCGTCCTCTGCCTGCCCATGACCGAAATAGAACTAGCAGCCGACGGCGAAGAACAAGCAGAACGCAGGAAAGCCAAATGCTTCCTTAACCCCTGGATCACACGGTTCTCGGAGGCTGTGGATATAAATGGGTATCCTCTCCCAAACTCACGTAAGACAAACCCCAAGAGCATAAGGGAGTGGGCTTCGCCCACACGGAAAAGCTATTTTGAGGCGGCAACACGTGAGGCAGCCAAGATTATGGCCGCTCGGATAGACATAGCGTGGCCACTGAATGGGACGACAAGCGCCCAGGACAAGGCAACCCGCGATTTCTACGAGTTGCAAGCGGCCAATACGGTTAAATTTCACGCACCAGTGCTAAACAAGCTCAAAAATACCTACGTCGCACGCATGCTGGCACCCTTCTTCCGGGCCGACTACTCCCCCGCTGACGTACTCCACTCCATAGACACCAAACCAGACGGCACACCACACCCACACGACGGATTCCGTGGCGCGGACAACCCAGCAATGATCCTGCAATCGAGGCTCAATCACTGGCGCATGAACGGCCAGCCCATCTACAGCCGCAGCCAGCGATCCATCCTCAACGCCAAAGAAGCCAAAGAACGTGCCCTAGCCGTAGCCGCCAGGGCAAAAGAACCCAAAGCCCCCGCACCAGCGAAGGACCCAGCCCACGCCAAGGGAATCGCCATGCTGCGGGGACTCTTCAACTAGCGCACAAACGTTGCTTTACTCATTTACTCATGCAATACTCAAATGAGTATTTACTCATTTGAGTATTCAGGGAAAGGGAACACATGAAAATCTTGGCCGTCTTGAATCAAAAGGGTGGTGCGGGTAAAACAACCATCGCCACTCACATAGCAGCAGGGCTACAGGAAAAAGGGTTTTCCGTAACGATCGTTGACACGGACCCGCAGGGAAGCTCCCGCGACTGGGCATCCATCCGAGAAGATCACCCGATATCTGTAGTGGGTATAGATCGCCCCACCATAGAACGCGACCTCAAGAGCATTGCCCCAGTGGATTTTGTCATCATCGACGGCGCACCACAGGCCGCAGAACTAGCAGTGTCCGCGATCAAGGCAGCGGACTACATTGTTATCCCCGTGCAACCCTCCCCCTATGACCTTTGGGCCACAGCCGATCTGGTTGACCTGGTCAAGCAACGCATCGAGATCACGGACGGAAAACTACAGGCAGCCTTCATTGTGTCCAGGGCAATCGTAAATTCGAATCTGAGTAAAGAAATATCCACGATTCTCGAAGGCTACAAGCTCCCCGTGTTCGATACCCATATTCACCAGCGAGTCAGCTACCCAGGGACCGCAGCGGGCGGCTCAACAGTCATAGAGGACCTTCCTAGCTCCGAAGCTGCATCAGAGGTCCGCGAGCTGGTCGAAGAACTTCTCGTGTTCATGAGTAAATGAGGATTTGAGTAAATGAGTAGCAAATTTTCCGGCCTCACACCCGGACGCCCGAGCGCAAACAGTGCCAGAAAAGCGCAGCTCATGGAGAGCCTGAAAGACACTGAGGCGCAAGAACCAAAGCGCCGCGTGAACTTCGAAGTCCCCGAAAGCAAGCACACCAAACTCAAGATGCTGGCCGCGCGGAAGGGTCAGTCCATCAAGGAATTTCTTACGGACTATATAGACTCGCTCCCTGAGGGGTAACTACTCAAATGAGTATTTACTCATTTTCATAACGAAAGGATTCATCCATGTTCATGGAACTTCTTGCAGAGAACGGTAACGACCCGACCGTGGGTTTCAGGACCGTCATCAACGTCAGCGCAATACGAGACATGAGTTTCACAACAGAACCAGAAACCGGGACGAGCAGAGTCCACATCAACTGGATCGACGGCAAGGGTGGCATATTTCTGCTCTGTAAGTTCAACGAGGACGGAAAGGTTACCGAGCGCGTCAGCGAGGCAGAGTTCATCAAGCTGTTCCTGGCGTTGACCAGAACGCCGGATACCCCGCGAGGATAAATCTCTAGTCAGATACTCAAATGAGTAGATACTCATTTGAGTATCCACTTGACCCGCTGCGCAGCCTCAGCCTTGAAAGGGTGTTCAAACGATGAGAGAAAGCATGAGTTCCGAACGAATCCAGGCGCAAGAGCTTGCCTTGTCGCTCGTAGAGCAAGGAAACTCCTACCGGATCACAGCGGAGAAAATGAACATCTCCGAGGGGGCGGTTTCGCACTTGCTCAGGAGTGCTCGAAAGCGCCTTGCTCAGAGTCCGCGCCTGACAGATCGTCTCCGCGTCGATCCAGATTGGTTCTTTGATAATTGCCTCCCCGGGCACGAAGAGGAACCTCTGTCCTGGTCATACACTCCGAACATTCCTGAGGAGGTCGTGTGGGTCAATGCATGGGGGAGTCAGATCACGGCAACCGAAGAAGGCTATTTAGTTGAAGCTCCGTTTGTTGAAGTGGGCGATGGTGGATTCTCTTCATTCTTCCAGCCAAGGCCAGGGCAAACGCCGCCACAGCGGCCCTCAAAACTCTATGAGTCTGAGGAAGAACTCATTGACGCGCTACCCGCGATAGAAGCCTGGCGTTACCCAGTTAGCATCGAAACAAGCAGCTAGCCACACCGAAACCAACACTTACTTATCCAATGGATCGAGAGTGAAATGACTCAGGAATCTTTGACTATTGAACGGCGTATGCGCTGGAAGAGCGTTTTTAGCGCGTCGGTGCTAGTAGGTGTCGTCCTCGTAGTTTTTAGCTTGATTATGGGCTACAACGGTTGGGGTGAGCCCGAGAGTCTTGCCCTCGTGCCCATGGCGGCTGGCGGGGGATTATTTCTCTTAGGGCTCGGCGGCCACGCATCCTCACTGACGCAACCCATACTGTGTAGCGGTTCGATACCGACTTTCAGGTTCGCCTTCTCCATCATGTTTGTGGGTGCTCTTTGGATTCTGACAGCGCCCGTCGTATACATCATTGGGCTCGTCCAATAAAGCCCCTGCCCCTCACTACTAGTCAGTGTTCGTAAGGGCCCCCACCTACTGGTAGGGGCCCTTATTTACGCCCGGAGAGTTGGCGCCAAGGCGGCGGGCAGGTGCCGGTAGAGAGTTGACCGTGAGAGGCCCGTCTTGGCTGTTATGTCGGCCATGGTGGCCCCGGTGGCCCGTAGGAGGGTGGCGTGTTCGAGGCGGTCAGGATCAACCACAGAGGGCCTACCTGCCCTGCGTCCGTTGGCCGTGGCCACGGCGCGCGCGTGTCCTGAGCGTTCGGCCGCGTAGGTGCGTTCCATTTGACCGAACAACGCCAGGACAACAAGGGCTAGTTGATTCATAGGATCATCCTTGGCCGTGGTGTCGATCCTGAACGGATCAGCCAACGTCCGCAGTCCCACGCCCTTGTCCGTGAGCTCGTGCACCAGGTTCAGTGTGTCCCGCACGGTTCGCCCCAGGCGATCCAGCGTATGGACCACCAACACATCTCCGCCCCGAATCTGTTTTAGTGCCTCAGTGAGTCCTGGCCGGGTCCGTGTGGCCCCAGATTTCTTGTCTACGTGGATTAGTTCAGGGGCTATGCCCGCAGCGGCTAAGGCGTCCAACTGCCGGGTTAGATCCTGTTTTACCGTCGAGACGCGAGCGTAACCAATATCCATTCCCGCACCGTACCTAAAACATGTTCCGCGCAGAGTTTTGAGACGCGTGTTTTGGAATAGATTTTGGGACGGTCACATGACGCGGAATCTAGCGGTTTTTCCAGCGGGGGAGTGGTGCCCTTGGGAGTGTTCCAGTTCCAAGGAACTGGAACACTCAGTCGCCGGCCTTTTTTGGGAGGCGGCTCCACATTCGGGTATCAGAAAGCCCCGATGATCAAGAGGGAATCGGGGCTTTCTGTGGACGGGTTTAGGGGGAACTTTCAAGGTGATGGTGGGGGACTTGCTGCCTAGGTTGCGCGGGATTTTGGCATGTCGAGGGCGACCTTTTATCGGCGCTCATGGGCACTTGCTGAGTAAGTTTGGATTTAGCGCGACCGTGGGAAGCCCCTAGCGGGAGTGGGAGGTGATCTTGGAAGGCGCGGTGCGTCTACGCTGTGAGAATCGGAAACAAGATTGGCCCGGCCCCGGGCATGAAGGGTAGGGAGCTAGCGATGACCGACAAACTACATCTGAGCCCGGAGGATGACTTCCCAGCTGAGTTGGGCAAGGTCAAGGATTCGGAACTACAGGTACTGGATAGCCAGGTTCAGCGCCAACTCGACTACGAAGTCGTCGCCGAGGGTGAACCTAATCCCGAAACGGAGTTCCGTCACTACGAGCTCGATGAAGAATTTGCGGACCGGGATAAACGGTAGCTCCCCGGACCGGGGGAGTGGTGCCGCCAAGAGTGTTCCGGTTCTAAGAAACTGGAACACTCAACAGCCGGCCTTTTTCTTAGAAGGTGGTTCCTGTTCATGGCAGCAAAAAGCCCCAACTCTCAGCGAGGAGAGTCGGGGCTTTCTGTGTACTGTCCGGGGGGATGTACAGGGCAAGAATAGCCACGCGGCAGACGTTCTCATAGTTCGACTCGTCTTTCACCCCCACGCCACCGGCTAATCCTTCTCCCTCACACGGCGTCATTGATGGAGGACAGCACCCAGCTAGGGGAGAGTGGGCGGCGACGTATTTCCATGGTCCGCAGCGGGGAGGCTGAGTTGATGCGTACTTGTACCCGCCAGACCTTGACGTTCACGACGTCCACGCCGACAGGTGCCCGCCGCTGAGTGTCCCACCATGGTTCGCGCTCGAACCAGCGCAGCGGGTCTGCCGCTACAGCCCAGATGCGCCCGTCGTAGCGGATAGCCAGGGGAGTGCCGTCGAGAGTGAACCGCACGTCCACCGGAGTCTCTAGGGCTATTTCGTCGTGTACTGCTGTCATGGCTTGCGCGTCCTTTCACCCAATGTCGTTTTCTTTGGTGTTTCCCTGGTGACCGCTGAGGCCCACACCCACGTCCGGTAAATCACCGGCCCGTCGTACCAGGTGACGTGCACAGCCTTAGAAGTCCAGGAATGCGCCTCACCTTTGACCAGTTCGGCACAGTCCTGAAACCTGATCCACGCCTTCACGGGAACGCCGTAAATATCGGTTTGGACTGGATCGTTGGCTAGGTCCAGTTCCTCAGGAGTTAGCTCTATGGGCAGGGAGCGGCGGGAGTACCGCGCTTGCAGCGCCTTGACCTGATCCCGATCCACTACCACACCTTATAGAACAAACTTACGATCAACACACAAAGCAACAGAACATATATTCGAATACTACAGCAGCCCATCATGCCCGCAGGCTCTGACAATCAACACCACGGCAAACGATCCGGGCAGCTTTCCCATGGACCAAGACGCGCCGCCGCCGAGGAACCGCCAGGTCCGGGGCCGGGTTTTTTCAGCAGGGACAACGGGGGTCCCTGAGCATACGCGTAAAAGTCACCAATAGCCTCTAGTTCATCTTGTGTTATACCCTAAAGATAGGCTAGAATATATACATAAGGACAAGGAAATACCGAAGCAAAGAAACCTTGAAAGGTCAGAAAATTATGGGAACCATCATCGCTACCGCAGATACCGCTGAGACCATCGCGCAGCCCAACCTCCCTACCCCCGATGAGGGCTACGACGGCTATGACTACATGGAGAAGGCGGAGGGCGCGGGCTGGTCGGCTATGGGCAATTGGGGCGAAGACGGTTATGACCTTGGTTCATGGCCCTATGTGATGTTCTTTGTCCGCACCGCACGCGATTCCTCCGGGATGCTTTACGGGTTTGGTGAGTACTGCGAGGGCGATCTGTTCACGGATTGGTTCCGCAACAAAGGCGAATGCAACGAGGCGATCACCCGTAAGGCGTTCGGCTACTGGAAGGCCGGACAGGCGGATGGCCCCGCGCCACTTCCGGCCACGGTCGAGGAACTAGCGCCAGAGTTCCGCGTTCCGTCCAGATTCTAACCACCCCCGTGGCCCCGCCACCATGGCGGGGCCACCAACCCCTAAGGGAGGGGAATCAATGAACCACCACAGCGCCTACGCCGTCCTTAACTGTCCCGTCACGCAAGTTCTGGGACTCTATGACACCGAAGAAGAAGCGAGCACCGCAGCGGAATGGTTTGGCTCGTGCAGCTTTGCCTACAAGCTCAGTGAGAAAGAAAGTGCGGCCCTGGCCGCAGAGGAGTAGGACAGTCATGGAACCCAAGGTCACCGTCTATAGCAAGCCCTCTTGCGTCCAGTGCACCGCGACCTACAGGGCACTGGACGCCAAGGGAATTAGCTACGTCAGCGTAGATGTAACGAAGGCACCGGCAGCACTGGAATACATCAGCGAAGAACTCGGATACTCCCAAGCCCCTGTGGTAGTGGACTGCACCGACGAACAGAATCACTGGTCAGGATTCAGGCCCGACAAAATAGCCGGCCTTTCCTAAATCTCCCGTAATCGTCTATATTATCTTGACTTGCATACTCAATATAAACTAGACTATAGTTATGAAGCCGATCAAAACGAAAGAAGCCGCTAAGTTCCTTCGGGCGAATGGATGGAGCATCGTTCGTCAGAACGGACCGCACGATATTTGGGAGAGTGCGGACGGTAAGCAGAAGCTCGCGTTACCCCGGCACACAGAGTGCGCGGTTGGTATCGTCCGGCAGATTGCCAAGCTGATGGACATACCGACTAACTGGAAATAGCAGCACGCAGGGCGGGAGGGCTACGGCCCTCCCGCCCAGAAAAGGATTACAGAATGAGCATCACACGCACCCTAGAAGCAACCGCCGTCAAAGAGGGAAAGTGGTGGACGATCACCATTCCCGAACTTGACCAGGTGAGCGCAACCAAAAAGATCACCGAGGTTCAGGAGTACGCCGAATCTCTCGCGGCGGGAATCCTTGACGTGCCTAACGAGACCATCGCCGTTAACGTCGCTTACACCATGGACCCCGACACGGATGCGGAATGGAAAGCCGCCCGCGCTGACACAGTGCACGCTAAAGAACTCACCATTGCCGCAGCGGCCCGCGCCAAAAGCGTCATCGAAAAGCTCCACACCGAGGGCTACAGTCTGCGCGAGATTGAAAGCCTTGTAGGAGTCAGCTTTCAGCGCGTCTCCCAGATTCTAAAGTCCTAGAACCCGCACAGGTCAAAAGCCGAAAATATTCGCGTGGTTTCGTGAGTTGCCCCCCGCCCACATGGGCACGGCAAAAGCTCATCCTTCGGGCTTTTCCCGCACACATGGGGACGGCGGGACCCAGGAAACCGGCTGCACACCATCGCCAGGTCACCGACGGCGGGTAGGTCCCCTAAGGTGACCGGCGATCATGCACAGCCTCACAGGTGCCAAGCTTCCAAGACTGATGCCGGATGGGTCTCTTGTAGAGCCGTGTTTATGAAAAGAAGAGGGCCACACCAAATGGTGTGGCCCTCTTTTGTCTGCCGTCATCCCTGCCGAAAAGACGTAAGTAGTGACTGTGGTATTCCGGCTGTGGTGTGTCGTGGTCCATGGGGAACTGGTCCGTGTTTGTTGCCGCGCTGGGTGGAGACTGTGCACGGCCACCGCTCAGCAGTGGTGAGGTCTACTGCCCAAGGTACTGCGGTGGTTGTGTGCAGTCGGTTAGTTGGGTCCCGTCGTCCCCAGGTGCGCGGGAAAAGCCCGAAGGTTTAGCTTTTGCCGTGCACGTGGGCGTCGAGGGGTTTAGTCATCTCCACGCCCTGTTGGATCAATCTCAGCCTCGCTCACGGCGTGTTCGTTCGCAGACGCGTGGTTGGTCTTTTTTGTTCCGCGCGGGCGACCGCCGGCCTTTTTGGTCGGCGCGGTAATTCCGAATCCGCGTAGATCAGTTTCACTCCACCCCGCACGTTGGGCGGCGGCGTGATCCTTGGCGTATTGCTGTTCGGCTGCGGTCAGTTCTTCTACAGCTTCGGTGAGTTTCACACCAGAGGCGGCTACGGTCTTGACGGCGTTCACTTTGGCGTCACGGGCGGCATCGATCTTTGCGGCGGCTTGTTCAGCTATGTCGTTGATATCCATCCCACCAGACTAACGGCGTGGGAGTACGGTGCACAGGCGTTTACTAGCACCCCTGCGAAGGTGCCAAAAACCTTGGAACGAATAAACGCGGGAGCAAGCTATACATTTACGGTCCCGTAAATGGCTTTTCGCTCGACTTGTCGTCTCTCTTTTGTCACACTGGTGTGTGAGTCCCCGAGGTTTTCGGGTTCGCTGCGCTGGCTTTTGTTGAGAGGGTTTCTCGGTGGTTGATGCTTCTTCTGTTCGGCGTTTGGGTAAGGCGCGCCGTGACAATGTTGAAGGTGGCCGGAAGCTTGTTGTGAAGGTGTGGGTTACTGAGGCGGAGAAGGCGGCGCTTGTTGTTCGGGCGGTTCAGTCGAACGTGACGGTGCCTAGGTTGTTGTTTGATTCGGCGTTTGCTGAGGCGGGGGAATCCGCTACGGATCGTCGTAATGTTGCGGCGGAGTTGTTGGGGATTCGGACTTTGTTGGGGGCAGTGTCTAATAACGTCAACCAGATCGCCAGGCACGCTAATGCCATGGGGGAAGTCCCTGCTGATGCGGCGGCAACGGTTGAGGCTGTTCGTCGGTTGATGGTTCGGATTGATGCTGCTGCTGTGTCGGTGATGCGCCCATGATGCCTAACGTGACTAAGGGCTCGCGGATGGTTTCTTTGGTGAAGTATCTTGCTGGTCCGGGGCGTGCGAATGAGCACACACAGCAGCGAGTTATTTCTTCCTCTGCCTCGATTGTCAGTGTTGAGCAGGGCGAGCACCTAAGCGCTGAGAGCGCTTTGCGTCTGGGCTATGAGATGGACATTCCCAAAGCTGTCTTTGGTCAAGACCATAAGGGCAAGCATGTATTCCATGTGTCCCTGAGTTTGGCCGCCGATGAGGGCAAGCTCTCTGATGAAACGTGGGCGAGTATCGCTGGGGATTTCGTCAAGGAGATGGGCTTTGAGGGCGTAGAGAACGCCTCACCGTGTAGGTGGGTTGCTATCCACCATGGCGGAAGTAAGGCAGGCAATGACCACATCCATATAGCTGTCTCGATGATCGCTGAGGATGGTAGGAAGTGGAGCCAGAACAACGATCAGCCACGTTCCCAGACGGCGGCGGTTGAGCTTGAAAAAAAGTATGGTTTGCGTGTTGCCAGGGGAGAGCATGCAGAGCGCGGCTACCATCCCAAAGAAATGGTGTCCGCTCGCGCCCAGGGTCTTCCAGAACTAGCACGGGAGACGTTGCAGCGCTGCGTGCGTGCCGCGAGTACGGCCAGTGTTGATGAAGCTGAGTTCGTTCGCCGCCTCCGTGGCACCGGGGTTCTGATCCGTCCACGTTTCGCCAAGGACAGTACCTCCATTGTTGAAGGCTTCTCTGTTGCATTGAAGCCGAAAGACCCGACGGAGAAAGCGGTCTGGTTTGGTGGTGGGCGCCTAGCCCGTGACCTGACACTGCCTAAGCTTCGGGCCGGGTGGGATGGTTCTCCCGAGGCCGGTGAAGAGGCTCGGGCGGAGTGGGATGCCGTAACTCGTGGCAAGCGTCCGGCGAGTGTTGGTCGGGAGGCTGTAGAGCCCACCGCTGAGCAGTGGGAGGCGTACACCGCTGAGGTTGGTTCTCTCTACGAGAAGATCAAATCTGTTCCCTTGGATGATCCAGGAATGTGGGCTCAGGTAGCGCGGGAAACGTCAGGGGTTTTCGCTGCGTGGAGTCTCCGCACAGAAGCAGTCCCCGGACCCCTAGCAGAGACCTCTAAGGCGCTCTCACGTACTGCCCAGTTGCGCCGGTTCCCGACCAAGGCCAAGCCTGCCCCGTTGCCGAGTGCTAAGGGCGCTGGGATGTTGATGATGCAGACCTCAGTTGGACCGTCCTCGCGTGCTGGTGAGGCCCTTTTGCTGGCCCAGCTACGCAACACCATGCGCGCCGTCCACGACATGCACAAGGCCACAGGGCGGCTCAGTGATGCCCAACGAATCAGGACTGCCGCAATGGATCGTCTGGCCGCTGTTAAGGCCGGGTTGGAACAATCACCCACCATGAGTTCATCGGCCCCGGTAGCTCTCGCTGAGAAGCCTAAGAGCAGTTCTCGTTGGCTCGACGCGGCCCAGGAGAAAGACCCTGAGATAGAAGAGGTCAAACGTCTTATCGGCCTTAACCGGCCAGAGGCTAAATCCGTGCGGGCCTCCGCGACTGAAACACCTGTTGCAGCGCGAGAGAAGAAGGACCAGGGCAAGTCCCACGGGCGGAGCCGCTAATAGCCTTGGCGGTTTGGGTCCGGCACCAGTGACGTTGTGTAGACAAAGAAAGAGGACGCCGGACCCTCATGGGTCCGGCGTCCTCTCCTGCTGGGTTACTTGAGTTCAGTCCAGACTGTCTCGTGCTGAGGATCAGCAGTGCACTGGAACCACGAATCAGATCGCGTGGGTTCCGCATATCCCAACGAGGAAACAGAATCTTTTTTGATAAACCTAATGGGTGCCCCGCACTGCTCGCAGCTAGTGGGTTTTGGTGTATTCATGGCCCAATTTTACCGTTGTGACCGCTGGCGGGTAATTGGGGACTACTTTTACTTTCAATAGTCCTGACACCAGAATTAAGTCCACGCTACTGGGTGTTTTTGTCGTGTCCCTCGTGAAGTTCTTCCGCCCACCGTTTCCAAGGGTTGTCCGGTATTCCCGTCGCAGCGTCTTCGAACTGGCGGAAGAATTCGGTGTACCACTGGCCCCGCTCAAAGTGATCAGAACTGTGCTGACCACCACGCACCGAAACGTTGAGGACCCTTCCATCTGTCAGGTGGATTTGTGCGCGCAGATCGGAATAGCCGCCTTTCCACTCTGTGGCAATGATGCTGACAACTTCGCGCACATTCACTATCGAGTGGTCACCGTCATGACCACGATCACCATTGAATACCCATACAGGAACAAACATTTCATCTCCCTTTACTCTCAACGGATACAGCCGAACTAACCAGGTAATTTGCTTGTCAGTGCATCACTAAGAAGCTCTATCGGCCACCTTTGGCGAGGGCCTGTGTTTTGTGGGGGAGAACGTTTTTACGGGCTTTTGTGGCTGTTGGCGCTGCGCCTTTGACCGCTGTGGTCGGGTGGGTTCCTTGGCTCAGGTCCGCTAAGACGCGGGCCTCTACGGCGGCTTGGTCGGCTTTGCCGTGGAGGGAGTGGGCGAATTCTTCACGACGGTCCGCCGTGTCCCAGTTCTGCGCCGCTGCTGCGTCGTTGCGCTTGGCTTCTTGGGCATACCAGGCTGCGTCGTCGGCCCCTGGCCCGGTTTCCATATCAAGAGGCGTGATCTTGTGGAGCTCGTCGGATCGGTACGCCGCTGCGTCCCCGTCGAGGTTGTTTCCCGCTGCGGCCGCCTCCTTAAAGTACGCCGCCCCCCGGAGCTTGTCAGCGTCACCGCGTAAGGCAGCTGCCTTGGCCGCGTCGGGTCCCGGTGCGCCCTGCTGGCGGGCGTGTTCTGGTGCCCGTTCATCAGCGGTGTACGTGGGTGTTTCTTCCCTGGCGAGATAGGACGCGACCAGGTTGTTATTGAGCCGTTCACGCTCAGCGGTTATCGAGGCTTTGATCATTTCCCGGCTATGGAAGCTGTGAACAGTGGGATTGTTCTCTGCTGCCCATTGCCTGGCTTGAACAAGCTCTGTTACTGCCCCGGCGCGTGGGTTACTCACAGTGATCCCGCGTTTGGCGAGTTCGTCATTCATCAGATCAAGAGTTCGCGAAATGTCGGCATCTTCACCCGCCCAGGTCGTGGCTGTCTCATAGGCTGCCCCGATCTGTTCGGCGCTGGCATCCTTCCACCAAGTCTCTTCGGTCAAGGGAGCCAGCGCTGTGCGGGCGCTGAGGCGTTCAGCATCGAACCTTGCAGCGACTTCGCGTCCTTCCTGGACGCTACGGGCTTCTGCTTCTTGGATGTTCTGCTGTCGGGCGCGTGCGGCTGCTTCACCGATACGCGCGGCCACCATGAGCGCTTGGCGGAGTAGATCATCGAAGATTTCGCCAATTCCGTCTGATTCATTCATCGTTATCATCCTTCGTCTCGGTGTTCGCTGTCCTTACATCGGGGAAAAGCTCTGCTGGCGCAGGGACGACGGGGAGGGGTCGGAGTCCTTCGTGTTCGGGTTTATGGCCAAGGTCCATGCTGCATCCGTCAAAGGGCCCTTTGCCGTCCATGAGGACAGCCATGTGGTGATCGAGGTGATCTTTCATGAATACGCTAACCCCCGTTTTGCCGTCCAAGCGCAGGTGTTCCCAGGCCCGCCAGAGAGCTTCAAGACGGATCACGGCTTCTGAGTGCATCCACCACGACGGGCACCAGACCAATGCCCCTGCCCCGTTGGGGGCAATATCGCGCCGGTACATGGGAGCAAGGAACGTCTCTACCCATTGAGCGGTGGAACCGAAGATGAGTTCCGGTTCCTTAGCCTCTTCACCAGGTTCTTCTTCGCCGTCTGTGTCGGGCTCGGGCATGGTGAATGAGCCGGACGCGAACATCTCAGAGATCCAGTCCTCCACCGTGGCGAACGCCCACACCGGCGTCTTTCCCCACGAGAGGGGCTGTGGTGCCTGATCGTGGGAGACAAGTGTTCTGAACGTGCTGACGGAGAGTTGTTCTGCTGTGCGGTCATTGATCAGAGCCACGACGTCGGCAGTGCTGAGGAGAAATCCCGGACCGTCTTCGCCTGTTTCCTTTGATGCCTGAGCAGGGGCAGGTACAGGGGCAGGGACACTCTGAGCTCCTGTCTCCGCTGCATCCTTATCAGGTGCTTTTTCGGGGTCGGTGTCGTTGGCCCAGGCGTCTTCTGCTGCGGGAATGTTAGTCATCGTTGGCCGCCTGCATCCAGCGCGAAACACTCGGTGCCGCAACGGTGGCCACGGGTGTTGTTTCACGTTTTTTGAGTGCTGCACGGTAGGCGGGAACGAGTGGGTGTTCGCCGGCCTTTTTCTGAGCAAGTATCCGCTCGACGGCTGCTTCACTTTCCGGGGTGCGGTCAAAAATATTCAAGGAGAGCCAGATCGAATCAGCGTGCTTGTCCTTGTACCAGGGCACCGTTTTGATCATCACGGGTGGAGTCCCTGAGCGTTTGACGATGGATCGTCCTATGGGCAGGGAGGACAGGTCAGAGACGGAGAGGATGCGCTCTTTACCCCCATCAACGCTTACTGAGCGTGAGCGTCCGGTTTTAGAAGTGCTATCGGAAACGGTGGTGTAGGTGTAGTCCCCAATCAGGGAGGACATTTTATTGAGGAAGTCCTCTTCATCAATACCGGAGCCAATGACCTTCACGGAGCTTGCACTGAAAATCTTCCGCATTCCCTTTTCTCCCCAGAGTTCTTCGCCCTGAGAGTAGGACTGCAAGAACGCTATGGGGATGATTCCCTTGGACCCGTAGTGGCTGTATTTGTTGGGCAGATCGTTCCACGGGCAGACGTTGGCTATCTCATCCAAGGCCATCACCAACGGGACGGTGAGCCGTCTACGTGGCAACGTCATGGCGTACTCTTCTGCTGCCTCAGCAACGGCTACCGTCAGAGCCGTCGTCAGAGCAGCAGCGGACCCGCCGCCCTCCATGGAAAGCAAATACAACGTGTCTTTGCTGCCCCGAACAAAATCTTGCGGGGAAAACTGAGGACGAGAATCAAAGGTAGATGTTCTGGTGATCCACGGCAGAGTCCCAACGAATTTCAACGGCTGCAAGGCCGCTTTCGCGGTGCCAACCACACCGTCACGTTGGGCCGGTTCAAGTCGTAGCTGGCCCTCTAGAGCGCTGGCGTAGGCGGCATAGATACCGTTGTTCTTCTCCCTGAGTAGCCGGGCAGGTTCACTGGGTTTGCCCTGGTTGATCCACTCGCTTGTTGCGGTGATCGGCTTGTTTCCCAGCTTCGCGGCCAAGAACAGGGCTGTGAGCATGTCTTTGCCCTCCGCCTCAAAATAAGCATCACCTTTGGCGTTGGCTCCCCGCCCGGCAACAATGAAAATTTCCGCGAGGTTGCGGGCCTTTTCATCATCACGAACATAGGAAAGCGGGTCCCAGAACCACAGCGGCGCATCCCCACTGATCTTCTGAGGATCAAAGGCCCAAATCGTTCCTTTGGCGCTACGTGCCAGGCGCGTAGCGTCAATCACGTCAGGCTTGTTTGAGGTTGTTAGTGCCGCCCCGGGCGCGTCTAAAAGGTAAGGGATGACCTGTGTAGAGGACTTACCCTGGCGAGGTCCCCATATCTGCAAAACCACTGATTCGAAGTCGGCATAGACTCGGCGGGCACCAACGACCATCAGGCCCAGAAAGATACCAACGGAGTCCACAACACCGAGCTTTTTGGCCGAAGCACTGACCGTTTTTTCCGTGAGTGCTTGAACGTCTTTACCAGTACCCATCAGCCGCGCCTTGTAATCAATACGGGTCCTGCCCTTACGCGAGGTGAGCACTGCCCGAAGAATCAACACAGCAACCACTAAGACCACCGCTGCCGCGCCCCCGGCAACAATCGTTGAGCTCAGCGACCACGTCAACGTTCCGGTGAACAGCATGAAAGGGGCACTCATCGGATTCGCTGGCAGGTCTTGGCCATCGTTACTGATCCATGACCCGCCATAGATTCCCAGGTCAGCAATAGCCATGACCACCAGCACCAGGCCAAGGCCACAGAACCCGGCAATCTGTCCCCCGGTGAGTGCGTTCGTTTTACGCTGATTCACGGCTACCTCCAAAGATTTGCGCTTCAATATCTGCCGCATCTACACCGGACTGCCTGAGCTTGTCCCACCGCTGGTTTGTGTCCGCGAACTTCTGTTCAATCTCAGTCAGACGGGTTTGAACGGGGATACCAGGTGAGTTTCCGAGTTTGAGCAAAAACTTCCCCCGCCCAAAGGGAGCTTGATTGCCCCGGCGCTGGGTGGTGATCTTCTTTGCATCCCCCCAGGACATGAGGTGTTTGCGTTCCTCACGGGTCAGAGAGCGAATCTCGTGGACCTTATCGAGTTCTTCTTTATCAAGACCGCCCATGACCATCACGGCGCAGCGAGAGGCGAATCCTTGGGCTTTTTTCCGGTCGGCTTCATCAGTGACAGCATCGAAGTCTTTGAGGGTGTGGGAAATCATCATCTGCCCGATACCCTGATGCCGGTTCAGCCGCGTGAGCGAATCAGCCCGGTCCACGATGCCCCGACCAATACGCAGCGCACGCCACAACTCATCAAGGACGACGTTATAGTTTCGTCGAGGCTCTAGCCCAGCATCAGCGAGGATGTGAGCGACCTTCACGGAAGCAAACCCTGTTGACCAGGACGCGAGCATTCCCGCCGCCTGTTGCGCTGGGAGGGTGTCAGAAATGGCAGAAAGATCAAAGACACACGAGCGCGTCAGATCGAACCTGTCAGCC